>NZ_PGVH01000009.1 GCF_004168585.1 Shewanella sp. OPT22 | reverse complement strand
AGCAATGACGCCCCAACCATCATCGTGGCAGCCGAAGACTTTGTTGAAAACAACGCCAATGTCGACGACGTAGCGGCTAGGTTCACAACCAATGATGAAGACGGTGACAGTCTGACGATAAATTGGGACGGTGAGGTACCAAGCAACAACGCTGGTGAGCCACTCTATGTCTTAAATGGTGATGGCACGGTTACGCTCACCCAAGCGGGTGCAAACTGGGTTAATGCGGGTAATGCCTTGCCGGAGATCAAATTAACGGTCAGCGACGGCGAAGAAACAGGTCGAGGTGCAGACACACCGG
>NZ_PGVH01000008.1 GCF_004168585.1 Shewanella sp. OPT22 | reverse complement strand
TCATCATTGGTTGTGAACCTAGCCGCTACGTCGTCGACATTGGCGTTGTTTTCAACAAAGTCTTCGGCTGCCACGATGATGGTTGGGGCGTCATTGCTGTCACTGTATCCCGGTGTGTCTGCACCTCGACCTGTTTCTTCGCCGTCGCTGACCGTTAATTTGATCTCCGGCAAGGCATTACCCGCATTAACCCAGTTTGCACCCGCT
>NZ_PGVH01000007.1:39615-327352 GCF_004168585.1 Shewanella sp. OPT22 | reverse complement strand
TACGGTGAGTTCATCCTTAACAGTGAAACGGGCGAGTGGACCTTTAACTTGTTCAATGACTCTGCAGTTGTTGAAGCCATGCAAGAAGGTGATACACCTGTCGTACTGACGTATAACATTCGTGTTAGTGATGACAACGGTGGCTTCAGTGACACCACGGTGACCATTACCGTAACTGGCACCAACGATCGACCTGTTGCAGAAGATGACTGTTACGAAGTCAATGAGCCAGATGCACCATTCAATACTGCTTATGTTGTTGATAGTGAGAAAAACTTATTACGTGTCAATCCTGCAACAGGCGAGCATGAAGTTATTGCACAGTTGAACCAGTATATGACAGATATAGCTATCTCACCTTCAGGAGTGATGTATGGCATATCGGGCAGTACCCTGTACATAATTGATCCAATAACAGGTACAACGACAGTCATTAATGATTCAGTACCATGGTCTAATGGCTTAACGTTTGCTCCGAATGGTGACTTATATGCATCAGGTGGCGATAACCTCTATCAATTAAACACAAGTGATAGTGGTCAATTTGGTGATGTGGTTGCCACCTTTGACACCTTGGGTGCCAATTCAGCTGGTGACATCGTTTTCCATCAAGGAGAAATGTATTTTACGACCAGCTTGGGTCATTTGGCTCGCATTGATTTCGATTCGTCGGGTAACGCCGTTGCGACAATCATAAAAGAAAATGTTACCGGAACAACCCAGAACTTTGGCTTGATCTCTGGTCATGATGGGTTGCTGTACATCTTTTCTGATAACAATATTTACACCTTTAATTTCGATACCAACTCGGCTGAGTTTGTTAGCAGTTATGGTCAAAATGCTGCTTATGGTGCAGCGCAACAAACTACATTGGTTAACGGTAATGTACTTGAAAACGATACCGACATTGAAAATGATGACCTCATCGTCACTCAAGTTCAATTTGGTGACACAATTGTAGATGCAGGACAAAGTATTGATGGTATTTACGGCATGCTAGTACTCAATGCCGACGGCAGCTTCACATACTACCTCGACAAGAGCCGTGCCGTAACGGCCGGACTTGAAGAAGGTGAAATCGTCTTCGAAAACTTCACTTATACTGCCAGTGATCAAAATGGTGGTTTAGACACGGCCATCTTGAAAGTCAAGATAACGGGTACCGATGACTTACCTGTGATCAGTGAAGATGCTGGAGCAGTAATTGAAGACACTGAGCTGCTTGCAGAAGGCACACTAACCGCAACGGATGCAGATAACCCAGACTTGGCTTTTGTTGCTAACACCATCAGTGACATTTACGGCACCTTTATCGTCGATGACGCAGGTAACTGGACCTACACGCTTAACCAAAATGCAACCGTTGATGCACTCGTTGAAGATGAAGAACTCATCAAGACCTTTTCGGTAGCTTTATCCGATGGCACAGAAACGACAGTAACGATTAAGATAATCGGAACGGATGATTTGCCAGTAGTGAGTGAGGGCGCAGATACAGTAATAGAAGACACAGACTTATTTGCTAACGGAACACTAACTGCAACGGATGCAGACAACCCAGATTTAGCCTTTGTTGCTAACTCTATCAGTGACATTTATGGCACCTTTACCGTAGATGACGCAGGTAACTGGACATACACGCTTAACCAAAATGCGACAGTTGATGCACTCGTTGAAGGTGAAGAACTCATCAAAACCTTTTCGGTAGCTTTATCCGATGGCACAGAAACGACAGTAACGATTAAGATAATCGGAACGGATGATTTGCCAGTAGTGAGTGAGGGCGCAGATACAGTAATAGAAGACACAGACTTATTTGCTAACGGAACACTAACCGCAACGGATGCAGATAATCCGAACTTAGCTTTTGTTGCTAACACTGTCAGTGACGTTTACGGCACCTTTACCGTAGATGATGCAGGTAACTGGACGTATACGCTGAATCAAAATGCGACAGTTGATGCACTCGTTGAAGATGAAGAGCTTATCAAGATCTTTACGGTCGCCTTATCCGATGGCACAGAAACGACAGTAACGATTAAGATAATCGGAACGGATGATTTGCCAGTAGTGAGTGTGGATGCAGATACGGTAGTAGAAGACACGGACTTATTTGCAAACGGAACGCTAACGGCTACGGACGCAGATAACTCAGATTTGGCCTTTGTAGCTAAAACTGTCAGTGACGTTTACGGCACCTTTAGCGTAGATGACGCAGGCAACTGGACGTATACGCTGAATCAAAATGCGACGGTTGATGGATTAGCTAAAGACGAAGAAGTTTTAAAGACGTTTACAGTGGCGTTATCCGACGGAACATCAACGACTGTGTCTATCACGATAGTTGGTATTAATGATGACCCTAAAATCAGTAATGTTGAGGCAAAAAGTGTATCAGAAGAGGGGCTGACACCTGATGACCAAGATTTCGTAGGAATTCCAGATCAAACTGGTTCACCAGAAGACAAATCAAACAGTGCCGTTAACACAGGAACTTTTGAGATAGAAGACATTGATAGCGATGAATTAACTGTCTCAATGGGTGAGTCTCCGATATTCTCTGAAAGTGGAGACCTTTTGAATTTGACGTCGGCACAAATGCCTATCACTTGGACATGGGATCCTAACACCGATACTTTGATTGGCTCCATTGGTTCATCCGCCAACGGTGACTATCAGAAAGTTATCACAATCGCACTGACAGCACCTTCGGATGCTGGTAGCAATATATGGACTTATACCGTGAATTTAGAGGGGCCAATCGATCACCCTGACACAACGGTGGAAGATGTAATATTAGGTCAGTTTGAGCTACTAGTATCAGATGGCACTGGTGGTACAGATACAGCAACGATTTCAATAAGCTTCGAGGATGATCGCCCTGCTGTTGTAAATGAACAAACGGTCATAGTTACTGAGCAGGATATACCAAATACCCTAGTGGGTAATTTCTCGCTAATCAATTTAACGAATGCATACGAAATGGACTTTGACGGGTTTACCATTTCAGGAAAAGGATTCAAGTCGAGCGACGATATCACACTAGTTGATGCCACTTTGTATAGTGATGGAAATGGCATTGGCGTTCAAAGTGTAGGAGCTCCATATCATCCGATAGCAGGTGAAATTGATTTTAGAACTCTGAATGGTGAGTCTGCCTCAGAAGAAGTCATTTTTACTCTAGATGCCAATACTTTAGCGTACGGTGTGAAAATTGAATTTGCTGCCATGTTTGGTGGAAGTGAAGATGAAACAGGTGTTGTTGAGTTTTATCGTGATGGAGAGTTAATTGCGTCAGTGCCATTCACTTCAGATACGTCGAGCGGTAATTTCGCCGCTAATTTTGAAGCGATAGAAGGTGGCTTTGACACCATGATAGTTAAGGCTACAGATAATGGTAAGAATAATCCAAATGATAATAGTGACTTCACTATTACGAGTGTTGAGTTTGTGGGTGAGCCTGAAGCAGTAATTGGTTACGCTAATGGAGAGCTTGAAGCATTATGGGGTGCTGACGGACCAGGAAACTTAGAACTATTATCAATGATGTCAGGTGAACTAAGAACACTTGATGGGCAACTTATCTCAACGCAGCTATCAGGGAATATCATCAAAGGTTTTGATGAAGATAATGATGTCATTTTCCAATTTATCTTTACTCCAGCTACGGGAGAGTGGGATTTCTTACAGTACGAAGAAATGCAAGTAGGTGGTGATAGTTCAGAGTTTGAGTTTAGTATCCAAGTAACTGATGGTGATGGCGATAATACAGTTTCAACAATATCTGTAACCCCTATAACAGGAGGTTTTGTTGATGATAATGAAAATGTCACTATATCTGAAGATTTTGGCTTAAAAACTGGCAATGTGATTGATGGGATCAGTCCACATATGCCAGTAACTGTTATGAGCTTCATGATTGCCGGTGATGCCAATCAGTACCCTGCGGATGGAAACAATATTGTCATCGATGATGTGGGAGTTTTCAGTCTTGCGAGTGATGGTGTTTATACATTTACTCCGGCAGATGACTATAACGGTAACGTTCCGAGCATTGTTTATCAACTTAAAGATGCCAACGGCTTCGAAGAACAGTCAACACTGAACATAGAGGTAACTGCAACTCCAGATCAAATTGTCATAGTCAGTGCTAGTCCAAGTGAAGTGTCTGAAGAAGGGTTAGCAAATGGTACACCTGATACTGATGGTACCCCTGATACAACAAACGATGTTAATGACAGTGGAGTTATTGAAGTTAAAAACCCAGACGGTACGGTAATATCACTAATGTTATCAGGACCAACAGGTCTTACATCGATGGGCGAAGAAGTTCAATGGACATGGGATACCGATACAAATACATTGATCGGTTACGTTGCTGCAACAAACAGTAGTGACCCGTTCGATGTCATTCATATTCAATTGGTGAGTGAGCCAAGCAATTACAGCGGCAACTGGGGCTATGATGTCACACTACTTCATGCCATAGATCATGATGGTGTTGATATTGAAGATGATGAAAGTATTGATATCGGAGTGCATGTATTCGCCGAAAACGGTACTCCAATTACGTCATCTGCGTTTTCAATCTCAGTCGAAGATGACGGAGTTGAAGCAAGTAACATTGAAACAGGTATTGTTGTTGACAGTTTCTCAATGAGTGGAATGGTTGCTAATTGGGTTAGCTGGGTTGGTGGCTATGGCGTTAATACGTTTGATGGTAGCAGCGACGGCGGTAACAATAGCATTCGTTGGGGAGAAAATTCAACATCTCCAACTTCAAATGAATCAGGTTATAACTTTGTTGATAACGATAGTGGCTTAAACGGCACACTAGAAATTGGTAAAGAAATCACGCTAGGCACATTTACTCATGTTAATTACACCATTTATCAAGATGCTATTTCTCAAGCAACGATGGAAATTACGTTTAGTGTGACAGATTCCAGTGGTAATGATGTAGATGTTACCGTTGAAGTTGTGTTTAACCACAATGAAACATCTGGAGAAGGCACCCCTGACGAAATTACGATTCTTTCGGTAACCGGGACATTCCTTGATGGAGCAAATGTTTATCAATTCAGTAAACTCGATTTTGTAAAAGATGGAGTCGTTGTTCCAATCGGTCAACCAGTATTTACAAACGAAGGCGGTTTTACAGAATTTGACTTGGTCGCTCAAATTGATTTAGTAAGCGAACGTCCATCAGTTACGGGAAGTATAGTGGATGATGATAATGTAATCGGTGCAGATCAGGGCTTTGAAGTTTCTGAAATCATATTCCAAAATACAGCGTATGCCGTTTCTGGAAGTGGTATCACGATTAATGGGCTCTATGGTGATCTCGTGATTAATTCATCGGGTGAGTACACTTATACCTTAACGGAAAATGCGAGTAATATTCCTCAAGGGCAAAGTGAAACATTTACCTACATCATTACTGATGAGGATAATGATTCGACAACGGCTAATTTTACGATAAACCTCAATTTTGCAGATAATTCTCAAACGAGTAACGCATCGTCATCTCAAGATGTAAATCATTACGCATTTATAGAGCTTGAAGATGGTGATACAGAACATGAGTTAGAGTCATGGACTGAATACGAAATTGATTTGTTTGTGGATAAAAATATTTTTATTGATGAGTTGATTGGAGAAGGAGATTTAATATTTAACGAAGATAGTGGTACTCAGTCACTTAATGTCGATGATATTGGATCTTCAGATTTGTCTAAAACCCAATTCAGTCAAGACATTGAACTTCATGACGTCAACAATTTGACACAATATGTTGGCACTCAAGGGGGAGAGACTGGTATGATAAGCTATCAATCTAAATTTGAAGATCAAATTCAGCTCGTTGAAACAGATACAAGTGACGCTTCTCCATTTAGCTCTAGCCATGGCCCAAAAGAATTGCATGAAAATGATTCTTTTAGAACTGGCGAGCTATTACCATAATCGCTTGTACCCTATAGATTAGAAGAGCTTAGGCTCTAGTAACTAAAATCTAGTTTGAGGTTAAGCTTCACTCGAACTAGATTTGTCATGGAAATGGCAAGGTTACTTTAGGGATAAAAGATAATAACAAGGAACAGAGAGTAAAGTGCCTGCTACAACGTCAGATAAAACTGAACAGTGGACAATTTCTGCATCGCAGAGAGTTTTTGCTGATCCATTGCTCGACAGTTTAGTGTTGCTTACAGAACACTTTGGTAATCCGTGCTCAAGTGAATCACTTGCGGCAGGTTTACCTTTGCAGTCCTCTAATTTAACTCCAGATTTATTTCCGCAAGCAGCTTCGAGAGCAGGGCTTTCAGCCAAGTTAGCTCGGAAAAGCTTAAATCACCTTTCAGCGGTGATGTTCCCTTGTGTATTGCTGCTCAAAGATAAACAAGCTTGCATTCTCAGAGAGATTGATTTTGATGCTGATAAAGCCGTGATTCAATTGCCTGAATCGGGCGGCGAACAGGTCATGACCATAGAAGCTTTAGAAGCTTTATACGTTGGATATCTGTTTCTGGTAAAACAGCAGTATCGAGGAGATAAAGGGTTTGATGTTCATGTTCCTGAAAAACATGGGCATTGGTTGTGGAGTACCGTAAAAGCGGCTAAACCTATCTATCGGGATGTACTCATTGCATCCGTTTTGGTCAATATTTTTGCGTTAGTTTCCCCATTATTTATTATGAATGTTTACGATAAAGTGGTGCCTAACTTAGCATTTAATTCATTATGGGTGATGGCGATTGGTGCTGGTATTGCCTATTTATTTGATTTTATCATGCGGCAATTACGAAGTTACTTAACTGATGTCGCAGGTAAAAAAATCGATATCATTGTATCTTCACAGCTTTTTGCAAAAGCGGTTGGTATTCCCTTAGCTAAACGTTCCCCCAGTATTGGTGGGATGGCTAAACAATTGGGTGAATTTGATCACATTCGTGACTTTTTAACTTCAGCCACTATCACTGCTTTGGTTGATATACCGTTTGCAATATTCTTTCTTGCTATTATTGCACTTGTTGCAGGTGATTTAGTCTTTGTTCCTATACTATTTGGTGCCGTTATTATTGGTTTCACTCTGTATTTGCAACCTAAGCTCAAAGCCGCCATTGATGAGGGTAATAAGTTTTCTAGTCTTAAACATGGCCATTTAATTGAGAGTTTATCTGCTTTAGAGTCGATTAAAGCTAATGGCGCCGAGGGAATATTACAAAAGACTTGGCAGCAAATGACAGGTCATAGTGCCACTTGGCAGTTAAAGTCGAAAAAACTCTCCAATTCCGTGTCAAATGTGGCTAACTTCATGGTCCAGTTGACAACGGTATCGGTCGTTATTCTTGGCGTATATCGAGTGGCTGACGGTGATATATCTATGGGCGGGATTATTGCAGCAGTGATGTTATCAAGTCGTGCAATATCACCGATGGCACAACTAGCGAGTTTAATGACTCGTGCTAACACAACAATGAGTGCTCTGCGTCAGCTTGATGAGATCATGAAACAAGAAGACGAATTTGAAGATAAAGGGCATTTAGCGAGTAAGCAACGTCTCCAAGGTAAAATAGAACTCGACAGAGTGAGTTTCAATTATCCTGAATCTGAAAAGCCTATTCTAAAAAACATCAGTTTATCAATTAAACCAGGTGAAAGAATTGCGATTATTGGTCGTAATGGCTCAGGTAAAAGTACCTTAGCTAAACTTCTTCTGGGTTTATTCAAGCCTTCTCAGGGAAGCCTTAGATACGATGGAATGGATGGTGAACAAGTTCATCCAAGTGATTTAAGACGTAACTTTGGTTATTTGCCACAAGATGTCACCCTTTTTCACGGTTCAATTCGAGATAATATCCTTTTTGGAACACGGCAAGTATCAGAACATCAGCTGATCCGGGCGGTTCAATTATCAGGAGTCAATCAGTTCACTAACCTTGAATCTGAAGGATTAGACAAACAAGTTGGTGAAGGTGGACACACCTTAAGTCGAGGACAACGTCAAACTGTTGCACTTGCTAGAGCAAGCCTAAACGACCCCGCAATATTGTTAATGGATGAACCAACAGCCAGTTTGGACTCTCGTGCAGAAAAGCTGTTTATTCAGTCGATGGCGCATGTAAGCAAAGACAGAAGTTTATTTTTGATCACCCATAAAATGCACCTATTACAACTGGTCGATAGAATCATCGTATTAGATCATGGACATGTGGTTGCCGATGGCACTAAAGATAAGATCATACAACAGTTAAACAAAGGGCAATTGGCAGGGAGGTCAGCACAATGAATAAAAAGCTAACCAACCAAGAGCTCGAAATGGTTGATGATGTCTACGGTGCGATGATGACTGACGTTCCAAGTGCTCATCGGATGATTATATGGTCCTTAGCTGCAATGTTGTTCTGCTTTATTATCTGGGCCTTTTTTTCAGTGATCGATCAAGTCACAACTGGTATAGGCAAAGTGATTCCGTCATCACAGGTACAGGTAATACAAAGCTTAGATGGTGGCGTATTACAAGAGATGTATGTGCGTGAGGGAATGGTTGTTAAAAAAGGTCAAGCAATAGCACGTATTGATGACACTCGTTTTCGATCTGACTTTGCTCAGCAAGAACAAGAAGTTGTGGGTTTAAGAGCTAATGTAATCCGTTTGCAGGCTGAACTGGACAGTATACGCCTTTCGGATACGAGTACTGATTGGCGTAAGCAGGTTGGTGTTAAATTTACGAAACCAACTTTCCCAGAAGATCTATTGACTGAGGAACCGTTGCTCGTTAAAAGACAACACGATGAATATGATGGACGCTTAAACAACCTTAATAACCAGCTCGAAATTCTTGCAAGACAAATTCAGCAACGAGATCAGGAAATGCAAGAAATTGCATCCAAGATAAAAACTCTTACAACCAGCTACCGACTATTAACCCGAGAGTTAGAATTAACTCGGCCATTGGCTGACAAAGGTATTGTTCCTGAGGTTGAATTACTAAAGTTAGAGCGCAGCGTGAATGATTTGCAAGGCGAGTTACAAACAGTCCGTATTATGCGACCAAAAGTGAAGGCCGCATTAGATGAAGCTATTTTTAAACGTCGAGAAGCGGTATTCAGTTTCGCATCAGATAACCGTGCGCAGTTAAATGAAATGCAAACAAAGCTATCTCGTATGAACGAAGCACAGGTTGGAGCACAAGACAAAGTAAGTAAAGCTGTGATCACTTCACCTGTCAATGGCACCATTAAAACCGTTCATATCAATACGCTTGGTGGTGTCGTACAACCGGGTGTTGACATCATTGAGATTGTTCCATCGGAAGACCAGCTATTAGTAGAAGCGAAGGTCAGCCCAAAAGATATTGCCTTCCTTCATCCAGGTTTACCTGCAGTGGTAAAAGTAACTGCTTATGACTTCACTCGTTATGGTGGCCTAGATGGGACTGTTGAACATATTAGTGCAGATACCACGCAAGATGAAGAAGGGAACAGTTTTTACTTGGTTCGTGTGAGGACTGCTGAATCAAGTTTAACCAAGAAAGACGGCACAAACATGCCGATTATTCCAGGAATGTTAACTTCTGTAGATGTGATTACAGGAGAAAGAAGCATTCTCGAATACATATTGAATCCAATTTTACGAGCTAAAGATACAGCGTTAAGAGAACGCTAAATGGAAACTGGGAGAAACAACATGGACTTTAAAGGGATTAGGCAGCTTAAGCGCAAACGGATTGCACTTGCCTTGACTGCTTGTTTGTTACCAACCGTCGGCTATAGTCAGTCGTTAGAGCAGGCGGTGGCACACACTCTAGATACAAACCCTGATATTCGCATTGCATACAGCCGCTTTAAGGTTAGAGAAGAGCAGCATAATCAAGCTTGGGCCGGTTATTTGCCAAGTGTCGATTTAACTGCTGGTTATGGCTATGAATATACAGACTCACCAGCAACAAGACGTGACTCGAATATTGCAGCAAATATCGATGATCGTTATGAAGAGCTAAAGCGAGGCGAATTTGGCGTGAGTATTCGTCAGCTGATCTTTGACGGCTTTTATACTAGCAGTGAATCTCAGCGTACCAGCTATGAAACGAGTGCTGAGCAGTGGACACTTTTTGCTGCGGCAGAAGATATCGCTCTAGACGTCGCAAAAGTGTATGTAAATTATATTCATGCTCAAGAAGTACTGCATTTGTCAGAAAAGAATTTACATGCACATAAAGAAATTTACACGCAGATAAAACATAAAACAGATCAAGGCTTAGGATCCATTGCAGATCTGTCTCAAATTACCGGACGTGTTGCGCGTGCCAATGCTAATGTCATCGCTGCTAAAAATAACTTCGTTGATGCAAGAGCACAATTTGTTCGTGTCGTTGAAACGGAACCACAAGATCTTGTTGTTCCAGTACCTGATATGGACATGATGCCTCAAGATTTAAGTGATAGCTTAATGACTGCAAGTGAAGTTCATCCAGTGCTAAAAGCTGCTGCAAATGACATTAATGCAGCCAAGTTCGAAAGAGAATCTGCTCAGTCCAACTATTATCCTAAGTTTACATTAGAGTTGAGCGGTAACCTCAATAATGATCTGAATGGTGAAGATGGGGTAACGGGTACAGGCTTATTCACAAATGACGTTGGTGGTCATAGTAATGATTATCAAGCGATGGTTCGTATGCGTTATAACCTTTATGCCGGTGGTAAAGATTTAGCTCGTGAGAAAGAATCGGCTTATCGCATTACTGAATCCAAAGAAACTCGTGAAAGAGCTCACCGTCAAGTGGTTGAAGGTGTACATTTATCGTGGAATGCCTATGAATTATTAGGCCCACAAAAAATGTTCATCCGTGAGCACGTCAAAGCTTCAAAACAAACACAAAAGGCTTATAAGCAACAATTTAGTTTAGGTCAAAGAACCTTATTAGATTTGTTGGATACAGAGAACGAGTTATTCGAATCTCGTAAAAGTTATTTACAAGCTGAATATGATGAGATCATCGCTAAATATCGTGTGATGAATTCAAACGGTAAATTATTGGATTCGCTTCGTGTTACACGACCTGCAGAATGGAAAGGCGAAGAAGAGCACTCAGGAGGAGTTAAGTGATGAGGACGTTACTAATACTAGCCGCTGTTGCAAGTCTTGGAGCTTGCTCAATGCGTGACACAGTTGACATGGCGGGTGCAACAGCCCAAGTTCATGATTTAAATGACCAAGACAAAGATGGTGTTATTGTTGCCCGTGAGAAATGTATGAGCACAATGACAGGTGCAGAAATTGACAATTATGGCTGTGGAACCGTTGCAACAAACAAAGAGCGTAAAGAACTTAAAGTTCAGTTTGCGAACGACTCATATTACCTAGCACCGAAATATTATGGTCAGCTAGAAGACATTGCCACTTTTATGAGAAAGTTTCCAAATACAAACGTGGTGATTGAAGGACACTGTAGCAAAACGGGAAGTCATCAACACAATCTTGAACTGTCTAAAAATAGAGCTCAAGCCGTAACTTCAGTACTGACAGAAAAATTTAGTATTGATCCTATGCGCTTAGAAGCGATAGGCTATAGTTTTGATAAGCCAGTAGATGATTCAGAAAGTGCATATGCACATGCTAAGAATCGTCGAGTAGTCGCTGAGATTCAAGGCAAAGATACTGCCGCAGCGTACAAGTGGACAATTTATACTGTAGATCAGGACGACAAACTGTAACTCGTTATCCTGCAGTAAAGTAATTAAGGATAGCGAAGTGGTATGAGTCGTAGAACCGGGAAGTACAAGGTTCTGAAACAACTAAAAATAGCCAGCACAAGTGTGCTGGCTCTGTTGATCTTAGGGTTTGTCAGTGCTTCACAACCTAACATTGATCGTACTAAAACGATAAATACGGTACAAAAACGCTATGGAGAGCGAGCAGGTAAGCGTACATCAGCCTGGTTTAATGTCATTGATAAAGCTTCAGGTATTAACGAAAAACAACAATTAGAGCAGGTAAACCGATTCTTTAATTTGTTCAATTTTGTTGATGATATCAAGCTTTGGGGACAATCGAACTATTGGGCAACGCCAATGGAGTTTATTGGTGTGAATGGCGGTGATTGTGAAGACTTTTCTATTGCAAAATATTTCACGTTATTACAGCTAGGTGTACCAGAAGATAAGATGCGCATTACTATGGTAAAAGCCAATACGCTAGACCAATACCATATGGTGCTCGCTTATTATGAAACACCGAGTTCAATTCCTCTCATTTTAGATAACTTAGATAAACAAATAAAACCAGCAACAAAGCGAACTGATTTAATTCCTGTTTACAGTTTTAACGGTAAGCAATTGTGGCTTAATAAAGAGAAAGGTCGGGGCGTCTTAGCAGGTTCTGCTACACGTTTAAAAAAATGGAACGACCTCAATCAACGGCTTGGTGTCAATCGTCTACGATTACCTAAGTTGAACTTGGAGTAGCAAACTATGACGCTGTTTCGACAAATCTATGCGCTGCTGTTTGGACTGTTTTTACTAGTCGTAATCAGCCTTGGATATGTTCAATTCACAGAAACAAAAAGCTTTCTTGAAAAGCAAATGACTTCGGATATTAACAATGCCAGCCACTCTCTTGGCCTAATGTTGGTTCCTGCGTTAGAAGCTGGAGATATGGCCCAAGCCGAAACCTTGATAAATGTGATATTTGAAGGTGGCTTTTATCAACAAGTTAAACTGAAATGGTTGGTTGATGGAAAAGAACAAGTCTGGCAAAACCCTGTAGAGATTCAAGGTGTGCCACAATGGTTTGTGGATTTGAATTTATTTAGACCAATATCGCTTGAAAGTACGGTTACATCAGGCTGGTTGCAGTTAGCCACACTTGAGATCACAGCGCACCCTGGTTTTGGTTATCATGAGCTTTGGCGAATACTTCAAAATGCAATTATTCTGTTTTCGATTCTATTCTTAATCGCTATATTCAGCGCTCGATTTGGTTTGAGTTTCTTATTGAAACCACTTCATGGTCTTGCTGAACACTCTAAAAGTATGGAGAAACAGCAGTTTGGCCCAGATCTACCGCTACCAAAAACCAAAGAGCTGCAAGACGTCGTAAAAGCTTTCAATAGTATGTCGAGTAAGTTAAGTAAAGTGTTCAACACTTTAGATCAAGAAGTCTCTAATTTACGAGAAAGAAATCTCATTGATCATGTTTCTGGTTTGCCTAACCGTCAGTACATGATGAGCAGGCTAGACAGCTGGTTGGCCGAGCCTGGCAGTGGTGCGGTAATACTTGCGAAATTGGATTGGTTGGAAACTGTACATTCAAAATATGGCTATCAAGTGCGTGACGAAACCATTCGTATTTTGGCTAGAACGCTAGAACATGAATTAAAAAGTGACGCACAATCTGTGGTCACTCGTATCGCCGCATTTGAATTTGCGTTTTTAGTGAGTGATGTCGACTCGAGCAAGTTAGCGCATTATTTGCAAACTTTAATTCGACTAATGAATCAAGAGATCACTAAAGCTGGCGGTAAAGCGAACCAAGAAATCGTGATGGGTGTTGCTGAGCGTATAGAAGGGATGAAAACTTCTGATATATTGGCTCAATCTGATAACGCACTGCAACAGGCGATTCAGCAAGGTAAGACGTATGTGTTATTGGCTGCTGATCAAAAGCAAAGCCTAAATCGAGAGCAGTGGCGCGAACAGTTAACGAATGCCATTACCAACAAACAATTTAGGTTTAGATGGCAATCGATTCATTCTGTCGTGAATCAAAAAGTATTGCATCGTGAAGTCTACAGTCAACTCGAAATTGATGATGAGTTGGTTCATGCTGGGCAATTTATGCCATATATTGAGATGTTATCTTTAGGTAGTCGTCTAGATAAATATCTGATTGACTCCATTATTGAGCATGATGTGCTCTCTCAATCAACAGAGCCTTTGGCTATCAATTTAACCTTACAAAGTATCAGAGATACAGAGTTTCACGCTTGGCTGAAACAGCGTTTATCTAAGGTGTTCGGTAAACATAAATTATGCTTCGAAGTACCTGAAGCCGCTGTTTACAGTGACATGACGTCGTGTATTAAATTGTGTGAATTGATTCAGCAAAGTGGAGCACAAGTAGGTGTCGATCATTTTGGTAGGCAACTAGGCTCAATGACATATTTGCAAAATATTCACCCAGATTACGTGAAACTGGATATGTCTGTGACAACAAGTTTAACAGAGCAAGAAGGGCGAGAAATGTGTCGAGCTTTAGTTAATGTGGCAAAAGGCATAGACACAGAAATCATTGTGACAGCAATTGAAACTACGGCACAACTGGAGCTGTTTACAGAGTTTGATATTGATGGTTACCAGGGTTTTATTCACCCGCCTGAAGAGGTTGACAAAGCTATCATATAAGATTTTTGTTGTTCTGAGTTAAATTTACAAATAAATGGTTAGTGATATGTGAAACCAGTATTACTAGCCATTAATTATTTTTAACGGCATTTGTTCTCAATTCTTTTTGAAGCAATGATAACTTCAAGTTTATTTTTTATGTGTATGAATTTATTGTAATTTAATTTTATTTTTTCTCAGCTATCAGTTTATTCCTTTCTATTATCTCTTTAGATGTCTGTCTAAACTATCAGAATAATGAAACATCATTTATAAAGCGTTGATAAATCCTCGAAGCTCGACAATCATTAATTATTTATGCCTTAGATTGGCTGTGAGTAATATTGAGTTGAGTGGAGTTAACAATGAGCGATGCTGCTAATAATACAGTGCACAATGTTAACCATAGGTTTATTGATGGTATCGACATTAAAGAGGCAACTCACTCAACAGCTTGTTTCACGGAAGCTGAACAAGGCTATTACTTTACAGATATTAAAGAATTAGGAATTGGTGAAGAAGCTGCGACTGATATAAATTTTTCCCCTGGGGACAGAGTTCGTAGATTCGACGTTAAAGTACAAATTGATGGTCAGAATAAGAAGTATCGATTAACAATAAAACCTAACGGATGTGTACAGGCCCAGTTAGTACGTAAATACATAAATGGCTTCCAATATAATTTACATGGGAATGCTTCAAAACCTAAAAATGTACAAAAATTCTTGTTTACCGCACTAGGATCTGGTCATTTCTCGGTTGAGCAAACAGCGAAATCGCTAATGACTGATTTAGCTTATGCTGCTGATTCGTTATCAAAACTACCAAAAGCCAGAGCTGAAGCCGTATTTAAAAAGATGTGCGAACTTGATAAAAGTATGGGTACAGCATCTGATGGTGAAAGGCGTTTAAGGAAAAGCCTTAGATCTCCACAGCGCAACCAAGTTGCAGGTGAATCAGAGCAGCCTTCAATTACCGATGAAGAAAATTCTCGGCTATTCATGGCAAAACGTATTATTTCTAAATTAGCAACGAAAAACCCGCAGCGTGCTTATGAACTATTAAAAAATCAACAGACAGAAGTGAACAAAGAAGTATTAACCAGTGGGGTTTGGGATAACAGCAGTATTATTGGTTTATCGGCAGGTCGCACAGCAATGCTACACAAAATGTTACCTGGTGATGCAGCCGAACTATTAAGTGCAATGAGCGAACAAGATGTTATTGATGTCCTTAATTTAAACAATCCTGAAAGTATTGATGTAGTTTTACCTAATCAAAATAAAACAGGACCGAGACATAATGATATCGAAGTACCGGGAAGAGTCTGGGGAACAAGGCAAGTTCGTATAGAGTGCACTTTAAAAAATAAAGCTCAAATGCATAAATCTACCGTTAATATATTAGATGCGCTGGGCCAAAAGAATATGGCAAAGTTAGCCGCTGTTGCTAATTCGACATCACTTAGTAGTGTTGTGTGTAGCACGATGCTTAGAGAGTCAAATCAAGAAATTGCAAAAGGTATTGTTGAACAGATCGGAACAGGAAATAGGTCCGCTGGATTTCAACAAGCCTTGTCACTCCTTGGAACGGGGCAACTCACAGTTACAGGAAGGCAAAAGTACCCAGCTGATGCTGAAAGATATGCATATATAACTAATGGGCGTACTATAACTCATAATAATTCGAGAAGAGATGGTCATACTACTGGGTCTAGTCATTCAGGCTCTCCAGAAGTGGCGTTATTATCTGAGCACCATTCCGTTCACTCTTCTCAACCAATTCCTGTTCCAACTAGGGCACCTTATATTAGAAATAAAGCTGTTCAATCATGGTGTCAAGAGCCTACAGCTATAGGTTCTAAGCAACATGAAGAGAGACATTACCTGTCATTGGATAATGGGCAAACGATGCGTGTGCAAAATGTGGAAGAGCCAATTGATAGAGAGTCTATTGCTGCTGAAGCCCAAGACGAAGGTAGTACAGTTACAAGCCGAGCTGAGGGGCCAAAGTCTCCTGCCTCAAGTCTCTCCTCCTCACCAATAGAAGGTACGCAGCCTCCACGAGTTAATGAAAATATTGAAGAGCGGGTGCATGAAGATCAAGTTGTTGAAATAGAAGGTGTTTCAGCGGTTCAAACTTCGGTTACCCATTCACTTGATACACAGGTAGTGACGACGTTAAGAAGGCCAGAAGATTCTGATGAAAGATCGTTGTCGTTTGTTACGCAGAAACGAGGTGAAGAAATAGAGCGTAGTATGGAAGCAAGCCTGCAAAGTATTTTTGTGTCAGAAAGGGTGAGTTTAAGGAATGTTACTACTCGAATTTTGGAAGATATCAGTGTAAATACCGATTGGATTATATCAGTTGAAGCAAGTGATATACCGACTTTAGCACTTGGAATTAGCGTAGCTTTTAAATCTCAACCTGAAAAAACATCTCATTATATTGCTTCGATTTGTCGAGATGATCCAAACGCTATTACTGAAAGAGTAGCTGAGGTCCTGGTATATCTAGTTGAAAATAAAGTTGATGAATATGAGCAAATATCAAAAGCGTTTATTCAAAGCTTAAACCAAACTTTCAGAAATGATTTGCTTGCTGAAATCGATAATTATTTAAATGAAAGAATAGGTTATTTTGGACATTTACCTGAGTCAGATCTTGCAATATCTGAAATTTTAGAAGGATACGTTGATGAAATTAATAGTAAGCCCGTGACTCTTGGCCGTAGTCAATATCAGACACAACAGCTTGAAGCCGCAGTTGCTAGCCATTTCCATGAACCTGAAGCAATAATCTCTGAGACGACTTCTGGAAGTGAATGTGAATCTCAAAGATTAGAAGAAGGTGAGAGTAGGGTTTCACTTGTACCACTATCAAGAAAGCCTAGCTTTAATGTTTCATTAGCATCAAGTATAAGGCCAAAGAGAATGGATGCTGAGAAGTCATTGTTACTTGAAGAATTTTCTCCAACACAATCAGTTATAGGGCAAATTGCTGGCGCAGGAACTGTAGCTGATACGTATTGCTACCCAAGTGGCTCACCACGTGAAGGTTCAGTTTTACCTGAGGAAATTAATGAGCTTTATGAGCGCTCAATGGAAGAAACGAATAAGAAAAACAGGAGAAATTTAAAAAATAGTCAAGGGCAGTTTGTGTTAAGTGTAATTGAATATATAAAGTTTTCAGGAAAAGTATCACCGATTGCACAACAAGAATTACAAATAAAGTTTGCAAATATACTCGCAAAAAATGCTCTAGATAATTTGCAAGAAAAAGTATGTAAAAAACATAAATTAGATATGCGAAAACATAGTAAAGCAAAAGTTGGAATGAATTGTACTGTTATTCAACAGATGCGTGCTCAACAAGAATTTAGACATTTATGGACGAATACGAGAGGCATTAAGAGTGGAATGGAGGAACTGGTTGAGTTAGCTAATAGGCAAGCCTTGATTGCAGGAGAGGAAGTAACTAGAGCTACAGGTCAAGATCAATCTGATATCGTTGGTGAAGCGGGAATGAGCACTAACTTGCTGTTAGAGAGAGGGTTAAATGTTAGTCCAATAAAGCTGAGTGGAGATTACAGTGTGTGGTATGAGCATGGCGAAAAAAACCAAGCAAAAAGTGAGCAATTAAGGTTATTACCTGAGGGGGATTCTGCAAGGGTTACAATAAGAGAAAGTATGGATGCCCACAATAAAATTATAACAGGAAGAAAAAAAGCCATAAAACAACAGCGAGAATTGATCAGTGAGAAAGGTGTTGTTGGCTTTGATGACTTTGCGATGTTAGCTCTGCAAAGGCGTGAGCAGATGGCCATAGCACAAGCAAGACAACACCTCGAACAAAATACAAAGACCAGCTTAATCGATGACCCTTCCGTAATTTCAGATAGGTTTGCAGAGCAAATGCTTCTTGAGTCTAAAGCTCGGTACCGAGGAAAAAGATCTGATGCATCTTTAGAGAAAGCTAAAAAGGATTCAAAAAAGCATGACAAAACCATCAGATTGGTTGCAAGTGAATTAATTATTGCTAATAAAGCTACGGTAGATGAGTTAACCCGTCAAAAGTGGTTGCAGGACTCTGATGATAAATTTAAATATGAGCTTAGAGAGCATATCAGCTCACATTATCATTCAGAGCTTACCTTAGAGCAAAGAAAAGTATTTTTAGGTGTTTGCCATGAAGCTTTCATACGTTCCGAAATTATAGGTGAGGCGGAAAAGTGTACGAAAGCTCAGCTGAATGAGTCACTTGATATGATAAAGAATCCTTTATCTGAACCCATGCTCAGCGTAATTATTCTCAAAGCTCCGCAGTTACTGTACCCACTTGTTCGAGCGAATATTGATAAGTTATCAAAAGGAGACATGCCAAAAGTTCGAAATGCACTACTGATAAATTGTCAGGTAGATATTCCTGAAGAGTATGAACAAGAACACAGAGAAGTCATTAGGCGTAATGCTCTTGCAACAGGTGACTTTGGTGACGGAGGTAGCTGTGACGCAGAACAACTCAAAGCTGCACTGGATTTCTCAATGGTTCCTTTTAGAAGTGATTTGACTCTTAAACTTGCTTCGTCGCATCCAGAAACATTTATCTTATTACTCAGTGGAATGAAGAGGGAGCGGCTATCAGCTGAGCAGTTTAGAGATTGTTATAATGGATGTTTAGTTATCTTTAGAGGAGAGTTTTCGCAGGAGCTACGTAACAGTGGTAATTTCAACAAGCCCATTGCAGAATTTGAGGGCGAGACGCTTGGTCAAGCTTTAGATTTCCCAGAATTTGAAAACAGGTTCGTTCAAAGTAAGTTTGCAAGAGCACGTTGTGTCAATGCGTTAACGGCTGAGACTAGAGATTCTGGTACTAGTGATAACTTTGCCAAAGCACCAATTGAACATATTGAAAATGGATACGCCAAATTCGACTTTAGAAATAAAAAAATGCAGTTACTTTATGCTGTTAACTTCTTATTTAATTTCAATACAAATGTAAAACAAGGAATTGTGGGCTCAGAAATGACGGAACAATACCGCTTAGAGGATTTAGCTTCTGGTCATCAAAAACAAGCCCATCAAGTGGAAGCTGAACGATTAAATTATGAAAGTATGCAACTGCTTGAGGAAGCTAAAACGCTTGCACTGAATGATAAGGCAACGGCATTCTGTCAAGAAATACTCAGAACAGAAATGGAAGAATTTGACCAAGGTAAACGTTGGGGAAGAAGAGTTCTTACTGTAAACGGTACAAAAGCAAGCCCTGTAGTGTTTAACCCTGATACAACTCAAGTTAGACCTAATTGGAAGCTGTTGAATGAATATTTAGGTGAAGAAACTCCAAGCTAATTGGGATATAAAGTCACTCAATAATGTTCTTGTCATTGAGTGACTCTAAGGTTTTTTACTACTTATGATACTGCCCAGAATGTTTAACAACAGCATCAATAAAGGCTTTTGCATGTTCTGGGTCAACATGCTGATGAATGCCGTGACCTAAATTGAATACATGACCTGAACCGTTACCATAACTTGATAAAATAGTTTGAACTTCTTGATCAATACGCTCTGGTGTGCCGTAAAGAACAGATGGATCCATATTACCCTGTAGAGCTACTTTTTCACCGACACGGCGGCGTGCATCGCCAATATCTACAGTCCAGTCTAGACCTAAAGCATCGCAACCTGTTTCAGCCATGGCTTCTAGCCATAAACCGCCACCTTTGGTGAATAAAGTAACAGGTACTTTACGTCCATCAGCTTCGCGAGTTAAACCATCAACAATTTTCTGCATGTAGCGTAATGAAAACTCACGGTATGCATGATGCGATAATGCGCCACCCCATGAGTCAAAGATCATTAATGATTGTGCGCCGTTAGCTACTTGTGCATTTAGATATGACGTCACTGAATCAGCAAGTTTATCAAGTAATAAGTGTAATGCTTGTGGCTCTGAGTAAGCCATTTTTTTGATTTTTTCAAAAGTTTTGCTTGAACCGCCTTCAACCATATAGGTGGCAAGTGTCCAAGGTGAACCAGAGAAACCAATTAACGGTACTTCGCCCTTAAGCTCACGACGAATCGTACTTACAGCACGCATTACATAACCAAGCTCATCTTCTGGATCTGGTACTGCAAGCTTTTGAATATCTGCCATGGTGCTTAAAGGGCGTTTGAATTTAGGGCCTTCACCCGTTTCAAAATATAAGCCTAAGCCCATCGCATCAGGAATTGTTAGAATGTCTGAGAACAGAATTGCGGCATCTAAATCATAACGGCGCAATGGTTGTAGCGTTACTTCACACGCAAGCTCTGTATTTTTACACAGAGACATAAAGTCACCTGCTTGAGCACGAGTCGCTTTGTATTCTGGTAGATAGCGCCCAGCCTGACGCATCATCCAAATAGGGGTTCTATCAACAGGCTGCTTTAACAAAGCTCTTAAATAACGATCGTTTTTTAATTCTGCCATCAGGCTTATTCCTACCAAAATCTAACTTCATGTTTAGGTGCGATAGTTTACCTGATATTGTGACGTATGTAGCAGCAAAATTTTGAGTCTGTTTGTGCTAAATCAAGATCTATAATTTTTACTCACAGTTTATTTATATTTCAAAACAAAATAATTTTAAAAAGATCGTCTAAAATTAACTGTAGATGTGATCAAGATCAAAGTACTGGTTTTACCAGAAAGAAAATGCCTTATTTTGATGAATAAAGCATACGAAAAAGGTTGATTAAATATCGATTTGTTACTTACATTAAGATGTAGGGAATAAATAAACTAACGGGATACAAGATGCTAAGAAAGCTAGAAAAGGCCGAACAAAAGTGGGGCGGCTCTCATAAACTCATCGATCAGTGGCTAAGCAATCGTCGTAATCTCTTAGTTCATTATTTTCAGGTTGCGGGTTTGGCACCTTATGAAAACACTGAAAATTCATTGCCACCTCAAGAAAACGTAAAAGCCTTTTGCAATGCTTTGGTTGATTATGTTTCAGAAGGTCACTTTGAAATTTATAATCAGGTGGTCACAGCTTGTGAAAAACATGGTGAAACCAGCCAAGAACTCGCAAGGGATCTTCTTCCAAAAATCAGTAACAGCACTGACTTTGTTTTGGATTTCAATGATAAATATTCAGCAACAAAAAGTGAGAATATTTTATTAGAACTCGATGATGATTTATCTATCTTGGGTCCATCAATTGAAAACCGCTTCAAATACGAAGATGAGTTACTTGAAGTGCTGCATGAGTATTATTCTTAGTACGTAAATATTCATCTATGCTTCAAAGTAAAAGCCCCGCAATAGCGGGGCTTTGCTTATAGCCATCATTCCCAGGGAAGAAATTAGGCTTTATCTTGAAGTTTAAAACTTATATCGAGCAATTAATTGAACTGAACGAGGCGCTTGATAACCGGTCGCATTCAAGTAGTTTTCACTTGGATTAGGGTTACCACGTTCAAAGTCAAAGGTTTGATCAAAAGTCGTTGCTTTTTGAGAGTTAAACAAATTGAAGATATTTGCTTGAACCGTTAAGCCTTCAACATAAGACGGTTGGTAAATTAAACTCATATCCATTTTGAAGGTCCAAGGAGCACGACCAGCGTCCCCTCTTTGTGTCAACTCACCGCCACAATAGAAGCTTGAAGCAGAGTAACGCTCAAAACTTTGACGATCATGATCTGACATTTCATCAGTAGGAATATACCCGTTACAGTTTAATGGAATACCATCACTTACAACCATATTAGTAGCAACAGTGAAGTCTTCAGTAACTTCATAGGCACCATAGAATTTAAAGACGTGGCGATGATCGGTTGGCAAATTGCCGTAAGAACCATCCATAAATAATTTATGGTCGAAGTCTTGTGTTGCGCCTGGATCTTCTTGTGCTAGCGTTGAGTTAACGTAACCTTCAGCATTACCAAATGTACGAGATAAGGTATAAGAGAAGTTACCATACCAGTTATCTGATAAACTTTTTTCTGCTTCGAGTAATAGGCCAACATAATGACGCTTATACTTCGGTAGTTCAAAGTAACTGTTGCTTACCGTGTGAGCTTCCAACTCGCCGTTATTATGCACGTCTAAGTTTACGGTAATGTCACGACCTGGGTTTATGATGATACAACCCTGTAATGTATTAGGGTTGAAGTCTTCATAGCCATTATCTGCTGCCCAATTAGTGAAACCATCATGCGCACAGAAATCATCCATACCATCTTTGATGGTTCTCCCCATGATTTTTGCACTTAATAACCAGTCTTCAGACACTTGCTGTTGATAGCCAATGATTAACTCGTCCTGATGCATCGGCTTTAAGTTATGATCAGCAATTTTGCGCGGATCAGGTACTTGGTTATCTACAATAGAATTACCAAATTTATCACCTAAACCAATTGGTGTACCATCTGCTGAGTTATAGCCATCTACATAATGGAAGTCTTGAGTATAAAATTCATTCCGTGATACACGAATATTGGTATTAGTTGGGATTGGGATATAGTAACGACCTAAAGTACCATACAACTTCTTAGTTGAATCACCATTTATGTCCCATGAGAAACCAAAACGAGGGGCGATCAGGTTACCACTTTCTACGAATGTTTTGCCTGAACCGTCTTTGTTGTCAAAGGTCTCACCACGAACACCAATATAAGCAAGGAAGTTATCAGTCACTTGCCAGTTATCTTCAATATACCATGCCGTATTTTCTAAACTGAATTTGGCTGACTCAGTGTTATATTTACGGACACGAACGGTATTAGTACCAACACCAACATCGACGCCATTGACATAACCTTCGTTATAGTTTGCACCATCAATGTAGCGGTAATAAATATTACCTGAATACTGAATACCTGGATCAAATGAATCATAGTTTTCAGCGTTATAACCAAAGCGGATATGGTGATCGCCTAATGTCCAGTCAAAATCAACTTTATAACTGGTTCTTTCATCTTTATTAGGGAATTCATCTCCAACTGTTGCGGCTAAGCTATTCCAACAACCTATTTTTTCACGTTGAGCCCAACCACGCTCGCCAGTTGTGTCCCAAGCATATGGACAATCAGCGCCAGGAAGATTTGGGTTTGTTTCATATTCATGCTTTAGTTGACCATATAACACACGGACATTGAAATTGTCGGTGATATAACCGGTATAGTTAGCGATTACGATATCACCACCAGATTTGTAATCAATTTCATTCTTGTCGCCTACATGAGAAGCTACAGCAAATTGATCTTCAGGGTAGTCATATTTCGTAAAAGTTCTCTCAACTTTATTGTCTATATAGGTTAGCTTGAATAAATGGTCCTCTGAAATATACCAATCTAATTTAGCGATATAATTTGGATTATCACGTTCAGAACTAGTACTACTGATGGTTCCATAGTTATTGTAATCATCTTGGCGACCTTCAGCATTCAAGAAGAAAAATAGTTTGTCTTCAATGATTGGACCAGATGCAAACAAAGTGTAAGCCAACCTATCGTCTTCATCCTCTCTACTGTAACCTACTAGAGCTTCCGAAGAGCTGTAGTTTAGGTCGTATGTATTTTTACCAGACGCTCTTAAACTATCTGGGCTCCAAATTGCACTTCCACCAAATTCCCAATCGTTTGTACCACTTTTGGTAATGATGTTGGTGATACCGCCTAGAGAGCGGCCATATTCAACGCCGTAACCACCAGACTTTACTTCGGTTTGAGAAATTGCATCATTAGGAATTTTTGCAAAGTTAAGTAAGTTTCTTAAGTTTGTTACATCAAAACCGTCAACATAGAAACCATTTTCACCAATAGACGCACCACCAAATGTAGGTAAATTTCGACCGAAGTTACTACCACCTTGAGAGGTACCTGCTGTAAGCAGTGCGACGTTTACTACATCACGTGGAATTGGTAACAGCTCAATGTCATCTTGCATGAATACGCTGGTTGATTCTACCGATGAAGTATCAATAGACATGATTCTTGAGCCTATAACGGATAAGGACTCAATTTCACCATCAAATGAAACCGCAGTACCGATACCAACTTTTACCAGTACTTGTCTGGTATTACCTTCAGAGTCGGTAACTTTATACACACCTGGTGGGATGTTATTGATATTAAATCGACCGTCGGACGGTACTGTTACAGTACGTTTTAGGCCGGTTTTCTCGTTCACATAGGTAATTTGGCTATTGGCTTTAGCTTCACCATATACAGAACCTGCTGTGTTACTTGCTGCATAGCTTGGTACAGTCATGCACAAACCTGAGACAACTGCTGCTGCGAGTAACGAGCGTTTAAATGTTGTTTTCATCATTTGCTCTTTTTCCCTAGTTATTTTTTATTAGTCAGCTTTGCATCTAATTTTATCTGACGGTATATTGTTAACAAAATGTAACAAATATAGCAAATTTTATACAATATAATTTACCTTTAGTTACAGTGTATATAGGGTTTTGTGGATTTATTGAATCTTAGAGGTAGCGAGTAAAGCATTTTATTTAACATTATTGTTTCATTTTGTTACTTTGTGATTATGCTGAAATATGGAGAAAATAAATGCATTTGAAGTTTATTTGGTTAGTAGTGATAGTTTTTTTTACTAGTGCTAATGTGTTGGCAACAGAACCGATACACGAAAAGTTTTCTCATCAGAATATTTTTCAAAATATCAGTGTCTCACCTGACGGCAATAATATTGCTGCTGTATATAACAGTGCTGATGGTCCTCAAATAGTTTTAATGGATTATCCGACAATCAATTTCACGCCTCTAGTCAAATTAAAACAAGCCAGAGAGAGGGTTGAGTCTGTTCAGTGGTCAGGTAATGACTATTTAGTTGTGACGTTAAGTTACCCTGAATACCTTAATGGAAAAGTTTTTAGGGTAGGGAGGGCATACAGTATTGAGCTCGGGAGTAATAAAGTTAAACCTCTTATTAATAAACACCTTGCAAAAGATAAATACCACAAACTACGAGGTTACTCTGTTGCATCAATGTTGCCTAATGATCCTCAGCATATTCTTATGTCTGCTTACGATAGTAAGGATGTCGCAGTATCTGTTTTTAAAGTGAATCTGAAGAATAGTAAATTTAAAAAAATCATCGTTAACAAGTACGAAATTAATGGTTGGGTAGCAGACAAACAGGGGAATATTCGTTTAGGAATTCAACTCGATAAGGATAGAGCTACAAGCGTTGTAGAGAGAACAATTTGGTATCGAAAAGATAATAATAGCGATATGGAGAAGTTGCATTCACGGAAAACATTTGATGGTGAAACTTTTTGGCCTATTGCACTGAATGATGAAGCTACTAAAGCTTACGTTGTCAGTGATCATCAAACACGAAGAGATTCATTATGGTTGTTTGACATTGTTAATAATAAATTTGAAAAAATGATTTATGGCCATGAAAAGTATGACATTGATGGTGCATTAAAAAATAGTCAAGGCGAAGTCATTGGGGTGTATTACTTTGATGACTTTAAGCGCAATTATTATTTTGATCAAAAATCTAATAATTTAACCAAGACAGTGAGTAATGTGCTTAAGAATACGGACTCGGCTCATGTCGTCAGCGCTAGCAAAGACAAAAAACGCATTATTGCTTGGGCTCAGTCGCCAAATAAAGTCCCTGTATATTATTATATTGATTTACGAAATCAGAAAGCTGGCGCTTGGTTGGCTCAAATCCCTCAATTAGTTAAACAACCAATGATGACGACTCAAAATATCGAGTTTAAGGCTCGCGATGGTAAGATCATTCCAGGTTATTTAACCATTCCTCAAGGCGTTGAAAAACCAGCTTTGGTTGTGCTTCCTCACGGTGGTCCAAATGCCAGAGACTATCGATATTTTGACCCAATTAAGCAATTTATTGCTGCAAAAGGGCATGCCGTTTTACAGGTCAATTTTAGAGGGTCGACGGGATTTGGAAGTGATTTTGAAACCGATGGCTACATGGGATGGGGTAAACAAATGCAACAGGATATCTATGATGGTATGGATTATGTCGTAGAGAACTTCTCTGTGTCTAAAAAAGACGCTTGCGTAGTTGGTTTTAGTTATGGTGGTTATGTCGCACTGACTTCTGCTTTTCAAGAGCCAAACCGATTTGATTGTGTTGCCAGTATTTCAGGGATTAGTGACGTAAAAGAACTCGTTAAAGATGAAAATAACTGGTTCTTTGATTTAAATAACATTGTTGATATGTCGGATAGTAAAGCGATTGATGAACTTGAACATGTTTCTGCAATAAATCATATCGACCGAATAAAATCTCCAGTACTGCTCATTCATGGTACCAAAGATACTCAAGTACACCACACCCAATCTTCTGATTTTTATGATCAAGCAAAGAAAAAAGTAGATGTTGATTATGTGGAAATCAAAGATGGCACCCATTACTTTGACGATAAAGAGAGTCGTAAAATTTTATTTAAAGAGTTGAGTGCATTTTTAGATAAACACCTTTAAAACATCCTAGGTAGAGAAAAGGCTCCTAAATGAGGAGCCTTTTTAATATTATTGGACGTTTAATTCTTTCATCAACTCATTCGCATGGTCGACTTTATCCATCATCCATAAGATGTAACGAATATCGACATGAACAGCACGAGTGATCGTCGGGTTGAAGTACCAGTCTTTAGTAATGGCTTCATAAGTTGAATCGAAGTTCAAACCGACTAACTCACCTTTACCGTTAAATACTGGCGAACCTGAGTTGCCGCCCGTTGTATCAACACTTGATAAGAAGTTAACTGGCACACCATTGAATACTTCAGGTTTCGCTTCACATGAGAATAGGCGGCATAGGTAACCACGAGTATCAGGATAGACTGACTTTACGATGTGACTACCTTGGCTCGGCTGTTTAATGGCGTCAATCAGCTTTTTTGGTGCATCAAAAGGTTCAATACCCGTATTTTTAGCAACAATGCCTTCTAAACGAGTAAATGGCTGTTTATACATGCCATCTTGTGCTTGATAGCCGTCAACCATGCCATAAGTTACACGCAGAGTACCGTTTGCATCTGGATAAACAGGAAGGTTGAGCGATTTGTTATAGGCAATGATTGCAGCCATATAATCAGGACGTGCAACAGATAGTTTTCCTGCTAAAATTTTATCTGCTTTTTCATTAGCCATATTGGTGTCGTATAGGGCTACTGCAAGCTTGATAAAAGGATCACTGCTTGTTTTAAAATCAGCAACACTTGCATTCATCCACTTTAATCGCTCAGTATGATTAGCTAGTTTTGAATGGTGATACATCGCACTGATAGTATCTGCAACAAGTTTTGGGTTATTAAATGTCGCATCCAGTGCTGTAACTCTGTTTTTTTGCGCCAAATAGGCATCTACGTCTTGCTGCCAAAGCACTTTATCAACTTGAGGATTAAAACGAGTATCGATACGTTTCAAGCGTGCTGAAAATAATTTCATGTCACGTTCTTGATAACCTACTTCACGTTTACTATCAGGCTTTTGCTTTTCATTGGCAAGGCGATAGAGACGCTTTGCTGCTGCAAGCAATGTACTTGATTGCGCATTATCAAAATAAAACGTTTTTTCAAAGCTGGCTTGTTGCTGCTTTAACAATGTTTCTAACTCAGAAACTGTAGCGGTTTTAGCAGGTTCGTTTTTGTTTAACCAAGCATTAAAACTGTCTTCTTTCTTCTGCTTAATACCAATAATGTCAGTCGCTCTAAAACCGTCTAATAAGCCATTGAGCTTTTTCATTCGATTGGCCGTAGAAGCTAAGGTACTGGCATATTGAATTTTAATGGCTTTATCTTCAGTGCCCATGGCTTCAATCGTATCAATACGTTGTTGATAACGTTTTGCCATTGCAGGGTACATAACATCATCAGCAAACTTCATTTCGCTAGTTAAGCGATAACGGCTTGTGCGGCCTGGATAGCCGGCAACAAAAACACCATCACCAGCTTGTACACCTTGAGGATCAATTTTTACATAGCCCTTTGGAGTGTATGGTACGTTTTCTTTGTTGTATGTTGCAGGTTTTCCATCTTTACCAACATAAGCACGTAAAAAGGTGAAGTCGGCACTGTGGCGAGGATATTCATAGTTATCGATATCACCACCAAATGCGGCTGCACTTGCTGGTGGCGCATAGACGATACGAACGTCGCGAATGACTAATTGCTTTGTTAGATAGTATTCAAGACCATTATGGAAACTACGAACAGAGCAACGGTAGTTATCATCGGCTTCACATGCTTTAACGATGTCTTTACGGCGTTGTGCAATCGTTTCATAGCGAGTCAGTGGGTCATTGCCTAAATCTTTACGCACTTGGTCCGTTACATCAGTGACTTTTTCAGTGATGTAAAGGCGCTCGTTTGCGCCAGCAGACAGTTCTTTATCAGGGGTTCTTGCTAAAAAACCATCGGCAAGGTAGTTATGTTCTTTTGTGCTGTTATGTTGAATGGCACCATACGCACAGTGATGGTTCGTCACAACTAAACCTTTTGGTGAAACAAAGCTTGCTGTACAGTAACCTAAGCTTACTACTGCATTCATCGGGTATTGAGTTAAATCGGCCAGTTGCTTGGCCGGAATTTCAATGCCACGAGCGGACAATTTATCTGCTATTGATGGTAATTGGTATGGTTGCCATTGACCTTCATCGGCGAAAGTTACACCAGATGAACAAATCAAGACCGCAATGAGTGCCTTGCGCATATCGAATCCTAAATTAAAGTTATTATTTTCTACTCGCTAGCGATAGAATATTATTAAGAAGATAGGAATTTACCACATTTTTACGATGAATCGTAAAAGGGAGCTTCAATGGCACAACAGGGCAATAAAAAGCCTCAATTCAAACGCAATGATGAGCAAGTCGAAGGCTTAAAAATGCCACCTCATTCTATTGAGGCTGAGCAATCCGTTTTAGGTGGATTGATGCTCGATGCAGAAGCTTGGGACAAAGTTTCAGAGGCCGTGGTAAGAGAAGATTTTTATTCTCGTTCTCATCGTTTAATTTTTGAAGCAATGGGAAAACTGGTTGAGGGTGGACAACCACTCGACTTGGTGACGGTAACTGAGCAACTTGAAGTTGAAGATCAGTTAGAAGATGCTGGTGGTTTTGCCTATATCAGTGAAATCACTAAAAACACACCAAGTGCTGGTAACATTGTCTCGTACGCTGAAATTGTGCGTGAACGTGCCGTTGTTCGTGAAATGATCCGTGTTGCTCATGATATTGCTGACGCTGGTTATAATCCTGAAGGTCGAAATTCAGGTGAATTGCTCGATTTAGCTGAAACTAAAGTGTTTAAAATCGCAGAACAACGTGCTGATGCGAATTCGGGTCCAGAAGGAATTAAATCCATTTTGGAAAAAACCGTTGATAAGATTGAGGAGCTTTATAATAACCCTCATAACGGTGTAACCGGTGTATCCAGTGGCTTTGGTGATTTGGACAACATGACGGCGGGTTTTCAATCTGGTGACTTAGTGATTGTTGCAGCACGTCCTTCAATGGGGAAAACCACGTTTGCAATGAACTTGTGTGAGCAAGCCGCATTACATGAAGACAAGCCTGTTCTTATTTTCTCATTAGAAATGCCTTCAGAACAAATCATGATGAGAATGCTGGCATCTTTGGGAAGAGTTGATCAAACTAAAATTCGTACTGGTCGCTTAGATGACGATGATTGGGCACGAGTATCATCGACGATGGGCATTATGCTCGAACAAGGTAAAATGTACATCGATGATTCTTCAGGTCTGACACCAAACGATGTTCGAAGTAGAGCAAGACGAATCGCACGAGAATATGGTGGTTTGTCGATGATCATGGTCGATTACTTGCAGTTGATGCAAGTCCCTGCATTATCGGATAATCGTACTTTAGAAATTGCTGAAATTTCTCGTTCGCTTAAAGCATTAGCAAAAGAATTAGGTATACCTGTTATTGCGCTTTCTCAGTTAAACCGTTCTTTGGAGCAAAGAGCTGATAAAAGACCGATTAACTCAGATCTTCGTGAATCGGGTTCAATTGAGCAAGATGCAGATTTAATTATGTTTATTTATCGTGACGAAGTCTATAACGATACTTCTGAAGATAAAGGCACGGCAGAAATCATTATTGGTAAACAACGTAACGGCCCAATTGGTCGAGTGCGACTAACGTTCCAAGGCCAATTTTCTCGTTTTGATAATTTTGCGGGTCCACAGTTTGAAGAAGACTGATAGTTCAAGTCAATAAGGGTATTCGTTGAAACCATTTCCACGCGCAGAAGTCAGTTGTAGCGCTTTAAAAGCAAATTTAGCTAAGCTAAAAAAAATTGCACCAAACAGCAAAGTGATGGCCGTGGTCAAGGCTAATGGCTACGGTCATGGTTTACTTAATGTTGCAGAATGTTTGCCTGAAGCCGATGGTTTTGGATTAGCGCGATTACAAGAAGCGTTAATGCTAAGAGGCGGTGGCATCAGTCAAAAGCTTTTGTTGCTTGAAGGTGTATTTCACACGACTGATTTACCTATACTCGTCAGCCATCAAATTGAGACAGTGATTCATCACGATGCTCAAATCGACATGCTAGAGCAAGTTGAGCTTGAAAAGCCTGTAGTGGTTTGGTTAAAAATAGATTCAGGGATGCATAGGCTTGGTATTTTAGCTGAAGATTTCAAAAACGCATATCGACGCTTATCACAAAATAAAAATGTGTCTCAGCCCATTAATTTAATGACACATTTTGCATGTGCAGATGAACCCAGCAACATGTTAACTCAAGAACAACAACTTAAGTTTAATGAATTAATCGCCGATTTAGAGGGAGAGCGAACACTTGCTAACTCTGCCGCAACATTATATTGGCCAGAGACTCAAGCTGACTGGATTCGTCCAGGAATCGCACTTTATGGCGTATCGCCTGTCGTAGGAGATTTAGGTTCAAATCACGGGTTAACTGCAGCCATGGAGCTCAAGTCTCAACTAATTGCTGTACGTAACCATCAAGCTGGCAAGAGTGTGGGTTATGGAGCCTATTGGACTGCTGAAGAAGATACTAAGCTAGGTGTAGTGGCAATTGGTTACGGTGACGGTTATCCGCGTAATGCCCCTGAAGGTACACCTGTATTCATTAATGGTCGCCGAGTACCAATTGTGGGAAGGGTTTCGATGGATATGTTAACTGTCGATCTTGGTCCTGATGCAGCGGACATCGTGGGTGATGAGGCGATGTTGTGGGGCCGAGCTTTACCTGTAGAAGAAGTGGCCGAACATATTGGAACAATTGCCTATGAATTGGTGACAAAATTAACACCAAGAGTTGAAGTTTGTTTAGAGTAAACTGATCGACGATCTTAACTTAGTAATGGTTAATTTATACTAAGCTTAATACGTCTAAAAGAGGTGTATTATGAAATTCGTTTATTTCTTATCATTAATTACCCTAAACGTCAGTGCGATGAACAATGATTACCATTTTTCAGTATCTGATTTGCATGAATTCAATAAACAAGCCGCAATTGCGGATCAATATAATCCAAAACCCGCCTATGAGTTTCTTAAAATAAAAGTAAAGCCTAGTCTTGTGAAAAGTTTCATCCAGTCAGATCATGATGTGTGGATCTAAAATTTGCCTAAGTTTTCAGGCTATAAAGATAAGTGCGTTTATCATGCGGCTGATGGAGTGATTTACTCCTGGATAAAATGGGAAAGCTTTGAACATGTTAATGCCGCTGACAAAACTCAATATGTTCAAATGCTATATAAAAAATTCGAAAAACAATTTCCTCACCCTTATAAATTGACCGTTCGTTATTTCTCTAAGCCTGAATTGAAACCGTAATTAGATAGAAGAATTTTAATTAGACAGTCACTAACTTTAAATCTAGTTTTAAGTTAGTGAAACAATCAATAAGTTGCTCCAGTATGCAGAGTTTTGAAATAAGAGAAGCCACAGCCGAAGATATTATGGAGATATATGGGACCATGGTCGTTGAACAATGGAATCCAGGTGTTTTCGATCAAGTTACTTATTCAAAATCGAAAAGTGTACATATGTTTGTTGGCGTAATGGATGGCAAAGTGGTCTCAAGTTGCTGTGCATGCATTTATGACACTCAATTCGCATTTTTCGGTCTCTATTTGGTATTTGACCCGAAAAATAGAGGCAAAGGGTATGGGCTTAGTGCTTATCAGCATCGATTGAGAATCATGGAACAAATGGGGGTTAAATCCATTGGATGTGATGGGGTATTAGAGCAGACTCATAATTACGCAAAAAATGGGTTTGTTGATAACCATCTTAATCGAAGGTTTTCATATTTTGTGACAGGTTCAGAATTAATCAGTGAGCATATTTCTATTGATAAGGTTGGCAGTAAAACGTTGGCATTATTCGAAACCAAGTTCGTGTATGAGCCTCGTTTAGAGTTTATCAGTACCTGGCTAGATAGCGATCCAACCATGAAGTTTGCATCGAAATACAATGAGGGAAACGAGTTAATTGCAGTGGGTATTGCAAGGCAAGCTCAAACAGGTTTTAGAGTTGGGCCAATTTATGCGAACTCTCTAGAAAACGCTAAAGAGATCATTCATGCTCTTGCAGCTCAACTACCACAAGATGCAGAGCTATTAATTGATATTCCAGAAGCCAATTGTCATAGCGATCACTTTATTAAAGATCTACGGCTTAGAAATAATGATTTTGAATGCATGAGGATGTATCGAGGGCCAGTGCCAGCGGCCGCTCTAGATCAGGTTTATGGAGTGTGTACTTTAGAAGTTGGGTAGCGGTTAATCCGTGTAATATTTCACGTTATTTCTACCATCTCTTTTTGCTTGATATAGTGCGATATCAGCATGTCGAAGTGTTTCAGATAGTTGAGAGTTTGTTTGAATTTTTTCAATTCCGATACTGACAGTCGTTGGAATATATTGATTATTAAACTGAATTTGTAAATTCTCGATGGTAACTCTGACACTTTCGGCAAATTCGATGGCTTTAAATTTACTGTCTTGACTGATCATAATACAAAACTCTTCACCGCCGATTCGATACAAATGATTATCATCCAGTAATATTGTGATCTCATGCGCCACCTTTTGTAAAACCAAGTCTCCAGCCTCGTGACCGTAAGTGTCATTGACGAGCTTGAAATAATCGATGTCGAGCAGTAATAAATGAAAATTCGAAATGCTATCTCTCAAACGATATTTTTCATAATGATGGTTAAGTGCTAAACGGTTGTTACATTGAGTTAAGTTGTCTTTCATTGCCAGTGACCTCATTGCCTTTTCGGAGGCGGAACGAGCCGACTCGTAAAAATGAGATACCACCCAAATACACAAAAAGCATAGGATAAAATTACTCCAAACATACGAAGCTGGAAGTGTTACTTGCAGCGAAAAGGTGAGAATTGTTAGCAGAAAACTGATTAGACTTGTTGAAAATCCAAATTTATTTCCAAGCAATAAATAACTTAAGGTTGGAATGAATAACACCCAGCCGAGAATAAACCCTTGCAGTTTGCCAAGATAAACAGCGTAAATAATCAATGTGATGAGAGAATATATATAGATAATTTTTTTGTTTTGAGTAAGTTTACGTTTTATGCACTTCCAAAAGATAAACCCAGAGAAAATGGCGTACCCTAACTCAAAACTGGCAAGTAGCAGATATTTTCCTGTAGTAAAAACGGCATAACTTAAATAAATAGCGACAAAAAACATAGTTGCACTCATCCCGAGGACAACTCTATCTCTTAACTTTTCAGTGCTATTGAGATCCAAACTGTTCATTTAGCGCATTGTTCCAATTTTATATATTTAGGTTAGCGGCTAGAGTGTAAACTCCTTGACCAGAATATCGTACTTATAATTACAATCAAGGAGTAAAACTTTGTGTACTCGCATATTTAATAACCTGAATGCTCACTTTCCTGTTACCGCTCGGAACATGGATTGGGCTGTATTTATGAATACATATTTGTATCGGATGGGGAGCGGGGAGTCGAGAGTAGGACTATCAAAACAAACGGCTAAGATACACAGTTTGCCAATAAAAAATATTCTTAAATGGGACAGCTTATACGCCAGTATCTCAACCGTTGTTGGTGACGATGCACAGGGTTATGCCACCGTTGACGGTATAAATGAAAAAGGCTTGGTAGTAAATGCCTTGTCAGATAGCGATTCTACGTATCAGTCCACACAAGCGATGCCTGAAGATGCTGAAATCATCAGTGCACTAAGGTGGGCTCAATTTACTTTAGATCGATTCATGACTGTCGCTGAAGCAGCAAATTACTTTCGAAAATGCAAATTAGTGCTTATTACTGAAAATGTGCCAGATACTGCGGTGGAAAAGCATCCTGCACAATTGCATTTATGTTTATCAGACCCAAGCGGAAATTCCGCAATTATTGAATTAGAGCAAGGGCAGTTTATTGTTCATGAAAGTTCAGAGTATAAAGTCGCTACTAACAACCCAAATTATGATGCTCAATTGCAAATTAATCAGTACTGGCAATTTCTTTGGGGTAAATCCCCAGTTTTCAATAAGAGGCCAGTAGTTAGTGCTCCAGGCGGAGACTCATCAACTCAAAATTTTGCTCGTGGCAGTTATTACATGAGTTTTTCTGAACCTTTAGATAACATTGAGCAGTCCATATCGCAAACACGATTTATTGCTGCAGCATGTGCAGCACCTTTAGGGTTTAACCCTTACCAATATTCAGCAGGGCAGATGCCGCACACAATATGGTGTAATGTGGCTGACTCGTCTCGACTGGAATATTATTTTTGTGAATCTCAAAGTATGGGGCAGATGCACATCGACTTTTCAGATAGTGAGAATGAAACAGAGAGAGTACAGGTAACAACAGTGAAAAAAGGGATGTACCAACCATTGATGGCGAGTGGCAATATCAATAAAAAATTAAAAGCCTGTTCTCCATTGTTTGAAGATTAATTTTTTCGATTTAAATATTGTAGGTTAGCTAATTGTGTTTAAAAGATATACTCAATTAGCTAACACTTATTAAATTACTTTTTAGTGGCGTTGATCATGACATCTGCGACCGTGTTGTACATCGTTAACCACGCCTGTTTCAGCTCGCTGGTAAACGCCTCCCCAAAGGCCTTGGCCAAAGTATCAATCAAAGCTTGCCCAACCGTTTGGTAGTGGTGATCTTGCACACCATAACCAATATGACGAATTGCCATATTTTCTAATACGGGAATTAAAGTCTCAAGTTTAGTTAAGCTATTTATTGCAATAGTTAAGGTAAGCATTAACTTATCACCTTGTTCTTTTATATCACCTTTGAACATTGGTTTTAGGCTTGGATCAAGTTCGAATAAGCGATTATAAAACAGCTCTGCAGCTTGCAATTTAATCGGTAGAACTTGTTGCCAGCTTTGTTGTATCAATTCAATTTGCTGTTGATTCATTGAGAGAAAACCCCGATTTTAATTATTTAGCTACAAGACCTGAACTCAGCCGAGTTTCTTACAAGATTAACGATTGTTAATAAGGCAATCTGAATGTAGTGGTCTATTATTCATGTTTGAATGTTTTCAAACCTAGAAAGGAAAGTAGAATGATGAAAATTACCTTAAAGTTATTGGCCGTATCATCAATAACTCTTTTTAGTTGTTGGGCTTCTGCTAAAGGGGCTGATGTACAATTAAGCTCAGGTGGGCCTGCATACCTTAAAACGTTTGAAAATTGTCCTTTTGTTAGCCAAGTAACAGACCCTGAAACAGGCGCTACGCTCTATTCTGAAGGTCTTGGTTGTAAAAATAACCCTGCAAAATTTTCTATAGCAGTAAGTCAAGCTGACGATAAAAAATGGTATGGTACGAGTACCGCATGGGATATTTGTCAAAAGACTAAAGTCAATGTCCCTTTATCACCATTTCTTCTTTCTCCAGGTCAATTAGTCCCTGAAATTGCGAACTCCATTAAAGTAATCAACCATTGTAATCCCGGTGAAATGGGATATGCAGAACTGCATGTTTTTGCAAGCAGAGATATTGTGAATAAACATTTTAATAAGGATGCGGCTTTAGTTCTTTTTACTACGAATTCACCTTTTAAAGAAGGTAATGGAGGAGTTCAATTCTATCTTGCTCCATCTTTACCGAATGAGGCTGTTCAAGACGGTTGGCCAATCCCTGATGAATCCACAAAATTAAAGGGAGCATATACTCATGATCAAAACAAAAATGTCACAGGATTAAAAGCAGCTTATTGTAATTGGGACTCTTCTCATGTTTTGAATAATGTACCTGATCCTGAAACCGGAAAAACTAAGTCTATTGATTATGGCGTTATAAAAGTTATTTATAAGGTAACCCGTCCTGTCGATAATGTTGCAATATCTGCTGCTTGGATAGAACCAGATACTCCTTGTAGTAAAGTAAATTCCGAAAATAACTATAATAATTAAATCACATTATTTTAGTTTATTGACCTAGATGTAGAAGCTCTACATCTAGGTTTGAATTGTTAAGATTAATTTATTTTGTTTTTTCAGTACTATACTCTGCTATTTCGTTTTGGTTACCTAACAACTGAGAAGCCAACTTATGCTCACCAGTCATTAAATCCCCAAGACTGCCAGTAGCTTTATCAACTAAACCGATATCTTTTAGCATGGCATCAACTACCGGTGCATTCGCTCGATAATCTAAAGCTGCTTGGGTTACTTGCTCCGCAAAGCTACCACCATTTCCATTTGAACCCTTATCAGAATTCGAACCTGCTTGATTGCCGTTATAGCCTTGTAGGATCTTAATTTGCTCAATGTTCTCAATTGGTTTAACAGCATTAGCAACAATTTCAGGTAGCGCTTGTAAAATGGCTAATGATTTTTGTAGTTCAATTTGCTCAACACTCAAGACGTTCTGCGCTTGGTGAAGTGCCTGTTTACCAGCCGCTTCAACTTCGTAAATCTTTTCGTCGGCTTCAGCCTTGAGTCGTAGGGCGTCAGAATTGGCTTTAGCTTCAATGAGAATTGCTTCAGATTTATCTTCAGCAGCACGTTTCTCAGCTTCAGCTTGAGTGATTAAACCAACGGCTTCACGCTCAGCTTCCTTCTTAGCATCAATCACCTCGATATCTTTTTGACGATTTGCCTGAGCAACTTGTTTTGCGGTAACAACGGCTTCTTCTTTCTCTACTTTCGTTTTTTCTGCTTCAGCAGCACGGGCTCGGGCTGCTGATTCTTCTTCAGATTTTGCAGCTACGGCGATCTGCTTGTCTTGCTCTGCAACTTCAATTTCACGTTGTTGTTGAATTCGAGACTGTTCGATTTGCTGGCGTTTTTCGATTTCACGAGTTTCAATGTCGCGTTTTTTCTCAATTTCAGCGGTTTCAATAGCACGCTCTTTAGCAATTTCGGCTTCACGCTCTTCGCGAGTTTTAAGCTCTTTTTGCTTAATGATTTCAGCTTGCTGTTCTGCGCGCTTAAATTCAATCGCTTGTTGTTGAACAAGTTTCGCTTCTTGCTCATTTTTTTCGATTTCAAGTGATTGTTTTTCGGCTTCTAGGTTTCGCTGCTCAATCTTAATGCGGTTTTCTTGTTCAATGTCGTTGGTTTCTTTGCGCTTTTCTTCGATGATTTTAGCCAGTCGAGCACGACCTTCGGCATCGAATGCGTTATTTTCATTGAAGTAATTAAGGTCGGTTTGATCAAAGCCTGTTAAAGAAACGGACTCAAGCTCTAGACCATTCTTTTCAAGATCGTTGGCCACATTATTTTGTACGCGTTGCACAAAATCAGCCCGTTGTTCATGCATTTCTGTCATTGTCATTTCAGCAGCAACGGCGCGTAAAACGTCAACGAATTTGGATTCCATTAACTTTTTTAACTCTTCTACTCGATTGGTACGATTACCAAGAGTTTGAGCGGCCATTGAGATCCCTTCGGCGTTGGGAGCTACACGCAAATAGAAGTCAGCTTTTACATCAACACGCATACGATCTTTGGTGATCAACGCATCTTTTTGAGTTTTTTCTACTTCGATTCGCAACGTATTCATATTTACGGATATCGTTTCGTGCAGTACTGGCAATACAATGGCGCCACCGTCTTTTATGACTTTTTCACCGCCAAATCCGGTTCTGACAAATGCGAGTTCTTTTGTTGCTCGGGTGTAAAGTTTGGCAAACATCACCCCTATGATGATGAATCCGAATATGGCCATACCTGCAAATACGAATGGCATACTGTTGAGATCGAGTCCTTGAATTTCCATTAAAACTCCTTGATGGATTAATTGTTATTGTTGGTATCTTGCCGCTAACCAGAGGTTATCTTGGCGGCGAAGCAGAATGATGGATGTACCTTGAGTGAATGTGTCACGAGGAGAATCTGGGATCACACGGACATAATGCTTTTGTAAGAAAGCGTCTTTAATTACCGCCTCAGCAGGTGTTTCGTGAGTGGCAATACCAAGCGTGATGTTGCCAACGCTGCCTGCTAAATCATCGCGGTTAATAGCACTGGTTTCATTTTTAGGTAATAGATTTGCTAACCAATTCCCAGTGTAATGAATACTAATAATTGTGATACCAGCAGCTAAAGAGGTAACCATCCAGATGGGTTGATAATGTTCAAAAACATAAATGGAGAGATAACTGCCTATAAAACCTAATATCGAGAACGTCGTTAATGTCAAAACTAACCAGATCAGCAGTGGTAATCGTCCTAAGCATAGCCAGCCTAATAAACCAGTAATACCACTTGCAGCTCCACTGGAATCAATGTCAGCATCAATCTCGGTAGGCAAAATATCGTCGATAGTACTCAATAAACTTAAGCCAAGTAACATGGCTAAAATTTCGAATATCCCCAAGGCAATGACAAAAGCGAATGCGAATGCGAAAGGCCAATTTTCATGCGCTAACAGAAACGTTAACATGCAACCTCCAAATTGTTGCGAATGACGAATAGAGTAAAATATCAAATGTTATATGTATTAAACAAGTTGTTTACGTTTGCAATTGATATCAACAATCTCGGATAATATCGATAACTGATTACTCGGAGTCAATATGGCACGTCAAGTTCGCTACACCTTTAAAGGTGAAACCAAAACCATTCCTTTTAGTTATACTGTACATCATGACTTGTATGAGGCTGCAGCAGAAGCAGAGGGAATCGATTTAACTCGCTTTTTACAGATGGAGCAGCAAATAGCGATGACTTCCAAGAAAGGGGCTCGAGCTGAAAGAGATTTCAGAAGAACCGAATTTTTAAGGATGGGCTTTACTCATATACATTTTGTTCGAGAGGAAGAGGAAGCATAATGGTAATGATCAACCCTGAGCATGCGAACTTTCCCCGTGCTACGTTTATGAGGCGGTTAGGTGCGATGGTTTATGACACACTGATTGCAGCTGGCGTTTTAGTATTTGCTGTGGTCTTTGGTTTTATTGCCTTTTTGATTTTGATTGAGTCGGGCTTAATTAACAATCATGGCTATAAAATTGTCTCTGATGCATTACTTGCAGTTCCTTTATATAAAGGGATCTGGCAGTTGTATTTAACGATCACATTAGCCAGTTTTTATGCTTACTTTTGGAGTAAAAGTGGGCAAACATTAGGTATGCGTACCTGGCGATTAAAAATTCAACACCCTAATGGGCAAAATATCAGCATGATGGCAGCTTATGCTCGTGTCGTTTGGTCTTTGCTTGGCATTGGGAATATATTTATTTTTCTATCGGCAGATAAGTTGGCACTTCAAGACAGAATGACTCGTTCTGAAGTGGTTCAACTGTCTAAAGAAGCGAATGAAATGAAAAACTGGCGTCGGTAACTGATTGATACAATGAAGTAAGCTCCCATTTTGGGAGCTTTATCTTTACAACCATCCCTTTTGCTGAGCAATTCTTGCCGCATCAATTCGGTTACTCGCATTAAGTTTGCTGATGGCCTCAGATAAGTAGTTTCTTACCGTTCCTTCGGCAATAAATAATGTGCTGGCAATGTCAGAGGTTGATTTGCCCTCTGAAGCTAATCGTAATGCGCGTCTTTCTTTATCATTAAGTGGATCTTTATCACCAATCGCCATCATCGCCAGTTCTGGATCGATGATTCGTTTACCATTCATTACCGATGTGATTGCATCAACAAGCTGTTCAGAAGGCGCATCTTTTAATAAAAAACCACTCACACCACATTCAATCGCTCGCTTTATATAACCAGCTCGGCTAAAGGTGGTGATAATGACGACTTTGGTTTGCGGTTGGTTATCCGCCACCCATTGTGCGAGCTCAATGCCTGTGACTTTAGGCATTTCAATATCACTCAGCAGTAGGTCAAATTGTTGCTGTTTTAATAGCGCAAGCGCTTGTTCACCGTTTTCTGCTTCGGTAATTTGGCAGTGCCCACTTAAGGTTAATAGTGCGCTCAAAGCGCCACGCACCATCGCTTGATCTTCTGCTAATAAAATTTTAATCATTATTTTTGTCCTTTAATGGCAGTTGAATGGTAAAGCTCAATTCTGGTGATAATTGATATTCAAACTTTCCGCCGATGTCCTCTATCCTTTCTCGTATACCTTTTAAGCCGTTGCCTTCCTTTATAGAGGTTAACGATTGATTTTCGCTCATTGAAATGATGTTTGAGTCATTGTTTTGTTCAAATTGGAACTGGCATTCAGTGGCTTGACTGTATTTGAGCATGTTGTTTGTCAGTTCGGTGAGGATCAAACATAAATGACTTTCCTGTGTTGCAGATAAGGCGGTAGGAAGCTCACCATCAAGTTTTACCTGCATATCCTTGTCTCTCAGGCGCTGACAAAGTTCAGTTACCGTTGTTTCCAATCCTTTATGTTTATAGTTGGATACGGTTTGTCTGAGTTGTGATAAGTTTTCTCGGGAGATCTCGGCTAATTCGTTTAAATGTTTTTGGGCGAGGTCATAATGTTGATTATCAATAAGCTTACTGGCGAGCTCAGCTTTTAGGGTGATGGAGGACAAACAGTGTCCCATTACGTCGTGCAAGTCTCGGGCGATACGCTCACGTTCAACTATCGTCGCCAGCGTTTTTATCTCTTGATTGCTCTGTTGTTTCATCTTTAACTTTTCTTGTTGGTGACGATTAGTTACACCAATGACACCGATACCTAGAGTTAATACGCCCCCCCAAGCTATAAAGAAAAAGTTAGGAAAAAAATACCAATTTAATAGGCCAATAGTGAGGACTTGGATTCCCCAAATCCCAGCCGCACGCTTTAAAGAAAAGTGAAAGCCCGCATAAAATGCAACGTAAGAAAAAAAAGCCAGTGAACCAGCATTTATTGGTGTAATCACCACCGCTAACACAAACATTAAACTAAGCGGGATAACAGCCTGTGATGATTTACAGCTAAAGAGCTTAAAATATAATGGTAAAAATAACGCCAGTGCGACAAAGCTCCAAACGATATCCAGCTTTGACATTGGAGCGATAAACATAGGTAAAAAGTAGAAGATAAGGTTAACCAGGTAGACCCATGCAAACTTGTCTTCAGGTAAAAACGTCGAATGACTTTTCTTCATTGTATGTCCTTATTTTTATAGCTTTTTACCATGACAAAAAGACGATGTCATCAAGCAATTTATACCTAGTGAGAAGCAGCAACGGCATCTATTGGTTGATTATCGCTGTTATACTTCCTCCAACGCAGCTCTAGTACTGGAATTGTTACTATGTAAGTAAACACGATAATGGTTGGTATTAAGGTAAAGCTGTGCTCAGGTGCTATGTACCACGCTGCTAAAATTAAAAATGTTCTCGCAATACCATGAAGTAAACCTACCAAATGTTGAATCGACCAAGAAAAGGGAATCCACATCAAACCAGTCAATATGCCAACGGTCAAAGGAATGGAACGATGATCAATTTGCGCAAAAGGAATGGCAATTGCGAAGATCATCATGCATAACACTAAAACCAAAAGAAACAGCTGATCAAATGGGTTTTTATGGCCTTTTCGTCCTAATATATCTTCGCCTGTGAATTTACTTAGAAACAATGCAAAATAAATAATCGAACCAGTACATATCCATAATAAAAATGGCTTAGATTCAGGAAAGAAGTAACTGCCAACAGCAATAATAAGCCAAGCTATGGTGCCTGATAGCGGCATAGCGAGGAAACGTTTTTGCTTAAAATTATGACGATGTTGTTCTAGAGATAACTCTGCTGATATTTGCTGCGTAGTGTGCATTATGCTTTCCTTTTTGGCTAATAGCTCAAGGCTATTAGCCACAATGAACTTAGTATTGACCGAGTAGTCCTTTCGCCCAACCATTATTAGGGTTTACAGCGAGTGCTTGTTGCCAATCTTTATGTGCAGCAGCTTGGTCGCCTAATTGCTGTTTTGCTAAACCACGCCAGACATAAGCTTCTGAACTTCCCCAACAGATTTCAGTACATGGCTGAGAGAAGTCAGCAATTGCTGCGTTGATAAAGCTAATGCTCTTTTGAGGCTTGTGGAAGGTAGAAATGCCTTGTGCCAACTCTACTCTTGGGTTGTTTGGCTCAAGGGTAAGAGCTTGCTCTAATGCTTGACCAGACTTCCTACCTAAACTTGCTGATAAGCTATTGTCTATGTACACCTTCATGCCATAGACCAATGACAATAATGCATAGTGTTCCGCATTAGCCTGAGATTGGTTGAGTTGCTCTAAAATCTCAGCCGCTTTTGAGAGTGCCTGTTGAGCTTTATCAGTATTACCCGTTAAGTTTGCAGCCACGCCTAAGCGGTAGTTTGCATAAGCATTGGCGTAATCAGATGTCTCGGTAGCGAGTTGCTGAAGCTTCTGGATATTCAATGTGTCCATTGAATTATCAGTGGCTGTGATAGCTTCTTCAGTAGTAAGAGCAAATACAGACGAAGAAGTTAATATGCTTGTTACAAGTAAAAGAGTTTTCATGGTTACAATCCTTGTGGTTAATAATCAAATTTAAGTGTCGAGTGAGATTATTGGACGAAAACAAGGATGTTGTTAGACACAAAGGTCATCAATATCGAATGACATTTGTCATTGGGTGATTTTAAAAATAAAAAAAGGGAGCTTAAGCTCCCTTAATTAGCTAAAAATAGAGATTAGAAAACGGCTTCGTTAACAAGATACGACATATAGGCAATATAGACGAGTAATAGGACTATACCTTCACGGCGGCTAACTCTCATACCTGTATAGGCAAATGGAAGCATTAATAAAGATAAACCTAACATTACTGCGAGATCAGCAAACTCTAATCCATCAGCAGATATTGGGTGAATGGTTGCTGTGATGCCAAGAACCGCTAAGATATTGAACAGGTTAGAACCGACTACACCGCCGATTGCAATATCACTTTCACCTTTGAGAGCTGCAATAGCTGAGGTTGCAAGTTCAGGCATACTGGTGCCAATTGCGACGACCGTTAGACCTATAATAACTTCATTGATACCAAATAAACGAGCTAAATCGACGGCTCCATCGACAAAAATAATACCACCACCAATGAGCATGATTAGGCCAAGAAGGATCATTAAAATTGATAAAGCAGGATGTGCCTTGCTTGTTTCAATTTCTTCTATTTGTCCTGTTTTTTTCGAATCATAATAACTATAACCTAAATAGCTGATCAGTAATGCGATCAACACGCAACCATCAATGATGTCTAATTCACCATCAAGCAATAGTCCCCAAAACAGAAGAGTAACAGTGATCATTAATGGAATATCACGTTTTACAATTTGCGACTGCACATTAATAGGGCGAATTAACGCAGTTATACCTAGAATTAAACCAATATTGGCAATATTTGAGCCGATAACATTACCAATCGCAATACCACTATTACCATCAAGTGCTGCTTCTAAACTTACCGCTAATTCTGGGGCACTGGTACCAAACGCTACGATGGTGAGACCAATGACGAGAGGTGCTATGCCTAAACGTAATGCAATCGTACTCGCACCACGGACTAGAGCTTCTGCGCCTAGAGTTAAAATTAAAAATCCGCCAACGATGGATAAAAAGATGAGCATAATAATATTTTATTTATCTGATTCGATATTGCGGGTAAGGATAAGTGTTTTTCCGTCAAAATGACAGTTTATGTCGAAAAAAAGCACCGCTTATTCGCGGTGCTATATGAGGAGCTTAACTTTACTGAAACAAGTCGCTTTCTTTGCTGTTGTCGATAAAAATGTTGCTTTCATCATTTTTATCAGCGGCGTATTCAGTGGGCTCTGTACCTTTAATGAAATACTCAAAGCGCGAGGTGTAATCGGTTTTTTTAGTTAACTTTCCGGTTTCACGATCAATTCTTACCGAAATAATGCCTGCTGGTGGAGTGATATTATTTTCTGGCACGCCTTTAAGTGCTTGCTTCATAAATTCGTTCCATGCAGGTCCAGCTGTTTTAGCTCCAGACTCTGCACCAAATAGCTGGCCTCGGCCTTCATTATTGTTATAAGAGGTTCTGCCTAATTCTCGAGAGTGATCATCAAAACCAACCCAAACTGTTGATACTAAGTCCGAATTGAAACCACTAAACCATGTATCACGAGATTCGTTTGTCGTTCCTGTCTTACCCGCTAAGTCTTTGCGTTTCAGGCTTTGTGCTCGCCAGGCTGTTCCGTTCCAACCTGTACCTTTCCCCCAGTTTCCGCCACCTGTTATGGTGCTATTTAAAGCGCTGCGAATTAAAAAGGCGATTTGCTTTGAGATAATTGGCGTTGCATAGCCATGAGGCTCAAGAGTATTACTACAGCTATGATTGTCTTTTTCTTCGTGAGAAGGGACGTCGATACCTTGCTCTTCAGATAAGGCTGCAAGTGTTTCTGCCCATTTATCATCAACTTCAGGCTGAGACTTTGGTTTGTCACAAGCAAGTAATGGTGTCGCTTGTTCAACCATTTGTTCATTTGAGTCAGTGATCTTATTTATGAAGTATGGCTTAACAAGGTAGCCACCATTGGCAAATGTACTAAAAGCTGTGACTACTTGCATTGGTGTTACTGACGGAGAGCCTAAGGCGATAGACTCGTTTTTTGGTAACTCGTCAGGGGAAAAACCAAAATCGATCAAACGATTGCGAGTGGCCGTAAGTCCTGCCATTCTGAGTGCTCTAACAGCCATAACGTTGATTGATTTTGCAAGGCCAACACGGAGTCGGGTAGGTCCACCATAAACATCGGGTGAGTTCTTGGGCCTCCAAGCAATACCTTGACGAGTATCTGGCTCGTTGATCGGTGCATTATTTATTAACGTCGCAAGCGTATAACCTTTCTCTAATGCGGCGGTATAGATAAATGGTTTAATATTCGAACCAAGTTGGCGTTGAGCTTGAGTTACACGGTTATATTGACTTTGGCTGAATGAATAACCTCCAACAAGTGCTTTAACGGCACCATCATGAGGGTTCAAGGTGACAATCGCACTCGATACCTGTGGGACTTGAGCCAGTTGCCACTGCTCTCCAACTTTACGTATCCAAACTTGCTGGCCAGCACTTAAAATATCACTGGCTAATTTAGGGGCTGGCCCCTGTTTAGTGTCAGAAATATACGCTCTCGCCCATTTGATGTTATCCCAACTCAAAGTATGCATTTCATTTGAACGAGATAAGACTTCAACAGTTTGTTCATTAACATTTAGTACGGCAGCAGGAATAAGATCCTGGATAGGCTTTACTTTTCTTAATTGTTTTACGATTTGTTCGTTGCCCCAAGGTGATGCATCTTCTGTCGTTGTATCCCAAAGAGTGGCTTGAGGACCACGATAACCATGACGCATATCATAAGCGTATACGTTGTCTCTAAGCGAGGACTGAGCGTCTAATTGTAGCTTCGATGATATCGTTGTATAAACATTATAACCACCGGTATAAGCTTGCTCTTCACCATACTTATTGATCATGTAATCTCTTGCCATTTCAGATATATAAGGGGCATAAAGATCAATTTCAGCACCATGATAAGATGCTGTGTTAGGCGCTTGAATGGCTTGTTGGTATTGTTGCTTTGAGATATAACCAACATCTTCCATTCTCAGAAGAACAATATTACGTCTTGCGATCGCTCGTGTTGCAGAGGTAATAGGGTTCAAAGTTGACGGGGCTTTGGGTAGGCCAGCGATTACAGCCATTTCGGGAAGAGTGAGCTCATTGACACTTTTACCATAATAAACTTGGGCAGCAGCACCAACACCATAAGCCCTTTGTCCAAGGTAAATTCGGTTGACATAAAGTTCTAAAATTTCATCTTTAGTCAGAAGCTGCTCTATGTGATAAGAAATAAAAATTTCTTTAACTTTACGAATAATAGTTTTATCACGAGTTAAGAAGAAATTACGAGCAACTTGCATGGTAATCGTACTTGCACCTTGCTTTTTCTGACCTGTCGAAGCCCAAACTAAAGCAGAACGTACGACACCAATTGGATCTATACCACCATGATCATAAAATCGAGCATCTTCGGTTGCGATAAATGCTTCAAGTAAGGGTTTGGGGATATCTTCAATGTTCAGTGGAATTCTACGTTTCTCACCAAATTGTGAAATGAGTTTACCGTCACTACTGTATATCCGTAATGGAGTCTGTAGTTGAACGGTTTTAAGAGTAGCTACATCAGGTAAGTCTGGCAATACATACAAATACGCACCGCCGATGCCAGCGACACCAAGCAAACATAGGCTTATAAATAAAATTCCTAATCGCTTTAACCACTTCACTTATTATATTTTCCCTACTCATTGTTAAGTGGCACTAGTATAACGGTTATTTTGTTAAAAGTGGATGGATGAAATTGATTGATTTTATTATCTAAATTCTTTCAATTAAGTCGCAATTAAAGTTGGAAATTAACATAATGTTTACTTAAAATGAGTTGTTTTTTGCTCATAAAGTGAATAATAAACCAAATTTTTGTTTCTATAAATTACTGAAATAATGCTTGTTTAATACTCAAAAAGGTTGAGAAGTTTGTTATTAAGTGCATAATTATTGAACATTTATTTGATTTTAATATAACTATTCTTTAATTCTGTTAATCTATTTGTGAAATAAGTTAAAAAAGTGGTATTGGATGATGCTCGGAAATTTATGGACAAAATCAGCACCGCAAATGGTGGGCATAGATATTGGCTCTCATGAAATTAAAGCGGTACTGCTGAGTAAACAAACGGATGGTTTTAAAATTGTAAACCACATTTCAGTACCTCTTCGAAAGGGAGCTGTTGTTGATCACGACATTCGTGAACAAGAATCTGTTTCAGAAGCCTTGTCTATTGTAAAAAGGCGTCTTCCAAAATCGGTTAAGTATGCTGCTGCTTCTGTTTCTGGTTCAGCAGTAATGACCAAAGTGATTTATATGGATGCTTCACTGAGTGAAGAAGACATGGAGTCACAAATTGAAATCGAAGCTGATAACTTAATTCCATACTCGCTTGATGAAGTCAGTATTGATTTCGAAACATTAAACGTTAACTCAGCTGACCCAAGCAAGGTTGATGTACTGCTCAGCGCATGCCGAACAGAAAATGTTGATGCAAAGATCGATGCCTTAGATCAAGTTGATCTTGAAGCAAAAGTGATTGATGTAGAAGGGTATGCCTTAGGGCGATCATTCGAATTGATCGTTGATCAATTACCTGAGGGGGCATCTGATAAAGTGGTTGCAATGATTGATATTGGTGCAAACATTTTAACTTTTGCTGCAGTTGAAAAGGGTGAAACCACGTTTATTCGTGAGCAAACGTTTGGCGGAGAACAGTTTACTCAATCAATACAATCATTTTACGGCATGACTAATGAAGATGCAGAAAAAGCCAAAGTGACTGGTGAACTTCCACGAGATTACATGTTTGAAGTTCTGTCTCCTTTTCAAACTCAATTACTGCAACAAATAAAACGTACTTTACAGATTTTCTGTACTTCCAGCGGCAAAGAAAACGTCGATTATATTGTACTTTCAGGTGGCACTGCACGACTTGAAGGCATTGCCAATGTCATCATGAGTGAATTAGGTACCCAAACCATAATTGCAAATCCATTTAAAGGTTGTCTATCTGCGGACGATAAAGATACTGAGATACTGCAAAATAATATAGGGAAGTACATGGTTGCGTTTGGCCTAGCATTAAGGAGTTATGCACAATGGCGAACATAAACTTACTGCCTTGGCGTGAAGAGGCTAGGGAAAAAAGGAAAAGGGACTATACCGGAGTGTTAGCTCTGGTATTTATTGTTTCTTGCCTAGTCGTTTATGCAGCCCTTGGGTTTATCGACATGCTCAAAAACGAGCAGCGTCAACGTAATGCTTATCTCACTTCAGAAATATCATTGTTAGAAAGTCAAATTAAAGAAATTCGTTCGATCACTGAGCGCAAAAAAGATATTGAGCGTCGTACAGATATCATTCTTGATCTTCAGCAATCTAGAAATTTACCAACTCATGTTTTAGATGAGTTAGTTCGAGTCGTTCCAGCAGGAATATATTTTTCTAATATAGAAAAAGAAGATGACATGCTTTTTGTTGAAGGGCTGAGTGAGTCAAATAATCATGTAACCAATATGATGAGAAGAATAGAATCTTCAGAATGGCTCGGAGACTCTACCCCTCAACAGGTAAAGTTAGGTGAAAATAACTCCAGACTTCTTCAAAAGTTCACGATGCAGATCAGTATCATGAGCACAGCTAAAGATCGAAATAAAAAGAATAAAGAGGTCAAGAAATGAAATTAGATCTCGAACAATTCAATGACTTAGATTTTGAAAATATAGGTGCTTGGCCACGACAAGTTAAAGTTGTCTTTGCAGCGATCCTAGCCATTTTAGTTTTCATTGGGAGTTATTTTTTCTTTATTTCTGATGAGCTAAGCGCATTAGACAGGATGCAAAGTAAAGAAGCTCAATTAAGAAATGACTTTAAGTTAAAGTACCAAATGGCTGCGAATTTAAAGCTTTATCGTGAGCAGTTGAGTGAGATGGAGGGGCAATTTTCTGAATTACTAAAAATGTTGCCTTCAAAAAATGAAATGCCTGGGTTGTTAGATGATCTGACTTTTGTAGCGACTGATGCAGGGTTAAGGATCAACAGTTTAAATTGGGAAGATCCTGTTCAAAAAGATTTTTACGTCGAGCTGCCAATTAAAATTTCAGTAGTGGGTGATTACCACGAAATCGGTAATATGATCAGTAATATTGCTAAGTTACCTCGTATTGTGAGTTTGCACGATTTTTCGGTTAAAAAAGAAAAATCTGGGCTACTCCAAATGGAGATTTTCGCAAAAACATACCGTTTTAAAGAAGTTGGAGACAGTGTTTCAAATAAGAAGAAGGGGAAAGGCTAATGCGAGTACTCATAGCGATTTTCCTATTGTTTGGACTCACGGCATGCAGTAATGATCGTTCAGACTTAGAACTTTTTGTCACGACAACAAAAGCTCAGCATGTGGCTCATATTCCTCCTTTAAAAGAGGCTCCGAAGTTTGAGCATTATGCCTATCAAGCTGAATTAATACGTAGTCCTTTTATTCCACCTTCTAGAGAACTCACTGAAGAAGTTATCGAACCCAAGAAAAATTGTTTACAACCCGACTTGAAAAGACGTAAAAGCCGCTTGGAAACATACGCACTCGATAATTTAAAAATGCGCGGAACAATTTCTCAAAACAAGAAGATTTGGGCACTCGTAGAAACCACTGATGGTAGCGTCTATCGGGTTGGTAAGGGTCAGTATTTAGGTTTATACCATGGCAAAGTAACAAGTGTTGCTGAGCAAAAAATAGAAATAATTGAATTGGTTCCTGATGGTTCAGGCTGCTGGACTAAAAGAATGAGTAGCATGGAATTAACAGGAAATTAAGAGCATGGATAGAAGAATAATGGAATTTTCAATCATCAAACATATTCGTTTTAAAATGATAAAGGCAGTGAACTTTGCACTAGTACTTTTATCGTTTGTTGTATTTGCTCCGTCAGCATACAGTGCCAATAAATTGCTTGATATTAAATATCATGCAGTGGTGGATCATCAGCTTGAAGTTGAATTTATTTTCGAAAATGATATCACTGTGCCATTAGTTGATGCGAGTGCGACCCCTGCTCAACTTAAAATTTCTTTCGCAGATAGTGTGTCTTCGGTTAATAAATCAAAATTCAACATTGAAAAAGTAGGTGTGATTGATTTATCGCTTAACCAAAGTGAGACTACATTAAATGCAATCATCAGTTTAGATAGAATTAGACCTTATCAAGCAAGAGTGATTGGTAATCGTTATCGATTAACGATCAACGACTCAATTAAACAAGAGTCATCTAACTCAACCTCTTCATACATTAACAATATAAAAAATATTGATTTTAAGCGTTCACAGACGGGCGGCAGTGAACTGATTGTTAAATTAAATAACAGCTCAATCGCCTTTAATGTGGAGCAAGTTGGTGCAAAATTAGAACTTAAGTTTTACAACACCGAGATTGGAGAAGATTTATTGTACATCGTCGATGTTAATGACTTTGACACTCCGATTAAAAGTTTTGAGACATTTAGAGAAGATCTCACCAGTAGAATCTTAGTTGATGTTGCTGGAACGTATAAATACACCTATAACCAAGATGGTAATCAAATAAGGTTACTTGTCGATGAAGAAGAACCTGAAGTAATAGAAAAAAAAGAAAAAGTCTATACAGGGAAAAAGTTTACCTTAAACTTCCAAAACATTTCTGTAAGAGCTGTGCTTCAGATCATTGCTGATCAAAACAACTTTAACTTAGTGGTTAGCGATACTGTTGAGGGGGATATAACCATCCGCTTAGACAGCGTGCCTTGGGATCAAGCATTGGACTTGATTTTGAGACAGAGGGGGCTCGGTATGCGTCTCGAAGGAAACGTCATGATGGTTGCTCCTGCAGAAGAAATCGCAATCAGAGAAAGTAATGAGTTAAAGAATAAAAAAGAAGTTGAGGAACTCGCACCTCTTTATTCTGAGTATATTCAAATCAACTATGCAAAAGCAGAAGATCTCGCTAATTTGTTCAAAAGTGATGATTCGAGCCTGCTATCTAAGCGTGGTACTGTTGCTGTTGATACAAGAACAAACACTTTACTTGTAAAGGACACCGCTGACACTATCGAAAATGTGGCTCGCTTAGTCAAAATTCTTGATATTCCGATTAAACAAGTCTTGATTGAAGCTAGAGTTGTTACAGTTCGAGATAATATTGCTGAAGATCTTGGTGTTCGTTGGGGCTTCACTAATCGAGACGGTGACAGTGGAACGACAGGTCGCTTAGATGGTCTATCGAATGTATCTAATGGTGTTGTACCACCAATAGGTGACAGATTGAATGTAAACCTACCTGCGCCGTCTGACGTTAGCCCAACATCGATAGCATTCAGGGTGGCGGACTTTGCTGATGGTACGTTACTTGATTTGGAATTGAGTGCATTAGAAAAAGAAGATAAAGCTGAAATTGTAGCAAGTCCACGCTTGCTAACTTCAAATCAAACTTCTGGTTATATTTCTCAAGGTGTTGAAATTCCGTATGTACAGGCGGCATCAAGTGGTGCTACAACGGTTACCTTTAAACCCGCGGTACTGTCTTTAAAAGTAACGCCACAGATTACGCCAGATAACCGCATCATCTTAGACTTGGAAATCACTCAAGACTCTCGTGGTGAAAACGTACAAACACCAACAGGCACAGCCGTCTCGATTGATACCCAGCGAATCGGTACTCAGGCGCTAGTAAAAAATGGTGAAACCATTGTGTTAGGTGGTATTTTCCAGCAACAAGTTATCGATAATGTGAATAAAGTACCATTATTAGGTGATATTCCGTACTTAGGTTACTTTTTTAGAAATTCACAGAAAAAAAATGAACGTCGTGAATTATTAATTTTTGTAACACCAAAAATTGTTACTGAAGAATTATAAAAGTCTATAATTTACATATAGCTAAGCTAGGGATTAGTCTCTGGCTTTTTGTTTATGGCATACCTAAAAGCGAGAAACTCAGAGACAAATCGTATTTTAATCGCTTTGATGACTTGCCATTTGCACAAGGAAACTGAGATAATCCCGAATCAAGTCTCATTAGAAGAGCAAGGTAAGATATAGGTCGATTTCCAATTGTAAATCGATATAGGCAAACACTTCATAAGATTCAGACGTATAAAAAATGGCTGAAAAACGTAATATTTTTCTGATTGGCCCAATGGGCGCAGGTAAGAGCACAATAGGTCGCCATTTGGCGCAGATGCTTCATTTAGAATTCCACGACTCCGACCAAGAGATTGAAAAGCGCACAGGTGCTGACATTGCTTGGGTATTTGATGTAGAAGGTGAAGACGGCTTCCGTAAGCGTGAAACAACTGTCATTTCTGATTTATCAGAAATGCAGGGCATTGTATTGGCTACCGGGGGTGGTTCAATTCAAAGCAAAGAGATCCGTAACTATTTATCAGCTCGAGGTTTTGTTGTATATCTTGAAACCACGATTGATAAGCAAGTTGCGCGTACTCAACGTGATAAGCGCCGTCCTCTTTTACAAGTTGATGACCCAAGACACGTTCTTGAGACTTTAGCTGAATCTCGTAATCCACTTTACGAAGAAATTGCTGACGTTGTTGTTAAGACTGACGATCAGAGTGCTAAAGTTGTTGCAAACCAAATTATTGAGAAATTAGGTTTTTAATTTCGGGACGTTTTAAAGTATGGAAACCATTGAGGTTAATTTAGGTAAACGCAGTTATAGCATCTATATTCATCAAGGCTTCCTTACAGAACCCTCCACTCTAAATAGCGAGACTTGGTCTCGCTATTTTCATAAAAAACGCTTGTTGATTGTCAGTAATGACACTATTGCTCCGCTTTATATTGAACAAGTTAAGGCTTTCTTTAAGCCTGCGTCATCGACTGATTCTGTGATACTACCTGACGGTGAACAATATAAAACACTCGAGTACCTCAATCATATTTTCGATAAACTCTTGCAGGATAACTACGGCCGAGATTGCGTTCTCATCGCTTTAGGTGGGGGTGTAGTTGGAGATATGACGGGTTTTGCAGCGGCCTGTTATCAACGTGGTATTGATTTTATTCAAGTACCCACAACGTTACTTGCGCAGGTCGATTCGTCTGTTGGCGGTAAAACTGCAGTGAACCACGTTTTAGGTAAGAATATGCTTGGCGCATTTCATCAGCCTAAAGCTGTGTTTATTGATACTGAATTTCTCAAATCGCTACCAGTGAGAGAGTTTAATGCTGGCATGGCTGAAGTCATTAAATATGGCATTATTTGGGATATCGAATTTTTCGAATGGCTTGAACAAAATGTCGAGCCATTAAAGCAGCTTGAGCCAGCGGCTTTAATTTACGCCATTTCTCGTTGCTGTGAAATAAAAGCTGATGTGGTTGCTCTGGATGAAACTGAGCGTGGTTGTCGAGCCTTGTTAAATTTAGGGCATACTTTCGGCCATGCTATCGAAGCAGAGATGGGTTATGGAAATTGGCTTCATGGTGAAGCTGTGTCTGCGGGGATGGTACTTGCTGCTGAAACGTCACAACAGTTAGGTTGGGTAAGTTTTGAGACCGTTCAACGCATTTCTCGTTTAATTTCCGCATTCGAACTACCACTTGCGAAACCAAAATCCATGTCTGCGGATGCGTTTATTAAGCATATGCAACGAGATAAAAAAGTACTCGATCAAAAAATTCGGTTAGTTTTACCAACTCAGATTGGCGAAGCTGTTGTGACATCGGAAGTTAGTCATCAACAGTTAATCGATGTACTAAGCTAGATATATCTCATTTATCGAGAACTCAGGGAAATGACAGAGCCTTTATTGCTACCATCGCAAGAATCACTTGCTGAACGCTTAACTCATAACATCAGTTATGCAGAGCAATTGCAGCTGGTTTGTGGTGCAGAAGGGTCGGGGAAATCATTTCTACTGAGACACCTTAATAGAATAATAAGTGACGAGATTTCTGTCTTTCTTTCTTGTCCTTTGCATGCGGATGATGCCGAAATAAGACGCAAAATTCTATTACCACTACTTTCAGAACCTGTCTTTGATGATGAAACCTCTCTCACCGATTCATTAGTCGATTTTGCGTCGACATTAAAAAAGCCAATTGTCATTATCATTGATGATGCTGAGCGATTATCAAATGCATTATGGGCGGAATTAATTGGTCTAAGCCAGTTATCGGTTTCAGGGCAGTTCGTGAGCGTTATTGCTTCAGTCACAGCTGAGTTTGAAGCTCAGCTCAATGAAGCATTACCAGAGTCTTATCAGGCCTTAATGAGCTCGCTTTATATCGAAACATTAAGCCAGCAAGAGCAAGATGCTCTTTATTACTCGTTGCTCAGTCAAAGTGACGGTTTTGAAAATCACTTAATCGCAAAACCTGATTTTAACCAAGGTAGCGTGTATCCAAAAGATATTGTTGAGGTATTTGTAAAGTCAGCGAATGAACACAATGAAGAAGTGAGTAAAAGAACACTTAATCTTCGTTTGCTTACCCTAGTTGCATTATTGTTTACGTTGGCTTCTCTGGCATGGGTTTATCAACAACCGCTTTTAAAGGTTGTAGGGTATAGTGATAATACGATTCCTGCCTCTGAAGAGGCAACAGAGCTCCCTCAAAGTTCGATTGATTTACCTGTGAAAGATGCTGCAATGGTCTTTAATAAGATTGAGAGGGACACTACAGTTGAGCAAGAAGGCATTAAGATTAATCAACAGGCTAAAGTAGATGCAGTAAGCCATATTGCAGCTCCTCAAGTAACCCAGCAGAAAACAGAACAACTTGATGAAGTAACTGCCGAGATGTCAGGTAAACGCCTAAAACAAAAGCCCGTTGAATTGAACGATAATCAACAGCCGGAACTCGCTCATGTTCAGCAAGCAGAAGACAACGTTGAACGCTCCAGTCAAATACTTGAGGGTGAAGTTTCTAAAATTGAGTATAAACAAGGTGATGTTAACGCAAGCAAATCTGTAATAAAGCCGCTTGAGTTAGATGTTCCTGAGGTCAAAGCGCCAAATCCAGAGAGTTACACCCTTCAAGTTGCCACGGTCAGTAAACAGGAATCATTGAATAATCTAGTTAAACAACTTTCTCCGTATTCTGATGTAAAAATAGCCAGACAAAAAAAGCGTTGGGTTGTCGTTGTTGGTGAATTTGAAAATTATCAATTAGCGCAAACATTTGCAGCTAAATTGGCTAAAGAAACAGATCTTCCAAAACCATGGATACGCAAGTGGAAAGCGTTAATGAAACTTGAATTGCAAAATCCGAATAAGAGTAGTGAAAATTAGTTTGTATCAACGTACAATTCTTTTTTGTCTTGCTTCACACTGATCCAGTTCATGAATAAGAAAAATAGAGCCTTTTTAAAGTGGGCTGGTGGTAAATTCAAACTTGTTGATACATTGAAAACTTATCTTCCTGATGGGGATAGGTTAGTTGAGCCCTTTGTTGGCGCAGGCAGTGTTTTTCTTAATACGCATTATTCAAAGTATTTATTGTGCGATATAAATCAAGATTTGATTAATCTGTATAAAATCATTCAAAAGCAACCTGAGCTTTACATCAAAGAATCACGCAAGTTATTTTGCGAAAAGATGAATGCCAAAGAAGCTTATTACGACATTCGCACTCAATTTAATGCAACAAAAGATCCATTCGAGCGAAGCATTTACTTTTTGTATATGAACCGTCATGGTTTTAACGGGCTTTGTCGTTATAACCGTAAGGGCGGGTTTAATGTTCCTTTTGGCTCATACAAAAAGCCGTATTTTCCAGAAATTGAACTTAATGCTTTTTCTGAGAAAGCCCAAGTGGCTGAATTTAAATGTATTGGCTACGAAAAAGCGTTCGAGCAGGCAAAAAGCGGTGATGTAATTTACTGCGACCCTCCATATGCACCACTATCGACTACAGCGAGTTTTACCACTTACGTAGGTGCTGGTTTTACGCTTGACGATCAGGCGTTACTCGCAAGAGTTTCGCGTCATGTTGCCCGTGATAAAAACATTCCTGTTGTCATCAGTAATCATGATATTCCACTGACTCGTGAACTCTATCATGGTGCGCGATTAGGTAAAATCCAAGTACAACGCAACATCAGTCAGAAAGGCAATGGCAGAAAAAAAGTCGATGAATTGATAGCTCTCTATGATAAAGACTACCATTTTGACGATGAATAGGAGCCTAGCTCGTTACTTGGCTCACAATAAAAACCAATCCTAAAACCAATAAAATTGCCATTACGATGCCCATGATGATGAATGGAATGGGAGATTCATTCTCACCAAAGTCGCGATGTCGATTTTTATCTGATTGAACACCAAAAAAAGCAGCTAATGTACTGGTAAATAATTGCCAAACTTGTGTGAACATAAATTACTCCGGATTGATGTCATTGGCATTAGGTTTATCAAAATTGCCACTACGTTTACCGTGAAGTAGTTCAAATAAATCAAAAAAATGAAATTGACTCGAGCCACTTTTCCCTGTCAGCCAAGTGCCCCAATTGAGTTCTTTTGTTTGAGAGGCACAGCGGTTTTGAGGGTGGCTCGCAGGTAACATTGTGTCATAAGTGACATTTGAACTGCATGCGCAAGCTAAGGTGCCTTCTGAGTTCGAGAGAGTATTGCTCATTAAAACTGCAGTAACACTTACTGCTAATGTGCTACCTAAAATGATACTTTTAGACGTGAAACGGGAGGCGCTATTCCGTAGCTGTTGCGAGTTTTTCCATAAATTTTTCATGTCTTACTCTGGATTCCCAATGTACTAATGACGTTTGATTATAACAAATTCGTTTGGATTTTAAACAAAATGTTTAGTTTCAATTTCAATTCGATAAAACACTTTTTTTTAAATTAATGAGATATCACAACTAGAGCTAAAACCGACAGAGGAGTAAACTACTCAAAAATAATCTAATTGTGTGAGAATGATATGCGTCCATTTCTGATTGCTCCATCCATTTTATCTGCTGATTTTGCTCGCTTAGGTGAAGAAGTTGACAACGTGCTTGCCTCAGGCGCTGATGTGGTTCATTTCGATGTCATGGATAACCACTATGTGCCGAATTTAACGATTGGTCCTTTGGTTTGTAAAGCGTTACGTGATCATGGCATAAAAGCAGATATTGATGTGCATTTAATGGTGAAGCCAGTCGATCGTATTATTCCTGATTTTGTTGATGCGGGTGCATCTATCATTACTTTTCATCCAGAAGCGTCAGAACATATCGATCGCAGTCTGCAGTTGATAAAAAATGCGGGTTGTAAAGCGGGATTGGTGTTCAACCCTGCTACATCACTGCATTATCTTGATCATGTGATGGACAAGCTCGATGTGATTCTACTGATGTCAGTTAACCCAGGCTTTGGTGGCCAATCTTTTATTCCGTCGACATTAGATAAATTACGTGAAGTACGTCGCCGTATTGACGAAAGTGGTTATGATATTCGTTTGGAAATCGACGGTGGCGTTAAGGTCGATAACATTGCAGAAATCGCAGAAGCTGGAGCAGATATGTTCGTTGCTGGCTCAGCCATCTTCGGAAAACCAGATTACAAAGCCGTGATTGATGAAATGCGCAGTGAGCTTGCAAAGGTTGACGCATAAATGAGCCGATTCAAAGCTATTGCCTTTGATCTTGATGGAACGCTGGTAGACAGCGTTCCTGACATTCATGCTGGCGTAAATGATATGTTGCTTGAATTGCAGCAGCCGATAGTTTCGCAAGAATTAGTGCGCAGTTGGGTCGGGAATGGCGCACAAAAATTGGTTGAGCGTGCACTGATTAATACTACAGGCACTCAACCAACCATTGAAGAACTCAGTTCAGCACTTGAACGGTTTATGCATCATTACGGTCTTTATTTAAACAAGCACAGCGATTTATATGAACATGTAAAAAGCACGTTAGCGTCATTGAAAAAGCAAGGTTACCGTTTAGCCATTGTGACGAATAAACCTTATCGTTTTGTGCCAGATATGCTTGAAGCCTATGGTATTGATGTTTATTTTGAATTGGTATTAGGTGGTGATAGCTTAGAAAAGTGCAAACCAGATCCTCTGCCATTAAATCACATTATTTCCGAATGGAATCTAGAAAAAACACAGCTTTTAATGGTTGGTGATTCTAAAAATGACATTTTTGCAGCGAAATCGGCAGGAGTTGCATCAATTGGCTTGACCTACGGCTATAACTACGGCGAAGATATTGGGCTTTGCGGCCCAGACGCCGTATTTGACCAGTTTAGAGACATTTTAACTTGGGTAAATGCCCAATCTTAACTCAAGGAGCAATACAGCAGATGACTAAGCCCATCGTACTCAGCGGCGCACAGCCTTCAGGTGAATTGACCATAGGTAACTATATGGGCGCACTACGCCAGTGGGTGGCAATGCAAGACAGTCATGACTGCCTTTATTGTGTTGTAGATCTTCATGCGATAACGGTTAGACAAGATCCTGAAGCATTACGTACTGCTTGCTTAGATACCTTAGCGTTATACCTAGCGTGTGGTGTCGATCCAAAGAAGAGCACGGTATTCATTCAGTCTCATGTACCACAGCACACTCAACTTGGTTGGGCATTGAACTGTTACACCCAAATGGGTGAATTGAACCGTATGACTCAGTTCAAAGATAAATCGCAAAAACACGCGAATAACATCAACGTGGGTCTGTTTGGCTACCCAGTATTGATGGCCGCAGATATCTTACTTTATCAAGCGAATGAAATTCCAGTCGGGCAAGATCAAAAGCAGCATCTTGAATTGACACGTGATATCGCAACTCGTTTCAATAATGCATATGGTGAAACATTTGTCGTACCTGAGCCATTTATTCCAACACATGGTGCTAAGGTGATGTCATTGCAAGACCCGACTAAGAAGATGTCTAAATCAGACGATAATCGTAACAATGTCATTGCGTTACTCGAAGATCCTAAAAAGATCCTTAAGAAAATCAAAAAGGCCGTTACCGATTCAGATGAGCCGCCGAGAATTAAATTTGATGTTGAAAATAAGCCAGGTGTTTCTAATCTGTTAAGTTTAATGTCAGGTGCAACAGGGCGTTCAATCGAAGAATTAGAGAAAGAATTCGAAGGTAAAATGTATGGTCATCTTAAAGTTGCAACAGGTGAAGCTGTGGTTGCAATGCTAGAGCCACTACAAGAACGTTATCGTGAAATTCGTGCTGACCAAGCCTATCTTGATAAAGTGATGAAAGAAGGCGCTGAAAAAGCTAAAGCTCGTGCAGAACAAACCATAAAGTCAGTGTATGAAAAAATTGGCTTGTTAGTTTAAGAATTTTGAATTTCTCTCATTTTATAAAAATCCGACTAAAAGTCGGATTTTTCATGTTTATCTTTTAAAGCTGGTTTCCCATCTCTCCGTCCTGCCTGAGCTCAAGCTGGTCATTTCCATTTCTTCTATAAATTCAATTTAACTTGGATCTGTTAATAAAATTATTATCTGTTTTATCACATCTATTGCATCTAGTTTATGCTTCACTCGTTTGTGCTAGAGGTAGGCTATGAGCTTCTTCTGGGGCTACTTGGGTTTCTGCTAATTCGTATTCATTAGCTCCTGGCTCAGTGTGAGGCTGCATGCTTTCATTGAGCTCACGGCGTTCAGTGGGACTGTTAAGCTTGAGGATATAGCTTTTAACTTTTTGGCATTTACAGTGCTCTGCAAGAGATACTAAAGTTTCCTCATGGTTGTTTTTTCTTGAAGATTGCAATTCACTCATTATGCAGCTATGAATATTTGGATATTGTAAAATACTCGGGTCTACTGCTTTACGTACAAGAATGAATGCAACTGAATCACCATCATCATTCGTCTTGTTAGGAAAAACAAAATCTCGTGATAATTTTTGGCATGCAGCCGTGAGTCTTTCACCATCCGCATGCTTAAGTAGAGTGCTCATTGATTGAGATATAGGTGGCTCAAGTTCTATTCCTATGCTGACTTCTGATGGCAACCTTTCCAATAGATGTCCAAGGATAAGTTGCCACCCAACCTTGGCAGCATATTGTAAAGCGTCTTTTGCTACATCAGCAGGAATGAGTTTATTTGTGATGCAATCAGTAAAACGAGTTAAACAATCCATTTTTTGCTCAGGCGTGATTTTCTCAATGAGAACCTGTTTCATTAAACGACTCAATTCAGATTGTAATGCTTCATCAACACCAGCCTCAACGACTTTAATAAGTAAGGTATGGAGAATATCAGCCTTTCCTTTTGTACACGCCATTTCCAGTGGTGATTCATGTTTATCATTGATGATCTTTAGAGGATCAGCACCCACCGCTATTAACTTTTCTACAGCGACTTTGTTATTACAAGCAACGGCTAACTGTAATGGGGACATATTCTTTTTTAAGCAATGATTGAGGTTAATACCGTTTGCAAGTAATTCATCTAGTTTTTTATCTTTATGAGACTCGAGCGCTTCTTCGAGCTCTATTTTACAATTCAGAGATGTCTTTAAATGATTCAGTTGTGCTTGATGCGAGGGTATTTTTATATTATTCGAAAATGCTGCCTTTTTTCCAACTTCAACATAATCGCATACTTCTGTATCTTGCTGGTGGGCGTCATCACAAGGTGTGAGTTCAAAAGTGGATTCAACATTCGTTGCCTTATCTACAAGTTCAGTACCAATAACCTTTTGTTTGAGCCCATCACCCGTCTGATATATTGAACATGTTTGTACACCGTCAGGACCATCAAGTATCGCTTGACGGAAATAACTACGGACACCTGCAAACACACCCTGTCGTGAATCTCGAATCGAATCAAAAAATGATAATGTTGATTCAAATGAAAATTTAGTTTCGCTTTTTGAGACGACGTATTCTACCTGTCTAAATTCATTCGTTTTAGAATGGATGAACTCGAATAGAAATTTAGGGGGAGGGCCCCCCTTAAGGTGATCAACCAAACTTGTTTCTAACTGTTGTGCAGTTTCAGTTACCCAGCAACAATTCTCTTCAGAAGTCGTATGATGCAGGTACAAATGGGCAGAAATGGAACCATTAACACATTCACTCATAACCAAAACTTTTCAATTATAGATAACTTAAAGTATATGTCTGAACTCTATTTCATGAAATTAAAGCTAAATTAATAATAATTAAAATAAATTAGTCTTTGGTTAATTCAAACACTTTGATGACTTTTCTTACACCTGAAGTGTGGCGTGCGACATCAACAGCTAAGTCTGCTTGGTTTTCTGCAATTAAGCCCAATAAAAACACTTCGCCGTTTTCAGTTACAACTTTGATTCGAGTAATATCTAAACCGTCTTGATTCAGCATGCGGCCTTTGACTTTCGTCGTGATCCAAGTGTCATTGCTGCGTGTAGTAAAACCTGTTGGGCTGCCAATTCGTATTTGGTTATAAATCTTATCGCCAAGCTTTAACTCTGAAATGATCTGAATGGCTTTATCTCTGAGTTGAGAATTGGGAGACTGACCGACCACAAGGATTTTTTTATTAACTGTAACCACACGAATATGCGTGTGTTCTTTGATGTCTTTGTGTTTATCGAGCTCAGCCGCAATTTTAAAATCAGCATTGGTATCGTCAAGCTGGGTTTTAAGGCTGCGCTCGTCATTAAGCATGACAGCGCCACCTACGGCACCTGCAACAATCAAGCCTGCACATCCTTGAAGCATTAATAAACTGGTTACCAGCGTGATTGTCGCAAGTTTTTTCATTGTTCGTCCTGTGGGAATAACGTCTTATCAATGTTGTCGCATAAGCAGTGAATCGCCAACAAATGCACTTCTTGAATACGAGCCGTAATACCTGACGGAACTCGGATTTCAACGTCATTTGGGCCCATTAAGCCCGCCATAGCACCACCATCTTTACCGGTTAAAGCGACAATAGTCATGTCACGACTCAATGCCGCTTCCATTGCTTTAATTACGTTTCCAGAGTTACCACTGGTGGAGATGGCTAATAGAATATCACCCGGTTGACCTAGCGCTAAAATTTGCTTTGAGAATACTTCGTCATAGCTATAATCGTTTGCGATAGCAGTAAGCGTTGAGGTATCTGTCGTTAATGCAATTGCAGGTAGTGGTGGACGTTCTATTTCATAGCGGTTTAACAGTTCTGCAGAGAAATGTTGCGCATCTCCAGCGCTTCCACCGTTACCACAAGCTAGGATCTTGTTGCCGTTTAATAAGCAGTTCACCATCATTTGCGCAGCATGCTCGATTGATTCAGGTAGCGCTTCCGCTGCATCGATTTTGGTTTGAATTGATTCAGTAAAACTGTCTTTAATACGGTCTAACATGGATACATCCTTAAAAACTAAATTAACGCTATATTATCAAAGGAAACTTTAAAATGCGCCTTTAATCCATTGAATGTGACTGCCATCAATAGCAACCACATCAAATCGACATGGGGCTTGGATTCGTTTCAGTTGTAGATAATGAGCCGTCGCTTTACGTATTCGCTGTACTTGTTTGGCTGAAACGGCACTCACAGCCCCCCCAAAATTGGGGTTACTTCGGTATTTTACCTCAACAAATACCCAATATTTCTGTTGGCGCATAACAAGGTCAAGCTCACCAAAAGGAAAGCGAACGTTTTGCTCGATAAAGGTGAGCCCTTGTTGCTCTAGATATTGTTTGGCTTGCAGCTCTCCTTGCTGACCTTTGTTCATAATGGCAGTAAATATCCTCTGCGGTATTTACCCCACTGCAACTGGCGATCAATCACGCCTTGTTCATTGACGGAAAGTAAACCGCTATCCCCTTTATAATGGAAACCAGGGAACGCACGCATTTGAGCCAGTTTACCCACCAACTCTAATGCATCAACGCCCATTGCATATAAACGTTGCTGACCGTTATTCCATGTTGGCCAAAGCTTATCGACGATACGGTTATCGGGTGTATTTTGCATAAGCCATGGAGCCTCACTGATGGTTACGCCATCATACTCTGTTTTCGAGCGACGAATATCTCCATTTGGACGACTGCGGCTCGTGGTATACAGAGGAACTGGTTTAGTAAATACACTAAAGTTCACATCAATAAAAGGTTTTAATAGCGGTAAATCTCGAGCGCTGGCAATCATGTAAATCGCATCAATATCACGTCGAGAACGAAAATCCGCTTTTAATTTTCGACCGACAGCAGCTTTCATTTTTGCAATGCGAGCTTTGCTGTCTGCTACGCCCATTGCTTTTTGAACCGTGACTTTCATTTTATCGCCACTGTCGTAAAAATGAACTTCGGCTGGCTGTTCTGTTAAACGTTGCCATTCTTCGTTGAACGCAGCTGCCATTCGGTGACCAATATTATTATTGCTGGCAAAAATCAGTGGTGTTTTAATATTCGAACGAAACATGTGCATCGCAGCGTCTACAGCTTCTTGTTGCGGCGATAATGAAAAGTAAAACTGATTTTCACTCGGGGTAAATTGCTCAACTTGATTTAAATACAGTTGAGGAACAGGGCTCGGATTTTGAGCTTGGTATTGTTTTAACTTGTTCAGGTTGCCTGGCAGCAGTGGACCAATAACAAACTCAGCACCTTCAGTTAATGCCTTTTGATAAGCCGCAATTGGGTCTGTGGCTGTATCATAAAATTCAAGTTGTACATTTCCTTCAGGCTCTTTGAGATAACGGCTTAGAATCCCCACTCTTACTGGATTGGCTATTTCACCTTTATCACCAGAAAGTGGAAGCAACACCGCAATTTTCTTTGGCGTATAAGGTTGCGTATTCAGTGCTTTTTCTAGGTCTGAAGGCAGTTTTAATGCAGCAGGGTGACTTTTATGCTGACGTTGCCAACGTCCTAAATAGCTGATCAACTGATTTGGATCAGCTCCATAATGTTTAGCGATATAAGCAAGCTGCAACCAGCCTGCATTTAATGGTTCAATTGCGTTTTGCGCTAACTCAGCAAGCTGGTCTTGTGGGATTGGTCTCAATAGACGCCAAATATTATCGTTTACTTGATTGGCTTCTTGCGAATCTACAAATTTGCTCAGTAAGCTCAGCTCTGCAATTTGCTTGAGTGGCTGTTGCAGTTGTTCATATAACCATGCACGAGTTTGGTAATAATTGCGCCATTGCCAAGTTGGCAGTTGCCATTGAGAAGTGTACTTTAGCTGACTTAATGCTTCGCCGTATTGCTTGCGCTTCATTAGTACCTTAGCGGACAAATAACGATACTGAGCTTGGATTGTCGGCGATGCGCTTAAACTCTGAGATAAACGCTGTAGAATTTCTTCAGCGGCTTCAGTCTGATTATCATTCAAATGTGCTTTTACAGCGAGCAACAACAATTTGTCTTTTTGTTGTTTTGAATTGGTGTCGTTAGCCTGCTTCAAATAGCTCTGTGCCGAAAGCGTCACAGCTTCCATTGAAACCGGTTGGTTCGAACTCGGTCTATTTGGTGTCGAGTTACAAGCAAACAATAGGCAGCTGCTTAACAAGATTGGGGTAAACTTCTTCAACGTTTCGCTTTTCAACACAGATTCACTCTCTGTATGGTAGAATTCGGTTTTTGCAGTTTTTAAGTGCCCGTCGACAAGTTCTTTGAAACTTATGGTCAGGAACTTTCACTGTCTCAATTGCAGACAGTTTAACCTGCTCTTATCTTTGGCGAAAGTCTGTTATTCGTATTATTGAGGACTCCATGGAACACGCAGTAGCGCTTTATATCGTGCCGACGCCTATCGGCAACCTTGAAGATCTAACCCCAAGGGCGCTTGAGGTTCTCAATCAAGTGAGCTTAATCGCATGTGAAGATACTCGTCATAGCGGTAAATTATTGAAGCACTTTGGTGTCAGCACCAAAACTATCGCTATTCATGATCATAATGAGCGAGATCGTGCTGCAGGTGTCGTTGAAAAATTAAAGAATGGCGGTTCAATTGCGTTAATCTCAGACGCTGGTACACCGTTAATTTCTGATCCTGGCTATCATTTAGTTAATTATGTTCGTGAAGCGGGATTTGATGTCATTCCTTTGCCGGGCGCTTGTGCTGCAATTACTGCACTGAGTGGTTCTGGTTTACCATCTGATCGTTTTTCATTCGAAGGTTTTTTACCTGCGAAAGAGAAAGGTAGAACAGACAAGCTCAAAGCATTGGTTGATGATCCTCGTACTCTCATTTTTTACGAATCACCACATCGAATTATTCAAAGCTTGCAGTCGATGTTGAATAGCTTTGGTGCTGACCGTCAAATGGTTATGGCACGTGAACTTACTAAAACGTTTGAGACTTTTTTATCTGGAACGGTAGAAGAGGTGCTGAACAAAGTTGAGTCTGACTCAAATCAGCAACGCGGTGAAATGGTACTGATGATTCATGGTGCAGAAGCTGCGGCTCAAGATGCTTTACCTGTTGAATCTATCGAAACTCTGAAAATTCTTTGCACTGAATTGCCATTAAAGAAGGCTGCAGCCTTAACGGCACAAATTCATGGTTTAAAGAAAAACGCATTATATAAGCACGGCTTAGAGCTGGGTTTATAATTTTTATTTATCACTCCACGTTTGAAACGTATGAGGCAATCAGTTTGCAACATACGTTTCGATGTCATTAGTCGCTCATCAAGCTGAATCAACAGGTTGCAATCGGGCGGAATATTAGCGCACTGCTGCCTCAGGTCTTGAAAAGTGGGTTTTCAAGTAGTCGATCAGTAAACGTATTTTTTTAGAGTCGGCATTTCCGGGTGGAAACACACCAAAGACCTTAATGTCTCTCATCGTGTAATCGTCTAATACTGACACCAACGTACCGCTTTCAATTTTTGGTTTGGCATCATAAACGGGAATACGAGCAAGTCCGTGCCCGCCCTCTACAAACGCTGTTCTGGCAGAAGCATTATTAGTTTGAATCGTACCATTCATTTCAATACTGAATGAACGACTGCCTTTGGTTAACTCAAGCGCTGATGATGTTAGCTTATAGACTACCCATTGATGCTGATTTAAGTCCGTTGGGTGCTTAGGGAAACCAAACTTCTTAAAATAAGAAGGTGAACCACATAAGCACGTTTTAAGTGTCGACAGTTGAGTGGCTTGCAAACCTGAATCTGCCAGCGGTGCGCCACGAATTGCCAGGTCAATACCTTCTTTCATGATATTAACCACCTCATCGGTGAGCATGACGTCGAGTTCAATTTTGGGGTAGAGGCTTCTAAAATCATTGAGTGCAGGGACGATGGTTTGTAACCCGATGTTCACGGGACAAGTGATCTTAATTAATCCGACAGGCTCGTGTTTCAGGTTTTCGATTTGTTGATTTGCAGCAGAAGCTTGCTCGGCAATCGTGCGGCAATACTGATAGTAATCGTTTCCGGCCTCGGTTAGTGACAAAGTACGAGTCGAGCGATTCAGTAACTTGATGCCAAGTTGACTCTCAAGCTTTTTAATGTGGTAACTGACCACTGCTCGCGATAACCCAATGTGTTTGGCGGCGCCACTGAGCGTGCCCTGTTCAATGACGTGTGAAAACACCACCATACTTTTCAATTGCTCAAAAGAAATATTCACCGATCATCTCCAAAATTAGCGTCGCTTCATTGTATTAAATATTGATACAAAGATATCGATTTAATCTGCATTATTCTTATTAATATACTGTTGTAGACTGTCTGACAAATAATTACTTCAAATGATTAGAGGTCAATATGAGTGTAAAGAAAGTATTAATGGTATTAACGTCACACGATACTTTAGGTGATAGCGGAGAAAAAACAGGATTTTGGATTGAAGAATTTGCCTCACCTTATTACACATTCATTGATGCAGGCTTTGAAGTAACACTTGCTTCTCCGGCTGGTGGTCAAGCGCCTATTGACCCTAAAAGTGAATTAGAAGGTTTCCAAACAGCATCAACACATCGTTTCGATAAAGATAAAACGGCGCAGCAAGCGGTGATGAACACCCATGTGTTATCAACGATCGATCAACAACAATTCGATGCTGTTTTTTATCCGGGTGGTCATGGGCCATTATGGGATCTGGCTGATAATCAAACGTCTATTGAATTAATCGAGCAGTTTTTAGCGGCTCAAAAACCCGTTGCCGCAGTCTGCCATGCAACCGCAGCGTTATTAAACGTGAAAGACGCAAACGGTGAACTTGCGATTAAAGGTAAAGCGGTTTCTGGTTTTACAAACACTGAAGAAGCAGCAGTTCAGCTCACGGATATCGTACCGTTTTTATTGGAAGATGAGCTGATCAAGCGAGGCGCTGATTATCAAAAAGTGGATGATTGGAGTGCGTTAGCGGTGCAAGATGGACTGATCATTTCAGGTCAAAACCCAGCTAGTTCAGAGTTAGTCGCCAAAAAACTAGTTCAACAAATTATTGCATAATCGAGGGTATCACTTTGTTAAATTTCACATTTCAAAATCCAACTAAAATCCACTTTGGTGAAGATCAAATTAAGATGATCGCAACTGAGATCCCTGCAAATGCAAAAGTATTGCTTGTGTATGGCGGTGGTTCAATTAAGCAAAATGGTGTGTACGATCAAGTGGTAAAAGCACTGTCTGAACACACTTGGTTTGAATTCTCGGGCATCGAGCCAAACCCAAAATACGACACGCTAATGAAAGCTCAGCAGCTGATTAAACAACACGATGTGGACTATTTATTAGCTGTGGGTGGTGGTTCCGTAGTTGATGGCTGTAAATTCATTGCCGCTGCGGCATTATTTAACGGTGACGACCCGTGGGACATTCTAGCAAAACAAACACCTATTACTGCTGCATTACCAATGGGCGCTGTGTTGACTCTTCCTGCAACTGGTTCTGAAAGTAATGGTAACTCAGTCGTGACTCGTGACGGTCATAAACTGCCATTCTCAAGCCCAATTGTACGTCCTCAGTTTGCGGTATTGGATCCAAAGGTGACGTTGTCATTGTCGGACCGTCAGATCAGCAACGGTGTTATCGACGCATTTGTTCACACCATTGAGCAATATCTTACTTACAGTGTTAATGCGAAAGTACAAGACCGATTTGCTGAAGGGCTGTTACAAACCTTGATAGAAGAAGGGCCTAAAGCTTTAGCTGCTCAAAGCAAAGATGATTTGGAAGTTCGCGCTAACATCATGTGGTCAGCAACCATGGCCTTGAACGGACTTATTGGCGCTGGTGTGCCACAAGATTGGTCAACCCATATGATAGGCCACGAATTAACAGGTGGATTTGGCATTGATCACGCACGAACGTTGTCTATCGTGCTACCAGCAGTTATGAAAGTGAAGCGCCAAGAAAAGCGTGAAAAATTGGTTCAGTATGCTGAGCGTGTATGGCAAATTACGGATGAAGATGAAACTGTAAAAATTGATAAAGCCATTGCAAAAACAGAAGCATTCTTTAAACAAATGGACGTGCCAACTCGATTGTCTGATGTCAATATCAGTGAAAAAGATATTGATGATCTCGTGAGTATGTTAGAGCAACACGGCATGGTTGCACTGGGTGAACACAGTGACATTACTTTAGCCGTGAGCAAGCAAATTTTAGAGAAAGCATTGTAATCATCATTCATCACGCAAAGCACTAAATCAAAGTGCTTTGCTCTTTTCTCAGTCTTTAAGTCGAGTTATTTATGATAACAGTCCACCACTTAAATCAATCTCGTTCTAAGCGTGTTTTATGGTTATTGGAAGAGCTAAATCTTCCTTATGAATTAATTAATCATCAACGCGATCCTATTACCCAATTAGCACCTGAAAGCTTAAAGGCGATCCACCCGCTGGCTAAAGCGCCAGTCATCGTCGACGGCGATGTTACCTTGTGCGAATCAGGTGCCATTATGGAGTACATTTTAAATCAAAATGAACTCGGATCACTTCGTCCTCAAACGAACTCAGCTGAATATTATGCGTATTTAGAATGGCTGCATTTTGCAGAAGGTTCCCTTAGCTTACCCGTTATTTCCACTTTGTTCATGCAAATGGAAACACGAGATGGCACCCAAGCCATGGATCACTATATTGGTAAAGAAGTCGCACTGGACTTCGGTTATATCGAGACAACATTAGAGAAGAAATCTTTCTTTGCAGGTGACAACTTCACTGCAGCAGACATTATGATGACATTCACATTAGAAATCGCGCATAGATTAGGTTTGCTAAAAAATAGACCTCGTACGAAAAACTATCTCGAAAGGGTGCAAAGCCGAGAAGCTTATAAAAAAGCACAAAGTTTTGGATAAGCATTGTCGGTAAAGAATGAAGATGTAACAGTAGTCGTAGTTGCCCATTAAACTTTTCTTGAAGTTAACATCAGTAATATCTCTATGCTTAAGGTAGTACGTTTTGAAGGTTCCCTTGTTAGAAGCACAATTTACTTCCTTATAATGATAAGGAAGTATCCACGAAAACAGGGGAACTACGAGCTTACATTTTCAAGTTGTTCGATTTATTTCTGTTAAACCAATCCCGTATGTGTCGTTGTGAATTGTCAGTATCAACAATGCTCATATGATTTTCACCGTCAATAATGTGAACATTTACGTTCTGCTTTACGCTATCAAATACCGTGCTAAATTTTTCAGGATAAAAACTCTCATCATTTTCACCGATAAGAACCAGAGTAGGCATAGATATTTTTGATATATCTTCAAGGTAATCATTTGGTGCAAAATTTACAGCCATACGATAAGAATAGCTTTCGACCTGTAAATCATCATTCCATTTTTCTGGGCGGTTAAATAATAATACTGGCAAATCATTGAATGCCGTTATACCTAGGTTGTTAATCATCTCAAGTCCAATCCAGCGCTTTAATGCAACTGTTACCCATTCTCCGCTATTGGGTTTAACCGTCGGTGAGTCATGCCCAAGGTACGGGGCGAGTAAAAGTAAAGCATCAGGTTGAGATACCGATTCATTTCCGACGTACCGCAAAGCCATTCCGCCACCAGATGAATGTCCACCTAGTAGTATGTTTGTTCCGTTATAGTTAGTTTTTACATGGTTAAATAAATCTTCTATGTCGTGATCTAATTGCCCAATATAATCAACATCACCACGTGTTCCATTATTTCTACCATGTCCTCTAAGATCAGGAGTAATCACTCTCATAATTCCATTACTGGATAAGAAGGTTGCAATCTTACTGAGGTATTTACTTTCTGAACCTGAGCCATGTAATAAAATCAACGTGGTTTCACTGTTGGCTTCGTAGTGCCTAAAAAAGAGTTCTTTCCCATCTCTTAGAGTTAAGTTCTGCTCTCTTCCTTTATTTTGTTGTTGTGTACTTTCTTTTAAAGAGCTGTAGTCATAGTTCTCAATATTCTTTTTTGTTGGTATTGGCCAATAAATTAAGGTCAAACAGATCCCAATATAAACGGCAACTGAGATAACTAAGAATTTAGAGATTGGTTTTATTATTTTCATATTCTTTAACAACCTTGTTTTAGATATATTTTGGATAAGGTGCGCTCTGGTTTTTAGCAAAAACAGATGCAACATTCACAGGCTGATAGTTTGTGTTGCCAGTGCTAACAATAGCCAACTGCTTCTGTAAACCGTCGTCTTGGTTATCAGTCTATGAACACTCGCTGAAATCGAACATTACTGGTAACGGGTGTTAAAGACAGTTTGTCATTACTAATTACCTTACCTTTCAGCAGCATGAACTAACTTGTTGATGGAAATTATTATTGAAAAACTGAAGATGTGATAGATGCAAACATCATGAAATGGCGGTGACAAATGTCATAAGTCAGCAAGTTGATTGATATATTGATTTAGAAGGTAAATCTATTAATAAATGAGATTTGAGGGAGACATTTTTGACCCATTACTACTGGTTTTTATCAGGATAAGCGGTTTATTGGCGCTTTATTCTGAGCTGAATAGCATTGTGTCCTTTTATTAAAAATAAAAATTTGATCATATGTTTTTTTAAGCTTTTATCTTTTAGTTCCAATGGATTTTATTACATGCAATTTTGATTAACCGATTGTACATCTATAATAAATTCGAAAGAATAATCTGTTGTGTATAATAAGGAAATAATAATTTTATTAGTTTAAAGGTATGGTTACTTGGTGTTAGTTGCACCAAGACTTTGAGCTGAAGTTAAGTCTAAATCAGATTACTCATCATGATTTATAGTAATAGTTATCAATCTAATTACGATCCCGGCAACATAACGAGATCGCATTGGTATTCAGATTATATATTTAATCTCTTAATCCTTCATACATATAGATACTCTCTTCTGAAAATTTTGGGTAACCAGACGGTAGGTTTTCGTTAATTTTTTTAAGAAAAACTGAATTTCTAATGTCAAAGCTAGCACTGCCAAAATTTAAGGCGTTAATTCTATTCCTTAGCTCGTTGTTTGTAACTTCTCCGTTCATAGAGTAATACGATGCAATGGTAGGAGTTGTGAACCCAAATCCTATATGGGTATTTCTCGTTCCGTCAGTAATACTGAAAATATGATTTTTTACAAAATCATCTTCGTCATAATTGACTGCTGGATGCTCAGAATCAAATTTAGTTATAGAGTTCCATTGATGAGCAGAATAAGAGCCGTGAGCTGAGACGCCGGCATACTCAGGTTCACCATTCTTCATCCAGACTACGGCATGTTCGATATCATGCACGTGACTACCTATATTGAATCGATTCTGGTCTTTTTCAAAATACAAAGCAAAGAAATTAGCACAGTAGGTGTCTGTTCCTCTAACTTGACATGCCGCTCTATGATAAGTATTGGAGTGATCTCTAAAGTTATGATCTGCGCAATGTCCGTTTCGTGCGCCACTAGTTTTTAAACCAGGGTTCATATCACCACTTCGATCGATAGCTGCTGCGGGATAGCAACTTCTGTTTCCATTAAAGTCAAAAGCGGGTGCGTATCTCGCATAGACCTCGTTATTTTGTTCAAATTCAGGCTTCATATTGAAACTATCTGTTCTTGTTTCAAATGAGAACGGGAAAAAAGTAAAATTGGTGATTGTTATCTTTTTATAAACATCCGGAGATTGTAATGAACCATTAAGTTTTTCTGGATCATCGAATTTATTAAAAGTTGCGTGTGCAGTACTTGAAATCCCCAACAAAGCAATGGTAGCCGCAGAAATCGAAGTTCTTGAAAATGTTCTCACTTTAACATCCTTATATTCTAATAATATGTATACATACTATTAAAAGCGGAATAATTAGCCGTAAATGTTGCTTATATGTTTAAATGTTTTGTTTATGTTATCAATCTGTGGGGTGGGTCACAGATTGAGCAATGTTAACTAAGTTTTAAAACTTCATTTCCTATCTATCTCGAAAGTTATTAAGAACACACTCATTCTGAATATGAGTTGCTTTATCGTTATTGTATATTCTTCAGCATAAAAATTGTTCAATTCATTAAATGATCATGCAGTATGTGATTAGTATTCTTCGCTCATTCATCCAGTTTTATTTATATATCTTGTGTTCGAAATATAATCTGTGTTTTAATTGTGTGACTAGTAGTCACATAATGACCGTAAGTCACAAAAATGACAGGAATTGAATTAACACGTAAACAAAAAGCATTTGCTCAACGAGAGCAAGACATTCTCGATGCGGCTTTATGTTTGCTCGATGGAGCAAATTGGCAAGCGGTTACTGTTGAACAAATTGCCAAGCAAGCAGAAATTGGTAAGGGGACGGTATATAAGCATTTTTCTTCTAAAGAAGAGATTTATGCACATATTACCCTTAATCACTATCAGAAGTTTACAGCACTCATTAACGATATTGATTTTGAGCATGACGTGGTCAGTTGTTTACATGACTTAATTGAGCAGTGCCTGTTGGTTTCAATTAACGAACCTGCTGCATCGAAAATCGCACATTTTTGTAAAAATTCAGGTTTTATTGAAAGGTTGCCTGAAGTGCTTTCTAACAAGTTTGCCGCATTTGAAAATGAAAATGATGACATGATTTATAAACTACTAAGCGTTGGGATGGAGCGTGGGGAGATCCCCAAGCAGCCAGCTGAAGAGTTAGTGTTAGCTATGCACGCTTGTTTCCATGGAATTCTGGCCATGATCTGGGATGGTCATTTGCAAGATTTTGATGAGTTTAAACAAGAAGATTTTATACGTATTACCACTCGATTCATGATTGCAGGTGCGCTGGGTTATCAAGCTAAATAATCATTGAACAGTTTTAAAATAACGGAATCAATAAATTATAACTGGGACACAGATGTTTAAATCGAAAAAAAGCTCATTGATCATAGCTTCAATTCTCGCTGTGGGTGCCTTAACTTGGCTCGCTACGGGCAACATTGCTGGTAGTCAGTCATCGGTATCGGCAAAAGCTGATAATACCAACACCAAAAAGCCTGATTTGTTTAAAGTTCAAGTGGCAGAGTTTATTGCAGCGCCATTAGTGAATAGCATCCATTTACAAGGGCAAATTGAAGCGTACCGTCGGATTCAAATTAAGTCAGAAACAAGCGGACTGGTAGAAGAAAAGCTGGCAAAGAAAGGCGATGTGCTGAAAAAAGGCGAGCAACTCTTACAAATTCAGTTGAACCACAAATTGCTCGATCTTGATTATGCCAAGGCTCAGTTATTGGCAAGAGAGGCCGATCTTGAAGCTAGTCAGCGTTTAATGAAATCAAAAATGGTGTCGTCGAATCAACATAAGCAAACTCAAGCGGAACTTGCACAAGCTATAGCACGAGTAAAGCAGCTCAATATTGATATTCAACACACTAAAATTACCGCAGCTTTTGATGGGGTGCTTAACGACATTCAAGTCGATAAGGGCGATTATTTATCCGCTGGCGATCCGATTGCTACATTGGTGGACAACACCAGTTTGATCATCACTGCTAATGTCTCGCAAGCCTTGGTTCATAAATTACATTTAGGGTTGCCGATAACAGCGGAATTGATTGGTGGTCGAGTATTAAATGGTGAGCTGACCTTTATTTCTACTGATGCCGACCCACAAACGAGAACCTTTCGAGTTGAGTCTCGTATCAATAACCTAAAAGATATGCCTGCATTTGGTCAAAGCGCATCGATTACACTGGATGTTGATCCTGAGCTTGCCCATCAATTGCCGAACTCACTATTGGATCTTTCAACCGAAGGCACGCTACAAGTCAAAGCGGTTGATGATAATGATATGGTGATCAATATGCCTGTCGAAATCATTCGTTCGCAAAACTCAGGTACGTTTGTGAATGGATTACCAAAATCCGTACGTCTCATCACGGTTGGTCAGGGTTTCGTTAAAGCGGGACAAGTGGTGATTCCAGAGCTTGAAGCTGCAAGCGGGGAATAATCACAATGAATACAATTATAAATTGGGCGATGAATCACGCCCGAGCTGTGATGGTGTTCCTTGCCTTCATTTTATTGAGCGGGCTGGTGGCGTATAACTCCATTCCCCGTGAATCTCAGCCTGACATTGCGATTCCTATTATTTATGTGTCGATGTCGCATGAAGGGATATCGTCCTCAGATGCAGAGCGATTACTCATTCGCCCGATGGAAAAAGAGTTACGTACCATTGAAGGCGTAAAAGAAATGACCGCCGTGGCTTCAGAAGGCCATGCTTCTGTGCAGCTTGAATTTGATGCAGGCTTTGACGGCGATAAAGCGCTGTTAGATGTGCGTGAAAAAGTGGATCGTGCAAAAGCGAAACTGCCTCAAGGTGGTGAAGAGCCAGAAGTGCATGAGGTGAATGTTGCACTTTTCCCGATTCTATCATTAAGTCTTTCAGGCCCCATTCCTGAGCGTCAGCTGTTGAGAATGGCACGTGATTTAAAAGACGAAATTGAAGCTTTGCCAGAAGTGCTTGAAGTCGATATTGGCGGCGATCGTGAAGAAGTCTTAGAAATCATTGTTGATCCACTGATCTTAGAAACGTATCAAATCGATTTTCAGACGGTTGTGAATAGCATCAGTCGCAATAACCAATTGGTTGCCGCAGGCGCACTGGATAATGGCGACGGGCGCATGGTGGTTAAAGTACCGGGCGTTATCGAAAACATCGATGACATGTTGTCATTACCGATAAAAACGGTGGGCCATACCGTAGTCACGTTTGGTGATGTTGCCAGTGTTCGCAGAACCTTTAAAGATGCGCCGGGCTTTGCCCGAGTGAATGGTCAAAGTGCGATTTCACTTGAAGTCTCTAAACGTGTCGGTTCGAACATCATCAGTACTATTGAGCAAGTGAAAGCCATTGTCGCTCAACGCCAAACAATTTGGCCGCAAAGCTTGCAGTTGGATTACATTCTTGACCAATCGGGTCAAATTGAAACCATGTTGGCGGACCTACAGAACAACGTGGTCAGTGCGATTATTATGGTGATGATTGTAATCGTTGCCGCATTGGGCATTCGTTCATCGCTTCTCGTTGGTCTTGCGATTCCAGCTTCATTCCTAGCTGGGATCTTAGTGATTTATTGGATCGGTTTTACGCTCAACATCGTGGTGTTATTCAGCCTTATTTTAGTGGTGGGCATGTTGGTAGATGGCGCCATTGTGGTGACGGAGCTTGCCAATCGCTACGCTACTGAAGGCTTAAGCTCCAAACAAGCCTTTGGCCTGGCGGCTAAACGTATGAGTTGGCCAATCATCGCCTCAACGGCAACGACATTGGCGGTATTTGTGCCATTAGTTGGCTGGCCGGGAACGGTCGGCGAGTTCATGAAGTTCTTACCGATAACGGTGATGATTTGTTTGCTGGCATCATTGCTGGTGGCTTTAGTGTTCTTGCCCGTGTTGGGCGCCGTACTTGGCGGCAGTAAGGGTAACAAACAAGAACAAGACATTAATCAGTCAGACATTGAAGCGACCACGGTTAAGCAAAATACGTGGTATTCAAGAACGCTAAAATTAGGTTTGTCTCACCCAGCTAAAGTGTTGGGGCTTGCGATGATGGCCATCGTTCTAAGCTACGTCAGTTATTTTTCTTTCGGTTTAGGTACCGAGTTCTTCCCTGAGGTAGAACCTGAAACTGCGCAAGTGTTGGTGCATGCTCGTGGCGATCTATCCGTTTATGAAAAAGACGCTTTGCTTAAAAAGGTGGAAGATCGCTTGCAGGGCATGAGTGAGCTTAAGTCTTTATACGCTCGTTCATTCAACAAACCAGACAATAAGTTTGCTACCGATGTAATTGGTGCTATTCAGTTTGAATTTGTCGATTGGAAGCAACGTCGTAAGGCATCGAGCATTTTGGCGCAAATGGAGCAAATGACAGCCGATATTGCTGGGGTAAAACTTGAGTTCCGTGGTCAAGAAAATGGTCCAACGCAAGGTAAGCCGATTCAACTGCAAGTCAGTGGTATTAGCCAAGATAATATTTACCAAGTGGTGTCTGACATTCGCAGTACCATGGATGCGCTTGGTGGCTTTAAAGATGCTGAAGATAATCGCCCATTACCGGGTATTGATTGGCAAGTGAAAATTAATCGAGAAGCCGCTGCTCAGTATGGTGCCGATGTAACGCTCATTGGCAGTGCGATTCAGATGATGACTCGCGGTTACAAAGTCACTGAATACCGCCCCGATGATGCGATTGAAGAAGTCGACATTGTGATTCGATTTCCTCAACAACAGCGACACTTGGACGAGTTTGTGAATTTTAACCTGCAAACGCCTAATGGGCCTGTGCCGCTTTCGAATTTTGTTACGCTTACACCCGTAGCAAAAACAGGTACCATTAATCGTGTGGACGCCAAGCGGGTGATCACGGTTCAAGCGGATGCCGCAGAAGGCTACTTAGTCAGTGAGCGTTTAGCAGCACTGCAAGCGGAAATGGCGACAAAATCCTTTCCGTTAGATGTGCGTGTTGCCGCTAAAGGTGACTCTAAAGAACAGCAAGAAACTGGTATGTTCTTGATGACGGCATTCTTAATCGCCATTTTTGTGATGCTGATGATTCTATTGATTCAATTTAACAGTTTCTACCAAAGCTTCTTGGTACTGAGTGCCATCGTGTTCTCGACGTCTGGTGTATTACTGGGGTTATTGGTGGCACAGCAACCGTTTGGCGTCGTGATGGTTGGGCTCGGCATTGTCGCCCTGGCGGGGATTGTGGTGAATAACAACATCGTATTGATTGATACTTATAATTCATTACGTAAATCAGGACATCGAGCGTTTGATGCGGCGCTAATTACCGGTCAGTTGCGTTTCCGCCCTGTACTACTGACAGCGGGTACAACGGTTCTTGGTTTAGTACCGATGGTGATGTCGATGAACATCGATTTTGTGAATCGTGAAGTGGCCTTTGGCGCACCATCTACCCAATGGTGGACACAGCTTTCCAGTGCGATTGCCGGCGGTTTAGGGTTTGCTACATTACTGACGTTATTCCTTACGCCATGTTTATTGGTGCTTGGTGCTAATATTTCTGATTGGTGGCAAGTGATAAAGCCACGACTTTTCAAAAAATTGGCTCTATCGCAGAAATCATAAATAAAAGGAAATAAGCGGTGGTGTACTCATACTGAGTTGGGTATAATCGCCGCCCTGAGTTGGCCGAGACAATCGCTGCGTTGCTTTTATGAGTAACGGGGAGGAAAGTCCGGGCTCCGAAGAGCAGGGTGCCAGATAACGTCTGGGCGGCGTGAGCCGACGACAAGTGCAGCAGAGAGGATACCGCCAGATACTTGTATTTGGTAAGGGTGAAAGGGTGCGGTAAGAGCGCACCGGGCCACTGGTAACAGTTGGTCGCAAGGTAAACTCCACCCGGAGCAAGATCAAATAGGGTTCCATATGGCGTGGCTCGCGTTGGAACCGGGTAGATTGCTTGAGCCTGTGAGCGATTGCAGGCCTAGACGAATGATTGTCGCTTCCGCAAGGAAGAACAAAACCCGGCTTATGCGGCCAACTCAGACCTTTTCTTTTTTATTACCTCAAATATTACCGTTTTCATAAGCGCAGTCATTCTTGTCTGTACTATACTTTTTTCAATTGATACTTGTTCAGTGCAAGGGAAAATTGAAGGAGAGGGAAGAGAACATGGAAGTAAAACATTTTAATATTTTAGCCAGCGTATTTCTTTTTTTTACTATCATTGGATATTTATTTCTCGACAAATCCATTGCGCTTTATTTTTTGCATAATTTTTCAGATGCTAATATCACTCATTTTTCTCATAAACTTGCATCATGGACATCGTCTAAAAAGATTTGTTTTTTAGGATTGCTTATATGTGCAATAACATTTATTCAATTACTCAAAAACAAAATAAACCTTACACATCCACTTGTGCGAATTTCAGCTATCTACGCTTTATCGATAACCGTTGTGTTCGTGATAAAAGGTGTCATCGCTCGTTACCGGCCTGAACTATATTTCTCTGATGATCTTTATGGGTTCCACTTTTTTAGTGCGAAGCATGCTTTTACATCAATGCCTTCAGGCCACGCAATAACGGCATTTACTTTATTACTTATTCCTGGAATGTTCTTATGGTGTAAAAATAAATTGTTGAGCATTATCTTTATTTTTTGTGCACTCTTTCTGGCATTCAGTCGTATTTTAACGACGGATCATTATTTTTCCGATGTGATGTTTAGCTTTGCGATAGCGAGTTATGTCGCTGGATATATATTCTCAAAAGTGCCAACTCAAGAATGATCGTTGCTAAATAATTAACTTACGTCTGTTTGAAGTGCGTAAGTTAATTCTACTCTTTTATAAATTTTGACTTGTCTCTCATTTGTTAAATTAAACACTGTTTTTATCAATTTAATAACATCTGTGTGGTATTCTTTTGGCGTTTTTAGTTCTTTTTTATAAATAAAGAAAATCACACAATAAAAATATTGAAAAAACAGTTAAGGGACAATTATGAAGTTATTTAAACTTCTCTCTGTTGCTATGTCGATTTTGCTACTTTCGGCATGTGCTAGCACTTCAAAGATGAATGCTAAAAAATTACCTAAAGGGGTAAAGATTGCTAAGGGAGTTGAACTACCAAGAGATATTGAACTCGCGTATTACATTCCTAAATCATTATCTGAAGAAAGCTTTTACTTAAACAAATATAAAACACGTGTTAATACCGGTCCGGCATTAAAGACAGGTGTTGAAGATGCATTATCTGTTTATTTTAAAAGTAGAAAAGCGTTTGATCGCACGTCACAAGAAAAATTTGGTTTACTGTTAGATTTAGAGCCTAAGTGGTCATTCGAATATCCGAATGTCAAGATGACCATGAAGTTCAATGTATTTGATTCTAGGATGAGTAACATTCACTCAGGTGAAAAAGAATTCAAAGTTAATTTTGGTCATATCGGAAATGATGCTGCGTTTTACAACGTATCGTTACGTGCTGCACAGCTTGTCGTTGTAGATATCATTAATAAATTCAAACCATCTGCGGCAACGTATCCCGCTGAGTTTGCTATGTCGGATGTTGATGTAGTGAAACTGGCCAATACAGAAAAACCCTATTCGAGCGGTACCGGTTTTTATATCAATGAGTCAGGGCAAGTATTAACGGCTGCGCATGTACTGCGTAAGTGTTTATATACCGAAGTGAATAAAGATGGTGAGTCGCATGTTGCTCATACGATTGCAGATTCAACACTGCTCGACCTTGCAGTGATAGAAGGCAAAGGTAAGGTTGAACGCTTTTTACCGTTTAGAACTAAGCAAGAGATTTTCTTAGGTGAGCAAGTGACCAACGTTGGCTTTCCACTTCAAGGTGTTTTAGCTCAGTCTCCCAATTTAACCAGAGGTAATGTGAGTTCACGCAAAGGTTTAAAGGGTGATGTGGCAAACTTCCAATTCTCTGCACCGATTCAACCTGGTTCCAGCGGTGGACCTGTTGTATCCGATGGTGGTGAATTGTTGGGCCTAGCGGTAAGCACCCTCAATTATAAAGCGCTCGTTGAAAACGGTTCTTTACCACAGAATGTAAACTTTGCTTTAGATGCTCAATATATTGCTAAGTTTTTAAATAAGCATGAGATAACATTTACTGAAGTAGAGCCGAACTTGGAAGGTAATATCAGAATCAGTAATGATGCTGCTTTGACCTCAGTTGTACAGCTAAACTGCTACCAATAATAAAGGAAAATAATTATGAGATTAGCATTAGGATTATTGCTAAGTATTGTTAGCTTTTTGGGGCAAGCAGAGGCTTTGCCTCCAATGAGTTTTGGTAGTTCATTCAACCATGAAGAACTTTACGATATTTTAAAAGACAAGCCATTGTTTAAAAATATGGATTCTGAGCTTATTGGTGCACCAATTCGTCTTGAGATCAGTCATACTTTCAAGGCTACCGCAGGTGGAAATGCTGCTGGATTAGCCTCTGCAATGTGGGCTGGAATGTCGTTGGGTATTTTACCCGTTGTGACAAATAGAGACTTAGTTATTCGCTATGAAGTGTTTGTAAAAGGCCATCCAATTTCAAACCATGAGTTCTCTGAAAACTTTACTGAAGCCATTAATATGTACAGTGTACAAAATAGTTTTAAGCTTGATGGTAAGCCTTATGAGTGGGTTAAAAGTACTATCCCACAGGCGCTAAAGTTAATTGAAGAAGATGAAAAAGTGAAAGAATTACAACGTGAGTACGAATTTTATTTCGGCGAAAAGTAATGCCATGTCCCCTATATCAAATTTGATGTAGGGGATAGTTAGGGCGTGTTTATCTTTCGTGATTGTTTTTGCAGCGATTAATTGGTTATTTTATACAAGGCAGAGCTTGTGAGGTTTGGTTATTACCGACATACAAAACTGTCGTTACTTCGTTTCCAAATAAGTAAGCGATAACTCAGTAGAAATGACCAATTTACACTGTCTTCGATGCTTTTTAGCATTCACTGTTCTGTGTTGTGACCAGCTCACTCTTTGAACAGGTAAACGCTAAGGTAGCACAAAATTTAATCCTGAAAGATAAACACGTCTTAACATTATTTACGGTAACTGACTTCTATTTTTACGTCACCTTCTTGTGCCGTGATCTCATTGAAACGCATATCTTCTATTAGTACATGTGGAGTGGATGTATAGAGCCCAATGTGTGTCAGCAAGTCAAAATCAGCAGGCGCATCTTCGATAAAAATCACCCCATTTTCTACGGTGAATTTTTTAAAGTCAGGTAACTGAGTTTGATAAAAATTAATGACGTTACTGATGTCGTCATCCGTTGCAAAAACCGCCACAGGAAGAGAGCTTGTACCTAACACATTTCCCATGCCATCAGGAAAATGACTCACAACTCGATGGTTCATATACAACGGAAGAGTAACTTGCCCAATATCCGATTGACTCGCATGCATCTTGAGCCCTTGATTTAACCTTTTTGCCGCTTCTTTTAGCGAGCTTGATGGTGAATATGCAGCGGTTTCACAACGATCTATCGTTGCTTGAGGTATGTCGAAATGCGAACGTAATCCACTGGTAACGCAGTTACCAAATTCTGTGACGTACTGTTCTTTTTCTGCCTGCTCAATGCGTTCAGGGAGCTGTTCACCGCAAGTGTGCTTAGCGTCTTTGAACACGTTATTAAAATCAATTTTTGAAATACCTAGGCAACTGAGTGGTGTTGATGATAACCCTTCTTCAATAATTAACGCAGCTTGTTGAATCAGTTTATCTTTAGGTGTGGTATTGACGTTCGCCAATACAGGAAGCATAACTGTGGCCAGTGACAACCAAAAAATCCGTTTTATCATAAATCCATTCCTTAGATTTGAATACAAAATCATTTTGTATTCAAAATATGCTAGCAAGAATAAACAAAAAGCTCCAGAGAGCAGTTTTTACAAAAATGATGCTTTGTTGATAAATATAAAGCTATTGACCACTATTCTACTGAAGCTTATGCCTAACTTGGTAGTTGAGCTCAATTTTTGTATTACCTTCGAATCCTGCAACTCTAATGACTTTCATTTCTTGTATGAGTACGAAAGGATTAGAAATGTAATGTTTAAAGTGAGTATGCATTTGGAAGTTATCAGGGGCTGTTTTCATTAAAATAGCACCAAATGCGACATCAAATTTTTTATATGTTGGTAGTCCAGGGGGCGTTCCCAATTAACTATTTCGATTTGCTGTTATAAATTTTTTGTTTCTTCAAGGCGACAAATGTGAGGTGTAGTTACTCTACATAAGCATTTGGCAACACCGAAGAAACAAAAAATGTACACAGCCCTTCGGGTTACGGCTAAATTTTGCAAACTCTTTGTTACTCATCCTTCATTTAGCTCACTAAATTTCAATCTTCGTGCCTCGATTTTGCAAATTTTAGCCAGTAACAAATCGAAATGACTAATTGGGAACGCCCCTAGTTTGGTAAAACTTAATGACCTCGTTTACATCATCATCTGACACAAATAATGCAGTTTGCATGATTTTCCCGCTGAGTAAACTTCCTTGAACATTGTTGTATCGATCTGCGATAGTTGATGCTGGATGTACTGGCAAGTTGATGTTGTTTGGAAAGCGATTATTGGATGTTTGTTGTTCGGCTAGGGAGTTTAAACTGAAAATAATTACCATAGACGCTAGCGCTTTTAGTATATATTTCATAACGGTCCTTGTTATGTTTTTCCTGTAGTTGGTATTACATCACTCAGCAGCTAAAGAAATCAAGCTCTTACGGATTGTGATCATTCCATTGAAATAAAAAAGCCGCTAAATAGCGGCTTTTTAGGAATGTTTATCAACATTTTGATTTTTGTCTTAAGTTAGAATGGGATATCGTCGTCCCAACCATCATCAAGATTTGGCGTGTAATTTTGTTGTTGCTGAGGCTGCTGCGGTTGTGATTGAGCAGGCTTAGCTGGAGCAGATTGCTGTGCAGGCGCAGATTGTTGCTGTTGTTGAACAGGCTGATACGCAGGCGCAGATTGTTGCTGCTGTGGCTGTGATTGATAAGCCGGAGCTGATTGCTGTTGCTGTGGTGCAGAAGAACCGTAAGATTGCTGCTGTGGAGCTTGTCCACCGTAACCACCACCTTGGCCACCGTTACCACCACGGCTGTCTAACATTTGCATTTCATTAGCAACGATTTCAGTGCGATACTTATCTTGCCCAGTTTGTTGATCTTGCCACTTACTTGTTTGTAGACGACCTTCAACATAAACTTTTGCACCTTTCTTAAGGTACTCGCCTGCAACTTCAGCTAAACGACGATACATTACAATGTTATGCCATTCAGTACGTTCTTGTTGCTGACCTTGTTGGTCTTTCCATGTTTCACTTGTAGCAATCGTGAAGTTTGCTACAGCATTGCCGTTTGGCATGTAGCGTAGTTCAGGATCACGTCCTAAGTTGCCAACTAAAATTACTTTATTAACACCACGACTGGCCATTAATATCTCCTGAGAGTCTTTATATATTTTATTGCTTACTTGCGTTACGGCAAAGGTACGCGGTTTTTTGATATGCCTCTGAATTCTGCTCATTCAAAGGCATGAATAGATTATTCAGTAGAGCCTAACACAGCTCGAGCCTCGGATAAATCAAATTGATCATTTACCTTGAGGTAGGCTGCTTGCTCTTCGGCAATCAAGGTTGCTTCAGCAACACCTTTTAGATTTGCGAGTTCTTCAGCCATGGTTTTAGCGTGCTGCTTATTTTTAATATTAGCCGTTAATGTGTAACTTTTCAGTAGGACAGGGTTTTTCATTCCAATTGATAATAACAACCAAATTGTGACGAGTACGAAGGCGAAGATAAAGACGCCTGTACTACCAACAAATTGATACATACTACCGCCCATCATGCCGCCACAGAATGCACCTAAAAATTGGCTTGTGGAGTAGATACCCATGGCAGACCCTTTATCGCCAACAGGACAGAATTTAGCGATTAAGCTTGGTAACGAGGCTTCTAAGTAGTTAAAAGCAGTGAAGAACAAGAGAATAGCAACGGCAATCGCCCAGAACTGGCCTGAAATTGCTAGGATTGCTAATGCTGCTAGCATTATTAACAGTGAAATCTGGAAAGTGGCTTTGGTATTTTTCTTCTTAACGCCAATGATGATTAACGGAACCATCAAGAAGAAGGCGCCGATAAACGTTGGAAAATACAGTTTCCAATGCTCTTCTTTAGGGAATCCTGCGTGGACTAAAACAAAAGGTAATGCAACGAACACCGCTGTTAATGTTAGATGAAGGATGAAAATCCCCGCATCTAAACGCACGAGCTGAGGGTTTTTTAACATGGCTTTCAAACGTGCAGGCGCTGCAGTTGTATCACCTTTAGGAGCATGGGTTACTGGGTCAGGCACGAAGAACTGAACAATCAGCATCCCCAATACGGCAAAGGCAGCTGTCATCAGGAACAGACCATGAAGGCCCAGGTGCTCTGCAACAATGGGGCCCGCTAACAAGGCTAGTGCAAACGAAAAACCAATGCACATGCCAATGATCGCCATGACTTTGGTTCGCTGCTCATCACGAGTTAAATCTGAAGCCAGTGCCAAAACTGCGGCGGCAATTGCCCCCATTCCTTGCACTGCTCGACCAAAGACAACCATATAAATACTGTCTGCCGAAGCAGCGATTAAGCTACCGATGGCGAACAAGACTAAACCAATGAGAATAATGGGCTTTCGTCCAAACTTATCAGAAAGAATACCCATTGGGATTTGCAATAAGGCTTGGGTTAAACCGTAGGCACCAATAGCAATACCTACCCACAATGGAGAGAACCCTGTTAAGTGCTGACCATACAAGGCAAAAACCGGCATGATCATGAAAAGCCCCATCATTCGGAGGCCGAATACACTTGCCAGAGAAAATGCGACTTTTTTCTCTATTTTAGATAAGCCATTGTTGACCATATGGGAGCCTTAAACATCAATAAAACAGAAGGGAACGCATAATAACATAGTGAAAATGCTCTACTCAAAAAAAATCAAGACGCCGTACAGTTTAAGGTCAGGTAAGTTGTTGAGATATCTAACAGTAATTGGAGAAAGTGGTAAATAATAAATAAGTTTAATGATAGTTCGCTTTAAATAGCGTGATTACTGTTTTTTTGTTAAAAAATCACTTCCTTCACTGAATTAAGTGCAATGTTCTGTTTAGTCTCTTAAAGGTAGGATTTTCATTGCATTGCGTTTTATAGGTGTAGATTAATTTAAAAATGCACGGAACAATAATGTCATAACGTGTTTCATAGATTAAGTGTAGATTTGCTTAATTATAATTTTAATTCATATACATTGCATAAAAACCTAACTCGTTTAGTCTAATTCCATTGATTACAAGTGCTTTTAACTCATGACGATGTTCTCCTTGGAGCTTTTTTCAAGCTCACCTACCAGCGAAGCCGAAGCACAGGGCACTGAACAACCTGATAGTAAGCTTAAAATACATATGGATGTTGAAGGCGAGCAATGGTGTGTTATTTCAGAAAAAGAATCAGCATCTAAGAATAGTGCTCCCTCCGAAAGTTCAAACTTATCAAATTGGTTGGGTGATACCGAAGTGCAAGAAAAGTGCGAATTAGTACTTGAAAACCTAGCACAAGAGCCAGAAGCGCATTTAACTTCTTCAGAGCTTGGAACAAGTGAGGATTTACAAAGGAGTGATTGGAGCGTTACAGAAGGAATTAGCCCTAAACTTGAACATTTAGCTCGTACAGATTGGCACAGGAATAATGAAGCGGTAGTAAAGACCTGCGTATTACTACCAACAGAGTCGCACCCACTTATGGCTGCTCACAACGATGTAGAACCTGAAGATACTGGCGCTTGCCCATTGTCCAATACCGCTAGACCTACGAAGTCAGAGCATTACGGCATTAAGCCTAGTGCTGAAGTGGGTAGTGACCGATTAGATGAACTCTTGAGTGAAGGCTTTGTACCTTCTAATCCGGAACAAAAAGAGTTTGAATTACTCACAGAAAATGAACGTATTTTTATCGAGGCTTCCGAAAACGAACAAAGCGATGAAATGAACGCTGCATTTAAACGTTGCAATGCACGTGAAAGAGTAAGGTTTATCAACGACTTTTACGAGAAAGGTGACTTTATAACTCCAGTAATGCTTGTTGAACACTCTCTGGATGAAAACGATTGTCAGCTTGAACATTCTTACCGTAATTCAAAGTCAGCTCAATCATTAGATATTGCAATGAAACAACGTCACTCTAAATTGGCGCCCCTCAAATTTGATGCTCTAGATTTAGCTAGAAAGCTAAGCGCATGTGATAAACCACCTGTTCTTGAGCGGCTTTCTGCAATAGAGTCTGCGGACTACTTTCTAGCGATAAGAGATTATGAAAATCTTAAAATTCAAATAAAAAGTGGCTTTACTGAAAAGCAGATAAAAACACTGCTCAAAAGAGCGTCAGCATTAGGAGAACCTGATGCGATAAAAACAATTCTCGAAACATCGAAAATTGATATAGACACTCCCCTCGATGAAGCTGGCAACACGGCGCTTCATATTGCAAGTTTGAATTACAACTTCCCCGTAATCGATTTCATCATCGGTTATGGTGCTGATACTGAAGTGAAAAACAAAAAAGGATTTACATCTTTAGGTTTTTGGGTGGACAGTTTTGATCCGAGAATTCGAAGAGTCCCTCACTATAATGTAGACACAGGAGAAACCGTATTACACACAGCCGTCAAATTTAACTGCAAACAGCTTGTAAAATATTTGGTCGATGGAGGAGTTGCAGTAAACCTTTGGAGACCACCAGACAATGTGAGCACTTCTGTTGGCATTGCCCCTAGCAGAACTGAGTTAGGGATGGCCATTGAAAGTGGTGATCCTGAAATGGTTAAAATTTTAATTTCCACTGAAAATATTAAACGTGAAAAAACGGCTGGTTACAACCTCTGCCCACTTGGGTTGGCAATACAGCTAAAAAAAACTGATCTTGTAAAGCTTCTATTGGAAAATGGCTTTTCTGCAAATGACCCTGCCAATCGGAATGACAAAGTGATTCATTTAGCTGCGTATCATGGGGATTTAGGTGTGCTAGAGCTTCTCATTGAGCATGGTGGAGATGCCAATGATTTCAGTCACTCAAGTTATAACCCAATGGTATGTGCTCTTCAGACCAGTCACTTTGAAGCTGCTGAATTCTTAAGACAACAAGGTGCTGATCCATTATCCGGTTTGCCTGAAGATTGGTCACCCTTTGGAGAAACGTCTGTATCTGAGGGGGGACCTAAACGACTCAGAATCGATCCTGACACGGGAAATAGTTCAATACATGACTTACTTCAACGTGAGTCTGGTTATGTGGAGTTACTCACTCCATTTTTGGGACGAATACAGCATTGGAATAATCGAGAAAACAAGAAAGGTCAGACGGCATTTGATCTAGCGGTAATGAAAGGTGATACATGGTTAGTGGCAAAAATGCTCGACAGCCCTAAAACCGTAAAAGTCATAAACTCCTCATCTTCAGTAACAGGAAAAACTCCTCTAATGCTCGCCATTGAGGCTAGAAATGTCCCCATGGTCAAATTACTACTCGAAAAGGGCGCAGATCCTAATGCATTTCAAGATGGAGTGACTCCTCCTTTGATCCTTGCCGCATCTTCAGGGGAATTGGAGTTATTTCAAGCAATGTTAGTTCCAGGTGTTAATGTTAATATACAAGATAAAAATGGCAGAACGGCATTACATATTGCCGTAAAGACAGAAGGAGCACCACTCGTCAAACTTCTGTTCGAATTTCAAGCAAGCAATAACATTCTCTTAGAACATCAGGGTAGTCCAGATTTTGATGGCAAACGTGCATACCAGTGCTTTTTGTTATCGAGAGTAGATTGTAATATTTTCGATGACAAAGGTTGGCTTCCACTTCACTATGCCATCGGTGCTAGGAACTGTTTGGCGATCAGTTACTTAATTAGTCATAGCTCTGAGCTTACTGATGTGACGGACATGAAATCCTCTGATGATGTCAAATACCTATTAACCCATGGTGCAGATATTTTTTATAAATCGGATCCGAATAATACGAGTGAGCGATCTCCATTATCGTATGCAATTACTACAGCTCCATTTGAGGTCGTAAAAACCTTGCTTGAAGAAACGGCCAAAAAGCACAGCCTTCGAGGCTTTCAGACAAGCCGATTTAGCTTAGGATTTCTACTCGATCACAGGCCTGAGGAATTCGTCGAAGTTGCAGAGGTGTTAAGTCAATGTCGTTTAGGTTTTGTTTATCAAGGTAATACTTGGGACGGAGGAAATAATTTACTTTCTCAAGCTTTGTTATTGAGGCGAATTGATATTGTTACTTATTTAATCAAAAATTATAAAGCTGAAGCTCGGCCTCTGCTCGGTGGTATAAATAAAAATAGGGAAAACCTTTTACATTGTGCCGTTAAGAATCAAGGTGATTATTCCATAAAACCTATTTTAGATCTGTTTTCGCAAGAATTCCTCTTTGAACACAACGGAGATGGTATGACACCCATACATTACGCAATACAGAGTGGGAATATAACTGCCGTTAGAGAGCTTTCAAAGAGAATGGGTTCAGACATTTTTCGTATACTGAAGCAACAAAAGCCATCTGCTATCGCTTATGCTATAGAAACTGCGCCATTAAACATAGTAAAAGCCATGCTAGAAGCTGCAGGTGAAGATCTGAGTCAATCGGGGAAAAAGCAAGCAAAATTAAGACTAGAGTTTATTTTCAACTGTAAACCTAATGACTTTATCGAAATTGCTGAAATGCTCAAAAAATACAATCTGTGTGCAGTGGAGCATGTTAATTCCTGTAAAGGTGGTAATAATTTACTTTCTAAAACATTACTGTCAGGAAGAATAGATATTGCTCATTGGTTGATCAAAAATTTTGAACCTGAAACTAACGCGCTTGCTGACTTAAAAAATGATAATGAACAGAATCTCTTACACTGTGCACTGTACAATCATTCATATTGCAACATTGAATCTATCTTAGAATTAATGCCAACAGAATCCCTGTTTGAATACGATAAAAGTGGCATGTTGCCCATTCATTACGCTATACAAACCGGTAATGTTCGTACCATTAATCAAATGACAAAAAGAATGGGAGAGCAATGGAATGCAAAAAATAAGTTTGGATATGATGTAGTAGCTTGCGCAGTTGAATGGAACAACATCACGGCATTAGCAGAACTCGAACGAATTCAATTGTTAACTTATGATGTGTTGACAGAAAGTCATAAAAAGCACTCACTCTATGAGCGAGCCGTTTTATCTGATTCGGTTGTAATGATCGAATTTTTATCTAAGAGATATTTTAATTTTATAACACCTCCGAATTTCAAAGGGGAAGCATTACCTGATATGGCTCTTAGGTATTCAAAATTAAAAGTGTGGCTAAGGTTGATGAAGATAAATCGTAATGAACGAGAATTACCTGCAGAACCTCCAGCTGAAAGAGCGCCTTTACTTTATCCTGCTGAACAATTTGCGAGCAGGATGGGGGATGCACTGATGAAAGCATCAAAGGAAAATGAAGAAGAAATTGTTTCAGAATTACTTTTTGAACTTGAAAGTAAAATGGATTTGGTGACATTTGTTCAATGGCTTGTTCACCTTAAGAAGTTTGATGCACTAGATACTTTAAGAGATTTGGATATGCGCTCAAAATCGAAAAAATTAGAGTCCCATGCTAAGCAACGACGCAAAGGCTCTCACACCATTAAACAAGGTAAGCCTCGAACTCGAGTGGCTAAAATAGAAGCTTTCTCCGGAAAAGGTATAAGATTAGACGCTAAAAAGAAGGTGAGATTTGCTTCTGAAACTGAGCAAGATGAAGCTGAACAAGTAGATACTGCTAGATCTGCAAGGCTCAAATACTTTGACAAAACGACAACCGATATAGCTAGCAGTTAATTATAAAGTATGTTCTCCAGGAGTATATGAGCGTTAAAAATCAGTGTTAATTGAATAGCTTCATGCTGCTTTAAAGGAGCCATTTCAGAAAAAGTTTTCAATAGCAGCAATTTTAAACGATCAGCCTCAAATAGCGATAAGTAAACACGTTAATAAAGTTTCAGTCGCATATCGACTGATGATGAAACAGATAGAAACCCTCTGAATAGTTCACTGACAGTAACTAAAACTGTAGTGATTTCTTATAACTCTTTTATTCTTCTTTAACAGAAAAACATCCAACACAGTAAATACCATTACTTCAATAAACAGAATCTGGCATACTAGCTGACTGAATTTTAAAGCTAAGGGTATATAGGGTCAGATGGATAAAATTGAAGTACGCGGTGCCAGAACCCATAATTTAAAAAATATCAATTTAACCATTCCCAGAGACAAACTCATTGTCATCACGGGATTATCTGGCTCAGGTAAATCTTCTTTAGCTTTTGATACGCTTTACGCAGAAGGTCAACGTCGATACGTTGAATCACTATCAGCTTATGCCCGTCAATTTTTAAGTTTGATGGAGAAACCAGATGTCGACCACATTGAAGGCTTAAGTCCTGCAATTTCGATTGAACAAAAGTCGACCTCGCACAATCCTCGCTCGACAGTTGGAACCATCACCGAAATCTACGATTACTTACGCCTTTTGTTCGCACGAGTCGGTGAGCCTCGATGCCCGACTCATCATCAGGCATTGACGGCGCAGACGGTAAGTCAAATGGTGGACAAAGTTCTTGAACTGCCTGAAAGCAGCCGTCAAATGCTGTTAGCGCCTGTTGTTAACGCTCGCAAAGGTGAGCATGTTAAGTTACTTGAGAGTCTTGCAGCACAAGGTTATATACGTGCTCGAATTGATGGTGATGTGTGTGATTTATCGGACCCGCCAGCGCTAGATTTGCACGTAAAGCACACCATCGAAGTCGTGGTGGATCGCTTTAAAGTGCGTGATGATTTAAAACAGCGTTTAGCAGAATCGTTTGAGACCGCACTTGAGCTATCTGGTGGCATTGCACATGTCGTGTCGATGGATGACGATGCAAGTCATGAGCCTCTTATTTTTTCGGCTAACTTTGCTTGTCCACATTGCGGTTATTCCATTACTGAACTTGAGCCTCGAATTTTCTCATTTAACAATCCTGCAGGGGCTTGTGGTACTTGTGATGGTTTAGGCGTTCAGCAGTTTTTTGACCCAAAACGTGTCGTCATTAATGATGATTTATCACTGGCTGGTGGTGCGATTCGAGGCTGGGACAGACGTAATTTTTATTACTTCCAAATGTTGACTTCATTAGCTGAACATTATGGCTTTGATATCGAAGCGCCATTTAATGAGTTGGACGAAAAAATTCAAAAGTTGGTGTTTTTCGGTTCGGGTCGTCAAAAAATTGCTTTTAAATACGTAAACGATAAAGGTGACGTAGTTAATCGTAATCACCCATTTGAGGGCATCCTCAATAATATGGATCGCCGTTATCGAGAAACCGAGAGCAATGCGGTTCGTGAGGAGTTGGCAAAATTCATCAATACTCAACATTGTCAAAGTTGTAATGGTTCACGCCTGAAAGAAGAAGCACGTAATGTGTTTATTGGCGATATCAACTTACCGGCTTTGACTACGTGGTCTATTGGTGAAGCTAAAGCCTATTTTGATCAGTTAGTGTTTGAAGGTCAAAAAGCAAAAATCGCTGAAAAAATCTTAAAAGAAATTCAAGAGCGTTTGGGCTTCCTTGTAAATGTGGGATTGAACTACCTTAACCTATCTCGTTCTGCTGACACACTTTCTGGTGGTGAAGCACAGCGTATTCGATTAGCCAGCCAAATTGGTGCTGGTCTTGTTGGCGTGATGTATGTGCTTGATGAACCTTCAATTGGTCTGCATCAACGAGATAACGAACGCTTACTTCGTACCTTGAAGCACCTTCGGGATTTAGGGAATACCGTGATTGTGGTTGAGCATGATGAAGATGCTATTCGAATGGCGGATCATGTTATCGATATTGGCCCTGGTGCTGGTGTTCATGGTGGTCAAGTTATTGCTGATGGTACATTTGATGACATCACATCGTGCAAGGACTCTGTTACAGGTAAATACCTATCTGGTGAGTTAAAGATCCATGTGAAAGGTGACCGAGTTCCTTATGATGCTGAAAAACTCATTGAGCTTAAAGGTGCACGAGGCAATAACCTTAAAAATGTCGATTTAGCGATTCCTGTAGGTTTGATGACTTGTATAACAGGGGTTTCAGGCTCAGGCAAATCAACACTGATCAACGATACCTTTTACCGAATTGCTCATAAGGTATTAAACAAAGCTACGGTTACAGAGCCAGCACCGTACGATGAAGTTATTGGTATGGATCATTGCGACAAAGTGGTCGATATTGATCAAAGCCCGATTGGACGTACACCTCGTTCTAACCCTGCAACGTATACTGGAATATTTACGCCGATTCGTGAAATCTTTGCTGGTACACAAGAAGCTCGTAGCCGTGGTTACCAAGTTGGACGTTTTTCGTTTAACGTTAAAGGTGGCCGTTGTGAAGCCTGCCAAGGTGATGGCCTCATTAAAGTTGAGATGCACTTTTTACCTGATGTTTATGTCCCTTGTGATTCTTGTAATGGTCAGCGCTATAACCGCGAAACCTTAGAGGTACGTTATAAAGGAAAAAACATTCACGAAGTCCTGCAAATGACCGTTGAAGATGCTCGTGAATTTTTCGATGCTATTCCTGCGGTGTCTCGTAAGCTACAGACATTGATGGATGTTGGCTTGTCTTATATTCGTTTAGGACAAAGTGCAACGACGCTATCGGGTGGTGAAGCACAGCGAGTGAAGTTAGCAAAAGAGTTGTCAAAACGTGACACAGGCAAAACGCTTTATATTCTGGATGAGCCAACAACAGGCCTGCATTTTGCTGACATTCAAATGTTGTTAGATGTATTACATAGATTAAAATCGCACGGTAATACCGTTGTAGTGATTGAACACAATTTAGATGTTGTGAAAACCGCAGATTGGATTGTCGATCTTGGCCCAGAAGGTGGATCGGGTGGCGGCACGATTTTAACTTGTGGTACACCTGAGCAAGTCGCTGAACACCCATTGTCGCATACGGCAAGGTTTTTAAAGCCGATGCTAAAATAAGCGCTAGGTTTAGCTTTAGTCATAAGCCCGATTTAATCGGGCTTTTTTGTGCAAGCAGCTAAAACCTGAATGAGTTTAATTTTTCTGAATTTACTTTCACCGTAAGCTGTAGTTAAGTTTTTTAGTTTATTATTCAGTGAATTATTCTTATTTAAACTTTTAAGCACTATGGCTGAAGCTCAAACCGGAATTAGTTTTCATAGAGGGTATACTCACTTTACGATTGAGCATCATGGTACACCATCATCTCAACAGCACTCTGAGTTAACTAAAGCTGTTCAAGAACAGCGATTGTTGATCGTTACCATGAAAAAATCCGATTCTAAATGTTTTAGCTATGCCGTCAGATCAAGGTTAGCTCTTGATTACAGCCACTCGGCTAAAACTATGAGTATGATTGAATGCGAACACTTATCCAGGAGTGCATTTTTTGAAGCAATTTTTCCAGAAAATGAGGATAAACAGCTCAGGATTAATCCAATATTTGTAGAAGAGGTCCCTGAAGGGTTATATTTTAAAGAGGACTTAGAACGCTTAAAGACAGATATTCTAGAGTCCAGTACAAATACATCATCAAAAAAAAACCAAAGAGCAAAAAATTCACTATTACTATGTTTGTACAAGTAGTAAAGAAGGTGTATTGGGCATGTTTAATTATGTTGCTACCGTTAATTCATTTTTGCATTTAGGGCGGAAGGGAAGAGAGGACTTTGGATTTGTCGGTACAGGGGGCCTCATCATCGAAGGAGAAAGTCATAATCTCAGAACCTCATCGCTTTTAGCTAAAGGTACGGATGGTAAAACGTTATTGATGATTGCATGTACTGCTAATAATCTTAAGCAAGTTCGGTATTTTATTGAATGTGGTGCCGACCCTCTTATTGAATGTAATGGCATCACAGCGTTTGAGTATGCTTGCAATCAAACTTCACACAAACTTTTGGAAGTCTTATTTTCATCTAAAACAGATATCAATCGAGTTGCTCAAAATCATTTACACACACTTTGTTATGCTGTTACAAAGGAGAATACGCTGAAACATATCGAGCTATTGTTACAGCATAGCGCTGATCCTGATGGTAACGTTACGGAGGCCCATAGAGGTAAAACTCCCTTAATGACATGCTGCCTCCCTGCACACAAAAATTCAGAGCGTTATATAAAGTTATTAACTCAAAAAGGCGCAAACGTTAATTTGCAAGATGAGCAGGGTAATACCGCTCTTCATTGTGCCATGTTGTCACAGGATACTGACCTTATTAAGGTGTTGTTAGATTTAGGAGCTGATCCAAATATTCTTAACGACAATAAGGTAAGTGCTTTTGAAATTTGTTCGCTTGCAGAACAATGTAAAACTGAGTTGGCAGTGCCCTTATCTGAGTTTATTCATCAAGCTATGCAACGTGGTGCTTGGTTTGCTGCTATTCAAGTTTATAACCAAAATAAAGAAAAAATAGCAACTGAGCTTGAAAGTTTTGCCCCTCGGGTGAGTGATAAATATCGTTATACATGTAGTGCTTTAGAAAAAAGTTTGGATAGTAGTGTCAAAGATACAGGTTTACCGACTAAAGAGTTGCCTTTGGTTAAGGCATTGCTCTGTGGGGACTATCAAGCAGTGGAATTGCTCTTGCAGGTGCACCCTTTTGATATATTGAGTATTACTGAAGACAGAGAGGTGTTTGCTAGCATTAAGTCATCAAGCGGATATAGAAACAGTGAACAAATACGTACGTTATATGATGAAATGCTGGAGTATTCTAGAAAGGAATTCCTTACGAAAGTGACAGTGAAAGAGCCAGCAAAAGATGAAGATAGTGATTTTCTTGAAGTGAATCTAGTTGGTTAAACTTATTGGTGTGTAGTGGCGCCTAATATACAACTCACAAATAGCCCGATTTTTCGGGCTTTTTTGTGAAAAAAGCTTCATCCAAGTTAAATGCTGGCTTTATGTGCGATTGATATAATCTAATCAAGGTTAAGTTGATTGGAGGCCGTGATGTCTGGAATAACATTAACTGTGCCTTTTCATAAATTATCCGATCAACAAGTGGAGTTAGTAAAAAACGGCGAAGACATTGAGCTGTCAGCACTTAATCAACGACGAAATAACTTTCCCAAGTTTATCAATAAAATTATTGATTTTATTTCATCTGTTACTTCTGGTTTTAATCATGAAAGCTTGAATAAGAGCTTTACTGAAATGAACGAGAGTAGAAATCATCTAGATTGCAGACAATCTATGGTAAAGATAAATCAAGAGCTAAAGTATGCGAAAGGCGTGAATGTAACTTACAGATGTACAAAGCCAAACGTAAGCGGCAATTGTGAAGTAAACTATTATTTGAATATCCCGCAAAAACCACCAATTTTTATTAGATCTATTTCTGCACCAAGTGAATCCTGTTATGTACAAGAACAACTGCTCAGACAGTTTCAACAAGAAAAAGCACAGCTTTCAGTGTTAGAGCTAGAGTGTCAGGTTGAAGAGATCGCAGAATTATTACAGATTGAACCTGATGATAGTTACGCACTTCAAGAAGTGCACAGTTTATTAAGCGGTAACTTTAATTATTCAGAAGATTTATATAAAGCAGCTAAAGAAGTGGTTAATGGCTTAAATAAAGCTGGATATGTTTGCAGCTTTGAATCCCGCTGCCATGGTACTCCACCAGTTTTTTCTGTATATCTCATTACCGAAAGTTCCAAGGATATCAGGCTTAGAACTATTGCCCATGAACTAAAACCTTCAAGTTATGGATATGAAGATTTTGTTTCGTCTTTTGATGCTTCGGGAGAGAATGGGAGTGATATTCCCGTTTTAGACTCTGACGCACCAGTAAAATACGAATCTTGTGATTACTCAGAACTTTTAAAAACTATGAGTAAAAACCTCAGTGAGCCATGGGACTATTTACTCTATGAAAAAAGTGCCTTTTATGAGCCTTTAAATGAAATAACTGGCAGTAATTTGAGTGAATTAACTGAAGCTAAATGTGATGAATGTACTGTTGCAATGCAAAAAAATGGTTGGAACCAAGGGGTTCGATGTGAAAAAGTTAAGCATAAAGATGGTGTAAGTTATTACATGTATTTGATTAGTAATCCCAGTTGTAAAGAAACAAGTGGTCAACAAAAAATTCCAGAATCAAGGTGTCTACTTGTTTCTTTCCCGACGGCTAAAGTCGATTGCTCTTTTTCTCATAAACTTGCCTGAAAATCTACTTATAACTTAATTCGCACGATTTAAAATGAAGCAAGCTTAACTTGATAGAGAGGTAGAGCTTAATCTTCGAATGCTAAAATCAAGGTATAAACTGATAAGAGAAGGAGTTGACAATGTCTTCAGGTCTAGTGACATTCAAGCACAGGGGATGTATATCTACTTACACTACCGAGCTCGATAAGACTCGTTTGACCGAGCAAAAGAGTGAAACAAAAAGTAAACGTTTTCGCGAGTTAATCAGTGACGTATTTAAAATGTTAAAAGGTTTCTGGCAAGGGTTTAATGCAGATAGACTTGAAAATGAGGTAAGTAATCTTCATTCTTCAAAAACGCTTAAACAATGTGAAAAATCATTTTCAGAATTAAAAGATTGTTTATCAAATGTTGGCAATGCGTGTCTTACTAGAGAGTTTACACCTCTTGAAAATTCTTGGTGTGTGAATTATAAGCTTAATGTAGACGGACAAGAAATGAACCTTAAAAGTTGTGATGGTGAGCTAACAGAGGCTCTTGAACAAGAGTTTGTTATTCAAAAAATAAATGCACACTTAACTAATAATAGTACAAATCGCAAGAGCACAACTCAATTATTTACTAGGCTAGATTCGGTTTTAAGCGGTAGACGAAATGCAAAAGAAGCTTCTGAAGCACTTCAACCTTTAAATAATGAACTGGGAGCTGAAATCAAAATTACTTGTCAGCAAGTTAATGAAAGAAACCCCAGTTTAGTGAGAATTTCTGCCCAAATAACTCTTGAGGGTGGTCGAAAAGTTGAAGCCAAATTACTAGAAACACAGTTGATTAATAATGAGTTAATCAATGAATATTGTGATTATAGAGACTATCACGAGCAGCAAAATGCAATGAGTTCAAGACGAAGAAAGAAATCAGAGTATCGTCACCGTGAAGCGAAAAGCCTTGGAATAATCAGATAAGAATTAAGTCGTTATTATTTAGTTAGATAATATATATAGCTTAACTTTTTGTTTTAATGCTAAGTGTTTTATTTGTCAGCCTTAAGGTACATGTAAACAAATTTAAAGCAGTCATAGCAATTCATTCCTATTTTAGGTATAATCCGCCGCTTATCGGTGCGGGAAATCGACACGGGGTTGATTTTCTGTCTGTGAATTACTTTGCACTTTTCTGTGCATCCACAAGGCTACAACTCAATGTCATCCAGTGAAAAAACTTTCCGTGATCTCGGTTTATCTGAGTCATTATTGCGTTCTCTTGACGATTTAGGTTACGAGAAACCAACTCCAATCCAATCTGCTAGTATTGAGCCATTAATGGCTGGCAAGGATATTCTTGGTCAAGCGCAAACGGGGACCGGCAAAACCGGTGCTTTCGCACTCCCTCTTTTAAACAGCTGTAATCCAAAGCTGAATGCACCTCAAATTTTAGTTTTAGCGCCAACGCGCGAACTTGCTGTTCAGGTTGCAGAAGCTTTCAATAGCTATGCAAAACATATGAAAGGTTTCCATGTACTACCAATTTATGGTGGTCAAAGCATGGGACAACAGCTACAACATCTAAAGCGTGGACCACAAGTTATTGTTGGTACACCAGGCCGTGTGATGGATCACATGCGTCGTGGTACGCTTAAACTTGATAGTTTAAAAGCACTTGTATTAGATGAAGCTGATGAAATGCTAAAAATGGGCTTCATTGACGATATCGAATGGGTATTAGATCATAAGCCAGCTGGCAGTCAGCTTGCATTATTCTCGGCAACTATGCCTGAGCAAATCAAACGTGTTGCTAGCAAACATTTGAACGATCCAACTTATATCAGTATTGCAGCGAGCCATACGACGGTTGAGTCTATCGAGCAATGCTTTGTTCAAGTTTCACAACATAACAAGCTAGAAGCTTTAGTACGTGTACTTGAAGTTGAGAATACTGAAGGGATCATCATCTTCGTTCGTACTCGTAACTCTTGTGTTGAACTTGCTGAAAAGCTAGAAGCACGTGGCTATGCTTCTTCACCTTTACATGGCGATATGAATCAACAAGCGCGTGAACGTGCCGTTGATCAGCTTAAAAAAGGTAAGTTAGATATCATTATTGCGACTGACGTAGCAGCTCGTGGTCTTGATGTTGAGCGTATTGGTCACGTTATCAACTATGATATTCCTTACGATACAGAAGCGTATGTTCACCGTATTGGTCGTACAGGTCGTGCTGGACGTCAAGGTATGGCTATCTTATTCGTAACACATCGCGAGATGCGTATGTTACGCACCATTGAGCGTGCAACGAATAGCCGAATTGCACCAATGTCAGTGCCGAGCCCTGAAATTGTTGCTGAAAAGCGCTTGTCACGTTTGGGTGAGCAAGTAGCTAAAACGCTATCTGGCGACTTAGACTTCATGAAAGAAGCGGTTGCAGAGCTGTGCAACCAACTTGAAGTTGATACTGATTTATTGGCTGCTGCACTATTGCACAAAGTGCAAGAAGAGCGTCCTCTGCAATTACCAGCAATGCAAGAGCGTGTTCGTGATGGTCGTGATAAACGCCGTGATGGACGTGAAGGCCGTGACGGTGGTCGCCGTATGCCACAAAATATGGGCACAGCGGAATCACTTAAAGATAACCCAGACGTTAAAATGTGTCGTTACTTGATTGAAGTCGGTCGCGATAACAAAGTTGGCGTTGGTAATATTGTTGGTGCTATTGCGAATGAAGCAAACATTGACAGTCGCTACATTGGTCAAATTCATTTGTATGATGCCGTTACTACGGTTGACCTACCTGATAGCATGCCAAAAGAAGTGTTACAGCATCTGAAAAAAGTGCGTGTATGTGGACGTCAATTGAACATTCGCGAAGCGGGTGAGCAAGCGATTACTGATAATAACAGTCGTCCTCCACGTCGCCGTAGCGGTGGTGGCAATGATCGCCGTGGTAATGGTGGTGGTGAACGTCGTGGTAATGACAGAAATCGTTCAAACCGTTCAGGCGGTGAGCAACGTCGACCACGTCGTCCAAAGCAAGAAAGTTAATTTTTGCTGATTAATATAAAGGAGCTTCGGCTCCTTTTTTGTTAATTGCGCAGGTTTATTTTCAGGGTTTCATTGAATATAAGCTTTTTATTTTTTGCTTAACCTTTTTTTTATTGAAGAAAAAGTCATTAAAAATGTTCATAAACTCAAATAAAGCTACTTTTATTGGGTTTGCTGAATTTACTGATTTAGTTATACCAAACTCAACGGGTTGTACCTCCTGCTCGAATGTGCCAAATATTCGATCCCATATTATTAAAATACCACCAAAGTTTTTATCCAAGTATTGTTTGTTTTTTCCGTGATGTACTCTGTGATGCGCTGGTGTATTGAGAAGTAACTCTAAGAACCCCAATGATTTAATTGCTTGAGTATGAATAAAGAATTGATAGACAAGATTGGTGATAACAGCAACAGTAATCCATTCAGGGGAATACCCTATGATAATTAGAGGCAACCAGAAAAACGTAGTGAATGAAAAAACTCGTAATGGACTAAGTCTCAATGCGGTTGTGTAATTAAAGTATTCGGAGCTGTGATGTACTGAATGAGCAATCCATATGAAGCGGAGTTTATGGCTGGTGTAGTGGTAGCAATAATATAGAAAATCTTGCAGTACGATTAAAAGGGTGAGGCTTAACCAGTTCATGTTGATATGGAATAGTTGAAAATTCATGGTATCAGCAAAAATTTTGCCTGTGAAGAAAGCGAAATAAACATTAATGAAGTAACGCCAAGTGTATAGAGCAAAATTACAGGATATTTCTCTAAAATTATATTGGGCATTTTTTCGAACTTTTACTGTGTTTTTTTGTAACAATGAGTAATGAATATACTCTATTACCATACAAGGTATATAAGCTATAAGAACAAGGTAAGTTATTTGGGCTGGATGAGTAAATACTTCAGGGAGCTGCATAGTTAATAAATCCATACACTATAATATTGAACTCTATTCGCTCAAGGTTTAATGTAAGCTTAACGATGTGAAAATATTTGCGATATATTTATACTTTTTCATCTCTTTTAAAATAAATTATTAGAGACTCCACATATTTTGAAAGTTTAAATGAGCAAATACTTGTTGCTTAAAGACTCTGGTGCCACAATTTACTAAATAATTTACGTCTACTCTATTTATGAAACCATCAACAAAAGCACTCTTATTTTCAGCCTTTGTATTTCCAGGTTCTGGGCACTTCATTTTAAAGCAGCGGCTTCGTGGTTGGATTTATATTATTGTTACAGTTGGTGCTTTTGCTTTGTTGATGCAAAAAATCATGACAATCGCCAATAAAATTGCCAATGAAATCGTAGCTGGAACCATCCCTCTCGATCCCGCTAAAATTATGCAGCTTATCCATCAAAGTGTTTATCAGGATATTTTACTGTCAGCTTCGATGGGCTTGAAAGTTATGGTAGCTTGTTGGTTAATCGCTATTCTTGACTGTATTTATATCAGTTGGCGGGATAAGTGCTAACTCACCTCGTTTATATTCAGTTATTGACTTGAAACATTGTCAGATAGTTTTAGAGAAACCAAAAATGCAATTGCTAATAGCGCACTAGAGAACCACAAACAAGCCTCTAATCCATACGTTTGATAAATCCAGCCTGAGAGCACAGTGCCGATCAACCTTCCCATAGCATTTGCCATATAGTAAAAGCCGACGTCTAACGATACGCCATCAGCTTTGGCATAACTAACAATTAGATAACTGTGTAGTGAAGAATTTACTGCGAACAAAGCACCGAAAATCAGTAATCCTGAGACAATAATCAAGGTAAGTTGAGTCGAGTTACCAATCCCTAATGCGATTAATGCTGGGATAACCGATAGAGGGATTAACCAGAAAATAGCGACTTTTGCTGTTGGCGCTTGCTCTTTTTCTTTGCCAGTAACCTTGGGGGCAAAAGCTTGAACAATACCATAGCCAATTACCCACAACGCCATAAAAGAGCCAACTTCCCAATCCGTCCACTCTAGTGTGACCGCTAAATAAACCGGAAGGGCAACGACAAACCATACATCACGAGAAGCGAATAAGCATAAACGTGCAGCCGACAGCAGATTGATTTCACGACTCTTAGAGAATAAATCTTTAAATTTAGGCTTAGCTTTAGATTTACCAAGTTCCTGTTTGAGCATTACAATACTGAATCCCCAAACAATGGTTAAAACGAGCGCCATTGCGAATAATGCACCTTGATAACCAAGCACAGTCAGCAATAACCCACCTAAAAAGAAGCCTATGCCTTTGAGTGCATTTTTAGAGCCAGTTAACAGTGCCACCCATTGATAGAGCTTTCCTTGTGCATTGGCCGGGATCAACGTTTTAATGGCACTTTTAGCACTCATTTTATTCAGATCTTTCGCAATACCTGAAAATGCTTGTGCGGCCATCACCCAAGGAATACCTGCGATAACACTTGGCAATAGTTCAGCTGGAAAAGTGAGCATGAGTAAAGCGAATACTTGTAGAGCTAAACCAATATTCATGGTGCGATTCAAACCAAGCTTTGCACCTAGATAGCCGCCAACTAAATTGGTAACAACACCAAAAAACTCATAGAACAGAAACAACATGGCGATTTCGAGTGGCGAGTACCCCAGCTGGTGAAAGTGCAACACTACTAACATGCGCAAAGCGCCGTCGGTTAGAGTGAAACACCAATAATTTCCAGTGATGATCAGATATTGCTTTACTGATTCAGGTAAGGATTTAATTGCAGCCAGCATGGGGTATTTTCCTACTTATCCATTTCGCCAATCATGCGTGCTAACTCTGCCGTACGGTTAGCGTAGCCCCATTCGTTGTCATACCAAACATACAGTTTAGCTTGAGTGTCATTGATGATCATGGTCGACATAGCATCAACAATGGCTGAACGGGGATCCGTTTTATAATCGATAGAGACCAGTGGGCGAGTTTCAACCCCTAGCACGCCTGCAAGTTCGCCATCAGCGGCATCAGTGAGCAGTTGATTGATTTCTTCAGCTGTAACAGGACGTTTCATCTCAAACACACAATCAGTAATCGACGCATTGGCTAAGGGTACACGAATAGCGTGGCCATTTAGCTTGCCTTTCAACTCAGGGAAAATATGAGTAATGGCCGTTGCACTACCAGTAGTCGTGGGGATCAAACTCATTCCACAAGCGCGTGCACGACGAAGATCTTTATGTGGAGCGTCTAAGATAGTTTGAGTGTTAGTAATGTCATGAATTGTAGTCATTGAGCCATGTTCAATTCCAATTTTCTCATGCAGTACTTTGACTACTGGGGCTAAACAGTTTGTTGTACATGACGCTGCAGTGACGATTCTGTGTTCGTCAGGGTTATAGAGGTGGTGGTTGACACCCATCACGACGTTGAGAACACCTTCTTGTTTTACTGGAGCTGTAACCAGTACACGCTTTACACCTTGATCGAGGTAAGCTTGCAGTTTTTGCTTATCTTTCATTACGCCAGAGGCTTCAATAACGACATCACATTCAGACCAATCTGTTTCAGCAATCGTTGTGTTTTGTGTAAAACGCAAAGGCTTATCGTTAATGATTATGCTGTTGGTTTCTGATGTTACTGTTTCATCCCAGATACCGTGTACAGAATCAAACTGCATCAAATGTGCAAAGGTTTCAGCATTACCTTGTGGATCATTGATTTGGACAAACTCAATATTCTCCCACTGCCATGCTGAGCGTAAAACTAAGCGACCCATGCGGCCAAAGCCATTAATACCAACTCTAATTGTCATAACAATTCCCTAATAAAAAATAAATTAACAACATTGGGTTTGACGTAGAGGTCGGTCACCCATTTTATTTAATCTGTCTAATGCAGCTTGATAATTTTGTGGTTCTAAAACGAGTTGATCGAGCATTTGGATAAACCAGGCTGGCAATTCAGGGTTGAGGAAGTAAAAGACCCATTGCCCTTGTTTTCGACCACATAGCACACCTTGTTTTTTTAATAGTGCAAGGTGACGTGAAACCTTAGGCTGTATTTCATCCAGTCCAACCATAAGTTCGCAAACACACAGTTCTTGCTGAGAGTGGATGAGCACAACACTCGTTAAGCGAGTTTGGTCAGAAAGTGCTTTAAATAAGCTTAATGAATCCATAAAAATGATCTCCCAGTGAATATCTTAAAAGTAGTATATATTAAAAAACATATATGTAAATCACTAGATTACTACTTCAATTAGACGTAAAATATTGGTCAATTTTTTAGGTTAGATATTTGACTAATAACGAAAATTTAAAGCATTTCTAAAGGAGTGTTTTAAAAATAATTAAATCTAACCTTATGAAAATAAATAAAAAATAAATTACCCTACCTGAAGGAAAACTCTGAGATGAGTCTTGCTGATTCTGTTCTTGCTGTAAATGATGATCTTCCTATTCGCACTGATAAACCAGTACATAGTGGTAAAGTGCGAAGCGTTTATTGGTTAACGGATACTGATAGCCGCCGTTTGATAAAAGAAAAAGGCTACCCGGTACCGGATGATACCCCGCTTGCGGTAATGGTGATCAGCGACCGTATCTCAGCTTTCGATTGTATTTTTCATGGTGATCAAGGGTTAAATGGTATCCCAGGAAAAGGTGCAGCGTTAAACACCATTTCAAATTACTGGTTTGATTGTTTTAAAGAGCAAGGACTTGCAGATAGCCATATTTTAGATGTACCACATCCACTGGTATGGATTGTACAAAAAGCCAGACCTGTAATGGTTGAAGCTATCTGTCGTCAATACATTACAGGCTCGATGTGGAGAGCTTATGAAAAAGGTGAACGAGAATTTTGTGGTATTCGTTTACCTGAAGGGCTGAAAAAGAATCAAAAATTACCTGAATTACTGATCACACCATCTACGAAAGGTATTCTAAATGGTATCCCAGGTGTGCCAGCACAAGATGATGTAAATGTTTCTAGAAAGAATATTGAAGATAACTTTGAAGCTTTTGGTTTTGAATCCAAAGCGGATATCGATCTTTATGAGACATTGCTAAAAGATGGTTTTAACCTGATTTCGGACAAATTAGCGGCTCACGATCAAATCTTTGTCGATACCAAGTTTGAGTTTGGTTATGTGACGGACAAACAAGGAAATTCAAAACTGATCTATATGGATGAAGTAGGTACACCTGATTCGTCAAGAATTTGGGATGGTGCAGCTTATCGTGATGATCAGGTAATTGAGAATTCGAAAGAAGGTTTTCGTCAGATGCTTCTGAATCACTTCCCTGATCCAGATATTTTACTCAATAAGAACCGTATGCCCGAACGAGAAGCGTTAGCTAGGGACAATGCTTTGCCGCTTGAAGAGATGATGAGCGTTTCTAATACATATGTAGGGATATCTGAGAAAGCGACAGGGAAGAAAATTGAGATTTCAGAAAACCCAAGGCTAGAGCTTATTTCAGTATTAAAAAATTATCGTTTGGTAGATTAATCTAGTCTTGTTCGAAGGTAATCTGCATTGAAATTAAATGTAGATTACCTTTAGATGAAATAACGTTTATCTTTGTAAAACCTTAATAGTTTCATGTTTATAATGTTCTTATTGTTATTAACAGGTTAAATTTATGGCGTTATCTGCTCATTTTTCATATCCAGATCGTAGATGTCAGAACGGCTCATTTGATCAGCATCTTGAGGGCGGTTCACCTCTTCAAGATTTATCAACTCTAACTACAGTAGATTTCAATGGCAAAGAGGCCCCTAAACTCACAGTAAGTGATGGAAACCCTGAAAGCCATCAAAGAGCTTCTGTGTTTCATCTGATTGGAAAAGTTTCAAAACTTACGGTTGCAGCTGTTGGTAAAGCAAAAGAACTTGCATCGTATGCTGTGACTGATGGTAGAAATTCAGTTTCTGCGAGTAGTACTAAGAGAGAACCTCATCGCAGTTTATTTCAAGAGAAAAATTGTGTTCAAGCTTTGTGTTTTAGTGACAGTCAAGCTGATCGAAAGCTTCAGTATGCACTTGAAAGGGTTCGGGAAAAAGTTGTTGTAAATCAGGTGGGTAACCTCTTTCCTAAACCGCCGAAGCCAGAAAAGGTTGACGTTGATACAGAGCAAAAATTATTATTAGAAAAAGAGTTTATGATTCACTATTTTACTTCCAAAAAAAAATCAAATACTTAAGTATAAAGTAGTAATTACTCAGTAAGGGATTGAGCTAATGTCTAACTTAACTCAATCCCGCAATACTATTTCAGCAATAAATCCAAGTGAGCGCCAAAATCTTTAGGCCCCATAAACCCGGTTATACGATACTGATCGGCTACTTTACCTTGCTTATCAAAGAACATAATTGTCGGTAAGCCAAGTACATCGAAATGTTCCAGCAACTCGATATCATCATCGTCATTTTTGGTGACATCGGCTTGTAATAGCACCATGTTGTTCATGCGAGCAGCGACGTCTTTGTCAGCGAACGTGATGTGTTCAAACTCCTTACAGGCTACACACCAGTCAGCATAAAGATCGAACATCACAACTTTACCTTGATCACTTGCTTTAGCTACTTCAGTATTCAATTCGGCCAGTGTTTTAACACGTTTAAAGCCTTGTTGCTGTTGCGGCTCACTGCCATCAGCAACTTGTGCTCGTTCTGCTTTTGGTGCTTGAAAACCTAATGTCTCCATCATTGACATAAAGCCGTAAGAAAAACTACCGAGTAAAGCACCAGTGAGTAGAACCGAACGAACGGTTTGTTTCCAGTTAAACTCAGTTTTCTTATTTTGATGTATTAAGTAACCAGTAAGTGCCACACCCCAAATAGCCCATAACACATCGGACACAACGCCTGTCCAAATACGGCCTATCATCATGATTGATACTGCGATGAGAAGGAAACCAAATACCGTCTTAACGATTTCCATCCAACCACCAGCTCTTGGCAGTAACTTACCGCCAGAAGCGCCCATGATAAGCAATGGAACACCCATACCCATACTAAGAATGTATAGGGCTAAGAAACCCAGTACTAAATCGCCAGACTGAGCAATGTAGATTAATACACCAGAAAGTGGTGCAGAGGTACAAGGAGAAGCCACTAAACCTGAAATGGCACCCATTACAAATACACCAATGAAATTACCACCTTTTTGAGTATTAGAGGCATTGTTCATTTTATCTTGCCATTTGGCCGGTAGCTTTAAATCATACAAGCCAAACATAGATAAGCTTAATACCACAAACAATGCGGCAAGAATCAGCAATATCACAGGGCTTTGCAGCGCAGCTTGATACTTTAAACCTGCAGAAGCAACAATTAACCCTAAAACAGAGTAGGTGATAGCCATACCTTGAACATAGGTCATCGCTAATGCAAAGCCTTTACCTACAGAAAGCTTTTCACCTTGTCCGACAATGATTCCGGATAAAATAGGGTACATTGGAAATACACATGGCGTGAGTGCGAGACCAATGCCTAAGCCGAAGAAGATTAATAGTGTGATTAACAAGCTGTTATTCGAAAGCATTTGCGACAGCTTATCTTGCTGTGTAATCGGTGCTTGCTTTTGCTCATCTGTTGATGCTTTGTTACTCGCCGATGAGTCATCAGTCGTTGCAGTACTTGCATCTACCTGAGTTAATTTAACGACTCGCTTGGTTGGTGGGTAACAAAGTTTTCCTTCAGCGCAGCCCATAAAAGTAACTGTGAAAGTGCTGCCTGCTTTTGCTTCTTTTAGGCTTATCGGGAATTCGATAAAACTGGTATAGACTTCTTGCTCACCAAAATATTCATCATGATGAATTTTGCCTTTTGGTAAAGCTATTTCACCTAAGGTTGCGCCATCAGCCTTAAACTTGAGTTTGCCTTTATACATGTAGTATCCGTCGGCAATAACCCAACTTAATTTAAGCTTGTTTCCTTGTTGATTCGCTTCAAAATCAAAGGCTTTCTCAACAGGGAGAATTTCAGGTTCAGAACTAAATAGTCCACCACTTGAGTTGTTAAAAATGCCATTGCTATGAGCAAGCGGCGCTAGTAAAACTAAGCTGGTAAGCAATATACTTAATAATTTTTTCATAGCTGAGTCGTGGTTTAATCCAGTTTAAATAAGCTCCTGAACTTTGATGTATTGATAACATAATACGTTCAGGTACATCGTATGGATGGTGCAAATTGAGCAGTTTTAACATTGCTTCAATACTTTGCTTCATGCATCTATATGCAATGCAGCCTCTTGATCTTCGCACACTTCATCTTGTTTTTAATAGTAAGATGTTACATGTGGTATTACTTGTAGTATCGATAATACTTTATCTGCTCTAATAATTGTTAGGTTAAACCTTTAGTAGCAATTTCATTAAAACTATAGGTGATAATCATTAGTGCATCGTAAGAAACAAGATGTTGCATTATTTACATTTATTCCTAAAAGTTACTACTTTAATGGTTATTATACTGAAATAACATTAATTACAGATTAACTTTTGCTCATATTGTAATCAATTCGTAATTATCTCTATCTAAGACTTGAAAATAGACCGAATTACCCCCACTAATTATTCAACGGAATTAAATTTTTTTGGTGTATTCATGTTACTTGCTTTATTAATCATCTTTATTGCTTTGCCTGTTCTTGAGATCTCATTGATGATCCATGTAGGGCAAGTGCTAGGAACATGGAATACCGTTGCACTCATTATTTTATCTGCCGTTATTGGTGCTTCACTTGTCAGAAGTCAAGGTGTCGCTAAGTTGATCCTTGTGCGTGAGAAAATGGCAAAAGGTGAATTACCCGGTATTGAAATCGTTGAAAGCATGATGCTTGCAATTGCGGGTGTATTTTTGGTGTTACCTGGATTTATCACTGATTTTATTGGCTTGTTGTTTATCACGCCGTTCACTCGTAAACCGATTGCACAATATATTTTCTCACGAATGAAAGTGAATATTGTTTCTAATCAAAGCTTTGGTCAACCTAATAATCCATTTGGCTCTTCACCGTTTGATCATCATTCAAATGATCAACATGGAAATACCTTTGAAGGTGACTTCGAAAGGAAACCAGAAGAAGTGAAGCCTGAAAATCGACTCAACGACGATGAAAAAAAATAACTTTCTAAACTTAAATTGAATTTAAGCCAAGTTTTTCACCTAAGATACAAGCACTAACGGCTTGCATCAGGATGACATCTCTTTGAGTTGGATTAATGTTGTCATCTGAACTTTCAGCAAACTGAATTACTTTTTGCTGATCATAAAAAGGTAAATTTCTCATCGATTGACTATGGATTTTATCAAGTAAGAATTCATTGAGTAATTGGCTTTGATTACTTTTAGACGGCGGGCTGAGAAAGGGGTGTTTCATCCTTTTGTACATAGTGTCAGTTAACACTGGTTTTGCTGCTTCCCTGAGTAAGTATTTCTCTTTCATTCCTCTAATTTTAAAATGCTCAGGTAACCGAGCCACATACTCAGTGAGTTTATGATCTAAAAATGGTACTCGGCCTTCAATCGAGTGAGCCATCTCCATCCTGTCTCCTAATAATGTAAGTAAATAGTGAGGCAACATTGAGCGTGTCCAAAGGTATAGGCTTTGATGCAAAATTCCTCTACCAAGCAGTTTTTCTTTTACTGGCATTGAGTGTAATAAGTTTGCTATAGGATCAGAATCTTTTACGAAGTTCAAATAATCGTCATTAAATATCTGTTTGCTTGCTGCACTGATGTATGTGAATGCACTCATCCAGTTGGGTTGATATCCAAGAATACGTTGTGCAGTATTCATCGCAGGGTCATTTTGTTTTCCAATAAGGAGTCCTTGGCTGACTTTATTTGCGTTTTTAAATTCGGCTTCAACTTCTTGTTTTTGAGCAGCTGACATTTCGTCCATGTAATGAGCGAGGTAATCTTGGCGAAAACTGGCATATCCAGCTAAAAACTCGTCAGACCCTTCTCCCGTGAGTACAACTTTAAAGCCATGTTGCTGAACATTTTTACTGAGTAAGTATTTTGAAACTGCATTGCAATTGAAGATAAGCTTTTCACCTTTGTACACACTGTCTTCAAAGTTATCGACAATATCCTTAGCGGTGACCGGTACTTCTATATAATCACTTCCAGCGAACTTTGCCGTTTCTTTTGCATAAATGGATTCGTCGTAAGATTGATCATCGAACGACAAGGTAAAAGCCGTTATTGGTCGATGATATTGTTGTTGTGCAGCACCTAAAATAGCGCTTGAGTCAATCCCGCCACTTAAATAACAAGCAACAGGTACATCGGCATTGAGTCTAAGCTTGACAGCTTCGTCAAATTTTTCTCTGAATCCTTGCACTGCTTCAGTTTCTGTAATGTTGTTCTGCTTTTGGGCTGTTGATGAAAGGTACTCAATATCCCAGTATTGCTTAATGTTGAGCTTGTCTGATTCAAAAGTTTTTGTGAGATAGTGTGAGGCGGGTAATTCACGAATATTTTCAATGAGCGTGTGATCAGCAATATGAAACAATGATTTTTCTTGAAAAAAATGAGCTTTGTTCCAGCTCAACGATAAACCCAAGGGCTTAAAAGCTTTCATTTCTGAAGCAAAGTAAATGTTCTTTTTATCTTGGTAATAAAAAAGCGGTTTGATCCCAAAACGATCTCGGCCCGCAAAGATCTGGTTATTGTTCTTATCCCACAATACGAAAGCAAACTCGCCCCGAAGGTGCTCAAAGCATCCCGCGCCATATTTTTGATAAAGATGTACTAGGATTTCGCTATCGGAGTGTGTTTTGAATTTGTAACCATCGAGAGTGAGCGCTCGTGCAATGCGTTGGTAGTCATAAAACTCACCGTTGACGACGGCGACAATACTTTGATCTTGATTTGTAAGAGGTTGGTGTCCCTGATTGAGGTCAATAATAGAAAGGCGGGCGTGCCCTAAGTGTATGCGGTTATCAAAGCTCCCCCAATGACCAATCTCATCAGGCCCGCGATGCTCAATAGCGTGTATTCCATTTAAAATACTTTGCTTATCAATCGGGTTAGTTGGGGCAAAAGCACATAAAAAACCGCACATATAAACCTTCACTTCTAGATCATGGTTTAGTAATTAAAGTGTGCGGTTGATGCTACGTCAATATATGACAGTATTTAGTCTTTACATTTGACAGCGTTAATTCAATCTAATTGGAATTATTTATCGGCTATCAACTTTTCTAATTCAGTGACTTGCTGTTGAAGTTGCTCTAGCTTTTCACGTGTTTTTAATAAAACATGTTGCTGCACTTCAAACTCTTCACGGCTTACAAAATCCAGCTTCATCAATTGGTTTTGTAAGACTTGCTTACTTTTACTTTCAAACTCGCCGGCAAACTGTTTTAAACTGTCAGGCATGTTGTCAGATAATTGTTTAGCAATCTCTTCAATCTTCTTTGGGTTCATCATTAATCTTACTTTTGAAGGCAATATGTTAATCATAACGAAAAGGGGATAACTTGTCGCTATCCCCTAATGAGTTAAGATTTATTTTCACTAAATTCTTTTAGTGGTTGGTGCTTTTCAGCTAGGAAGGTATAGAACACGGGAAGTACGAATAAGGTGAAAATCGTACCGATGCCTAAACCAGCTATAATAACTAATCCAATATTAAACCTTGCTACTGCGCCAGCGCCAGAAGCAAAGATGAGCGGGATTAATCCCGCAATCATTGAAACTGTCGTCATCAAAATTGGTCTTAGACGAATAGACGCTGCATATTTTATCGCTTCAAGGCGATTAAGCCCATTATGCAGTTGCTCCTCTTTTGCGACTTCACACATCAAGATTCCGTGTTTTGTTATTAAGCCAATCAGAGTGATCATCCCTACCTGACTGTAGATGTTCATCGACGACATGCCAAAGATATGGGTCCAGTCTAACGCAATTAATGCTCCACTTATGGCGAGCGGTACCGTGATCAAAATGACTAAGGGATCTCTCACGCTTTCAAATTGGCTTGCAAGCACTAAGAAGATAATGGCAATCGCTAAAATGAAGGTTGTATACAGTGAGCTGCCTTCCGTTACGTACTGACGAGCCTCACCTAAAAAGTTATAGCTATAACCTTTAGGTAAATCATTGTTGCCAATGTTTTGCATAAATTTAATGGCGTCTCCCAGTGCAACACCTGGGGAGTTTACAGCACTGATGGAAACGGAGTTCATTTGGTTAAAATGTGGTAATGAACGAGGTTGAGTCGTCATTTCTACATCCACTAAACTCGACAATGGAATTTCTCGTCCATCGGCTGCTTTTACATAGTAGTGTGATAATGATTCTGGTCCACTTCGAAGGCTACGAGTTACTTGGGGGATCACTTCATATGAACGTCCATCAAGGTTGACTCGATTAGTATATCCATCACTGATCATCGTTGACAATGTCGAACCAATATCTTGCATTGTGATGCCGTAAGCGCCGGCTAAATCTCGCTTGATATGAATTTTCATTGTCGCTGAATCGTATTTTAAATTAATGTCGCTGTATACGAAGAGCGGGCAGGCTTGCACTTTAGCAAGCACCTCAGAACCTAACTGGAATAAGTTGACGAAGGGCTCAGAAGAAGTGATGACGAATTGGATGGGTAAACCACTCGACGCCCCCGGAAGTTCTGGCATTTGGAATGTGGTTAACGCCACTCCCGGAATATCTTTAAGTTCAGCAGAAAATTCCTTCTGCATTTCTTTTTGACTCTTAGTACGTTCACTCCAAGGTACTAAAGGCGCAATACCAAAAGCTTGGTTAGAGCTGGGTACACCAACAAACGCTAATGTTGCAGCTGTCTCAGGTGCTTTTTTTAGAATATTGGTGACTTGCTCCATGTTCGCTTCTATAAAGTCTAAATTTGTCGAAGATGGTGCTGTACCCGACATCATTACTACGCCGTTATCTTCTTTGGGAGCAAGCTCTGTCGGGATTTGCTTAAACATGATGGGTATTGAAACCAGTACAATTGCAGAAAAGAATAGAATGACAGAACGCTTATTTAAGGTCGCATTTAGCATACGATCGTAGCGTGACGTTAAGCCTGAAAGAAAACGTTCTACTCCCTTCTCAAATGCATTAGGCTCTGTGTGCGCTTTTAAAATTTTACCGCACATCATTGGCGACAGTGTTAATGCAATGATTCCTGAGATAAATACACTGCCAGCAAGCGTTAAAGCGAATTCTTTAAAGAGTGAGCCTGTTACTCCTCCCATTAAAGCAATTGGAGCGTAAACCGCTGCTAATGTAATGGTCATTGAGATGACGGGGACGGTGATCTCTCGAGTACCTATAATCGCCGCTCTGAAAGGGGGTTCGCCTTGTTTAATATGCCGGTCGACATTTTCAACGACTACAATGGCGTCATCCACAACAAGACCAATGGCAAGTACCATTGCCAACAAGGTCATCAAATTGATGGTGAAGCCAAACATTTGCATGACGAGTGCTACACCAATCAGGGATAGAGGTATGGTGACAATTGGGATCAATACAGCTCTTAACGATCCCATGAACAACGTGATGACGATGACGACAATTAACGCTGCTTCAGCAATCGTCTTAATGACCTCATTGATTGACTCATTAATTGCTTGAGATGAATCATATAACACTCTTGCATTCATTGAAGGAGGCAAGTTTCGCTCTATTTGAGGCAATAGATCTCTCACGCCAGCAGCCACGGTCAATGGGTTAGCGGTCGGTGTTACATCAACGCCAATAACAACGGCTTCTTTTCCATCTGCAAGAGCGCGATAAACGTCGCGACTTTTCTCTAGGCTGACATTCGCAATATCACCTAATCGAACCACGCCGCCTTTTTTACTGCGAATTACTAGCTTTTTAAGTTCATCGACGGTTGATACTTGTGTATCTGCCGTGCCATTCATTAGAGTGAAATAGCTATTGAGTTGTCCAACGGCGGATTGAAAATTATTAGCTTGTAATACTTGGCTGACTTCTGATGCCGTAAGATTAAAAGCTCCCATCCGTGCAGGATCAAGCCATATTCGCATGGCGTATTGAATTCCACCGTACAAGTCAGCTTTTGCTACGCCATTTACGGTAAACATTTGCGGCTTAACAACACGCTCTAGGTAGTCAGTGATCTGACTGGAGTTCAATTTGTCACTTGAAAAGGCAATATACAATACTGCAGTTTGTGAGCCTGTTGATGAGGTTACAGTTGGATCTTGTGCTTCTTTAGGTAACTGAGAACGAACAGAATTAACTTTTGCTAACACATCAGCCAATGCACCATTAGGATCAGTATTCAACTTCATGTTAACTGTAACCGTTGAAGCACCTAAAGTACTTTCAGACGTCATAAAGTCGATGTTATCTGCTTGAGCGATGGCTTGCTCAATGGGCTGAGTAATAAACCCTTGGACTAGATTCGCATCCGCACCGTAATAACTCGTAGAAACCGTAATAACAGTATTTGTGATTTTCGGGTACTGCCTGACTTGCATACCACTCAATGCATTTAAGCCCAACATTAAGATGAGTAAGCTGATTGAGACAGCAAGCACAGGTCGTTTAATAAATATATCAGTAAACTTCATCGCTGCCTCCTTAAAGTTGTGGCATAGCTTTAGGCGTTGTGATTGCTTTAGCGTTCACAACTTTTACTTTACTGTTATTGCTTAAACGAATTTGCCCGGTAACCACGATTTGATCGCCAGGTTGTAGGTTGCCTTTTACTAAGGCAAGGTTTCCATTGCGTTCGACAATATTTACATCCACTTGAGAAGCTCGTTTGATCGACTTGCCACCTTCTGTCACGGTGTTAACTACATAAACCGTATTGCCATATAAAGCATAATTAATTGCCGTTTGCGGAATAACAATTTGATTTTCTAACTTAGAAAGTTGGACGTTAACTTGTGCAAACATACCACTACGAAGTTTCTCATCAGGGTTTGGTATTTCTGCTTGTATTTGAATAAGGCCACTTTGGTAAAATACCGCAGGTTCAATCGCTGAAATATGCCCAACGAAATGTTGGCTAGGATAAGCATCAACATTGACATTTAATGCTTGACCAACCTTGACTTTTGATAACTGAGTTTGAGGAATAGTAAATCGAATTTTTAGTGTTTTTATATCCTCTAAACGGACAATTTCACTGCCAGCCTGAAGAAACTCGCCTAAGTGCACACCTCGAATACCAATTAAACCTGAGAAAGGTGCTTTAATGATTTTGCGGTCAATTGTCGCTTGTAATGACTTTATATCCGCTTCTAAAGCAAGATATTTTGCTTCGGCATTATCGAGATCTTGTTTAGAAACTGACTTTTGTCGAAACAGTTTAATTAAACGATGATAATCAGCTTTTGCTGCTGGAAGCTGAACTCGCTTACTGGTTAAATTCGCTTTTTCTACTTCAGCATCTAAACGAACAAGGATTTGTCCTTTTTTGACTTCAGCGCCATTTTTAAAGTCAATAGAGCTGATCACGCCAGCTAATTGATTGGAGATCGTTATACCCTGTAATGGTTCAACAAAGCCAATGGCATTGACTTGTGGCTGCCATGATTGTTGTTTCAGAGTCTTAGTCGTTACTGGGAACTCTTGTTCAGGTAAATTGGATAAAGCGTCAGAGATTTTTCCCTGTACAAATAGATTGAAGCCAATAACTGAGCCAAAGGCTGCAACGGCAACCAAAAGCATTATTAGAATCCACTTTTTCATAATCTGTTGTGACTCCTAGCTGTTTGAAAAAGACGTAGATATTGCTGACCAGCACCGCTTGCAAACAACAAGTAGTTCTGAGTCGTTATATTCTAAATGTCCTTCTGAAATTCTGTGTCCTAATGCAATCGCTGGCTCAAAGCCAATTGAAAACAAGTATTCATCTTCAAGGTCGATGATTAACCCTTGTTGCTGGCCTTGCTTAAACATCGTGAGCAAAGGTTCAAATGTATTTTGTTCAAATGCTCGGTGGTCATCAGATTCAATGCCAGGAAGCTGACTGTATTGCTGATAATTCAGCTGATTTGAATTCCGATTGCTGCCAAGCTTTAAAAAATTAAACCAAAGGTGAGTGAATTGCGCTTCTACACTCTCTTGGGTGAAACCACTGAAAACAAACTCTGCAACATTTTTAAGTACGTCTTTTCTTAACTCTGAGATAAGTGCTTCTTTATCCGTAAAATAACGATAAATGGTTCCCGCAGCTACTTGAGCCGTCGTGGCTAGCTTCTGCATTGAGAGGTTGTGAAGACCTTCATCGGCGATGAGCTGCTCTGCTGCTCTCAAAATTACGTTTCGTTTATTTGCCATAGATCCAAAATATAAAAATGAATGAACGTTCATTTATTATCTTATGATTTGTACTTATAACGAGCAAAAGGTGCGCACGAAAATGTGATTTTGATCGTGTTTTTATCCGTCGTATACAGTCTGATGAGTTTTAAGCTATGTTGGTTCAGCTCTGATACAGATAGTTAGATCACGCTCACAAATATTTATCAGTATAGAAGGCTTTGGTATCATTGATCCCAAAACTCACTGTATACGATAGTCAACTGCTCGCCTAAAGGGGAGTGGTGTCTCAAACGTCTTTTATACTATTTTATTAGTCTTGGGTGCGTTTACGTTATATTACTCTTTTAGCTCCATCGTCACTCATATTTTGGAAGTCGCTTTTAATGAAACTTAATCCTGGTCAAAACGAAGCTGTGCACTATGTCTCAGGCCCCTGTCTCGTACTCGCCGGAGCAGGTAGTGGTAAGACTCGGGTGATCATTAATAAGATGGCCTATCTACTAGAGAAATGTGGTTATCGAGCGAGAAACATTGCTGCTGTAACCTTTACTAACAAAGCGGCTCGTGAAATGAAAGAGCGTGTCGCACAGTCCATCGGTAAACAGTTATCACGCGGATTATGGATTTCGACGTTTCACACTTTAGGTCTAGAAATCATCAAAAAAGAGTACAAAGTCGTTGGGTTAAAAGCCGGATTTTCATTGTTTGATGATCAAGATTCATTAGCTTTGTTAAAAGAGCTTACAGAAAATGAATTACAAGAAGATAAAGATTTACTGCGCACACTCATGACTGAAATTTCCAACTGGAAAGGTAACCTTGTCATTCCAGAGCATGCATTAAAGATTGCTAAAGGAGAGCAGCAACAACTTTTTGCACTGTTATACAAACGTTATGCTCAGCACATGAAAGCCTACAATGCGCTTGATTTTGATGATTTAATTTTACTGCCAACACTATTACTCAAACATAACGCTGAAGTGAGGGAGCGCTGGCAAACTCGTTTTCAGTACTTACTCGTGGATGAGTACCAAGATACGAACTCGAGTCAATATGAATTAGTGAAATTATTGGTAGGTGAAAGAGCCCGATTTACCGTCGTAGGCGACGACGATCAGTCGATTTATTCATGGCGTGGTGCTAAACCACAAAACCTTGTGTTATTGGGTAAAGATTTTCCACACTTAAAGTTGATTAAGCTTGAACAAAACTATCGCTCTAGTCAGCGAATTCTAAAGTCAGCCAATATTTTGATTGCTAATAACCCTCATGTTTATGATAAATCACTATTTAGTGAGCTCGCCTATGGTGAGCCATTAAGAGTTTTACTCGCTGCATCCGAAGAGCAAGAAGCTGAGAGGGTCGTGGCAGAGATCATTAGGCATAAGTTTGTCGGAAAAACTCGTTATGGTGATTATGCAATTTTATATCGTGGTAATCACCAATCTAGATTGCTTGAACGCGCACTGATGACCAACCGTATTCCATATAAGCTTAGTGGCGGTACTTCATTTTTTTCTCGAGCAGAAATCAAAGACATCATGGCTTACTTGCGTTTAGTGGTTAATCCTGATGATGACAATGCCTTCCTGAGAGTCGTCAATCTGCCAAAGCGAGGTATCGGCCCTGCGACATTAGAAATATTAGGTAACTTTGCTAACAGTAAACATATTTCATTATTCAGTGCGATTTTTGAAGCTGAGCTTAACCACCACCTTAGTCCAAAGGCGTGCGGTGAGTTATATAAGTTCGGTAAGTTCATTGTGGATACAGGCGAAATCGCAACCCGTGGCGAAGGTATTGATGCCATCAAACAGCTAATTCGTAATATTAATTACGAAGATTATCTGTATGAAACCAGTACCAGTGCAAAGGCTGCTGAAATGCGGATGAAAAACATCTCAGAGTTATATCGCTGGGTGACTGAAATGCTGCAAGGTGATGATTTGGATGAGCCAATGACCTTGCCTGAAGTGGTTACTCGCTTGACACTCCGAGATATGATGGAGCGAAACAGTGAGGACGAAGCTGGTGATCAAGTGCAATTGATGACATTACATGCATCGAAAGGTCTAGAATTTCCTTATGTATTTATGGTCGGAATGGAAGAAGGCCTGCTACCACATCAAACGTCAATAGATGAGGATAATGTTGAAGAAGAGCGTCGTTTAGCATACGTAGGGATCACTCGTGCACAACGAGAGTTGTGGTTTATTATTTGTCGAGAGCGCAGACAGTATGGTGAGGTTATTAGGACGGAGCCGAGTCGATTCTTAATGGAGTTGCCACAAGACGATGTTATTTGGGAAAACAAAAAGCCTGCGCAGTCAGAACAAGAAAGGGTGAGTGCTGGTAAGTCCAATATTTCGAATTTAAGAGCAATGCTGAACAAAGATTAGCTAGCGACTTTAGGCGTTGGATTCATTGTATGAGAAGGCTGGTGGAGGACATAGCGTCCACGTCCTTTAGCCTTAGCTTGGTACATGGCCATATCTGCATTTTTTAACATATTTTCTGTGCAAGATGTGGTTTGTGTGCTGATGGTTATCCCAATACTGGCACTAGAATAAAACTTGTGTTCATTGAGAGAGTAAGGCTGAGATAAGAGCTGCAATACACGATCGGCAATTTCAATCGCATCGTTGGTGTGCTGAATGCTGTCTAATAAAATGACAAATTCATCTCCGCCTAAACGCCCAAGAGTGTCATTTTGTCTAATACAAAGCTTTAGCCTATCCGCCGTTTCTACTAGAAAACGATCACCCTCAATATGTCCAAGTGTGTCGTTAATCAATTTAAATTTGTCTAAGTCAATAAACATCAAAGCAAAAGTGTCATCTGAATGGCGCTGAACATGATTAATGGCTTGCTGCAAGCGTTCCATAAACATCGCTCTATTCGGTAAGCCTGTTAGCGGGTCGTGTTTGGCATCATAAATTAACTGTTGTTCAACTTTTTTACGTCGACTGATTTCTTTTTCAAGTTCTTTATTCGATTTTTCTAATTCTTTTGTACGTTTGTCTACCTGCTTTTCTAGCAATTTGTAACTGCGTTGCATTGCTTCTTTGGATTCTTTTCTCTCGATAGCCGCAGCAATGTGTTGCCCAACAAAATTGAGCAGCTCTAAATCTTTCTCGTGAAAAAGAACATCCTGCTCATTGTGATGGACGACGAGGCTACCACGAATTTTTTGTTGGATGATCAGTGGGGTGCCCATCCATTGCTTTATTAAAGGGACATTCAAGCAGAACGGTGTTTCTTGAAAGATCAACTTCTGCTCTGTCATTAAAAGAATGTCATCTTTAGAAAGTAAAATTGGCCTTTCTATTTTCATTACATATTCAGTCAAACCATCTTTGTAACTGCGACCTTCATGAATATTGCTTGAGTCCCCTGAACTGTAGAACGGAAAATTAAGCCAATTCTTTTTCTTATCATGCATGGCAATATAGCAGTCATTTGCTTCAAGTAATTCACAAAGAATGTTGTGCAGTTCGTGGTAAAAATCATTGTCGTCAATATAGGACTGACTAAGATTGGCGATTTTATAAAGTGAACTTTGGAGTCTTTCGGCTTTGATGCGTTCTGTGACTTCAAGTTTTAAATCATTGTAAGCCGTAATCAGTTCACGCGTTCTTATTGAGATAGCTTGCTCTAATTGTGCATGTTGCTTTAAGCGCTCGGTTACGCCTTCTATGTGCTGACAAATAAAGCTGAGTAGTTCTATCTCTGGTTGTCCATAACAATCAGAAGAGCTATAGCTCTGAACAACAATAACGCCGACTGGTGTACCTCCGTGCATGATGGGAGTTCCAAGCCATGACTTGCAACCAGGACCTTGGGGAGTAATTCCTTGAGCTGATATTTGTTCATCAATATCTTTACCACAAAATAAGAATGTTTCTCCGGTTTTGATTACATGACCAGTCAGACCTTTCCAAAGCTTTTTTGAGATTTGCTCTGCAGTATTAACAAAAAAACAATCGTCTTTTTCATCCACAAAAAAAGGAATATCGATTCGATTAGTCTGAGTACACAACGTCGCAATAAAAAAATTATCAGCAGGCATGATTTGTTGCAGGTGTTGATGAACGCCCTGATAAAAGCAATTGAGGGTTTCTGCTTTAGAGGCAATGTTTGAAATAGAAATGAGAGTGTCTCGAGCACATTTAGCTTGCTTATACTGCAAAGCAATGTCTTTCAGCCGAACAATCCGTTTCTTTAATCGACCTACGGTACTGCTCTTTTGATGTATTTCTGGTTTCTTTACGCCAAAATCCATTTGTTCGTATTCACTCCAGCTCGGAATTATTCACTTTTTTTATTATCGCAACTAGAATTAACATGACTTTTTTTATCTGCCAAGTCAAATTTTAATCGAATAATGTATAAAACTCGGCTTAATGTGCTAATTCTTGAGCAAATAAAATAAAAAGTGAAATCAGTACTAGACGCGGCATTCATTTATCCCTATTATACGCCGCGCTAACCGATGATGAGCGCCCATAGCTCAGTTGGATAGAGCGCACCCCTCCGGAGGGTGAGGCCGAGGGTTCGAATCCTTCTGGGCGCACCATTTCTGGAATGAATGCACTATTCATGAAATTGTTAGCAAATATTTGTGGTGATTGTAGCTCAGTTGGTAGAGCCCCGGATTGTGATTCCGGTTGTCGTGGGTTCGAGCCCCATCAGTCACCCCACTTCTCGGTGATTAGCGCAGCCCGGTAGCGCATCTGCTTTGGGAGCAGAGGGTCAGAGGTTCGAATCCTCTATCACCGACCACATTTTAAAAACTGATATTTCAGTTTTCCCAGATACGGTGATTAGCGCAGCCCGGTAGCGCATCTGCTTTGGGAGCAGAGGGTCAGAGGTTCGAATCCTCTATCACCGACCAAAACATTAAGCCCTAGTTTAAACACTAGGGCTTTTTTGTATCTGATTGAGTGTCAAAATGAATCGGGTAATAAAAACGACTGTGATCTGAACCTTTAAGGTTTAAAGGAAAGTCATGGGGATTGTTATTTCTTGCAGATTGCTGGGTGAACGAAACCAATAGCTCTTCAGCTGATTTGTTCGAAAGAAGGCAAAGCTCGTTTAATGATTCTAATTTTAAACCATTATCGTATGGGATAATATTGAGTCGTGAATACATCATAATTCCACTCCTTGGAAATAACGCTTTAATTGAACTCGCTTTTAACAATCAGTAGACAACCCAAACATCGCCTTCTCCATCAAGTTCTTCTACCGCTCCGTTTTGTAAATATATCTTTTTGAGTAGTTCTAGCTTTTTTCTCTCCTCTTCTTCCCAAGGGAAGCATTGTTTGGATAACACCATGCCTTTGACCTTTTCAATACCGGGAAGCTGTTTAAAGCTTTTTAGTAATTCCACAAAAGCTGAAACCGAACTTTTTATTCCTTTTGGCGATTTTTCATGGGTTTCAAAATCACCAATAATCACTTCGTTTTCTTCAACTCGATATGTCATTGTCCATTCTTCGGTATTGACCGTTTTGCCTACTTCGTAGTTACTCTCTCCGAAGTAGGCTGTTTCGGGTGTAATTCCCTTACTTTCAAAATATTCAGAAACTGGATCCATGATTCACCTATTATTTGCTGAGTGCGGATTCGATAGCTCTATGCAAGTTTACAAGTTCTGTTAATAGCGAAATCATATCAACAGAGGTTTTATTTGCTCTTGAGTATGCATCGCTGACATCTTTAGAAAATTGCTCAGAAATTTGGTCGATTAAACCTGCGACTGTTCTTTTGATATCAGCTCCATAAGTAATTTGTGCACTACCCATGCTACCAGCGCCATCTGAAAGTTTACTGAACATTTGGCCACCAATGGATAGACTTTCGCCGATTCCGACTTTACCTACTGCGCCACCAACAACACCACAGACACTTGCAACAGAACCAATTGCAGCACCAAGAACACTCAGTCCACCGCCAAGCATGGCTGCGTTACGAGTTTGTCCTATCGCATCCATTTTCTGGTTTAAGGCATTCATTTTAATATCCCAGTTGAGCTTATCGAACAGTGTCTTAGCATCCTGAACAATATTACGCAGAGCTTGGAACATTTTGGCTAATTTATACATAAGGTCGTTAATTTCTGCGATAGCTTGAGCACCGTCAAGATCACCTGAACCGAGGTTGCCATAATCTTTTTTTAGGGCTGAATAAAAGTCATTACAATCCTTATTCAAATCACCAAGATCATTAATAAGCTTGTCGTCTGACTTTAGAGTACTCGTAAGTTTGTCGTGGTTACTCAGCTTAGCGAAAGCTGCATGCCTTTGTTTATAATCTTGAGTATGTTTACCCATGTCTTGTACTTCACCATCTAATTCATCCAGTTGGCGATGCACTTCATTATTTAAGGCACGATTCATCTCACCTTGTTGATGTTTTCCTTTTTGGGCTTTGTTATTTCCTTGGTGGCGTCCCGCTGCGGAATGATGTTGGCCTTTTCTTAATGCTCGCTTTCTACCTTTACCTTTTTTACCACCTTTGACGTCATCATCATCGGAGTAGAGCATGTCGACGTTTTGTGCGGCAATATGAGCTGCGTGGAGTGGTGTAATGCTGGTCATAATAAATTCCTCATATCAAAATCTGTATGTTATCGACTAATATTCACAGCAACTTGAACGCTTACTTGCATCATTTGCTCTTGCATATCTTTAACGTTTTGTAAAACCGTTGCACTTTTACTGAGTACGTCTTTAATTTGTTTCTCTTCCTCTTTCCTGCTCGAATCCATATCTTGATCGAGAAGGCCTAAAAATCCTTGTTGCGTTATGAGTGTTTGGATAGCTTTTGTGAAGTTACCTTGAACGATAGTGTTCGCCCCTTTACCACCTTGGCTAATCGATTGACCCAAGCCAAAAACAGCGGTTAAAAACCCGCCTTTTACGGCGACTTTCAATGCTGCAGTAGCACAACGCTTCATGATTTTTACGTTCATGTCGCTAATAACTCTTGTTAGGCTTCGGTTGATGCCTTTAGAGGATTGTTTTGCAGCTTCTTCCATGGACTCTTTTAGGCTGTCTTTAACCATCGTTTTAATTGCATCTTTACCAAAGGCTTTTGTAACGCGTTTGAATACATTTTTAACCGTATCTTTAAGTGCTTCTTTACCTAAGTTATAGCCTTCTTTACCCGCTTCCTCGACGATTTCTTTGACACCTTGGTTGAGAATTCGTGTAACAACAGAATCGCCAAGTTTTTCAGACACCTCTTCAGCTACTTTTTCAGATACTTCTTCGATTGTTTTAGCTGCCGCATTAACACCTTGTTCGGTCATTTCTACAAGACCATCTTCAGCACCTTCAGTACCTGCTTTGGTGACGGCATTCATCACTTCCTCGCCGGCAACTTTGGTTGCTGCTTCAGCCGCTCCTTTTACCGCACCACTTGCTGCTTTAAAGGCCATACCTGCACCGAAAATATCCGTCGCAAGACCAACCATTTCAATACCCAGTTGTATATAACCAGCAATTTCAGCTACTTTGTCACATATCTTGGGGTCAGCGCCGCAAAGCTTCGCTGTTTCAGCCGCAGCTTTGACCATGCCTACTACACCTGCTGTGTAGTAAGCTGCACCAGCAACAATACTGGCGTAAGCATTTGGATCACAACCGAAACTGGCAACGAGTTCAACAGCCCCTTCAATGAGTTTGAATAGCCCATAAATCTGTTCGGCAATACTGACCACCCAGTCTACAACACAAGCAAAAATACCAAGCTTTTTAGCTTTCTTTGCTGCATCAACTTGTTTTTTTAGCTGATCTTGATATTCCTTAACTTTCTCGTCTCGTATAGCACATTGTGAGTTAGTCATAATCTGACTGGCTTTCGATTTTGCATCCGCAGTTGCTGAGAAGACAGATAAGCAAAGGTTACCCATCATTCCAGATAACTGTCGCATACTAAAACCAGTTAAAGCCTTGCCGTTCATACCACGTAGTGATTGAACACTTGCCTTTGCTTCTGGCGATCCAGGCATGGCATTGTGAATGATATTATTCAGGATATTCTGGACAGATTGATCAAAATCTTTAGAGCTCACTTGTTCTTTTTTTTGTTTTCTCTCTTGCTCATCAACATGACTCAATAATGCACCAGCAGATTGATTAAAATGCGGTAATGATGTTGCTTTTTTGATGGCATGATTGTTTGCATCGATTAAATCAGGGTTAAGATCAGTGTTGTAGTCTGGAGTTCCCACATGGGGAATATGCACACTAGCCTTACCTGCAATTCCGTTACTACTAGGCATTTTGTACCTCCTCAGTTTGAGCTGCTAACAGAGCCAGTTGCTCTTTAGCTGAAGTCTCTACTTCGGAAAACTCAGGCCGTCCGTTTGTCCAATTTAAGGAAGCAGTAAAACTCTTAGTTGCAAATTCTAAATTTCCAAGCGCACTATAACTTAGCCCTGCATGATAAGAAGGCAGTGGATTATCGATTTGAAGGGTTCCAGCTCTACATAGGCAGTAAATGGCTTCGTGATGTTGATCTAATTGTTGACACATTAAACCTAAAGAGAAATTGTAATCAAAGTTCCAACTATCGATGCGCCAAAGCATATAGAAGATGTTTCTTGCACCGTGATAGTCTTTGAAAGCTACAAGTTGTAACGCATATTGATAAAGGTTATTTAAATCTTTATCTTCAATATCCGTTAGCATTTTCAAAGAGCCGCCCATTTGAACGAACTTTTGTAGTGTATCGAAATCTTCATGTTTCATCTTACAACTCCTTCAATAGGTACTACACAGATGAATAAAAATTGTTTTGCTAGAAGTCTGATGCTCACTCTTTTTAATCGTTAAAGGGCAGTGGCTTCTACCTTTTTGCACTTAACGTGCAGCTGCTATAGTTTTTAGTATAGTCATATCGCTGAGTTTGGCTGATGAACAGGTCATTTTTAACAGCGTTTTTAGACTTCTTCTGATATTAATAATAGATGGTTAAGTTTCTGGCGATATCGAAAAATAGAATAAGTATTTTTGTAACTGGTCAAACCACTCGGTGGTTATTTATCGTATTACTAATGTTCGAGGCATTTAAATGAAAGATGCAGATGTAGTGATAATTGGAGGTGGAATTTTGGGTTCTGGCGTAGCGCAATGTGCGTCAGCAGCAGGTTATAGAGTGATCTTGGTCGATAAGAATAAAATTGCCAAAGCCACATCTTCGAATTCGAGTAAGTTGATTCATGGTGGTCTTAGATATCTCGAAACGGCACAATTAAAGTTGGTTTACGAGTCATTATCAGAGCGTTCGTTTTTACTTGCTAATGCGAAAGATCTAGTGAAACCAGTCAAATTTTATATTCCGGTATACCAATCTAGCCAACGTAAACCTTGGCAGCTTTTTGCTGGGTTAAGTTTGTATTATTTATTGAGCGGCTTTAGTTGTTATGGCCAGTTTCGTCGTGTTAAGAAAAAGGAATGGGCAGCCATAACTGGCATTAGACAAGAGGGCATGATCGCATTATTTCAGTATTGGGATGCTCAAACTGATGATCACCTTCTCACTTCTTCGGTGGCCCAAAGCGCACAAGCAATGGGTGCCGAAATTTATGAGAATTACAATTGCACCAAAATAGAGAAAAAAGGTGAATCTTATGTCGTTGAAACTGAATCTGAAGGTGAAATTGTAAAAATTAATACCAAGTGTGTCGTAAATGCTGCAGGACCTTGGGGGACAGAAGTAGCAAAAAAACTGGTTCCAAGAGTACCTGATATAGAAGTAGAGCTCGTGACGGGTTCTCATGTTTTACTGGATATTTCAGCGAGCGACCACATTCTATATCTTGAATCGCATCAAGATACTAGAGTGGTTTTTGTGATGCCTTGGTACGGCAAAACTCTGGTTGGGACAACTGAAAATGCAGTTAAAGAAGCGCCTGATACATTTAACGCCTCCGAAAATGAGATCCGGTATCTTTGTGAGATCTATGCTCATTATTTTGAGCAATATTCGCATGATAAATTAAAAAGTTTGATCATAAGAACCTTTTGTGGCGCCAGAGTTTTACCTAAAAGTTCCTCTAATCCTTTTAAGCGCTCACGTGAAACCATGATGAAAGTATACCCAGAGCATCAAAATGTAGTCACCGTATTAGGAGGTAAATTAACAACTTACCGAGTGACGGCAAAGCAAACACTGGCTTGGCTTGAAAAACGACTGGGTAAAAGATCTCCAGTGGCTGATTTCAACAAGATTGCTTTAACTAAACCAAAGGCTGAGTAATTGAATACTCAACTCAAACAATACCGCTATGATGCTTCTATTTAAGGTTTAACTTATCTCAACGATATAAGTTTATTGATATAAATCTAGTGCATTTGAGGTATGTAATATTATTAACATTAAAGTGTCATAATCTGGGCCAAAAAATACTAAGGGAAGGGAAAGGCAATGCCGCTTCATATTTTTGGGCAGTTTCTTATTTTAGGTTGTATTTGTTTTGGGGGACCTGTTGCCCATATCGGTTATTTCAACAAAAGATTTGTGAGTGAATTGCAATGGCTTAGTGAGGCACAGTTTCAACGATTGTTCGCTTTATGTCAGTGTTTACCTGGTCCTGCTTCCAGTCAGCTTGGTTTTGCGGTTGGATATCATCGAGGAGGTTTAGCAGGAGCGCTAGCCGCTTTTATTGGTTTTACATTACCTTCGTTTGTATTGATGTTTGTATTAGCGATTGCCAGTTCAACTTGGCTTGAAACTTCTTGGCTGCAGTTATTGATTCATGGTCTGAAGTTATTAGCTGTGATAGTCGTGGCTGATGCTGTGGTTGGGATGAGTAAAAACTTCTGTGGTGACATCGCCACTCGAATGATGGCGTTATTTTCGTTTGTTGTGTTGTTATATTTTCCCAACGCTATCATACAAATTGCGGTATTACTGATAGCGGCAATCATAGGAAGTACGTTTCTCGCAGATACAAAAGCAGTAAGTGAAACCTCAGCTTTGAAGTTTAAAAAGCGCTGGTTAGTGCTGTTTTCAGCGCTATTGATTGCGTTGTTGTGGTCAAATCACTATCCACAAAATATCCATGTATTAAAAGAGTTCTATTTAGCGGGTTCGTTAGTCTTTGGTGGTGGCCATGTTGTGCTACCTCTATTACAAAATGGGTTATCTGAAATTATTGATCCACAAACCTTTCTTACTGGATACGGTTTTGCGCAGTTGATACCAGGTCCAATGTTTACGCTCAGCAGCTTTTTAGGGACAACAGCATGGCAAGGCAATGCATTTATTGGTGCATTGCTAGCAACATTAGCGATTTTTACGCCAGGATTTTTACTCTTATTGGCGGCTTTACCTGCATGGGAATCTTTATGTCAACGACCGAGGTTTAATGCTGCCATTAAAATGTTAAGTGCTGCGGTGGTCGGCATTCTTGCTGCGGCGTGGGTGTCGCCCGTAGTAACTTCATCTATCGTTTCATTTGTTGATGGTTTTATTGTTTTAATTGGATTTTATTTGCTGAGATGGAAAGGATTTTCAATTCTTAAGCTCAGTCTGCTTATCTTACTCTTTCAAATCGTAAAATTTGTACTACAAACTTTATAACCGCTATTCCTTGTACAACTCGCATAGGTTAAAATAATCGGCTGATTTTTAATTTACTCGAAAGTGGTCAATGGTCGCTTTCAATGCGGATAAGCGAATAGAAATTCATGTTTGAAGTAAATCCGGTGAAAACCAAAATTAAGGAGTTGTCTGAGCGGACAGATCTTCTTAGGGGGTACCTTTGACTATGATGCTAAGAAAGAGCGTCTAGAAGAAGTTACTCGTGAGCTTGAAAGCTCAGAAGTGTGGGATAATCCTGAACACGCCCAAGCGCTTGGTAAAGAGCGAGTATCATTAGAGCAGGTCGTTAAAACCATTGACGATATGGACAGTGGTTTAGAAGATGTTGAAGGTCTTCTAGAACTTGCTATTGAAGAAGACGACGAAGAAACCTTTAATGATGCCAGTGCTGAACTCACGGATCTTGAAGGCCGTCTTGAAGAGTTAGAATTCCGTCGTATGTTTTCAGGTCCTAATGATGCATCTGATTGTTACTTAGATATTCAGTCAGGCTCAGGTGGCACCGAGGCTCAAGATTGGGCTAACATGGTTTTGCGTATGTTCCTGCGCTGGGGCGAAGCTCACGACTTTAAACCTGAATTAATTGAAGTGACGGATGGTGATGTTGCCGGCATTAAAGGCGCAACAATCAAATTTACTGGTGAATATGCGTTTGGTTGGTTACGTACTGAAACTGGTGTTCATCGTCTTGTACGTAAATCGCCGTTTGATTCATCAGGTAAACGTCATACTTCATTTTGCTCTGTTTTTGTTTATCCAGAAGTAGATGATTCAATTGAAATTGATATCAATCCATCTGATTTACGTGTCGATACTTACCGTGCCTCAGGGGCAGGTGGTCAGCACGTGAATAAAACGGAATCTGCGATTCGTATTACTCACTTGCCAACCAATACGGTTGTGCAGTGCCAAAACGATCGATCGCAGCATAAAAACCGTGATGCAGCTATGAAGCAGTTAAAAGCGAAACTGTATGAGCTCGAAATGCTGAAGCAAAATGCGGATAAGCAAGCTGCAGAAGATGCAAAATCTGATATCGGTTGGGGAAGCCAAATTCGTTCATACGTTTTGGATGACTCCCGCATTAAAGATTTACGTACAGGCGTAGAAAATCGCAGTACACAGTCCGTCCTTGACGGTGATCTAGATAGATTTATTGAAGCCAGCCTGAAATCAGGTTTGTAAAGAGAGAAGAAAATGACTGAACACGTCCAAGATGAAAATAAGCTCATTGCTGAGCGTCGTGCAAAGCTCGCCCATATTCGCGAAGCTTGTCCTGCTAATGGTCACCCAAATAACTTCGATCGAAAACACAAGGCTGCTGATATTCAAGCTGAGTACGGCGAGTACACGAAAGAGCAGCTAGAAGAAATGGGCGTTCAGCGTTCAATCGCGGGGCGTGTAATGGCGAAACGTGGTCCTTTCTTAGTGATCCAAGACGTTTCTGGCCGCATTCAAGCTTATGCTGGTAAGCCTGTTCAAAAAGAATTAAAAGCAAAATACCAAGGTTTGGATATTGGTGACATCATTGGTGTTACTGGTCAGCTACACCTTTCTGGTAAAGGCGATCTTTACGTGAACATGGAAGACTACCAATTGCTGACCAAAGCATTGCGTCCACTTCCTGAAAAGTTCCACGGCTTAACTGACCAAGAAATGCGTTATCGTCAGCGTTATGTTGATTTGATCGTGAATGAAGACTCTCGTGCAGCCTTTATTATGCGTTCTAAAGTGGTTTCTTCAATCCGTAACTTCATGATCAAAAAAGAGTTTATGGAAGTTGAAACACCAATGATGCATACCATCCCAGGTGGCGCAACAGCACGTCCATTTGAGACTCATCATAATGCACTTGATATGGCAATGTATTTACGTATTGCGCCAGAGCTTTATTTAAAGCGTCTAGTGGTTGGTGGTTTCGAGCGTGTATTTGAAGTTAACCGTAACTTCCGTAACGAAGGCTTATCACCACGTCATAATCCTGAATTCACCATGATGGAATTCTATATGGCGTATGCTGACTACCAAGATCTAATGGATCTAACGGAAGAAATGCTGAGTTCAATCGCTAAAGAGTTATGTGGTGATACTAAGCTACCTTATGGTGAGCACACCGTTGATTTTGGTGCGCCATACGCTCGTATGAGCATGCTTGATGCGATTAAGCACTACAACCCAGACAACGCAACGGTTCAGTCAATGACTTATGAAGAAGTTAAAGACGTAGAATTCATGCGCAAGCTGGCTAAGAGTCTACACATCGAAGTTGAGTCATTCTGGACTTGTGGTCAATTGCTTGAAGAGATCTTTGGTGAAACCGCTGAGCCTCAGTTAATGCAACCAACGTTCATTACTGGTTACCCTGCAGATATTTCACCGCTTGCACGTCGTAACGATGAAAACGAATTTATCACTGATCGCTTTGAGTTCTTCATCGGTGGCCGTGAAGTCGCAAATGGTTTCTCTGAGCTTAATGATGCAGAAGATCAAGACAACCGCTTTAAAGCACAGGTTGAAGCGAAAGATGCAGGCGATGACGAAGCAATGTTCTATGATGCAGACTACATTACTGCACTAGAGCACGGTTTACCGCCAACGGCGGGTCAGGGTATTGGTATCGATCGTTTAGTGATGTTGTTTACCAACACGCATACTATTCGTGACGTGATCTTATTCCCAGCCATGCGTCCTCAAGGACAATAGTCTTTACCTTGGTGTGAATGACAATAAAAAAGCCCTGAAAATTCAGGGCTTTTTTAGGGGGCAAAGCTTTATCTCGTTGGATGTGGGTTCAACGCATACTCGAAAGTAGCTGCTACGGCATAATGATCTGATAAGTCCCAGATGCCCCATAAATCATCTGCTGTGCTTTGTAAAGGAATCACTTCATTAGCTGTTTTTAAAGGAACGAGATGATCATTAATTGGTAGAACATAGTCGAGGTATTCAACCGTACCTTCGGCCCAGTGGTTATGGTGAGGATCAAACGTATATTGCCAACCAGATATATCTGGCACAGTTGTATTGAGTGTGGTTTGCATGGCCTGATATTCATCAGGCATATTGATTTTATCAATATTGAGATCGGCTGCAACGATCACTGGTTCATCACTTGGGATCTTCTTTGAATCGATAAAATCTTTAATTTCTTGAATTTGAGCTAATCGATCATTTTTAGCATCGAATGATGTACCTGATTGAGTATGGGAAATAAAAATATGGTATTTCTGACCGAGCTTGTTGATTTCAGCGTACACAACGCCTTTGGAGGATAGGCATTGAATACCGTCACAACGATGGAAGTAATGAACATCTTGCTTCAAAATAGGGTATTTTGAGACAACTCTTAAACCTGAGCCTACAAATCTAGGAATCCCATCCAGTATTTTGTCATGATAATTCTGAGTTACATAAGGATATTCATTTTGTAGGTGGTGGAGTAGAACTTCAGTGGTCGGCGTTTGATCGATAGTCTCTGACAATGCTAAAACATCGTAACCTTTGACCTGATCTGGAATAGCTGCAAATCTTTCTTTTGTTTTTTTCGATCCAAAGACCCATGTGCCCCATACATTGTAATTCAGAATGGAAATCTTACTGGCATCATTATTGAGTTCTGGCCCCTTGTGCGTTGGGTTTAATATGACCGATAAATTAGCAGAAGATAATTTGGCGGCAACTTCCGAATGTATTGAAGCAATTTCAGGGTTAAATCTATTTACTTTATCATCCGATTTTAAATCTAAATTACATAATTTGTGTATGCCGTTTGAATCACAATCTCCAACCAAAGTAGCACTGTATGTTCCGTTGGTTTGGGCAACATCTAATGTTAATTGTTGGTCCTCATTTTCAATTTGAATTTCAAACTGATTATCTGAATCATCATCACCTGTTAATTTAAAGTTGCTATTGCTAAGTGCATCGATGCTTGTTGGTTCATCAAGCAGTTCTAATTGATTTTGTTTAATTGAAGTGATTGAAATTGAATTGGTGAAGCTATTAGTCACAGAGATAGTAAATTGAGTCGCATAACTGTTCGCAGCGAATACAGACAAAAGTAAACTACCTGCAATATGTATGTGCTTTAAAGCCATATTGTATCCTCAAAAGCCGATAATTGTTTGGCATCCGAGCAAATATTTTCCTTCGTAGAACAAATGATTGTAAGCGGAGAGTTTAACTTGTTATATTGAAAAATGTTATTAGATATATTCAACTCAAATACTGATTATCCAGAGTTCAGGTTGATTAACCTGTAATGAAATGAACATCAACACTATATGCTTCTAGAATAGTTAACCCAGCTCTTATTCAATAATCCGAAAGCGTAAGCCAAGTAATATACCCCTGAAATAAGCGATTTCGCTGAGTACGGAGATAGTATTTATGGCAAACAGAAAAAATAATGAAGAGAATGATTGTAATAAAAGTCGCCGCGACTTTATCAAAATTGGCTCTACAGCTGCATTGGCTGCTATGGCAGTTAAATCTATGCCTTTATCCGCTAAAGTTTTACCATCAACGAATCCAGTCAGGCATATTCTTTCTCTACAAGAATTAAGTAGTTATCAGGGAGTCTTTAATCAACTTGTAGGCACCTGGAGCAATAAAACGTTACCGGGACATGGCTTCAACATGATTGCTTTGCCCTATCCAAAAGGTCCATTCGCCTATCGTTTACTCGTAAACCAATACAATGAAGAATTAACCTTTCAACACATTGATGAAAATGTCGCAAATAGAGGGTTTCCAAAAGATCAGTTTGTTACGGCCATCGCTTATCAGCAGAGTATTAAACAAATTGCGGCGGAGGATAACCCCGTTAGTGGTGAAGCTGGAGATAAAAACCTTGATATCCACCATGAAGTCGGCAAGTTTCTCTATATTAAAAATCCACAAAAGAAAGGTTTTGATATAGCACGAATTGCAGTAGTACCTCATGGCGACTCTGTATTGGCGCTGGGGAATATGAGCAAAACAGCTGGAATGCCTGATGTAAAAGATTTTTCGGGTCTTCCAATTGCTACAGCAAGAGATATTAACTCTCCTTATTTAGCACCTTATAAATATTTTCATGAACATTTATTTCAAGGCGTATTTGACCCGCTTCACCCTAGTGAATACCTAAAATCTGTAAACGAAAGTGAAGATATAACAAAAACGACTGTATTTACGTTTGATTCAAGAAATAAAAGTGGGGGCATTAAAAGTATCCCTTTTATTAATCAGCATGCTAAGGCAACTGAAATGCAATCAACTTTTTATCTGCAAGAGTTGGCCGAGCTAGATGAAAATGGTGTTCCAAAAATGAGGTTGCAATATATACAGCTAGTGATGCTCGATTTTTTCCAAAGGGGAGATGGAGAAGGATTAATTCGTTGGCCTCACATCAGCGTTAATACACTAGAAAAAGTCATCGAACCTAAATGAAATATAGAAGGGGCTATCGATTAGCCCCTTAAAATTCTAGGCGAAACTAGTTTTAAAGCGCTTTGAGAATATTTTCAACACTGGCTTTTGCATCACCAAATAACATCTGAGTATTCTCTTTAAAGAATAATGGGTTTTGCACACCTGCATAACCTGTATTCATTGAACGTTTAAACACAACAACATTCTCAGCATTCCAAACTTCAAGCACTGGCATTCCTGCTATTGGAGAGTTTGGATCGTCTAAAGCGGCTGGGTTAACGGTATCGTTAGCGCCAATGACCAGAACCGTATCCGTCGCACCAAAATCGTCATTTAGCTCATCCATTTCAAGCACGATGTCGTAAGGTACTTTGGCTTCGGCCAATAAAACATTCATGTGACCTGGAAGACGCCCTGCAACAGGGTGAATACCAAAGCGAACTTTAATGCCTTTATCACGTAGCTTTTGAGTGATTTCAGCCACAGGATATTGGGCTTGCGCTACGGCCATTCCATAGCCAGGAGTGATGATAACACTGCGAGAGTTTTTCAACATGTCAGCCACTTCATCTGCTGAGGTTTCTCTGTGTTCACCTTGCTCTTCATCTGATGACGATTGTTGAACGTCTGTACCAAAACCACCTGCAATCACTGAAACGAATGAACGATTCATTGCTTTACACATAATGTAAGATAAAATCGCGCCAGAGGAGCCTACAAGTGCACCAACGATGATAAGTAGATCGTTTGATAACATGAAGCCCGCCGCTGCAGCAGCCCAGCCGGAATATGAGTTCAACATCGAAACCACAACGGGCATATCAGCGCCACCGATGGATGCAACAAGATGCCAACCAAAAATACCAGCAATAACGGCCATGATCACTAGTGTAGTGATGCTAGCGTGCGATCCAACAAAGTGAATTAACAGACCAGTACTTAATACTAGGGCCAATAGGTTAAGTTTATGGCGATGTGGCAGCATTAACGCTTTAGAGTTAATAATGCCTCTGAGTTTACCAAATGCAACAATCGACCCTGTAAAGGTTACTGCACCAATAAAGATACCTAAGTACACTTCAACCAGATGAATATTATACTCAGCACCACTGTGGCTGATTTGCTTTAGTGCATCAGTAACAGAGGTTACTGATTCAGGGTGTAAATCGATAAAGCTATTGAAGCCGACAAGTACGGCAGCCAAGCCCACAAAACTGTGCAAAACGGCAACCAGCTCAGGCATTTCTGTCATTTCTACTCGGCGTGCTAAATAAACACCGATACCACCACCCGCAATCATGGCAACCAGTATCCAACCAATACCTAAAGTTTCAGGTTTTAGAATGGTCGCAATAAGCGCTATAGCCATACCGGTCACACCGCAAATATTACCTTGTTTGGCAGTTTCTTGTTTTGACAGCCCTGCAAGGCTGAAAATGAAAAGTACCGCAGCAATTAAGTAAGCGGCAGAAATAATCCCTTGTGACATAATTAAGCCTCTTAATCTTTACGGAACATTTTCAACATACGTTGGGTGACGGTAAAGCCCCCAAAGATATTGATACTGGCAATCAACACGGCAAAAAAGGCTAGACCTTTAATCAACGTTGAGTCATGCCCAATTTGGAGTAATGCTCCAACAACAATAATGCCTGAGATGGCATTAGTGACTGACATCAGAGGTGTATGCAATGAATGTGATACATTCCACACGACGTAATAACCCACTACGCAAGACAGTATGAAAACCGTAAAGTGTGATAAGAAGGCTGCAGGTGCTGTAGCTGCAATGGCTGTGAAAGCCAACGCACCCAGTGCACCAATCCAATATTTTTTATTGGAAGGTTTTGGTGCCTCTTTCATTTGAGGTTTCGGCGCTTCTTTTGGTTTTTGCGGTGCAGCAGAGACTGAAATCGGTGGCGGCGGGAACATGATTTCACCTTCGTGAGTCACGGCCATATTTCGAGTCACAACGTCTTCAAAGTCGAGTTCTACTTGACCGTCTTTTTGTTTACACAGCAATTTCATCAAGTTTACTAAATTGGTTGAATACAGCTGAGAAGACTGAGTCGGTAAACGGCCCGCTAAATCCGTATAACCAATAACCGTTACCCCGTTGTCAGTAACGACTTTTTTGCCACTCACGCTTGGTTCAACGTTACCGCCTGAACCTGCTGCAAGATCGACAATGACCGATCCCGCTTTCATCGAGTCAACCATCTCTTGAGTGATCAATTTTGGCGCTGTTTTTCCTGGAATTTGCGCTGTTGTGATGATGATGTCCACATCTTTGGCTTGTTCTGCGAACAGTGCCATCTCCGCTTCAATAAACGCTTCGGACATGACTTTGGCATAACCGTCAGTCGAGCCACCGTCTTCATCACTGAACTCAAGCTTGAGGAATTCGCCACCCATGGATTCAATTTGTTCAGCCACTTCCAGTCGAGTATCAAAGGCACGAACAATTGCGCCTAATGAGCCCGCTGCTCCAATTGCGGCTAAACCTGCAACCCCTGCACCTATGACGAGTACTTTAGCTGGTGGTACTTTACCCGCTGCAGTAATTTGCCCTGTGAAGAAACGGCCAAATTCGTGAGCGGCTTCCACAACAGCACGATAACCACTGATGTTGGCCATTGATGAAAGTGCATCAAGAGACTGTGCTCGTGAAATACGTGGCACCATATCCATGGCTAACACTGTCACTTTCTTCTGTGATAATTTCTCAACCAGTTCAGGGTGTTGCGCAGGCCAGATAAAGCTGACGAGAATCGTTCCGGCAGTTAACTTTAGGATCTCTTCATCTGTAGGTGCATTCATTTTGAAAATGATATCGGCGTGCCAGACATCTTCTGAAAGGCTGGCTCCCGCCTCTAAATAGGCATGATCAGTAAAACTTGCTGCTGCTCCGGCAGCGGATTCAATCTGTACGTCAAAACCAAGTTTTATAAGCTGCGTAACACTTGCTGGCGTTGCTGCAACTCTAGGCTCATTAACGAGTGATTCTTTGGGTATTCCAATTTGCATTATGGTTCCCTTTGTAAAACAGTTGGGCGTATGAAAAATAAGCTAAATACGACGATATGGTAGACTTGATTAAAATGCAATCAGATTAGTCTACAAAATAGGTTGACCGTTGGTTATCTGAGTAAATTTCAATTGAAATGGCATATGTTATAAATCTTGTTAAGTGCAAACTTTGCCGCACAGACGAGTAATTAGCGAATACAAGTTAAAGAGTTGTTTAAGCGGTCACATTAAACTTTGAAAGTGTGAAGAGCAATTACTCAAGCATCGATTAAAAACGATATATAACAGAAGTGTATATTAAATGAACAATTCACCTAGCTAAGTTATTTAAGCGAGCATTAAATTAGATTAATGTGAGCATGCCGCATCTTTCTAAATTTGCTTCTAAGCAGTTGTTTCGTAGAAAACACCTAGGGTGTGACATTGTCGCAAGTGAGGCTATGAAGCTACCCATCGACATAGAATTTTCAACAAGCTTAATTCCAAGTCTTCAAATACGAGAATGATGAAGAGGTGTATAAATGTACCTAAAAACGTTGAAACGGGCTTTAACCGTTACTCCGCTTTTACTTTCTGCTATTGCAATTCAAGCGCAAGCGCAGACACAAGTAAATGATGTTAACTCCAACTCTTACCCTAAAATTAACGATGTTCAGACGACTGTTTTACAAGCCGGAACAGGTTATGAACTTAAACAAGTGACCTATTATTCTGACGATTCTTCTCGACAGCAGAACAGTACATTGTTTTATATCCATTCGGTGCAAGGCGCAATGAATGCTGTTAAGGAAGCTGGGCTTTCAAAAGAAGAGGAACAGGGGATTATTGATGATTATTCCCACAAAAACTGTGATAAAAATGATAAACAATGCCTTAACCGAGAAATCTCTCTTATCGTGGTAGATAAAGGCGTTGCTGATCATTTAAATGACTCTCCTGAGCAATTCAATTCTTATATTCAGTCCACCAACCTTCAACCCTATGTTCAGCAAAGATTAATGAGCCTAGGTAAAAACGTTAGCGCTCAGGGTATTGTTCCAATGAGCAGTTTTTATAGTTGTAACAGTCGCAATCAAGAAGATTTTACTCTCAAAAAAGATTTCGATCAGCCTTATAGGGAGTCAAAAAACGCCGCAAGCGGTAATGCGAATTTGAATGGTGAAATTGATGCTAATTTTCATGTCGGGACTAAAGCTCAAATCTTTTACAGTGTTTACTCGAAATTATGCATCCCCCATCGTGTAGAGGTAGATAAAGTAGTTAGTACCGCTAAATACAGTATTACGGGTAATTTTGATATCCATGGCAGTGTGGCTGGTGACATCAAAACTTGGGATTGGGATATCAAAGATCCCGTCATAGGAAATGGTGGTTTTAAAATTGCGAATATTCCCTTCATTTATGATGTTAGGTTACCGATCAGTGCTGGCGTTGGTGACATTCATTATCAAGCAAATGGCGAAGTTGGTCTTAAAAAGCAATTGGATATCGAAGGTGAATATCAATACGAATGCACTAAGCATGAGTGTAAAAAGATCGAGTCGACTTACAATGATAATGGCTTAGTGAAGCTTGATGATATTCGGTATCAGGCACTTGGTTCGATTTCGCTTACACCACACATCAATTTGATGCTCATGGCGGATGTGTTCAATGGTTATATTCATGCTCAAGCAGGTATTGATGCAAATATGCCAGTAAATGTTACAGGTTATGTTGGTAACGATTGTGGCAATGGTAATGGCCTAGGTGCTGATGATGCCGTTTATGCAGGCTTTGTTAATGTGGATCTCCATGTCAATGCGGCTGCAGAGGGGCATACCTTTAACAAGAATTTCATAGACAAGTCGTGGCCTTTGGTAAATAAGAATGTCTTATTTAGGGACATAGCACATCCAAGTTCAGCGCTTTCCCCCATCATTAGGTCGAATGTTGAAGGGCAGAGTGCCGATTTATCTGTTGGTTTACGCTCATGTGTAGGGCAAATCCCAAGCTCATACCAAAACTACGTAGTAGATTGGGGGGATGGTCAATCTCAACAAATTGATGGCATGAATGGTGGAACATCATTGCAACATTCATACACTCAAACTGGTGATTACAAGGTAACGGTCAAGCATAAAACTGGGCCTAGTACGACGTTAGATGTGAACGTATAGTATCAAATGCCCGCACCCTTATATTCGAATATGAGGGTGCTGAAAACCTTATCAATTCTGCTTGTAAAACAGTATCTTCTATAACCCATCACAACTCATCAATCTAAACAAAAATTAATTGGTTTTTATCTTTTACTTACAGTAGTTTGTTGTTCATATGTAATAGCCGTCAACAACTTTAAAACAGTGAGTTTTCGAGGAATTTATGGAATATGTAAGAGGTCTGCCCCTTAACGGTACAGCTTTTGTATCTGTAGCAATTCCTCCCCATACAGTAGTAAACACTTTTTGTACTTCTGAACAGAGGCAATATCTGGGACAACCTACTTGTCCATTTCAACCGTTTGCTCAGTTTTGGAGTGTGCCAACACCAAGCCTTCAAGTGGTTACTCCTTTGCAGCATCGAGGGAATTGTGAAACGGCCCCTTTAAACTCGGATTTCGGTTTGCACCCACATGAAATTGAAGATATGAGGGCTAGATTGAATGAACTAGAAGATGAATTGTTTAGCGCTGAAGCTAAATATTCCTTTGAGAAAAAAAAGCGTGAATCTCAAGTTTTATATTGTGATCAATCAAAGGAGCAATTAAAGAAGCTAGAGGCGACAGTGTCAGATATCTATAAAACACTTTCATTTCGCGAAATGCAGCTAAATACAATACAACAGCAACTTAACACACTGCATGAAGTAAAAGCTCACAAAGAAGTTATGTTAGAACAAACTCGTGCACTCTCAGAGCAAGTTAAAGCTAGTTACAACGAATATTTAACGAGCGAAGTTGTGGACCTGCGCAAAGAGTATGAAAAAGCAGTTCAAGCATTAACAGATGTAAAAAAAGAAATTGAATCACAAGCACCTACAAAGCAAAAGAATATAGCTGTGTGCCTAGAGGAAAGAGAAAATTATATTGTTCCGATGCTTCGAGAAGCATTACCTGTACTCTCTAAGTCAAGTGAGTTTTGGACTAATTATTATCAAGTATGGTCCACAAGTAAGGTGAAACATGTTGCGCTGAGTGGTGCTAGCAGTCCAGAGCTATATTTTTATGAGCAGGATAATGTAACCGAATCAAACTCCATTGCATATAGATTTAAAAAAGCCAAAGAGGAAGTCGATAAGGCCAGTAGAGAGCTAAATATTAAAGAGCAACAGTTGAAACTTAAATATAAACATGTTGAACAGTTGAATTTGGAACACAAAAAAATAAAACAAGAGTGTGCCGCACTTAATCAAACTATTGCTGGTTTAGAAACGAATCTGCAAGCACAAAAAGTAGAGTTTTTAAAGCTTCAGGAGAAACTAAAGCAAGGTTCAGAAAAGTATATTAAAGATGAAAAAGTTGCTAGAAACCTACAAGAAAAGTGCATTACAGGCAGCGCTGAGCTGGAGCCTTTAAAGGCTCAATGTAGAGATAAGCAAGCTCGAGTAGACAAATTAAAAGCCGACTTATCGCTAGTTGAAAATATGAAATTTAGTGCAATATAGAGAATGTAGTTCAATGCATTAAAAGGACAGAGAACTACACAAGATAGTAAAGATTGTTGATGGCCGATTAAGCCATTTACAATTAAAACTCAAAGTTCAGCTTCACAGAATAACTGGTACCATCAAACCCATAAGGAACTGCACGGACAGGATATCTGAATGCACCGCCTGTGATGACATCCAATACTTCGTTTTCACCTAGCTCATCAGGACGTTTATCAAAGATATTATTGACCGTTAAATCAAGGCGTAACGATTCAGTCAGTTGGTAACTGTAATTCACATCAATCAATACTGCAGCTTCTACAACACTTGTTGGTAAGAACCCTTCGCCTAGATAAATGTGATTGTTACCAAAGTAATCGACTTCAGTTTTACCAAAGTAGTTGGCTCTAACTGTAGCGGCCCATTTATCAGTATCATAATCGAAGGTCAAAGTTGCACGCTGTTTTGGCTGGCCGCCCGTTAAAAAGCTGCGCTGTGTATCCGCCAGTGCTACATTAGTAGGGATGCCCTCAGGCGTATTCACATTGTCAATTTTTGTGGAATTTAAGTTACCTGCGAATGTAACATTGAAATCACCCTCGGCGAGCTCTGTTTCATAAGTGGTGATCAAGTCGATACCTTGTGTGGTCGAATTCAATGAGTTAGAAAAATAGTTAGCTTGAGCTGCACCCGTTGCTTCAAGTGCGGCCACCGCTTCTGGGCTAAAGCTAACTTGTTCTGGCGTCAACAAACTGCCTAAAGTAATACGATCCTCTATTTGCACTCGATACGCATCGACTGTCACCGAAACAGAGTCAGATAAATTAGCGACAAAGCCAACGCTCACACTTCTTGACGACTCTAATTCAAGATTATTCACTCCAAGAGCTGCTGGGAAAGGTGAACCTGCAAGTGCTGTAAATGATTGTGATAAACCACCGCTACTATCAAGGTTCGTCGTGAATGCGGTATAGCCACTTTGTTGAAGTGACGGGGCCCGGAATCCAGTTGCTACAGCACCACGGAAACCAAAATCATCGTTAATATCATAACGGGTTGAGATCTTACCGACTAAATCACTTCCTGCATCGGAGAAGTTCTCATAACGCAAAGCTGTACCGACCAACCATTTTGAGGTTAGTTGGGTTTCAATATCTAAATAAGCGGCATAGCTATTACGGCTTGATGTGCCGGCGGCTTCTGGGCGTAAACCAGGGAAAGCTTGAAAGCCACAAGCTGCAAATACGCTGTCATCTATAACGGATGCAAAACTAGAGTCATTAGAGCGTCCACAAGAATATGAAGCAAATTCACCGGCAACAATTTCATAGTTTTCTTTGCGGTACTCAGCACCAAAGGCTACATAAAGTGGCTCATCACGACCAATTTCGATAGCGCCTGAAACATCGGCATTAAACGTTAGCTGATCAAATCTAAAGCCACCACTGTAGCCTGCTCTTGGGCCTGAATTGGTTGCGATTTCGCTGTCAGTAGCATCAGGGTTGTTGGCTATATATTCAGCGGCGTACGAGGCATTAATCGTATGCTCAGAGCCAAAATCATAGGCATTTCGACCATAAACAGCAGAAATGTCGTATTGCCAGTCATCATTAAAATCACCACGTAATCCTAGAGCTACTGAGGTGTCTTTAGCTTCGTTGTCGATAAAGGGTAAGAAACCGTCAGGGTATACCTGAGGCACATTTTTCGCAGCACCATTAAAGCTACGATAAAAGCCATTGCCCAAAGCCGTTCGTTTTGAAAAACCACCAAATGAATAAAGCTCTGCTTCGCCCACTGGGAGTGCTGAGTTATAAAAAACAGATAAGAACTCGGCGTCAGCATTACCTTGTTTGTATCTTACTTCATCAGACAAGGAGCCTACAGGTATTGTTGAAGAGCCTACGGTATCTCGTTCTGCTCGATTGGTACCATCAACATCGCGATATTCTATGGAAAAATTGAAAAAGCCATCTTCAGATAAAGCAAAACCTGTGTTGAAGCCAAGTGAATAGCCTTCACCGTCACCTTCAGTGGTGCTGCCGGCTTGAATATAGCCTGAGGTTACATCGGTTGAATCTTTGAGGGAGACATTGATCACACCCGCAATTGCGTCGGAACCATATTGTGCTGCTGCACCATCTCGTAATACTTGTACATCTTTCAGAGCTATCAGCGGAATAGCATTCATATCTGTACCAGCTGAACCTGCGCCAACGGTTCCATTCAGGCCAAGAAGGGCTTGATTATGGCGGCGTTTACCATTTACCAATACCAGCGTCTGATCTGGTTGTAAGCCACGAAGCGTTGCAGGTCGATACAGATCTGAACCATCAGATACCTGAGTGCGTGTAAAATTAAATGATGGTACGGAAGATTGTAAGCTTTGACCAAGTTCAGTAAAGCCACTTTTGCTCAGCGTGTCACTGTCGATAATATCAACTGGTACCGCTGAATCGGTTTCAGTACGACTAGAGACTCTAGAGCCTAAAACAGAAACTCTTTCTACTGCTGCGTTAGTCGGTTCATCCGTTGAATTTGCATAGGATAAAGGTGCTGAAAAGGCAGCAGATATGGCTAATGCCAGTGTATGGCAGGTAAATGTCTTGTTCATGTAACGTTTTTCCAATTCTTATAATTATACTGGTTGAGTTAAGCAGGAAAACCGTTAACCCCTCTATCGTTGTTTTTATAATTATTCTGAATCGGAACATATAATGTTGCTGGATGGTTTGTCTAGTGTTTATTTTTTGTTAATTGTGTGTTTTTTGGATTGATTTTTATATTTTTCTTTATTTTACAATGCGTTATCTGATTTCTATTATAGTAAAAAAAGTTTATTAAAATAGATTGTTAACGATTTTAGTGAGTTTGAGTTTACGTAAACGTAATATAGTTATTCGCTTTTATAGCGTTAAATTTCAGAGATGAGGCGTAGAGCGCAAATCAACAAATATAAAAAAAGCACAGTTAACTGTGCTTTTTAGATGAAATAGATAAAACGATGAGTTACTTACCTTCCCAAAACCAAATTTGGCAACCATTAATGTTGGCTCGTTGAAGTTTATGTCGATCGTGCTCTGCTTTTCGCTTACGAGGATAAGGACCGATTACAACTTTATACCAAGTGCCACTCTTAATATCGACTTTGCTGACAATGGCTTCTAGACCTTGAAAAGCAATTTTAGCTTTAAGTGCATCGGCTTGTGATTGTTTACGAAAAGAACCACATTGCATTTGATAAGGTCGAGAAGGTTTGGTACTCGGTTTAGGTACATCAACTTCTACTTTTTTCTTTTCAAGCAGATCTTGATATTCCCACTTTTCTTTTGGTTTTGGAGGCAAAGCATCTTGCTTACGTGGTTTGGTTTTTGGTTGTTCAATTTTTGCAGTTTTAGGCTCAGGTCCAGCACTGTCCTTAATGCTCCATAAAAAGTATCCGAAAGCACCAATACACATGATCACAAAAAGCAAAGCCAAAATCGGAAATGATTTTGGTTTTTGCTTAGTGGACTTATTGCCACGACTGCTATTGCGTCGTGGCTTAGGTTTGTTAGCGTAATCGCGGCTCATGTTACATTTGCTCTAACGTTTCAATCCCTAGAAGTGCAAGACCTTGTTTTAAGGTGCGTGCAGTTAGTTTAGCTAATAATAAGCGGCTTTGCTTTTGTGCTTCTGAATCGGCATTAAGTACTGGGCAAGCTTCATAAAAGCTAGAGAATGCACCAGCAAGTTCAAATAAGTAACCACATAGTACATGAGGCTGGCCTTTAGCACTAACGCGAACCAGAATTTCATTAAATTGACCTAGTTTGTTACCAAGATCTTTTTCTTTCTCATGCTCTAGGTTGATCTTTGCGCCAGATAGATCAATGTCTTCTACACGTTTAAAAATACCAGCAACTCGAGTATATGCATACAGTAGGTATGGCGCAGTATTACCTTCAAAACTCAGCATTTGATCAAAGCTGAAAATATAGTCGCTAGTACGGTTTTTAGATAGGTCAGCGTATTTAACTGAACTGATCCCTACGACTTTAGCAATCTTCTCTACCGTAGCATCGTCCATGTCTGGATTCTTACTACGTACTAACTCATTAGCACGAATAATGGCTTCATCTAATAAGTCTGCTAATTTAACAACACCACCGCTACGAGTTTTAAATGGACGACCATCTTCGCCGTTCATCGTACCAAAGCCTAAGTGCTCTAAAGACATTGAAGCAGGAACAAATTTAGCCAACTTCGCTAAACTAAACACCTGTTGGAAATGTAAGCCTTGGCGTAAATCAACAAAATAAAGAGCACGATCTGCAGTAAGAACATTAGCACGGTATCGCATTGCCGCTAAGTCAGTAGTCGCATACAAATAACCACCATCGGCTTTTTGAATGATGACTGGTAATGGCTCTCCGTCTTTATTTTTAAACTCTTCTTGAAAAACAACTTTCGCACCAGCACTTTCAGTGAGCAGGCCTTGAGTTTCTAAATCGCTAACGACTTGAGCTAAATCTTCGTTATAAGCACTTTCACCGTGTACGTCATCGCGGGTTAAGCTCACACCAAGTTTGTTATAAACCTCATGACAGTGGCTAAGTGAGATATCGTTAAATTTGCGCCATAATTTGTTGCAATATTCATCACCTGATTGCAATTCGACCACTAAATTACGGGCGCGAGTCGCAAACTCTTCTGACTCATCAAAGCGAACTTTTGCAGCACGATAAAAGGTTTCTAAATCTGAAAGTTCAAGGCTGGCTTTACTGCCGTCTTTAGCCTGTAATTCTTCCATGTACGCTAGAAGCATACCGAATTGAGTACCCCAATCACCAACATGGTTCTGGCGAATAACATTATGGCCTAAAAATTCAAGCGTACGAACAACACTGTCACCGATGATCGTTGAACGTAAGTGACCAACATGCATTTCTTTTGCTAGGTTTGGTGAAGAATAGTCAACCACAATGGTTTGTGACTCAGGCAAGGTAACACCCAGCTTTTCGTCTTCTAATGCATCTTGCAACTGGTTAGCTAGGGCATTTTCATCAATAAAAAAGTTGATGAAACCAGGGCCTGCAATTTCAACTTTCGCTACATGTGATGACGCTGGTAGGTTATCGATAATTAACTGAGCAAGTTCACGCGGATTTTTACGTGCGGCTTTCGTTAGCATCATTGCTAAGTTTGTTGCAAAGTCGCCATGACTTTTGTCTTTGGTTCGGTCAACCTGAATTCGAGCCTGAATGTCAGAAGGAACGATCTCTAACTGGATTAATGTGGCTAAGGTTTGTTCAAGCAAAGACTGAATATGTGATTTCATTGGCGATCTTCAACGTCTAAAATGAATGTGAAAAGTGAACCAGACATTTTAACCCAATGTAGTGCTATATGCTATGTAAACGACAGGACTATCTAACAGAATGTCGATTTGGTTGATGTGAGTCTCTAATTGGGTCAGGTAGTTGAGGTTGAGTGTTATCTGGTTGCGGAGACGTATAAGAGGTAGCATTCTTTGAATGCGCTACTTTTGTTTTTCAGTGAGGTTCTTTAATTGTCTAGCTCGTTGCCAATTCATCTTTGACCCCGGTACTAACGTTGCTAAAAAGTCCTGCTGTTGTTGCTTTCGAAACTCTTCTGAGTCTTTCGCTTTTTGAGCTTGTTCTTGTTGGCATAGAAGTTCAAGTTCTGCTTGCTCCTTCTCTAGTTTAGGCAGTAACTCTTGGGTTTTTGAACTGACCTGTTGAGCATAGTCCATGGCATCAGAAGGAAAGCACATGCTTGCTGTTATTTTACATTGCTTCAGTTTTAATTGAGAGTGTTGACCTGCTTCGAGCACCTGCATGGCTGTATGAGCACAATTTTGACCCAGAACTTTATAGCCTTTCGACTTAATTTCATTGAACTTACTGATCATGCGACCTGTCTGAGCCTTTGGTATTTTTATATGATTCTCTTGTTGAATAGTTCTATCACGGTACTTACGTATTTCTGCTTTGAGTCTTTTCCTAATACTGGTCTCATTTTCTTGTTTCTCTTCTTTTGACAAGGTTTCATTTTCTGCTTTTACATCAGAGCACTTTTCAGAACCATTATTGAACGATAAAAAAGCGTAACCACTACTCGTTTTGACTATCATGGCAGCATGAGCCCCACCTTGAAAGTTCAGAAATAAGGCTTCTCCATTATTTGAACACTTTTTAAGACGTTCAGTGGCAATCTCGTCAGCTATCTCATCAGATATTCCTGCATTACATTCTTGCTTTAACGTTGCAAGTAGCCATTTCGCTAGCCCTTTTAAGAGCCTGAAAGGGTTTGAAGACTGGCTCTTGTGGAAGCTAGGAACAGAAGAGGCTGAAGAAGGCTTACAATCATAATGATTTTTACCAAGACTGGGCTTTTGTACTTTAAATTGAATTGAACCAGTCCGAGCTGGATCATATGTTTTAAACTCAGGCCGAGCAAAACGCATCATATCCAAACTCATGTTTACCACCTTAGAAATTCATCAGCTTGGGGCTATCGTTTAGTGTTTCCTCAAAACAGTGCGTGTAGCTGTCAAAACTGATTAAAGTATTTACACTAATAATTATAGACGTTGAAGATGAAATTAAGGCTGATCAAATGATTAATTTTTGGAAACCAATGAGTTAATTGGCTACTAGGGGCTGTTTATCTTTCGTGATTGTGTTTGCAGCGATGTTATTGAGCATTCACTGTTCGGTGTTGTGACCAGTTTACTTAGATGGTTAATCTTCACTGTTCACGCTTTGAACAGGTAAACGCTCAAACAGCACAAAATGTGATCCTGAAAAATAAACAGTCCTTAGATGAGGTCTTGAGGATCTCTATCAACGTGCCAGCGACACTTTTTCGCAATGGGCAGTTGCTCAACTTCAGCTAAAGCTTGCTCAAACACTTTTTGCATCAGAGGTCTTGATTGCGTTTGAAACATTAAGTGACGGCGAAATTTACCTGCTTTTTTGTCCATTGGAGCAGGCATGGGTCCTATCACTTCACATTGTTCGTTTTGTGGTAAGCGACTCGCAAACTCATTGAGTAAGGTGTCCGCATCAATGGGGTTGTGAGCTTCAGCTTTTACCAGCACCATATTCCACGCTGGTGGTAACAGCGCTTGCTTACGTTCTTCGAGTTGATTACGTGAAAACTCTGCATAGCCCTTGTGTAAGATCTCTCTTAATATGGGATTGTCAGCTTGATGTGTTTGTAAAAGTACTGTGCCAGCTTTCGTTGCTCGCCCTGCTCGACCTGAAACTTGTGTATAAAGCTGCCCAAAACGCTCTGGAGCACGAAAATCTGCTGAAAAAAGTGCACCATCTACATCCAGCATTCCAACTAAGGTTACGTCAGGGAAGTGATGCCCTTTAGCCAACATCTGTGTTCCCACTAAAATCTTGTATTCACCTTTATGAATGGCATTAAGATGAGATTCTAATGAGCCCTTGCGTCGAGTACTGTCACGATCAATTCGAACAACAGGGTATTTAGGGAATAACTGTTGAAGTGTTTGTTCAAGTTGCTCAGTGCCAATCCCCTGTCCTGCAAGCATGGTGCTACCACATTGATGACATTGGCGAGGAATTGCGTATTGGTTACCACAATGGTGACAGCGAATTTCACCTAGACCTTGGTGAAGGGTAAAAAAAGCATCACAGCGATCACACTCATGTAAATGGCCGCATTCATGACATAGCAGGGCAGGCGCATAACCTCGACGATTTAAAAACAGTAATACTTGATTACCAGCATCAAGGTGAATACGAATTTCGTTAATGAGTGCTGTTGATAACCCTGCTTTTAAAGGTTGATTGCGTATATCAATAATGCCTTGACGCACTTTTTGTGCAGCGCCAGCGCGATTGGTTAATTCAAGGTGCTGATAGCGTTCGGAGAGCGCGTTATTCAAACTTTCCAAAGAAGGAGTGGCTGAACCTAAAACGACCGGAATATCTTCAAGACTGCCTCGCATTACAGCAAGATCACGTGCATGGTAACCCACACCTTCTTGCTGTTTAAAGCTACTGTCGTGTTCTTCGTCTAGAATGATGATGCCGGGATATTGCATCGGTGTGAATAATGCCGAGCGAGTACCAATGATAATAGCCGCTTCACCCTCTCTAGCCTGTTGCCAAGCTATCAAACGTTGTTTATCTGTTAATCCTGAATGAATCACACTCACTTGCACATCAAAGCGTCTGCGGAAACGACCAATGGTTTGAGGCGTCAAACCAATTTCCGGTACCAATACCAGCGCTTGTTTACCTTGCTTAAGAATATGTTCAATAACAGAAAGATACACTTCAGTTTTACCTGAACCCGTCACACCCTCAATTAAGCTTGTGTTAAAGCCAGATTGTTGTGTGAGTGTCGATACAGCAACTGCTTGTTCTGCATTGAGCTTGTGAGGTGTCTCACCCAGAACCAATGATTGTTGCCAGCTTAAGTCAAACTCAGTTGCTCTTTGCTTAGCGTCAACCCAGCCTTTTTCTTTTAGGGCCTTTAATGCCGATTTACTCAAGGATAGTTCGTTAAATTCTGCGGGTGAAAGAGCACTAACCTTTAACGTTTCTAATAATTTTTTCTGTGCAGGTGATCGCTTAAGTGTCGACAATTCAATTTCATTACCTAAAACGGTAATGCAGTATTCAACTTGCCCTTCAAATTCGCTTTCGCCCCCTTTTCGTAAGGCAACCGGGATGGCTTGGCTGAGCATCTGTCCGTGACTAGTAAAATAGTATTTTGCTGCCCAATCACACAGTTTTGCGAGAGACTCGGGTAAAAGAGGACGTTGATCAAGCAGTTCTGTAATTGGTTTTATCTTGGATTCATCCAGTTCACAGAAAGGTTTGATATTAAGAATAATGCCAACTCGATGCTGGTTACCAAAAGGCACACTGACGCGAGAACCAATTTTAGCTTGATCAATAAGTTCATCGGGTAATAGGTAACTAAATCTTTGTCTTAATGGAACAGGCAAAGCAACATCAACAAAATTTGGCATATAGAATTTAGGTATGGAGGTATAGGCTAAGTTTATTCATGTTAACGGTATCGAGCTAGAGATAATTTAATATTTTGCTTAAGTTAAGCGAACTTTGAGTTTAACCGTTCGAAATATAACTTCTACTTGTTTGAAGTGCTCGGATAAGTTAAAATCTTGCGCCTTCGAATGCCGCTGTTAAGTAGCGTTCGCTAAGTAACGAATTTTAAATTTTAACGCATGTGGTGCCCAACTTCGGGTTGGGAAGGCGACATGGCCTTATTTTGAGGTAACCCAAATGAAACAAGGTATCCACCCAGATTACGAAGAAATCACTGCAACTTGTACTTGTGGTAACAACATTAAAGTTAAGTCTACTGTAGGTAAAAACCTTCACTTAGACGTTTGTGGTGCATGTCACCCATTCTACACAGGTACACAGAAAGTTGTTGATACTGGTGGTCGTATCGACAAGTTCAACAAGCGTTTTGGCGCACTTTCAAGCAAGAAGTAAATTCTGCTTTGAATTGAACTTTAAAAAGGCGCTCATTGAGCGCCTTTTTTGCATTTTACACGAAGTAATGTAAACGGATTTATGAATAAAACTCAGTACTTTTATCTACTTTTGGCACTAATATCGGGTGGTTTTCTAGCTGCCATGATATTTTTTAATAGCCAACTCGCTCTTTTTTATTCTCCTGCAGAGTCTTCCTGGTTCGCTCATGGTATTGGTGGGCTTACTGCCTTAATTCTTATTTTTAGCCTCAATCGAGGCAATAAACAATTGTTCGCTAAGAATGACCAAACACCATGGTGGGCTTACTTGGGGGGACTGCCTGGTGCCTTTACAGTTTTACTTTCTGGAATCACAGTAAACAGTCATTTGGGACTTACAGGTTCTTTAGCATTGGGGTTAGTAGGGCAAATCTCATTCAGTTATCTGTGTGATTATTTCGGCTTATTTGGTCTAGAACAAAAAAAAATGGCGTTAAGAGATCTTGTGAGTCTATGTTTGATATGTGGTGGTAGCTTGATGATTATCTTTTCAAGAGGGGCTATCTAATGACCATGATATTGCTGGCTTTACTCAACGGCATTTTAATCGGACTTGCTAGAACGTTAAATGGACGTTTAGGGAGCAGTCGTGGTGCATTTCCCGCTTCTTTTGTTAACCACTTTGTTGGTTTTGTTTTTCTGACGATTATGCTTTGGCTTGTATTCGAAACGCCGAATTATGATAAATCTATTCCTACACATGCTTATTTAGGGGGAATCATCGGAGCACTTTATGTTGCTGTAAACAGTTTTGTTTTACACAAAGTCGGTGCAGTAACTTCTATATTATGCGTATTGAGCGGGCAGATGCTAGCGAGCCTGATGATTGATATGTGGTTATTAGATTCAGGGCTTTCTTCTACTCAAATTTTGGGCGTTTTGTTTATTTTTGCGGGAATGTATCTGACTTTAACAAAAAAACAGGTCTGATGACTTGGACGGTTTGTTGAGTTTTTCTAACAAACGTCTTCAATTTCAAAAAATCAGTTTTTATCGCATTTGTTAGTTTAAATACAAAATTGTATACAATTTGTGCTTAAACTACTTTCGAATTGCGCTTATAGAATTTAATCGCTAAAAAATCTGTATTTAAATTACATATCTTGAGAAAAACTATCTGTTTTACTTCAATCAAAGATAAAAAAACTAATCAAAAAGACTAATTGTTCACTAAAGTTAAAATGACAAAGAGCTTGTTCCATTCGGTGTTAATGACTAAAATTGCCGAGTTATCTGCTTAAGCCCCAAGCATTTAATATATAAGTTATTTTTTTGTTAATTGCGTTTCATTACAACAACAAAATGGAACAATAAAAATCGCACACTCCAGGACGTGAACATGTCAGATTTTCGCCAACAAGCCCTCGATTATCATGAATTTCCAATACCAGGAAAAATGGCTGTAACTTTAACTAAACCAGCTAAAACTAGCCATGATCTTTCTTTAGCATACAGCCCTGGTGTAGCAGAACCAGTTCGAGAAATTGCTGCGGATCCTGAAAATGCATACCGATACACAGCAAAAGGTAATACGGTCGCTGTAATTTCTAATGGGACTGCTATTTTAGGCTTAGGAAATCTAGGCCCGATGGCGTCAAAGCCTGTAATGGAAGGTAAAGCATTATTATTTAAAACTTTCGCTGATATTGATGCAACAGACATTGAAGTTAAGCACAACACCACTGCAGAGTTTATTAATACTGTGTCTGCGATTGCAGATACATTTGGTGGTATTAATCTTGAAGATATCAAAGCACCAGAATGTTTTGAAATTGAAAAAGCCTTGATTGAAAAATGTAATGTACCGATTTTTCATGATGATCAACATGGTACAGCCATTGTTACGGCTGCAGGAATGATCAATGCATTAGAGATTCAAGGTAAGAAAATTGAAGATGCTGTGTTTGTATGTTTAGGTGCAGGTGCGGCTGCAATTGCTTGTATGACAATGCTAGTGAAGTGTGGTGCTCAACGTGAGCACATTTACATGTTAGATCGTAAAGGTGTAATTAACACTCAACGTGGCGATTTAAATGAGTACAAAGCACTGTTTGCAAACAATACGGATAAACGTACCCTTCAAGACGCAATTAAAGGCGCAGATGCCTTTTTAGGCTTATCTGGTCCAAATCTATTGGGTGAAGATGATGTTAAATTGATGGCCGATAATCCAGTGATTTTTGCATGTTCAAACCCTGATCCTGAAATTAAGCCTGAACTAGCAAAATCAGTTCGCCCTGACGTTATTATGGGCACGGGTCGTAGTGATTATCCTAATCAGGTTAACAATGTACTTTGTTTTCCATTTTTGTTCCGTGGCGCCCTCGACGTTCGTGCACGTGAAATTAATGATGAAATGAAAGTAGCTGCTGTATTTGCGCTCGCTGAACTCGCAAAAGAGTCTGTGCCTCAAGAAGTATTAGAAGCGTATCCTGGTGTGAAAGAATTAAGCTTTGGTGCAGATTATGTACTGCCTAAGCCAATGGACTCACGTTTACTGCCTAGAATTGCGACAGCCGTGGCTGAAGCCGCAATTAAATCTGGCGTTGCAGGTATTAATGAATTACCTGAGAATTATTTAGCCTAAATGATAAGTGGTATAAAAGGGAGCTATGGCTCCCTTTTTTTGTTCATGAGAAGCAGTAAATATGGATAAAAACTTCGATAAACTCGCAAATAAGTTTGCAAAAAATATATATGGCTCTTTAAAAGGAGAGATTCGAAGCCGGGTTTTATTAAGAGACCTCTTTGAGCACATTGATTTACAGTCAGATACAAAACTTAGGATTCTTGATGCTGGCGGTGGCTTTGGGTATCTAAGTCAGAAACTGGCGAAGCTCGGACATAAAGTGGTGCTGTGCGATATTTCTTCTCAGATGTTAGAGCTTGCCCAACAGCAGATTGAGGAACACAATGAACCTTTAGATATTGAGCTTGTGCATTCTTCTATCCAAGAATTAACACAGCAAGAATTCGGTAAATTTGATGTTATTCTTTGTCACGCTGTTGCTGAATGGCTCGTGGATGCTGAAAATACACTGCAAAACTTGTTGAAATTATTGAAGCCTGACGGAGCTTTTTCGCTGATGTTTTATAATAAAGAGGCGCAGCGATTTCATAGTCTTGTTTCGGGTAATTTTGAGTATGTTGAGGCAGGGTTGAAAGCCAAAAAGACCGTTGGCTTAACCCCAGAATACCCACTTTATATTGAGCAAGTGACCTCGTGGTTTACAGCATGGAAATTGAATGTGGTCTGTAAGTCTGGTGTGCGAGTGATTAACGATTATATGAAACCATATCCAGATCAAGAAATTAACGTTGATAAATTAATGCAAATGGAGTTGACCTACTCCCGAAACCAGCCCTATATTTCAATTGGGCGTTATGTTCATTTTATCGGCAAATTTGCATGAAAATCTGTTCTTTCGACATCGCCTGACATGCAAACCTGTCGATTTCGAGAGGGTTAAATGCTGTATCGCAAACAAGACTCGTATCAGGGTGGAGTATTCAGTACTGCTGAATCTAAGCAAGAGCTTCCTAAAGATAAACTTCCGAAAACAAGTCACTCCTCAAATACAATTTATCAATTGATCAAAGATGAACTGATATTAGATGGGAACTCTAGGCAAAATTTAGCAACGTTTTGTCAAACTTGGGTTGAGCCAGAAGTTGAAAAGCTCATGGCCATTGCTGTTGACAAAAATATCGTTGATAAAGATGAGTATCCTCAAACGGCCGAAATTGAAAAGCGCTGTATTCACATTATCTCTGATCTTTGGCATGGAGAAAGCGGTGGAGAGTCAGCACTGGGTACTTCAACTACGGGCTCAAGTGAAGCTGCAATGCTGGGAGGGCTGGCATTACTTCGAAAATGGCAAATAAAAAGAAAATCACAAGGCCTAGATTTTGATAACCCCAACCTTGTTACAGGGCCTGTACAGGTTTGCTGGCACAAGTTTGCAAGGTACTGGGGGGTTGAATTACGTGAAGTACCAATGGAGCAAGATTGTTACCAATTAACGCCTGAAGCCACCATTAAACATTGTGATGAAAACACCATTGCAGTAGTTGCCACGTTAGGGCTGACGTTTACAGGTCAGTATGATCCTATCGAGCAGATAGCAAAAGCACTCGACGAATTTCAATTAACAACAAATATTGATGTCCCTATGCACGTTGATGCTGCAAGTGGTGGGTTTGTTGCGCCATTTATTCAATCAGACCTTAAATGGGACTTCCGATTGAGTCGGGTGCGCTCAATTAATGCCTCTGGCCATAAGTTTGGATTAACACCTTTGGGCGTCGGTTGGATATTGTGGCACACAGAGTCAGACTTGCCAGATGATCTTGTGTTTCATGTGAATTATCTTGGTGGCAATATGCCTGATATCGCTCTTAATTTTTCTCGACCCAGTGGACAAGTCATTGCGCAGTATTATAATTTCTTGCATTTAGGCTTTGAAGGTTATCAAGCCATACAGTCAACCTGTAGAGATATCGCCATTTACCTTGCCGATGAAATTAATCAACTTGGATATTTTGACATTATCTATAACGGTAATGGTGGACTTCCAGTCATTAGTTGGAAGCTAAAAGAGCATATAACGGATTTTAATCTGTATGATTTAGCGGATAGATTAAGGAATAAAGGTTGGCAAGTTCCAGCTTACGCACTCCCTGTGAACCAGCAAGACACTGTGGTTCAAAGGATCTTGGTTAAACGAGGGTTCAGTAAAGATTTAGCTTGCTTGTTAATGCGAGATTATAAGCAAGCTATCGAACACCTAACCTCACATCCAAGAGTTAAGCCCTTAGGTCAGAGCGAGGCCAGCGGTTTCCGTCACTGACAAATTGATGGAGAGCCCCAGCAGCTCTCCACTTTTGCACCTGCTTTTTTAAGGTATTGATTAATACTTTTTTCTCCGGCTAAATGCGCTGCACCAACTGCAATGAAAAGTTGATACTTCGAACGTTCTTGTATTTTATCTATGATGGATGACGCCATACTTTTGTTACGCTGCCAGAGTAATTTATCGATGAACTCCTGATCACCTTGTCGTTTTAATTCATCCTGAGAAAGGGCATCAATCGCATTTAAATCGCCTCGGCGCCATGCTGCAAACATGGTCGTTACTTGACTGTCCGAAGCCGTGATCGATTGGGTAAGCATTGACTCTTGTATGTCCTTACTCATTTCACTCATCAGTTTTAATTGAAACTCTGTACTTTCTAACTGTAATAGCAGCTTTGAACCTTTATTTTCAATGAGGTGAGATTCAATGCCTAAGTTGGCATGGTAGCCTAATTGATTTAATCGAAAGAGGGTAATTTGAGTCGCTTGAACCCAAGGTGAAAAACGACTTAGTGCAGCACATAATCGGTGATGAGTCTTACAATAGTTATCATAGGCTTTGTTTTGATTTTTATAGGTTTCAGATCGAAGAGAGTATTTTGTAATGAGGTGCTGGTCTTCAGCAGAAGGCACTGCTTCGAGGACGATCGCATTACTATGCTTAAGCTGATTCTTAATTAAATTAGGCAAAGGGTAAAAATCCTGCTCACCGACATGAACTGAACCAAGAAGATAGGCAGTGTGTCCTTTAAAGCTGATTTTAAAGAAAGGAGGCGTGTCAGATTCTTTGGCTGACGCCGTAGATAATGCAAAATAGAAAAAAACGAAAATTAATGCATTAAGCTTTTTGCTGCTTTGCTTCATAATCTTTTATAATCCCTGTCAATTAAGATATTGAGAACAGTGTATGTCGTATAGCAAAATTTTTGAACAAATTCAGCAAAATATTCAATTGGTGTACCGTCAGGCTATTGATGCTGATCAGCAATTGGACTCATTGAAGCAAGCTGGTCACGGAAAGTATAAAAGTATTTTTACTAAAGATGAGGGGTTTGTTGTAGAGAGCAACCGTTTTAAACCTTATGTTGCAGAGCTTGTCGAGGAATTTGAAGGGTTAAAAAAGCAGGAGCAACCCGATAATCAAGCTATTGCTGATGTGGTTGCCCGCTTGGGTGTGATATTACAAACATTACAATTACTAAAAAAGAAGTCTAAATAATTATTTTAATTTAGTTTTTGCCATTTTGTCCATCCAGCTATTTAGTAGATGAGTTTCGTATTTAAACGGACGATCGAAGGCTGGTTGGATACGATCTAAGAAGCCCAAATCGGAGATGTTCTCCTTTCCTTCAGCAAGGACTTTACCTTCTTGAGTCACTTTGTAAGTGAATTTAAATCTTGGTGGGTAAACATCTTTTACAACTCTAAGATCGGATGCGCCGGCACCAAAACTTGGACGAACATCGCCAGCTAAATCAACGTCAGTGACGATCATTTGAAGCTTCTGATTGGATTTGAGCACCTTTTTAGCTTCTTTACTTAAGCTTTTTGTTAAATCTTTAAAAAGCCTTGCTTGAAATCGAGACTGTAACTCGCCTGACGACTTTATATCACGATAATGATCTGGTGACTGCCAAGTCACCGATACACTTCCGTTTTCAATGTTCACGGTTTCATCTTTTTTTGCGTCGTGAGCTGATGCTGCACCAGTAAATAGTAATGCAACCAGCCCTAATACTAATTTATTCATGGTTCCTCCTAACTTGAGAGTTATCATAGTAACTTATTGTATTTGACAGGTTTGTGCTACTGAAGTTCTGTTAATTCTAGTTTAGTTTTTATTCATTTGTTAATTTGTGATCCAGCACGATATTGTCTATTAAATTACGATAATTATTAAAGACTTCCTATCGCTGCGTCAAACCGTTAGTATTCTCAACATTCCTTGCATAATAGAAATTACTCATGCCATTTTCTTTGCGTATTCTTAGTGTTTTATACGTGTTTATTGTCGTTGCGGCTGTTTGGCGTTTTGTTGATGCGAATTCAATAGAAGTGTTTACTGTAGGCGTATTACCTGTTTTGTATGGGATATGGAGAGTCGAATCGTGGACGCTCATAGTTTTAAGGATTTACCTCGCTTGTCAAACATTGGGCGTTGTTGCTCTTGGCGCTGCTGCGGTGATTGCTTATCAAATTACGCCCGAAGATGTGAAGGTGGTTTTTGAAGGACATAACATACCGATGTTACCTTTAGTTGTGGCTATAATTGGGCTTTTGAGCTTTCAGTGGTGGGTAGCATTCAGTGCTCAAAATATAAAATATTTTAAGCAGCAGTAAATTTTTCTGGTGTAACTCCTGAGTTATGTGTCTATACTAGGAAATGAAGGTTGAAAAGTGACCTCTCGCTTGTAGTTATTGGCAGTAATTCTAAGAAACACTTCTTTGTTGTTTGAATTCAATATAAAGCACTGATTTTAGGCTAAGCCTTAAAATATTACGTGAATGAGTTATTCGCTCAGTTTATGAAAGTGGTAATACATACGTTAAAAACGTAGAGTCTTACTTGAATTATCTATGGAAAGAAGAGACAACAATATGAATAAAAGTGAACTTGTTGCCATCATGGCCGAGAAAGCTGAAATCACAAAAGCAGAAGCAGGACGCGCATTAAGTGCTTTTGAAGGTGCTGTTACTGGTGCACTGAAATCAGGTGATAAAGTATCTATTTTAGGGTTTGGTTCGTTTGAAACATCAACTCGCTCTGCAAGAACTGGTCGTAATCCACAAACAGGTAAAGAAATTCAAATCCCTGCTGCGACAGTTCCAAAATTTAAAGCTGGGAAGGCACTAAAAGACAGCGTTAATTAACTGCACAGTGAAGTTTAAAAAAGCAATGCAATGGCATTGCTTTTTTTGTTTAACGAGTTGAAGCATCAGCAGATGTATAAAATTCTCTAAGAGTGATTTTGTTGGGTTTGTCATTTTTGATGGTTTGCTCAATGACCGTTTCAATGAGACCGTCCGTTATTTCTATTGGACCTTCCTCCCGATTAATCTCCGCCTTTAAATTGTTGGCAAAAGCGATGGCGAAATAACCTGAGTAGCGAGCGCAATTTTTGGAATCGAAATAACTTTGCCAATGAGTTCGGTACTGAGTAACGTTTTCATCACACGCATATTTATAAGCCTTGGGTTCAATCATGAATACCTTTTGCGGAGTAATGATCAAACAAGTCGCATGATCCGCTCTTTTCCCGACATGCTTTAAAAAAGGAATCATACGCAACAACTTATAAATTCCACCTCTGTAACGTTCTGATATCCCATAAGGACATACAATAACTTTTCCCTCTTCAACGTTTTCACTAGCTATAGAGCCTTCACTATTAAGATCTGTAAGAATATTATTGAGGGGGGTGCCACTAACATTTTGCTGATGTTGGATTTTGATCGGTAGATCATTACTTTCTATTTTTTGGGATAAGTGTGGGTTTACTTTTTGTATGTCTACTCGTTGATTAAGGTTACTTAGATCTTCATTACTTTGAGCTCTCTCTATCGCCTCAAGATGTCTCTGTGCCTCTGGGCTATTCATCTCAGGGGAATCTTGCTCTATAAACTCATCACCTATTGAATCACTAAATTCAGGAGTTGGTGGAGCAGTTGAATTACTAGTTGCAGAAGTTGATAGACCTGTTGAATCACTAATTTTAGGAGTTGGTGGAGCTTTAACTGAGGAACCTTGTGGATCACCACCTTTAGGCGGTTGAAATGTGGCTGGAGGCAATGTCTGGCTTCGCATTAGCCCTGCTGTGCTTTTACTTTGAGAAAGGTCAGTAACTAAAGAGTTTGGCAGTGAAGCTCTACGGTTTTTGTTTTCTGTATGTGAAGTACCTGATTGTGTGTCAGAAAATGATTGTGATAAAGCTTGCCATTCAAGAGTAGGGGTTGGTACACGGCTAACATTTCTCTCAGAAGATGTATCCGTAACTGTATACTTATTATCGCCTAGGGTATGCGTTGCATCTGCTTGCTTCAAGCGTGAAGGTTCATCCAATCCTTGAGTCATGGTATCGGTGACTGCTTTCAAACCAGCTAAAGCTTGTGTCATAATGAATCCGCTACGTTTTAAATATACATAAATTGGATACGAGATTTATGCTTAATTATAACTCTTTAAATTTTTAGCGCTTTATTGATAAAAGTTTCTTAATCTTCTCTTTAAAGCAAGTTTATTAACTAAAGTTTAAGTCTTCAGTTTTGGAGGCTGTATTTACAGAAATGTGATTAGGGTTGCGTTTTAGATTTGAGTCACTAATAATCCGATATAAGCAGTAGCAAAGGTTTAAGACGGAAAGCATTAATGAAACTTACACGGATGCTCACAAAAAAATTAGCCAGTTTTTGGTTAGGTTCATTAATTGCTGTGGCCGCTGTTTTTCTTATTGCTGCACTGCTGAGCTTCTTTCATCTTGCCAACCGGATGCAACAACAGCAAGTAACTGAATTACAAGAAATGCTTTTGCAACATCACCACCAGCATCTCACTTGGGAATTGGACGATTGGTTACCTCCCGTATTAATGAGTTATAAAACAGTAAAATTTGAGCTAATCCAAGATGGACGTTCCTTATTTCATTATCAAGGAAATATTCACACACCGTTTGTAACCGAATACCATAAAGCTTTCGATCCTGAGCATAAAGTTGTTATGCATGTCACCCTTGAGTCACCTTACGTCTTACATCGTGTCGATGGTGTAGAAGTTGCTATTATTCTCATTGCGTTAAGCTTAATAGGGTTATATGTTCGCTATGGTTTTAATTGGCTCTATAAGCAACTGTTTGGTGTCGAAGAACTGGTTGCTCGTGGACAAATGGTCCTCAACGGTGAGCATCACCGTGCGCTCGAAAATAAAGGAAATGGTCAACCTAGAATCATTAACCGTGCGCTCACTCAATTACTTGAGGAGTTACAAGATGCACATAAAGAACGTTCAAGATTTGATAAGTTCATTCGCTCAAATACCTTTCTTGATGCGGATACAGGAATAGGAAATCGGTTATACCTGAAAAATCGAATCGCAGCTCTTTCTAATGATTATGGCATGCTATCTCATGGTGTCATTTACTTGCTTGAGATGGAAGAGCTTGACGTGCTTCAACAAGATGCAGGTGAAGCCGCTATTATTGAATATTTAACAACATGTGTTACTGCAATTGATAGCGCACTAAAAAACCAAGCCAACAGTTTTATCGCAAGACGAGAATTCAATCAATTTGCCATTGTTATTCCTCAGATCTCTCTACTTGAGGCAGACAGTATTGCTGCCAAGATGCTAAGCATTTGCCAACGCATTCCGATGCCAGAAGGTTTTAAGCTTGATAATTTTTATCATATCGGCGGCGCATACTTTAGCGTACAAGATAAACCATCACAGCTTATCGAAGAAGCTGAAATGGCGCTTAGAGCTGCTCAGTATCAAGGTAATAGCAGCTGGTTTATGTACGATAAAGGAAGTGTTGATCAAGAGTTTGCTAAAGGCTCTGTTCGATGGAGAGCGTTGCTGGAAATGGCGTTAGAGAAGAAAAGGTTTGTTCACTTTGCGACTCCAACGCTCGATTTTGATGGAGAAATACTGCATCAAGAGATTTTCACTCGTTTACGAGAGAAAAAAGACAGTTATATACGTGCGACCCAATATGCTCCGATGGCCGTGAAGTGTGGTCTAATGCCCCAAATTGATAGAATGCTCATCAACGAGTTATTTGATAAATACTTAAAGCACAAGAAGTATCAGGGTCAACATTATTGTATCAATTTAAGCCTTGACTCAGTGATGAGTGAACAGTTTGTAAGCTGGTTGAAAACAACCTTGTTAGAGCACCGAAATCACGTTTCAAATCTCATTTTTGAAGTGCATGAGTCTGCGGCTTTTAAGCACAGTGAACAATTGAAACCAGTATTTAACATCATCAGAAAAATGGGCGCAAAAGTCAGCATTGATTTTGTAGGGCAGCAAGTTGTCGGGAGCCAGTACCTTAAAGAGTTACAAGTTGACTTCATTAAGTTGCATCCATCCATCATTAGACAAATTCATTTACGTCCAGAAAACCAGCTGTTCGTGCGAAGTTTAATTGGTGCGTTGTTCAAAACAGAAATACAAATTCAAGCTGAAGGTGTGGTTAGTTTCGAAGAGTGGCAAATTTTGAAGGTTCTTGGTGTAACAGGTGGACAAGGACCATACTTTCAAGAGTTAAAAGAACTCTAATTTATAGGTAAGTTTCCGAATGGTTTAAGTGAAGCTTCTGTTTATACATCTGCTTGTTTTTTATCGGTGTTGGTTTCTTGTTATTCCTTGGGTGTTTGAAGTTCAGATAGCTTCTGATTTAAAAGGGATTTGACAAGACTCCCTTTTGCAACCTTACAAGCGCTGTTTAACTGAGCTACATCTGTTTGTGAATCGATGATTTGTTTTACTATCATTAAACTCCCTTTTTTTGCTGCAGCAATTAATAGTGGTTGTCCTCTGACTTCAGCTGCGCAGCCTGAAGAAAATTGGTATTTGTGAAGCGTTGGGTTTGCTTTTAACATCGCAACCGCAGCCCAATCTTTACCTTGAAGGACGCATTGTTCTAAGAGATTATTACCGTCACTTTGTTGCAACTCGGTATGACCAATATTTAAAGCTAATAATGCTGTAAGGGTGTTCTTTTGCTTTCTTTGAATTGCTTGCTGCAATAATGTACTTTGCACTTCCGGTGTTATGGTAACTGATTTAAAACATTGTGTTATTAGATTTGTAGTGACCGTTTCGTCAGAGATGCTGGTATGACTGCAAAGTAAGTTAAAAATCACATTGCTTTTGTCTCCAGCTTGTTCGATATATTGTTTTGCAAACTCTACAGCTTCACTTTGTTTCCCGATGCGAATGAGATCATGAATTATTGCATTGGCGCTTTGTTCTATGTCGGGGTGACTTTGGTTTACTAGCGCATGGTGTATTTTTTTTGCTAACTCGTATTGTTTATTTTTTAGTGCACATTCAACAGGTGATTTTCCGTACTTTTTTGTGAATTTTCGGTATGGACAAGTGAGTAATTCATCTGGCCCGGAACAGAGTTTTGCACCTTTGTTTAATAGAACTTCAGCGATATCTTCCCTCCCTTTTTTAATGGCTAGAAAAAGCGGAGCATCATTTTTAGAATTCGGTGTCAATTCAGTGTTCGCATTATGTTTAAGTAATATTTCGACAGCAGCACAGTGGTTATTTTCGACGGCAAGATAGAGAAGTGTTTTGTTGGAAGCGATCACTTTAACATTAGGAGGTACGCCGTTTGATAACAGCAGATCAAGTATTTCTGATTTACCGCTACAAGCGGCAATGGATGGGGCACGCCACCCCATTAAGTTAACGGGTTTGACTGGGTTAGCACCTTCCTGAAGTAACTGCTCTACTTTACCTATATTGTCAGAACATACAGCAGCGTATAATTCATCTCCTCTCATAAACGAAATTGATAGGCGGTTGATTTTTAAACCTAATTCACTGTATCGTTCCTGTTGAGTATTGTCTCCCCCATCAGTTAAGTCTTTTAGCTGAAATTCGTCGTCTGAGTTTACCACTTTGCTTACTTCGAACTTTGGAAGTGCTCGTGACCATAGCTTGTTGTCTGCACTACTCATTTGAAGCCTTCTTTCAGCATCGAAGCTACAGTATTCGTGTGCATTGAAAGGGTCTGATGTATCTTCAGAAAGTACCAAACGGATATAAAATGTTTTTTGGCTTAGACCGTCAGTAAAAGAAACACAGACTTTATTTCTATTGCTTTCATCTTCAAGTTGTTCTTGTATTTTACAGAGAGTCTCAACTTTAGCTTTAGTGTTTTGATTAGGAGAAGGAGAAAATGAGTCCCCAGAGATACTGTTATCATAGAGATTAACACTGTGCCGAGAAGCAACACCATCAGGAATGCTTTGTGAAGACATATCTAATCCGAAATAATTTTGTTTTGATTCAATGGCTTTATTTTAAAGAGAATCAAATAAAACAGTCATGGATTGACGATTAATCATAGTTTAAAAACATAGATGGCCATTAATATCATTAACGAAAGTTAAGTGATTCAACACCAGCTACTACTGATGAAATTCATTAATAACGCCTGTAAAAAGATAATAATTACCTTTTACTCCCAATTAAACTCAATCAAACTTGACCTTGTACTGTCAATTAATGGAGAATTGTCAATTAATTGCCCGACTTAGAGTTGTGCGCGAAGTATACTTATAATAATCATAAAGGCGTTTGTATGAGTGCTGGGTTGTATCAAAAGCTGGCTTTTTGGAAGCAATCCAAGGAGCGGGTCAACATTGGTGTGTTTTTAACAAAAAACACTCTATGGTTAACGGTTCTTAATGAGCAGAATCATCCGCAATATTCATCTGTAGAGTTTGATGGAAATTGGTATCAAGCGTTTTCACAGATTCAGCAGCGCTTTCCAAGCGCCAGCCTCTCAATCGCTCTGAGTTCAGAGTTTTATCAATTGATTCAGGCCGACAAACCCAATGTTGATGAATCAGAGCTTAAAGCAGCGCTCATTTGGGCCGTAAAAGATCTTGTAAATGTTCCTCCGGCTAATATACATCTTGATTATTTTGATGCGCCTATAGCGGCTAATGGAAAGGTCAATGTCGTGGTCACAGCCAAAGATACGATACAAGACATTGCGCTTGCAGCCCAAAAGCATAATGTACACATCAAGCAAATCAGTATTGAAGAGTTGCTTCTACCAAAAATTTCTCATGATGTAGACCAAGCCCAACTTGTACTTTGTCATTACGAGGGAGGGGAGTTGCTTTTATCCATCGTAAAGAATGACGCCATCTATTTGCAGCGAAGAATTCGTGGATTTCATGCATTAGATAAAATGAGCCGTGAAGACTTAAGTTATGGCGCAACAGATAATCTGAGTATTGAAATACAACGCTCGATGGATTTTTATGAAGGGCAGTTGAGGCAAGCTCCAATTAAGAAGATTACCGTGGTGATTGACAATGTTGCCGAGGATTTAGCCGACTTATTAAAGGTGAATTTTGCACAAACAGTCGAAGCGGTAAAAATCGATAACGTGAGTGCTTATTTATCCGGATTAACGCTCGTTGAAACTGAGCAAGAAGTCGCTGAGGTGAGTCAATGAGCCAAACACCTTTAAAGTTAAGCATCAATCTTTATTCTTCTGAACTGTTACCAAAAAAACTCAGGCTTTCGTTTGCTCGGCTGATTGCAGCCTTAGTTTTGGTTCCCCTAATTAGCGGTCTTTATTTCGTCGTGAATTATATCGAGAAAGTAGACGTTCAATCACAAATCGTTCATGCAAATCAGCTAAAACAACAGTTAACCCAAAAACAAGACACATTAAAAAAGCAGCTTGAATTACATAAACCAACGAAGGCGCTTTTAGATGAAGTGGCAATTAGCCGTCAACGCCTTGAGCTTACCCAAAAGCTGATTTCCAAAGTAGGAAACTCCGACCAATTTCAAAGCAAAAGCTACCAAGTACTATTAGAAGATCTCGCCGCAACGGCCGATGGCAGTACTTGGTTAACTCACATCATTGTTGAAGACCAAAAAGTCGATCTTACGGGTGAAACGCAGCAAGCTGCGGCAGTGCCAGCATGGATTAAACGTTTGGGTAAAACATCAGCATTAGCAGGCGTCAGTTTTAATCAGCTTATTGTTAATCGAAACCGAGATAATGTATTGCAATTTCAAATTAATTCGCAGCCTGCGCCTCAGGGAGAAGTAAAATGAAAGCACTTTTCCTGAAGTGGCAACAGGCTTTTGATGTATTAACTCAACGTGAACGAGTGCTGATTGGGCTATCAACATTGATCATAATAGGTTGGCTCTCTTGGTTACCGGTAGAGAGTATCCTAAAAGACGTTTCTTCTAAAACGCAGCAATTGAAACAACTTAAGATGGATAATGGTGTCACTCAACAGTTGAATGACAGCTATCATCAAGTGTTACTTAAAGATCCTAACAAAGAGTTCCAACAGCAGTTGCAGAGTTTGAATCAACAGCAACATTTATTGGAAGACAAGTTAAAAGCACAGGTCGTTGATATGGTTCCTGCAGAACAAATGCCTGTTCTGTTAGAACAAATTCTGGATAAAACCAAAGGGAATACACTGCTTTCTCTTGAGTCGATCGCACCAACATCCTTATTAGATTCAGATATTAACAATGCGCCTAATTTGTATCGTCATGGTATTAAAATCAAATTAAGTTCTAGTTATTTTGATTTTCTTGATTTTGTAAAAGCAGTTGATTCAATGCCTAAGAAGCTTTACTGGCAACGGTTAGACTATCAAGTGAAAGCTTATCCACAAGCAGAAGTTGAGCTGGAATTGTATTCGTTAAGCTTATCTAAGGAGTTTATTCGTGTTACGCAAAACTAACTTAGTCATGCTGTTATCGAGCTTGCTTTTTTTACCTCAATTGCAAGCTAAGTCCGAAATATCTATTGATCCAACTCGGCCAGGCGTTGTTGTAACACACTCAACGTCAACCAAAGCACAAACGTCGGCTTGGAAGTTGACGAGTATTGTGATGGGCGATAAACCGTTCGCCATCATAGATGATCAGATTAAACAAATTGGCGACAAGATTCATGGCGTAAAAATTACGTCTATAACGTCAGATTCAGTAACACTTTCCGATGGGCGTGAATTGGCGCTTTTTGAGTCAGTAATAGAGCACAAAGGATAATAACAAGATGACTTTAAATAAAATTCTTATTTCATGTATCGCTCTGTCATTAGTAGGGTGCCAAAGTGCTTATCGACCTGAGCCTAAAGCGGCTAAGGCTGAGTTAGACCAAGCGATCATGTCCGCAGACGCTAAACCAAAAACACGTTCACTGACACCGCCGCCACCTTTACCAAAAGCTGTTCAGCAGGAGTTATCAGCAGACTCACTACTGGGTGATACAGGTCGAAGAATTCAAGAGAAGCGTTTTGACGTTAATGCCAAAGACGTCGACGCCAAGGTGTTTTTTGCAAGCCTAGTACACAACTCACCTTTCAGTATTGTCGTACATCCTCAAGTGACAGGAACCATTTCCCTATCGCTAAAAGCTGTAACTTTGTCGGAAGTCCTTCAGGTTGTTCAAGATATCTATGGTTATGAAGTTCGCCGCCAAGGACGTATTTTACGTGTCTACCCTGCAGGACTAAGAACAGAAACATTCCCGGTTAATTACCTTTATATGCAGCGCCAAGGGACATCGCTAACCTCTGTGAATTCAGGGCGTATTTCTGACAATAACCAGAATAATGGTGGGAACAATAACAACAATGGTAACGGCGGTATTGGTAATAACAATAATTCGAATAATAACCAGAATGGCGAAAACGGAAATAATAACTCGGTAACCAATGGTACCTTTATTCGTACCACGAATGAGACTGATTTTTGGAAGGACTTACAAAATACATTAAGTTCAATTGTGGGGAGTGAAGGACAGGGCCGTCAAGTTGTAGTGACCCCTCAAGCTGGATTAGTTACTGTAAGGGCTTACCCTGATGAGCTTCGTCAAGTACGCGAGTTTCTCTCAAAAGCTGAGTCACACTTGCAAAGGCAGGTGATCTTACAAGCGAAGATCATTGAAGTTACTCTGTCTGATGGATATCAGCAAGGGATTCAATGGAAGCAGCTTAGTGCAACAGCTGGCAGTGGCGGAAATACCAGTATTGGCTTTGAGACGTCATCACCGACTGAAGCGTTTGGTAATCAAATTACTCGAGCGATTGGCGGTGTAGCAGGGCTAACAGTCAAAGGCTCTGACTTTGAAGCGATGATCAACCTGCTTAAAACACAGGGTGATGTTGATGTGCTTTCCAGTCCAAGAGTGACTGCCTCAAATAACCAAAAAGCAGTTATTAAAGTAGGTTCAGACGAATATTTTGTGACAGAGGTTTCATCCAATGTTGTGCAATCTTCAAATGGTTCAGCGCCTATAACTCAACCAGAAGTCGAACTTACTCCATTCTTCTCTGGTATTGCACTGGATGTGACACCACAAATTGATGATGATGGTGGTGTACTGTTGCATGTTCATCCATCAGTGATAGACATTAATGAACAGACGAAAAGCATAGAAATAGGTGATGAACCCTTAGTATTGCCATTGGCACACAGCCAGATCCGTGAATCAGATACTGTGATTAAAGCGAAGACCGGTGATGTGGTCGTAATTGGCGGATTAATGAAGACTGAGAAAGTTGATCAAGTTTCTAAGGTACCACTATTAGGTGACATTCCTATCATTGGCGAAGCATTTACTAACCGCAAAAAAGTAAATCATAAGACAGAGTTGATCATTTTACTTAAGCCAACGGTTGTGGGTGAAGGCACGTGGAAAACTGAACTTGAGCGTTCTCGAGATCTGTTGAATCGCTGGTATCCAGAGGATTAGTCTGGAATATCCCTATGTATGAGCAGCATTTTGGTTTAACCGAACTCCCATTTACGCTGACGCCCGACACAAGTTATTTTGTTGGGCTTGCTCCTCATGTTGAGGCCATTCAGGTGTTGCAAGCAGCATTACAAATGGGAGAAGGTTTCATCAAAGTCACGGGTGAAGTCGGCAGTGGTAAAACATTATTGTGTAGAAAGCTACTTAATGAGCTGCCTAAACAGTTTCAATGTGCTTATATACCGAACCCATATTTAACTCCGGAGGAGTTGAATTGGGCCTTAGCCAGTGAATTAGATATCAAGTTTAAACAGAACGTGAATCAAATTCAGCTGAGCAATTTAATTCAACAAAAACTGATTCAATTAGCGGCGGCAAAAAAAATTGTGGTATTAGTGCTAGACGAAGCGCAGGCAATACCCAGTGAAACATTAGAAGCACTCCGGCTTTATACCAATTTAGAGACGGAAAAGCGCAAGCTCTTACATTTAGTGATGTTTGGGCAGCCAGAATTGGATCAGCGTTTAGCGACTAACGAATTCAGACAGTTACGTCAGCGGATCAGCTTCAGTTATGCTTTGCGTTTACTCACTAACGATGAAGTGCATAACTACATTGAACAGCGTTTAAGAGTTGCGGGCTTAAAAGGTGCAAATTTACTTACCCCTAGCATAAGTGAAGCTATCGCCAGTGCTGCACGTGGTACACCAAGATTAATCAATATTTTAACTCACAAAGCCTTATTGCTTGCTTTTGGGGAAGGTGCACATCAACTCTCTCGTCAGCACATTTTAACTGCCGTATTAGACACCGAAGATGCGACAAAAGTAGCTATGCGGCCCAAAAAAATTGTTTGGGCCTATGGTATTGCTGCAGGCCTACTTGGTGCTGTGTTTTACGTTCTTTCAAGTAGAGGTTTTCTATGAGTGTTATCAACAAAATGTTGAAGGATTTAGACAACCGCCAACAACCCCATGGTATTGAAAATATTTCAGCAGCGCAAAAGTCATCGCAACAGGTTAAGCCAAATCGATTGCCATGGATTTTAATTGTACTCATTCTTATTGCTGGCGTGAGTTATTACTTCTTTCAGAAAACAATCTCAACAGAAACGGCGTCTAAACCGACGAATAGCCAAGTTTTAGCGAAGAAGCCATTTAAGGATAAATCATTCAAGGACAAACCTGAGGCTCAAGCTGCTGCAGAATCAGAGACGAAAGTGGTCACTAAAGTGAAAAAACCTTTGAGTGAATCAAGCACTGAAGATAAGACATCTAAAGCGATTAATACCAGCGTGGGCGATCGTTTTCCGAATACAAAAAAGATTGAGCAACGTAAGCAGCAACAAGCTACTCGGGCTATTGATAAAAAAAATGGCTTTGATGCAACCACTCATGAAGCAAAAGTTACGCCTGCTCAGCCTCAAAAAAACCATCACATTGTGGCGCAAAGTGAATCACAAACGAAGCCAGTCGATAGTGTATTAGAAATAAAAGAAGTGAAGCTATCGCCTCAAGAGTTAGCAAACAAATTTGCTAAGCAAGCACTGTCTGCAGAACTATCAGGTGAACTGTCGATTGCAAGAGAAAACTACGCCAAAGCGCTCACACTAGATAAAGCAAAGCATTCAGTTCGCGCAAAGTTAGCGGCACTTTATTATGGCGAGCATGACAATCGTCAAGCAATGCAATTACTTGAGGATGGCATTAAGCGATTTCCTAACCAGTCTGAGTTCAAGTTACTCCTTGCCAAGATACAAGCTAAGGATAATCAACCGCTCCAATCGTTAAAAACCTTAAACACCATTGCTGATACGGATAATCTAGCAGCAGAAAAGTGGGTGCAACAAGGCACCATTGCTCAACAACAAAAACAATATTTACTGGCCATTAAAGCGTTTCAAAAGCTGACGAGTTATGAGCCATCTCAAGCTCGATGGTGGCTTGGTTTAGGTTACAACCTAGACGCATCTGGGCAATACCCTTTAGCCGTAAAGTCATACCAACGTGCGCTCCAGCAAGCGAATTTATCTCGTGCGAGCAGAGAATACATTATGTCTCGTCTTTCACAAATCACCCATTATAAATAGGAAGCAGAGTTTTATATGAAACCTAAGTTAAAAAAACGTCTTGGTGATTTGTTAGTAGAAAACGGGATCATTAGCGAAGAACAGCTGATGGAGGCGCTGGCGGAACAGAGAAACTCAGGAAAAAAACTGGGTAAAACGCTGACCGATTTGCGCCACATTTCGGAAGAACAGTTACTGACCTTCTTATCACAGCAGTTGAACTTACCGTTTCTTGATATCAGTCGCCGTCCTATCTCTGCCGAAGTTGTCGCACTGTTACCTGAAGTTCAGGCTCGCCGTTATCGAGCTTTGGTGATTGAAGCGGATGATAGCTCTGCTAAAGTTGCGATGAGTGATCCGGCGGATCTGCAAGCACTCGATAATATCGAGTCATTGCTAGCGCCAAGAACCATCAGTCTTGCTGTTGTGCCAGAACAACAACTTTTAAATGCGTTTGATACGCTTTACCGTCGAACACAAGAAATCGCTCAAATAGCGGAAGAGCTTGAACAAGAATATGCTGCGGATGATCTGTTTGATTTAGGCGGATTGACGGCGGGCGACTCAGATAACGAAACGACAGTTGTTAAACTCTTGCAGTCGATTTTTGAAGATGCCGTGCAAATGCGTGCTTCAGATATCCACATTGAGCCTGGTGATGGGAAATTGTTTATTCGTCAACGTATTGATGGTCAGTTACAAGAGAATATTCTGAATGAAGCGAATATCTCTTCGGCGCTAGTACTGCGTTTGAAATTGATGGCTGGTTTAGATATCTCTGAAAAGCGTTTGCCGCAAGATGGGCGTTTTCATATTGAAATTCGTGGACATAAAATCGATGTGCGTATGTCCACCATGCCGATTTATCATGGTGAATCAGTGGTCATGCGTTTACTTGACCAATCGGCGGGTCTGTTAACACTTGATGAAACCGGTATGCCGGCAAATATGCTTGAAAAAGTGCGAAAGCAGATTAAGCGCCCGCATGGCATGTTACTGGTTACCGGACCAACGGGTAGTGGTAAAACGACCAGCTTGTATGGTGTGTTAAGCGAGTTAAATACGCCAGATCGTAAAATCATTACGGTAGAAGACCCTGTCGAATATCAATTACCAAGAATCAACCAAGTTCAGGTCAATCATAAAATTGGTTTGGACTTCTCAAATGTACTGAGAACAACACTGCGTCAAGACCCTGATATCATCATGGTAGGTGAAATGCGTGATAAAGAGACCGTTGAAATTGGTCTGCGAGGCGCACTAACGGGTCACTTTGTATTATCCACACTCCATACCAATGATGCGGTGACAAGTGCCCTAAGGCTACTCGATATGGGCGCTGCAAGTTACCTTGTTGCAAGTGCGCTTCGCGTTATTATTGCGCAACGTTTGGTACGACGGGTTTGCCAAAATTGCGCTGTAGATTATCAATTAAGTCATCAAGACCTGATTTGGCTGATGAATGTAACCAGCAAAGACTTTACTCAAGCCAAGTTAAAAGTAGGCACAGGTTGCCAAAACTGTAATCACAGCGGTTACCGTGGGCGAATTGGTGTGTTTGAAATGCTTGAGCTTGATGACGAACTCGTTGATGTGATGCGCAGTGGCAATCCTCAAGATTTTGCTCGAGCAGCGAAAAACAAAGCTGACTTTATACCATTAGCGCAGGCTGCAATGGATTATTTATATCAAGGGATGACGACCATCGAAGAAGTCGCAAAACTGGTCGAAACGGTTAATGAAACGAAACAACCAGTTTCAACCAAGAATCCGATGTTAGAGGAATAGTTTATCCATGGCATGGTTTGAGTTTCGAGGTCGGGATAGTAGTGGCCAAGAAGTAAAAGGAAAGCTTGAAGCGCAGTCTGAAAACGCTGCCGCCGATTTATTGATGGCCCGTGGCACGATTCCACTTGAAGTTAAGCTACATAAGGAAGTGGCTAAGTTTGATGTTGCAATGCTGTTTCAGCGTAAAGTCAGTCTCGAAGAGTTACAAATATTCACTCGGCAATTGTACTCGCTTACTAAAGCGGGTATTCCGATCCTTCGCTCCATAGCGGGACTTGCAGAAAGTACACATTCGATAAGAATGAAGAAGGCGTTATCGTCGATTTTAGAACAACTGACAGCGGGTCGCCCATTATCTTCTGCAATGAATCAACATCCTGATGTGTTTGATGCACTGTTTGTTTCAATGGTTCATGTTGGAGAAAACTCAGGTAAGTTGGAAGAGGCTTTAATTCAGCTTTCTGGTTATATTGAGCGTGAACAAGAGACGCGTCGAAGAATTAAAGCGGCAATGCGTTATCCGACGTTTGTACTTGTTGCAATTGCTATCGCAATCACGGTGTTAAATATTCTGGTGATCCCTAAATTTGCTGATATGTTCAGTCGTTTTGGTGCGGATTTACCGTGGGCCACCAAAGTATTGATTGCGACCTCTAACGCATTTGTTAATCACTGGGTATTAATGCTCATTGGGTTGGTTGGCGCAATCGTTGGAATACGTTTTTGGCATGCCAGTGAAAAAGGTGAAAAACAATGGGATAAGTGGAAGTTAAAAATCCCCGTTGTTGGCTCGATCATAGAGCGTTCTACACTGTCACGTTATTGCCGCAGTTTTTCTATGATGTTAGGTGCTGGTGTACCAATGACTCAAGCACTAAGCTTAGTGGCTGATGCGGTCGATAATCAGTACATGCATGACCGAATTGTCGGTATGCGTCACGGTATTGAATCTGGTGAGTCGATGTTGCGAACTTCAGCACAAAGTGGTTTGTTTACCCCTTTGGTGTTGCAAATGGTTGCTGTGGGTGAAGAAACAGGGCAAATAGATAGTCTACTGACTGACGCCGCTGATTTTTATGAAGGTGAAGTGGATTACGATTTAAAGAATCTTACCGCAAAGCTTGAGCCGATCCTGATTGCGATTGTCGCTGGCATGGTGTTGATTTTGGCATTAGGTATTTACTTGCCAATGTGGGACATGCTTAACCTTGTGAAAGGTGGGTAATGGCAAGAATGGATCGCCAACAAAAACTCGAAGCAAATTTAATGCACTCACTCGTGCGAATTATCTCGGTAGCGATGATTCTAGGGCTGATTGCCGTTGCTATTCACAAAATGTTGGCTCCATTGCAGGTTTTTCATAATGAGACTTTTAAGCAGGAATCGTTAAGGCTAAAGCAGGTCATTTTAGTACTGCATAATCAATGGTTGATCAAAGGTAAACCTGATGTGTTAATGGCTCAATGGCATCAACTGTCTGCTGAAGCGAGAGCAGATAAATTGGTCTTAAAAGACAACCATAGCATTATTAAGTTTACGAAGAGTGGGTACCCGATGCCAAACTCATCGGATAATCAAGGTTGTATGGCGCTATGGTATGACTTGATGGCAGCAGACCCAAAGCATTTAAATCTTTTGGCTCAGTATCATGAGCACAGTCGTTTATGTCGGTATCATCAACAAGGTGATACCCCAAATAGCGGAAGATTATCAAGCATCGAGTACCAGTGGAAGATAGGAAAAGTTGCTTACTTATCTTTAGATACAGAATAAAAATTTGCAGTAACTTGCGAATAGCGTCAAAAATTTGTGGTTGGATGAGTTTAGGGCTAGGTAAGTAATTAAAACTTAGATAGAATAACTTTTGACTAATCATTTTTTCCTAGTGATTTTGTATAATTTCTCGGGTTAAAAGGATAAAAAAATAACAACAGGATAGGGTTTTCAGGAACTCTCTCATGTAGTGAAAATTGGAGTAGTAACGGCAACAACTGACGTTAACCACGATGAGTTGATTGCTGCACGTCACGGAAGATTGAGGGTGTCATAGCCGAATAGCGTAAGCTGATCGATATGATTTTCTGGGACGGCGGTTTTGCGAATAATTCAAACGCAACCGTAATGAAGTTGAGAAATGATATGAAAACAAAACAACAGGGTTTTACGCTAATTGAGTTGGTTGTGGTAATTATTATCTTAGGTATTTTAGCAGTAACTGCTGCGCCTAAGTTTCTAGATTTTGAAAAAGATGCAAAAGAAGCGACGATTAAAGGCTTGGAAGGTACTTTAAAAAGTGCTGATGCATTAGTTTACTCTAAAGCTGTAATTAAAGGTGTTGAAAACCTAGCAAGCACAGATGCAAAAGCAATTGTTGACTCTGTAAAACTTAACTTTGGACACTCTCAAGCTGAATGGGCGGATGCATTGACTAATGCATTAGAAGTATCGGCTTCAAAAACGGATACAAATACTGATTGGGCCTTTGATGATACTACTGATAATGTTATTTATTTTTATCCTCAGGGTGAAAAAAACCCAAATGGTACAGGTACTGATAAAGGAACATGTTTCGTTAAGTATGAAAATAGTTTGACTACATCAGATGGTAAATTTGAAGTTACAAGTGATACGTCTGGTTGCTAAAGGAATAGAAAATGAAAAAAAATAATAATGGTTTTACTTTAATTGAGCTTGTTGTCGTCATTATCATTCTCGGTATTTTAGCGGTTGTTGCGGCGCCTAAATTTATCAACTTTCAAGGTGATGCAAGAGTTTCAACTTTGAAGGGGCTTCAAGGATCAATAAACAGTGCGAATGCTTTGGTTTTATCTAAGGCTGCACTATCTGGAGATCAAAAGAAAAGTTCAGCAAATGTAGTTATAGCTACCGACACTTCTACAGATCCTGACACAAATACTTCAGTAAGTGTTAAGTTTGGCCACATGGATCGTACGCTTACTAATTTCCAAAAGGCACTGGATTTAAGTATTTCTGCGGGAAATGATCCTCAAGCTACTACTATAAATACTGACTGGATCTATGAAGCTAGCACTGGTAAATTCTGGCAAGCTGGCTCAAAAAGTACGTGTTTTATCACTTACACCGAAGCCACTGCGACAGCATCTGCGAAGTTTGCTGTTCTACCAGCAAGCACGGCTTGTTAAGTTTTATTCTGTCTGTTTCTAGATATTGAGTAACTCTTTATTCAAGTATTAAATAATGTCTCATCACTATATTGGTGAGACATTATTTCAAACATTTACTTCACTTTAACCAGCTCCCACATCTTTGCTCCTCTAACTTCTTGGGCTTCGGGCTCAAATTCTAGCTTTTGTATCTCTGCAAACTCTCCCTTAGCACTGTTGTATTTTGCGTAATACCCCATCTCCATTAATGAAGCCAAAACCTTATTAATGCTTTTGTTGCTTACCGTTCTGTCTGCGGGGGCTTTATATCTGGCTGGCAAAATGTACTCTGATTCATCTGTATCAGGCTCCGGAAGTGGCAGAGCCTCGTTATTATCTGAAGCAATCGAGTTATTGAACTCTACTAACGTCTGTTTAGCTTGCTCAAGTGTGAAACCTTGCCAAGATTGTTGAATGGCCTCGACTTGTGTTTGATTATACCAAGCTCGATATGTGACTTCGGGGGTTGAAGGCTCTTCTGGAGTCAGTCCAGGTTCGGGTAGAAAAACCCAGTCCTTTAACGAAAGCTGACCTTCATATGCCGACGTCGCATTAGATTCGTTTTCGTTTAAACTTACATTTTCATCACTGGCTTTTACTCCCTCATGGAGTGGAGAAGTTGGGATCCATCTGCATTTGACGACTGCAGAAAATCGGGTTTTTTCTGTCCAAGAGATAATTTATCAAAGAAACTACCTTGAGAGATGGGAGCCCCTTCTGCTTCATCATATTTGGTTGAACAGTCGTTGAGTGAAGAAGGTTCAAGCTCTGGTTCGGGGATAACCGGGCTGCTAGAATTAACCCCTGTCGTTAGTTCTTTTTCTCGTAGATTATAGTGTTGAAAATGAGTTGATTGAACAGGAATGGTATCAAAGTCTAAATTTCGCTCTAATGGCCTTACTGTATAACTTTTCAGTGAGCATGCATTGCTTGAGTTACCGCTGCCTTTAGGCTGAGGAGAGGTAATTAGGTGATTTTGAAGACAATAAGGACGCAAATTTTGATTTTACGGATTGCCCTCAAGTTGTTTTGGTGTTGGTTGAGTTAGCTACACAGTAAGTCAACCGATTAAAAGTACTTAGAGATGAAGGTGAGGACGAACTGGTTTCCGCATTCGAAGACGTATGCGTAGGATTAACTGAAAGAGGCGTGTCCAAAATAAAGTTCACTGCAGCTCTCATTTTCTTGTGATCATGAGATAACTTTAATTTTAACGTTTAGAAAATGTAATTAAATATTGTTTATCTGACTTTCATTATCAACGCTAATTAGATTGATTTTATGAGATTTTAAGGCGGTGTAGTCATCATTTGTCTAGGTAATATTTTTTGGGAATAGTTGTTAAAAGCTCTGAAGTATTTATTACCAATTAGTCTACCGTACTTAATAACCTTCTTCCCATATCTCAATTCTCAAAGTAAAGTAAGCACGTACTTTTATTACTTTTATCACTTTTATCACAATAAGGACGTTGAATTTCCCGTTACGTATATGCGCAATTTAAAGAGGTATTGCCATGCAGAAACAACAAGGTTTTACGTTAATCGAACTTGTAGTTGTGATCATTATTCTTGGGGTTCTTGCCGTTACAGCAGCACCAAAATTTATTAATTTACAGTCGGATGCTCGAATGTCAGCGCTTCAAGGTTTAAAGGGCGCTATTAATGGTTCTAATGCACTGATATTTTCTAAAGCCGTACTTGAATCAAAACAAAAAGCGGAATCAGAGACATTAAGTATCAATGGCTCTTCGGGCGTTGAAGATGATGTTGCGATCAAATACGGTTATATGGATGCCAATCTTACGGCATTTAATAATGGTATGGATGCTAGCTTTGAAGCAGGCACAAGCCCATCAGACTCAGGTAGCAGCGATTGGGTAGCCAACGTCGACTCGAGCGGAACGTCAATTACGTTTTGGCAACGTGGTGCTCCAGCCGATACCAGTGGTGGTAGTACCGCTTGCAAGATTGTTTACACCCCAGCAGCAAGTGATGGCGCACTACCAAGTGTTGTTATTACTGATAATGGTTGTTAGCAATTTTAAGTGACGAATAAAGGCCTCGATAAGCGATATCGAAGGCCTTAATCGTTATGAACGTCTGCTTTTGGGACGTCGATTACCCAGAAGCTTGCACCTTTCACTTTGTATTGTGAAGGATTAAACGTGAGCCTTTTGCCTACTGTGAATGTTTAGGATGCTCAGTAAAGTGATGGCATGAATGCATTGAGGCACACGCTATTGCTGACTCAAGCATGTTTGGCATCATTACTTCCTCGCCACATTTATCTATATCATTAGTTTAGCTTTTACTCTGACTGACAGTGATTAATTGGGGTTAACCTGTAGGTAATAAATCGAGTGAGATTAAGTTTAAAATCCACTGTATTTGTAATACCATTGTTGACGTTATCTCTGAAAAAATAAAGATAAAAGTAACACTTCGATTGATTTGTTCGTTAATATCAAGCTGTTTGAGGGCTACGGTAACAACGATGGTATTTAACTATAATAAAAATAAAGGGTTTACACTCGTAGAACTCGTCACCACCATAATTCTTATCGGTATATTAGCCGTAGTCGTTTTACCTCGTCTTATTCATGTTTCTAGCTTCAGTGCATACAGTGTGCGCAGTGAAATTATTTCAGAACTCAGAACCGTTCAGCAAAGAGCGTTAAGTAATAGTGATCAGTGTTATCGAGTGGCATTTAAATCCAGTGGTTATGTGATGATGAGTGCAGACCGTAACGCTTCTGATTGTAATGCTTTTATTGAGGTTGGCCAGCTTACACCATGGAAAAATGGTGTTTCAGTGACCTCTAATTCAAACCAAGCGTTTGATGTGAACTTCGATGCTTTGGGTGGAATCAAGTTAAGTAATCGTTGTGTAGGAAAGTGTATAAAAGTTACTGCTGATGACTCTGTTGTAATTGAATTGACGACAGCGGGGTATATCAGTGCGAGCTAGCGCTATAAAAAAAGATAAAGGATTTACTCTGATAGAGTTAGTCATTGGCATGCTAGTTCTTGGTATTGGCTTAGTGATGATGGCGACAATGCTACTGCCTCAAGCCGATCGAGCTGCTGAAACGTTACATCGAGTTAGAGCTGTTGAGCTTGCGAGTACGATTATGACTGAAGTTTGGAGCCAGCGCTTTGACCCCAATACGGGTGACGGTGGCGTGCCAGCTTGTGATAGTGTCCAGCCACTGAGTAAGTCATGTTTTGATAATATTGGTACTGTTACCAAAGCAAGAGCAGCATTCAATAATTTGAACGACTTTAACGGATTAACTCAAAACTCCATGATGCTAGGCAGCACAACTACATATGCACAAGTTTATCCTAACTACCAATTTAACGTTGTGATTGAAAAAGGCGATGAAGCAGGCGGCCGCTTACTGAATAAAGTGGTTGTGCTTAATATTACGACCCCTACAGGTGAACAGATCCGCTTTGATGCTGTTAGGAGTAATTACTGATGGGTCGTTATAAAAACAGCGGTTTTACACTTGTTGAACTGATTACTGTCATTTTAATTCTGGGGATCGTGGCGGTTGGAGTAAGCAGTTTTGTGACTTTTGGCACTCGAATTTTTGTTGATTCAAGCAGTACAGATCAAGCAGTAAATCAGAGCCGATATGTTTTGCAACGTATGAACCGAGAGTTAACCAACGCCTTACCTAATAGCGTTCGTATAACTCACTCTGGAGTAACTCAGTGTATCGAGTTTGTGCCAGTGATTACCTCAAGTAGTTACATTTCTTTACCTACAGCTGGAACACCTTCACGTAATACGGGCTCTATTTTTAAAGATCAATCAAGTGTTGCGATCAACGTGAATCAAAGAATGTACTTGCTTGGACTGACGACAGATGAGGCTGATATTTATGGACCGCAAGATACTAATAATGCTTCTTTTGTGTCTTTAACTGAAGTTACTTCTGCTGGAGACGCATTAGCCCTTAGGTTTAATAACTCAGTGATATTTGCAGCAAACTCTGCCAGAAAACGAATATTTCTCACTGAGATGCCGGTCAGTTATTGTGCCGCTGGTGGTGAGCTTAAGCGTTATGATGATTATGGTTTTCAGATTACTCAACCAATTGCTTTCAATAGTGGTTCAAACAGTGTTGTTGCCCGAGACATAGTAAATAATTTGGCTGACTCTGCTGATTTGCCATTCAATTTCATTTTGTCGGATGATAATCACGATATTGTGCAGTTAAATCTTAAGTTTCAAGTGCTTGACCAAACGATAGAATACCATCATCAAGTGCAGGTGGTTAATGTCCCATAATAAGAAAATAATGATAAAAACGTTAAGACATCAACAAGGTAGTATGCTGGTTCTGGCCATTTTTATTCTAACGGTAATGTTTCTCTTAGCTGCAGCACTCATTCATATTTCCGAGAATGAAGATGAATCTGTACTTCAGGAAGTCATGGGTGAAAGAGCGTTACTTGCCGCTAACAGTGGTGCGGATGCAGCTTTGGCAAAGTTATTTCCATTAACGGTTAATGGAAGTTCAAATTGCAGTGTTGTCAAATTACCTTCAACGTGGACTATTCCCACATCGGCTGAAACCCTTCAAACTTGTACTGTCAGTTTAGGCTGTGAGTCATTCAGTGATAATTCTGGCGGGCAAACTTTGACTCAATATCGAATTACCAGTAAAGCCGTGTGTGGTGAAGGAACGAACCATAGAACGAGCCGCCAAGTGGAAGTGATTGCGAGATACTAATAATGAAAATAAAGCGCATCAATCATATTGCTAGATACTTAATTATGAGTCTGTTGTTTGTGGCAAATTTGTCGCAAGCGATCCAACAGTGTGAATCGGTTTTCACCTCGCCAGCTTCGAGGGGACATAATGATTTCCCTGCACCCACTGATTTAATCCCTGCGACAGAAGATTTAGAGTGCTTCAACTTTTTTGGTTTTATCCCTTTCTGTTCTCCTAATGATGATTATGTCGATGGTGATTTCAATTACTTAAATGGTTCATTTTCTAACGAAAGTTTCCTTAGCCCAAGTGAGCGTACAACACGATTGTATTTCAATAATTTGACGTTAAGTAATGCTCAAATCAATGAAAATGGTAACCCTGAAAACTTAATTATCTATGTACGAGGTAGTTTTAATCTTGCAGGGCAAAGCCGGATAAATGCCATGGTGTATGTTGCTGGCGCCGCTCGCATTTCTGGGCAAGCACAAATCAATGGTGGTTTAGCTGCTGGAGATGATTTGAGAATTACTGGGCAGGCGAGGGTCACCCGTATTGAAAGTGCTGTGAACGATGCGAACTTTAATGGTATGTGCTTTAACAGCCAAAACCCTGAGCCTGAACCGGAACCTGAAGCTTCTGGTATTCGTTTTGGTGTAACCGATACCGATACCGTTGGTTCTGTGCAACAAGTGACATTTGATACAGCATTTCCTGCTGAAACTAAGCCCCTAGTGTTTATTACACCAACCATAAATGCTCAAACACCGGAGACCGATGGACCAAGCAGTATCAAGTTGATTTCAGTAACGAACACAGGGTTCAGCTGGAAACAAATTGCGGCTCCAATGAAGAATGAGAACTCAGCATTAACTCCGCAGCCAATGAAGAATGTTAACTGGGTTGCTTTAACCCCGGGCGAGCATAATATTGGCTCCCAAAAACTAGTCGCAGGAATGGCGAATTTTAATAACGCTTTTGACTTTAACAACAATACGGGAATGCCTTCATCGCCTTGGTTTTCGCCGCCAGTGCCGGCTTCATTTAGTTTAGCCATGTCTCAGATTCAAACGGACCGGAATGCTCGTTGTTGGCTATCCAGTGTTTCGACGGTAGAGACCGTTAATGGGCTATCAAGGTTGAATTTGAGTTTGGATCCGTCATTGGTTTATGACCGCAACAGTCAAGGACAGAGAGCGTGCCCGGGCACAAGTCAAACGGTCTTGAATAACGAAGATGTTGCTTATTTGGTTTTTGATGCAACTTCTGGCAGTGAAAGTGCAATACTGAATGGGGCAGTTACCCGGTTTCAATTTGGACAAGGACTGAATCGACCTGAGGTGCCGAGAGGTCAAAGTTTGACGGAACAATGTCAACATGTAAATACATTGGATGGATTTACTGATATTCCTGCGTTAGTTGGAAGCAAGAGTCGCCGTCAAGGTGTCGACGGTGGGTGGTTTCGCCAATGTGAACTGAGTCAAAACCACGTAAGTATGGTTATTGATGAAGACCAATACGATCGCCCTACTAATGATCGACGTCACTTAGCAGAAACGTTTGATTATGTCGCTTTTCAAAAAGTAACAAACGATACTGAAGTCCTGCATCATTTTGAATTTTTGTATTCAGATGTAGAAAACACCTGTGAAGCAAATGATATTCAATTTCGAGCGTGCGCCAATGAAAGTTGTAGTAAAAAGTATTCGTTACCATTAGCCATTAATTTACAGCCGGACAATATTAATCGTGGCCAAGAAGAAGGTTGGTATCACAATAATATTCGAATTTCTCCGAACAATTTTCAGTTAGCTGGTGGCGAAACAAACTTTGATATTAAGTACTTTCGAGGTCGAAGTATTCGTTTAGATGCAACAACCATTTCAACACCTGTACTCAGTCAAACTGTTTGTGGGACGAACTCCGCTTCCGCAACAGCAGAACAATGTCGAATACGCTTCGCTCGTTCAGGCTTACAATTAGACTTTCCAAATACATATTCCAATAAGCCGCAAACCGGAACCATTAGAGTGATTAGGAATTGTCGAGCTGACAATCGCTTTCGAAATACTACCAATTGGATTGTCAGTAGAGTCAGCTACAGTGAGTCATCAGTACCACAAGATAGAGCGCTTTTCAGTTATTCGGGTGGCTTTGCTGAAGAAGGGCTTAGCTATAAGAGCATAAGATTCAATTCGAATGCAGAGGCTGAAGTTGAGTTCCTGTATCCTGAATCAGGTAAGTTAAGCTTAGATAGTTTTTTATGGTTCGATAGGGACTTAACATCCAGTAATGATGTTACTTTTGTGCCTTATGGTCTGTGCCTAACAGCCCAAGATAACGCCGCAAAATGTTCAACAAATGATGCTAACTGTTCAGTTTATAAAAGGGCTGGTGATAATTTTTCTCTGTCAATTCAAGCAAAAGCATGGCAGCTAAATAGTACAAGTATTTGCAGCAACCCAAACGTAGATAACTATCAAACTGAAGCTGGTGATTTACCGATTCAGTTGACGCATGACATTGTTGCCCCTAGTGATGGTAACGAAGGCGTTTTAAATATGGGGCAACCTGCTGATGTTAAAGGGAGCAATCCCTCCGAATATGTGTACAAACAAGGTACCAACAACATAATGAGCCGCAGGCTTTCCGAAAGTGGAATTTTTGAAATAACGGCGAGTGCAAACAGTTACTTAGGTGTAACAGATCTTCCCATTCAGTCTGGTTTTGTAGGTAATTTAGGACGTTTTGTTCCAGCAAGGTTCGATGTTGAAAATGTTTCGACGTTCAATTCGTGTAGTGCTGGTAGATTCACGTATCTCGGGCAACCATTTTCAAATACTTTTAATATTCTTGCTACAAACCTTCAGGGAAATGTCACTCAAAATTATCGAGGTGCATTTGCTAAAGCAACTGGCATCATTAATGCCGATGATAACAATTCGAATATTTTAACGCAGCGCCTCGTGGCTGATGACAGTGCAACAAGCAATGCGATTCCTAGTACTGAATTAGTCTTCGATAATGGTGTGGCAAGTGTTGAATTATCACCACTGCTATTACGTAATTCATACCCTCAAACTCTAGCCGCACCGGTTAATATTGATGAATTAAGGCTTGCCCTAACCTTAATTGATAATGATGGTGGATTTGCTCAGCAAGCACCACTTAATATGACTGTGGGCCAGAGTACTTGTTTGCTTAACTCTGCTGCCTGTGATGCAACTCGCATCGACAGTGCTAATTTATCTCTGAAACTCGGTCGAATAATCGTTCAGCCAAGTATGATCACAGGATCAGCTACAAGTAATGAAGTTCTATCAGCGAAGATATACTCGCAAGTATGGAACGGGAATGATTTCATCAATTTTAGCACTGATAGTTGCACTGTATTAGAGCATGCAGGATTGACTGAGTCTCAACCTTACAATCCACCATTGGATCAAGGTCAACAAATCAATCGTACCTTTGCATCAGGAACAACAGCACCACTTGTTCAAGGTATTGCCACTTTAAACTGGCAAAATATCGGAGGCTATAAAGGCATTGTGACGGATAAACTTGCTGTTCCAGATTATCTTAAGTGGCACTGGGAAAATGACCATAACTTATTATTTCCTGAAGCTTCAGCTAATTATGAAAGTCAAACCAAAGGACATGATCGAATTATTTATTGGAGAGAAATTAATTAAATAATAAGCGCTTTTAGTGCGTCTCTATTTTTTGTTGTTTGAAATCAAAGTCCAATATTTAGATTTGATTACACTCATTTACCATATAACATTCTAAAAATTGAATTATAAAGGTGAAAGAGTTTTCTATCGGTATTATTGGGGCTGGTCAAGCGGCCACTGAATTGCTGCAACAACTGGTTGCTGCTGAGTTTGTACATATTGTTGCTGTTGCCGATCTTAAAACAGACACGCTCGGAATTAAACTCGCTCAAAAGCATGGTATTCCAACGACAACAGAAATGAATGATATCTTAAAGCTGGGTGAAGCCTTAGATATTGTGATTGATGTTACAGGTGTTTGCTCGGTGAGAAATGAGTTAAGGCGGTATATGGCCGATACCAATAACAAACATACTGTGATCATGCATGAGCGTTTATCGGCGTTAATGGTATCTCTTGCGAAAGGTAAGTTAGTAAATATGAAAGGGAGTGATGATACCTATTAGCTTCATTCAATTACGCCTAGATGACTAGGCGTAATTGAACTAATGACATGCTGATTATAGAATCTTACCTAAGTTAAGTAGTTGTGTTTCACCGCTGTTATCGTCTACGCCATCGTTGTCATTTACGATATAGACGTCACCAGCAGGTGTTACTGCTAAGCCCTCAATTTTCTCTAATGCATGATTCTCTACTAAGCTCATGCTAGGTAATAAGTCTTTGATAAACGTTTTAGCCATAAGCTGATCATCAACAACATCAGTTAAATCAATCAAAAATAGCTTTTTTATCGAGGCGTCTAAGCCTGCTTGATTGTCTCGCTCTAAGACGAGCAGCTTGTTATCTGCAAGGCATGTAATATCTCCGATACCAACCCAACCTCCATTTTGTGAACGGGCTTCTTCAAGAGGGTAGCGAATGAATGTCCATGATTCAGTTGCGATGTTAAAAATTCCAATTCGAGCATGTTGTTCATCGTTCCATGGTCGCTGAAGCGATACAAATACATCTTGTGAATTTAAAGTAACGCCAGTGAACCCAAAGTCATTCTGTGCCCCGTCCATTATTTCAGGTAGTCGAATGGCTTTGGTGATGATGGCATCTTCATCCAACTTTAAAAGCAAATTTGGTTTCATAACAGGATCGTCATCATCCCCAACGGTTCCTTGTCCTTCCGATACAACCCAAAAACCATTTTCTGGTTCGAAAGCGATACCTTCTAAATCAAGGTTGACACTATCGTCCTCATTGAAAAGTAAAGCTCTGTCTCGGGTATCGAAAATATTCTTTCTAGCATCTGAGTTTGTTTCAGAATTATCTGAGACTTGGACTGCATCGAGTTGCTTAATAATGTCATTGCTGTCACGAATGATAAATTGCGCCGTTATTTCAGCGGGAACTTTACCACTATCAATTTTTAGTATTCGATTTCGGTTATAGGCACTATCTGCAACGGTATATAATGTTTTTTCAACATCACTTGCTGATAATCCTGATAAGCTTCCCCAAGCAATCGGTTTCCCTGAACTATCATTTGCAGATTGTAGAGTAGGATAGTAATTCTTATCTGAGTGGTATTTATAAATACTTAGACCAGAGCGAATTTTATTTTTTCTACTGTCTTTTTCTGAGGAAACAACCAGTAAGCCTCTATCTTCAATAGTTAATATACCCTCTGGTTCAACACCTGCCGGAAGCACTTGTTTATATTTGGGTGAGTCAGGATCGCTAACATCATATACATAGATTAAGCTAGCACGTTCGGATGAAATAAATAGGTAGTGATTGTCGCCGAAAATAGCTGATTTAAGACGTTCAGGCTCTATTCCTGCGTTTTCTGAACGGTATTCAGGGTAGTGACCAAAACGAATTGCAAAATGTTCTAATTCATTAGCAGAATTATAAACTAATTTCCCTTGACGATTAAATAGTGAAAAGCTTCTGCTACCACCTTGAAAATCTCCTTCGTTTGCCGTTGCAAAAAAATCGTTATTTAGCCAGTGAATACCGTCAGGCTCACTTGGAATTTTAAGGATACTTTCAATAGGGGAAATGATGTCATCTTCTGTTTTATCAACTCCGGCTAAGTCTACTTTTCCTGCACTGAAATGATTCAAGATTGTTGCAGTTTCCAAGTCTATTAATACAATGTGATTGTTCTCTTGGAGCGTTACAGCAGCGATATTTTCATCATTGATACTTACTGTTTTAGGTTCAGGATCATTTGGATAGAATTCAGCAAGTCCATTTAAACTGACTCGCCTAAAGTGGGTATTATCTGTAGAGCCTGCGTTTTTAATGACAATAAGCTCACCTGCAGAAGGTTGTGGAAAAGGCTCGTTCTCATCAATACGCTGATTTTCGATTGTAATCGCAGTGAACTTTCCGTCAGGGCTTATATCTATGCCAGCAGGTTGTCCACCTAAGCTTGTTGATGTAAGAAGATTCGGGTTTCGTTCGTCTGCGACATTGTAAATGTCTAAGCTACCAGATTGTGTATCATCATCAGACTTATCTACTGCAATGAATAGGTTATCATCAAAAATATCGATTGATGCAGGTAAACCGTTGATTGGAGTCAAGCCAATTGCACTAGGTTTTTTTGCGTCTGTTAGGTTAAAACTCGCAAAAGCATTTTGTTTAGTATCCGTATAAAAAACCGTATTTCCATCACTCGAAGCAACGGCCATTTTGACCGCCGACTTTTCATTAGTGTCGCAATTTTCATCGAGCTGAAGGCAGCTTGGAAAAGTGGCGATTCTTTTAAAGTATTTTTCTGCAATTTGGCTACAAACAAAATGTGTATCAAGTACCTCATCGTCGTCTAACACTGTATTGCGATTGTTGTCTAAGCCTGAATCAACTCGAAGCCCTCCGTGTGCACAGTTGGAGTTGCCTATTTCGAGTACAGTGTGCTTTATAAGTGAGGTGAGCCCATCTTGCCTATCATTTCCTGATTGACCTGTGGAACCATTTTTTCCATCGTTGCATCCTGTGATGAAAAGTGAAAAAGTCAGTACTGTGATGGGGATTATTTTTTGCATTGCGGAAGTCCTTTGAAAGCAATTCAATAGTATTGAATAAACTATAGGACAAAGAATTGGGATCAGATTACTTTAGAAGAAGATACTGAAACTCTTCTGCATTTTTCAGAAGAGCTGCAGTTATTATCAATGATTACTCACCAATATTAAGTAATTCAACATCAAAAATTAGCACTGAGTTACCACCAATTTTACCCGTAGCACGATTACCGTAAGCTAATTTTGCAGGAATGAAGAATCGATATTTATCACCAACAACCATGAGTTGTACGCCTTCAGTCCAACCTTTAATCACTTTATTTAGAGGAAAAGAGATTGGCTCACCACGATCCACTGAACTATCAAACACTGTTCCGTCGATTAATGTGCCGTGATAATGCACCTTAACGGTATCCGTCGCTTTAGGATGAACAGTACCGTCGCCTTTATGCAATACTTTATATTGCAAACCAGAATTCGTGGTGATCACCCCTTCTTTAGTTTTGTTTTCAGCAAGAAAGGCTTTGCCTTGGGCTAAGTTTTGTTTGGCTTGCTCACTGTTTTGAGATTGAGTGAAGAAGTAAAAAACAACCATGGCGATGACCACCACAGCAAGTAACATTTTCATAATTTCGTCCGATTTTTAGAGAGGAAACAAAACGCCATATTTGCACTATATTTAAATGAATTCAACGAAGTATTGAAAGGATTCAACAATGGTAACCAAAGTAGTCATTATTGGTGGTGGGTTTGCTGGTGTGTTTGCAGCAAAGTATTTATCTGAAATCGCAGGTGACGAAGTCGACATTGAGTTGATCAGCGAACGAAATTATTTTGTATTTCAACCTTTATTACCTGAAGTTGCGTCAGGTGTCATCAACTCTCAAGATGCGGTAACACCGCTGCGTTTATTGTTACCAAAGGTAAAGGTCAGACTGGCTGAAGTGCGTGGAGTGGATACTGAAGCAAAAACGGTTCAATTGGTACAAGGGCGACAAAGAATTCTCCATGACTTACCGTATGATCAGGTCGTGATTGCTTCAGGCCAAATCACTGACCTTTCGATGTTCAAAGGTTTTCAGCAACATAGCTTAACCATGAAAGACTTGTCAGATGCTTATGTACTCAGAAATAAAGTCATTTCTAACTTTGAATTAGCTGATGTCACGGATAACCAAGAGTTAAAAGAGCGATTGTTAACTTTCGTGGTTGCTGGTGGCGGTTTCTCAGGTGTTGAAACCATGGGTGAGTTGCAAGAGATGATTCACCGGACACTTCAGTATTATCCGCGTATTTGTAAAGAAGATATTCGTTTGGTGTTAGTGCAGTTTGGTGATCGTATTCTCATGGAGTTACCTGAAAAATTGAGTGCTTATGCACATAAGATTTTAGAAAAGCGTGGCGTAGAAATAAAACTCGGTACAGGCGTTAATTCGGCAACTTCTACCAGTGTTACAACCAATCATGGGGAAGTGATATCCACGAACACCGTGATTACAACAATCGGTAATGGACCGTCACCGTTTGTAAAATCATTAGGCTTAAAACTTAACCGAGGCAAAATTCCTACGACTAGAGAACTACAAGTCGAAGGTGTAGATCATGCGTGGTCATTAGGTGATATCGCAGCCATTCCGCTTGATGGCGGTAACATTGCGCCACCTACGGCGCAGGCGACAGTACGTGAGGCCAACGTATTGGCAGAAAACCTTTATGCTTCACTGCAAGGTAAAGCGCTAAAACCATTCAAGTATTCGTCGAAAGGTGCCTTGGCCTCTTTAGGTGGCTACTCTGCGGTAGGCAGTATGATGGGAATGAATTTATATGGGCTATTTGCGTGGTTTATGTGGCGTGGATTTTATATCGCTATGCTGCCTGGTTTTGCTACTCGAGTTCGTGTTGCCTTAAATTGGATGTTTGATTACTTTATGCCAAGAACCATCGTTCATATGGAGCAGGAAAAGCCTCACGCTTGCAGGTATATGCATTTCGCCGAAGGTGATGTAGTGTTCAACCCGAATGAGTGGGTCGATGGATTTTATGTGGTAGTTGATGGTGAGCTTTGTCTTGATGTTGAAGAAAAAGAAGATACACCAGCATTTTCACGAACCTTTGATGTTAATGATCATTGGGGAGAGCGAACCATACAAAACGAATGTATGACGACAGGAACATTAACTGCAGTGAAAGACACCATTGTGATGGTTATTCCCAAGGATGATTTTTTAAGAATGCGTGAAGCAATGCCGAGCTGGGATGAATACTTTAATAATCTTGATGCGTCTAAATATTCAGGTGCGATTTTAGAAATAGAGAGAAGAAAGGCTGGTTAATAACAGATGAAAAGGTTCAGTGTGATAAATATTGAACCTTTTCATTTTTGTCGACATATCCAACCCATTCAAACCAGACTATTCCAACACCCGATTCAATAATTTGCTGCTCTGTAAGGTTGGGACGACTAAAACGATATCGACTTACTAGCTCGCTTTTTAAACTCAAAATGTCACTGATGTTTCCGACACTGTTAGAAAAGATTAATTCCTTTTTGGTTATAAGTTGTTGAATACTATGGTAGCTAAGATGGTTTAACACTTTTTTTGCTTTAAAAATCAGTGCGCTTTTAGTCGATAGCTTTGGCGCTTTATAACCATGTTCTCCGCTATCTTGTCCTTTTTCAACAATTGGGAGCACTAGATAATTATTACCTATTTGTGCATTATTTTTTTCTAAACTAAACCGAATGAAAGTTCGATCATCAGGGGTAAGGTTACTCAATTTATGATTGGATAGAAGCTTGCTTTGTATTAAAGAAGTGAATTCGGTTAATAAAATACGGTTTATCCCTTTAACTTGATATTGTTTAAAGAAATCTGATTCAGAAAAACGTTCAAGCTTGCCTTGAATATAAACGTCTACATTTGCAGGCGACTCAGGTAAGTGATTTACGATTAGCATAATATGAAACCTTACTACCTATAGTGATTCAATGTGATTTTATAAAGTATAGATTCTAAACGTGAGTATTTTGCGGGTTTAAATGAAGCTCAAGCAAACCTTAACCTTATGGAAAGATCAAGTTAACCTTGCTTATGTTAAGTTTTGTTTACGAATTCTTATTCAGGCTTTTAAAGCTGGGGGCTGAAGATGGAAATTTCAATGCAGACCTTCAGAGTAATAACTGAACCCACTGATGAAGATGATTCTAGCTGTCCACCATGGCATCAACTCGTGAAGCAATCTGTGACATTTGAAAAGCAAGGGCAGCATTATGAGCTTATCGATATTGCTGGAAAAATTGGTCTGCAATTTACAGGGTTTATCTCATCAGACTGCAAAGTTGCTAAGAAGCAAAAACAAACTGTCTTTTTTGACACTCGTGTAACCGATTTAAACATTCAAGCTGCAAGAAATTTACTGGTCTCATTTCTTATGGGGAGTATTTTGGCAGCCGATCCTGTCAAGCTTTTAGATCTTTCGGACGACGTTTTTAAAGCGGATTTTTTAGACGAAGATGGAAAGGAAAAGGGGATTTGTAAACCGTTACCATTTGATAGAGCTTATAGGATACTTTCTGAATGCAACCCTATTATTGCGTCTAGGTATCTTGCTGACTTGATGATTCAGTTTGAGCGTTCTCAAGATGATGTTGGTTTAAGTGATGAAGAGGAAACTATTGAGAGGGTATTAAATGAACATATTAAGCATGATCCTCAAAAAGCAGCAGAAACTGTTTCGCTTTTAATTAATAATTATGGCTTTGGAGCTAATATTCTTCGTTACTTGGAAAGAAGAGAGCTTCTATTAGTTCTTAAACACATGAATCCAAAAATAATTGCTCTTTTATTAAGTCTTGAGCCACAAGCATTTAAATGTGCAGGTATAGTTCTTTTAATCACCCATCAATGTAAATCTCAACTTGAAGCCATAATGGAAGAATGTTCAACAGATGTAGCTGCTAAAGTCATGGCTGAATTAATCGGTAACCCTGAGATGTTAACCAGAATGTTTAAATTTTGTGAAGGCGATGATGAACTTTTAGATGCTTTTATAGAAAAAGCGAATAGTTTTGAGGGGAGTTCTAAAATTCGATTCAGAGCTAAGTTGTCTGAGGTAGAAGTAAGTGAGCTAAGTACAGAGCTCACTATAAGACTTGCCAAAGAGCTTCCTTCTGAGGCTGTAGTGGCTTTTTTACATAAATGCAGTGAGCAGGCAAAAATCGAAGTCACAAGATCACATTTTCCTGATGATACAATAGATGAGGTACTTGCGTGTGGATATATCCCTTCCGTTGATCGCACAGAGCAAATAGATGCATTTAATGCGTTTAAAGTCGAATACAAAAAATTGCCCAAACAAAGACAGCAGCAAATTTTGCTGAACGCACATAAAACTGCTCAGCATGTGCTCAGCGATATTATGAATAATTAACTATGCAGATTGTTATATCTACTTAATTTCGAGAAAGGCTTACAACGTTGATCCGCATCGTTTATCTATGTTAGCTTTATTGTATATAAAAAGTTAATAACAAGTTGTGAATAATATAATGGAACAGCAAGTGGCACTTAGAAGGCCATCTCCAGAAGATGTAGATATCTTTTATCAAAATCAGGCTGATATTTCGGCCTGCCAAATGGCACGTTTCCCTGCTCGTTCGGAATCCGACTTTAAGGCTCATTGGCAACGCATTACTCAAGATCCCGACAACGTCATATTTTCTATCGAGGTTAATGGTGAAGTTGTCGGTAACATGATGAGTTGGTTAGATGGGGAAAAGCGTCTGATAGGTTACTGGCTCGGAACTCAATACTGGGGCAAAGGTTATGCCACCAAAGCGCTGAAGCAATTCTTACAACATTTCGAAAGACCATTGCATGCCTATGTACATCAAGATAATTTAATCTCTCAACGTGTACTTGAAAAGTGCGGTTTTATGCCATGTGCACAAATGGAAACAGAAGATGGTATTGATCTTATGTTTTGTTTAGCGTAAGAAATATTCTATTTTTCTGGTCTTAAAATTACCATACAAATAACGGGGTAATTATGTCTGAGCAACATCATCCGCTGACAGACTTTGTTGAGTATCCACAACAAGAAATGTTGGAACGTGCACAAGCGCATTATCAAGATATTAAGCGTCGTCATTCAATCAGAAAATTTTCTGATAAACCTGTACCGCAAGAGATTATTGAACAATGTATCTTAGCTGCTGGTACAGCACCAAATGGAGCAAATCATCAGCCTTGGCATTTTGTCGCAATCAATAGCCCAGACGTAAAAGCACAAATTCGTGAGCAAGCCGAAGCGATTGAACGTGGGTTTTATGATGGAAGAGCGGGCGAAGAATGGTTGGATGCGTTAAAGCCTTTAGGTACCAATGCCAGTAAACCTTATCTGGAAACAGCACCATGGCTCATCGCTATTTTTAGTCAAAAGCGCATGGAAACTGAAGTAGGTGATAAGAACAATTATTATGTCCATGAATCAGTGGGAATTGCGACAGGCTTTATAATTCAAGCATTGCACAATGCAGGGTTAGGTACGTTAACTCATACTCCTAAGCCAATGTCATTTTTAAGCAAGGTATGCGAGCGTAACGCTGACAACGAAAGACCTTACATGCTTTTAGTCGTAGGTTATCCTGCTGAAGGTGCGACGATTCCAGATCATGCCATCAATAAAAAACCTCTTGAAGAAATTATGACGGTCTTATAAGAAATGGGGCTTGAGTAAGCCCCATTTTTATTTCCGTGTTTAGTTAGCTTTTACCACCAATATCTTTACATGCTTTGGCTGGCATGAGTACAAATCCTGTACCTTTACAGCTGGCTTCACCTTTGCAGCTGTGCTCTTTACCTGCACAGTCATTGTGGCCATTACACTTATTAACGCCATAACACTTACTTAATGCAGCCTTATCTCGTTTTCCTCGCCAAGCATCCTTAATTTGGCCACCGACATCTTTACAAGCTTTAGCAGGCATTGCAACGAATCCAGTGCCATTACAACCAGCTTGTCCTTTACAGCTGTTACCATCAGTTTTGCAGTCATTGTGTCCATTGCATTGGTTCACACCATAGCAATGTACCATTTCGACGGCTGAGCTCGTATCTCCGCCAGAACTATTGGGGCTATTATTCATTGTTGAACAAGATGTAAGTCCAGCCATTGCAAGTGCAAGTGCGGTACCAGTTAACGCTGTTTGGGTCGATTTCTTCATCACAACTTACCTTTAGTTAAATAAGATTAGAGCAATAAACGAAATAAACAGGGATGAGGTTGGAGCTATTAATTGAAAGTGAATAATTAGTTTATTTAATTATCTGTTTAAACGTTCAATGTGCTCTGAAGAACATTTTTTACTTAGTTATCATTGGTCATCCTATAGTGGATAATTAAAAATCTCTAGTGAATATTTTTATTTATCTTAGTGTTTATTAAATAGTTTATTTAATACAGTGGTTTGGTTGTTTTTAAAACTCTGGTAATTTATTTTACAAGCTTAATGCTGACAATTTGTTTTTTGTTAATCATTATTTGACTATTTATTTTTATATCGTGATTAATCATTGTTTTTTGATCTGGCTGAGTTTTAAATTTGTGATTTTTATATTTTATTTATATTAAATAAATATATTTCAATTAATTATAAAATATAATTAAAATAACTGTTTTGGTATAAAATGTTGATTATTATGGTTTTTTGTTTGTTTTTGCGTTGTTTTGTATTGAGGTAACTTGTTGATTTTAAATTTAAGTTGTTGAATTATTTTGTAATTAGTAACTAATTTGTGACCTGTTTCACTTCTTTTTTAGTCAAGTCTCTGAGAAAATCACACCTGATGGTTAAAAAATTAATATATTCGGCATAGTTAACGTGAATTAATTAGCACGAATATAACCAATTATAAAAAAATGGGGTTGATGTAATGAAAACTGCGAATAAGTTAACGGCTGTTTCAGTAGCTGTTGCTGGTGTTTTATCATGCGCTGCGAATGCTGATGTAATGATTACGGAGTATGTTGAAGGTGGAGCAAGTAATAAAGCTATTGAATTATTTAATTCAGGTACATCCGATGTAAACCTAGATGGTTACCAATTAGTTCGATATAAAGATGGCTCTACTGATGCTTCAGCAATGGGGACTATCAGTGGCGTGACGCTTGGCGCTGGCGAAGTACTTGTTGTTAAACATAAAACACTAACGTTAGCTGATAGTGTAAATGCAATAGACATGAACTTACAGTTTAATGGTGGTGATGCTGTTGCACTCACTAATGGAACGAACAATGTTGATGTTGTTGGTGTTATTCCAACACCGAGCAGCTGGGGTAAAGATGTAACGCTTCAGCGCTCACCTGATTCTGTTTTTGATGGTTCTTTCAAGGCTGATGATTGGGTTGAAGAAGCGAAAGATACGTTTACAGGTCTTGGCTTATTTGGTGCTGATATCCCTAAACCTGATCCATTCAGTTGTGAAGGCGCAACTATTGTGCCTATTCATAAAATCCAGGGTGACGGTTCACGTAGTGATTTTGTACCAGAAGGTAAATTTGAGTCTGAAGATACGGTTACCGTTAAAGGTGTCGTAACTGCTCGTGGTGAAAGCATGCAAAAAGGCTTTTACATCCAAGATCTTATCGTAGATGGCGATCCAGCAACATCTGACGGTATTTTTGTATTCATGAATTCTGCGGCGCCTAAAGACATTCAACCTGGTGTTGAAGTTTGTTTAGAAGCAAAAGTTAAAGAGTTCTACGACCAAACTCAATTGGATCTATCTAAAGATAAAAACAAAGTAGAAATCGGTGAAGTTGGTGAAGTACCAGCGGCTGTGCCATTTGTTGTCGGTGATGAAGAGAACCTACAGCAAGCATTAGAGCGTTACGAAGGCATGAAGATTGTGCTCGATGCTGGTAGCGAAATGAAAGTAACTCGCTCGTTCAGTTTTGACTATGATTCACGTCGTAATAACATGGTTCTTTCTCATAAAGCGCCATTATTTAAAGCAACTCAGCTATACATGGCTGATAGCGAAGACGCTGTAGCGCACGAAGCAGCAAACCGTAAGAATGAGCTTTTCTTAGAGTCTGATTACAAAGCCGCTGCAGGTGTTCTACCTTACATGTCAGATTTCAATGCTGAAACGGGTTATATCCGTATTGGTGATCAACTTACCAACCTTGAAGGCATGGTAGGTTATACCTATGGAAATTATCGTTTAATTGTTGGTGATGATGAGAACATCACAGCAGGTGATATTCTTCGTGGTGATGACCGCGTTGAGACTCCTGCGATTGCTAATGAAGGCGATCTACGTATTGCTAGCTTTAACGTACTTAACTACTTCAATGACTCTGTTGGCGGTGAAGCAAGTGCTTCAGGTCAAAACCGTGGTACAGATGATCAGTTTGAATTCCGTCTGCAGCGTGAAAAAATTGTAAATGCAATCACTAGCATGAATGCTGATATCGTTGGTTTAATGGAAATTGAGAATAACGGTTTTGGTGAAAGCAGTGCTATTCAAGATTTAGTTGATGCATTAAATGATGAGCTGAGTGATGACGAAGCGTACAGCTTGATTAAAGTTGCTGATGCAGACCTTTACAAAGAGAAATACTTTGGTAGTGATGCCATCATGGTTGGCCTACTTTATCGTACTGCTAAAGTGACTCCAGAAGGTGATGCTTTAGTGATCAAAACTCCAGAGCAACACGCTCCAGCGGGTGCAGCAACTCGTGGCGAAGGTGATGATCAAGAATCTAGCCCAGCATACAACAAATACCAGCGCCACTCTTTAGCTCAAACATTCACTATCGATGGTGAAAAGCTTACTGTTGTAGTTAACCACTTTAAGTCTAAAGGTTCTGAGTGTTTAGAAGACTGGCAAGGTGGCTTTGAAGATGACGATCCAACAGATTTACAAGGTCACTGTAACAGTTTCCGTGTGAGTGCGGCTGATGCAATTGGTGCGGCGCTGACTAAAGTTGACGGTGACGTGTTAATTCTTGGTGATTTGAATGCTTACGGCAAAGAAGACCCTCTACAAGTACTGACGGATTACCACCCATCTACTCATGGTAAAGTGATTAAAACAGCTGCTTACACCTCTATTGGTGGTGAAGAGTTTGATGCTAAGCAACGTGTCATTACTGAAAGCTATGGTTACGTGAATTTAAATACGAAGCTACATGGTGCTGATACTTATAGCTACAGCTATAGCGGCGAATTAGGTAATTTAGACCACGCTTTAGCAAGTGCTGATTTAGCTGAAAAAGTAGTTGCTATTGAGGATTGGCATATCAATGGTGTTGAATCGAACATGTTTGAATACGGTTCTAAATACACAGGTGATTTAGTTAAATCTGGTAATGCTTTCTCATCATCAGATCACGATCCAGTTATCATTGCGATTGATTTACCAGATCCAGTTACACCAACTCCAGAGCCAGAAGAACCTAAGAAGAAAGACAGTGGTTCTCTAGGTTTCCTAGGTTTAGCACTGTTATCGCTATTTGGTATCAGACGTCGTCGTTAATTCATTTTTTGAGTTAACCCATAAAAGAGCAGCTTAGGCTGCTCTTTTTGTTTTCTAGGCTGTCAGGTCAAAGTCAGGTTTACTGTCATATCATCAACCTTCGATATTCCTTCAGAATTTCTAAATCACAATCTCACTACTCCTCAATTGGAATATCTCGATAACAAATGAATCATTACGGGGTCGATGTATGAAACAAAAAAAACTTTGGCTACAAATCGCTATTGCATTGTCGTTAGGGACGGCCTATTCGGCAAATGCTGCGTTTATATGTGATAACGATAACCTAGTTGCAATTAATGCTATTCAAAGCACTGGCGGAAATAGTCCTCACCTTGGTGAGAGCGTTTATGTCAAAGGGGTGATTACTGCTTTAGATTTAGAATACGACAAAAGTGCTAAGAGTGACTACGTTAAAGGCTTTTATGTTGAGTCACAAAGTCCAGATGATAATCAACAAACATCGGACGGTATTTATGTTTATGCGAATAAAATATCGCTTGCTGATGCATCTGCATTGCAGACAGGTTATAGCGTTTGCTTACAGGGTGAGGTTGATGAAAATTTTGGAAACACGCAAATTGATATCTCTCAAGATATAACAAAATACAAAGTTGGCGACGATGTAGGTTTACCTAATGCTGTAGATTTAAATATTGGTACCGATGAAACATTGCCTCAAGCCATGGAACGCTATGAGGGCATGAAAGTTAAATTGACCGCCAGTAGTGATATGCGAGTCACACGTAACTTTAGTTTTGATTATAGTTCTTTTCGTAACAATATGGTGTTGTCGCATTTAGCGGCATTGCAAAAGCCAACTCAATTGTATGTGCCAGAAAGTGCAGAAGCTAAAGCACTAGAAGCAAAGAATAAACAAAATCAGTTGTATGTTGATACGGATAAAAAACCGGCCAACGGTGAAAATCCATTTATGCCCAGTTTTGGCCCTGAAATAGCCTATATTAGGACTGGAGATACGGTTACCAATATGGAGGGTGTGATCAGTTATTCATTTGGCAAATATCGAATAGCACCCACGAATATCATTTTGGCTGGTGACTTAATTCGAAATAACGATCGCATTACCCCTCCTAAATTGGCAAACAGCGGTGATATCAGAGTTGCAAGCTTTAATGTCTTGAACTTTTTTAATAACGTTATGCCAGATGCAGATCCAAACCCTACAGGTCAGAATCGTGGGGCGATAACAGAGGACGAGTTTGAGCTTCAGCGTACGAAAATTGTCAACGCACTCACGAGTATGAATGCTGATGTTGTAGGTCTAGTGGAAATTGAAAATAATGGTTTTGGCGAAAATTCTGCCATTAAAAATTTACTGGATGCGTTAAATGACGACATTAAAGATACCAGCGCCCATTATCAGTTTATCGCCACTAAAGGTAATGGTCCAATAGGCAACGACGCAATTAGTGTAGGCCTGCTGTACCGACCAAGTAAGGTCAAGCCTGTTGGAGATGTCATGGACATTAAAATGCCTGCACAAGCGTTTTCATATATGGGGCAAAAAAAAGGGCAAGAGCCGGAATCAATCACTGTAGGAAAAAGCCAGAGAGATTCACTTTTACAAAAGTTTGAAGTGGTTGCCAAAGGTAATTTAAATGAGGGGAGTGAATTTAGTGTTGCAGTGAGTCATTTCAAATCAAAAGGCTCACAGTGTAAAGAAGATTTTGATGAGTACAATTCGCCAATTCCTCTTACTTCAAGTGGTAAAATTGATAAGAGTGCCGTCCATAAAGAGGGGTATGTCGATGATCTTCAAGGAAGTTGTAATAACTTTAGGGTGGCTGCCGCCACTACGCTTGGAAGTTATATTAATGAAAACGTGACGGGTGATGTATTGTTATTGGGTGACTTGAATGCTTATGGACAAGAAGATCCCATTAAAGTGCTTACCGATTACGACTCATCGGTGCAGGGTGCCAGAACTATTATGGCGGCAGGCAATACAACTCTGAATAATAAGCCACTTTATAGTACGCCTACAAAAATAACTAAAAACTATGGTTTCACAGACTTGAACAGCAAGTTACACGGTAAAGGTGTATTCAGTTATAGTTATGAAGGTGAACTAGGAACACTCGACTATGCGTTGGCTAACGAGAGTTTTGCCAGTAAAGTGGTGAGTGTTGAAGATTGGCATACCAATTCATTAGAGTCGAATTTGTTTGAATACCCAAGTAAATATACTGGCGATCTTGCTAAATCGGAAAATGCATTTTCTTCTTCGGATCATGATCCCATCATTGTGGCGCTAAACTTCCCTAAAACAACGAAGCATCATCGTAGTAGTGGAGCTTTAAGTTTAGATTGGTTGTTACTGTTAACACTCTTAGGTTTCAAGCGTAAGCGATAGGTTAAGAAAGTAGTTGTCTTAAAGGATGGTTAAGTTACCATCCTTTTTATTACTCAATAAAAACAGCTCCAAAAAGGAATAACAATAATTATGAGTATTTGGTTTAAGCCAATGAGTTTAGAAGATTTCGCTCGCTTGGATAAAGGTCTTCATGAACGTGGAACATTAATGCAAACGTTAGGGATCAAAGTGACAGAGATTGGCGAAGACTATCTTGTTGCCACCATGCCTGTTGATGCTTCAGTTCATAATCCCGTTGGGATTGTTCATGGAGGTACTAATGTTGTATTGGCTGAAACGGTCGCCAGTTATGCCGCTAACTTTGTTGTCGATTTTGAAAACTATTACTGTGTTGGGCAAGAAATTAATGCCAATCACATTCGAGCCTCTCGAAAAGGCATGTTAACAGCGGTTGCGAAGCCTGTTCATATTGGAAAGCGGAGTTCAGTTTGGAATGTCGAAATTACCAATAGTGGTGGCGAATTAGTGTGCGTTTCGCGTATGACGGCAGCCGTAGTTAAAAGATAAAAATTCAGAACCTTACTCTTTAGAATGAAAAAAGTTATTGGCAGCAGTATTGATTTGGCTCCATTTTGAGCTAGCTCTATGAGTATTAGGTTTCGTTTTTATGCTGTTATTACCGTATTTAGAATTATCTCTATTCAATAACTGAGATTTTGAGGACAAGCTTTTATTTTGATGCCTAGAATATAATTGCCAACGAGAAGATGCATAGCTTACATCAACTATTCTTTGATCTTTTTGGGTTCTTTCGTGAAATGTTGAAAAGGAGTTTGACCCTGACAGGCTTACTAATTGAGTGTAATTAACATCTGAACTATTCAACAACGGCTTGCGGTTTGCTTTTAGTTCAGGAGAATAAAAATAAAAAGATCTGATTTCGCTAATAAAAACGCGTTTTCGCTCAGTAGGGAGGACTGCTTGCGAAGCATCAAATTGTTCCTTAGGTCTAGCAAGTGCACTTTTGAGTGGTGTTACTGCCATAGTCACTTATATATCAAACAATAATACTTCAAGATTAGTCAGGGAGTCGTTAGATTGATATATAAGTGAAATTTAATTAATCCTGTATTAATTTGTCATTAAGATCAAATGCCTAAATCTTTACCAAGGTAATAATACCGATAAATCCGAATAATATGGCACAAACAAGTCTAATCCACTTTAATGGCAGCTTTTTTGAACCCATATGCCCCATCAAAACGACAGGTACATTGGCAAGTAACATTCCTATCGTAGTACCCGCTAAAACTGGAATGAGCTGTTGATATTTAGCAGCTAAAAAGACCGTTGCGACCTGAGTTTTATCGCCAATTTCAGCGACAAAAAATAGAACCGTTGTTGCGAGTAACGGCCCATAACGATAAAAACGAGAGTCTTCATTATCGGGCTTGTCTGGAATTAAAATCCATAATCCAATAATGATGAAGCTCATCCCAACGAGCAGCTGAGCGATATTCGGTGACAGATAAGATATCACCCATTCCCCGAAGAGGGCTGCGAGTAAGTGGTTTAAAAGCGTTGCAATAAAAATTCCCAATATAATTGCCGTTCTATTTGAGAACCTAGCGGCTAAAAGAAGTGCTAAAAGTTGAGTCTTGTCACCAATTTCGGCAATAGCAACACTCGTGGTAGAAACTAAAAATGCGTCCAAAATGTAATCTCTGAAAAAAGAAAGCAGTGTATTTTCTGTGTTTTATTTTCTTTCTTCAATTTTTAATGTTGTTTATGTGAACAATAATTAAGGGCCTCTCAGGTTTTCACCTTAGAGCAGTTTGTCTATATTTAGCTAAAATTTAGATATTGAGTTTGATTAGGCGTTGGGAGTTACCTGCAATGGAATCATTATCTAGGAAAGCACAATTGAAAACAATCGCTGTTTTGTGTGGCGTGATGTCTTTAGGAAATGTTGTGGTGAGCTATGCTGCTGAAGCTGGCAATCAACAAGCTGCTCCCAAAATGATGACATCATATAGCCAAAACAAACCACTGAAGTTTAGCGTCTCTCCTCAACAAATTGAGGGACGCAGACTTGTAGGAAAAATCAGCGTTCAAAATACTCAATTAGAACCTGGCGATGTGGTTATTCTTAAATTGTTTGACCGCGAAGAGCGTCAGTTACCTGAAAATGTAAAAGTTGTGATCAAACAGCCAGAGCAAGAAAGCATGAAGTCTTGGTCTTATGAATTGGCTAATGCCATCAACCATAATCTTGTAGGGATCCGTGCTGGTAAGCAAAATGGTAGTGGCATCATTGCACCTGCCCAAGCGAGCAATTATGTTTATGCTTCAGGAAACAGCATCGTTCATCGTATTGAAACTCAAGTTCAAAAGCATCCTGATAACTCCTCATTCAGTGTGGCTAATCTGACGCATCAGATCCCATTTAATTCTGATGGCACTCATGTCACTTTCGATGTGGCTTCGGAAGTAAGAGGCACAGTAACAGCTAAACTTTTTGATGCGAACGATATGGCGGCTGGATCATTTGAACAAGAGTTATCACCAGGTAATCAAAACATGTCATTAAGGATTCATCAGCCAAGCGTCGGCAAATATCGTCTACAACTAACGTTTAAATCTTCAGATGGTTCGCTAACTCAACAACAACGCCTAATTACCGTCACACACGATGAGACAGATGTTTGATTATATGAAGCTTAGTTTAATAAGGGTTGCCGTAGACAATTTGTTTTGATAGGTTCGAGCCAATAGTTTGGAAAAGCTTGCATTTTGCAAGCTTTTTTATGCCCTTTGCAATGCAGTAAATTGCTGGTGGGAGAAGATAATTATTAGAATATTAGGATAACTTTGTGAATTCGAAACTTTTAGGCTCAATAGCCATAGTGTCAGGTACAGCCATTGGTGGTGGTATGTTGGCACTTCCTCTCGCTACGGCGGGACTTGGAACCCTACCCGCAATAGCGTTACTTATGGTGATTTGGGTTATCACTGCGTATACCGCATTATTAATGCTCGAAATTAATTTACGCAGTGGTGTGGGTGACAATGTTCACGCCATCACCGGAAAAACACTAGGCAAAGCGGGGCAGTTTATTCAAGGTGCTTCGTTTCTCAGTTTACTGTATGCATTGACGATGGTTTATTTGCTTGGTGGTTCTTCACTTTTTGCATCTAAATTAGAGTTAGCTTTCGGTCAACCTGTCGATTCAAAACTGACTATCACTTTATTTACACTTATTTTTGGTGGTTTCGTTGCCGTCGGCGTTAGCCTAGTCGATAAGGTGTCTCGTTTTCTTTTCCCCTTAATGATCGCACTGTTTGTTGTCGTAGTATTCTTTTTATCTCCAGAAGTTCATATTTCAACGATTGTTGCTGACAACCTTACAGCTGCAATTGAAAAAGGTGGTTATAGCAACATTTTGCTGGCAGCAATTCCAGTGGTGTTTACCTCTTTTGGTTTTCATGTTTGTATTGCTACTCTCGTACGATATTTAGATGGTGAAGTTAAAAGCCTTAAAAAAGTATTGTTGATTGGTTCAAGCATCCCACTAATTTGTTATATTTTTTGGTTATTGGTTACGATAGGTACCGTTGGTGGGGATACCATAAACGAATTTAATGGCTCATTACCTAAACTCGTGGTTGCATTACAAAATGTTTCTCACCTGCCTTTTATTGATCAGGCGATTAGCTTTTTTGCAGATTTGGCGCTGATCACCTCTTTCTTAGGCGTAACGATGAGTCTATTTGACTTCCTTGCTGAATTGACTCGTGCTCGCAACGGTGTTGCTGGTAGAGCGAAAACTTGGTTATTAACTTTTATTCCACCATTGTTGTGCGCTTTGTTTTATCCAGATGGCTTTGTAAAAGTACTTGGTTATGCTGGTGTACCTTTAACAGTAATGATCATTTTCTTGCCGATAGTGATGGCTATTAAGCAGCGTAAGCAGACTCAAGAAGGCTATCAGGTCTCTGGTGGTAATGCCGCATTGGTTGGATTAGGCGTCGCCGGTGTGGCAATTGTAGCGGCACAAATTATTGTTACAAGTTTTAGCTAACTTACTACACCAATAGCAAATTAATTGTGATAAAGTCAGGCCTTCGCCTGGCTTTTTTGTTATGTATTTAATTAAGTAAACGGCTTTATTAAGTGCATAACGCCTATCTTTGGCAAAAGCCGGAACTGCCTAGAACAGGGACTAGGTCTGGATCATAATAAGAGAGAATCTTCCATGAAGAAATGGTTACTCGCTGCAGCTGTAGCTGCAAGCTTTAACAGCGTTGCTGATGAAGGTATGTGGCAACCATACCAACTACCATCAATGGCCGCTGAGCTAAAAGCAAAGGGTTTAGAGATTGATGCGAAGTCAATTTCAAAGCTAACAGAATTCCCAATGAATGCCGTTATTAGTCTTGGTGGTTGTACTGCGTCATTTGTATCACCGAAAGGCTTAGTGGTAACAAACCATCACTGTGCTTACGGTTCAATTCAATATAATTCAACAGCAGAAAACAACTTACTAAAAGATGGTTTCTTAGCTAAGACGTTTAAAGACGAATTACCAGCGGCACCGGGTTCACGTATATACGTCACTGAAAAAGTCACTAACGTAACCGATAAAGTAAAAAATGGTATTGAAAACCTCAAAGGTGAAGCTTTCTACAAAGGTGTAGAAAATAAAGAAAAGCAGTTAGTCGCTGAGTGTGAAAAAGAAGACGGATATCGCTGTAATGTATACAGCTTCCACGGTGGTCTTGAGTACTATCTCATTAGACAAATGGAAATTCGTGACGTTCGCTTAGTGTATAACCCAGCCGGTAGTGTGGGTAAGTACGGTGGTGATATCGATAACTGGATGTGGCCACGTCATACGGGTGACTTTTCATTCTATCGTGCTTACGTAAACAAAGACGGTAAACCTGCTGACTTCAGCAAGGATAACGTGCCGTATGAGCCAAAAAGCTTCTTAAAAGTATCGGCTAAAGGCGTTCAAGACGGTGATTTTGTAATGGTGACAGGCTACCCAGGTCGTACTAACCGTTACCGCACCGCTGCTGAAGTAGAAAATACTTTTGAGAAGAACTACCCATACAGCAAAATGCTACGTGAAAGTATCATTACTGATATTAAAGAAGCATCGCCAGAAGGTAGTGAAGATCGTATTAAATACGAAAGCACATTAGCTGGACTCGCTAACTATGCGAAAAACTTCACTTCGATGATTGAATCTTACGGCAAGTCAAACATGCTACAAGCTCGCAAAGATCGTGAAGCTGCGTTAGCAAAATGGATTGCAGCTGATTCAAATCGTGAAGCAAAATATGGCAAAACATTGGCTCGTTTAGATGAGTTAGTTAAGCAAGGCGAAAAGCATCAAGAACGCAAGCTGTTAATTGGCTATATGGGTTACAGTGCGATGCTGAAAACAGCAGACCGTTTATACCGCTATGCGCATGAAAAAATGTTGCCAGATATGAAGCGTGAGCCTGGCTATCAAGATCGTGATATGAAGCGTTTTGTAGCAAGCCTTGAGCGTATCGATCGTCGTTTCTCTGCAAAAGTTGAAAAAGCATTCTTGCTGGATCTGCTTGGACGTTATTCAAAACTGGCTAAATCTGAACGTTTGCCTTCTTTAGATGCTGTTTTCGGTATTACCAACAGCACGACTAAAGCTCAGCTAGTTAAGCGTTTAGACAGCATGTATGCCAAAACGAAACTGACAGACAAAGAAACTCGTTTAGGTTGGATGAAGAAATCTACAGCAGATTTTAAAGCGTCGAATGATCCATTTATCCAATATGCCGTAGCAACTTACGATGCACGTATTAAGCGTGAAAACGAAGCCAAAGAGCGTGCGGGTGAGCTAATGAAAGTTCGTCCACAGTATATGGCAGCAATCATTGCTTATAACAAAGAGCAAGGTAAACCTGTTTATGCGGATGCAAACTCTAGCCTGCGTGTAAGTGTTGGTCATGTTAAAGGTTACTCGCCTGAAGATGGCTTATATGCATTGCCATTTACTCGTTTAGAAGGCATTTTGCAAAAAGACACAGGTAAAGACCCATTTGATGCGCCTAAGAAAGAACTTGAGCTGATTAAAAACAAACAGTACGGCGATTACTACATGAAAGAAATCGACTCTGTGCCTGTGAACTTTTTATCTACACTTGATACTACGGGTGGTAACTCAGGCTCTCCTACCTTAAATGGTCGCGCTGAACTAGTAGGTTTGTTATTTGACGGTGTATACGAAAGTATCATTGGTGATTGGGGATACGATCCGCAAACCAACCGCTCAATCCAAGTCGATAGCCGTTATATGCTTTGGGTTATGAAGTACCTAGATCATGCAGATAACCTGCTTGATGAAATGGAAATTGTTAAGTAATTTCTGTTTTAGTTTCAAATAAAGAGGTGGCAATTGCCACCTCTTTTGTATTTAACCCGAGTTCAGGTTATTTAAGCTCTTGTAAAAATCCACCAGAATTGTTTTAGCTTATCGACAAAAGTCGGATTCTCAAGACTTGCCATCAATTGTTTTTTTAATGTACTTTTAGCGTGTTCGCAAAGGCGGTGTCCAGCAACATTTTCGAAGCTACTTTTACACTGTTCAAGTAGCGGAGCGAGTACACTCTCTTGATTTGAGAGTGAGCCAGATTCTATTTGTAAGCATGCTTCAATAACATGATATGTATACTTTTCTATATCTACGAGCTCTTCATAGTTTATTAAATGTAAGAAGTTAGCTTCTTGATGTCTGTTTGTTCTGATCAAGTCATAGGCGTACCACACTCTCAAGTTATGTATAGAATCATCTGAGGGAGCTTTGAGACCATCTAAAATAACTTGTGAAGCTAATTCCCATTGATTAAGCATTTGAAGTGCATGACTGTATTGGTAAAACACAAATAGGGGTAACTGCTCACGATGCTCAATTTGAGGCATTAGTTTTAATGTACTGTGAAAATGCTCGTGTACTCCAAAGCAATAAACAAGTTTACTGATAAGTTCGTTGCTTTTAATGATGCGATGTAAATTGTCATCAATGATTTTTTGTTCAGGTGAGGCCTGACAATCTGACCAATAGTCGATAATAGCAATGAAAGTTCCCTCCCAAGCTGTCTCTGATAAGTCTGATTTGAGATCTTTTAGTACGTGTTGATAAGATGCTGAAGAGCTCAATTCCAAACGTTTTTCAGCATAAAAATAAGCTTGAATATTATCAAGTTGTTCAAAATTGCTTCTGAATACTTGCAGTATATTAACGTTGTTGTCTTTATGTTTTATTGCTTTAAAGGCTTCGTCGATACACCAGTAGTCTGATTCGTAGTTTTCAATAAGATCATCAAACGCTTCTTGTGCATTGCTCAGTTGACCAAGTGCGCAATAGATTCCTACTCTTCGAGCTTGTGCATAATTGACTTGATGATATTGGTTAAATTTTTCCAATACCTGCATGGCTTTTTCAAAATTTTTGTCTTGCGTTAAACAGTCAACAAAAGTGAGTGCAATATATTCTTCATTAGGTGAAAGCTGACACGCTTTTTCTAAATGCTGTAGTGCAATCTGTTTTTTGCGAGGATCACCATGCTCCCAAAGAGCTTCAGAGGCGTAGCAAAGAAGATTAGGATCGAATTGGTTGTCTTTAATGGCTTTTAATGCTGTATTAATGAGCGTCTTTATTTGGTTTGTTTGCTTTAATAAGTAAAAAAGTTTACGCCATAGATAGGCATATCCGTGAAGGCCTGAGAGTAATTTAGTGAGTGTTTCAATCGCATTCTTATTGTCACCAATCTCTACCAATAAATCGACTTTTTGGGTCATCAATTCAAAAGGGGGATGCTCTTTCCAAGGTAAGCTATCAAAGATTTCAAGCGCTTCATTGTATTGACCAGTTTCAATTAGGTACTCTAATTTATCACTGTATATCTGTGAGCAATATTGATCGCAAGATAATCCTTGTTTCCAGTACTTGTGCTTTTTAACAGCATTAGTCGTAATCAGAGCTAGATTATTCCAACAATAGGCTTGATAAGGTTTTTGAACACATTGCTGACTTGCCAGTTCAATTGCATATTCTTGTTGATTCAGCTGCATGGATAATTTTTGAATGTTTTCCCAAGCCCAGTGGTAATTTGGCTCGTATTTTATTGCTGTTGTGAGTGCTCTAAGAGCTTGCGATTTATCATCAAGTTGAATGTAGATGTCACCTAAATAGCCATGAAGTATACCATCGTTAGGGGTACGTTTGATGGCATTTTGTATGACAGAAACTGCAGCAGATTGATCATGTTCTTTGACATATATTTTGTAGAGTTGCTTGCTTACGTCTGACCAATAAGGATTAATCGAAAGTGCTTTTTTATAGGCGTCGATTGCTCCATCTATATTGCCTTTGAGCTCATTGAATTCAGCTAAGTCGTAACTTAAGCGAGGGGTAAAGGGGTGTTTAGTAATACCAAGCGTTAATGATTCAATACCAGAGTCAATATCGCCGAACTGTTTATGAAAAAGGGCTTTTATGCTGTATGTTTGCCAGATATGTGAGTAGTTTTTCTGCAAAAACTCGATAAATTCAGCCAAGTGTTGCTTACTGTACACAGACTTTATTTCAAACCAAAAACACCAAATTGCATCACCAAAAGATTGTTGTGTTTTGATGTTGTCATAGATAAATTCAAGGGCACTTAACTTTGACTCCTCTGTTGAAGTTGCAGCGTTAAGAGCATCGAAAGCCATTCGGTTATCAATGTTATCTTTGAGTGTTCTCTTTGCATATAAAATCGAATTTTCGTTGTCATTTAGCCTCTGATAACAATGCGCTAAATAAGCCCAGTTGTGATTGTCAGAACTTATTTGCTTACAAGTCTGTTTGGCTAAGGCGAGCGCTAAGTCGAATTTATTAAGCTCAAGATAGATATCGATTAACTGGCGCCTAATAATTGAGTAGTCAGGTCTGATAATGATAAAGCTCTGCAGTACTTTTTCTCTAAACAGAATATCGTCATGCCAATCGACGATATAATCTAATACAAGTGTGTTTTCTGGGTGTTGTTTATAAAGAGATTCTAATATTTGATCTATCTGCTGAGTATTACCTTGTTTATGCAGAGTTCTCATAAAGCCGTTAGCATACTTAGCGATGAATGGATTAATAGAAAATTTAAGTTGGTAAAATTCGAGAGCGGTTCGCAGGTCATCATTTTTTTCAGCAAAACGAGCTAGCAATTCAGTGTAGTCATCCTTTCCTAAGCATCGTTCAGCGTTAGACCTCATTGCCTCAAAAAGCTCTAATTCACCTAAATCGATTAATTGATTACAAAGGAATGCCATTAATTCGGAGTCTTCAGGATGTAAATGTTGTGCTTCTATGAGCAAATCAATGCCTTTATGCTCTTGGTCTAAAAGTTCGTACACCTTAAATAAGTTAATTGCAGGTTGTGGTGAACGTATCTTATAAGTTTGGTGGCGTTGCTTAAGTAGCTCAATCGCCCCTTCTGTATAGCCAAGGTAACGTGCTGCTTTGAAAAAGCTATCTATGTAATCAGGGTGCGTATTTTCTAGACAGTGAGCATTAGTGTAGTACTCAAATGCCTGCTTATAGTCTTGTTCAGCCCAATAGTAATGTGCCATGACCCACTGAGCTGCTGAAGATAAGGCAGCATGATCTTTAAGTATTCTTAAACAGAGAACAATCAATTCTGGGAATTCGTTAGTACGATAAATTTCATTAAATAGAGTGCTGGTTAAATCTGTATCTTTGTATTTTTTTATGTAGTTGCTCAGGTACTCAATGCCTTCTTTTCTTTTACCCAGATCCCTTAAGCAGTAATATTTTGAATTGATGAGCGCTAATTCATTAGGGTATGAAGCCAAAAGTAATTCGTTCAAACGAAGTATTTCAGAATTATCATTATTCCAGATTGCGAATTGGCGTTCAGCGAGTAAGGTTAACCGCTGTTCGGGGGAGTGAGATCTGAGTTCAGTTAAAGCGGCTTCAGCTTTGGGATAATCATTATTTTCTTTTGCGACTCTGAAGGTATTATAACGTTCATAAAGTGTAGATGCCGGAAAGTCGAAATTATCTAGCTGGTTTGCGATAGCGTTAGGAACAAAGGCAATACATCTAGCCCCATTAAACCTTTCTGACTCAATGGTTTCTTTTATTAAGTATTCTTGAGTTTCCGAATAGGATGGATCCATGACATATATCGTTCCAGTTCGGGCGTTATAGCCAATTACAGCTTGAATGTGGGATGAAAAGCCGCTAGTGGTCACCATGGCGAAAGGGATTCCAGCATCAATCAATTCATAAGGAAGACTTTCATTAAGCTCAAATTCTTTAAAAGAAAAGCCATTATCTATTATCCACTGTCTTTCTTTAGTGTCTGGAGTTCCATCGAAACAAATTTGATCTGCAATCAACTTAGGGTCGATCTTTGTACCCCAGTACTCTGCAATGCATGACAACGTTGTGGGTGCACAAGTCATGTATTCCTGTCTTTTGAAAGGAACGGGCAATGTTTTGGTGTTTTGTGAGTGAGCGTTATTTTGAGTTAGATTGTCAGCAACGATTTTCCAATATTCTGATTTAGCTTGTGATAAGAAGTATATGGCTTTATCGATATCATTATGGTGAATTGCCAATTGCCCGTTCAGAGACAAGAGTGTTTGCTCATCATTTTTATCGGAACAAATTCTGAGAGAATGATACTTGTCTATAGCTTGTTGACAAGAAGCCCAATGCTGCCCATTTGCCGACAGCTGCGCTAAGTAAAGCCAAAGTTCTGCCGATTCAAATTTATCAATATGATCAGCAAGTAAAGTCAGTTGCGCTTCACTTCCGTCTACCTTATTAATGACGTAGGCTAATAATTGCAGTGTTGAAGGAGTTGGAGTTGCGTCAAAATGTTTTATGGCTGATTGCTTTGCGAGTTCGTTTTGTTCTAAATCGACGAGTAAGCGTATTTTAGTTGATGTTAACCAAGGATCATCAGTTGAAAGATTGATGGCTTTGTTGAGTAAGGCTTCAGAAGCAGAGTAATTTTTATAATATCTTTGAATGATTGACCTAAAACCGAGTAATTCGGACTGCTGATCTTTTGATAGTTTGAAACGATCTTTATTGGCGTCTAAGAATTCTTGAGCTCTGATTGGGCCATTACGATGGAGTTTATAAAACAGCATCTTTAAAAATGAATAACTGCTTTTATGGTTACGCCATAGTTTCAATAAAATCGCATCAGACTTTCTGTCGCCACCTAAATTATTGTAAAGGCGAATTGCGATTTCGAATTGCTCCTCAGTATGCCAGTTTGTGATTTTTCCCCATTGAGTTTCTGACGATATGAATGCCTTGTGGAATTGGCCTGTAGAAAGAAGAGTTTTTATATGTGCTGTTGTTGGGTTCGTCTGAACGTCGTGTGAAAGGGTTTCTGACACGTCACTAGTTCCTTTAGTATTATTTTTGTACGTTGAAGATATCACAGTGATTTAACACAAGCTAATTAAGGCATACCCAAGAAATTAAGGGGCGTGAGCCCCTTGTGATTTTGATTTTATTGTTGCTCTACTTGAATGATTTTCGATGTATCGTAACCGTAAGCTTTTGCTGTTTGATAAAAGTCTTTTAAGACAGCATCGCTGATTGTTGGTGTTCTTGAAAGCAGCCATAAATACTTGTTGTTGTAACCTGACACATAAGCGTACTGGTAGTTAGGGTCGAGCTTGAAAACAACATATGAAGAGTAGAAAGGCTTAAAGAAAGAGACTTTTAAATAACCAGTATCTGGCGAATCAACAAATTTTGCGGTGCCGTTAGCGGTTTTTGTTTCGCCTTTTTGTTGATGATAACCTTGGTTTACTACTCTAACGGTTTCGTCATCATTAAGACTGTAATTCGCTGTGACATAATTGAGCCCTTTTTCAAAGCTGTTCTCCATACGGGCTATTTCGTACCATTGTCCCATGTAACTTCCAACATCGAAATTATTTACAGGTTTGATCCCCCTTGGCATTCCTAAGCATGAACAAAGTAAAAGTGGCAAAGCGTATAAAAACAGATTACGAAATCTCATTGAACTATCCTCATTAATATTGCTTTTGAGGATACGTTCAAAATGAAGATTTGGATTTATATGCTTATATAATAAAAGTATTGATTAGGGGCTGTTGATCTTTCAGGATTAAATTTTGTGCTATTTTAGCGTTTATCTGTTCAAGGCGTGAGCAGTGAAGCTTAGTCATCTAAGTAAGCTGGTCACAACACAGAACAATGAACGCTAAAAAGCATCGAAGACAACGCAAATTGATCATTTCTGCTGCGTTATCGTTTGTTTATTTGGAATAACCAAACAGCACAAACTCTGCCTTGCATAAAATAACCAATTTATCGCTGCAAAAACAATCACGAAAGATCAACAGCCCCTAGACTTTTATAAAATGCACATCGCATGGAGCATAATTTGCGACGCCAGAAGCCGTAGAGCCAAGCAATGCACTCAGTCCTGTTTTGGAATGAGTGCCGATGATGATTAAATCAACCTGTTTTTTCATCGCTTCAGTACAGATGACATCATAAGGCTTACCCACTTTAAGGATTTTATTCTTTTTCAAAATACTAAATTCGGATGTCAGTTTTTCGAGTTTTGGAATTGCCTCATCCTTCAGTACTTTCTGATAATCCTTTGGTAAAAAAGTGTAAGGAAGCACATTTATTACGATTAAGCGACTATCGAATTTCTCTGCAATTTTAATTGCTTTAGATAGCACATGCTTTCCTTCGTCAGATGACTCTATCGCACATAATATTGTTTTATACATTGATATTTCCTATCACTATTTCCATGTGATTGAACCTCGCTTGCAATAAATGGCTCGTAAGCAAGGCTCATAGTCGAGCATTAAAACAACTATAAAACGACTTTGATAGCAAACTCAATTGTTTATTTTCTGATCGAAATTATTATGACGGAAACTACCGCTAATACCATACAGTACCAAGCATGTAATCCAGCAGATAAAGGGCTGATACTAAAGATAGAGCCAATCAGTAGAGCTTGTGCTCCGAAAGGTAGTATGCCCTGAACAATACAAGCGAAAATATCAAGAAGACTGGCTGAGCGTTTAGGGCAAATGTCATGCTTTTCAGCTAAGCCTTTTGCAATGTCGCCGGTGACAACGATCGCAACAGTATTATTCGCAATACAGCTATTCGTTAGTGCAACCATTAATGCAATACATAACTCAACGAGTTTTGGTGATTTATCCGCCTTTTTATTTGATAACCTTTTTACGAATGATTCAATCTTATGATTGATAAATGCGATACCACCTTGTTGTTGAATTAAGGCTGCTAATCCACCGACTAGCATAGATAAGAAGAAGATCTCTTGCATATTACCAAAGCCAGCATAAATATCTTTACTGAACTGGAGTACGGTGTAATCGCTCGTAGTAAACCCGGTTATGCCTGCAAATAGAATTCCTACGGTGAGTACAACAAAAACATTTAAGCCAGAAATGGCCAGTATCAAGATGGTTAAGTAGGGTATGACTTTAAATATATCGTAGTCTTTTGGTTGAAGGTCGACTTGTCCTTGAGATTGCAACGAAAAGAGGATCAGTGTAATTAACGCTGCAGGGAGTGCAAAAATGAGATTTTCTTTAAATTTATCTTTCATTTCACAACCTTGAGTTCGAGTTGCAGCAATGGTTGTATCTGAAATGATGGATAAATTATCGCCAAACAGTGCACCCGATATCACTGCGCCGACCATTAAGGTCGCTTCGATGTTTGTTTGCTCAACGACACCGAACGCAACAGGGGCTACGGCTGCTATAGTCCCCATGGATGTTCCCATTGCAGTTGCAATGAAAGCTGAAATTAAAAAGAATCCAGGTAACAAAAACTCGGCTGGAATGTACGATAACCCCATCGCTACAGTGGCATCAACACCGCCAGTTGCTTTTGCAACCGCAGTAAAAGCCCCTGCCAACAAGTAAATCATGCACATAGTAATGATGTTGTTGTGGCCAACACCTTTCACGAAAGTATCAATAGTTTGATTGAGTTTTTGCTTTGAAATCAAAATAGCGAAAATGATCGCAGGCAGAATAGCAACGACACTTGGTAGTTGGTAAAACGCATAATCTACATTTTGACTTTGAAAATAAAGCCCTGTGCCAACAAACAGACCTATAAAGATTAAAAGTGGAATTAGAGCAATGGCGGATTGTGGTTGTTTTAAATTCACTGAGTCTCTCTTCGTCGAAATTTTATCCATGAATTTAACATGGATTTTACAATTGTACTTATTTTATTGAGTAAGCGAGATTCAGTGTAAGTTCTGTTTGGAAGTGTGTCAATCTAGACGTCTATATGTCCTTTCCGTTTTAAGAGGTCAAATGCCCCTATAAACGGATCTAATTTGAGTTTAAAGCGAGTCAGTGACTATCGAATGTTTTGGGCGATAGATTTATTCATTTCTTCAAGCATCGTTTGCATACTATTGATTAAACTTACGGTTACGTTATAAGTCTGCATGACTTTTTGGAGTTGAAGCTGCGATTGTGAAACATAATCAGATGCACGATTTGATTCGTTCTCTAAAGCTGATTTAACTGCATCTAATTTACCTTTATCAAGAGCGTTATTATTGAAGCCGTCGTCTTTCATCGGAGTGTTTGTCGTGCTATTGGCGTTTTTAGAGTCTCCCCAACTCATCCAGTAACCGTTCTTTTTACCATCAGGTTGGTAGAAAAGCTTACCTTCTCCGTATTTATCGGATACTCCTTTTATTTCGGTACCCTTATGATTTTTAGCATCCCACTGATAGAACTTACCATCTTTTTTATAAACTTGAATTGTTCCAGTAGTTTTATGCCAATCATTAGAGTATTGAGTCATTGTCCATGTTTTAGCTGGAGCTTGCCTCTTTCCGCCAAGGTATTGATCAATCGTTTGATCGCCTACCTTGATGTCGTTTTGCTCCATATACTTGATGACATCATCAGGTAATGGTTTTGTTGCTGTATCAGGGTCGCTTCCTTTCGAGATGTCTGCAATGATCTCTTGAACCTTATTAGCCATGCTTTGTGCGTCGCGAGAGACCTTGGCTTTTTGCTGCATTTCCGTGTACTTAAATTGGGCTATATCTGAAAGTAGATTCATAAATAAGTACAGTACAGCAATACCACCAGATAGAACAATGTCACCTTGAGAAGCCATTGCGTTGTCTGCTTCAACAAGGTTATGTACATGCTTTAATTTGTCGTCATTCAATCCATACTTATCTTTCAATGTATTTACGCTAGACGTTACATGATGATGAACCATTTTTCTGACGTCGTTTTGGGCATCTTCATCGTGTTCATTATCGTTAATCTTGTAACCTAGTGCTCTTTCAAGCTCATTAACCAGTTTTTTTAAGCGTTCTTTTTCTGATGCGTGTTGATGTGCACCATGATGATTATGATGGTGATTTCTACGATGCTTAATGCCTCGTTCAATATGCTCTTGTCCCTCTTGATGAGCATTTACTCTGGGCGCATTTGCATTTACAGTGCCAACCATTTTCTTATCCTCACTACTAAATAGGTTCCGAAAGTTACTGCTTATTTTTAACGTATATTCTGTGCAATAGACTTATTCATTTCTTCTAACATAGTTTGCATACTGTTGATTAAGCTGACAGTTACATTGTAGGTTTGCATAACCTTTTGTAATTGTAGTTGAGATTGCGATACATAGTCAGAAGCGCGATTTGATTCGTTTTCCAATGCTGATTTAACAGCGTCTAATTCACCTTTGTCGATTTTTCGATAACTTTTTACTGTGTACGTTCCTGAGAATTTTGTTCCTTTTGGAATATCGTATTGTGAGAGCAATGGGTTGTTTGGGTATTTGTGCGAATCATCAATAGTGAGAGATACTTTGCCATTATCAAAAGTCGGAGCTGCAATTTTAACAGGCTTACCCCCTTCCGTTATTCCCATCACTCCCAATCCCATTCCCGTAGGGCCAAGTTTGTCTTCGAGGGCTTTATTTTGCATATACCATTGGCCATCTTTCTCATAAACGTGCAAAGATGTTTTTCCATCGCTGGATTTTAGGGTTAAATCAGTAGGCGTATCACCTTTCTCATCTAGATACTGATCAATGGTCTTATCGCCGACTTTTACATCGTTGTCTTCCATGTACTTAATCACATTCGGATCAAGACTTACTTTCGTTGTATCGGGATCTTTGCCTTTGGCTACATCGGCAATTTGTTCTGAAACCGTATTTGCCATATTCTGAGCATCGCGGGATACTTTTGCTTTTTGCTGCATCTCAAGGTATTTGAATTGGGCAATATCAGAAAGCAGGTTCATGAATAAGTACAATACGGCAATACCACCTGATAAAACTATGTCGCCTTGAGCAGCCATAGCATTATCCGCTTCTTTGAGATTATGAATATGATTCAATTTTTCATCATTGATACCGTACTGGTCTCTTAAATTTCTGACACTGTTTTTAACGTGGTCATGTACTAACTGATCTAACCTATGTCCGTTTTTATTGCCTTTTTTAGGTTCCTCAACATCATCAGGATTTTGTTGATCGGAAAACATGCGCTCAAGCTGTAAAAAGAGCTTTTTCAAGCGCTGTCTTTCAGATTCTTGTTGGTGAGCACCATGATGATTATGATGATGTCTGTGCTTGCGATCGATTTCTTGTTGGCCTTTATGTGCCAACTGATCGGGTGCATTCATATTTGATACGTGGTTATCAGCCCCTTTGATTGCCCCAGCCATAATTGCCTCCTAAAAATCTCAGTATTAAGGACTATTTAAAAGTCGCTCTTCATAGTTTTAGTTTAGGACTTTCATTTTTCATAGATATCGAAAAAAAAATAAGATGATTCATTGCTGGTCTAACCAGTTGTGGTAATGTTAACTATTGTTAAAACGCACTTAACTTAGAGTTTATCTGAAAGAAAAAGTAATACAGTACTTGTGTTTTATACTCCATTATTTGTGATTAACGTATATTTTGAGCAATAGATTTATTCATTTCTTCGAGCATCGTTTGCATACTATTAATCAGACTGACAGTAACGTTATAAGTTTGCATTACTTTTTGAAGTTGAAGCTGTGACTGGGAAACATAGTCAGATGCTCGGTTTGACTCGTTTTCTAAGGCCGATTTAACTGCATCCAGCTGACCTTTGTCAAGCTGATTAAAGGTTGCTTTGGCTCCATCAACTTTACCGCTGAATTTTGTTCCATCTTTAATCGACGAAGGATACTTGGAGTTTCTTGAAAGCTGACTTGCATCACCAATTGTAACCGAGATCGTTCCGTCTGTTGCATTGACGGTAGGCCTAGGAATCGGCATTGAAATACTTTTAAGGTCATTAACGATGTCTTTTGAATGCGCTGCTAATAATTTGTGTCTAGCGTCGTCATCGATTGCGGACCATTGGCCAGTTTTCGTATCTTTCGAAAGGTAAAGTTTGTGTCCATCACCGTTGCTTGAAGCAAAAGTACAGTTGCTTAAATCGTCTAATCCTCCACCTTTTTTATCAAGGTATTGATCAATTGTTTGATCACCGACTTTGACATCGTTTTCTTCCATGTACTTAATCACATTAGGATCAAGACTTACTTTAGTTGTATCAGGGTTATCTCCTTTAGAAACATCAGCAATTTGTTCTTGAACTGTATTCGCCATATTTTGAGCATCACGCGATACTTTCGCTTTTTGCTGCATCTCAAGATATTTGAATTGGGCAATATCAGAAAGGAGGTTCATGAACAAATATAACACTGCGATACCGCCTGAAAGTACGATATCTCCTTGCGCTGCTGTTGCATTATCAGCTTCCACTAAATTGTGAATGTGATTAAGTTTGTCATCATTCAAGCCATATTTATTTTTTAACGTCTTAATATTCCCTTGAACATGTCCTTTAATCATTTTTTTGAGTTCACTCTCGACTTCCTCTTCACTCTTGTCATCACCGTCTTTTTTAGAACCCAAAATAGCTTCAAGTTCTTTAAATAGCTTTTTTAATCTTTCTTTTTCAGAGGCGTGCTGATGTGCACCTAAGTGATTATGGTGTCTTTTATGTTTGCCATGAATTTCATCTTGCTTCTTTTGCTCAACGCTTCCAGAGCCCTGCATTTGATGATGATTTCCACTTGCAACTTTTGACATGCCTGTCATCGCACTCTCCATGACTCAATGATGTTATTTGAGATTTAACTTGGTTACTAAAATTATTATAGATGAGGTCAGCTTAAATGCGATTGGATGCAGTGACTATTAATGTTAAGTACTTATATGAATTGTTATGCCGCACCTTATGAGAACAAACAAATTCATTTATACTGATTCAAATTGTGCTAAGAAATAGAGAAGCGAATGCACGTTCATATTTTAGGAATTTGTGGCACCTTCATGGGTGGACTTGCGCTGTTAGCCAGAGCTATGGGGCATAAGGTTACGGGTAGTGATACTAACGTTTATCCACCTATGAGCACTCAATTAGAAGAGCAGGGTATCGAGTTAATCCAAGGTTTTGATGTAAAGCAGCTAACAGATGTTCAAGGTAATCATCCCGATATAGTTGTGATTGGTAATGCGATGGTTCGAGGAAACCCATGTGTTGAAGAAGTGCTCAATAAAGGGATCGCTTACACCTCAGGTCCACAATTTCTATCTGATCATATTTTAGTTAATCGGTGGGTACTAGCGGTTTCAGGCACTCATGGAAAAACATCAACAGCCAGTATGTTGGCCTGGATTTTAGAAGATTGTGGCTATCAGCCTGGTTTTCTCATTGGTGGTGTTCCACAAAACTTTGGTGTTTCAGCAAGACTAGGTGAAAGTCAGTTTTTTGTTGTGGAAGCTGATGAATATGACAGTGCTTTTTTTGATAAGCGCTCTAAATTTGTTCATTACCATCCAAGAACATTAGTGATTAATAATCTTGAGTTTGATCATGCTGATATTTTTGACAGCCTCTACGATATTCAAAAGCAATTCCATCACCTCATTCGTACCGTACCATCAACAGGTAAAGTGATTTGGCCTGCTGAAATTGAAGCAGTGCAGCAAGTTATTGACAAAGGATTGTGGAGTGAGCAAGAACCGCATTTCGCCAACAAAAGTGAAAGTGGTTGGTCCTCTATATTGCTAACAGAAGATGGTCATAAATTTGAAGTGTGGTTTGATGGCACATTACAAGGGGTCATGGATTGGCATTTAATTGGTAAGCATAATGTTGAAAATGCCATTAATGCGATTGCTGCTGCTCGTCATGTTGGAGTTCGTCCACATGATGCCATTGATGCTTTAGTGAAATTTGCGCCTCCGAAAAGGAGAATGGAGTTATTAGCAGAGGTTAATAGCGTAAAAGTATATGATGATTTTGCTCACCATCCGACAGCGATCAGTACAACTTTACAAGCCATTAGAGCAAATGTTGGAACGGGAAAAGTTACTGTTATTCTTGAGCCTCGCTCAAATACCATGAAATCGGGTGTACATAAGGATACATTGGCTGCTTCATTAAAATTAGCAGATAAGGTTTTCTTATATCAAGATAAAGCGGTGAAATGGGATATTGAAGATGCCATGATTCAGCAGCAAATTGATGCTCACGTGAAGGGTAGTATTGATGAGCTGGTTGAAGATGTTGTGATCCAAACTCAATGTAATGAGCATATAGTCATTATGAGTAACGGCGGCTTCGGTGGATTACACCAAAAGTTAATTACCCAGCTAGAAATGAAATCATCATGAAACAACAAGATAATCGAAAGAATATTAGTATTGCATGGACTGGAGCTTCAGGTGCACCTTATGGTTTGAAATTAGTGCAGTGTCTTTTGCAAGCTGATTTTCGAGTTTTTTTGATGATCAGCAGTGCGGCTAGAGTGGTATTAGCGACTGAAGAGAACATCAAACTTAGTGGAAGCCCTGATAAGTCACAACAACAACTTAATCAGTACTTTGACAGTCAAAAAGGTGAGCTCGTTGTTTTAGGCAAAGAAGATTGGTTTTCTCCGCCAGCTTCGGGAAGTGCCGCACCTAAGCAAATGGTGATTTGTCCTTGTTCAACTGGAACATTGGCTGCAGTTGCCACCGGAATGAGTAACAGCTTGCTAGAGCGTGCTGCAGATGTGGTATTAAAAGAGAGAGGGCAGTTGTTGCTTGTTCCCCGTGAGACACCTTTTAGCACGATTCATTTAGAGCACATGCTTTCGCTAAGTAAAAACGGAGCCACAATTTTACCAGCCGCACCTGGGTTTTATCATGATCCCAAATCGATCTCAGATCTGGTAGACTTCCTCGTCGCTCGCATTCTCGATCATTTGAATGTTGAGCACACGTTAACTAAGCGCTGGGGTTATGACCCAACCTGATTGTACCTACTACAAGAGATTTTTATGAAACACACGATAGAAGTGATGATTCCTGAAGCCGAAATTGAGAAAATGCTGAATGAGCTGGCGGATAACATCAACGAACATTATAAAGAGCATAAGCGTTTATTAATGGTGGGGTTACTTAAAGGTTCAGCCGTATTTATGGCTGATTTGTGCCGTAAAATTAAAGGCCATGTTGAAATCGACTTTATGGAAGTTTCAAGCTATGGCAGTGGCATGAAAAGCACTCGTGATGTAAAAATCTTGAAAGACTTACATTCTGACATTGCTGGTCGTGATGTGTTGATTGTGGAAGATCTTATTGATTCGGGTAATACACTGAATAAAGTACGAGATGTATTGTTGCTTAGAGATCCAAAAAGTCTCGCAATTTGCACTTTACTTGATAAGCCATCACGCAGAGAGGTTGACGTAAAAGTTGACTTTATTGGCCAGAGTATTCCTGATGAGTTTATTGTTGGGTACGGGATCGATTACGCAGAACAATACAGAAATTTACCGTATATTGCTAAAGTAATACCTTTAGAATAATTTACTCTTTTGATTTCTATCAGGCCTTGGATTATCCGAGGCTTTTTTGTCGGAGAATGATAGCTTGAAGCAACCCATTGCATTGGAAATTAACAGCCTTAAAAAGACCTATAAGGGCGGCGTTCAAGCTGTAAAAGGCATAGATTTAACCGTAGAAAGTGGGGATTTTTTTGCACTACTTGGGCCGAATGGCGCAGGTAAATCCACCACTATTGGTATTGTCAGCTCGTTGGTCCAAAAGACAGAAGGGCAAGTCAGTATTTTTGGTTTTGATATTGATAAGGAGTTGGAGCGAGCTAAGTTATCTTTAGGTTTAGTTCCTCAAGAATTTAACTTCAATCAATTTGAGACAGTACTTCAAATTGTGATAAATCAAGCCGGTTACTATGGCGTACCTCGTAAAGTTGCTTTGGAACGTGCAGAAACGTACTTGTCTCAGTTAGACCTTTGGGGAAAGCGTAACAGCCGAGCTCGTGAACTTTCTGGTGGTATGAAACGTCGCTTAATGATAGCAAGGGCGCTGATTCATCAACCAAAGTTACTTATTTTAGATGAGCCAACAGCAGGAGTTGATATCGAGCTTCGTCGTTCAATGTGGGAGTTTTTAACTCGGATCAATGAACAAGAAGGGGTAACGATTATCCTTACAACGCACTATTTAGAAGAAGCGGAAATGCTGTGTAAAAACATCGGTATTATTGATCAAGGTGAGCTTGTTGAATGTACCAGTATGAAAAAACTTCTGAGCAAGCTACACATGGAAACCTTTATTCTAGATATTGATGATGAGCTAGTGCAAGCACCTGCATTTAATGATTTTCCGTGTCGTTTAGTTGATGAACACACACTCGAAGTTGACGTTGATAACAGCCAATGTATCAATGAGCTATTTGTCGCAATTTCAGAACAAAAGATCAAAGTAAGTTCAATGCGAAATAAGGCCAATCGTTTAGAAGAATTGTTTGTGAGTTTAGTGGAGGGCAACAAGTGAGAGAGTTATATTGGGTTGCTTTCAAAAGCATTGTAACGAAAGAGATTAACCGTTTTACTCGTATTTGGGTACAGACTGTAGTGCCTCCAGCGATCACTATGACCTTGTATTTTCTTATATTTGGTAGTTTAGTCGGTAGCCGAATAGGTAGTATGGAAGGCTTCAGTTACATGGAGTTCATTGCTCCAGGTTTGATTATGATGTCAGTGATTACTAGCTCATTTTCAAATGTAGCGAGTTCTTTCTATAGTGCTAAGTTTCAGAGAAACCTTGAAGAAATCATGGTGGCGCCAGTACCGCACTATGTGATGATTGCTGGTTATGTCGGTGGTGGTGTCGCTCGTGGCTTAATGGTGGGCTGTATTGTGACTGCTGTTGCTCTGTTTTTTGTTGATATAAAACTGTATTCAATTCCAATTGTTGTGTTGACTGTGTTATTGACATCAATTTTGTTTTCATTAGGTGGTTTAGTTAATGCCGTTTTTGCAAAAAGTTACGATGACATCAGTATTATTCCAACTTTCGTATTAACACCGCTTACTTATCTTGGTGGGGTGTTCTATTCATTATCACTACTCCCTTCTTTCTGGAAGGATGTCGCTCAAGTCAACCCTATTGTTTATATGATTAATGCTTTCCGTTATGGTTTTTTAGGCTATTCAGATATTAGTGTTACCATCTCAATCGGGGTAACTGTTGGCTTCTGTATTGGTCTATTTACGCTGGCTTATTATCTGATTTCTAGAGGAATTGGATTAAGAAGTTAGTCACTTCAAATGAGGCAACTTCGTAGGCAGCTATTGTTATAAATAGTTGCCTTTTTTATTTTAGGACAGAAACAATGTCTAATGTCTTGTAAAATTACATAGAGTTCAATAGATTAACTTAAACCTAAAAACTCAATTGAACGCTAAATTACTTTTTAAGCTTATGAGTGTAAGCAAATAATCTAATTTAATGCTATCACCTATTGGGTGAATAGCTCTACGCTCACAAGCTGGCTAAAATTATCGTTTGCTGCGTTAAAACATTTGCAAATAGAACAACTGCTTGCAAATGTTCTGTCTTGCTACTAACAATTTTTTCTGCGCCTGAGAACGTATCCAACTGAGAATTTTAGGTTAAATCGGCAGGGAGACTAGTTGTTAAATAAAGCATCACAAGTTTTATTTACATACATTTTTTTGAACATTAAGGATTGATATGAAGTTAAATTTACCCATATTGAGTTTATTCGTTGTGATGGTAATTGGGTGTAATTCTGAAACTGAAATGAAGCCTAAAACTCAATTTAAAAAGAGTGAGCATTCATTAGCTTCCTCAAAGAAGTCAGCCCCAGATAAGAGCGGTTTTACTTTCCGTATGAATCGTTCAATCTTTACTTCTGAGTCTCAGAAATTAATGCAAGGAGTAAGATTATTCGACCTTTCAACCAAAGAATATTGCAGAGTAAAAGGCGATATTGTATTTGTCTCAAATGCCAGCATTGAAGAGTTAAAAAGCTTTGGGCAACAAATAGAGCGAGTCACTAAAAATACTTGGCGCTTAAATTATATGAAAGGCGAAGACTTATACTCTGAGTACAAAAAGTTAGAAAAAAGTCCGTTAATTTCTTTGATTGAAATATCTCTTATATACGAGCCCATAGCAAAACCAGAAGTTACAATGTGAAAAAGTGTTATAAAAAAGCCGGCATAATTACCGGCTTTTTTTAGCTCATATTACAAGAGTTCGACTTATTTTCTACGGCGTCTCAATACTGCAAATGGAGTAAGCACGAGTGCCAACCAACCAAGAGAACCGCTAGACTTTTTCTTCTTGGTTTCTTGCTCTGGTGCAGCTTCAGGAATGTCTCTAACTTTTACTTCTACAGTTTGAACAACATCACCTGTTCCATCATTTACAGTGAGTTCAAATGTGAGCTCTTGAACGCTACTGCTTACTTCTGGAGCGGTGAAGCTAACCTCTGCACCGTCAGTAGATGAAAGTGCAGCTTCGTTTCCAACCGTCTGCTTCCAAGAGTATGAAAGTTCATCGCCAGCATTTGCATCAACTGCTGTTGCAGTGAGAGTTACAACATCACCTTCTTTAACATCAGTACCACTCGCTGCAATCGTTACGTTTGGTAAACGGTTATCACAAGCCATAGCATCGCCAGCAATCATATTATTGAAAACAGGAGTCATTACGTTTGTTAGGCTTACATTGTCAATCCACCAACCTAAATCACTGAACACTGCATCGGAAGCAATACGGAATCTGAGCTTAACATTACTGCCATTTAATCCTGTGCCAAAATTAATGCTTTCATTATTGCCCACAGTACCATTTGTATTATTTCTGCCATGGAAAACAGGTCTTTCTGAAAGTGCTTGCACATCTTGAGTTGTAACCGGCCCGTCATATCCAATATCAAAACTGCCGCCGACTTCGGTTACGTCTACCCAATCAGAACCGTTGACACTGATTTCAACAACACCACCATCCCAATCTTGCTCGATAGCATAGAAGTGCCAGAAATTAACCTCAAAATCTCCTTCGAAACCAACGGTAAATTCTCTGGTTTCGACAGCTACATCAGATTGGAAGTCATTATTATCTAGAACCATGACTTGATCACCAAGGTCGAAACCGAAGGTCTCGAAGAAATCAATATTTGGACCGTTGTCATACTGCTGAGTCACTAATGCTGGTTCACCGCCATGCATTACGTGTTGTTGCCAATCTACAAATAAGGACCAATCTTCCATGTTTGAGTGTGCAGTACTGTCATCAGTTGTTTGATCTTCGAAATCCATGTTGACTAGAGTACTAAATGAATAATCAGTTGGAAGGATCACTTCACTTCCTTCTTCATCCATGAAGCTCAGTTCAAGCTCAAGTACTTCTCCAACACCTGATTCGTCTAATGAGAACTCAATAGGATCACTTGTAATTTCAGAGAAAGCGCCACTTAGCGTGCTGAATGTAACTGCTCCTGCGTTTGCGAATGTTACATCGTGCTCACTAGTGACTTTTACTTTAGCTTGGATATTTTCAATATCTAGATTACCAGTATTCTTAATAGTAAAACTAACCGTGCCAGTTTCACCTTTATCCATTATGTTATCGTTAGAGCAGTAACCAACTGTTAAACCTTCATAGTTAGCATTTAGAGCATGTGATTTAACATTAAATGCAGCGAGTTCAGTGTCATACGATTCCACAGCTCCAGCATGGTCATTAGAGAAGCGTTCTGGTGAAACAGCACCTAAACCTAGGCCTCTTGCAGCGAATGCTTTTAAAATTACTGTGTAATCTTCAGGATCATTAGCATAAGCGACCGCTAGAATTGCATCACGAGCTTCAGTAAATGTTGGAGCTATCGGGGTCATTTTATACCCAGACACAATATAGGTTTTCATTAAGCTTTGTGCTTCAGCGAATGTATGGCGTTCATCATTAATCAGGCCTACATAAGCATCCCAAAGCATTGTAGCCCAAACCGTTCCTGAAGCATGAACTTGTGCATTATTAGATATTTCTGCAAAAGTAAAGTTGTTAACCTCAGTATCTGTTGAATATGGAAGGCGACGAATACCTGTTTGGAAGTTTGCAACATATGAAGTGGCGCTGTATGCAGTTTGGTACTTATCATTACCTGCCATCATCGCATCATCTTCTTCTGCAAGTAACAATAATGCATGGAAGTCACCCCAACCTTCGCCCATCGAGCGGCCTTGGTTATTGACTAAGCCTGAACCGTTACCGACAAGACGGTTACTTATGTAATGTCCCCATTCGTGGGCAACAATACCGTTATCCCATGAGCTTGCTTTAAACCCGCGAGGAGTTTTATTACTGAACATTGAAATCGTTACATCACCAGCAGATATGGCTTGATCAAGCTCCATACCTTCCGCTTTTGAGATCATGATATTTGGGATTTGGATTTCTAGTTTAGGATCGTCTCCTCCCATTCTAATTGCACTACCATCAGCGTTATTTGCGACAATCACACCTATAGCGCCAGCATTTTGAGCATTTAAGATTTTATCAATAAAAGAACATGCTCCGCGATCGATAAGAGCAATATTTCCTTCGAGTGTTTCAGCATTTGTTACGACATCACAACCGTCTTTATTTGTATTTCCATCGACGACAGTGTCCATCAATCTAACAATTTTACCTTTGACCTCATCGTAGTGGACAGGACCTAAAGCAGATAATACAGTGGATTCAAGAAACGTAGAGTCATCTCCCGTTACGATTGATGCACCGAAATCTGTACCGTTTAGAGTTGGCTTATCCCACAAATACATTTGCATTCTAGGCGATGCACCATCGGCTGGAGTAGACATGTTTGCATTGTTAAAACCTGAATTATCTTGTACTTCAACGCGTAGAGGATCACCTTCCACACCACCTCTATCATAGTTCGATAACTGTGCGTTTCCAGAAGCTTCATCAAAACCGTGAGCATAATAATCGTCATGCAAAAAGTTGTTAACTAAGAATAAGTTGACGATCGCAGCTTTACGGTTTTCAACAGAATATTCGGCACTTTCAGGATTATATGGATAATCAAATGTAGCATCTCCATTAACTTCAGCTTTTAAGTCCCCAGTAGTAAAACCGTCAGGTGCAACTAAGTCTGCATAAGCATGAACATTGTTACCATTCGCTTCCTCAGCATCTTCCTCTAGCCAAGGATCATCTGTTGAAATCCCTGCATTCTTAAGAGCAACCATTGGAGCTTCAAGGTAAGAAGCAGAAATATAATCTGTTGATTTACTATCTGCAGCTGCTGGAATAACGTTTCCGTGAGGGCTGTCCCAAGGAGTGCCGTCTTCAGAAATATAAGCTCTATAGTTATACTCACCGGCATGGCTGACTAAGTTATTTTCAAACAGTACTTTTCCATTCTTCCCAATCACATAGCTCATGTACTTGGAATCGACAGAATCAATTTCACTCGATTGAAGCTCAATATAGTAAGATGGTTCAAGGTTACCGTTTACTTCAAAATAAACTGGCTTTGCTCTTGGAGTTCCGACTAAGAAATGTTTAGTGTCTGACTGGGTAACTCTATAGCTATGATATGTATCGCTATCAGCGCTAACTTTTTCAAGGCTTAGTGACTGGCTATCAATACCGTGTTTTTTTACTGCAGATAAAATGGCAACTTCTGGTTGTTCAAAAACATCACCAACATGCTTAGTTTCAGCTGCTTTTGAATAAGAGTTTTTGTTTACTACTGTTCCAGAAGAAGCAACTAAGTTGTGATCTTGGTCCATAAGAATATTGAATTCTTTATTGAAGACTTCGATTCCACCAACTTGTTGCTTGTATTTAACTATTTTTGAACCATGTTTTGGTGCATGGATATGCGCAAGGTACAGTGTTGAGTTCGGTTTTGTAACCGATTCACCGACAAGCTGATTTAAATAAAAATCAGAAGCAAATGCTGTTCTTTTATCCAAGGATACTGGAGTCAGATTAGGGCTAGCTTGATTAACGGTAGCCCATTTGAACGTAATTTCTTTCGTTATTGAATCATACTGGTGGCTCATACCACTTAATGTTTGAGGTGAACTGGCAACACCTTTAAAACTAGCTTGCTGTGTCACTGGTTTTAAAATGTTCGCTGATTCACCTGCATAAAGTGGAGCAGTAAGTAGCGAAGATGCTATTGCTATGGCGAGTTTTGTTTTCATTGTGATTCCCTAAAACTGAATGATTTTCCCTTAAATAGCCATTTATATAAATTATTAAACTTATGGCAACAAAAACTTAACACTTGTATGGTGTAGAAATAAACAATTATTTAGTTGTAAGGTGTTTTTTAGTTAAAAAAAAGCTAGGACTAATTGGTTAGGCTGGAAGTTGTAATGACTTTTCTTTGATTACAAAGATGAAATTTGAATACTGAGTTGCGGTTTTTGAAATGCTTGTTGTTAAATGAAAAATAAAAAAGCCTCACGGTGCAGTGAGGCTTTTTTGTAGAACTTACTAATTACTTCTACTTACGACGACGTAAAAACGCAACTGGAGTAAGAAGAAGTGCTAACCAACCTAGAGAACCACTCGATTTTTTCTTCTTTGGTTCTGGTGTTGGCTCTGGAGCAGGTGTAACAGTTACTGTTACTGTTGAAGACTCAGTTACCTCTTCACGGCCATCACTTGCTGTTAAGCTGAAAGTAAATTCACCTGAGCCAGCTGGAGCAGTAAACGATACACTGAGTTGATCTTCACTTTCGGTAAACTCAATAGCTTCACCACCAGTTTGTGCCCAAGTTAACGTTAACTTGTCTTCTTCTGCATCTTCTACAGTTGCAGCAACAGTCACTTCAGAGTTTTCTTGAGCTGAAACATTTTCTAGTGATATCACTGGTGCTGTATTGTTTACTGCTACAGTGATAGTGGTTACATTATCAGAAACGTCACCATTCACATCAATAGCTTTAACTTTTAACATTACATCAGCAGTTGATTGATCAATAGCTTGAGTAGCAATCAATTGTCCTTGAGCATTAACAGTAATGAGCTCTGAACTGTTCTCTGTAATACTGAAACCACTCACAGGGACATCTTGAATATCGCCACTATAAACGTCTAATTGGCCTAAAACAGAACCAGCTTCAGTGCCCTTATCAACAGAAAAACTAGCTTCTTTAATCATGATGTTGGTATAAACCGTGTCATAGTTTACTTCAACATCAAGGTTACCAGTATCTGTTAATACTAAAACACCTTGAGTATTAGGGTCGCGAACGACTTCTAGAAGTGCACTTTCACCAGGCTGAAGTACTGAAATCTCTTCACCAACGTCAGATGTTGATGCTGAGCTTATGCTTGCACCATTGGTTCCATTTACACTCAACATTCTTACTTGGCTTGTTGAAGGTGCGATAACTAAATCAGCTTCAGCAAAGTCAGCTGAATCTGACATTGTAGGGTTGTACGAAGTGCCCTCGACTCTGTAACGAACTTTAATTGTAGTGTCTTCATCGAACATCTCTTTCGTAATACCGATGTTTTCTGAACAAGTTAACGTTGTTACAAAGTTATTTCCAGCATTATGGACTGCTGAAGTAATCCAACCTGGACCACCACCGTATGGGTAGTTAAAGGCAATCAAACCTGTTAGGTCTGACCCTTCAGGAGTGAACCATTCTTCACGACCTGTCTGCGATACATAATCCCACTCTCCGTCACCATCGATATCGAAATCAGCATAATAACTTGCAGGAAGTGTATATAAAACAGGATCTCGTAATTGAACAGTGTTACTCATCAAGTAACCACTATCACAGAAACTATTTGCTAGGAACTCTGTTGAGCCTGCAGTTAAGTCATGACGGCGCTCTTTTTCTATTGGATCTGTTGCAATTAGAGAAGAAGAGAAAGGTGCATCAATCGCCGTACCACCTGTATTTGTGATAAAGAATAAATTACCGGTTTGTGAGCTAACAAAGCTTACTTCTGCGTTATCAGTTGGTTTTGGCAGCATGTGATAAACCACATGAATGGCTTTATCATTGCCATTTAGGAACTCAATTGAACCATCAAACTCGATGCGAGTTAACTCTGCTGACGCTGCATTAATAGCATCACCTTCCGAAAGACCATTTTCACCACTCGTTAAGTCGCCAATCAACGCAGAATGAAGGTTCCAAGCCGGGAGTTTACTTGGGTCAATATGGGCAGTAACTTCAACTTCAATTGATTCACCAGCTGGAATAGTGACACTGTCAGGTAAAGTAAATGTCAGTGCACCTGTGTCAGCATCATCAGCAAAGCGTGGACGCGGATTTAGAGTGTACGTTTGGTCGCTGTCTGAGTAGTTTTTAACCGTTACCGTTTTAGTAACAGAAGTTTTTTCTTTAACACTCACTAAACCATAAGCTAAAGCAGCTTGCTTAGTTTCTTTATCCCAAGCTGCAACTGGAGTGTTTACCGCTTTTTTAACGTCAACTAAGCCAGCACCGACATAACTGATAGGCGCCAGTTCAGCTTGTCTATTTAACCCGATTGGTTCGGCGTAAACGGCTAAATTTGCGGTGTTCATTGCGATAGCTTTAATCTCAAATGCATCGCGTTCTTCATGTGCTTCACGAATGATACTTAATGCACCAGCAGTGATAGGAGCTGAGAACGAAGTACCGTCAATTGGTGTCAGACCATCGCCTAGACCAGGCTGTGCTGTGAGAATCGCTGTACCAGGCGCTGTAATTTCAGGCTTTAGGGTTCCAGCAATTGATGGGCCACGTGACGTAAATGTTGCGATTGCGCCTGAGTCATCAAAAGACTTAGAAACAAACGAGAAGCTTTGTCCTGCTCCACCTTCGATTTGAGCTTTTAGAGTGTTACCTAAGTCTTGATTAATACCTACTGAAGGAATCGTGATGCCTTCAGCAAAACCACCTGGGCTGAAAAATTCGCCTTCGCTATTGTTTGCAATAACTACGAATGATGCGCCACGCGCCTGCGCATTAAGTACTTTATCAGTAAATGCACAGCCACCTCGATCGATAATTACTGCTTTACCTGAAAAATCAACATCTTCAGCAAACTCAAGGCAACCATCTTGGTTAGCTTCAGGGTAAACCAATGGCGCAGTTTCATTATTAAATGAAAAATCAAGTTCAGGGTTGAAACCAGAAGCGTAGGCTGTAACCTCTTCACCACCTACCATTGAAGTGACAATGGCATTTCTACCTTCTGGGTGAGTCATCGCACCTACAGAAAGAGCGTTATTTGATGTACTTGGCCCACCAACAATAAATGGAGTAGGTCCATCATTACCTGCTGAGATAACTAAGTTAACACCTAATTCGACCATTTGATCGATGAGTACTTGAACTGCACCACCATCAACGTCACCAAAATTGCCACCAAGTGACATATTTACAGTGTCTACTCGGTCAGAAATATCGCCATCACCATTTGGATCCATTGCTGCTTCAAGAGCTTGGAATTGAGCTAATCCAGGGCAACCGCCGCCACAAACACTGTAAACATATAATTCAACATCAGGCGCAATACCTAATACAGAGTGACTCACATGAGTACCGTGGTTTGTACCAGCATCAATTGGGTTTGGATCATCGTTAATGAAATCATAACCACCAATTACTTTGCCTTGAGGCCAGTTAACTGGTTGATCTGCAGCTGCAACAGCGGCTTCATAATCTTCTACTTTACCTGAACCACCGATTGCAGCATGCGTATAATCAACACCTGTATCTAATACAGCTACGCGTTGACCTTTACCTGATGCAATACCGTTAGTTACTAATTCTTTTGCATTAATATATTCAGCAGAAGCATCAACGTTAATTTCATAATCATAAAGAGGTAATACTGCTTTCACTTCAGATAGCTTGGAAATTTGATCAAGCGCTGCGCTGTCAGCATCAACGATGATTGAGTTAGCCAAGATTTTAGTTTGGTCTAAAACTTTTACTTCTGAATTCAGTGTTTGAAGTTTCGAAATTAGTACACGTTGTGAATTATCAACATTTGAAAGGGCACTTGCTGCACTTACTTTAGAACCTTTTTTGAAATCCGAAATTGATGGCGAGTTTAGTTGTACCATCCAAGCAGAAACTGTTTTTTTCTCTGGTTTAAAAGTTGCCTGTGTACCTTTAATGTTGTTTAGAGACTGGCCTGTAGTGTTAAATTTTATGTCTGATTGTGCTATTGCTGTAGAAGCAACCAAAGCTGCCGAAACGGCGAGTGCTAATTTAGTTTTCACAACTATTTTCCTTGTCAACTGGAACGACGATAGTGATAGGAAACATCAAATATACGTCTTTTGTTATAATTTTGTTTTTTAGAAATAAAGTATGTTTCAAAAATATTTCGTAGATGCATTTCTATCACAAAAAGTTAACACTTGTAATAACGTTTTTTCATACAAGAACGCAATTGATTATAAAAAAAGCATAAATAAATATATATAAAATTAATAATTAGGAAATAATTATTAATTATTAGCTATTTAGTATTAATGGGAGGGTTTTGACGTTTATTTATGGGCGAATGGATTTATTGTTAATAAATGTAACTGCGCAATATGTATTTTAATCTACAAAAGGAATGCGTGTTGAAAAAACGAGCTCTTCTTGACTGTAAGGTTGTTTTATTGACAGAGACTGCGCATGAAGGTTCAAGCGAGGTCTTAACCTTTTTCCTACAGTATCAGCATAAAAACCATCGCCCAAAATTGGGTGACCAATAGCCATCATATGGACACGCAGTTGATGAGAGCGACCTGTGATAGGGGTTAATTTCACTAATGTAGAGTGAGGGTCATAACTAATAACATCAAAATAGGTAAGCGATGGTTTTCCAACTTGATGATCCACTTTTTGTTTTGGGCGATTTGGCCAGTCACAAATAAGGGGTAAGTTTACCTCTCCGCTTTGCTGCTTTATATGACCCACAACACGAGCGTAGTAGATTTTTTGGGTTTCTCTGTCCCTGAACTGGCGCTTTAACTCACTCTCTGCTTTTTTTCTTAAAGCAACAACCATTATGCCAGATGTCGCCATATCGAGGCGGTGCACAATTTGGGCATTAGGGTGCAACATTTTAACTCGAGTCCAAATACTATCTGAATGCTTAGGGTCTCGACCTGGAACAGACAGCAAGCCTGATGGTTTGTTTACAACAATAATGTCTTTATCCTGATAGAGGATATCAAGCCAAGGCACAGTTGGAGGATTGTAAACAAAGTCGGGTACAGACATATAAGGTAGTTTTAAGCTCAAAAACAGAAGTGCGCAAAGATACTGACTCTTGGCTACCAGTGCAAGTGAAGATTAAGTTTCTTAGATGTTGATAGATAATTTGCTACACAGAACTCTTTATTGAAGATTCCTCTTATGTTTCCATTAAAAATGTATGTAGTTTCAAAAGCATTTAAATTGTTATCAATAGTTTAAATGCTTAACCGATGCTGACAATTCACAATTCTGCCACAGAATTAACCCATATTTTTCGTGGCGATACACGGCTAATTGGGGTAAAATGCGCGCGACCAACGTGATTGCGATCGCAAATCTGCGATATTTCTGCGTCAGCTCAACACTCGAATGTATTTGATTTTTGAGGGTTTTGTGACGTGGACGCATTTTATTTCCTTCAACGTAGTGCTTGTGGATATGATTACAATTAAGAAAGGATTGGATCTACCTATTGCTGGTGGACCAGAACAAGTTATCCATAATGGCCCAGCCATTAAACAGGTAGCTACACTGGGTGAAGAGTATATTGGCCTGCGTCCGACAATGAAAGTTCGTGTCGGCGACAAGGTACAAAAAGGTCAGGTGATTTTTGAAGACAAAAAGAATCCTGGCGTTGTATATACGGCTTTAGCTGGTGGTACAGTTACCGCAATAAACAGGGGCGCAAAGCGTGTCCTGCAATCTGTCGTTATTGATGTAGAAGGCAATGAGCAAGTGTCTTTTGCAAAGTATGACGCAGGGCAGCTCGACAGCTTAGAAGCCAATAAAGTTCGTGAAAACCTGATTCAATCAGGGTTATGGACTTCATTGCGTACCCGTCCGTTCAGCAAAGTGCCTGCCATCGACTCAGATGCAGCGGGAATTTTTGTGACGGCAATTGATACGCAGCCATTGGCAGCTGACCCAGTTGTTATTATTAACGAACATAAAGATGATTTTGCTAACGGCTTAAAAGTGTTAGCGAAGTTGACCCAAGGGAAAGTGTTCTTGTGTAAACCACAAGGTGCCGACATCCCTTCTGCCAACACTCAAGTACAAGAGTTTGGTGGTGTTCACCCTGCAGGTCTAGTAGGGACTCATATCCATCACTTGCTTCCTGCTTCAGCTAATCGCACGGTTTGGCATATTGGTTACCAAGATGTAATTGCCATTGGTCAGCTATTTATGACTGGCGAATTAAACGTTGAGCGAGTTGTTGCTGTAGGTGGCCCTAAAGCCCTTAAGCCAAGATTACTTCGTACTGTAGCCGGTGCGAGCATGACTGAGCTAATGGCGAAGGAAACTCAAGAAGGAAGTGTTCGTGTTATCTCAGGTTCAGTGTTGAACGGTCGCACAGCGGCAGGGCCACACGCATTCTTGGGTCGCTATCACGCACAGGTAAGTGTTTTAGAAGAAGGTACAGAAAAAGAATTTCTTGGTTGGGCAATGCCTGGTGCTAAGAAGTATTCTGCAACTCGTGCATTTTTGTCTCACTTATCGCCATCACGTTTATTCAATCTAACGACCTCTACAGGTGGTTCAGATCGTTCAATGGTACCAATTGGTGCTTATGAGCGTGTTATGCCGTTAGATATTCTTCCTACTATGCTATTACGTGACTTGTTATCAGGTGATGTTGATGGCGCGCAAGCATTAGGTGCGTTAGAGCTGGATGAAGAAGATTTAGCGTTATGTACTTTCGTATGTCCAGGCAAGTATGATCACGGATCATATCTTCGCGACTGTTTAGATACGATCGAGAGGGAAGGCTAATGGGCTTAAAGAGTTTTTTCGAACGTATCGAACCGAACTTTGAAAAAGGCGGTAAATACGAAAAGTGGTATGCGCTATTTGAAGCGGTATACACAGTATTCTATACACCAGGTCATGTGAACAAAGGTCGTACTCACGTTCGTGATAACATCGACTTAAAACGTATCATGATCACCGTATGGGCATGTGCTTTCCCTGCGATGTTTATGGGGATGTATAACGTTGGTCTGCAAGCACAAGACGCATTAATTGCTGGTTTTGGTACGCCTGACGTTTGGCAAGTTGACCTATTTGGTATGTTTGGTGCTCACCTGACTAAAGACGCTCACTGGGCGACTTTACTGTGGTACGGTGCTTGTTTCTTCCTACCAGTTTATGCAACAGCATTTATCGTGGGCGGTTTCTGGGAAGTCCTGTTTGCATCTGTTCGTGGTCACGAGATTAACGAAGGTTTCTTCGTAACATCGATTCTTTTTGCACTAACACTGCCACCAACCATTCCTTTATATATGGTTGCGCTGGGTATTACCTTCGGTGTTGTGGTCGCAAAAGAAGTATTCGGTGGTACAGGCCGTAACTTCCTTAACCCTGCGCTAGCGGGTCGTGCGTTCCTTTTCTTCGCTTATCCATTAAATATGTCTGGTGACACATCTTGGGTTGTAGCTGATGGCTTCTCTGGCGCTACTGCATTAAGCCAAGCGGCAGCTGGTCACTTTAGTTATGCGTTCGACCAAAGATGGTGGGATGCGTTCTTAGGCTTTATTCCTGGTTCTATGGGTGAAGTATCGACGTTAGCTATCCTTATCGGTGGTTTGGTTATCATCTACGCTAAGATTGCATCATGGCGAATTGTTGGTGGCTTGATGGTCGGTATGATTGCCGTATCAACATTACTGAACCTTATTGGTAGTAGCACGAATCCGATGTTTGCGATGCCGTGGTACTGGCACTTAGTATTAGGTGGTTTCGCATTCGGTATGATGTTCATGGCAACCGATCCAGTTTCTGCTTCATTTACCAATAAAGGTAAATGGTGCTACGGTATCTTAATCGGTGCGATGGTGGTATTCATCCGAGTGATTAACCCTGCATTCCCTGAGGGCATGATGTTAGCGATCTTATTCTCTAACTTGTTTGCTCCATTGTTCGACCACTTCGTGGTTCAGTCGAATATCAAACGGAGGATCGCTCGTGGCTAACGCAGCAAATAAAGATTCATTTGGAAGAACGCTATTCACCGTTGTTGGCCTGTGTTTGGTTTGTTCGATTTTAGTATCGGCAGCCGCTGTTATGCTTAAGCCTACGCAAGATCAAAATAAACGTTTTGATAAGCAGAAATATATCCTTTCTGCAGCAGGCTTAATGAAAGACACCAGTAATGCGACTAAAAAACAAGTTGAAGATATCTACAGTGCTCGCATCACAGCGAAGATTGTAAATCTGAAAACAGGTGACTTTACAAATGCAACAAAAGCACAAGCTGATGCGTTCGATATGGACAAAGCAGCACGTGATCCAAAGATCTCTTTCAAACCTGAACACGATATAGCTTCTGTTAAGCGTGTGGCTGATGACGCCGTGGTATACTTAGTTCGTAGTGAGCAAGGTAAACTTGAAACGGTTATTCTACCAATTAAAGGTTATGGCCTTTGGTCTACCATGTATGCTTTCTTAGCACTTAAACCAGACATGAACACAGTTGAAAGCTTGGTTTACTACAAATTCTCAGGCTCTGGTGAAACGCCAGGTCTAGGTGGTGAAGTTCAAAACCCGAAATGGATTGCTAAGTGGACGGGCAAAAAGTTATATGATGACAAAGGTAACTTTGTTATGAAAGTAACTAAAAACCCTGTTGAAGCTCAAACAGTTCATGGTGTTGATGCGCTTTCTGGCGCAACCCTAACCAGTAATGGTGTTCAGCATTCACTAACATTCTGGCTTGGTAAAGAAGGTTTTGCTCAGTTTATCGATAAAGCCCGTAAAGGAGGGTTAAAGTAATGGCTGATGCTAAAGAACTTAAATCGGTCTTAACTGGCCCGATTATCAGTAATAACCCAATTGCGCTCCAAGTATTGGGTGTATGTAGTGCTCTAGCTGTAACCAGTAAAATGGAAACGGCGTTGGTAATGACCTTAGCATTGACTGCGGTAACGGCGTTTTCTAACCTGTTTATCTCAATCATCCGTAATCAAATCCCGAGCAGTGTTCGTATTATCGTACAAATGACCATTATTGCGTCATTGGTAATCGTGGTTGACCAAGTACTGCAAGCGTTTGCTTATGATGTAGCAAAGCAGCTGTCAGTATTCGTTGGTTTGATTATTACTAACTGTATCGTGATGGGTCGTGCTGAAGCGTACGCAATGAAGACTCCGCCAATGATGAGCTTTATGGATGGTATCGGTAACGGTTTAGGTTACGGTGCAATTCTTCTAGGCGTAGGTTTTGTTCGTGAGTTATTTGGTAACGGCAGTTTGTTCGGTATCGAAATCATGAAGAAGATCTCTGAAGGCGGTTGGTATCAACCAAATGGTCTACTGCTTCTTCCACCAAGTGCGTTTTTCTTAATCGGTATTCTGATTTGGATCATCCGTACTTATAAGCCTGACCAAGTTGAAGCGAAAGGGTAAGCGTAATGGAACATTTAATCAGTTTGTTTATTCGCTCTGTTTTCATTGAAAACATGGCACTATCCTTCTTCCTTGGTATGTGTACTTTCCTAGCGGTATCTAAGAAAGTAACAACGGCGATGGGCTTAGGTGTTGCAGTTATCGTGGTATTGGCGATCTCAGTACCAGCTAACCAAATTATTTATCAAGGCTTATTAGCACCAGGTGCACTTGCATGGGCTGGTTTCCCTGATGCAGATTTGAGCTTCCTGAAATTCATCACTTTCATTGGTGTAATTGCAGCATTGGTTCAAATTTTGGAAATGGCATTGGATAAGTATTTCCCACCTTTGTATAACGCACTGGGTATTTTCCTACCACTGATTACAGTGAACTGTGCGATTTTTGGCGCTGTATCGTTCATGGTAGAGCGTGATTATAACTTAGGTGAAAGTGTGGTATTTGGTATCGGTTCTGGTGTCGGTTGGGCACTGGCTATCGTGTTACTTGCGGGTATCCGTGAGAAGATGAAGTACGCTGATGTACCAGATGGCTTACGCGGTCTTGGTATTACCTTTATCACCGCTGGTCTTATGGCCTTAGGTTTTATGTCATTTTCAGGCGTGTCACTGTAACACGCCCATTGACAGAGTATTTTAGGGCAATTTAATTAGGACCCTCTAAGGATAAGTTGATGGATATTATTTTCTTAGGTGTAGGTATGTTCACTGTGATCGTACTGGTATTAGTTTTAGTGATTTTATTCGCTAAATCTAAACTGGTTGCGTCAGGTGATATTACCATCGGCATCAACGGTGATGCTGACAAAGCAATTAAGACCGCTGCTGGCGGAAAATTACTAGGTGCATTAGCCGAAAGCGGTATCTTTGTTTCAAGTGCATGTGGTGGCGGTGGCTCATGTGGCCAGTGCCGTGTGAACATCAAATCAGGTGGTGGTGATATTCTGCCTACTGAATTAGATCACATTACTAAAGGTGAAGCTCGCCAAGGTTGTCGTTTATCATGTCAGGTAAATGTAAAAACTGACATGGAAATCGAACTTGACGAAGAAATCTTCGGCATTAAGAAATGGGAATGTGATGTTATCTCTAACGATAACAAAGCTACATTCATTAAAGAGCTTAAGCTTGGCATCCCTGATGGTGAGTCTGTACCTTTCCGTGCAGGTGGTTATATTCAAATTGAAGCACCAGCTCACCATGTGAAATATGCTGATTTTGATGTACCAGCAGAATACCGTGGCGACTGGGAACACTTTGGCTTCTTCAAGTTAGAGTCAAAAGTAGACGAAGAAACAATTCGTGCATACTCAATGGCGAACTACCCAGAAGAAGAAGGCATCATTATGTTGAACGTGCGTATTGCTACGCCGCCTCCACGTAATTTAAGCCTACCTTGTGGTAAAATGTCATCGTATATTTGGAGCCTAAAAGCGGGTGACAAAGTAACGATTTCAGGTCCATTTGGTGAATTCTTTGCGAAAGAAACTGACGCTGAGATGGTATTTGTTGGTGGTGGTGCTGGTATGGCGCCGATGCGTTCTCATATCTTCGATCAACTTAAACGTCTTAACTCGGATCGTAAGATGTCATTCTGGTACGGTGCACGTTCTAAGCGTGAAATGTTCTATGTTGAAGATTTCGATGGCTTAGCTGCGGATAACGATAACTTTGATTGGCACGTTGCGCTTTCAGATCCTCAACCAGAGGACAACTGGGACGGTTATACTGGCTTCATTCATAACGTTCTTTATGAAAACTACTTGAAAGATCATGAAGCACCAGAAGATTGTGAGTTCTACATGTGTGGTCCTCCAATGATGAATGCGGCAGTAATTGGTCTACTTAAAGATTTAGGTGTAGAAGACGAAAACATCTTATTAGATGACTTCGGTGGCTAATCACCCTTAAGTAACAAATATAAAAGCCGTATGTTGATTCAACATTCGGCTTTTTTGTATTTATAACCTAAGAAAGGTGTTTCTCTAAACTCGAATGATTAGTAGCTTTGTTGTATGAACGATAAGTTCGCTAGATTAATTTTCGTTCATGCTTAGAGATATCTAAAATGTCGATGTAAAATAGATGCTTATTGTTTCTATGGAAGGTGACGTTCATCTTTTTTAGGTGCAAATAATGTCTAAAAACTCTAAGAACCTTCAGTCAATTAGTAGAAGAAAGCTTCTCTCAGCGACATCTAAATTAAGTATATTAGCTGCATTATTATCAAATTCTCTACAAGCAAAATCTCTTTTAAGAGTAACCGAAAGTACTAGTGCTCAAGATAAAGTCGATGAACTCATTAATTTTATCAACAGTAATGGTTTGCTTTGGGTTGCGGAACATAAATTACTGTTATTTGAGCAAGTTCTATTTTCTCACCCTGATGCTGTGCTCAATGTACTGAAGGATAGTTCGTTTACTGATGTCGATATAAGTACCTTTAATCAGATATCAGCCTTAACAGATCGTAAGTTTAAATGGCTCGAAAGAAAAGATACAAAAAATGAGACATTTGAAAACTGGGGGAAATCGATTAGTAACACTCCACGTGAAACACACTATATAACTCAAGTTGCAGTCCTTAAGGAGCTCGTTCAAAAGGCCAAACAGAATAATTTAAGAATCAGAGTTGCACAATTCAGGCATTCATTTTCAGATATTTTCTCTGAAAATACGCAACTCTTAGTTTGCTTGCAAAGTAAACGACTTGCTATTGGTAAGCCTAGTTTGCACCCTTCAATTGACCCTGAAAATGAGTTTCAACAGATAGAGCTGATTGGCAAACCGTACTTAACCAAACAGCGTCATCATTTGTGTAAAGTTGGCTCGGCAGTTCATAATAATCATATCCGGCTATGGAGTTATGAACAATGGCAGAGTAAACAATCTGACCCTGATATAGATGCTTGGGGAATACCATATAATGTAGTTCTTGTTGAAAATGCGCTTGGTTCTGTATGTTGCTCAGGATGTCACGGTGCAGGAATCAATACTCAATCACTTTCTGATTTAGTTGTAGCCATTGAGTTCATAAACACGAATGGCGAATTACAAACAGTTTGTGATTATGAAGAACTTAAATTAGCTCAATATACTATTCCTCAAGGTTGGCTTAATGACAAAGCAACACTTAAGAGCATAGTCGCCAATTTTGGCTTAATTGGTGTTGTTACTTCCTTAGTCCTTCGTTTAGATGAACTGTCTTATGCCTTACTTCAGCCAAAGCGAGTTCCAATGCTTAGTGCTATTCCACCCAAAAAACTGGATGATGCTCCAGATTTTTTTGCACCGCAGAAATCCTCTTCAACTGATTTAATCAAAGCCAAGGATAACTTTATAAAAATATGTGAAAACAATTACTATGCAGAGTTTTTTTACTTTCCCTATCAACAAGATGCAATTGTAAATACATGGGATAACAGTGGCGATTTTAACGATAGCATTCCATCACCAATTCAAGCGCATGATTTAGAACAGAATGTCCTCACGTATTTTGTCTATTTAATCACTCCTGTTTTGAGCAAGCTTCTTTCACAAGAAGAAGTTGCCAAATTATTTGCTGAGCTTACAAACAAAGTTTTTTATCAACCAGATCAACCAGTGTGTATTCCTATCTCTGAAGCTATGCATTTCCAAAGAGGTATTCATAATATACCGGTGACTATTATGGAAATGAACATAGCAATACCAACCATGGATGATGGAAGTTTGGATTGGGCTGTGGGTTGGGACATTTGGTGGCGAGCAATGACCTTAATTTACTCTCAAGCCAAAGGCAAGCAGGCATTACAAACGACGATGGAAGTTCGAGTCACTGGAGGTTCGGAAGTTGCACTTTCTCCCTTATATGGAAGCAAGGCATGTTTTGCAATTGAAATTTTAGGCAATTTACAAGTACCCAAACAACAATGGATTGAATTTATGCAATCTGTTCTGAATCAATGGCTCAGTGTTAAAGACAGTCAAGGAAACCCTATCCAAGTGAGACCCCATTGGAACAAGCAATGGCGTGAGCTTAAGTTTAACGGGCTGAGCGGCATCGATTATATGGCAAGTGTTTACTCTGAACAAACACAGTTATTTTTAGCAGGGTTGGAGCGAATCGCCATGGAAGGTGGATACAGCACAGAAGAAACTCAGCAGTTATTCAGTAATCCAACTTTTGATAATATCATTTTTGGAAACTCGTAAATTAATCCGATGACACTTGTGACTTATTAGACCGCTGTTCACTTTAAGTTAGGCAGCTATATTATTTATGGTTTAAAATAAGGAGTAACTAGGAAGGCACTTGAACAATAGGAGTTCTGCCAATGGTTAAGTTAACGTCTGCATTTAAAATGTTTTTCTTTATAGTTGTTGCTACAGCACTTTCAGGCTGTAGCAAACATGTCGATACTGTTTCTTTGCAGGGCAGTACCATGGGAACGACATATCACATTAAATATGTGCCGAACGATAAAACACCTGACATTGATACCTTACATGCTCAAGTAGAGCTAACACTTGAACAAGTGAATGACCAAATGTCGACCTATAGACCTGATTCTGAATTATCAACCTATAACAGGCTAAAAGAAGGTCAAGGTATTAAGGTGTCTCCAGACTTGTTAACTGTTATCAAAGAAGCAAAAAAGATAAATAAAATCTCTGATGGTGCGTTAGACATCACGGTTGGACCATTGGTTAACCTTTGGGGTTTTGGGCCGCGTAAGGGACAATTAGAAGCGCCAAAGACTGAACAAGTTGCTGCAGCGAGAAAACGTGTAAATATAAATGGTGTTGTTATCAATGGAGAGCGTTTAGAGAAAGGCAGTAAAGACTTGTATGCCGATTTATCTTCAATTGCCAAAGGTTTTGGTGTTGATAAAGTCTCAGCAATATTCGAAAAATATCATGTGTCAGGGTACCTTGTTGAAATTGGTGGTGAGCTCAGAGTTAAAGGTAAGAAAGCGGATGGTTCAGGTTGGAAAGTTGCGATTGAAAAACCAACTTCAGATGAGCGTAAAGTTCAGCAAGTAATTGCACCTGGAGATATGGCGATGGCAACCTCTGGTGACTACAGAAATTATTTTGAAGAAAACGGTAAACGCTATAATCATATCATTGATCCTAGAACTGGAATGCCAGTGCAGCACCGCTTAGCATCAGTGACCGTACTCAATAAAGAGTGTATGGTTGCAGATGGTTATGCTACAGCAATGATGGTTTTAGGCGTTAAAGATTCGTTAGCACTTGCTAAAAAACAAAACTTAGCGATAATGCTCATCGAAAAGCAAGATGATGGATTCAAAGTCCATTACAGTGATGCTTTCAAAAAATACGTAAAAGAGTAGTGGAGTCCTTATGAGCACCTTTATTGCCGCTTTTGTGGTGTTATTAACGTTTTTCTTGTTGATGTCTATTGGCTATATTGTGAAGAGAAAAGCCGTAGAGGGCAGTTGTGGTGGCCTAGGTGCATTAGGTATTGAAAAAGCCTGTGATTGCGATGATCCTTGTGACAGACGTAAACGTCGCATGGAAAAAGAAGCCGCTCGTAAAGAGATGTTAGAAAAAAACAGAATTATTTAACCACAACTCTGCACTCTCCAATAAAAGCGACATCATTTAATGTCGCTTTTTTGTTATTTCCTATCTGAGTTTATTCATCGAGTTTCTGGTTTATTAAAAAGGAAGCCGAGCCCTTTATAGGCTCCCAAATGAAGGACATCTCCATGATCTAGTGTTGGGTAAAACTCAAAGGCCACCATATTTGACTTTAAGCCTGCTTGAAGTGTTTTTTCATACAGTGATTTAGCAACTCGTTTCATGATCTGTCCTTCTTCGCCCACCGTTATAAATACTTTTCCTTTAAAGGTATTTAAGTCCAGAGGCCGAGACAATAAAGACTCTTTATCCCACCATAAGCTTGGACTGACAATCAGGTAGTTTGTGAACATGTTAGGTTGCTGATGCAATATGGTACTGGCTAATAATCCTCCCAAGGATTGACCGACTAAAGTTCTATTGTTCGTTGTGCGATAGTGATCGTCGATTAAAGGGAATAACTCATTGCTAAGATGCGAAATAAAAGTACTTGATTTACCGGATGTTGGAAGCTCTTTCTGATCCGTTAAATCTGAGCTTGGATAAGTGAAATCACGGCGCCTATCGACATTCTGAATACCAACAACGATCACTTCAGGCATTGAGTGTATCCAAGAGAAAGATAAAAATTGAGTTAATCCACTCATATGAACAAGATCTTCATCCACCCCGCCATCTAAAAGGTAAATCACAGGGTAGTGTTTTGATTGAGCCTTGAAGTAACTGACGGGAAGATACACATTAAACTGGCGAGTTTCATTAAGGGCTTTTGATTTAAAGCTAATGGTTTCTCCGATCACCAGTGGTGTTTTATCTATCACAACCGCATTAGCATTTAAATTAATCAATAAAGTCAAAATTAGCAGTAGTCTTTTCATATTGCGCCTCAATCCGTTTGAATGTTAATCCTATTTATTCAATTACCCTTTTACTGCGCTTAGGGATTACTTTATTTAGCAAAATTACCAAAAAATTAGCTATAAAATTACGTCTCATGATTATATACTGTTTATATATACAGTTACTGGTGTACTTCATGAAAAAGATCATACATGTGGATATGGACTGCTATTTTGCAGCTGTAGAAATGCGTGATTTTCCTGAATTTAGAGATAAGCCTCTTGCCGTTGGGGGTAGCCGGGAACGTAGAGGTGTGATTTCAACCTGTAACTACGCAGCACGTGAATTTGGTGTCCGTTCTGCTATGCCTACTCAGCAAGCTTTAAAGCTTTGCCCTGATTTGGTTTTAGTGCCAGGACGTATGCAAGTCTACAAGCAGGTATCACAGCAAATAAGAGAAGTCTTTGCTAAATATACCGATTTAATTGAGCCGCTTTCTCTCGATGAAGCTTACCTTGATGTGACGGATAGCCCACATTGTCATGGTTCAGCGACTCTTATTGCAGAGGAGATCCGTAGCAAAATATTCGAATTGACGGGTTTAACAGCATCTGCAGGTATCGCACCGGTGAAATTTCTCGCTAAAGTAGCTTCAGACTTAAATAAACCTAATGGTCAATTTGTCATCACGCCTCCGCAAGTCACAGAGTTCGTTAAAACGCTGTCTCTACGAAAAATCCCAGGAGTGGGTAAGGTTACAGAAGAAAAGTTAGCTCAACTGGGGTTATCGACATGCGAGGATGTTCAACAATTTGATGAAAACAGGTTGATTCAAAAATTTGGAAAGTTTGGACAGGTATTGATAGAACGAAGCTTTGGTATTGATGAACGCGCCATTGTGTCCTCTCGTGAGCGTAAATCGGTCGGAGTGGAAACAACATTAGCTCAAGATATATTTCAATTAGAGCAATGTGAGGGAGTGCTCGTAGGTTTAATAAAAGAGTTATCGGTAAGAGTGCAACGCAGTGCTAAAGAGCGTCAAATTCAAAAACAAGTGGTTAAATTAAAGTTTGCTGACTTTCAACAAACCACAGTAGAGCAACGAAGTGATGAAATATCACCTAAGTTATTTAAGCAGTTGCTCGCTGAAGCTTATGCTCGAGGTCAAAAAAGAGGAATTCGGCTCGTGGGTATTTCAGTGGGTCTATGTGCTCAAGTTACTTCTGAACAAAGCGATCAACCTACACAGTTAGAACTAATACCATAGTGCTTTATTGTGTAGTTAAATTTTATACCTATCTACCTAATAGATGTTTATGCAGTGAAATGTTTCATCATTGCAGTCTAATCGCAATATAAAAATTCTTTTAAAATAATGCCTGTTGCACTTTAGTATTACACAATCAAAAATAAACCATTCCAATATAATAAAATTAAAAAGGAAGTCGTAATGAGGGTGTTTAAGCGTTCTCTCAGCTTGCAATTAGTGATTATGATTGTAAGCCCTCTTGCCATTATGTTGGCAATCGTAGCAAGTATATTGGTGAGTCATGAGAGCGAGCGAGCACGTAATCAGATAGATTCAGATATTCATAGTTTGGTCGAGCTTAAAGCTACTGAAGTTAAAGACTACTTTCAAGCCAAAGGCCAAATCATTCATACCTTATTTTCTCAGCCAGACGTATTGAATTGGTTCAGTCAATATCATACACGAGGCTCAGACTTATCAGGTGACGCCCAATACAACAGAATTATTAAGCATTTTACGTATCTCACTGACAGCGATAAAGACATCAAAGCTGTGTTTTTCGGTTCAGCGAACACATACGAGTACTTTGATATTTTGGGGCGCTATGATGGCGACCCTAACTACTACACCAATAAACGACCTTGGTGGCAAAAGTCTATCGACAAAAATGGATTATATGTAAGCGATCCTGCTGTTGATGCTAATGATGGTTCAATCTCAGCAACGGTTAAAACCATTGTTATAGATCAGCAAGGAAAGTTGATCGGAATCGGTGGCATGGATATCTTAGTTGATACCATTGGTCAGCATTTATTAGCACCCATTAAATATCAGCAGCAAGGCCAAGCCTTTTTGATGACAGATGAAGGTAAGTTGGTTTTTTTCAAAGGTTTTAATGACAGCTTTCCTCCTGGTTCAATGCTGAGTAAAGTTGATGCTCAATTCAGTGACAGTAGTGGTTTTTCAGCACTAGAAAGCGCAATGATCAACAATGACTCCGGTGTTGCCGAGGTTATTTTTGATGGTGTACCACAGCGCGTATCTTTTATGGATGTCTCGAGTGATTACCCTCAACAGCGCTGGCACCTTGGTTTCATGCTGCCTCAAACGGTGATCGATGCACCTGTACAAAAAGTGGTATGGAATGCCTCATTAGTGGCTGTTGGCATCATTTTACTCGTGGCAGCCATGGTGTGGATGATGCTATTACCATTCAGAACTCAACTAAAAAAATTGGTTGATGCAATGGAAAATATAGCTCAAGGTGATGGCGATTTGTCTCAACGTATTGAGCTTGATAGAGAAGATCAACTTGGCAGGCTTGGCAAAGCATTTAATTTGTTTGCTGAAAAAGTTCAGTCGATGTTAAAGCAAACCGGTCAGCTCACAGCAAACGTGAGTCATGGTGTTGTCGAAGCCAATAAAGAATGCGAAGTTGCTGTTGATATTGTGAAACAGCAAAAGCTACAAATTGACTCTGTAGCAGCGTCAGCCACAGAAATGGCACAGACAAGCCAAGAAATGGCTTCAACTACGCAAAATGCGATTGAACTTGCAGATAATGCTCATACTCAGGCTGAAGACGGTGTGAAAATCGTTACTTTAGCCACTGACGGTATTCGAACTATGTCTCAGCAAGTGATTGAAGCAGCCGATGTGATACGAGAGCTACGTGGCAGCAGCGAGAAGATTGGCGAAGTGCTCAATGTCATCAGGGGAATTGCAGAACAAACCAACCTTTTAGCTTTGAATGCGGCTATTGAAGCTGCACGTGCTGGTGAACAAGGTCGTGGTTTTGCGGTTGTTGCGGATGAAGTAAGAACATTGGCTTCTAGAACTCAGGATTCAACAACAAACATTCAACAAATTATTGAAACACTACAACAAAGTGCACTGCAAGCAGAGCAAGTGATGGAGACTAGTGTGGATCAGGCTAAATCAGGTGAAGCATTGACTGGACAAGTTGAAATAGCATTAAAAGACATCACTCAAGCGATTAATGATATTCAGCAACAAACGACTGAAATTACTGTAGCGATCAGTCAACAAGCAGTCGCAGCGGAAGAAGTGGCCAGTAATATTGAAGCAGTAAGAGGGCTTTCAGACAACTCGTTAACGTCAGCGGGCCAATTGGCAAAGACCGTGAAAGAGTTTGATAATACTACGATGCAATTATCCAATAATATCAATCAATTTAAAGTGTAGTCGTGATGGCTAAAGTACGTAGCTCATGGTTTTCCATGAGCTACGATTATGACGACTTTAACTGAAGAGCCATTGATAGCCGTATCCTGCGAATATCGCCATTGATAATACGACAGCTACGAAGGCAATGATCATCTTATTTTTGAAAATCGACTTCAATAAGATTACCTCTGTTAAGCTGGCTCCAGCACTACCAATAATGAGTGACATCACGGCACCCATGCTCATTCCTTTCGCAACGAGTGCAGCACTCAATGGAATGACGGCTTCAGCTCTGATATACAGTGGTATTCCGATAACCGCTGAAACAGGTATTGCCCAAGGGTTATCGTCACTGGCTACCGAAGAAATAAATTCAGTCGGGATAAACCCGTAAACAAACGCACCAATACCTATACCAATCAATAAATAAGGAAGCACTTTTTTAAAATCTTTCCAAGTACTCTTCCATACCCTAACCCAAATATTACTCTGTGGTTTCACTGAGCAGCCAGAGCCACAACCTTTAACTTCTGGTTCCAGGTAAGCGTCAGGCTTTACGTATTTTTCAAAGCCCAAGTATTCAAGAATGATCCCGGCTGCAATTGATACCCCCATAGCAATAACAAAGTAGAAGATGGCAACTTTGAAACTGAAAGTGACAATAAATAAGCCAATAATAATTGGGTTTAAAAGTGGGCTAGAAAACAAAAATACCAACATAGTGCCAAACCCTGCTTTCGCTCTTAGTAACCCCTTTAAAAAGGGGATCGTTGAACATGAGCAAAATGGCGTGATAGCCCCAAGCAGAGCTGCAATTAAATATCCTCGGCCATTTTTACTGCTCAAAATACTTTGGATTTTAGCTGGTGGTATTTTTTCTTGTAGAAAGCCAACAATATAACTGATGACAAGAAACAAGATTGTGAGCTCAGCTCCTAAAAAAAGGAACATATTAATCGTTTTTTCTATTGCTGAAATTTCCACAATTTAATCTCTGTATTTCCGGAATAACCGAAATATAAGTGTAATTGCTGTCATGATCAAGGTATTTCTAGTAATATCGAATTAAAGTCTTTTAAGGTTTGATTACAATGAACGTAGATATTGCTGCTAAGGCTTTGAAAGAGCTAGGGCATTCAACACGACTATCAATTTTTAAGTCGGTAGTGAAAGCGGGATATGCAGGGATTGCCGTTGGTGATATACAGGAAATGTTAGCGATCCCGGGGTCGACATTATCTCATCATATTTCAGCACTGGCTTCAGCAGGCTTAATTTCGCAGCGACGAGAAGGGCGTACACTCTTTTGTGTTGCAGACTACGAAAAGTGGCAATCTGTCATCAATTTCATCCAAGATGAATGTTGTATCGATGAGCAAAGCAATGAAGATTAATATTTATCAGGTGGATGCGTTCACTTCTTCTGTTTTTAGGGGAAACCCTGCTGCAGTTTGTCCCTTGGATAGCTGGTTGTCGGATGAACTTTTACAAAATATAGCGACTGAAAATAATTTATCGGAGACAGCATTCTTTGTTAAAGAGGCCGACGGTTATTGTTTAAGGTGGTTTACGCCCAATGGCGAAGTCGATTTGTGTGGTCACGCTACTCTAGCAACAGCGCATGTATTGTTTCAGCATTTAAATGATACCAGTTCAGAAATTGAATTTTATACTCGTAGTGGAACCTTATTGGTTAAACAGTGTGACGCTGGTTATCAAATGAGGTTTCCTGCCACGCAAATAGAAAAAGTTGTTGCACCAGATTTACTTCTGCACGGTCTTGGAGTAGAACCACTGGAAGTGTTACTTGGCTTTGATTATTGTGTTGTTTTGGAAAATGAAGCAGAGGTTCATGCCATACAACCTGATTATAATTTGCTGTCTAAACTAGAATATCGTGGTGTTGTGGTGACGGCTATCGGTGATGATTGTGACTTTGTAAGCCGCTGCTTTTTTCCCAAACTTAATGTCAATGAAGATCCCGTAACAGGTTCTGCGCATTGTGAGTTAGCGCCATACTGGGCTCAAAAGTTGTCTAAGAATAAATTAACAGCAAAACAGCTATCCAAACGAGTTGGAGAGCTTGAGTGCCGAATTGAAGGCGATAGTGTTATCTTAATCGGTAACGCAGCAGACTATATGAAAGGTGTAGTAACGATTAGATAGCTCGTGCATAAATGAACAGATCTGTCGCTGTTAGCTCATCCTCGGCAGGAAATTGCTTTCGATAGTGTTCAATTATTTTGAAGTTATTTAACATCAGCTGTGCCTTTATGTGTTCATACTGATGGTAATGAATATAAACTTGATCTCCACTGGCCGATGTTTGCATCCCCGATTTGTTATCGTCATCCTCCATTGTACTTAGATAAAGTAGTCCACCTAATTCGAGTTTATCTCTTATATCTTTAATCAGCTTTTTAATATCTGTTCTGGATAAATACGGTGTACAAAAACCGCAAACTATCGCATCAAATGTTTCATCAACTTGCTCAACACTTCGTCCATCAAGTTTCATCGTTCTAACGGATGGATTATTCAGTTTCGTGAGTTCGAGCATATTTGGAGCAAGATCAGTGGCCAGTATTCTCAAATCTGGTTTATTGGACAATAAATAGTGAGTAATATTTCCGGGACCACAGCCGAGTTCCAAAATTGATGCATCACCTTTGATAAGACTGAGGAATCTATCGTAGGTATCAAAATAGAAATCGAAGTTCATATACTTATCTTGGTATCGCTTCGCTAAGCGGTTGAATGTATCGACCGTAACTTCGTATTTATTCACTTAAAGCCCTTTTAATAAACGATATTAAGAATCTACAGGTGAATAAGTGAAAAAAAAAGCCCCAACAAATATTGGAGCTTACTATATAAGAAAGTCGGTAAATTTAGTTCTTAGCTGGAATGCGTTCAAGAACCGCTAATAATAGCTCCCAATACTGACCAACTGTTTCAATCAATACTTTTTCATCAGGGCCGTGCGGATAACGAATGGTTGGGCCAATTGAGACCATGTCCATTTCAGGGTAAGGCTTTTTGAATAAACCACACTCTAGACCAGCGTGAATCACCATGATATCAGGCTCTCTTTTATAGATATCGTGATACGTTTCGTTCACGAGCGCCATGACGGCAGAGCTATTATCCGGTTTCCAACCTGGGTACGCACCGCTAAACTCTACTTCTGCGCCACCAAGTTGTGCTAACGCAGTAAGCATGCCTTCAACTTCGCTGCGGCCTGAATCAATCAGCGAGCGAATGAGACAAAGAACATTTACACATTCATCTTCTGTAGTGATAACACCAACATTTAATGAGGTTTCAACAACGCCTGCTACGTCATCACTCATACGAATCACACCATTAGGTGCCGCATTAAGTAATGCAATGAAGTCATTTTGAGTATCCTCTGCCATGACTTTTTCAGGAGTAGTAACTTCCGTTAATGTAAACGATGTGCTTGGATCTGCTATGGCTAGCTCAGCTCGCACGATACCGTCAAATTGATCAACACGTTGATTCAATAATTCAATTTTTTCGGCAGGAACGGTAAAAACGATATCAGCTTCACGTGGGATAGCATTTCTTAGCGAGCCACCGGTAAATGAGGCAAGTTCTAATGCAAGTTCATCAGCATGACCGAAAAGGAAGCGAGCTAAAAGCTTATTCGCATTACCACGGCCCATGTGAATGTTTACGCCTGAGTGGCCGCCTTTCAAGCCTTTAGCTTCAAGCTTAAAGGCTTTTTGAGTTGACTCAACAGCTTCCCACGCCATTGGAACTTTAATTTCAGCATCAACACCGCCAGCGCAACCCATGTAGATTTCGCCTTCCTGCTCAGAGTCAGTATTAATGAGGATGTCAGCCTCAAGCACACCTGCCTGAAGTCCAAAAGCGCCTGTCATTCCCGCTTCTTCGTCGATGGTCAATAGTATTTCTAATGGACCATGCTTGATGTCTGTTGAACCCAAAATCGCAAGTGCACTCGACATACCAATACCGTTGTCGGCACCTAATGTTGTTCCGTCAGCTGTTACCCAATCACCATCAACGTAAGCTTGGATAGGATCTTTGGTAAAATCGTGTTCTTTATCGTTGTTCTTTTGAGGCACCATATCTAAGTGTGCTTGGATACATACTGTTTTACGATCCTCCATCCCAACTGTTGCCGGCTTTTTGATGATCACATTACCAACATGATCTTCTACAAACTCAAAACCTTTATCAGATACCCAATCTTGAATATGTTGACTAAGCATTTGTTCATGCTTTGAAGGGTGTGGGATTGAGCAAATAGTTTCAAACCATTGCCAAAGAGGTTGTGGATAAAGTTGATTCAATGCGGTCACGAGGGCTCCTTAAGCGCAATATCTATTTTGAGTGCAGTATATCATGTTACCAAAACCGAATAAGTTTTGAATAAAAAGCAAAAAAGTATTCAAACAAACAGAAAAAGCGTTAAGTAATTTTAAAACATTGTATAAGTCCTTTTAATACAGATGGTTGGTTAGTTAACTGTGATTAAGGTGCAAACCTGCATCACCTTTTTGTGTAACAAAATTACAGAAACGGCAGTGTTTTTAGTTTATTTAGAAAAAATAGTTGTAATAAAACTACATTTATATATAATGCACTCATCGATTCGGAAATGACACTGAATCGGATGTTGTTCTTCCAGGAAGGAAACGTGACTCCAAGGACCCGAGTAACAAGTTGTTTGTCTCCACGGATATGAGAATCTCTAGTTCCAAGGAACCGAGCCAAGCTTTACTAGAGTAATTTAATTTTTATAACAACTTAGAACTTTTAGGAGTACTTAATATGTATACAGGTAACGAAAAACTATATTGGCAGAATACTTGGTTTAACGCTGAAGCGATGAAAGGTGGTTTGTTCAGCATAAAGCTGTAAGCGCTTTTTTATCCCTTAACTGTGGTCGATATAAGACGACATAGTTAATTAAAGTAAATAATATAATTTTTTAAGGAATTTAATATGTATACCGGCAACGAAAATCTTTATTGGCAAAACACTTGGTTTAATGCAGACGCAATTAAAGGTGGTTTGTTCATCATGAAGCTGTAAGTTTTATTGCTTACTTAGCTGACCAGTTATAGGGCTAACTGACCCTACTGTAAATAATTAACTTATTTCAATGATCAGTTACCATTCACCCTTTGTTTTTACCCATTTGGGTCTATCAAATTCAAGTAGTGTGATTGGTGATGGCATGAGTCATTACTGAACATACCAAGTTATTCTTTTGTGTTGAGAGAGTAACTTCCTCAAAGAGGCCGCTTGCAAGATGTCTTTGCCCGCTATTTAGCGGGTATTTTTTTGCAGAAATACTACCGTTTACTTTCTAAATCTATTTTTAATAACCTCAATGTTCGTGGGTTTTCTGCGGCCATTCTCTCGCCTGAAAAGCGATGGGATTCTAATGCTTCATCAATCATCGCTGGCAATTTTCGTATCATGCTGGCAATTGCGGCATTTTCATCAATGTAGCCACTAGATAAAATTTCTGATGAAAGCGCTTTTGCGCATTCACAGATTACTTTAAATTCAGGCATCTCAGTATTTGATTCCATTGCTTCTCGAAAAGCTAATTTGTCTATATACTTTAGATACTCCGAAGCGGTGCCGGAGGGCTCAAGTTGGGCGAGATTATTCATTTCTAATGATAATTCACCGTTGATTTTTATAAGAAAATCCCACAGTCTCTTTGGGAATTGAGTTAATGAGATCTTTTCTGGTTTTGAAGAGTGAGATGGTGTCATATGAAGCTTTGAGCACTCAAGCATGCCTTTTCCAGATGCTTTTCTTATCTGTGTATCAGCTCTAGCATTGAAAGCGTTACATATTTTCCTACCCTCATCTGATGGTTCATTAACAAGCTGGGCGTGAAATCTTGAGAAACCATAATTGAAACCATACTTTTTAATTGATACTAAAAATGCATTAGCACCATCAGTTAAAACTACTTGTTGACTCGGAGAGTCATTACTTCCCTTAATTAATTGTTTGGTTAAATTTTTTTCTAGACTTTTTAGTGTTTCTTCTTCGAAAGTATAGTGCTCACCATCAAATGAGTACGTACACTCTGGGCACCTACTTTGAGGATTAGTGCTTTCCATAGTTCACTGCTCTACTAAGAGTTTTATCTGATTATATCTTGCTAGCATTACTTAAAGATTAATATGAAATGAAACACTGTTCAGGTATGTGATCAATAAGCATTTTAAAAGTTAGATGAGAACTTGAGCTTAACACTTGGTTTTATGAAAGTAATTTGATTTTTATTTAATGTGTTTTAAAACAGTTGGTTAGTGGTTTTTATTGATACTTTTGAGAGATGGATCGCTAAAAAATAACTGTTTAAATGGTTGCAAAATTACATAAAAACGTATTTTTGATATTTTTTTATAAAAATAGTTGTAATAAAACTACATTTATATATAATGCACTCATCGATTCGGAAATGATGTTTGAATCGATTGTTCTTCCAGGATGGAAACGTGACTCCAAGGACCCGAGTAACAAGTTGTTTGCCTCAAAGGATATGAGAACCTCTAGTTCCAAGGAACCGAGCCCAAACGCTTTACTAGAGTTATTTTTAATTTATAACAACTTTGAACTTTTGTAGGAGTACACATTATGTATACAGGAAATGAAACCCTTTATTGGCAAACCACTTGGTTTAATGCGAAAGCAATCAACGGCGGGTTGTATACACTTTCAGTTTAATAAGCTGAACCCAGTTTAATAGGGCTGACTGGACCCTTAATTCAGTTACCATTCATCACCCTTGGCTCTATTTAATAGGGCATTTGAACAGATTCAAGTAGCATAGCTGGTGCGGTTTACTCGCTGACTATGCCAAGTGTTTTCTGCACTTTGAGTAGAAAAAGCTTCCTCGAAGAGGCCGCTTGCAAGATGTCTTACCCGCTCATTGAGCGGGTTTTTTTTTGCCTTTTTTATGGGGGCTTGAACTTTCAGTCCCTTTGAATATTGTATTAGTACTCACTTAAGAACCCCAAAATTCTAGTGATGTCTTTTCCAATACTTATGTGAGTATGCTCGTCTGTTGTTGGTTTTATTGCTTCGAGTGTCGATTTCAGTGTTGTTAGCGAATCTGTCAAATGAGTTACAGAAGGCTGTAAACTTTCATGAAGTAAAAACTCATCCTTTTCAGGTAATACATTAACCCTTGTAACTTGTGTTAAAAGGCTTTTAAGCTGGGCTAAGTTGTTTTGAATGCATTCACTATCAAACTGCTGAAGATCAGTAATATCGCTCATCTTTAAAAAGTTTAAATGGTAACTTAACCGTTGCTTAGTATCTTCAGGTAGGTTTGGAATACCTAAGGCAGCTTCATAGGCACTTTGATAACTCTTAAGAGCTTGATTAAAGTGATGGACAGACTCTATAACTGCGGGAAAAGCTTCACTGTGAATACTTAAATATTCTTTCTGATGTGATTCTCTGAGTGACTGTTTATGCCTGACATTCAGCTCTTTTAACTCTTTGGTATGTAATGTAACTGTTTGATCTAACTTTTCTTGTCTTAATTTTAGTTGTTGGCGTCTAGAGCTGTTCAGTTTTTTTTCCAAACTTGGTGCCGCATTATTAAATGATGCCCAAAGATTTTTAGCTTTATTTGATTGAGAAAAAGACATATTTTCTGGTAGGTTGAGAGGCTCGGCATGAAAGCTCAAAATACCATCATTTATGCTGACAGCAACATTAAACGATACTGCAAAGTTCGAGGATGTGTTTTTAAAGGTGACGGATTCAAACTGAGGAAAGCCAGCGTCCTCTGTTGAAGATCTTAGTTTTATCGCTATATGATGAATGTCTCCCCTAGAAAATTGGAATTCATTTGCATAGTGCGGATTAATATTACATATACAATTTAGCGATTCAGACATATTAACTCAAAACCGATAAAACACGTTTTTCACTATATCTCAGTATTGAAGTATGTTGGTTAAAGTGAAATGAAAATAGGCTTAACTTTTTTTAAGCTTCGTTAACAAAACTAAGCTCTTACTCAGTGAGCTTTTAACGTCAGCTCTTCTTCGTTTTGAAAGCTTCAATTTTTGTAGAACCAGGCCTTGAATAATTCATCTCTGAATAAGCTCGAAAGCCGCACCTTCAAGTATTTCGACCACTTTACCTACTGTTAAATAAGTGTCTTCAACTCTTGTGATAATTTATTTGAAAAACAAAACTATGAGTTTGATCACATTATTCTATGCGGTTGTGATAGATGCCAGTATAATTCGCCCGTTTTCATTGTGGTTAATATGAAAACATCCTCTGTATCTCAATAAAAATAACATAAAAGTGGTTGACGATAAGTTTCTCTAGAGTTTTTAAGTTCAGGTTTAGTGCATGCAAGGTGCAATGAAAGGCTCATAACAATCGTTATGTATCTAGAGTTGCAACGCAGTAATGTGCTGAATGAGGACATCAAAATGTTAGAGAATTGATAGTCAGCTATTTATTTACCAAGGACACGCTTAAATGTTCGAAAAGCTTTTCAAGCTGAAACAGCACCACACCACAGTTAAACGTGAAGTGCTTGCTGGGGTCACGACTTTCTTAACTATGGCATACATCATTTTCTTGAATCCAAACATCCTTGCGGATGCAGGGATGGATCATGGTGCGGTATTCGTTGCTACCTGTGTCGCTGCTGCGATTGGCTGTATGATCATGGGTTTTTACGCTAATTACCCAATTGCACTTGCGCCGGGGATGGGGCTTAACGCCTTTTTCACTTACACGGTTGTTGGTGAGATGGGGTATACATGGCAAACAGCATTAGCAGCAGTATTTCTGTCAGGGATCTGTTTCTTATTTTTATCGCTGTTTAAAGTGCGCGAATGGATTATAAATTCAATTCCAATGGGATTGCGGTTCGGTATTACAGCAGGTATCGGGATATTTTTAGCTTTAATCGGCTTGAAAAGCGCCGGAATTGTTGTTGCTAGCCCTGCAACATTAGTTACTCTAGGTGATATCACTGCGTTTCCTGCTGTCATGGCTGGGCTTGGCTTTATATTGATTATTGCCATGGTGCAGCGCGGTATGCACTCGGCAGTATTCCTGAGCATCTTAATTATTACCTTGATTGGACTCGCATTTGGGGAAGTTAAATATCAAGGTATTGTTTCTATGCCACCAAGTGTAATGCCAACATTCATGCAAATGGATTTATCACATGTGTTTGAAGTGAGCATGATTTCCGTGGTCTTTGCATTTTTGTTTGTGGATTTGTTCGATACTTCAGGCACTTTAGTCGCTGTATCACAACGTGCAGGACTGCTTGATGATCAAGGTAAGTTACCACGTTTGAATCGTGCGCTAGTTGCTGACAGCGTTGCAACCATTGCAGGTTCAGCACTCGGAACATCGACCACGACGAGTTACATTGAGAGTACTGCGGGTGTGAGTGCTGGTGGACGAACAGGTTTAACTGCCGTAGTTGCAGGCGTCATGTTCTTGTTAGCACTGTTCTTTGCACCACTTGCGGGAATGGTTCCAGCGTTTGCGACAGCAGGAGCACTTTTTTATGTTGCGATGCTCATGATGGCAGGTTTAACACATGTAGAATGGGAAGACCTTACTGAAGCGGCACCCGTTGTCGTAGTTTGTATTCTTATGCCTCTCAGCTTCTCGATTGCAACGGGCATTGCAATGGGCTTTGTGTCTTACGTATTGATTAAGCTGGTTTGTGGTCGTGCGAAAGAGTTGAATGTCGGCGTCGCAGTCATTGCTGCATTGTTTATGCTCAAGTTTATATTTATGTAAGATGACTTTTCTTGCGGTCGTTGGTGATAATATCAGCGATCGCAACATTTCTTAAATTTTTTTTACTCTCTCCCTTGTTTTCAATAAAGCCATCCCAATATATGTGGTTATACAAATTTTGATGAATTCATCTGTTATCCCATTAAACAAACTTTCATGATGGGAAAACTTGAAAAGGGCGAATTGAATCCCCACATCGAGTTTATAAACAGATTATTGCGTATTATTTTTTTGGAGGACCTCATGGGTAAAATTATTGGTATCGATTTGGGCACAACCAACTCTTGTGTTGCGGTATTAGACGGTGACAAAACTCGAGTGATTGAGAATGCTGAGGGCGATCGTACCACTCCATCAATCATCGCATACACAGACGACGAAACTTTAGTAGGTCAACCTGCTAAGCGTCAAGCGGTAACAAACCCAACAAATACGATTTTTGCGATTAAACGTTTAATCGGCCGTCGTTTTAAAGATGATGAAGTTCAACGTGACGTAGACATTATGCCTTTCAAAATTGTAGGCGCTGATAACGGCGATGCATGGGTTGAAGCAAAAGGCGAAAAAATGGCGCCACCACAAGTTTCTGCAGAAATTCTTAAGAAAATGAAGAAAACAGCAGAAGACTTTTTAGGTGAAGAAGTTACTGCTGCAGTTATTACTGTGCCAGCGTACTTTAACGACTCACAACGTCAAGCAACAAAAGATGCTGGACGTATCGCAGGTCTTGAAGTTAAGCGTATTATTAACGAGCCAACAGCAGCGGCACTAGCGTACGGCATCGATAAGAAAGAAGGCGATAACATTGTCGCTGTATACGACTTAGGTGGTGGTACATTCGATATCTCTATTATCGAAATTGACAATCACGATGGTGACCAAACGTTTGAAGTATTAGCAACAAATGGTGACACTCACTTAGGTGGTGAAGACTTTGATACTCGCCTCATCAACTATCTAGCTGATGAGTTTAAGAAAGAGCAAGGTCTAGACCTACGTAAAGATCCTTTAGCGATGCAGCGTCTAAAAGAAGCGGCTGAAAAAGCGAAGATCGAATTATCAAGCACGACTCAAACTGAAGTGAACCTACCTTACATCACTGCTGATGCAACAGGTCCTAAGCACTTAGTCGTAAAAGTGACTCGTGCGAAATTAGAGTCATTAGTTGAAGATTTAATTAAGCGTTCTCTTGAACCATTAAAAGTTGCACTTGCTGATGCAGACCTATCGGTTTCAGACATCAATGAAGTAATTCTTGTTGGTGGTCAAACGCGTATGCCTAAAGTTCAAGAAGAAGTGGCTAACTTCTTCGGTAAAGAACCTCGTAAAGACGTTAACCCTGATGAAGCAGTTGCTTCTGGTGCGGCTATTCAAGGTGGTGTACTAGCGGGTGACGTTAAGGACGTACTTCTACTAGACGTTACGCCTTTGTCTCTAGGTATTGAGACTATGGGTAGCGTAATGACTAAGCTTATTGAGAAGAATACGACGATTCCAACTAAGGCATCACAAACGTTCTCAACTGCTGAAGACAACCAAAGTGCAGTAACGATTCATGTACTTCAAGGTGAGCGTAAGCAAGCGAGCGGCAACAAGTCTCTAGGCCAATTTAACCTAGAAGGTATTGAAGCAGCACCACGTGGTATGCCACAAGTTGAAGTTGCATTCGACATCGATGCAGATGGTATCTTGCATGTATCTGCAACAGATAAGAAAACAGGTAAAGCACAGAACATCACCATTAAAGCATCTTCAGGTCTAAGTGACGATGAAGTTGAGCAAATGGTTCGTGATGCAGAAGCGCACGCTGATGAAGATGCGAAGTTTGAAGAACTTGTTCAAGCTCGTAACCAAGCTGATGGCATGGTTCACGCTACTAAGAAGCAAATCGAAGAAGCTGGTGAAGCACTTCCTGTAGACGAGAAAGAAAAAATCGAAGCAGCAATGGCTGATGTTGATGCAGCAACTAAAGGCAACGACAAAGAAGCTATCGATACTGCGACTCAAAAGCTAATGGAAGCTTCAGCTAAGTTGATGGAAATCGCTCAAGCTAAAGCACAAGCTGGCCAAGCACAAGGTGCTGATGCAGGCGGTGAAGAGCAAGCGAAAGATGCAGCGGCTGAAGATGTCGTAGATGCTGAATTCGAAGAAGTTAAAGACGAAGACAAAAAGTAATTTGTTGAACGCTATAACTCAATAACACATCTTAAATGGGCGTTCTGGGAAACCAGTAACGCCCATTTGTCTAATTGAAGATTAATCTAAATAAGCAAAGATTATGTCAAAAAGAGATTATTACGAAGTACTGAGCGTTGGCCGTGATGCGAGCGAGCGGGAAATTAAAAAGGCGTATAAACGCCTAGCAATGAAGTATCACCCAGATCGTAATCCCGGTGATAAAGAAGCTGAAAAGAACTTCAAAGAATGTAAAGAAGCATATGAAATTCTGACCGACAGCAGCAAGAAAGCGGCTTATGATCAGTTTGGTCATGCTGGAGTTGATCCAAACCAAGGCGCAGGTGGCTTTGGTGGCGGTGGTAATGCCGATTTTGGTGACATTTTCGGTGACGTATTTGGTGATATCTTCGGTGGTCGTCGTGGTGGCGGTGGTCAGCGTCAAGCGGCTCGTGGCTCAGATTTACGTTACAACCTTGAACTGTCGCTAGAAGAAGCGGTGAAAGGCTTAACCAAAGAAATCCGAGTGCCTACTTTAGTCGGTTGTGATACGTGTGATGGCAGTGGTGCAAAGAAAGGTACTTCTGCTTCAACATGTGGTACTTGTAATGGTGCTGGTCAAGTTCAGATGCGCCAAGGTTTCTTTGCAGTACAGCAACCGTGCCCAACATGTCATGGTCGCGGTAAAGTCGTTAAAGATCCTTGTAATAAGTGTCACGGTGAAGGCCGTATTGAAAAAACTAAGACGCTTTCAGTCAAAATACCAGCCGGTGTTGATACGGGTGATCGTATTCGCTTATCAGGTGAAGGTGAAGCAGGTGAGTTTGGTGCACCTCCGGGTGATTTATACGTTCAAGTTAGCGTACGTGAGCATGGCATTTTTGTTCGTGACGGCAATAACTTGTATTGCGAAGTGCCGATCTCATTCAGCAAAGCTGCGTTGGGTGGAGAAATTGAAGTTCCTACCTTAGATGGTAAGGTTAACTTGAAGATACCTTCTGAGACGCAAACTGGGCGTATGTTCCGTTTACGTGGTAAAGGCGTCAAGTCTGTTCGCAGTCATGCAATTGGTGATTTACTGTGTAAAGTAGTCATGGAAACACCAGTTAATTTGAGTGAACGTCAAAAAGAGTTACTGCGAGAGTTCGAAGAGACCTTGGGTGGTGATTCGAAAACTATGAAGAAACATAGTCCGAAAGCAGAAGGTTTCTTTGATGGCGTTAAAAAGTTTTTTCAGGATTTGAATAGTTAATATTCACTTCGTTAAACATAGAGCCACAGTTAATGTGGCTTTTTATTTATATCTTAAATAGTTATACATTTCATATCTTTGCTTGTTATCTTGAGATTAACTAATCTTAATTTGCTTAACTTATTCTAGATTGTACCCTTGTAGCATATTTGTTTGTTCTTATTGGAGATCAAATGGACGCTCCTTCCCGTAGAGAAATACATCAAGATAGCACTTTGTATAGTACTGGTACTGAAGTCAGTGGCTCTAGAAAGCTAAGAGCCAGTAATGGACAGACATACACAGTTGAACGTACTGAAGCTTGTAGAGTAGACTTTCAAAGTAAAAGATTTTGTAAGAGCATTCATCCTATTTCATATAAAAGTGTTAAGGAGTGTTCACAAACATGTTCGGGACATCTTGAAAAAGGAGCTAAGAAGAAATTTGAGGATGCAATTCAACTTGCAAACCAAAACCATTCAAATCAAAACGTATATATTGAGGCTGTATTAAACATAATGGATTCTCTACAAGAGCCTTCAAAATTAGAAGTTGTTGAAGGAAGTCTGATAAAACGTAATCCAGAAAAAGGTCATTCATTAATTCTGAATCTACCAAATGGAGAGTCTGTTGTTTTAGCTGAATTTCCTTTAGGAGCTTCATCAGATATCTTACAACAACTTGTTAGTTTGATCCCGGATCATGGCTCTATTACTCGATTTGAAGTATCTCCGAGTGATTCTCCAGTTAAAGCTTCATCACAAAGTAAATCTGAAAAAGCTAAATCATCTTCATCTTTTGGCTTTATTTCTAATTTATTTAGACCAAAAGATAAGCCTGTAGCTAAAGTTACTCCTTTCAATGGATCTGCCCTGAAAAAAGAAGGTGCAGTGCCCTCAACCCCCCCCTTAATTTCAACATCAACTCCAGCCAGCTCGATGTCAACTTATCATGGCAGTGTTGAAGATTTCGAAATTATTGGGGAAAAAGCAAAAGAAAATATTGCGCCTGATGAAGAGCCTATGGAGCTAGGTGTGCCAGAAGGAATAGATAGAGATCCTTTAGGTGATCTACCTGTTGGTGAAACGGATCAAATTGAACCTATGGAGGTAGACCTAGTAGACGAGGTATACAGTCCTGATGTTCCAGAGTCATACTTTATATATCCACCAGGTATCCATCCTGAGAAGTGCTTGCTCACAAATGAGCAGAGAGAGGAAGTTAATGCAATTCGATTAGGTAAAGCAATTGCTTTATGTGATCAGTCAGACTTAAATATTTCATTAAATTATCATATTAAAGATTCTTTAACTGTTTTGTTTGAGGATACTGATCCAGTTCGAAAGCTTATTGTGGCAAGTCGATTGGAAGATATTTCAGAACACACTGGTATCGAAGTTGAAATCAAGGATAGTACTCAAGTCGGTGGTGAAGAATGTTACATTGATATCAATATTTCGATTAAAGGGATTCTATTTACTGTTCGAGTTCCTCACACATTTGAAGACTGTTTGGAGTCATACAAAGTCAAAAATGAGCTACAAGATTGGGCTGACTTTGCAGAAGAAAAACTGTCTGAAAAGTATTTGGCAAAGAAGCAACTTAGTATAAAAGAAAGGTCGGATTATCAAGTCGGTGATGAGGATGATATAGACCTTACTGAACAAGATGAAATTAGGATCTTAACGAAAGTTGAAACAATGGTAAGTATACTTGCTACTTTATTTACTAAAACTGAAGACATAGAAAAATTAATTGGCGCAATTGAGCTTCATTACTTGGCAAGAAATGAAGGAATTAGAGTATCAACCCATGCATTTGTGGATAATGCTGGTAAAAATAGAGTGTCTTACCGAGTTTCATCGGAAGTTGGCCAGAAAGAAATAGCATTGAAACGTAGTCACATTAATGGTATCCCACTGAATTGGCAACCTATAACAGACTCATCAAAAGGTGCTGTTGTTCCTACAATAGAGCCGCTTCAGCAAAGATGGGTGGCAGAATTTGATAAAGAATGTAGAAAGGTGCTTTGTGAATTTAAAGAAGATTTTATTACAGAAGAATTTGCGACTTTAGCAGAATTAAGTGTTGGAGAACGAGCAATTTGGGGAGCTCTGCAACGCAGAACAAAAATCTATGAAGATACGATGCAGTGTATAAAAACATTATTTGGAAATGCCACAATCGTTGAGAAACACCTAGCCGCAATGGAGCTAGAGTCTTTAGGCGACACTATTGCAGCTATGATTGAGGTATATGAAATACGAACTAGAGCATATAAAAGGGTTTATAGTGCATTGAGTGATGAAGGGGTAAGTATTAATGGCGCTCAATCAAAGATGTACCCAACTCATGAACTCCAAAAAGTGCGTGAAATCGTTCAAAAAGAATCTAAAGCATCATTTATTGAGTATGTGCGACATAGAAGAGGTGAACAAGAAGGTATCCATGTGGGAGGAACAACTCTTAGAAATCAAAATGGCTCTTTGAAAAAAATGACTTACTCTATCCGATTACGAGACGTTAAATTTCCCGCTGAGATAATGATTTCTGGTGCAAATACTAAACGTGAGCTTGTTCTATGCGAAGGCGTTGCGAAAAGGTCGAGGCAATTCAGAGAAGAAAGGGTGAAAAAACTATTTCCAGAGGGCTTACCTCAAATACCTTAATTTCAAACTTAATATGAGAAGAAATGCTTGAGGCATTTCTTCTCATATTAAGAGTGTCTATCGAGTACCGTAAACCACAATCGTCTTACCATGAGCTTGAATTAAATTCTGCTCTTCAAGCATTTTCAAAATACGGCCAACCGTCTCACGTGAACAACCAACAATTTGACCGATTTCTTGACGAGTGATCTTTATTTGCATGCCATCAGGATGAGTCATCGCATCAGGTTGTTTAGCTAGGTGCAGTAAGGTTTGAGCAATTCTTCCAGCAACGTCTAAGAAAGCTAAATCACCCACTTTTTGGCTAGTCGTTTGTAAGCGATAAGCCATTTGCTGAGACAGCTTCATCAATATTTCTGGGTTCACTTGGATTAATTGTTTAAATTTCTTATAAGAAATTTCAGCAATTTCACAAGCTTGTTTTGCTCGAACCCAAGCTGTTCTCTCAGCTTCTTCTTCAAATAAGCCTAATTCACCGATAAAATCACCTTGATTAAGATAAGACAGGATCATTTCCTTGCCTTCTTCATCTTTAATCAACACAGCGACACTACCTTTAACAATGTAATACAAAGTATCAGAAGTCTCTCCGGCGTGGATCAGTGTACTTTTTGCTGGGTACTTGTGAATATGACAGTGTGATAAGAACCATTCTAGGGTTGGATCTGGTTTTGGTTTACCAATTAGAGCCATGCGTAAATCCTCTATCGGTTGAAAGTTTAAAGTTTGAAATTAAGTTACACACAATCTACGTCATTCTTTTATAAGAAACTTTGATTTAGATCGTTTTTAATGGGTCTATTTTACTTGTGAATGCTAAATAAATTAATAGGTTTAATGAGATTTATTGATGTATTTAATGTGTTGTTAGCTATGCGTAAATAAAAACACTATGATTTACATTAGAAACAGTGCATATAATCTCAACAGCTTTTGATCTAATAGTTACAGTTTTAGTTACTGTCAGAACGGCATATTAACCATTTATTCTGCAATATTGCAATGAAACTCGACATCTTAGTCAGGATCTGGCTAACTAAAGGTTAAGGTTTGATTGTTTAAAAGACACATGAAGTTTTCAGTATTAAAAATATTACTTTGTTCATCCATTATATTTTCGGGAAGCACGTTTGCTTATTTTCCTACGCCTCAGCCGCAAGAAGAAATATTGGCGAGTAGAATCGCTACGATTCAAGTCGGTGCAGAACAAGGGAACCAAGAGGCGCAGTATTTATATGGCCTTTTATTACTCTCAGGTCGAATAGTAGAAAAAGATCCTGTAAATGGTTTTCTATGGCTGACAAGAGCGGCTACCAAAGGTCATAAAAAAGCACAAAAAGCGGTAGCTGATCTTGCGTTTGAAGGACAAATTGTTCCGAGAGATCTAGCGTTAGCTGAAAAATGGTATCTTAAACTTGATAATTCTTGGGCACATTTTCGTTTAGGTTTTATCTATGCCGCAGGCGGTGATGGTATCAAATCAAATTGTGGTAAAGCCGTTAATGAGTTTCTGAAAGCGGGTGATGTTGCATCAAAAAATAATGCGGTTTGGATCTTATCGACCTGTCCTGAAGCAAAATATCGCAATGCTAAAAAAGCGATTATGATAGCCGATCAGTTGAAACATCATGCACCAAATAATTTTGCCATTTTTGATAACTTAGCGGCAGCTTATGCTGAATATGGCAAGTTTGATAAAGCCATTCATTATCAGCAAAAAGCCATCACATTATCTCGGCAACAAAGCAGCAAAGATACACCTTCAATGATTAAGCGCTTGAAACTGTATGAAGAAGGTAAACCATTTCGGGAAGTTATTTCTTTGCCATAAGGTCTATACTGACTAAGGGAAGAAAATTAACGGGTATCAAATATGAAGTTAGCCATAGCAGCATTGATGTTGAGTGTCTCAAGTTTAGCGGTTGCCGCACCTCATGATGGTGAAGTGAAAGGTAGTGGCAGCAAAATGCAGATGTGGGAGCAATCCAGTAATAGTTGGGTTGGTGTTGAGACCTTTTGGAAGAATTTCGCTAAAGAAAATGGTGGATTAACTTGGGGCGATACAAAGGTATGGCCTGAGTACGATAAGCTTAAAGAGCGTGATTTAATGCTCATCGAAGTTAAACAAGGCAAGTGCTTGATGGAGTTTTTCCATGGCCGCTGGCGTAGAGCACAAGATGTTCAACGTTGGGATGATAGAGTGAATGAGTATGGTGGTTGCCCATACGTATTTGATTAATACGGTATCATAAAGCCTCTCATGCAGAGGCTTTATTTCTTTTTACCCGCCTCAATTGCTTTCGAGCGCTTATCCATCAGTTTACCTATCAATGGGGTTAAAATGATTTCCATTGCCAGTGACATTTTTCCACCCGGAACAACTAAGGTATCAATTCGAGACATGAATGATCCCTGCAACATCTGTAAATAATACGGATAGTCAACATCCGCCATACCACGAAAACGAATCACAACAAAGCTTTCATCGAGAGTCGGGATGCCTTTAGCACTGAAGGGGTTTGATGTGTCGACGGTAGGTACACGTTGAAAGTTAATATTTGTCCGAGAAAACTGCGGAGTAATGTGGTTCACATAGTCGTCCATACTACGAACAATTGATCCCATCACTTTTTCACGGCTATGGCCTCTGTCTGAGGTGTCACGAACGATTTTTTGTATCCACTCTAGGTTAACAATAGGTACCATTCCAATGAGTAAATCAACATGTTTGGCTACGTCATGTTCTTCAGTAACCACGCCACCATGTAATCCCTCATAGTAAAGCATATCAGTATCGTCCGGCAGTGGACGCCACTGGGTAAAAGTTCCTGGCATCTGATTAAAAGGAACAGCTTCGTCAAAGGTGTGTAAGTATTCTCGAGTTTCCCCTAAACCTGTTGATGCGTAATCAGAAAAGCATTTTTCAAGTCGTTCAAAATCATTCGCTTCTTGGCCAAAGTAGCTGATATTCCTACCTTCTTCTTGAGCCTTGCGTATCATGACTTCCATTTCTGCACGAGTGTAACGGTGAAAACTGTCACCCTCAACGGAAACAGCATTAATGCCAAGCTGACGAAAAATATGGCTAAACGCTTCTGTGCTTGTGGTCGTTCCTGCACCAGAAGAACCTGTAACGGCAATAATCGGATGTTTCTCTGACATTTTATTTACCTTATTATTTGGTCAACATGGCGGACACCTATGGATTCATCATTCTCACTATATTCAACGATAAGGGTGCCTTTTTTGAGCATATCATGACATTGCAACAGTGCTTTTTTAAGATGATCACCATCCATTGTAGTAAAGCTTCCATCTTCAACTTGAGAAAAAAGGTAATCTTTTATCAAATTATCGAGGGTTTCTTTCGGTAAACTTGTCAGTGACTCATAGGGAATAATCATTTAACTTCCTATTCGCTTTCAGTAAAGAAATCGATAATTCGTGGCTCAAGATAGTATGTCGGCTTCCAAGGTAATCCACCATTGATAAAGCCTACATGACCGCCTTGTTGATGCAACTCATAAGTTATGGATGACGATAACTGACTTGCATTAGGGATTACGGCCTCAGTCATAAAAGGATCGTCTTTAGCGTGAATGACTAAAGTGGGTGTATTAATCGATATTAAGTAAGGTAATCCGCTTGCTTGTTGATAATAATCGTGAACATCTTTAAAACCATGCAAAGGCGCAGTGACTTTATCATCAAATACATAAAAAGTATTGAGTTTTTCAACTTGATCCATTGCGACAGGCATGTGTTCGTTCAGTTTTGGATGTTCAATTTTCACACGTAACTTGGCCCGTAATTGTTTGATTAAGTAGCTTTGATAAACCTTGGAAAAGCCGTTTTCTAATCGCTTCGCACAAGCACTTAACTGCAAGGGTGCTGACACGACAACGGCTCGTTCAATCAAACTTTGACTTTGAGCTTCTCCTAAATACTTAGTGAGGACATTACCGCCAAGGCTATATCCTACAGCCCAGATAGGTGAATGTGGAAAGTGATGCTTTAATAAATCTAAAGTGATGCTAATATCTTGGGTATCGCCACTATGGTAACTTCTCGCGAGCCTATTTGATTCCCCGGAGCAACTGCGATGATGATGAACACAAACACTCAACCCTAGCTTGCCGCACTCTGCCAACATTCTACGAGCATAATGAGACTCAGAACTGCCCTCTAGCCCATGAAAAATAAGCACAATAGGTGCTTCAAGTTGGGGTTTTTGTGTCCAGTCTAAATCGATAAAATCCCCATCATCAAGTTCTATCCGTTGTCGCTGCAGCTTAACTAAAGGCACTTTAGTCATGACAGGAAGGATGGTTTGAATATGAGTGTTTTTCAGCCACCATGGTGGGCAGAACTTATTGTTTTTCATTCGGTTATTGTCAAAAGTTCAAGAAATTGCTATCAAATGTTAGAAAAGAATAATAACACAAGGAATTCTGGCGATGGAGCGGCGTACATTTTTACTCGGAAGTTTTGCTGCCACGGCTGCGTTAGCCGTTGGAGCTGATTGGTATATCAATGCCTTTGATTCAACGTCTGAAGGCACAAAGCAAAAACATGCTTTACTTTTTACAGCTCTGCTGCCAGTTTTACTTGATGGTGCGTTGCCTGCAGATAAGGTTGAGCGTCAGCAACAGATTGAGCGTACGATTGAAAACATTCATATCACAATGAGTCTATTACCAGAACATGCACAGCAAAAACTTATGCAGCTATTAGAACTGCTTGAGACTCAGTTTGGTACATTGCTTTTAACCAGTAGCTTTACTTCCTTCCTCGAATTGAGTCCAAACGGGCTACAGAAATTACTGAAGTATTGGCGAGAGCATTATCTTTTAATGATGAATGAAGCTTATCTTGGCTTACGTGAGCTTGTGATGAGTAGCTATTACGCCTCACCTGAACATTGGGGATTACTTAATTATCAAAAACCTGTTTTATCGGGAGTCAAATCATGATGGTTGATCCGATTGAAACGGGGCTTGAAAATGGCTGGAAACACATTGATGCCAGCCAGCTAAACAATGATCAATACCTTGAAACTGATGTTGTTATTGTAGGAACTGGGGCTGGTGGAGGTATCGCCGCTGAGCAATTAACTAAAGCGGGGCATAAAGTCATTATGCTCGAAGCTGGCAGCTTAAGGTCATCCTCTGAATTTGATATGGAAGAGCGCACAGCTTACCCAAACCTCTATCAACAAGCCGCCGCCATGAAGACCAATGATTCGACCATTGGTATCTTTCAAGGCCGAACCGTGGGTGGCTCAACGACCATTAACTGGACTACATCAATTAGAACACCTGAGCTTACGCTCAAGTACTGGGGTGAAAACTTTGGGATTAAAGAGATTAGCCCATTAGAGCTAAAACCTTGGTTCGAAAAGGCAGAGCAAAGGCTTAACATAAAACAATGGCCTGTGCCGCCAAACTCGAATAATCAATCCCTATTAGATGGTTGTAATCAGCTACAGTGGCAACATACAGTCATTAAGCGAAATGTGAAAGGTTGTTGGAACCTTGGTTATTGTGGAATGGGGTGTCCAACCAATGCTAAGCAATCCATGTTAGTGACGACTGTTCCTAGTGCGCTAAATCATGGTGCTACTTTGATTACTAATGCAAAAGCGATAAATTTACAACACAGCAAAAGAACCGTATTAGGTTTAGATGCTGTTGCGCTCAATCAAATGAAACAACCAACAGGTCATAAAATTCATATTATTGCCAAACGTTATATCTTGGCTGCGGGTGCGATTCACACTCCCGTCTTATTAATGCGATCTAATACACCCGATCCCTATCACTTACTCGGAAAAAGAACATTTCTTCACCCTGTTTTGTTATCGGGAGCATTATTTGATAAAGCTATTAATGGTCACAGCGGGGCGCCACAATCGATTTATAGCGATGAGTTTTTGTGGCGTGATGGCGTAGAAGGCGAACTGGGCTATAAGCTTGAAGTTCCCCCGATTCATCCACTCTTAGTTGCGAGTAAAACATTAGGGTTCGGGCAGAGTCACGCTGAATTAATGAGAGACTTTAACCAATTGCAAGTCACTATCGCATTGATCCGGGATGGGTTTAACTCAGAAAGTCAAGGTGGAGAAGTGAAGCTCACCCGCAATAGCTTCGAAATTGATTATCCGCTGACCGATACGTTTTGGCGAGCCGCAAGGGCATCATTTTTGTCTATGGCGGAATTACAATTTGCTGCTGGTGCTCAAAAAGTATTACCAATCAATGATGGTATGAGTTACTTAAATTCGTGGTCACAAGCAAAGTCTTCCATCGAAACCATGTCCCTATCTAAATTAAAAACCGTCATTGCTTCAGCGCATGTGATGGGTGGTTGTCCAATGGGTGAAAAATTAGAAACATCTATGGTCAATTCATACGGGCAGCATCATTATTTGGATAATTTATCGGTGATGGATGGCTCCGTTTTCCCAACGAGTGTTGGTGCTAATCCGCAGCTTTCGATTTATGGAATGACAATGAGAAGTTGTAGTAGCTTAAGCCTTTAGCTCTATGATTGCCTCTAGGTTGTTATCGTATAGGTTTAAGTAACCGCTAAGATTTGATCCCTCGTCGACAGGAGTTAAATTAATAAGCAGTTTACTGAGTGCTTGTTGAGACTTTCGTTCCATCATAAGCTCAACATTCAGCATTTGTTGATATTCGCTTTGTTCAATCATCGTTTTTGCATTACGTCTTAACTCACGGTAAGGCTTTAGAATGTTAAGCTCCCAGTTATGAATAATATCGAGCATAGCTTTCCATTGAGTTGGCTGATACCTAAAAGTTGTCCGCTGATCGAGGTATAAAGCTAATAGGAGTAAGTTGATATTAATATCGTATTTGTCTTGAAGTTCCAAGCAAACGTCTTTATTCACTGGATAGAGTGCTTCACATTCAATCCATACGGTTTCTAAATTTAGTTTATCACTCATTAGTTGGCTCAATGTTTTCGTCCAGTTGTTTAAATATTAACTGCGCTAATAATTATCATTTTTATTTATATTGAGAGGATATAAGCCGTTAGTCAATACCAAAAAGTGGAGATAAAGTAAAAGCCCTGCATTACTGCAAGGCTTTAGTGCTTCTTTAATTTACCAGGGAGGTTAAGTTAAAGAATTCTAAGTTTTGCTTACATTGAGTATGAAAGCGTTGTATAGAAGAAACGACCAATATTGTCGTAACTTGCTGAACCTGCTCCAGTACCTGTTGTTCCGAATGGTAGATCTTTATCGAACAAGTTATCTACACCTACTTTCCAAGTAATGCCGCTATCAAATTTGTAGCCAGCAGTTACATCAGTGATGAAGTAACTAGCATATTCGGTAATATCTCTGGGATTAGGATTCAACTCTAACTCTTGCTCAGTGTATAAACTTACTCGATCTAGATAGCGAGTCTTCCATGAACCAAACCAATTATCTTTGCTGTAAGATAAAGATAAATTTGCTTGCCACTTAGCTTCACCAGTTGTTCCTGCATTTTCAGTGAAGTCACTTGGGTTTTCTTGGAATGGATATGATTTGCGTTCGATTAAATACGTACCGATAAGGTTTGTAGATAAGTCTCCGCCAAATATCTCTGCTGAATGAGCAAAATCAAAATCGATACCTGAAGCTTCTTGTCTTGTAACGTTTAGAACTCGTCTACGAATCTGTGATATTTCACCAGAACTATCACGGGTAATTAGGGCACAATAAATGTTATCAATACCCGTCTTAGAGTCTACACATCTATCTATAATGTCCTGCCAACCAACAGAGCTGATAGCGTCAGTAAGTTCAATGCTCCAGTAGTCTACAGTTACAGAAGCGTTTTCTAAAAACTCAGGTGCATAAACGGCACCAACAGTTAAACTTTCACTTTCTTCTTCGTTAAGATCTGGGTTACCTGATTGAAGGCCGTTTACACTGGCTGCATCATAGTCAGAGTTAAATCCAGCTGGAACTCCTAGTGCTGCACAGTTTGCTCTACGAGTAGATGCATCAGCGAGTTTATCTAGTTCACTTGATTTACAAACATCATCGATATTTGGGAAGGTTGCACTTGCCGCACCGAATAGCTCGCCAATGTTTGGTGCTCTTAGAGCTTCAGAATAAGTTGAGCGGAATCGTAAACCATAACCAACGTCCCAATCTAAACCAACTTTCCAACTTGTAGCATCACCAATTGTGCTGTAGTCAGCATAACGAACTGCTGTATCAAAGTTTAGGCTTTCAATTCCAGGAAGTTGAGAAAGTAAAGGCACAGAAAGTTCTGCATAAATTTCTCTAACGCTAAACTCACCTTGATCTTCGCCAAGTGCATTGAAGAAGGTTGCACCACCTCGAGCGTTTTCAGGTTCGATCGTCTTACTTTCTTCTTTACGATACTCAACACCTGTAGCAAAGCCTAAATCACCAGCTGGCAATTCAAAAAGTGTGCTGTTGGTGAAGTTTGCACTAAACACCGTTTGTTCAATCTTACTGCTACCAACAGACGTTACGTTGATATAATCAATCGCTTCTTGTGAAGGAGCACCGAAGCCAAAGATATTTAGTGGTTGACAGCCATTTGCTCTTGCTTCTTCATCTCGGCAAACTGCATTTCCGTTGCCATCGTCAATAGCATCAAGTGCATAACCATAGTTTGCATAAACTAAGTTATTTAAGTTAGCACGGGTATGATCTGTTACACCATAAATAGCACTTATGTCGTATTCCCAATCAGCGCCAATTAAGCCTTTTCCACCAATAACAAAACGCTTCGTATCACGTCTGTCTTCTTCAATACGTTGACCAAAGTCAGTAGTGAAGCGGTTGATTCTGATAGTGTCTAATTCATTGTCATCCATAAATGTCGCAAGTGAATCATGGATGAAAGGGTTTTCTCTCTTAATTACGTTACGATTATTGAAGTGAAAAAACGCAGGTTGACCATGATCTTCTGCATCAACTCTTACAAATTTAGCACTAAAGTAACCTTGATGCTCATCATTGAAATCATAATGCCCTTTCACATTAACGTTTACTCTATCAAAGGACGGTGTAAGCTCGGTGAAGTCGCGTAAATTGAATGATTCACAATCAACACAAGAAATACCGTCTACTCTGTCACCAAGGTATAGAGGTCGGAATGATCCATCCGGGTTAAAAGTGTAACCACCTGCTCCCGTATATACGCCAGCATTATTGATCGACCAAAGCCCAGCATTGCGATAAAGAATTTCATCAGGGTTATCGATGTCGTTTGCTCTTGCAGGGTCTGGATCTTTATCAAAGTTCACTAATGTTCTAAGTGACTCTGACGTGATTTTACGGTCACTGGCCTTTAAGCGATCTTGTTCACTATATTCAACGGCTACAGCGATATTACCGTTACCGTCGTCAAAATTGGTACCATAAGAGAAAGTATACTTCCCATTGTTATATGGATTGTCGTCGGCAAACCCTCGAGTGAATGAGACGTCAAGGCCTTCAATGTTTTCTTTTAAAATAAAGTTAACTACACCTGTTACAGCATCTGCACCATATACAGCAGAGGCTCCGCCAGTTATAATTTCGACACGATCAATCCAGACGCTTGGGATAGTATTTGTATCTACTGCAGCTGAGCCTGCAGCACTAGAAACGTGACGTTTTCCGTTTACAAGTACAAGAGTTCTATCAGTTCCCATATTACGAAGGTCTAAGATATTTAAACCTGCAGTACCAATAAAACGACCAGAATTTGCTAAAGAATATGTATTTGCAAGAGCAGGTAACTCATTTAGTACTTCGCCAATGCTGAGTGCACCAGTATTAACAAGATCTTCACCTGTTATTACAGTTACTGGTGATGGCGACTCGACACCTTCTCTTAAAATTCTTGAGCCAGTAACGGTAATTCGCTCGTAATTTTCAGAATTTTCTTCGTCTGCTGCTAATACTGCAGGGGTTGAGACAGCCCCCCCCACAGTACAGCCGATTAAAGCTAATTTTATGGACCGCTGTAATAGATCATTTGTAAACATAGTCACATTTCCCTGTTGATTAGTGATTTATTTATTATGTAAAGCATGAATAAATTAACATTAAAGAGTGAAATGTAAACAAAAATAACACAAAAAATAAACAAAAAAAGTAAATGTTATCAATATGTTAACTGTATTTTGGATATTGTATTCAATTGTGGTTTTGAAGTTGTTTGTTTTAGTCAGTTATTATGAATTTATTTTTCATTAAAATAATGAAACTGCAATTTTAAAGGATGGCATTCCGGTTTTTATGCAGTAAGAGAGTATAAGGTCTTTTATGGGATGAAAAAGTAGGGAGGATATTTAGTGTCAGTTTGTATAATAATTTTTTACAAACTAATTCAGATCAAGTTTTACAAACTAATTTAGTAAGAGCTGTCTATTAATCATATAGGCAGAATGTTTTTTACACTCTACCAGTCTAGCTTACAATCTCAGTATAGTTAGGGAGTATTGAGTTTTCATAAGCCTTTTTTTGTAAAAGGTAAAATGTACTCACGCCACTTATGTTAACTAAAGTACTTACTCAATACTCATTGGAACTCTTATAAATTAATTACAACGTTATTAAGTCATGCCTGAGAACAATATCAAATAATAAGTGGCCAAAAAAGATGAAGTTTAGCCAAAATAAGTCATACATCCTAGATATGTTCGGATTCAATTTCCTCAATTTGTTCCTGAAGTTCTAACCACTCCATTTCGCTTTCTTCCATATTCTGAGTAAGCTGAGTTCGCTCATCAATGATGGATTTAAGCATTTCTTTTTTGTCATCTTGGTACAAGCTCATATCAGCTAAGCGCTCTTCAAGCTCCGCAAGTCGAGAGCTCATTTTTTCTTGTTGTCTTTCAAGTTTAGTCTGTTGCTTCTTGAGTGGAGATAACTTATTACGTAATTCGGCTTGTTTACGTTTTTGTTCTTTCTTATCGATAACGTCGCCAGATGCTGACGAAGTATCGTTACGAGCATCAGCTTTGTTGGCCTCTAATATCCACTTATGGTAATCATCTAAGTCACCATTAAATGATTGAACGCGGCCAGCATCGACGAGGTAGTAATCATTACAAGTGAGACGAAGTAAGTGTCTGTCATGCGAAACAATAACCATTGCACCTTCAAATGTTTGTAAAGCCACTGTTAAGGCATGACGCATATCGAGGTCTAAATGGTTCGTTGGTTCATCGAGTAGCAGCATATTAGGGCGTTGCCACACTAATAAGGCCAAAACGAGACGGGCCTTCTCCCCACCTGAAAAAGGACGTACAGGGTCGAGCGCCATATCACCAATAAAGCCAAAACCACCTAAAAAGTTACGTAATTCCATTTCTTTTGCATCTGGCGATAAGCGTTGTAAATGCATTAGTGCTGAATCGTCCAATGACAAAAATTCAATTTGATGCTGAGCAAAGTAACCGATCTTTAAACCTTGGTTTGGTTGGTATTCACCTGACATTGGTTGCAGTTGGCCAGAAAGCAATTTAATCAATGTTGACTTACCAGCACCATTTCGACCAAGCAAGCCAATACGAGCGCCCGGAACTAAATTCATTTTTACAGAATTTAAAATAGGTGTTTCACCATATCCCACTTTTACCTTTTCCATCGCAACTAGCGGATTTGGTAAGGCGTCAGGAGCTTTAAAGCTCATTTTAAATGGACTATCTGCATGTGATGGCATTAATTCAGCCATTCTTTCCAGTGCTTTTAATCGACTTTGAGCTTGCTTCGCTTTACTCGCTTTATAACGAAAGCGGTCAACAAACGACTGCATATGAGCACGTTCTTTTTGTTGTTTTTCATAAGATGCTTGCTGTTGTGCCATACGCTCGGCACGTACTCTTTCAAAGCTGGTGTAGTTGCCTTTGTAATAATTCAGTTTTTGATTTTCAACGTGTACGATCTCATCAACAATTCCATCGATAAAGTCTCTGTCATGGCTGATTAGAATTAAGGTGCCTTGATAGCTTTTTATCCAGCTTTCTAACCAGTAGGTCGTATCTAAATCTAAATGGTTGGTTGGCTCATCGAGTAATAACAGATCAGAGCGACACAATAAGGCTTGCGCTAAGTTTAAACGCATACGCCAACCACCAGAAAAACTGCGAACAGGGTTTTGTTGTTCATGTTGGCTGAAGCCTAAACCCGCAAGTAAGGTACTGGCTCTTGATTGAATACTGTAACCACCGATAGCATCAAGTTTTCCGTGGATATCTGCAATTTTGTTGCCATTATCATCAGCTTGAGCTTGATTCAGCAGTGCTTCTAATTGACGGTATTCTTGGTCGCCATCGAGCACATATTCCAATGCCGAAACATCCAAGGCTGGAGTTTCTTGGGCTACTGACGATACTTGCCAACCTGATGGCAATGAGAATTCACCTTTGTCGAGCTGTAATTTCCTTTGAATTAATGCCAATAACGATGACTTTCCACAACCATTTGCGCCAACTAAGCCGACCTTATGACCGGGATAAACGGTTAAGGAGGTTTCATCTAATAAGGTTTTTGTACCACGAATAAGTTGCGCTTCTGAAATGGATATCATGTGTTTTCTGAAATATTTAATATTGGAGCAGATTCTAACCTACTTAAACACACAACAGTAACGGAATTCGGAATACTGTGTCAGAATATAAGAATACGCAGTGTTGGAAGAACAATTAATGAGCAAGTTGAAAAAACGATTTGTAGCTGGTGCTACTTGCCCAAAATGCAGAGCAAAAGATAGCATTGTACTGTTTAAAGAAAATAACGTTGAAACAGTAGAATGTATAGAATGTGATTATCGTGAACAGCAGACAGAACAAAAAGTTGAACCTAAGGTCGCTGGTAACGTTATCGGAGTTTTCAAACCAGATTAAACTTTTCTCCTATCTCAGTGCCTGAAATTATCAGGCATCTAAAACCATTAAAAATTGATCTGTATACGGCTTATTCGGGTATAGTGTAGAGAATGATATCTATTGGTTTTACTTAATGAATCTAGATTTAGAACGTAGAATTCAGCACTCAATAAAAGATTGGTCTAACGTAGCATCTCGCAGTATTCAACTCTCCGTTTTTTTTGGTGTCTTACAGGGAAGTATCCTCGTTATTCAGGCCTATTTTATTGCTTCCACTCTTAATCAAATTATCATTCTCAAAAGTTCGGATAACCTAGTTCAGCACTTGTTGCTGATTTTCGCATTGACCTGTTTAAGAGCGATGGTTCATTTTGCCAAAGAAGCATTTAGCTTTAAGTCTGGCAAACTTGTTCGTGAGACTGTTCGCCAAGCATTAAAAGTAAAGTTAACAGAATTAGGGCCAAGCTATTTAAACACCAAACCTGAAGGTCATTGGAATGCCTTGTTATTAGAGCAAGTTGAGCAGCTTAATGAATATTATGCCCGCTATTTACCACAGCGAAGTTTAATTGCGTGCATTCCTTTAGTTATTTTAGTTGTGGTGTTCCCTCAAAGTTGGATTGCTGGGCTGATTTTGTTGCTTACGGCACCGCTAATCCCACTGTTTATGATTCTGGTGGGTAAAAGTGCAACTAAAGCAGGGCAAGAACATAACCTAGCACTTCAAAAGTTGACCAGTTATTTTGCTGATAGATTGTCAGGACTTTCCACTTTAAAACTGTTTTATCGCTATCAGGCTGAACTAGAGGGAGTCACTAAGGTTTCTGAAGACTTTCAACGTCGTACAATGTCAGTACTTAAGCGGGCTTTTTTAAGTTCGGCTGTACTTGAATTTTTTAGTTCGATTTCCATCGCATTGCTTGCTGTTTACTTGGGTTTTAGCTTTTTAGAATACATTGAGTCAGGCTTTTATGGTGTAAAAGTGAGTTTGTTCAGTGCCATGTTTATTCTGCTTTTAGCCCCTGAATTTTACCAGCCACTGAGAGAGCTTGGTGCGTTTTATCATGCTAAGACTCAAGCTGTTGCAGCTGCGGAGTCGATCAGCGATGTTTTATCGACCGAATCAAACAGAGGAAACGTTGTTGTTTCGAATGATAACTTGGTTATTGAAGCACATGATCTGATTGTTAAAAGTCATACTGGTGAAAAGTTGATTGGACCGGTTTCATTCAAATGGCAGTCGAAAGATAAGATTGCTATTGTGGGCCGCAGTGGTGGTGGTAAAACGAGTTTGATCAATGCGATTTTAGGGTTTCAACCCTATGAAGGTCATATAACGGTGAATGGCATAGAGTTGCAGCAAATGGATTTAAACAAATGGCATCTAAGTATTGGCTGGTTAGGGCAAATGCCGAAACTATTCCCCATGAGTTTGAAAGATAACCTCATCATGAATGAAACAAGGTTGAGTGAAGAACAATTAAAAGTGACGTTAAACCAAGTTGGGTTAAGTCAGTGGCAAAATCAATTAGACAAAGAAATTGGTGAAGCTAACAGTGGCTTGTCTGTCGGACAAGCACAAAGAATTGCACTAGCAAGACTTTTACTGAGTAACCATCAATTCTTACTTTTAGATGAACCAACCGCAGCGTTGGATCCTGAAACACAAAATACAGTGTGGCAATTACTCTCTCAGAGTTTATCGGAGAAAGGTGGTTTAATTGTGACTCATAAAGTGTCAGAGATGAAAACCGTAGATCAAGTGTGGTTTGTTGAAGATGGCTTAATTAAGCACAAGGGCTCGTTCGATGAACTGCAGGGGTTATTGATGCCTCTTACAGAAAAAGAGCAATAATATGAGCGAGCATCAAACGATTAATTTAAAAGCTTTATTACCTTACATTAAAATGTTTAAAGCCCAGTGGTTGCCCATTATTTTGGGGCTTCTTCTTGGTATTGCAACCATTGTAGCCAGTATCGGCTTATTGGGATTGTCGGGATGGTTTTTGTCCGCTACAGCCATTGCTGGTTTAACTGCCGTCGGCATTAAGAGTTTTAATTTTTACACACCAGCGGCAGGCGTTCGATTTTTAGCTGTTTTGCGCACAGCAGGGCGTTACGGCGAACGAATCATTACTCATGATGCAACACTGAAATTACTGTCAAATATACGAATTGTTCTCTGGCGACGGCTTCAGCCGCTCTCTTTTCAGCAGCTGTCTAAGTTAAAACGAGGTGATATTTTATCTCGACTACTGACTGATATTGATGTGCTTGATCAGTTATATCTCAGGTTGATAACACCCATCATTAATTACTTCTTTGTTGTTACTTTAGGCTGCATAGCGTTGTCTCTTTGGTTGCCTCATTTGTCTTTGATATTGGCTGTGGCTTTGTTGATATTAGGATTCGTACTGCCGTGGCTCAGTTATGTGGTTTCAAAGAATACTGCCGTGGATGAATTGACGAATAAAAAGCACTACCGAAGTGCAGTATTGGAGTTTTGTAGTCACAATATTGAATTGCAAATATTTGGGCGGATGGAAACGAAACTTGAGCAACTTTCATTCATGGAAAATATGCTCTATCGAGCTCAATGGAAGTTAGCCCGCAATCAAGCATTACTGCAAGCGGCGTTATTCATCTTACATGGTAGTGTGGTGATGTTTGCGCTTTATGTCGCTGCGACGGCGTCGTTAATGAATGAGATCTCACCTCCAATCGTTGCAATGGTCGTGCTCGCCATTATGGGCGTGTTTGAGTTATTGATGCCTATTGCTTTATCCAGCCAACATTTGTCTGCTTGTGCTCTTGCTGCAGGACGAGTCAGTGAATTAACAGAGCATCAAAGTATTGATGAGTTTGGTGAGCATAATACGCCTGCGAGTTCGGGAAGACTGCGAATCGATAATGTAACGGTTTGCTATGGCAACTATGAAGTCCTTAGTCATTTCAGTGCAGTAGTTTCACATGGTGAACGTTTAGTATTGCTTGGTCGTTCCGGATGTGGGAAAACAAGTTTACTTTCAGCAATAAGCAGGCTCATTCCAATCAGCAAAGGGCACATTGAGTTGAATGATGTTGAGGTTTCTCAATACAGCGAAAACGCATTGAGGCAGTCAATCACGTTCATTGAGCAGCAACCTCAAATTTTTTCTGCCACTTTAAGGGATAATCTCAATATTGCATTGACTGACAATGTTGAGGCTGATGATGAAAAGTTGAAGTTTGTACTCAAGCAGGTGCAATTGAATTATTTGTTAGAGGCTCAAGGGCTCAATTTATGGGTGGGCGACGGAGGAAGAAAACTCTCTGGAGGAGAACTCAGAAGGCTGGCTTTCGCTCGAGCATTACTTCGTCAAGCACCTTTGATTCTTTTAGATGAACCTACTGAAGGCCTAGATATTGAGACTGCACAAAAAATGAATGATTTAATGCTTGATATTTTTAACGAAAGTACGTTAATTATAGTGACGCATAGAGTAGAGCATTTACACAAGTTTGATAGGGTGATATCAATTGAAGGCTAATGATTATGGGTGATGATATTATCACTGAACAAATGGAAAGAACTGCGGTTCCCACAGTTGTTATTTCAGGTGCCTCAAAAGGCGTGGGTGAAGCCTGTGCCATCAAATTTGCTGAACACTATTCCAGTGGCGTTAATATCGTAGTTGTTGCTCGTACTGTTTCTGGTTTGCTTGATATTAAGCAAAAGTTAAGTACTTACTCAAATTGCCAAGTTTTGATTGTAACGGCAGACGTAAGTATTAACAGTTGTTGTAAGCATATTGTTCATCAAGCGGTTTCAGAGTTTGGCAAAATCGATATTCTTGTTAATAATGCGGGATTGCATCACAGAGGCGATTTTATTGAGCGAGAGCATGATGAAGTTGCAGCGATGGTTGATGTGAATTTAAAAGCGCCAATCTTTTTAACTTCTCTCGCTTTACCTCATATGCCTAAAAATAAACAAAGTGCCATTGTGATGATAGGCTCTTTAGCGGGTAGAGCCCCCCTTCAAGGCGCCGCAACATACAGTGCTACAAAAGCGGGATTACGAGCATTCACCTATGCGTTAGCGGATGAATTAGCAAGTGCTGCAATTAAAGTTGCCGTAGTTTCACCTGGCCCAATTAATACAGGCTTTATCATGGAAGAAATCGATAAAGTCGAAGATATTGTATATTCGCAGCCAATGAGTAGTGCAGGGCAAGTGGCCGATGCTGTGATAGAACTCACTATCAATAAAAAAACAGAAATTGCAATGCCCTGGCTCAGCGGGTTACTCACAACAATCAGCTATTTATTCCCTAAAATTCGTCGAGGCACTCGCCCTGTGCTTTACAAAATTGGCGCAAAGAATAAGAATAAATATCGCCAATAAATCACACATTAATATTCAATCAAGTTCTAGCTTTGTTTTCGCCAACTCCGTGAGTCGTTGAATTTCATTCGCAGTCATATTGAGCTTTTCTTTATTGAATGTGCAAACAAATTGGCAGCTATCAACAAGCTCTTTTAAATGTCCTTTACTATGACTGTTCGGTGCTTCTAGAGAAATTAAATCTAAAAGTAATAAACATAGATTCGGATCATACTTAGTGAATTTATAGGCTTTAATCGCTTTATCAAATGCTTCTTTTGGTCTGGCCGTAGCTTTAAGTGCTTCAGCCTCTTCAAGTGATTCTTGGGATTGCTCTATGGCATTATTAACACGCTTTTGAAAGCTATTAATGAGTTTAAGCATACTTAAATTTAAAACATCATTATCGCCTTCATTGCAAAGTTGTTTCGCTCTTAGCGTGCTGTTTTGTAAACTTTTGGTATTTCCACACATCGCACTTAGACAAGCAATCATCATGGCTGAGTAAAAGTTGTTGATTTGCTCTTTTTGAATTTTTTGTTCGAGGCGAATGCTTTCTTCAAACTGAAATGTTGATGCTGAATAAATGCCGAATAAAGCGGTCAACGAATTTAAGCTATCAATATTTTTATTTTCACCCATTTCTACTTTTGACTTTAACGTTGCGATTAAACTCAGTGCCTCAGCCAAGATACTTTCTATTTCATCTTCAGTTTTTGATTCATTAAAAGCAGAAAGCATGAATGTTAAGCATGAGAATGCTTCTATATGAAAGTCATAACGGCTTGTTCCGACGACTTTATCGCAGAAACGGAAATAGCTATTTGCCGATGCAGTTTGATCTCCGATTGATGCAGAGAGATTCGCAATAATAAGTTCTCTGATTGGGTTGGACGAATTGATTTTATGTAATGCTTTAAAGTGTTTTAAAGCATCAGGAACTGAGTCTTGAACTAGCATGGAGCGTCCAAGTGCGGTTCTTGCTTCAACGTTATGAGGGTGTTTCTTTAAAATGGATTCAAAAATTTCATCGGATGCTTTTATTTCACCTAACTCAAAAAGTGAGTTCGCAAGACCTATTTTTGGCCACACGTGAGAGGTCATTTTAATCTCTTCTTCATACAGCGCCTTCGCACTGTGAAGCTTGTTAAGCCTTAATAAACAATCGCCTTCAAGCCTTCTTATGTAAGCTCTATATTCGGGATAGGTTTTTACCGACCAATGGCATTCATTAATCGCATCTTGGTACTTTTTAAGTGAAACTAATCTAAGCAGAGAGGCCAAAGAGATCTTTCTTTTCATTACTCGGCTCAGTCGTTGATCAAAATCTTTTTGCGAGAATGGCTTAATGAGATAATCGTCGGGCTCCATCTCTAAGATATGAGCGAATATTCTCGGGTTACCATCGCCGGTAATTAGGATAAAAACGGCATTATCTGACAATAAACCTTGATGCTTTATTTCATCAAAAATCATCCCACCATCAATGTGGTGGTCAAGATCATAGTCGCAGATTACGGCGTCAAATTTATAAGACGCTAGAAGCTGTAAGGCTTTAGTGCTACTCGTCGTCGTGGTAACTTTTGATTTTGAAATGCCTATTTCACTGAGAATAGATTGCATTAAAGAGATGAAATTTGGTGAATCATCAATAATTAAGAACTTTTTATTATCGAACAATGAATCAGCAGATTGCGTTCTATTTTCCGTAGCGCAGAGCATGAACTTCCTATTAAGACTCTATCTAATTGGTAATATAAGGCGGTATGAAAAGCCGTTTATTGTAATAAAATTTTGGCTTTCTGACAGTGTTTTTTTATTGAATTGATAAGGCGGGCTGTAATGTGAATATTACTGAAAATACTAAGCCCATCCATGGGCTTGCATCTATTATCGTATGGGACGAAAAACACCTTTTATTACTATAAGTTACACTTGAATCCTTGTTGCTTCAGTATAGCGCAGGCCTTCTCGGCAATAACCTTATGAGTGGCTGTTGTCGGATGCACGCCATCCCAAAACATATATTCGCTTTGATTTTCACATATGCCACCGTTTGGAGTCGCCATTTCATTTATGGCTCTCAAACTTGGGTTGTTTTGTACAACCTCTGAGTCATCAAGTCCTGGTGCAGGAAGTGTTGAGCATGGTTGATCTAGCACATACATACCATGGTCGTGTGCATTAGCAATGATGTCTTTAAAAATCTTATTTGCATCAACAAAGATAACATTGACGCCTTTGCTAATATATTTTGATTTTAATTCGATGAATTTCATCATTAACAAAGCGTTGTGAGTGTTGATTAAACGTGTTGTTTCTTGGGCTTTATCCATACCTGAGCCATTTAAATAACGTGGGGTCTGGGCAATATTAGGCATGTTCAACCAAGCAACACTTTTAGCGCCTTTTGCTATCGCATCTTCAATCACTTCAGCTTGTGCATTAACAACTCTGGCAGGATCTTGATAGAGATTAAGGTAGTCATTACCTCCAAAAAACAGAATCGCAAGGTCATTTGGATGATAATTACCATATTTATAGTTCACCCCTTTCGCAATGAGCTTCAAACATGGAGGAACCAAACTGCCATTTACCATGTTCATCGCAACCGTTTTTAGATCGCCCTTTAGATCTCTAATCCCTAAGGCTTTATCGCCTACACAGAGTGACCAACCACCGGCGTGAGAAACATTGATATAACGGCTGCTATCGTTTAAGGGGATGCCCATCATTTGCGACAGATATTCTGGCCACATTGGTCCATTACTCCAACGGCCATTATCGTAGTGAGGTGCTGGTGTTACAGGTACAGCGCCAGATTTTTCTAGAATTTTTGCTGTAGCCTTCAAGATCCCTTTTTCTACGGTACGGCATGGAACGTATTTCCAGCTACAAAACCAACCGTAACCCCATACTCTCTCTGAGAGCCAGGCTCTAACCCAAGGCTGCATATGATCAATACCTCGATCACCGGTCTGGCCATTAAGGGTTTTTGTAAGAAACCAAGTAGAGTTATCTCCACCGTCATCAGACAGGCTATCTCCGAGAACGACGATTCGGTCGACTTGCTTTTCAGCTGCGTTAGCTGAAGCAGTGTTGGCGATTGTTACAAATCCTAACATCACCATAGCGATCAGTTTTGATATTGACATGTTGTTCACCCTTAGATTTTGTTAATTTTTTGTTCTTATTGTTATGGCGACAACATTAGCAGGTAAGATGAGTTTTTTATCATAACTAATAGTTATTTAAAGTGCATAAAAAACCAATGTAGAGCATAAGCACTAATTGAAATGTCTATAAGTTGTTAATATTTAGGTTTAAAAAATAAATGGTGCTGTGGGCTTTAAGTCATTTAAAGAGATAGTATTTTGTTTATTTTGTGAAGTTAGTTAAAAAAGTGTAACTCACTGGGGGGAAATAGACGTTTTCGATCATAAAAACATCTATTTCAGTACGATTAGGGATTGTTTTTTGCTCAAAGATATATGCCAAGTTTGTGAAGCTTGAATTGGTTATAAGTATTTTTAATACGCCATTTTGTATAAATTGTGAACTGATATGCATAAATGTAGTTAATTAGTGTTTTTTTGTGATCCAGATCGCCTTATTGGTTTTTGGGGCGTGATTTTTATCGCATTTTTAGTGAGTCTGAAAACACATTATCTATATTGGGGTGTTCTATGCACAAATTTGCTGTCAGTTGTTTGCTTGCAATGCTAGCGATCAGCGGTATGGCTCACGCCAAAGTTGATGAAAACAAAGTATGTTTGTATTCAGATCCTGAGTACAAAGGTCAAGAAACCTGTTTTAGCGTTGGCCAACACGGATGGGTTGGGGATCAGATCAACGATAAAGTATCGTCGATTCGGCTATATGGTAATGCTTACGCCAAAATTTACTCGAATGGAAGTTTTCGGGGGCAGCATACCGTTGTAATGGCGAATACTTATAAACTTGATGCAATGGATGATGCAATCAGTTCGTTGAAAGTAGGTGTTCGTAATTCCAATGATTTTGCATGCTTATTTGAGCATAACGGATTCAGAGGCACCCCCTACTGCCTTGAAGCCGGACAATCTATTTCAGATTTAGACAATACGGTTTTACGGCGAAATGAAGGCGCTTCGTTATTGGTTTCTGGGAAAACGAAAGTGACATTGTTCGAATACCCAAATTTTGATAAAAATCGTCAGCATTCACAAATGACACGCTCGAGTAGTAATTTAGGCGAAAGACCAGGCGATTGGCAAGATGAAAATGTTGATTCATTTCAAGTGAGTAAACGCTTTTCTACTGAAACAGAAAAAGCCATTGATTTAACAGAAACGCTATCAAGTGAGTTACCACTCACACACCTCCAAGTGCTTGCCTCACACAACTCATTCAATAGTACTGCTTATTTTTCAGGGCAACTAATACCTGGTCCAAATCACCGCCGCTCCTTGGCGGAGCAACTTCAACTAGGGGTTCGTTTTTTTGAATTAGATGTTCGGCGTGGTGACGGATATACAACAGTGTGTCATTCATTTGATTGTCGTTTTTCTAGCTTTAAAATTTCATTACGGCGTTTACTCGGTGAAGTAGACTCTTGGTTGAAAGGAGCAGATCCAAACGATGTCGTGTTTTTCTACTTGCAAGACGATATGAGTAATGATCAAGAGGGGTACAAGCAATTAGAAAAAGACATTAAATGGATGGGGAGCGAAGTTTATTCGATTGATTCATGCTCCACAGTTCCGAAAGATCTTACGCTCAAGAAAATACGTGATTCTGGTGCGAGAGTCTTTTTCTATAAAGATACGGGAAATACAGGTTGCAGTTTTGCACCGAGCGTGATGATGGGGAATGGCTTTGAAAAAAATATCGGAGTGGCGTCCATCAATATGCACGACCCTCACTTTGATGTTGATACCTTTTTGAGATCTCAAGAATGCCATAATAATTTTTGCCATGACACAGTTACCGCTGACGAGGCTAGGGTCGGCATCATAAATGGTGTTAATGCGATAGGTCTAGACATGCTTGAGGAAAGTGATCTTGATAACAAGTCAGGGCGTTTAAATAAGCAACTTTGGGCATTTGGACCTGAAACAAGTTTTGGTGCTTATTCTAACGGTCGGACAGCGTCATTCTTAGGCAAAGGTGATCGCTTTATGAAAGTGGACTGGGATAAACAACAAAAGTTTGCTTGTCGTGAACAAGATGGTGAATGGAATGTTTCTCACCAACAAGGACGTATCGTACAGGGCAAAAGTATATGCGAAGCCGACTTTCCTGGTTCAACGTTCGACGTACCAATGAATCCAGTAGAAGCACAAGCCCTAAGGGATAAAATGGCACCAGATGAAGTAATTCATGTCAACTTCGGTTACAAAGGCAATCATTTATGGGCACCAGGAAAATGGGGCACATTGGGTAGCCGAATGGGAAATATCCCCTAGACTACCTGAATATCAATGTGATCTTTAGGTGTCGTTTCAAATGGAATATCAACAATAGCGTAGAGTTCACGCATATCATGGATGATAATATTGTGACCGCTTTCAGAGATAAGCTCTTTAGCGGTCATTTTTTTCATTAAACGAGAAAAAGTCTCAGGCTGAATAGATAAACGTGAAGCTAAAACACGCTTAGGTATATCTAATTCAACTCGTCCTGTGTTCTCACTCGTAATGTGCATATGACGCATAAAGAACAACAGTAGACGAGACTGTGCATTCTGTAACGAAAGCTCTTCAACTTCAGTAATGTTTTTACGAAGGCGAACACTCATGTTAGACATCACAGCCATGCATGCTTCAGAATTCTGTTTAAGCATTTGTCGATAACTGTCGTTGTCGAAACTGATTAATTGACACTCAGAAACAGCTTGTGAAGAGACTGGATAATTGGCTTGTTTATTAAACATCAGCGCTTCAGCAAAAGTATGGCCTTCACGAACTACTTCAATGACTTTATCTTGACCTTGGGGGTTACTTCTAAACAATTGAAGTTTGCCGTGCAGTAATAAATAGAATCGATTGGCAGGCTCCCCTTGAAAAAATAAATTTTCGTTGGGGTTCAAGTGAACCAACGCTGCTGAGCTCATTACTCTCATAAGCTCTGCTTCTTCTAAGCTTTTGAATAAGTGATGTTGATGAACAACTCTCTTAATGTAAGGTTCTTTAATCATTTTAATTAGTAGTATGTGACCCTACTGACGAATTTACCGCAATTAAATTTTAAAAACACCTGAGCAGATCAAAAACTGATTAAATTACTCAGGTATTTTACTTGGCTCAAAAAATGTTATTGGGCCATCATCGCCTTATCAGATGCTAATCGTTTCTGAAATAATTCAGTAGCAAAAAGGCGTTCTTGATAGGCTGCGAGTTTAGGCCACCGATCACTGTCGATTTTATGCCCAGCATACATGGTGTTGATTAAGTTTGAACCTAATGCAAAATCGGCCGTTGTCAGTGAAGCTCCAACTAAGAATCCTGCATCTGAAAGTTGTTCGTTCAAGTAATCGAATACGGGAGGAATGTCATTCTCAATCAGATTTTGAATACGTTGCTCATCACTTTCTTGTTTCATAAGGTGGACTTTTACAACACGTTCAAAAAAGATTGGACCGCAAGCGCTCAGTAGTGCGGTATCGGCATATTCTTCAAACCAACGTACTTTAGCTCTGGCCACCAAATCTTGGGGATAGATCGGGCTTTCAGGGTATCTTTGATCTAAATATTCGCAAATTACAGAAGAGTCGGCAGTAGAAATTAAATCATCTTCAAAAGCTGGGATTTTCTTAAGAGGGCTAAGTTTTTCAAAGCCTTCCGGTATTGCAACAGGAGTAATTGGGTTGATATCAAAATCAATGCCTTTGGTTTCTAGTGCAAAAATAACTTTACGAACGAACGGGGATAACGGAATACCATGAAGGGTAGCCATAGAGAGTCCTATAAAAATAAGTAACCAATTGGTGAAATATACTTTATATGAGGAATAATTCCTAAGCAAGAGATTTTTACCAATCGGTTCGTTACAATGGGAAAGTTATAGAAATGGAGCGGAATCGTGGCAAGACCTAAAAACTATCAACGGCAAGATGTTATCGAAAAAGCACTCGATGTTTTTTGGAAAAAGGGCTACGCCGCCACATCATTAAGTGATTTGGTGGTCGCAACAGGGCTCAATAAACGCAGCATTTATAATGAGTTTGGTTCAAAAGAAAACTTATTCCTTGAAGTGATTGATGAATACAGTAAGTTAAGAGCGCCAGTAATTGAGGTATTAACTCGTCAACCACAGGGCATCTCCAACGTTAAATTGTTATTGCAGGGAATGGCTCAAGGTATTGATGAGCGTGGTTGCCTCATTGTGTTAAGTTTGAATGAAAGGGAACTGCTTAATGAAACTGCACTGTTAAAGGTGATTGATAATTCGGCAAATATAAACTCGCTTATCGCAAAGAATATCAAAGCGGAATTTCCAAGTTTAGAAGCTGAAAAAATAAGTGCGTTAATCGATTTGATCAGTTCACAGACGTTTTCGATAGTCGGAATGGCAAAAGCGGGTAAAGATTCAAAAAGTATACAGGCCGCAACGGATCTGTTTATCACACTACTGGATAAGTCGGTGGAAAATCCAAAAGAGTAAGTTAACGATTCTGTGTTAGGCTTCCAGATTAATATCTACTACATTTTTCAATTTACTATTCAGATAAATAGTAAATTGTAACAGTGCTGAGTAGCTGTCGAAATTTTCGTTTTCCGATGTTGATGTCTATGGGCAAGTGCTAACTTGAGCTGTTTGTATGAGGTGTCTTAAACTGAGTACCATCGACGCTTAATCGTTTTAAACCACATATCTCGTCAAATTGGTGCTGTTTCTCTCACTCAATCGGGGAATGTGCTTGCAAAAAGCAATAATTGGATACTCGTGACAAAACTCTGCAGTGATTTGTAATTCCTTGGAGAAATCAGGCATAAAAAAATCGGTTACAACAGGGTTGTAACCGACTACGAAGCTTTTCAATGATCGTTCAGTGGCTTAAACGATCGGCATTCCATAATCAAAAAGGGCTCTTCACAACGATAAACTTTATTGGAAAGATGCTTTATCTGCCCACTAATTGCGTATTTCGGCTTATCCGATCACTCATTCCGGCAAATAGGTGATCGGATAATCCCGAATTCAGTGATCGGTTAGCTCCGAATTATGCACACTAATGAGACTTCACCTCTCTGTGCTCTAAAAATAGAGTACACAATGCAACAATAGCGATAAAACAAAACCCTCCAGAGATTATGTACATAATACTGCCTTCACCTAATGTTTTAACAATATATGAAGACAATACTGGTGCGATTGTAGCCCCAGTACTACCACACATTAGAAGAAATGTGATTAATCGTGGAGGAGCATTTTTGATTTGGCTAGCACCAACAGAAATGAATATTTTATAGATTGACGCAGTTAAAAAGCCAAGTATTGTCACAGCAATTAAAAAGCTGTCAACTGACGGTGTAAGTGTCATATATATGCTGATACAGACAGTACTAATTACAACAAAAACCATCATAAGACGTGCAGAAATTTTAGTCACGATTGCAGCTGTAATTAACAGACCCAACACCGCAGGGCCAAAAAATCGTCCAATCATCGAGTAAGCAACGCCTTCTTCAGCACCAAGCTCAGTCATTAAATATGTTGGCCCCCATGTAATTAGACTGTTTTGGACTACTAGGTAACCACCAATTAAAAGACCAAATAGAATCACACGGACTGTCCAAATATTTTCATTGAATGGTACAGCATCTTTATCTTCTTTTAATTCGTCTTTAGTCACTTTTGGGAAAGTTACAAAAAAAGAGAGAACTAAGACTAAACCAATAATTGAATTGACGCTGATAAAAGCGTTATACCACATTGCCCCAGCTGCTAATAAGGTTACTGTCAGCGTTGGAAAGATAAATCCTGATGCACTGAAGGCGCAATCTGTAACAATAAATGCTGAAGCATGATATTTTTCTTCGAATATTCTTGTTATTAGAATAGCTCCAGCGGCTAGGCCAACACTTGCAACGGCACCTAGTGCAATAAAGCAGACCGAAACAAGAGGAATAGATTTAGTCGTCGCAAGCAGTAAAGAAGCCCCGATAAACAATATGTAGAAAGCTCTAAATACATTTTTAAGCGACAGCTTGTCAAAGATGAACATTGAAATAATAGAACCAGTTAATGCACCACCTGTAACAAAGGAAAACATTGAACCAGCCTCAGTCAGCTCAATACCTAAGTACACAGATAATGGTTTAATTAGCACTCCTGACTGAGTGACCAAAGCCGCTGGCACCATATAACTTAAGAAGGCAATGACACAGAGTAGCCCCTTATTTAAATTAAAATTCATATATCACCCCAATTATTTTTAAAAATATTTTTTATATATCGATAAACTCAGGTTAAACGTTACACCAAATTCTGGTTCTTATCAGCAACTATTTTGTTGATGAACTTCACATAACGTAACAAACCTATTTAAACTGATACAGAAAATTAACTTGCCGACTGGAGCGTTTTGTTCTTAACAGATGGTGGCGCACTATGGGAAATGGCTAAATTACTAATCAATACTTCGGACAGCTTTTTAAGCTATCAACAGCAGGGTGCTGCTAATGGACTGAATTTATTTAATATATATTTCAAGCTATAAATTTTAAAATGACTTAAATTCAAGTTAGTTTCAGAAATTGTCCGAGCCATTGACTAATAAATTTTAGTCAAGAATAAATAAGTGGCTAAATGAAGGGGGAGAATAGTGATGAGTGGTGCATTCGGGTAAATTAAATAGGGGTATTATAAATACTTGGTGTAACGTTGTACTCGGTGGCAATGCATTAATGTGTGATGGGTATATAACTTTCAAGTTTTATAATCAATGGGATTAACAGAATTTCTGATCACTAGATTTGGAGTGACAGAAATTATCATTTTCTGTGGCTCTAAGCTACGTAACTTGATTTTTTTAATGAGTGTTATAATCGCTTCAATAGCTTGACCAGCCAGCTGATCTAATGGAATGCGTATCGTTGTCAAAGAAGGGAATGTCATACTTGAAAACTTGATGCCATCATACCCAATGACAGAAAGTTCGCTCGGAACTTTTATTCCAAGTTCGTTGGCGGCATTGAGTACCCCAGCAGCGATTAAATCGTTATGGCAAATGATGGCAGTGGGGAGTTTCTGTTGAGAAAATATTTTATACATGGCTTCCAGGCCACTTTCATAAGTGAAATCTCCCTCCAGATAGTTGACAGTATCTTGCGGGAGCTTCCACTCATTTAGCGCATCCATCAAGCCTTTTATTCGACTCTGTGTCGTTTTTAATTCTTTAGGCCCTGTTACACAGGTAATGTTTCTATGACCTTTTGAAAGAATATACCTTGCTGCAACATAGCCCCCAAGCTCATTATTCAAAATTACTTTTGTAGAGCCATTTGGGGTTTGTACTTCTTTAGCATCAAAAGTCACACTTAAAATTGGGATTGCTTGAAAGTGATTAATCAAAGTGTCGGTTTGCTCACCATTAAACGAAACCATTAAGATAGCGTCAATTCGGCCGCGGAGGAGCTCAATGTGATGCTCGAGGTTACTTTTATTTTCGTGCTGAAAACAGGAGATCACAGCATAACCATTTTCAAAGCAGTGTTTTTCTAGTTCAAAAAAAAGTTCATGAAAAAACGGGTTTTGATCTACTAAGCTAATAATTCCAATGGATTTCATGCCCGTTTTTTTTCTTTTGAGCGAAGCTGCTAAAGAGTTATG
>NZ_PGVH01000007.1:0-39564 GCF_004168585.1 Shewanella sp. OPT22 | reverse complement strand
TGTGTAACCAGTGAAACGAATAGCCTCTATTATTTTTGTACGTGTTTGTTCTTTTATCTTTTTTTTATTATTAATAAAATTCGAAACAGTCGTAACAGATACGCCTGCGTGACTTGCGACATCTTTAATAGTGGCCATTGTTTACCTAAACATTATTTTTTAAAAAATCTTCGACTTGATTACGATATGGGACACTTCTTTGTGCCCCTTTTTGTGAAACAGCTAACGCTGCTGCTACATTAGCAAAATCCGAGGCTTGATAAATATCTTTTCCTTCAGATAATCCAATTAATAGGGCGCCATTAAAGGTATCTCCCGCAGCAACTGTATCAACAGGAGTAACGGTATAAGCTGGGATCAGTTTCGGTTGCTCTTTACCATTGCTAACGAGAACACCTTGAGAGCCTAAAGTTATAATAACAGTTTCGACACCAGATTGATGAAGTTTTTCAGCTGCTTGAGCTGCGCTTTTTTGATCAACAACCTTTATTCCTGTCAGAGCAGAAGCTTCTGATTCATTAGGTGTAATAATTTGCACTAGCTCAAGGAGTTCTTGTGGTACTTTCTTCGCTGGCGCAGGGTTTAAAATGATTGTTGAGTTAGATTGTTTCGCAACCTTTGCCGCTAAGACATTACTTGATGTAGGTGTTTCCAGCTGAAGAAGCAGAAAATCACTGCTTTCAATATCCTTCTGATGTTTTTCCACAACGTCAGAAGTAAGGAATTGATTCGCACCTGCTGAAATGATGATATTGTTTTCACCTTTCTGATCGATAGTAATTTGTGCAGCTCCAGTTACAGAATCTTCTATGATCTCAACACTTGAAACCGAGAGGTTATCCTTTTTCCAATCTTCAAGCATTCCTGAACCGACCTTATCATCACCAACACAACTGATGAAAGTTGTTTTCCCGCCTAACCTAGAGCATGCGATAGCTTGATTCGCTCCTTTGCCGCCATTTTCAGTACGATATGTAGTAGATAAAATCGTTTCTCCTGGTTTAGGGAACTTTTTCACCTCAGAAATGTAATCAATATTTGAACTACCAAGAACAGTTATGTTTTTCATCAATGACACCCATAGTGTAACGTTATACTATATTTGTTTGTGGACTATACTAACTTTCGCCTGAATTTGCTTCAACTTTAGATTTTATGATTGGTGAGTTACCTCACAAAAGCCAGTTTTCTATCAATATTCGAATTTAAATAGCTTATTAAAAACAGTGTCATAGTTAGGTTTTTAAAACTCTGTGACATTAATCAATGATAAAACTGAAAAATAAAGTAATATGAGGTAAAACGTTACACTTTAAAGTTAAGTGTGTTACACCATAATCTTTAATAAATTGATGTAGGTTGAATAATGAAAAAAGTCATATTTGATACCGATCCAGGCATAGATGATACAATGGCAATGTTGCTTGCTCATGCAAGTGATAAGATTGATTTAATTGGGATAACTACAATTTTTGGTAATGCAACTATAGAAAATGCAACCAGAAATGCGTTATACGTCAAGAAAAAATTTGGCTTAACCGCAGCTGTTTCAATGGGCACAGATACGCCTTTAGTTAGAGAGGCCGGAGAACCCACAACTTTTGTTCATGGAGACAATGGAATTGGCAATGTACAAATTCCTGAAGGAGATCTTGGTGAAAAAGATAACCGTGCTGCGCATGATTTTATTATTGACCAACTTAAAGCGTACCCAAATGAGATAACGTTGATTGGTGTTGGCCGTTTAACAAACCTTGCATTAGCACTTCAAAAAGAACCAAGCATCGCCAAATTTGCCAAAGAAGTGATCGTTATGGGAGGGGCATTCGGCTATAACGGCCATTCTGGAAATGTTACTCCATTTGCAGAGGCTAACGTTCTTGGCGATCCACATGCCGCCGATATTGTATTTACAGCGGACTGGCCTGTAACCGTCGTGGGCTTAGATGTCACTCACCAAGTGAAAATGGATCAGGCTTATATGGAAAAGCTTCGAAATTCTTCGAAAAAATACGGCCAATTCATTTACGATATTACTCGTTTTTATGTAGATTTTCATAAAAATGAATGTCAGCTTGACTATTTTCCCGTTCATGATTCCTCTGCAATCACTTATGCAATCGCACCTGAATTATTCAAAGTGAAGAAAGGACCTTTACGTGTCGTAACAGAAGGTGTTGCTATTGGACATACCATGTTAAAAACATCTGGCTCAGCCTTTCCAATCGATAACTGGAGTGATAAGCCTGTTCAAACAGTTTGCGTTGATGTAGATGCTGATAAGTTTCTAGAGCTTTATATGGACACAATGTCAGCATAAATATGGAACATCCTAAATGATGACCATACAATTAAAAATATAGAGGAGTTCAAGTTTATTTGGACTCCCGTTTTTGTCGCAATATTTTAATCTATGATTTATTGCTTATTTGAAGATAATGATATTCAAATATTTATTGTGTCCAATCATACTCGTAATCCAAAAATAAAAAACACGCTTTCTCAGTTTAGAGCATAAGCGTGGTTCAATTTCAAAGAGTAAGGTTATTTCTTAGTCTTAGGGATCGCAACCTTCATCTCTTCAGATTGTCTAAATAGCACCACAACATGGCCTATTTGCTGAACTTTTACAGCTTGAGTTTCACGAACAATGGCGTCGATAACGGCATTTTTCATTTCGCGGTCGGTAGACGGTACTTTTACTTTAATCAACTCATGGTGAGTTAATGCTGCATCAATTTCAGCCAGAACTCCTTCTGTTAAACCATTTGCACCAAGTAATACAACGGGTTTTAAGTCGTGAGCTAATCCTCTTAGGAATTGCTTTTGTTTAGTGTTTAAATTCATTTGTTACACACTTTTTCTGAGTTACTGTTGAAAAGCGGGTATTCTACCCTTATATAGCCTTTATGTAATCTAGATTTGTTGTGGTTTGGTAATGACAGCCAAAAAAAGAAGTGCAAGTTCCGCTCGTTGGATGCAGGAGCACTTTGACGATCACTACGTCAAGTTGGCGCAAAAACAAGGATTGAGATCTCGCGCTGCGTTTAAATTAGAAGAGATTCAGCAAAAAGATAAATTAATCAAATCGGGAATGACTGTTGTCGATCTTGGTGCGGCACCCGGTGGTTGGTCACAGGTGGCGGTTAAACATATTGGTGAGCAAGGCAAAGTTATCGGTTGTGATATTTTGCCCATGGATCCCATTGTTGGCGTAGACTTTCTTCAAGGTGATTTCCGTGAAGATAAAGTACTTGAAGCGTTATTAAGCCGAGTAGGCGATAATAAAGTGGATGTGGTGCTTTCTGACATGGCGCCGAATATGAGTGGTGCAGGTGCTGTTGACCAGCCCCGTGCGATGTATTTGGTTGAGCTAGCTTTAGATATGTGTCATCAAGTGCTCGCACCAAATGGCAGTTTTGCGGTTAAAGTTTTCCAAGGTGAAGGCTTTGACCAATATATGAAAGACGTAAAAAACGCTTTCAAAGTAGTAAAGGCTCGTAAACCCGAATCGTCACGTGCACGTTCACGTGAAGTGTATTTGGTAGCGACAGGTTACAAGTTATAGTAATCTAAAAGGACGGCTGTAAAAGCCTTGAGTTAAAAATTTTTCACAAGACTTTAAACGAGGTCAGTTAATTTGAGTGACATGGCTAAAAATTTAATCCTTTGGGTTGTCATCGCTGTTGTATTGATGACGGTTTTCCAAGGGTATTCTCCATCTTCTTCATCGACGCAGAAGTTGGACTATACGACGTTTTTGAATGATGTTCGCAATGGAACTGTTGCGCAAGTCGAAGTAAAAAGCGATCAGCGTACTATCGAAGGGGTAAAAAGGTCGGGTGAAAAATTTACTACCGTCATGCCTCTTTATGATACTGACTTAATCAACGATTTAGATCGTAAAGGTATCACCATGAAGGGCCAAGCGACGGAAGAATCCGGCTTCTTGACCCAAATCTTCATTTCTTGGTTCCCAATGCTATTGCTCATTGGTGTATGGATATTCTTCATGCGTCAGATGCAAGGCGGTGGCGGTAAAGGCGCAATGTCTTTCGGTAAGAGTAAAGCCAAGTTGATGAGTGAAGATCAGATCAATACTACTTTTGCAGATGTAGCAGGTTGTGACGAAGCTAAAGAAGAAGTGTCTGAGTTGGTGGATTACTTAAAAGATCCAACGAAATTCCAAAAGCTGGGTGGTCGTATTCCAACCGGTGTGTTGATGGTAGGCCCTCCAGGTACAGGTAAAACGCTTCTTGCAAAAGCCATTGCAGGCGAGTCTAAAGTACCTTTCTTTACGATATCTGGTTCAGACTTTGTTGAAATGTTCGTAGGTGTTGGTGCATCTCGTGTACGTGATATGTTTGAACAAGCTAAGAAGTCAGCACCTTGTATTATCTTTATCGATGAAATCGATGCCGTTGGTCGTCAACGTGGCGCAGGTCTAGGTGGTGGTCATGATGAACGTGAGCAAACCTTGAACCAAATGCTGGTTGAAATGGATGGTTTTGAAGGTAATGAAGGTATTATTGTTATTGCTGCAACTAACCGTCCAGACGTACTTGACCAAGCATTACTTCGTCCAGGTCGTTTTGACCGTCAAGTAGTTGTAGGGTTACCAGACGTGAAAGGTCGTGAACAAATTCTTAAAGTTCACATGCGTAAAGTGCCGTTAGCTGAAAACATTAAAGCGAGCATTATTGCACGTGGTACGCCAGGCTTCTCAGGTGCCGACCTTGCTAACCTTGTTAACGAAGCTGCATTGTTTGCTGCACGTAATAACAAGCGTGTCGTTGGTATGGAAGAATTTGAAAAAGCCAAAGATAAGATCATGATGGGTGCAGAACGCCGCTCAATGGTTATGTCTGAAGAAGAAAAAGAAATGACGGCTTATCATGAAGCTGGTCATGCAATTGTTGGTTGTTTAGTGCCGGATCATGATCCAGTACATAAAGTAACTATCATTCCACGCGGTCGTGCGCTTGGTGTGACTTTCTTCTTGCCTGAAGGTGATGCTATTAGCCAAAGCCGCCAGAAATTAGAATCTCAAATTTCTGTAGCTTATGGTGGTCGTTTAGCTGAAGAAATGATTTACGGCGCAGAGAAAGTCTCTACTGGTGCTTCACAAGACATCAAGTATGCGACACAAATTGCGCGTAACATGGTAACTCAGTGGGGTTTCTCGGAGAAACTAGGACCTCTGCTATATGCTGAAGAAGAAGGTGAAGTCTTCTTAGGTCGTAGTATGGCAAAATCAAGCCATATGTCTGATGAAACTCAATCAACGATTGATTCAGAAGTTAAAGTTATTATTGATGGAAACTACGTTCGTGCAGAACAATTATTGAAAGATAATGAAGACATTCTGCACTCAATGAAAGACGCATTGATGAAGTACGAAACTATCGGTGCGGATCAAATTGATGACTTAATGAATCGCCGTGAAGTTCGTGCTCCGGCTGATTGGGAAGAGTCTGACGACAGCGATAAAGGCAATGATAAAGGCGTAAAAGCTGAAACTAAGCCAGAAGCTGAGACGAAATCTGATGAGAAGCCTGATGCAGATATTAATGATGCAGAAGGTGATGCGGCGAAGTAATTCGTAGCGTTTAGATGAAAAGCCCCTTTCTAGGGGCTTTTTTGTTGAAGAATGATTTCAACTAAGTGCCTTTGTTTGGGAGTGTGTAATGAAGTTAAATAGCGGTAATAAAACTTTAGATCTTTCAAGCCCAGTGGTCATGGGGATTCTTAATGCAACCCCGGACTCTTTTTCTGATGGCGGTAAGTTCAATACTTATGAAACAGCTTGTCTGCACGCAGATGAGATGATTGCCCAAGGGGCGAAAATTATTGATGTAGGCGGCGAATCTACTCGACCAGGTGCACCTGAAGTTTCGCTAGCAGATGAACTTGAGCGTGTGATTCCTGTTATTCAGCATTTAAGCAAAAAAGACGTTTGGATTTCGATTGATACCAGCAAAGCTGAAGTGATGCGTCAAGCTGTTGCTGCGGGTGCAAATATCATCAACGATGTGAGAGCATTGCAAGAGCCCGGAGCATTAGAAGTTGCAGCTGAAGTGAACGTGCCTGTTTGCTTGATGCATATGCAAGGTACACCTAGAACCATGCAAGCATCACCGAAATATCGAAATGTTATTGAAGATATTTGTGAGTTTTTCGAGCAACGAATCGATGCCTGCATTGCTGCTGGGGTGAAACGAGACAATATCATTCTCGATCCAGGTTTTGGTTTTGGAAAAACGTTGGAACATAATTTACAGATTCTGGCGAATCAAATCGAATTCCATCGCTTTAACTTGCCCGTGTTCATTGGTTTATCACGCAAAAGTATGTTCGATAAACTTTGTGGTGGCAGAACCGTTGAACAGCGATTAGCGGGAAGTTTGGCTGGGGCAATGCTCTCTGCACAGAAAGGTGCGCATATTCTTCGAGTTCATGATGTTCAAGAAACATGGGATGTTTTGAAGGTTATTGAAGCTTCAAACAATGACCTATTGGTCTAAGTTTTTTCAAACAGAGTGGGATATAGTTTGTTTATTTAGCAACTCAAATAAAGTCATTGACTAAAGATTTATTTGAGTTGCTTGTCTTAATCAAGTTCTGTATTTGCCAATATATCAAAGGTAAAGGTACTTGCTCCTATGACTAAATACGTAAGCTTTCAAATTCTCTTTCTACAGTTTGGTTTGCTCTACTTGGTGGCATACCTTCAAATTGAGCCCTTGAGCTTTGTTTTTGCAGATTATTTTTAATCCAGCTTATATGTTCTTTCAATTTTGGTGTTATCTTTTCGTGAACACAGTGCTCAAGCCTGTCGAGTTGTTGAATAGTTAAATGATTAAACTTTGCACCTAGCAATAGACGTGTAAGGCACTCATTTGCTATATCAGGGCATTTGGGGATAAGAGTAAGAGGAGGGACACAGGTAGATAACGTTCGTAAAAGTTGATCTGCATCGTAACCTTTGTAATCTGATTCGGGATTGACACCATAACCTCTCACGGCCAAATCTTCTATCGCTTCGTCAAATTCAGAGTTCTGAGCACCGACGAAAGGTAATCTAAAAATTTCAAAACAAGCAATAAGACTTTTTAAATAATTGACGATTTTGTCATGCTGACCACTTTTATTTGTACTGTTCTCTACTCTTTGAAGAATAGCTTTCAAGCCACACCGAACTTCCATAAATTCACTTGTAGGTAAATCACACCTTCCTTTCATAATCTGATTAAGTGCAATGATAGCTCTTTCTTCAAGTTGTGAACTGCTCTGTAAGTGTTCTGGTAAATAACTTCTTTGTGTTACAGGGTTGGTGAGAGCTAAAACTCCATTCAATTCGTCTTCACTTTTTGTGCTTCGAATTGCATGAATTACTGTTGTACCATGAAACTTTAGTGCCCCTTTAAAGCTTTTCTTGCTCATCAGGTCGGGAGTATTTACGTCTGTGCCATCGAAAAGAATGATGAGATTCCATAAACTAAAACTAGGGTCCTGCTCGAGTACCCTTAAAGCAAATTCTGCAACGGTTGCACCTTCAGAAATTGAAAATTGAACCAATCCTCCTGTGTTTTTTCTGACGTGAAACGATGACTCTTTAGCATCTCTTCTTTTAAAGAGTTCAACCATTCTTTCTTTTTCAGTTTGAGCTACCCGAATGTGGAGTGGGAGTTTTTCCATTAATTTATTTTGAGCTTGAATACTGCTGGTAATTTGCAATGATTGCATGACATCAGGCTCGTAATCACATGCACCTTCTTCAAGGGCTTGCTGACGAACTCTTTGAGCTGATGAATATTGCCTTCGGTCATGAACATATTTATATGGAGTGTTGGAACCAGAAAGAGCGTCGGTAGCGCCATGTTGCTCAGTTTCATTGAGAACTAAACCTATTTTTGTTTCAGTTAGAAACTTCAAACAAATAACGATCTTGTTAAAATACGCTGCGGTATCAAGTTTTGCTTGAGGGCAAAATGTTGAGAACTCTTCGTCATTGATTTTTTCTACTAGTTTTTCAAGGATCTCTTTTACATCTTGAATGTCTAAATTAGGAAATTGCTCTTGAAACTGTTCTGGGTTATTAGCAAAAAGTAGAACAAGTTGCTCTAAGTCATAACAGCTTTGAAGTTTTTTGGGCAGACCAGGATGAGGCCACCCTCTGTCATCATTATAGCTACTATGTTCTAAGTAGTGCTGAATCGCTGCTGTACTGGCTTCAGGTAAATATCCGAGATCTATTTTGCAGTTAGGATGTCCTAGGTTAACCCCTCTGCTCCCCTGACATGCGACGAGTTGCTCACCTGTCATTGGGTTACCATTGATTTTTATAACTCGATTTAATCCAACAGATTTATTTAATAAATCGAGAACCATTTCAGCACAAGCATGCTCAGGGTGTAAAGATGCTAAGTAATGAGTTTGATCATGATTATCGAGTACTGTTTTACCAAAGCACCCTTGATGAGTTTCTGTTTTACGCTCGGAACCTGCAGGAGAAGACTGAAGGTTTTGTAGTAGAGTGCGTCTAAATGCCTCACAATCCATATCAAGCGATGCTTTATATCCATTAACTTTCTGCAAAGCAAGTTCATGTAGGCGTAGACAGCTTTGATCTCTGGTTTCACTTAGCATTAATAAGCATTGCTTAACTTGTTCGACTTTTAGTTTTGGATTTTCCAAGTTTGAGTCGATTGCCTTTTTTAGCTGAGTTCTGATGAGTTCAGGAACCGTTTTTTCTGACGCTCCACGAGTTTCTAGTCCTAGTTGATGATATTGAAGCGGAAATTTACCCGCTGCATATAATTGGTTTACCCAGTCCTTAAACTCTTTATATTTGAATCGACTGAGTCTTTTTTGGCTGAAATCTAGATATATACCATCGTAAGGAGTGTCAGAAACAAACCGTGAACTTTTCCAATCATAGTTTGTTTGTTCATCGTTCTTTTCTGAAGCTGGAGAAGTTGAGCTAGTATCTTCAGCATCGAAGTCCTCATCAACGATATCCCATTGTTCTTCGGGATTGGATGCTAAAGACAAATGGTCACTGGCTGCTTGTAATACACTCAATTGTTCGTCTAGTATTTTAGAAAACTCTTTCGGCGAATAAATTTTTGATAACTGGGCAACTTCAGCTGCATCAAGTCCTGAAGGTACTTGGTAATGTACATCATCTACTTGGTTATCTGACGGTGTGTTTTGAGATAGTTGCCCCCCCTTAATAGAGCCTTTTTCAGAAGGTGCTTTATGATATTGTTGTCCATTCCTAATCGAACCAGCATCTGAATTAGGATGGTTCAAGTGCTGGCCTAAATGAAATCTTGCAGAGTACTGGCTTTGAGCATCATGAGTACTTCCTTCTTGAGCATTATGAGTACTTCCTTCTTGAGCATCATGAGTACTTCCTTCTTGAGCATCATGGTGTGGTGGCTGTTGGGAAGTGGTCCTAAGTTGACTAACATGATATTGATGCGGCCTTGTAGAGCCTGCTTCTGATGGTTCAGGCATATGATGACCATAGCGATATTCTGCAGAATAACGGCTTTCAAGCTCCCACTGTTCATCAAAATGGTTTATACCGTGGACAAGGGGTTGTTGAAGCGTAGCATTATGAAAGTCTCTATTACGCTCACCTCGTGATGTGTAACCAGAAGATGAACTCGATGCTGATGAACCAGATATTACTTTGAATGGCTTATGTGGATTATTACTAGCAGAAAACTCGCTAGTTTCACTACTTGTTGTGTCCACCGAGAAGCCACTGGCACTGTCGACAGATGCTGCGTCAGAGTTAGCAGTCCATTTTCTGGGGTTGTGATCGTATCCGAATCTATTAAATTGATCATGAAGTTTAAGCCGATCATTAAGTTCGTGAGCCATATTAATCTCTAATAGATGCATATAAGATGATAGTAGCGAATGCACTATTATTGTGAAGATAAATTTATTATATGGTGCTTGGGTGATCGCGTATACTGTTGATAATTAATGTTTTTTTGTTATGTTTATGAAAAAAAATTAATGCTTTTGATGATTTACTTTAATAAAAGTGGCATAGAGTAATGAGATACAAGTCTTTATAAATATTAAGGCGTTGCTACTGATACAAGTAACGCCTTAATATTTTTGAGTTATTCGCTGATGAAATTATTGCCTCTTGCTAGGGCGTGTTGATCTTTCGTGCTTATTTTTGCAGCGATAAATTGGTTATTTTATGCAAGGCAGAGCTTGTGCAGTTTGGTTATTACCGACATACAAAACTGTCGTTACTTCGTTTCCAAATAATCAAGTGATAACGCAGCAGAAATGACCAATTTACGCTGTCTTCGATGCTTTTGAGCGTTTCCTGTTCTGTGTTGTGAACAACTTATTTAGATGATTAAACTTCATTGCTCACGCCTTGAACAGATAAACGCTCAAATAGCACAAAATTTAATCCTGAAAGATCAACACGCCCTAAAACCCTTGTGCGGGTTCTACTCTGAGCATTTCCAGGTTCTTCGCAATATCCTCTGCAGCAGTCTCAGGGTTCACATCCTTGTCGATATGCAAAATACGGCCGTCTTTACCGATATAAAAAGTGACACGGCTGGCCACGCGTAACCAATTTAGAACATCATATGATTTAGTGACTTTCTTGGTGGGGTCACTCAGCATTGGGAAGTCAGCTTTATTCTTCTTAGCAAACTTTCTATTTTCATCCAAATCGTCAACACTGGCCATCATATAAGCAGCGTTATACTTTTTGATCATGTGACCCTTTTGAGCAAGTGAACGACATTCGATAGTACAACCACGGGTATTAGCCATTGGATAAAAAGCCAAGACAACTGCTTGTTTTCCCATGAAGTCATCAAGCTTGTACATGTTTCCATCTGTTGCCATTAGCTCAAATTTAGGAGCCATATCACCAACTTTGAGCTCTGCTGCAATTGAGCTGAATGTAAAAAATGAAATAAGACTAACTATGATTATGCTGAAAATAGATTTCAAATTGATGTTTTGCACTTTGGTCTTCCTTAAATGTTATCAGCTTAATAATGAGTTTAGCGTCAAACACCTTCAAAGTACCAATTTTTTGTTCAGCAGTATTGGTAAGTCAATATGACTTACCAATACCATGGATGGCTATTGGCAATGTTGGCTTGCGTCAATACCAGAGATATGGCTTAGGCGGTGAATTGCCGCAAAAGCTTCCTTGGTCAGTTCATCACTTCTTAGGTTTGCGATTTGAGCAAAAGTCATAGCTTGACCATCTAACTCAGGTTGATAACAAGCGAGTTGCTTCCAACTGTCATGACTGAAATCTCCATTGACATCAATCGACTTTGGCTCATATGAGAAAGCCTTACCAACAGTATCAATGATCGCAACTTGTTGAGTTGAAATCTGCTTAATGTTCAAAAGCTGATTAATGACGGATTCACCAGCATTGTTTTTGACGAAAATATCATTGCGGACATCAGTGAATAGCAACTTAGAAATTATGGGATCAGTTTTAAGTTGCATAGCTATGTGCATCGGTGTTTCACCTAAAGTATTCTTAACTGTACGGCTTTGAGATTCAAACGCATAGTCAGTAACATTTAACCAAATCGCTTGCATAACCTTTGGTGCATTCGTTCTGATCACGTAATGTAAAACAGAGTCTCCCGTTTCAACGGTCATAAAACGCGTTGGTTTGCTTATCGTTAAGCGAGGGTCTGCGCCACCGAGCATTAACGCTTTTATGACATCTAGACGTTGCTGATACTTCTGTTGGTGCTTGACATTATTTCGCTCTAACATTTCATTTCGAGCTTTAATGGCGAAGTCGACGGCACGTGCTAACATCCAACCATCTTCAATACCATTATTATTCTTTGTTACTTCAACGCCTGAATCGATAATGGTGTTTATCAACTCGATGTTTGCTTTTGCAACTGCACGGCGAAGGTCACGGTAGCTATACTCTTGTCCTTGATATTCATTTCTTCGAGTTACTAATTGATTTTTTCTTGAATCAGCTAGCGCTTGGCGCGTAACACGCCCATGGTTCCAAACAGATGACCATGCGCCGCCGCCGCGAACAGCGCCAATAACACCATAAGTTTCAAGATCTTCATCATAAGCCCAAAGTGCTGAACCCGATTCACCACCTGCGGTGTTGACTAGTGTGTATTCAACAGTGTTTCCACCTGCAGGCATTAATGAATGAATTTTAGCACCACGCCAACCAGAATTTGGGTTGTTTTCATGAATACCGTGCGCACGAAACTCACCGTTAGTGAGGTTGAAGTCACTTGGATAGGTATAAACCAAAGGTTGCGGATAGTTGATAGTTTCCTGACTGTTAGAATAAGGAGTATCTAAATCAAGTAACACATAGTCAGAGAATGTAAGTTTTGCTGATACGCCCCTACCAAAATATGGACTGTAATAGATATCATATCCACTGCTTTCGGTTTTGCTTAATTCATCGCGAATACGAAGTCGTTCTGTTTGAAACTCTGTTCGGGATAACTCACCAGCTCTAAAAGCTGCGAATAATTTATTTTGGGCATCGGAGTATAATCTATGGTCTAACTCATCCTGGGCAACAAGATAGGTCCAAGTTTTTGGAGAGTGAGCCCATTTACCGTTCGTTGGATGAAAGTCATTCGCTAAGCAATGGCCTGCACTCATCAATAAATCTGGTGCCAGTAGAACGCCACGACAACCTGTAGATACAGTGGTGGCATTTTGGAGTGCCGCAGGTATGCTTAATTGCGTAGGGTAAGGTGTCGAGGCTTTCCTAAGCTGTGAATTTTCTGTTATTTCAAGTCCATTTTCTAAATTAAGTTTATGCTCACTCAACCAGTGTGATATTCCACCTAGACCATTGTCTGCTGTGATACAAAGGTAACGATCATTCAATGTAGGATCTGACAAGACCAAATTAATTTCGGTACCGTTCAATGGTGTTCCAGTCGATCTTTGTTGGCACTGAGACCATACGTAATCTCTGTTCTGGATTCCATTATCTGAAAGATAATTGATAAATACTGTTTCAGCTTCAAGCGCATAGCCATTTATGAAGTCTGAAGTAACTTTTGATTCACTAACGCTATCATCGATGAATATTTCTGGTTTAGGCTGTTGTTTTATCCATCCAACAGGTTCATTAAATAAGTTCCCTTTATCATCTTCTATTTGCATACAAGCGAAAAAACCGTGTAATTCAGGTTTGCTCATAAAATTAAAATGAGTTCGTCCATCAAGTTCGTGAATGATATTTGGCTGAGCATCGACGTTGCTACAGCGCTGAGGATCATCAAGCATTAAAAAACGCGTAGAGGTAATATTAAGTGGTGTTTGAATGTCCCAACTTAACTTACCTGAATCATAATTCGCTTTATCTAGAGGAACTTCAGGACGTTTCAGGATTTCAATGGCTACTTTCTTGCCTTTAATGCTTAATTTTTGTTGATGTAACACAACATCATGATCGTCATGCAGCAGGCTATTCAAAAAGAAGCTGGTTTCCGATGTGACTGAAGATGTTTTTAAAGTGACAGGAAAATCCTTTAGTAACCACTCTCCGTTTTCTTCCATATCTGCTAAGGCAATAATGTGACCTTGATAATCAGTTATCGCAATATCCGTACCAGCAGTAGTGGTACCTGAAAAGGCGAAGTTCTGAGTTTTTCCAGCATGTTGCTGCCTATAGAAAAAATTAATTTTATGATTTTTTAAGTATTGTGAATCATCTTCATTGTACTCTAATTTAAATGCTGGGCTGCTGACTTCTTCAACATTAATCTCAGGTGGAGTCAATGTTAGTGGCTGTGGTAATGAATATGTTTGTTGATTACCTTCTTCATCTTCTGCATAAACGCAAATAACATTGCCGTTGAAGTTTTTATGATTTTTATAGTTATAGCTGATGGTTTTTGAGTAGCTGTTGCCACTTACTGTTTCAGGCTTATAAGTATAAAAGGGCGTGGAGCACCATTCTGCTGGTAGAGTATCCACTTCTACAAGTTTTAAAGTATGCTCAGAATCAACATTCACAGTGTAGATTTGAAATGGATGACCACTAGCTGGAGTGCTTGTTTCAATATTGAAATTAAAACTCGCTATTGCCGAGCCAGTAGTGCATGAAAGTGCGAATAACGTACTTAATTTTGCCAAGTTTCGCATGTGCGAACCTCTTTATTTAAAGTTAAAATAAACAGGTGATTCAAGACTGGATTGGATTATTGATGTGCAGCAAATATATTGTTGCTCCAGTAACCCCGCTGTCATAGTCTCAATATTTTTTAAGACCTTAGACCGGAAGTTTTGCGTCCCTAACTTTCGAAAGGTTTGCTTTTTTTCACCAAGTTATTCATCAATTACGATGAGTTGCTAAAAAAGCGACAATTTTATTAGCAACTTAATTAGTTTTTGAGAAGATTGCAGTGACATCAAATAATTTTGATTTAATATCGAGTTGTGCATTAAAAAATGATTAATAGTTACTTGGTAAACAAAGTGAAAAGTTACAATAGATAATTTTCGAGTCAATTCGCTGTCAAAGACATTAAAAAGTCAGCTTATTGACTGAAAAGTAGCCGACGAAACATCGCTTTATAAAAATTAACTATCGAACTATTGTAACTTTTACATGGGTTCGCTATTATTCAGCCCGCTTTAAAGGAGACAGCAATGGCACTCAGACGACCTATGATTGCTGGCAACTGGAAAATGAATGGATCTTCAGCGTTGGCTGTAGAGTTATTTAAGAAGTTTGCCGCAAAGCTACAAAATGATTCCGCAGAAGTGGTTCTTTGTCCGCCAACAATTTATCTTGAAAATGTTAGGCAACAGCTTGAAGCAAATAAAGATGCACTGAATGGTTCATTAGTTCGTATGGGCGCTCAAAATGTCAGTCAGCACGACTTTGGTGCATATACTGGTGAAGTTTCAGCTAAAATGCTGAAAGATGCTGGTTGTAATTATGTTATCATCGGTCACTCTGAACGACGCCGTATGTACGGTGAAACAAGTGATATTGTTGCTGAGAAATTTGCTGCCGCACAGCAGAGTGGTTTAACACCAATTCTATGTGTAGGTGAATCAGGGCCAGCTCGTGAAGCTCGTCGAACCTTTGAAGTGATTGCTGAAGAATTAGATGTAGTTATCGAAAAAAATGGTACTATGGCTTTCGATAATGCAATTATCGCCTACGAACCTTTATGGGCAGTAGGTACTGGTAAAAGTGCTACGCCAGAGCAAGCTCAAGAAGTGCATGCTTTTATTCGTAAGCGTTTATCAGAAGTTTCACCATTTATCGGTGAAAACGTAAGAATTTTATACGGTGGTAGTGTTACCCCTAGTAATGCCGCAGATTTGTTCGCTCAGCCAGATGTCGATGGTGGGTTGATTGGCGGGGCAAGCTTGAACTCTACCGAATTTTTGAGTTTATGTAGCATAGCGATGAGTGCGTAATGTACGAAGTATTAATAGTAATTTATTTGTTAGTTGCCATTGGCTTGATTGGTCTAATCTTAATCCAACAAGGTAAAGGTGCTGACATGGGAGCTTCTTTTGGTGCAGGCGCATCGGGAACTCTATTTGGCTCAAGTGGTGCAGGTAATGCATTAACAAGAGCAACAGCAATTTTAGCGATTCTTTTCTTCATCGTAAGTTTGATGATCGGTCGCATGAGTGCAAACCACGCTTCAGATGATAAAGCATGGGAAAACTTAGGTACTCCAGCTGCTACTGAGCAGCAACCAGCAAATGCAGCAAAAACTGCACCAGCGAAAAAAGAATCTACAGAAGATAAAATTCCTGATTAATTAGGATTTATCGAAAAGCTTTAATGCCGAGGTGGTGGAATTGGTAGACACGCCATCTTGAGGGGGTGGTGGCCTATGGCCGTGCGGGTTCAAGTCCCGCTCTCGGCACCAAAGTTTAACTGAGTTTTCTATGAAATAAGTAGGCTTAGTTATTGCAAGTAAAGGTGATAATCAATATACTTGCAGCAGTTGACGCGGGGTGGAGCAGTTTGGTAGCTCGTCGGGCTCATAACCCGAAGGTCGTCGGTTCAAATCCGGCCCCCGCAACCAGCTCCCTACAATGACAGTTAATTTAACGAGAGCGTTAAGTCATTGTAGTTACAGGTTCTTATAATGATAACCTCGTGGAATACGGGGTTTTTTGTTATTTGGGGGTATGCTCCTAAACCTGAAAATTATCACATGAAGTGATGTTGTAATGGGGCTATATGCCCTTTTTTGTTTTTTATGGGGGTGTCGTTTTGGCAAGATTAGAATCCAAACTGACAGACATGCTTACTGCACCAGTTGAAGCGTTAGGCTATAAACTGTGGGGTATTGATTATGTTCAAGCAGGTAAACATTCTACGGTTAGGGTATACATTGACAGTGATAACGGCATTTCAATTGATGATTGTGCAGAAGCCAGTCGTCAAATCAGTGCGGTAATGGATGTAGAAGATCCTATCGTAAACGAATATACCTTAGAGGTATCTTCACCGGGCGTAGACAGACCATTATTTACTGTCGAACAGTACGGGATGTACATCGGTGAAGAAGTAAAAGTTTTATTGAATATGCCAGTTAATGGCAGTCGTAAATTAAAAGGCGCCGTAACTAAAGTAGAAGGACAAATGCTTTCACTTCAGGTTGATGGCAAAGACACGCTAGTTGCTTTGGATAATATCCGTAAAGGCAATCTAATAGCGAAGTTTTGATAGTTTCAAGGTGAACGAGGCAAGACGATGAATAAAGAGATCCTGCTAGTTGCGGAAGCGGTATCGAATGAGAAAGCGGTACCACGCGAAAAGATTTTTGAAGCGCTGGAGATTGCGCTTGCGACAGCAACAAAGAAAAAATATGAAGGCGACATCGAAGTACGTGTTGAAATTGATCGTAAAACCGGTCATTACGATACTTTTCGTCGTTGGTTAATTGTAAACCCTGAAGCGGGTGAACTATTAGAAAACCCATACGCTGAGATCACGCTTGAAGCCGCGCAGTTTGAAGAGCCGGAATTGAATGAAGGTGATTACGTAGAAGAGCAAATTGACTCAGTTCAATTTGACCGTATTACGACACAAACTGCTAAGCAAGTTATTGTACAAAAAGTACGTGAAGCAGAGCGTGCGCAAGTGGTTGAACAGTTCGCAAGCAAAGAAGGCGAGTTAATCACTGGTGTCGTTAAGAAGAGTAACCGTGACACAGTAGTTATTGATTTAGGTAACAACGCTGACGGTGTGCTTTTTAAAGATGACATCATTGCGCGTGAAACTTTCCGTCCTGGCGACCGTGTTCGCTCACTGCTTTATTCTGTTCGTCCTGAAGCACGTGGTGCACAGCTATTCTTAACTCGCACAAAACCAGACATGTTGATTGAGCTGTTCCGAGTAGAAGTACCGGAAATTGCTGATGAGATGATTGAGATCATGGGTGCTTCACGTGATCCAGGTTCTCGTGCAAAGATTGCGGTTAAGTCAAACGACAGACGTATTGATCCAATTGGTGCTTGTGTGGGCATGCGCGGTGCACGTGTTCAAGCCGTATCCAATGAATTAAATGGTGAGCGTGTTGATATCGTACTTTGGGACGATAATCCAGCTCAGTTTGTTATCAACGCGATGGCACCAGCTGATGTTGCATCTATCATTGTTGATGAAGACTCAAACTCAATGGACATTGCTGTTGAAGAAGGTGCTTTGGCTCAAGCGATTGGTCGCAATGGTCAAAACGTTCGCCTAGCTACTCAACTTACAGGTTGGGAGCTCAACGTGATGACCGTTGACGAAATGAACGAGAAACACAGAGCTGAAAGTGCGAAAATAACAACGTTATTTGTAAACTCATTAGACGTTGATGAAGATTTTGCCCAAGTACTTGCAGATGAAGGCTTCACTTCTCTGGAAGAAATTGCTTATGTGCCGGTTACTGAGTTGCTTGATATTGATGGTTTCGATGAAGATGTTGTTGAAGCATTGCGTGAACGTGCGAAATCAGCAATTTCAACTGCAGCATTAGCTTCTGAAGAAGCATTAGATGGTGCAGAACCGAATGCAGATTTACTGGCGCTTGAAGGACTAGAAAAGCACCTTGCTTACGTATTTGCAAGTAAAGGCGTGATTACACTAGAAGATTTAGCCGAACAAGGCATAGATGATTTGATCGAAATTGAAGAATTGACAGAAGAAAGAGCTGGTGAGCTGATTATGGCTGCCCGCAACATCTGTTGGTTTGGCGATGAAGCAGAATAAGTCGATCAACAGGGGGAGTTTAACTGATGTCAGAAACAACAGTAGAAAAACTGGCTGCAGAAGTACGAAATGACAAGAACGTTGATCGTTTAATTGAGCAATTCGCACAAGCTGGTATAAAAAAAGGCACTAATGATTCTGTAACGGAAGACGAAAAGAATCAATTGCTTGATTTTCTAAAGAAACAACATGGCGGAGATGCTAAACCTCAGAAAATGACTTTGCAGCGTAAGCAAAAGTCAACATTGAGTGTTTCAAGTAGCTCTGGCCAATCTAAAGACGTACAAGTTGAAGTACGTAAAAAACGTACTTTTGTGAAGCGTGATCCTGCTGAGTTAGAACAACAAGCGGAAGAAGAAGCTAAAGCAAAAGCACAAGCGGAAATTGAAGCGAAAGCAAAGGCAGAGGCTGAAGCCAAAGCCAAAGCAGACGCTAAATCGAAAGTCGAAGCTGAAGCAAAAGCTAAAGCAGAAGCCAAGGCGAAAGCTGAAGCAGAAGCAAAGACTAAAGCAGTAGAAGTAGAAGCGAAACAAGATCCTAAAGAAGTGGAAGTAGCAAAACAAGAAGCTGAGCGCTTAAGAACTGCTCAAGAACAAGCTGAGAAACAAAAGCGTGAAGAAGAGGCTTCAAAAGCCGCTGATGAAGCACGCCGCTTAGCTGAAGAAAATGCAAAGCGTTGGGAAGAAGAAGAAGCCAAACGCAAAGAAGCTGAAAAAACAGCTGATCACCATATCACGACATCTCAAGCGGCTCGTGCTGCTGAAGATAAGTCTGATGCTGAAGAAGAGCGTCGTGGCCGTCGTCGTAACAAGAAAACAAAAGGTGGCGGTCGTGACCGTAACCGTAATAACCGCAACAACCGCAACAATAAATCAGTTGCACCAGAGTCAATGGCTCATGGCTTCAATAAGCCAGTTGCAGCGGTAAACCGTGACGTTAAGATCGGTGAAACAGTTACCGTTTCTGAATTAGCACAAAAAATGGCAATCAAAGCGACTGAAATCATCAAGCAAATGATGAAGATGGGTAGCATGGTTACCATTAACCAAGTACTTGACCAAGAAACTGCACAAATGGTTGCAGAAGAAATGGGTCATAAAGTAGTGCTAACTCGTGAAAATGAGCTTGAGCATCAAGTACTTTCAGATCGTGGTGAAGATGAGAAAGCTGAGCCGCGTGCTCCTGTTGTAACTATCATGGGTCACGTTGACCATGGTAAGACTTCATTACTCGATTACATCCGTCGTGCAAAAGTTGCTTCTGGCGAAGCCGGTGGTATTACTCAGCACATCGGTGCATACCATGTAGAAACTGAAAACGGCATGGTGACGTTCCTAGATACTCCTGGTCACGCTGCGTTTACTTCAATGCGTGCTCGTGGTGCAAAAGCGACTGATATCGTTATTCTAGTTGTTGCTGCTGATGATGGTGTAATGCCACAAACAATTGAAGCGATTCAGCATGCTAAAGCGGCTGATGTACCTTTGATTGTTGCAGTGAACAAAGTTGATAAGCCTGAAGCTGACTTTGAACGTGTAAGAAGTGAACTTTCTCAACACGGCGTTATGTCAGAAGATTGGGGTGGAGAGCACATGTTCGTTAACGTATCTGCAAAAGTAGGTACTGGTATTGACGAATTATTAGAAGGCATTCTCCTTCAATCAGAAGTTCTTGAGCTTAAAGCAATTCGTGAAGGCATGGCATCTGGTGTTGTTGTTGAATCTAAGCTTGATAAAGGTCGTGGCCCTGTTGCTACAGTACTGGTTCAAGAAGGTACTTTACGCCAAGGTGATATCGTTCTATGTGGTCTTGAGTACGGTAAAATCCGTGCAATGAAAGACGAGAACGGTCATCCAATTACTGAAGCAGGACCTTCAATTCCAGTAGAGATTTTAGGTCTTTCTGGTGTGCCACAAGCGGGTGACGAAGCCACTGTTGTTAAAGATGAGCGTAAAGCACGTGAAGTTGCATTGTACCGTCAAGGTAAATTCCGTGATGTGAAACTTGCACGTCAGCAAAAAGCGAAACTTGAAAACATGTTTGCTAACATGACTGAAGGTGAAGTTGCTGAGCTTAACATTATCCTTAAAGCAGACGTTCAAGGTTCACTTGAAGCGATTTGTGATTCATTGATTAAGCTTTCAACTGATGAAGTTAAAGTGAACATCATTGGTCGTGGTGTTGGTGCATTAACTGAAACTGATGCAACACTAGCAGCAGCGTCTAACGCTATTATGGTTGGCTTTAACGTTCGTGCGGATGCACAGGCTCGTAAGACAATTGAAGCTGAAAGCGTTGATTTGCGTTACTACAGCATCATTTATAACTTAATTGATGAAGTTAAGTCTGCGATGAGTGGTATGCTTGCACCTGAGTTCAGACAAGAAATTATTGGTCTTGCTGAAGTTCGTGATGTATTTAAATCGCCAAAACTTGGTGCTATTGCTGGTTGTATGGTTACAGAAGGTAACATCAAACGTAGCGCTCCAATCCGTGTACTTCGTGAAAACGTTGTTATTTACGAAGGTGAACTTGAATCTCTACGTCGCTTTAAAGATGACGTACAAGACGTTCGTAATGGAATGGAATGTGGTATCGGTGTTAAGAACTACAACGACGTAAGAGTCGGAGATCAAATCGAAGTCTTCGAAACTGTCGAAGTGGCAAGAACACTTTAAGTTGTGTTTTTAAAAAGGCGGCAATAGCCGCCTTTTTTTGTTTATTTGAGTAAATAAAATGGCTAAAGAATTCAGTCGTACCCGTCGCATTGGTCAACAACTTCAACAGGAGTTGGCGATGGTGATACAGCGAGACATGAAAGACCCTCGCATTGGTATGGTGACAGTCAATGATGTTGATGTGTCACGTGACCTTAGTTTTGCAAAAGTATATGTAACTTTTTTTGATGAAAACCCTGAACAAATTCAAGAGAAGCTTGCTGCTTTAACAAAGGCTTCTGGTTACATTCGTAGTCTAGTCGCAGGGCGTATGAAATTACGTGTGATGCCTGAATTAAAGTTCGAGTATGATAGCTCGTTAGTAGAAGGCATGCGTATGTCTACTTTAGTGACTGAAGTAGTTATTAAAGACCAAGAAAAAGCAAAATCAAGCGATCGTGATGATGAGGAGACGGCTTAATGGCTCGTCGCTCTAAAAAAGGTCGGCTAGTAAACGGTATTGTTTTATTAGATAAAAGCACAGGCATGAGTTCTAACTTTGCCTTGCAACGTGTAAAACGTTTGTTCAATGCACAAAAAGCAGGACATACGGGTGCGCTTGATCCGTTAGCAACAGGCATGTTGCCAATTTGCCTAGGTGAAGCGACCAAATTCTCACAACATTTATTAGACTCAGATAAGCGCTATTTAGTTACCGCTAAACTGGGTGTTCGTACAGACACCAGTGATTCTGACGGTGAAGTTGTTGAAACAAAGCCCGTAGAGTTTACTCAAGAGCAGCTAGATGCAGGTCTAGAACAATTCCGTGGTGACATAAAACAAGTGCCGACCATGTTCTCTGCACTGAAGTATCAAGGTCAGCCGTTGTATAAGTATGCACGTGAAGGCATTACGGTTCCTCGTGAAGCTCGTCCTATTTTGGTGTTTGATCTGACATTTATTAAGCTCGAAGGTGATGAGCTTACGTTAGACATTCATTGCTCTAAGGGTACGTATATTCGCACGATCATTGATGATCTTGGTGAATTACTTGGCTGTGGTGCTCATGTAATCATGTTACGTCGTACTCATGTCGCGGATTATCCATACGAGCGCATTGTTACGTTAGAACAGTTGCAAGAAATGGTAGAAGGTACAGAACCTGAAGACGATCATCGCTTTGTTGAACTCGATAAACACTTGTTGCCAATGGACAGTGCTGTTGCACGTTATCCAGAAGTGAATTTGCCTATTACTTTGCTTGAGGCTTTAATGCAAGGTCAAGCAGTACCAGCTGCTGATTTGCAACCTGAACAATTGGTGAGAATTACTCTAGGCGAGAATAAGTTGTTTGTTGGAGTAGGTGAGATGAACCAGAAAGGTTTGTTGCAACCAAAGCGACTGGTTGTGTTGTCAGAAGGTAAGTAGGTTCACTTAAGCAAAAGTGAGATTTGCTTGAAAGCTTGCGCTTTCATTGTTGAAACTTCTTCGAAGTTTATAAGGTCGTGGTGTTGCACACCACACCGCCCAAAGGGGAATTATTCAGCAAATTCCCCTTTGGAAACCCCTGTGCCGCCCCGCAAAGTTAATCATAATCCCTCTTATAATAAAAAATATCTAACGCTTCTGATGGTGCATCCATGCACCCCAGAATCTAGCGCAGCGTCCTGCTGCGCTTACGCTATTTTTCATCAACGATGAATTACAACTTTGCCATGGGGAATCGTTGTAGCCTGTAAATTTGTAGACGAATTTAATAATGGTCTGATGTCATACCCGTGAAAACGGATATCCAGTGCCTTTTTGATGCGAAGCATCACTTTACTTTATAAGCAAAATATTCTTAGGATGTACAAAAGGCGCTAGACGTCCGACTAAAGCACCCGGGCATGACGGTAACTTTCTAATCAAATATTCCAAACAACCTTGCAGTCTACGAAGAGTCCCATTGAAGCTGTGGAAGATATTATTGAATGTAAAATGACGTGAGCCCGACATGGATGTCGGGCTAAACTCAGGGGTACAAGATGTACGATCTGAGGCGTTAGGCATTTATTCAATCATATCTGAAACGCTCAGCTTCGTTTGGGCGGCAAGGGATGATGCAAGAAGGGATTTGCTGGAGAATCTCTTTTTGCTCGGGTGTGGGTGGAAAGCCCACGGCGTTTTAAAGTGCGAAGCACTTTTCTAACCAACTATTGCCCCAAAACGTGCTTCGAACAATATCACTTGATATTATTACTTTTATGCGTTTTGTTGGTTTATAATTTTTAAATCATCAGATTAGCTGATAATTTAGTGTCGTTTAAAATGTCGATTGAGGAAGTATTGACATGACAAGAATACATCACAAAAAAGGAGTAATTGTGAAAAAAAGTCTAATAATATTATCTCTAATCACCTGTAGTTTTACTACTCAAGCTAACAATTTGATTAAAAATGATCTGGTACATGAACAGAAAAATTGTTTTCAAGGTCCATTTGAAAATTATGATTCATGGATTAATTTTTTTAAAAAACTAAAACAACGAAAAATTAAAGAACCTACCTTGCTCGCTAAGACAATAGAGAGCTTTGATAAGAGGTTTGGTGAAATTAAATTCAATGAGTACAAAACCAGTCTATCTTGCCGTAACTTTAAATACACGGTAGATGGAAACATTGTAAAAGGCTTTATCATAAAGCCCAAACAGACAGAAGAAAGTTTGCCTGTTTTAGTTTATAACCGAGGTGGTAACGGTAATTATGGCTCTATGGTTTTTGGAAATTTATTTAATTCATTGTTTCCAATTGCAAATAGAGGCTTCATCATTATAGGTAGTCAATACAGAGGTTCGTTGACGAGTTCTGATACGCTTGATGAGTTTGGTGGCAAGGATGTCCATGATGTTATAGAGCTTTTTAAATTCATTCCTGACATCGTCGGAGCTGATCCTACACGGATTGGAATGTTTGGTGGTAGTCGTGGTGGAATGCAAACATTTTTAACTTTAAAAGAAATTGATAGCGTTAAAGCAGTAGTAACATCTTCAGGTATTTATGATTTGCCGTTAACATTGAAAACACAACCTAAATTCAGCCAAATGTTTAAACACAGAATCCCAAATTTTGATTCAAATAAAGCTGTTGAGCTTGAAAAACGCTCGGTGACTAAGTGGGTTGATAAAATACCTAAAAAAGTCCCCATTCTCATCATTCATGGAGAGAAAGACCAAAGAGTGTCAGTTGAAAACGCAAAAAATCTCGTTACTGAATTTTCCAAAAACAAGATCCCACATAAATTAATCGTTTACTCTAACGATGATCATTATTTATCCAAAAATTCTGCTAATGCTATTGAAGCAACTGTTGACTGGTTTAGAAAGCACTTATAGTGCTTTCTTTATGACATTCATTTCGACTTATATGGGTTAAAGAGGTCAATTTAGAGTATTCACCCTAACCGGCTTATGTCCAGAAACGGCCTGTTTACCGTAAGTGAATTAATTAAAACCTGATAGTTTTATCTCTTTTGAACTTCAGCAATTCACCCAAGTTGTTTTTTCATCGCTTTAGCGTTAAAATGCGCAGCCCTCAAGCTGAGTTAGTGATTGGCTTGAGATAATTGACTTAAATATTTGGAGATATACATGTCACTAAGTCCTGAAGCGAAAGCAAAAATCGTAGCTGAATACAGCCGCGGTGAAAACGATACTGGTTCTGTAGAAGTTCAAGTTGCATTGTTGACTGCACAAATCAACCACCTGCAATCTCACTTCAAAGAGCACATCCATGATCATCACTCACGTCGTGGTCTTCTACGTATGGTTAGCTCACGTCGTAAGCTTACTGCATACCTTAAGAAGAAAGATGCTGAGCGTTATACTGCTCTTATCCAGAAGCTAGGTCTACGTCGTTAATTTCGCAACGTATCCCAGTTTTGAAAAAGAGGCTTTTTAGCCTCTTTTTTCGTTTCTATTACCTCTTCCATACATAAAAGTGTACTCGCCATACAAACCGTTACAAACCTCAGTGTTATTTCTTTGTATTATTTAAATCAGTGATTGATTTAAATATAGGTTCAGATATGCAGTATAAGTCTAAGATTTCAATGTTGTTCGTAGCAGCCGTTTTAACTGGTTGTTCGGCTATTCCGGCTCACCCAGAAGCCGAAAACGTAGAATTAGTTAACACAGCGCCAGATGCAGCTAAATGCCGATTTATTAAAGAAATTGTTGGTTCACAAGGTAACTTTCTAACGGGTGACTTTACGCCGAATGAAGATTTGGTGATAGGTGCTCGAAATGAACTGAGAAACAAAGCTCATCAGCATGGCGCTAATGTAGTTTATATTCAAGATATGAAAAATACTAATGCCTATGGTTCATTAGGAACAACAAATACCACGGTAGTAGGGAAAGCGTATTTTTGTAAGAAGTAATGTTACCTTTTCCTTTGAGCACTTTTAAACAGAGAGGCTTTTAAGCCTCTTTTTAATTTTACCAATTAAGTAAGCTCTGCATAAATCGCTTTACTCTAGTTGTTGCTGGTTGCTTATCATAATTGTCACTTGTGACTTGGCAAAGCACTCCGCCTTTTAATGTATTACTTAAGCTTTGGTGTTCAAGTGCTGCTTCACTATCCACAATTAATGTTCTAACTGCAGTTCTAGAGAGTAATGTTCTAGTACCTTGGTATTCAATGCATAAGGTATTTTCAGGTGTTAAAGGTCGATAAGTGACGGGACATCTGTCTTTAAAGCTCGACGTTGTTAAGTTGATACTACTCGTAGGGAGTTGCACGCTTTCCAAAATAAAGTCTTGGTATTTATTAGCTCTATTTTTTCTTGGCACATGTACATCAATTGCAGAATCAGTGTCGGACTCTTGCTTCAAACGATTTCGAATTGAAGCGGTACTAAGACTTCTTGCTGGTGACTCACTATTTAATGTGACGGAACTGATTTCTGAACGATTATCTGAGTCGTAGTCACTGTCAGTGGCTTGGCTTGAATATGAATCTTCGAATTCTATTTTTGTAGAAGGTGCTGGGTAAGGAAGAGTTAGCTCTGTGGTATCAAATAAAGTTGGCTTTTCTCTTTCTATACAGTCTTCAATAAGAGTTTGCATTGGGTTTGATAAACTGGATGTCGAATAACTCTCTTCTTTTAGAATTTGATTCAGCACTTTTTCAAGTTTACGTTTTTGCTTTTCTGCTTTATTAAATTTATTGAAGAAGAATCGATTAATCCAACTAGGTTTTGCTTGAGGACTACACCTCCTAACTGTAAAAGGTTGTGGAGTATAGTCATCACCTTTATATGGACTGTTTGTATAAAAGTTCTCATGTAAGGAGGTTCTGTCGAGTGGAGTAATTAGATCATATTCATATTGGCCGATAGTCAGTTTCGGATAAATAGGGTCTAAGCTGTTCCCCCAAATTTGGCGTACGACAATATTTCGTAATTGCTCACGAGTATAGGTTGCTTGTGGGCCACTTTCTGTAACTATCGACATAACGCACTGACCTCCATGCAAAATTTCGGCCTTATAACTTTATTTAAGTCGATTGCGGGGTAACTGCAATATTAATGAATAAAGATTAATAAAGAATTCAGTAAAAATTCATTATAAATTAGAGCTCTAGCTCGTTTTGAAGTGGTGATAGATAGCTGTTTTCAAACTCTTCTTTAGAAAGTGGTTTACTGAATAAAAAGCCTTGGCCAATATGGCATTGATGCTCTTTAAGCCATTCCAGTTGCTTTTTTTCATCAATGCCTTCTGCCACAATATCAAAGTTCATTTGTTCTCCGAGCAACAATATTGTCTTTGCGATTGCGTCATTTTCAGGCAAACCTTCTATAAACGCCCGATCAATTTTTAAGGTATTAATCGGTAATAGCTTTAAATAAGATAGCGAAGAGTAGCCTGTACCGAAATCATCAATAGCCACTTTAAACCCGGCTTTTTGCAACTGTTCTATACGAGCTATCGCTAGTTGAATATTATTTATGAACGAGCCTTCGGTGATCTCTATTTCTAATAACTCTGGTGCAATATTATTTTGATGCGTTGCGGCTTTGATTTGCTTTATTAAATTAGGATCAACAAAATGCCTTGCAGCAATATTGATTGCGATTTTGGGTACCTGATTATAGCTTTTTGACCAGTGAGCTATCGTTCTGCAAGCATCTTTAATGACCCATCGACCTAGGGTGATGATTAAGTTAGATTGCTCAGCGATAGGAATAAATTTTGCTGGTGAAATCAATTTACCTTCTTTTTTCCAACGAATAAGTGCTTCAGCTCCACACAGCTTTCCAGTTGTTAAATCGATTTTCGGTTGGTAAAAAAGCTGCAGTTCCTCGAGTGGTGCATCGCTGTCGAGTTCGCGCATAATGGTAGAGTGTAGTTCTGCTTCTAATTCTAATGAAGCTACCGCATTCTCGGTCATTTTGTGGTTAAAGAATTCCCAATTTCCGTACTCAAGATTTTTGGCGTTATACATTGCGGTTTCAGCACGACGAATCAAATCTTCTGCTGTGTGCCCATCATCGGGAAATAATGAAATACCAACAGCGGCGTCAGGGTGAAGCTCATGACCATTAAGTTGAAGTGGCAGTTGAATTTGTTCCAATAGTTTACGCGCAAATTCGCCAGCTCGGTTTGGGTCCTGAATATCATTAACTACGATCGCAAATTCGTCGCCACCTAAGCGTGCAACGACTCCCTTCTCTCCAGTGTGGCGTTTTAAAGTTCTAGCAACTCTTGTTAGATACCGGTCACCTATGTCATGCCCTAAAGAATCATTGATGTTTTTAAAACGGTCTAAATCAATGTAAAAAATAGCGAATGTTCTCCGTTGACTTTTAGTGCGTTGAATTGCAATTTGTACGGTTTCAAGCAGTAAGGTACGGTTGGGCAGCCCTGTTAATGTATCTTTCGTTGCCAACTTTCTTAACTTAGCTTGTGTTGCATCAAATTGAATCAGAACCTGATTGAACTTTGTTACTAAGGTGCCTAATTCGCTTTTTCCATGATGGATTAACCGAGGTAGCAAACTGTCTTTAGGGGCTTCAGGGTTAATTCTATCCATGGATTCACAGATGTGTACAACTGGCCGTGTCAGAAATTGATGGAACACGAACGCAAGAATAAGCGTTAAGCCAAATGCGCCGCTCAAAGAGATTAAAAACGTATGCTTGAGATGCGTTGTAAGCTGCGAGCTTATGTACTGTTCGTCATAGCTAAGAGTCACTTTGGCAAAAGGTTTTTTCGTTGCAGTGCTTACTTTTTTAAAGAGTAACCCTGTCCTATAGAGTAAGTGAGTGCTTGTTTCTGCCTCATCAACAAAATTGGCAACGGTATTGGAAATGAATGATTGAGGTGTTTTCTGTTGCTTATTAGCACTGAAAAAGCGTCCCCCATTACTGAGTTCAACTTCAACAGATTTAACCCAAGGTAAATTGAGCGATAAGTCGACCAACTTTTCAGCTAATGGCAGCGTTTCAGTGTTCCTGTCTTGAAGGCAGACTTGCTCTAAACGTTGAATGAGTTGCTGCTGATTAGCTTTGAGTCGGTGTTGTTCAGACTTTACGGTAATAATAAATTCGATGACAAAAATGAATACAGCAAACAGCAGCGTTGTTTTTAGCGCCAGAAATGCCTGCTTCCAAGTTAAAGAAGAAAATATTGCTGTCATCCTTGAAGTTCTTTTTCCCAAAATTTATAACGAGTTAGTGCCTAAATGAGGCATTTATCATGAAATATTTGTGATATCCACGATAGATCAGTATAGGTGCTTTATTCATGTACTGTATTTAAAGTATACTTATGCCCGAAAATTAAGGTAAATATTAAGGAATGGGTCTAGTGAATCCTATTGTAAAGAGTTTTGAATACGGTCAGCATACCGTTACTTTGGAAACCGGAGTTATTGCACGTCAAGCTGACGCAGCAGTTCTAGCAAGTATGGGCGACACCACTGTATTAGTGACTGTCGTTGGTAAAAAAGATACCGACTTGAGCCGTGGATTTTTTCCATTAACGGTTAACTACCAAGAAAAGACGTATGCGGCTGGTAAAATTCCAGGTGGTTTCTTCAAACGTGAAGGCCGTCCATCGGAAGATGAAACTCTTATTGCTCGTTTAATCGACCGTCCTATCCGTCCATTATTCCCTAATGGTTTCATGAACGAAGTTCAAGTAATCATTACTGTCGTTTCTGTTGATCCAAACATTGAGCCAGATATTGTTTCAATGATTGGTACTTCAGCGGCATTGTCTATTTCTGGTATCCCGTTCAACGGCCCATTGGGTGCGGCACGCGTTGGGTACAAAGATGGCGAATATGTTCTAAATCCAAACATCGATCAAAAAGACGGTAGTCAACTTGATTTAGTTGTTGCTGGTACACAATCTGCAGTACTGATGGTTGAGTCAGAAGCAAAGGCATTGCCTGAAGAAGTAATGCTAGGTGCTGTGGTATATGGTCATGACCAACAACAAGTTGTTGTTGATGCCATTACAGAGTTCAAAGCAGAAGTTGCTAAGCCTGAGTGGGATTGGACTGCGCCAGAGCAAAACGAAGACTTATACGCAAAAATCAAAACTATTGCTGAAGACGCAATGGGTAAAGCGTATGAAATCACAGCTAAGCATGAACGCCGTGATGCAGTAATTGAATTGAAAAACAACGCTAAAGACCAAATGGTTGCAGAAGATGCAGACATTGACTTGGGCGAAGTTGATAAATTACTAGGTACTCTAGAGAAAAACGTTGTTCGTGGCCGTATCATCCGTGGCGAGCCTCGTATCGATGGTCGTGAGCCTGATATGGTTCGTGGTCTAGATGTTTTGGCTGGCGTATTACCACGTACTCATGGTAGTGCTGTGTTTACTCGTGGTGAAACTCAAGCATTGGTTGCTGCGACGCTTGGTACTGAACGTGATGCTCAAAAAATTGATAGCATCATGGGCGAAAGAACAAATCGCTTTATGCTTCATTATAACTTCCCTCCTTATTCTGTTGGTGAAACAGGTATGGTTGGTTCGCCTAAGCGTCGTGAAATTGGTCACGGTAAGCTAGCATGGCGTGGTATTAATGCAGTTATGCCATCAGAAACTGAATTCCCATACTCAGTACGAGTTGTATCAGAGATCACTGAATCAAATGGTTCAAGCTCAATGGCTTCTGTTTGTGGTACTTCTCTTGCACTTATGGATGCAGGTGTGCCAATCAAGGCTTCTGTTGCTGGTATTGCAATGGGTCTTGTTAAAGAAGGTGATGACTTCGTAGTACTTTCTGACATTTTAGGTGATGAAGATCACTTAGGTGATATGGACTTTAAAGTAGCTGGTACTCGTGGTGGTATTACAGCTCTTCAAATGGACATCAAGATTGAAGGTATCACGAAAGAGATCATGGACATTGCGCTTCAACAAGCAATGGGCGCTCGTATCCACATCCTAAACGTGATGGATTCAGCGATTGGTACTCACCGTGATGATATTTCTGATCACGCTCCACGTATCACAACTATCAAAATCAACCCAGAGAAAATCCGTGATGTTATCGGTAAAGGTGGCGCAGTTATTCGTGCCCTTACTGAAGAAACGAACACAACGATTGAGCTGGATGATGATGGCTCAGTACGTATTGCTTCTTCAAGCGGTGATGATACTCGCGAAGCGATTCGTCGTATTGAAGAACTAACTGCTGAGGTTGAAGTGGGTCGTATCTATGACGGTAAGGTTATCCGTATCGTAGACTTCGGTGCATTCGTTAACATTCTTCCTGGTAAAGACGGTCTAGTTCACATTTCACAAATCAGTGAAGAGCGTGTAGCTAACGTATCTGACCATTTGCAAATGGGTCAAGAAGTTAAAGTTAAGGTGATGGAAGTTGATCGCCAAGGCCGTGTACGTCTTTCTATTAAAGAAGCAGTAGAAAAGAAAGCTGCTGAAGAAAGCGCGGAGTAATTTAATTTGAAGGATTGCATTAAGTTACAATTCTGAGATTTAAAATATTACTTATTTAAAAGGAGATCTTCGGATCTCCTTTTTTGTTACCTGATGAGTTGTTATAGTTGCTCAGTTTTCTAATTTTCAAAGGCTTTTTAGATGAAATTGAATTTGCGTGTACTGTTAACCTTGGTTTTTGCTGGTTGGTTAACGGGTTGTGCAACGACACAAAAGGGATTGTTGTTTGAGCCTGTTCTTCCTAATTATCAAACCGAACTTAATATTGCCAAGCTCAACGATATTCTTTCTACGGTGAAATTGACCGAACAGCAACGTGCACGTTTTCATTATGACCGTGGTGTTTTGTATGACAAAGTAGGGCTAAGGTTACTCGCACGTTACGACTTTAGACAAGCGCTAAAGGTTAATCCTCGTTTAGCTGACGCTTATAATTTTCTAGGTATTTATTACACTCAAGAAGGGGATTTTGATAATGCGTATGAAGCTTTTGACTCAGTCTTAGAGCTTGCCCCAAATTATGACTATGCCCATTTGAATTTAGGCATCGCATTGTATTACGGAAAACGTAATAAACTCGCCAGTCAAAATCTTGAAGAGTTTTATAAAGTTGATACTCATGATGGGTATCGTGTTTTATGGCTCTTCATTGCTAACAGAGAAAATGATAGGAAAGCGGCTTTGGAAACGTTAAAAACTCAGCGTGAACAGCTAAACCCTGAAGCTTGGGGGACGGTTCTTGTCGACTATTATTTGGGTAAAGTTTCTGAGTCTACTCTACTTAAATACGCAAAAGAAAACCTGAATGCTGAACAACCTGACGTTGAGTACACTGAGCGCCTTTGTGAAGCCTACTTTTATATGGCTAAGCAAGCTAGAATGAAAGGCGACAATAAAAAAGCGGTTGAATACTTAAAGCTTGTTTTAGCGACGAATGTGCATGACTTTGTGGAATACCGTTATGCAGGTATTGAACTGAGTTTAGCTGAGAAAGCGCTATTGGAATCAAAATAGGCTCATTTCTCCACCATTATCAGAAGGCTATCAGTGATAGCCTTTTTTGATGCCCATTTTTTTGCTATTTGGATTGATGTAGAAATAAAAAATTATTCGACATAAAAACAACTGGCAGCAACGAGCCCCCAAATCAACATAGTGAACCAATACATTAATGGCTCTTCTGAACGTCTATAAGATTGCCAAATGTAAGCTCTCCCTCTAATTAAGTCGAATGCTAACCAGATTAGTAGAGCGAAACCCAACCAATAACTCCAAGACATCGATGAGAAAATTTCTGACATACCACTACCATTAGTTTATTTTCATTTTGACAATTTTAGTTTGTCAGAAAAAGTAGTTAATTGTCAAATTGAAAATTTAAGGTTATTTTATTCATCAGTAGTGTTTTTTAATGGACAGAGAAAAATATGGCAAGACCCAGTATGGCCGAGCAACGTAAAACTGAAATACTCGATGCGCTTGAAGCCTGTATATTAGAACAAGGCATACAAGAAACGTCACTAGAGAATATTGCAGAAAAGGCGGGAATGAAACGAACTATTCTCCGTCATTACATTGGTAATCGTGACGATATCATTTGTGCCTTAAGCCACCGCTGGAAGGCAAAATATTCAGAACAATGGGCTGAGGCAGTTAAATGGCTTCCCAAAAGTAATCAGCATATTGCTTTATTGGATGGGCTTTTTGCTGTTGGCTCCAAACAAGCTGTGCAAGAGACCATCATTGGTGACGAACTGTTTTCAGAAGCTCGACGACTCACTCAAGTTAAAGAAGATCAAAATGCCATTATGAGTGAATTCATTGAGCATTTTAATCAAGTACTCACTGAGATGTATCCCAATGCAAAGCCTGAAAATATTGAGCTAGTAAGCTATGGTGTTTACTCAAGTTATCTGATGTCAAAATCTATGGTGTTGCTCGAATTGGTAGAACCCATTCACAAACTAAAACACAGTGCGATATTACTTTGTAACACATTAATCGTGTAAATTATAAATTGTCGTAGTGAAAATCAACTGTTAGTCTGATAAGTAACTTTTATCGATGATGGACTAAGTGACAGTGAATCTTTTCAATTCTTTAATGACCTCAGTAGTTGTAGTCGCTGCAATATGCCTAATTGCGCTCTACCAACCCAAATACGCTTATGCAGCCCCCCAAGTGAAAGCCTTAACGAGTAAGATTGAGAATGCTTCAAAAGCAAAAGCAGTAGAACTTAAGCTGGTGGGAGTCAGGGGGAAAGTCAATAATTATGACATTGCGTCATTGGAAAACTTATTAAGAAAAAAAGAAGAACAGCTTTTTTCTTCATTCAAGATTCAGCCTGAACAGCTCTATATTGTTTACCAAAATTTTACTGATAATTTTCAGGCGATGACGGTCACTATGGGTTATGACAGCCGAATTTTGCGAGGTGAACAACAAACTTATCCTTACCCAAAAGGTAAAACACAACTATTGCTGGCGAAACATAAGCACACGAGTAAGGAATTGCTTAATGCTTGGAATAAAATTGATTATTCCAGACCAATTAAAGCGGTTATTGAAATTAATTATTTGGCTGAAGACGGTTCGACTTTATCGGCCGAACTTAAAGTGCTGTACTAGAGGTTAATAATGGATATATTACTGCAGCCTTTTAAGCTAGAAGAGTTAGATTATCTATATACCTTCATTGATGATTGGTTTTTTGTCATTGCACTTGGGTTATTTGGTGTTGAACTTCTGAGGTATGCCTTTAAAAAGCAATTTACTCGAAACCTTCTGGGAGATAGCGTTGCCAACTTTGTAACGCTAGGTCTGTTTCTGTTTACACTGCTCTTTACTGCTTTGGCTTATACGTCGGTATTCTTCTATGTGTATGACAACTTCCGCATTACAGAATTGCCTTTCACCTTATGGACAGTAGTTTGTTGCATAATACTTGCTGATTTAGCGTATTACTGGGAGCACCGCTTTTTACACAGTAATGGATTCGCTTGGGCTACTCATACCGTACACCACAGCTCACCACATTTTAATATATCGGTGGCATATCGACACGGGCCATTGGATTGGTTTTTCCCATTATTTTTCCATTTACCGTTAGCCGTTATTGGTTTCAACCCAATCATCATTTTTATTTCAGAAATGCTGGTGCAGTTATTTCAGACTCTATTGCATACTGAAAGTGTTAAAAAGCTGCCTCGACCGTTTGAAGCAATTTTTAATACGCCGTCACATCATCGAGTGCACCATGCGACAAATTCAAAATATATTGATAAAAATTATGCCGGCATTTTTATCATCTGGGATCGAATGTTTGGCACCTTTGCAAAAGAAGACGAAAAAGTTCGTTATGGTGTTTTCCCGAGAATCAATAGTGTAAATCCATTTAAAATATATTTTGAGGGTTATTGGAAGTTACTAAAACGATTTATCACTGCTCCAAGCTGGCGATACCGTTGGAATTTAATGGTGAAACCACCAATATGGACGTGGCAACAAGAAAGAAAAAATAAATAACACTTTATGTAGCCTGCATTAAATGATGCAGGCTATTTCTTTGGTAATGACATTAAGAATATGATGATTCAATGAATAGTCGACTGGTAAGTCAATGACATGAACGCCTTCACTATAAAGTGCAGCTTCAAGAACTGTCTCAAATTCATCATGAGATTGAGGTCGATGGCCCACAGCACCAAAACTTTCAGCGTATTTTACAAAGTCTGGGTTATTAAAATCTAAGCCAAAATCTTTAAAACCTTTGCCTTTTTGTTTCCACTTGATCATGCCATAAGCGTTATCGTTTAAGATAATTACGACCAGATCGAGTTTCATACGAACAGCGGTTTCAAGCTCTTGTGAATTCATCATAAAGCCACCGTCACCATTAATGGAGACGACTTTTTTAGAAGGATTAAGCTGTTTGGCGACCATTGCCGATGGAAGCCCTGCTCCCATAGTAGCAAGCGCATTATCGAGAAGAAGTGTATTGCTTGAGTGGCAAGCATAATTGCGTGCGAACCAAATTTTATAAATGCCATTATCGAGCGTTACTATGTCTTCATCATCCAAACGTTTTCGCAACACTCGGACTAATCGCTGTGGCAGTATGGGAAAGCGTGTGTCATCAAAATATTCTGAAACTTTTTCATCAACGAATTGTTTAACTCTTTTAAAGTAACTGAGATCTTGGGTTAATTCTTTTGTAGCGCATGTCAGTGCTTCAACAGTATCGCTGATGTCTCCAGCAATGTTCAGTTGCGGAAAATACACCTCGTCACATCGTGCTGGAAAGAAATTGATGTGAATGACTTTAGTTCCGCCTTGTTCCATAAAAAAAGGCGGTTTTTCTACAATGTCATGACCCACATTAATAATTAAATCTGCCTTTTCAATTGCACAGTGCAAAAAGTCGTTTTCAGATAATGCGGATGTGCCTAAAAATTGTGGATGTCTTTCATCAACAACCCCTTTTCCCATTTGAGTATTGAAAAAATGGATACCCGTTTTATCGATAAATTTGGTCAGTGCTTCTGTTGATGATTTCCTATTTGCGCCTGCACCTATCAACAGTAACGGTCTTTCACATGCGTCAATCATTTCGATTGCATGCTGGATGCAGACCGGATTTGCCTGTGAACGACGACATTGAATCACATCATAAACTTCTGAATTAGTAATCGATGCGGCTATGTCTTCAGGCAGCTCAATGTAGGCGGCTCCAGGGCGTTCTTCGCTGGTTAACCGAAATACTTCTCTGATCATATAAGGGACATTATTGCCATCACTGATTTGCTCAGAGTATTTTGTTATTGGTTTCATCAAACCAACGACATCTACAAGTTGAAAGCGGCCTTGTTTAGATTTTCGAATGGGCTTTTGTCCGCCTAACATTATCATCGGCATCGCACCTAGCTGAGCATACGCAGCCGAGGTTACAAAATTAGTTGCACCAGGACCTAGGGTGGATAAACATACGCCTGGTTTGCCGGTGAGTCGGCCATAAGTCGCAGCCATGAAGCCTGCAGATTGTTCATGACGTGTAAGAATGAGCTGAATTGAAGAGTCAACGAGTGAATTTAAAAAGTCTAGGTTCTCTTCACCGGGAATCCCGTATATATACTCAACGCCTTCATTTTCTAATGCTTTTACGAATAAGTCCGAAGTTTTCATTTCCCATCCTGAATACGAGCAATCTAAGTAAGTATAGAAAAGCATTTGTGGTTCGTTGGGCTAAACTGTTTTTATACAAAATTGATGAGTTTGTTTCTACGTTAGGAGAGAAATATGCGTAATAAATGTGTGCCTTTTTTAGCTGCAACACTGCTTCTATTTTACCCCCTTTTGTCCATCGCTCAGCAAACCAATAAACAGACACAAATGAGTGAGTTTATCCAGAGCAATAAAGGCCAAGCCATTAACGACCTCAAAAGCATCGTGAATATTAATAGTGGTACTTTTAACGTTTCAGGGGTCAAAAAGGTGGGTGAATTTTTTAGAAAAGAATTTACAGCCCTTGGGTTTAAAAGCTATTGGGTTAAGTCACCGAAAAGGGCTGGCAATCTATTTTCTACTTACGGTGAAAACAATGGTAATTGTATTTTAATGATTGGGCATCTCGATACAGTGTTTGCTAAAGAGTCTCCGTTTCAGAAGTTTGTTTTAGACGGAGATAAAGCTCATGGACCTGGTGTAGTCGATAATAAAGGCGGAAATCTTGTCATCCTGTATGCGATGAAAGCATTAGCACATACCAATCAACTTAAAGGGAAATGCATTTTTGTTGCGCTAATGGGGGATGAAGAAAACAGCATTGGTGGAGCCAAACTGGGTAGGCAAAACTTAATCAAATTCGCTAAAAAATCAAAAGCCGCACTCGGGTTTGAATGGCAAATTGCCAATAAAGGCACAATTGCAAGGCGTGGCTATACGAGCTGGAAGTTAACCAGTTCTGCAACGGCCATTCATTCTTCCAAAATTTTCTCTAAGGAAGTTGGGTTCGGTTCGGCTTATGAGCAAGCGAGGGTGCTAAATGTCTTTCGTAAAGCATTTTCAGACAGTAATGGTTTGACGGTCAATCCAGGAAAAATCGTGGGTGGCTCCTCGGTTAAGTTTAAAACTGAGAACGACTACGAAGGTTATGGTAAAGATAATATCACGGCAGGTATTGTCGTGAGCGAAGGTGATCTGAGGTTTAAAACCCAAGCGCAGCTCAAGAATGCAAAAGTGATGATGGAAAAAATTGTTGCAACACCGCTTCTTAAAACCAAAAGCAAAATTGAGTTTGTCGATGAAAAACCCGCAATGGCGGCAACACCTGAAAATAAGGCACTTTTCAATAAATATGCTGAGATAGCAGCACAAGTGGGAGAGCATCATATTACACCGCTTGATGCTAGTAAGAGAGGAGCTGCAGATATAAACCACGTTGCCCCTTTCGTTCCAACGCTTGGTGGGTTAGGTGTATTAGGTACAGGTCTGCATTCAGTTCAAGAAACGATTGATCTTGCAAGTTTTCCAAAAGCAATGCTGAAAACAGCGCTACTGGTAAATGCCATTTCGATGGATAGCTACACAATCAAATAAACAATATGACTTATGGGATAAAAAAATGGCAATCTTTGAGCGTTATCTTTCTTTATAGGGCTAGTTCGTCATTGTTGTCGGTATTGCATTCGGCAGTTTAATGCCAAGTGTCTTCGGCTACATTGCTATGCTTGAATATACTCATGTAAAGTTACTCATCCATGTGAATCAATGCTGGATATGTTAGACATTTGACCTGCTGGGCCTTTATTTAAAGAGGGTGGAGAAATGATCCTTGATGATTCTGGGCAACGATCTGTTTCTGATATTGATGCTTAGCTAGGACTTTTGCCTTTTTCGTTGTATCTACACCTCAGATCAGCGAAAATAGCGCCAATTTTGTATTTCCTTTTGATAGAAAAAATCAATGTCTAACACTGTTATTCCAGAGGAAGTGTCGAAACGTCGCACGTTCGCCATTATCTCTCACCCGGATGCGGGTAAAACTACGATTACTGAAAAAGTATTACTTTTCGGACAAGCGCTACAAAAAGCGGGTACGGTAAAAGGTAAAAAATCTGGTCAACATGCAAAATCTGACTGGATGGAAATGGAAAAAGATCGTGGTATTTCGATTACCACTTCTGTGATGCAATTTCCGTATAACAATGCTTTAGTCAATCTACTCGATACTCCTGGTCACGAAGATTTCTCAGAAGACACGTATCGTACTCTAACGGCAGTAGACTCTTGCTTGATGGTGATTGATTCAGCCAAAGGTGTAGAGCAGAGAACCATTAAGTTAATGGAAGTAACACGTTTACGTGATACACCAATCATTACCTTTATGAACAAATTGGATCGTGATATCCGTGATCCAATCGAGTTGATGGATGAAGTTGAAGACGTCCTGAAGATCGCTTGTGCGCCGATTACTTGGCCAATTGCTTGTGGTAAAGAGTTTAAAGGTGTGTATCACATGCTTCGTGATGAGACGATTCTTTATCAAACAGGGCAAGGTCATACTATTCAAGACTCTGTGGTCATTAAAGGTCTTGATAATCCAGAACTAGATGAAGCTATTGGTTCTTATGCTGAAGATTTGCGTGAAGAATTAGAACTTGTGCAAGGTGCTTCACATGAGTTTGATCAGGAACTGTTTTTGAAAGGCGAGCTGACGCCAGTATTTTTTGGTACGGCACTAGGTAACTTTGGTGTTGATCACGTACTTGACGGTGTTGTTGAGTGGGCTCCGACACCGCTTTCTCGTGAGACGGAAGAGCGAGTCGTAGAGCCGAATGAAGACAAGTTTTCTGGTTTTGTTTTTAAAATTCAAGCGAACATGGATCCAAAACATCGTGACCGTGTTGCGTTTATGCGTGTTTGTTCTGGTGAGTACCGCCAAGGTATGAAAATGAAACATGTGCGTTTAGGAAAAGATATTAACGTTAGTGATGCATTGACGTTTATGGCTGGTGACCGGGAACGTGCAGAAACCGCTTACCCAGGTGATATTATTGGATTGCACAACCACGGTACCATTAAAATTGGTGATACGTTTACTCAAGGTGAGCTGATGCGCTTTACGGGTGTACCTAACTTTGCCCCAGAATTGTTCCGCCGAATTCGTTTACGTGATCCTCTAAAACAAAAGCAGCTACTTAAAGGGCTTGTTCAGTTATCAGAAGAAGGAGCTGTACAGGTGTTCCGCCCTATAGACTCGAATGATTTAATTGTGGGCGCTGTAGGTGTGCTTCAGTTTGAAGTTGTTGTTGGTCGTTTAAAAACAGAATACAACGTAGAAGCCATTTATGAGGCTGTCAGCGTTGCGACAGCTCGTTGGGTGTACTGTGACGATGACCGAAAACTTGATGAGTTTAGACGTAAGTGCAGCTCGAATTTAGCGCTCGACGGTGGCGATAACTTAACGTATATCGCACCTACTATGGTAAATTTGAATTTATCTATGGAGCGCTACCCAGATATTAATTTCTCTAAGACGCGAGAGCACTAATACTCACCAATGTTTTAAAGTAAAAAGGTCGCTAAAAGCGTAATGCCAGTCAGTTAAGCTGATTGGCATTTTTTCTATTCAAAGGGTACTTCTTTGGCTTAGGTTTGACCCACCTGTGATATTTCCTGTCTT
>NZ_PGVH01000069.1 GCF_004168585.1 Shewanella sp. OPT22 | reverse complement strand
ATGGCATCAAACACTTGTTGTTGATGATGAAACGTCAGCGGTCGAAGCTCGGCAGGCAAGGTAAAGGTCACCATGTAATACTCGACAGGCAAGAGTTTCATTTGCTGACGGTTGAGCCAGTCTTGAGTGGTGTTGTGCTGGCACAAGCTGCAATTACGATGACCACAAGACAAGGGTAAATCTTGATGTTGATGGCAATCATCACACTGCCACTGACTGCA
>NZ_PGVH01000068.1 GCF_004168585.1 Shewanella sp. OPT22 | reverse complement strand
AGCTGTTCTGAGAGGATGATCAGCCACACTGGAACTGAGACACGGTCCAGACTCCTACGGGAGGCAGCAGTGGGGAATATTGCACAATGGGGGAAACCTTGATGCAGCCATGCCGCGTGTGTGAAGAAGGCCCTAGGGTTGTAAAGCACTTTCAGTCAGGAGGAAAGGTTAGTAGTTAATACCTATTAGCTGTGACGTTACTGACAGAAGAAGGACCGGCTAACTCCGTGCCAGCAGCCGCGGTAATACGGAGGGTCCGAGCGTTAATCG
>NZ_PGVH01000067.1 GCF_004168585.1 Shewanella sp. OPT22 | reverse complement strand
AAGGTGTACGCAACTTGCTGGTTTGATAAGTGTCTTTCGACACTCGCCTTAGTTTTGAATATTCAAGACACTTAATAAAGTGTTGAGAACTTCGATTAACGCTTAATTAAAAACGCTAATTGTTTTGATACCTAATTAAAGATATCAAAGGATTTTTGAGATTTTTGTATTACACAACAACCTAAGTTGCGTGTATTACTATCAGCTTTCC
>NZ_PGVH01000066.1 GCF_004168585.1 Shewanella sp. OPT22 | reverse complement strand
ACCAAATTTTGTGTTTTACGAGTTTCGGCTTGTCTAACGCTACGGTATCAGCTTTTAGCCTACAGAAGCTGGTATTAAATATTCAGAGATGAATCAAACATCGGTCCAGGGTCCCCTTCGTCTAGAGGCCTAGGACACCGCCCTTTCACGGCGGTAACAGGGGTTCGAATCCCCTAGGGGATACCAAATTTTGTGTTTTACGAGTTTCGGCTTGTCTAACGCTACGGTATCAGCTTTTAGCCTACAGAAGCTGGTATTAAATATTCAGAGATGAATCAAATATCGGTCCAGGGTCCCCTTCGTCTAGAGGCCTAGGACACCGCCCTTTCACGGCGGTAACAGGGGTTCGAATCCCCTAGGGGATACCAATTTTTTGGAATCTGTTACAGATACCAATTTTTGTGTTTTACAGGTTTCGGCTTGTCTAACGCTACGGTATCAGCTTTTAGCCTACAGAAGCTGGTATTAAATATTCAGAGATGAATCAAATATCGGTCCAGGGTCCCCTTCGTCTAGAGGCCTAGGACACCGCCCTTTCACGGCGGTAACAGGGGTTCGAATCCCCTAGGGGATACCAATTTTTGTGAGCTTATTTATATGAGTTTCGCTACGGTATCAGCTTTTAGCCTACAAAAGCTGGTATTAAATATTCAGAGATGAATCAAACATCGGTCCAGGGTCCCCTTCGTCTAGAGGCCTAGGACACCGCCCTTTCACGGCGGTAACAGGGGTTCGAATCCCCTAGGGGATACCAATTTTTGTGTTTTACAGGTTTCGGCTTGTCTAACGCTATGGTATCAGCTTTTAGCCTACAGAAGCTGGTATTAAATATTCAGAAATGAATCAAACATCGGTCCAGGGTCCCCTTCGTCTAGAGGCCTAGGACACCGCCCTTTCACGGCGGTAACAGGGGTTCGAATCCCCTAGGGGATACCA
>NZ_PGVH01000065.1 GCF_004168585.1 Shewanella sp. OPT22 | reverse complement strand
CGATGCATGTAAATGGGGCTATAGCTCAGCTGGGAGAGCGCCTGCCTTGCACGCAGGAGGTCTGCGGTTCGATCCCGCATAGCTCCACCATTTACTTCGACACGTTAAGTGATTGAAAACATGCAGAGTTAGAGAGGCCAAAGATAAGACATAATTTATCTTTGGCTTTTTTAAGCCCGTTCTTTAACAATTTGGAAAGCTGATAGTAATACACGCAACTTAGGTTGTTGTGTAATACAAAAATCTCAAAAATCCTTTGATATCTTTAATTAGGT
>NZ_PGVH01000064.1 GCF_004168585.1 Shewanella sp. OPT22 | reverse complement strand
GAAGTCGTAACAAGGTAGCCCTAGGGGAACCTGGGGCTGGATCACCTCCTTATCGACACGATAGTCACTTTGTAGAGTGTTCACACAGATATGCTTGATATAAAGATAGAATAAAAGCTCAAATGGGTCTGTAGCTCAGCTGGTTAGAGCGCACGCCTGATAAGCGTGAGGTCGGTAGTTCAAGTCTACTCAGACCCACCAATCTTTATTAAGTCTCGTTAGATTTAATTCAATTTGGTTACGCCAATTTAATTGGTTTTTTGACTTTTATTCGATGCATGTAAATGGGGCTATAGCTCAGCTGGGAGAGCGCCTGCCTTGCACGCAGGAGGTCTGCGGTTCGATCCCGCATAGCTCCACCATTTACTTC
>NZ_PGVH01000063.1:1308-4391 GCF_004168585.1 Shewanella sp. OPT22 | reverse complement strand
AGCGGGTGCAAACTGGGTTAATGCGGGTAATGCCTTGCCGGAGATCAAATTAACGGTCAGCGACGGCGAAGAAACAGGTCGAGGTGCAGACACACCGGAAGTTATACTAGTAGACGATGCACCAGTTGCCACAGATGATGATTTTGTTGTTGAGCTTGGGAGTGATCTTGAGGGCAATTTAATAACAGATAACAACGGTAATGGTTCTGATTATGACGTTGACAGCGATGCTCTAAGTATTAGTCATATAAATGGCCAGTTAGTTGTGTTCGATGACGACGGAACAGCTTCAATTGATATTGATGGTGGAACACTTATCATCAATCGTGATGGAACGTTTGAATATCAATATTCTGGAAATGAGCCATCAGAAGTTAAGTTTACCTATACGATTACTGATGGATCTTCTTATAGTGAAGCTGCAGAAGTTATCATTAATATAAATGATACCACCGAACCAAATGCCCCAACTGTCCTTATCATTGATGATGAAAATGATGATGGCACACTGACCCAAGATGAAATGGGTATTGACGGTGTACAAATCAAAGTAACCATTGCCCACGATGAACTGCTTAATGGTGGTCAAGTCGATATTAATGTCGTATTAAGCCAATTAGATGGGACTGTTATTGATACTCGTTATGTCGCTACACTTACTGAAAGTGGGGAGTTCGTCGTTACCCATAATGGTATTGTTGTCACTGGGTTTACGTATGATTCTGATACTGGTGAGATTACTTGGACAGAATCAGAACCCGCAGAAGGTGAAAGTATTAGTGTTAAAGCCAAGCAAATCGATGGCTCTGGCAATGGTTCTGATCCTTCTACAGATATGGCGACTGTTGAAATCGTCCCTTCAGCGCCGACTCTGGAATTAAAATCGAGCAACTTATTAGCTTCCCTTAATTTTGAAGGTATCCATTCAGTAGGCTTTCGTCAAGATGTTAAAGCTTCATCATTGGATGACTTATTTGTAGGCAATTGGGGGACATACAATTCGTCTGGCAATTTAGAGATTGGCACAGCGGGTACCTATTTAAACTCTTCAGCTTCTGCGGGGCATGGTTATGTTCTTGAACTGGAAAATCATGGCGGTGATAAATCGCTTTATTTGGATGTAGAACTTACAGAAGGCAGATTATACAATTTTGATTTTGAGGCGGCTGCGCGTACTCATGCTGGCGCTAGTAGTTCTAATTTTTCGGTAACATTACAAAAGTTAGATGAGAGTGGAAATCCAACTGGTGAAACTATTACTATTGCTGATGTACGTTTCTTAACGACAAACCAATGGCAGCAAATAAATGAATCACTTTCAGTCGATGGTTCAGGTACGTATCGCATCACTTTTATGGCTAATGATTCTGATACACTGGGTGCTCTTTTAGATAACATTAGTTTTTCTGAACAAATTAACCAGGGCGTTGAAGGAAACTTCATTAAGATCAGTGAAATTACCTCTGCTTTGACGGATCAAGATGAAGTGCTATCAATTACTTTATCTGGCTTACCTGCGGGTGCTAAAGTTAAAGGGCTTTTATCTAATGGTTCTGAATCTAGTGTGTTGACGGTAGGTGCTGATGGAACCCTAGATATTCCATCTGACTGGGATTATAAATCTATTTTTGTACAAACTTCTGAAGAGGGGGTTTATTCTGTAGACGTTACTGCTACCAGTACAGAAACTGATGGTAGTCAAGCGACGACGACAAGCTCGTTTGATTTGATTGTCTATCCTGAGGGTTATGAAGCTCAAGATCCCGTTGCTAATACTGCCAATATCATTAGTACTCTTGGCACAGGAGCTACAATTGATATTCCTGAGGAGTGGTTACTGCATTCAGACACAACACCATTTGGAACTCAAATTATTGGTGTCAATGGTGCTCAAACTAACAATGGCACTATTTCTATTGAAGCTGATAATAGCGGTGAATTTGATTATACCATATCGTCATTTGGTAAGACTTCGACTGACAGTGTAGATATTGATTTAGTCGCAAACACTGGCGCTGCAATTGAAGGTGACGCCAATGATAACATTATGATCGCAGATCCAAATGGCGGTGCTGTTAATTTTTACGGTCGACAAGGTGATGATGTTATTGTTGGTGGTAATTCAGGTGATGACCTAAAAGGTAATCTTGGCAATGATTTAATTATCGGTGGCTTAGGGAATGATGTGATAAACGGCGGGAATAACGAAGACATCATCATCGGTGGTTTAGGCGACGATATTCTTACTGGGGACGGAGTTGATAAGCAAAATATTGATGTATTTAAATGGGAAAGTGGCGATCAGGGTAAAGATATCATCACCGATTTTGAATTTGGTTATGATAAATTAGATTTGAGCGATCTTCTTATTGATGAACACTTTAATAATATTGATGATTATCTAACAATTAGGATTGATGGCGATAATATAGTTTTAGATATTTTTGCTGATGGTGACAAATCAGGTGAATACGATCAACAAATTGTGCTTGAGAATCTGAACTTAACTATTGATGAAGTTAGAGAGCAATTATTAAATGCAGAAGGTGAAGGCGCTTTAATTATTGATGATCAAAAGCCTGCTACGGATGAACAACCTGTGAGCGGCAGTGGATCGAGTTTTGACGAATTTAGCTACTCGATAGATCCAATGAATCATATTCCTTAATCGACTTTTTATATTAAACAAAAAAGCTCCTTTATGGAGCTTTTTTTGTAGGACTCAGCTTAGAGGCTGCTTCCAATTAACGAATTCTCTCTTACTCTTTTTATGCTGAAACAAATCATTATGCAAATAAAATGTCAAAAAATTGACGTTACTTTGTAATCAGGTTAAAGTTTAATCTATTTTACTTTTTGTATACAAAATACTCACTTCATGGATAGAAGTGGTTAGGGGCTGACATGGATCGTTATACTGCAGTGCAAGCTGGCAGATTTACTGCCGTTTCTGGAAAAGTTACTGTAAGACTTGGAGATGTTGAATTCATTGCGACTGAAAATGAATATATTCCTCAAGGCGCAAGTATTTTTGCTCCTTCAAACTCAAAATTTCAAATTCAATTCTTAGATGGTGAGCTCCG
>NZ_PGVH01000063.1:0-1256 GCF_004168585.1 Shewanella sp. OPT22 | reverse complement strand
TCTAATGTAACGCAGGCAGGCGATGAATCAAGTTTAGTTAGGGTTGACTCCACAACGGATGTACAACAATTACAAGCGATTATTGCTGCAGGCGGAGATCCAACCATTGATTTACCAGAAACTGCCGCAGGTGGGCCTACTGGTAATCAGGGGGGATTTGATGCTGTTGCGCTTGATCGAAATGCAGCTGAAACTGTTGCCTCTACAGTATTCGATACTTTAGGCTTTATACCTGTTTCCCCGGATGTCGCAACATTAGCTGTAGACTCAATCAACACGCCACCAGTTATCGGCGATCCTGGTTTAGGAGTCGTCGATGAATCAGGCGTTGATTTAGCTAATAATGATAGTGCAGGTACTGCTAGTGTCACTGGCATTATGACAGCCAGTGATGCGGAAAATCAAAATGAATTAAATTGGAGTTTACAGACGGTTCAAAACCAATTCGGTGTGTTTAGCATTGATTCAGTAACAGGTGCGTGGAGTTTTTTACTTGATAATACTGCGGACGTTGTTCAAGCGCTTCAAGAAGGGGAAAGTAGAGCCTTAGTTTATACGGTTCAAGTCAATGATGGCCAAGGTGGAGTTGCGCAATCTACCGTTACCATTACAGTTGAAGGTACAAATGATAGGCCAATAATTACAGGCGAACAGTTTGCTGGCAGCGTCAGTGAATCAGGAACTAATGCTAGTAATGAAGATAGCGCTGGCGTTGCAATTGCGACAGGCCTATTAACAGCTACAGATGTTGATAATGCTCAAAGCGATCTTAGCTGGACCGTTCAATCTGAACAAAATGCATTTGGTACATTCGAAATTGATGCTGCTACTGGTGAATGGACATTTACACTTGATAATGATGCGAGTGCAGTTCAGTCATTACAAGAAGGCGAGTTTGAAACAATTTCATATGTTGTCAGAGTCAGCGACGGCCTTGGCGGCTTCAGTGACACCACGGTGACCATTACCGTAACTGGCACCAACGATCGACCACTGGTTTCAAACGGCCCACAAACGGGTAACGTAGACGAAGCGGGCGTCGATGCCAGCAACAACGATATCCCAGGCACACCGAGTGTCAGTGGCGATCTTAATGCCACCGACGTCGACAACGACCAAAGCGACTTAAGCTGGGCACTCATCAGCGACCAATTTGCAGACTACGGCGAGTTCATCCTTAACAGCGTTACGGGCGAGTGGACCTTTAACTTGTTCAATGACTCTGCAGTTGTTGAAGCCATGCAAGAAGGTGATAC
>NZ_PGVH01000062.1 GCF_004168585.1 Shewanella sp. OPT22 | reverse complement strand
TCGTTCGCCATCATCTTCATGCCAGCTCTATAAGAAAAGCATTACAACTGGCGGTAAAACAGTCTGAAATCAGAAAGAAAGTGAATTGCCATACCTTCAGGCATTCATTTGCTACTCATCTTTTGGAGCAAGGCCAAGATATTCGGACTGTTCAAGAATTACTTGGACATAATGATTTGAATACAACTCAGATTTATACTCATGTTATTGGTCAGCATTATGCGGGGACAGTAAGTCCGCTTGATCGATTG
>NZ_PGVH01000061.1 GCF_004168585.1 Shewanella sp. OPT22 | reverse complement strand
TGGACAAAAATGAGACAGGATTGTAAATTTATTCGAATAATTTTGTATTATAAAATCTAATCCAAATTGTCTAACTACGCCCGTATCAAGCGGCACCGAAGGCGGCCATCTTAGATGCGCATGTTAAACCAAACCGTTTACGGCAGAAAAAGCGGGGAAACCTAAGAAAGTCGCTATCATTGCCTGCTTGAGAAAGATGATCGTGATATTGAACTCAATGACAAGAGGCGGAATAAAATGGGATGAAAATAGAATTAATATTCACCCTTTACGCCATAGTCTCTTGTTA
>NZ_PGVH01000060.1 GCF_004168585.1 Shewanella sp. OPT22 | reverse complement strand
GTAAGCTTTGAGGTTAACGGCCAAACCATTACCGCTGGCACATCAACCCAAGTTGAAGGTGGTACCTTAGTCATCAACGCTGACGGCAGCTACAGTTTTACGCCAGTTGAAAACTGGAACGGTCAACTACCTGTTATCACCTACACCACCAATACGGGTGCAACAGCAACGTTGACCATTGAAGTTACGCCAGTTGATGATGCGTCTGTATTGGTCAATGACTCAA
>NZ_PGVH01000006.1:67666-125064 GCF_004168585.1 Shewanella sp. OPT22 | reverse complement strand
CGAAAGACTAATTAAATTTGCATGTTCAAAACAAATTAATGTTTTGAAAGTTTGCATGAACATCATCATTGATAAATTTTTTGGTTACCTCATCCGAAGATGGATAACTTAGACAATCTATCTTTGTGAGTGCTCACACAGATTTGCTTGATATATTGTTAAAGAGCAATGTGTTTCGTTTTTCGAAACACCCCGTTGGAACGTTGTTCTCAGCGGGCTAGGGCTGCGTATTCTACGCATTTCCCTGTGGTCGTCAACACTTTTTTCAAAGTTTTTTTCGACCGTTTAAAGTATGTTCAATTTGACTCAAACTTGCTTTAAACCCGACTCGCCAACCTTTCTGCTTAATCGCTTAAGAAGCTGTTGTGCCGTGTCAGTGGATGCGCATTATAGGGAGATTCTGAAACCGTGCAAGGGCTTTTTTCAATTTTATTTATGACTGCCGAGCTTTTGCACGATCAGTGGTAAATTTGCTCAATTTGACACATTCGAGGATCTTTTCGCTACAAATCCAATGATTTTTGTTACATGCAACGCTTATTTTTTCAACAAGGCTATGGTTTATGGGTTAATTTTTCATTACCATAGTTAAGTTATTTAACACTTATGATTATTTTTAGAGATTATTCTATGCAGAAGTCACTTCTTATTGTATTGATTGTCGCTGTGCTTGGCGCATTTGCGATTTTCCAACTCAGTCCTGAACTTCCTGCCTATGCAGCTTTCATTATTGGTGTCGTATTATCCAGCATCGTTTTTGTCGCATTAGGTTCAGGCTCTACCAACTCAAATGCACCTTATAAAGGACCGACTAAAACCCTTTATGTAGGTAACTTGCCGTATCGTGTACATGAAAATGAAGTAAAAGAACTATTTCATGATTTCGGTGCCGTTACATCAGTTCGTTTGGTTCGTGATCGTAAAACAGGTCGTCGTAAAGGTTTTGGCTTTGTCGAAATGGCTGCTTCTGGTGCAGATAAAGCCATGAAGAAACTAAACGATTATGATTTTCAGGAAAGAACATTGAAAGTTCGTGAAGCTAAGTCTCAGGATTCTGGCTCTCAGGAATAGCGTTCTTTATATTGATTCATTGAAAAAGCCCGCTACTCAGCGGGCTTTTTTATAAGGTTCGATTTCGGTAAAACCATTTTGTCGTAACGAAGCCTCTAATCCAATATTAATTGAAGCGGTAGTATGTACTCCAATAATATTGACTCTGCCTGCAGCCTCCGCCCTTTCACTTAAACTCTCTGTGTTGCTATCTATATTGAGTAATTGAATAATTCGATTGGCTATCGCTGTTCCCGAATCTAACAATTTTACTTTTTTATTTAACGCTAAATTTAACTCTTCTTTTAATAGAGGGAAATGCGTACACCCGAGAACTAACGTATCGACATTTGTATTAACGATTGGTTTAACAATTTTTTTTACTTCACTTTGTAAAACCTCACCACCGGATAGCTTCTCTTCCGCTAACCTCACAAGTTCGGATGACGCAAGAAGCTCAACCTTGCAGTTCGATGCAAAAGTATCAATCAGATTCTTGGTGTAATCTCGTTTAATAGTGGCAGGAGTCGCAATCACTGCAATATGCTGCGTTTTTGTTTGTTCGCTTGCTGGCTTGATGGCTGGCACAACACCAACGACAGGGATAGAAAGGCGCTCTCTTAACTCAGGTAAAATTATCGTGCTTGCCGTATTGCATGCAATTACAGCCAGTTTGGCTCTATGTCTATCAACCAAATCGACAATGAGTTTAATTGCCCCCGTCTTAAGCTCAGCTTCTTCCAGTTCCCCATAAGGCAAACGAGCATTATCAAACAAATAGATAAAATCTTGTTGAGGTAATTGTTTGCGAATTTCTGAAAGTACCGATAAACCACCGATACCGGAGTCAAAAACGAGAATGGGGTCTGTCAATTTATAACCTTATGATGGACATTAGTCATGAGTAGTATAATAATTTGCGCCCAAATTTACACACAGGTAATGCAGTATATGAATTTCGCAGCGATGGAACCTTCTTTATATGAAGAACAGCTTAGTGTTAAGACACAAAAATTAACAGATTTGTTTAGCACATACTGTGCGCCAGAGCTTGAGGTTTTTGCATCACCAACTGAGCACTATAGAATGCGTGCTGAGTTTAGAGTCTGGCATGACGGTGATGATTTGTATTACTACATGTTTGATAATATTGAAAAGCAAAAAGTCCGTTGCGATACCTATTTACCTGCCAGTGCTTTGATTAATGAAGTAATGCCAATCTTAATCGATGCACTAAAGCCTAACTCAAGCCTGCGCCATAAACTCTTCCAGGTTGACTTCTTATCTACACTCAGTGGCGAGATACTCGTCTCCCTGCTTTACCATCGTCAACTTGATGCTGATTGGCAACAACATATAACAGCTTTACAAGAAACATTATCTCAACGCTTTAATATTAATTTTATTGGCCGTGCCCGCAAACAAAAAATTACTCTTGGAAATGATTTTGTCATTGAGTCATTACCTGTGAACGACAAAAACTACATTTATAAGCAAGTTGAAAACAGCTTTACTCAGCCAAATGCTACGGTAGCTTGTAAAATGTTAGAGTGGTCGTTAGATGCGACAAAAAACTCAACAGGCGACCTACTAGAGCTCTATTGTGGTAACGGTAACTTCTCAATTGCACTGGCGCAAAACTTTAAGAAAGTATTAGCGACTGAACTCGCTAAACCCTCAGTTGAGTCAGCACAATATAATATTGCTGAGAATAACATTGATAACCTGACCATCATTCGAATGTCAGCTGAAGACTTTAGTGATGCCATGGCGAAAAAGCGAAGTTATCGTCGTTTGAAAGATGTTGATTTAGACAGTTATGATTGCAACACTATTTTTGTCGATCCACCGCGTGCGGGACTAGATGAAAACACCCTCTCCCTCGTGCAAGGGTATGAGCGCATCTTATACATTTCGTGCAATCCTTCGACGCTGGAAGACAACCTGAAAACGTTAAGCAAGACTCATAAAATCAGTCGTTTTGCATTATTTGACCAATTCCCATATACCGACCATATGGAAGCGGGTGTTTTGCTGGAAAGAATCTAGAACCTAAATATAGATAATGCCTGAATCACTCGTTTCGGGCATTTTAACGGTGGCTTACACTTTTTTGTGAGTATGTTCAGATTTGTGATGAACGGCCTGCACACCTTTAATCACGACTCTTAGCTTTAACACTAGTCCATCAGCGACTCTTTTACGCTCTGCTTTGTTCATATCTAATGCCTCTGCACCAGCATTAAACACCAATGTGACTAATGCTTCAGCTTGAGTTCTTGCTAGATTAGCCGAGAGCTTAGTGGTTTGCTCAGTGTAGTGCGCTAATTCAGAGATAAAATGCTCAATCTCCCTTGCTACAGCTGCACGAAATGGTGCCGATGTGCCTGAACGCTCATGTAGAAGGATACGAAATACGTTCGGGTTTGATTCTAATACTTCCATAAAGGTATCTACGGAGATTTGAATCACACTTCCCCCTTCTTCAGCACGTTGACGGCCTTTGCGCATCAATTGTCTGAGAGTTAAGCCACCTTCATCAACCATGGTTAAACCCAGTTCATTCATGTCTTTGAAATGACGATAAAATGAGGTTGGTGCAATTTGCGCTTCCCTAGCTACTTCGCGCAAGCTCAAACTAGAAAAACTACGTTCGGCACTTAATTGACTAAATGCAGCATCGACTAGTGCTCGACGTGTTTTTTCTTTTTGCTGTGCTCGAATTCCCATTAATGTTCCTTTATTTCTTTTGTGCGTGAGGATAATAACCTGAACGTCATCAAAACGCAGCCTGTGATCTCGCAAAATACCATATCTACTCAATGTCACAAAAATAAGCTTTTCCTTGACCAGATACTATACTATGGAGTAAATTAGCGAACAGTTGTACGCTCAAACTTAATTATTAAAATAATGAAAAAACCTCCCTTTATTTGGTTAAATATCACGCTTTTCATAGCTACATTCACTGCTGCCGCCATTTTAATGCCTTGGCGTGGCTTCACTCATGGATTTGAACTTATTGAATGGCTTACATTTGTAGGCTTAGCGTTTTACAGTGGATTATCCATTACTGGCGGTTATCATCGCCTATGGTCGCATAAAGCTTATAAGGCTAATGCGGTTGTTCGACTTTTTTATGCACTCGGTGGTGCATTAGCACTGCAAAACAGTGCCTTACATTGGTCATCGGATCATCGTGTTCACCACAAACATGTTGATAATAACGATAAAGATCCTTATTCAGCAAAGATGGGATTCTGGTATAGCCATATTGGTTGGATGTTGCGTGAATACCAAGCTTCTCGCTACCACGATTACAACAACGTTCGTGATCTACAAAAAGATAAAATCGTTGCATGGCAACACAAACACTATCTGTTGCTAACGATTTTAATGAATATCGGCTTACCTGCCTTTTTAGGTTGGTTGAACGGCGATATTTTCTCAATGCTGATCATTGCAGGCGTATTCCGTTTAGTGGTTGTGCATCACTGTACTTTCTTTATTAACTCACTTGCTCATATTTGGGGTACTCAGCCTTATACCAACAAAAATACGGCTCGTGACAATGGTATTTTAGCAGTATTTACCTACGGTGAAGGCTATCATAACTTCCATCATATCTTTGAAAATGACTATCGAAATGGTATTCGATGGTGGCATTACGATCCGACAAAATGGCTGATCAAAGGGTTAAGCTATATTGGTATGGCGTCAGATCTACGTAAAGTACCACAAGAACGTATTGAAGCAGCAAAACTGCAGATGCAAATGCTTAAAACACAACATAAAGTGGCCCATTTGCCAAACGCAGAAGAAGTGGTGGCTAAACTGCAAGAGGAATATGAATTACTTAAATCTTACCTTTTGAAGTATTACACGGCTAAAAAAGCATTGCTCGATGCAAAGCGTCAACAGATTGCACATTCAGAATTAGCCGAACAAGTGGCTGAACTGAAAGCCAACTTCAAATCTCAAAAGAAGCATTGGCGAACACTTCAAGCCAACTACAGCTAAAGATTATTTGCTGTCATTTAAAGCACTGATTTGGACTATCTAAATCAGTGCTTTTTTTTTGACCTTTAGTTATGATGGTGACTCCTCCCCTTTTCCAAAGCTTAGGTTAAGTTGCTACTATGTCAGAAGATAAAGTGAATGTGAAGTTAACGGAATACAGCCATGGCGCAGGCTGCGGTTGCAAGATATCACCGAACGTTCTATCTAAAATTCTCTCGACCGAGCTTCCTCGTTTTTCTGATGAAAACTTACTGGTGGGTAATGATACTCGTGACGATGCAGCGGTGTATCGACTCAATGAGCAGACCGGAATAATAAGTACTACCGACTTTTTTATGCCCATTGTCGATGATCCATTTACGTTTGGTCGAATTGCCGCAACTAATGCCATTAGTGATATTTATGCCATGGGTGGCACTCCTATCATGGCGATTGCGATTTTTGGCTGGCCGATAAATGTCTTGAGTGCAGACATCGCTGCAAAGGTTATTGATGGTGGTCGTCAAGCTTGCAATGATGCTGGGATCATGTTGGCGGGTGGACATAGCATTGATGCGCCAGAACCGATATTTGGTTTAGCCGTTACTGGGCATGTTGCACTGACACATTTAAAGCAAAACAGCACGGCAAAAGCAGGTGACAAACTTTTTCTAACTAAGCCTATTGGCATTGGTATTCACACTACCGCACAAAAGAAAAAGTTGATGCGTGAGCAAGACAGTCAGATCGCAATTGAGGCCATGTGCCAACTCAACGTTATTGGCACTGAATTGGCGAAGATTAAAGGTGTAACGGCCATGACTGACGTAACAGGTTTTGGTCTGGGCGGTCATTTAGTGGAAATGTGTCAAGGCGCAAACCTATCAGCTAACATTCATTTCAACGCCATCCCGTTACTGCCACAAACAGAGTTTTACTTGGAGCAAGGCTCAATTCCTGGAGGGAGTCAACGCAACTTTGACAGTTACGGGCAGCACCTATCTCCACTCACTAACCAGCAACAAGCCATTGTTTGTGATCCTCAGACTAGCGGCGGTTTATTAATAGCGGTATCCAAAGATAGCGACATTGCAGTTAGAGCCTTACTCAATCAAAACCACATAGAAGTGCATTGTTTAGGCGAATTTACTGAGCTAACGCAATCGTATCAAGTAAATATCCAAGGAGTTCGTTAACCTTGGCCATTAACATTATTCAAAAGTCGGAATATGCGAAGCTATTGGTTGAGCAACGTCCATTAATGGATGTACGTGCCCCTATTGAATTTACTAAAGGTGCATTTCCTAACACAACCAATCATTCATTGATGACAGATGATGAACGTACTCAAGTCGGAATTTGTTATAAACAACATGGCCAACACGCCGCCGTCGAACTGGGGCACCGTTTAGTCAGTGGTGCAATCAAGCAACAACGAATCAGTGCTTGGCGTTCGTTTTCCGAGTCACACCCCGACGGTTACTTTTATTGCTTTCGTGGGGGGCTACGCTCTCAAATCAGCCAAAACTGGATGCACACGGAAGGCTTTGATATTCCTTACATCGAAGGCGGCTACAAAGCCATGCGCCAGTTTTTAATTGAAACAATTGAACAAGCCAGCCAAAGACCAATGTTGATTGTGTGCGGTAAAACGGGTAGCGGTAAAACAGAATACATTAATCGTCGAGTCGACAGCATCGATTTAGAAGGCTTAGCCAATCACCGAGGTTCCAGCTTTGGTATGAATATTACGCCACAGCCCACACAAATTAATTTCGAAAACCACTTAGCAGTCAATTTGCTCCAACATCAAGCCTGTGACCATGAGACTATAGTATTAGAAGACGAGAGTTATTTGATTGGTCGAAGTGCAGTCCCTCAATGTTTTTATCAAGCCATGCAAAACGCATCAACCATCGTAATTGAAGCCAACTTGGATGAACGAGTTGATCGAATTTTGAGAGACTACGTGATATCAATGACAGCTCGATACAGAGAAATGAAAGGCGACGAGATTGGGTTTAGCGCTTTCTCACAATACTTACTTGCTGGTGTCGATAAAATCAAAAAGCGTTTAGGTGGGCAGCTTCATCAGCAAATTAAAAATATCATGCTAGAAGCTTTAAAAGAGCAACAGAGTCGAAACTCGGTTGCCCTTCATTGTGCATGGATTCAATTACTTTTAGAAAAGTATTACGACCCTATGTATGAGTATCAGTTGAGTAAAAAACGCTCTTAATTATTTACGATACGAATTGAGTCTCTTTGGTGATTATCAAAATATGCCGGCCACAGTAAAGAGTCACTTTTACTAAATTTAGCTCGTTCTGCTCGGTAATCGTTGAACGTCCCAGAGGTGTTATATTGAGACAGAATTAGAATGAAGCTTGCACTTTTGTCAGTATCAAACTGTTGTTCAATATCAGAGGGTAAAGATAGCTCTGGTATTTGTCCTTTAATTGGTGCGTAAACACGCCAGCTAGGTATATCGTCACCATAAAGTCTCATATAGAGTTCTTGATAACCAGCATGGCTGCCCGCAAAGTCATATTCCGTTTCACTGCCAACACCAAAACCTTCCAGTAATTCTCTTGTCTCGGCAAGTAGAGTATAGCCGCTTTCTTTTTCAGGCAGCGTCATGTCATACGTCGCTGCAATATCAACAATTTTTTCACTTTTACTGGTGTAATACTCGACATAGCTAGACTCGTTCGAAAAAATCGTATCAAAGCTGCTCGTTTCTATATAGTTATTATCAAAGATGCCGGGATAAATTTGTGGTATATAAGCACCATGTGAAGAATACCCTTCGTGTCCATGTTCAGTTCTGGCAAACGTCCAAAAGTTTTGCTGCTCTCGATTCGAAGCCACATTCACAATGCGCCCTTGATTCTCTTCTGCATCAAATAAATTTGGGGTTAGCTGAATGACAGAACCAGTGACATGTTGATCAAGCTCTATTCTAGCTACTGCGCCTCGTTCTCCGTCAGATATAGGACGTATGATCACAGAAACAGGGCTAAGCGAATCTCCAGAAGCACAGAATTCAGTAGTGAATATCTCACTACCATATGCTCGAGAACTATCAATAAAAATATCGTAGTAATCATCACTATAAAAGCTGCGAATTTGGCTAAGGTCAAACGTTACATTTTGACAATTACATTGTTGGTTTAATCGAGAATCAAATAAGGTGATTTTACCTAAATCCCCCGAAGTGAGTTCTAATTCGGATCTTATACTGAGTGTTTTGCTTCCATCCGAACTTATATCTTCATATGCAATCGTTAAATGCTGAGCATTATCACCCCAAGGAATAGAAACGGCACCTGATTGCGATTGGGCTTCAGAAAGTAACCCTCCATTTTTTTCGTGAACAAAAAAACGAACATTTGAAGCAGGTGTTTCAATATCGCATTTAGCAGCACGATAAACAGTCTCAGCAGAAACTGTTGGTGTTGGTGGTGTAACAGCTTTTGCAGAATCATCTTTCTTGCTGCCGCTGCTACCTCCGCAGCCGGCAAGCATTAAACCAAAAACTAACGCACTTAATTCCCTTTTCATTATTTTGTCCTAGTAGCTAATAATTAAGCAGCTTTAGAGTATCAAACAAATCCATAAATAACATTTATTTAACAAAAAGTTCAACGACCTTCTCTCTAAGAATATTCCTTTCTACTTGCTTACCATCTACTACATCACCAATACTCACGTCAACTCTTGACCAAAAACGTTTTGGGCGAGTCGTCAATGCATGACCATCTTTGTGACTGAAATAAGACCCCCATAAACCTTGTAAAGCCATAGGTACCACAGGAACAGGATCACGCTCTAAAATCTTATTGATGCCCGGCCTAAACTCACCTATTTCACCATTGGGTGTGAGTCGCCCTTCAGGGAAAATACACACTAGTTCATCGTTCTGGATTGCTTGATGAATCGACTCAAAAGCTTGGTTATAAGTTTGTTCACACTGTCTTGGCGAACAAATTGGGATCACTCCGGCATGACGAAATAAATACTTAAGTAATGGCATTTCACTAATACTTTTATCCATGACAAAACGTGTTGGCCGAGTAGAAACGCCCATTATGATGAGAGCGTCCATATAAGTAACATGATTACAAACAATCACTGCGGCGCCTTTCTGAGGTATGTTTTGTCGCCCATTCACTGTCACTCTGTATAAGATATGGCTCAATACATAGCTGATAAATCGCTGTGCAAATTCAGGCACTTGCGCATAAACATAAATGGCCACCAGCAAATTGAGTCCCGCAAGTAAAGTGAATAATTGTGGAATACTCCACTCAAGTACCGACAATAAAACAATACCAAGAATGGCTGAACCCACCATAAATAAGGCATTAATGATGTTATTCGCAGCAATAGCCTGAGCACAACTTTCTTTATCGGCTCGAGTTTGTATAAAGGAGTACAAAGGCACAATAAATAAACCACCGCTGATGCCAATCATCGTTAAATCAAACATCAAACGATAATGCTGGCTATCCGTTAAAAACGCACCGATACCATAAACAAAGCTTGGATCATTGGGTGCTATCGGCAGCGCCCACATCAAGTCAAAACCAAAAAGTGTGAGTCCAAGAACGCCAAACGGCAACACCCCAAGTTCAACACGACCGAAAGAAATGCGCTCACAAATGAATGAACCAATCGCAATGCCTACAGAGAATATAGCAAGCAATAATGAAACAACCGTCGCATCTGCATATAGGAAGATTTTGGCAAAATTAGCAAACTGAGTCAGATAGGTGGCGCCTAAAAACCAAAACCAACTGATCGCTAGTATGGCATTCCAAATTGCAGGCTGTGCCTTCACCTGTTTAATCACCTTGAATGTACCGGCTAAAGGGTTAAAGGCTACTTTTGAAGGTTGACCAATAGGCGGTAGAGTTGGGATCCCTCGACTTGAAATGTATCCAAGTACAGCAATCAAAACAACGATACTCGCAGCAATAGCTGGACTGTTTTCATAGCCAACAATTAAACCTGCACTCAAAGTACCAATTAAAATGGCAATGAAGGTGCCCATTTCAACCCAAGCATTCCCTGAAACAAGTTCATCATCACTCAATGCTTGAGGTAAAAGAGAGTATTTTACGGGACCAAAGTAAGCCGACTGGCTGCCCATTAGGAAGAGTAAACCTAACAAGATTAAGTAGCTGTTCATCATCATCGCAAAGGCTGCACATGACATAATGACCACTTCCAGCATTTTTAACCTTCTGATTAACACTGATTTGTCTGAGTTATCGGCTATCACACCTGCGTGAGCAGAAAATAAGAAAAACGGTAAAATGAATAACCCCGCCGCCAGATTTACAAATAAACTGGTGTCCATGGGTAGTTCACCCATTTGTGAATAAGTGACCAGCAGGATGAGTACATTCTTGTACACATTATCGTTTAAAGCCCCAAGGCATTGAGTTATAAAATACGGTAAAAATTGGCGGGTGAAAATCATAGTGGTCCATACTTTAGCGCAGTTTGATAGTCACTATAACGAATAACGAGTAAATAAACAGCTTGTTTATTTACTCGTTATTATTGAATTAAGTCAGGTAGATAGCAAAAAATAGGAGACTGTTAAGTCAATCAGAAACCGCTCCAAGCAATTGTTCCCAATTCATCTGAGGCTGACCTACAACAATAAAGTCTGGATTCTCCAAAGTTTCACGTTCATTGTAAGTTAACGGTTGAAGATTGATGTCCATAACCTTTCCTCCCGCCTCCTCAATGATCACTTGTGCCGCCCCCGTATCCCATTCACCTGTTGGTCCAACACGAACATAACAATGGGCTTGCCCTTCTGCAACTAAGCAACTTTTTAATGCTGCTCCCCCCAGTCGAATCAGCTCGTAAACATGTACATCATCAAACAATTTCAATACTGACTGCGGGTCTTGGCGACGACTGACAGCCACTCTGAGCGGCAAATTATCATGCCACTCTTGTTGCTCTGTGTGGATACGGCTGTCCTCACCGTTTTCGCGCTTAAAAGCCCCCTGTCCAGAGATGGCATAATAGCTATTTTCTGTCATCGGTACATGCACGATACCCATGATCGGTTTATTGTTCTGAACCAATGCCACTAATACCGAGAAGTCACCGCTACCGGCAATGAACTCTCCTGTTCCATCCAATGGATCCACCAGCCAATACTGTTCCCATTGCTCACGTTCAGAAAACGGAATATTAGCGGCTTCTTCAGACAAAATAGGGATGTTTGGTGTGAGTTTTGTTAAGCCATCACAGATAATTTGATGCGCAGCAAGATCGGCAGAAGTGACTGGAGTTTCATCCTGTTTAACCTGTTTTTCAAAACGTCCTGATAGATAAATCTCTTTAATTGCTTGACCCGCTTGTGTCGCAATTGTGATTACCTCTTCAAGTAGTGCTTGTGGGTGCGTTACAGCCTTCACCACCATAAAAACTCCTAACTTCTACTTCTTTTTTATATGAGTCATTGCTAAAAATAATGCACTTACACAGCGTGCTTCAGTAAAGTGTGCTGCTTCAAGTAACGCTTTCCAGTTTGAAATATCCCATGGGATCACTTCAATAGGCTCAGGTTCGTCCCCTTCAAGTTTACTTTCATATAAACCCTCAGCAATGTATAAACTCATTTTACTGGAAAAATAGCTTGGTGCTAGACTGACCTCTTTCAAGAATGTCAGTTTTTTCGCACCATAACCAATTTCTTCCTGCAACTCGCGATTAGCCGCCTGCTCTGGTGTTTCACCAGGGTCAATCAAACCTTTTGGAAACCCAAGTTCATAATCGTGTGTCCCCGCCGCGTACTCTCTGGCAAGTAATAATTGCCCGTCTTTAATCGGCACGATCATTACAGCACCTCGACTGATACCCTTCATGCGTTCGTACTGACGTTTGACACCATTAGAAAAAGTAAGATCCAATTGCTCAATGGTGAATAAGCGACTTTTGGCCACCACTTTCGAATCATTTATGATTGGCTTTTGATGCTGTTTTGACACTGACACCTCAATTAATGTCTACCTGAGTTTAGGTTTTCAATTACAATCTGAATAATTAGATAAAACCTACAATAGGAAGTTTATGCTAGATTGGCAAGCAATTGATACTGTACTACTTGATATGGATGGCACTCTACTCGATCTCCATTTTGATAATTACTTATGGCTTAACACTGTCCCGCAAGCTATTGCGGAAAAAAACAATATTAGTGTCGCACAAGCTAAAACCATGGTTGAAGATGATTATGAGCGTGTATTCGGGACATTAAATTGGTATTGCTTAGATCACTGGCAGCAACATTTTGGCATTGATATTATTGCGCTACATGAAGCATCGACACAGCGCATTCAACTGCGTCCCGATTGCATGCCGTTTCTTAATCAACTTCAACACATGCGCAAGCAGCGTATTCTAATCACTAATGCGCACCCTGACAGTTTGGCTTTAAAACTCAAACATACAGAATTAGCTTCTGGATTAGACACCATTATTTCCAGTCATCAATCTGGTTACCCTAAAGAAGATCCTCGCTTTTGGGATTGGCTATATTCTCAATATGAGATTACTGCCAAGCGTTGCCTCTTCGTGGATGATAACGAGCACATTTTAGTTGCCTCTCAAAAAGCAGGCATCGGTTTCCAACTCGGGATCACCAACCCAGACAGTATGGGAGAGCGAAAGTCATTCGAGCTTTACCCTGCGACTCACGATCTTACGACCGTGTTTTCTTGATCACTAAAATGACACCAGCTGCAGTGTCATTTCGATAAACCGAACAATTACTGCAGTCTAAAAGTACTGGTGATCTCCTGTAGCTGAGTAGCCAGTGCGCTCAGCTCGACACTTGCCTGTGCAACTTGTTCTGCACCGGCCGCATTCTCAATGGCGGTTTCACGCACTGAGACAATACTTCGATTAATTTCTTCAGCAGTGCTGGATTGCTGTGTCAATGCAGCTGCAATTTGCTCTGCATTTTCAACAATATTATTGATTTCTGTTAATGTCTTAGCAATCGAGCTCGCACTTTCTTGCGCTGAATTAATGGTGAGTTCAGCCAGCTTTGTGGATTCACCCATCACTTTAACCGCCTTACCAGTGCCCTGCTGCAACTCGATGATCATTTGTTCAATATGGCTTGTTGATTGTTGTGTTTTTTGAGCCAGTTGTCTAACTTCATCCGCTACAACAGCAAAACCTCGCCCTTGTTCACCAGCTCTTGCGGCTTCGATTGCTGCATTTAAAGCTAATAGATTGGTTTGCTCGGCAATTCCTTGTATTACTTCTAACACACTACCAATTTGTTGAGAATGCTTTTCTACGTCTTCAATCGTCCCTGTTGCGACTTCGACTTCAAGAGCTAAATTCTCCATACTCAGTATGGTTTTTTGAACGTTGTCATTGGCATTGGTCGACGTCGTTTGAGCTTGACTTGATAAATCGGCAACGTTTACGGTGCTTGCCGCAACATCATCAATTGTCGCACTCATTTCATTCATGGCAACCGACACGTTTTCTACGCTCACCTGCTGTGTATGCAGCCCTTCTTTTGCTTGTAAACTTACCGCACAGGTCTCTTCAGCGGTCCCGGCCAATTGTACACTTGACGCTTGAATATTATTGATCATGTCATACAACTTAACCGTCATGCGCTGCATAGCAGCATATACGCCTGTCGCTTTCGAACCTTCAACTTCAAGGTGCAATACTCCGTCCGCAATCTGTTCAGACAGACGCTGCATCGTTTCGGGCTCACCACCGATTGGCTGAGTAATGCTCTTTGCGATATGCAATGCCACTAAAATTACAGTAATTAAGGTTATACCTATCAGCATCATACTTTGCATTACTAACATTTTGGTCGTGGCAAAAGCTTCAGCCTCATCAATTTCTGCAATTAGCGCCCATCTTGAACCAAAAAAGTCCACAGGACTTATGCTGACAATACAGGATTCCCATTGTAATCCAAGATAACCTCAGCACCTGTTTGTCCTGATAATGCTTTCTTAACTGATACCGTTTGAGCACCATTCTTCTTTATTGTGCCTTTAAAGCTCGCTTCGACGGTATGAGCAATGGGATCTAAAAACGAATCCGAGCGCATCCGATGATCTGAACCAACTAAATACGTTTCCCCTGTTTCTCCCATTCCTTGACGTTGCTGCATGATGCTATTGATGTTATCAATTGAAAATTGCAGCGCAATAACAGCTTTGATTTGCCCATTTATCATTACGGGCAAACCAATGAATGCCTGTGCGCTTCCGCCACTCGGAGCGTAAGGTTTAAAATCTGACACGGAGATCGTTTTGGTGCTCATCGCTTTATTGAATAGCTCTGCTAGCCCAGAACTTTGATATGAACCCGTTACTAAATTCGTCATGTAATCAGGTTCTTTTTCCACTGAGTAAATAACGGTACCGTTTATATCAATAATAAATAGGTCATAATATTGGTTGAGCTGCATAAAGTCCGTTAGCAGTTTATCTTGTTCATCGATAATTTATTGTGTTAGCTGATTATTATTCTCACTGATTTTCTGGGAAATCAATGAAGCCGCCAATTTAACGTCTGTTTTACTTTTATTTAGATAACGACTTATTTGATTCGATTTTATCGATCTCACTGAATTAAGTTGAGCGTAAACATGCTCCTCAATAGCTTGCTGACTTTTATAGATAGTAACAAGTCCAAGTAATATCGCAGGTAGACAGCCAATTGCTAAGCAGTAGGTGAGTAGTTTTGATTTTAAACGCATAACATTTCCTATATTGAGCGTTTCTAAATAACAACAGGGGTGGGGATCTCGTCGATGATAGGATTGAAATTTTTAGCTGCAATGGTTATTTGTTAAAAGCATGACGTACTACACACTTTCAAAGTAAAAACTCTAAATGTTTTCAGAAATTATTTTTTTTGCCGCTATTGGAGTAAGAAGCCGCTATAAAAAGCGGCTTTGAAGATACGTTAAATAGGTAGTCGCCCCTGATAATTGATTTGATAGTACCCTTGGCTGTCAGGTTGGCCGAGGTACTGTAAATTATTACGAATCATTTCTGGTAAATTCTTCGTCGGTTTCAATTTCGCAGCTACTTTATATCGATTGTTTTCACCGATACTCACTGTACCAGACACCCCGAGCTGATTATCAGACTCTTTGGCTGTCAAAACAGCTTCACCTTGCTCACAGCTCAAACCAAATGCTAAGTCACCCAATGGAAACGCACCAAACTGATTATTCACATTCACATGATGCAGCAAAACCTTACCAGCAAGCGCTTCACACATTGGAGCACCTTGTACGAACTCATTAATGTGTAACGTGATATCACCACTGGCTTTAGTAGCAAATGGGAGTCGTTGACCAGCAAGTATAAAGTCTGCATTGGTACCCAAATTTAAGTTTTCAATTTGAACACCTGAAAATGAATAACTGATGTGACCTTTGGTATTAAATGACGTTGCTTTACTTCCAACAGTAATATCAGCACTCACTTTACCAATTAATAAGGCCCACGGGTTCAAATTCCAATGAACTTGATCAAAGGCTTTGCCCATCACTTGTATGCTACTGGCACGGCCTTGCCAAAGGCTTCCATCGATATTCGCCACTTTTACATTGCTTGGAAGTGGGATGAATGTCATCACCACTTTAGCTGGAATCAATACCACTAAAAACACAAAGTAAATGGCGATACCAATTATGATTTTCTTCGATAAACTCACGTGTTCATTCCTTCCTTATCGAGAAAACTGGATACGTCTAACTTTGACAATACCCGCTGCATCAGTTTCAGCAATATCAAGGTTATCCAGTGATAATCCCTTTTTCTGCACGACATCATCTAGGTAACCTAATAAAGCATCAAAAGGAACTTCATCCATCCATACTTGAATTTTATTACCTTGTGGCTGCATGCGTGAAATCGCTAAACCATAAGTGCTTGCGGTGGTATTCACTATACTGCTCAAGCTTCCACCTTTAGACGTTTTTGCACCAGATTTTTTAAGGGCAATTATTCGATTCGCTTTTTGCTTAACTTCCGTCAATGTTCTCTGCTGTTTTTGCAAATCCTGTTGTGCGTTTTCCTCAGCATTACTCAAAGGGGTCCAAATACCCCAATAAAAAATACCGATAACGAAGAACACTGAACACACACCTAATAATTGTTGTTCACGATAGGCTAAGCTATTCCACCAAGCCAGCAAATTATCCTTCATTTATTTGCTCCTCAAGGTGAGTGATGTAGTCACTCGATCATCTTCATTGCTGATCACGCCAGCATCAAAATCAAAGTTCGGTTGTAGTGCCGTTTTAAACTTATCGACATCAGCATAATCTTTCGCACTGATCTGCATTCTCAGCTCATTACGACGTGCATCGAAACGCAACGATGTAGGCTTTACGTCAGCAAGTTTAGTAAACACAGGTTCTAACTTATTAAGCATATCGAAAAAATTGGATGTCGTACCTGAACCTTGTAATCCCTTCAACATATTGTTCATCTGAAAAATAAGGTTTGTTGTATTTCTTCTGCCTGTCGCTTTTTTATAAATGGCAGCTTGCTGCGCTTTCAATTCATCAATTTGCTGGTGTGTTTGATAAATATTAATCCCTTTACTCACCATGCCCAATAACAGTGCCACACCAACTGCGATAGCGGCATTTTTCCATACCAGAATATTTTTACTGTATTCACGCTGAGGGCGGTATGGACCTGTAAGAAGATTAATGGGATTCAGTAACGCACCTTTTGCCAATGTTAGCATCGGTAACTCAATCGGCTGCGGATGAAGTTCTGCACCATCAAGTTCTAGATCACTATAATTCGCAATGGTAATTCTGTCTTGCTCGTCTTCGGCATCTTGTACAGGTAGCAACCTTGGCAATATGACCTGTTGCCAGTCTGCAGGAATACTGTAGCCAAGACCATTTGCGGTCCTTAACAACAAATCATTTCCCACAGTTAATGCTGCCCACTCACACTCCATACGTGGTACTGCTAAGCTATCAGGTAACAAGCGTTTTACGATTAAACCCGCATCTTTTATCCAGCTTAACCAAAGCGCCATTTGCTCGTGTGATACGGCGGCAACAGAAACATTGTTTCCTTCTTTTGCTCCCGTCACAAAATGCATTTGCTCAACATCTTGCGCTATCGATTCCTCAAGCATATAAGGCAAGGCTTTGAGTGCCTGTCGCTGTCCTTTCTCAGGTAACGAAACCTGAGTCAGCACCATGGCAGAAGTAGGTGCGAGCACATCCACGGGACGATTCCCAGCCCTTTCTGCTAGCGTTGATAATAGTTCCGCATTCGCTAACTCACCAGATGCAATGATCTCTTGTTCTTGCTCAGACCAAACTAACCAAGAACATGGGTCCTCAACATTCGTGCCTAAACGTATAAAAAGGCGTTCACTCACTGTGCTTCTCCACCTTACCTTTAATCTTGAAAGATTCACCTATTCAGGTGCTTTCGTTATTTTTGTCCACCGTATTGACGTGTTAACACATCAACAACGTTATTTTTACCTACTTTTAAGACACTTTCCAAGCGAAAAACAGCATCGTCGACTTTCGCAGCCGCATCCAATAAAAAGTATTCGCTTTTTACTGAGAATGCCGACTTTAATAATTGATTTTGCCCTGCTATACCGGACAGTTCAGGCGTATTCCAAAAATCAGTAATTTCATCATAACCACTCCCAGACCGCTGATTAATGACGCTTTCAGCTTCTCCAACAGAGATTTTATTTTGCAGCATTGCAGCCAATAATGCGGCGTGCTCAACTTTTATGGTATTCACATTAAGTACTTGCTGATTGTTACCTGGTATCGCACAAACATAAGGCTGCAGTTTGCGATATACATCTTGCGTAACACCAATCACGGCTCGTAATTCACTTCGATGACTCATCAAAGTACGTGCAGCGCGATAGGGAACATCCCTAGATTCATAAGCGGCATCACCACCACCAAACGGGTTAGGTTGAGTGCCATCATCAATGTAATCTTTTATGTTATAGGCCAACTTCTCTGCATTAAATGCTTCCATACCCAAATTGATAAGCAGATCAGTAAATTGCTCAACAGCGAGCGGCTTCTTTTGCTGCTGTCCATTGTTTTGGCTTGGCTTAGGTGCATTCACACTGAGCGCATTCACATTAAAGCAACTGCGCATATCTGAAATAGTGCCTTTAATTTGTCCATTTTCAACAGGGAAAATCACATCGGCCTGTGCCCAATATTGTTGTAAATGAACTTTACCTTCAGAGTCTTCTAAATCTTGTTTCAATACTTTTTTGGCTAACTCTTCCGCTGAAATCGCATACCAATACGCTTGATCATAATCGGCTAAGTTAATCGTTCGCTTCACTGCAATTTGGTTGCGCGTGGTAATATTCGCCGCAACGGCTGACACAACAGCGACGATCAATAGCACGATAATGAGTGCAATACCTTGTTGCTGGCGTTTCAACATCGACTTATATAAACGAGTCATCAGTAAATACCTAACTTTTCATTTGAGAGTTGTAAACTAACCACCTTTACTTCCCCCATTGTTCTGATTGGTATTATTGTTCCCGTTGTTATTATTGTTGTTGCCGCCGTTGTTATTATTTGTACCACCGGAATTATTATTGCCATTATTATTCTGACCGTTATTCCCGCTATTGGCATTATTTTGTGAAGCATCTTCCGCCTTTGCGCCTAACGGTAGAATAAATTTACGCTGAATCTTTCCGATCCCTTCAATATCAACTTCAATTGCAATGGCTTTAGGTAGCTTGGTTGCATCAAATTGTTTTTGCCAAGATTTTCCATCAAAAAAAGCATAATCAATTTCATTCACATTTTTAATAATGACCGTTTTTATTGGTTCTCCGCCAATTTCTGGTTCAGGGTAAGGGAAGTACCAACGCTCAAGCTCATTGTTTGTCATTACATAAGCAACCGACTGAATACTGCCTCTTGGTAACATGCCGTCAGGGTTTAACCAACCCAGTCGATAAAAGACTAAAGCCTTACCGTCAACGTTTGGAATGATATCGCCAACTTGCAGTACCGTATTACCACGACCACCTTCAATTAATCTCGGTGTTCGTGCCACAATTTGTCCGAGATCGCGTTCAATAATCCCAAAGCCTTGCTGTAGAGATTTCAGCTTTTGTGCAAATTGTTTTGTTACATCGTCATTCGTCAGTACAACACTTAACACTGAATTCGCTGCAATGCCCAACATCGCAAAGATTGCGATAGCAATCAGCATTTCAAGTAAGGTAAAACCTTGATGTTGCTTAATTTGCTTTAAAAACATAGGTACTTACCTGTGAAATGATACGCTGGTAGCGATCATCATCGCTAACACTGACTTTTACGAGACGAAAATCATCATCGTCACTGGTTTTGATGACTTCTCGACGCCAATACCATTCCTTCCCAGCCATTTCAGTTCGGCCTTCTTTTTTGCCTACATCAGGGATGGTTTCTTCTAGTTTGCTATCGACCAACACATTATCAGCAACCCACTGTGCGTAAGTACGCTCTTCTAATATCGGCATATTGGCAATCAGTTCACCCAAGCTCTTAGTAATTGCTACTGCAGCAACAGCAAAAATCACCAGTGCGACCATGACTTCAAGTAAAGTCATGCCTTTAGCGTTTTTTAGTTTCATCTGGCCTCCCAAGAGTCAGCTGACCTAAAGCACTACCCGTGACGAGCTTATCAACCTCATTACCATCATCATTTTTAGTAACAAAGTGCAATTCAAATGGCGTCAGTTCACCACTCGGGAAAATCATAATTTGAGGTTCAGGGAATTTCTTTTTTTCATCGTCAAATTTGTCATCACTACCCGCAAACGGATCGTCATCATCAAACCATGACTCATTTTCTTCATCGCTTTGAGTAAGCGGTAACCCATCCACCACTACTTCGATGGAAATCCCTTCATCCATTTTGTGTTCTGTGACCAGACGATCTGATGTCATGGGTTGCCATTTCTGATCTTTATACACCACAAAATGATAACCATCAGGATCGACGACAATCCCGACAAATTGACCACTTAAAACGGTTTCGTCCATGACCAGCTCAGTGAGAGCAATGAATTTCTTAGCTTGACCTTCAAGTTTCTGCTCAGGACCAGCCGAACCAATAGAAGGAATAACAGCCACCGCCATCAACCCCATAAGGACCACCACGATCATCATTTCAAGCAGGGTGAACCCACGGGGTTGGCGTAATTTCATGTTATTGGTAATCGCTCAGGTTCCAGTTACCGATATCATCGTCGGTGCCCGCTTGACCAGAAGGCCCTGCACTGAAGACATCAATCTTGCCATGCTCTCCAGGACTAAGATACAGGTAGTCATTTCTCCAAGGATCTTGTGGTAAACGTTTGATATAACCATCTTCACGATAGTTTCTTGGCTCAGGAGAAATCGTAGGCTTATGAACAAGTGCGTCTAAGCCTTGTTCAGTTGTCGGATAAACACCGTTGTCTAATTTGTACATATCCAGTGCGTTTTCAATAGATACAATATCTGCAACCGTTTTTTGCTTATCTGCTTTTTCTTTGTTACCTAATACGTTCGGTAATACCATCGCAGCAAGTAGGCCTAAGATCACTACCACTACCATGATTTCAAGTAACGTAAATCCTCGTTGACGTCTGTGTTGTTTCATTGAAAACTCCTTAATATAAATCTAATCTATTTCACTTAACGGCTTGCTGCTCTAACCACTGACTAAGTTGTTCAGTGCCAAAATAGGCTGCAAAATAGCTAATACAATAAATAATACAACGACCGCCATACTGATCACGAGTGCAGGCTCAAATACACCCAGCGCAATCGTCACGTTCGCTTCAAATTGTCTGTCTTGGTTATCAGCCGCTCTTTCTAACATTTGCTCAAGCTCACCGCTCTTCTCACCTGACGAGATCATATAGAGCATCATTGGCGGGAATAGTTTAGTCGCCGTTAACGAAGCACCTAGGCTACTACCCTCTCGCACACTTGCTGTCGCCTCTTCGACGGCCAGTTTAACTTTATTATTTAATAACACGTCGCTTGCGATACGCATACCATCAAGTAGAGGTACTGAGCTAGCAGACAGAATGCTCAATGTTCTCGCAAAACGGGCTGTATTCAAACTTTTGCTGACTTTACCTACTACAGGTAATTTAAGGATGGTTGAATGATATTTCATTCGAAAATTTGGTTTTTGTACTGCTCGTTGAAAGATGACAATACCAACGACAATGGTCACGACAATTCCAATCCCGTAGTCTCGGACAAAGTCTGACATTGAAATCAAGGTTTGAGTCGCCCAAGGCAAATCTTGCCCCATATGCTGGAACTGACTTGCCACTTGAGGTACAACTACGGCCAATAGAATTGAAACAACCAAAATAGCCACAACAGTAAGCGCTGTAGGATAAATCATTGCTTGTTGCAGCTTCGATTTAAGCTGCTGGCGACGCTCAGTATAGTCAGCCAGTCGATTGAGTACGACATCTAGATAACCTGACTTTTCACCTGATGCAACCATAGCACGATAGAGATCATCAAAGATATGTGGGAACTCAGCCATTGAATCTGCCAGACTATAACCTTCAACAACACGAGAGCGTACTGCCATGATCATACTGGCAAGGCGTTCTTTTTCGCACTGTTGACCAACCGCTTTCAATGCTTCTTCAATTGGTAATCCCGCCGCCACTAAGGTTGCGATTTGGCGTGTGATCAGTGCTAATTCAGCTACCGATATACGTTTTTGAAACAACGTAAAGCTGCTCTGTTTCGCTTCTTTTTCGGTAACCGGCTCAATACTGATAGGCGTTAACCGCATTTCTCGCAACTGACTACGAGCATGTCTTGCAGTATCGGCCTCAACAACACCTTTAGTTTGCTTTCCGGTACCGACTTCTAACGCTTTATATTCAAATGCTGCCATCGATTACTCCTCACGAGTGACGCGCAGGACTTCTTCAAGTGTAGTCGCACCTGCAAGTACTTTGCTCATGCCATCATGACGAATACTTGGTATACGCTCACGAACGTACTTTTCAATAGCAAGTTCACCTTTTCCGTGGTGAATTAATTCACGAACAGTATCATCAACCACTAAGAGTTCATGAATACCGGTACGCCCACGATAGCCATTGTTTCCACATTTTTTACAGCCATTAGCTCGGAAAATCGTACGATTATCGCCTTCTTGGAGTCCAAGTAACTCACGTTCTTGTGCATCAGGGGTGTGCTCAGTGCGGCAATCTTTACATAGAGTTCGAACCAATCGCTGTGCCAGTACACCTAATAAACTGGATGACACAAGAAATGGTTCTACGCCCATATCTTGTAAACGGGTAATGGCACCTGACGCTGTATTCGTATGGAGCGTAGATAATACTAAGTGACCCGTTAGTGAGGCTTGAACTGCAATTTGTCCTGTCTCTAAATCTCGAATTTCACCAATCATCACCACATCAGGATCTTGACGCAAAATTGCTCTAAGACCACGAGCAAAGGTCATATCAACTTTGGTGTTAACTTGAGTTTGGCCTATCCCCTCAAGCTCATACTCGATCGGGTCTTCAACTGTTAAAATATTCGTATCACGAGAATTAATTTCAGTAAGACCAGCATACAGCGTCGTAGATTTACCCGAGCCTGTTGGACCGGTCACCAAAATAATGCCATGTGGTTTACGGATCAAATCATCAAACTGTACCCGCACACCTTCTGTCATGCCCAATTGTTGTAAATCTAAATTACCGGCATTTTTGTCTAATAAACGTAACACAACACGCTCACCATGACTGGATGGCATGGTTGATACACGCACATCAACAGCGCGCCCCGCAATACGCAGTGAAATGCGCCCATCCTGTGGCACACGCTTTTCTGCGATATCAAGTCTTGCCATTACCTTGATACGGGAAACTAACAGTGAAGATAACTTACGGTTGGGCTTAAGTACTTCTTTGAGTACGCCATCAACACGGAAGCGAACCACTAACTGCTTTTCATAGGTTTCAACGTGAATATCTGAGGCTTCTTCTTTGATCGCTTCAGATAACAAAGCATTAATAAGCTTGATGATTGGCGCATCATCATCGCCTTCTAATAAATCTTCTGTTTGCGGCAGTTCTTCCGCAAGAGTGAACAAGTCCATCTCATTACCAATGTCTTCCATCAGCTGCTGCGCTTCGGAAGAATTGGTTTGGTAGGCTTGAGTCAATCTCACTTCAAATTGCTGATTATCAAGCTCAACAAGTTTCAGCTGTTTACCAGAATAACGGCTCGCTTCTAGAATCATTTCTGCTGCTGTGGTCGGTGTATGAAACAACGTCAGTTGGTCTTCAGCATCCTTGTCTAAAACCACAGCGTGTCGATGAGCAAAAGCAAACGGCAAACGTTCTTTACTGCTCGAGTGAAAGACTTCATCTTCCTGCTGCTCGACATCCATGCCTAGCTCGGTAGAGACTTTTGATAAATCAATATCGTCTAATTGCGTTTCACTCATGAGCTACTTCTTTTCATCTTGTTTAGCTTTTTCAGCTTGGTCTTTTTCTTTGCTTTCGGTCAGCATTTTTAGCGTTGAATCCGTTTTTCGCATTGGTGTACCCAAGCCTTTTCCTTCTTCATGACGCTGTAAAATATCTTGAACCTCTTGAGGCACTACTGACTGATTTTTCCATTCTTCTAATACCGGAACTTCAGTATTTGGCATTAAATTAATACCACGACCTTGCTGCTCTATCTGTAACGCACGGAAGTAATTATATTTACGACCGGTTAATCCATTCATCGTCATGCCATCACGAACAATCGTTGGCTTGATAAACACCATCAGATTACGTTTGGTCTTTTTACTTGAAGACGACTTAAATAAGTGACCAAGAAACGGGATGTCACCTAATAGCGGTACTTTCTGCACGCTTTCTTGCACATTTTCAGTAATCAAACCACCAAGCACGACTACTTGACCATCGTTTGCTAAAACCGTTGTGGTAAGACGTCGAGTAGAGAATGAAATATCAACACCGGTATTACCGTTAACACCCGATACTTCTTGTTCGATGGTTAACTTAACCGCAGAACCACCTTGGTTAATTTGCGGAGTAACCTTAAGCTTCACACCCACTTCTTTACGTTCAACGGTTTGGAAGGGGTTGCTGTTGTTAGAACTTGCTGTCGAACCTGTGATGACAGGAACTTCATCACCGACAATAAAGTTTGCTTCTTGATTATCAAGCGTAGTAATGGACGGTGTTGACAGTACATTTGAGTTAGTATCGCTTGAGATAGCTTGTACTAATGCGCCGAAATCGCCAGTCCAAACGCCCCATGCCGCACCATTAATTTTGCCCAAAGCAGATGCGAGTAACGAAATATCTCCTGGGGTGTCAGGGTTGTCGGTACAGTTTTGATTATCTCCAGCTCCTGAACAGGTTTGTGAAGCAGGTTGATCTTTTGCTGCCCAAACACCAGCACCAATTTCACCAATCGAAGCACCAAAGTTATTAAACTGTGTGCCACCACCAGCCGATGTTCCCCACTGGAAGCCTAAACCGACATCATCACCTTCGCCAATCTCAACAATAATCGCTTGAACGAGTACCTGAGCGCGTCGAATATCCAATTGATCAATGACGCTATTCAACGTGCGCATTTCAGCAGGCTGAGCCGTCATAACCAAAGAGTTAGTTTCTGCATCTGCAACAATATTAATATCACTGTTGCCACCACCTATGCTACTGCTGCGGTTGGTTGTTCTTGAAGATGAACTCCGAGAAGACGAGCTCGTCTTTCTGCCGCTTGATGAAGTACTCTTCTTGGCTCCTGGTGTATTAGCCGAAATTTTATCTGCAAACCCATTCAGAACTTCAACAAGATCTTCTGCTTTCGCATAACGAAGATAACGTACCCGAGTATTACCTGTAGTCGCCTGCTCTTCGTCGAGCTTCTTGACCAGGTTAGCAACCCGCATACGAGTTTTTTCATCACCGCTGACTACAACTGAGTTCGTGCGTTCGTCTGCGACTACTTTTGGTGCTTGACCTTGAAGCTGTGCCGAACTGCCATTTTGTCGATACAGTGTTTCGATAATGCGGACGATTTCACTCGCAGAAGCATAATTTAGTGGGATAACTTGTACTGATGTATCACCTTGCTTATCAACACGTCGAACAATCTCAACCAGCTTATTTACCACCGCTGCTCGACCCGAAATCATCAAGACATTAGAAGGGTCATAGTTTACAACGTTACCACCACCGGCATTATCGTTTAACTGACGTAGCAAAGGCGCAAGCTGTTTCGCTTGTGTGTTGTAAAGTGCCACAATGCGCGTGACCATCTCATCGCCTTGTCCAGGCTTAGAATCATCTGCAACACGAATATTAGATGTTTTAGCATCTTTATCTTTAATGACTTTAATGATGTTGTTGTCCATTTTCACAACAGCATAGCCATAAACTTGCAGTACATTCAGAAAGAATTGGTAATACTGCTCATCATTAAGTAAGTCGTAACTGCGGACGTTAATTTTACCGCGTACAGTTGGGTCAACAATGATGGTCTTATTTAAGTTTTTACCAACAATATTGATAAACTCTTGAATATCAGTGCCTTTAAAGTTGGCAGCATATTGCGCAGCCCAACTTAAGGCTGGTGACATTAGGACGGCACCAGCTAATAAGCTGGCTAAAAATTTACGTCCGAGTTTTTTGTTGTTCATTATGTAACTTCCCCTAGCCTAAATGCTATTGCGGTAAACCTAATGTAAGTTCGACGAGCTGTCCTTCTCGTTCAACAATGATGGACACTTGGGTTAACTCTTGTAACTGAGACATGACTTCTAATGCTTGTGATATATCTGTGAGGTCATATCCATTTAATGATTTCGCTAAATCGTTGGGTTTAAACCCTGCTTCTCTAAATATCTTGCGATCTTTGCCTGGATTTAAGCGGTAACCCTGTAATTGACCATTTACCGTTTTTGGAGAGATTGATAAATAATCAGTAATTTTATTTGGATCCGCTAAAATCGCTTGGCGTGTTTTCGCTAAATCAGCACTCACGCGTCTATCTTTCGATTTATCTATTTTCTTTGCTTTATTTCGAGAGGCCGTTTGCAGAGGCTTATTATTTGCAACATCCGTTGTAAATTTTAGACCATCTAACATGACAGTTTCATAACGTCCTGCATTGGTAATGATAATGCGGTCTGCATAAACTTCTTTGAGCGATGCTGAAGTACCTTTGATTTTATCACCAATACTATAAGTTGCTTGTGTCCCGCTTGAAGCAATAATAGCTAAACCTTTCTTTTTAGTCGTTGAGGCCACAACCCCTGTTAACTGGATAGAAAGTGACGACTTAGGTGCATCAGTGATTTGTGTCGGCGTGTTGTCTTCAACTTTTTGTGTATTTTCTTTGTCGTACTTACCAAAAAGATCAAGTCTTTTAAAACTGGCTAAATCAACATTGGCAGAACCATTTGAATTAGCAGAAACTGGTGTGGGTTTCCACGCAACGGTTTGCGTTGAAGTAGGTACAAGCCCCCACGTTATTTGGGCTAACAAATATATGATTAATATCAAGCCAAGCCAGAATACGGCGTTGCTTAATGGCTTGTGAGGTAAGCCAATTACTTTTGTTATTACTTTATCTAGTGCATCCATATCATTGGCAACCTGTGATATTAACCTTCTTTATCCGGTTTTTAAGCAAAAAACTGTACCATGCTACCCTAGCTAGTAAACAGCAACAAGTCTTTAACAGACTCCTCATTGGCTAAAATTAGTCAATTATGCTAACTTTGCCACCCCAAATCGACGTTATTCGTGTAATAGAACATTTTCGAATAACTTTACAATGATTTACTGAATTCTAGCTGATCCATAATCCAATCATTTATAAATACTTATTATAGGAGAGAACATGAGTCATAAAAATTTCCCTCAGCTCACCGTTCGTCTCGATAAATGGTTGTGGGCAGCTCGTTTTTACAAAACACGAGCCATTGCAAAACAAATGATCGACGGCGGCAAAGTACACTACAACGGTCAGCGTACTAAATCCAGTAAGAATGTCGAAATCGGTGCTCGGATCCAATTACGCCAAGGTTTTGATGAAAAAGAGCTCAATATTTTGGCACTTTCTGAACGTCGTGGTAATGCCACGATGGCTCAAGCGTTATATCAGGAAACAGAAAACAGCATTAAAAAACGTGAATTAGCCGCTGAAGCTAGACACCTTAACCGCTTAAATAACCCTATACCTGATCACAAACCCGATAAAAAACAACGACGTCAAATTGTACGCTTTAAACAAAAAGCCAATCACATTGACAGCGAATGAGAACCAAACATGAGTATAGACAAGCTACATCGCTATTTGTTCGAAAATGCCGACGTTAGAGGCGAATTAGTCCAATTAGAAGAAAGTTATCAGCACATACTTTCAACCCATGAATACCCAAAAGTTTTACAATTGCTCTTGGGCGAACTTATGGCAGCCAGCTCACTGCTTACCGCTACGCTGAAATTTAAGGGTGATATTGCTGTACAAATTCAAGGTGACGGGCCTGTCTCTCTTGCCGTAATTAATGGTAATGATCAACAGCAGTTACGTGGCATTGCTCGCTGGCAAGGTGATCTTGCAGACACAGCAAACTTACAAACCTTGTTTGGTAAAGGCTATATTGTCATTACCCTTACGCCAGAAGATGGAGAGCGCTATCAGGGCGTTGTTGCACTTGAAAAGCCAACGCTTGCTGCGTGTCTTGAAGATTACTTTATACAATCTGAGCAGCTGCCGACAAGTTTATATTTATTCGCAGATGGCAAACGTGCCGGTGGTATGTTCTTACAAGTCCTCCCTTCAGAAAAAATGCATACTGAAGATTTTGATCATTTAAATCAGCTCACAGCAACGCTCAAACAAGAAGAAATCTTGTCATTAGACGCAACTGATGTTTTGCATCGGTTGTATCATCAAGAAGAAGTGCGTTTGTTCGATGCCGATGACGTCACGTTTAAATGTAGCTGCTCAAAAGAACGAACTGCTAAAGCATTGTTAACGATTTCTAAAGAAGAAGTAGACAGTGTGATCGCCGAACATGGTGTGGTAGAAATGGGCTGTGAATATTGTAATACCCATTACCGCTTTGACAGCATTGATGTAGAAGCCTTGTTCAAAGGCGCTCTAGTTAATGAGACTGTTCAATAACTCATGATTCACTGCCTAAAGCCGGCTTAGCTGGCTTTTTTATATCCCCTTTTATTTATCAAATAACAGAACTCTCTGTTTTCTTAACCAAATGCCATTTATGACACTTTTGTTGTCGTTTACGTTACAATCTGCGCCCATAAAACTACGGTAAAAAAAGCACCTTTAGGTGGTTGCCGAATATATAAAAAGTCGACAATTAAGAGCGACAAATCTACTCATTTATAAGAATGAACTTAGACATCTTGCACCCAAATGGAGAGTACACTCATGGCCGATGGATCACATCGCATTCATGCTAATTTAACCACTGCAGAATTAGTTGAAATCGCACTTGCACGTGGAGAAGCACAGCTAACCGCAAAAGGCGCTTTAGTCGCAAGAACTGGAGTACGTACGGGGCGTTCTCCAAATGACCGTTTTGTCGTAAAAGAAGCGTCTTCTGAAAACGAAATCGATTGGGGTAATGTAAACAAGCCTTTCGCAGAAGATAAATTCACCGCATTATGGGACCGAGTTGAAGCGTACCTTGCTGACAAAGAAGTGTTTGTTTCTGATCTTGAAGTCGGTGCGGATCCAGAGCATTACCTACCCGTAAATGTGACGACAGAATATGCTTGGCATCATTTATTTGCACGCAACATGTTCATTATTCCTGAGCATTTCAACAAAGCGGGCAAAGATACTTGGAGCATCATCAATGCCCCAGGCTTCGAGTGTGATCCGGAGCGTGATGGTACGCACTCGGATGCGACGGTGATCATTAACTTTGCTCAATGCAAAGTGCTTCTTGCTGGCCTAAAGTATGCTGGTGAAATGAAGAAGTCGATGTTCTCGGTACAAAACTTCTTGTTGCCAGCGAAAGGTGTATTACCAATGCATTGCTCAGCGAACGTTGGTCATGATGGTGATACGACTCTATTCTTCGGCCTATCTGGTACGGGTAAAACAACCCTTTCAGCCGATCCAAAGCGTTTCTTAATTGGTGATGATGAGCACGGCTGGGCACCGGGTGGTGTATTCAATATTGAAGGCGGCTGTTACGCAAAATGCATTAATCTAAGCCAGAAAAATGAACCGGTGATTTGGGATGCAATTCGTTTTGGAACGGTACTTGAAAACGTGATGCTAGATGACTCTCGCACTCCAGACTTTGATGATACCAGCCTGACAGAAAATAGTCGCGCAGCCTATCCGCTTGAACATGTTGCACAGCGTAAAGAAGATAACTGTGGTGGCGAACCATCTGCGGTTGTATTCTTAACGTGTGATGTTTCAGGGGTTTTACCTCCAGTATCTAAGCTCACAAAAGAACAAGCGGCTTACCACTTCTTATCGGGCTATACCGCTAAAGTTGGTTCGACAGAAGTCGGCTCTACTGCTGCGATTCAGTCAACGTTTTCCACATGTTTTGGAGCGCCATTCTTCCCACGACCTGCAAGCGTGTATGCTGAGCTATTAATGGAGCGTATCGAAAGCTTTGGTAGCCAAGTTTACCTAGTGAACACAGGTTGGACTGGCGGGCCATATGGTGTAGGCAAACGATTCGATATTCCAACAACTCGTGCCATTATTGATGCCATCGTTAATGGTGAACTAAAAGACGTTGAAACGACGCATATTGAAAAGCTGAACTTAAGTATTCCAACAAAGATTTCAGGTGTTAAAGATGAATTGTTGAACCCTATCAACACTTGGGAAGATAAAGCTCAGTATGATGAATATGCGGATCAACTTGCCAAAGAGTTTAATGCTAACTTTGAGAAGTATCAGGTTTCTGATGTGATCAAAAATGCTGGCCCAAAAGCATAATTTGATTTAGTCATAATAAAAACCGCTCATTGTAGCGGTTTTTTAGTGCAAATAGAGGCTCATGATGCGTCATCGCTTGACCACAGTATGACTTGAGGCAACATCAAGCGCTTCTGATCAGCCCCCTGAGTTGAATTGAACCTTTAGTTTGTCGTATGTCCGAGGGCCTAGTCATATAAATACTTAGTAAACAGCAAATTCACTACAGCTTCTTTGCCGATTTCATTTCTCAGCAATTTATTTACCGTTTGTAAGCAGTCTTGACGCACCGCTTCTCGCCCGGTCATCGATTTTATTTGCGCTTCAGTCTGGTTTCCTAAGATTTCAACAATGGCAGCACGTAACAAAGGTTCATGCATTTCGATGCTTTCAAGATCTGACTTTCCACGAACCATCAACTCCACACCGACTCGAACAAAACCGAGTTTTTTGCGGTTCGCAATATAGTTAGTGACGATTTCAGGTTCAAAGCCGAAATAGGCATAACTGTTTTCATCTTCAGCATAAGCCCATGGCTGGATACTTACGAGTAATGCTAGTGCCAAAAATAACCGTTTCATTTAAACCTCAAACCTCAAACCTCAATATCGATCACAATTCTGGTTGTGATAAACTAACCACTTTTCTTATTCTAGCGAGTAATCAATGCCTTTGCTTAACTCATGTTTTCCGTATGGTGAGTCTATCTTGTGGCAGTTGCCAAACCAATGCTCAACACTTCCTTCAGCAAATTTAACAAGCTGGTTACTTGCTAACGGCAGTTTAACGGAAAAACTTAAGGCTTGCTGCAAAGAATTTGAAGTAACCGTTCTAGGTGAGCGTGAAATTACACCATTAAATGCTGAGTTTGATGCCCATGACAAAGTTTGGGTTCGTGAAGTGCTATTAAAGCTTGATAATGTGCCATGGGTTTTTGCCCGCACTCTGATCCCTTTTCCATTACTTGAGCAAACAGCCGTAGATTTTCAAGGGTTAGGGACTAAGCCACTTGGTCAGCTCCTCTACAGTCATCATGAATTTATCCCAGGGAAGATTGAAATAGGTAAAAGCAGCACTTACGGCTCAATAGCGCAACTGGCGATCAGCTTATCTCAACCTACCGAGTCTATATGGGGACGCCGGCGCTTCTTCAGCTACAAACAAAATGAGATTATCGTTTGTGAATTCTTTTTGCCTGCAGCTCTAGAGTTCATTGAGGCTCATTAGCAAGCCATTCGTGATAACTCAACAGTAATACCGATGCCGACCAACTGAAGTTATTACAATGTAACCCTTCACCGGTCAGTGGGTGATAGTTTTCTCTTATCACCCCATCGTTCAATACGCCCTCAGCATGGTTTACCAATTGATTCGCTAAGCGTTTGGCACGTTTGTGATAACCATAATTTTTAAGCCCTTTGAGCCCAAACCAAGCTTGATCGAGCCAAACAGGTCCTCGCCAGTATCGAGCAGGTGCAAACGAAAGGTTATCTGCGCTAACCGTAGGGAAAGGCACTGTAGTTGCAAATTGCTTGTTGGTTAAATGACGTTCCACCATTAACTTTGCTTGCTTTGGGGTGGCAGCTTTAGCCCACATAGGTATCCAACCCTCAACGCCCTTGCCTTGCTCCACTAATCGTATTCTACGTTCACCATTAAAACGAATGTCATAGAAAAAACCGCTTTGCTCATCAAAAAATTGAGTTTGAATTTTCTGAACAAGTGTTTGTGCTTGCTGCTGCCACACTTTACTTTCTTCATCCAAGGCTAACAATTTTGCCATCTGGGATAACCAGCGCTTTTCAGCATATAAATACGCATTTAAATCGACAGACTCTTGAGATATTGAATAACCCACGAGATCGCCTGTGTTATTGATATTTTTCAATACCAATAAATCATCTGTTTCATCAAAACGTGGAGCATTGTCCATACCGGACTCCCATGCTGCGGCTTCTATTATTGCTTGACGATTGGGCTTACCTTCTTTGATATGGGCCGGATGCACATTAGCGCCATATTCAACCAAACCATTTCGATTATGATCTCGATTGCGATACCACCATTGATGGTACGCGACCAGTTTAGGGTACATCGTTTTAATAAATTTGATGTCTTTTGAACTTTGATACACATGCCAAACCGCCCAAGCGGCAAGAGGTGGTTTACCATTACGTTCATTCCAATTGCCACCGACACCACCTCTTGCAGGGCTTTTGTTGTAGAAGATCACATCTGGTAAGCCACCATGATCTTGAGGGCGCACCGCATCCTTTTTCTGAAATTGATAATCAAACATCGCTAAAACATTAGACTTGGCTAATTGCGAGTCAAACCGAGCGATTGCGACTGCTTGCTTCCAACTGTCCCAAGCCCAAACGCCATTAAACCACTTAAAACTTACGGATGGTGTCACTGCATCGTGAAGAATACTGCCCGCTTTGCTGCGCCAGTTGTGCGTTAATGTCATGATGGCCTTTACCGCCATTCGACCTTGTGGCGTTTTATCCACGTTTTTAGTTTGTAGATGCCAGTTGCGTTCATTGTCGTTAAGGCGTTGCTCAATACTGGTGGGTAATTGATGCGCAACCCGTTCAGCTCGAGTATGAAAATATTGATGAATAGCTTTGATGTTTTGTGTTGTTGTTGGTGCTAACGACAAAGTTGTTGATGCGAGGTATCTGTGCTGAGTTTGCTTTTTCAGCGAGACCGCTTTTGGGAATTGTATTTGATAGTTCGCATCATTCAGCAGTAAATTCCATGTATTCTCAACGGGTGTTAATTGCCAACGAGATGTGGTCCCCTGAATTTGATGAGATTGAATCAGCTGATAATCTTTTAGCTTAGGATGAGCATTATAAGGTTGCCCTTGCCATTGAAGCCGCCAACGTCGTGTCTCATTTGTTGTATTCGTTATTGCCGTCGACACACTTGCACTTCTGTTATCAATAAACCTGAGTTCAACGAGTAACTTCAAGTCAGGCCATTCATACTCTTGATATAAGCCGTTCGGAAGACTGTAACGTTCCTGCTGCGGCGCTTCTGATAACTTCCTTTGTAAACCTTGCTCATCAAATATGATCAATTTCTGTACGTTTTTTGAAAAATAAATACTGTACTCTTGAGCAATGATTAGCGGGCCAGGAAAGCTACCCAAATCCTCTACCGCAGTCGGCAAATGGAAACCGTGCCACGCACCTTGATCAATGTATACTGCAGGGATTTCTAGATTACGTTTACTGTCTCTTGGTTCAATGCTAGATACCTTTCCTGCATAGGGTAATAGATTAGAAAAAACGGCTGATTGGCTTGGAGAAGCATGAACATGTGTTGCGATAATGCAAAGTAATAAGAATAGTCGGCGCATGCTGTTATTTTTATTGAATAATGTATTCAATTTAGTTTGCCGATTTAAAGTTCAAAAAACAAGCATAAAAAAACCTCGAATCATCGAGGCTCTTTGTCGTTCAATTGATGGTTTAAGGCACACCGTTTAGGTAATTCGCCACGCCATCTAGGAACATCTGAACCGATAGCATGACCAGTATCATTCCCATTAAGCGCTCTACGGCGGTAAGCCCTTTCTCGCCTAGAATTCGTGTAAACAATGCATTAAACATTAAGATCAGTGCACTCGCACCCCAAGCAAGAAACAGTGCAATCGTCCAGTCTGTCATTCGCGAACTGTCAGTGTGTGCCAGTAAAATCAGCGCCGCTAAGACCGAAGGTCCAGCCATCAAAGGAATCGCCATAGGTACAATAAACGGCTCTTCACCTGCAGCTAAACCCGCTACGCCACCAGGCTGTGGAAAAATCATCTTAATCGCAATTAAGAATAAAATAATACCACCAGCAATACTGACAGATTCAGAGCGTAAGTTTAAAAATGTGAGAATCGATTCACCTGCATACAAAAACAATAACATTATGATCAGTGCAAAAATGAGCTCTCTAATTAACACCTTACGGCGTTTAGCCGGATCCAAGTGGCGTAAAATAGATGCAAAAATAGGTAAATTACCTAATGGGTCCATGATCAAAAACAACATAACTGATGCAGAAAATATATCCATAGTTCAGTGAATCTCAGTACTCTATAATTTAACGGAAGACAATCCTGCAGTATATCCGCTTTGCAGCATAAACGATGGACTATCTTCAAATTATTACTTCATTTCATCATATTTATACTCATATTTAACATTAAATAAAGCAATATGACATCCAACAAACAGCCTTAGTGATATTAATTCTCAATAAAGCTATAATCGTCGGCTTTCATCTTTCTGAAGTAAAAACCATGCTTTATCTAATCGCCAGTTTTGTAGCTCTTCTTGCCGGACCATTATGTTACCGGTATTTGGCGTCGAGCAATGGTCTTCAAAAAGGGCTCGATGGCTTTATCTTCGTCTCTTTGGGTGGGTTAGTACTGATTCATATTCTCCCAGAGCTTATCGAGCATGGTGGTTGGTTGTCACTGTTGTTCGTGATTATTGGCATTTGGGGACCCACTGCCAGCGAGAAAGTTTTCCATCGATATTCAGATATCACTCATAAATTAACGCTTTATTTAGGTGTTTTAGGTTTATTACTGCATACATTGACCGACGGTGGAGCCTTAGTATTAGCCGATCAGCCTAACAACTCGCATTTACTTGCGCTTGGTATCATTCTTCACCGGTTACCTGTTGGTATTGCAATTTGGTGGTTACTGAAACCTCAAGTTGGCAGTAAAGCAGCTTCAGTTGTACTTGGCGTAATGATGGCCATGACAGCCCTAGGCTATCTAATGGGGCAACATTGGCTGGTAAACTTGAGCCTCGATAACACCGTTTATTTACAGGCCTTTGTTACAGGTTCTATTCTTCATGTCGTACTGCATCAACCTCATGTCGAACACGTTGAAGATAAACAAGGGAATTATGAATATCATGCTGGTGTTGGCAGCATTATTGGCATCGCTTTACTCATAATGTTGCTCACTCTCGACAAAGACAGTGCCCACCAACATGATTTCCACATCCATAATTTAGAAGCATTTTGGGGCTGGTTGTTATCCATTACGCCTGTCATTGTTTTAACCTTGATTGCTGCGGCCATCCGTTTTTATTTAAAACTCACACCCAATACCGAAAAAAACCATTTAGGCTGGTTTCAAAAACTGATTGGCCCTGAAATGTGGCTGTTCAGTTTCTTAGTGCTCGGCCTCGAGTTTTTATATGTACATGTTCTTGTGTCATTGATGGTTTATGCTGTATTGGTGCTAACAAAAGAAAAACCACAACTGAATCTACCTTACACTTCACACTCACCAATACATTTTGCGTTGGCAAATCTCATCGATAGAAGTGCGCCTTTTATCGTATTTTTTATATTAGGTCTAAATATTATTGGTGAACCGAGTGGCCTTCTCGCCTCTCCACTCATGCAGCTATTATTGTTATCCTTTTTGTTCATCAGTTTACGATTAAACTGTTTCAGTGCCGTTATCATTGCAAGCTGTTTGTACTTCCAACATTGGCATATTGTGGCCGTACTCTTTACGCTCGTTGTGGCACCTCTGTTGTATTTGTCTCAGCTGCGTAAACTTGGCCTTGTGACTATCTTTTCTATTACGCTGATCGTTATCGGCAGTATGGCCCTTATAAACAACATTGAGATCAATGTTGTACCGCCAATCACTTTCAGTCAGCCCGTCGAAGTTCTGTCCGCTTTATTTTTGGGTATTTTAGTTGCCTCAAGCTTATTGAGAATGGGACCAAGAAACTTCATAAGCCAATTACTGGGAATAAAAAAACACGTCCACCATCATCATTAATTTCAGGTACACTCAAAGTGTAGTTTTATGCTGAATAGGAGTAATTGATGTTAGTGTCGTTCATTTCTTGGATTTTCCATAAGATGGGTTGGCGAATTGAAGGTGAATTGCCGCCTATCGATAAATACATATTAATTGCAGCCCCACACACCAGTAATTGGGATTTCATTATTGCGGTAATGGCCAAATTTATTGTAAGAGAAAACATCCACTTTCTTGGCAAACATCAGCTCTTTATCCCACCTTGGGGTTGGCTATTTCGAGCATTAGGCGGAAGCCCTGTAAATCGAAATAAAAATAACAATTTAGTTGAAACAGCGGTTCATGAATTTAATGTCCGTAATGCTTATAAGCTAGCGCTCGCTCCTGAAGGGACACGTTCTGCTGTTACTCGCTGGAAAACAGGGTTTTATCATATTGCTCACAAAGCCAATGTCCCTATTGTTTGTATTGGGTTAGAATTCAAAAAGAAGCAAATCGTAATTCGATCTCCCCTTCACACAAATGGGGATGTCGAAAAAGACATGAATATCATCCTCGATTATTTTCGCTCAATTGAAGGAAAACACCCTAAATCAATCCCGACCTTTCATCACTCACAAACAGAAGAAAAGTAAAATGGACTTACCTATTTTTGTCATTAACATGCCGCAAAACATCGACCGTAGACAAAACATAGAGTCACAACTGTCTTCAATGAGTTTGTCAGCCACTTTTATTGAGGCAGTGGTAGGCAAAGAGCTCACCAATGCTGAAGTCGCATCGATGTATGATGAGCAAGCAAATCAACGTTGTCACCATCGAGACCTCTCTCTAGGGGAAATTGGTTGTTATGCGAGCCATCGTAAAATTTGGCAAAGGATGATTGATAGCAACATTCAGTGGAGCGTTGTATTAGAAGATGACATTACGGTTTCAAAAGACATTCATTCAATAATAGAAGCATTAACTGACATCAAACATACTGACATCATTAAGCTCTCAGACAACAGAAACAATCCGGCCATAGACTCTCGACAGCTTTCAAACAACGTCACTTGCATTAACTACAAACGAGTTCCAAATTGCACGACAGGTTATATCATTAGCTTGGAAGGTGCCAAAAAACTCTTAAGCCGAAAATACTTTTATAGGCCTGTGGATATTGACCTCCAATTCCATTCAGAGCTTAATCTGTCTGTTATTGGGCTCAAACCATACTGTGTAAAAGAAGCCGGTTTTGACAGTGAAATTGCCGCACAAAATAATGGCATACACAATAATTCGAGCACTTTTTTCAGAAACATAAAATATCGAATCAGAATGATATTACAGAGAAGAAAAGTGTCTGCCGACCTCAATACAGTATTAAACCTCGAATAGATGCAAACACGGTTTCTGTCTTTGCACCTGCTTGTACACTACTGATGACTCATTAAGTACTGAACAATTCTCTGAGAAGATTGACCATCGATGGGGCCAACATGATCAACAGTATATTGTTGTCGTTGTTGTTGGTACTCATCCCTGTGTGACAGTTGATATGTAACGGCCTGTTTCAATTCTTTATAGTGATTGATATGCTGACCGATCTCTTTATAAAGCACATTGTCTTTTCCAAAGCGTTTTTCAAAACGGTATTTAAATGGGCCACGATATGACCATTTCAATTTAAAGAAATTACAAACAATGACAGGTCGATCGAGAGCTGTAAATTCAAATAAGGTACTTGAAGCTTCACTCAATAAAATATCAGCTGACTTTAAAAATGGAACCAAATTTAAGTCGGTCATCTTTGCTACATAGACGTTCGAAAATTTCGACCATTTTTCAAGTTTCTTACGCTGCCCTTTATACTGCTCTCGCATAAACGTCAGTGAGTGTGGCTTGATAAGCACGTTATAATCTTCAAATTCTGATGGCCAATCATCAGGAAAACATTCTAAAGAACTTGGATTAAATGTTGGTGCATATAATATCGTTTGCTTTGTCTTATCTAATCCAAGACCTTCAATATCTAAACCACATTCAGAACCATCAAAAATAGGGTCGAGTTTAGAAAAACCGACTTGAATGAAAGTATCATTTGGATAGAACTGTTTAATTTTTTCTAAGCGAAGCTCACCCTCGATGAAACGAACCGTCATTGGTGTTTTAGATTTGTGATAGTAACTCGGCTTTGGTCCAATACCATGCCCTAATTGAGCGGTTTTACTCACTTGATGCACTTTATCAAGGTACTTAAACTCATTGCCAAAGAAAATCCAATCAGGCTTTTGCTGAGCATAATACTCCGCCGCTTCAACATCATCATTAAGCCAATGAAGAGAGTAACATTGTTCAAGCTCTTGTTGCTGGGGACCTAACGACTTATTTTTATTGCGATAACATACGAATTGTACTTCAACATTGTGTGCTTTAAGCTGCTGAGCAATCGGAAGATACTGAGGCAAATAATAAACATTTAAAGTATCGAAAAAAACTTTCATGGTACGACTCATTTATTGTGCTCAAATTGATTATTGAACAAGCTTGGGTCACAGTATTATGACAAAAATATTACCTTTGTATTGAAGATTTGTTTAAAATAGCTGCGACAATAACAAAATTTAGAGCAAAACTTTATTTATGCCGAGCGCTACATTACAAAAGTTTAACTACCCTGAGAGTTTAATTAAGACTTATCAACATTGGCACCTTTTATTGCGCCCGCAGCAACCCACTTTAGGTTCGCTAGTGTTAGTGTGTAAAGAAAGTACCACTCAATATTCAGAAATCTCGCCAGAAGCGATTGCTGAGCAGAAACAGATTATGTCGGATATTGAAGCGATTCTTAAAAAGCGTTTCAATTTTGATAAAATTAATTATCTAATGTTGATGATGATCGACCCTGCTGTTCATTTTCATATTTTGCCTCGCTACCAAAATGGCGTTGCATTTTGTAATGCCCAATATCCTGACGTAGCTTGGCCTAAGCCTGCAGATTTAGCGCATGATTTGAAGCTCAAATCTGAAATCCATCAAGAATTACTTAATACCTTAAAGCTGGATTTTGCTCAACATAAACCCGTGCTTGATACACAGAAGAAATATCGTCGCATGTATACCTCTGGCTGCTTCGATATCTTCCATCAAGGTCACTTAAACATTCTAAAGAAGACAAAAGAATTATGTGACTATCTTATTGTGGGAATCTCAACAGATGAACTCATTATTGAGTCAAAAGGTCGCCCGCCACTAATCCCGTTTGAGGAACGAATTTCAATCTTGGAATCAAATCGATTTGTGGATGAGGTCATTCCTCAAGTCACTAAAAACAAACAGTATGTTGTAGACATGTATGACATTGATGCCATCTCAGTAGGTTCTGACTGGAAAGGAAAGTATCCTGACGTCAGCTGTGAAATGGTCTACTTTGACTATACCCCAAACGTCAGCTCGACAGTATTAAAACAAAAACTAGCAGTTTAGTTTATATCTTCAATTACAGGTAATAAGACATTTACTTATTACCTGTGCTATTCACTCAAGATTGAATTAAAGAAAGATATGCTTTAGCCACATTTTCTGCATTTACTTGCCCTAACACACTGACATTTGAAATATCAGGATCATCCTTAAGTACCAAATCAATTTTCTCTGCAAGCAGTTTAGGCTGACGTACAGGCACAAGATACTGAGATAATTCATCCGTTAAAATTTCACTGGGCCCATGAGGACAATCAGTACTCACAACCGGAGTACCACAAGCCAATGCTTCAATAAGCACCGTAGGTAAGCCTTCAAAATCAGAGCTAAGCACCATGGCTTTAGCTCGTTTTATCCAAGCATAAGGGTTAGTTTGAAAGCCAGGGATAATAACCCTGTCTTCAACACCATGTTGCTTAGCCAACTTCATTGCTTTCTTAGGGTTATTACACAGCAAAACCAAGGGCAGTGTCGATTTTGTTAACTTTAAGGCCGAAAACAAAATATCGTGCCTTTTTTGCTTGGCAACTCGTCCAACATGAATTAGAAAATCGCTTTTTGGAATACTCTCACTATCCTCGTTAGAAAAACGCTGAATACCCTGTAAGTCAAACGGATTATAGATAGTTCTAATAGACTTAGGTATGAAGCGCTTAACCTCATTAATCTCATTCGCAATGCCATTTGAAACACAGATGAGATTTTGGTTCGACATACTCTTTTTTGCGTACAACATTTTAAAATACGTCAGCGGACCTAACTTTTTTTGTCGACTGAGCTGAGCTTCAACAGAGTTATGCACAACACAATATAGCGGCGATAAATCCGTCTTTGTCATCAGCATATTGGTTTTATCAAGATTGGATAAAAATAAGTCGAAGGCTCCAAACTCCGATTCAATGCCTCGAATTTCTTGCGCTAGATGTTTTGCTGATTTATCTCGTTTCCAAAACGCATCAAGGTGCTTTTCATCCGTGTTAAAACAGGCGTGGTAAGGTATGTTTTCAGGAACGTCATATTCACCTTTTTTTTGGAGTAACACTAAATAAGGAAGGTGCCCTAAATGTTGTAATGCCATCGCAAGCGTTAACATGACTTTTTCAGCTCCGCCACCTGACAGGCTATTAATTACAATTGCGACTCTTTTAGCTTTTTGCATCTAATTTTAATCATCCAATGTTTTTGATAAATGCTCAATAACGACATCAACACCATTCTGTGAAGTTACACTTTGTAACCTTTCACTTACCCTTTTTAAATTCTCATCAGAAGTTAATGTCGAAATTTCTGACACTAATTGCTCTAAACTCGTGTTTATAACTAGTCCTTGAGATTTACAAGCTTCAATTCTAGTAGGTTGATCTTTTGACACTGGGCAAGTGATAACAGGAACCTTTAACGCCAGAGCTTGAAGCAGTGCTCCGCCTCCACTTAAAACAGCAGTCTTGGCACCATCGATTAGAGCTATAAACTCTGCATTATTGAGTTTAGATATGACCGTAACAAAATCGGACTTTGGCAGCTTGTTAGGGTAACTTGGTCCCATCACGATTAGTGTTTTGATGTTTGAGCTTTTAGCTAGCAGCTCCGCCGCTTTAAAAAAGACATCAGCAACGACATTATCACCTTTTCTGTGCCCTCCTGAACCAGCACTAACAATAATGTACTTCTTGTTTTGAACATCATACTTAGCTAATACATGTTCTTTTTGCGCTGTTATTGACCGTTCAAAAAATATCCCAACACATTCAGGTTTCGGTTTATTCATCAATTTAAACTTAATTCGCTGAATCCAGCTTATTGGCGCAATAGCAAATTCAGGCTGTGCTACAAAATGAAAATCGGTATATCGAGCTCGTTTCCACTTCATGCCTCTTCTGCGTTTTTTAGCATGCTGACTAATAAATACCGTCGTTGCGCCGACAGATTTAGCCTTAGCCAGCTGTGCTTGACGACCTGATGCATCAAATACAACAACATTTGGACGGAACGCCTCAATAATGTGATTCACTTCTTGAGTATGCATTGTTGGCGAATTGTCTAATAGCTCAGTCTCAAATGGACATGTTGACGCATACTTAGTGTGGCGATTTAAAATGAATTTAATTTCTGCATTAGGCCATGTCTTTTTTATTTCGTTCGCTAAAATAAGCGAACGCATATACTCCCCAATTCCTTTTATTGAAGAAACAGGAACAAACAAAAATCGAACAATTCTTGTACTCATAGTGCGACCTTTAATGTATAAAGAATCATTAGCATTGGTGCTAAATTATGGGAAAAAGTTCAGTCATCAATAAAGCTACCCTTTCAGTGAGGCTGACTTTGCTAAGCATTTAGCGCCATTTGAAGTAGCCCAGTTTTTTTCTCATTTTGATACGCCTGATGAGGTTCAATGGCTTAGATTTAAAATGTTCAGTCCCTCTCCCAATTAACTGTTCCGTGGCATTGAGCACTCGAGCACTCGATAACCCATCCCGGTAAGGGTGAATCGCTCGACAATGATTTTCAATTTTATTGATTTGCTCTGGCTCTGCGTTTAATGCTGTTTTCAGTGAATCCCCAAGATCATTGGGTTCAGAGATATTTATCATCCAATCCTGTGGCATACGATTATTTAAGGCAACAACAGGCTTATTTTGCAGTGCAAATTCCGCCAAAATCGATGATGTGTCAGACAATAAAACATCTGCAGCTTGCAGCAAAGGGATCACATCTCCTGTTTCCACAAATGTCAGCTTTGAGCAAGACAATGCTTTAAACATTTCAATTTCTTCAGTCGTTGCTTTGGGATGCAACTTCACAATCCAGTGCCAATTTTCTTGTTCAAGTAACGCTTTAATTTGAGGCAATAGTTCATAAGTACTGGTTAGTTTAGGCGAAAATGTTGGGGCATACAAAATCACAGGTTGCTCTGACTGAAATAGAGGAGTATCAGCATGCAATTGAAATAATGGGTCGAGCTTAGCCCATCCGGTCTCTACAACTTCAAACGTACCGTCTTGTAATTGATTGAATGCTTCGGTGATGTTCGGCCCTTGTGTACAATACAAGTCGTAAAACCCGCGGACGTTAAATTTATTTTTTTTCCCCGAATCAAAACCGTGGAAAACTTGTACTTTTATGCCCGGAAAGAAATCTGGAATGTAATTTCCAGGAGCAATGACAGCATCAGGTGAATAGTGTTTTACTTTATCCACTGAATGTAAGCGAACATCATCCTTGCCAAGAAAAGCTTCCGCTTCGGAACCTTGAGGAATAAACCATGCAACTGCATCTCCTCTTTTTTTGATTTCATTTTCCAGAGGTCTAAGTACACTGTAAGAATATGAAAGCGTAACGTAAAATAAATAGCGCATTGTTCGTCTAAAATCCTTTCGATTAAATTATCAGTTGCTTTTTCACACGTTCTACATCAATAAGTGACATCAAATCGGCACCTTTTGCTCTAACCCCCCAAGCAATCTCACCGTCTATTTGCTGTTTAATTACTGCATCATACACACTGACTACACGATCTTGATGATTGTATGGTCCTGTTCTACCTGGATTAGAGTGTGCATAAAGACCAATAACAGGTGTACCCTGTGTCGTAGCCATATGCGCAGGGCCAGTATCTGGCGCAAGGACTAAATTTGCCTGTTTCAGCAATGCCAACAGCTGCAACAAACTACTTTTACCAACAAGGTTTGTTAAGCCGTGTTTCGTACTTTTTATGATGCTATTAGCAAGGTTACGCTCTAATTGAGACGGCCCACCACACAACATAACTTGGTAGCCTTTTTCAGCCATATAATCGGCAACTTCAGCATAACGCTCAGGAAGCCAGTTTCGCTCAGCTTTACTCGCAGCAGGACAGATAACAAAAATATTATCTTCTGTGGCTTGCTGTTTTGCCCACTTAAGATCGGCACTGGATATCGGTATATCCCAACTTGGCTGGATGTTTTCAACACCAATTGCGGTTGCGAATCCCATAAAACCATCGAGAACATGAGGTTGATCTTGTGGTAATATTTTGTGATTAGTAAATAGCCACTGCCCTTCTTTGGCTCTGGCTTTATCAAAGCCAACTTTAATATCGGCACGAATCATTAAGGATGCAACACTTGCCCTAAGTGCCACTTGCATGTGTAATAACACATCAAATTTTTGCTTTGAGAGTGCTTTCCTTAAGTTGGTATAACTTCGCCACCCTTGTGATTTATCGAAAATAACAAAATTGATATTTGGCAGATTTTTTACCAGTTGATATTCAACCTTTCCAATCACCCAAGTAATCTCTATGTGTGAGTATTGCTTTTGAATGGCTTGAACCATAGCCACGGCATGACAGACGTCACCAATGGCCGATAGCCTCAATACGCAAAGAGTATGTTTTGTCGATAAATCTAACTTCATGCTTTTCCCAGCAAATTAGCGTAAGAAATGGATCTTAATGTAGAATACTTTGCAGTACCATGACTAAGCGAAAAATAATGCTGCTTTCAACTTATAAAAATATCACTCTAGCTTATTCAAATCCTAAGCATCACTCGCTCACGGCCAGCCATTTCGACGCTCATTTTTGGCAAGAGAATAATGCGATTGTTGGTACATCAACGGGGAGACGCACAACTTGGTTTGTCTCCCATGACACCAAACCTTGGGTTTTACGTCATTATTGGCGCGGTGGTTTAATGGCGAAATTCAGTGATGATTTATATTGCTTCCCTGGTGTCCAACAGACTCGTCCAATTGCTGAATTCCGTTTACTTGAAGAAATGCATCAACTCGGATTACCCGTACCAAAACCCATAGCAGCAAAAATTGAGCGCATTGCTCTTTGGTATCGTGGTGACATTCTGATAGAACTCATTGAGGATTCGAAAGATTTACACGCTGTCTTATCTAACTCGCCTCTGCCTCAAAATTTATGGCATCAATTAGGCAAAGAAATCGCTCGCTTTCACAATCACGGTGTATTCCACGCAGACTTGAATATTAAAAATATTCTATTATCCGAAAATAAGTTCTACCTCATTGATTTTGATCGAGGCGAACTCAGAAAACCAAAGTCTTCTTGGCAACAAGCGAATATGGCTCGATTGCGCCGCTCATTCGATAAAGAAAAAGGTAAGCTTGCCAGTTTGCACTTTACCGACCACAACTGGCAGGACTTATTATCCGGTTATCAATTGGCTCTCAAATAAGACGAAACATGGTAAATTGTTTTTCTACTGCGCCTTTATTGGCCAGCACCACAGATTGAGCTTGCTTTTGACGCTGTTTCAGTAATTGAGGATCAGTAAACCCGTCATTAAGATGCAGAGATAATGTTTTGTCGTCTGAGCACTTAACCATAGCACCTGAATCGGTTAATAACTGGCAGATATCAGTGAAATTATAACGTGATTCACCCATAACCAGAGCTAAGCCAACGGCTGCGGCTTCAAGGGGATTCTGGCCACCATGCTCGATCATCGAGCCACCGATATAGGCTTGATCGGCGGTCGCAAAAAACAACATCATTTCACCCATGGTATCTCCGAGTAGAACTTGAGTGTTTGCGTCAACATGATCACCTGTACTTCTGCGGCTCATCACTAAACCCGACGATTGTATTTTTTCAGCCGCTAACTCGAACTTTTCAGGGTGTCTTGGCACCATAATTAACAATGCGTCAGGATGATGCACTAATAATTGTTGGTGGGCCTCCAAAACCTGAGCAAACTCACCTGGGTGGACACTACCAGCAATCCAAACGGGGGCACCTAGTTTTTGCCATTCAGCCCTCAACTTTTGCCCACGTTCAATTAATTCTTCACTCACTGTTACATCAAACTTCAAACTACCTGAGACATGAATGTTTGAGGCATCGAAACCTAACTCAATAAAACGCTGTTGTTCTGCTTCGGTTTGTACCGCAATAATATCGATGCTGCTTAAGATACTTTTCGTCAACTTTGGCCATTTTTGATAATTGGCTGCAGACTTTTCTGATAGACGAGCGTTACTGATGAATGTTTTCGCACCACACTGTTTAGCAAAATGTAATAAATTAGGCCAAAGTTCGGTCTCTAGAATAACCACTTTTTTGGGCTGTAACTGCCCCAAAAAACGCTTAACACAGTAAGAGACATCTACCGGTAAATAGACGTGCTGAACCTTGTCACCAAAGGCTTTTATCACTTGAGCAGACCCTGTTGGGCTAGTTGTGGTGATGGTCACTTTAATATCGGGTGCTGACGCTAAAATTTTACGAATAAGTGGTAATGCTGCTATGGTCTCCCCCATAGATGCGGTATGAACGAGTACATCTGTGGCTTTCAAAGATGCAAACCCGAATCGTTCTTTCCAACGTACACGATAATCTGGGCTCTTAACCGCTCGAATGATCAGATATAAAATTATCAAAGGGAAGGCAAGGTATAACATCGCCGAATACCAAAAGCGGTTCATGAAAAAGTGCCTTATTTTAGAGTTTTGCGTCAATAATGTGAGCAATGCTACCATACCCGAAAAAATAGCGTAAACGGGCAGCCCTATAAATTACCGTTAGTGATTTTAATTTCAACAAGTATCAATCATTGGAAAACTACATGAAAACTCGTGACAAAATAATTCAAGCTAGTATCGAGCTGTTTAATGAGCACGGTGAGAGAACGATCACGACTAACCATATTGCGGCACATTTAGGGATAAGTCCGGGCAATCTTTATTACCATTTCCGCAATAAACAAGACATCATCCAAAGTATCTTTAAACAATATGAAGCACATTTAGAATCAAGCTTTCAACCTTATCAAGAGCAAAAGCTTGATGTTGAAATGCTGGTAACTTATTTTGATGCCATGTTCTACGTACTCTGGAAGTTTCGTTTCTTTTACGCCAACCTTACAGACATTCTAGGTCAAGATAAGACGCTTAAAGCCGATTATTTGCATATTCAGCAAATGGTACAAATGCGGGCAACTCGTATCATTGAACAAATGAACAATGACAACGTCATCACACTCACTGAGGATGAAGTACCTCAATTAGCCGATACCATGAAGTTGGTATTAGCATCATGGATCAGTTACAAGCTTGCCCAATCCAGCAAAACGACCATCACCAAAGCATGCTTATATGAAGGTGTGCTTCGCGTGATTATGATCACTAAAGCTTATGCAACGGCTGACTCAAGAGATACGTTCTCTCGTCTTGAAACCCACTACAATCAGTTAATGGATCAAGCTGACGAAGTAGCTTGATTCATCCTACCTTCACCTCACTGCATTAGTAAAACTAATGCAGTGGATTGAGATAACTAGTCAAAAAAGCCCACATATTTTCCTTCCTAGGGCTTTTATCAACATGAAATAAAGAGTTAGAATCCCAAGCACTCCCAATAACGAGCTTAATGATCAGTATTTCCTGAGTTAAGCCTACCCACTTTATTAGTAAAGGAGAGACTCTGTGGCCTCACCATCGTTTTATGAGCAAATGAATCAGCAGTTAACAGACATCAAAGCTGAGGGTTTATATAAAAGTGAGCGAGTGATTGTTTCGCCACAGCAAACCGCAATTCAAGTCAATAACGAAGAAGTCATTAACTTCTGCGCAAACAACTATCTAGGCCTAGCGAATCATCCTGAACTGGTTAAGGCTGCCCAAGATGGGTTGGATGCTCATGGTTTTGGGATGGCTTCAGTGCGATTTATTTGTGGTACTCAAGGGATTCATAAAGAACTTGAAGCTTCTATTAGTGAATTCTTAGGCATGGAAGACACCATTCTTTACTCTTCTTGCTTCGATGCCAACGCCGGTCTTTTTGAGACGATATTGGATGCTAACGATGCCATTGTATCTGATGCACTAAACCACGCATCTATCATTGATGGCGTGAGACTGTGTAAAGCCAAACGTTTCCGCTATGCCAATAACGACATGGCAGATCTTGAAAAACAGCTGCAAGCCGCAAAAGAAGCTGGCGCTCGTAATATTTTAATTGCGACGGATGGCGTCTTCTCTATGGATGGTGTGATTGCAAATTTACAAGGTGTGTGTGATTTAGCCGATAAGTACGGCGCCCTTGTGATGGTTGATGACTCTCACGCCGTAGGTTTTGTAGGACAAGATGGTCGTGGTACTCATGAACATTGTGACGTCATGGACAGAGTAGACATCATTACCGGTACATTAGGTAAGGCATTAGGCGGCGCTTCAGGTGGTTTCACTTCTGGCAAAAAAGAAGTGATTGATTGGCTACGTCAACGTTCTCGCCCATACCTGTTCTCAAATTCATTGGCTCCAGCCATTGTAAGTGCCTCAATTACTGTTTTAGAGATGCTAAAACAAGGCGCAGACTTACGCGAACAAGTTAAAGCTAATGCTGCGTATTTCCGTGAGCAAATGACCGCTGCAGGCTTCACGCTTGCCGGGGCTGACCATGCAATCGTGCCAGTGATGATTGGTGATGCAAAGGTTGCAAGTGATTATGCTGATCGCTTACTTGCCGAGCACATCTATGTCATTGGTTTCTCGTTCCCTGTCGTCCCTAAAGGGCAAGCCCGTATCCGTACACAAATGTCTGCAGCACATACTCGTGCGCAACTTGATAAAGCCATTGAAGCCTTTACTCGTATCGCAAAAGAAATAGGCATCATTGCTTAATATTATTGTTCAGCCCAGATTTTCTGGGCCATTTTAGGATTGTGTTTTAAATGAAAGCGCTAAGTAAATTAAAACCTGAAGTCGGCATTTGGATGGTTGATGCTCCAACACCAGAGATGGGCTATAACGACCTACTGATAAAAATCAAAAAAACCGCCATATGTGGGACAGATATTCACATTTACAACTGGGATGACTGGTCACAAGCGACGATCCCTGTACCAATGGTTGTTGGTCATGAGTATTTAGGCGAAGTTGTTGGTGTCGGTGAAGGTGTAAAAGGCTTCGAGATTGGCGATCGCGTTTCTGGTGAAGGTCACTTAGTTTGTGGTCATTGCCGTAATTGTCGCGGTGGCCGCACACATTTATGTCGCAATACGTCTGGTGTCGGTGTCAACCGTGAAGGTTCATTTGCTGAGTACTTAGTCATTCCCGCTTTCAACGCCTTCAAAATCCCTGATGATGTGAGCGATGAATTAGCCTCTATTTTTGATCCGTTTGGCAATGCCGTTCATACCGCATTATCATTCGATCTCGTTGGTGAAGATGTGCTGATTACTGGTGCGGGCCCTATTGGTATTATGGCTGCAGCAGTTTGTAAACATGTAGGTGCCCGTCATGTTGTCATCACTGATGTTAATGAATACCGTTTGGACTTAGCTCGTAAAATGGGCGCAACACGCACTGTAAATGTAGCCAATGAAAACCTCAATGACGTAATGCAAGAATTAGGCATGACAGAAGGGTTTGATGTTGGCCTAGAAATGTCAGGCGTACCTTCAGCATTCAGCGCCATGCTTGATTCAATGAATCACGGCGGAAAAATTGCCATGTTAGGCATTCCACCAGAGGATATGGGCGTTGATTGGAGCAAAGTGATCTTTAAAGGGTTAACCATTAAAGGCATTTATGGTCGTGAAATGTTTGAAACTTGGTACAAAATGGCCAGTTTAATTCAGTCTGGCTTGGATATTTCTCCTATCATCACTCATAGCTACTCTGTTGATGATTTCCAAGAAGGGTTTGATGTCATGCGCTCAGGTCAATCAGGTAAAGTCATTCTCAATTGGGATTAACCTCTATTAGTGTAGAAATGGCCTGTAAGGTCATTTCTACTCATTAAAGGAATAACAGATGTCACAAGTAAAACATATCAATGTCGAACAACTGAAAGCGCTTACGGACAAGGATAAGGTTCAGGTGGTCGATATTCGCGACCCACAAAGCTACGCAGCCAACCATATTGATGCTTCTCAGCACCTTACCAATGAGAATATTGCTGACTTTATGCGTGAGGCTGACCTAGACGCAACAACGGTTGTGGTTTGTTATCATGGGATCAGCTCTGTTTCAGCGGCAGAGTATTTAATAAGCCAAGGCTTTGAAGACGTTTACAGCTTAGACGGTGGGTTTGAAGCGTGGTCGCAAAGTTCTACTCAGTAACATCATCGGGAAGATCTTCATCAGTATCAGGATCTTCCAGTTCTTGTTTTTCTTCAAACTCCCCTTCTATCACATCCTCTTCCGAATCTTCGCCATCTTGTTCATCTTCATCTTCGTCGTCCTCATCTTCTAATTCATCTTCGTCGTAATCCAACTCCATAACAAAACGTAACAATTCAGCGACGGGTTCAAATAGCTCTTCAGGAATAAAATCTCCACTGTCAACTTCAGCATATAAAGTTCGAGCCAGAGGGACATTTTCGACAACTGGAATTTGATTTTTTTCTGCAATCGACACAATGTGTAACGCCATATGATCTTTGGCTTTTTCTAGTACTTTAGGGATCGGAGAGTCTTGAGCATCATAAAATAAACAAACGGCAATATGGTTGGGGTTTCGAACCACTGCACTCGATTTTTTTACATTATTCGCCAAACTACCTGAAGCAATTTCGCGTGCAGTTTCACGACGCTTTTGTTTGATCTCAGGGTTACCTTCGGTGTCCTTGGCCTCTTGTTTAGTTTCTTGTTTTGTCATTTTCAACTCTTCCATCGTTGAGTGACGCTGATACGCATAGTCAATCGCACCGAACACAAGATAACAACCGACAAAACACCCCCATAACCACAGAATCAGCGTCATCATGACTTTCAAGCCGCATTGTTCATCACAAATGGGTAAATACTGGAATGAATTAGCATACTTGGCGAGAATGTAATAAAACACCAGACTAAGCACAAACACTTTAAGAATGTTCTTGGCTAGCTCAAACACACTCTTCATTGAAAACAGTTGTTTCAGGTTGTTAACCACATTGAGCTTGTCGAACTTTGGCTGCACAGCTTCTGTCGCCCACATAGGGCCCGTTTGCAACACATTTCCTATAACAATGACAAAAGTTAGCAATAAGCCTAAGCCACCAATGTACTTCAAAAACAAATCAATGAATGCTTCGTGAATGATCTGAGAGGCATTGCGCCAATCTAGACTTGAGACTCGAATAGTTAAATCTATTAGCTCAATATTGGATTGCATGAAGTCATGACCTTGAGCCAGAAAAAAAGCAAGAATGGCAGCCATTTCTAACCCAGTGACAATTTCATCACTTCTAACAACTTGTCCTTTATTTCTGGCTTCACGGAGTTTTTTCTCCGTGGGTTTTTCGGTCTTTTCTCCGCCGCCTTCAGCCATCGCACTCCACCTTATTTCCCTCCCATTAGGTGGAAAAGTACTTTGAAGTGACTTTCGGCATTATTGGTCCGCTCGAGATAATCATGAAATGCAAAGTTTATGCTGTAAATCATAACCAAAATCACGAGTACACTTTTTACAGGCATTGAAAGAAAGAACACATTAAGTTGTTGCGCTGAACGGTTTACCAAACCAAAAGCCGTATCTGTCAACAACATGATCACCATGCCTGGCATAGCGAAGCCCATAAAGAGTGCGTTCATCAGTCGCCACTCTTGGTTGATAAAGTCGACTAATAGCTTGTTATTAGCAAGATCAAGCCCCACTCCTGGCGGCAAAGATACGTAAGATTCATACATTGCCGTTAATAAAAAATTCATTCCTCCAGTAGCTAAAAAAAGGACACTCAAAACTTGTGCAAATAACACTCCATAGACCGAAGATTCAAAACCGAAAAGTGGATTCAATACGCTTGAAAGTGATGAGCCACGCATGGTATCAATCAAGAACCCTGACATATCAATCGCCCAAAAGGGGACTGCCGCACAAAAGCCAAGCGTTAGACCTATCACAAACTCCCGCATATAAAGTGCTGTAAGCTCCAAATATGAAGCTTCAAGTAAATAAGACTCCATATGCATTAAGCTTGGAACAGTAGGGATTGCAAATAAGATAATGAAACCATTGCGAACTAAAGACACGTTGAGTGAACCGCTTTTAAATATCGGCAATAGCAACATCAGCCCTAATGGACGCATCATGGCGAGAGATAAAACCGGCATATATTCAACTAGTGCTTTATATAAAACCGTGTCCAAATTTAGCCTCCAACTCGGCTAATTAAATTAAAAGTTTCATTAGCATAATTGAGCATAGCAACACCCATCCAATCATAGGTCATGGCCATAACAACACTTACTCCCACTAACTTTATGAGGAACTGTAAAGTTTGGTCTTGAATCTGAGTTAACGCTTGGACCAAACTTACTAAAATGCCGAGTATGGACGCCACTAATACGGTTGGCATCGACAATAATAGCGTGATCCACAATAGCTCGGACGTAAGATGTATTAAGTCACTTTGGTTCATGTGTAGGACAACATTAATTGAGCAATGAGTTTTTGCCAGCCGCCCATCATAATAAAGATCAAAATCTTAAACGGCAGAGCAATCGTCATTGGTGACACCATCATCATCCCCATTGCCAAAAGGATGTTAGACACAATGATATCAATGGCTACAAACGGCAAATACAATAGTAATCCAATTTTAAATGCCTCAATAAGTTGGCTCATCGTAAAGGCTGGTATGAGTACAATCAGAGAGTCCTCATTGAGGTTTTCATGGTATTGATCTGGCCATAATTTATGACCAATTTTGGCGAAATAATTCAGCTGAGTAATATGGCTGTGCTTCTTTAAAAACACGCGGTACGGATCCCCAGCTTGCTTATCGAGTTGTTGTAAAATCGTCGGTGAATCGAGTGAGATAGGATTCTTCTGAACACTGCTATAGATCTCTTGACCTATCGGCGCCATGATAAACATCGTCAATATCATCGAAAGCCCGTAAATAGCCATATTGGGGGGAATTTGTTGCACCCCAAGCGCCGTACGAAGCATTGACAGCACAATTGATATTTTTAAAAACGATGTGCCCATTATTGCAAACAATGGCAATAATGAGAGTGCAAATAACACAATAATCAAATGAACGGGATGGTCAAGTAAGTTCATTGGAACTTCCTGTTTTGTTATCAATCTTCAGGGTAGCGCTAAGCTTTCATATGTCTCAATCAGGTGATCACCTGAACTCCTTGAAATCACAGGGGTAAACTTCGCAGCAACACATTCTTCTAAACCTCTTATCAAGAATAGACCGAGATCAGATATTCAGCCATTGAATGAATTATCATGTTTCTGCTGAATCTTGCCTGACATCACAGTGATTATTCCTCGACACATTGAGCCTTCAATTTATGGTGTGGGTGATAAAAATAACCGTGAACAGTGCTATGACCTTATTACGCCTAATGACACTGAGCTTACTCAGTTGCTTTTTGATATCCGCTTGCCACTTTGATAAAAACACAACCATGTCAGATGACTTTGCTTCGGCTAATATTGGTAAGCCTGATGTTGCCAAAATTTCCAATAAACAAGCCAATATTCAGCTTGATAATGACAATCACAACGCCATGCTGGATGTATTTCCACTTTGGAGAAACTGGTAGTACGTTAAACTGAATAACATCAAGCATCATCAAGGTTTCACATTAACTGTCGATGATACTTTTTCGGCTGAAACGCCAGGTTGGACCAACTCATATACGCCAGTCTATTCCTATGATAAAAAACAATGGCAGCGATTTGATGAAAACCAAGTAACGTCGTCAACCGTTGACCTAGGAAACGGCCAACAGCAACAACACATCTCGATTGAGGCTAAGTATGATAAGAGTAATGTCTACATAGCCCGCTTCTACCCTTATACTCAACAAGACTTTAATGATTACTATCAAAATCTAGAATCTGAACATCAGGATAAATTTGACCAAGGCTATATCAAACGAGAAACCTTAGGAAAATCCTCTGTACACCATTTTCCAATCGATATGGTCACCATTACGGATCCCAATGTGAACAGCGGCAAAAAGCGAATTTGGATACAAGCAAGAAGCCATCCGGCAGAGACCGGAAGTTCATTTGTCGTAGAAGGTCTGATTAATTGGTTATTAAGCGATGATACTGAGGATGCAGATTACGCCTTATCTCATTTCATTTTTAATATCGTCCCCATTCATAACCCAGATGGGGTTTACGACGGTAATTATCGAACTAATAGCCTAAGCCAAAATTTAGAAAATGCTTGGGTAAGAAGTAGCTCTAATTCAGCCGTGTTATCTCAAGATTCTCCACTCGAAAACCAAATTCTCAGTCGTGAGATGTTCAAGTTAAGCAAATCTGACTCCCCTTTTATCATGGCATTGAACCTTCATTCCACTCAAAGCGATGCAGATAGACAAGCGTTTTTCTTCCCTCACTTCGGTCCGGAATCTTTAGGTTACAGTACCAATGAAGCTCAGTTATGGAATAACACCATTCGCTTTATCAATGGCGTGCGGGACAACTATAAAAATGAACAAGGTGAGCCGTTAATTGAAGCCACGCCAGATCAAGGTGGTCGCAGCTTTGTGACGAATACCTATCCCGAATCTTGGTGGTGGGCTAATTTTGGTGACAAAGTGATGGCCGTTACCATGGAAACGACCTATGAAAAAGCAGGTTACCAACAAGGGTATGTTACGCCGGACAGGCTTCGAAATTTAGGGGTAGCTCTAATGAAAAGCCTCATTAAATATAATCAGCCGAACGTAACATTTAAGGCCAATTCATTACTAAAAGGGCCAACTTCACGCTTACCGCTTGAGCTTAACAGACCAACAGAAGAGCAAACTAAGAATTAGCAAATTCTCGAGCAAAACGTTCAACGTGATCCCAGTTGGTAAATTCGAAACAACCACTGGTATCCGTTGGACCTTTTGTTAACCACATAATAAAACGAATCATAGTCTTATCGAAAAAACCGTATTGTGGGTAATTAATCTTACCAGCAAACACACCTTTCACTTTAGGTTGCCAAGGTGATAACAACAGAAATTTTTTCATGTAAGGATTCGTTTCTGGAGTATTTTTTTCAGGTTTTCTGGCCACAACATTAACCGTAAAAAAACCATTTTGTTTTTCGTCTAACACTGGCTGATATTGTTCAGCAAACGCTAATAGTTCTGGGCGATGTTTACCATAACGAATGCTTGCACCAACCAATACTTTATCAGCTTGATCGAGAAGCTTACTGTCAACGTTATCCAGCTCGACCAATTCTACTTCCGCCTCAACAGACATCGCTGTGCGCATACGCTCACATATAGTCTTAGTCTGACCATCAACGGTAGAATAAATAATCAAGATCTTTTGCATGCTGGCTCCTAATACAAGCGCTCTAATTCTTCCAAAATGTTGGTGTAAATAGTACTAACAAGGTAAACACTTCTAATCGTCCAAATAACATGGTGATCAGCAACACCCATTTCGCACCGTCACCTAGTGTAGCGTAATTCGCCGCAGCTTCACCGAGAGCGGGGCCTAAATTATTTAAACACGCTGCAGTTGCACTGAATGCGGTTATGTCATCTAACCCTAATGCCAGCAACGATAACATGGCGATTAAAAAGACCAGCGCATAAGCTGAGAAGAAGCCCCAGACCGCATCAATGACCCGATTGGGTAATACTGAATCACCCATTTTAATGGTAAAAATCGCTCGTGGATGCACAAGACGCTTCATCTCACGAGAACCTTGTAATACCAATAAAATCACCCGTATCACTTTGATCCCACCAGCAGTTGAACCACCACAACCCCCAATGAAACTAGAAAATATCAGCAACATAGGCAAAAACAATGGCCAACTGTGAAAGCTTTCAGTACCAAAACCTGCAGTTGTAGACACAGACACAGCTTGAAATAATGAATGATCTAACGTGTCCTCTGCAGAATCGTAAATGCCTGAGTGATACAGAGTAATAAAACAGATAGCCGTTAAAATGAGTTGTACTGCCAATAACACCTTAAATTCAGCGTCTTTGACATAGACCTTTAAATTAAAGCCCCGATTAGAAAATGCAGCAAAATGCAGACTAAAGTTAATTGCTGATATCAGCAAAAATATCACGGTAATCATATTAATAGCAGGACTATCAAAATAGCCCATGCTAGCGTCATGAGTTGAAAATCCGCCAATAGCAATGGTAGAAAAAGAATGACAAATGGCATCAAATACCGTCATTCCCGCCATCCAAAACGCACCTGCACATGACAGCGTTAAGAATAAATAGATAAACCACAACACTTTGGCTGTCTCTGCAATCCTGGGGGTCATCTTACTGTCTTTTACCGGGCCTGGGATTTCCGCCCGATATAACTGCATGCCACCAATGCCAAGCACGGGAAGAATGGCGACCGCAAGCACAATGATCCCCATACCGCCTAGCCATTGTAATAAATGCCGATAAAATAAAATCGCTTTGGGTAAGTGGTCAAGGCCAGTTATGACCGTTGCCCCTGTAGTAGTCAGTGCCGAAAATGATTCAAAAAAGCTATCAGTCCAGCTTAAATTTGGGTTATCAGCAAAGATAAACGGCAGCGCACCAATAGAGCCCAGTACGGTCCAAAATAACACCACGATTAAGAAGCCTTCTCGGGTTCTTAATTCTGCTTTTTTGTCTCGGTTGGGATACCAAAGAGTGAAACCAAGAAGTAAACTCACGACAAATGCTTGTATAAACGCAATACCTTCGCCGTCTTTATAGATCACAGCAACAAGAGCTGGCGGCAACATGGTCATCGAAAACAGTCCCATCAACAGGCCTGTTATTCTTATAATTGTTCGGTATTGCATAAGCGCTGGTTTGCATTCCTTTGAGTGAGGTTTTCATTTTGTTACTGATGTAACAAAAACTTAAAGCCGTTCATTATATCAACACTCGCTAGAGAGTTATCATTCAGCGGAAAATAAAAGTTTTTAAAGCAAGAGATAAGATTAAAGGACTATTGGGCATAATACAAAATCTCACTGCGCAACGATAAAAGCTTTTAGACACAACTTATAAGGTTTGTAGTCCTTAATGATGATCTTTCTATTGAGCATTGATATCAATTATTTCACAAATTGGAGTAGAAGTTGACCTTGAGTTAAGGTTGAAATCGATTGGATCAATTCCGCCTTTTTCGAGATAGGCACGGCAATCGACAGTTCGACTTGTGCAGCAAAGGTTTTGTTTTCAATTAAGCAATCATATTTGGACAGTAAATATTCTAAATCCGGCAGTTGCTGATAATCACATACCAAACTGGTGCTGTCTCTCAGTTGTTTTATTCTGATACTCAGTTGCGGTAACGCTCGTTTTATTCCTGCGGTATAAGCACGAACTAAACCACCGACACCCAACTTAGTGCCACCAAAATAGCGAATAACCACCACACCAATTTCACCAATGCTTGAACCTTGCAACACCGATAGCATTGGTCGTCCTGCACTGCCAGACGGCTCACCATCATCGGTTGAGCCACATTTAAATAAGTTTCCTGGTTCTGCAGCTACATAGGCCCAGCAATAATGCCGCGCATCAGGATACCCCACTTTTAAGTTTGTAAGTGCTAACTTCAAGTCTTTTTCTGATGAACAAGGAAAAAGAACCGTAATAAAACGGCTCTTTTTTATTTCTTCTTCAATCGTAAAAGTCTCAGCAATTACATCGAAACTGTCGCCATTCATGTCAATTAATTTAACCCGAAGTCACGCGTGATATTTTCACTGCCATCAGCAGTAATGATCACATTATCTTCGATACGGATACCACCAAATGGGCGATACTCTGCGACCGTATCCCAATTGATTTGTTGGTTTCTCTTATCTTGCTTAAGGCCGTCTAGCAATGAATCAATGATGTATAACCCAGGTTCAATGGTCAGTACTTGGCGCTCAGCTAACGTTCGGGTGCAACGCAAAAATGGATGTGCGGCAGGTGACGCAATATGAGTGCCTTTTTCATCATGGCTAAAGCCAGCAACATCATGCACTTGTAAACCAAGCATGTGCCCTAATCCATGCGGGAAGAACACACCAGTAATGCCTTGCTCAACTAAGCTTTCAACGCTGCCAGTCGCCAACCCAAACTCAATTAAGATTTGTGCGA
>NZ_PGVH01000006.1:0-67616 GCF_004168585.1 Shewanella sp. OPT22 | reverse complement strand
TCTTATTATGCGTTTCTATGTGTAAATCAACGTAACTGACACCCGGTTTCATCATCGCGATGATCTCGAGCTGTAGCTTATCCATCGCTTGAATTAGATCATTGAATCGATTCTGCTCTGCACTATAAGTACGGGTAATATCTGAAGCATAGCCCCCACAATTCGCACCCGCATCGATCAAGAATGAGCGGTGTTGGTCTGGTTTTTCAGAGTCTAAAACCATGTAATGCAATATGGCAGCATTCTCATTAAGCGCAATAATCGTGTTATATGGAATTTGATTTTCATTTTGCTCAACAGCTTTTAAATAAGCCTGTTGAATATCAATTTCGCTGCCTTTTGCTAAAAAGGTATCTTTCGCCACGCGATGACCGATCACCGCAATTCGATTCGCTTCTCGTAAACAAGTAAGCTCATAATCGGTTTTGAATGAGCGATGAAAATGTAAATACTGTAATACACTGTCTGGATTACGCTGCTCCATTCTCAATACTTGAGCTACGTCAAGGTGCTCACCGATGTAAGCCCATTGCGCTATGTTGTTTGGCAATAATTCGGCAACTTTGTCTGCTTGAGTCAGAAACTTGATTTCAAAATGCTCTGTCCAGAACGTCTGCGGTAAGTCTTCCACTTTATGCCAAAAATCAACAGGACGATAATATATGAGCACAGGCTTATCAGTGCCATTGGCCACAATCCAGCAATTTGGATTATCAATCAGTGGTAACCACGCTTTAAAATGAGGATTGACCTTGAACGGATAATCCATGTCATCCAAAAACTGACGATGGGTTTTGCCTGAGTGAATAACAAGACCTGCCAAACTCTCTTTCTCACAAATCGTTTTGACACGTTGATTCAGTTCATTGATATGTAAGGCGTAGTCTTTTCCGATGCTTGTCATTGTTATTCTCTTTGGGCAATTAAATTTTTCACGGATTCTATCACAAACTCTATCTGAGCTCATTTTCAAACAAGCGTTTAAATTTAAGTTGTATTTTTTCTTTTTTGGACGCAAACTGAGCAATGGTCAATATTGTCCAGTGTACTTTTAATCATTCAAAATATCGGTATGGATGCCACAACTAGTTCAAATAAAACAGGTATTCATCATCCTACGATAAGCGATGATTACGGTTAAATTCGTTATATTGCTTGTTTAGGTTCAACTACACTGAATATTGAATTTACTTATATTTCTTAGATGCGTGTCCTAACCCTACAAGGCTGACTTTTGAAAAAAGGAAACGAATAATGATTTATCAAAGTCCTGTCATTCAAGTCGAAATGCTTGAAAATCAGATTGCTAACCTCTGTTTTAACTCTCAAAGCTCAGTAAACAAGTTTGATCAACAAACCTTGAAATCACTCAGTGAAGCACTTGATGCTACTGTCGCAGCCAAACCTAAAGGTTTATTGGTCACTTCAGGTAAAGGTGTATTCATTGTTGGGGCCGACATCACTGAGTTTTTAGGACTTTTCAGTGAAGACGAAAATACATTGCTTACTTGGATTGCTGAAACAAACCGAGTCTTCAACAAGCTTGAAGACGTACCCTTTCCAACGGTTACAGCTGTCAATGGCTATGCGCTAGGGGGTGGCTGTGAAGCAACGTTAGCGACGGACTTACGTGTTGCAGATACTAACGCCCGTATTGGTTTGCCAGAAACAAAACTCGGGTTGATTCCAGGTTTTGGTGGCACTGTGCGCCTACCTCGTGTGATCGGTGCTGACAATGCACTTGAGTGGATCACTACCGGTAAAGAACACCGTCCAGATGCCGCAATGAAAGTTGGCGCAGTTGATGCCGTTGTCGCACCAGAGCAACTTCAAAGTGCCGCACTTACCATGTTACAACAAGCCATCGACGGCAAGCTGGATTGGCAACAACGTCGTCTGAAAAAACAAACCGCAATGCCATTACCAAAAATGGAATCACTGATGGCGTTCACAACAGCAAAAGCGATGGTATTTCAGGTTGCAGGGAAACATTACCCTGCACCTATGGCCGCAGTGAATGTGATAGAACAAGCGCATCTACTCGATAGAGAGCAAGCTCTGCTCATTGAAAACAAAGCGTTCGTTAAGCTTGCCAAAACGGAAGAAGCCACGGCACTTATTGGTATCTTTATGAATGACCAAATGGTCAAAGGTAAAGGTAAAAAACTGGCTAAACAGTCAAATGCCATAGAACATGCTGCGGTTTTAGGTGCTGGTATTATGGGTGGCGGCATTGCTTATCAAAGCGCCAGCAAAGGCACACCAATTGTGATGAAGGACATTGCTTCGTCGTCACTCGAGCTTGGCCTCAATGAAGCCTCTAAACTGTTAAATAGCCAAATTAAACGTGGACGTTCTACACCAGATAAAATGGCTAAAGTGCTTAACAATATTACGCCGACGCTTGATTACTCACCAATATCACATGCAGACATTATTGTTGAAGCAGTAGTAGAGAATCCCAAGGTCAAAGCAACCGTATTAAAAGAAGTTGAAGCACATACCAGTGATGACACTATTATTGCTTCAAACACATCGACTATCTCAATTGACTCATTAGCCAGTCATTTATCCCATCCTGAACGATTTTGTGGCATGCACTTCTTTAATCCAGTGCACCGTATGCCTTTAGTTGAGGTAATTCGCGGACAAAAAACCTCTGAACAAACCATTTCATCGGTTGTTGCTTATGCACTTAAAATGGGTAAAACCCCTATCGTTGTCAACGATTGTCCTGGCTTTTTTGTAAACCGTGTTCTATTCCCTTACTTTGCTGGTTTCAATCAGCTATTACTCGATGGTGCTGATTTTCATGTTGTCGACAAAGTAATGGAAACACAATTTGGTTGGCCGATGGGTCCAGCCTACTTGCTTGATGTTGTCGGTTTAGATACTGGCTACCATGCTCAAGCAGTGATGGCGAAGGGTTTCCCTGAACGAATGGGACTCCCAGAGAAAGATACCATAAAGTTAATGTTGGACAATGAACGCTGGGGTCAAAAGAACAATAAAGGATTCTACCAATATGCTCCGGATAAACGGGGTAAACCTAAAAAAGCAGTCGATGTGCATGCTAATGAGTTACTCGCGACCATCTGCAAGGCGACTCAAGAATTCACTGCTGATGACATTGTCGCTCGCTGCATGATTCCAATGGTCATTGAAACCGTTCGTTGCCTTGAAGAAAATATTGTTGCTTCAGCTGCTGAAGCAGACATGGCTTTGGTTTATGGCTTAGGCTTCCCTCCATTCAGAGGGGGGGTGTTCCGTTACCTCGATACAATGGGCGTAGCTAAGTTTGTTGAACTTGCTGATTTATTTGCGCACTTAGGTCCACTTTATCAAGTGACTGATAATATGCGTAAACTGGCTGCCGACAACGGCCGCTACTACTCAGCCTAACGACAAAGGATTAATATTATGAAACAAGCTGTAATCATCGATTGTATTCGTACTCCCATGGGTCGTTCTAAAGGCGGAGTATTCAGAAATATACGTTCGGAAACCTTGTCAGCCCTACTAATGAAAGGTCTGATGGAGCGTAACCCACAAGTAAAACCAGATATGGTAGAAGATGTTATTTGGGGTTGTGTTAAGCAAACATTAGAACAAGACTTTAATATCGCCCGTAACGCAGCATTGCTTGCTGGTTTCCCAAAAACTGTACCGGGTGTAACGCTTAACCGCCTTTGTGGTTCTTCTATGGAAGCAATTCACCAGGCTACTCGTTCTATTATGACCGGCATGGGCGATATTTTTATTGTTGGTGGCGTTGAGCATATGGGTCATGTCCCAATGATGCACGGTGTCGATTTCCACCCAGGCTTAGGCCATACCGTAGCAAAAGCTTCAGGAATGATGGGATTAACGGCTGAAATGCTCGGACGCATGCATGGTATTACTCGTCAGCAACAAGATGAATTTGCCCTTCGATCGCATCAACGCGCACAGGCTGCAACAGACGAAGGTCGCTTTGATAATGAGATTTATCCAATTGAAGGCCATGATGCTGATGGTGCCCTCATAAAAGTGACTCATGATGAAGTAATACGCAGCGATGCTTCATTAGAAGCGCTTGCCTCTTTGCGCCCCGCTTTTGACCCAGCAAACGGTACCGTAACCGCTGGTAGCTCTTCTGCAATGTCAGATGGTGCATCAGCGATGCTGATCATGGAAGAAGAAAAAGCCAAAGCACTTGGGCTTACCATTCGCGCTCGAGTAAAATCTATGGCTGTCGCTGGTTGTGATCCGGCAATCATGGGTTATGGGCCCGTTCCTGCTACGCAAAAAGCCTTGGCACGCGCAGAGTTAACGATGGATGATATTAATGTCGTTGAACTCAATGAGGCTTTTGCCGCACAATCATTACCTTGTGTTAAAGACCTTGGACTGGAAGGTATGGTTGATGAAAAAGTGAACCTCAATGGTGGTGCCATTGCTCTTGGTCACCCACTCGGTTGTTCAGGCACGAGGATATCAACAACCTTAATCAATATCATGGAAGAGAAAAATGCAAAGTATGGTTTAGCGACGATGTGTATTGGTTTAGGCCAAGGTATTGCAACGATATTTGAACGATAACACATCACTAGAAAGCTCAACGATATTGTTGTTGAGCTTTCTAGGTTTTTCGTAAAGTTACACAACTGTCATTAATCAGGGTTAATTAAGACATAACTTCGTTTTAATTCAGTACCATAAAACTGATGCTATTCTTTTTACAGGAAAGCATCAGCATAGTAATTATGGCAGCACTTCAACCTAAAACTTCACCATACAGTCCTTCTGAAAAAGAATGGCAATCTGCAGTGCAAGAAGATAAGTACTCTCATGTTTCTGATGTCGCCTCAGATTTAAATACGTTCGCTGACGCTTGGTTATCAATCAAAGCTAATCTAAAAACGGAAAAATCAAAAGTTGCTGTCAGTACTTTATTTAATGATTTAATCGTTTCTGAGTCTTATATAGAATCAGCTAAAATAATAAATGCACTATCGCCCTATTTTTGTGATGATTTTTCACTCAAACTTATTCCAGCCACTCGTACTCTAAATGAGCAAAGTTGCTTTAAATTCGAGCTGATATTTCCTAGCTCACCCAAACAACAGCTTCTGTTTAAGCAAGTAAAATCAATTGATAAACATGAGTATGAATGTTTAAAGCAGGCCGAAAAAGAGTGCTAAGCTTCACAATTGTTGTTAACTCGCATCCCCAAGTCACTCTCTCGCTCTCCTTGGATAGCGAACGATAAATTTTGCAAATTGTTAGTTGCTGAAAAGCTAGTAAAAGACCAGGCTGAATTTGATTCGATTTTTAAAGAAGAAGATCTTTCCAAATATAACAAACTTCAACTTTTACAAAGGTTTATCTTGTTTCGCCCCGTGCAGCATTTACGACCCGAGCTTAAAAGTGAGTATTTTCATTTTGCAATAAACACGCCTTATTTTGATATTGATCCTGTAAGTACATATAACTCTCTTAATGATGCAAGCTTAAGCATCATAGCTAAATCAGCACATACCGAAGTGACAAAGCATATTAATTTACTCCCGATTGTTGATGGTTCAGACGCTTTAAAACAGGCAGGAATAAAACCTGCCGGTAACGGGCTGTATAATCTTGGAAATACTTGTTTTATGAATGCAGCATTACAATTGTTTGCATGTAACTTAAGAGATATTGAAGCTTTTGAAGATTTAAAAAAGGGTATTCTTTTTCAATCTGCTAAAGATATGATTAACGCTAAATATCCAAGTGTTGACTTTAGTTCAAGGCCGGATGGCTTAGAAAGAACAGAAAGAGATAATTGGCATCAAGAAATGTCAGGTCTACGTATGCAGCAAGTCGATTCATTAGCCTTAACATTGTCTGATATGGACTTTGAAACACTTTGCTCAGAGCAGACTCAGCGAGAACTCCTTCCTTTTTTACCTGATGCAGCAAGCAGTTTGAGGCTTTCTTTGAATTTAAAGATACTTTCATTTTCCTTATTGATTCACTAAACCAAAGGGGTGATCAAGCAACAGTGACCTCGTTACAACAGCAGAAAGATTTTTTTGAAGCGTATGCAAAGTTCGCTAAAGTTACAGGTAACTTTCCAGCTAAGTATCTGCTTGGCATTGAAAATGATACTGAGGATCAAACGGTTATTTATCAAAAAATACTTCAGCAAGATCCACAAGAGTTTATCAGCCTCATTATGAATATACTTGGTCTTACAACCCACCATGATTTTGAGCTTGTTCCCCGAGAAATATTTATCATGGTAGATAATAAAACCAACAAGGAGCTTCACAGAAGTTATACTCAAGTTCAAAATCCAGCCCCCTTACTTCCTTTACCATTAGAGCAACAAACTTCTAATCTTTCGAAACAATTAATTACCTTTTCGAAAGAAGAAAAGCTAAATGCAGATAATATATAAATGGTCTGATGCTGACTTAGATAGCGTTGGTAAAACGCTTCAAGATGTTTATACCGTAAAGCAATTTCAATTACATTGTAAAACCCAAAGGCCTCCCCAAAGATTATTATTGCAAGCGAAGCTTTGTGGGAATGACCAATATTCAGGAACTAAACTTAAGCTAAAAGTGCCAAATGGTGAGCATTCATTTTTAAGTGTTGATTTTGGAAATGAAATTCTTTTAGATCTTTTATCATCCTCTGAACGTCCAGAGATATCGTTGCCAATTTATTTTGGAAATGACACGGTAGCAACTCCTACTACTTTTGTTATTAATGCAATCGACTGTCATATTGGTGATAGACTAAAAAGCGGACACTACGCAGCAATACGATTTGAAGATGATGGTGAACAGCATTTTTGCGACGATGATAGAGTGACCAAACTGGAAGACGCATGCGCAGTTTAAGATTTGAACCCTAGGAACTTTAATTTATATGAACTGTGTAAACAAAAACACTTAAGTGGTTACGTTTTTTCACTGGCCTTAAAACAGTAAAACTGTTGTTTCACGTGAAACACCTTGTCTTAGGTTGCTTTACTCATCATTACTCTTTGATATCTTTAGTTAAAAACAGATCAAATTAACTATATTATTCGAGTTAATCTATCTCTTATAAATTTTGTGATGTTACACTGGAAATAGATTTAGTGTATCAGTGTTAAAACATGTCATTTTTAGGTGTAAAAGCACAGCCCAGAGTCGATGAGTTCAAGCCCATTGGGTATTCTTGCTCATTAACCCCAGAACAAAAAAATGAATGCATTATTTATGATGAAGTCATTCCTGCATTAGAACCCTATTTAGTCAATCCGTTATTTGGAAAGCGACAATTCGAGCAGTCACTGATTAAATTACTCAGCGCCAAAAACCATGAAGAGATAAGAACGACTGAAACAACACTACAGAAGGGGTTTAATAAGCAGTTTAGAGTTCAAGTTAAGGCATTGCCACCAACGCCTAATTCATCTGAATCTAATACCACATTACTAACACTCAACTTTTTAACTCATAACAAGCAGTACTCTTGGGATCTTTTTGTTAGACATACAAAACAAAACAACCTATCCCCTAAATTACAAGAAACTGCATTGTAAATTCATGTGACTTGTTCCACGTGAAACATTGATCTTTCTCTGACTACTGTCTCTTGAACTTGGTTTTCATTTTTACTGATAGTAAAATAGCTGACTTATTCATCTAAGTAGTAAATACGATATCTCTATGAGTGACCTTTTTGAACTAGCGAACCACCAACTCGATGCCCTAGGTTTACGTTGTCCTGAACCTGTAATGATGGTTCGTAAAAAAGTGCGCCATATGGAAAACGGCGAGACCTTATTGATCATCGCTGACGACCCAGCAACCACACGGGATATTCCCAGTTTTTGTGAATTTATGGATCACACCTTAATTGCAAGTGAAATTGAGGGAACGCCGTATCACTACTTAATCAAAAAAGGGCTGGATGTATAATCTAGCTCAATTGTCACTTTCTGCTTTCAGCCTCTGTTAAATTCACCTTTTGAAACAGTTCCCCCCTTTCTTGTTAACGGCATTTATGCGATAAATATCACACAGATTTTTATGCGTACTCTTAACCTTAATTTAGGTTAACAACCAATAATAACGAGAATAGGAATTCCTAATGAAATCCAAATTGAGTCCCATTTATGCGGCTATCGCATTAAGCTTGAGCATCAATGTTGTCCACGCAAAAGATGACGATAAAAAGTGGTCTGTCAATGAACCAGCAAATCAGCCATTACAAACGGTAGACATTAATGTGAATCAGGGAACATGGATGAACGTATCCTTAAGCCCTGATGGTAAGCACATCGTATTTGATTTATTAGGTGATATTTATCAAATGCCGGTGAACGGCGGTGAAGCAAAACCACTGGCATCAGGTATTGCATGGCAAATGCAACCAGTGTACAGCCCTGATGGCAAATACATTGCCTTTACCTCAGATCAAGATGGCGGTGATAACATTTGGGTTATGGATGCAGATGGTAGTAACCCACGTCCAGTGACGGATGAAACGTTTCGTCTACTCAACAGCCCGGCATGGAGTCCTGACTCACAATATCTAGTGGCTCGTAAACATTTCACAGGTAGTCGTTCATTAGGTGCGGGTGAAGTTTGGCTATATCACGTTGCAGGTGGTAAAGGCGTAAAATTAACTAAACGTCCGAACGAACAAAAAGATCTCGGTGAGCCAGCTTATTCTCCTGACGGACGTTACGTCTATTTCAGCCAAGATGCTACGCCAGGAAAAACTTTCCACTACTCGAAAGATTCAGTGAAAGGTATTTACAAAATAAAACGTTATGACACCCAAACCGGTGACATCGAAGTCATGATCTCAGGCACTGGTGGTGCAATTCGCCCAACACCAAGTCCTGATGGTAACAAACTGGCATACATCAAACGTGATGGTTTCCAGTCTTCGCTATACGTCTTAGATTTAAAGTCTGGGGAGAAAACCAAAGTGTATGGCAAGCTTGATCGCGATATGCAAGAAACGTGGGCAATTCACGGTGTTTACCCAACCATGGCATGGACACCTGACAGTGAAGACATCGTTTTTTGGGCCGGCGGTAAAATTAATCGCTTAAACGTTGAAGATAAGCAAGTTGCTAACATTCCTTTCAGCGTCAAAACACAACGCCAAATTCAACCTGCAGTTAAGTTTCAGCAAAACTTAGATAATGATAAGTTCGACGTAAAAATGCTGCGTATGGCACAAGTGTCACCGAACGGTAAAAAGGTCGTGTTTGAAGCACTCGGCAAGCTCTACGTAAAGGATTTAAAATCAGGCAAACAAAAGCGCCTAACTCGCTTGAACGACAATTATTCTGAGCTGTTCCCGCAATGGTCACGTGATGGAAAGCGTATTGTGTTCACTACTTGGAATGATGACAAACAAGGCAGCGTACGTATCATTTCAGCGAAAGGCGGCAAACCAAAAGTATTGACCAATGAACCGGGCAAATACGTCGAACCCACTTTTTCACCGAATGGTAAAACCGTAGTTTATCGTAAAGCGCGTGGTGGTTACATCACTTCAAAAACTTGGTCACAAGAACCTGGTTTATATAAAGTCGATATTAAAGGTAAGAACACTCAAAAAATAACAGCAAGTGGTTACCAACCACAATTTGGTGCAAACGGTGACCGAGTCTATTTTATGGACTTTGGTAAAACACCAGAATTAGCATCCATTAGTTTAGATGGACATGACAAGCGTACCCACTACACCAGTGAGCATGCTACTGAATTCCGTGTATCACCAGATGGTAACAACCTCGCCTTTGCAGAACGCTTTAAAGTTTTTGTAACGCCATTTGCTAAACATGGTGAAACCGTTCGCATCAGCCCAAGTGCTTCTAATTTACCGGTCACAAAACTAAGCACACGTGCAGGTGAAAGCATCAGTTGGAACGCAAAAGGCAATGAACTTTATTGGACACTCGGCCCAGAGCTGTATCAAGCAAAAGTGGATACTGATTATCATGATGTTGAAGAATCTAAACCTACGGTAACGGATATTGGCTTTACTAAAGATGCAGATGTTCCACGTGGAACAGTCGCATTCGTTGGCGGCCAAGTAATCACCATGGAAGGCGACAAAGTCATTCCAAACGGTGTCGTGATTGTAAAAGATAATCATATCGTATCGGTAGGTGGTGCGAATACTGAACTTCCGAAAGATGCACAAATTATCGATATCAAAGGCAAGTCAATCATGCCTGGGATTTTTGATGCCCATGCTCACGGTAGCCAAGGTGAAGATGAAATCATTCCACAACAAAACTGGAATTTGTACGCAGGCTTAGCACTGGGTGTTACCAGTATTCATGATCCATCAAATGATACTACTGAAATTTTCGCAGCCAGTGAGCAGCAAAAAGCCGGTAACATTGTTGGCCCACGAATTTTCTCTACGGGTACCATTCTTTACGGTGCGAATGCGCCGGGTTATACCTCACACGTTGATTCACTCGAAGATGCTAAGTTCCACTTAGAACGTCTAAAGAAAGTTGGTGCGTTCTCCGTCAAGAGTTATAACCAGCCTCGTCGTAATCAACGTCAACAAGTCATTGCGGCAGCACGTGAACTTGAAATGATGGTCGTCCCTGAAGGTGGCTCATTACTCCAACATAACCTGTCCATGGTAGTTGATGGTCATACAACCCTTGAACACTCTTTGCCAGTTGCATCTATCTACAATGATGTAAAACAATTCTGGAAAGCGTCTAAAACCGCATACACGCCTACGTTAGTGGTTGCTTACGGTGGCATTTCTGGTGAACATTATTGGTACGATAAGACCAACGTTTGGGAACACCCTCGCCTGTCTCAATACGTTCCAAGCGAGATATTAAACCCTCGCTCAATGCGTCGTACTAAAGCACCGGATGCGCACTACAACCACTTCAATGTGGCCAAAGTCGCAAAAGAACTGACTGACGAAGGCATCGTGGCCAATATCGGTGCTCACGGTCAACGTGAAGGTTTAGGCGCTCATTGGGAAATGTGGATGTTCGCACAAGGCGGCATGACCAATCTTGAAGCACTTAAGACAGCAACGATTAATCCAGCGAAAACCTTTGCGATGGATCACCAGTTAGGCAGCATTGAAACTGGCAAACTAGCAGACTTGATTGTTATTGACGGTAACCCGCTTGAAAACATTCGAGTCACTGACAGAGTCACTCACACTATGGTCAACGGTAAACTGTTTGATGCTGAAACGATGAACCAATTAAATGGTGATAAAACCAAGCGTAAAGCGTTTTACTTTGAGAAGTAAGTTTTAAGGTTTTATGTAGTTTAAGATTTAAAGGATGTTTCACGTGAAACATCCTTCTTTATTAGTTAAGCCATGACTTTAGAGTACCTAAAAATCCTTTCGCTCTATTACTGGAAGCATCTAAAGGTCTAACAGAGTAGTCATTTTTTAAATGCGGTTGATGTACTTCATGTCTCGTATCTGCAGTTTTGTATTCATAACACTGTGCTTTTTCATGTAAACACTGTGATTTTTGGTTAGGATGAGCAAAGTTACAATGACTATTTAATTGACTCAAAAAAGCTGTTACAGCACTTTCATTAACCAAACAATTACTAAGGCTGCCAGAGTTATAATCGATAAAATGTTCCCCATTGAAAACATAAACATCAAAGTTAGTATTACAACTAAAAGGCGTTTTGTACGATGGATACTCCTCACCTTGCTGGGATATTTCAGGTTTAGTTGTGTGAATGAGTTCCACTCTCGTTTTCGCTTTAGTCTTTAATTCAGAGCATACATTATCAAGTTGTTTCTGGCCTATTTTCGACCATTGTTCATTGTCAGTCTGAAACATCGAAACTTTTACTGATATACCATTAGTCATAGCAAGAACCAAAAATAATCAACATGTGGCAGTTATGACAGATTTTTACAAGGGGTTCATGAACTAAAAGTTAAACGTTTATGTAAGATGATTTAGATATGATCATTTTCTTGCTATAACAAATCTTGTTAAAGCACTATTTGATACAGATAGTCAGTAAAGTATATGCTCTTAAATCCGATATGTATCAATGATAATTCGATTTGTGCATCTGAAAAAAATACGATTTAAGTCAACCACACAATCATCGATAACTAAAGTTATCCCAATTATGTTTAATACAAACTGTCGCATTATCAAATTCCAAACAGACTCTACCGTTGTTTACCAAGCTCTTTAAGATAATAGAAAAAAGTGTTTATCTTATCTAAACACGGCATCTCATTTAAAACAAAAGCTGATATTGCAAGGTCATATTTTAGTGTAAAGTAAAAATCAACAAAATCCCCATCAAAAAATTCACAGGTATCGAACAAAAGTCATTTTATTTGACTAATGACAGCATTTCAGAACTGATACGTTTAAGAAGTTAAATAAGATACATTCCCTGTACCGAACCAATACTATATAACTATACTTTTCTTTTACAATGACAACTCATCTGATGGTCATTCACCATCCCCACTGCTTGCATAAACGCATAACAAATGGTTGGGCCAACAAAGTTAAATCCAAGCTTCTTAAGCGCCTTAGACATGGCCTCAGACTCCGGAGTTTGAGTTGGATAATCATCCATAGATTCAAGGTGATTAACAATCGGTTTGCCGTTCACAAAAGACCATAGAAATTCTGAAAAGTCGCCACCCTCTTGTGTGAACTTCAAATATCCTTTTGCATTACGAATGATTGAGTTCACTTTTAAACGATTACGCACAATGCCGGTATTTTGCATTAAAGCTTCCACTTTCTGTTCATCGAATTGCGCAATATCTTCAGGTATAAAATCAGCAAAGGCATCATAATAATTCTGCTTTTTTTTTAAAATGGTGATCCAAGATAATCCAGCTTGTTGACCATCTAAACAAAGCTTGGCAAACAGTTCTAGCGGATCATAAACGGGTCTGCCCCACACGTTATCGTGATATTGCTGATATATAGGGTCATCACTCACCCAGCCACATCGTTTTAGTTCCATATCAAATTTCCGTATAAGCGCCTACAAAAGCTAGAAAATAACCTACATAAGCCTGTAATGACAAGGTATAATCTTTTTCAATTGTCTGTAAAAATCATTGTTCAGAGTAATATCAGCGAGATAATACCAGCAAGATTAAGCTTTACCGTCACACCTGCATAGGCCGGTGTCCAGTGTCTTTTCATTTTATATATAAAAGTCGCAAGGTTTTTGCCTACGCAGAAATGACAAACAAGGTTTACAGATTCCCTATTAACGTTCAACACCTGAAGTAGCAGACGGTATGACCAGCAAACACGACATAAAGACTTTCCAGGGTTTTATTTTAACTCTGCAAGAATATTGGGCGCAGCAAGGTTGCGCTGTTATCCAACCTCTCGATATGGAAGTGGGCGCCGGCACCTTCCACCCGATGACCTTTTTACGTTCAATTGGCCCAGAGCCAATGAGCAGTGCTTATGTGCAACCATCTCGCCGTCCAACTGATGGCCGTTATGGTGAAAACCCGAACCGCCTGCAACATTATTATCAGTTCCAAGTGGTGCTAAAGCCATCACCAGATAATATCCAAGAACTGTATTTAGGTTCGTTAAAAGCCTTAGGTGTTGACCCAGAAGTGCATGATATTCGCTTTGTTGAAGACAACTGGGAATCGCCAACATTGGGTGCTTGGGGCCTAGGTTGGGAGATCTGGATGAACGGTATGGAAGTGAGTCAGTTCACTTATTTCCAACAAGTAGGTGGCCTAGAATGTAAGCCTGTCACGGGTGAAATCACTTACGGACTAGAACGTCTAGCCATGTATATACAAGGTGTTGATAGCGTCTATGATCTGGTTTGGACCGACGGCCCTATGGGCAAAATCACCTACGGCGATGTGTTCCATCAGAATGAAGTTGAACAGTCCGAGTATAACTTTGATCATGCTGATGTGGACTTCTTATTTGAGACCTTCGACAAATGTGAAGCTATGTGCCAAAAGTTATTGAGTCTAGAAAAGCCATTACCATTGCCAGCTTATGAGCAAGTGATGAAAGCCTCTCATGCATTTAACTTATTAGATGCACGCCACGCAATTTCTGTTACTGAAAGACAACGTTATATTTTACGTGTTCGCGCCATGTCTAAAGGTGTGGCCGAAGCGTATTATGCCGCACGTGAAGCATTAGGCTTCCCAATGTGTGAAACGGTTAATGCCGCATCCAATAACAATACTGATAAGTAAGGAGAATTACACATGACAACTGAAAACTTACTTATTGAAATTGGTACTGAAGAATTGCCACCAAAAGCACTGCGAACATTAGCGGAATCGTTTTTAGCGAATGTAACGGATGCATTGACCAAAGCTGAACTGCCTTTTGCGCAGGCAAAATGGTACGCCGCACCTCGTCGTTTAGCATTAAGCATTCAAGATATCGCAACAGCACAACAAGATAAAATTGTTGAAAAACGTGGCCCTGCCATTGCTGGTGCATTTGATGCTGACGGTAATCCAACCAAAGCGGCATTGGGTTGGGCTCGTGGTAACGGTATTGATGTTAATGACGCAGAGCGTTTAAAAACCGATAAAGGCGAATGGCTATTACACAAAGCGAAAGTTGAAGGTAAAGCCACCAGCACCTTGATTGCTGACATAACCCAAAAGGCACTCGACAAATTACCTATTCCAAAACCAATGCGTTGGGGCAGTAACACGACTCAGTTTATCCGTCCTGTGCATACCGTTACCATGTTGTTAGGCAGTGAGTTGATTGAAGGTACGGTATTAGGCATTCAGTCTGCACGAACTATTCGTGGCCACCGTTTTATGGGGAAAAGCGAGTTTGAATTGCAACATGCCGACGATTATCTGACTCAGCTTGAGAGTGTGGGTAAAGTAATGGCTGACTTTGAACGTCGTAAAGCCATCATCAAAACCGACGCTGAAAAAGCGGCCGCGGAATTAAAGGGTATCGCTGACTTAAAAGATGAACTGCTTGAAGAAGTGGCTTCATTGGTTGAGTGGCCAGTAGTGTTGACGGCTAAGTTTGAAAATGATTTTTTAAACGTACCATCAGAAGCGTTGGTTTACACCATGAAAGGCGATCAAAAATACTTCCCAGTATTTGATCAACAAGGTGAGTTATTACCAAACTTCATCTTTGTGACTAACATTGAGTCTAAAGATCCACAGCAAATCATTTCTGGTAACGAAAAAGTGATCCGCCCTCGCCTTGCCGATGCGGAATTCTTCTTTAATACCGATAAGAAGAAAACCTTAGAAGCACGCTTAGAAAGTTTAGAAAGTGTGGTATTCCAAAAGCAACTGGGTACATTGAAAGACCGAGTTAATCGCATTAGCGATATGGCCGCTTACATTGCTGAAAGCCTAAACGCTGATGCGAAAGATGCAGCGCGTGCCGGTTTACTTTCAAAAGCAGATTTGATGACCGAAATGGTCATGGAATTTACCGATACTCAAGGCACTATGGGCATGCACTATGCGCGTCTTGATGGTGAAACTGAAGCCGTAGCCGTTGCCATTTCTGAACAATATTTACCGAAGTTCTCTGGTGATAGAGTACCAGAGTCTCACGTATCATGCGCTGTGGCACTGGCTGAAAAGTTCGATACTTTGGTGGGTATTTTTGGTATTGGCCAAGCACCTAAAGGCGCTGCTGATCCATTTGCACTTCGTCGTGCCGCCATTGGTATTTTACGTATTATCGTTGAAAATAAGCTGCCGTTAGATTTGGTTGATTTGATTGCTAAAGCAAAGCATTTGCATGGTGCGAGTGTCAGCAATGACAACATCACTGACGATGTATTACAGTTCTTAATGGGTCGATTCCGCAGCTGGTATCAAGATAAAGGCGTTGCTGTTGATACTATTTTAGCGGTACTTGCACGTACGCCAACACGTCCAGCAGATTTTGATGACCGGATCACTGCTGTAACGGCATTTAGAAACCGTGAAGAAGCAGCAACCTTGGCTGCTGCAAACAAACGTGTTTCCAATATTTTGGCGAAAGTCGACGGTACTGTGAGTGCAGACATCAACAGTGCACTGCTTCAAGAATCTGCTGAAAAAGCCTTAGCTGAACAATTAGCGGCACTTGAACCACAACTGGCACCATTGTTTGCTGCTGGTGATTATGCACAAGCATTAAACTTACTTGCTGCACTACGTAATACGGTTGACCAGTTCTTCGAAGATGTGATGGTGATGGCCGATGATGCAGCACTTAAAGCAAACCGTCTTGCCTTATTAAACCGCCTTCGTCAGCAGTTCTTGCACGTAGCGGATATTTCGTTGCTGCAGTAAATAAAAAGGAAGTAATGCAGCTCTTTGTGAGCTGTATTACTTTATAAATACAAACAAATAAACTTTTAGCTCAAACTACATGAACATTTGGTAATTAAACCTATTAATAATCAACCTCTCAATAACAGTTTTCTTACTTGGTTACTTGCTTGCACAACAATACTTTTGTATTCAAAGCTTAAATTTATTAAAAAAGATTAACTACAAAAATATATTTATATTAATACAATAAAAAAACCACTCAATTTTGGTTGTACACAATGGATACTGAACCGCCCACATTAGCACTTCCTCTTGCTTATGGTTCAGGAAGATCTCAAACTGAAGATTATTGTTCTGCAGAAAATAAACGTGGTTTTTTTCTTGATGAAATTAACAACTTGATAAGTCAAGATCAAACTGTTTCAACTAAAGCTTTAAAGAGCCAAACATCCAAAACATCAAGATTTATGAATTGGTGCAGCAGTGTTGATAAAGCTGAAGCTTCTAGGGCAATATATAATCTATCGCACGCTAAAACGGCTCAAGAAGCCCACTATCATTACGAACGATTAAAATCCACCATAGGTGCTAACTTCAAAGAAAATCTAAAATGTAACTGGGATAGTCATAGCAACACGTTTACTTATTCGCTTGATATTGGCAATTCACTTCCCATTATAGAACTGGCAAAATTTGATGGGTGGGACTCAGAAACAACTCAATCATTAAATACCGCCCCCCCAAACGAACAAACACAATTAGTTATAAAAACTAAGTTTTCTCATCCAATAAAAAAACCATCGGTATATTACATAAGATCACCGCAATCACGCACATTTTCTAAAGAGCTAAATTTAACCCGTAGATGGGTTGAATTCATGTTGGATGAAAGCGCTCATATGCCAGGTTGTGCAAAAAAACTCAATAAAATAAGAAAGTTTAGTGTGAATAATTTAGAGCATCAGCACGACTTCATTCAATATTTATTTCCTGCAAATATGTCTAGTGCCTATACCAGTAAAAACCCAAAAGTTACTGATACGATGGCGATGGAAGTTCAGTTTTCATCAGAATTACAAAAAAGTATTCAAGATAATATCGATGAATTACTGTTATTTTTAGGCTTAGAGAGAGTTGGAAATGATATTCAAGAGCTTGAAAATAAGATAGTTAACTTTTCAGCGAGTGAACAAAGAGAAAAATGGAAAAATAATCCTTTTAATCACAATCGTAGACGCCTTACTAGATTGATTGAGTTCCTATCACTCGTAGGTTACAAAAATTTTGCTCATAATCTAAATGGTTTTTTACAAAAGCAAGAAATTATAGAAAAAACTGAAACGTCTAAAGATGCACACGCAAAAACATTTTGGGAAAATAAAGTTAATGCCACAAAGTCTCTTGGTGTTAAACATGATCTTATGTTCTCAGGACGTTCTAGTGATTTTCTGAATACAAAAACAGACTGGAAGTTTAATGCTCATTAATAATCAAATAAAAAAAGCTAGCACATCAGGCTAGCTTTTTATCAGTATAGATAATTTACAGAAACTTAAACGTCTAAGTTCGCTACGTTCAATGCATTCGACTCAATAAACTCACGACGTGGTTCTACGTGATCACCCATAAGTGTTGAGAATAATTGATCAGCTGCAACTGCATCTTCAATGGTAACTTGCAGCATACGGCGGCTTTCAGGATCCATTGTAGTTTCCCAAAGCTGCTCAGGGTTCATCTCACCCAGCCCTTTGTAACGTTGGATATAAAGACCACGTTTGGCTTCAGTCACTAACCAATCTAATGCTTCAACAAAAGTATCAACTTGCTTAACTTTCTCACCACGTTTAACGAAGCCGCCCTCTTCAATCAAACCTTCAAGATCTGACGCCAGCGTTGCAATTGTATTGTAGTCTGTAGACATTAAGAATTCGAAACCAAATAAGTAACTGGTATCAATACCGTGTTTACGAACCGTAATATTAGGCAAGTAAACTTGACGTTCTGCATCTAACACTGTTGAACCAGTATATATCTTACCGCCGTCACCTTGCTCCGATAAATCAGCAACAAAAGCATTAACCCAAGACATCATTTGAGCTTCATCAGCCAACATTTCATTAGTTACTTTAGATTGATAAAGTAAACGACCTGATAATGTGATTGGGAAACGTTGTTCTAAACGTTTTAAAATCGCTTCAAAGCTACGGTACGAAGTAACCAAGCGCTCAAGTGGCTCACCACCCATACCTGGCGCACCTTGAGTAGGATGAATGCTGGTACCATCTAATGCTAACGTCGTTAGGTACTGAGTTAATCCGTCTTCGTCTTTAATGTATTGCTCTTGCTTGCCTTTTTTCACTTTATACAGTGGTGGCTGTGCAATATAAATAAAGCCACGTTCAATCAATTCAGGCATTTGACGGAAGAAAAAGGTCAATAACAAAGTACGAATGTGCGAGCCATCGACATCGGCATCGGTCATGATGACGATGTTGTGGTAGCGTGTTTTGTCTGGGTCATATTCATCACGGCCAATACCACAACCTAATGCAGTAATAAGCGTCGCAACTTCTTGTGACGACAACATTTTATCAAAACGCGCTTTTTCTACGTTAAGAATTTTACCTTTAAGTGGCAGAATGGCTTGGTTCTTACGGTTACGGCCTTGCTTAGCACTACCACCCGCAGAATCACCCTCCACTATGTATATTTCAGAAAGACCAGGGTCTTTCTCTTGGCAATCCGCCAGTTTACCCGGCAAACCACCTAAATCTAATGCCCCTTTACGACGCGTCATTTCACGCGCTTTACGTGCCGCTTCACGAGCACGAGCTGCATCAATGATCTTACCCACAATCAGTTTGGCTTCGTTCGGGTTTTCTAATAAGAAATCATTGAGCTGTTCGCCCATGGTTTGCTCAACCGCACTTTTTACTTCACTCGAAACCAACTTATCTTTGGTTTGTGAGCTGAACTTTGGATCCGGTACTTTTACCGAAATAACTGCGGTTAAGCCTTCACGAGCATCATCACCACTGGCACTGGTTTTGTTTTTCTTATTGTAGCCTTCACGCTCCATATAACTGTTTAAGTTACGAGTTAGTGCACTACGGAAACCAGCAAGGTGAGTACCACCATCGCGTTGTGGAATGTTATTGGTAAAACAGAAAATGTTTTCTTGATAAGCATCATTCCATTGCATCGCCACTTCAACGGTAATACCGTCTTCGCGTTCTTGAATAAAATGGAAGATATCTTTGTTTACTGGCGTTTTATTGGTATTTAGATACTCAACAAATGCACCGATACCACCTTCATACTTAAAGAACTCATCTTTACCATCACGCTCATCAACCAAGCGAATACCAACACCTGAGTTCAAGAATGACAATTCACGAACACGTTTAGCAAGAATATCAAAATGGAATAATGTGTTGCTGAAAGTTTCAGAGCTTGGCCAGAAACGAATTTCAGTACCGGTTTTATCAGTATCACCAACCGCTTTGATTGGTTCTACTGGCTCACCCATATTATAAAACTGCTCATACACTTTGTTATCACGACGAATCGTTAATTGCAGTTTTTCAGACAGTGCATTTACCACTGAAACACCTACACCGTGCAAACCACCGGATACTTTATAGGAGTTATCATCAAACTTACCACCCGCGTGCAATACAGTCATAATAACCTGTGCTGCTGACACGCCTTCCTCTGGGTGAATCGCAACCGGAATACCACGGCCATCATCTTTTACACCCACGCTGCCATCAGAATGGATGGTTATGGTAATGTCATTACAGTGACCGGCTAACGCTTCATCGATAGAGTTATCGACCACTTCGAACACCATGTGGTGTAAGCCTGTACCGTCATCGGTGTCACCGATGTACATCCCAGGTCTTTTACGTACCGCATCAAGGCCTTTTAGTACCTTAATACTCGAAGAATCGTAACTATTCTCTGACATATTATTCTCTCAATTATTCGGTTACCGCAACATGTCCCTGTTCCACATGAAACATCCTGTCTGGCGGGCAATGTAACGAATCAACGATAGCAGTCGGTTCAATTGCAGTCACAAATATTTGTGACCCTGTATCTGCTAGCTGTGTTAACAACAATTGTCTGTGCCGAGCATCTAATTCTGATGGCAAATCATCCACCAGATAAATACTGTTCTTATTAATTTGCTCTTTGAGTAAACGCCCCTGAGCAATACGTAAGGCACAAACCAATAACTTTAATTGACCACGGGATAACGCATCCTGCGCAGGCATATTGCCTACCCGTAATCGTAAATCGGCTTTATGGGCGCCACTTCCCGTATTTCCGCTGTTTAAGTCTCTTGAATATTGACTTTGTAATGCATCAGCATACGAGGTTTTGCTGTCCCATCCTCGAGTAAAACTGACTTTGACATCAACCTGAGGTAAAAACGCTTCAATTATACCTGTTAAAAGCGAATTTAACGAGTGAACATACTGATTTCGAATTTCAGTAACTTGCTCAGTATAACGCACTAAATCCCGATCCCAACACTCAATTGTTTGATAATCAGCCTGATTTTTAAGTAATTGATTTCTTTGCTTTAAAATCCGTCTTACATTTGACCATGCTGAATGAAACTGAGGATCAGAATGAAACGCACCCCAATCAATAAATTGGCGTCTGGATTTTGGACCTTCAAACAGTAATGAAAAACTTTCAGGGGTAATAACTTGTATCGGTAAGGTTTCCGCTAACTCTGATAAACGCTTGAGCTTTTCCCCGTTCAAACGTACTTCAATCTCACCATTGCGTAAGCGACGTAATCCCAGTTTAGCATTACCTTGTGCTTGCTCAATTTCTGCAAATAAAATCAGCTGTTCAGACTCATTATTGATCACCCGCTGAGCCAAATGACTGCGGAATGAGCGTCCCATCCCTAAAAAATAAATGGCTTCTAATATGCTGGTTTTACCACTGCCATTGAGGCCAGAAATCAAATTAAGCCCACGACTCAGTTGCAGTCGAGCTGATTTAATATTGCGAAAATCGGTGATCTGGAGTTGGACGAGGCTCATTGAATATTAATTACCTATTTTGTCTTACCAAGAAAACGGGTAACCAGTGACTTTTACTTATTCATTTAACAACAAAAAAAGACACTGGACTCCCACTTTCGCAGGAGTGACGACAGAACCTACAAGCGCATTGGCATGACCACGTACATAGAATCTTCTTCTTTGTGGTTTTCAATTAACGCACTGGAGTTATTATCTATCAAGGTAATACGCACGTCATCGGCACGGATATGATTAAGTACATCTAATAGATAACTTACATTAAAACCAATTTCTAATGGCGTATTTTCGTATTCGATATCGACGATCTCTTCCGCTTCTTCCTGCTCAGGATTATTGGCCGTGATCTTCATGGTGTTCGTTTCAATCTGAACCCGAACGCCACGGAATTTTTCATTCGATAAAATTGAAGCCCTAAGTAGCGCTTGCTTCAAATGGTAACGGCTCGCTAATACGATTTTATCGCCGCCTTTTGGCAGTACTCTATCGTATTCAGGAAAGCGTCCATCAACCAATTTACTGGTAAACACTGAGCTGCCTGTCGTAATACGAATGGCATTTTCGCCAATGACGACACTGACGTCTTGATCTTCAGCGTCCATTAAACGCATCATTTCCATAACGCCTTTACGCGGCACAATGACTTGCTTTTGAGGCAATTGAGCTTCGATATTTTGATGGCTCAATGCCAAACGATGGCCATCTGTAGCAACAGCTCGTAGCACACTACCATCGGTTTCTAATAACAAACCATTTAAATAGTAACGCACATCTTGATTGGCCATTGAAAACTGTGTCGCATCAATAATTGAACGCAACGTACCTTGCTTACAACTGAATTCAATGCTGCCTTCAAAGGCTTCAACATTTGGATATTCATCTGCGGGTAATGTCGCCAGAGAGAAGCGACTGCGACCAGAACGTAACAACAATTTATTTTCTTGTTGTTCGATAAATAACTCAGTTTGATCGGGCAGTGATTTTACAATATCAAGAAACTTCTTAGATGGGACAGTCGTGCGACCTTCAATCACATCACCTTGAACCGGCGTTTGATCAACCAATTCAACTTCTAAATCTGTACCTGTCATTTTAAGTGAGTTATTACTCACTTCCATCAGGACGTTAGCCAAAATAGGCATATTGGCTTTCTTTTCTACTGCACCACAGACTAATTGAAGTGGTTTTAATAGGGCATCCCTATCAATAGAAAATTTCATTCTTTCTAGCTCCCTGATGTTTTATTTAAAAAGTAAACGACTGAATGACATCTAGTGATATTCAGACTAATACTGAAGTATTCAGTTTGATTCTATTTAAAAAAGCCACTTGATGCCAGTGTTAGCCGATACGATGACACTGAGATGATTTATCGAAGCTTTTATTGTTATTTGTTTTCTTTTTAAATTAAGAAGATAACGTTCTAATTAAGTTAGCATAATCTTCTTTAATGTCATGACTTTCTTCACGCAACTGCGCAATTTTTCTACAAGCATGCAATACCGTAGTATGATCACGACCACCAAAAGCATCACCAATTTCAGGTAAACTTTGGTTAGTGAGCTCTTTCGCTAATGCCATTGCAACTTGTCTTGGACGAGCAACACTGCGAGAACGGCGTTTTGATAACATATCCGCCATCTTTATTTTATAGTATTCCGCTACAGTCTTTTGAATATTGTCTACGGTCACCAATTTTTCTTGTAGTGCCAGTAAATCACGCAGTGCTTCACGAACAAAGTCAATGGTAATTGGACGGCCGGTGAAATTTGCGTTAGCAATCACACGGTTTAACGCACCTTCGAGTTCACGAACGTTAGAACGTAAACGCTTAGCAATAAAGAAAGCTACTTCATCAGGTAGATTGATACCACTCTCTTCTGCTTTACGCATCAAAATCGCCACGCGAGTTTCTAACTCTGGTGGTTCAATGGCAACAGTAAGACCCCATCCAAAACGAGATTTTAAGCGGTCTTCTACACCGTCGATTTCTTTTGGATAGCGATCCGAAGTCAAAATGACTTGATGATTGCCCTCTAATAACGCATTAAAGGTATGGAAAAATTCTTCTTGGCTACGATCTTTATTGGCAAAAAATTGAATATCATCGATAAATAATGCATCAACACTGCGGTAGTAACGCTTAAAATCTTCAATGGCATTATTTTGCAACGCTTTGACCATATCTTGAACAAAGCGCTCTGAATGCATATAAACGACTTTAGCATCAGGTTTATTCTTAATAATGCCATTACCTACAGCATGTAATAAATGGGTTTTACCTAAACCTGTTCCACCATATAAAAAGAGTGGGTTATATGCACCACCTGGATTTTCCGATACTTGTAATGCCGCTGCTTTACCCAGTTGGTTCGATTTACCTTCAACGAAGTTATCAAATTGGTAAGTCGGGTTGATGTTGCTTCGATAATTTGGGTTTGGTGCTTTATCATGACTTGGAGCAAAAGAGGGCAGAGGTTTAGCCACTGTAGGGCTCGCAACAACAGGCGCAGGTGTTACCGGGCTGGCTGGCGCTTTAGTGGCTGGTTTACTGCCAATATCAAAACGCAACGTCGGCGCATCATTACCCATTTGCTCGATAAAGAATTGGTTGATCTGGTTGATGTATTTATCTCTCACCCAGTCCAAAACAAATCGGTTAGGTGCATACAGTACTAATGTTTCCCCATCCATTTCGGCTTGTAACGGTCTAATCCACATACTGAACTGCTGAGCTGAGAGCTCATCTTGCAGTCGTCCGATACATTGTTGCCAAAGCGAAACTGCCACTGATGTCTTCCCCAAATTGATCACCAAAAAAGATCCGTATTTTATAGTGTGTCGATTCAGATCGCTATCTTTAAAATCAATTTATCCCCAGATAGATCAATATAATTTTTATGGACCAGATCACCCATGATCAACTTTGATCGTAAAAACCTTGAATTAGCGCCATCTGGCGCTTGGTTTACCGATCTAACTTGATCTATAATAGCAAAACTTGATTGTGAATAAGATCATAAAAAACTACTACATCTTGTGGTATTACACAAAGTTATCCACATTCCTTGGTAGTTTGTTTGATAATTAATTTACACAAGTTCGCCATTAATTGTGCACTTATTGGTAATGGTTATTGACGCCATTGCCGAAAGTGATTACAATTCGGCCTCTTTTTTGTCCTTACCTCTTTCGACTTAAATTATTAAGAAGAAAATTTAGAGATAAGGTTTATTAACGATAACAAAGACGGATTGCCATAATGAGTAAACGTACTTTTCAACCTAGCAACCTGAAGCGCAAGCGTTCTCACGGCTTCCGTGCTCGCATGGCTACTGTAGGCGGTCGTAAGGTTCTTGCACGTCGTCGTGCAAAGGGTCGTGCGCGTCTATCTGCATAATAGGTAGTAAGCACAGGTGACTAGTTACACCTTTATGCGGGAGTTGCGTCTGTTAACTCCCGCACAATTCAATCACGTATTCTCCAATCCTATTAAAGCTTCTTCGGCTGAAATCACTTTATTGGCAGTACCAAATCAATTAGACCATCCTCGGGTCGGCTTAACTGTACCTAAAAAACAAGTTAAACTTGCAGTAGGTCGCAATAGAGTCAAACGAATAGTGCGTGACAGCTTTCGTTTATCTCAACATGATTTACCGAATGTAGATATTGTTGTACTGGTCAGACGAGGGGTGATGGACTTGGATAATGCTCAATTACATAAATTGGTGAATAAGCTATGGCGCAAACTCAGTCGCCGCTACAATGGCTAATTACCAAGCTCATTAGAGGCTACCAACTTTTTATCAGTCCCTTATTGGGGCCGAGGTGTCGCTTCACACCGACTTGCTCTCACTATGCTATTGAAGCTATAAAGGTTCATGGCAGTGCAAAAGGGAGTTGGCTTGCAATCAAACGCATATTAAAATGTCACCCTTTACATCCCGGCGGAATAGATCCCGTCCCACAAAAACATGATAGGTGTAATAAATAGGCTATGGAATCACAACGCAATCTATTGCTTGTAGGACTACTGTTTGTCAGCTTTTTGCTGTGGCAACAGTGGCAGACGGATAATAATCCTCAACCTGCCGCAACTACTTCTTCTGTATCGAGCCCAGCAAGCTCACACACTCAGTCAGCTGATGTACCAGAGGCCGATGGCACTCTTCCATCTTCTGCAGTGACAACTACAACAGATTTGATCACAGTTAAAACTGACCAACTTGATATCAAAATCAACCCTGTTGGTGGTGATATTGTTTATGCAGCCTTAATCGCTCATAAACTTGAAGAAGGCAGTGATAAGCCGTTCGTTATCATGTCACAAGATAACCAGTTTACCTACATTGCACAAAGTGGCTTGATTGGTAAAGGCGGTATTGATAGCGCTAAGTCTGGTCGAGCTAAATTCAGTGTTGAAAAGTCAGATTACACGTTAGCAGACGGTCAAGACACATTAACTGTACCGTTAACTTACGTAGCAAACAATGGTGTAAAGTACGTAAAAACGTTCACTTTTACACGTGGAAAATTTAACGTAGGTGTTGATTACAACATCAACAATACGTCATCAGAAAACCTGCAAGTGCAAATGTATGGTCAAATTAAAGAGACCATCAAACCGCACGAAGGTAGCATGATGATGCCAACTTACCGTGGTGCAGCGTACTCAACGCAAGATACGCGCTACGAAAAGTATAAGTTTGATGAAATTGCGAAGAACGATCTAAAAGAGTCAACGCTTGGTGGTTGGGTGGCGATGCTGCAACACTACTTTGTATCAGCTTGGATCCCACCTGCAAATGACAAAAACTCAATCTACACCAGCGTAAGTGCAGGCGGCAAAGCCAACATTGGCTTTAAAGGTGCAAGTTACGATGTAGCTCCAGGTGCATCACAAAGCATTAAAGCTGAATTCTACGTTGGTCCAAAAGATCAAAAAGCTCTTTCAGCGCTTTCTCCTACGCTTAATCTCGTTGTAGATTATGGCTTCCTATGGTGGTTGGCGATTCCAATTCATTGGTTGTTGCTTAAATTCCATATGCTTGTCGCTAACTGGGGTATCGCAATTATCCTAATTACCTTAGTCGTACGTGGTGCGCTGTATCCATTGACTAAGAAGCAGTACACGTCAATGGCGAAAATGCGTGACTTGCAACCGAAACTGGCACAACTGAAAGAGCGTCACGGTGATGATCGTCAGAAGATGGGTCAGGCCATGATGGAGCTGTACAAGAAAGAAAAAGTAAACCCGATGGGTGGTTGTTTACCTATTCTGCTACAGATGCCTATTTTCATTGCCTTGTATTGGGTATTGCTTGAAAGTTATGAGCTACGCCACGCACCATTTATGTTATGGATCACTGACTTATCAGTACAGGATCCTTACTACATCTTGCCATTATTAATGGGTGGCTCTATGTGGTTAATGCAAAGAATGCAACCAATGTCGCCTACCATGGATCCGATGCAAATGAAAATGATGCAGTGGATGCCAGTGGTATTTACCGTATTCTTCCTATGGTTCCCAGCAGGTCTGGTTCTATATTGGTTAGTCGGTAACTTAGTGGCTATCACTCAGCAGAAAATTATTTATGCAGGCTTAGAAAAGAAAAAAGCAGAGAAGTAGAGGCTTTTTAAGCTCAGCATTTTAAAGGATAATAATAGCGGCTTAACTCACTCAGTTAAGCCGCTTTTTTATTTGTTATTGTTGTATAAATTCAGAAAAGGTAAATGTTGTGACCAAAGAAACGATTGTCGCTCAAGCAACTGCCCCGGGTCGTGGCGGTGTCGGTATTATTCGAGTATCTGGGCCGCAAGCAGAACAAGTAGCACAGTCGGTTTTAGGTCACATCCCTAAAGTGCGATATGCCGATTATTGTGACTTTAAAGCGCAAGATGACAGCGTGATAGATCAAGGTATTGCCCTTTTCTTTAAGAAACCGAACTCTTTCACTGGTGAAGATGTTATAGAACTTCAAGGCCATGGTGGCCAAGTTGTTTTAGACATGCTCATTAAACGTGTGCTCGAAACAGATGGCATTCGTACAGCTAAGCCTGGTGAATTCAGTGAACAAGCTTTTATGAATGACAAGCTGGATCTAACTCAGGCCGAAGCTATTGCTGACTTGATTGATGCCTCCAGTGAACAAGCGGCTAAAAGTGCATTGCAGTCATTACAAGGTGAATTTTCAACTCAAGTTCATCAGCTGGTGGATCAAGTGACTAATCTGCGTTTATACGTCGAAGCTGCTATTGATTTCCCTGATGAAGAAGTCGACTTCCTGAGTGATGGTAAAATTGCCACGGCCTTGTATAACGTCATCGACCGTCTCGATGAAGTACAAGCCAGTGCTCAGCAAGGTTCTATCATTCGTGAAGGGATGAAAGTTGTCATTGCTGGTCGCCCTAATGCCGGTAAATCTAGCCTCTTGAATGCACTTGCAGGTAAAGAGTCAGCCATTGTTACTGATATTGCAGGTACAACTCGTGATGTTTTGCGTGAGCATGTACATTTAGACGGTATGCCGTTGCACATTATCGATACTGCGGGTTTACGTGATACTCAAGATGCCGTAGAAAAAATTGGTATTGAACGCGCTTGGGAAGAAATAGAACAGGCTGACAGAGTGCTGTTTATGGTAGACGGTACGACAACAGAAGCCGTTGATCCCCATGATATTTGGCCTGACTTTATTGATCGCTTACCAACGAATTTAGGCGTTACTGTCGTGCGTAATAAAGCCGATATCACAGGTGAAACCGTCGCAACCACTTCACACGATACCAAAGACGGTCATCATTATGAGGTATACCGTATCTCAGCTAAAAATGGCCAAGGCGTTGACGAACTCAAACAACACTTAAAAGATCTTATGGGCTTTGAAAGTAATCTTGAAGGTGGCTTTATGGCACGCCGACGTCACCTTGAAGCACTCGCTTTGGCAAGTGAACATCTGCAAATGGGTAAACAACAATTAGAAGTCTTTCAAGCCGGAGAATTGTTGGCAGAAGATCTGCGTATGACTCAGCAGGCACTTTCTGATATTACTGGCGAATTTACTTCAGACGATTTACTTGGCAAAATCTTCTCGTCATTCTGTATTGGTAAATAATCAATATTTTTGGGGTAGATATTAACTCTACCCCAACCTCCAACACTTTAGATTTCGACTCTTTTCGAAAACAACTTAAACAATTCAGGTTTGATCCAATTAGTGCAAAATACTTCATATTTTGGTTTATTAAAGTTATAGATTTTGTTCACTGAAACCGACTCTGAACGCCGACACATTCGAGAAACCTTATATCTGGTGTAATGTGTGAGTTCACTTAATGCTATGGGTTTACTGAACTCTAATCCTTTAGATACTTTCATATTCAAATGATACAGCTGACCATCCCACAACAGTTTTAACTTTCCTCCGTCAGCTAAAAGTTCTCCTTTTAAATCAGGTGAATGAGCCATATTAATGTCACCAGTGGCATCACTAAACATAAACAAGCCTGAAATAACCATCACCGTATAACCAAGCTTTATAAAAACTTTTTTAGGAATATTATCGATAAACAATTTAACCAGTAACGTCGATGATATAGCTGCTAAGGCAACCAAACCACCGACCAGAACGGCTTTAGAAGTTAAAATTCCCAACCAGGTATACATACATATCTTCATTATATGTATGACGATTTCATTTGCAGCTCGTGTGGCAATCACTTCTTCATTATTCAAGTTGTATCTGAAATAAATTCGATTAAACAGGACACCAACAGCCCCAACTAATGATGAAATAAGACCAACAGAAAGGCCAACAATGGCTAAAATCCAATTGGGTAACGTATCGACAAGTTCATCGTTTTCGGGCTTTTTGAAGATCATAAATAAATTACTGATCAAAAATAGGCTTAACGCTAATTTTAATAAAGCGGGATCTAAATATGATAATAAAAAAGCGCCTAGAGCAATACCGGGAATGGACGCCAGAACAATCCATTTCACCATGAACCATTTTATATTTTTGTAGAAAATAATGATCCGAGATAATGAGCTGGTAGCGGTGCCTATAGTAATAGCAACTGGGATATGTGTTGAATTAAGGACTTGACCTAATATAGGGATCAGTACTAATCCAGCACCACCACCAGAAACTGCACTGATACTGAACGCAATGAATGACACAACAAAAACGAGAAATAAACTCACCATATCTCTATCCACCTGCACGTTATTTTAGAGTCTTTATTCAAGACTTATAACTAATTCAACAGGTTGACTCTATGACAAGTAAACTTAATAAAAACTGTCTGCTTAATATGTAAATGTAATATGCCGCTTCAGAGACTATTTTATTTTAGAATAAATAAGTTTATTTTCTTTTATTAGAAAACGATCAGTGGATTCATAGCCACCTGAACCTGCTGATTTGATGGTGATTATGATTTGATTATTATCCGCTTCCACCTTCTCTAGTTGGCCGTCACGTATTCGAATAACCCCATCAATAAAGTCATCATAAGGAAAATCCAGATTGGCACCATAGAGACGAACACTATAACTGCCGATACTTCGAGGTTCATTTTCACCTTCTGCGACAATGACATGACGTTTATCTTTCAATACAAATTCAAAATGCTGACTTTGAGTAGCAGTTTCACAATGGCTTACTAGAGATAAATTGTCGTTACTTTGGCATGCCGTCAGCAAAAATACACACAGAAGACCAAGATAAGTTCGCATAGATAAAACCCTATTTTTACCACTTTGTATTGGGTGTTAATATACGCCCAATGAATGAAATCAACTAGGTAAAAGCAATTTATGGCTAAAATTGAGGTTATTGTCGGCACAACATTAGGTGGTGCGGAATATGTTTCTGACGAATTGATCAGTATATTAACTGAGCAGGGGCATGAGACTGAGCAGCATTTAACGCCAGATCTTGGTGCACTAAATACTAATAATTTGTGGTTATTGGTAAGTTCAACTCATGGAGCAGGAGAGCTCCCAGATAATATTCAGCCTCTCCACCAACAACTTTTGGAACAAAAACCGGATCTGACTGCTGTAAAATTCGCCGCTTGTGCGATTGGAGATTCCAGTTATGACACTTTTTGTGAAGGCCCAGAACTTTTGATCAAAAGTTTTCAACAGCTCGGTGCCAAAGAAATTGTGAATAAGATCCAGATTGATGTTCAACAAGAAGAGTTGCCAGAAGATACTGCAATCAACTGGTTAGAAAGCTGGAAAGATCAGATCCTTTAATATCCTCCTCTCAATTTCGTATTTCACACACACCTTAGATCAGATCTATTCACAGAGTTATTCGCATTGGGATAACTCTGTGGGTAACGTTTGATCTAACTCTGATCAAGCTGGGGTGAAAAAAAGGTCATTTTAAAATAAGATCATCGCTGTGGATAACTCACCGATCTATCCCCAACTTATAACTGAGTAGATCGCGGTTTGATCACACGATCTAAATCTCGTTAACCATTGGTTTTATAAGGTAATATTCGGTTATCAACAGAAAAGTACTCCCTTAATAATAAACAATAATAAGAAGATCTATATATAAATAAAAAGATCTATTAAAGAGATCATGTTGAAGATCGGCATTTTTAAATATTCAAAGATGATCATTCACCTAGTTGTGAGTAAGTGTTAAAATACCCAGCTCGCTAAAAGTGGCGATCCCTAATTTTGATCTCAATAATGATCAACCCAAAAGGGTTTTATTTTTGACGTAAAGGTGTGAAATGCATTTTCATGAACGGTTTGATGTAATAGTGGTTGGCGGTGGTCATGCCGGAACTGAAGCAGCACTTGCAGCTGCAAGAATGGGTGTAAACACGTTATTGCTAACGCATAACATTGATACGTTAGGTCAAATGTCATGTAATCCAGCCATTGGTGGTATTGGTAAAGGTCATTTAGTCAAAGAAATTGATGCTTTGGGTGGTGCGATGGCAATTGCAACCGATCATGCAGGTATCCAATTTAGAACTTTAAATTCGAGTAAAGGCCCAGCTGTACGCGCAACTCGTGCTCAAGCCGATCGCAGTTTATATCGTCAAAAAATTCAAACGATTTTACAAAGCCAACCCAATTTACGTTTATTCCAGCAATCAGTTGATGATCTGATTATTGAGAACGATCGAGTCGTTGGCGTCGTGACTCAGATGGGACTTGCCTTTGCTGCCGAGACCGTCGTTTTAACTGCTGGGACGTTCTTGAGTGGTAAAATTCATATTGGTCTTGAAAACTACAGTGGTGGTCGAGCGGGTGATCCACCGTCCATCAGTTTAGCGCAACGTTTAAAAGAATTGCCGATGCGTATTGGCCGCTTAAAAACGGGAACACCACCACGTATCGACGCAAACAGCATTGATTTTTCAAAGATGCAGGAACAGAAAGGTGATGACCCATTGCCGATAATGTCATTTATTGGTGATGTTAATCAGCATCCTGAACAGGTCAGCTGCCATATTACCCATACCAATGAGCAAACCCATGACATTATCCGTGGTGGATTAGATCGAAGCCCTATGTACAGCGGCGAGATTGAGGGCGTTGGCCCGAGATACTGTCCATCAATTGAAGATAAGATCATGCGCTTTGCAGATAAAAATTCGCATCAGATCTTTATTGAACCTGAAGGATTAAATACCAATGAAATCTATCCAAATGGTATATCCACCAGCCTACCATTTGATGTACAGCTGAATTTGGTACGCTCCATTCAAGGGATGGAAAATGCGCAGATCATTCGCCCTGGTTATGCCATCGAGTATGATTACTTTGATCCTAGAGATCTAAAGAATTCCTTAGAAACAAAATACATTTCAGGTTTGTTCTTTGCGGGGCAAATCAATGGCACAACCGGTTACGAAGAAGCTGGTGCTCAAGGTTTATTAGCCGGTATGAATGCGGCGTTACAGGTACAGGGTAAGGATTCATGGTGTCCACGTCGTGATGAAGCCTATCTTGGTGTATTGGTTGATGATCTTTCAACGCTTGGTACCAAAGAGCCATATCGTATGTTTACCAGTAGAGCTGAATATCGTTTACTGTTGCGTGAAGATAATGCCGATATGCGTTTGACTGAAAAAGGTCGTGAACTTGGCTTAGTGGATGATGAACGTTGGCAGGTATTCAATGATAAGCGTGAAGCGATTGAGACCGAATTACAGCGTTTACGGAACCAATGGGTGCATCCAAAATCGGATCTAGTGGATATTCTTAATCCACATCTCAATACGCCAATTTCTCGTGAAGCCACGTTTGAAGAATTATTGCGTCGCCCTGAAATGGATTATGAAAAATTAACCTCCATTGAAGGTTTTGGCCCAGCGATTGAAGATCCTCTTGCCGCAGAGCAAGTACAAATTCAAGTTAAGTACTCAGGGTACATTCAACGACAACTGCAAGAAATAGAAAAGCAGCAACGAAATGAAAATACAGGATTACCCGTCAACTTAGATTATCAAGAAGTACCTGGGCTCTCGAATGAAGTGATTGCCAAACTGAATGAGGCTAGACCTGAAACAATTGGTCAGGCTTCAAGGATTTCAGGGATCACCCCGGCAGCAATTTCAATTTTATTAGTGCATCTTAAGAAACGTGGTCTTTTGAGAAAAAGCGCTTAATCACTCAGTCTGTTATGCTTTATTGAACAAGGGAAGCTTTTTGCTTCCCTTGTTGTTTTCTGGACGTCATAATATGGGGTTGAATTTTATTATGAGATCTTGAAACACATGACATCTGAACTGAAGCAGCAACTTGTTCATTATCTTTCTCAAGCAGATATCACAATTACTGAGCAACAACAGCAGCAATTGGTTGGTTTAGTTGCTATGCTCAATAAATGGAACAAAGCCTATAATTTGACTTCAGTTCGAGATCCTATGCAAATGCTGGTTCGCCATATAATGGACAGCGTTGTGGTATCAAAACATCTTAACGGACAACGTTTTATTGATGTGGGTACCGGCCCGGGATTACCAGGCTTGCCGTTGGCCATCATCAATCCAGATAAAGAATTTGTATTACTGGACAGTTTAGGTAAGCGTATTCGCTTTCAAAAACAGGTACAGTTTGAGCTGGGCATTCATAACGTCACCTCGGTGGAAAGTCGGGTTGAAGCCTATCAAGACGAACAAGGTTTTGATGGCGTACTAAGTCGGGCCTTTGCATCAGTGCAAGATATGTTAAATTGGTGTCATCACTTACCGAAATCCGACGGTGTATTTTATGCACTTAAAGGACAATTAACCGATGATGAGCTGGCACAATTACCTGAAGGTTTTGAAGTTATTGAGACCATAGATTTAAAAGTGCCCGCTTTAGATGAGCAACGTCATCTATTAAAAATTATTAAGAGCTAACGCAGTTTCAGGCTGAACAATAGGATATTAGCGTGGGAAAAATCATTGCCGTAGCGAACCAAAAAGGTGGCGTAGGAAAAACAACAACCTGTGTGAATTTAGCTGCATCACTGGCTGCAACCAAGCGCCGTGTATTGTTAATTGATCTCGATCCCCAAGGTAATGCCACCATGGGCAGCGGCGTTGATAAATATGAAGTCAATCGAACTGCTTATGATTTATTAGTGGATGAAACTCCATTCAATGACGTTGTCATTAAAGATACGGCAGGTAAATACGATTTAATTGCAGCAAATGCTGATGTTACCGCCGCAGAAATTAAGTTGATGGAATTTTTTGCTCGCGAAGTACGCTTAAAAAATGCGTTAATGCCGATCAAAGATGATTATGATTTTATTTTTATTGATTGCCCACCGTCACTGAACATGTTGACGGTTAACGCTATGTCAGCCGCTGACAGCGCATTAGTACCTATGCAATGTGAGTATTATGCATTGGAAGGTCTTACCGCCCTTCTTGATACTATCAGTAAGCTCGCGGCTATGGTGAATCCTGGATTGGCGATTGAGGGCATTTTACGCACCATGTATGACCCAAGAAATCGTTTAGCCAATGATGTGTCCGATCAGCTTAAAAGTCATTTTGGTGATAAAGTGTACCGCACTGTGATTCCTCGCAACGTACGTTTAGCAGAGGCTCCGAGCTTTGGTGCACCTGCCATGTATTATGATAAGTCGAGTGCAGGTGCTAAAGCTTATTTAGCGCTTGCCGGAGAAATCATTCGCCGTTCAGAGCAAGTCAGTGCGCAGCCAGCTTAAGGAAGTACTATGAATTTAAAAAAACGTGGCCTAGGGAAAGGCTTAGATGCATTGCTAAGCACCAGCATGGCTTCAAACCAAAAAATTCAGCAACAAGCGGCGACCAAAGACGTTACTGATGCCGTTGAAACCCAGGGAGTTCCTGGTCATAACGAATTAATTCGTTTGGATGTTGATTTACTAGAGCCGGGTAAATATCAGCCGCGCAAAGATATGTCACCAGATGCATTGGATGAGCTCGCTGAGTCCATTCGAGTTCAAGGTATCATTCAGCCTATTGTTGTGCGTAAGCTTGACCATGGCACTCATTACGAAATTATTGCTGGTGAACGTCGTTGGCGTGCATCTATGCAAGCAGGGCTTGAACGTGTCCCTTGTATTGTTAAACAAGTGCCTGATGAAGCCGCCGTTGCGATTGCCTTGATTGAAAATATTCAGCGTGAAGACTTAAATGCGATGGAAGAAGCCATTGCCTTAAATCGGTTGATTGAAGAATTTGAATTAACGCATCAACAAACGGCCGATGCGGTAGGAAAATCCCGAACTACTGTAACGAATTTGTTACGTTTGAACTCTCTTAATGAACCTGTTAAGCGTTTACTAGAGCACGGTGATCTCGATATGGGGCACGCTCGTGCACTGCTAGCTGTGGAAGGTGATGAGCAAACAAACCTTGCAAAACAAGTAGTTGCTAAAGAATTGACCGTGCGTGACACTGAGCGTTTAGTCAATAAAACACTCAATCCAGTCAAAGAGACAAAACAGATACAAAAAGATAACGATGTTGTACGCTTAGAATCTGAGCTGGTTGAACGCTTAGGAGCGAAAGTTTCTATCAGTCACAACAGCAAAGGAAAAGGAAAAATCGTCATTAACTACCAAGATCTCTCTGAATTAGACGGAATTCTTAGCAAAATCCGCTAAAAACAAGCGAATTCGGCATCAAAAATCTCGACCTACCTAACATTACGACAGACTGTTTATGTGACATGACAGTCTGTAAGCCCTAAATCTGATTACAAAGTCTCGTTTTTCAACATCTCAAAGTTGCATTGCAAGCCTAAGCGGGTATACTTTCGCAAGCTTTTTTGTCCTTCAAAATTTGATCCGCTTCAAAAAGTGGGTTGAAAGGTGAGAAAGTCCGTATGTGGAGAAGACAGTTTGACGAATATTTTAGCTCGCCGAGGTCGCACGGCCGCCTATAAATTAGTGTTGGTTCAAGTGACAGTGGCAGTGTTAACGGCAATTGTCTTTTCTACCGTGTGGGAATTGTATACTGGGCTAGCAGCTTTGGCTGGTGGTATGGTAGCTGCAATTCCTAATTTTGTATTCGCAACCCTTGCTTTCTCCAAGAGTGGAGCAAGTCAAGCCGATAAAATCTTAAAAAGCTTTTATTGGGGGGAAGCGGTAAAGCTGCTGCTAACCATTGTGTTTTTCAGTTTGATTTTTAGTCAACTTAAATTGGCATTTATGCCAGTGTTTGTTGGGTATCTTGTCACTCTGATGGTGCACTGGACAGCGCCTTTGTACTTCAAGCAAAGTTAAGTAGGATGAATCATGGCTGCAACTGGTGAAGCGCTAACACCGCAGGGCTATATCCAACATCACCTTACCAACTTAAGTGTTGGTGAAGGGATTTGGGCATGGCACATTGATTCATTGTTCTTTTCGGTTGGTTTGGGTGTTTTATTCTTGTGGTTGTTCCGCTCTGTTGCCAAAAATGCTACAACAGGTGTCCCAGGGAAGCTGCAATGCTTCGTTGAGATGATTGTTGAGTTTGTCGACAACAGTGTTAAAGAGACCTTCCACGGCAAAAATGCTCTGATTGCACCTCTTGCGTTAACTATTTTCGTATGGATATTCCTGATGAACTTCATGGATATGGTTCCAGTTGATTGGCTACCTCACGTAGCTGCATTAATGGGGATCCCATATATGAAAGTAGTTCCAACGACTGACGTAAACATCACCTTCAGCTTAGCTATTGGTGTGTTTTTGCTGATTATTTATTACAGCATTAAAGTCAAAGGTGTTTCAGGCTTTGTGAAAGAACTGACACTACAGCCTTTTAACCATAAGGCAATGATACCAGTCAACCTCCTGTTAGAATCCGTAACGTTAATTGCGAAGCCGATTTCTTTGGCACTTCGTTTGTTCGGTAACTTGTATGCAGGTGAGTTGATCTTCATCCTTATTGCGCTTATGTATGGTACTAACTTGGCGTTATCAGCTCTAGGTGTGTCACTACAACTAGGTTGGTTAATCTTCCATATTTTGGTTATTACCCTACAGGCATTTATCTTCATGATGTTGACCATTGTTTATTTAAGCATGGCACATGAAGATCATTAAGGATTGCTGAAGAAAATTTTTTAAACTAAATCAAACAACTAAATTAGATTTAGAATCGGAGATAAAGATGGAAACGATTTTAGGTATGACAGCAATCGCTGTTGCTCTACTGATTGGTATGGGTGCACTTGGTACTGCAATCGGTTTCGGCCTATTGGGTGGCAAGTTCTTGGAAGGCGCAGCTCGCCAACCAGAAATGGCTCCTATGCTTCAAGTTAAGATGTTCATCGTAGCGGGTCTTCTTGACGCCGTAACTATGATCGGTGTTGGTATCGCATTATTTATGCTATTCACTAACCCACTAGGTGGCATGCTTTAACACACGCTTCTGTCTTAACTCTAACTAGGAGGCTGTTGTGAATTTCAACATCACCCTACTCGGTCAGACGGTAGCTTTCATTATCTTCGTGTGGTTCTGCATGAAGTTTATTTGGCCACCTCTTATGAGTGCAATTGAAGAGCGCCAAAAGAAGATTGCTGACGGTCTTGCTGATGCGGATCGCGCCGCGAAAGACTTAGAGTTGGCTCAAGCGAAAGCTACTGACCAACTTAAAGAAGCTAAGGTAACTGCTAACGAAATTATTGAGTCCGCTAACAAGCGTAAAGCTCAAATCGTTGATGAAGCAAAAACCGAAGCAGACGCTGAACGTGCGAAAATTATCGCTCAGGGTCACGCAGAAATTGAAGCTGAACGTAACCGTGCAAAAGAAGACCTGCGTAAGCAAGTGGCTTCTTTAGCTATTCAAGGTGCTGAAAAAATCCTTGAACGTTCTATTGATCAAAGTGCTCACAGTGACATCGTTGAAAAACTTGTTGCTGAAATTTGATAAGGGAGTTGAGTTATGGCTGAGTTAACCACCATTGCTCGCCCTTACGCAAAGGCAGCGTTTGATCATGCGGTTGAAAGCAACACGGTAGACATTTGGGCAGAAATGCTTGAGTTTGCCGGTGCTGTTGCTAACCACAAAGACGTAAACCCAATGTTAAAAGGTGCGATGGCACCACAGCAATTAGCTGAATTTTTCATTGGTATTTGTGGTGAGCAAGTCAATGCGCAGGGTCAAAACCTGATCAAAGTAATGGCTGAAAACGGACGTTTGGAAGTATTGCCTGCGGTAGCAGAATTATACGCTGAGTTTCGTAATGAATGGGCGAAAGAAGTGGAAGCTGATGTGATTTCAGCAACCGATCTGAGCACAGAGAAACAAGCGGAAATCGCCGCAAGCCTTGAAAAACGTTTAGCACGCAAAGTAAAGCTGAATTGCAGCATAGATGCTAGCCTCGTTGCTGGTGTCATTATCAAAGCAGGCGACTTAGTCATTGATGGTTCTGTACGTGGTAAATTATCACGTCTAAATGATGACTTATTGTCGTAATTGGGAGTTTGAGCATGCAACTGAATTCCACTGAAATCAGCGATCTGATTAAACAGCGGATCGAGCAGTTCGAAGTCGTCAGTGAAGCTCGCAACGAAGGTACTATCGTTGCAGTAAGTGACGGCATCATCCGTATTCATGGCCTAGCGGACGTGATGCAAGGTGAGATGATCGAATTGCCAGGTAACCGTTATGCAATCGCGTTGAACTTAGAACGTGATTCTGTAGGTGCCGTAGTAATGGGCTCATATGCCGGATTGGCAGAGGGCGTAAAAGTTAAAACGACTGGCCGTATTCTAGAAGTACCGGTGGGTCGTGGTCTACTTGGTCGTGTTGTGAATACACTTGGTGAGCCAATCGACGGTAAAGGACCAATCGAAAACGATGGTTTCTCTCCTGTTGAAGTAATCGCTCCAGGTGTTATTGAACGTAAGTCAGTATCACAACCAATTCAAACCGGTTATAAAGCTGTTGACTCTATGATCCCAATCGGTCGTGGTCAGCGTGAGCTTATTATTGGTGACCGTCAGACTGGTAAAACAGCGATGGCAATTGATGCCATCATCAACCAGAAAGATTCTGGCATTGCTTGTGTATACGTAGCGGTTGGTCAAAAAGCATCAACAATTGCTAACGTAGTACGTAAGCTAGAAGAACATGGTGCACTACAAAATACTATCGTAGTGGTTGCAACGGCTTCTGAAGCTGCTGCATTGCAATTCCTTGCACCTTATTCTGGTTGTTCAATGGGTGAATACTTCCGTGACCGCGGTGAAGATGCGCTGATCGTATATGATGATTTGTCTAAGCAAGCTGTTGCTTATCGTCAAATTTCATTGCTGCTTAAGCGTCCACCAGGTCGTGAAGCATACCCAGGTGACGTATTCTATCTACATTCTCGTTTACTAGAGCGTGCATCACGCGTAAACGAAGCTTACGTAGAGAAGTTTACTAACGGTGAAGTAAAAGGTAAGACTGGGTCATTGACTGCACTTCCTCTTATTGAAACCCAAGCTGGTGATGTATCAGCGTTCGTACCGACTAACGTAATTTCGATTACCGATGGTCAGATCTTCCTTGAAACTGATTTATTTAACTCAGGCCTACGTCCTGCTGTTAACCCAGGTATCTCAGTATCTCGTGTAGGTGGTGCAGCGCAGACTAAGATCATCAAGAAACTGTCAGGCGGTATCCGTACTGCACTTGCACAGTATCGTGAGCTTGCAGCGTTCTCTCAGTTTGCATCTGACTTAGATGATGCAACTCGTGCTCAACTTGAGCATGGTGAGCGTGTTACTGAACTTATGAAGCAAAAGCAATACGCTCCTATGAGTGTAGCGGATCAAGCAGTGTCAATTTTCTCTGCTGAAAAAGGCTACCTTAAAGCGGTTGCGCTAAATAAAGTCGGTAATTTCGAAGCCGCTTTGCTCTCTTACATGAACAGCGAGCATGCTGATCTTCTTAAAACCATCAACGAGACTGGCGACTATAACGCTGACATCGAAGCTGGTTTGAAGGCTGGCCTCGACAAGTTCGTAGAAACCCAAACCTGGTAGTAAAACAAGAGGTGTCTTAAGGCACCTCAGGTCCAGAATTGGAGAGTAAAGATGGCCGGCGCTAAAGAGATTAAAACTAAGATCGCGAGTGTTCAAAACACTCAGAAGATCACCTCCGCTATGGAGATGGTCGCAGCAAGCAAAATGCGCAGAGCGCAGGACCGCATGGCTGCGAGTCGTCCTTATGCGGAAAGTATGCGTAAGGTGATCGGTCACGTCGCACAAGGTTCTCTCGAATATAAGCATCCTTATTTGGAAGTGAGAGAAGCTAAGCGGGTTGGTTACATTGTTGTGGCAACCGACCGTGGTCTTTGTGGTGGTCTGAACGTCAACTTATTTAAAAAAGTGGCGGCAGACGTGAAAAGCTATATGGATAAGGGTGTCGAAGTGGATTTTTGTCCAATCGGTTCTCGAAGCGTACAGTTTTTCAATAGCTTTGGTGGCAACATTGTTTCGCACGCATCAGGTTTAGGTGACGCTCCGTCGTTATCTGACTTGATTGGTACGGTACGTGTCATGCTCGAAGCTTACAACGAAGGCAAATTGGATCGTTTGTATGTGGTATTCAACAAGTTTGAAAATACCATGGTGCAAACTCCAGTGATCGAACAGCTACTACCTTTGCCGAAGTCCGAGAACGAAGATGAGTTTATTGGTCACAGCTGGGACTACATTTACGAGCCAGATCCAAAAGCACTTTTGGATACATTATTGGTCCGTTATGTTGAATCTCAAGTGTACCAAGGTGTTGTTGAAAATATTGCGTCTGAACAAGCTGCCCGTATGGTAGCGATGAAGGCTGCAACCGACAACGCAGGTGATCTTATCAACGATTTGCAACTGGTTTATAACAAAGCCCGTCAGTCTGCGATTACGCAAGAGCTGTCGGAAATTGTATCCGGTGCAGCTGCGGTTTAAGCAAGGTTAAATAGATATTTAGAGGATTAATCATGAGCACAGGTACTGTTGTCCAAGTTATTGGCGCGGTTGTGGACGTTGAGTTTCCACATGATGCTGTACCTCAGGTATATGACGCTCTAAAAATCACTGGTGAAGGAACTTGTAACGGGTTGGTGCTTGAAGTTCAGCAACAACTTGGTGGTGGCGTAGTACGTGCCATTGCAATGGGTTCATCAGATGGTTTGCGTCGTGGTATCGAGGTTGAAAACTCAGGATCACCAATTCAAGTTCCAGTTGGTTCGGCTACACTAGGCCGTATCATGAACGTATTGGGTGAGCCAATTGATGAAGCTGGCGAAATCGGCGAAGACGATCGTTACGTTATCCACCGTGAAGCTCCTTCATATGAAGATCAGTCAAATACAACTGAACTTCTTGAAACTGGTATCAAAGTAATCGATCTAGTTTGTCCATTCGCTAAGGGTGGTAAAGTAGGTTTATTCGGTGGTGCGGGTGTTGGTAAGACCGTTAACATGATGGAACTTATTAACAACATCGCAAAAGCCCACTCAGGTCTTTCTGTTTTCGCTGGTGTTGGTGAGCGTACTCGTGAGGGTAACGACTTCTACTACGAGATGGAAGAATCAGGCGTACTTGATAAAGTAGCCATGGTTTACGGCCAAATGAATGAGCCTCCAGGAAACCGTTTACGTGTTGCTTTGACTGGTCTAACAATGGCTGAGAAGTTCCGTGACGAAGGTAAAGACGTACTATTGTTCGTCGATAACATCTATCGTTACACACTAGCGGGTACTGAAGTATCAGCACTACTAGGTCGTATGCCATCAGCGGTAGGTTATCAGCCAACTCTTGCAGAAGAGATGGGTGTACTTCAGGAACGTATTACATCGACTAAAACAGGGTCTATCACTTCTGTTCAAGCCGTATACGTACCTGCGGATGACTTAACGGATCCATCGCCAGCAACAACGTTTGCTCACTTGGATGCGACGGTTGTATTGTCACGTCAAATTGCATCGCTCGGTATTTACCCTGCGGTTGACCCACTGGATTCGACTTCACGTCAATTAGATCCACAAGTAGTTGGTCAAGAGCACTATGACACGGCAAACGGTGTACAGACTGTATTGCAACGTTATAAAGAGCTGAAAGACATCATTGCTATTCTGGGTATGGATGAATTATCTGATGAAGATAAAACAACTGTATTCCGTGCACGTAAGATCGAGCGTTTCTTATCGCAACCGTTCTTCGTAGCAGAAGTCTTCACGGGTTCTCCTGGTAAGTACGTTTCTCTGAAAGACACGATTGCAGGCTTTAAAGGTCTGTTAAATGGTGACTATGATGATATTCCAGAGCAAGCGTTCTACATGGTTGGTTCTATCGAAGAAGCGGTAGAGAAAGCCAACAAGTAATAATGAGTTGTTGGGTCTGAACCTTGTTTAGACCTGATACCTTAAGGAGACCGGATGGCAGCCATGACAGTACATCTTGATATCGTAAGTGCAGAAAGCAGCATCTTTAACGGCCGAGTGTCACACTTGCAAGTTACAGGTGAAGAAGGTGATTTAGGTATTATGCCTGGTCATACGCCACTGCTGACGACCATCAAACCTGGCATGGCGCGCATCGTCAAGCAAGACGGCTCTGAGGAAGTGTTTTACTTATCTGGCGGAATGCTAGAAGTACAACCTTCATCAGTAGCGGTATTGGCTGATGTGGTTATGCGTGCCGATGACATTGATGAGCAAGCGGCGCTTGAAGCGAAAAAGCGTGCTGAAGCGTTAATCGCTGAAGCAGGCCAAGACTTCAACTATGAAGCAGCAATGGTGGAGTTATCCAAAGCCATGGCACAGCTTCGCGTTGTTGAAACCATCAAGAAGAACATTGCCAGATAATCAGCTGATTATGACGTTAAAAGGCGGCCTTAGGGTCGCCTTTTTTGTTTATAAATTACCTTAAATTATTTCACTATTAGGTTGGCTTATAATCCTCAACTTGGCTTTTACTTGTGCGAGCTCAGCTTTTAATGCTGTTACCTCTTCCGTTTGTTGAATATGACGAAAACCTCTTTGACTGGCTGGTGGTGTTAATTGCTGTCTAAGCCTTCTTGAGCCCTCCCAAGCATCATGGAGGTTGGCTACTAACTCTTTTTTTGTTCTTTCTGTTTCTTTTTCAAATTTTGTTGTGAGTTCTAATTTCTGCTTACTTAATTGTTTTTGAGTATCAAGATGTTGAGCTTCTTTTTGTAGAGAAAGCTTTGTATCAAACTGAGATTTTAAACTTGTATATTTACCTTGTTCGGCAAATATTGTTTTTGTTTGAGTTGCTAATATTTCATTAGCTAATTGTTGTTTTCCATTATTCATTAACGCCACAAAAGGACTTACTCCATTACTATCGCACATTTGGGTCATTGTCATTGGCGACGAAATAAATACGTCATGAATGAGTTTATCGTTCCCTGATTCGATGACTGAATGTAACGGTGTGGAGTGCGTTTCAGGGTTTATGGTCGCTAAATCGGCCCCGTTAGCGATAAGAATTTCAATTGCGTCAGAATTTCCAGTTTTACAAGCTTGATGAAGCAAACTGTCTCCGTTTTTAATGGGGGCGTTGATCTCTAAGTTACCACCATTTTTTAATTTTCCTAATCGAAACTGAAGTTCTTCTTTACTTGTGGTTGCTATATTTTCAAATAGTAATGATGCGGCAGAATCTTCCAATTGTTGAGGTTCACTTTCAGTGATTGATGGCGTGTTTGAATCATTTTCTGGCGCATGAGTTTCAGAAGGAGTATTTTTCATTAAAAGAGTGGATTTTATCTCTTCGAGAAAATCACTTCTGCCAGTTGTGCTATCGTCTTTTAAAAAAAAGGTTTCCCAATTAAGTTCTGTTGATGGGGAGGAAACAGAAATTTGCCAATTACTTTTTGCATGTAACATTGAACTCGAATTTGAACCTTCTACTTCTGCATCCTCTATTATTATTGTGGGTAAGTGAGTTGGTGGTATCTGTAGTCCAGCCATCATAGTTCCTTCAGTGAGTACAATCAGAACTAAGTTAATCGATATCAATCTAACTAAAAAGTATCGAAAATTAAATAATGTTTAGCTTTTCATTGTTGTTTTGAGGGAGCATTTAAATAACTACATGAAGTAAAATAAATACATGTAAATGAATGCAACATTAATTTCTATTTATTTTGTGTTTTTGAATCAGAAATAAACTTCAAAACAGAGTTGTTTACTGATCTGTTATGGCTCAATGAATATAAATTAACTTGTTCTTATTCCCTTTATTGATAGCATCGGCAATAAAAATAACATTGTCTATACTTTGAACAATATTCAATATATTGGGGAAAATTATGAGAAATAAAATAGTAATTTTACTTGGGGTACTGGCTTCATTGTCTTCAATACAAGCTTTTGCTTCTACTAACTGTTCTACACCTGAAGACTTCAAAAACGCCGTGACATTAACAGCGGGTGAAAGCAAAACCATCTCACTGTCAACTGAAGCCACATGTTTTAAGTTCGAAGTCCCTAAAGGGAAGAAAGTCTATACGATAAATACTGGTGGTGATATCAATGCAATTTTGATTTCACACTACGGTAAACCACCTTCGTTTGGTACGGCTCAACCTGGTGACTGTAATATTAAATATTTAACAGACACAAATTGTACTGTAACAAACCCAAAAGCTGGAATGTACTATGGTGTAGTCAATACAGGCTCTCCGACAGTTGGTGATAAGGTAAGTTTGTCATTATCTCTTGGTGGTAAAGTTGGTTACTTCTCTTCTGGGATGTCAGTTGCTTCTGCAGAGTGTGGTACGGTTGATAAAGCGGAAGATGTAACGACTTATTCTAATGCTCGTGAAATGAGTATCACCGGCACACCACAAAACTTAGGGCCGCTAAATAGTAACAACTATTATTGTTATAAAATTCCAGTCAAAAAAGGTGGAAAAAGTTTAAATATTTCATTAAATCCGGGTACTGGCTTTAGTGATTTGTTTGTAGGTGCGATAAACCAGGCTCCTGGTATTAGCGATAATAAAAGTTCAACTCTATGCGAACTTTACGTAAATTTTGATGGAAATAAATTATCCTGTGTTGTCCCTCAGACTAAAGATGGGTTTTACTACATGGCTTATCAAAAAAGCGGAAGTGTTAAATATATGGGGGGAGAAAGCGTAATTATCGAACCTCAAAATGAAACTAATTTTTCAAGTAAATAATTGTTAAAACTTTAAAAGCCCTTTAAAAACTGAAGGGCTTTTACTATCACAAGCGTTATTTTAAATCTCTACTATACTCAATACCTGATATCGCTTTAGCTGTTTGTATAAAAGGATTTAACAATGAAGCTTACCATCGGAAAAAAACTCGGATTGGGTTTTTCTGCAGTCGTACTCTTTCTCATCATTAATGCTTTTGTCAGTCACATTCAAATCAAACGTATGCAGGATTTAGAGCATCAGTTGGTTGATATGCGTTTTCCAACGAAAATAAGTGGTTGGAAATTATTGAATGGCGTCAATGATTCACTGGCATCTTTACGTGGTTACATGGTTTTGGGAAAAGAGCCTGAGTTTGCCGAAAAAATGAAGTTGAATCGTCAACAGTCATTGAAAGATATTGATAGTGCATTGAAAGATATTGAGCAGTTTTCAAGTCAGTGGGAAAACAGTAAAGATAAAAATAAGTTTCAGCAAGTTAAGTTATTAGTTAAAGAGTTCAAAGATACCCAAACTCGAATTGAAATGATTGCGCATGATAAAAGCAATATTCCTTCATACGCTTTATTGACTGACGAAGCGATGCCGTTAGCGGAAAGAAAGTTAGCTTCATTAACTTCTTTGCTTGATTTAGAAGCGCAAATGCCTGCAACACCAACACGTAAAATGCTCATGAAAGATATTGCTGATTTACGAGACTCTTTAGAGTTATCTCTGGCTCATGTACGTTCTTACTTATTATCAGGTACTGATAAATATAAAAATAGTTTTGACAAAGAATGGAAGCATCATAATGAATTATTTCAAAATGTGCTTGCACAACAAACCCTATTCTCACCTGAACAATCACAGAATTGGTCTATTTTCAAAAAACACCGAGAAGGATTCTCGCCGTTACCGAGTAAGATCATTGATTATCGCAGTAATGATGATTGGAACCGAGCAAATTACCTTTTAGCTTCAGAGGTTGCACCAAGAGCTTCACAAATTAAACAGTTATTGGCTGAGATTAAAAATTCTCAGGAGAAGCTCGTTAAAACAGATCTTGAAAGAGTGAAAGATGTCGAAATTACTACATTTTGGGCACAATTAATATCGACACTCATTGCTATTGGCGTTTCTGCGGTTATTGCTACGGTTATCTCTAAAAAAATATCTTCAGGCCTTAATCAAATCCTTCAGCGTACTCAAGCAGTGGCCAATGGTGATTTAAGTGGTAAGCCGCTGCAAGTTGAGAGTCAAGACGAACTTGGTGAGCTGACTTTAGTTGTGAATAAAATGTCTGGTTCGCTTAATGAATTGATCAGTGAAGTGAATAATGCCATGTATCAAGTATCAGAAGGCAGTGAACAACTTACTGAAGCCAATAATCGCATTGCTAAAAATATGGAAGAGCAAAGTCAACAAGCGGACATGGTGTCTGCTGCGATTGAAGAAATGTCAGCATCAATTCGTGATGTTGCACAAAGCAGTATGGGAGCGGCAGATGGTGCAGTACAAACTGAAGAGGTTGCTACTCGTGGTCAATCCGTTGTAGATAAAACCATTTCAAGCATGCAGAAAATTGATGGCGTCGTCGTCGATGTGACTTCTTCAGTGAAAGAATTGGGTAATCGTGGTGAAGAAATTGGCTCCATTGTGACGGTAATTAGCAGTATTGCTGATCAAACGAACTTACTTGCGCTTAACGCAGCAATCGAGGCTGCTCGTGCTGGTGAGTATGGTCGAGGGTTCTCGGTTGTGGCTGATGAAGTAAGGCAACTTGCGCAACGAACTGTTGTGGCAACGGAAGAGATTAAGTCGACCATTAGCGCAATGCAGAAACAAACAGAGCAAGTTATTCATCAAATGGATTCCAGTATTGAGCAAGTGCAGCAAGGTGTAGAGTTAGCCGAAGAAGCGGGTGGAGCGCTTAATGAAATTGTGACGAACGCACAAAATGTTGCCGAGAATATTCAATCTATCGCTACAGTGGGCGAAGAACAATCCGCTGTGTCAGGTGAAGTGGCTGAGAATATGGACGCCATTGCTCGAGTTACAGGTCAGTCATTGGCTACAACTACCGAAGCTGCTACTGAAACTCGACAGCTGTCAAACAAAGTGGATTCATTGAGTCAATTGGTTGCAAAATTTAAACTTTCAGCCTGAATATGCACTGACGGAATTGGACTTAACTTAGAATAGTATTTTTGTATATAAAATAGTAAGTTAAAATATAAAGGAAGGTCAGGACCAGGCTTTCCTTTTTTATATCTGTATTGAATGCGGGATTTCATTCAAACGATGTTTGTTTGGAGTTCCTATTTATGTGCTTGCCTGCTTGTCATCAACCTTATGATGGCTCATACCCCTATCCCTACTCACATTCAGTATCTAACATCTCAAAAAATACAGTAGATTCGAATGATGAGGATATACACAGAGATAACTTTCAAAACGTAGTGCCTTTAACGCCTGCAAGTACTACTCGTGACTCCGTCGGTGAGGTAAGAGAACGCAGTGTCGAAAGTGCGAAAAGTAATTTTGAAGAAGCCAAAAAAAATAGTGTAGATATTGCTCGAAAAAGTTTTTTGTTCAGAATGATTGCTATTCCGTTTGTTCTACTTGGCGTTGGATTATCTATAGGCTCTGTTGTTGCTAGTGGCGGTGCTGCTTTACCTATTGCCATCGGTGTTATTGTTGGTTCTGTTGCATTATTGTTTGCGGCAGACTCCATTACTGCCTTGATTGATTGGCGTCTAAAAAATAAGAGTGAAGAAGGAGAAGGTCTTACTTTAGGTGCCGATTCAATTGGTAATATCGCTTTTTACTTAATGAAAGCTTGTGGCATTGAGCACGAAACCGCTTTCAAATGGGCAAGAAGAATATCCATTCCTAAACGTGTGATATTAACGGTCGCAAACTTAACGTTTGGTGCACCAGGCGCAGGACTAGATTTTGCGCTCAGTAACCCTAATAAGTCGACAAAGTTATTAGAGGAAGTTATTAAATTTAAAGCCGAATGTGAAAAGCTTGAAGCAAGCGTTCGTGATCTCAACACTGAGATTGTTGTCCATACAGAAGCACTGAAAAGTAAGGCTAAAAATCAAGATTTTGACTTAAGCAATGTTCCACTCGATCCCGTCATCGAAAAGCTTGAAGAAAACGAAAGATTACTGAAAACGGCTAAAGAAGCATTAGATGAAGCGAAAAGACAATTAAAAAAAGCTGAAATTAACGTAGCTAAAAAGCGATTTTGGGAGAAATTGGCTACGAGTGCACTTCTTATCGTTGGAGCGTCAATGGCAGTATTTGGCACGATAAGTTCTGGAGGTATTATAGGCCCACTCGCATTTTTGACCATGGGTATGCTGAGTATTTCTTTGGCTGATACGGGGTGTGCTTTATTTCATTGGCAATCAATTAAACGTGGAGGTGATGGGCTGCCTTTTGCTGAAAATTCAGCCGCAAATGGCATGCATGCCATTGCAAAAAACTTTAGTTCAAGTGATAGTGCAGCCTGTACACATGCACAAAGATTCTCCAATTTTATCCATGTGCCATACCCTATTTTTCAGCTCTGGCCACAAGCGCAGTTGCCTGATGATTATCATAAAGCTAAGAGCATTCTTGGAACGGAAGAAGTTGTTTTTGACAGAGTGTCACAAGAGGAATATGAGCACAGAAAAGATGTGAATGAATTAGAAAAGTTAAGGAAAGATATTTTATCTAAGAGTAAACAAAATGAATTTCGTGTGGAGTCAGTTGGAGTAAACCCCACTCCCCCCTCTTTAAGTGCAGATCCAAAGTCGACTGAAGTGGCAGATGGTTATGAAGAAGCTAAAATCAATATCAACACAGAGGAAAATGATTCTATAGCGACAATCCCGATTCCTATTCCTATTCCCTTTAAAAGAGAAATGCGAAGCTCGGTTAATCAGGCTGAGAGCTTAAAAGTGTTACCTCATCCAATTTCTAAACCTTTTACGTGCCGAACCTCTCCTATTCTTGTAAAATCCATTTAGATTTTCACAAAGGATATGATGATGGCGTTAAATGTAGTGATCTTAGCGGCGGGAAAAGGTACCCGAATGCGTTCAGATCTCCCGAAAGTTCTGCACCCGATTGCTCACAAGTCTATGGTTGAGCATGTTATTGCTACGGCTAAAAACCTTGGTAGTGAGACCATTAATCTTGTTTACGGATATGGTGGCGATAAGTTACAAGCCAAGATTCAAGAACAAGCACTAAATTGGGTATTGCAAGCGGAGCAGTTGGGTACAGGCCATGCCGTTGCTCAAGCAAATGATCACATCACTGATGATGATACTGTATTGGTACTTTATGGTGATGTGCCACTCATTCAAACATCAACATTAGAATCATTGTTAACAGCCAAACCCGATAATGGCTTAGCTATTTTAACGGTAAACCTTGATAACCCAACGGGCTACGGGCGTATCGTTCGTGAAAACGGTAACGTTGTGGGCATTGTTGAGCAAAAAGATGCGAATACTGAGCAACTTGCTATTCAAGAAGTGAATACAGGGATCATGGCATTACCAGGCAAACAATTAAAATCTTGGTTGGGACAATTATCTTCTGATAACGCTCAAGGTGAATATTATCTTACCGACGTCATTGCTATGGCGCATCGTGATGGTGTTGAAATCAGTACTGCGCAACCACAATCAGCGATTGAAGTAGAAGGCGCTAATAACCGAGTGCAACTGGCTCAGTTAGAACGAGCTTATCAATTACGTGAAGCTGAAAAACTGATGCTTGCAGGCGCCAATTTACGCGATCCAAACCGCATCGACATTCGAGGTAATGTTGAAGTGGGCATGGATGTGATGATCGATGTTAATACCGTGTTTGAAGGTGAAGTTAAACTCGGTAATAGCGTGACAGTTGGCGCAGGCGCTATCATTATCAACAGTACGATTGCTGACAATGCCGTGATAAAACAATATTCTATCATCGAAAATGCTGTTGTTGGCGAAGACGCCAGTGCTGGGCCATTTGCTCGTTTACGTCCCGGAGCTGAACTGAAGCAAGATGCTCATGTCGGTAATTTTGTTGAAATGAAAAAATCAGTGTTAGGTAAAGGCTCAAAAGCAGGGCACCTAACGTATCTTGGTGATGCTCAAATCGGTGAAAAAGTAAATATCGGCGCAGGTACCATTACCTGTAACTATGACGGTGTGAACAAATCACTGACTCAGATTGATGACGGTGCCTTTATTGGCTCAAACTCATCGCTCGTAGCGCCGGTTGAAATTGGTAAGATGGCTACGGTGGGAGCGGGTTCGGTAGTAACATCTAAAGTAGAAGATGAGCAGTTAGCTGTTGCTCGCGGAAAGCAGCGTAACCTTAATGGTTGGAAGCGCCCAGTAAAAAAATAGCCTTTCTTTTGATGAAGGCGATTAATTCGCCTTCATTCCATCAAAGTCTCTAACAGAGTCCATTTCCATTCTAATATCTAGTGTTTGTTCATCTATCAAGTCAAACTCAGTGTTTGAAGGTTTCTCTATTTTTGAAATACGTTCGACCAATTCGGTTTTACCTAACGCCTGAGCATATTGTGCTGGTGTTTGGTTGTCGCTGTTCTGGTGGTCTTTACTCTCTGTCATGATAACGATTTCTAATAAATCGGTTTTTTCATTATCTATCATCCAATGAACGACAGTCTGACCTTTGCTATTACATTTAAGAGTATCGATCCCCTGGCTAATCAGCCAAGAAGCAAACGGTTTCTGATCGTAATGTAAAGCGAGCATAAGGTGAGTAAAGTCACCTTTTTCAAAATGTTTTAATATGGTCTTATCGTGCTTTACTAATATTTCAGCGATTTTAATATTGCCCTTATAAATCGCTAAAGCAAAGGTTGTCCACCCTGAACCATCAGATGGTGCGGCTTCAATATCGCCGTCAAAATTGTTTAATAGAGCTTGTAATTCTAAACAGCGATTGCGAATCGCTGCAGTTTGAATAGCGTTTCTTTTATGATTATTCTCTCGGCAATCAGGTTTAGCACCTAATTCAAGTAAAGCGGTTACCGCTTTTAAATGCCCGTTTTCTACTGCTCGATTTAACGGCGTATAACCTTTGTCATCTACAAACTCTAGGTTAACACCAGGTTTTTTTAGTTTATTAAGTTGAGAACGAGAAAGACGTTCATTTTTAGCCGCGATTTCATGCAGTTCGAGTTCTTCAACATTGTGAATTGATGATAGATCTCTCTTCAAGATATGTTGCATTATGTATAAGCATTGATGTTCTGAAGCGTGTTTCAGCCTTGAATAATCGCTTTCTCCCCAATCTAGTTGGGTTAACACATCCGTTTTTGCTTGTGTTGCTCCATGTTGGTAAAGCATATCGACGAGTTTATAGTGTTTGCTTTTAGCTGCGTAATCGAGTGCAGTAAATTTAAATTCAGAATGTTCAGCCGAAACCATGTTTGGTTCATTCAGTTCATCTTCTGTGGCCTGTGAGATTAACCACATCGCAACGTCACTTTTCCCCTTACTTATCGCAATTTTTATTGGATGATTTAGAGGGGGGCGACAAGGCGCACTTACTGTTGCTCCGTGTTTTTGTAATACCCTGGCAACAGAGACTAAATTATTGCTGGCGGCAAGCCCCATTGGGGTATACCAATTTTCTAAAAGTTGTGCGTTGATATCAAATGAAGAATCTTTTTTTAGTTCTTTAATGAATAGCTCTACTATTTCAGCTGGCCCCCACATACAAGCAATTGCAAAAGATGACCTTCCTCCACTATCAGTTATGGTGCTGATATCAGCGTTAGCTGCGATAAGTGCTTTTACCGCATGAAAATTTGACGCTTTTATTGCTGCCTGTAAGGGCGTGTCCCCATCGGCATTTTTAAAATCCAAATTAACTCCAGGTACTTTGGCATGTTTGCAGATGAGATCCGCCGTAAATGGGTTATCAAATTGTATGAGTCTATGCAGCTCTAATTCTTCAATAGTAAAAGTTGGATTGGGTTCACGACCAATGCAATGTTTTATAATGATTGCACATTGACGTTCAGAGGCATTTTTTAATATCTCATAATCATTTTTACCAAACCCCAATTTTTCAAAAATTTGAGTTTTACACTGTGTTTTGTCAGCACCTGAAACTAGCAGTCTTTCTACAATCGGTAAGTCTTTTTTTTGTGCTGCTGTGTCAAGTGCAGTATGGCCTATGTAAGCACCTTGAGAGTTTTTATGATCTAATTTTCCTGTAGGTTTAAATTTTAAATTTACTATTTGTTCAACATCATCTTTAGTCTTGCCTTCCGTTTCGAGGGTTTCAGTTGTATCAAATGCAAGTTTATCAATAAGCCAGAGTGCAGTTTCATCATGCCCATTAGCAATGGATAGTTTTAAGGGGGTGTTATGGTCGCCAGTACACTCTGTATCAAGTGATATTTTGTGTGTATCTAATAGTTTTAAAATAGACAAGTGACCATTACGGGCTGCAGTTGCAACCAAACCAAACCCTTCATCATCGATTTGCTCATTAAGAGTTAGTATTTCAGTATTTTTTAAAACTTTATCCAACAAAAGATCTACTATTTCAAGGTTTCCCACCTCACATGCCAGCATCAAAGCTGTTTGCCCTTTGTTATTTTTTATTGTATTCAGGTCAGCATTAGCATTGATTAAAGTTAAAGCGGCACTAACGTTATTGTTTTTTATTGCGGCTTGTAAGGGTGTATTGCCTGAGGCATCTTGGAAGTTGATGTCAGGGTTTTGTTGGAGTGCTTTAGTTATATCCTTCGGTACAGAAAGGTTATCAAATTCTTTTGAGGTTAAGCGGTGAAGTTCAAGCTCTGCTATCACACCGCTGTCATCAGGCTTACGTTCAATAATGACTGCTACAATATGAGGGCATTGGTGCATTGAAGCGCTTGTTAGTATACTAAACGGGTGTCTTCCCCATCCTAGTTTTTGTAGGTTTTCTTTTTTATATTTCGAGTTATTTAGCTTTGCTCCTTTTCCTAAAAGCTCATTAAAAATATCGAATTGTAGTGTTTTAGCGGCAAAGTCTAAACAAGTGAAATCATCATAACCACTGCCCTTACTTTTATGCTCGTAATCTGTAGTTTGTTCCATCATCCAACGAACTATGTCTTTATGTCCAAAGTGAATAGCTAACTTTATCGGAGTGAAACATGTTGATTCGTTGCGATCGACGTGAACTGTTGCGCCTTGCTCATGTAAGAATTTTACGAGCGATAAATAATTACATCGCACAGCTATTAACATTGGTGTGTGCCAAGTTTCTTTTCTGGCTGAATTGATGTTGAAATTGGGAGTGTTCTTTAGATGAATAATTAGTATTTTGACTATTTCAGTGCGGCCGAGTGAAATGGCTAAACTAAGAGAATTAAACATATGTTCAATGCCATGTGTTTTTGCCTTACAAGTTATTTCTCTAATATCTGCGCCTGCTTCTACTAGTGCTTTGGCGGCATGAATATTATTATTTTTAATGGCCATTTGCAGTGGGGTGAAGCCTTCTTCATTTTTAAAGTTTATATCTATTTTATTGGCAACTAGTCTGGCTATATCATTGCAAACTTCTGGGTTATTAAATTGCTCTTGCATTAACCGATGAAGCTCTAATTCTTCAATGCGACTAGGATCTTTTGGAGTACGGCCTAATAGCAGTGTTAATATATGTGGACAATTGTGTTCAGAAGCTTTTTTTACTTGGTCAAAACGGTGCTCTTCTCCCCCCATTTGTTGCCGAATTTTAGTTTCGAATTGCTTTGCCAATTCAGGGGCTTTGTCGATAAGTGAATCTAAAGTTGTGAATTGTTCCTGCTTCGCTGCAAGTTCAAATGCTGACAAGCCTTGATGCTCTCCTTTTGTATCTTCGTGATCTAGGTTTTTTGAGTGATCGATGAGAAGAGGGATAACGTCAGTTTTATTTTTTAAAATGGCATATTTTAATAGGGTGGATGTTTCTTGCGCATACGGCTGATCAACATTTGCGCCGGCAATAATCAATAACTTAGAAGAAACTGCATCATTATTATCAATTGCCAAAATCAAAACGGAATGTTCAAAAGGGAAGTGAGCCTCATCAGGGTTTTCACGATTTTCAGTTTTCAGTTTTAGTAGCTTTTCTAATGATTTAGTGCGGCCGTGTTTTACAGAGTAAACAAATGGAGTTAACCCTTCTGAATCTTTTAATTTATTAAAATCAAACTCTTGTTTTGTTAAATAGTCAATAATATCCAGTGCCTGAGTTTCAACCGCTGCATGACAAAGTGCTAAATTTGGTGTTGCACTTTCTGTGGCTATCATTAACTGTTCTAATTCACTTTTACTTCTATTTCTCGTTAAGGCTTTAAATAATTCAAGCTCATTATTTTTTACAGCATAATTTAAAAGTTTGTTTTGAGCTTCCGGTGGTAGTGTTTCAATACTTTCCGTCGAAATGAGCGGTTTTTCGGGGTTTTTACTTCCGCTTTCTATGTACCTCAGCCAGTTATGTCCAGAGTTTAACGCTTGCTCCACCTGTTGGAAAAATACTGGCGTTAAGTTTAACTGGGGGAGTGAGCCTTCTTGAGTTTTAGAGGAGAAACTTATAGCTTCAGCCTTTCTTGTTGAGGTCTCTGAGTTAAGAGAGGTGTTATCAAACGCAGTTTGTTTAGAAGAGTGTAAGCAATGAGCATCTCCTAACGCCTGTTCAGGCACGTGATCAAGGCCAGTAGCTCCTGAAGTACTTTTCATAGAGTCTTGATTTGAATCAGACTGAACACCGCAACTTCTATCTACTTCAAAATTTTCAGGAATCGTTTTCGCTACTAACTCGAGAGAAATCCCTTCAGTGGGGGAGTCAGCGGGCTTATCTTTTTCTTCATGGAAATTTGAGTGTGCTTGTTGCGTATAAATTTTTGGAGGGGTAACACGCCAAATACCACTCTCTTTACTGGTAGGTATCGTGCAACATTGAAGACTGCTCTTGTATTGTAGTTCTGGAACTTGCATCTTTAATAATTTATTCGCAACATCTATTGCATTACTTTTATAAGAACAAGTTACTGCAGGCTCACCCATGACGCTTTATTCATTGAAAGTAATATATTTTTCGTATGATATTTCTAAAACTAAAATTTAAATAGTGAAGCTTTGTTAATCTTTTACTCATCGACAAGCAAGTATTAGCACAAAAACTCGCAATAAGTTTCGTTTTAGATATACTTTAACTTTCGTTTCGTAAGATAATAAGTTTCGTTAGTGAATAGACGTAATACACAACAGCGCCGTCATGCCATTGTAACCATGATTAATGAACTTGGTGAAGTACAGGTTGATGCGCTTTCAACTCAGTTTGCTACTTCTGAAGTGACCATCCGTAAGGATTTGGCTGAACTTGAAAAAAACGGCTTGTTATTACGACGTTACGGCGGTGCAATTGCATTACCCTCAGAGCTCACCTCAACTGAAACCCCATCACAGCTTAAGCAAGCGATTGCTGATAAAGCGGCGAGTTTGATTCGCGATCATAATCGCATCATCATCGACAGTGGCAGCACCACCAAAGGCATGATAGCGAGTTTGAATGAAAAGCCAGGCTTGATTGTTATGACCAACTCTTTAAAGCTGGCTAATGCAATTCATGAATTAGAAAATGAACCAACATTATTGATGACCGGTGGCACTTGGGATCCACATTCTGGTTCTTTTCAAGGGCAAATGGCTGAGCATGTGCTGCGTTCTTACGACTTTGATCAACTTTTTATTGGCGCCGATGGCATAGATTTAGACCGTGGTACCACAACATTTAATGAGCTTACCGGCCTAAGCAAAGTGATGGCTGAAGTGTCACGACAAGTGATTGTGGTGTTGGAGTCTGAAAAGCTCGGTCGCCGTATTCCAAATTTAGAACTTAGCTGGAATACCGTTGATATTTTGGTGACCGATAGCAACATCGCAACAGAAGCGGTGCAACAAATACAACAACAAGGGGTGCAGGTGTTAACTGCATCGCTTGACTAAAATTTGATTTAATAGGAATAAATTATGTGTGGAATCGTAGGTGCTGTAGCACAACGTGATGTGGCTGATATTTTGGTTGAAGGGCTTCGTCGCCTTGAGTACCGAGGTTATGACTCGGCAGGTGTTGCCATTATTGATGGTGATAATTTAGGAAGAACTCGCCGCCTTGGTAAAGTACAAGAATTATCTGACGCACTAACCGAAACGCCACTGGCTGGTGGTACAGGTATTGCGCATACTCGCTGGGCAACTCATGGTGAACCAAGTGAGCGCAATGCACATCCACATATTTCACAAGATGATATCGCCGTTGTACATAACGGTATTATTGAAAATCACAATGAATTGCGCAGCATGCTTAAAGCGCATGGTTATGAATTTTTATCGGATACTGATACTGAAGTGATTTGTCACTTAGTACACCATGAGCTTAAATCTCAGGACTCGTTGTTAACCGCTGTGCAAACAGCGGTTAAGCAGTTAGAAGGCGCATACGGTACTGTAGTGATTGATCGTCGTGATAACTCTCGCATGGTAGTGGCTCGCTCTGGTAGCCCACTGGTCATTGGCTATGGTATTGGTGAAAACTTCGTTGCTTCTGATCAACTTGCCTTGTTACCTGTGACTCGTACTTTTGCTTTCTTAGAAGAAGGTGATGTTGCTGAAGTCACTCGTACCGAAGTGAATATTGTCGATGTGAACGGTAATGCTGTAGAGCGTGAAGCAAAAGAGTCAGAAGTAACACATGATGCGGGCGATAAAGGCGAATATCGCCATTACATGCTTAAAGAAATTTATGAGCAACCACAAGCATTAGCACGCACCATTGAAGGTCGCATTGCTAACCAACAAGTGCTTGCGTCAGCTTTTGGTGACAATGCAGAGGCATTGCTAAAAGACATTAAACACGTGCAAATTATCGCCTGTGGTACCAGTTACCATGCAGGTATGGCGGCTCGTTATTGGTTAGAAGATTGGGCTGGCGTATCGTGTAATGTAGAGATTGCTTCAGAGTTCCGCTACCGTAAATCTCACCTATTCCCAAATAGCCTGCTAGTGACTATCTCGCAATCAGGCGAAACCGCAGATACGTTAGCGGCACTTCGTCTTGCTAAAGAAATGGGTTACAAAGCGACGATGACGATTTGTAATGCGCCAGGCTCGTCGATGGTGCGTGAATCAGATATGGCGTACATGATGAAAGCGGGCGCCGAAATTGGTGTTGCATCAACCAAAGCCTTTACGGTTCAGCTTGCAGGCCTAATGATGTTGACTGCTGTTTTAGGCAAGCACAATGCAATGTCAGCAGACATGCAGGCGAAAATTAGCCAAAGCTTGTTGTCATTGCCTGCAAAAGTTGAGCAAGCATTGAGCCTTGATAATGACATTGCAGCACTTGCGGAAGATTTTGCCGATAAACATCATTCATTGTTCTTAGGTCGTGGCGATCAATACCCAATCGCTATGGAAGGGGCGCTTAAATTAAAAGAGATCTCTTACATTCACGCCGAAGCTTATGCTTCTGGTGAGTTAAAGCATGGTCCATTGGCGCTGATTGATGCCGATATGCCAGTAATCGTAGTGGCGCCAAACAACGAGCTGCTAGAAAAACTGCATTCAAATGTTGAAGAAGTGCGTGCCCGTGGCGGTTTAATGTATGTGTTTGCTGATAAGAATGCCAAGTTTGAGTCTGACAACACCATGAAAGTGATCCCTGTGCCGCATTGTGATGACTTTATGGCGCCGCTGATTTACACCATTCCACTGCAACTATTGTCATATCATGTGGCATTAATTAAAGGTACAGATGTAGATCAGCCTCGTAATTTGGCGAAGTCTGTTACGGTTGAATAATTCGTTAGTGTAAGGGGCGACATTTGCGTTCGCTCCTGTGTTTTTGGGATTTACGTTGAAATTTTTTATCAGAATACTGGCCTTTATTGCTCGAAAAATAAAAGAACAATCAAAAGACGTTAAATTATTAAAATCGCTATTTCCTTATACTGATTTGCAATCTTACTCTAGCTTAGAAGTACAAACAGAGAATATTGAATTATATCCAATAGAAGATATTTCAAATACTCGAACTGAGCTTGATCCTGTAGGAAGAGGTATTCATGTTAATGCTTCAGAATTACTTAAATGCACACAGATTGAAGTGGAATACAGCCTGTCTTTTTCTATAAAGGATACACAATATGTCTTAAGACATTTTATGCTCTTAGAAGATTACAAGACACCAGCTTCTCTATACGAGAGCTATTTTTTTTCCAATGTCAGAGAGTGCCATCAGTTATATTCTTTATTAGAGGCTTTGTCTTACAAAATAACCTTTACTTTAGTTAAACAGTTTTATGATCACTTTGATGGTCAAGTTTCATTTATCGATACTTTGGGGACAGAGGTATTGGATGACTTAAAACAAAGAATTACGCTTATAGAATCTTTTGATTATGGAACTTAATATCAAACTGAACAAAAAATTGCCGAAAAAGCTTTACTCTTTTTCATTCCCCTGTATGATTCACCTCGCTCTGTTATGCAGGGTTATTAATGAGTAATGAGTAAAAAAGTAAAACTGTAGAATTTCTTCGTTTCGTTGTTATCCTCTATTTTTCTTATCTTTATCGTCGCATTAAATAATTCAATTTATCAGTGCATCGTATCATTACGGTAATTTTATTAATTTTTTAAATATAAGGGACACAACATGTCTACTAACACAACTGGTACAGTAAAATGGTTCAACGAAGATAAAGGTTTCGGTTTTATTTCTCAAGACAATGGCGGCGCTGACGTATTCGTTCATTTCCGTGCTATCGCTTCAGAAGGTTTCAAAACTTTAGCTGAAGGCCAAAAAGTTTCTTTTGACGTTGAGCAAGGTCCTAAAGGTCCTCAAGCTGCAAACGTTGTTGCTCTTTAAGTAGCAATACTTGACGTAAAGAGTTGATGCTCTTTACGTCATTTGTTTTACCCTTCTAAATTACTTCTTTAATTCTTACTTCTTTTCTATATTCTCTATACCAAATGCGTTGCATGAAAACGCAAATGTTCTTCAATAAAACTCGCAATAAAAAAGTAACTGTGGTCGTAACCGCTTTGCATTCTATGATCTATGTTTGAGTCATGTACTTTGGCGGCTGCAAGTAAGTTTTCAGGTTTGAGTTGATCCGTTAAAAAGTTATCAGCATCACCTTGGTCAATTAAAATTGGCAGTGTGGCTTTTTCTTGCTTCAATAACTCGCAAGCATCGTATTGTTTCCAAGACTCGACGTCGTTACCTAAATAAGCTGAGAATGCTTTGATGCCCCAAGCGCAGCGTGTTGGGTTACTTATCGGGCTAAAAGCAGAAATCGCACGATATTGCTGAGGGTGGTTAAGACCGATGGTTAATGCGCCGTGTCCCCCCATGCTGTGACCACTGATGGACTTTACTTTGGTTACAGGAAAGTGAGTTTCAATCAGTTGCGGTAATTCATCGACGATGTAATCATACATTTGATAATGCGCAGACCAAGGCGCCTGCGTGGCATTGACATAAAACCCCGCACCTTGACCTAGGTCGTAATTATCATCATCTGCTACTGCTTCACCACGAGGGCTAGTATCTGGTGCAACAATGGCGATACCAAGGTTTGCTGCCGCTTTAAAGGCGCCAGCTTTTTGCATGAAGTTTTCATCACTGCAGGTTAAGCCTGATAACCAATACAACACTGGTACTGGGTTTTCATCACTGGCATTCGGCGGCAAAAATATCGCAAAGCGCATATTGCAGTTTAATGCTAATGAAATATGCGAATATTGTTTATGCCAGCCTTCAGCCACTTTAGTTTGGCTGATATTTTCTAAGCTCATGATTAATCCTTGTCCATATGAATCACGGTGCGAATACTCTTGCCCTCATGCATCAAATCAAAGGCATGGTTAACATCATTTAGACTCATTGTATGAGTAATAAATTCTTGCAGCCCAAATTCACCTGCAAGGTATTGCTCAACGATTTGCGGTAATTGCGAGCGACCTTTTACACCACCAAAAGCTGAACCTTTCCACACTCGGCCTGTCACTAATTGAAACGGACGAGTCGTGATCTCTTGTCCTGCACCAGCAACACCAATAATGACGGATTCGCCCCAACCTTTATGACAGCACTCTAACGCTTGACGCATCACGTTGACGTTACCAATACACTCAAATGAATAATCTACGCCACCATCGGTCATTTCTACAATCACTTCTTGGATTGGCTTATCAAATTCAGTTGGGTTAATGACGTCAGTTGCCCCCAATTGTTTCGCTAGGTCAAATTTACTGTTATTGATATCAATACCAATGATACGGCTTGCGCCTGCCATTTTGGCGCCAATAATGGCTGATAGTCCAATACCGCCTAAGCCGAAAATCGCAACGGTATCACCTTGCTCAACTTTAGCGGTATTAAGTACTGCCCCCATACCTGTTGTGACACCACAACCCAGTAAGCAAACCTCTTCTAACGGTGCTGCTTTATTTACCTTGGCTAATGATATTTCTGGCAGTACCGTGTACTCCGAAAACGTTGAGCAGCCCATGTAATGATAGATTGGCTGACCATTTTTAGAAAAGCGGCTGGTGCCGTCAGGCATCAAGCCCTTACCTTGAGTTTCACGTACTGCTTGACAAAGATTGGTTTTTCCTGACGTACAAAATTTACATTTGCCGCACTCGGCGGTGTACAGTGGAATAACGTGATCGCCGATGGCAACAGAAGTGACACCTTCACCCACCATTTCAACAATACCTCCACCTTCGTGCCCAAGAATCGATGGGAAAATGCCTTCAGGATCTTCACCAGACAAAGTGAATGCATCAGTGTGGCAGACGCCTGTTGCGACGATTCTTACTAATACTTCGCCTGCTTTAGGCAGCTCGACATCCACTTCTTCCATTTTCAGTGGTTTGCCCGCAGCCCAAGCCACAGCAGCTTTTGATTTTATTGAGGTTTGGTTGGGTTTAATGGTTAACGCCATGGAGCACTCCTACATCAGCCTAAGGCTGTAAATCAGTTCGACATGTGTAAAGTCTAACTTTTATTATTATTTTTATAATCACCCTTTATTGAAAATGATTCTTTCATATATGTAATAATTGAAGGCAAATCACCATGAGAGAGAAGTACATGGCCATTTGGGAAGGGGTAAATGAGTTCGCTTGCGTCGCTGAGACGCAAAGCTTTACATTAGCCGCAGAAAGATTAGGCGTCTCAGTAGTAAAGATCAGCCGCAGAGTTGCCACACTTGAAGCCGCATTATCGGTTAAGTTATTGCATCGAACCACGAGAAAAGTATCACTGACGGATGCTGGTAAACTTTATTACCAGAATTGTAAGCCACTTATCGAGGGATTAGAGCAAGCCGAGTTAGCCGTTACTGATATGCAACAGCAAGCAAAAGGCTTGATTCGTGTCACCGCACCAACCACGTATGGTGAGCGCTTTATTGGACCGATCATCAATGATTTCTTATTGTTGCACCCACAATTGGATGTTGAACTCATTCTCACCAATCGCCAGTTAGATTTGATTGATCAGAATATGGATGTGGCAATTCGTCTTGGTCAACTCAATGATTCTTCAATGATAGCGAAGCGGCTTTCCAGTCGGCAGCTCTATGTGTGCGCTCACCCTGAATACATCACAAAGCACGGAGAACCACATACACTTTCAGAGCTTAATCAGCATCAATGTTTGGCTGGAACGCTTTCCCACTGGCGCTTTAATGAAAATGGAAAAGCGAGAACCATTCAAATTAAAGGCAGATTGAGCTGTAATTCTGGACAAGTACTCTATGACAGTGCCATTAAGGGGTTGGGCTTGGTGCAACTACCAGGTTATTACGTTCAGCAGGCATTAGAGCAAGGCAAGCTGGTGGAAGTGTTGAGGCGATATCGAGAATCAACAGAAGGCATATGGGCGCTTTATCCACATAATCGTCAGCTGTCTTATAAAGTGAAATTGTTTATTGAGTTTTTGGAAAGCAATATCGATAGGTACTGATTATTTAAGTACCTATCAATTTTAAGGTTCAGTTAAAGCATTTCGATGGTTACCACATTGGTAACACCTGCTTGAAGTTGCAGTTCACCAGTGGTAGCGAATTTCCCTTGTTTTGATTCTGATTTTAAATAGTAATTACCACTATTGAGCATTTGAGAACGCCCATAACGAAACATAGTGACTGGAGAGTCGACTAACCAACCGTTATCGTCAATAGGATACAAGTACTGTGTTGATTCTATTTCAGCACCGCTGTCTTGATGCAATGATACAAACCGAATCATGGTCATTCCTTTAGGGTTTTTTTCCGCTTTAATGCTTCTTATCAAACCGACATCATTTTTCATTTTTGTAGCAGTAGTGATGCGAAAGGACTCTGTTTTCGTCGTATATTGGTTGTTAGCGGTACCTGACACTCGAACTGGAGCATTACCATTACTTATACCGGCTATATCTGAAACGGAATCCGCAATTCGTCTGATGTCGTTACTTTTACAAGCTGTAAGGCTCATTATGGCGGCGCAAAGCAGAAGCTTCTTCATGTGACTATATCCCTTAGTATTATGATTTTTTTAACAAATAGACATCCTAACTATTTGCTTTCTAATTGAATAATTTATCAACGGAAGCGTTTTTGTCAACGAAGTTGTTGAATCGAAATGAAAAAAAAGCCTCTAAAGAGGCTCTTTATGTAAAAGTAACTTAAAGTTGATAAGTGAATGTCAGCTTGGCATTACGCTCTTCACCAGGTAATCCACCTAGGAACAAAGCTTTCTGATAGTAAGCTTTGTTGAACACGTTGTTGATGTTCAATTGAATAGATATATCATTCCACTGATAGCTTACTGCACTGTTCACAACTGTGTAGCTCGGTACATAACCATCTGGCACGCCAAATGATGATGAACCCGCCGTGCGCTTATCAACAAAATGCGCACCTAAACTTAACTTTAATGGCTCATCCAACTTAAACCACTCAGCGCTATATGTAACCCAAGCGCTTGCCGTCACTAACGGGACACCTTTTTGGCGAGTATCGTAAGTGCTGCGATTAGGATCTTTCTTGTCTCTTGCATCTTGGTACATGCCGTTGACATTGATCATCCATTGCTCATTAAGCTGCGCATTTAAGTCCAGTTCAACACCTTGAGTTTCTTCTTTGCCGTCATAATAAAACTCAGGTACATCAGGGTTTAATTGGTCATCATACTCAGGGTTGCCGTAGCGCAAGTTTGTTCGAGCACTTTTAAAGAAAACGAGTGAAGCCAGTAATTGATCATCAAAACCTTTCACTCTGAAACCTAAGTCATTACTGATTGATTCTGAATCGTCACGATTTGCTTCTGCTTCATCAACCACTGAGCCTAAGACGCTATAGGCCGTTCGTCCTTTAGAGTGGTTAGCAAAGATAGATAGGTTATCCATTGGTGAATAAGTGACGCCTAAATTATAAGTGACGCCATTATCCTTACTGTCGGCTTCTGGTGTAGGTTCAGCACGGCTTGAACTGTATCTTGGATCAACGCCTAGATGTTGGTAAGTTTGTTTAATTTCATTAAACGCAACACCAACACGAGTGGTGAAGTGATCGCCCCAATAACCTACATGCTGAATACCAATGCCCCAAGCTTGCACGCCTTTATCATAGTTAGAGGTCAGCAGTGGATCATAATCTTCAAATTTGCCGTCATTAAAATTAGGGTTACGAATATCGTAGATATAATCTAATTGTCCTTGATAAACCACGTTACCCGTTGCTTTATCTGTGATGACTTTGTCTTTATCGTAGATCGAATATTGCTTAGAACGAATGCTTCTGTCTTCGAAGTTGGCGTTAACCAATAATTCGTTGTTGTATTCACCCAATTGAAAGTCATAGCGTAAATCAGCAAAGTATTGCCATGACTTCTCATCCGCATTGACTTGGCGATACTCTTGACGACGTGCTGAGAATGGATAAATTACTCCATCTTCAACCAAAGGTGCTCGTGGATCAGCGTTAATTACACCGCTTCTGTCCCAATAAACATAATTATAAGCACCAGTTTGACGAGTAAAGTCAGTCTTATAGTTACGGTATTGAAGTTGCTGGTTTAAGAATAAGTTGTCACTAAAGAATACATTGTGATGAACTTTAAAGCGCAGTTCTTCACCTGAGTTAGCTTTAGATAACGGAGAGATCAAACCGGTATCACCTAAATCGTGCGGGGTTACACCGTCACCTTTTTTCAATGAGTTTGCTAATTGCTTGCGCTGCTCATCAGTGAGTTGCAGACCATTACCATTTGGGTCGTTAACTAAGTCTTCCCAAGTGACATCTTCTGGGGCTTTTCCGCCAACCGACGCTGAATTAAAAATACGAATAGGATTACCGATAGAGTCTACGGCAATAGCATCATCAATATAAGCTGCTGTGAATAAGATGTCTTGGTTATCACTGATAAGGTATTTAAGCGAAGTATAGATTTCATCTCGATCAGTACCTAAACCACGGTAACCGTCGCTTCGAGCTGATTTAGCGACCACACGATAAGCCAGTTTATCGGTGATAGCTGCTGTTGAGTCTGCACTTATACTGTAGGTATCCCAAGCGCCAATCTCAGAAGTAAACGAATGGCTAGAAATAAACTGAGGCTTTTTCTCTATAAGGTTTATTACACCGCCGGCACTGCCCATACCATAAAGACCCGTTGCAGGGCCTTTCAACACTTCAACTGAATCAACATTGGTTAAAGAACGCGTTGGATTGAATGAGTTTCCAAGCCCTGCGCCACCATACATACCATCATACGTATAATTGGCACCTAATCCGCGAATCGCAACATTGTCACCGATACCATAATTGTTGCCTGCTTGAGTCACACCACTGATGTCAATCAATAGGTCTTGTAGATCAGTGATCCCTTGAGCTTCAATCAATGCTTTGTCAACGATGACAACGGCCGCTGGAGTTTCCATCAAAGACATGTTTGATTTCGTCGCTAAACCTGATTCCATCACGATTTTATTCTGACGACCATAAACAGTAACACGCTCGATATTTTGCTGAGCTTGCTCTGATGAAATTTCATCAGCAATAGCAGGGAAATAAACAAGAGTACTGCAAGCTAACGCAAGCGTAGACAAACGGAAAGGTAACATCTCAATCATACCAATAAAAAAAGTTTTGCGAATGATAAGGATTAGCATTTGCGTTTTCAAGGTTGATGCGTCGTAAATTTGAAATGTGTGACTGAGTACGCAAAAAGATAATGGTAATGTGTGATCTGGGTAAAATGTGATCGTTGTAAAATTAAATAAGTGGAAAGAATTATATCCACGAATGTTAATAAGGTGTAAGCGGCAGTGTTAAGTTTACGTTCCATTTATATTAGTCAAGACTAATCTATAGCGGATAAATGGATTTGAATCACAAAATATACGGATAAGTCTCAATGACACAATGACAATTGTATAATTAACTATTGTGGGTAAAGTTTGATCTACGTGGGTGAATGCCCCTAATTTTTAAAGGTATAATGGAGTTCTCTAAGAACTATCCCCTGCTTTACTCGGGCAGGATTAGGTTATAACACTATGAGTTTAGGAACGCATAAAAAGGATTACACCAAAGGCGAACGCATTAAAATTCATCAGCCAGATGCACATAAAGCTGATAAGTTTAGTCCAAGTAACCAAATTTATGTTCGAGCTGTTGAAGGGCTATGGACTAATGTTCGTCGTCGCATGGGTTGGATTGCAATGTTGGCCTTCATGCTACTGCCATGGATACCATGGGGTGATCGCCAAGCTGTTTACTTCAATTTAGCTGAGCAGAAATTTCATATTTTTGCACTGACCATTTGGCCACAAGATTTAACATTGCTCGCAGCCTTGTTAATGATTGCTGCATTTGGCTTGTTTTTCGTCACAACCTATCTCGGAAGAGTATGGTGTGGCTATACCTGTCCGCAAACGGTCTGGACCTTTATCTTCATTTGGTTTGAGGAAAAGTTAGAAGGTTCTCGCAATAAGCGTATTAAACTCGACAAAATGCCATGGAGCTTTAATAAGCTATGGCGTAAAACAACGAAACACACAGCTTGGTTATCATTTTCTTTGCTGACGTCGATGACGTTTATGTCATATTTCGTGCCGACAACAGATATCTATTATGAAGTCTTTACCTTACAAGCTTCTGGGCTGATCTATTTCTGGGTCTTGTTCTTTATGTTTGCTACCTATGGTAACGCAGGTTGGATGCGTGAAATCATGTGTATTCACATGTGCCCTTATGCGCGGTTCCAATCAGCGATGTTTGATAAAAACACCTATATAGTAGGCTATGATGCAACACGCGGGGAGTCACGTGGTCCACGTTCACGCAAAGCTGATCCAAAAGAATTAGGATTAGGCGATTGTATCGACTGTGACTTATGTGTTCAGGTTTGTCCTACTGGTATTGATATCCGTAATGGTCTGCAATACGAATGTATCAACTGTGGTGCGTGTATAGATGCTTGTGATACCACAATGGATAGAATGGGGTATGAAAAGGGTCTAATCAGCTACACCACGGAAAACAAGCTTGAAGGTAAAATTGAGCGTGTAGCCCGTCCGAAACTAATCGGATACGGTTTAGTTATGGTAGCCATGGTAGGTGTGTTCTTATTAGCGTTTGATCATATTAAGCCAATTCGAATTGATATTTTACGTGATAGAAATCAGCTATACCGTGAAAACGTAGATGGTTTGATTGAGAATACCTTTACCTTAAAGATATTAAATAAGACAGAAGAGCAACACACTTATACATTAAGTGCTGCTGAGCTTGACGATTATCAATGGATTGGTCCAAAGACCGTAACCGTTGAATCAGGTCAGGTGTTCACGCTTCCTATTAGTATTGCTATTGATCCAGCAGACCTACACAGAACGGTTACCGATTTTAATATTGAAGTGACAACTAAAGTAGATGGTGAAAAGGTTACTGTAGAACAGGAAACTCGTTTCTTTGCGCCATAATTGGTGATTTAAAACAGTAGTTATCTGTAATAGATGTACAAAAAAGGGCTTTTTAGCCCTTTTTTTATACGTAACGTTCAATAAAAAAACATCCAATCACTTTTTTGTATTTTTCTTTCAAAAAGGGGTTGCACGGTTTCAGAATCTCCCTATAATGCGCATCCACTGACACGGCACAACAGCTTCTTAAGCGATTAAGCAGCAAGGTTGGCGAGTCAGGGTTTAAAGCAAGTTTGAGTCAAATTGAACATACTTTAAACGGTCGAAAAAAACTTTGAAAAAAGTGTTGACGACCACAGGGAAATGCGTAGAATACGCAGCCCTAGCCCGCTGAGAACAACGTTCCAACGGGGTGTTTCGAAAAACGAAACACATTGCTCTTTAACAATATATCAAGCAAATCTGTGTGAGCACTCACAAAGATAGATTGTCTAAGTTATCCATCTTAGGATGAGGTAACCAAAAAATTTATCAATGATGATGTTCATGCAAACTTTCAAAGTAATTAATTTTATTTTGAACATGCAAATTTAATTAGTCTTTCGAGATTAATTAAT
>NZ_PGVH01000059.1 GCF_004168585.1 Shewanella sp. OPT22 | reverse complement strand
TCCAAATTGTTAAAGAACGCATTTACCGTAAAGGCAAATGTATGCCGTTTCATCTTTCGATGAAGCGTCAAGCATATCTGTGTGAACACTCTACAAAGTGACTATCTTGTCGATAAGGAGGTGATCCAGCCCCAGGTTCCCCTAGGGCTACCTTGTTACGACTTCACCCCAGTCATGAACCACAAAGTGGTGACCGTCCTCCCGA
>NZ_PGVH01000058.1 GCF_004168585.1 Shewanella sp. OPT22 | reverse complement strand
ATTTTAATTGCTTTACACCAAAATATGTACCAATAGGAATATAAAACAACCAACAATATGAAAGTAGTTTTAACGTATTTTTAAACCACTTTGGATTGTCACTACATTTTTTTAGGAGTAATGCACCAATGATAAAGCCGATTAGTGCAATTATTGCCTTAGCTGTAGATGACAAAATTGTAACAGACAATTGACCTGCAATTAGTCTTGGGTCATTAGAGATCTGAGCTTCTTCAAAAGCTAGCAAAATTCCATAGAGAAACTCGTAAATAGAAAACAGAATAAATGTCTGTAAAAAAATAGAGAGGATTCTAGATAATGATTTCAGCAAAATTACTCCATTTTGATGCCTAACGC
>NZ_PGVH01000057.1 GCF_004168585.1 Shewanella sp. OPT22 | reverse complement strand
TGTTATACGCAAATGCGCTCGTATTCTGCTGGGCTAACATAGCCTAATGCTGAATGCCTACGTAACCGGTTATAAAAAATCTCAATGTATTCGAATATACCTGATTTAGCTTCCTCAATCGAGTGGTATTGCTCTGCGTAAATAAGCTCTACTTTCAATCGACTATAGAAAGATTCCATCACTGCATTATCCCAACAATTGCCTTTACGGCTCATACTCACAACGCCACCTTTACTGCGAATGACATCTTGATACTTTAATGCTCGGTATTGAACACCTCTATCAGAATGTATAATTAATCCTGGGCCAATCTCTCGACGAGAAAAAGCCATGTTCAGTGCATCGGTGTTGAGTTGCTCTGTCATGGTTAAATCTAACGACCAACCAATAATACTGCGA
>NZ_PGVH01000056.1:190575-643872 GCF_004168585.1 Shewanella sp. OPT22 | reverse complement strand
TTGGAAAAATCAGGCATAAAAAATCGGCTACAACAAGGTTGTAACCGATTATGAAGCTTCTCAATGATCGTTCAAGTGTCTTAAACGATCGGCATTAGCCAATTGGCTGCGTTTTTTAATTTAGAATGGTTGAGAGTTCAGTTAAATCATTCAGCTGATAATGAGCAAGCATCCATTTTACGTCATGTTGTTGCTCATGAGGAGGAATAGCAATGGCTGACATATTGGCAGCACGAGCGGCAATAAGGCCATTCATTGAGTCCTCAATTGCAATACATTCACTGGGTGCAACACCCAAGCGAGTTGCGCAGTTTAAATAAACTTCTGGATGTGGTTTGCCATACCTCAAATGCTCAGCAGACTCTATGGCCTGAAAAAAATGTCTAATTTCAAATTTGTCCAATACCGCATTAACCAAACTCATGGACGAAGAGGTTGCAAGTCCGATACGATAGCCTTTTTGTTGAGAAATTTGTAAAGCTTCAATGACACCCAGCATCGGTTTTGCGTCGGTTTGAATGAATTCAATCACACCATTGACGATTTGAGTCGCTGTTTCAGCGTTATCATAATTTTCCCACGGATATTTTTGATACCAATATTCGACTAATTGATCGACTCTTAACCCTGTGGTTTGCAGAGTATCTTGATAGCTTATTGGTAGGCCGAGTGAGGAAAATACGTCAAGTTCTGATTGTTGCCATACTGGCTCTGAATCAATCAAAACGCCATCCATGTCGAAAATTACTGCCTTTAATGCAAGTGACAACATAACAACTCCAATTTTGGCAATGCGAGGGAATATCGCTGGTCGAGTATAAACGATGTACAAACCCTAAAGCAGAAAAAATACCATTCGACTTTGATCTAATATAAAGATTCGAAGTTTTATGATTAAATTTGCTAATTTTAATGGTGTAAGAGTGTGACCTGATTCATACTTTTTCAAACCTGTAGTATAATATTGACCCTAAAAATTAGATTGTGAGCGTGCTGTCGGAACGCAGTGCAGTTAATAAAGCATGTTTTCGTGCGAATAAAAGAGGAATGTTGCCGTGCTAGAAGCATATCGTAAACACGTTGAAGAACGTGCGGCGCAGGGTGTTGTCCCTAAGCCATTAGATGCCCAGCAAGTTGCTGATTTGGTAGAATTGTTAAAAAATCCGCCAGCTGGTGAAGAAGAATTCATTCTAGATCTATTCGAAAACCGTATTCCACCAGGTGTTGATGAAGCGGCTTATGTTAAAGCTGGTTTCTTAGATGCTTTGGCAAAGGGAGAAAGTAATTCTCCAATTATCTCAAAAGAACATGCCATTAAGTTATTGGGCACCATGCAAGGCGGTTATAACATTGAGCCGTTAATTGCACAGCTTGATGATGATGCACTTGCTCCGCTTGCTGTTGAAGCACTTTCACACACGTTATTAATGTTTGATGCGTACCATGACGTTGTTGAAAAAATGAATGCAGGTAATGCATTTGCAAAACAAGTGGTTGAATCATGGGCCAATGCAGATTGGTATACGTCTAAGCCAAAACTGGCGGACAAAATCAGCCTTCGAGTATTCAAAGTACTTGGCGAAACGAATACGGATGACTTGTCACCAGCGCCTGACGCTTGGTCACGTCCAGATATCCCATTACACGCATTAGCCATGCTTAAAAACGCTCGTGAAGGTATTCTGCCTGATGATGCTGGCGTTACTGGTCCAATTAAAGAAATTGAATCAATGAAGCAAGATGGTTTCCCATTAGTGTATGTGGGTGACGTTGTTGGTACTGGCTCTTCACGTAAGTCTGCAACCAACTCAGTATTGTGGTTCATGGGCGATGATATCCCTAATGTGCCAAATAAGCGCGCTGGTGGTTTCTGTTTTGGTGGTAAAATCGCACCAATTTTCTTCAATACCATGGAAGATGCAGGTGCACTGCCAATCGAGCTAGACGTTAGCAAAATGAACATGAATGACGTTATCGACGTATATCCATACGAAGGTAAAGTTAAGCGTCATGATAGCGATGAAGTGATTTCTGAATTCGCACTTAAAACAGACGTATTGCTTGATGAAGTGCGTGCTGGTGGTCGTATCCCATTGATCATTGGTCGAGGTTTAACTGACCGTGCTCGTGAAACGCTAGGTCTTGAAGCTTCTGAAATTTTTGTTCGTCCGCAAGATGTTGCTGATACTGGTAAAGGCTATACACTGGCGCAAAAAATGGTCGGTAAAGCATGTGGCGTAACGGGAGTTCGTCCAGGCCAATACTGTGAACCTAAGATGACTTCTGTAGGCTCGCAAGATACCACAGGCCCAATGACCCGTGATGAGCTAAAAGACTTAGCTTGTCTTGGCTTCAGTGCTGATTTAACTATGCAGTCTTTCTGCCACACTTCAGCTTACCCTAAGCCAGTTGACGTAAATACGCACCACACATTACCTGATTTCATTATGAATCGTGGTGGTGTGTCATTGCGTCCAGGTGATGGTGTAATTCACTCTTGGTTAAACCGTATGCTTCTGCCTGATACTGTTGGTACTGGTGGTGACTCACATACTCGTTTCCCAATCGGAATTTCATTCCCAGCTGGTTCTGGCTTAGTAGCATTTGCTGCTGCAACGGGTGTAATGCCACTTGATATGCCTGAATCAATTTTGGTTCGCTTTAAAGGTGAAATGCAGCCAGGTATCACGCTTCGTGACTTGGTACACGCGATTCCACACAAAGCGATTCAAATGGGTCTATTGACCGTTGAGAAAGCTGGCAAGATCAATGAATTCTCTGGTCGTGTATTAGAGATTGAAGGTCTTGAGCATCTTAAGGTTGAGCAAGCATTTGAATTGTCTGATGCTTCTGCTGAACGAAGTGCAGCAGGTTGTACCATCAAGCTGGATAAAGCGCCGATCATTGAGTACTTGAACTCAAACATCGTGATGCTTAAGTGGATGATCTCAGAAGGTTATGGCGATCGCCGTACTATTGAACGTCGTATCACAGCAATGGAAGAGTGGATTGCTAACCCAGAATTGATGGAAGCCGATTCAGACGCTGAATACGCAGAAATTATCGAAATTGATTTGAATGACATCAAAGAACCAATTCTTTGTGCACCAAACGATCCAGATGATGCAGTTCTACTTTCTGAAGTTAAAGATACTAAGATTGAAGAAGTATTCGTTGGTTCTTGTATGACCAACATCGGTCACTTCCGTGCACTGGGCAAGATGTTAGATAAATTTGCAACATCATTGCCTACTCGCCTATGGATTGCACCGCCAACTAAGATGGATAAAGATCAGCTTACTCAAGAAGGTTACTACGGTATCTTCGGCCGCGTAAGCGCACGTATCGAAACTCCAGGCTGTTCATTGTGTATGGGTAACCAAGCACGTGTTGCAGAGAATTCTACGGTTGTGTCAACATCAACGCGTAACTTCCCGAACCGTCTAGGTACTGGTGCGAACGTATACTTAGCATCAGCGGAACTTGCAGCGGTAGCAGCACTTCTAGGTCGTCTGCCATCACCTGCTGAGTATCAAGAGTATGCGAAAGAATTGGATGCAACAGCAGCTGATACTTATCGCTACTTGAACTTCAACGAGATCAAGCACTACACCGATAAAGCGGAAGAAGTGATTTTTCAATCAGCGGTTTAATCTGTTGAATTGAAACCTTGATTTGAAAAGCCCTGCATTTTTTAAAATGTAGGGCTTTTTCTTGCCTATAAAACTATCGATTTAGAATAGTCATATCGCTAAGCCTTATACTGCAACCAAATTGGTAGCACGTGATCTAAATGACACATAAATTTATTCATGCCAACATCATGTTCGACATTACCTAACGGATCAACAACTCTACAGGGGTAGGCAATGCCAAGCCCAAATAACCCTGGTGCAATAATGCCGTTACTTTCGTTATAAGGGAGGCTGTGTTTATAGGGAGAGACTTTTATTTCATCTCTTTTTTCAAATCCGATGGTAAAAATTAGAAAGTCACACTGCTCAACTTTGCTGTCCTTTTCTTCACTAGAACAATGAACACGTTCAAGGCGGTCAGGCCATTTACCGTCGATATGTTCTCTGGCCCAATCGGCGGCGTAATCCTTTAATCCTGTGTTATCAAATAAAATAAAGTCTTGGAGACAAACCGCATACTTTGTAGGTTGACGATAAAAGTTAATGACTTTTTTGACTTTACCATTTAACAAATTCTTCATGGCGACAATGGCTGAGTGAGATGAACCATATACACCAACGGTTTGATTGCTTAAATCAAGCTGGTTGAGTTTTTCGTCATGAAGTGCGACTTCTAGGGGGATCGTTGTTTTATTGGTTGGTAAGGTTTTTGGGGTAGCACCAGTGGCTAAAATCACTTGCTCAGCTATCAAAGTTTGATGTTCCAACTCTAGATACCAATGATGATTATTGTTGGCTAATGTACAGACTTTCTCTTTGAAGCTCGAGACTCGTTTAAGGAAATGTTGGGTGATCCAATATAGTGGCTCAACGACATGTTCCAGAAGACAAGACTTCTCGTCATTTAGTGAGTAAATCGAGAAATCAGGGACTTGCTCAATTTGGAAACTTTTACAATGAGATAAAAACCGCTTTAACGTTTTTACCTTTGTATTGCCATTAACCCGATACCATTTAGCACCAATATCACCGACATTGAACTCTGGATCGACCCAAGCGATTTGTTTTGCTGAAATGCCAGCATCAAGCAGTTTACCTATCGCCGAGATACCCGCAGGGCCAGCACCCACCACACACCAAGCAAATTGACTCATAATCTATTCAACTAAATCATTATGATTAAAAGTGTAGCAGTACAATAAAAGATTAAGAGAAATTGAGGAAATGCTTAAAAAATATAAGAATATAAAGAAAGGGAGAGTTTGATACTCTCCCTAGAGCTGATTACTTGATGCGGCTTACATCACCACCAAGGCCACGGAACTTATCTTCGATGTGCTCGTAGCCACGATCAAGATGATAAATACGGTCAACCGTAGTTGTGCCTTCAGCTTTTAGCCCTGCGATAACCAGACTTGCCGATGCACGCAAGTCAGTAGCCATTACCGGTGCACCTTTTAATTGTTCTTTACCATGAATGATACAAGTATGGCCTTCGAGCTCCATATCTGCACCCATGCGCATTAATTCTGGTACATGCATGAAACGGTTTTCAAAAATAGTTTCAGTAACGTTTGCACTGCCTTCAGCTAAACAGTTGAGCACACAAAACTGAGCTTGCATATCGGTTGGAAAACCAGGGTAAACCGCCGTTTTGATGTTTACTGCTTTCGGGCGTTTACCGTGCATATCCAGCTCAATCCAATCGTTGCCTTTCGTGATCTCAGCGCCTGCTTCTTCCAGTTTCATCAATACTGATTCTAGAGAATGAGGATCTGCATCTAAACAACGGATACGACCACGGGTTATCGCCGCAGCAACTAAAAAACTCCCCGTTTCGATGCGATCTGGCATTACTCGATAATCGCAACCGTTCAGCTTCTCAACACCTTCGATGGTCAGCGTCGCTGTGCCGACACCGGAGATTTTCGCACCCATTGCCATGAGGCAATTGGCTAAATCGACGACTTCAGGTTCTCGGGCTGCATTTTCAATAACCGTTGTGCCATCCGCCAATACGGCGGCCATCAGCAAGTTTTCGGTTGCGCCAACACTCACCATATCCATCAGAATATGTGCGCCTTTTAAGCGGCCATCAACGCGAGCTTTAATGTAACCTTCTTCGACTTCAATGTGAGCACCCATTTGCTCTAGTCCATGAAGGTGAAGGTTAACTGGACGTGCGCCAATAGCGCAGCCACCCGGTAGCGATACGTCTGCTTTACCATAGCGCGCAAGGAGAGGGCCTAATATCAAAATTGAGGCGCGCATGGTTTTAACCAGTTCATACGGAGCGCAAAAGTGGTTTAGGTTTTGGGTCGAAATCCGATACAGGCCTTTATCCAGCTCAGTAACCTCAGCACCTAAACATTGCAATAACTTACAACTGGTGCGTACATCACGTAGCTCAGGGACGTTAGACACAAGAAAATCTGTCTCAGGTAAAATTCCGGCCATTAAAATTGGCAAGGCGGCATTTTTTGCACCTGAAATAACGACATTGCCAGCAAGTGGCTGGCTAGTTTGAATACTCAGTTTATCCACGGTAACTCTCTAGTTGGGAATGAGTGGCGATCAAATTACATGTTGAAGATTTTTTCTTTCTTCCACTGCTCTGGAGTAAAAGTTTTGATCGTTAATGCGTGCAGTGCACCACTAGCAATTTGCTCAGTAAGTGGGGCATAAATGGCTTGTTGTCTTTTTACTGGTGATAAACCATCAAAGAATTCAGCGATAGCAATGACTTTATAATGAGTACCGTCTTGAGTCACCTTGACTTCATCTAATTCAAGTTTTGACTTTAATAATTCTTCGATTTGTTTTGGTTCCATGGGTACTACCTTAGCTAAAAAATGATTGCAGATTATACAGAGCGATTAAAGGTTGCAACTGCTTAGATGGATTAATCAAATTAACAGTACGACCATTTTTATTGCCAGCTTCAATTAAATGAAATAAAAATGCAACGCCAGAACTATCGACATAATCTAGTCTCGATAGATCTATAGCCGTAATTTGATCGCTTAAAATCGCTTGTTGCTGAGGCCAAAGTTCAATGACCTCTTGGCGGGATAGTTTTCCTGTAAGCGTACAAGTCTGTTGTTGATGTTGGAATTGAGCCATTATTATTTCTCAGATTTTTTCGAAACATCAGCATTGGCTTTTTGATCCAGCATTTTTATCACTTTATCAATGCCTTCACGTTGGATTAAACCACCAATTTCTGACTGTTTAGATTGAATCAAGCTCACACCTTCAGCCACTAAGTCGTATACTTTCCAAGTATTATCCTTCTGGCGACGAACTTTAAAAGCCAACTTAATCGGTGGACGGCCTGGCTCGATGACTCGGACGGGTACCGTTACAAATTTACTGTCAGTGAGCTTTTTCGCAGGAGGAAACTCAACTTTCTGATGACTGTATTCAGTAAACGCAGATGCATAAGTACTGACCATGTAACCTTTAAATGAATCAGTAAATTCATTAAGTTTTGCAATGAATTTATCTCTAGGTTTGATCGTCTGGCTTAGCTGTCGAGCGTTACTACCTAATACTTTTAAAGAAGCATATTTATAATCTACGTGCGGTAATAACTCTTCAGTAATTACTGTTTTTAAGTAATTAGGGTTCGCCTTAATTTTAGATTGGTCAGCATCAAAACGATCAAAGGTTTGTTTTGCCACTTGTTCAATCATAGTGTAAGGATTTGATGAATCTACTGCGGCATATACTGTGTTTGCAGTAACGCAAAGTAATACTACAGTGAATACTTTTGAAAATAATTTAAGCATGTTTACCTCTACCTACCTTTTTTGTCGCCGACGCTGTATAAGAACTGACCGATAAGGTCTTCTAATACTAATGCAGAGTGAGTGTCTTCGATTTTGTCACCATTTTTAAGCATGGCAGTATCATCATCGAGTGCAAACCCTGGGGTTAATGCCAAATACTGTTCACCCAGTAAACCAGAGGTTTGAATCGCAAGACTGCTTGACTCTGGAAACTGGGTATACCGTTTTTCCACTTTCAGTGTCACTAATGCGTTAAGCTGTTGCGGATCTAGGGTGATATCACTAACACGACCGACAACAACGCCGCCGACTTTCACTGGAGAGCGGACTTTTAAGCCGCCAACATTAGTGAAGTGAGCAGTAAGGGTGTATGTGTCACTGTCACTACTGACTTTGATATTGGCTACATTGAAAACCAATACCAAAAAGGCACTAATACCAGCGAGTAAAAATAATCCGACTAAAAATTCAATTTTTCGTGTCAACATAATAAAGTAAATTCCATTAATCTTTTTAAGATCAACTGCCGAACATCAGTGCGGTCAGTAAGAAGTCTAGTGCAAGTACAGCTAAGCTAGCTTGTACAACAGTTTGAGTTGTCGCTCGGCTTATTCCTTCTGGATTAGGAACAACTTGGTAACCTCGATACAAGGCAATCCAAGTGACCACAATCGCAAACACAACACTTTTAATTAAACAATTGACGATGTCTTGGCGCCATTCAACAGAGGCTTGCAATATTGACCAAAACGCACCGTCGTCAATGCCTTTCCATTCAACGCCAACAAGATATCCACCATAAATACCGATGGCAGAGAAAATCATTGCCAATAGCGGCATACTGATCACACCGGCCCAAAAACGAGGAGCTATCACTTGTCTTAGTGGATCTATCGCCATCATTTCTAGGCTCGATAGCTGTTCGGTGCTTTTCATTAAACCAATTTCAGCCGTTAATGCTGAACCGGCACGCCCGGCAAACAGTAGTGCAGTAACTACAGGGCCTAATTCACGAAGTAAGCTGAGCGCAACCATTGGCCCAAGGCTTTCTTCGGTACCGAAATCGACCAGAATAATAAAGCCTTGAAGCGCTAGCACCATCCCAATGAATAAACCAGAAATGGTAATAATACTGAGAGACTGAACTCCAACAACATAAAGCTGTTTTATCAGAAGTGGTGTGCCCTTACGGAACCTCGGTACATTGACCAGTGCCCCCCACAGCATAAGGCCTGCACGGCCAAAGCCAGAGACAATTCCTAATGCATTTTTTCCAAAGTCAGCGATTGAATCAAATAGACTCACCGAGTAACTCCTTTTTGTAATCTGTTGCAGGGAAGTGGAATGGTACTGGACCGTCTGGCTCCCCCCCCATAAATTGTCTTAATTGTGGGTTGTCCGAGTCTCGTAGAGATTCAGGTGTACCCTCAGCGATCACGGTTTTGTCTGCAACAACGTAAACGTAATCGGCAATGCTGAGCACTTCGTCAACATCGTGAGAAACTACAACAGACGTTAAGTTAAGTGAGTCTGAAAGCTCTTTAATGAGCTTAACCAAAACACCCATCGCAATTGGATCTTGTCCGGCAAAAGGCTCGTCATACATCACTAACTCTGGTTCAAGGGCAATCGCTCTTGCTAAGGCTGCACGGCGTTGCATGCCGCCAGAGAGCTCGTTTGGCATTAATTTACCTGCGCCTCTCAAACCAACAGCTTCAAGTTTCATTGCAACAATCTTATCAATCAGCACTTCAGGCAGTTTAGAATGTTCCCTTAAAGCAAAAGCAACATTGTCATTCACATCCATATCGGTGAATAACGCACCACTTTGAAACAACATACTCATACGTTGTCTTAGCTGAAATAAGTGACTGCGAGTAGCTTGATGGATATCTTCGCCATCAAAAAGTACCTGTCCTGAGTCTGGTGTAAGTTGTCCACCCATCAACTTTAATAACGTGGTTTTACCGATTCCGCTTGGTCCCATTATGGCAGTAACTTTACCTTTAGGGATGGTGAGGTTCAGGTTATCGAAAATTTCTCGAGGGCCTCGACTGAAACTCATATTGCGGACTTCGACCAGCGTTTGCGCCTTTTTCTCCATGCAGAGCCTTAACATATCAACAAGTTAGCTCAACAAATTAGTTTGTGAGCAAAGAAGATCGATTGTACGTAAATGTCCAGAAATCTACAATACAATCGACACAGTAACTTACAGTTTGAATGACAAATTTGAGTAAAAGTTCAAACTCAAAAATGAGATTTCTGTGCTAGCTCTTTCAATTTAATCCAATACCAGCGAAAATGCGCATAATTGAAAAGATTCCGTTATGTTATTGTTTCTGTTTTCGCAAAAGAAAACTGAGACACTAAGTCGTTGTAATATCAAAGAGATGAATATGGCCGATAGCAAACAACTCCGTAGTTGGGGTAAACAAGTCATTGATATTGAAAAAAGCGCACTTGAGAATTTATATCAATATGTAGATTCTGATGCGTTTACTGCCGTCTGTGATTTAATCCTCGAATGCAAAGGCAAGGTCATTGTTATGGGGATGGGCAAGTCTGGTCATATCGGCAATAAAATTGCAGCGACATTGGCCAGTACAGGCACGCCAGCGGTATTTGTGCATCCAGGAGAAGCCAGTCACGGTGATTTAGGGGTATTGTCCGATAATGATGTCGTGATCGCCATTTCTAACTCGGGTGAATCAAGTGAGATTCTGACTCTATTTCCAGTTATTAAACGTTTGGGTTTACCTTTAATCTCAATGACAGGTAAGCCGAAATCGACGATGGCAGTCAATGCGCAAGTTCATCTTTGCATTGGTTTACCAGAAGAGGCTTGTCCACTTGGGCTCGCGCCGACCTCAAGTACTACTGCAACGTTAGTGATGGGGGACGCATTAGCCGTTGCTCTATTGCAGGCTCGTGGCTTTACGGCTGATGATTTTGCCTTATCACATCCAGGGGGAAGCTTAGGTCGTAAGCTGCTTCTTAAAGTTGAGGACGTCATGCACAAAGGTGATCAGCTACCATTGGTCAGCAAAGATATGATCATCACCGAAGCATTATATGAAATTTCCCGTAAGAGTTTGGGAATGGCTGCGATTGTTGATGACGAAAATAAACTGTTAGGTATTTTTACCGATGGTGATTTAAGACGAGTGATTGATGCCAAAGTCGATTTAGCGTCCGCAACGATTTCTGAAGTCATGACTGCAAACTGTATTACTGTCCATGAAAATATTTTAGCGGCAGAAGCACTAAAAATTATGGAACAAAAAAACATCAATGGACTCATAGTAGTAGATGACGCACAATGTCCGGTTGGTGCATTGAATATGTTAGATATGGTTAAATCAGGAGTCATTTAAGGTGACTGAAGCAGTAAAGCAAAGTTTATATGGTTCGGTTTCTCAGAAAAACTGGGATAAAGCCTCGCAAATCAAATTAGTCATTTTTGATGTTGACGGCGTGTTTTCTGATGGACGAATCTATCTCAGTAACAGTGGCGAAGAGTTAAAAGCATTCCATACCCGTGATGGTTTTGGCGTAAAGTCACTGTTAAATGCAGGTTTTGAGTTAGCTGTAATTACGGGACGTAAATCGCAATTGCTTGAGAATCGTATGGCAGCCCTTGGCGTTACTAAAGTTTACCAAGGTGTTGATAATAAAGTTATCGCTTATCAAGAATTACTTGAACAGTTGAATCTTAAGCCACAGCAAGTCGCTTATATTGGTGATGACATGGTGGATTTGCCCGTTATGAAATTAGTCGGCTTTTCCGTGTGTGTAGCAGATGGTCACCCTTATGTTAGACAAAATGTTGATATGGTTACGTTTACTCAAGGCGGATTCGGTGCTGTTCGAGAACTATCGGATTTAATTTTACAAAGCCAAGGTTTATTTGAGTCTGCTCAAGGTATGAGTGTATGAACCGAGTAACGATTGCCATTGTTATCTTTTTCAGTACTGCTTTGTACTTGTACTGGCAAGTACAAGTGAAACAAGGGCAAAAGCAACAAGTGACTTCAAAGGTAGAGTTGCCTGATTACACTGCGACTAAGTTAGACAGTGTTGCTTATGATGAAAAAGGACAATTAAGCAGTCGAGTGACCGCTGAGCATATGGAGCATTACCAAGATAAAGATTTAACGCTCTTTTCAAAGCCCGTTTATCTCATTTATGGTGATGATATTCATTCCCCATGGCGAATAACAGCAGAGCAAGGGCGCCTGCAAAAGATGCTGGGCAAAGTTTATCTAGATGACTCAGTTGAGTTAAAAGCGGTCAATAAACAAGAACCACTTCAAAGTGTGATAACCAAGCATTTGCAGATGGATTTAAAAACTAAGACCATGCAGTCAGATGAAATGGTTTACATTAAAGGTAACGGATTTAATAGCCAAGGCCGTGGGTTATATGCTGATTTTAATCAGGAAACGGTGCGCTTAAAAAGTCAGGTAACAGGAACTTATGAAACTAAGTAACATTATTATTTTTTCGTTGCTCATTGCAAGTAGTTCAGCTGCGATTGCAAAACTCGATGATTTGAAACAACCCGTAAACATTAGTGCTAACGCCTCTCAAGGTGACATAAAGAAAAACCAAGTGGTATACAGCGGCAATGTATTGATCATTCAAGGTTCAATTAAGATTACCGCAGACGACATGAGTGCAACGAAAGATAAAAAAACGGGTAATGGGCAATTTATTGCAACAGGTAAGCCTGCCAAATTCAGTCAAGTTTTAGATGATGGGAAGTTAGGTGTTGCAAGTGCAACTAAGATTGCATACGAACAGAAAACCGGTGACTTAGTATTAAGCGGTGATGCGCGTTTAGATGTAGGCGGCATAAAAATGCACGCTAATCTTATTCGCTATAATGTTGAAAACCAGCATGTCGAAGCTGAGGGTAGCGCTAACGGTAAAGATAAAGGTCGAGTGCAAACCATCATTCCAGCAGAAACTTACCAAGACAGCTTAAATAAAAAAGAAACATCATCTAAGAAGTCGGCCGAGAAAAAACAATGAACCAAAAAACACTCACCGCGAAACATTTAGCGAAAAGCTATAAGAGTCGGCAAGTTGTTAAAGATGTTAGCCTGACAGTTAAGACTGGGCAAATTGTTGGCTTGCTGGGACCTAACGGTGCGGGTAAAACGACGACTTTTTATATGGTTGTTGGGCTAGTCAAAAGCGATAAGGGTCAGATCTTTATCGACAACGATGATCTTACGCTTGACCCTATGCATCTACGTGCGAGAAAAGGTATTGGTTACCTGCCTCAAGAAGCCAGTATTTTCAGAAAGCTGTCCGTGTACGATAACATCATGGCGGTATTACAGACTCGTAAAGAGCTCTCTAAAGATGAGCGTGAAGAGCAGCTTGAACATTTACTTGAAGAATTCCATATCACCCATATTCGTGACAATTTAGGTATGTCATTATCAGGTGGTGAACGTCGTCGAGTTGAGATTGCCCGTGCATTAGCGGCTAATCCACAGTTTATTCTTTTAGATGAACCATTTGCCGGTGTAGATCCCATTTCCGTTATCGATATTAAGAAGATTATCGAGCAATTACGTGAAAGAGGCTTGGGTGTATTGATCACCGATCATAACGTCCGTGAAACACTGGATGTGTGTGAGCATGCTTACATTGTAAGCCATGGTGACTTAATTGCAGAAGGTGCCCCGAGCGAGATCTTAGACAACAAACACGTAAGGGAAGTGTACTTAGGGGAACAATTCACGTTATAGTGAGCGGCATTGAAGCCGTAACAAGAACAAAAAGGGAATAGCGGTAACATGAAAGCGTCACTTCAGCTCAGGATGGGTCAAAGCCTAACCATGACGCCACAGCTTCAGCAAGCCATTCGCTTGCTTCAGCTTTCGACGTTAGAGCTACAACAAGAAATTCAGCAAGCTTTAGAGTCTAATCCATTATTAGAGATGGAAGACGAGCAATTCGAATCATTAGAGTCGATAAAAGAACAACAGCTGCAATCGGAAGCAAAAGGTGAAGCTCCAGAAGCTCCGGTTGAAGACGCAGCAATCGAAACGTCAGAAACAATGACTCAAGACTCAATGCCTGACGAACTTCCTGTTGATACTACATGGGACGAAGTTTATACCGCAGCCCCTAACTCAAGTTCAGGTGCTTTAATGCCTGATGATGAAATGTCATTTCAAGGTGAAACCAGCCATGGCTTATATGAGCACCTTGAATGGCAAAAAAATCTTACCCCATTTTCTGATACCGATTTTGCCATTGCAACGGCCATCATTGAAGCCATAGATGAACGCGGTTATCTCACTCAGACTACAGAAGATATTCTTATTGCCCTAGGTGACCCTGAAATTGAACTCGATGAAGTTGAAGCTGTACTAAAACGTGTACAACACTTTGATCCAGTAGGCGTTGCCGCACGTGATGTCGGCGATTGTTTACATATTCAGCTATCACAAATGGACGAGAATACACCGTATTTAGCACAGACAAAGTTAATGGTATTAGAATATTTACCATTAATTGCCACTCGTGACTTTCGCACTTTGATGAGAAAAACTAAGCTTAAAGAGCCGCAGCTGAAAGAAGCGATAAGTTTGATTCAAAGTTTAGATCCAAGACCGGGATTATCTGTAGGCCAAAAAGAAGATGAATACATTACGCCTGATGTATCAGTAATGAAGAAAAATGGTCGTTGGTCAGTAGAATTAAACCCTAATACGCAGCCTAAGATTAATGTGAATCAGCATTATGCAGCTATGGCTAAAGGGGCAAGAAACAAGGCGGATGGCCAGTTTGTTCGTGGACATTTGCAAGAAGCAAAGTGGTTTATTAAAAGTCTAGAAAGTCGTAATGATACGATTTTGAGGGTGTGTAACGAGATCGTGAAAAAACAACAGGGCTTTTTTGAATATGGTCCTGAAGCCATGAAAGCGATGGTGCTCAATGACATTGCTGAAGAATTAGAAATGCACGAATCGACCATTTCGAGGGTGACATCGAAAAAGTACATGCATACTCCGAGAGGAATATATGAACTTAAGTATTTCTTTTCTAGTCATGTAGGCACAGATGATGGTGGCGAATGTTCATCAACGGCTATTCGTGCTTTCATTAAAAAATTAGTGGATGCCGAAAATACTAAAAAGCCATTGAGTGATAACAAAATGGCACAATTACTGAACGAGCAAGGGATTAATGTCGCACGTCGAACGATTGCTAAGTATCGTGAAGCAATGATGATCCCACCATCGAATCAGAGAAAGAGTTTATAAAACACAGAGATTCAACTAACACTGGGAGGCATAGGATATGCAGGTAGAAATCACGGGACAACAAGTCGAGATTACCGAGTCGTTAAAAGAATATGTGAACACAAAATTTGCAAAACTTGAACGTCGAATAGAACAGATCAATAATGTGCGCGTCGTGTTGAACGTAGAACGTTCAAAACAAACCGCCGAGGCCAGAATTACATTGAATGGCACAGAGGCATACGCAAAATCACAGCATAATGATATGTATGCAGCGATTGATATCTTAATTGATAAAATTAATCGCCAAGTGATTAAACACAAAGAAAAGTTGATCAAACATTAACGATGGAATTACACATCATCCTAAAGCCAGAGTGCACCACTTGTGCAACTCCCGGCAGTAAAAAGAAAGTTCTCGAACTTATCAGTGATCTTATCGCCGCTAAGTATCCAGAGCTTTCGGCTCAAGAAATTTTCGAGAGCTTACTCAAACGCGAAAAAATGGGAAGTACAGGTATTGGTAATGGTATCGCCATTCCTCATGGCCGTATCGACAGCATTAAAGAACCTGTCGCCGCCTTGATTAAATGTGAGCAGCCGGTTGCTTTTGAAGCGATTGATAAACAGCCTGTTGATATCTTATTTGCGCTGTTAGTTCCATCCGATCAATGCCAAGAACACTTAAGCACGCTTTCTGCAATGGCTGAAAAGTTAAGCGACAAACAGACATTAAAGCAGTTGCGTAAAAGCCATGACGAAGAAGAACTGTATCAGGTGATCACAGCATGAAGCTTGTTATTGTTTCAGGACGAAGTGGCTCAGGAAAATCCGTTGCACTGCGTGTGCTGGAAGATTTAGGTTATTACTGTGTTGATAACTTGCCAGTGCCTTTGCTTGGTGATCTGATCTCCCAACTCAAACCGGATAATGAGCTCGTCGCAATCAGTGTCGATGTTCGTAATTTACCTGAGCAGGATAAGATACTTGAAAAGCAGCTTGAACAACTTAATGATATCGAGATAAGCAGTTTTTTTCTCAACTCAAGCGATGAAACACTCCTTAAGCGTTACAGTGAAACTCGCCGCCTTCATCCGTTATCGAAACATCACGTGACACTGCCTGAAGCGATCAAATTGGAAGGTGAGTTATTAGCACCGATTTCCAAGATGATGGATCATTATATTGATACTTCTAGTTTAAATATTTACGAGCTGAGCGATCGAGTTCGTGAAATATTACTTGGGCAAGTTGAAAAAGATTTAGTGATTAACGTTGAATCTTTTGGCTTTAAGCACGGTATGCCTAATGATGCTGATTTCATGTTTGATGTTCGATTCTTACCAAATCCTCACTGGGAGCCTGAATTAAGGCCAATGACAGGGCTTGATTTACCCGTTCAAGAATTCCTACAGCGCCAACCGCTAGTCAATAAACTGATTTGGCAAATCACCAACTTTATTGAGACTTGGATCCCACAATTAGAGCGCAATAACCGCAGTTACTTAACCATTGCCATTGGTTGTACAGGCGGCCAACACCGTTCAGTCTTTGTTACTGAGGAAATCGCTCGTCACCTTTCTGCTGGCAAACATAATGTTTCTGCGAGTCACAGAGAGCTAGATTCTGCTGATGTTTAAACGAGAAGTGGTTATCGCCAACAAGCTGGGGCTTCATGCACGTGCTGCAACTAAACTTGCCACGTTGGCGGCGACATTTGATGCGAGTGTTACCCTTGAACAAGGTGATAAGTCGGCTTCAGCTTCCAGTATCTTAGGTTTACTTATGCTTGAAAGCGGTATGGGGAAAACGATTTCTGTGATTGCTGAAGGCGATGATGCTCAAGCGGCATTGGATGCCGTTTGTCAGTTGATTGAGGATAAGTTTGAAGAAGGGGCTTGATGCCTTTCAGGCTCGTTTCTTATTCGCAAAATTTCTGCGAAGTTTATAAAGTCGTGGAATTGTACTCCACACCGCCCAAAAGGGAGCTCTTCAGCAAGCTCCCCTTTGGATTCCCCTGTGCCGCCCCGCAAAGTTAAACGTTATTCCTCTTAATGATCAAAAATACCTAATGCTTTCGAGGGTGCATCCATGCTGCGCTTAAGTTATTTCTTACCAACGATGAATGACAACTTTGCCATGGGGAATCGTCGTAACCCGCAAAATTCTTGAAATAATTCACACAGTAGAAGGCTTAAGTCTTGGTTTACTCAAATGCTGTTTAAGGGCTGAATGTTCCCGTCGAAGCTGTTGAGGATATGGTTGAATGTAAAATGGCGTGAGCCCGACAGGACGTCGGGCTAGGCTCTGGGGTACATGGATGTACCATCAGAGCCGTTAGGCATTTATTCAATCATATCTGAAACGCTTAGCTTCGTTGGGGCGGCAAGGGATGATGCAAGAAGGGATTTGCTGGAGAAGCCCTTTTTGCTCGGGTGTGGGCAGAAAGTCCACGACTTTTAAAGTGCAAAGCACTTTCCATTAAATGTCCAATATCCGTCTTACTTTGATGTAAGTAAGCTCTTTTGTTTATTCAAAAGAGCTATATTTCTGATCTGGACCCCTTACCTCTGAAAAAAATCCCTAAATCCGCTACCCTTATGGCAATACATCACCTTGATTTGGAGCCGCTATGCCATTAGAAATGCTGGATAATGAGCAAGCTGAACAACGTTTAATTCAATTAAACCATGCGTTGAATAGCGGGATGTTCGTGCATGTGCGCCAAATGATGTGTGATATGTCGCCATCAGATATTGCTCTTGTGCTTGAGTCTTCACCACCTCAAACACGTGAAGTGCTGTGGCAGCTGATTGATCCGCAACATACAGGTGAAGTGCTGGATGAACTGGGTGAAGAACTCAAAGACAGCTTTATTATGGAGATGTCCCCTCAGCGTTTAGCAGCAATCGCTAAAGATATGGATACCGACGATCTCGCATATGTACTAAGAAGCTTACCTGACAGTCTGTATCAGCAGATTTTACAATCCATGACCAGTCAAGATAGGTTGCGCATCGAGCAAGCCTTGTCTTATCCCGAAGATACAGCTGGCAGTATCATGAATACCGATAGCGTCACGATTCGTCCAGACGTAAATATCGATGTGATCCTGCGCTATCTAAGAGGTCGTGGTAGTTTACCTGATGCAACAGACCAATTATTTGTTGTTGATCGACGGGATAAATTTCTAGGTTCAATTTCGTTATCCCGCTTACTTACTTCAAGCCCGAATTTATCAGTGAAAGAAGTGATGAACACTGACATTGAAGGTATTCCTGTACTGATGGATGATGCCGACGTCGCGCAACTGTTTGAACGTCATGATCTTGTTTCTGCCCCCGTGATCGATGATGCCGGAAAGCTACTTGGTCGAATTACTATTGATGATGTGGTTGATGTGATCCGTGAAGATGCTGAACATTCGATGATGGGAATGGCGGGTCTTGAAGATGACGTTGATACATTTGGGCCAGTATTAAAAAGCTCAATACGTCGATCAATGTGGCTGATCATTAATTTATTATCAGCGTTTCTGGCCGCCTCGGTCAGTAATTTATTTGAGGGAACAATTGAGCATATTGCAACGCTGGCAATTTTAATGACTATCGTGCCGAGTATGGGCGGCGTTGCAGGTAATCAAACCTTAGCATTGGTGATACGTGGTATTGCCTTGGGGCATATTGGGCAATCTAACACTCGTTGGTTAATCACCAAAGAGTTGGCCATTGGTTTTTTAAACGGACTGCTCTGGGCGACCATGGTGTTCATCGCCGTGTGGATTTGGAAGCACGATGTTGTGTTAAGCAGTTTAATTGCTTGCGCCATGCTGATTAACCTGACCATTGCCGGTTTAGCTGGAGCCGCCATCCCAATTGTTCTTAAAAAGATGAACATTGACCCAGCTTTAGCAGGAGGAATGTTACTCACGACAGTAACAGATGTTGTTGGTCTATTTGCGTTCTTAGGTTTAGCAACCTTGGTGTTATTGCATTAATTTTAGATGAAGTTTAATTTAATTGAGATTGTATACAATCTTCTCGTTATTCGGTAATGTGTAACAAAATTGTTAAAAAAGAATAACAAGATGAAACGATTACTGACTTTACTCTCTACTTGTGTAGTTTCTAGCTCTATTTTTGCCAGCGGCTACGATATTCAACTTTATCCCTTAAGTTTCAATAAACAAACGCACTCTTGGTCAGTGGGTGAGGGGAAACCCATCACCGATCGCAATGGCTATGATAATCAAGCCAGCTTTACTCGTGATAATGGAGGTGTTGTTTTTGTTTCAGATCGCAAAGGCCAGTTCAATGATATTTACCGCTACGACATTAACACCGGAAAAATCACACAATTAACCGATACCCCGAACGAAAGCGAATTTTCACCAACAGAGACTGAAAATGGGCTTGAATATGTCGTTGAGCAAGGCGTTCCACATCAAAGTGTGTGGTATCAGCAAGGTAATAAACCTCGAACTCGCGCCATCAACAGTATGATCCCAACAGGGTACTATGCGACTCATCCAGATCTGGGTACTTTAATGTGGGCTCGTTATGCTTACAGTCTCTATTTTGAACCAAAAGGCGAGAATGCGAACGAAGGTCACTTTGTGGTTTCAAACGCGGGTCGAAGTTTACACGTGATCCCTGAAGCGAAAAAATTCAGTTATGTTCATAAGTTAATGGACGGTGACAGAGTTATTAAAAGTTTTGACCCCATATCTAAACAGCACCGAGCGTTAGTCAGTTTGGGTACAGGCAGCGAAGACTATGCTTGGGGCGGCTTAACAGCCAGTGGTTCATCGTGGATTTTTAACGTAGAAAACGGGAGGTTACGTGCTTGGCTGTATGAACCGGGTGGCAGCGATTTATCAAAAACTTCTTGGACACCCGTAGCTGATTTAACTCCTCCTACTCAGCAGCACCAAAAGGCTAACCGAATTGCGATCAGTCCTGATAATCGATTTATGACGATTGTATGGAGCCGTAACTGATTTTTCAATAATGTACATTTAAGAGAAGCGTATCATGGGTAGATTTACATCGATCATCTCTAATACCTTGTATGTTGTTGGTATTATGTTTGCAACGGATACTCAAGCCAATGAACCATGGCGAGACCACACTGTATTTGAGGAAAATAAATTAGCACCGCATGCGAGTTTTTTTCCTCACTCGTCTAAAGCCAAAGCCATACTCGATGATGAACGTCAGAGTAGTAATTACTTCAGTTTAAATGGTTTTTGGCAATTTCATTTTGCTGAAAATCCTCAATCTGCGCTGCAGCAAATTTCGGCGGAAGCATTACCTAATGTGAAATGGGGCCACATCCAAGTTCCTGGCAATTGGGAATCACAAGGCTATGGAAATGCCATATATCTGGATGAACGTTATCCTTTTAGTACTCAGTGGCCTGATGTACCCACTGATTACAACCCGACAGGAAGTTATCGAAAGCAGGTTCAACTCCCAGAGGCTTGGAAAAACAAACAAATTTTCTTTCATTTAGGTGCAGCACGCTCTGCTTTTAGTCTTTTTATCAACGGTGAACAAGTAGGGTATAGCCAAGGAGCTAAGACGCCCGCCGAATTCGACGTTACTGAGTACTTGCGGGATGGCACCAACACCATTGGAATGCAGATCATTCGATGGAGTGATGCGAGCTACCTTGAAAGCCAAGACATGCTCAGAGTGTCAGGTATTGAGCGAGATGTGTATTTGTATGCGACGGAAAAACAACGTATTAAAGATATCGAAGTTAATCAACAATTAACAAATGATCTAAAGCAAGCTCAAACTCAAGTCACACTACAGTTAGTTAATCATGACGCAGAAACCCCAGTTACTGCTGAGGTGGAGTTACTCTCACCATCAGGTAAGTCTGATTCGCTATCTAGAAACATTGATTTAAACGAACAGCAAAATATGACATTTGATTTTGTGATTGAGCAACCTCAACTCTGGAGTGCCGAAACACCTACCTTATATCAAGTTATTGCGACGCTTTATGATGAAAATGGCGAAATATTGCAAGCCAGTCGTCAACCGTTGGGGTTAAGAAAGGTTGCAATCAATAATGGTCAACTCACTGTTAATAATAAAGCGATTACAATTCGAGGTGTTGATCGCCATGAAACCGACCCCATTACCGCTCATGTCGTGAGTCGTCAACGAATGGAGCAAGATATTCGCTTGATGAAACAAAATAATATTAATGCGGTGCGTTCTAGTCATTATCCAAATGATTCATATTGGCTGAAGTTGACGGACAAATATGGCTTATATGTGGTTGATGAAGCCAACATTGAATCTCATCCGTTAGCGATTTCAGAAAAAACACAGATTGGTAATGAGTTGAGCTGGCTTCCAGCACACCAAGTGCGTGTTGAGCGCATGATAGAGAGAGATAAGAATCATCCGTCAGTGATAATTTGGTCGCTCGGAAACGAAGCAGGTGAAGGACGCATATTTGAGTCTTTATCGAATTGGATCAAGCAGCGTGACCCTTCAAGGCCAGTGCAATATGAACCAGCAGAGCATAAAACGTATGTTGATATTTATGCACCGATGTATCCATCAATTCAAAAAATCGAAAACTACGCAAAATCGAATCCGACGAAACCGTTAATTATGATTGAGTACGCTCATGCGATGGGGAACTCAGTTGGAAATTTACAAGATTACTGGGATGTCATTGAGCGATATCCGAGTTTGCAAGGTGGCTTTATTTGGGACTGGGTTGATCAATCTTTGTCTTATACCAATTCTAATGGGCAAAAGTTTTGGGCCTATGGTAAAGATTACCACCCAGAAATGCCGACTGATGGTAACTTCCTAAATAATGGCTTAGTGGATCCTGATCGTAATCCACACCCACACTTATCAGAAGTGAAGAAGGTCTATCAGCCATTTACCTTCTCTAATTTTAATGTTTATGGTGATGCCGTCAGTGTTGAATTATTAAATAAACACGATTTTATTAGTACAAATGGTTTCAGTTTATCTTGGTCATTACAGCAAGATGGCAAAGTGATACAAAAAGGACGCTTACCTTTACCAAGCCTTATGCCAAAAGAGTCGGGTTTAATCTCATTGCCACTGAATTACGAGGTTCAACCAGAGTTTGAGTACCATCTGCTATTCGAAATTCAAATGGGTAAGCCTCACCCTTTAATACCGACAGGGCATATTATTGCTTTTGAGCAATTTCAAATTCAAGCTGTCACTCCAGCACGTAAGAAAGCCGCTGAGCATCAACTTACTCAATACGATGCATTTTGGCAGTTAAAAGCCAATGACAATCAATATCGCATTTCAAAAGAACACGGATGGTTAGAGCAAGTGCTGGCCAACAATCAACCGATGTTGCAATTGCCCTTGGAAGCGAACTTTTGGCGACCACCGACAGATAATGATCTTGGCAACGATATGCCTAAATGGGCTAAACCCTGGCAAGACGCTGCTGGAGAGTTGCAGTTAGATGGGATTGAGCGTCAAGGCAAACAGCTGTTAGTGACACATAAACATTCAACGATGGGTTTTACATTGGTCACACGCTATCAAATTGGTAGCGAGCAAGATTTAGTGATTACGACCGAATTTAAACCATTAGATAAGATACTACCCGACTTGCCTAAGTTTGGTTTTAGAACTCAATTGCCGTTTAAATATCGCTTTATGCATTATTTCGGTCGTGGTCCTGAAGAAACCTACGCCGACAGAAAAACTGGTAATGCACTTGGGTGGTATTCCTTACCCGTTGAGAAAGCCTTTCATCGATATTCCCGTCCACAAGAGACAGGACAAAAAAGCGATGTGCGTTATGCCGCTGTCGTAGATAAAAATGGTGTTGGTTTACTTGCCACTGCCTCAACAACGTTACAAACCAGTTTTTGGCCATTTGCTCTGAGTGATATTGATTTCAGAACGGGTGATGCACAAGATTCGGCATCAGGTTTGGTGCCAGTAACTCAAAATCATGGTGGCGAGATTTCGCTACGAGATTTTATAACGTGGAACATTGACGCCAAACAAATGGGAGTAGGTGGTGACACTTCATGGGGGCGTCCTGTTCATAAACCTTATCGTATAGAGTCAAAAGCTATGCGATTCAGCTTCAGCTTACTGCCGATTTCAGCGGGTAGTGATATTCAACGTATTGCTCGCAGAGTGGGTCAATCAGAAGCTTTGGTACAGGATTAAATCATGGATACAGTGATTCAATTATCAATTTTTATTTTATTAACGTCTTTAGTTGCCGTTGTTACTTACGCTAAATGCAGACAGGCTCCGAGAGATAAAAATGACAGCAAAGAATACTTTCTCGCAGGTGGAGGCTTAAGCTGGGTGTTCATTGCTGGCTCATTAGTGATGACCAACATCAGTGCTGAGCAGATAGTAGGAATGAATGGCGCTCAAACCTTGCTTGTTGCTTGGTGGGAGATTGGTGCGGCGTTGGGCATCATTATTTTGGCCAAATGGCTCATCCCAATTTATTACAAATACAACTGTACAACGACCACGGAATTACTGGAACGCAAATACAATGACAAAGGTATTCGCGCCATGGTGTCCGTATTTTTTATGCTTGGATATGCATTTATTTTGCTACCCGTTGTGCTCTATACCGGCTCACTGTTCATGAAGTCGATGTTTGATGTTCAGTTGCCTGTGATCATGATTGCAGCCCTATTTGCTGTTGTTGGTGCCGTGTATGCTATTTTTGGTGGTTTAAGAGCTATTGCGATTTCCGACACTTATAATGGATTCGGGTTGCTGATCATGGGAGCCATCGTTTCTTATCTTGCTATGAATGCGATTAATTGGGATTTTTCTGGTATTCCAGCCGATCACTTAACCCTAATCGGAGATAATGAATCTGATATTCCTTGGCACACGCTCTTTACGGGTATGATCTTTATTCAAATCTTCTATTGGGGAACCAATATGGTGATTACTCAGCGTGCTTTAGCGGCAGACTCAGTCGAAGAAGCACAAAAAGGGTTATATGCCGCCGTATTTGCGAAGCTACTCACTCCATTAATCGTCGTTTTACCCGGTATTGTGGCGTTAAAATTGTATGGTGATGTTGGTGATGTTGCCTATGGCAGGCTTGTTGGTGATTTATTACCTCATTGGATGTCTGGAGCGTTTGCTGCTGTGATTGCTGGCGCAGTGTTGAGTTCGTTTAATTCATGCTTAAATTCTGCAGCTGCACTGTACACTTGCGATATTCATAAAAACTACATCAACCCTAATGCCGATGTGAAAAAGATAGCAACCCGTGTGGCACTTTTTTTCACTGTCGTTTCCCTTTCTCTTGTCCCTGTTTTTGCTAACTCTGATAGTATTATTGCATTGCTTCAACAATTAAATGGCTTATATTCTATGCCTGTTCTGGCAGCATTTATTTGCGCATTAGCCTTTAAAAACGTTCACGCAACGGCAATTAAAGTCGGCTTGATTTTTGGTGTGACGGTTTATGCGATATTTACATTCGTTTGGAGCCCATTGCATTACATCCACTTAATGGCGATTACATTATTGGTTACCGTCCTGTTTACGCTCATGTTAAGCCGCTTTTTAGGTGGGCAAAAGACAGTATTAAAAGTCGATGATGAGTCACCGTCGATTGATGAAACTAAGGTGTCTGCAACAAACGCTTAAACAATTCCATTAAACGCTCTATCTCCTTGTATAGAGCGTTTTTTATTCCGTTAAAACTTCCAAACAACATTCAGTTACAAATTCATTTCAGACGTGATATAACTCACAGATACCTTCAAAAAAGTGTGTGGAAGTTGTATCAAATATGTCGAGCCCGGCCCAACGTGCAAAAAAACTATTTATAAGAACCTTTGGAACTAATGCTGACGATTGTTATCAAGCACCTGGTCGTATTAATTTAATGGGGGAACATACTGATTATAACGAAGGCTTTGTTTTACCTGCAGCCATAAATTTTCATGTCGTGATTGCAGCCAAGAAACGTGACGATGGTTTATTTAGAGCAGTTACAGATATCTCTCCTGATGAATTTATTGAATGGCAGTTTGGTCTTGAAAATGAAACAAATGATGACTCAGACACCCTTAGTCATTGGAGTCAGTATCTCAAAAGTTTTACCGCAACATTAGCTCAGTCAGGGTTATCGATTTCTGGAATGGACGTTGCCATTGTAAGTGATGTTCCTGTTGAGCAGGGATTTTCGTCGTCGTCAGCTTTGGAAATTGCTTTTGGTACAGCCATCAACGATTTACACCAGTTGCATTTATCTCCACTCGCGGTTGCTCAACTGGCACAGCGAGGAGAATTTCACCATATGAAACTGACTTGTGGCATTAAAGACCATATGATCAGTGCCTTAGCTGAGGAAGAGCAAGCGGTATTAATTGACTGCTTAGATTTAGATTATGATTCTATTTCATTACCTAAAGAATTAAGTTTAATCATTGTCCACTCTGGTAAATATGCTGAAGATATTCAGCATAAATATCAAACGAGAAAGTCTGAGTGTTTAGAAGTCGCTGAGCATTTCGGATTAGACAGCTTACGCCATGTTGAGTTATTTCAATTAGAGCGTGAAAAAAGCAATCTAGATGAGTCGCTCTATAAACGTGCCCGACACGTTATTTCAGAAAATCGTAGAACACAACAAGCTGCTCGTGCATTGGAGATGAACAATACTCGAAAATTAAGTCAACTAATGGCCGATTCTCATCGCTCACTTAAAGATGATTTTGAGATCAGCCTGCCAGAGATTGATTTGTTGGTCGATATTATTAATAACGAAATCGGTGACCGAGGTGGTGTTCGTTTAACGGGAAGTGGTTTTGGTGGCAGTGTGGTGGCATTGGTTGAGCATGAGTTGACCGATGATGTTGTATTAGCAGTTGAACAAGAATATTACAAAAAGACAGGCATAGAAGCACAAGTATATTTATGCAGTGCGACCAGAGGCGCTTGTCGCATTGATGATTAGGGAATAGATCTATGGTCACCATTAAAGTATTAGAGCCTTGGAACGACCCTCGTGGTGGTGAAATCGATAGGGTGAGAATTGATAATGGCATTATTGCCATGGAAGTACTGAGCCTAGGCGGTATCATCAAAAGCTTATGGGTAGCAGGCAAAAGCGGCGATCGCCAAAATATCGTTTTAGGATGTGATTCTGCACAAGGCTACTTAGAGCAAAATGCGCATCTAGGTGCTATTGCTGGTCGCTTTGCCAATCGAATCGCAAACGGCACTATTTCAAAAGACGGTGAGCGTTATCAGCTCGATATTAATCATGCTGATCTTTGTCTTCATGGTGGTAGTGAAGGATTTAACCGTAAAAACTGGCAAATGGGCAGCTTATCTGATGGGGTTCGTTTGACGTTGCACAGTCCTGATGGTGATATGGGGTTTCCAGGTAATTGTCACGTACAATTAGATTACCGACTTGTGGGCAATAACCTATTTGTTGAGGTACAAGCTGACACTGATAAAGTGTGTCCGATTAATCTAACCCAGCATAGTTATTTCAATCTTGATGGCTCTGAATCTGTTTTAGAACATGAGTTACAAACGGATTGCGAGCAGTATTTAGCGACAGACGAAAACAGTATTCCTACGTCGAAAGCGAGCGTTTGTAATACCGTATTAGATTTTCGCCAACCGAAAGCATTGACTGATGTGGTGTTAGATAACGCATTGAGGCAAACTCAAGGTGTCGACCATTGCTATTTAATGACTCCAAATGAAGGTCGTGAATTACAACGGTTCGGTCAGATTGTCAGTCAAAAAGCTGGGCTTTCGATGACCTTGTATACCAATCAACCTGGGGTTCAGGTGTATACATCAAACTTTTTGGCAGGAACGATAGGCAAGAAAAATCAATCGTTAAAACAGCATCAAGCTGTGTGTCTAGAACCACAATTGTTGCCTGACTCTCCCAATCAATCAGAATTATTAGGCAAAGGGTGGACTGAGCCAGATGAGATTTATCATCATATCAGTCGTTACCAATTTGATGCTCAAAGTTCAGAATGAAGTGATTGACCTTTTTTAATAAAAAGTGGCGCAACATACCGTGCCACTTTATGGGTCGCTTTTTGATTAATGACAATTATTCTTCATATTCGTCATTATTCCATTCGTCTTGTTCGTAATCTACTTCGTCAGACTCTTCATCTTCCACAAAGTCTTCTTCGATGGTTTTCTTTGGGCTTGCCACCGCCTTCTCTGGCATGGAAGCAACTTCTTCAGTTAACTCTAGATGATCTTTTTGAACATTAAGAAATTCTATACGTGCGTCTTTCCATGCGGCAGCATAGTTTTTCTGTGCCTGTTTGAGGCTGGTATCATCAAGATCATAGAGGTTAGACTCAACGATATCTTTGACATACTCAATAATGGCATGTCGGTTGGAGTTGTATAAATAGATTCTACCGGGAGTTGCTTCCGGTAATGCTTGATCGTGAATTACAATGCTGTTTCCTCTGGAGGTGCGTAATTCACCATACCAAACTTTTAGTTTTGTCATGCTGTTCATATATGCCAATGCCCTTCATTTCAATTTCCAGCTCAAAAGCGGAAATATCACATATACAATTCAGAACTTACCCGTTTCATTAGGTCAGTTAATTTCCAGTAAAGTTCAATATTCAATTCTGATTTATAATTGAGCCAAAGCCTATGACATCAGTACTTAGCTCTAAATCATATTTACGACTTTAGCCGATTTTTTTTGTGCTTCAAGTTTTTTTTAGTAAGTTTAATGTTAATTTAATTTTAACGTTTCGCTTAATAAACCAGCAGCTTGAGTAATCTATAAAGGGAAGATTACGTTTCAATGACAATGAGTTAAATCGAGAACAACCTTACCGACATGGTGACCTTTTTCTATTAATTCATGGGCTTTTTGCGCATCTTCTAAAAGAAAAATTTTATGGATAAAAGGTGTTAATTTTCCCGCTTCAATAAGCGGTATCACCTGAGATTTTAATTGATTCGCTATCTCTGCTTTTGCTTCGTCAGATTGAGGACGCAAAGTGGAACCTGTCCAGACGATCCTTTTAGCCATTAGTCGGAATACGTCAACGTGAGCTTTCGCACCTCTTTTTAATGCAACGGTAACCATTCGGCCATCCATTTTTAAAAGCTTCAAGTTTAGATTTACAAAGTCACCCGCTGCCATATCGAACACAACGTCGATCCCTTGAGGTGCAGACTCTTTAAGTCGTGATTCAAGTTCTGTATTGTGATAATCAAAAGCGTCATCAGCACCAAGTTGTTTGCAATGATGGCATTTTTCTGCAGAGCCAGCCGTTACAATGACGTGCGCACCAAATGCTTTCGCAAGTTTAATCGCAGTATTTCCTAGCCCTCCAGAAGCGCCATGGATGAGAACGGTTTCTTCACTTTTGAGTCCTCCTCTGATAAATAAATTTCCCCAAACCGTAAATAAAGTTTCGGGTAATGCAGCCGCTATAAAGTAATCAATCGAATTTGGCACTGGTAGACAATGATCTTGGTGTGTGACGGCATATTCACCATAGCCACCTCCAGGAACGAGCGCACAAACCTTATCGCCAATAGACCATGAAGTGACATCATTGCCTTTGGCAACAATTTCACCTGAAACTTCAAGGCCTAATATGGGTGAAGCTCCCTTTGGGGCTGGATATACACCTTGACGCTGAGCAATATCAGGACCATTGACTCCTGCTGCTTTGACTTTAATTAATACTTGTTGGTCATTAGGGATTGGCATTGGAGAGCTGGTCAAAGTCATCGATTCAATCGAACCCGTAGAATCGTATTGGATGTGTTGATTTGAAGATGGCAATGTCATAGGGCATTTTTTACTTAGAATTTTGAATGATTGTAGCTGAAATTCAGGTCTTTTTTGGCATGAAATTGATTCAGCTTAAAATAAACGAGTTTTTTATTTTGATAAAGGTCGAATGGTATGTTTTTGTACAGGCCACCACTTGAATCAATGGTATTGTTTATTCATAAAAATTAAATAAATACAACAAGAACAAAAACCGCATAGACGGTGAAATTAGGTTTTAGATGAAAAAAATATTTCTTTTTTCTTTGATGACATTCTCATCATTTGTTTTCGCTGCAGATAAAAGCCAATTTGTTAGGCCAGATCATATCCCTTTCCCAGCAACCAACCCATACAGTGCGTCTAAAGCCGCATTGGGTAAAATGCTGTTTTTTGATCCAAGACTCAGCAAAAATCGCAATTTAACCTGTGCAAGTTGTCATAACCCCAGTTTTGGTTGGGAAGATGCAACGGCCGCTGCTGTAGGCAGTCAAAATACTCAACTAGGTCGGCACTCTCCGACTATCATCAATGCTGCATGGGGAAAAGAGTTTTTCTGGGATGGCCGTGCAAAAACGCTCGAAGAGCAAGCTCAAGGACCTATCGAAGCTGCGGTAGAAATGAACATTTCTATGGAAGGAGTGGTGGAACGGTTAAGTGCTGTTGAAGGGTATCGTAATTTATTCTCTCGAGTATTTGGTACTTCTGGTATCAATGAACAAAATATTCGTAAATCAATTGCAACATTCGAACGCACAATCGTATCGGGTGAAGCGCCATTTGATCGCTGGGTTGAAGGGGATGAATCTGCTATTAGTAGCAATGCCAAAAGAGGCTTTGAACTTTTTAATGGTAAAGCGCAATGCGTAAGCTGCCATACGGGGTGGAATTTCACTGATCATGAGTATCATGATATCGGAATTAATAGCGATGACGATGGAAGGATGTTGATCACTGGCAATCCTCAAGATGAAAAAGCGTTCAAAACGCCGAGCTTGAGAAACATTACTCAAAGAGCCCCTTTTATGCATGATGGTTCAATGGAAACACTGCGTGAGGTTATCGTGCATTATGTCGCTGGTTTCAATCGTAGACCCTCACTATCGAATAAGATCCAGCCACTTGAATTAACTGCGCAAGAAATCACGGATCTAGAGGCGTTTTTAATGACACTAACTGGCGAAGATAAAGCAATTACGCTTCCTTTACTTCCGTATTAAGCAGGTTGAGAATGAAAATAAAACATAAAGTTATCGCTAGCTTTGCTAGCTTAATCTTAATATTTTCCTTGCTGAGTTTATATTTGATTAAACAGCTTCAAGAGCAAGGTCAGCAAACCGTTTTTGCTTTTAACCAACCATTACAGGCTGTTGATAATAGTCATGGCGCATGGGAAACCTTTTTAGCTTTTGAAATGTATGCAGATGAAGTGTTGGCCATGACTGAGCCAGCCAATATCAATGAAGTTCAGCAAGAGATTCAAACATACAGTAAAAAATTCAACCAACAAATTCAAAATGCAGCTGATGCCAGTATTGAAGAGCGTGCAAAAGTTCAAGCATTAGAAGTAAAAAAGTCGACTAACGCATGGATAAAGCAGATCAGTGAGCATCTGGCTGGCACAAATAAAACACAACTGCTTGATCGCAGAATTTTAGCGGATGAAAAGCTAGATATTCAGCTTAAATTGAAAGCGTTAGTGACTGAAACATTAAGAGAATCCCAGCATCTCGCACAAAAAGTAGAGAGTGACATTAATGATCAAATGTCCACGGTATATATTGTACTGAGCGTGATTGCATTGCTGGCGATTGTTGTGGCTTTGATTATCACAAACAGCATCGTGACACCGATTCAGAAGTTAACGGCAGCTGTTGTTGAGTTGACTCGTGGTGATGGTGATTTAACTCGTCGATTGGATGAGAATGCAACTGATGAAATGGGTTGTTTGTCTCATGAGTTCAATTTATTTATCAGTAAAGTACATCAATCCGTGTCAGAGATTGCCAGTTCAGTTGAGACCATGAATCAGCAGTTTGGCGAGTTTGCCTCAATCACCGAGCAAACGAAGCAAGGCTCATTGTCTCAAAAGCAGCAAATTAACCAGATTAGCCAAGCGATGGATTCAGTAACCGCATCGGTGGTAACCGTTAGCGAGAGTGTTGTAGTTGCTAAAGATCAAGCGTGCAATATTTTAACGGGTACACAAGGTAGCTCTAAACTCGTGGAACAAGCGACGACCGAGCTGAATGTATTAACGGACAATGTGGATAAAACATCAGAAGTGATTTTCTCTCTTAGCGAATCAAGCGAAGCCATAGGTAAAGTGCTTGAGGTGATTGAATCCATTGCTGATCAAACTAACTTACTTGCACTTAATGCAGCAATTGAGGCTGCTCGTGCCGGTGAAGCGGGCAGAGGCTTTTCTGTTGTTGCGGATGAAGTGCGCTCTCTTGCATTAAAAACACAAGAGTCGACAACCGATATTCATCATACGATTAAGTTGATTCAAGAGCAGGCTGAAGAAGCGAAACAGATGATGGAAGTAGGTCGCCAAGGAACCAGAAACTGCGTAGCTAACAACGACGAGCTTTCAAATTCATTGGCGGATGTATTGACACGAGTCAACAACATTCAACAAACCAGCGAGACCATCAGCCAACAGAGTGAACAGCAAGTTTCAGTCTCTGACGGTGTGGCTGAAAATTTAAGTAATATCGTTGTAATTGCTGAGCAGACGTCTCAGGGAACAGAATCATTGCAACAAAGTAATGTTGAATTATTAAAGTCTGTTGATAATGTGTCACAAATGGTTAAGCAATTTAAAGTTTAACGATTCGTTTTAATCTAAGTTAAGTGGCTTCGATTTATAAGGAGCTACTTAACTGTTTTTATTCAAAACTATTTGATTTCCCTGCCATCATTATGGGTATATAATTATCCGCTTGTCATATTTATCTTGAGTACTACCTTTATAACGTTATGAGGTAGCAACTTGTCGTATGAGTAATGGAATATTCAGGAATCAAAGAGTAAAAGTATGGAAATTAGTGTGCCACATAGAGTCGAACTGCATCGCCTACCATCATTATTTAATTTGTACCGCAAAATTTTCTTCGGCCGTAAACCGGGTTGGGATCAGCAATCACTTCCGCAGATCCAAGTGTCTTTGCCAAACGTGTCGATAGACGATAAGCAGGTCAGTAAATATGCACAGGTCTGTGGATTTAATTACGATGGCGCTACACTTCCTGCGACTTACTTACATGTCATTATGTTTCGCTTGCACGCAGAAATTTTTACTCAAGACATGGTTACTTTTCCACTTTTGGGCATGATCCATCTTAAAAATACGATTAAGCAATATCGAAAAATCCAAACAAGCGACATTTTTGATTGTGACTGCCAGCTTCTTGAAAGTGAGGTCACGGACTCAGGGTTAGAATTTATTTTAAGATCTCAAGCATTGGTCAATGGTGAGCTGGTTTGGGAATCTTTTTCAACGTACTTATACCGTATTGAGGGTGGGAAACGAGTTCGCCCTCCTCGTGGTAGCAAAATGGACTTTACAGAAGCCCAACTGTTATCTATTGATGCTGATTGTGGCTTAAAATACGCAAGAGCATCAGGTGATTACAATTTAATCCACTTGCACCCATTTTTAGCTAAGCGTTTTGGCTTTGATAAAGTACTGGCTCATGGAATGTGGTCAAAAGCTCGATGCTTAGCGTTACTTGAAAATAATATCCAACGAGATGCATTTTCAGTCAATGTTGAATTTAAATTACCATTATTTATGCCTTCAGACGTTAGATTCAATGCTGTAAATGATGAATCAGAAATTCAATTTGAATTGCGAGACAAAAAAGGCAAACGTCCTCATCTTATTGGCAAGGTTGAATATTTATAATTTAAAGATATTTTGATGAGATTTAATAAAGGGCTACAATTTGTTGTAGCCCTTTTACTTTAGATCAGAAAAATAGGAGCGACTTAATGTCTTTTGATCGCCTTAAAAGTATGAAGATTCTTGTGGTTGACGATCATTCTTTAATATTTGATGGACTGCAAAGTTGTCTAGCTCCTTTCCCTGAGCTAAAACTGGTTGGTTTTGTTGAAGATGGCTTGTCTGTATATTCTGAGTGTATCCGCTTAGAACCTGATCTCGTGTTCATGGATCTTAAATTACCTAAGATGAATGGTATTGAGGTCATTAAACAGTTGAAGCAACGCTGGCCAGAGATTCTTATCATCATGCTTACTGCTGTAGAAGAAGAGAAAACGGCTCGGCAGGCTCTGGATATTGGTGCGAATGGTTATTTATTAAAGAATAGCCCTAAAAGTACGTTATATGCAGCAATCAAGACGGTATCAAAAGGTAAAGTGTTCATTGACCCTAGTCTCAATGAGGAGCAAATTAGGGCATTGCAGATGGAAGAAGACGATGACGCTCCTGTATTAACAAATCGAGAAAAACAAGTGCTGACATTAATTTGTGAAGGCCGGAGAAATCGAGATATTGCAGAAGATTTAGTGATAGGCCTTAAGACGGTTGAAACGCATAGAACTAACCTTATGCGTAAACTGGATGCTCATAATGTAGCTGAATTGATGATTTGGGCACAAAGGCTAGGTCTTAGATAGAATCAAACTCCATAGCTTTAATTTGTTCGTTTAATTCGGCTAAATTTCCCAATTTTAAAAAGTTGGTTTCTTCCAGTAGGCGCTCGAGTTCTGAGGCGGTATCAGCAATTGATGTCAATCCCGCTAAACCACAGGTTCCTTTAATTGTATGAAGAATATTTTTGGCCGCTTCCCAATTATAGACTTCGACTGCACCTTTTAGACTTAAGAGCATTTCGAGGAGTTGGCTATATAATTTTTTGGTTAAATCTGTTTCCATAATATCGAGTAATGGCGTGTCATTGTCATTGTTTATGGTTAACGAGATATCCCGCTCAAGTTGAATGTCGACAGCAACCTCTAAAGCATGGTTGAGTTCTCTGAGCGTAACTGGCTTCGTTACATAGTAATCCATCCCTGCTTTTTCAAACGCAGCTTGTTCTTGAGGTTCTGCGTTAGCAGTAAGCGCGATGATAGGGCAACGGTTATCTAACATATCCTCGCTGTTTCGCCAGATTTTTGTGGCTTGATAACCATTGACTTCAGGCATTCTTATGTCCATGAGTACTAAATCGAAAATATTCTTTTGCCCTAACTCAAGGGCGGTATATGCACTGGGGGCTGTGTAAACAAGCTGCCCTAATTCATTCAACATTTTAGAGATAATATCTCGGTTAATTGCGACATCATCAACAACCAGCACTTTTAGTTTCCATGGCAATAATACTGGCATAATACTTTGTGGGAAGTGCGGGATGTTATCGATAGTTTCTTGAGCCCTGCGTAAGAGTTTGTAGGGCATGTACATGAGTTCTGATTCATTGAGTAGCGTTTTATTGTCACTCGATTTTGGCTGAGCCCCCCAAATTTGGAGCTGATGATGAAGGTAGGAAGGTGCAAAAACGTCAGAATTTGGCAGTGATATCGTTTCGCCAGCATCAATAATTGGGACGGACAATGTAAAACAGCTTCCTTTCCCTTTGGTACTGATCACCGATAATTTTCCATCCATCATACTGGCGAGTTTTTTAGAAATGGGTAATCCAAGACCAGAACCAAACTTTTGGTGCTGTCCCTGAACGTAAGGTTGAAATACGGTTATGGTCTCTTTTTCAGTCATGCCTGAGCCTGAATCATAGATTTGGTACTCAAGCATTTGGTTCGCACAAGTAAGAATAACCTTGATTTCGCCTCGATCGGTAAACTTAACTGCATTCCCTAAGAGGTTGACGAGTATTTGACGAACTCGTAATGGATCTAACTGCATTTCTTCAGGCACGCCATAATCGATTAAAGTACTCAGTTTGATCCCTTTGTTAATCGCAATAGATTCTATGCTAGACATGGCTTCGTCAATGACGGCGAGAGGTTGGTAGCTCATTGACTTTAAAACAATTTCACCGGCCTCTATTCGAGAGAAGTCCAGCAGATTATTGACGAGCGACAAAAGAGAATGGCAGCAATCTGAGGCGGTATCAATTAAGCCTTTTTGTTTTTGGGTAATGCTGGTGGTTTGGATCAATTCAAGAGCGCCTAAAATACCATTAAGCGGGGTACGAATTTCATGACTAATACTGGTTAAATGTTCTGTTTTTCGCTCATTTGCTGCTTGAGCGGCTTGGGAAGCCTCTAATAAATATTTGGTACGATTGGCGACCTGTTGTTCTAATTCCGAATGACTTTTTTGAAGTTGGTTCAACAGCTTATTGTACGCTATAGCAATCTGTCCCAGTTCGTCATTTCGATTCTCTGGTAGCTTTTTACTCAAATTCGGTTTTAATGGATCCGAAATTATTTCAACAATCTGCTTGATAGGCTGTCGCATTAATCGGTTAAAAGCAATAAGCATGAGTGCACAAATCAGTATCATCTGAAGCAGAGATTCAGGTAACTTTTTCAGTAATAACATCAACGAATGCTGTTTAATGGATTGTTTGGTCACGAGAGTGATTAAAGACCAATCCATATTGTAAACCGGTGACTTTACGAGAATAAGCCTTTGACCCTCAACAATGTTTTGGTTTTTAAACTTTGAAGAAACTAATTGTTTAAGTTCAGCTCTATTTTCAGCAGAAAGTGAGCTTGGAATTTGACTGAGAAATTGATTGTTACTGGTTGTCAGTAGTTGATACTGCTCTTTTTTTTCATTATGTAATTTATTAAGTAGGGGGTCTAATTTGATTAAAAAGCCAAGGGATACTTGCTTTTCTCGCTTCCAAACTAAAGCATAGCGGTTGTTAGGCTCAATAAATGTTGTCCATGACAGTGCTGGAAGTTTCTGGTTATTTATATACTTAGAAATGAACGATAAGGCTTCATCTGTGAGAGGTTGTTTACTCAATACTTGTGCTTGGTTCTGTTGAATAATGAGCCCTTGGTATTCATATTTAAGCAGTTTTGCTAATGATTCTGAAAATCTAATTTGTTTTTCATGTTCAGGTTGCAAAACAAATTTATTTTCAGAATTGAGAAAGTAACTTTCGATGTCTTGTTTGGGGTTAAGTTGACGAGACGCTTCAGGAAAGTGTCTTAACACTTTATCCATCGCATATAAATCTTCCTGCGCCGTTATTACGAAATCATTAACAGTGTCTACACCGAGTTGGTTCGATAGGTAATGATCTGAAATAAACTCCTTAGTTTCTAATTGAATTGCAAATCGATAAGTTTGGTATTCGTTAATTAACCACCAACTAAAAAAAAGAAATGCCACAGTAATGGTCATTTTGCTGGCTAGGGAAAGGTGTTTCATACCTTAATCTGCTCCCGGTTCAAATCAGATTCAGTGGTTATTGTTTACTTTAGTACCTTTAACGAGGATATTCATATCGTAAAGATTATTCTGGATGAAGCTATGATGATTGATTAGACTAATTTAATTGGTAAAAGACATGAAAAATAGCTAATAAAAGTTATAACTTATCAATAAATTAGCTAAGAAAAACATTAGTCCTTCAAGATTTTATATTTCACATATACTAAATAAATAGTAAAAGATAATGCTTCAATATTCTTATTACGAAATGAAATGCTAATTTACGTACTCTAAGCTGTAATAAGCATAGTTTTTACTGGCGAGAACCATTGAGTGTGGTAACTAAAAGTAACGAAAATATTGAATTAAGGTGAATACCCGATAGCAGAGCAATGATTCATACACTAAAGTGCAAATAAAGAGGGTGAAACGCGAACTATGTTAAAGAGACTATTAGAAACAGGTTTTCTAAAAGCTCAAGCTGCCAACCCTAAGCACGATCAGTGGAAACTTGCCGAGCGAAAAGCTCGAATTTTGGATCGAGAAGGTATTTTTTCGATTGCAATACAAATTAAACCAAAAATTGAATTGAATGAAACTTTACTTTGGTTAAGGAAAGCTACCTTAGTCATGGCTGCATATGATGGTGCTCAAGATTGTAGCTTACAGCTTGAAAGTGATGTTTGGCTGTTATGGCGCTACTACGACGAAGAAATAGGTGAAAAGGAACTGCCCCAAAATGTTGTTTCACACCTAGCAATTGCACAATACCTTGAGAAAGGCTTCAAGAAAAAAGTAGAAGCTAAGCGCAACTTTGTAATGAGAATGAGAACATGAAATCACTCATAGGTTTAATGCTGTTCTTGTTTACGACTTTGGCCCACAGTACAACTTTGGACCAAATTAAGTGGCAGGGAGAGCCGTTTGTTATGATCAGTCGTGGAACACCTCTAACGGCTGTATTACATGAATTTGGCGGCAACTATGGGATTCCCATTGTTGTGAGTAGTAAGGTTAATGACGAGTTCAGTGGTCGTATCCAAAATAAATTGCCGTTAGATGTGATCCATGATTTATCACGGCGTTACAGTCTTATTTGGTATTACAACACTGATGTTTTATATGTTTACAAAACCACTGAGCTAATGAGTGAAGTGATACCATTGAGCAATATCGCTTCAAAAGATGTATTGGATTATCTCAATGGTACAGGCGTACTGGCGAACCATGCTTGCACGGTAAAACCACAAGAAACCATCGCCAGTGTTCAATTAGTCGGTGTTCCGATTTGTGTTAATACCGTCAGTAAGTTGATTGAAAAACTGGACTCTAATGCAAAACAAGCGGCCGTTAACCATGAAGAAGTTAAGGTTTACCATCTCAATTATGCTTCAGCGGGTGATGCTGATTATAGCTATCGAAACTCGCCAGTTAAAGTGCCTGGACTTGTAAGCGTTCTCAGAGAAATGAGCGCAGAGTTGAAAAAATCAGCAGATGAATCGGGGCCCGTCTTTGCTGCAGACCCTAGACAAAATGCGATAATTCTTCGTGGTAGCGCAGATGATCAAAAAACGTATGCGGGTATCATCAAACAGCTCGACGTGAAGCCACAAATGATCGAAATATCAGTATCCATATTTGATGTTGATGCTTCCAACTTCAAGAATTTAGGGGTGAACTGGTCCGCAGCTGCGAGTTTGGGTGGAGGTACTGTAAGCTTCAATTCTGGAGATAGCGATCAAGGCTTTTCGACCGTGATAGGCAATACAGGTAACTTTTTGGTTAAGCTCGATGCTTTAGAGAAGGTCTCAAAAGCCAAAGTACTTTCAAGGCCTTCTGTGGTGACCTTAAATAATGTCCAAGCCGTACTGGATAAAAATGTGACATTTTATACTAAAGTCACCGGTGAAAAAGTGGCGAAACTTGACTCTGTGACAACGGGATCGTTACTACGAGTTACACCAAGACTCATTAATGAATCGGATGGTCACAAGGCCGTCAACTTAGTGTTAAATATTCAAGACGGTCAACAAGCGGCAGCCATTGGAGGCCAAGAACCATTACCACAAGTACAAAACTCTGAAATTTCGACACAAGCTACATTAACGTCAGGTGAGAGTTTGTTGATTGGTGGTTTTGTTCAAGACGTTGATCGTTCGACTAAAAATAAAATTCCTCTATTGGGAGATATACCAATACTAGGGAAGCTATTTAGCTCAACAAATCATGAAGTAGAGAGCGTAATGAGGTTATTTTTGATTAAAGCAACACCCGTTAACCAATGAGTGAACTATGCCATCAAACTTTAAAATTTTATGGTTAAACGGTCCGTTAAAAGGGCGCCAACTAATACTACCTCAAGGCAAATTTACTGTTGGGCCTGACGGTGATGTGTTAGCTGAGCTTGAATCTGCGGATTTGCTTGAGTTTAGTGTTGAAGATGAAAGCGTTACTTTAGAAACTGACGTAGAAGTACTGATCGGTGGCGAAAAACGTGAAGGAAAAGAGGCTTTGCCACTTTCTGAAGTTATTGAAGTTGACGGTATCCTATTTGTTTTAGGGAGCGCAGCCCAAGACATTGAAGAACCTGAATTACCTAAGAAGAAAGGCAAGAAAAAGAACGTTTCATATATTGCTTTACTTGGGATCTCGTTGATTTCAACTATATTGATCTTATTGCTATTGATTGATCCGGTGCAAGCACCACAGCATGAAATGACACCAAAAGAGTGGGTGTCAGAACAGTTAACGTTAAATGAACTCGATGGAATAAAGGCCATTTGGGCTACAAACGGAGTAGTGACATTTAATGGTTTTTGTGAAGACTCAAGAAAGCTACAGCAATTTATTGATGGCGTTAAGTCTCATGGAATACTGTTCATCGAACATGCAGAGTGTACCGATCAGTTAGTTACTGATGTAAAACAGATTCTTACGCAAAACGGTTTTAAAGGTGTAACAGTTCAACAAAACTTAACACCCGGTAGTGTAACGATTTCTGGTGCAATTCAAGCTGGAGATAGGTGGGATAAAACCGTAAGCATGCTAAAAGGAATAAATGGTTTAGTGAGCTGGCAAGTTTTGAATGAATCAGGGGCACAAATCAAGCCACTAATTGATACATTAAGAAAAGATAAATTAATTCAAAACCTTATGCTTTCACAATTGGACGACTCGATTGTCATAACTGGGGAAGTCAGTCAAGAAAAGCAACAGCAGATCATTGGGCTAGCAAGAGGTACAAAAACGATTCAGCAAACAGGTACTAAAATAGTATTTCAAAACATCCCTGTTCGTTCGGAGGTGAACCGTATTCTGACTTCTCCAGTTATCAGTTACGGTGGTAGTTCTGAAGCCCCATTTGTTGAATTGGAGAATGGACTTAGACTATCAAAGGGAACTCAACTGGATAACGGTTACATGGTTGAGTATATCGATATTGATGGTATTGATTTAATGAAAAATGGTCAGATAACTCATGTGCCATTGTTATTTTAGGAATGGAAAATGCCTAGGATCACTAAATTAGAAGATGACATTAAATCTAAAGTCTCTTCAGAAGTTGAATATAAGCTGCATTTTGCAGAGATGCGTAAGCGATTGAAGCAGTCGCATCATAGAAACAAAATTGATACAGAAGAAGCAGTAGATGCCGCAGAGAAAGTAATAGAACTATTGTTTAAAAGACTTAAAAAATGACATTAAAAAGGCCTAGCTATGGACGTTTTTCAAGATTTAAAAGCGGTAATGAATGACATCAAGCAACGTAAGAATGCGATTAATGAACAGTTAAAAGAGTTTCAAGGTTTACAGGCTGAAATTCGAACCTTAGTTCAAAGATCAAAGACGGATCCCGAAGCAAGAGAAAAATTGCTTCGCCTCCAGCAGGCGTTTCCTCAGGGGTTTGAGCAACAGCAAGAAAGAGTGTTAAATAAAGTGAGCGAGCTTGGTAAGAACTTTAAAAAGCTCGAACAAGAGTTTACCAATTTAGGCAGCAAGCCAAAAACGCCAGAAGAGCTTAAAGAGCAAGCTGAGGAAATGGAAAAACAAGAGAAAGCGGCTGCTGAAGCAGCGAAAAATGAACCCAAAGAAGAACCCAAGCCTGCTGTTAAGAAGAAAAAGGTTAGAAGTTATCTTTAGCAACTTTTTAAGAGTTTATCTTACTAAGAAGTATGCAGAGTAAGGTGGTGGTATGTCAGTCAGTAATGTTAGTGCACAGCATGCAAGTGCTCATTCGCAAGTTGATTCAACTGGTGAACTCAGTGGATCGGAAGGAATTAACTCTAATGCACCTAATGGCTTAGTCGCTGGAATCAATGGCATCACCAACTCATTGTTTACAGAAGGGCTATCTGTTCTATACAACAATATGGATGTGCTTCAAGATCAAGCTAATGATCAATTCAAAGAGATGAGTGCTCGCCAAGCGGATGCTAGAGGCACTCATGAAATGTCAGCCAGAATTGGTGACATGATGAAGCAACTTCCAGATAACGAAAAAAGTGTCAAACTCCCTCCTGATATCGTTAAGTACATGCAGCAAGCCAATATGACAGTTGCTGGTATGCCAATTGATGAGTATCTCAAAAAATACAAAAAGAAGTTCAAAAGCGGTCAACTTGGCGATATTCAAGCGTCTTTGGATGCAAAAAATAGTGAAGATACTGATTACGCTGCTCAGCAGCAGTTAAAAATTCAAAAGATGCTGCAGACCTATAACGTAACGGTTTCGCTCATCAATGCGATGCAAACGTTACTGTCAGAAATGAATAAAAACATCGCATCGAATATCAGATAACTATTATTACTTGGTAAAAACCAAGCAATTGCGCACAAAATTAAGGTTAATACCCGATAACAATTATTGAGTTAACGACTAGACTGGTAGTACAGGTTTATGAAAAGACTTGGATACGAAAGGCAAGACGTGACTAAGGTTGCTGTTTAAATGAGTGCAATACAAGTAATTTTGTTCAAACATGATGGGAAGCTTCGCTGCCAAGGTGAAGTCATTGATGTTTCTGCAAATCAGCTTGTTATTACAACAGATGATGCTTCAGCTTCAGCTATTAGCCGCGACTGTTGGATAAACGTGTTTTGTTATCCGGGTGAAATGCATGAGTTGTATCACGAAGTGATGGACCTAATAGGACCAGAAGTTAAAGACATGAACTTCAAACTTGGTGAAGCGAAAATCATCCCTGTTTATGACCAACTCATTACGGTAATAGAACAATTAAAAGACAATAAAACCATGATGATGAAGTTTGTCTTTATCTATTGTTTGAGTGTCGATAATGCTTATTTTTCTGGGGTGCTGAGATATTTTCTAGCTCATAACGACAAGGTATTGAGCTTTTTAGAGAGCAATTTTATGAAGCCTTGGTCAGTAGCTCAATTCGCCGAAGAGTTAGAAATGGAAGTGAGAAAGCTTAACTTCTTTTTCTACAAAAACTATGGAGTTTCGGCAAAACAGTGGATCTTAGAAAGGCGGTTAAGTTTTGCTCGGCAGCAATTATTGTTAACGACAAGAAAAGTCGCTGATATTGCATTAGATAGTGGGTTTAGTAATCACGCTCACTTTACGGATGCATTTAAAAAGCGCTATTCGTGTAGTCCAACAGAATTACGGTCAACAATAGCCTAAGGAGGACATGATGGATTTAAGTTCAGTGGTGTATCAACTTTCACAAATGTCTGCAAAGTCTGCAAAAGATGTGCAAGGAAACATGCAATCTGGTGATATCAATAATCCAGAGAAAATGGTGAAAGCACAATTTGCGATTCAGCAATACTCGAATTTTGTAGGTTATGAAAGTGCAATGATAAAAACGATCAAAGACATGATTCAAGGCATTATTTCTAAAATCTAGTAACAAAATTGAATTTGGTGGCATGCGATGAAAAAGAAAGATGTGTTGCTTAGTGAAGATAAACAGCTGCTTGTTGAGTGTGCAGTTGCAGCAGGAAATCACGGTTTAAAAGAGCAAGCATACGCCATCATTAAAATATTTCCTGAACTGATCCTTGATGAAGAAGACAGGAAAATATGCACAAGTGTGATTTATTTTGCTCTTAAAGAGACTTCTAAAGCTGTTAGAGAGCTTGAATCATGCAACAGTGACACTGCACAAGCTTTAGCCATGCTGTTTTCTGGTCCGATATCCAGTAAAACACAGCAAGATATATTAGCGAAGAAGCTCATTTCAGTGAGAAATTAGCGGGAGGTAGTTATGTCAATGACAGAAGCCGTAAACCAAGTTCAGCAAATAGCGCAGAACAAAATGGTCAAAAAAGAAGTGCCTGAACCTTCGGTAGATATGGTTAACAAGTTCGAAAGCATGATGAACGTGGGTACCGCTCAGATTGATCAAGCTGCTCGAGTCGGTTCAGTAGGCTCTGATGAAGACTTAATTAAGAAAATGGCCCCTAAAGATAAAAGTGAGCTTGATAAAGCTGGCCAACAGCTTTCGCCATTATCTTATCTTGAAGGGCAAAGACTGATAATGAAAGGCATGGTTGAGGTTGATTTGTTCGCAAAAATTGCAGGTTCGTTATCTCAATCAATCAATAAGCTAGCGAGTATGCAATGAGAATTAAGTGCTATTTGGTTATGGCTCTGGTGTTACTATTGGTCGGTTGTAAAACTGAACTCTATCGCAATTTACCGCAAGACGAAGCGAACCAAATGGTGGCTTTATTGCGCCTTAATAATATTGAAGCTGAAAACGAAATCGATCAAAAAACGGGTATGGCGACATTAATGATTGATGAAGACAAATTCATCAACGCTGTTGCATTATTGAGGCAGAATGGTTTTCCAAGACCTAAATACGCCAATATCGAAGATATGTTTCCATCAGGGCAATTGGTAACCTCACCAGCACAAGAACACGCTAAAATTGCTTTCTTGAAAGAGCAACAGCTTGAACGAACTTTGAGTAATATTGAAGGTGTGATAAGTGCAAGAGTTTCAATTGCTGAGCCAACACAGGATGATGAGTTTCAAGCTCAACCTGAAAAATCAGCATCGGTTTATATCAAGTATTCTCCTCAAGCCAACTTAACAACCCAAGAGAATCAAATCAAAGGGTTGATTCAGAATGCGATACCTGGTCTTTCTTTCGACCGAATCAGTGTCTTTCTTCAGGCTGCCAATTACGGTTTTCAATCAGCACCAGCTCAACAGCAAGAAGATGACTTCACTCGGTTTATTAAGAAAATTGAAGACAATAAATTGCCCGTAATTATTGGTCTGGTTTTACTTGTTTTATTAAGTGTATTCGGCTTTTTATTCTTGAGACGTAAGTAGAATAGGCTTTTGGGGGCGCTATGATTTCAGGTTTTTTCTCACCTAACGAAGAAGAAGGCATTGAAATAAAGCAATTTTATCAATTGCTTTGGCGTCCTACCGTTGCTATGCATGACAGCTGGTGGAGTAAGCTTGGTCTGCAAATGTGGAAAAAAAGTGCGGGCCAAAATATTGTTTTATCTCAACGAATAGAACAATTAGTGGTGCAGCGCTTAGGTATCATTGATAAGCCGTTATCTTCAGCTTTTACTCTTGATGAGCAGTTTCTGTTGAAGAGTAAAAGTAGGTTACCCGCTATTTTGTCAGTATTAGGGCTCTATTGTCTGAATTGCCCTGACTACTTATCACTAAAAGAACATCGGCTTGCCCTAGAAAGTGTACTTTCTGAAGAGCAAGTGCAGCAAGCATGGGCTCTATGGCCACAACGACCAACGTCAAAATTTAAAGAGCTTGTTGATGATATAAAATCTGAGTATTTGCTCGAGCAAGCTCAAAAGATTTCAATTGCGTTATTAGACGAAGAGCTAAAAGAAAGTTCACTATGGCGATGTATTGCAGTGACTCTGCCTGTGGTAGAGGTCGAGATGGAACCAGACGACTTTAAGGCTCAGGTTACCTTGTTAAAGGAAACTGATCTTAATTTGACTCGATGGTTAACCCGACTGGAGCGCATGCTATGAATCCATTTCTTATTGACATTCAACAGTGCGAAATAGCCAGAGGCGAATCCGAATTCATCTCTTCAGGTGAGTTTAAACAGTCAATCGAGCTTCAATCGATGGAGAAACAAGTGAGGCAACGCATTCAAGCTTCACTTAAAGATGCTCATATGCAACGAGAGCAATCTCGTCAGCAAGCAGAGCAATACATTATTGACGCACAAAGTGAAGCTGAAAAATTGATGGTTGAGTGGGAGCAACAAGCCAAACAGCAGGCCGTGGCTGATGCAGTGGCTTGGGTGCAAGATGAGATAAGTTTTAGACAACAATTACTTGAAGAATTAAGTGCTGGCATCGCCTCACAAATTCATACCGTCATTACCCATTGGGCTTCTAATCTCGAAAAAGCGGATTTAATTGCAGCTCAACTTACTGAAGATGTCATTGAAAAGCTAGGAGAAGGCACCGTGACCTTATTGGTCGCTGAAGAAGATTTTGAGTCTTTAAACCGTAAACTCGGTAATGAATTCAAAGTGAAAACTGATACCGCATTAGTTGCAGGTACAGCAGAAATACAGTCAGCTGCACTCAGTGCTCGTATTGATTTAAATCGACATTTGGAATTGTTGTTAAAAGCGTTTGTATTTGAAGTGAGCAAAGAGGCAAATACAGAGGATTACCCAGATAATGCGATTACAGAGCAAGTGACTCAGTTTAATGCTGATGAGGAAACCATAACGTCATCGGTTGATGAAGAATTAACAAGCACAGATGACGGTATCAGCTTTTTTGATGACTCAGAAGAATTAGAAAATAACTTATTTGAGGATAACTCAGCGCAAAATTTCGAAACGGATGACTCTGATTACAACGAAGCATACTAGCATCGTTGCGACTAGGAAGATGATATGAGAGTAGATGGCACTACTTCAGTTAATTTTGATACCCAGGCAGATTCAAAACCTGTTAATGGGCAAGTGCATCCTGCAAATACCACATCTTCATTAGCCGCAACAGAGTTTGCTGAGATCGCTATGATCGCAAATGAATCCATGGAGGAAGCGCTCGAGGATTTAAGTTTAGGGTTTAGTAACTACTTAAAACGATTAAATAGTAAAGAGCGAAAGGACGAAGCCAGGTTCAATGCATTGGAAGAGTTGGTTGCTCAAATGGAAGGCGAGCAAGCCGATGGCATTCTTGCGAATGCAATCCAGTTGGCTGCATTAGGCGATGCGGACTCTATCATGGTCAATATAGAGCAAATGAACCTTGATAGCGGTAATGTCATGTTGCTCATGGCGAACGTGATTGCTCAAAGTGGCCTAAGCGAAGAAGTTCGTAAGAAACTACGCAAAAAATTACAAGAAATGTTGGCAGAGGAAGGTGCAGAACTCGCACTTATTGCCGCAATGGAAGGGTTACCGCTGGACCAAGCAGGGCTTCAGTCTCTTCAAGGGTTATATCAACGTGCAGCAAGAGGCGATGGTGGTCTAGCTAAGTGGTTTAGTTTGCTTCGCGATATGCCAGATAGAAGAAAAAGAATTCGGGTATTGCTCAGAGCATTGTCAAATTCACTGAATGAAGAGAATACAGGCAGCAACATGGTTAAGTTGGTCACTGTTGTTGACGACCTGAGACGCCTATTGCTGTTTATGAGTGTTGAAGACTACTGTAAAGCGCTATCAAGAGCATGTCAGATTGACGACGCATCAGTGCTTGATGCAACACTTGACTTGGTTGAACAATCTTGGGTTTACGGAGAGTGGCTAGAAGAAAAAATTACCAAGATGAAAGTGCCAGAGACTAAGCAAATTGGCTTCTTGAGGCGCTGGCGAGATTTGATGCAACAATTGCCAACAAAATGCTATCGAGATCCTGAGCAAAAAGAACATATTACTGATGCCATGATGGACCTATTAGATCAGTGGTGCGAAGACGAATAGGAAAAAATAGGCGTAGATGTGTATCTCGTCCTAAGCTTATTGAGATTAAACCTTGATTTAACTAAGACTGAGAAAGGCTTAAGCAGTGGATTTACGTATTACCCGACATTTAGAGACTTTCTTTCAGCTGCAAAACCGCTGGCCAGTTAAATTAGACGACCAAATGGAGTATCACTGGGCACCATATGGTCTCATGCTTGAAGTAAAAGACGAAAGGTTGTTAATGACATCATGGTTGCTCGAAACTCAAGTTAAAGATTTAAAGCACTGGGTTGAGCATTGGCACCCCAGAGCATTTATGGGCGTTCCACAGCGGTTATTTATCGTCAAACACAAGTTAATGATCAGTTGCCTGTGTCCAAAAACGAGCGAAGGGCGAGATTGGTACAAAATGATTCAGCTACAACAGCAGTTTTTGAGTAAGGTTAGTCGTGGGAGCCAATTTTGAATAAAATTCAACAGCTGCTGGCAAAAGCCGCAGGCCGTCATGATATTATTTTAGCTGTCATGCTGGTGGTTGCGGTATTCATGATGATCATACCGTTACCGACCCCTCTGATCGATGTGTTAATTGCTGTTAACCTCGCACTTTCTATTATCCTATTGATGATTGCGATTTATATTCGTGATCCCTTGGAATTTTCCGTATTTCCATCGGTACTGTTGGTGACCACACTGTATCGACTTGCACTGACTATCAGTACCAGCCGATTAATCCTTCTACAGCATGACGCTGGTCAAATTGTATTTACGTTCGGTAACTTTGTGGTTGGAGGAAATCTCGCCGTAGGTATTACCATTTTCGCTATTATTACCATCGTTCAGTTTATTGTAATTACCAAAGGTTCAGAACGTGTGGCTGAAGTGAGTGCACGTTTCTCTTTGGATGGTATGCCGGGTAAACAAATGAGTATTGATGGTGATATGAGAGCCGGAACTATCGATGCCAAAGAAGCTAAGCGGCTAAGAACCAAAGTACAGAAAGAAAGTCAGTTATATGGTGCGATGGATGGTGCCATGAAGTTTGTAAAAGGTGATGCGATTGCCAGTATCATCGTTATTTTTACCAACATCATCGGTGGTATTGCGATTGGTGTTATGCAAAAAGGCATGTCGGCATCAGAAGCCTTAAACACTTACGCTGTACTTTCAGTAGGTGATGGCTTGATTGCACAGATTCCTTCACTCCTTATTTCGATTACCGCAGGTTTAATTGTTACACGTGTGCCGGGTGAGACTCGACAAAACTTGGGTAAAGAAGTGGTTATGCAAATAACGAAACAGCCATCATCACTACAGATGGCTGGATTAGTGATGATTACGTTTGCTTTGATACCGGGCTTTCCACTTTGGGTTTTCGGTACGTTAGGTGGGCTGACATTTTTTCTCACATGGCGTTTATCTAAAAAGAATCAACAACAAGCGGAATCTGGAGGGGAGGATAAAGCCTTCCCGAAAGATGGAGAAGAAGCTGATGATGATGCCAATATGCAACCGGGGGCAGTGCCTCTCATGTTGGTATTAGGCTCAGACTATCCGCATCAAAGTATGAAAGAAACCTTACACCGGCTCCGATGGTCTTTATTCGAAAAGCTCGGAGTTCCATTGCCCGAAATTCAACTGCAGGTCGTCAGTACAAAGAAAAATTGCCAGTGCGATATTTTGTTGTATCAAGAACCCGTTTTACAGCTAGAACTGGATGTAGAAGAGTCGTTACTCAATGAGCGTTTTGTCGATATGGACACGCGCAGTTTTGTAACCTCTTACAACGGAGAAACCTTGCATTGGATAAGAGATTCACAGATTGAGAAAGCGAAAGAAGAGGGTCTCATTGTTGTCGAAGGGGAGGCGATTCCAGCTTGTTTGATCAATAAAGTAATCGATCGATTTATTGGTGAGTTTATTGGTGTGCAAGAAACACGGTACTTAATGGACGCCATGGAAAATAAATATGGCGAATTGATCCGAGAGCTACAACGGCTTTTATCCGTAGGTAAAGTCGCTGAAATTCTTCAACGCTTGGTTGAAGAAGGCATTTCGATTCGTGATTTAAGAACCATCTTTGAAACGTTGGTTGAATGGGTCCCTAAAGAAAAAGACGTCATTATGCTCACTGAATATGTGCGTATCGCATTACGCCGTCATATTCGTCGTAAATTCGCGACTCGCCAAGGCTGGATCTCTGCGTTGATGATAGGTGAAGGCATCGAAAACTTGATTCGTGAATCTATCAGGCAATCAACTGCTGGCTCATACTCAGTATTGAATACGACACAAACCCATATGATCCTCACGGAAATCAAAACGTTGTTGCCAACAGATAAACCTTGTGTGTTGTTGACCTCTTTGGATGTACGTCGTTATCTACGTAAAATTGTTGAAAGAGAACTGTTTGCAACCCCAGTGCTTTCGTATCAAGAATTAGGTGATGATGTTGAAATTAAAGTACTTGAGCATTGTGATTTAGTAGGTGAAGCGCTTGATGAAGCGATGAACGCAGGTTAGGAGACTAAATATGATAAAGCTACCTAACAAGACTGAACTCGCCAAAGCCATTGAAGATAAAATTTATTTTAATCCTTTCAATGTTGAAAACAGCATACCAAGTGTTCGCTATTTTGGGCACATCAATGAAGTCGGGGCAACATTGGTGCACTCGAGTTTGGCTGGTGCTCACCAAGGTGACTTATGCATCATTGCTGACAAACTACAGGCAGAAGTGATTGCCGTGAAGGGAGATGAAACCATTCTATCTCCATTCGATGCCACTACAGGGTTGCAAGCCGGTGAACCGGTTGAATTACTCGGCCATGGTCATCAAATCCATTTGGGAGAAGGTTTACTCGGGCGAGTCGTCGATGGGCTCGGGCGTCCTATTGATGACAAAGGTGAACTCACTGCTACTGCGATCAGAGACAATAAAGGCCAAGCGCCAAATCCTCTCAGCCGTTCTTTAATTGAAAACATTTTACCTATGGGAGTGAGAGCCATTGATAGTACGCTCACCTGTGGGGTTGGCCAACGGGTTGGTATTTTTGCTGCAGCAGGTGGTGGTAAAAGTACACTGCTTGGCATGATAGCGTCTAATTGCGATGCTGAAGTAATTGTATTGGCATTGGTTGGTGAACGGGGACGAGAAGTACGTGAGTTCATGGAGTATAACCTCACTGAAAAAGCCCGTGCACGAACAGTGATGGTTGTGTCCACATCTGACAGACCGCCGCTTGAGCGAATGAAGGCTACGATGACGGCTACTACGGTAGCAGAGTATTTCCGAGATCAAGGTAAAAATGTGCTTTTGATGGTGGATTCTCTGACTCGTTTTGCTCGTGCTGCCAGAGAAATTGGTTTAGCCGCAGGTGAGCCTGCTGTATCAAATGGATTTCCTCCAAGTGTGTTTGTAAAACTGTCATCTTTAGTCGAGCGTGCTGGACCTGCAAAAGTTGGAAGTATCACGGCTATTTATACGGTATTAGTGGAAGGTGATGATATGAATGAACCCATTGCCGATGAAGTTCGCTCACTGCTGGATGGTCATATCGTGTTGTCGAGAAAACTTGCTGGTGCAGGGCACTATCCTGCCATTGATATCAATGCCAGTGTCAGTCGTGTCATGGATATTATTGTGACAGAGGAACAACGTAAAGCGGCATCTAAGTTACGCAAAATGCTTGCGAAATACGAAGAAGTGCAATTACTGATCCGTGTTGGTGAATATGAATCAGGCCAAGATGCAGAGACTGATGAGGCCATACAACTTCATCAGGCCATACTTGAGTTTTTACAACAAGGCACTGATGAGTTTACGCCCTACGATGAAGCGCTGGGTTTGATGAGTCAAGCTGTAGCCTATAATGGTTATTAGGGGCTGTCATGGCGAGCTCTGATATTGATGACAATGATAAAGAGACATTGAGGCGGATATTGGATATTCGTTCTCGCAAAGAAGATAAGCTGAGAAAACGTTTGAGCGATACAAAAAAACAGGCTCAGAAAATGGTAGCGAACAGAAGGCAAAAAGTGATTGAGAGGCATCAGTTAATTGATGCGATTCGACACTTAACCTTGCCAGAGAAGTCATTGGATTTCAGTGGCATGAATGAATTTAAAGTCGATTTAGCCAAACGTTATCAAAATGAACGTGAATTAGCAGAAGAAATCGTCAGAGTTCAAGAGCAAATAGAAGCAATTGGACAAACGATTAAGCAAATTAACAAAGAAATTTTTCAATTGGTGAAAGATCAAGAAAAGTTACAGGCGGTGTTTGATGAGTAGTTCAATTAAATCAACTGAAATACAACATACGAAACCTGTTGAACATGATCATAAGAAAAAAGAAGTTGAACCTCAGTCTCAACACAAAGAACTCTTTGCTAATCTGCTTAAAGGGCGGAAGTTTGAAGAGCCGAAAGACGATAACTCAACAAAAAAAGTCTCTAAAGCAACAAAACGTGTGTTGGCTAAAGATGGGGGGACTTGCAAAATGGGAAGTGCTGAAATATCCCGTCAAAAAGATATGCTCTGTTATCGCCTTGTTAATGGTCCAATGGCCGGGCTGATTATTCAAGCAAATTACGATAAGAAGGGGTTGAGAATTCGACTCTTTCCTCACAATAGTAAGCAAGAACACGCAATCAAAAATGTCATGGGGCCATTAGAAGATAAATTACAAGGCCGTGCATATCCAATAAGGCTCGAGTGTGTCCCTCCCAAGAACACTCATAAGTCCAACACTCAAATTTTTATGGGGTAGTCTATGCAAAGCAGCTTATTAATTAAAATAAGCCAAGTGATTGGCAAAGGCTTGGAGGCGCAAAACTGTCGGTTAGAGTTAAAGCCTATTTCTGGTGATGGGATGTTTTGGAAGCACCAAGATTATCCTGAAGGTGTAGGGGTGTGGATCCCTTTATCAGATTGGAAAAAAGCCGTTTTAGAGCAAACAGGGATATCGGTCTTAGAAAAAATGCCCGAAGATTTCGCGCCTTGTATCAGTGCGGTGATATTCGAGGTTGTAGGAAGTTGGATAGTAGAAGCGGTAGCTGAAAAGCCAGAAACATTTACGCTGGAAGAAACGATTGCCCCAGTATTAACACTTGGCGGCGTACGCTGTGTATTGGTGAATTGGCCAACACAGATTTGGCAACCAATGGTGTCGCATTGGGCTCCATTTGTTGGGGAGTCCCCGACAATCAATTTAAGCTTAGTTGCCGGATATAGTCCTCAAAAAAGTAATAAACCCAAAATACCTAAAATAGGTGAAGGTTTTTGGATTGACAATGAGTGTGAAGTTGAAGAAGGACAAGCTCTATTGTGGTGGCAAGGGCCTGTAGCCAAAATTCGCCTAAGCAGTGAGTTAGCTGGTGGTGTTGGAAGTATGATGGTAGATGACGTCTTGTCTGAAGTCGATTTTCATTACCCTCCGCTGTTAACTGAATTAGCTAAGGTTGAAATGAATTTAGCGGACATCGGAACCATGATGATAGGAGATGAATTACCGATTAAAGTGTTGCAACAGGGAGAAGCCAGAATTGTAAGACAAATCGATGAGCTTCATAGCCAAACTTTAGCAACAGTATCTTTGCTAAGAAGCCCATCGGGGTTAATTGCAAAAGTCGAATCTATTGAGCCTGAGGAAGAGTAGTCGCTGCAGCTTCAACCATTAGACGAATTTGATTAACGATGTTCATTTCAGTTTCTCCATCGTGGTTTTTAATTCTTGGTGTATGAATGTGCCCATTCGGAATGTTCACGTTCATTTGATTCATTAAACGAATCGCACGATATGAGATTTCATTCGAAAGATAGCCACCACCCGATCCCTGAACTGAAGTTTCTCCATTAAGCTCTGCAAGTGATTTAGCCTCAATATCACCACGTTTTAGGGTGGTGATTTTAGCGTTATCAATAGCCGCCCAATCACCTTTAACACTTTGCATTGCTTTAACAGGTAAAGTGAATTCAACAAACTCATTGCCGTTTAGAATGTTGCCTCTTAGCATTGGGGCTACTGGGTTTTCAGCCGTTGCGCCTGTATAGACATTTAAATTGTCAGGTGCTTTAGCACTGCGATTACGACCGGGGAAACGTTCTAAATCGAAATCCTTGCGTCCCATACTCACGGTAAACAACATATCGATAGCATTGTTTCGATATAGCGGCGTTAAGATCGATTCAATCATACCCTTATCAAAATCAGCAAAGCGAACAGGGATCATTACGGTTTCAATTTGAGCTTGCTTGCCATTCACTTGAAAACGATAACCATCAAGTGCTAATGCCGTGAGCCCAGAAGGATTAGACTGTCCGATATCCTTGTCTAAGAAAAAAGGATCGAATCCAGTTAGCAAAATTGTGATATCAGCTTTGTCATCAAAGGCAACATCATTTATGCCACGTGAAGATTGCTCAGTCGCTTTTACTAAAATGTTACGCTGCCAATCTGCGAGCTTAAAACCTGCGGGTTTCGTCTTGAGCGTTTCGCGCATTGCAAGGCGAGACCAATAAAGTGGTCTGTCGTCATTTGAGCCCGATTGCACATCTCGTACCGCTTGTTGCCATAGGCGTTGGCCTTGATTAGCAACCAACTTGGTGAGCTGCTTTTCTTCTTTGCTGGCTTTCACTTTTTGAATGAGTTGATCATTTAACGCATTGTACCTAAGCGCAACAGTCGGTAACTCTTGTAGTGCTGTGGGGATGCGTTGTTCCTCGACATCGAGCGGCACAGCAATTGCTGTGGTACTGGCAAGAACAGAAAGCGCTAAAAGTTGTTTAATCATGTTTTTATTATGCATTACTTAGGTGAAATCTTAGGGCTAAAGATGACACGATAGTGATATAAAAGTAAACATGGTTAATAAAAAAGGAAGTCATCGAGACTTCTTTTTTTATGTTTGATTTATCTTTTGGCCAGATAGCTCAGTGCAGTGCCTGATATCAATATCCAAACTGAAATCCAGCATAGCCAAACAACATAAGCCACGCCCACATTTGGTTGCTGAATAATGAGAGGTTGTGTCGCAAATAGTAAAGCGAAACCTAACCATTTGAACGTCAGGCTTTGTTTGTCAGATAAACGTTTATGAAACACAGTTTTAAAGTGTTTAGTTTGGCTAAACACAAAACACAGTATTGCAACGAATGAAAGCAGGTTAATCATTAACATGAAGCCGCTCCTTTCACTCCAACAGGACTGGCATCTTTGCTGGTGGCTCTATTCCTTTTCTGTAAATACAAAGTTAACCAAACAGATAACGTAGCAGAAACAACAAATGCACATTCAACGGCGATAAAGGTAAGGTTCGCCGTTTTAATTGCTTGTAGCAAATAGTGTGGCGGGGCAATCAAATCGAGAATAGGCAGTGCAACACAACCCAAGGCAAACAGTTTAAGCACAAATTGCCAGTACTTTCCTCTGGCTGTGAACAGAGCAATCAAACCACAAACAGCCCAACCTGATAAGAAAGCCATCAATTCATAGTCATAACGATCTGTAAGCGAAGTCGGCAATAATCGGTTGGCAATGAATAGCGTCACAATACCAATCGGTAAACCGCCAAAAACGGCTTTATTGCTCCAGGCTGTCAAACGAGTGCCCATATGTGAAACATTGCGTTCAATACGATTGTTCAACCATAAAATTGAGCCAGTTACGATAAGCGCACTGCTTAATGCACCTAAAATAAACAGAATAAAACGCAAGCTGTTATCAGCAAACTTAGCTTCATGCAGTCCTAAGAACACATAACTGATGAGTTTGGGTACTCTTGGTTGCTCAACTTTATACAGCAACTTACCTGAGGCCGCATCAAAGGTTAACGTCTCGCTTTGTCGAGATAAATCACTCTTATTACGATAAAACATCAGGTAGCCATTTTTATCAAATGGATGATAGTAACTCACCCAACTGACGGCATTTTTCTCAGGCCATTCGTGTTTTACTTGCTTTAAAATCGGCTTGATATCCTTAATTGGATTGGCCGTTTGACCAGAAGCATCACGGTTAAAGCCTTTAGGGCTGACTTGTGAAGATAGCTGGCGATAGCCCTTATCATAGTGATAAGTGGCTGAAGCGGGCACATACATAGATAAATAAAACAGTAAGGCGCTAAAACAAATCACAAAGCAAAAAGGTATGGTGATAATACCAATAATGGCATGGACATCGGTGAGCGCACGCTTCAAGTTTTGCCAGCGTAATACAAAGAAATCTTTAAAAAATCGGCGATGAGTGAAAATACCGCTGAATACTCCAATCAGCATCACAAATGCGGCGATGCCTGTAAGGTAGCGACCGCCATAATTGCGCAGCTCAAGTGAATAGTGAAAATGAACGAAAAAACTACCACCTAATGTTTCTCTAGGGGGTGTTTGGGATGCGGTGATGGCTTCTTTGTGTCCGTCTCTGCGACCTTGCCCTGGGTATTGCCAACGAATCTCGGCTTTAGGATCTCGTTCGCTGCCTAAATTGATGTTCCAACGTGAAGCACCTTCAGGTTTTGTATGTAAGGCTGCTAACGCTGCTGGGATAACATCGGGTTTATGTTGTTGTGATAGTTTTTCTGGTTGCATCCACAAATCAAGCTCATCAGCATAGTAACTCAGTGTGCCAGTCACGAAGACGGCAAACAGTAACCAGCTGAGTAGCAGTCCGCTGTAGGTGTGCAGCCAAATCATTGAACGTCTAAAGTTACCTTTCATGACATTACCTCCACAGGAAATAAGTAATAAATGGCCATGAAGGCAATGCCTGCTAAGACAAGATCACGAACAGAGTGGATGGTCTTTTTACAGCTGAAACACCAAATGAATGCGATAAAACCAAACACGTAGCTGCACATTAAACCAATATAAATCGCATCGTGAACGTTATCGGTAAATAACCATAGTGAAATGGGGATCATGCCGAAGCTGGCACTGATGCCAACCGCATAACCACCAAAAATGGCCATTAACGTTCTCACAAGAACAGGAAAAGAAAATGTCATGTCTATTGCTCTACAATTAAGTTACCGCCCAGCGGCGTAACAAATTCGAATGGGATTTGGTGATTAAATCAAATTCATTACTTTTTCCACTTTGTTGCATGATGGCCTTTCTTGCGGAATCCAAATCAAAAAGGATCTCTCGTTGACTGGCGTCAGACACCAAGCTTTCAATCCACGTTAAAGCAACAAGGCGTTCGCCAGAGGTTACCGGATTCACTCGATGTAACGTAGTACTTGGGTAAACAATGGCATCACCCGCCTGCAGCTTGTATTCCATTTCTATTCCGCCCAAGGTCATAACCAATTCACCACCTTGATAGTCGTCGGGATCAGATAAAAATATAGTGCAAGAAATGTCAGTTCTGACAAGCTCTTCATTGTGCATAATGGCATCGTCAATATGATTACCATAACCACCGTGATTGGTGGATTTACTCACAATAAACGGCATCATCTTTTTAGGGTAAGTCAGTGACGTAAACTCAGAGTTGGCGGTAAGTATGTGCGCCAATGCTTGATGAAGTTCATGAGTAATAGGCTCGTTACCTAACCACTGCAAATTGGTTTTGACGTTTTGTGCATGCCATCCAGCTGTGTTTTTTCCATCTTCAAATTCACCTTGAGCAATCAAGTTACGCAACGCTTGCACTTGCTGAGGTGTAAATAAATTTTTAATTGGTTTGATCATTTTTTACTTACTCCGACAAACGGCAAAAGCCGTCGTAAAGACGGCTTCAAATCAATGTTAAAGGTTTAGAAGGTGTATTTTACTTTCATATTCAAAGAACGTGGTGCATTTGGCTGAACTGTGACCCAGTTGGCACCCGCTTCAGCACGATTCTTATCAAGCGCATTTGAAAGCGTCATCGAAAGATCCCAATTACTCACCTTGTAATAAGCCCCTAAATCCATTTCAACGTAGCTTGGTAATATGTAGTTACCATCAAAGCGTTCTGAGTTATAACGCAGTCCTAAACCGAATGATAAGTGCTCATCGTAGGTGAAATTATTCCAAAGCGATGCTGAGTGCTTAGGTGCATTATCAACTTGCTCATTCTTATCATCACCGATGGTGTTATATGCGCGGTTAAAGGCGTAGTTAAAGTTGGTATTGAAATACTCATTAATGTGGTAAGCAATTCCAATTTCAACACCTTTAGACTCAAAGCTTTTGCCTGAAAGCTGCTCTAATACCCAACCCTGATCATTACGAGCAAATTGAGTGCTGTTTTCACGTTCCATTTTATAGAAAGTTAATGAAGTCGCTAAATCACCTTTAAGAAGATCTGCTTTCATTCCAACTTCATAGTTAAAGCCCTCGACAGGCATATAATCAGTTTTACCTTGACCGTATTGGGCTACATAGCGAGCACTAACTGGCTCATAAGCGCGACTATATGTGGCAAATACATTGATATCATCATTCAATGCTTGAACAACACCTAAATCCCAAATGGTATCGCTGAAGCTTTTTGAATATGAATCATCACCACGTGTTTCATATTGCTCTTGTTTTACATAACCAAGACCAGCAACTACTGTAGTGGATTCAGTAACTTTTACTCTGTCTTTAAAGTAGATATTGGTGTCTTTTTGGTTTTTTGGTGCAAACTCCACTTCAAGTAATGAAGCTGGAATTGACCCTGCAACTTGGTTTGTTGGGTTAGAAGCTGAAATCCAGTTTTTGCCAACAGCATCATCTGTATTTTGGAAGTTACGCTCGAATTTAACGTCTAAATCACGGAAGTTGTACCCCAGCAAGATATGGTGCTCCATATCTAATAGATTTGCGAAACCTTGAACATTAACATCAAATAATGTGTAGCTATCATCACCTTTTGTGTATACCCACTTTCGGTTGACAATGTCCTTACCAATTTCATTCTCAAGACCGCTGCTATCAGAAATATAAAGGTCTAATGCCTCTGACGCAGTGGTATTTTTGCGGTACTGACCGAATAAGCTCCAATCAGAATTAAACTCGTGATCCACTCTTAAGCTGTAACTTTTAGAAAGATTAGAACCCTTATCTTCTTCGCTACCATAATATTCACCACGATTAACAGGTTTACCATAGCTTACTTTCTTATCATCACCCGCTTCATCTAGCTTACCGTTGAAGAAGGTTTCAGTGAATACGCCATCGGCATAGCTGCTGCCACCCGTTAAATCACGATCCGCATACTCAATTCGTGGCATGATGCTGGTGTTTTCAGAAACGTTCCAAGTTACAGCAAGGTCAAGTTGTGTTTCATCAAACTCACGGCCATCTTGAAAATGATCGCCTGAAGGCGTGTATTGTGCAAGAAGTCGATATAAGAAGTTGTTATCAGAATCAATGGCACCAGTAGTATCAAGATCCAGGCTGAGCTTATTACGTTTAAAGTTACCAGTATCGTCCGAAACATAACTGCGATTTTTAATAGCTACGCTGGTTTGTGCCATTTCTTGTGGTTTCTTGGTCACAATATTAATGATTGCACCACCGATACCTGCACCATAAAGTAATGCTTCAGGCCCACGTAGGAATACGACTTGTTCAGCGTTGAATGTACTTGGTGATTTAGAACCTGTACCACCTTCACCACCTTGTAGTGAGCGCATACCGTCAATCATAATCGTATCAATACTGGTTCTGATACCGCGAGCGGTATAAGTACGGTCAGCAGGACCGTTACCACTAATACCTGCAACATAACCGAAAGCTTCTTTCACATCATCAATGGCACGCTTAGAAAGATCATCAGCTTCTAATACAGTGATAGAACGTCCAACATCTTTCAGGGCAACGTTCATTTTTGTTGCTGTGTTGTCTTCTAAATGCAACTTGTTAGGACGGCGCCCTTGAACTTTAATGCGTTCAATCTTCTCTTGTTTGGCCTTTGAAGAAGAAGGGGCATCATCAGCAATAGCGTGTGGTGCTGCGATAGCAAGTGATGAAACCAGCGCACTATGAAGTAATGATGTTTGGGCGAGCTTTGACTTTTTAAAAGTACTCATTTCTAAGTCCCTGAGAGTGAGAATGATTCGTGTTAAAATGACAGGTTGCGAATGATAGTGATTTTCATTTGCAATGTAAAGGAGTGTAAGTATTAATTTTTAACTTTAGAAAAAATAATCTGAAATGGATTGTAGATTTGCTTGGTGTGAGTTATATCAATGTTAAATTGACAGCTTAATTGGATTGAATGTGAATATTTCTAATGAGTACCTCACCAGATTTAATTACCAGTTTAGGCTTAAATAAATCATCTAATGAGTTCAATGGGTTATTACTAAAAAGCAAAATATCCGCCATATAATCCTGTTTAATTTGACCCATTTTGATATTAATGAAAGGTAAATGTTGAGCATTCATAGTGAGAGATTGCAGTATTTCTAAGTGGGAAAAGCCTAAAGCTTGCATTGCTTCAATTTCGAGAGGGATCCGATCTACTACGCCAGCAAAAAAATCACTACCAAAAATTATTGGGTAGCCAGAATTGATAAGTTGTCTTATGGCTGGAGTGTAATTTTTTGTTAAATCTATTTGATGCTGCTCTTGTTCATTCTCATGCTTAAGTGATGGTGCTAAGAAAAAATAACAAGATACTAAAGGCAGAAGATGAGGGTCAACTTGTGACAAGAAGTCTTGCCCATCATAGATGAACTTACCATCGACGGGGGTAGGGCCATGAAAAAAACCATTAATCCCAAAAGAGGTAATATCGATATATTCTTTTAAGTGAGTGGTGTGGCTTAATACCGGTAAGCCAATATTGCTTGCTACATCAATTATCTTCTTAACGTGTTCATCGTTTAACTTATCATAAGTGTTGAGGCCATTTCTAAAGCTTGAGTCATAGGTGACTTTAATCGCATCTACACCTTGTGCATACAGTTGAGTAATCACACTTTTAATGTCAGTTGTTTCGTTTATTTCTATAAATAGATGTTGTTTACACCACTCTCTTCCCTGACAAAAGAATTCAGAAAAATGACCATTTTCAAGATCAATAACTTTTCCTACCGTGTATATTCTGGGCGCTATCAAATTACCTTGTTCAATTTGGTCTCTGGTATCGGTTGCATAAGGTAAAAAGCCACCGGGATCGACAATTGTGGTAAATCCTTGCTCTACGAACTTGTTAAATTGAGGAATGATGTTTTTGTTGTAAAAATCTAAATAATCTTTATCGCTGTTTATTGCTGAATCATGAGGGGTACTAAATGAATGAACATGAGCATTGGTATATCCCGGTGTTGCGTATGCGCCTCCAGCATCAATGGACTGTGTGCTTCTTCTAGTGTCAATTAGTTTAGTTGTGATTTTAATAATTTTACTGTCAAAAATGGCGATGTTGGCATTTGAGGTTATAGTGCCGTTTTCTACGTTAACAACATTTACATTGCTAATCACTAAATCGTACTCATTTTGAAAACTCTGATGATCGGTACAAGAATTAGTGAGGAGTAGCGTTAAAATTAGAGCGCCTTTTTTTAACATTAAAAATCCATAACTGTGTCCCTATTACATATTAAGGTTAGATTCTTATGGGATTTTTGCTTTGACATTTTTATCGAAAGGTAGTGTTAATTATAAGGAGCACAGTTATTTAAGCTTAAATTGCGGCAAAATTTTAATGTTGTGGTGTTGCACACTATCTGCCCTAAGGAAAGTTCTCCAACAAACTCGCCTTTGCCCCCCCCATGTCGGCCCGACGAAGCCGAACGTTTCAGAGATAATTGAATAAATGCCTAACGCCTCAGATGGGACGTCCTGTCCCACTAAGTCTAGCCTGACGTCCATGTCAGGCTCACGGCATTTTGATATTCTATTATCTCTTTCACAGCTTCAAAGGGGACAATCGGCCCTTAAACGGTAATTGACTGTTTCTATGCTGTCACAGCTTCGAAAGCAGGTATCCAGTGCCTTTTGATTTCTAATGACTAAAACTTCTTCGAAGTTTCGAAAGTCCTGGTGCTGCACACCACACCGCCCAAAGCGAAGTTCTCCAGCAAACTCCCCTTTGGAAACCCCAATGCCGCCCCAACGAAGCTGAGCGTTTCAGAGCTTAAAAGGGGATAGTCAGCCTTTACACAGCATTTGAATGTTTATAGGCCGTCACACCTGCGAAGGCAGGTGTCCAGTGTCTTTAATCTGTTTAGGTTTATTTAACTGGGTGATCAACATACAAAACTGTCGTTATTTCATTTCCCGTTTTCGCGAGTATGACGTAAATGCTTTTTTTTAATCTATCGAGAATCCAGCAGACTACAACAGTTCTCCATGACTAAAACTTCTGCGAAGTTTCGAAGGTCGTGGTGCTGCACACCACACCGCCCAAAGGGGAGTTCTCCAGCAAACTCCCCTTTGGAAACCCCAATGCCGCCCCAACGAAGCTGAGCGTTTCAGAGATAATTGAATAAATGCCTAACGGCTCAGATGGTACATCCTTGTACCACTGAGCCTAGCTCGACTTCCCTGTCGAGCTCACGACATTTTGATATTCAATTATCTCTTCAACAGCTTCAAAGGGGACAACCAGACCTTAAACTGCATTTGTCTTGAAAAATGATTGGCTATTTAGGCTTAAAATAATTTAGTAGAGTTCCCCAATGAAATTCAACACCTCCTTTTTTGAAAACACCAAGCTTGATTCCACCATTTAAGAACTCTGTAGTATCTTTTTTTTCTGTATCTACATAGATATCACTTAAAGCATCTATCGGCTCTTTAAGTTTTGAAGAATTAGAGCCATCAACTAAAAGGTGCTCTTGATACTTTATGATAGCTTCGCTTGTTCTGAGGCTACTTTTCAGCTTATCAATTTCAGCTTTAAGCCTTTCGACTTTTAATTCTGTTAATGGATCTCCACCTATAGAAGAAATATCTTGACTAACTCGAGGTAAATTTAAATAAAACGATAAGGCATCGGATATCATTTGAAGGGAAGTTTCCTTGGAATCAGGGATGATAGAAAAAATCGTATTTTCACTAGATCGTTTTACTTCGGAATGTGATTGAATACCTATGTCTTTCAAGAAATCTATAAAGTAGTTTAAATAACTCAAGCAAGCTTGTTGAGCTTGGCTATCAAAAGAGAATCTGGCTACTACTTTTTCCGAAAAGCCTCCTATAGACAATTCTTCTTCTATTTCTGCGAAAGAATTATTTAAGAATTTTGCAAGTGAAGTGAATAATTCTTGATAGTTATCTACTTGGTCAAAATCCAAATCAAAAAATATTGCTGCAGACCCTAAATCATCATCGGAGGTGATTTTTTCTGATATAGAAAAATGTTGTTGAAGTTTTATTCTTTTTATTAATTCATCTCTAATCAAAAAGGGGTTAAATTGACCTTTCCAAGTGTCTAATTTAATTTCCCAAAAGTAACTTAGACACTTGTTTCTAGGAGTTCGACTGTTGCAAAACATAACATTAGCAACATGCTTTCCAAGAGAATGATCGTCGTTGTATATATCAAGTAATAATTCTGAGGGTAAGTTACCAAATTTGTTCAGAGATAATTCGGTAATTTTTAATTTGTATTTGCTGGAGTCTGGGAAATAAATTTGCTCATCATCGTATTTAGAACCGAATTCTTTTAAATCAAATACTACGTCATTTACGTAGACTTGCCATTCTTCCCAGCCTTTCCATCCCTTTCCATTTTTTTCTAATCTGATCATGATTTGTAACTTCCTTTATCAAATGTGCTAAAAGAGTATCACTCTGTGGTTTGGCTGATAACTCTCGGGATACGGCATTTCCCCCATGACAAAGTTGTAATTTCTCGTTGAAGCCAAATAACGTAAGCGCAGCAAGGACGCTGCGCTAAATTTCGAGGTGCATGGATGCACCATCGAAATTGTTAGTTATTTGGTTTCATAAGAGGAATTGCGTTTAACTTTGTGGGGCGGCACGGGGTGATGCAAGAGGGGACTTGCTGGAGAGTCCCCTTTTGCTCGGGTTTGGGCTGAAAGCCCAAGGTGTTTGATACGCAGTATCATAACGTATCACCCCATCAAGGACTGCAACGCCTCTTGACTCGAAAACCTCTTAGCAAAGAAATCCAAAAATGCACTGATGTTCGTCGCCAGTTGGCGGCGACTGGAATACACACCATAAATTTTAAACGGCTCAATGGGCCACTCTTGTAAAATGGGCACTAAAGAACCACTGGCGATTTCTGCCTTACAATTAGAATTAGACAACATTCCAATACCAAAATCGTCCATCACCATGCGTTTCACCATCACTGCACTGTTGGCTCGTATCTTACGATTAAAGTTCACCATGGTTTTACGTGCGCCTTTACCCAATGGCCAAATGGGGGCTGAGCGAGATGTGCCCATTAAAACGCCATCATGCTCCATCAGATCTTTTGGTGTCGCCGGGGTGCCTTTGATCTTTAAATAACCAGGGCTGGCTACTAAAATAGGTTGCCTTTCAAACAATAAGCGTGCCACTAGGTCAGACGATTGCAGCGGTCCGTACTTAATGGCGATATCGTAACCTTCTCCGACCAGTCCAACATCAGCGTCGGTAAACTGGATATCTAGGGTGATATTAGGATACAGTCGCATGAATCCGCTTGCCAGATTGGCAATCAGTTCCTGACTGAAGGATACAGGGATAGCGATACGCAATGATCCCGACACATCACTATGAGTATTTTCAATCGTCGCTTTAGCGGCTTCGATTTCATTACCTATGGTATCGCAGTGTTGATAAAACAATGCGCCGACTTGTGTCAGGCTTAAATTACGAGTATCACGCTGCAGCAGCCTGACACCCAACTGTTCTTCAAGCTGGGCAACTTTTCGGCTAATGGTAGATTTCGGCAGCCCCGTTTCACGGGCAGCTTGTGAGAAACCCTTGGCTCGAACAACGGCTGCAAAGAGCATCATCCCATTCAAATCAGGCATGTTTTTTTCACTGTCTCAAATATGGAACAAAGCGTCTAACCCAGTTTAATGGCAATTTGCGACAGATAAAAGTTATATTTAACCCTTATAAAAATAATTCTATTTCGTTGTTACTCATTTGTTACAGATAACGGCGAAATATAGAGGCTAGGAGAAGTACCTATTCATCGGTAGGTACTAAAGCAGAGGATCTTTTAGGATGACCAGCAACAATCAGCCCACTGAAACGACTCAAGCGCAAGGCACTGACGTGCTATTTATGAAAGCGGAACATTTAGCGAAAGATTTTTCGTTGTTCCCTAAGCACAGTAAACAAAGCTTGTCGCAGCAAGTGAAAGGATTAATCGACGAGGACACCATTCAAGCTAACTTGAAAAATTTAGCGCAATTGGATGTAGATGGTTACGTAACGAAAGTTATCCAGCCAACTCAAGATAAAAATCGCCCAGGTGCAAAACGCATCATTGCCGACTTAAAAGGCAAAATTGTAACCGATACTCTTATTGGCTCTTTTTATAGTGCTGAAGTTGAGCTTAACTTTGGCGCACGTACTCGCCGTATCGGTTTTATCGCTCAAGAGCGTTCAACTTCAAATGGCGCTTGGATGCCTGAGCATCATTTAGCGGCTTGTAAAGCGATTCGTCACTTTGCTGAATTGTCTATGCCGATTGTGTACTTAATTGACACTCCAGGGGCAGACGCAGGTGAAGTTGCGAACAGCCAAAACCAAGCGCACTCAATTTCTAAAGCTATTGCTGAGTCTGCAAACGTTGACGTACCTACCGTAGGTATTGTTATCGGTGCGGGTTATTCAGGTGGTGCGATTCCATTAGCGGCAGCAAACATACTGCTTTCGCTACGTGATGGTATTTTCAATACCATTCAGCCTCAAGGTCTTCAAAGCATTGCGCGTAAGTACAACCTGTCTTGGCAGGAATGTGCGAAGTCAGTGGGTGTTTCGCCAGAAGAATTGTATACCAATGGTTGTATCGACGGTATTGTCGACTTTACGCCGTCTGATAAAGACGAGCGTCAACACAATTTACGCCGTGCCATCATCAGTGGTATCGAAGCGGTAGAGCGTGCAGCCGTTGATTTCGTTCGTGATTCAGCTGATTTGCGTGAGCATTACGATCGCAGTTTAAACCGTTTCTTGAATCCTTCTTCTAACCTTGCTTCTCTTGAAAGCAATGCTGAACTAGAAGTTGCGAGCAACCCAACGATGCACCTTAACCTTTTTGGTAGTGCATACCGTTACCTACGTTACCTAACACTTCGCAGCCGTATCCATTCGATTCCGCAAGCAGAGTATGGTCGTTTGTCTGACGTGGGTGTACCGCAAGGTGATTTGCTTGCTCGTATTCAACAAGAGCAAGATAAAGTATTCCATACATGGTTATCTAGCCCAGACAAATTGGTTTATGACGATGAGTTAAATAAGCTTTGGGGTAACTTTACTGCTAAGCGTGATGACGTGTCGACTGAACGTAACATGCTGACACGTTTAATCTTAGGTGAGCCAAAAGAAAACTACAAAAAAGCCCGTAAGGCATTGTTGTTCAACATCGGTTGGTCGCTATACCACCGTTGGAAGTCGAATGCGGCGAACAACTTTAAAGGCTTGATCCAGCATCTTGAAAACTTACCTGCTGAAGTGACGCAGAAAGATTGGCCTGAGCTGAACCAGCTGACGGTACTTGATGTTGTTGTAAATGACGAGCTACGTGAAGATTTCATCTGGCAATGTCATAACATTCTGATCTTCAATGCACTGTATGACAATGTTGTAGTGAACTTAGCGTCTATCGCAAAAGAAGCAATGATGGCTAAGAGCTTATCTCGTGCTTCAGTAGATGGCTTGCTACATACGTCTATCGATAAAGCGATTTCGGTACAAGATATTGCTAACGATAAGAATAAATTCTACAAGTGGCTGAAGTACTTCATGGGTCAGTCAAACCGCGCAGAACTTCTGACTCGTGTCGAGTCGTGGAAGAGTGTTGGTTTCCCACAGTTAAACGACAGTTTGTTCGTAGTACTCACGTACTTCTTTGAGCGTCTACTTCCTGAGTATTTTGACAGCGAAGAAGATACCAGCAAGTACACTGGTGCCATTAACCCAGTTCGTATCGGTCGCCGTAAAGACTTCTGGAACCGACTCACTATGGGTTACCAAGATCTACTTATCCAGAAAGTACTGCGCGACGAAAAACGCTCAGGCAAGATGGGTTGGGAAAACATCATCTCGAAATTCTTCACTCAATTTGAAGAAATCGACGGTGATAAAATGTCAGCTAACATGCTGAACTTCCCAGGCTTCCGTCTATCAATTGAAGATGCGCTGGATAAAGGCATTCGCCCTTGTGGTTTAATCACAGGTCTTGGTGAATTCGAGCACGAAGGTCAGAAGATCCGTGCCGGTGTTGCAGTATCGAACACAGCATTCCAAGCAGGTGCATTTGATATGGCCAGTGCTGAGAAGTTCAGCTCACTATTGATTGAGTGTGCTAGGCGTAAACTTCCAGTTATCTGCTTTATCAGCTCTGGTGGTATGCAGACAAAAGAAGGTGCATCTGCACTGTTCTCAATGGCGGTAGTGAACGACCGTATTACGCGTTTCATCCGTGACAACGAGCTACCAGTATTAATGTTCGGTTATGGTGACTGTACAGGTGGTGCACAGGCGAGTTTCGTGACTCATCCATTAGTGCAAACTTATTACCTGTCAGGTACTAACATGCCATTCGCTGGTCAAATGGTGGTTCCGGCTTACCTACCATCAACGTCGACGCTTTCGAACTACTTATCGAAAACACCGGGTGCGATGAACGGTCTTGTGGCCAACCCATTCAGCGATACATTAGAAGCACAGCTTTCAAGCATAGACCCATTAATGCCGCAAGCATCGCTGCAAATTAACGATGTGATTGCTAATGCGCTTTCTACGCTGGTTCCTGAAGTGGAAGCTGAAGAGCAAGAGATTGTACAAGACGACCCACGTCAGTTGATGAAGCCAATCGATAAAGTATTGGTTCACGCTCGTGGTTGTACTGCAGTTAAACTTATCCGTAAAGCGCACGATAACGACATCAACGTAGTACTAGTCGCATCTGACCCAGATATGACGTCTGTTCCAGCGGATATGCTGAAAGAGAACGATAAGTTAGTTTGTATCGGTGGTAACACGTCAGATGAAAGTTATTTAAACGCATATTCTGTACTTAAAGTTGCTGAATACGAGAAGGTTGATGCACTTCACCCAGGTATTGGTTTCTTATCAGAAAGTCCACAATTCGCAGCACTTTGTGTAAACAATGGCGTTAACTTCGTTGGTCCTTCGGTTTACTCAATGACCACTATGGGTAACAAGTCGAATGCGATTAAAACCTCGCAAGCGCAAAATGTACCTGTAGTTCCTGGTTCTCACGGTATTCTGAATAACGCTGAGCAAGCAGTGAACGTTGCAAGCGAAATTGGCTACCCAGTATTGCTTAAAGCGGTACAAGGTGGTGGCGGTAAAGGTATTCAAGTTGTTGAGCGTCCAGACGACATGATCAGCTTGTTCCAACAAACGGCAACTGAAGCGGCGGCAGCCTTCGGTAATGGTGACCTTTACTTAGAGAAGTACGTTACTTCGCTACGTCACATCGAAGTTCAGCTTCTGCGTGATAAATTTGGTAATACTAAAGTATTGGGTCTGCGTGACTGCTCAGTACAGCGTAATAACCAAAAAGTTATCGAAGAATCGATGTCAACCATGTTGCCAGAAGAGCTGAAGCAACAAGTGCTTGAGTACACTCGTTCACTGGGTATTGCGACAGATTACATGGGTGCCGGTACGGTTGAGTTTATCTATAACTTAGATGCCAACGAAGTGTACTTCATGGAAATGAACACACGTCTACAGGTAGAGCATCCAGTTACTGAAGCGACATCTTGCATTGATATCGTAAGTGCACAGTTTGATATTGCAGCAGGTCGCTCAATCGAAGAACTAGAGCCAAAAGATGTTGGCTATGCGATGGAACTTCGTATCACAGCTGAGAAAGCGGCACTGGACAACAACGGTATATTACAGTTAATGCCAAATCCTGGCCATATTACTGAGTGTACCTTCCCTGAACGTGACGATGTAGAGATCATCTCTATCGCTGCGACAGACAAAGAAGTATCACCATATTATGATAGCTTGATTGCTCAAGTGATCATGCGTGGTGAAAATCGTCAGCAAGTGATAGACCAGTTTATCGAGTACCTAGATCAAGTTTCTATCAAAGGTATTGCGACTAACATTCCATTGTTGAAGCTGATTCTGAAAGATAAGACCTTCCAAGAAGGTGTTTACGATACCAATTACTTGCCGCGCTTAATGGCAGAGATCGATATTCCGGCACTGATTGAAGAAATGGAAGCGGCGGCTGATACTCAAGGTGTCGATACTGAATCATTGCGCGTTGGTGAGTCAAATGAACTTAAAGTTCTAGCACAAGGTGCGGGTATCTTCTATAGCTCTCCAGCACCAGGTGAGCCTGATTTTGTTGCAGAAGGTGACATTGTTACTACTGATCAGACTCTTGCGCTGACAGAAGCAATGAAGATGTTCTCTCAAGTGACTCTGGCGAGCTTCAACCGTAAAGGTGCAGAGTTGTATCCTGAAGATAAGAAATACCGCATTGAGCGTATTTTGAACTCAAACGGTCAGCAAGTCTCACAAGGCGATCTTCTGTTTGTAGTTTCTCCAGTTGAAGAGTAAGCTCTAGCGCTCATTCAGAGAGTAAAAAATCCCCGGCTAATGCTGGGGATTTTTGTTTTTAAGGAAGAGTCTTGTCTCACCAACATTTCGTCGGCAAATACGAAGTCGAATTTAAATATCGTATTAGTTCAAAATTTCAATTTCTTAAAATACTGAACACCATTCCTCACGAGGTGATGCTGGTCGATAATATCGAGAAAGACTGGTTTTTCGATACACCAGATAGACAACTTGAACAGCAAAATAAAAGCGTGTCGATTCGAGAAATGCAGCCCTCAGGCATTAAGCTTTGGATTGTGAAAGGGCCCGAAGTCGATCGTTGTGAAGCGACGGATATTACTAAGTCTGAAAATGCCAAGAGCATGCTTAATACGATGGGTTATGAGGTGTGTTTAACCATGAGTAAAACCCGCAGTGTTTATTTTGTCGATGAATTTCATATCACAATCGATCACCTTGAAGGTCATGGTGATTTTGCTGAATTCGCAATTATGACTGATGATGAAGGCAAGCTTGAAAGTTACCGTGTGGCATTAAAGCAATTAGCCAATCAATTTGGACTGACCGACGATGATGCCGAGCATCGTTCATATCGAAATCTTGTTACAGAAATATAGTTGATTTATTGAACCGCTGAGCTTATTTTAGCTGTTAAATCATGATGCTAATATAAGGATGGCAGCAATGGAAATGCTCAATGTTAAAGGTCAGTGTTTGTGTGGCTTAATTCAAATTAGTGCAGCAAAAGTCAGTACAAATATTGGCGCTTGCCATTGCTCTAGTTGCCGCCAATGGGGCGGTGGGCCATTACTGGCGATTGATTGTGGTAATGATGTTAAGTTTAGCAATCAAGAAAATATCAGTATTTATGACTCCTCATCATGGGCTGAACGGGGTTTTTGCAGTCAATGTGGCAGCCACTTGTTTTACCGTTTGAAGCACAATCAACAACATATTATGCCCGTTGGTTTATTCGAAGATTCCAAACTATTCAATTTTGAGCATCAAATCTTTATCGATGAACAGCCGGAGTATTATTGCTTCTCAAACCAAACTCACAATATGACGGGTGCAGAAGTTTTTGCACAATTTGCACCACAGGACTGAGAATAAGATGATGGAACATAATAAGCCATTATTTGCTGCTGCGATTTTGGCGGTTACTGCTGCTTTAGCACACATTGCTTGTATTGCGATTGGCGGTGATGCTTATCGTTTTCTGGGTGCTGGAGAGCAACTGGCACAAATGGCGGAGCAAGGCCATTGGTATCCAACCTTTATTACGCTCATGATAACCGGTGTTCTGTGTTTGTTCGCTGCCTATGCGGCATCGGGGGCAAGGCTGTTACCTAAGTTGCCTTTATTGAAGCTTGGGTTAGTTGGGATCAGTAGTGTCTTTTTGCTTCGAGCATTAGGTTTTGTGTTCATCATGCCTATGTTTCCTGAAAACAGTGTGACTTTCTGGCTGGCGAGCTCTTCAATTTGTTTGTTGATTGGATTGTTGTATGCCGTTGGTAGCTATAAACTTATCCGAGCCTAAGGTTCCACCTCATTTCAGATTGCGTTTAATATCTCTATATCAAGATTTTTGAGTTTTAGTTTGCTGGCGTTCCATTCTTGTAACTTCTTCTTGAGCTTTAACGAGTTCTTGACGGATTCGGTCAGTGGTAGCGATTAAGCTATATCTTCTAAGCTGAACGAGTGGATTATTTTGTGTGGCGAACTCTTCTATGGTTGAGTCTGAATCTGCGATTGTATTTTCAAAATCTTCCAGCTTCTTTTCGGCTTGATCTAGCTTTTTAAGTTGAATTTCCCAAGTACAGTGATCAAACTTGAGAACTTGGTGTCTGTGTTTTTCAATTTTATCGATAGCGTTCCCCGGAGTTATTACGTATTCATTCATGAGTGCTAATAAGTTCTCAAATTGAGTTTGTAATTCTTGCCAAGATCCATCGCTAGTATCAGATGTAGGCTCTAGAGGATACTTTAAACACTCCATATCTTTTTGAAATGCATCATATAACTCTTTGGTTTCAGGCAAGGTTCTCCTCAAGTTTGATGCATTAAAATCTGGCGTTTCATCGATTAAACTTGAGTTTCTTAGGATTGTTTTGATGTAGCGCTCCCAAGCTATCAGCTTAAACTGAGTTTTATCATTACCTTTTATTTTAGCGGCACTTTGGTTGAGCTGACTTTGAAATTCAGCAATTTTATATTCAATCAGTTGCACCGACTCACGCTTTTGTCCTCGTGGATACTGTAGAGCTTTAAAAAAGTGTGTAGTTCGATTTTGAAGCAGTTTACTTCTTGGTTCAGTAACGGTAAATCTAGCACTCATCGGTTTAATAAATCGAGCTGTTACAGGACCGCTATACACGTAATCTTGAATTTCTCTCGCAGTCATCCCTTTGTATGGATAAGGGTTTGTTAGTGTAGTTTCTTCTAGTGACGGCGGTTTACTATAAGATGTGGTTTTGTTTAGAACTCTCATTTCTGTCGAGATGTATGGTGTGGCCATCTTTATACCAAATACCTGATTTAGGGGTAAATTGTACCTCTCATTCTCTGAATTTTAGTGAGTCATTAATAAGAATTCATTAACCTTTAATGATTGGTGTTTATTAAGGATATCTACCGTGATGTGAATTGAAATTCAATAGACTCTTAATTTTAGTATTAGGCAGTATCCCTTTAAAATTAACTCAGCAATTTGTTTTTTGATTAGCATAATGTAAGCTCTTTGAACTTATAAACTTTTCCGTAAATCATCATGGCTGTAACCGTATATTTTCGCTTTTTAAATCTTAATCGTTTACAAATGCTGACGTTAGAAAGCGAGGTCAGCCCTGTTTTCAGAAAACAAACTCAAGACAATCAGTATGTGGCTTACGTATTGTTAGATGATGTGTGGCTTATTGATGACATATCCACTTTTGCAGTACAGCAACAAATCTCTGATGACGATTGCGACATATTGCTCACGCCTCAAAATAATCAAAGTTTTGAAGTGAATACGGCAGATAAAATCGTTAATCAAATGCTTAAGCATATTGATTGCTCCATCTCTATTTCAACAAAACTGATTAACTTTGAGGATTAAATGGATTTAAATTTTAGACAAGCGCAACACAAGGATATTGAAACATTGATCTCTATGTTGGCTGACGATGAATTGGGTCGACAAAGAGAAGATTTGAGTACACCGTTGAATCAAAAATATTTAGATGTATTTGCTGCTATCGATGCTGATCCAAATAACGAGCTATTGGTTGTCGAGCAAAATGAAACGTTAATGGGTATGTTGCAGTTAACTTTCATTCCATATCTTACTCATATAGGAACTTGGCGTTGTTTAATCGAAGGCGTTCGTATTCATGCTGACTTTCGTGGGCAGGGCATGGGTGAGAAAATGTTTGAATACGCCATTAATCGAGCTCGACAAAAAAATTGCCATTTAGTGCAGTTGACCAGTGATAAACAACGACCAGATGCAATTCGCTTCTACGAAAAACTAGGGTTTAAAGCAAGCCATGAAGGATTTAAATTATCGCTCTAATCGAGCTTTAATGACAGAAAGCCTGTTAAGAATCCTCGTTTGATAGTGGTGGTATTGTTCTTTTAGAAAATCATCAAACGCACGTTGTGTTTCCTCGAATCGTTCAGGTGATTTTTTCCACTTCAATATCGCTTTTATTAGATATCGTTTGCTTGATTGGTCTTCAAAATGATGTGTTATTGCTTCCACTTGGTTGGCAACATGACTGTTCGGAATAATAATTTGATCAAATAAGTGCTGCAAAGCTTTGTGATTGTTATCTGTAAATTGTTGCCAAACTTCAGGCTCGTGACCTTTTGATCTTCCGTTATATTGCTTCAACCAAAATTCAATAGAAGTACCAGTGGCATAAACCTGTTGATGATGTTCAAAGGCGTTTGAGTCTGTGAGCTTTATGAATTGTATGTCGTAAAACTGATCTCTTCCCTTTTTGAATTGCAATATAATGTGCGTATTTGAAGTGATTTGAATTTCATCAATCTCTGGTAGATCGATTAAGTTGATGGACTTTGATGGTAGCTCAATTTGTGAAAAAACCTGCTGCAAAATCATATTAAGCCAATCAGGATTTTGTATTGATGCTTGATGTGTTTTGTCACCGGTCAGCAATATATCAATGTAGTCACCGTCCATGTACGGGTCGATATCATCACAAATCGCTCGAGCAACCACATTCCCTTTGGTTATCACTAATCCATTTACGGTTGCATCGAGATCAATCTGTTTCCATATTTCGATTTGCGTATCTTTGAGCACAGATGTCATGGTCAAATAGCAATCAGCTTCTTCTTTTACGACGTAGCAATCAGGGTGCTCATAATCTTGCGTTAGCTTTGATAGATAGCGGCAAAAGTTGATCTCGGGTTCGTTCAGTGACTCATGCTGAGCACTCAGACTTTGGTGATATGCCAATACCAATAAAGCGTGAGTACAGATTACCGCCCGTAGATATTCGGCACGACATTTCGAATCACGGTTATCTTCAAATTGTTGCTTTAATTCTCGATATCTTGGGTAATTTGATGCTGAGGCTGCTTCGTATTTTCGTAGCACGCTTAAATAAGCGTGATACTCAGCATTGAGTGCTGTAATGGTTTGTTTAAGCTTCAGCCTTTCAGACAGTAGTGATTGTAATTCCAGTTTAGAGATCGTGGTTTGTTGCTCTAGCGTCTCAATGATGTCGCCGATTTTTTTAGTGATGTTTTTCACCCATTGAAAGCCAAGATCCCCTTTGCGTTGCATCATTCCGAATCTTTTATGAGGAATTTTTAGTGTGAAATATTGAGGGTTACGACACGTTAACCGCAAGGGTTCTTGTAATAGCTGGTTCAGCAGTGGCACTTTAGTGCGGTTCGCATCAAGATATCTTGAAAATCCATAATGGAAACCTTGGCTTATCGTAGAAGTGAAAGGCATTTGTTGTTGGGAAATACTCTTCAATGGCACTTCATCTAATGACTTTGTGTAGCGAGCAGAGGCTTGGTGGATGATGTGTTGTTGTAACCCCATATTACGGAGTAATTCAGTGCGCTTTAGTTGAAGAGTGGGACTATTAATAGTTTTGACTTGATGAAGCGTCCTTGAACATGGGTGACACAGATTCAGTAAAAAACCTATAGAAAGGTAATCCACTGCATCTTCATAAGTACTAAAGAACTTTAAATGCCGGCCTGAGAGTAGCCTTTTACCATGAGTTTGTATTGGGGATAAATTTTGAGTAGAAGGCCCCGCAGAAAAACGGAACAATACTTTTAAGTTTTCTTTTGAGTAAAAGGAAACAATGGCTTCAAATTTTACATACCATGTTGAGTTCGGATTTTGGTGGTTAAATAGGGGTAATGATTCGCTTACCTCTAGAGTAAAAGTGATCGCTTGGCGTGATTTCAATTTATCAAAGTGTTTGTGCCATTGGTCATTAAACTGTTGTTTTAGGTTCTTCATACCAAGAACCTGAACATTCAAAGCACATCGGTAGCAATTGTCCCGGGCTTGATCTAATGATAAGCAAAGTTGAATGAGTGTTTGATAACACTGGCTTAAACTTGCGTTGTCGTTTTTATGGGGAGGTGAGTTTAACCATTTTATGAGATTAGCTTCTGTATTTGTATCTTTGATTTTTAGGTTTTTAACTTGATTGATAATGCTGTTAGGCGAAACGGCGGATGAAAGTTTTAAGTTGGCAAATGGCTCAAGCATTATGATTTGCTGTTGCGGAATTGACTGATTCAAAATGGCCCCGAGCAAACGTTCTAAATGTGCAGCTGTTTTCAACAAACGTTTCGAATCTATGAGACTGAGAGTACCTTTATGCTCTCTAATAAACGTGGTTTTGAGAATAGTGTAACGAATTAATGTTGGGATCTTTCCCCAAAATGAAAAGTCTTCATCAAATAACTTGGCTTCAATGTGGTATTCAGGAGTTAACTCAAGTGGTTCGATAGCGTCAGACAGCACTTGAGGTAGCTGGATACTGATTTTTTTCTTACGTGTGACGCCATTCGAAGGGTCTTTTTTATGAATATTTTTGGGTGAATTAGACTTTGAAGCTTTAGGCATTTTGGGAAGCTTGGCTTTGGGCTTGAATTTGAATTTTACTTTTGGTGTTGCACCTAAAAGCTTGACTGAAATAATGCCTGCCATAATCGAGATACCTTAGAGTAAATCAATCGAAAGCCAGCGTTTTGACTCTGCTTTAGTTGTTTGAAGTTTTTGGGGTGCGTTTTCCTTTGATGATGAAAGATCACTTAATAAACGGTGAGACCAGTAATTTAATGTAATTAAAAAATCAGTCAGTAATTGATTGAGGTTTGCTTTATTCTGGATTCTGCATTGAAGTGCTAAGACGACAGTTCCATCATCCATGGTTGAAAAGGTTGCTCCTTTTGTACCTTGCCAAAAGCAGTTCGCTTGGAGTAAAGCGGTTGCTTGTTGCTGATTTTCGAGTTGGCCTGCACAAGCGAAGATAATGAGTACAGCATCTTGGTAATGAAAATTTATCAATTGCTGCTCAATTTCTGCGAGAAACACATCGCTCTCATCAAACTTTACGGTTTGATTTAAGACCTCTGATAATGCTTTTTCCCACAGAGTTAAGTTTTGTCTCATAACGGTTTTATTTTGAAAAAGCGATGTATTAGAAATAGAACATTATTGTTCAAAAGGGAAGTCATAGCGTTCACTCGAATTAAAATATTAGTCTAGAGAAGAAGTGAATATTTCGTTTTATGTAAAACACTACACAAAGTTGAAACTAAATTCGTAGTATCTATTGTCGAAATAAATGGGCAGAGAAAAGTCTCTGCCCATATAGGTTTTAATTATCTCGGCGATTAATGATGTTAGTTAATTCATTAACATCCATATTATCTAAAATAGCATCGCGAGCGACGTTATTTAAACCTAAGATATCTTCTTCCAGCACTTCGTTATTTGCGGTAACTTCACCAAAGCGAACCATTCCATCACCAACAGTAAAGAACATGTTAGAAGGTAGAGAGTCATCTAAACGTTTAATTTCACCAGGAACAGAGAATTCAATAAAGTTATTATTGGTCGCTGCTTGAGTCCAAGAGCTTGACGTTATTACAGTTGGTTGAGTTGAAGCTTCAAGTGATCTTTCAAAAGCTAAATTGTTACCTGGAGTTCTATAGAAAACCTGCTCTAGATTCAGAGGAAAGCGTATAAAGGATACTTTACCGCCCTCTTGAAAATAAGCAGCAACATGCCCATTGTCATCAGAAGTAATGATTGGCATATATGGTACTGCATCATTTTGTAAATAGTTAAAACTTACAAATGAATCAATTTGCGAAATACGGAAACTCCATTTACCTGTTGCACTATCAAGTACGACTTCTCTTGGCACAAGAACCTCTTGTGCGTTACAAATATCATTGAATTCAAGATTTGCTTCACATTCTCCATTGCTCATATCTTCCATCCAATAGTACTTATTCGCACCTTTAATGGTTACGTCAAAGGCATTGGCTTGTGTAGGGAATGCGAGGTCCTCATCAAATAGTTCATTCCAAACATTAAGATCTGCATGATGTTCAAGTAATGCTTGTATCGAACGTTCAGCAACAGAGTATTTTCTAGCTTCAAGAATTAAACGAAAACTGCTGAGCTCAGCGTTTTCAAGTGAAAGCTGGGTATTCCCTTGAGAAAGTCTAGAAATGGCACTGTTATCAAAATTGAAAGTGTCACTTGGATTTTCCCAACCGTCACCTGTCAAAACAAGAGTGCCATCGAATACACTATCACCATCATTGAAGCTATTATTAGACCATTGATTCAAATCAAACTGTACTGTAGATGGCTGAGAATTAGAAGATGATACAGAAACATCGTCGCTTTCATACTCTAAGAAGAATTCATCGCTAGAATTAGCATCATCTAAATAAGTCAGGCCGTTTAAACGAGCATTGCTGTTTAGATAAATTGATGAAAAGTCAGCTTGTTCAGCGTCCATTTTCAAGTTCATTAATTCCATTTCTTCAGTAAGCATTTCTGGCTCTGGTGGCATTTGTGCAGCACGAATTGCAGCCCAAATTGAAGCCCAACGACTCCAAAAGGATGTGAAACCAAATATATTTTGTGGGCCTGCTTCGTTGTCATTCCCTGCATTAATTTGAGCTTCCACATTATCTAAAGCCGCAAGGATTTCTGGTGCTGCTCTCATCAAACGTTCTTGGTTCATCATATGAGCGCTTAAAGCTTGTATGTCACCAGACTCAATCATCGAGTTCATGGTTTCATAATTTCGCGCTGTTAGACCAGAGAGAATATTATTTAACCTGAGCGCTCGAAGGTTCGCATTTTTCTTTGCCGGGTCTAGGCTTTCATCGGCAACCGCTGAAGGGATATCCGAACAAATATCAACACCAAGATCAAACTTACGCTTTGTTTTTTCGAAAAAATCAGAAACATCTTGGCTTGCAAATGATTGAGCCAAACCTGTTAGTGAACTAACATATTTACAACCAGCGGGTGCGGTCATCTTATAAGATTGGGAAATAGCCTCGTCACTGCCATCAATTCGTGTGGTACCTTCGATAATATCACCTACAATATTACATGTTTCTGCAGTACTTTTAGGGATATTAGTAAACTCAAAAGCGCCACCTGCTTTTGACTCCGTGTGAACCTCATCAGCATCCTGTGAGAGATTACCATTACAATCCATGAACATTTTTGCACCGACAAGGTTGTCATCAAAAATTTTACCTGCAACAGAAACCATTTCTGGTTTTGGATCTGGCTTTGTTGGTTTATTTGATGAATTACTGTCGTTACAAGCGGTAGCAAGAGACACTAAGCCCCCTACTATAAATAGTTGGCTGAGTTTAGAAAAACCAGTCATTACGTTACTCCTTTAAACATAAAACATGAGCTTGGTTTGCTGTATTAAGTGAAATTGAACGTTTCACGTCAATTAACCATAGACTATGAAAAAGCCTTTTTCCATTTGAGCTATGGCGTTAGAAACTTCCCGTTTAGTGTCTCTTTATATGGTGCATATGTTTATGTATTTCTAATAATATTAGTGGAGTAGATTTTTTGTTTGGGGAACACATTTTTTATGTTGTCAGTGCTTAATTGCCAGTGCTGGCTTAATGCTGTTGCCATCCAACTAAAGGTATTAGTTGTTGGCATTAAGTCTCGATTTTCAAATAGTTGTTCAGGCTTTAAACCAGGCCATTTCCCTTGAATATTACCTCCTTTAACCCCTCCGCCTGCAAGGAACATCACACTACCAGTTCCATGGTCGGTTCCGCCTGTACCATTTTCTCGGACGGTTCGGCCAAACTCAGTTGCCAGTGCGACTACGGTGTTTTTCCACAATGGTCCCAGTGATGCTTTTAATTCAGCTAAACCTTGATCGAGTTCAGTGAGTTGTTTTTTAAGCCTAGGCTCTTGAGCATTGTGTGTATCCCAACCACCAATTTCGAGCATGGCACAATCCATATCTGGACTTTGACTGAGTAACTTAGCGCAACCTCGAGTTAAGGTCGAAAAGCTTGAACGGCCTTTCTGTTTATCTAAACTTTGGGTTTTATTTTTAATCTCGAGCCCATGGTTGAGGTTAGCAAGTAATGAGTTGTCATCTTGATATAAGGATTTCAAGGTTTGATAAATATCATCATCAGCAGATTTGAGCTTTGCAGGGTACCAAGTGTTCACACCTGATGAGCCTCTCAGGCTGACAGGTGTAGAGTAATCAATCGCAATCGCATCGGTTTTTTTTTGGTTTAGTGCTCTGGCTAACCATCCCGTTTTAGTATTCTGCGTGCCTGTGCCACTCTCTAAATAGTCTTGACCATCAAAGTGAGAGCGACTGGGGTAACCACTGCCGACTGCCACTATCGGTAACAATTCTTTGTTTTGATACCAAGTATGTAAGTTCTTTAACGCAGGATTTAAGGTAAACCCTTGAGACAATGGCAATGTCGGTTGTTGGATTTGTTGAGCAAGGTTGGGGCGAAACGCTTTGTAGTTATCGTCACTTTCTGGGATAACGGTATGTAATGAGTCAAGGGCCCCTCGCATGATCACCCAAATAAATAACGGCCGATTCGGGTTGTCTTGATTCTTCGCAAACACAAGTTTGGGGCTTTGAAATAGGACAATGGCACCACCCATTAATTTGATAAAATTGCGGCGTTTCATAGCTTATCTCCTCAAGAACTCTGGGCTCATCAACAAGAGCGTAAGTGCATTTTGTCGACTTTCTGCATGTTGTATTAAGGTTTGAGTGTTGTCGGAAAGGGTATCTGCAAACAATTGCTGGCTAAGCACTTTGGGGTTCGTTCTTTGCCTGCGTTTTACTAATTGAGCTGACCAGTCAATACGAGACATTAATGCACTTGGGCCATTCCAATTCTCTTCAATATCTCCATAACCTTCTGGCGAATTAGCCTTGAACGGGCTTTGCCCAAGCAGATTAAGCGACCAGATTAATGATTGATGATTTTTAGGTGTAAGATTAAGCGCTCGATGTGCTGAGATAATGTATTCTCGCGGGGTTTTGAATTTTACAGATTGGGGATGCCAAGATTCATCGGCATTAATCATAGCAATCATCACTTGTTTTATGTTGCCATTGGTTTCTTGCCAGCGTTTGAACATTTTGTCTTGTAAAGATTGCGGCGGCGTATCACTGATAAAATGTTTGGCCAGCTTAAAGCACAAGTGTTTGGCTGTGGCAGGATGTCGAGCAAGGTCAGTTATCATCGCTGTACCTTGAGCCTCACCCTGTTGCGAATATTCTTTTCCAAGTAAGATTCGCTTGCCCGGTTCATGGCCGTTGTCTCGATAATAAAAACCGACTTTGTAGTCTTTTAACGGTAAAGCCACACTCCAGCCTGTGATACCTTTAGCCAGTTCTATAACATCGGCTTGGGTATAGCCACTGTTCACGCCCAGTGTGTGCAGCTCCATCATTTCTCTTGCAAGATTTTCATTAAGCCCTTTTTTGCTGCGCTTACCTATTTTCGAATTAGGCCCGAAAGATCGGTCATTGTTTAAATACACCAACATAGTGGGGTGGTGCATGACGGCCAGAACCATGTCTTCAAATTTATCGAGCATATGAGGGGCGATGGCTTCTCGTTCTAAAGTGGGTGCAAGTGCTACCATTTTTTGGCCAAGTGCAGTGACACTGAAGTGATTCGAAAAGAAATCGAGAAGTCGCCACGACAAGCTATCAGGAGAGTGAATGGCTCGAATCAAAGTGTCACAACATAATTGTTGGTAGCTCTTTTGAAAAAAAGGTTTTTGTTTTTTTACTGATTTTTTTTGTTTATTGGGTAATACGCAATCAGATGAAAAGTTTGAGTAGCGCCGCTGTTGGATAAAGTCAGCCATGTGAAGTAAAAGTTGATCTGAATTGGGCAGTTTCTCGTTGAATGTGGGGGGATTGAGTTGTGCAATGAGAAAGGATTGTGGATCTTTCTCGGCTTGTTGAAGCTCATTTAAGCGTGCACCTAATCCGAAGCGATTAACGGCAATAACAGCTTGAGTAGACATAGTGGCTCCTGACAACGACCAATCGTAACTAAACCATGAATACTGTCACTTTTAGCGCTTTCATCGAGGTAGATCTAATACCAATTTATAGAGTGATAGATCCTCTAAACCTCACCTGATGACACTATCGATGTCAATTTAGTTACATTAACTGATTTAAAAATCATCAACTCAATTTAAGCACTTTAGATTCAAACACCATTGTTTTTACAGATTTTTACGTTCATTGACAGATAAAATAGGTATTAAAAAACACACAGATTGAGTAAGATACCCCCGTTTTGTTCATTAATTATAAGGATATTAATATGAGTGAAGTCGCTGCATCTGATCAAGAGTCGCGTAATTTAGGTATGCTGCTTTGGATTGGAACGATTTTCTTTGGATTCATACCTGGTCTTATCTTATATCTCATTAAGAAAGATGATCAATATGTTCAAGAACAGTCTAAAGAAGCGCTGAATTGGTCTATCACTTCAATGATTGGTTATGCTATTTCAACAGTATTAGTGTTTGTTGTCATTGGCTTTCTAGGTTATATGATATTAGGTATCGCCCATTTAATTTTTTGTATTTTTGGTGCAATCAAAGCCAGCAATGGTGAAGATTATCGAGTGAAGTATACGTTGAGGTTGTTGAAGTAATTTAGCCTTTAACAACTAAAGCCATCTTTAAATAGGATGGCTTTTTATATCAAAATCATATGATCTATTCTGATTTTACTTACCATTAAATTTTATTATTTTGCTGTTTACATTTGTTTTTTTTAAGAAATGTTGTCTGTTTATTTTGTTAGAACTCTTACCGTTTTACTCTGTAATTATCGTATATTTTGAATATAGATATATCGCTTATGTTGCCGATTTTTAGTAGCCACTTATTTGCATTTTAGAGTTTATAACCCCAGAAGTGGCAGAAGTGTTGCGTCATATTCTGATTCAATCTAAAAGTTTAATGTTGTGATTGATATCCTTTCAGAGTTACGAAAAGAGGATATAAAAATGGCGAAATTTAAAAAAATTGTTCAATTTTTATGTGTTTCATTTATACCGCTAGTAATTGTATTTCCAACAAAAGCACAAAATCACTCTGAACATTCCAATAAGCAACAGCTTAGTACTTATTTAAGGATGCGATTTGATTTATCTGGTGAGCCTGTAATTACATGGTGGAATGGAAAAGTATTTGCGAAAACTCCAAACAAAAAGTTAAGGCCGATAATGGGGTTTGAAGGATTTAATATTGGTAAATTAGTACTACTGAAAAATGGCAAGTATCGTTGGCAATCTAGAGAGATAACGTATTACACCGATTTAAATACTCATAAAATACTTACGTATTGGGTTAACCCTTATTCTGGAGTAAAAAACCAAGTATTAACCTCAGCAATTGATCCCGTAAATAATGACAATTTTGAAACTGTTCGTGCTAACTTTTTATCAAATGGTGATGGGTATTTATTGCTCAATCAAGATGTTATTACCGACAAGCTGAACCCTGTTTCTCCCAGTGAGTTTCCAAAAGCATCTACTGGTAAGAGGTATTTAGCTTCAGAGCACTTTGATTATTCAGTTTCACAACAAGACGTTGATTCAAACCTAAGCAGTATCCCATATAGGGAAACGTGGCTAAGAACTAGTTCTTGGTTTCCTTGGATGGAAATGGGGCGAAAACAAGGAGGTTTATTGCTGATTGGAAATAGCGGTAAATATAATAGTATTAGCGAGCTACCAGAAAATATATTGGACTACACTCAACTGAATTATCCAAAATTTCTTAATGTGCCTGAACAGTATAAGGTGCCGAATGAAGATTCATGGACGTACTATCGAAACTGGAAGCGCAAACATCGTAATGGATAATATGGTCATAAAAACAGGGCTGGCACGTTTGCTAGCCCCGTTTGTTAGCGTTTAACTGGCATATAGCGAAACATGCCTCTGATAATAATTTTCTATTAACTGATCATCATGTTTTATGGCTGTTAAGTCGATGCGCACACTCATCTGGTTTTTACCAAGCTCGAATAACAAAGAAAAATCATATTTGTTTTGCTCCTCGCGTTGGCTCAATATTCTGATGTTGCTGTGAATGGGGAGATCTTCAAAGCACGGCTCTAAACAAATGACTCTTTGATCAGTGACAAAAAAGCGTGAATCCTCCGTTTCTGGGTGTAAACGATTTAACAAGATTTTACTGATTTGTTGGCACCAATTTAAAATGAGAGTATCGCTAATGACGGCACGTAACTCATCGTTTTTTAATTGAGTTTTATACTCATCTTTGAGTTGAAAACTGATACTAAAGTCGTCAGAATTTTTATTTGAAATAAGGTTTTTGAATTCAAAGCTATAAATATTTTGAATGGAACTTCGAGCATGAGATTGATTGGCGAGTTCCTGACAAAACTCAGAATAAGTAATCAACATTGTCTTGTATCCTTACTACGACAAAAAATCAGTACGGGGAAACTAAGTCTAGGATATCCAATGTATTTTTCCAGTAAGTATGCTGGTGAAACTTCAAAATCAGTGTGAAAAGGGGACTTTATCGAAATTTCTCGTAAAAAGCGCATAAGACAGTGCCAAAAGTTTACTGGGCTATCGTGTTGATTTTAAATGATAGTTGGGCATCAGTGTCAAAGTTTATATGACAAATTCGCTAAAATTTGCACTATCCAATTGCACCAAACTTGGTTCCACTTTACAATATGCGCCTTAAATTCTGATGTGTGGTGTGTCGGTTATTCGCATACTCCGTCTACTTATTAACCTAATAGATTAAAGTTGAATCATGGCTGACTTATCAAAATACAGAAACATTGGTATTTTTGCTCACGTTGACGCGGGTAAAACTACGACCACTGAGCGTATCCTAAAGCTTACCGGTAAAATTCATAAGATTGGTGAGGTTCACGATGGTGAATCTACTACTGACTTCATGGAGCAGGAAGCTGAGCGTGGTATTACCATTCAGTCAGCTGCAGTTAGCTGCTTCTGGAATGATCACCGTTTTAACGTTATTGATACTCCTGGACACGTTGACTTCACAGTTGAAGTATATCGTTCTCTTAAAGTTCTTGACGGTGGTGTTGGTGTATTCTGTGGTTCAGGCGGTGTTGAGCCTCAATCAGAAACTAACTGGCGTTATGCGAACGAATCTGAAGTTGCTCGTATCATCTTCGTAAACAAATTGGACCGTATGGGTGCTGATTTCTTACGTGTTGTTAAGCAAACTAAAGACGTTCTAGCGGCTAACCCATTGGTAATGGTATTACCAATCGGTATCGAAGACGAATTCTCTGGTGTTGTTGATCTACTTACTCGTAAAGCATGGGTATGGGATGAAACAGGCCAAGCTGAAAACTACAAGATCGAAGACATTCCAGCCGATATGGTTGATCAGGTAGAAGAATACCGTGAAATGTTGATCGAAACTGCTGTTGAGCAAGACGACGATCTTATGGAAGCTTACATGGAAGGCGAAGAGCCATCTATGGAAGACATTAAACGTTGTATCCGTAAAGGTACTCGTACAATGGAATTCTTCCCTACATACTGTGGTTCTGCATTTAAGAACAAAGGTATGCAGTTGTTACTTGACGCTGTTGTTGATTACTTACCATCTCCAGATGAAGTTGATCCACAACCTCTTACTGACGAAGAAGGTAATGAAACTGGCGAACACGCAATTGTTTCTACTGAAGAATCTTTCAAAGCACTAGCATTCAAAATTATGGATGACCGTTTTGGTGCTCTTACGTTCGTACGTATCTACTCTGGTAGCATCAAGAAGGGTGACACCATCCTTAACTCTGCTACAGGTAAAACTGAGCGTGTTGGTCGTATGGTTGAGATGCAAGCCGATGAGCGTAATGAATTAGATTCAGCTCAAGCCGGTGATATCATCGCTATCGTAGGTATGAAAAACGTTCAAACTGGTCACACTTTATGTGATGTTAAGCACCCATGTACGCTTGAAGCTATGGTGTTCCCTGAGCCAGTTATCTCTATCGCTGTATCTCCTAAAGATAAAGGCGGAAGTGAGAAAATGGGTATCGCAATCGGTAAGATGGTTGCAGAAGATCCATCATTCCGTGTTGAAACTGATGAAGATTCAGGTGAAACCATTCTTAAAGGTATGGGTGAGCTTCACTTAGATATTAAAGTTGATATCTTGAAGCGTACTTATGGCGTTGACCTAATTGTAGGTGAGCCACAAGTTGCTTACCGTGAAACGATTACTCAGTTGGTTGAAGATTCTTATACGCATAAGAAGCAATCTGGTGGTTCTGGTCAATTTGGTAAGATTGACTATGTTATCAAACCAGGTGAGCAAAACACTGGTTTCACATTCAGCTCTAAAGTTGTTGGTGGTAACGTACCTAAAGAATTCTGGCCTGCAGTTGAGAAAGGTTTCGCATCTATGATGCAAACTGGTACTGTTGCTGGATTCCCAGTACTTGACGTTGAACTTGAACTTGTAGATGGTGCTTTCCACGCAGTTGACTCGTCAGCTATCGCGTTTGAAATCGCTGCTAAAGGTGCATTCCGTCAATCTATGCCAAAAGCAGGCGCACAGCTTCTTGAGCCTGTGATGCACGTTGACGTATTCAGCCCAGAAGACAACGTAGGTGACGTTATTGGTGACCTTAACCGTCGTCGCGGTATGATCAAAGATCAAATGGCTGGCGTTACTGGTGTTCGTATTAAGGCTGACGTACCGTTATCAGAGATGTTCGGTTACATCGGTTCTCTACGTACAATGACATCTGGTCGTGGTCAATTCTCTATGGAATTCTCACACTACAGTGCATGTCCAAACAGTGTTGCTGAAAAAGTAATTGCTGAAGTTAAAGAAAGAGACGCTAAGAAGTAATTCTGGCTTTTATTCTTTAATTAAAAACCGCTGTAATGTCAGCGGTTTTTTTATGCCTTATGAAAAATGACAAAGACTCTCTAAAAATATGAAGAAAGCTTAATTTAACTTTTAATTCATTCACTTGTTACGCAACTCAAGGATTACTATACTCAGCTTATGAAAAATTAATTTGAGGAACGAATCATGAGCACAAGTGTAACGGCGCCACGTGTTCCTCAAGGTGATTATAGTTCTCCAGGCAATATCCCTCTTCAACCGATGGATCAAACTGGTTCAGGCCGTGTTTCTCAAAATTCGGCTCAAGGTAATCAATTTAATCCGGAACAAGCCCCACTATCTGAATCGTATGATCTTGATGCCCCGAAAAATGTATCAGATGCAAAGCGCAAGGTCGCAGAGGCGCAGAACCAGGAAATGGACAAGCTAGTCAATAACTTCAAAGAAGCGAAAGAAGCTGGTTGTGAAACCGCTGCAATGGATGTTCTTGAACGTATTTACGGGTTGATAGGCCATACAGCATTGCTAGCGGGTGCAATTCTTTTGACTGGAGTAACGCTTGGTGCTGCTACGCCACTCGCTATTTGGGCTGGAGCTGGTGTTGCAGTGAGCACGGCCGATTTGTGTTGCTCAACGATTAATTTAGGTTTAAGAGCAGCCGGTAAAGATGGTTTCAAGTATCATGGCGATTCTATATCAAATATTATGGAGGCATTACTCCGTAAAGGTGGTATGGATGATCAAGACAAAATAGATAAAATCACCAACGTTGTATCTAACTATTGCATTCGATTTCCACTTGGAGGTTTGACGGCTCGCGCAAACTTAATGCATCGACCTGGGCATCGCACTAAAGAGAGTCAGTTTAACCAATCGTTCAGAGGTTATGATATTCGAGATCCGGTATTATTTTCGGGCAATGCTAAGGAAAAAGCTAAAGAGCTAATGGAGAAACGGAAAGCGAACGGAGAGTTAAATTTTGAGGTTGGTGATAGTAAACTCAAAAAGGCAGAGGCTACTCCTCCTTCAGGTGCTCGGCATACTCCACAAGCAAGACGGAATTCGCACTCAAGTCCAGCTGCGCAAGTTAATGCTAATAATCAACAAAACGTGTCTCCTGCTGATGCCAATGATGAGGTTCCACCGTTGGATTTAGAGGCAGAACTTGGCCCAGAATTAGCTCGTGAGGCTCACGATGCTGCAAATCTAGGGCGTGAACGGGCGCTCAATGAATCTTTAGATGCAAGTGGCTTAGCGGAAGCGTTACCTAATCCAGCACTGTCAAATCGAAATATCAGAACAAGTGATGAAACAGCAAGACCCCAACCTAATGCTAACGTCGATCTCATGAATCATAATCGTTTACGGGTGTAATTTGTTTCACCATCAATTGTAGACTGGTATTGCCTCTAAACTCATTAATATCTAATGTATAAACCAATGAAACTCTTTGGATTTGTGTATTTGGCCATACATTTAAATCAATATTAAAAGCAATTGCATCTACTAAGCGACGACCACAAGTTGTCTCTAGCACCAACTTTAAATGCTTTTCGCCTACTAATCTCTGCTGCACAATATTAAACTCACCATCGAAGCAAGGCTCTTCAAACTCTTGACCCCAAGGGCCTGCAAATTTAAGTAAATCTGCCGTTTCTTGTTCAAGGAATTTGACGTTTAACTCGCCGTCGGTTTTGTATTCACCTGTTAACTGTTCTTCAGTGACCCATTGGTCTATGGTGGTTTCGAAATGCTGTTTAAAGACGTCAAATGCGTCTGCTTTTATTGATAAACCTGCAGCCATAGCATGACCACCAAACTTAATGATTAAACCTGGCACTTGAGTATTAATTCGATCTAAAAGATCACGCATGTGCACGCCTTTTATTGAGCGTGCTGACCCTTTAATTTCACCATTTTCTCCTAAAGCGAAAGCAATCACTGGTCGATGGTATTTATCTTTGACTCGCGACGCAAGGATACCAATAACCCCTTGATGCCAATCATCTTGATATAACGCCAAGCCTTTAGGCATTGAAGTCTCATTAACGCTGAATGCTTTCAGCATTTTTAGTGCTTCATGTTGCATGCCGGCTTCCAATTCACGTCGGTCTTGGTTTAGCCCATCGAGTTCTGCTGCCATACTTCTGGCTTTCATGATGTCGTCACAAAGTAGCAGTTCGACACCCAAAGACATTTCATCTAAGCGTCCTGCGGCGTTCAAGCGAGGGCCTACGGCAAAGCCAAAGTCGGATGCTACTGCTTTCTGCGGATTGCGCTTGGCAATATCAAGTAACGCCGTGATTCCAGGACGGCATTGACCTGCTCTAACTCGTTTGAGTCCTGCTTCAACTAAAATACGATTGTTGGCATCCAGTGGTACGACATCGGCAACCGTGCCTAAAGCGACAATATCCAATAGGCTCGCTAAATTTGGCTCAGGGATATGCTTTTGTGTGAACCAGCCTCGCGTTTTTAGCTCGGTCTTTATGGTTGTCATTAAGTAGAATGCGACCCCAACACCAGCCATCGCTTTACTGGCAAATTGGCAGCCATATTGGTTTGGATTAACAATGGCTGCAGCTTCAGGAAGTTGCTCACCAGGAAGGTGATGATCGGTAACCACGACAGGAATATCCAGTTGATTGGCTCGCTCAACGCCTGAAATTGAGGAGATACCATTATCAACGGTGAGCAATAGTTCTGCACCTTGTTGCTCCGCTAAGTCAACAATTTCTGGGCTGAGGCCATAGCCATAATCAAAGCGATTTGGAATGAGATAACTGACTTTAGGTGCCCCCATCATTCGCAATGCCAGCATACATACTGATGTCGATGTTGCACCGTCAGCATCAAAGTCACCAATAATAAAAATCGATTTATTCGCTTCTATTGCCGTGGCAATTATGGTCGCCGCTTCGACCTGGCCTTTCATCGTATTTGGACGAAGCAAGCCTTTTAAGTCAAGTTTACACTGTCCAGGCATGACTCCGCGACTGGCTAAAATTTGCTTCAGTAGTGGATGTAACGAACTGGGTAAGTGTGAGTCATCAACGTGTGGGCGGCGAACAATTTTATAAGACACTATAATTTCCAAGCAATAAAAAGGCGGCAAATTTGCCGCCTGATAATCATAACTAAATGATTAATGATTTTCTATGGTCTCTAATAGACGAGCTGGCGGTTGGTAGCCTGGGATTAACGTGCCATCTTCAAGGATAATGGCTGGAGTACCATTAATGCCAAAGCTTTGGCCTAATTGATACTGCTCAGCAATTTTTGCATCACACACTTTATTAGATACATCGTTACCCGCTTTAGCATCATCCATCGCTTTCAATGGATCTTTTGAACACCAAATTGATTGCATTTCTTTTGCAACTGAAGAGTTCGCTCCAGCACGAGGGAAAGCGAGATAACGAATAGTAATACCTTCGTCATTGTATTGTTGCATTTCTTTATGAAGTTTACGACAGTAGCCACAAGTGATGTCGGTAAATACGGTGACAACATGCTTTTCGTTTTTCGCTTTGTAAACCAGCATCTCAGGTTCGAATTTTTTCAGTGCGGCAACACGAGGTTTACCCATCGCTGTTTCAGTCAGGTTTTTAAAACCATTCGATAAGTCAAACATGCTGCCGTTAATCAGCTTAGTGCCATCACTATTAATATAAAATACACCACGATCCGTCATTGCAAGGTATAGACCTTTTATCGGTGTGTCTTGCATGGACATCACTTTCAATCCAGCAATTTTAGTTAACTTTTCTTTGATGGCGTCAATGTTAGGTTTTGCAACGTCAGCTGCATGTGCCGTTCCAAATGCTAATAAACAGCACAAGGATAAAATACGGGAGAACTTCATGGGGTATCCTAATTAAGGTTAATGCTATCAGTGGTCTCTTCATTAGACCTGAGTAATTGCTTAAAAGTTACAACCTTATTCTCCTTAAAGCAAATATTCATATAGTGTGATTAAGCTAGGAATAAGAGAGTGATACATAATTACCCCCTTGGATGATGTTGTTGATGTAGCTGCTGAAGTCGTGCCTTAGCTACATGAGTGTAGATCTGAGTCGTGGATAAATCGCTATGCCCTAATAAGAGCTGTACTACTCTTAAATCTGCACCATTGTTCAGCAAGTGCGTCGCAAATGCATGTCTTAGGGTATGAGGTGATAGCTCTGAATGGATACCAGAAATCACTGCATAGTGTTTAATGCGATGCCAGAATGTTTGTCGAGTCATTTTTTGACCGCGTCTCGACGGGAAAACGACATCTGAAATTTTATCACCGAGTAATTGAGGCCGTACCTTTGTATAATAAGATTCAAGCTGTTCTACAGCGACTTCACCTAAAGGGACAAGTCGTTCCTTGTCGCCTTTACCCACAACTCTAACCAAACCTTGGCGTAAGTTAATCTGGTCCACTGTCAGTGATATGAGTTCAGTGACACGTAAGCCTGTTGCATATAGTAGTTCCAACATCGCTTTATCACGCGCTTCAATTACATCTTCTTCGTTTGGCGTAGAAAGTAAAGCGTCGACTTCAGCTTCAGTGAGACTGGTTGGTACTTTTTGTCCCAGCTTTGGTGAGTCAATTAAAGCCGTTGGATCTCTACTGATTTGTTTCGTTGATAATAAATATTGATAGAAACGCCTGAGACTACTTAACATCCGTGCTTGAGATGTTTTTGCAGGTTGCGCTTTAAATCTGTGCTCGATAAACAATTGAATATGGCTTTGTTCTACATAAAGCAGTCTAGAGCCTTGTTGTTGTATGAACTTATCAAGATGCCTTAAGTCAGTTCGATAAGCCGACAACGTGTTGTCACTTAATCCTTGCACTGACCAAAGGTGATCTAAAAATCGATCTAAATTAGGGTCTTGTTGATATTTGTTTTGGTTCACGTTTTACATGTTTAGCATGTGTTTTTTTTAAAATATCATCAATCTGCAACAGAATCGAATTGCAAGTCATTGTCGGGTAAAAATAAACATAAAATCAGTGTGCCTGCCATAGGCAGGAGCCAGCCAAGACCGTTATCGAATAATGGTAACTGTCGCAGTGAACCAATGTGATAATGAGCAATAGAAAGCGTATTAATTATTACCGTAACACCAACAACCGCATAGTTCGTCAACTTCGGTTGCTTCATTAAGGGAGTAAATAAGCCACAAATAATTAAGGCGATTAAAATCGGATAGAAAAAGTTGAGTACGGGTTGGGTAAGGTGAGTGAGTTCAGCGAGACCGATATTTGCAATAAGCACGGTAATAATGGTTGTTGATATCGCAATTTTTAGGTAGCTGATTTTCGGAAACATCTCATGGAAAAATTCACCATTTGCCACGATAAAACCAATCGCAGTTGATAAACACGCTAAGAATACCGCCATGCCCAATAGCACCTCACCAAACCAACCAAAATGAGCTTGTGTATAAGCCAATAATATTTGTGGCCCGTTTAGCGCTGCAGTTGTTTTCCCTGCTTCAGAGAGCCCCATATAACAAAAAGCAAAATAGATAAGAGCAGTAAAAATTGGCGCACTAAAGGTCGTGAGCATAAAGCCTTTAAAAATGCCTTTAGAGGAATGAATTGCTCTTCGTCTTAATGTGTCAAAGACAATAATGCCGAATACAGGAATGCACGTGACATCAAGCGTGTTATAGCCTTCGAGAAAGCCACTGATATAGGCAGAGTTGTTATGGTCATAACTGGGTGGTGCGATGGTCGGAAAGTGAGTGAAAAATAATGGTACAGATAAAATAAATATCAAAAGCAAAAGCAATGGAGTGATCACTTTTCCAACGGTTGTTACCAACTGACTTGGCGTTAATGATAACCAAAGGGCAAATGTGAAGAATGCAACAGTGAAAACCAATAGGGCGATTTGTAACGATAAACTTGAGCCATCAATGAGGTGAGTCTGTAATAAAACAGGTTTTAACCCTAACTCAAAAGAAACGATACCGTTACGAGGTCCACAAAGAATAGGCCCAAGCATCAAATATAAGACAGCAATGAATCCTTTTCCGTATTTTTTAGGCCAAAACTTAGTCAAATTTCCTTGCATAATGCCAAAGGCAATTAAAGCCAAAAAAGACAGTAGTGAGGTGGAACTCAAAAAACCGAGTACTGCAGAAAAACTGTCTGAACCATACTTGAAGCCCAAGGTCGGTGGAAAGATGACATTTCCAGCACCAAAAATAAAACCAAATGTCATAAAAGTAATTGAAGAGATTTCAGTGAATGAGAATTTAGATGAGGTCACAGGCATACACGAATAGGTTTTCAGGTGGCCATTTTATGGCTGAATTCGAGTTAATGTTGGACTGATTGAGTGTTTGTCAGTTTACATTCAGCTATTACAGGTCGAACTTTGTTCTAAGTTGATGACTCGATTCCACTGATTAACTTTGTGTCCAAGTGCAGCATAAAATGCAATAAATAAGTAGCAGGGTATTAATACTAAATATGCACTGATCATGTTCTCAGACGTCGAGCCTAGTTCAGCATACAGCATGGGGAGCATAGCTCCACCAGAAAAGCTCATTACGAGCATTGCCGACCCCATGGTCATTGTCTTTCTATTTAGCCCTTTTAATGCTAAGGGCCAAATGGAAGGCCAAATAATGGCATTAACGAGACCTAACATGGCCACTAAAACAACGACATTTGGTACAGCTGGAGCATGAGTCCATAAGAACCATGTATTCCAAATAGTGTAAAGCTGACCGCTTGAGTTAATAATAAAATAAGTGATTACAGTGCCTAACAGAGACGTGAGCAGTAGCGCCTTTTCTTGCTTTATCCAGCGAGGAATTAAGCTGATCCCCAAGATGTAACCGATGACCATAAAGGCCATGGTATAAGCGGTTAAGCTAGAAAAATTCGTCACATTAAAGGCTTTTCCTAATAAGCCGATGGTATCGGCCGCAACGACTTCAGTTCCAGCCGCAAAAAATAAAGCCATTACTCCGAGAATGAGGTGTGGGTACTTAAATGGATTATCGTAATGTTCAGGTTTTTCTTGATTCACTCTTTCTAAATCGCATTCAGGAAGTGGTGATAACAATACACACATCGCTAACACTAAAAGAATGATGGCCATAGCAAGGTAGGGGGTCACTAACTTAGCTGAAAGCGCATTGAGCGTGATCAGCTGTTGAGCGTCACTCATTTGTGATAACGCCGATTGAGAATAGTGAGAGACGTCTGTAAATACCAATGATGTAAATACAATAGGGGCGATTATGCCTGCCCCTTTATTCAATATCCCCATAAAACAAATACGAACCGCAGCCGTTTCTCTTTTTCCAAGCAACACCATATAAGGACAAGCTGCAGTCTGAAGAATGGTCAGCCCAGACCCCAATATAAAAAGGCCCGCTAAAAAGATTTCAAATGAACGCATCTGCGCTGCCGGAATAAAAATCAATGAACCCAGCATCATTAATAGAAAGCCGATGACCATGCCAAATTTATAACCCGTGTGATTGAGTACCACAGATAAAGGCAATGCTGTGACAGTATAAGAAATATAGAAAGCCATTGAGATGAGGTAGGCCTGACTTGGTGTGAGGTTGAATGCAATCTGTAGCGTAGGGATGAGGGAGCCGTTCAGCCATGTAACAAAGCCAAAAATAAAAAAGAGTAAACCAATGATGAGCATTGGTACTAATGAACTTTTTTGCTTTTCAGGCATAGGTAAGTTCTCACATTCAGTCGAATATAAACTCTGTCTGGCAGTAAAGTGACCCACTCAGAGCTTATCTCGGATGTTAACTGAAGCACTGTAAGTCACTTATAGTTTGATGAGTGACATGCTTTCTATTTTGAATAATTGGTAAGCAAGGCCAAGTCAATAATCAATGGTAATTATATATTCCTTGGCTGTATGCAGTATGAACGGATTGTAAGTTGAAGGTGGTGCTATTCAATTAACTATCTGAACAGCACCAGATTTATGAAAGTAGGTGTCTATTTATGTTTTTTTTGATGGCAGGGTTAAGCAAGCAAACATGGCGATCAGGGTCGGAATCAGCCATGCAAGTCCTTGATCAAAAAGTGGCATGAAATCGAAAATATGAATATCAAATCCAGCAGCAGATAGCCCATCCACAATCCCAAACAACAGGGCGACACCCACAACGATGCGATGTGATAACTCTGGGTTATTTAATTTTGGCGTAATGTACGTGATGGCGACTAAAGCTATGGCTACAGGATAAATACTGACAAGTACCGGAATGCTCACTTCAATTAACTGAGTTAACCCCACATTGGCCACAATCGCACAAATGATGCTAAAGAAAACCACGAGAGGCTTATAAGAGAAAGCAGGTATTAGCTCTTCGAAGAACTCCGAGCAAGCAACAATTAAGCCTACAGCAGTGGTTAAACATGCCAGAGAAACGACTCCTGATAACAGTATAGAACCCATGTAACCAAATTCAGCATCAACATAGTTTGTTAAAATTTGACCGCCGTTCTCAGCTCCGTCTGCTAACTCTCCCGCAGAGGCACCTAAGAAGAACAGTGAAATGTAAACAAAGGCTAGACCTGTTGCTGCAATAATCGCTGCTCTTACTAAATAGCGCGTTTGAGATTTAGGATCGTCGATGCCTTTTTTCTTTAAAATATCAATGATCAACATACCAAACATGAGTGAGGCCAGAGTATCCATGGTGTTGTACCCTTCAATAATCCCTTTGCTTAAAGGCGTATTGAGGTACTCTCCGGTTGGCACCGAAGGTGGTGTACCGTGAAAGAACATGACCGAGATTGATAGTACAATTAACAACGTAATGAGTAATGGGGTCAGTACTTTACCGACACTGTCGAGTAACTTGCCAGGATATAAAGCTAAGAATAGTGCAATAGTGAAGAAGCAAAGTGTGGACAACATTTGGCTGTAATTTAAGTCTATACCGCCGAGGGTTATCATTGCGGAGGTATCATTTAAAAATGGCTTTACCCCAATCTCATAGGCCACAAGCCCTGTTCTTGGTGCCGCAAACGCAGGGCCAATAATGATGTAAATTGCAATGGCGATGATAGTAGCAACAACAGGCGGTAAAAACTTCATCACACTACCATTGCTTCGTGCTACAGCAATGAGTCCTGAGAGAGGCAGGCCAACGGCTGTTATTAAAAACCCCATCATTGCCCAAGACATGTTTTCACCCGCTAGCATGCCAGCAAATGGTGGGAAAATTAGGTTACCAGCCCCTAAAAAAAATGCAAAGGTCATAAATCCTAAGCCAAAGGTGTCTCCAATACTCATTTGTTTGTTTTGCACTACAAACCTCTTAACTGTAATTTTGTTTTTGTAATATCTTTTTTTGATAACTTAAGGTAAAAAAAAGTCTTTGGCTATAGTTTCGGCAAAACAATGGTAAAATTGTATACTTTGTTCGGTCGAAAGCATGCGGAATTGATACGTTTCACAATATTCTTATTTAATTGCAGAACCCGTTATAATCTCTTCTTTTATTAAGTGATACCTTTTATGCCGTTTAGTTTTAAACAATTCCATATAGACGATAGCCAGTGCGGCATGAAAGTGAGTACCGATTCGGTCATATTGGGAGCGTGGGCACCATTGACTCATGCAAACAACATTCTTGATATCGGTACTGGAAGCGGCTTGTTAGCGTTAATGAGTGCACAAAGAAGCCAAGCGAACATTTTTGCGATTGAATTAGATGCGCAAGCTTGTAAGGCTGCGAAGGTGAATGTCGAACAGAGCCCTTGGGCTCATCGAGTTAAAGTGATTCAAGATGATATTATTCATTATGCTGCTCAGCATGGTGCTAAGTTTGAGCACATTATCTGTAATCCACCGTATTTTTTGATTGGGCCACAGACTCAACAACAAAACCGTGCGAACGCTAGGCATACTAACACGTTGAGTTACCAAGACCTCATTGATGCCATTGAAGCGCTATTATCAGATAATGGCACAGCGAGCCTCATTTTACCGACAGAAGTTGCAGATGATTTTTTTTCGCTTATCGAGTCTAGTGGATTAAACCTCAGTGCCGTGAAAGCCATTATTCCTGTTGAAGGCAGCGCACAACGTCGAGTTTTATTCAGTTTAAGTCGAGTTGTTCAGCCTACTCAATTCCTTGAGCCTTTGATCTTGAGAGGGAAACAAAATCAATATACTGATGAAATGATCGAACTTAGCAAAGATTTTTATCTGAATCTCTAATATAATGCGCCGCCTAATCTGCTGCTTGGAATGAAAATAATGAACTTTGATGAATTTGATTTAGATGCTGAATTGCTAGAATCACTGGCAAGAATGGAACATAAATCGGCTACGAGTGTTCAAAAGCAAGTCATTCCTTATGCGCTCGAGCAGCGAGATATTATGGCTATGGCGCCAACAGGAACGGGTAAAACTGCCTGTTTTCTGTTACCTGCTTTGCAACATATCATCGATTTTCCAAGAAATTTTACGGGTCAAGCTCGTGTACTTATCCTGACTCCAACGCGCGAATTAGCCAGCCAGATCCACCGTTATGCCACACATTTGGCAAACTCATTAGACTTAGACATAAACATCATTACTGGTGGTGTTCCATACGGTCCGCAAGAAGAAGCGTTGAAAGACAATGTTGATATCTTAGTCGCAACACCAGGTCGTCTATTAGAGTATTTAGATAAAGGTAATTTTACCGCAGAAGATGTAGAGCTGCTAATCATTGATGAAGCTGACCGCATGCTTGATATGGGGTTTGCTAATGTAGTTAAAAGTATTGCACTTGAAGCTCACGGCTGTAAGCAGAATATGTTGTTTTCGGCGACCCTTTCTACTGGTGGTGTCGCTCGGTTTGCTGATGAGTTGTTAACTGATCCGATTCGAGTTGATATTGATTCTCCGACCCGAAAAGAGAAAGGAAAAATTCATCAATGGGTACATTTAGCAGACGATAAACAACACAAATTTGATTTATTGACGTTTTGGCTACGACAAGAAGAAGTAGAGCGTACGATTGTATTTTGTAAAACTCGTGACACGGTTGCAAGTCTTGAGGGCTTGTTACAGCAAGCGGGAATTCAAGCTGCGTTTTTACGTGGTGACATGGAACAAAAACAAAGATTCAAAGCTCTTGGCCGATTCACCAAGGGCGAAGTGAACGTGTTACTTTGTACTGACGTTGCTGCACGTGGTATTGATATTGAAGGTATTACGCACGTAATCAACTTTGATATGCCTCGCACTGCAGATATCTATGTGCATCGTATTGGCCGTACTGCAAGAGCAGGAGCCAAAGGAACAGCAATCTCGTTGATAGAAGCGCATGACGTTCGAATTTTAAATAAGATTGAGCGTTACACTGAGCAAAAACTAAAGCGTCGTATGATCGATGGTTTGAGACCAAAGAATAAAGAAGCCAAAGCACCAGGTAAGAAAAAAGATAAAGTGAAGATGAAAGCAAAAGCCAAGGCACGAAAAAAGAAAAAATAAATATTGTCGCTTTATTGATGAAAGGTCACCTCGGTGGCCTTTTTTAATGCCCTGAATTCAATGAAAATACTGTCCATAACGTAAGTGGTTATTTACAAATGTTACATTCACAAAAACTAATACTTTAGTATTATAAATCTTATTGCAATATTATTAACATTTAGTCGTTTTTTATTAACAAGTATTCTGGTAGTTTAAGCAAGATTTTGCCCTGAGAAGGATAACAAGGCCTCATGAGTAGTTACACTTTGTGGTTAAGACGTTTGTCACCACTTTTGATTTTCATTTTTTCAGTGATCGTTTTCATTTTATTAAATCCAAGTAAACCAGAATTAAAACAAGATGCGCAAAAACCGGCACTGCCAATTGTTGAAGTCATGGAAATATCGCCACAATCATTAGCGTTAATTATTCCATCTTACGGTGTCGCACAGCCCAAATACAAAACAAAAGTGGTTGCAGAGGTGAGTGGTCGTATTATCGAACTTTCGCCAGTGTTTGTGAGTGGTGGTTTTTTGAGAAAAGGGGATGTTCTCGCAAAAATCGATCCAGCTGATTACCATGCAGATTTACTTCAAACCGAAGCTCAATTTGCTCAAGCTCAAGCATCTCTTGATGAAGAGATGGCTCGAGGTGAAGTCGCAAAAGTCGAGTTTAAAGGTTACGACAGTGGCACTCCACCAAGTCTTGGTTTACGCAAACCGCAACTGCAGCGTGAGCAAGCCAATGTTAAAGCAGCGAAAGCGGCGTTAGAAAAAGCCAAGCGTAACTTTGAGCGAACGGTTATCTCAGCGCCTTTTGATGCCATTGTTAAAGCAAGAAGTGCTGATTTAGGGCAATTTGTGTCAACGGGCAGTGAGATTGGTCAATTGTTTGATACTCAAGTCGCAGAGATAAGACTGCCTATTTCGACTCATGATCTCGTGCATTTAGAGTCTTTAATGTCACCAAATATTGACGTTGAACTGATGAGTAAATTGGGTGGAAACAGCCAGCATTGGCAAGGTCGTATCACGCGGAGTGAAGGCATTGTTGATGAAAAAAGCCGTATGGCTTATTTGATTGCAGAAGTTCAAGATCCTTACCAACGAGAAAGCCAGCAACAAGAACAGGCGTTACCTTTGCAATTTGGTACGTTCCTCGACGCAAATATTACCGGTAAAGTCGTTTCTCAAGCCGTAAAACTGCCAAGGCACCTCGTTCGTGATGGCTTAGTTGCCGTAGTGACTCCTGAAAACAAAATTGAAATGCGTACTGTTTTACCTGTCCGTAGTGATGCTGAGAATGTCTATATTCAAAATGCCTTCAAGACTGGAGATCGAGTATCACTGACACAATTCACCAGTTTAGCTAATGGCCAAGAAGTTGAAATTCTTGGCGAACAAACCAGCGAAGAACCAACTCAAGAGACGCAGCAGGAAACTAAGTAATGGATAAACCAAAAGGGATTATTGCTTGGTTTGCCTATAACAATGTTGCTGCAAACCTATTAATGTGGGTATTGATCATTGGTGGTTTATTCAGTGCCAAATTGATCAATAAAGAAATTTTTCCGACGTTTGAACTCAATTACCTTAATGTTTCGGTTGCCTACCCTGGTGCTGCACCACAAGAAATTGAAGAAGGTATTGTCATTAAAATTGAGGAAGCCATTAAAGATATTTCCGGTATCGAAAAAATGACTTCCGTTGCAGGCGAGGGCGTCGGTTCGGTCAATATCGAAGTGACCTCAGGCTATGAAGTTCAAGATGTCATGGATGAGGTTAAATTGGCTGTTGATGCCATTGCTACTTTTCCTGCCAACATTGAAAAACCGAATATTTATCGCCAAAAACCAGAAAACAATGTCATATGGGTTTCCGTTTCTGGTGAGATGACCCAGGCGGATATGAAAGAGTTTGCTAAAAAAGTCCGTGATGACTTAGCCAACCTACCTGCAGTGACCAAAGTTAAACTCCGTGGTATGCCTGATTATGAAGTCGGCATTGAGGTTTCTGAAGATAAACTGAAAGAGTACCGCTTAAGCTTTGTTGATGTTGCACAGGCAGTGCAGAACTCTTCAGTAGATTTACCCGGTGGTGCTATCCGAGCAAAAGATGGAGACATCTTACTCAGAACCAAGGGGCAAGCTTATACACAAAGTGACTTTGAGCGCATTGTTGTGGCAACTCAACCAGATGGTAGTCGCATCATGTTACCGCAGGTGGCAAGCATTAAAGACGGCTTCCAAGAAGGTCTGTTTTACACTCGTTTTGATGCGAAACCCGCAGCAATTATCGAAGTGCTGAGTATTGATGACCAAAACGCAGTAACCATCGCCAGCCAAGTCAAACAATACATTGCCGATGAACAAGCCAGTTTACCAAAAGCCGTCACTCTAGGTTATTGGGGCGACTTAACCCATTACCTTGAGGGACGTCTGAATATGATGATCTCCAACATGGTCATGGGCGCCTTATTGGTGTTTTTACTGATGGCGTTTTTCTTGGATTTGAAACTCGCTTTTTGGGTGATGCTCGGGATCCCAATTTGCTTCCTTGGCACTTTACTATTAATGCCATTTGATCCATTTAATCTAACCCTGAATATGATCACTTTGTTTGGCTTTTTATTGGTGCTGGGGATTGTGGTCGATGATGCGATTGTGATTGGTGAGAGTGTTTACACAGAGATCGAATCTCATGGTCACTCGGTTGAAAATGTAATTAAAGGTGCTCACCGAGTCGCTATGCCTGCAACCTTTGGTGTATTAACCACCATTGTTGCCTTTATTCCAATGTTAATGACACCGGGACCGTTTGGTGTGATTCCAATGTCAATTGCCTTGGTGATCATTTTATGTTTGGCATTTTCATTAGTGGAGTCAAAGTGGATTCTGCCAGCCCATTTAGCGCACATGAAAATGAAGCCTAAAAAGGCACCGAATAATGCGTTTAGTCGCATAAAGTATAAATTCAACCATGGGTTACAGCGTTTCATTCAAGATAAGTACCGTCCATTCATTGGTAAGTGCGTTAATGTACGTTATAGCGTGTTAATGACCTTTATTGGTTTACTTGTTATTACGTATGGCTTACTTGAAAGCGGCAAAGTGCGATGGGTGTTCTTCCCAAATATTCCATCTGACTTTGTTCAAGTACAATTAGAGATGGAAAATGGCACTGCTGAAACCCATACCTTGAAAGTGGTACAAGAAATTGAAGATGCATTGTACCGAGCAAGTGAAAAGCTAGAGAGCCAATATGGGCAAGCTGTGTTGTTGCATTCGCAAATTGATATGAACAATCGCACTAATGCTTTTATCTTTGCTGAACTTACTAAAGGTGAAGACAGAACGGCAACCAGTGATGAAATCGTCGAAGTGTGGCGTAACCAACTGCCTGACTTTGTTGCCGTTAAAAAGCTCGATATGAATGGCAGCACCAGTGCGGGTGGCGGTGGTGATATCGCCTTTAGGTTGACGGCAACGGATTTAGGCGAATTAAGTAAAGCTGCCACTGAATTGAAACAAAAACTGGCGACTTATCAAGGTGTGTACGGTATTAGTGATAACTTATCGTCAGGAAGCCAAGAGATTCGTTTGAACATTAAACCTGAAGCAGAATCTTTAGGGTTGAATTTGTCTGACTTAGCGCAGCAAGTTCGTTACGGTTTCTATGGCTATGAAGCACAGCGAATTCTTCGTAATAAAGAAGAAGTTAAAGTGATGGTGCGCTACCCATCAGAGGAACGCAAAACTTTAGGCCATTTGGAAAGTATGATGATCCGTACGCCTCAAGGTGATGCCATTCCATTCAATACTGTAGCTGAAATCGAAACGGGAGAATCTTTCTCTTCTATTAATCGTGTTGATGGTAAGAGAGCGATTACCGTAGTGGCGAGTGTTGATAAAACCAAAGCTGAGCCTTCGAAGATCACAGGTGAAATTCAGAAAGAATTTTTACCAGTACTTGCACAAAAATATCAGCGTATTTCTACTACACTCGACGGTGCCAGTAAAGATGAGCAAGAAGCCATATACACCATGCTTAAAGGGGCTTTCTTTATTCTGTTTACCATCTATGCACTGATGGCGATTCCATTAAAATCGTACTCGAAACCATTGATCATTATGTCGGTGATCCCATTTGGAATTATCGGTGCCGTGTTTGGTCACATGTTGATAGGTATTCCGCTTAATATCCTCAGCTTGTATGGGATCTTGGCGTTATCAGGGGTTGTTGTGAATGACTCATTAGTCATGGTTGATTTTATTAACAAGGCTAGAAAGCAAGGGTTATCCATTAAAGATACAGCGATTGAAGCGGGCGTGAGTCGCTTTAGAGCCATTATCTTAACCTCGTTAACTACATTTATTGGTTTGGCGCCCATCATGTTGGAGACCAGCTTACAGGCTAAAATTGTGATCCCGATGGCGGTATCGCTCGCCTTTGGTATTCTATTTGCTACTTTTGTGACCCTGATTCTTGTTCCGTCTCTCTATGTAATTTTAGAAGATACAAAGCGAGTATCTTCTAAGGTATTTCATTGGTGGTGGCACCCTAAGCAGGTTTAAGTGGAAAAGGGGGCGTGCTTGCCCCCCTTTCTTTTCGACTGCAATTTAAAGGTTATATGTTAAGATGCTTATAAGTTTCTAATACATTGCAGACCCATGCTGACAAACGGCACAATTCCTCAACTCAAATCATTACTCTTTTCAGCTCAAGGCATTAATTGGTCTTATCAACGTAAGCTTGCGCTCGCAAGTCAGTTGATTATGTTGTTATTAGGGATGGTGTTACTGACGAATGTCATCATCAATGTTGGTGAGCGTCGTTTGCAAAATGATTGGGCAACGCAGAGATATGGTGAGTTACAAACACTCGGAACCATGCTTTCTGACAAGGTAAGCTTTCAAGAGTTTCGTACGAGGACGTTTGCTCAAAGTGAGTCGTTAACACATTACCTCGAATCACCGTCAGCGGAACAAAAGCAGAGTATGCTTAAGAGCTGGAATAACCTTACTGCCAATATTCCTGACCTATTGGAAATTGCCTTATTTGATACTCAAGGTAATTTGGTTTCTTCTAGTTCAACTAACAGCTTTATCATTCGCCTGCCTGCCGAGGTTATCAATAACAAAACCGCTTACAGTGGTAATAATGTTTTTACTTCCGATATTAAGTTTGCTCCCATAAATGGTCGCCTTGAACCGTATTGGTACCAAGTGTCTTGGATTGATAACCCGTCGGCGAAGAAACAAGGGTTTCTAGTGACGTTTATGTCACTAAACAGTACCTTACAGCGAATAAAACCGGATATCGGCATCAATAAATCGTCATTCATTATGCTTGATGCACAAGGCGCATTGTATACCGGTAGTGGTATTGAAAAAATACAGCAGGCACAGGCTCAAATTGGGATCGGCGGCAGTTTTGCACAAGCACTTCCTAAAGTTTGGCGTGAGATTGTACTGACCAAATTCGGCCAATTTCATAGTACTGATGCGACGTTTGTGTTTTTAAAAATTGATCTCACCGCACAAGATAATATTGATAGAGATTATTATCTGGTTTCCTTTGTCTTAGATAAAGGTATTGTGGCTCGTTTTGCCCATTGGCGACAACTGATGATCATCGCCATCTCCTTATTGACGATCCTTGCGGGTGCTGTGATCATTTTGGGGCATTTATTTAAGCTTGAAAAGCGAGCTCGTGGCTACAATGTTGAACTGGTAGACAGTTTATTTAACGATAATCACGGTGTACTCATAGCGGGTGATAATGGCCGTATCGTTGCAGCGAATAGAGCCGCTGCATCCATATTAAATATTTCAAGAGATAAACTTATTGAGCGTACTTTGGCTCGAGTATTCCATATTGAGACTGATAAATTTCAGCTGTTAAGGAATGAGTTTCTGACTCAAAAAACCTGGGCAGGCAAATTTGATTTACGCCAATATGGCTCAGGAGTCGTTGATGTCGATGCTAAAATAGCGCCAGACTCTCAATATTTAGAGCAAGGCTTTGCCATTATCAATCTCACTGACAACAGTGCGCTTGTTCAATCTCAAGAGCGCGAATATTTGTTAAAGAAGTTGTCTGACTCGGCAGTCCCTGTCGCCTTGATCGATACTCGAGGTCACCTTATCAAAGTGAATAATCAATTTGATAGTTTCCTACGCTTAGGTGGTGCTACAGATAAAACTTTAATCGATCTTTTCGGTGCTGAAATTGAACCTCAGTGGAACCAAATCCAGCAACAAATATCATTGAAAGGTTCTTGGCAGGGGCATTTATCGATGCTTGCCGATGGCAGTTTTATCAATGTGGATATTTTACTGAATAATTATACGGCTGAAAATTCCGATAACGAACACCTTATTTGCACGTTATTGCCCGTTAAAAAAGGAAAAAGTAGTCCTCAAGTTAGAGAGTCAATTCCGTTCAGAAGTGCGATTCTTGTAAGCTATTCTGATGTTGAACGTTACTTTAAAAGCCTCGACAGTCATAAGCGACTCCATTCCAGTATGATGCTCATGGAAATAATGCCAGATGGCGTATTCAGTCACATTAGCGACAGAGACAAACTTGAAAAGCGTCAGCAAGATATCGAAATGCGGTTGTTACTTGAGCTACCCAAAGCGTATCAGTTAGCGCAGTGGCAATTAGGTAAGTTGATGATCATATTGCCTAATACGAGTGCTGATGAAGCTCATCAGTTTGCATTGGATATCATGAAGAGGCTCAATGAACATGGGCTTTCTGATGGCGTATGTGTGGGGCTCGTAGTTTATCATGAAGGACAAACGTTCTCGCAATTTATGGATAATGCCGAAGTGGCACTCAAACGTGCGAAGCATAATGGTGAGCATAATATTTGTCAGGCGTATACTCGAACAGTCTCGATGGTTGATTCTTAATTACATGATTTAAATATCCAGTCTTTCAATAAAACCAACCTAATTAAACGCAGTTTGCTTTAATAGACAAAGCGGCCGTAAAGCTGATACATATTTTGAGCTATTTCAATTAAAATACTTAAATATTAAGTTCTTAGACTGTTTAAATTGCGGTGCGATTGATGAGTATGTCGTCCAAGGTTTGCAAAGTCGATATTCAATAATTATCGGTGATATAATTCAGCCGTTTTTTCTTTAAGCTAGAGGCGTGTGTGTTAACCAATCCTTCTCAATTGATCAGTCGAAACCAAGAGTATTTTAAGAATAAGAGCGTATTGTTACTTAACCATGAGTCTGATCAGTTACTCGATGAGTTAAAGCACACGGCAGAGCACATTACTTCATTAGCCTTGGACTATAACCATTATTTAGCCGTGAAACATCACCAATCTGAACACGTCGATTGCCAATTTGGTCATCAGTTGTCAGGTAAAAAGGCATTTGATTGTGTTGTCATTTATTACCCGAAAGCTAAACCTCTCGCAGAATATCTGAATCAGCTCGCTGCAAATCACTTACTCGAAGGTGGTGAACTGTATATTGTTGGTGAAAATAAAGGCGGGGTGAAATCGGTTCCAAAGCAACTGCCGAACTATTTTTCAAAGGCAAATAAAATAGATAATGCCCGACACTGCCTGCTTTATGCTGCAGAATTGGAAAGTGACGCACCGCCAGTGAAGCTTAAAGAGTGGGTGAATGAATATCACTTAAAAACACCTCAAGGTGAAATAAAAATCTGTAACCTGGTTGGGGTATTCAGCCAAAAACAATTGGATAAAGGTACTGAGTTGTTATTGGAGAACCTAGCGAAGGTCAATGGTCGGGTTTTAGATTTTGGTTGTGGTGCCGGTGTGATTACTGCAGCTTTACTCAAGGATAACCCAGAACTGCAACTCGATTGTGTTGACATTAACGCGATGGCATTAGCGTCTTGTGAAATGACCATGACAGCGAATGGGTTTAAAGCGAATGTCTACGCTTCAGATTGTTATTCGAATATCGAAGGTAAATTTGACGCTGTGATCTCTAACCCACCATTTCATGATGGGCTCAAAGCAACCACAGACATTGCTGAGCGCTTCGTGAAAAATAGCGCTGATTCTCTCAAGAAAGGTGGTGTATTCCAAATTGTGGCAAATCGTCATCTTCCATATTCAGAGGTGATTGCAACGAATTTTGGCGACGTGAATGCTTGTGCTGAAAACAATAAATATAAAATTTACCTCAATAGGAAATAGAGCAAACCAATGGAACTATTGAATATCGATTGCTTAGGGAAACCGTTAAGGTTAGAAGCTTCTCTTGCAGGATGGCAGCAAATCTTTTGGGATAACCAACTTGTAGCTGGCCGTAACGCTGATGAACAAAATGAAGGTAAGTTTGTACATGAGTTTGAACTGACTTCACAGCCGCAAATTGACGCTGAAGAGCACAATGTTGAGCCTCAAGTGATTAAAGTAAAACTTGAGTTTGATGTTAAATGGCAACCCTTTAATATTGATTATCAATTGTTGGTGGACGATCAGATCATTGAAAATGGTGAGCGAAATACCAAGGATATTGAGCAGCAAACACCAGTAGCACCGAGAAAAGAAGCACGCAAACCGGGTTTAATCGGCTTGGCATCATTGGGTTTAAAGTTACTTAAAAGCGCTAAAGTGATTAAAGTGGTATTGGCAGGTGCCAGTTTGGCTGCTTATACATGGCTTTTTTCATTCCAGTTTGCTTTAGCGTTAATTGGTTGTTTGGTCGTGCATGAGTATGGTCATGTTAAGGCCATGAAATACTTTGGTATGAAAACGAAAGGGTTTTATTTAATCCCATTTATGGGAGGAATGGCCCTGAGTGATGAGAAGGTAAATACTCGCTGGCAAGATGTCGTTATCTCTATTATGGGGCCCACTTTTGGGTTGTTATTGTCAGTCATATTCTTGCTAGGGTATATGATTACCGACAATATATTCTTTGCCGGTTTAGCGTCGTTAAGTGCACTACTGAATCTATTTCAAATGCTGCCAATATTGCCATTGGATGGTGGGCATGTAATTAAAAGCATCAGCTTCTCGATGAACAGTGTCACAGGATTAGTCATTTGTGTTGCTGGTGCAATGTTGGGTGTTGTCATTTGTTACTACTTTGGCTTAACCCTATTTGGTTTCTTACTGGCAATTGGTTCAATTGAAATTGTGTTTGAGTGGCGTACTCGTCATCAAAGCCATTTGTTACCGCTCGACCGTTACGGGCAAATCTTTTCTGCTATCTGGTATTTGTTAACTGTAGCAGGCTTTATTGGGATTATCTGGTATTGCGCCATGACGGGCGATGAATTGATGTCGTTGCCACTTAAGATTTTACAAAGCTAATATAAATAACAATTTCTTTGTGGCTGAAACAAAAAATACCAGACAATAAATTATCGTCTGGTATTTTTTTGTAAATTAACTTAAAGTTTTAATTGCTTTAATTTGTGATAATCGAACGCATATTTGATGTTGACGATGACTTTATCTTCGCCTTCAAACTCATCCATTCTAACTAGCGAGTAGAATTTATTATCGTAATTATGCCTTGCGATAATCAGGTGGAATTTTTCACTACCGTCTAATTCGAACCTGCCATCTGGTTGTACATTAGATACCTTATCTAAGCTATCAAACAGCCTTGAAGTGTCATAGTAAAATTGAGACGCTTCTAGCTGATACCTTAGGGCTTGTGTCATGTTTACTGTGAGTTCTTTATCTGAAAGAAGTTCATATTGCCCCTTTTTCCCTAGCCACTCGTTGATAGAAGATTGAATTGTCGTAGAATGTTCGTAGCCCTCAGTATTTAAGCCATTTTTCTGCTTGAGTTCTTCAGCTTTATTTTCTCGACGTCTTTTTACATTCTCAATTTCGCTTGTCACATAATCTCTTGCAAGCTGTTGATTAATGAATGCGTGGCTGGCTAAACGAATCGTATTTTTATCTTCTTCCGTTAATCCTTGAAAAAGCTTTGCTTTTCGTTTTGCGCTGTGTGCAGGTAATTGAAAATAAGGGCAAACTTGCTTGTGTTTAAAATCAATCGCATCAGCATAAACATTATATTGATAACTTTCATGTTTATTCATGCTTGTGACTTGTTCTTGGCAGTTTTTGAAACCTTCGTAAGCATCTAATACGACAAAGTGATTCTTACGTAAGATTTGTCTTGAAAGTCGGCTAGGGCGTCCCGTTTGAGCGGTTTGTACCTCATCAAATCGAGTTGCAACGGTTTGTTGCAATGTTTGAAAATCACTTTGTGCGTTAGCATCTTGGTTTTGTAACTCTTGAAGTTGTTTGTCAAATTCAAGCAGAATTTCATTGATTTCGTCTTCTTTAGCTTTAGATTGTGTTTGCCTGACTTTTGCTGCAGTGATTTTGTCATCAAGTTCCTGTATTTTGTCTTGATTAAGCGATTTCTCAATCTCAAAAAGATCTTCTTCGTCTAAGTCTTTATCAACAAAGTATGGGGATTTTGATTGGTAGCTGAGTACTTGTTCACTGTCGATATAAGTGTTACGTATTTCAGCAAGTTCTGAAAGAGTAAGGCTTTCAAAGTCATGATGTTTGATGCTTTCACGCCAGTTAGAAAAATCATTTGACGAAATAGAGTAAACCGTTGCACCTCTGGTCGCTTCTTCAACTTGATATTCGTACCCAACGATTGCTCCTGAATCTGGGTAAGGTGCAAAACACGCTGATAAAGTGCTTGCTGTGACAACAGTTATAAGTAATTTAATGGCTTTCATTTGTAATCCTTTACAAGTGGTCTAATGAGTCAATCCTTTCAAGACGCGCACTTTAGAGCAATTAATCAGTAAAAGCAATTATTTTATACAATATCCAATAATTAAGTTTTTATGACTAAAGAACATTATTGTAGAGTTATTAAGATATGCGGTGTTATTCGTTTTAGGTTCATTCTTTAGTGGCACAGTAACGATAAAGAAACGGAGGCGTTAAATCATGTTTCAAGAAAGAATGTAATAATATTGTGCCTCAACTTTTTTTGCTTAAAGCTGTTGTCTCGGCTATTTGAGAATATCTAATAACATCTTGTTCAGCGGTTGTTGGGTAATAAGATATTACTATCTGACCAAGTCGATTCAGATACATCACAGATGTCATTTCCTACTTTATCTGGTTACCAACTTAATGGTGCACCTTCAAAAGAACACCTTGATGCCAATCAGGTAGAAGATGGGCGTAATATCCAATTACAAGAAATTAGTTTATTGTCATCACGAGAGGCTCATACAGTTAGTGATTCCAAGGCGGAGTCAATAACTCAGTTTTTAGAAAGTGATAATAGTGAGGGGGCTAAAACATTAACGGATAATCAGTTTACCTCTAAAGAACATGGGGAAAAAATAGGACAAAGTGACAATAATTGTCTTGCTCAAGAAGCTGAAAGAACTCAACAACAAAAATCCAGCAGCGAAGAACAGATAAGGTCCATAGGTTCAACATCGATTCAGGGATCTGATGTTGAGACTTCAATTGAAGAAGAGATTGGGGTAAGTAGAGAGAAGGAAAGAAAGGCGGAGTTTATCGAACCCGAAGTAGATTCTGCATTATCAATAACTGAAAAAGCCGTGAGCCTTGAAGCTTCAGATATGACGGAAGAACCGCCACTAATGCCTCCAATAGAAAATGGCGTTGATGAAAGTTCATGCGATGAACAAATGACTAAAAGCCATGATGAAGGTGACAATTCCCCCAAGCAACCAAAACCTCTTACATCCTCACCTCGTGCCAGTCTAACTCATTCAAGCAGCAGTATTCAGGAAGATACCACTGATGAGCAAGAGGCTATATCAAAGGATGAAAGCTTAGCAAGTTATGAGGTTATATCGCTGGAATCGCCAAAAATAGGTTTGTCTGAAATTAAAAAAGGTGCGCATCGAGACCTAGATAGGTTGATTAAAAAACTGCCTAAAGAGATCAAAGATGTCAATATCACTAAGCTAAAAATCCTGAGCAAGAATATAAAGAAAGTGAATATCGATATAGTCGACCCACAGCAATTGGCTGCATTTGGGGCGAACTTCAATAAAATATTGACGCATTTATCAGATAAGAGCATATCAAATGATATTAAGAGATTAGCAATTTCTCAATGGTGCACAAGTGAGGAATATCCAGACGGCAACCTTGCGCTTTTAACATTAAGCTGTGCTAGCAAAGGCTATTATGGACATTTGGGACAAGTTAGGGAGCACATTTTTGTTCAAATGAAGCGGTATCTTAAAGAGCAATGTTTAATTCAGGAAGAAAGTGCTTGGGCTGAATATCGTTTGGCACAATTGTGCGGCCTTAGTGCTGAGCAGCCAGAGCAAAAACTTGAAAAAAATAAAAATGATAAAGTGTTGCAAATAATACAAGAGTTAGAAGAAAACCAACCAGTTTGGTTTTCATGCAGTCGACAAGTTACTCTACTCGTAAAGCAATTAAATCAAGATTTTACTGAGGTGGAGGACGCAACGCCACTTGGAGAAACGGCATTCATTCGTGAATTAGGTGTCTTCACTGATACTCAGTTTTCAACCGAAAATTATCAGCGTTATTACCTTGTTACCCCTTCCGAAACACGTAAAGGACTAAAACAACAACTGTGTCAGTTGTTAGGAATATGGTATGTGATTTCTTCAGGCAATAGAGTGTCTGAATTAACTTCTGATGCCGTGAACAATGAAGTGTCTGAATTAACTTCTGATGCCGTGAACAATGAAGTGTCTGAATTAACTTTTGATGCCGTGAACAGTGAAGTGTCTGAGTTAACTTCTGATGCCGTGAACAGTGAAGTGTCTGAGTTAACTTCTGGTGCCGTGAACAATGAAGTGTCTGAATTAACTTCTGGTGCCGTGAACAATGAAGTGTCTGAATTAACTTATGGTACCGTGAACAATGCAGTGATCATTGATAAGAAAGATCAGCGTGATATTCACCTACAAGCCATCTCAAAAACCAAGTCAATCCAAGAATTAAACGCATTACTTAATGGCTTCTCTTTTAAGGACCAAAATTCAATAATTCGAGCTGATGTTAAACAAAGAGTTATAGAGCAACTCGCAACATTACAGGAAGAACAACATTGGGCTTACTCAGAGAGTGAGCTGCAAAAGTTGAGTTATGAGCAGTTAAAGCAGGAAATACAAAATGAAGTTGCATTACAAAGTATAGAGAAGTCTGACAAGACGGATATAAAAAGTTTAGCTGAAACCTTAAGAGATAATGTTTATTCAGGCTGTGACGCTTTTAAACAACGCAGATTAGAACGGTGCCGTGAAGTATTCTCAAGGCTTTATAAAAGAGATACTTCAATTTCAGAAAGCATTTATTTAAAAAATAGTTTATTGGAAAGTTCAAATCAGCATGAAATGTTTGCTTTAGCACTCCGTTGGTTAAAAATTGAATATATAAAATGTACCAAATTAGATGTTTACAATTCAGGTTCAGTTTCAGCATTAGCTCAGATTATTAAAACGCGGTGTCTAAAATATGAACTATCCGAGGTGTGCCTACAGTGTATACCTGAAATCAAGGAAAAGTTAACATTGTTTTTGCAAGATGGTTCTTTAACACCAGAAAGCCTATGCAACGCACTCCCTGTGAGCCCAAAACATGTTCTCTATCCAACACTTGAGCAACTGCTATCTAAAACAGTGAACAGAGATCTTCAAAATATCGATAAAGCTGAGTCAGGCAGTTCTGTTAAAAGAAGCGAATGTTTTCTTCAGCTCTTATCGCGCATAAATAAACTGAATATTTCAGAAAAAACGCGTGATAGAAATCATAGGGAAGTGACCAACAAAATAATCACTGAATGTAGGTGGTATGGCGACGCACAACAGTTTTGTAAATCTCAAATGAAGGCCGATCCTGAGTTGCTCAGTTTTTTGTTACAAAGCTTCTATTTTGCTTGGGGAAGAGAGGCGGTTGGGGATAACCAACCTTTTATTGATGATAAGTCATTAGAGTGTGCCCGCCAGCTTTATAAAGCTCAACCGCTTGAAGCTGAAACACAGGCGGTGAGAGTACCTATACGACTCAATGAAACTGAGTCAGATTTTTACCTGATGCAGCTGATATCAGAGGTGAATATAGGCTTTTGGAAAGAATGCTCTCCACCGCTTCGAGATGGTGCTCTTATCGTGGCAGCAAAAATTAAGAATATCGAGTTTTTCAATTTTTTATTACTTAATAAAGCTAACCCAAACTTTGTGAGCCCTGATGGGCAAAAAGCTATTGCTCACTGTGTTGTAAATGGCTTTCTAGCTGGATATGAAAAGCTGCTTCCCTATACCAATTTGTCTTGTAATGTAGATGAAAGACGACAGGAGAATATTGCACATAAAGCGGCGAAAAGTTTATCTTTTAACGTTTTTATGAAGGTGCTTGGTGACTATGATACTCGATTGCAGCATCCCATATTTGGAGAGACAAAAAGTAAAAAAGAGCTATTAGAAAGCAAAAACTTTGCTAGCTTATCAGTATTAGATCTTGCTCTACTTAATGAGTTTGAGTCAGCGATTACTTATATGATTAAGAAGAAAGTTGATATAGAAACTCGACGAAGGTTTCATCGCTTTGTACCCAGTAGTGATTATCCGGAACTACGCTATTACTATTTAGATTTAAATCCATTTGAATTTGCAATTAAACATTTTAAATCAAAAGCCGTAGGAGCTATTGCCAATGGTAATTCTGAACTATTGGAAGCAAAAGGAATGGGTGGTAATACCCCATTATTATACGCTGCGATGCATGGTGACTATGATTGTGTTAATGCGCTGCGTCATTGTGGCGCAAAAGTCGGTGCAAGTAATTCGAGTGGACAAGGCCTTCTTCATTGTGCAGCTTATAACTCTGATGAAGCGACATTTCATTTGATATGGAATTTAAGTGAACTTAGTGGTAAAACGTTTGCTAAAGATATAGCAAACCCACTTGAAATTGCACTTACGAATGCAGAGACACCTGCATCTACCTGCCAAACAATTATAAGGAGTGGTGCGATATCGCTATCAGAATCGGGTTATAAGGAGATTAATGCATTGCAGTATGCAGCAGCATTTGCGACATCTTTAGAAAAACTCGATATAGTGCTTAAGCGTTTCTTAACATTGGGAAATATTAATGCTTATGGAGCGGGTAGTCAAAGCCAGAATACCGCTTTAGATCAAGTGCGAGATAATTTAGGTTTAAAACAAGTTTTTCTTGAAACGTTAAGAAGTAAAGGTGCATTGACGGGCATTGAAATAAGAAGAGAACAGCAAGACAAGGTAGATGAAGACAAGAGGGTAAAGGAGTTAATTAAAAATCAGGACTATGAGTTAAGATATTTAGCTTGGGAGTATAGAAAGCTTAGAGAACAAGCTGTCGATAAATTGAGCTGGCTTAGTTTTCATGAATACGCAAACTCTGAAATTGCTAGGAAATACAACAAGTAAAAAGAAAGAATACACTTGCTAATATTATTAATTGATTAAGCTGCGATTGATCACGGCTCTTACTGTATCTTCAAGACCTTTGAGGCCCCAATTTTTCCCAATTGAGACGGCCTGATCTACGTTTTTATCATCAAATGCAAAAGCAGCTAAAGCCATCATTGCCCCGTTTCGATTGGCAGAACGACAATGAATGACAATTGTATCGTTGTAATGGTTTAAGAAAAAGCTTTTAACTTTTTCTGCATTTTCAAATGTAACGTCTTTAGCGCCAGAAATGGGCAAGTTTTCATAATAAATCTGATAAATTTCAGCGAGCTGTCTTTCACTTTCAAGAGTGTTCTGCTCTATAGGCAATAAATCTAATATCGCAATATGACTTTTTGTGCCTAGTAATTTATACGTGTTTTGAGTTAGCTCCCCAGTAGAAAAGTGCTGTTTAAACGTGTTGGGTTGAAACACATTTTCGACTCCAGTTGCCTTTATTTCTACTACCGTTAAGGGACTACTTAATTGCTTTTCGGGACAGCTTTGAGTGTGTGACGTTGGCATAACGAATAAGCTTGGCAGAGAAATATATTAATTATCACCTTACCAAGCTTAATCACCGCTTAATCAAAAATATTATCCCAAATATTTTCTAGGTGTTTAGCAATATTAAAGGCCATGAGTGGAGGCACAGCATTGCCAATCACTTTGTAAGCGCCAGAAGCCGATAATGAGTAGTCGTGATTTTTTTTGGTGAACACAAACTCGTATTCATCAGGAAAGCTTTGAATACGAGCACATTCACGAACCGTTAAGCGACGTTCAATTAAGCCTTGAGCTAACTCATTATGATTTTTACCACCGTATTCAGCACGTAAGCGTCGGTACTCAATATTACCATGATGCTCGGCACGAATTGTTGGGGCAAGCCCTTCTTGGTTAACCTCTGTTTGCCCTTGCGTCCCTTTACAATATTTCGCTTTTGAATACTTTGCTTGTGCAGGATCCAACGTTATCTCGGGCTCCTTTAGGTTCGAGAGCACTTGTTTTGATTTTGTAAAGTGATGTTGAAGTTCAGTTGGTTCTGCTGAGTGAGTTTTTGGCGGGTAAACATCAATCTCACCGGCTTCAATTCGAGCAATGATCCCAGGCTTCAAGAATGCTTTATTTAAACCGATAAAAATAATCCGTTCACGATTTTGAGCCACGCCGTAATTTGCTGCAGTAAGTACCTTTGCTGGTACGACTAGGTAACCGGAACCTACCGTTCTAAAGTCTTCTTCGATGATGCGTTTTGCATCACCCAGTGAAATCAAACCTTTTACATTCTCTGCGACAAACACTTTAGGATTTGTGATTTCAATAACTTGGCGCATCCATAAATATAAACTGCCGCGTGACTCTTCACTGGAAACCTCACCGTCAATTTTATTATTGTGGTTTTTATGAGACTGAAATCCTCCTCGCTTTCCTGCCACGCTGAAATCTTGGCATGGGAAGCCACCTGTGACGACGTCAACATTTTCAGGAAAGACGTGCTCACCCGCTTGATGACGCTTAACCAATTCGACAATGCTGGTGGTGTGAAAAATGCGTTCAACATCTTTACCTTGGCTTTTAAAAAATGTTTTCCATGCAGCTTCAGCATATGGAAGTATGTCGTTAGCGAAAACGGTTTCGAAGCTGTTTTTATTGAGCTTTACACGATGTTCATCAAGGGAGGTATACCATTCATTTGGATGCATATCCCAATTAATACAGGCGCTAGGAACTGTGAAGTTGCCTTCAAAGCCTAAGTCCATGCCGCCACAACCACTAAATAAAGAAAGTAATTTTTTACTGTTACTCATGTAAGTTTTTATTATTCCTAATGATGCTCTATGCCAACGGTGATACGATTAATCAGTTTCGGCTTAATATTACAGGACAGTTTATCATTGCTTTGGATTTGTTGATTGACTTTTTCAAGCCAGATTTTTATGCGGTTATCAATGTCGTCTACTTCCCAGTACTCCTCGATCAGCTCGGGTGCAATACCTAAAATCGCTTGCCGAATTTGACTTAGACTCTGTTTTTCTAGAATACGTTTGAAGTACTTAGGCAATTCGTCGTTATCAAAAGCAAACTTGCCACCCGCTGAGAACGTATCTCGGAGTGAAGTATGCACAATCCCTTTTTTAGCCACTAAGTACAGCGCTAACTTTTCATACTTTTGGGTGCTACTGGACAGTACTTCTGGGAATAATGCGTAAAGCTCAATGACTAAGTTTTCCTTCTCAACTTTGTTGAGACTTGAAAAATGACGAATAGCTTGTGGGCCAAGTTGCTTAACATCAAAGTCGGCACTTTCATCATCGCTTATCCACCAAAGTTCAGCGTTGGCTCCTGCCTTATTTTTCATGTATTGACGGATCAACCCAAATGGATTTTTAGCCTGTTGCAGTTGTTGATAACTGATATTCGCTTTGTCGAAAAAAGATTGCTCGACATCTAAATTGATTGCATAACGTGGCTTATGAGTGATGACAACGTCAGAGATACATGCTTCGATTGGCTTATATCGATATTGAATCTCGCTTGGATTCGAAAAGTTAACAAAAAAGAGATAAATACACTCTACGTCTTTCACTCGAGTGGATTCGAAAATACTCCCGCCTAGGGTTGACCAACCTTGGCTTTTGGATGTTTTTACCTCAATACCCAGCTTCTCAGAATGAGTGTGGATAACAATGTCAGGAAAACGATGACCAGAAACCAATTCAACTTGTATAACGTTAGTGATGCACTGTTGCTCGATAATGAGGGTTAGAGCGCCCACTAAAAGGGGCTCAAAAGCGGCTCCCTGACTTTTAAATAAGTGCTCATTTGATTGTGCTTTGAGTGCATCAGCAGTCAAACTTAATAAAACATTCAGATTATTCTTGGTTAAATGCATAAAATTGATTTGGCTTACTTAGGTGCGTTACTTGTTACTACTGAAAGCCGTGAAAGTAAATAATGAAGATAAAAAAATGATGTACGCAGCAGAAACCATTATACTCTCAAGCTTTATTTTAACGATGAGTAATTACTAAATACATGGCTGTTCTTGATATTCTTACTGCTCCCGATGTGCGATTAAAACAAGTTGCAAAGCCCGTTTCAGATGTGAAGCAGGTACAAACATTAATTGATGACCTACTTGATACCATGTATTCCACTGATGATGGTATTGGGCTTGCAGCAACGCAAGTCGGTTCTGAGTTCGCTGTCGTGGTTATCGACATTTCTGATGAACGCAATGATCCATTAGTGTTGATTAACCCTAAAGTTACTGCTGGCTCTGATAAAGCGAAAGGACAAGAAGGTTGTTTATCTGTACCTGATTATTATGCGGAAGTTGAACGCTTTACTTCAGTGACGGTTGAAGCTTTAGATCGTGATGGGAAGGAAATTACTATCAGCAGTGATGAGTTTTTAGCTATCGTCATGCAACACGAAATAGACCATCTTCATGGCAACTTATTTATCGACTATTTATCTTCATTGAAACAGCAAATGGCGATGAAAAAAGTAAAAAAACACGTTAAGTTAATGGCTAAACAAAAGTAGCTTAACGAATTTATCAATCATGGAAGAATTTCACATTAGCCGTATTCATACTCCTCTAGGTATTTTTAGAGTAAGCGGCTACTTATCACTGACTTCAAATAAAGTTGAAGCGACTTCACTTGAAGTGATGGGAACGGATGGTTGGGTTCAATTAGCCATCGAACGCTCTCAAACGTTAATCTCGGAATTAACTCCCATTCTACTATCACATTTTCATGACGAGTCCGTATAAAACCTCGAACATTTACACCATCAAACTGTCATCGACAATCTTATTTATAATCACTAAATAAACACTGCTCATAGCAAGGTCGAGCAGCTTTTCTCGTTCAAATTGATGTAATGTTTCATTGACCCTTTGACGACAATGGCTTGGGCTCAGCTGTTTTGTTAATTCTTCAAGAAAGTCGTCACTTCACGTTGTTGTCCATGGAATGTTACTTAAGATTGAAGATATTAATTACTTTACTGAAAACTGAAGGTTTGAATAGAGCATTAATATGAGAAATCATAGATTTTAGACACAAAAAAACCGACATGAAAGTCGGCTTATGTCTCAAAAAGAGAAAATCAAAAAATGGTACCGAAGGACGGACTTGAACCGTCACTCCCGAAGGAAACGGATTTTGAATCCGTCGTGTCTACCAATTCCACCACTCCGGCATCTTTGATTAGTTTGCTGTGCTGATTAAGCCTCAACAATGGAACGGAATTATACTCAGCCTTTAGCTAATGGCAAGTGGTTTCATTGCTGTTTTGTGAAAAATGAGTTTAAGCGGCCGAAAATCCGTCATTTTATGGATTTTCATAAATGAAAGCAGCTCAGTATCTTATAAGAACTTCTAAATTGAATTGACCATTGTCAAGTTCACCATTCATTCATTGTAATTATCTTAATTGGCTGATTATAAAAGTAAAAGTTGTGCGACATAGTGTCGCACTTTGTCGCATTTGTATTGTGATAAAGACAGGGTAGGCGCAAAATTCAGCTACAAATATTTAGGGAGTTTGTAACATGCGTCTGAACGTTTTAAGTGGTTTGTTGATTTCAATGTATGCAGTCAGTGGCGCCTCTTGGGCTGATGCTGATCCAATCGAAGTAATTGTTGTTAAAGGTCAAGTGGCTAAGCAAACAGGAGTAGACTCTGACTCTGTGGCTACCCCCAATTATGCGGTTCCAACGAGTGATTTGGCCGATCTTCTTAAGTCGATTCCGGGCGCAAATGTTAATGCTAATGGTCCAGTCAGTAAAATTGCTCAATATCGTGGTTTGTACGGAGACAAAATTGCGACCAGTGTTGATGGACTCTCGTTAGCTGGCGCAGGTCCGAATGCGATGGATGCTCCGTTAAGCTATGGCAGCCAGTTGACCACTGAATCCATTGAAATGACTCGTGGTATTGCTCCAGTGAGTAGTGGTATTGATACGATTGGTGGCAGCTTAAAAGTGAATACTATCGGTCCAGAAATTGAACATAACTTTAGTCACCTATTAGGTCAGTATTCTGCGAATGGTAGTCAGTCACAACTGGGTGCATTAACCAATATTGGCTGGAAATCACAAGCGCTGCTATTGCATGTTGAGCAAAATAAAGGGAACAGCGAAGTTGAAGATGGTGCTGGCAGAGAGATTGTGCCATCAGTCTATGACAAACAACAATTTGGTATTAAATATTTAAATCAAATCACTCAAAATCATCAAATCACATTAAGTTATCAAGGCATCAATACTGGAGATTCAGCGAGTCCTGCATTGCCGATGGATATTGACTTTATTGATACAGATAGAGTTAAAGCAGCAGGTGAATCAGAGTTCGATTGGGGGCAAATGAACTGGCATATTGGTTGGCAAAATGCCCGCCATGGTATGAGTAACAGTTTACTGCGTCCTGTAATGAGCCCAATGATGGCACGATATAATCGTGCTGACAGTACGGGCATTGATGCTGTCATTGCGTTTGAGTTAGAGCAATGGCAATTTGGTCTTGATTATCAACAAAGCATGCATGATTCATTGATTACTAACCCTAACAATCCAATGATGGTTGTCGATAATTTTAAAGATGTTGAAAGCCAAGTGATCAGTGCGTATGGCCAATGGCACGAAGACTTTGGGGCTAATACATTAAAATTAGGTGTTCGAGGTAAGCAATATAATTTTGATGCCGGTGATGTCAGCCATTCAATGGCGATGATGAACCCAAACATCAAATATTTGATGGATAAGTTCAATGCTCAAGATAAAAGCACCAGCCAATTTGGTGTCGATTTGGTTGCTCAGTGGCTTTATAAGCAGAGTGATACGGTAAATTGGCGTGCAAGTGTGGCTCGTAAACAATCAAGCCCAAGCTATCAACAACGTTACCTTTGGGTGCCAATGCAAGCAACGGGTGGTTTAGCGGATGGACGCACTTATATTGGTGATGTTGATCTAGATTTAGAAACGGCATACCAAACTGATTTTGGTTTTGATTATCTAGGCGACAAGTTAACGATTAGCCCGCGTGTATTTTGGCAAAAAATCGATGGCTATGTGCAAGGTGTACCGTTAACTGACATGAAAGCAAAAATGGTCGCAAAAATGATGGGCGATGATGATCCATTAATGTTTGCGAATACTGACGCTAAACTTTACGGTATGGATGTCGATGCGAGCTATCAGTTACATGAAGATTGGCGCTTAACAATGAATGGTACTTATACTCGCGGCGAACGTACTGACACTGAAGATAACTTATACCGTGTTGCACCGCTAAGTGGTCAAGTAGCCCTTAATTGGCAGCAAAATGCTTGGCGTAGCCAGCTAGTACTTAGAGGTGCGGCGAAACAAGATAAAATTTCGAATATCCAAAAAGAACAAACTTCAGCAGGCTATGGTGTGGTTGATATCTTAACCGCTTATGAAAATGATAATTGGCTGCTGAAAGCAGGTATCAGTAACTTACTCGATAAAGAGTATGCCGATCATCTGGGCGGCATAAACCGAGTGATGGGACAAGAGATAGCGCAAGGTGAGCGTTTACCTGGTTATGGTCGTCAAATTTGGGCATCAGTATTAATTAGTTGGTAATGCATTAACAAAAGCATTTGTGTTGATGAGGGTTTTAAAGCTCCTCTGTTGTACTTGAGCTGGCATAGCCAGCTCTTTTTTTATGATGATGAAGGCTTTTTAGCAAGCTTTCTTTGTAAGCTTCTTCTGTGCATTCCTAACTGCCTTGCCGTTGCAGAAACATTACCGTTATTAGCTGTCAGTACTTGTTGTATGTGTTCCCATTCTACTCTTTTCGTCGACATGGGTTGTTCTTCTATCAGCTCTTCAAGCTCAGTCGCCTCCATATTTAATGCTTGGAGAATGGTTTGAGTATCAGCAGGTTTGGCTAGATAATTATCAGCCCCAAGTCGAATGGCTTCAACGGCTGTAGCGATGCTTGCAAACCCCGTTAGTAGCACTAAGATGCTTTCTGGTACCGTCTGCTTTAATGGCTGAATTAAGCTTAAACCATTATCTGCGTCAAGCTTCATGTCTAATAGAATGTGAGACGGAGACCATTTTCTCGCCAGTAATAAAGCTTGAGTTTTTTCATGGCAAATTTCTACCTCAAAGCCATGTGAACTGAGGCGTCGTTGTAAAACCTGTGCGAGACTTTTGTCATCTTCAATAATAAGTAATTTATTCATCTGTACTTAATGGATACCTTACTGAAGCAATACAACCATTTTCAGGATGTTGCTCTAATGTGAGTTGACCACCATTTCTGTCTAGGCTGGCATGTGTTAATGCTAAAGCGACACCAAGACCGCTGGAACTTTTAATAAAACGTTTTCCTAAGTTTGATTTTACCGTATCTGATATACCAAGGCCAAAATCTCGAATGTCGATATATAAATATTGCTCGTCTGTTCTTGATGAAATATCAACTTTTGGTGCTTTAATGCCGGTAATGCTCGCCTTTTGGGCATTATCAATCAGCGTTAAAATCGCTGGGAGCACGCCTTGGTCAACATTAATGCTTTCGTGAGTCATTGTACCGTAGGACCAGTTTGCTTCAACGGCAGGCAAGAGTAGCTGCGTTTTCTGTTGAATATCTTCAATGAAGGTTTTCACTGAAACGGAATGTACTTTTCCATCCCTAATAGCGTCGGTCGCAAGCCTTAATTCTTGCAAGCTATGTTCGCAACGAGTCAGGCTATTATTCAATTCTTCAATGGCTTGTTCACTTTGCTCATCTTTGAGCTCTTCTAACCATAATCGCATACTGCACAATGGGGTCGCCAGTTGATGGGCCATTTGTGCTGAAGATGCACCTAATGCGACGATTTGTTCTTGACGTAATTGTGACTCTCTTAACGAGCTCAATTGCTTGTCTCTTTTTCTCAGTTTTTGGCTAATTAACGTTAGGCTTACGTTTATGACAAGTGCAGAAAGAATGAAGTTGAGCCACATACCAATATAGTGCGCACTCATATCCATATGCGCCATATGCCCGGTTTCTTCTTTTAAGTACAGCATCAAACTATAAGCTGAACAGTTGATAATATTAATGGCAATTGCACTCCAGCTGGGCAAGGCAATAGAGGCGATTGCAATCGGAATTAACAGCGATGAAATAAAGGCATTTGTCGCTCCTCCGGTGAGCGATAGCCAAATGATCCAAAATGAATTATCGAGTAACAACAATAAAAATAAGCGCTCATTAAATTTATTCGATTTCAGAAAAAAATGGTGACTGGCAGCGAGGTATATCAGCTCGAAGACAAGGAATGGAATTAAGAGCGCTGATGTGATGTCTAAGCCAAAAGTATCTGCTGCAAAAAAGGTAAGAATGATTCTTAAAAGCCAGCCTATATATCGAGGGTAGATCAGTTGTTCAACCAGTTGTGACTCTTTCAAAGGTTTCTTTCCTTTAGCGGATATTGGCATAACTAGAGTAAAGGATATTACTGTAAATAATAAAGAGATAAATCAAACAATGTATGGTTAGTTTTTTTAAACTGTTTATGAACAAGGGTTAATTTTGAGGCAATGAATGAGTTTGATAAATTTGATAAATTGTAAGGTAACTATCAGGAATAAAACAATTTTCAAGTAAAAATACCCTCGGCTTAAACTTTAAAGTGAGGTAAGCCATGCTCATGCAAACTTTCGTTGGAAGAGAAAAAATAAAAGGTTCTTTCCCTTTATATAATAGTGCTCCTGAAAAATTAGAAGAAATTGAACGTTCCAAATTGACGCTTAATCTTTCTGAAATCAGCCCTTCCCAAAAAAGTGCTTCAGATGATATTGAGTTAGCGGCCTTAGTATTAGATGCTAGTAATGTGCTGGAGAAAGCTATTGATAGCGCTAATGGTGGATTTGTTGATTGTCTAGAAAAAGAAATTGAAGACGTTAAACAGTTGCTCTCTGATTCAAAGATACCATTAAAAGATAAAAAAAATGCTTTAAGGCAGATAACTCATATTCCTCACGAGCGCGGGGGTATTGGGTTGAGAGATTGCAATTTACAGCGCGTATTAGTCACATTGAACGCCGCTAAAAATGACCTGTCTGAGATTATTTTGTCGGTAAACGATCAAGTTTTAGAAGAGTGCGTCAGTTCGTTTTTGTTGCAAAAAGAATTAAATAAAAAGGTAGGTGAGAGCCAAAAAATATTTCTTAAGAATCAAATAGCGTATCAGCTGGGCTTGGAAAACAAAGACATAAAAAAATCTTCAACATGGCTATTCAGTGCTTGGGGTGTGCTTAAGCCTTCAGAACTGGACGACTTTCTGCATTATGCGCAACTTTATTGTTCTCCTCTGAGAGTGCTCCAACAATTAAACAGTGAATTAGAGGGAATAGTATCATGGGATAAAGATTCACTTCTTAGCTTGAAAGTAACAAAAGCTACTTCTATTAAGCACAGTGATTCAAAAGAAATTAAGAGTGAAAAAATAAAAAAATGGATTGCATCGTTTTTTGTTTTTAGTTCTCAAGCACATTGGGATTGCATGTTTAGCTCTAGCTCGAAAAGTGGCCGAGGGCGTATCGAAGAGATGGGCAATTTATTTTTTAGGGCTGTAGACAGCAAAAACCAACAACACAAGATAACAGTTGCTGATCTTGAACGAATAGATTTTGAATGCTTTCATGTTTTTAGAAGCATGCCTTTAGTCATTGAAGCAATCAGAAATACAACAAATCCAGCTCAATTGATGACGTTCCTCAAACGATGTCATGATTCTGGATACTTATCACATATCGATTCACTTTCTAACTCAAAACTTACAGAAGTCATTGTTAGTCAATTCAGTCTGACCGTAAAAGTAGAAGACTTCGTAACCATTATTGCAGATGTGGGTAGGGTAGACCTCTTGGTTTTTATTTTACGAGCGTTGAAGTATGAGCCTGAGTACCCAGAGTGTTTAGTGCTATATCTGGAACACCTTAGTAAGCACGCTCGGCATTTTACTTCAGAGCAAGTAAAAGCGTTTTTAAAGTATTGTGCAATTCATCAATTAATAGATGTTAATGACGACAATCGAGGAAGCGTTCATCGATACATATATGGCATAACAAGATCGCCTGAGATTACTGAAAGCCTTAGATCTGACACAAGTTGGATAAACGTTAAGGGTCTAGCGGGTATTATGTTGTTTACGCTTAAAAACGGAGATGAAAAATTTTCACAAAATCTGTTAGATATTGCATATAAAATTGAACCTGAAAATGAGATGTTACTCGCACATATCATATCTGTTCGAATTGAATTATTGAGTTCTTCAGAGATTCCTAATGAACTGGCTAGGCTTTGTGAAATTGGGATATTGCCGTTCAAAAGTCCAGCGAGTTATAAAGAGTTTCGTGAATGCCTGAGAGTTACTTGGAATGGGATTAAAGAAAGCGAGCTTCGTGATTCGATTTCAAAACAACCTAAAGTTACTGCAGTACTTGCAGGTTGTATGTCGGAAAGAAGGCATTTAGAGCAACGCAATAACGAAGATTTCAACACAAGTATCGCAGAGACTTTAGTAAAAATTGATGAGGTTTCTTTGATACCTCAATGGTACTCAAAGCATGGAAAAAAATAAGGGCAAGATAGTCGCTCAAGCCCCTACTGATTATCAATGATTACAAGCCAGCATCCGCTTTTAATGCTTCTGCTTTATCTGTCGCTTCCCATGGGAATTGATTACGACCAAAGTGACCATAAGCAGCCGTTTCTTGATAGATAGGGCGCTCAAGGTTCAGCATCTCTGTCAAACCATAAGGGCGTAAATCGAAGTGACGACGAACCAAGTCAATCAATAGTTCTTCTGCTACTTTACCCGTACCAAATGTTTCAACACTGATTGATGTAGGCTCAGCGACACCGATTGCATACGAAACTTGAATTTCACAGCGTTCTGCTAGACCTGCAGCAACAATATTCTTTGCTACGTAACGCGCAGCATATGCAGCGCTACGGTCAACTTTTGATGGGTCTTTTCCTGAAAACGCACCGCCACCATGACGAGCCATGCCGCCATAAGTATCAACAATAATTTTACGACCAGTAAGACCACAATCACCCATAGGGCCACCGATAACAAAACGGCCTGTAGGGTTAATAAAATATTTAGTTTCTTTATTCAGCCACTTTGAAGGTAAAACAGGCTTGATGATGGTTTCCATTACTGCTTCAACAAGATCGTCTTGCTTGATATCTTCAGAATGTTGAGTTGACATTACAACCGCATCGATTCCTACAATTTTACCTTGATCATATGCAAATGTTACTTGGCTTTTTGCATCAGGGCGTAACCAAGGCAATGTGCTATCTTTACGAACTTCAGATTGGCGTTTCACTAATGCATGCGAATAAGTAATTGGAGCAGGCATCAGAACATCAGTTTCATTGCTTGCATAACCAAACATTAAGCCTTGGTCACCAGCACCTTGCTCACTAGGATCTTTACGATCAACACCTTGATTAATATCAGGAGATTGCTTACCAATAGTGTTTAGAATAGCGCATGAATCGGCGTCAAACCCCATTGTTGAGCTGGTATAACCAATTTCACGAACTGTTTTACGTGTTAATTCTTCGATATCAACCCAAGCTGAAGTGGTTACTTCACCGCCAACCATGACCATGCCAGTTTTTACGTAAGTCTCACACGCTACGCGAGCTTTAGGATCTTGCTCTAGGATCGCATCCAGTACAGCGTCTGAAATTTGATCGGCGATTTTATCTGGATGACCTTCTGATACGGACTCAGAAGTAAACAAGTGCTTTGCCATAGTTGGGAAGTCTCTATAAGTGGGTTAACGCAGCTTCAATAGTAAAAATAAATAACCTTACTTTTAACGGAAGCTTTGACATCTAGACGTCTATTCTAGTGCAACTAGAATCAATTTTCATCTTTTAATTTGGCTTTACGTTACATTATTGAATTGCTTTGAGTTTATTCAAAGTTAAAAAGCGTCATTAAATCACGTCAATTATCTTTCATTTTGGCTTAACCACCAGCATATGTTTAGAAGCATAAAATAGAACTACAAAGTTTAAAGAGTTCTAAGTTGAACTCGAAGTGCAACACATTTTGGGGTTCTTTATGGGTGTTCCAAGTTCAGTTCAGCAACTATCAGCAGGTTCAAGGTTGAGTTTCAAACACACAGTGTCTGGTGAAGATATCGATCAACTCAAAAGGAATCAATCGCTAACACTAAGAACAGGGAAAAGTGTACTTAGTTCTAAGACGTTTACGGTGAAACTGGAAGGTGATGCATTAAGTTTTAAACAAGAAGGTCTTGTTGCTCGAGTTAGAAGGTTTGTTGGGGTTGGATGCGCAGCTAGCGAAAGTGAGGCTAAGGTTTTTTATGCAAAAGTGTTGCTCTTGACACAGCTTGCTGGCGACTCTTCAAAAGAAAATGCAGTTTACTCTATGAGATTATTAAAAAATGCAGTAAGTGCAGCAGATGATGATAAGGCAATAGAACAAGCATTTTCAAGCGACTCTGTAAGTACAGAAAATCTAGAATTGGTCAAACAGAGTTATAAAACTAAAATTCAATCAAGCAGTACAGACATTAAAAAATTTCATGAGCAACAGCATTCTAAACCTGAACAATCAATAAGGAGCACGTGGAATGCTAAAACTGGAATTGAACCTCATGTTATGTATAAATCAAGTTCAAAAAAACAAGGCCAGAATGCAACGTTTCAAAACGAAAGAGTAAGAAGTAAAGCGCAAAGTGCGAGAAGCGATCTTTTAAGAGAGCAAACTTCTATCTCAGATTTAAGGGCTGAGTTTACTACAAAGGTGGCGAGTAAATTACAAAATCATTTGCAAATTAATTTATCGATATCAGATATCAGAATTATGCGACAAATAATTAATCAGTCCCCAGATGATGTGCCTCTTTCATTAAAAAATCTACCTAAAGAAGTATTGATTCAAATTATTACTGGAGATATAAGTAAAGAATATCTTGAGAATCCTAAAAGCATTACCTCGAGTGATTTACAAGAAATGAAACAATCTTCAGCTATAAAACCAGAAAATGCATTGAAATTTCTTTCTGAATTTAAGGGCCAAACGGCAGATAGCCTTGTTTTAATGTATGAATTATCTTGTCAGTTAACAGGTAAGCCTCAAGGTTGGGAGCAACAAATTCAGCCTAAGATTCTTTCACACTTAGAAACGTTCACAGACGGCACTGAAGCAATAAAAAAATTACCAGAATTTGCCCAAAATCTGATCTGCATTTCAATGGTGAACAAGGCCGCAGACTTGCCTTCAGAAGATATGAAGTTGAAGACATTATGTGATGCTATAAAGCTTGCTATTACTTGCAATATCGACTTGTCAGATAGTGTGTCTATAGATACGTTTGCAACGTTACTTCAACGTGAGCCTGAAATTGCAAAACAACTTTATGACAATATTTCAGGTGAAAGTAAGAAAGTGTTTCGAGCAGCGCTAAGTTCATTGATCGTGGAGTGTAAAGACTCAGTGCAATTAGGTTCAGTGGTGGAGAGTCAGAAATCAGCACTGAAACAAATGGAGGCCGAATCGGCTAATAAAATAATGGGGCACTTACAAGACTGTAGGTTTGCAAAGTTAAGTGTTGAACTGTACCAAGCTTTACCTAAAGGTGCGCAAGAAAGTACTGCAGAAATCATGTTTAGTACCTTACTTGAATTATTACCTGGACAAGGGGCGTTATTTTCTGAACTCACTCATGAAGTAAAAAATCAGTTCATTACAAAACAAAATTCGGCTCAGTTACAAAGCCTCATAAATAGTAAATCCAAATCATTTGTTGAAACGATGCCTTTAATTGTTGACTGTGTTCCAGAGTTAGTCAAAGGAGGAAGCAATCAGTTTTATATACTCGCCAATGCTTGCATGAAATCAGGAGCTTCATTGGTAGACGTCTCTTCAATGCTCAAGACAATGAGTCATAAAGAAAAAGCAGCAGCCTGTAATGTTGTTCTGGATCAAATTGAAAAAAATAGAACATCCGGAGATGCTCAGGTTCTCAATGAAGCACAAAAAGCCATTATTCATACCGTTATCAATGATGGATATTTTGAATTAATTTCAGAGCGTTGGGATAAAATGTCTGTGAAAATGAAGAGTGCGGTGCTTTTACACGAGCCCATGTTGAAACAAAAAGAGTGGAATGAAGCGCTTTTATCATCAAATTTACACGATTTGAAATTGATTTTGGATGAGTTGTACGAGTCTTCACCTGAGCAAACGAAAGAAAATATTTTGCCACTACTTAATTATGCCAGTGGTGATCAGCTGGTAAAAGTTAATAGACTGCTTGGGCACTATTCCGACGATGGTTTAAAAGCGTTATTAACAAACGAATGTATCGATTTTATTTTTGATAATAGCGACATGCTTCCATTATCAATGAGTAGAGTAATGTCTGCCGACAAGTTCGCTCATATTTTATTGACAAAGGGAAGTGAAGAAGCAAGTAAGTATTTCAGTCATGTTCAAATAACGCCTGAGTATTTTGAGCACCTGCAACAAGCAATTGACAAAATAGGAGGACCACAGGTTGAAGAAGCACGATCTAAGCTAAAAGATTCAAAAGGAATTAATGTTAAAGCTCAACAAACTATAAACTGTTATGAATTAATAGGGGCTCTTGATCCTTCTAAAGCACATAACATTGAACTTGTGGTGGGCTTAATAAAAAGAAATGACCCAGACTATCAAAAACATTTACCTAGTTGCGCTGGATACTTAGTCGGTGGGGCTGGAGAGCACTTCAAGCAGTATTTGAAATCTAAAGGACTCTCAACTGAACAAATACAAAAATTATTTGTTGGTATTAGAAAGCATTACAAAGATAGCGCTACCTTTGTCGAACATATGGAGAATCTACTGTCTAAGGAGTCTAAGCAAGCGTTATCAGAAAAAAGCGGTAAAAGAATAAAAGACACTATTCAATTGTTAATTGCTCTTTCTGTATGCCAGGATAAGCTCATTGATTATCATGAAAAAATTGAAGAGCTGTGTCAGCAAGCTGTTGCACTGTCTAATGACAGAAATATAAAAGAAACGGCAGATACCATTGCAGGAATTGGCTCTGAATTTATCTTAAGGTCATTTATGTCTAAATTGTCTCTAACAAAAAATAGTTTATACAATTCAGCCTATTTAAATATTGATTCTGAACAGCTATAACAGGCCTAAGCCTTAGGGCAAGGCATTAGTAATTTAATTGTTAGTTATTTACTAATGCTTTGTCTTTTTCTGGTAAAAAAACAAAATCAGATCCTGATAATATTCAATAGCAAACATTGTTTCTGCTATCTACTGTGACATAACTCGCAATTATCATTTGCTTCACAACTGCGCATAAGCGAAAATACGCACCAAATTTCGCCATCTTGATCCGGATGGCAGTCATATAACACTCAGCAGGAGAGAGCATGTCTTCCCGTAAAGTACTCGCAAACGCCATTCGCATCTTGAGTATGGATGCAGTTCAAAAAGCAAAATCTGGTCACCCTGGCGCACCACTTGGTATGGCGGATATTGCAGAAGTGCTTTGGAATGATTTCCTAAAACACAACCCAAATAACCCAAACTGGGTAGACCGAGATCGCTTTATTCTTTCTAACGGTCACGGCTCAATGCTGATTTACTCTTTATTACATTTGAGTGGCTATGAGCTACCAATGTCAGAGCTGGAAAATTTCCGCCAACTGCATTCAAAAACACCGGGTCACCCAGAGTATGGTTATACTCCAGGTGTTGAAACGACAACTGGCCCGTTAGGCGCTGGTATCAGTAACGCTGTCGGTATGGCGGTTGCTGAGAAAACATTAGCTGCACAGTTTAACCGTGACGGTCATGACGTTGTTGATCATTACACCTATTGCTTTATGGGCGATGGCTGCATGATGGAAGGTATTTCTCATGAAGCGTGTTCATTAGCGGGTACATTAAAATTAGGTAAATTAATCGCATTTTGGGATGACAACGGCATTTCAATCGACGGCGAAGTCGATGGTTGGTTTACTGATGACACACCTAAGCGTTTTGAATCTTACGGCTGGCATGTGATTGCCGATGTTGACGGTCATGATCCTGAAGCGATTAAAGCCGCAATCGAACAAGCTAAATCGATCACTGACAAGCCAACGATGATTTGTACTAAAACGGTTATTGGTTTTGGTTCACCAAACAAGTCAGGTTCTCACGAATGTCACGGTGCACCACTGGGTGATGCAGAAATTGCAGCAGCACGTGAATTCTTAGGTTGGGACAGCAAGCCATTCGACGTACCAGCTGATGTATATGCGGGCTGGGATGCAAAAGACGTTGGTAACACGCGTGAAGCACAGTGGAATGCTAAGTTTGATGCTTACAAAGCAGCGCACCCAGAATTAGCCGCTGAGTTTGAACGTCGTGTCGTGAAAGGTGAATTACCAGCTGATTTTGCTGAAAAAGCACAAGCGTACATTCAAGAGTGCCAAGAGAAAGGCGAATCTATAGCGTCTCGTAAAGCGTCGCAAAATGCCATCGGTGTATTTGGTGCAATGATGCCAGAATTAATGGGTGGCTCTGCTGACTTAGCAGGTTCTAACCTAACGCTTTGGTCTGGTTCTAAAGGCATTCAAGAACACGCTGACGGTAACTACATCTTTTACGGTGTACGTGAATTCGGTATGGCTGGCATCATGAACGGACTGTCATTGCACGGTGGTTTCGTGAACTATGGCGCAACCTTCTTAATGTTCATGGAATATGCACGTAACGCAGTACGTATGTCAGCGTTGATGGGCATTCAAAATATCTTCGTATTCACCCATGACTCAATTGGTCAAGGTGAAGACGGCCCAACGCATCAGCCAATCGAACAAATTGCTAACTTGCGTATGACGCCAAATATGGCTGTATGGCGCCCATGTGATGCAACTGAAACCGCAGTTGCATGGACGGCGGCAATTCAGCGTCAAGATGCACCAACATCATTGATATTTAGCCGTCAAGGTTTAGCGGCACAAGCGCGCAATGCTGAGCAAGTCGCTGATATCGCAAAAGGTGGTTATATCCTTAAAGATAGCGAAGGTACACCAGAGCTGATTCTTATTGCGACCGGTTCTGAAGTGCAGTTAGCGCTAGATTCTGCGGCTGAATTAACCGCTCAAGGTAAGCAAGTACGTGTGGTTTCTATGCCATCTACTACTGAGTTTGATAAGCAATCGGCTGAGTACAAAGAGCATGTGTTACCAGCAACAGTGGGTAAGCGTGTAGCAATCGAAGCCGCACATACTGACTTCTGGTACAAGTATGTGGGTATGAACGGTGCAATCGTGGGTATGCAGACTTTTGGTGAATCAGCGCCGGGTGGTGTATTGCTGAAGCACTTTGGTTTCACGGTTGAAAATGTGGTTGCAAAGGCAAATGCACTTTAAATGAAGCGCTATAGTTTTTGATAAACACATTAAAAACTAAACTTTTGTGACACAAATCTATATAATCGGCCTGCATTCGTATGCAGGCCGATTTTTTTACGAGCAAAGTTGAGTAGTACCAGTGAGTTACTTCGTATACTTGTTGGTATTAACAAAGGAATAACTGATTTGATAATTCGAGTAGCAATCAATGGTTATGGTCGAATAGGCCGCACACTGCTTCGTGCCCTGTATGAATCAGGTAAAAACAACCAGATTCAGGTAGTTGCCATTAATGAGTTGGCAAAACCTGAAGCCATGGTTCACCTCACCAAGTATGATACCACCCATGGTCGTTTCCCCGGCACTGTTGAGCTTGACGGTGATATTCTTAAGATTAATAACGATGACATTAAGTTGTTGCATGAACCGAATGCCAGCAAGCTGCCTTGGAAAGCGTTAGACATAGATTTAGTTTTTGAAGCCACAGGTGTCCTTAAGACTCGAGATGAATGTGCTGTGCATCTTCAAGCGGGCGCAAAACAAGTATTGATAAGTCACCCATCAACGCCTGATGTTGACGCAACGATTGTTTATGGTGTCAATCAGCATACGCTCACTGAAAAGGATATCGTGGTGTCCAATGGTTCATGCACCACCAATTGTACTGTGCCGGTGATTGACCTTTTGGATAAGCATTTTGGTTTACAAAGTGGTGCCATTACCACGATTCACTCAGCGATGCATGATCAGCCAGTGATTGATGCTTACCATGATGATTTGAGAAGAACACGCGCTGCAGGACAATCAATCATTCCTGTCGATACAAAACTTGCTCGAGGTATCGAGCGTATATTGCCGCACCTTGAAGATAAGTTCGAAGCCATTTCTGTTCGCGTTCCTACCATAAATGTGACCGCAATTGATCTCTCGGTCACACTTGAGAAACGAGTCGATATTGAAACCGTTAATAATGTATTAGAATCGTCGGCAACAGGACGTTTTTCTGCCGTGCTGGGCTTTACCCATGAACCACTCGTTTCGTGTGATTTTAATCACGACCCTCGTTCAAGCATTGTTGATGGTACTCAAACTCGAGTGAGTGATGGCCATTTAGTGAAATTATTATTGTGGTGCGATAACGAGTGGGGCTTTGTAAATCGAATGCTCGATACCGCTCTCACCATGGTTCAGGTAAAACAGTCGGCATAGATAAGGCAATCGTCCCCAACAGAATTATTGATTAAATAGGAAGCAAAAATGGCAATTATTCGTATGTCAGATTTAGATCTCAATGGTAAGCGTGTACTTATCCGTGAAGATCTAAACGTACCCGTTGCAGACGGTAAAGTGACCAGTGATGCACGTTTACGAGCTGCATTACCGACGATTAAGCTAGCGTTAGAGAAAGGCGCTGCAGTAATGGTGATGTCTCACTTAGGTCGTCCTACAGAAGGCGAGTTTAATGCTGAGTTCTCACTGCAGCCAGTAGTTAATTATTTGAATGATGCTTTAGAGTGCAATGTTACTTTGGCGTCAGATTATCTCGACGGTGTTAACGCTAAGCAAGGTGAAGTGGTTGTTTTTGAAAACGTACGTTTTAACGTAGGTGAGAAGAAAAATGACGAAGCACTTTCTAAAAAAATGGCAGCATTGTGTGATGTATACGTAATGGATGCATTCGGTACGGCTCACCGTGCTCAAGCATCAACACACGGTGTTGGTTTACACGCAACAGTTGCTTGTGCCGGCCCATTGTTAATGGGTGAGTTAGACGCACTAGGTAAAGCATTAGATAACCCAGCACGTCCAATGGTGGCGATTGTGGGTGGTTCTAAGGTTTCAACCAAGCTAACCGTACTAGAAAGCCTATCTACGAAAGTTGATCAGCTTGTTGTCGGCGGTGGTATTGCTAATACCTTCATCGCAGCAGCAGGCCATAAAGTGGGTAAATCACTTTTTGAAGCTGACTTAGTAGAAGAAGCAACACGTCTTGTGAATAACGCACAAAGCCGTGGCGGCGACATTCCTGTACCTACTGATGTTGTGGTTGCAGGTGAATTCAGCCCAACAGCTGAAGCAACACTGAAAAATGTTGCAGATGTGACGGACGAAGAAATGATCTTCGATATCGGTCCAGATAGTGCTGAAGCACTAGCTGAAATTCTAAAGAAAGCTGGCACAATTGTATGGAATGGCCCTGTGGGCGTATTTGAATTCGACCAGTTCGGCGAAGGTACAAAGCGCATTGCACAAGCCATTGCCGAATCTGATGCATTCTCAATTGCTGGTGGCGGTGACACGCTTGCGGCTGTTGATAAGTATGATATCGCAGACAAAGTTTCATACATCTCTACTGGTGGTGGTGCGTTCCTTGAATTTCTTGAAGGGAAAGAACTTCCAGCTGTAGCCATGCTTGAATCGCGTGGTGCGTAAGTAACTCTAATGAGTTCAGCCACTCTTGCTTATGCAGGAGTGGCAATAAAAAAAATAACAATGAATCCTCACTCGATTGAGGAACGTGAAGAATTTAAGACATCAAACTTAGCGTGTGTTTCAAGCTACTCTTGAACACTCGATTGCCCTACGAACGGAGCTAAAAATGGCATTAATATCTCTAAGACAGTTATTGGATCACGCAGCAGAGCACAACTATGGTGTACCTGCATTTAACGTGAATAACCTTGAGCAAATGCGTGCAATTATGCAAGCAGCTGAAGCGACAGACAGCCCAGTAATCGTACAAGCATCTGCTGGTGCTCGTAAGTATGCCCGCCCACAATTCTTGAAGTATCTTATGAATGCTGCACTTGAGCAGTATCCAGATATTCCAGTTTGTATTCACCAAGATCACGGAACAGATCCTGATATTTGTCAGCGTTCAATCCAGTTGGGTATGTCTTCAGTTATGATGGACGGCTCATTAATGGCAGATGGCAAAACGCCAGCGTCATACGAATACAATGTCGACGTAACTCGTAAAACGGTTGCGTTTGCTCACGCTTGTGGTGTGTCTGTAGAAGGTGAAATTGGTTGTTTAGGCAGCCTAGAAACAGGTCAAGCTGGCGAAGAAGATGGCGTTGGTGCAGAAGGCATTTTAAGCATGGATCAGATGCTGACTACGCCTGAAGAAGCAGCACGTTTTGTTGCAGATACTCATGTTGATGCATTAGCGATTGCTATTGGTACGAGCCATGGCGCATACAAGTTTGCTAAAAAGCCAACAGGCGATGTACTGCGTATCGACCGGATTAAAGAAATTCACGCTCGTATTCCAAACACTCACCTTGTTATGCATGGTTCATCTTCAGTACCACAAGAGTGGTTAGAAGTGATCAATCAGTACGGTGGTGAAATGCCTGAAACTTACGGTGTTCCAGTAGAAGAAATCGTAGAAGGCATCAAGCACGGCGTTCGTAAAGTGAATATTGATACTGATTTGCGTTTAGCATCTACTGGTGCAGTACGTAAATTCTTAGCTGAAAACCCAAGCGTATTTGACCCACGTAAATTCTTGACGGCTTCAATGAACGCAATGGCGGACATTTGTACGCAGCGTTATGAAGCGTTTGGTACAGCGGGTATGGCGTCTAAGATCAAGACTAAGTCATTACAAGCAATGTATAAGTCTTACCAATCAGGTGAGTTAGATCCTAAGATCAACAACGTTTAATCTTAGTCACCCACTTCAATTTAAGCCCGCTTTAGCGGGCTTTTTCGTTACTGCTGCCCTTCGGCATAGTCGTCAAGAGTCGGCTGTTTCTGTTGCCTGTCTGACTTGCTGCTCTCCTGCTTCAAGAGCACACCTTCTTTCTCTTTAACGACGATGTTTTCTTTTGGTGTGCATTCTTCTGCTGCGCCAGGTGCGATGGATAATACTTTGCACAAATAAGTAACGAATTCATCATCTGATGTTTGGGTGAGTATGCAGGTCTCTCTGAAAGCCGAAGACATCGCAATATTATCACCGCTTTGCTCTTTAACGGTGAAACCGTCTTCGTTTTCTGTATCTCGAATACAAACAACCCTTAATGGGTTTTTTAATGAAGTGTGATTTCTCACATAGTCAGTCACCCTCTCTTTTAATTGGGGGACAGAAAAACTGGAGACAAAAAACTCAACTGTTTTCCCTGAATTTTGATGATTGTGGTTAAACCTTGCAGGTACTGTTGCCGTCGCTGGGGCAAGTCGTATTGCATTACTAAAAATAGGTCTAAGAGCGTTTGATAGAGTGGGGGTTACTGCCATGATGGAAAACTCGAATTTAGCTAATGAGCAAACAAAGTAAAGTCAGAATATTAATTTTCATAAGAAAAAATAGATATAAATTATGTTTATCAAATGCATATGAGCAAACAACCATTGACAATATTACAAACAATGAGTAGCTTGACATAATATGTCTCAACAAAACGGATTTATTGATGAACTGGATATTTGAAAGTGGACTTACCTTTTTTCAATCGGATTTAACATTGTCGACAGGATTAGCGATCATCGCTTTGACTGCCGTGATTAGAGTGCTCTTGTTACCGATTTCATATCCAGCAATCGTACAAGGGATTAAGCAAAGGCAGAAGCTCACAAAAATCAAGCCAGAAGTCTATAAGCTAAAAAAACAGTATCAATCAGATCCGGCTTTGATGTCGCAAAAAATGATGCAACTTTATAAAGATAACGACGTTTCTTTTGTAAATAAAACGAGTGTTATGAATATACTCAGCCAAGGTCTTGTTGGTTTTGGTATGTTCCAGTTTTTAAACGGAGCAAGTTTGGTCGGAAAGTTTGCTTGGATTTCAGATATCGCGAAATCAGATGTATTACTGAGCGTTGCCGTTGCTTTGCTTACAGGTTTATCTATGTACTTAATGCCTTCAGCCGCTGAATCAGTGAATTATTTAATGTTAATTGTTGTATCTGGGGTTTGTTTGGTGAGTTTATTGAATTTTTCTTCGGTTATTGGACTTTACTGGGGAACATCAACACTGGTGAGCACAATACAGTCCTTTACCGCTAACCTGATTCATTCAAGGAAAACGCTCAGTAATGGGTAACGAGATGGATTTTTCGAGTACGCTTTGGAAGAGCGGTTTGATGCAAAAAGACCGTTAGATAAAGAAAACACCCTGAACAATCTGCAGCCACTCATAGATGAGAGCATCATGAGGAAATTAAAGAAAAGTGTAAACATGATTTTCTCGTTCATCGAGATAAAATTGGTGTTTGGGTACTGATCGCTCCGTGTTTATTTTTTTCTTATTTTCGAGAAGATAATTAGGGCGTGTTGCTCTTTCATTCCAAATTGAAAGAATGATTGCATCTGAGTCTCTGCTCTATATCATACTGATTTAATTTATTTCATTGGACATAAAATCTACAATAATGAACACACGTCGCCTACAAGCCCGATTCTATAAAATCCGATCTAACAAAGTCTTTGAGTTTTTTGTCGTCAGCATCATTATCTTTTCTGCGTTGATGATTGGGGTGAAAACTTATCAATTACCCGATTATGTTAATCAAACTATGCGTATTTTAGATTTTGGTATTACGTTATTTTTCTTAATTGAAATCAGTGTCAGATTTTTAGGTGAGAAGAAAAAGTCACAGTTTTTTAAATCGGGTTGGAATATCTTTGACACCTTGATTGTTGTGTTGAGCTTAGTGCCAATTGAAAACAGCGAACTTGCCATTGTTGGGCGATTGATTCGTGTATTCCGTGTATTGCGTATGGTATCGATGATCCCTGAATTACGATTACTGTTAAATTCGCTATTAAAAGCACTGCCTCAACTTGCCTATGTCATGTTACTGATGTTCATTATTTTCTATATTTATGCGGCAATTGGTAGCTCAGTATTTGCTGGCATTAATGACGTGTTATGGGGAAATATCTCCATCAGTATGTTGACGTTATTCCGAGTGATGACCTTTGAAGATTGGACCGATGTCATGTATGAAACCATGGCCGTGTACCCGCTCAGTTGGATTTACTATTTGACCTTTATTTTCCTAACCACCTTTGCATTCTTAAACATGATCATCGGTATTGTGGTGAATGTGCTTGAAGAAGAGCGTCAAAACCTTCGACAAGAAACCAAAGATGCACAAGCTAAAAAAGAAGTATCTATGGAAGATTTGCAGCTGCAAATCCAAGAATTGAAGTATTTATTAGAAAAAAGATAATGAATTTCTTCAGATACGGTACAGCAGTTGAAAGTTAGTATTGACAAGTTGAGTGTAAAATTTAAGCTGTGCAGTATTTTTAACAATCAAGGTAATCTAATAATATGAAGCGCTTAGTTGTCTGTTCGTTTTTATGTGTATTGTCTTCTGCTGCGATGGCTGATGACAATTGGGTTAAAGGAGATGCTACCTTTGGCGGTAACGTTGAAGCAGGTGCAACGTTCACAACGGGTAATACTCAAACTTCTTCATTTAAAGCTAAAGCTGATTTAAAGCATGAGTTAGAAGACTGGGAAAATGAGTACATCATTGAAGGTTTATACACAAAAGATGATGAAGCGGTTACCGCTAAGCGTTATCAATTAGGAGCTCAAGGTAACTATAAGTTTGATGAGAGTAATTACTTATTTGCCAATGGTAGTTATGAAGTTGATGAGTTTAGAGGTTTTGATTATCAAGTCGCCACTGCAGCTGGTTATGGTCATAAGTTTTTTGATGATGGTGGTGATATGTTAAGGGCTGAAATCGGCCCTGGTTACATCTATCAAAAACTAACGCCAGAGCAGCGAGGTGAAAGTAATGAGAATTCGAATACTACCTTGGTCGCTCATACCGTCATTGAATACACTAAGAGAATCAGTGACTCGTCGACGTTTAACTCTAAACTGGTATCAGATTTTGGAAACCAAATCATCTCAAGGTTAGACACCTCGATAACTGCGAGAGTCGTTGATTCTTTAGCGATGAAGTTTGGTGTGACGGTACGCTATAACAGTGAACCGCTCGATAACATTAAAAGCACTGATACAGAAACGACACTGACGCTTCTCTACTCATTCTAGCCTAACTTTATCAACTACACTTAAGCCGATAGGTGTGCTTATATAAGCACACCTCCCTACTGTTTTAAGAGGTTGGCTTGTGAAGCAAGTGCAGTTGATAAAGCTCGATAATCTTAATCTTGGAATCAACCAAGTATTGTCATTATCAGAACATAAAGAGCTCGAACTCTTCTTTTTTCTACCTAAAGAAATGCGAATTGGTCCAAAAACACTGAGCGAAGAGCAAGTGTTTTATCGGTCTATTCGGAGTAAACGTTTCTATAGCTCAGATGAGCAACATATCGTTAATTTAGAAGGGCAATTCGAAAAGCTTAAAAAACGAATAAACGGCGATTATCGTCTGCATTTGAATTTGATTATTTATCAAATAACTACTGCAATTGAAAATGACATCACAGACTTTTATCAGGCACTAGCAGCGGAGAGCGATGAAGCTGGAGAAAAACAGTTATTAGATTCTACCAAACATCTACTTGCACAGTTTCGCACTTTAAGGCCAGGTGATGAAAGACGAAATAGTTACTTTGCCCAAGCAGATAATTACTTATCATGGTTTTGTGAGCAGTTGTTCTTAAAAGTTATCTCCGAACACAATGAATCCGCCATGTTACTAAAAAAGAGAAGCAAAATTTTAGCATTTTGCGCTCAAGAAGCTGAGTATCGTGCAGAGCTTAAATACAACACCAAAAAGACCATTAAAAACCCCAATCGAATCTCTAACAAGATGATTCTCATTCGACGTGTTCTACAACAAGGTGTGGAATTAAAAGAAGAGTTGAAGGTATTGGGCTCAGGGTTAAAGCGAATAACGACTGGTATGGCAATGGCTTTAGTGATGTTATTTATTACCGTGCTAGCGTTACAAGCTAAGGATGAATTCAGTAATTTGACCATTGCATTCGTGATCTCGATGGCGCTGATTTATGGCTTGCGAGAAATCTTTAAAGATGATGTTAAAGATGTTTTGTGGCGAAGCGTGCAAAAAGGCCGGCCTAAGTGGAGTAGAAAGCTCATTGATACAACGAATAAACAAGTGATGGTCAATGAAAAAATCTGGTTAGAGTATCTCAGACATAATGAGATACCTGACCCCGTTAAAACTATTTTGAGCATGAGACATGTGCAGAATAGAATAGAGTCTCAAACCTTGTTTTACCGCTTACAAAGTCATGTGACCGCTAAAGATTTCCCTGAAGGTTATCAAGAGATCAAAGAGCAAATTCAGTTTAGTTTTTTACCCTTTATTCAATATCTTCAAAAAGGTAAAGCCAAACTTTATAGCCAATCAAATGGTGAAATAGACGTAAAGCCAGTTGAGAGAAGATACCAAGTTAATCTAATTATGGCCGAAAAACATCACCGTTCTCAAAAGGTATACCGTAGATTCAAAGTGACTCTTAATCGGGAAGAAATCATCAGTGTTACAGAGGCTGAAATACCTTAATGTGTATCGGTTGAAGAATATCACCACTCACGTAATAGAGTGGTGATATAACGTTTATAGTAGAGACGAAAGTGTGTCAGCGATTTCAGTATTTTCTTGTGAACCTACAAACAATTGTGAAGCAGGGCCTTTTGCAAACACTTGAACATCAACAGCAGTATGATCATCTGTTGTCCAGCCAGTGTTACTGCGTTTATTAACAAGATCAATGATGGCCATTGCGAAGTGTTGTTCATCTTGAGAATGGGCTTTAGTTAATGCTTTCCATTCATTGTCTTTAGGTTCAAAGCCGATGAGCTTCGCAAAGCCTGTTTTCCATTGCTTTTGAGAGATTAATTGTTTAGCAATAGTCATTGGGCTGGCTTTGATCTTATGAAGTACACCAGGGTTCCAAGATTTTTTATTGTTGGCTCCTACAGTTAGACCGCCAGTATCATGATCTGCCGTAGCAACCATCAAGGTATCTGGATGCTTGCGAATGTAGGTTTCAACCACTTCTAGAGTACGAGCGAATTCATCCATTTCACCCATTGTGGTAGCGATATCATTGGCATGTCCTGCCCAATCGATAATGCTGCCTTCAATAAGTAAAACGAAGCCATCGTTATGTTGTGATAGTAACTCTAATGACTTTTGGGTCATTTTGCTTAGCTGATGACCATTAGGGTTATCAATTACCCAAGGAAGTTGAACGTCAGCGAATAAACCAAGCACCTTACCACTGTGTACATCATTGAGTTTGTCGAAGTTTTCTAAAACTTGGTAACCTTTCTTTTTAAATTGAGCTAATAAGTTTTTATCAAAGTAACGCTGTCCGCCACCCATGATCACATCAGCGCCAGAGTCTAAGTAATCTTCAGCGATTTGCTCATAGTTTTTACGGCTTTCATTGTGGCTTAAGAAGCTTGCCGGTGTCGCATGGTTTACCTGCGATGTCACCGTAATACCAATGGCTTTACCATCTTTCTTCGCTTTCTCTAACAGCGTTTCCATTGGGCGTTTATCGGTATCCATACCAATGGCGCCATTATAGGTTTTTACCCCAGTAGAAAGTGCAGTTGCAGCAGCAGCAGAATCCGTAACATAACCACTCATTCTAGCCGGAGCCGTGCGAGCCATACCTACCAGTAAGCGATCAAATACGGTGGTTTCTACTTCTTCAGTATTCGGGTTGTCTTTGTAGTAACGATAAGCCGTGGTATAGGCTGGGCCCATACCATCACCAATAATATAAATGATATTTTTTGGTGTCTTCGGTGTTTCTGTCGGTGTTTCGTTAGCGGCTAGTACACTCAATGGCGCTAGCAATGCTATCGCCATAAGTCCCTTAATGGTTTGATTAAGCATTTTTATCTCTCTTTAAGCCGAGTTTCTACTGAGTCGAATAACATGCCTGTAATGCTTACGTCATAAGCGGCTTCAATTTCTTTTATGCATGTCGGGCTGGTAACATTAATTTCAGTTAGCTTATTACCGATAACATCAATACCGACAAAAATGAGTCCGCGCCTTTTTAACTCAGGACCAAGCGAGCGTGCAATATTCCAGTCACTTTCTGACAATGGTTGTGGTTGAGCTCGACCACCTGCGGCTAGATTGCCGCGAGTTTCACCATTTTGTGGGATACGAGCCAATGCGTAAGGAACGGGTTCGCCATCTATGATTAAAATGCGCTTGTCACCTTCCGTAATTTCTGGAATAAATGCTTGAACCATGGCATAAGTTTGCCCATGGTTCGTTAACGTCTCAATGATGACACCTAAATTAGGATCGTTTGGTTTTACTCGAAAAATTGAACTGCCACCCATACCATCTAATGGCTTTAAAATGATGTCTTGATGTTCAGCGTAAAAATCACGTATACGTTGACTGTCTCGAGTCACAAGTGTTGTTGGTGTATGCTCCGGAAACCATGCTGTAAATAGCTTTTCGTTGGCGTCACGCAAACTTTGTGGTTTGTTAACGATCAAAGTTCCTTTATCTTCTGCACGCTCTAACATGTAAGTGGCATAGATGTATTCGGTATCGAAAGGTGGGTCTTTACGCATTAGAATGACATCTAAATCTGCTAACGCATTATTTTGCGTATCTCCGAGTTCAAACCATGATTCAGCGTTATCGGTTACGGTTAACGGCTTCATGTTCGCTACAGCAGTACCATCGACGAGTGCAAGGTCTTGCATCTCCATGTAAAAAAGCTCGTAACCTCGCTTTTGTGCCACCATTAACATAGCAAAACTCGAATCTTTCTTTATGTTGATATCCTGAATGGGATCCATCACGATGCCAAGTTTAATCATTGTTATAGTTCCTTTAGATCTTACAGATCGCCAAATTTGAGTTGTAATGCACTTATGACCGTTAATGCGGCTGTTTCCGTTCGTAAAACACGAGGGCCAAGTAAAATATCGGTAAATTGATACTGTTCAGTCATATCAATTTCTTCTTTGGATAAACCACCCTCAGGACCAATAAGAAGACGCACTTTATTGTTATCAAGTGATAGACCATTGATACCGTGGTTAGCTCTAGGGTGAAGGTTCAACTTTAATGCGTCTGATTGTTCGGCACACCAAGCTTCAAGTGAGATGGCAGGGCGAACCTCAGGTACAACACTTCGGCCTGACTGTTCGCAGGCACTCAGCACTATTTTTTGCCATTGTTGCTGTTTTTTCGCTAAGCGATCGCCCGTAAGTTTTACACCGCATCGCTCTGAAAACAGGGGAGTGATCGTTGTAACACCTAGTTCTACAGATTTTTGCAATGTGAAGTCCATGCGGTCACCGCGAGAAATCACTTGCCCTAGGTGCAGCTGTAATGGAGATTCAGTTGGGTTTTCCGTTGCTTCTATGACACGTACAGAAACGTTCTTTTTCGAAGCTTCAATGATCTCGGCTAAATAGTCGTAACCATCACCATTAAAGAGGGAGACTTTATCTCCCGTTTGCATTCGTAAAACTCGCCCGATATGGGCTGCAGGATCATCATCTAATAAAGTACTTTGACCAACAGCTAAGCTGCCGGCCTGATAAACTCTTGGTATTCTCATTTACTAAAATTATTGGCACTGCAAACATTGGAGTCAGAAACATAGTGATTATGGTTTCCTTGAATGCTTGCAACGACGTTATCTCGTATGCATTCTGATTGATTAACAGGATACATTTTATTCCATGCATTGAACAAGTTTAATTGTTTACTTGAAAGTCGATACCGAGGGTATGTTTCGCTCATGTATAAGTAAGTTCTTGCGATGGCACCTCTGCTGTTTTCAGGCGGTTGCACGCGACTGTTTGCAAAGTCGACAATCATATTGCATTGGCCATACTGAGGGGTAGAGGGCTTTTCAGAAGTCCATTGTGAAAAGGAGTAATTGCTTCTGTCTCCATTTACTTCTCCAATAGCAGGCACGAGATTGTGCATGTCAGAAGCCATCATATTGAAGTCATCGCTGGTTTTAGTGCAGTTTGCTCGTGCTGAAGTGCTTCCTACTGTTTTCCAGCAGCCAAGTTGGTGTCCGAAATCCCAAGCAGCAACGATGTGCTCCCATTCAATTCGGTTGGCTCGAGTTGGTTGTTTTCTCACTTTATAACCACACGAATCTAGGTCTGGATCCCATTTTTTTGAGTCAGCGTTAAATTCACAACCGCAATAAAATGTTTTTGGTTCTAATTGGCTGGGGTATAACTTGGTTAAGCGTGTTTTTGCTTGAGAAAATGATGTTGGACGATCAGTGGCATAACTTTGATTGGTAAAGCTGAGTGCTACAACAGCACATACAGCAAAAGCTGCAATAAACTTATTAGACGGCATAACGGCTACCGAAAACGACATTAAGGTGGTTAAATTTTATGCTCTTATCAGAGGTTTAGCAATTTTAAAGTTTTACAACAAACTCGACATCTATATTGGGCTTGATTCCGAATCACTTTATTATGGCGTCGAATGCCTAACTCGACGATACCGCAACCACATTGGTAAGGTATTTTTGCTTGTGGTTTAGCATGCACTTCAAAGTTATGAGTTGTCTTAGGGGTGAGGTTAAACAGCGTTTGCATCATTGAGCGCCACTCGATGCCATGTGGCTTTACTCGCCCAAAAACTTGATGGCAAAGTAAGTGGCAAATTTCATGCGGTACAACTTCATCAATAAAGTCTTGCTGGTTGCTTTCGAGCATATTGGCATTCAAGCGAATTTTATTCAGTTGAAGATGAGCCATACCAGCGCTTTTACCACGCAATTTAAACGATATTTCTGGGCGAGGGAAAGATCGTTTAAGTTGTTGCTCGGCAATTTGGTAACAATATGCAACTTTATCTTGTGCGAGTTGCTGCCATTGGCTCATCGTAGTGAACGCTGGTCAATTTTAAAGAGACAGTTATTCCATCTCTTCCCATTCTATCCCCATTGCTTCCATGAGTTTTTTAGCCTCAGAAGGAATGCTATCAGGTTGAGTTTTTGATAGGTCGTTATCGTTTGGGAGGGGTTGCCCTGTGTAGGCATGCAAAAACGCTTCACAAAGTAATTCGCTGTTGGTTGCATGGCGTAAGTTATTTACTTGTCGACGCGTTCGCTCATCAGTAAGTACTTTCAATACTTTTAATGGAATTGAGACAGTGACTTTTTTTACTTGCTCACTCTTTTTTCCATGCTCAGCGTAAGGGCTGATATATTCTCCATTCCATTTAGTCATTGACTCACCTGTATTGATGCTAATAAATAATTCGAGGTTGGCAAATTTTAAAGCCTAAAAACTCACAGTCAAATTATTGCACTAATTGTATGGTTAAGACAAACTTTTAGATGTCTATACTGCTAATATTTCTTGACCAGTGGTCGAATAAAAACTAACCTAGACGTCTAGACATCCTTATTTTTGAGGCGATAGGTGAAATCAACAACGACAATTGCAGTCAGAAACGGCTTAGAAACAGACATTCAGTATGGCTCTGTTGTTCCACCAATGCACCTATCGACGAACTATTGTTTTGATGATGCATTATCTCCAAGGGAGTTTGATTACAGCCGAAGTGGTAATCCAACCAGAGCGTTACTTGCAGATACCCTCGCCAAGCTTGAAAAAGGGGCGGGTGCCATCATCACCAATACCGGAATGTCTGCCATCACTTTGGTGCTGCAATTACTCAAACCGCACGACTTACTGATTGTTCCTCATGATAGCTATGGTGGGAGCTTACGATTATTCAAAGCATTTGCTGATAAAGGCTGTTTTAAGCTCGAAATTATTGACCAGACTCAAGAGGAACAAATACAGTCTGCTATAGCGAAAGAGCCCAAGATGGTGTGGCTTGAAACACCGAGTAACCCATTACTTCGAATCGTTGATATTCAGAAGATTGCGAATAAGCTAGAAGGCAGTCATACATTACTTGTGGTTGATAATACGTTTCTGTCACCTCTTCTACAGAAGCCGTTACCTTTAGGAGCTGACATCATTGTTCACTCCACCACCAAATATATTAATGGTCACAGTGATGTTGTTGGTGGAGCCGTGATTGCCAAGACGGATGATCTTAGTGAAACCCTTTGCTGGTGGGGAAATACATTAGGGCTTACTGGTGGTGCTTTTGATGCGTACCAAACATTAAGGGGCGTGAGAACGTTACCGCTTCGTATAAAACAGCATGAACAAAATGCAAAGAAAGTTGTTAACATACTGAGTGAGCATCATGCCGTTTCACAACTCTATTATCCTGGGCTTGAAAATCACAATGGTCATGAAATCGCCAAAAGACAGCAGAGTGGTTTTGGTGGCATGGTAAGTTTTGAATTAAAAGGCGATCATAATACTCTAATTCAATTCGTACATCGTTTACAATTGTTTTCGCTCGCTGAGAGCTTAGGCGGTGTAGAGAGCCTAGTTTGTGTTCCTGCATTAATGACGCATCGCTCTATGGATAATGATGCACAGGTAAAAGCGGGCATTAAGCCGACTCTGATCCGTTTATCGATTGGCGTCGAAGATGGTGATGATTTAGCTACTGATTTAAAACAAGCTTTAGATACAGTTTTACTCGGAGACAAGGATTAATGACGATTAGTCACTTACATAAATTTGGCGGTTCAAGTTTAGCGGATGCTGACGGTTACCGACGTGTTGCGCATATTTTGCTCACACAAGGAAATGCCAATGATATGGTGGTTGTATCTGCAGCGGGTAAATCAACCAATAAGCTTTATCAACTATTAGAATTTCAGCACAGCCGTCGTTTATGGCAGCAATCATTACAAGAGCTGATTGAATATCAACAACATTTAGCTGAAGATTTATTGGATAACAGTAATGCGCAATTATTTCGAGAGCGCTTGTCGACCGACGGTATGGAGTTGTCGAGTTTACTGTCACAAGACAAGTTAACCGAGTACGATAAAAATCAATTAGTTGCGTTTGGTGAGGTTTGGTCTTCAAGGTTATTAGCCGCTTATCTAAAACAAAATGATGTAGCCTCAAAAGCCATTGATAGCCGTAAAATTCTGCTCGCTGAAAACGATATTGTTGCACGAGTAAAAGCCGATGAGTCCAGATTAAATGTTCAACAAGTTATTGAGGTTAACCCTGCAACAAGGTTGATTTTTACTGGTTTTATTTGTGGTGACGCTGAAGGCAATACACTGCTGTTAGGTCGTAATGGCTCAGATTACAGTGCGAGTTTATTATCGAGCTATGCTGATGTTGAACAAATTACAATTTGGACTGATGTAGAAGGGGTTTTTAATGCTGACCCCAATAAAATCACGGATGCCAAATTATTAGCTTCGTTGTCATTAGGTGAAGCTGATCGGCTCGCCAAATTAGGTTCTCCAGTTCTTCATAGCAGAACATTGCAACCGCTTTTTGGTAGTAGTGCTCGGTTGGCTGTCCGATCCAGTTTTGCCTCTCATACTCAATATACTCAAATAGAACCAGACAGTGCCGCCGCATGTGAACCCGTGATAACCAGTTTGCAGCAAGTTGAATTACTCCGATTACAGAGTGATTTGGAACCTAAGAATATATATTCGATATTAGAGCAGCATGGGGTGAGTCCACTTGCTTGGTGGGGTCATACTAATCAAGCGTTTGAGCTGGCAACTACGACAGAGAATAGAGCGAAGTTATTAGCCTTATTAGAGCCACTTTGTATTAAAAATACTCAGGTAAGTGTAACTTCGAGGTTTGGATTAGTTGCGTTAGTCAGCCAGGACTCGTTGGAGCATCGTCATGGTTTTTCGAGACTGTTAACTCGACATTCGAAGCCACTTTTTCAAGACTCGAACAGTTTAGTGGCGCTAGTACCTAAAGCTGAAGTTGATAGTTTGTCTTTTAAAGTTCATCGACGCTGTACTGCAGCAAAGAAACGTTTCGGTGTTGTGGTATTTGGATTAGGAAATATCGGTAAAACTTGGACGGAGCTATTCCAGTCACATGTTTTAAAGCTCGAAAAACAGTTAAAAATTAAATTGGATATTGCCGGTTTAGTGTCAACAAATCAGTGTTTAATTTCAGACAGTGCCATTGATTTATCAAACTGGGAGCATAACCTGAGCCAGCATGGACAGCCTTGGCGATATGATGAGCTCTTAACACAGTTAGATGCCTTAACTTACGATGAACTTATTGTTTTAGACATTACCGCCAGCGCCAGTTTAACTTTAAAATACTCAGAGTTTTTGCAGCGTGGCATACATCTTGTGAGTGCCAATAAGTTAGCGGGTTCAGGTCCACTTACGTTTTATAACGAGCTGAAATATCAGTTGCAAAGTCGACGACTGTTCTGGCGCTATAATGCGAGCTGTGGTGCAGGACTGCCGATTCAGACGGCATTGGCTGAGCTCAAGAATGGTGGGGATGATATTCATAGTGTAGGGGGAATATTTTCAGGCACTCTGTGTTGGCTGTTTGAGTATTATGACGACAGCGAGCCTTTTTCATCACTCGTATTAAAAGCCAAATCACAAGGTATTACAGAGCCCGATCCTAGAGATGATCTTTCCGGTAGAGATATGCAACGGAAGTTGTTAATTTTGGCTCGAGAATTAGGAATGAATCTTGAGCTTAGTGATATTGAGCTGGAATCATTAGTCCCAGCGCAACTCGTGCATGTCTCTAAACAAGAGTTTATTGAGCGTATTGATGAAATCGATGAATCGATCAAAGATCAATGGATTGCAGCTCAGAGGCAGCAAAAAGTATTGCGTTATATCGCCAAGATTGAGCTCAATAATGGCTCTGTTAACGCAAAGGTGGCTTTAAAAAGAGTTGATAAAACACACCCTTATGCAAGCCTAACGCCTGGCGATAATATCTTTGTTATTGAAAGTGAATTTTACAAAGGCACGCCACTGATCATCAGAGGGCCTGGTGCTGGCCGAGAGGTGACTGCTGCTGCCATTCAGACTGATCTCGTACAAATATGCCGAGACTTAATGTTAGATTGATCGCATAAATAAATAGCAGAGGCTTATTAAAGTGGGCCTCTACTTTATAAAGCCATTCAAGTTTTCCTAGAAAGCTTTGTTATTTCCTATTCAGCATTTTCAATAGTTTCACTTTACTCATGTTTATTCACCCCCATTCTTGATTATGGTCTATTCTTCTTTATGAATTCTCAGAAAACATGAATTGAATCGTAGCTTAAAAAATAACCTTGACATCGCTAGTATTCTCCGTCATATTTCTATCTAGACGTCTAAACGTCCATTTGAATTTAACATAGGGTAGATTATGGCATTCCATCATGCACAACACTCATCGTTGCTCAATCAAAATCTTGCTGAGCATAATGGTGACATCAATGTGTCGTTTGAGTTTTTTCCTCCAGCAAGCTCAGAGATGGAGCAAATGCTTTGGAAGTCTATTCTTCGTTTATCACCATTGGATCCAAAATTTGTTTCAGTCACATATGGAGCATTGAGTGGCGTGCGAGATAGAACCCACAATGTGATTGAGCGTATCCAGAATGAAACGAGCTTAGTTGCAGCCCCGCATTTAACATTGATTGATGCTGATGATTGTGAATTAAAAGAGCTAGCTAAGCAGTACTGGAATTCAGGGATTGACCACATAGTTGCATTGAGGGGAGATATACCTGAGGGGTACGACAATCCACAGCGCTATGCTTCTGATTTAGTTGCTCTGCTGCGCTCTGTCGCCGATTTTGATATTTCTGTGGCTGCTTACCCTGAAGTTCACCCTGATGCTTTGAATGCCCAATCGGACTTAGTCAACCTGAAGCGAAAAGTTGAAGCTGGTGCTTCTCGTGCGATTACCCAATTTTTCTTTGATATCGAAACGTACCTTAGATTTAGGGATCGTTGTGCAGCGGCTGGAATAGAGGTCGAAATCGTACCGGGGATCTTACCAGTAACTAATTTCCAGCAATTGAAAAAATTCGCAGGCATCACAAATGTTTCCATCCCTGATTGGCTACATCATCAGTTTTCTGGTTTAGATAATGATCCTGAAACTCGACAATTAGTCGGAGCAAACATCGCTATTGATATGGTGAAAGTCTTGGCCAGAGAAGGGGTCAAAGACTTTCATTTTTATACGTTGAATCGCCCAGAACTCACATACGCAATTTGTCATACTCTGGGCATTCGTCCGCAGAAAGTGGCTTAATTATCCTGTGAAGTGTTCAGCGACATCACTATTTGATCTCAACAACTAATAGCTCGATATCGTGACCGCTTAAGTTGATGTCTTGATGAGGCTTCAATCCCTCTGATTTTGGAAGGTAGCTGGGAATACCTTTCTTTAAAGGGATAATCTTTGAGGTTCCATCTTGGTAGTGGATTTTTATCGTTCCATCTTGTTTGGGAATAATAACTCGAGCAGTTTGGTGGGTGTGATATTCGAGATGGCCACTCTCACAGAGCGTCGTCTTCCATGACTTTACATCTTGATGTTCGAAGAAGGTGTGTCGATGAGTTTGGCAATTTGAGTACGCCGTAGCTTGAAAGGATAAAACGGCAAACAGTGGTACAAATAACGTGGCTAATTTCATTACGTGCTCCTCTTGAGAGTTAATACTCATTACAGTGATTCTTTTCTCTTTTATGCCTAGATTGCACAGGCTGAGCGTTTAATCACTAAATGGGTATGAGTAATGGTTTAGCGTGGATAACGTGAAACAACAAGAAATTATTGGAATAATAAATGTGGTATTGATTGTTAGGCTAATACCACATTTATTAAGAAAGCTATTTGTCTTCTTTTAGCCACTGAGCGACGCGTTTGGCAAAGTAGGTGAGAATACCGTCAGCGCCAGCACGTTTAAAGCAAAGTAGAGATTCCATAACAATTGGTTTTTCTGCTAGCCAACCATTTTGAATTGCCGCCATATGCATAGCGTATTCACCACTGACTTGATAAGCAAAAGTGGGCACTTTAAACTCAGACTTCACTATTCTGACGACATCAAGGTATGGCATGCCAGGTTTGACCATAACCATGTCCGCACCTTCTTCAATATCCAGAGCGACTTCATGTAACGCTTCATCAATATTAGCTGGGTCCATTTGGTAGCTGTGTTTATTGCCACCTTTAAGGTTACTAGCAGAACCAACAGCATCGCGGAATGGACCGTAATAATTTGAAGAGTACTTAGCTGAGTAAGCCATGATCTGAGTATTAACATGTCCTGCTGTTTCTAAAGCCGAACGAATGGCACCAATTCTGCCATCCATCATGTCTGAAGGGCCAACCATATCGGCACCGGCCTCTGCGTGAGATAACGCTTGGTTTACTAACACTTCAGTGGTCACGTCATTGATAATATAACCTTCTTCATCAATGATACCGTCTTGGCCGTGTGTCGTGAATGGATCTAAAGCGACGTCAGTCATAATTCCCAGTTCAGGGTGAGCAGCTTTAAGAGCTCGTACGGTTCGCTGAACCAAACCTTCAGAGTTATAAGCTTCTTCAGCCATGAGCGATTTCTTATCGGCTGGGGTGACTGGGAATATCGCAATCAGTGGAATACCCAGTTCGACAAGTTCTTCAGCCTCTTTTAATAACAGATCTAAGCTGTAACGCTTAACCCCAGGCATAGAAGCAACATCTTCAGTGCGGTTTTCACCTTCTAATACGAACATCGGGTAGATTAAGTCACTGACCGTAAGTTGATTTTCGGCCATTAAACGTCGACTAAAATCATGTTTGCGCATGCGACGCATTCTACGTCTAGGGAAAGCGCTTGAAACTATATTCACGGTAAACTCCTAATTATTAACTTCAGCTTCAACTTCGGCGAATTGTTCAAGTTTAAAAGTAAACTCTCGAACCTGATCTCTACCATTATCTTTCGCATGATAAAGGGCTTTATCAGCTTGCTCGAACATCACTCTAGCATGAGCATCGTCGGTGACGATATCGGCGACTAAGCCAATACTCACAGTAAGAAATATATTATTATCTTGCCAGCGAATCGCATGATCATGAATGTTACGGCGTATCTTTTCAGCCACCACTTTTGCACCTTTAGCGTCGGTACTAGGTAACAGTAGGGCAAATTCTTCGCCACCATAACGAGCGACAATGTCAGAAGGGCGCAGCAATTCTGACTTTATTGAATCGGCCACATATTTTAAAGCCTGATCACCAGCAAAATGGCCATAAGTATCATTAATCAGTTTAAATTTATCGATATCCAGCATCATAATCGCAAGTGGTGTTTGCTGGCGGCGACTCAGTTTGGCTTCAGCAAGTAACTTCTTATCAAAAGCGTTTCGATTTTTAACGCCTGTTAATGTGTCAATTGAAGATTGTTCTTTGAGTCTGTCGTGAGCTTCATTGAGCTCTCTATATGCAAACTCAAGCTCAAGAGTACGCTCTTGGACCATGTGTTCTAATTGATCTTTATTTTGGATTTCTGAATTTAGCGCATCTTCTCGAGCTTGCTTAATGCGCTCAGCTTGCACGAGTGCTTTTTGCTGAATTCTCATTTTTTCCTTACGTTCATCATGGTAACGAATCGCAAGAATCAGTGTCATCACTAGTATTTCTACGGTTAAGCCATAAATAACGGGAACTTGAGGTGCAACAGATAGAGAAATTATCCCTAAATATACTAGGCAAGTAGCGCCTGCACCGAGCATGATTGCAGACCATCCCAAAGAGTAAAGTTTAGCGAGTTTATGACCTTTTATTGCCTGTATAACCGTTAAGACCATAAGAACGATAACGATAGCTAAGACCGCATTTACTTCTATTAAAAGTGCCAGTTTGTAACTAATAAATAGAGATAGGAATGCAATAACAATACTGACTAAAGCCCCGATTCTGCAGAATTTAAGCATGAAATAATTTTGCTTTTTAAGCTTAAGGATTTTCTCTGTCAGCAATAAAGCAAATGCTAGTGCAATGGGAATAAGTGCAGGTAATGAGTGAGCTTGGATAAAAGGAGACTCTGGCCATAAGTACTTATATGAAAGCCCATCTATCGTGGCAATGGTTAATGTCATACTTAATACATAACCAGAGAAATATCCGTAGCTGAAAGAGCGGGTAACAAAGGCAAAGAACAGACTAAAAATACCAATACCTAAAAGTGAGCCTAAGTGGACTCCTATGGCAACGGGAAGGTTATCAAATTCTTCGAAGTAAGATTTTGCAGAGCTTAATATCAATGGAATATGAGCACTACCTTGTGTATTTATTTTTAGGTAGATATCGTGAATTTGCCCTTTTTTAAGTTCAATTGGATAATAAAATTGAACCTTTTTAATTGGACGTTCTGAGAATGGGTAACTGTCTCCCATCACTTGTTTATCTGAAAGCCGACCATTAATGTAATGATAGATTTCAATATGATCAATGTGTGGATTACCAATTTCAAGAATCCGTTTAACGGTGTCTTCGGGGGTTGTTAATTTGAATTGAAGCCAATAATTATGGGCGCCAATCATTTGAGTGTCAGAAGTTTGCTTTGCTCGCCAATAAATATTGGACTCAGCAATGACATGATCGATATCTTTAATATCGTTATGCTCAAGCACGTAGGTCTTACCGTCTAAATCTAATGGCTCATTGCCCGAGACTGATATTGGCGTGATGCTAGTGGCAAAGGCAAGGGTTTGGGTCAAACATAGTAAACAAAATAGTAATAAACGATTCATGCTTGAAACTACTCCAACCCAAAAAAATCCATTGTATTGTCAAAGCATTGTTTAGCCAAGAATTCTTTACTTTGTTGCCTCAGGTTGGCTACTGTATCAGCAATGTGCGGTAAATATTTTGGATAGTTTGTGCTCGACTTAGGTTTGGGTTTTAAATTTCTTGGAAGCAAATATGGACTGTCAGTTTCAAGCATCAAACGATCGTTAGGAATATATTTCACACACTCTGCGAGTGTTTTCCCTCTGCGTTCATCGCATACCCAACCTGTGATACCGATGAATAAATCGAGTTCAAGGCAGTCTTCAAGTTCAGATCTTGAGCCTGTAAAGCAGTGTAAAACGGCTTTTGAAAGTTGAGGTCGATACTGTTTCACTAATTGAATAAACTCGTTATGTGCATCTCTACAATGCATATATATTGGCATTTGAGTTTGAACTGCAATTTCGAGCTGAGATTCAAATGCTTTGAGTTGTTGATCGGGTGTTGAAAAGTTGCGGTTAAAATCTAAGCCGCACTCTCCCACAGCTACAATTGAGTCATGACTTAAGAGTGATAAGAGCTTTTCTGAACTTTGATCAGACCATTGACTGGCATAATGCGGATGCACACCCGCGGTTCCAAATAAAGTATTAGAGTACTGTTTGCAACACGTTGCGACTTCTGTGCTTTCCTCAAGATTGCTGCCAACGATGATTTGCTTTTCAACGGCAGCAGCATGAGCTTCGTGAAGTACAGTTTCGATTTTATGCTCAAGTTTGCTGCCAATTAAGTTGACAGCAATATCGATATAACGAGTCATTACACTTTATTTAATGCGTTTTACGCGTATTGAAGAATTTCGTTCAGGTGTACCTAAAATAAACGAGCCAAGTGCTCCTCTTTTGATATAGGCTTTTTGTCCCGATTTCAGTTTGAATCGTTTGGTTTCGCTTTGCTTCCAAACTTGACCATTTTCAAATGTAATGGTGAGTTTTCCATGTGGGCTTTTAGCTACCTTTGCAACAGTCAACTCTACCCGTTCTAATTGTTTCCCTGTTGGTTTAGTTATACCAAATGTCTCTGTCGTTTGACCACGTGTTTCAAACTGATCTGAAGATGAAGTTTCTGTTGCAGATGATACTTTACCAAAGTTGGCTTCAGGTGAGCTAACTTTTGGGCTTACACCTTTGGCCAAATTGTCATAGCAAATCAGTCTGTCTAATTTGTCTGAGATTGTGGCGCATTTCTGGATATCTTGTTCAACACCTGCAAAAGCTGACGTAGATAATAAAAATAGAGTAGGAATCCATATTTTATTCATTTTAATTCTCCTTCTCATACCACACGGTTATTGAGGCATGATGCTATTATTTGAGTCTTGATCTGAATCGTCAGAAGACGTTTCTTCATCAGGCTTCTTCTTATAAAAACGAGCAGCCAACAAACCGCCTTCAAACAAGAGTAACATAGGTACTGCTAACATTGTTTGAGAAATAATATCCGGTGGCGTAAGAAGCATACCAACTACAAAAGCACCTACAATGATATAAGGTCGTTTCTTTTTCAAATCTTCAACTGTGGTGACGCCAGCCCAACAAAGTAACACCACACCAATAGGGATCTCAAAAGCTAAACCGAAAGCAAAGAAAAGCTTGAGAACAAAATCTAAATAACTGTTGATGTCAGTCGCAATGTGAACACCTTCTGGCGCTACGCTGGTAAAAAATCCAAAAACAACTGGAAATACCACGAAATAAGCAAACGCAATTCCAAGGTAAAATAGCAAGGTACTGCTGAACAAAAGCGGTGCTACGAGCTTTTTCTCATGTTTATATAATCCGGGTGCAATGAATGACCAGATTTGAAAAAGAACATAAGGAATGGCAATAAAAAACGATAAAATAAGGGTTAATTTAAAAGGTGCAAAAAACGGAGCGGTAACATCGGTTGCAATCATGCTACCAGTAGCAGGCATGTTACTCATTAATGGGATGGCCAAAAAATGATAGATGTCTTGAGCCCAGTAAACCAGGCAGATAAACACCAATAAAATACTACCAATTGCACGTAAAACTTTAGTGCGTAACTCCAGCAAGTGGCTAATTAGAGGTTGCTGCTCTGCCATAGTTTATCCGTTTTTTTTGTTCTCTTTTTCAGAAGAGATTGCCGTTATTTTTTCGTCAGTTTTTTCTGTGGAAGGTTCTGACGTTGAAGTCGCGTCTTCAGTCGCTTTATAAGGGCGATTAACTGACTCTGCGGCTTCTTTCAATTTATCAATAGACTCTTGAAGCTCAGGGGACAAGTTTGCTAGCCCCTTGTTTTCAGCTTCTTTAAGATCTTTGTGTAACTGCTCGACATTAAGCTCATGCTCAAGTTCCTCTTTTACAGAGTTGACCATGCGCTTTATGGTTCTAATCCAGCTAGCTACCGTTTTCACTGCGACCGGTAGACGCTCTGGCCCCAATACCACAAGACCAATAATGCCTATCAGCAACAGCTCCATAAAGCCGATGCCATCGAACATGATAAGTTACACCTGTTCTTTTTCTTTCGTTTCAGCCTTAGCTTCAGTTTCTACAGTCTTTTCAGCTGAAGCTGTCTCGTCAGTAATGGCTTTTTTGTCGTCGTCAGCCATTGCTTTTTTAAACCCTTTTACGGCATCACCTAAATCACCGCCGATGTTGCGTAATTTCTTAGTTCCAAATAATAACACTACAATTACCGCAATAATTAGTAACTGCCAAATGCTGATACCACCCATGAAATATTTCCTCTTTCTACGGTTATAGAGTTCGTTTTGAAATAGTCTTCCAGATTTGCTGTTGGGTACTATTTCAAGACGAACCCTTCATTAATTTGGTCTAGAGAACCATCCTACTATCCAGAGAACTGCTCCAGCACCTAAACTGATTTGTGACACTAATGGTGTCACATCTTGGTCAAACAAAATCGTGCCACAGATCAATAAAACTGCAGATGTGATCAACAAAAAGTTACTTTTGTGTAACTGGCGTTGATGACTCAGGTATTGATTGAGCATCTCTTGTTGCGAACCAACGAGCTTTCGCCCTAATTTTAAATTGTCGTACACCAATTCGGGCAGCTCAGGAAGCTTTTCAACCCAATATGGAAAATTTGCTTTGGTTTTTTTCGCAAAGGCTTTTGCCCCAGCTTGCTCAGACATCCATTTCTCTAAAAATGGTTTTGCTGTCTGCCATAAATCAAGTTGTGGATATAATTGTCTTCCTAGCCCCTCAATATACAGCAAGGTCTTCTGTAAAAGAATTAATTGAGGCTGAACAACCAGTTCAAATTGTCGTGCCGTACGGAATAACTCTAATAAAACATGCCCAAATGAAATTTCATCCAACGGTTTATTGAACATTGGTTCACACATAGCTTTTACGGCTTGTTCAAATGCAACCATATCGGTATTTTTTGAAACCCAGCCGGATTCAATATAAAGCTGAGCAATCCGTTCATAATCACGATTAAAAAAGGCGAGGAAATTTTGGGCTAAATAATTTTTATCAGCTTCGCTCAAGGTCCCCATGATGCCGCAATCTAAACCAATGTAGAATGGGTTTTCGGGGTGTTCTTTTGAGATAAAAATATTTCCTGGATGCATATCCGCATGAAAAAAATTATCTCGGAACACTTGAGTGAAAAATAGCTCAACGCCACGCTCAGCTAATAGTTTGAAATTTGTATTTTGAGCGCTTAATTCTTCGATATTCGATACTGGAATGCCATCAATACGTTCCATCACCATCAAACGTTTATGACACAGTTCTTCATAGACATACGGAATATACAGAGCGTCAGAGTTTAAAAAGTTATTCCTTAACTTTATGGCGTTAAGGGCTTCAAGCTTTAAGTTGAGCTCGCCTAAAATCGTATTTTTATAATCAGCAATCACTTCAGCTGGGCGAAAACGACGATTATCTTTTAATAGCTTCTCAACCGTCGTTGCCACTTGCTCCATCAGCTGTAAATCCGCTTTAATTTGCGACTCAACATTGGGGCGAAGCACTTTAAGAACGACAGATTTTCCGTTTGATTTTAAGGTAGCACAGTGCACTTGGGCAATAGAAGCTGAAGCTAAAGGCTTTGCTTCAAAATCATCGAATAAGTTCTCAATAGGTTCGCCTAGTTCTTTTTCAATGGCTTGCCTCGCAAGGCTTGAATCAAACGGTGGCACTCTGTCTTGTAACACCGCCAGCTCTTCGGCCCATTCATCGCTCAGCAAATCCCGTCGAGTCGAAAGCATTTGGCCAAGTTTGATGTAAACAGGACCTAACGCAATCATTGCTAAACGAAATCGTTCGCCGCCGGAGAGATCTTTGTGTTGATTGCGTAACCAAAAGAACATTGAACGAAGCAGCTTGAAATACCATGGCTTGAGTTTGTTGGGTAAGAGTTCGTCAACACCGTATTGTAAAAAGGTCTTGATGACAAAATAGCCGCGGTGGATCCCTGATATGCTCATACTGAGTTCTTGTCCCTTAAGCTTGCTATGCGCTTTTCTAAACGGGTTACATCAGCAGTTAAATCTTCAAGTTGATCACAGTGTTGAATGTACTCAATACGATGTGGTGCTAATTGATACTCTTCAACTGCGAGTTCTGTGAGATGAGTTGTCGTGCCTTTGGAAATGGATCTCAGTTTAGAAGTAAATTGGTTGAAGCCACTTTGCAAAAAATGTGCAGGTACATCACCGATATATTTTGATATAGGTTCGATAAGATTAAAGTCGAGCTTTTCCAAATAAGCGCTGAATTGTTGAAGGATATTGATATCACCATCTATTGCGAGCTTATCGGCTTTAATTAGGTCTGTCAGGCTTTCGCCTTGACGAATTTTGGCTAAAGTACTTAAATCTGTTTTTAAAGAGACATCAGGTTGAGCTTCATATTGAGTCAGCACCAAAACCTCATCGTTACAAATAAAGAATAATGGCCAAGGTAGCTGGTTCAAGTGAATTTCAATGACTTTGTTATCCAGCACTTGCAATTCATCTTGCAAGTGCGGATTGAGTTTGTTTAATTGTGCTAAAGACGCTTCAATTACAGAAGAGCACAGTAAAGCCATTTTTTGCTGCATTAGCCTACCTTAAAATTTATAACCACGATGAAGCGCCACAACGCCATCGGTTAAATTGGTATAGTCGACTTGTTCTAAACCAGCATCAATCATCATCTGTTTTAAGGTTTCTTGATCAGGGTGCATGCGGATAGATTCAGCCAAGTATTCATAGCTGTCTGCATCATTTGTGATCAGTTTTCCCATTTGTGGAATTACTTTAAAGCTGTATAAGTCATACACCTTTTTCATGATATCGTGCTTAGGTGTTGAGAACTCGAGTATGAGTAACTTACCGCCGGGCTTGAGTACTCGTTGCATCGAACGCAAGGCTGCATTTTTATCTGTTACATTACGTAAACCAAACGCAATAGTAATAATATCAAAGTGATTATCAGGAAATGGTAAAGCTTCGGCATTGGCTTGCACATAACTTACGTTGCCCACAATGCCTCTATCACGTAACTTGTCACGACCTACCTTTAACATTGAGTCATTAATATCAGCTAGGGTTACTGAGCCTTGTGGTCCAACAATACGGGAGAATTTTGCCGTTAAGTCGCCTGTACCGCCAGCAAGGTCAAGGACTTTCATGCCAGGACGGGCCGCAGCCGTTTCAATGGTAAAACGTTTCCAGAAACGATGAACACCAAATGACATCACATCATTCATTATGTCGTATTTAGCCGCAACTGAATGAAAAACATCGGCCACTAAATCTGCTTTTTTATCAGCATCAACGGTTTTATAGCCGAAATGAGTTTGTTTTGATCCATTATCAGACATTGAAAATTCCTGTGTGTCGGCTCATCTCATACATGAGTATCAACCAATAAATCGTTCTGGAAAGTGGTAATTAGACCATATTCGCTAACGCAAATGAATAAAATTATTAGGATAGTCGAGTAAATTAATGATTTTGATCATCCATCCGAAACTCAAAGAAAAAATGGCTTGGAATCTTGTTAGGCAATGAATCTTCAAAGTCCATCTTTAAACTTTAAGCGTTACCTTGTCGCCCTTGAATATAAGCATAGACTAACTCGCTCAACGATTGACCAACTTGTCGATAACCTGCCTGCTCTGAAGTAGGGTGGCATTTAGGTGCAGCTTCAGCCAAATGTAAATAGTGACAGTGACAGTGTCTGGCAAGGTAAGAAATGTAAAATGCGGCGTCGAGTAGAGGAATACCGGCACTGGTTTCTGCGCTTGATGGAAATTGTGCAATGGCATCAACGTCAAGTTCAATTCCTACAGGCTGTTCAATGCTATTCATATCTTGTGCAATCTCTTGCATTGCAGCTTCTAGGGTTAATTCTCTTCTTATCCAAATTTGCTGTAAAGTATGCCAAGTACCACCGAACTGTTGTAATTGCTCTAAATTGGTCGAATTGTTTTTTAATTCGTGTAAACCAAGTACGTGATACTTAGTGAGAGCCCCTTCTGAAGCCGCATAATTAAAACCATTACCGCTGTGTCGACCTTCCAGTGTTCGAAAATCAGAGTGTGGATCTAAATTTACTGCGGACATAGGTGTGTTTAATGCCTGGTGACACGCCGTTAGAAGGCCGTAGGCATTGTTATGCCCACCGCCAATTACGATCGGTTCCAGCCCCGCAGCAATAATTAAAGATGTCAGTTCAATTACTCTATCGTCGAGCTTAGCGACAGCTTGGCGTATTAGTTCAGTGTTGCCAGAATCTGGCTGAATGTCTTGAGTTTGTATATCTCCGAGAATAAAGATATCACTGCCAGATAAAAACTGATTCGATTGGAAGTTGACGAATTGTTTAATCGTAGCTTCATAACCATTACCTGAACCTCTACGGCCCAAGTTTCCTTGTGGGCCAAGATCTTCATTGATACCGAACAAGACGAATTGCCCACCTTGTTTTTTAAATACTGTAAATTGCTCTTTAAGTGGGCGTTGAATATTTGGATAAAAGGATTTATCGCCAATCTTCTGTTCACCAGCTCGATGACTTATCCATGAGGAAATGTATTCTTGGGTATAAAGGTTTAACCAGTTCATATTGCATTAATGCTTATTTTTTTAGCCACTGTATCAATTTATAAAGCTAACGCCCAATAAAAAGGCATTTAGATCACGTTTTGTGATCAGTTTCTGATTTAAGTCATGAACTGACGAAAAAGCATTTGCTAGTGTGGCAAAAAATGCTGTATCCGTGTTGTTTGTAATTCATACAAACTTTCGGTTCTGGCTATTTCGTTCGCAGTTTTATTATGGAGAAATCAGCAATGTCTAATGACTTACCTTCAAACCTTTATCGCGTTGAGCAGGTACGTCAGGCTGAAGTTGAAGCCTGTCTAGGGAAAGACAATGGGCTGTACGAATTAGTAGAAAAAGCAGGTCAAGCCGCTTTTGAGGTCATCTTTCCATTATCCAAAACGGATTCACCGATCTGTATTCTTGTCGGAAATGGTAATAACGGTGCTGACGGTCTTGTTGTAGCCAGAAAACTGCTCGAGCAGAAACTACCTGTCTGTGTAATGGCAGTCGATAAGGCTGTATCAACGGCTGAGCATCAACAAGCAAGAACCGCATTTGAAGCCCGAGGTGGTCAGGTTGATAATATTGATTACGAGCGTTTGTCTGACTTTGATTTGATCATCGATGCACTTTTTGGGGTTGGTTTATCACGACCGCTAGATAGTGATGACACTTTACTAGTGGAAAAGGTGAACCGTTCTGGTGCAAAAGTCATTTCTCTCGATGTACCCTCAGGTGTAAATGCTGATACTGGTAACGCTGTTACTGCCATCAAAGCCAATACAACTATCGTTTTTGGTGCGTTAAAAGTTGGACTATGCACCCATCAAGCACGTCATTATTGTGGAGAGATTTTTTTCGCCGATATTGGTTTTGCTGATTTTTTACCAGAAACGCACATCAAACGAGTGGATGCTCTAATGCTTAATAAAGTGTTAGGTAAGCGGCAACGTCATGCTCATAAAGGCGATTCCGGAAAAGTTGTGGTGATTGGTGGTGATATTGGTATGCCGGGTGCAGTTACGCTTTGTGCTGAAGCAAGCTATAGAGCTGGCAGTGGCTTAGTGGCCGTAGTGAGCCGTCCTGAGCATCAAGCGGTTGTTATCGTTCGACGACCTGAGCTCATGTTTTCTGGTGCTGAATTTATCGATATGGATATTTATCATCGCTTAGGATGGGCTGATGTTTTGGTATTAGGCCCCGGCCTAGGTCGTCATGATTGGGGCGTTAATTTATTTAAAGCCGCTATGATGACAGATAAACCAATTGTTGTTGATGCTGATGGGCTGAACATCTTAAGTAGGCGGCCTCAAAAGCAGAACAACTGGATACTAACACCTCATTCCGGTGAAGCTGCCAGATTACTTGAATGCGATGTTGAGATGGTAAACCAAAATCGCTTTGAAGCTGCTAAACAATTGCATGGAAAATATGGTGGAGTGATTGTTCTAAAAGGTGCGGGCACCATTATCACTGATGGCACTGAAACCTATGTGGCTACTATTGGAAACCCAGGGCTCGCCAGTGGAGGTTGTGGTGATGTACTTGCAGGAATAATTGGTTCATTACTTGCTCAAGGTTTATCACTGCTTAACGCCGCTACCATAGGTGTTGTTGTTCATGGATACGCTGGAGATCGTGTAGCGCTTAGCGGCGGTGAAAGAGGCATGCTCGCAGGGGATCTGATGGTTGAAATCAGGAGAGCTGTGAATCTTTAAGGCATTAATGTTATCGCATTACTTTTTAGATGCATCTATTTTTGACTTTACGTGAGCTTTCATTCTGGCCAAGTTGACGCTGTTGGCAGACGATTGCGCTGAGCAGTCAGTTTTTGCATTTGCTGAGACTGGTCTTGTCGGTTGGTTAGTATTCCCATGAGCAAAGTTGCTACCTTGTTCCCGACCAGATTGGTGGGCTGTTTGGGGTCTTGCTTTTTGTGTAGATAAAAATTGCTTTTTAATTTTAGCACTTGAAACAGTTTGTCCTTGAGTAGCTTCATTAAAAGGGACCATTTCAAGTTCAGAACCTGAATCAGAAGTTAACTCACAATCAGAACTAGAACTTGTATCATCATTAAGTATTTCTTGGGCAATTTGATCGTGCCCCATTAATTTTAAAATTTCAGCAAATTCAAACCAATGACATGCATTGGTTGTGTCACTTTCTATGCTTGTTGCACTTCCATTGTCACCTATATCAAGTTCAACGATGTATTCTGCTAGTTGCTCGATAGTATCTAATTTTCTAAGGTCAACGATTCTTGCACCTAAAATAGCTGCGAACAACTGAATACTGTCTCTATCAAAGTTCTCAATTCGGTTGAGATATTTAATCACTTCTTGTTTATCATCTCGGTCAATGTAGTAAAACTCTTGATCAGTTCTCTCTAATTTAAAACGAGCGTAGCTATTAAGTTGTGATCTTTTTTGTGCTAATTCAGGTGATAAATCGCAAACTGTATTAACGAGTGTTTTGCGAGTCAAATTTTGAGCTGAATCGAGTGCAGTTAAGTGTTCAGCGTTTCCTGATTGCAGCCAAGAATAAGCGAGTTGCATAAATGAAACACTATTAGTTTGACCTAGTTTGACTTTAATTGCTTCTAGATGCCTGGGCTCTAGCTTTGATAAAATCAGACCTATTCTAGCTAAATCTTTAGCGCTATCTCGATTGAAGATATGACTTGCTTTAGAACTGTTCGGTCTACTATTTGACCAGTTGTAATTGTTTGGAGTTACTCTTTCAGCAGAAACTGAGGCCATTTTAATCTCTTTGTGATTAAGTAAACTTGATGTTAATGATGTAGGTATATGAAATTAATCTATTAACAGTCAGTAACTCAAGTTAACTTTTGTTCATCTAGCCCGAGATTTGTTTTTAATTCCTAAACCAATTTTCTGCTTTCTTAGATTTAAAATTGGGATTTAAGGTAGAATAATGACAAATTTAGTCACTCCTTTAAGCTATACGTTTGCTTAAAAGAGCTTTTTGCTAAGAAGATTCATGGCACAAACAACCTCAATTACTTCAATAAATCGTAAATTTTCCATAGCTCCAATGCTGGATTGGACTGACAGGCACTATCGTTACTTTGCGCGCTTAATGTCAAAGCAGGCTTTGCTTTATACAGAAATGGTGACGACTGGAGCTATCCTGCATGGTAAAGGTGATTACCTTGCTTACAATGAAGAAGAACATCCACTGGCCCTGCAACTCGGTGGCTCCAACCCTATTGATTTAGCAAAGTGCGCTCACATTGCGACAGAACGTGGGTATGATGAGATTAACCTTAATGTAGGTTGCCCATCAGATAGAGTTCAAAATGGTCGTTTTGGCGCTTGCTTAATGGCTGAACCAGAACTAGTTGCTGAATGCGTTGATGCTATGAAACAGGTTGCTGATGTACCTGTGACGGTAAAGACACGTATAGGAATCGACGATCAAGACAGCTATGAATTTCTTACCCAGTTTATTGATGTGGTGAAAGATAAAGGTTGTGATGAATTCATTATTCATGCCCGTAAGGCTTGGTTATCTGGTTTAAGTCCTAAGGAGAATCGAGAGATCCCACCGTTAGATTATCCAAGAGTCTATCAGCTTAAAAAAGATTATCCGGATCTGCATATCAGCATTAACGGTGGTATCAAGACCATCGAGGAGATGCAACATCATTTGCAGCACTTAGATGGCGTGATGATCGGGCGTGAAGCTTATAATAATCCGTTTATCATTAGTGAGGTTGATGCGCAGCTGTGCGGTATGGAGCATCGTGACTTAACTCGTCATCAGGTTGCAGAGATGATGCTGCCATATATTGAGCAACATCTGAAACAAGGTGGACGCTTAAATCACGTGACTCGCCATATTATTGGGTTGTTCCAGGGGATTCCTGGTTCTCGAGGTTGGCGTCGTCACCTGAGTGAAAATGCTCATAAAAAAGAGGCGGGTATCGAAGTTATTACTCAAGCTTTGTCGTTTATCGACTCTTAATTGTCTCAATGGTGAAAATAGCTAAATGTAGTGGTTATTTTCACCAATCTTGTTTTTTATTCTAAACTGAATTACTGTCACTCTCCTACGTTTAATTATTTTTAATTCATAAATATCAATACCTTGCGTTATTTTTCAAAACTTGGCACGCCCCTTGTTATATCTAAATTGTCATTTGGATATTTTTTAACAAGGAAAACATTATGTTTAAGCAAATTTCGAAAAACACACTTGGTTTAGTTGGTTCAACAATTTTGATCTCTGGCATGAGTATGAGCGCTCAAGCAAGTGATGTTAATACTGATATTGTTACTTCACTGGAAAGAACAATGGCAGTTCAAACGGCTAAATTAATTGAAGTGGCTAAAAAAGAAGTGATGTTAAGTTTTGAAGCACAACTTGCTGAAATGATGAATGAGTTATCAATAAAAGCAGACGTTACTGAAAACCAAGATAAAGCTGAAGTCGCTAACAACGACAAGCAAGAAGATCAAAATAACTCGGATATCGAATAATGGAATTCTTAGCAAACAGTATTGCAGGAGTTCTAATGTTACCGGTGATTAGTTTTGGGTTGTGCGCTTTAGTTTTACTGGTATTAACAAAAGTTTCGAATTGGGAGTAAGCCATGCATCGATGGGAATATGAAGTCAAAAAATCATCAAAACTGATTTGTGGTGTTGCATCATCAATGGCTAAGCAGTTTGATTGGTCAGCACTAGGTACACGGATTGTGTGGGGCTTGTGTTTAGTATTTGCGCCTTTGACTACGGCAATCGTTTATTTAGTGCTGGAGCAGTTCATTTATAAGAATGCATAAGGAATTGACGATGAGATTCATGCAATCGAACCTTATCAGTGCGCTTGGAAGTTTTGGAGGACTGGTCGCTTTTGTCGCAGCATTTGGTTGGTTACTGGTACCAGTTGAGCATTTTCAAGTCATTGATGCTGAAGCTCTAGAGCATTTTAACTCAGTGTTAGAGTCCGTGGCTTTATTCGGTATGTCGCCTTGGGTTATGTTTGGACTTTCAAGCGCAGCACTGGCAGTGATTTATTTTGTGATTTTTAATTTAAACATCTTACAAGTGGTTTTGGCTGTTTTCTCGACAGCAATGGCGCTTCTCGCATTAAACACGTTAAGCTTTTTTGGCTGCGCCATCACTCTTATTATGCTTTGCTGTTTACTGACATTTTGTCTCAAAACCTGCTAGTTTATTTTTTTAAAAAATGACTAAACCTTTGCTGGGTCTCTTCACTTTTTAAACACTCACTGAAAACCTCTAATTCTTGATGCATTTGATGTTGTATTTTGTGCTTATGTGGGCGCATCAATCGTAATGTTTCTCTTACTGCTTTAACAGGTTGACTCGCAATATGAATGGCTTTCTTTTCTGAATATTCATGAAGGGTCGAAGTGTCGATAATCTTATTAATTAACCCATAGCCTAATGCTTCTTCTGCACTGAACTGTTCGGCAAGTAAAAAAAGCTCAGCCGCTTTTTGATGACCAACTAATTCAGGCAATAACATGGTTGAGCCAGCTTCAGGGATCAGTCCCAAGTTTAAAAATGGAAACTGAAATTTAGCGTTAGGTTCAGCATACGCTAAATCACAATGCAGCAGTATAGTTGCACCTATGCCAACAGCAGTTCCAGATACTGAAGCGATTAAAGGCTTTTTAATTTCGAGTAAGCAATACAAAAATCGAACTGCGGGGTGGTTATTGTGTAAATCACCACCTCTGAGAAAATCTGCAATATCATTTCCGGAAGTAAAGTGCTCGCCGGAACCCTTGATCAGAAATGCTCGAATGTCATTGTCGCTCTCACCTTGAATAAGGTATTCTGTTAGCTGTTTATACATATCAAGATTGATGGCATTGAGCTTATCAGGTTTATTAAAACATAGGGTTCTAACGCCGTTTGCATCATTGACCAAAAGAGCACTCATAATCGGGTTCCTCAAAATAGGGAATACTTAAGTATATGGAGTTTAGGACATTGAAAAAAATAATGAAAATTTCAACCTCATTGTTAATCATCTCTGGTTTCAGTTTACACGCCTTTGCAGCTCAAATTTCGTTAATCTCAGGACATGTAAGAGCACTCCCTCCAACGGTGCCAAATACTGCAGCGTACTTTACGCTTAAAAACGAAGGTGCAGACGTAAAGCTTATTAAAGCTGAAACTCCGGTTGCTAAAGAAGCACAATTACATACTTTAATCGAAGAGAATGGCGTTGTAAAAATGCGCCAAGTGCCAAGTTATAATTTGAAAGCACACAGTCAGTTAGTATTAACCTCTTCAGGAAATCACATTATGGTGATGGGATTAAAGCAACCGCTTAAAGTTGGACAGATTGTACCTTTAACGTTGTATTTTTCTGATGGGACGAAAAAGATCATTAAGTTACCCGTAGAAAAAGTGAAACAAGAGATGGATCATCATCACCATCATCATTAGGAGTCGTAATGAATTTTACTTGGAGTGCACGTGCGAACAAGTATGTTGGCATTGCAGTAGGTGTTATTTTTGTGGTGTTAACCAGTTTAGGAATGTGGTGGAGTGTGGATCCTGATCCAATTGCACCCGAAGTCAAAGTACAGGCAAATGGTAAACCGATTATTGGGTATTCGACGACCAGTGCATTAATCAATACTGTGGAAGTATTGCTTAATAAGCCAGGTGGTTGGACATCGAATGATACGCTACCACCGGGCGTGTTTCTTGATAATATGCATTCTTTTGAATTTGGTGCTTTAGAGCAAGTTCGTGACTTAGCCAGAGCCATGAGGAAAGATTTCAGTCGCTCTCAATCTCAGTCGCTTGAGGATAAAGACTTAAGCGAAGCCCAAGCAAAGTTCAATATTGATCATACGAGTTGGCTGATCCCAAGAGCTGAGAATGAGTATCAGGAAGCCGTGAAGTTACTTGAGTTCTATCGATTAAGGATCAGTGATCCTTCAAACGTTAACGCTCAATTTTATGCCCGTGCTGATAACTTAAATGAATGGCTTAAGGAAGTTCAAAAGCGCTTAGGTGGCTTATCTCAACGGTTGTCTGCGAGTGTAGAAACTGAGCGAGTGAATACCGATTTGGCAGGCGATTCGGCAGCGAAGCAATCCACTGAAGTTGCACCGGTTAGACGTTTCAAAACACCATGGTTAGATATTGATAATGTGTTTTATGAAGCTCGGGGCAGTTCATGGGCATTACTGAATTTTATGCGTGCAATTGAAGTGGACTTTGCTGATGTGCTCGAAAAAAAGAATGCAAGAACGAGTGTTCAGCAAATTATTCGTGAATTAGAAGCAACACAGCAGACTGTATACAGTCCTATGATTTTAAACGGCAGCGGCTTTGGCATTTTAGCCAATCATTCCTTAGTGATGGCGAATTATATTTCCAGAGCCAATGCGGCAGTTATTGATTTAAACAACTTATTATCTCAAGGATAACGATGAAAAAAATAATTTTACCTTTAGCGCTGTTAGTGTCCGGTGCGGCAAGTGCCGATACGATTTTAGGTGGTAAAGTTGGTGTTGACGTATGGCGAGTGGATACTCAAGGTTCCGTTGCTGCAAACAGTGCAAGCTCAACTTCCGGTAACTTTGACGCCAAAACACAAGGCAGAATTTGGGTTGCGCTAGAGCATCCGTTACCGTTTATTCCGAACGTCATGCTTAGAGCGAGTCAAGTTGATACTTCTGGAAGTTATACCGTTGGTGCTCAAACTGGACGCCAAGGTTACAACCTAAGTCATGCTGATTTGGTGTTGTATTATGAATTGCTGGATAACGATATTTTGTCTTTGGATGCGGGTGCTGCATATCGCTTGATGAACGGTGAGTTGGATTATAAAACTGGAAACTTGTCAGGCACGAAAGACATCGATAGTGGTATCTTTATGGGATACGCTAATGCAGAGTTAAGTTTACCTGGCTTTGATTTATACGGTTTTGTCGATGTGAATGCTGGAATTAATGAGCGTGATGTTTACGATTATTCAGCGGGGCTAGGTTATAAGTTCGACCTTGCCGCTTTCGATGTCAATCTTCGTGCTGGTTACCGCGATTTTACGTTTGATGTTAATAAGTTTTCAGGAATCAATGCCAATACCAAAGCTGATGGTTACTTTGTCGGTGTTGAATTAGATTTCTAAATCCATTGTAAAGCAGACATAAAAAAACCGCTTAAAGCGGTTTTTTTATGTCTGTAAAGAAGAGTGCTTATTTCATTAAGCCATTATTGATACCAATAATGTCATCTTCAGTTAACGTACCAGCGGCTTGTTTTAGTGCTAACACTGACTGGATGTAGCTATAACGCGCATCAGACAACTGACGCTTAGAGTTATATAAATCACGAGTACGGTTTAATACATCAACAATGGTACGAGTACCCACTTCGAATCCTGCTTGAGTTGCCTTTAACGCACTTTCAGAAGAAAGTACTGACTGCTCATAAGCTCTGATCGAACTGATTGAGGCTTTTACGTTATTAAAGTTGTTGCGCACGCTTTTCACTACACCACGATAAGTTTGCTCAAGCTTTTGGCTCGCAGAAACGTAATCATACTGTGCTTGCTTAACTTGAGAGCTGACAGCAAACCCTTGGAAGATGGGTACACTTAACGTCACACCAACATTCGTTGTATCACGATCAGCTGGCTGTGAATCTCTACCACTGAGTTTTTGATCAAAGTTTGAGTTGTAACCAGCGTTTAAAGAAAGTGTCGGAAGGTGCCCAGCTTCTTGAGCATCAATCGTTTCTTTAGCAATATCTTTACCCAATTTATCACCCATTAAGGCGATATTTTTATTTTCTGCAATTTTTAACCAATCATTTGAAGATTGTGGCGCAGGAGTCACCGCTGTGAAACGCTTAGTATCTAATGGATCGATATTTAAGTGATCGATACCAGTGATTTCTCGAAGTGCTTCATAACTGTTGTCCAGCGTGTTTTGAGCTTGAATTTCAGAAGCTGATGCTAAATCATATTGAGCTTGGGCTTCATGTACATCTGTAATTGCAGTCAGACCAACGGCAAAACGCTGTTTTGTTTGTTCAAGCTGACGATCGATAGCACGCTTTTCTGCTTTAACAAACTCATAATTATCTTTAGCTGTTAATACATCAAAATAAGCTGAAGTAACACGAATCATTAACTCTTGTAGTGCACCAGCATAAGAAGAATCCGCTTGCGAAGCGACTTTTTCAGATAAGCTTAAGCCAACCCAGACGCTGTGATCATAAAGAGACTGAGTTAATGACACACCTGCGGTATAACCAGAAGGGTTATTAGCAGTATTATCATGAGTTTTACTGTAAGCCACATTACCACTTATGGTCGGCATTAAGCCTGAGCGACTTTGCTCAATGGCGGCATACAATTTGTCACGTTGTGCTTTTGCTTGCAAAACAACCGGGTCGTTGGTTAGTGCTTGCTGATAAATTTGTAGTAAATCGTCTGCATATGCGGCCGTGGAAGAAACGGCTAACGCTAGTGCGGCACAAACAGATTTCATTTTAAATTTCATGTGCTGTCCTTTTAGACACCGAGTTTTCAATAGAAAACTAATTAACTTCGAAATATGCATATTTTCAAAATAATACGCCAATGAAACATTGGTATTACAGCAAAGTGAACCTTGAAAATATTGCGGTTTGCGCTTCCCGACGCTTCCCGATACAGCTTTTTACTCACAATACTTGAGTAGTGTGGTTCGATATTAAGAATCAAACCCCTAACAGTCAACTCGGAAGTGTAACAGATTTTATTTTGCAACTGTGTGATATGCTGAAAGTAAATTTGAAATCTACCGTTCCATATTTTTGGACAAAACAGGTTATGAAGCGTTTTTCTCAATCCGATGTCGAGCTGTTAAAACAGCAAACCGTTTTCCAAGGCTTTTTTAAAGTCATCAAGTATACTTTCAAGCATAAATTATTCGCTGGAGGGTGGAGTGATCCCATTGAAAGAGAAGTTTTTGAACGTGGTGATGCCGTAGTTGTTCTTCCTTATGATCCTGTCACAGATCAAGTGGTGTTGATTGAGCAAATTCGTTTCCCTGCACTGCGAACCAGTGAATCACCATGGTTGTTTGAGCTTGTGGCAGGAATGATTGATAAAAACCGAAACGCCCATGAAGTCGCTAAAGCAGAGCTTATGGAAGAAGCAGGATTGGATGCCAAAAACATTACTCAAATTCAAAGCATTTTGGCCAGTCCTGGTGGTACATCAGAGCGCTTTTATTTTTATTGGGCAGAGGTCGATGCAACTGAAGCCAAAGGGATTTATGGACTCGAGCAAGAACATGAAGATATAAAAGTGCATGTTATGGCGAGAGAACGTGCATTTGAGATGCTTGAGCAGGGCCAAATCGACAATGCTTCGACTGTCATTGGGTTACAATGGCTACAATTAAACTATCACAAAATAAAACCTGTAATTTGATGTCAGTAAAACAAAATAAGCGATACCAGCCCAATGTCAGTGAATTTCTGGCTTTATGTGGAAGGAACTATCACAAAATTCAATTGTGGTTGCCACAAGATGTCATGGCTGGGAGTCAATGGCAGGTAACTGGGCAAGTTGGACACTTAGATATTTCGTTGATAGAAAACACGCAATATACACAACTTATTGAAATTCGAAGACCTGTTCTAAGCGATGATTTTATTAATCAACCTAAGATGTTAGTCCGAGTGTATCATGATGCTCAATTGGCAGAAGTGTTAAGCAGTCAACAGATTTATCGGCTTTATCCAGTGTATGATTATCCAAATCCGCAAATGTATCAGCGTAATGAAAAATATCAAATAAATGCATTTTTGGAAGAGCTATTAAAAATAGGCAATCACGATAAAGTGATCGTATAAACTAAACTCTGGAACGAAATCGTGCGACAGGCAAAGATTCACTACCCTACAAAAAGTGAAAATCATGTTTGCATAGTGCAGATAACAGATACTCATTTATTTGGCGAGCCAACAGGTGAGCTATTGGGCGTCAATACTAATGACAGCCTAAATGCAGTCGTAGCGTTAATTGCACAAAATTCGCATCCAGCGGATGCATTACTGGCTACAGGTGATATCAGCCAAGATTATACACCTCAGTCATATCAGAATTTCATTAAATCTATTTCTGGGTTACGGACACCCTGTCATTTTTTACCTGGAAATCATGATGAATGGCAAATGATGCAGACTCAACTTGCAGCATCTGCTCCTATGGCGTCAGAAAATCAAATTATCTTCGATAACTGGCAAATTTTGCTACTGAACTCAACCATACCTAAAAAGCCATCCGGTTACATTGAAGACAGTGAGTTTGCTTTTATTGAACGTGCAATTAAACAACACCCAGAAAAGCATGTATTAATTGCCATGCACCATAATCCAGTCAAAGTTGACTGTAAGTGGTTGGATCAGCATTGGCTGCAAAACGGCGATGAATTTTTACAACGAGTGAGTCAGTATTCTCAGGTAAAAGGATTATTGTGGGGGCATATTCATCAAGAGCTCGATCGTATTTATGAAGGCCAACATCACCCGATCAAGATGTTAGCTTCACCTTCGACATGTATCCAGTTCACGCCAAAGTCTAATCATTTTGCTTTAGATGGCTTACAACCAGGTTATCGTTTGCTGGAACTGAAAGCTGATGGTAGCATTTACTCTACTGTTTATCGTGTTCAAGGCGATCGTTTTTCACCTGAAAATGAAGTTAGCGGATATTAAGTACAGAAATTCACGCTGTGCTTAGCCGCAGCGTGAGGATATATGCTGCTCTACATTCATGGATTTAATAGCTCTCCATTGTCAGACAAAGGCGTGTTAACTCGAACTTATGTTGAGAAACACTTTCCAAGCCTTCCTTTTTATCAGCCTCAATTACCTAACTGTCCGGCAAAAGCGATAGAATTACTGTGTAGTATTGTTGAACGTGCAGTAGAAAAAGGCGAAAAACTCAGGTTTTTGGGTTCATCTTTAGGTGGATATTTTGCTTCGTATTTGGCAGAAAAATACGGCGGTAAGGCTGTGTTAATTAATCCTGCTGTTAAACCATACGAATTAATGGAAGAATTACTGGGCCCACAATTTAATCCTTATACTGAACAAGGCTTTGAAGTTACTCAAGAGCATCAGGTGTGGCTCAAAGATTACGATACTCCTGCGATCTGTAATCCAGATCGTTTTTATGTATTACTGCAAACTGGCGATGAAGTATTAGATTATCAAGAAGCTGTAAATAAATACCATTGCTGTAAAATGACCTTAGAAGCGGGTGGCAACCACAGTTTTGTCGGCTATGATGAAAAGTTACCGCAAATATGTCATTTTTTAGAGTTGACAAATTGACACACAGAAACGCAACATGGCTAGTTTTACGACTAGATTTTCGATTGACCCAAAATAAGAAATGACAATGAATCAATACACATCAGATGCCATTGAAGTTCTAAACGGACTTGAACCGGTTCAAAGAAGACCGGGCATGTATACGGATACCACAAGACCAAACCACTTGGGTCAAGAAGTCATTGATAACAGTGTCGATGAGGCGTTAGCTGGGCATGCTACAAAAATTGATATTATTCTGCATACCGACAACAGCTTAGAAGTGACGGATGATGGCCGTGGTATGCCAGTAGACATCCATCCTGAAGAAGGTATTTCAGGTGTTGAGTTAATCCTCACCAAACTTCACGCTGGTGGTAAGTTTTCGAATGACAATTACCAATTTTCTGGTGGTTTGCACGGTGTAGGCATCTCCGTTGTAAATGCCTTGTCTAAGCGTGTAGAGATTTCCGTTAGGCGAGATGCCAAAGTTTATCAAATTGCCTTTGAAAATGGCGACAAGGTTGAAGAGCTAAAAGAAGTTGGCACGTGTGGTCGCCGTAATACCGGTACACGAGTGCATTTTTGGCCTGATGCGAGTTATTTTGATTCCGCTAATTTCTCTGTTTCAAAACTGGTTTATCTACTTCGAGCTAAAGCCGTTCTATGCCCAGGGTTAAAAATCAAGTTTGTTAATAAACAAACCAATGAAACGCAAGAGTGGCACTATGAGGCGGGCTTAGAAGACTACCTTAAAGAGTCAGTCAAAGACTCAATTATGTTACCTGAGCAGCCTTTCGTTGGCAGTTTAAGCTCTAAATTAGAAGCCGCAGACTGGGCGATTACATGGCTGCCAGAAGGCGGTGAATGCATTAACGAAAGTTATGTGAACTTAATTCCTACTCCACTGGGAGGCACTCACGTCAACGGGTTTAGGCAAGGACTACTAGAGTCCATGCGTGAGTTTTGTGAGTTCCGTAACCTAACGCCAAGAGGCGTTAAACTCTCACCAGAAGACATCTGGGATCGCAGTTCATATGTACTGTCGATAAAGATGCAAGATCCGCAATTTGCCGGACAAACCAAAGAAAAACTGTCGAGCCGACAAAGCGCGGCTTTTGTTTCCGGGATTGTGAGAGATGCATTCTCGCTTTGGTTGAACTCGAATACCGAGTACGCTGAGTCTTTAGCGGAAATGTGCATTAATAATGCGCAAAAACGTTTGAAAGCGGCTAAAAAAGTGGCGCGCAAACGTGTGACTCAAGGCCCCGCATTGCCAGGTAAATTGACCGATTGCAGTTCACAAGAACCGATGAGAGGCGAGTTATTTTTAGTGGAAGGGGACTCGGCAGGAGGCAGTGCCAAACAGGCGCGTGACCGTGAGTTTCAGGCCATCATGCCATTACGCGGTAAGATCCTAAATACTTGGGAAGTTGATGCTTCACAAGTATTAGCGTCGCAAGAAGTACATGATATTTCGGTTGCCATTGGTTGTGATCCTGACAATGATAACATCAGTGAATTACGCTACGGCAAGATTTGTATCCTCGCCGATGCGGACTCCGATGGTCTGCATATCGCAACACTTTTATGTGCACTTTTCTTAAAGCACTACAAAGTTCTCGTTGAAAAAGGCCATGTTTATATTGCGATGCCACCACTGTTTAGAGTTGATATTGGTAAAGAAGTTTTTTATGCACTCGATGAAGGTGAGAAACAAGGTATTCTTGATCGAATCGCGGCAGAAAATAAGAAAGGTAAAGTACAAGTAACGCGATTTAAAGGATTGGGTGAGATGAACCCGCTGCAGTTACGTGAAACTACCATGGATCCAAATACTCGTCGTTTGGTACAGCTAACCATTGATGATGCTGAAGAAACATTAGCTCTGATGGATATGCTGCTTGCCAAAAAACGCTCTGGCGACCGCAAGACGTGGCTGGAGACTAAAGGGGATTTGGCCGATTTTTAAAATGGATGATTTATGTTGAGCAGTCTAAATAAATTTAGAAATTGTGTTGTTGCCGTCGCATTATTAGTGACGACGACGGCAGTCGCTTCCCAGTCGTTACATATCACTGTAACGAAAGGATTTGGGGTGAGCTTGTATGCCTCGGATCTCGGTGACGCTAAGCAGTTGGCCATTGGCGACAGAGGAACTGTATTTGTTGGTTCTGGTAAAGCAGGCATAATTACCGCCTTGGTTGATAGCGATCATGATGGTCGAGTAGAAAAGCGTTATGTTATTGCTAAGGGACTGAAATCCCCTGAGGCGATTGCTTTTTATGATGGCGATTTATACGTTGCAGTCGAAAATCGGATCTTGAAATATCGCTCAATTGAGCAAAGATTACGCCGCCCAGGACGCCCACAAATCATTTATGACAAATTACCAAAACCTAAAAAGCGTGCACATCGAGCCATGCACTTTGGTGATGATGGGCGTCTGTATGTATCGTTAAGTGCGCCTTGTAATGTCTGTGAAGCTGAGCAGCCTTTTGGTGGCATTATTGCCATTGACGTTAATACGGGATCTACGGAGCAAATCGCAACAGGAATTCGCCGTATAAGAGGTTTTGATTGGTCACCAACTGATGGCGCTTTGTGGTTTGCTGATAGTGGCAGAGACTGGATGGGAGATAACCTTCCTGCCGATGAAATTAACCGTGTCACTTATAAAGGCGAGCACTTTGGCTTCCCGTATTTACATGGCGCATCAGTAAAAGAGCGCGCCTATATCAAACCAAAAAACTTACAAATTACCTTGCCTGAGTATGAGTTACCTGCGCATGTTGAGCCGATTGGGGTAAAGTTTTATAAAGCAAAACAATTCCCTGAAAAGTATCACAATCAACTTTTTGTCGCTGAAAATGGTTCATGGAATCGCTCGAGTAAGGTGGGCTACCAAATTGTTTGGCTACAGCTAGAAAATAATAAAGTGATCAGTCGCAATACACTAGTGAGCTTTTTAGATGGTGAGTTCCCGGTTGCAAGACCTTACTCATTGGCGATTGCTCAAGACGGTGCGATGTATATTTCTGATGATCTCAAAGGCAATCTATATCGCCTGTTTTATAAAGGTCAAAAAGAAGAACAACAATCTTCACAAGAACAGGATTTAGATAATGAGTGATGCCATTGACTTGAGCCTTGATGGCGTTGAGCAAATGCCGCTGAGGCGTTTTACCGAAGATGCCTATTTAAACTACTCCATGTACGTCATCATGGATCGAGCTTTACCACACATTGGTGATGGCTTAAAACCAGTACAGCGCCGTATTATTTACGCAATGAGCGAGCTCGGCTTATCAGCTGCAGCAAAATACAAAAAATCGGCTCGTACTGTAGGTGATGTGCTCGGTAAATATCATCCTCACGGCGATAGTGCTTGTTATGAAGCAATGGTGTTGATGGCTCAGCCGTTTTCGTATCGTTATCCATTGGTTGACGGTCAAGGTAACTGGGGTGCGCCAGACGATCCAAAATCATTCGCAGCAATGCGTTACACCGAAGCGAAATTATCTAAGTTTTCTGAAGTTTTATTAAGTGAGCTTGGGCAAGGGACTGTCGATTGGGGCGTTAACTTTGATGGCACGATGAAAGAGCCGTTAGTGTTACCGTCACGCCTGCCGCACATATTGATAAACGGTATTACGGGTATTGCTGTTGGCATGGCTACCGATATACCTCCACATAACGTGCGAGAGTTAGTGAATGCTAGTGTTGAGCTTTTAGATAATCCTAAAGCTGATACTGAACGTTTGATGGAGTTTGTACCAGCGCCAGATTACCCGACTGAAGCTGAAATTATTACTCCTGCTCCAGACTTACGTAAAATCTATGATACTGGACGCGGCTCAATTAAAATGCGAGCTGTGTATGGCATTGAGCATGGTGAAATTGTCATTACAGCCTTACCTCACCAAGTCGGTTGTGCCAAGTTAATTGAGCAAGTTGCATCACAGATGCAAGCGAAAAAGCTGCCAATGGTTTCAGATATTCGAGATGAATCTGATCACGAAAATCCAGTACGATTGGTCATTGTACCTCGTTCAAATCGTATCGACTGTGAGCAGTTGATGGCGCACTTGTTTGCTACGACAGATTTAGAAAAAAGTTTCAGAGTTAATTTAAATGTTCTCGGGCTTGATGGTCGTCCAAAAGTAAAAGGTTTACGTACGTTACTGACAGAATGGTTGATTTTCAGAACCGAAACCGTTCGTCGTCGCTTACAATTCCGCTTAGACAAAGTGTTAGCTCGTTTGCATGTGCTTGATGCTTTGATGGTTGCCTTCCTCAATATTGATGAAGTTATCGAGATCATTCGTTTTCATGATGAGCCAAAAGCAGAGTTAATGTCTCGCTTTAATTTATCTGATAAGCAAGCTGAAGCGATACTTGATCTTAAATTGCGACACTTAGCCAAGCTCGAAGAGATGAAAATCCGTACCGAGCAAGATGAATTGGCTAAAGAGCGTGATGCATTGCAGTTAACGTTAAGTTCAGAGCGACGTTTAAAAACTCTTGTTAAAAAAGAGCTGGTTAAAGATGGCGAGACATTTGGTGATGAAAGGCGTTCACCTGTTGTTGAGCGTCAAGAGTCTAAAGCGTTGTCTCAACAAGACTTAGTTCCAAGTGAAGCGGTAACGGTGGTACTGTCTGAAAAAGGTTGGATACGTTGTGCTAAAGGGCATGATATTGATGCAACAGCATTAAATTATAAGTCTGGTGATGCATACCTAAGCAGCGCTATTGGTCGAAGTAATCAACAAACTGTATTTATTGACTCTTCCGGTAGAGCGTTCGCAACTGAAACGCATACTATGCCATCGGCTCGAAGTCAGGGGGAGCCGATTACCACTCGTTTCAATGTTGCTCAAGGTGAGCAAATGGAGCATGTGGTCATGGGTGAAGACAAGCAATGTTACTTAATGGCAAGTGACGCAGGATATGGCTTTATTTGTAATTTTGCCGATATGGTGTCGCGAAATAAATCTGGCAAGGCTTTGTTGTCGCTACCAGTAAACGCAAAAGCATTACCACCTCGTAAAATTGATAACTCTGATGGTGCTTCGTTGATTGCGATTACCAACGAAGGTCGGATGCTGTTGTTCTCCATTAATGCATTACCTCAGTTAAGCAAAGGTAAAGGCAATAAGATCATCGGTATTCCGAGTGCCAAAGCAAAAGACAGAGAAGAACTACTGACTCATTTACAAGTGATCCCTGCTGATACGCCTGTGACCTTATGGGCCGGTAAGCGCAAGTTAACGCTTAAACCAAGTGACCTTGAGCATTATCGAGGTGAACGTGGTCGCCGTGGTGCTAAATTACCAAGAGGACTACAGCGAGTTGACCTTGTTGAAGTTGGTGGCGTAGAAGCTGAAACTGTAATTTAAAAAGTGTGTGTCGCTATGAAGAAGAGACCTTACGTCAAAGACGTTATCTTTCTTATTTATAACATCTGAGGTCTTCAACTTTTGCATATTTAGGGGAAAGTTGGCGAACCAGTTTTTGAGCTTTTTGAGCTGAAGTGTTGAAAAATAGTAGCTGCACTACATCTGCATTATGCAGTTTAGAGTAGTGCTTTAGATTTATGTCAATGGACGCACTCTCAGTTTTATAGCTCAAAAACTTATTTGCATCTCTTAAAAAGCCAGAAGCTTCTGGTCCTACCGTTAAAACAACAAAGGGATATTCTGTATTTTCAAATAGTGTTGGCCACATATCTTTTACCGGATGGCAGGCTAAATACAAGGTTGTATTCTCTTTTGCTCTTTCTCTATCCAAAACAGATGTTTTTCCATCTTTCGCAGTGATTGTTACTGTTGGGTAAGGTCTGGGATTAAGAATGGGGTCGGTAGTTTCTGCAACGTTTTGTTTAATAGCTTGAAAACAAGCCGTTTGTTGTCCTCGGCCCGCTGCGAGCTCAATTGCGGATTTAAAGCCTAGTTCGTTGATGATTTTACAAACGTCTCTTGCGTACTTTTCACTAAAATGATCATAAACACCCAGATGCAAGCAGCTTGCAGATCTAACGACACCGAAAAAAGCTGCATACTTAAAGTATTGTGGCGTTGTTGTCATTGTATATTCATCACTCAATTCATTATATTGATACTTGATGTTAAATTGTGAAGCTAAATTAGACATTGAAATACAGTCTTTAGGTATCGTGCATTGAGCTGCATGGTTAAGCCAAGAAACACACTCCCATAAAGCATCTTTCTGGGCTTTTGATAAGTCACCAGACACTTCTTGAATGAACTGGCTTAAGCCAGCTATATATACACTAATTGGCAAATCGGTATGGATATCTGTTTGCAGGGCTTTGTGTAAGCCCAGACAGATATCATGCTGTAGCTTTGACAAGTGTTGCGCTTTTACTTCGGCGAATGCCCATTCTACATCTGGTCTTTTCGTAACCTGTTTATTTAAAGTTGGTGGGACACTGGCATTTAATAACGGGCTAGCTTTAGAATCTTGTTGTGTAGCGTGAGGTTCACTTTTGATTGAGTTAGTTTTTGATTTGAACTGTGCAAGATTAAAGTCTTCGTCTTTGGTTTCTGGTTCTCTCGTTTTTTGCTGCACGACTGGCATGGGCTGAATTGCTGCTTCCCGAATGATGAAGCTATCATCGTAATCACTGAAAAAATTGCCATTCGGCTTGGCAATTTCCGTATCAGGTTCAATATCATAATGATGACCTGCAATTTGATTTTCCTTTGTATCTTGAGGTTCAGTAGGAATCACTTCTTCATTGTCATCGTATTTAACAATTTCAGATAATTGTTGATAAATAGGACCAAGTTTATCCACAGATTTATAGGTTCTTAAGAGGTTTTCACTAGTATGAGTTAAATTGGCTCATAGAGTAAATTAAAGTCCGTTAAGCTGAAGTTTAGTTTTTAAGTGTGATAAAACTAAAAAAGCCCTCTAGATTGAGGGCTTGGGCTTCACTTTGAACGTTAGGGAAGTGAATAAGGTTGATGAAAACTCATTAATGTTACTTAATTACGTCCATGTCGTACCAAGGTGTTGGGTTGATAGGGCAACGGAAACGCACACCTTCTTTAGTCACTGTGATTACATCAGTACGTTTTGTTTCACCAGCTTCAATTGGAAACATGTCTAATTGCTCACGAGTGGTAAAGTTTTGTAATTGAAAACCAACTAGCTTGCCGGCTTTGTTTGTAATTTCAAATTGATATTTACCTTCTTTTAAACCTGCAAGGGTATCTTTCGCTGAGAAATGACCACCGTGCTGGTCTAAGTAAATGACGGTGACACCATCTTCATTTTTTTGTGGTGTTCCTGCGCTAGCAAAACCGGCAAATAATGTAGCTAAACCAAGTAGGGCAACGCTGGCAAATTTAGTGATAGATTTAAACATTTCAATGTACCTCAAAGTTAATAATTCAAATTTAGTGGGGTTGATGTTTGTTGAGTACATATTAGATAAAGCTTCATGAGTGCGGTATGCTCATCCGTCTGCAAATTATGTTCGAGTGTCTAGGGATAAATTAATCGATGAAATTACTGGAACAAGTCTTGAATCGTTTTCATCTCAATGCAACGATTTTTCATCGTGCACGGATGTGCAATACATGGTCTACGGATACTTCAGGTTCTGGGCTTGCGAGTTTTCACTTTATTTCTAGCGGTAAAGCCTATTTACACGCTCATGAGTTAAAAGGTATTGAACTTGTTGCTGGCGATATGGTTATTTTCCCCCATGATGCCCAACATGTTATTGCTGATACCCCTGATACTGAATTAGGTGCTCCTTTCATTAGTCACCCTATTGAAAAGTCCATCGACAATAGTACTGGCTTAGTGTGCGGTTTTTTTGATTTTGCGGAAGATGCTGCTCACCCCTTATTAATGCAGTTACCAAGTTGTATTGTATTAAAGGCAAAAGATACGAATGGCTTAACCAGTCACTTAATTCAAGCGTTGGTCGCTGAAGCAGAGTCTGGACTGGATTCAAGTAGCATTTTGCTGTCTCGTTTGAGCGAAGCGTTTTTTATCGCAGTCTTGAGGATGTTAGCGAAACTCGATAATCAAACGGGTTATTTCAAAGCGCTGCAAGATGTAAAAATGAGCCGTGTGTTAGAAGCCATTCAGCAAAATATCGCAGGCAACTGGACAACGCAATCGTTAGCCGATACTGGTGGATACTCCAGAGCCAGCTTTGCAAAATACTTTAAAGAGTATTTTGGTACCAGTGTCATGGACTACCTAACTCAATTAAGGCTCTCTGAAGCGCAGAAGCGTTTACGGAAAGGTGATAGTGTTTTTGAAGTAGCGCTTGATGTGGGTTATCAAAGTGACGCTTCATTTGCTAAAGCCTATAAACGACACTTTGGTTATGGACCTGGTGAGAGTCGCAAAGCTAAAGTTAAGTGAATAGGTATTTTTTGTTTTATACAGGTTGATGTGCCATCTTCTCTTATGCATCTAAGGGAGGCTGTGTTTACAGTTTCCTTTAGTAAAAATTACCTTCACACTGTTTTCCTTAACTTTTATTGTAGTATTATGCCATAACTTTTGGCTTAGTAGAGAGAGTTCATTTGCACTTCATTAAATTCAAGCATCAGCACATTGCCCCTTCTAAAATTGTTTGTATTGGCCGAAATTATGTTGAACACATTCATGAGTTGAGTAATGAAATCCCCGATGAGCCTGTTATTTTCATTAAGCCTAATTCAGCATTGAGTAATGAAATACAATGGTGCGATGATTTGCATTATGAAGGTGAACTCTGTTTTCTGATTAAAGATGGCAAGTTCGCTGCAGTGAGCGTTGGTATTGATTTAACCAAACGTAACCTACAGTCGCAATTGAAGTCAAAAGGGCTGCCATGGGAAAGGGCAAAAGCATTTAATGCATCTGCGGTGTTTGGTAAATTTGTGAGCCTGCCTGAAGATATTTCAACACTCAGTTTTACACTTCATATCAATGACAAGCTTATACAGCACGGAACCGTCGATTTGATGATGTTTAAACCGCAGCAATGTCTGGATTCGATAAAACAAGATTTTGAGTTACTCGATGGCGATATCATCATGACAGGAACGCCGAAAGGTGTCGGCGCTGTGCATCAAGGTGATAGCTTCATTGGTACCGTGTTTAACGGAGAGCAAAAGCTGATTGAAGCTGCTTGGTCAGTAACCTAGTTTAAAATCAACTTGGTATTGTAAACCTACGCCTTTTAACCAGCGACGATAGTTCTCAGCGAAAATACCAACGACTTGTTCTGGTGTACTTGGAGCAGCAACATGAGGAGTGATGACAACATTGTCTCTTTGCCATATTTCATCTTGCTTGGGTAACGGCTCTGTCTTAAATACATCCAACACTGCAAGCATATTCGGCCGCTCAATCAACACAGTATTGAGATCACATAGATCGACAGCATTACCGCGGCCAACATTAAAGAAAATGACATTCTCTTTCATCTTTGAAAAACGAGCTGAATCAAAAATATTGTAGGTTTGCGGGCTGCTTGGTAAAACGGATATCACTACATCTGCACAAGGGAGCTGCTCATCGAGTTGGTAAATATGAGTGCACTCATCAAAGTTGGCTTTTTTATCGCCAGAGCGACTGACCCCAATGACTTTCATACCAAATAGTTTTGCAGTTTGAGCTAAGTGTTGACCAATCGATCCCGTACCGAGGATCAACATCGTTTTATTTCGCAATTGTTGATCAGCACAAGATTGCCATACTTGTTCTTTTTGGCTGTTAAAGTATGAGTTGTGGTGGCGTAAGTGTGAAATCAAATAGCTAAACACATATTCGCTCATCATTGGGCCAAAAATATCACGCACATTGGTGAGTAGATAGTCTGAACGCTGTTTGACTGAAACCAACTTATCGACACCCGCATAGGTAGCCTGAAGCCATTTTAGATTTTTACCGATCCCCAGCAGTGGAGCTGCCAAAGGTGGATCGGCAAGCCAAATATTGGTGCGGGCAATATGCTCAGGAGTATCGTCGACAATTTCTAATTCGGGCAGATTTAGCTTTGTTAATAGCTCGATGTATTTTTCGTTACTTTGAGTGAGCAATAACAATTTATTGGACATTGAACGATCCTATTTTTAGAAAATACTTACTTAAAGAAAGCTAAAGCTTTGTCTGGGTAATCAGTAAAAATACCATCTACCCCCATGTCCGCAAGCATTTGCATATCTTCTTTGTGGTTCACAGTAAACACGTTGACGAGCTTCCCACGTTGATGAGCATCATCAACCATTGTTTGATGGACAAAGTTGAGTGATAAGTTGATGGCGGTGGCATTAAGCGTCGTTGCAGCTTGTGCGAGATCCAATGGCACACCGTCAATCAGTGGTGCAATATTGACTTCAGGAATGGCTTGCTTGAGCTGTTGTAATTCAAAGTGCTTAAACGATGAGAATAACAAATCTTTCGCTTGAAAATTTAGCTTGGACAACACTTTAGGATAAAGGTTAATGAGTGGCTTTACCGTATTAAAACCTTTTAACTCAATATTGACTTCACATCTTCCAGCAACAAGATTTAGCACTTGCCACAGTGTTGGAATGGTTTGGTCTTCAATACTAAGACTTAAAATTTCTTTTGTGGTTAAGCTAGAAAGTAAGCCTTGCTGCTGAGTGAGCTTATCAATACGTCTATCGTGAAATACGATCAATTCACCCTCAACATTATGTATGTCTAACTCAATGGCAGACACGCCCATCTGAACCGCTTTTTCGAAAGCCAAAAGCGTGTTTTCTGGATAATAACCGCTCGCACCACGATGCGCATATATCTTCATCAGCTTTTAATCATCCCTTGAGCCAAACTGCTCTCTTTGGGAATGCCTGTGTTGAGGTGAATTTCCATCTGAGGATACGCCAATTCTAAATGATTATCCTTGAGTTTTTTGGTGATCTTTTTATGAAGCTCGTGACGTAACGGCCAACGTGTTGTCATGTCAGTTGCGTAAGCTCTTATCTCATAATCTTGAGTGTGTTTGCCAAAGCCTGCGAACCAAACTTCAGGTTCAGGTGTTTTGAGCGTATGTTGGCATTCTTCAACGGCTTGATATAACGCCGCTTCCACTTTGGCCGGATCGGAATCCCTTGCCACTGCAACTTGAATGGTGACACGAGTGATCGGGTCAGACAAAGACCAATTCACTAACTGTTCAGTAATAAACGCTTTATTAGGGACAATGATTTCTTTTCTATCCCAATCAATGATCGTTGTTGCCCTGATCTTAATTTTACTGACCGTACCGGTTAATTCTCGAATCGTTACTGTATCACCAATGCGCACCGGTTTTTCGAATAGGATAATCAGGCCAGAAATGAAGTTGGCGAAGATTTCTTGTAAGCCAAAACCTAACCCTACCGAGAGTGCGGCAATTAACCATTGCAGTTTTGACCATTCAACGCCTAGCGTATTAAAGCCAATTAAACTACCAATAAACAAAACTAAATATCGAGTCACGGTGGTGATGGCATAACCCGTACCCGAAGAAAGCTCTAGTCGCTGTAAAATCGTTAATTCTAATAAGCCGGGTAAGTTTGTCGCTATCATCATCGAAAAGCCAAAGATGATGATGCCATAGAGAAGGGATTTGATGGTGATCGGGATCTGTTGCTCGATTCCGTTTACCGTCGCAGTTGAACTCCACAATGTGATCCCATCAAAAAATGAAAATAATGCAGTATGAGTCTGGGTCCACAGACCAATTAAACTGGCGAGTAATCCAAGTAAAAGCAGAGAACGAACTAGACCTAAAGATTGGCTCGAAATGGTTTCAAGGTCGACCTCAGGTTCTTCATAAAACTCACTATTTTCTGTTTGGTTAACGGTTTCACCCTTTTCTCGTTGTGCCAGCATTTCTGCCCGCTTGTTTTTTGCGCGATCAAAAGCGATTCTACGACGCTCAATCAACATCCAGCGTTTTATCAGTTGATATAGCATTAAGAAGCCAAGCGCAATGACCACGGAAAGTACTAATTGTTGCATCATTTGATAGGCAGAAAAATAATAGCCCATAAAGGATAAAATCGTTGCGGCGATAGGGGCGACGGACAGTGCTCCCCAGAGCATTTTTTGCAATAGTCTGGCGTTGGTTTTATTACTTTGTTGTTTATAGTCTTCCATTAAACGGTTCAAGTGGCGAACAAGAAAGAAGAGTTGCAAACAAATTAAGATAAAAGCACCACGGCCGAGGCTGTTGCGCAGTAGAGATTCATCGATCAACTGAGTGAAAGCAAGGGTGCCGATGAGTATGATATTGATGTAATAAAAACGTTTAATGTATTGATAACCACGAGCGACCATGTCTTGTGGGCGTTTGAAGTGACCAACCAATAATCCCTCCGGCAGGGTAAATACATACACAAGCCTTTGTAGAAGATAAAAGAGCCCAATACCAAACAATGCACCACCTGTAGCGTAAACGATGTTGCGCTCTGAATGTAGCATAAGGACACCAGCTAGAATAACCGACGTTGGTTTTAACAGGCTGTAACCTATCGTCGTTAATAAGGTCTTAAACGTAGCGCTGAAGGTATCTTGAGTTACATTACCTACGTGGTCCATATTCGCTCTTAAAACACGACGGAAACGACTTCGATTCAAATCTTGGCTGACGGTGCAAAGGGTTAAAATGAGCATCCACAACAGCCAATAGCTTTGTTGCTCTTCCCAAGAATACTTTAGATCATTCCAAGGGGCTTGAGTTAATAACCATTGGAAACTTAGACCAATATCGATGAACCACTGTTTGCCAATTGTATTGGCATTAGGAACCCAAAAAAGTTGCTCGTTCAAGATACTCGCAAGTTCTTGATGCTGGGCAATCAATTGGTTATAGCTTACTTTGAGACGGTTGAGCTCACTTAAATATTGATCATATTCAAGCAAGAGTTTTGTCGTAAGTGAGATTTGCGCTTCCAATAACTCTCGTTGTGGTAGCGTAAGCGCTAAACTGGCCGCTAAGCGATCTTTATTTTGAGCTTGTTTCTGGCTTAAGGTGTAACGCTTTAAGCGGTTATCCGACAGTCGAGTTTGTAATTTTGTTATGTTCGGCGGTTTTGGAAGCGATTCTAGCGTTTTTAAAAAATGCTCGCCAAACGTTGAATTTAACGTTACCCAAGAGAGTTGTTCTTTTATATTAGCCAACTGCTTCGATTGCAGCTGATATAAATTCTCAGCTTTCTCTTGTTGTTTGACGGTCTGATTTATTTTGTCGGTGAGTATAACTAAAGACGAAGCGAAAGATTGATTCTGAGCGTTAAGCTGTTCGGCAATTGGGTCGTTAATGTCTGTCTTAACATTGATGGCTTTCGCTATCGTTTCGGCCGTCTTCTGTTGTCTTTGTTGACTTAATTTTTGATTAAGCGCTTCGATCAACTTTTCTTGATTTGTTAATTTGATTCTTACTATCTGCAACTCTAGCTGAGTTAACGTTAGACGAACAGGTAAGCTAGCGAAGTCAGTTTCTAGCGTATCAATACTCTGCAGATATAACTCACGCCTCTTTTGTTGCAGTTGACCTGTAGGTGTGCCGATTGGGGCGAGAATGGTTTTCTTATGCTGGTTTAAGTTACTCTTAGCATTAAGGATTTCGTTTGGCAGTTCATTGCGCTTATCAAGCAGCTCAGTAATTTGCTGTGATAAATCTGACTCTTGTTGTTTTAAATCTGTTAAGTCGAAATTAGCCAGAGAGGCTTGTTGGTTAAGATCTTGATCCTGCTCAATCGAAACCCCTTTATTAGCATCAACAATTTGCTTTTCAAGCTCGCTCTTTTGTTGCTCAAAGTTCGCTTGTATTTGCGAAAAGTGATTCGCTTGTTCTTCAAGTTGAGCAATGCTCTGCTCAATGGAGTGTTGCATGCTGTCCGGAGAAGCTGTTTTATCATTTTGTTGGGAAGTTATGCCCAATTGCTTATTTATGCCCAAAGCATTTTTTGCTTCGGCAGTAGAAGTAAAAATCAGAAAGAGTGAAAGTAGAGTGCACAACCAATATACACGTTTCATTTACGGCATTTAATTCAAATAAAAAACTGCCTTAATATTAGATAACTTAGCGTGAATTTGGTATGACTAATTTAAGTATATTTCATTAAATTTAACTACGAACTTTCACTCTGTTGTTGGTATCGCGGTTTTGTTGGATATGTTTATTATGGTTCAATGACTCTGAACTCGTATTTGATGCTTTCGATAAGCGGTCATAAAGTAAAACATTAACTGAAGCCGCTAAGTTCATGCAGCCTATGGTCGGCACATAAACCACAGCATCGGCTCTATCGACCAACTCTTGTCGCACCGTACCATCCTCAGGGCCGAAAATATAAAATGCATTTTCTGGGTGTACAAATTCAGGCAGTGGTGTAGCGCCTTCGACAAAATCAACACAGACAATGTTGCAATTTTCAGGAACATCGGCTTCTAACAGCGACTCTACTTTTTTCATTGGGATATGTTGTGCAGCTTTTTTAGTATCAACCTGATACTGAGGGCTTGATCTCAGCGCTAGTTCATAGCGACGACCCGTATAGAAAATAGCATTAGCCTGATAACAACCGCAAGCCCGCATAATGCCATCAACATTAATTGGTGTTTTAGGGTTTTGTAAGCCGATAGCAACAAAAGGTTGGGACATTGAATCATACTCAGTAGAACATTTTTTGTGTTTGCCACACCAATTGTTACTGGTGTGGCGATGTGGCTTTATCTAGCAATATGCGCAAAAGGTGCGCCCATTCGAGTGACCGATTGTGGCTCAACGTCGTCAGCGAACTTTTCAATAGCGCCTTTTTCGAAACACATCACGATGGTGCTACCTAGCTTAAATCGGCCCATCTCAGCGCCTTTTTCTAGAGTAATTGCATCTTCACCTTCCGTTGGGTATTCCCATGTGAATACTTGCTTACCCGCTGGTGGTGTTACCGTGCCAGCCCAAACGGTTTCAATGCTGGCAACAATCGTTGCGCCAACTAATACCATCGCAATCGGTCCAACTTCAGTTTCAAAAATCGCTACTACACGTTCGTTACGGGCAAACAATCCCGGTACGTTTTCTGCGGTTAATGGGTTAACTGAAAATAAATCACCCGGTACGTAAGTCATCTTAGATAACGTACCTTTAATCGGCATATGCAAACGGTGATAGTCTTTAGGCGCAAGATAAATGGTCGCAAAATCACCGTCTTCAAAGCGTTCAGCATCTTTAGGTTGATCACCGAGCAGAGCGAGTGTGGAGTATGAGTGACCTTTTGCTTGGAAAATCTCACCAGCTTCAATCGGGCCCAACTGGCTCACGGCGCCATCTACTGGGTGTGCCAGCATATTTTCATCTTCACAAAGAGGGCGAATGCCCGCTTTAAGAGGGCGAGTAAAAAATTGATTAAATGATTTATAAGCCTTTGGATCAGATTGTTGAGCTTCACTCATATCAATCTTATATTGCCTGATGAACCATGAAATAAAAAATGTAGTGACCTTACCCAATTGAGCCGCAGCCAACTTTCCGACTAAGCGCGAAACCAGATGCTTAGGCATAATATATTGAAGTGCGATTTTAACTTTATCCACTGTTGTACTTTCCTTTATAGTTCTTTTCCAGTTCTGAACTGACGTGCATGACGCTGTTCATCTAAACTGGCGATAATTCGATGGAAATTTTCAAGACGTTCTTCGTCGATTTTACCTTGTTCACAGGCTTCTCGGATAGCGCAGCCTGGATCATCTTGGTGTTTACAATCGCGAAATTTACAGCCACCTAAAAACTCGCGGAATTCAACAAATCCCCAAGCAACTCTTTCGGCAGGAAGGTGCCATAATGCAAATTCACGTACCCCGGGTGAATCAATTAAGTCTCCGCTATCTGCTAATGGCAACAGTTTTGCCGCAGTTGTAGTATGTTGACCTAAACCAGAGTTTTCAGAAACATCGCCTATGATCAATTCAGCTTCAGGCATTAATGCATTGATAAGTGAGGACTTACCAACGCCTGATTGCCCGACAAACACGTTAACTTTGTCAGCAAGTAAATCTTTTAATTCATCAACACCTTCACCAGTATGACTGCTGACTTGATAAACCTGATATCCGAGATCTTTATAGACTTCTAATGATTCATCTAAGATGTCTTTTAACTCACCTTCTAATAGGTCAATTTTATTGAGTACGATGACAGGCTGAATTTCAGTATCTTCTGCTGCCACTAAATAGCGATCAATAATTTGGCTACTGAATACAGGTACTACAGAGCTGACAATCAAAATTTGATCAATATTGGCCGCAATAATCTTAACGCCATCGTAAAGATCTGGGCGGCTTAAGCTCGAGCGTCGAGGCTGAACCGCTTCTACAACACCAGCAATCTGAGAATGCTGAGTTTCATCAGCGATACGTACGATGACATCATCACCAGTTACGAGGCTAGTAATGTTTCGACGAATATTGCAGCGGTAGATATTGCCGTCAACAATTTCAATGTCAACGTGTTGACCAAAACGAGAAACCACTCGACCGGGTTGTTCTGGACCTAATTTTTCGCTTTCAATCTCCGCAGCAGGGGCCTCTTTATTACGTTGCAGGCGCTTTTGGTGATTCGCCTTCATACGTCGTAATTGACCTTTGCTTAGGGGCTTCTTTTTACTCACAAGATTCCTAAGGTGATTTTTAGTTTATTCAAAAAAGCGTATGATACCTTTTTTTTTAAGATATTTCCCGACTTGGAGTAGCAACAATGTCACTAAATGACAGCAATTTAATTTGGATTGATTTGGAAATGACAGGCTTAGAGCCAGCGACGGATCGTATTATTGAAATTGCGACCTTGGTGACGGACAAAGAATTAAACATCATTGGCGAAGGGCCAGTGATTGCGATTCATCAAAGTGATGACGTTTTGAATGCGATGGACGACTGGAACCAAAAACACCATGGTCAATCAGGACTGATTGAGCGTGTAAAAGACAGTGAGTACACTGAAGAGCAAGCGATGAAGGAAACCATAGAGTTTCTGAGAGCATTTGTACCCGCAGGCAAGTCACCTATTTGTGGAAATAGTGTTGGGCAAGATCGCCGCTTTTTGAATAAATACATGCGTGAACTCGAAGATTACTTCCATTATCGCAATATCGATGTCAGCACGATTAAAGAGTTAGTGAATCGTTGGCAGCCAGAAATCCAAAAAGGCTTTAAAAAAGAAAGTACGCACCAAGCATTAAAGGATATTCAAGAATCCATCGCAGAATTAGTTTATTATCGCAGCAAAGTATTTAAAATTTAGCCAAACAGTAAAAAGTATTAAAATAGGGCTTGCGTCATTTTAAAATAGCCCTATAATGCGGCCTCATCTTTCGGGGATACACCAATACTTCGATAGAGTTTAGAATTAAAATATGCGACATTAGCTCAGTTGGTAGAGCGATACCTTGCCAAGGTATAGGTCATCAGTTCGAACCTGATATGTCGCTCCAATTCTAAACAAATTTGATTGCGACATTAGCTCAGTTGGTAGAGCGATACCTTGCCAAGGTATAGGTCATCAGTTCGAACCTGATATGTCGCTCCAATCAAATTCAAACCGAGATGCGACATTAGCTCAGTTGGTAGAGCGATACCTTGCCAAGGTATAGGTCATCAGTTCGAACCTGATATGTCGCTCCAATCTCAACCTCTCAACCTCTCAACCTCTCAACCTCTCAACCTCTCAATAATCAATAATCAATAATTCACTTCAATATCAATTTTAGTTTTCAGTAAAAATGACAACGTTGAAAGAGTATTAGTTCACTCATGAACTGTTGAATTATTCAACTATTTAGTTTTATTAACATTTTTCCCATTTCGCTATGAACTTCATTGACGGCTTTGATAGGCCTAATCATAACCTTAAAATCCGTTATTTTATTTTCAGTATTCCACGAAATCATATCCACGCCATTAACTAAGACTCCATTCAATTCGGTTATAAATTCTAAAAGAGCAAAATTGTCAGTGTAAACGGTGCGAGTATATTTGAAAGTATCATTACAAAGTACTGCAGCAGCGCCCATCAAATACTTCTTCGTTACCTCTTTTCCCTTTTGCACGGTATGAACAATAGGAGAATGCATTTCTACATCCTCTGCCAGTATTTCATCTAATAAAGCGATATTTTTTTTCTCTACAATTTCATGCCACATATGCATTATTTTAGGAATCATAATTCAGTCTCGATAGAGTCGTAATCGACATCATACATAAACCTCCAGTACGCTATCTGAACAGCCCCCAAAATAACAAATACTTTTTTTGCAGGCTTTTTTTGTGATCTTGCAAGAAATCAACATCTTGTTTTTTTACCTTCAAAAGCTCACACTCAGGTTATCTTACCCAGTATTTCAAACGCTAATGGAAGCTGAATTAATAGAAATTTCAAATTTTCTTAATGAGTATCCACCATTCGATGCATTGCCCAAGGACACCGTGACTAACGTCGCTCGTCAAATTGAAATTGCTTATTTTAGTGAAGGCAAAAAAATCATTGAATTTGGTGATCACATCCATGATCTATTTTTGGTGAGAAGTGGTGCAGTGGAAGTCTATCGTCGCAGTGGTGAACTTTACAATCGTTTAGATGAAGGGGCGATATTCGGTCAGATGGGCTTACTGACTCATAATAAAGTGCGATTTCCTGCCAAAGCTATTGATGACACACTCATTTATTGTATTCCAGAAATGCTTTTTCAAGAGCTCTATGATGAGTTTGACAGTTTTGCTGATTTTGTTGAAGTCGAAGATAACACCCGGTTACGACAAGCAGTCATTGAATCAAATGAGCAAAACGATTTAACAACGTCTAAAGTCAAAACTTTGCTGACTCATGAAGCTGCATACATCAATAAGCATCAAAGCATTCGAGAGGCCGCAGAGAAAATGGCCGATGATAGTGAATCAGCATTATTGATTATCGATCCGAGCATTGAAGATCAAGATACGGAACAAAATTCTGTGGTTGGTATTATTACAGACAGAGACCTTTGTACTCGAGTTTTAGCTAAAGGTGTGTGTATTGACAATGAAATTGCTTCTGTAATGACAACTGATGTTGTGACGCTTGACCACAATGCTTATGTCTACGAAGCAATGATGGTAATGCTTCGTAATCAAGTACATCATCTACCTGTAATCAAAAATAAAAAACCGATAGGCATTGTAACGACAGCAGACATTGTACATTACGAGTCTCAAAATACCTTATTACTGGTCAATAATATCTTCGTACAACAAAGTGTTGAAGAGCTTAAAGATGTTGCCTACCGAGTAAAAGAAAGTTTTGTGCGCTTAGTAAATGAAGATGCCAATAGTCATATGATCGGTACTGCGATGTCAGTAATAGGGCGCAGTATAAAACAGCGTATTATCGAGTTAGCCGAAGCGTCACTGGGCAAACCACCCATACCGTATTGCTTTATCGCTTTAGGTTCTATGGGAAGGGATGAGCAAACGATCGTAACAGATCAAGATAATGCCATTATACTTGATGAACATTACCAAGAGTTAGAACATGGAGCGTATTTTGCAGCATTTTCGACCTTTGTTTGTGATGCGCTCAATGAGTGTGGCTACCCTCATTGTTCAGGGCAAATTATGGCATCAAATCCGCTTTGGAGAATGACAATATCACAGTGGAAACAACGATTTTCGAGTTGGATTGACGATCCCAAGCCTCAAGCTTTACTTAATGCTTCTATTTTTTTCGATATAGACGGTGTTTATGGACGAATCAAATGGGCAGATCAACTGAGTTATTTTATTTCGCGTCGCGCTAAAGGTAACAATCGATTCTTGGCCTGTTTAGCAAGAAATGCCATCAACAGAACCCCGCCTTTAGGGTTCTTTAAAGACTTTGTGATGGAAAAAGATGGTCGCCATAACAACTCGATTAATATTAAGCGACGGGGAACTGCGCCTCTAGCAGATCTTATTCGAGTTCATGCTTTAGCAATTGGCTCAACAATCAATAACTCTTTTGAGCGACTTGATGAAGTTATTGAGGCTAATGTGTTGCCAGAAGGGAAAGGAGAAGATCTTAGAGACGCATTAGAGTTCATTTCTATGGTGAGAATACGCCATCAAGCGAAAGACATTGAAAATAAAATTGAAGCTGACAATAACATTGAGCCTGAGAACTTATCTGACTTTGAACGGCGAAATTTAAAAGATGCATTTCAGATATTAAGCAATGCGCAGAATTTTTTAAAGTATCGCTACAATGCGAACTTGAAGTGATACCCAGTAGGTCTATATGTTTGGTTTTACGCACAAAAAGCCACAGCTCGATTGGACGACACGCTTTGAATCATCCGGTGTGGGTTCTGTTCATCCATTGTTAAAACAGTATTACTCTGATTCAATATTACCTAAGCTAAATACTCCTTTATCTGAGTGCGAATTCTTAGCGATGGACTTCGAAACAACAGGTCTGAATTCAAAGAAAGATTCCATTATTAGCGTGGGCACAGTGCCGTTTAATTTACAGCGTATTTACCTCAATGCTGCACGACAGTGGGAAGTGAAACCAAGAACAAAACTGACGTCAGACTCCATTGTGATTCATGGGATCACTCATAATGATATTGCTGATGCACCTGATTTTTCTAAAGTGATCCCAGAACTGCTTGAAACGATGAAAAGTAAGGTGATTGTGGTTCATTATCATCCTATCGAGCGGCAATTTCTTAATAAGGCGTTATTACATGCGTTGAAAGAAGGTATCGAGTTTCCAGTTATTGACACACTGGAATTGGAACATCAGATCCAGCATCAAATAGCATCTGGATTTTTGAACCGCTTGAGAGGAAAAAAAGTACCATCGATTCGGTTGCAACAAAGCCGAAAGCGTTACGGCTTACCTACTTATACGCCACATCATGCATTAACGGATGCTATTGCAACCGCAGAGTTGCTGCAAGCTCAAGTTGCGAAACACTATTCAGAGAGTGCATTTATTGAAGAGTTTTGGATTTAAAGTTGCACTTTAAATCCAAAACAATAGAGGGAAACTCTAAAACTTTTCTGTTTTTAAACCGAGATATAAGCTTAAACACATACACAGTAAGATAAGCGTAAACGGGAGTGCGGTTGAGATAATTGCGGCTTGCATCGCTTGTAATGCATTAGCGCCACCAATCCACAATAAAGCAACGGCGATCAGGCCACCAATTAATGCCCAAAGCACACGTTGGGTAACTGGCGCATCCATTTTGCCTCCAGCAGTAATGCTATCAATCACCAGTGAACCAGAGTCAGATGAGGTAACAAAGAACACCAGAACCAGTGCAACAGCAATCACGGATAAAAATTTACCCCAAATTAAATGGTCAAACATTTGAAACATAGCGAGTGAGATATCTGTGAGCCCTTTGGTTCCTAACTCTCCGACTTTATGCATCACTTGATCGATAGCCAAACCACCAAATACTGACATCCATATGAGGGTTACGAGCGTTGGGATAAGTAAAACTGCAACCACAAATTCTCTGATCGTTCTGCCTTTAGAGACTCGAGCAATGAACATACCAACAAATGGTGACCAAGAAATCCACCAAGCCCAATAGAAGACCGTCCACCCATGAAGCCAGTCGGTATCTTCACGACCAAAGGTATTACTTAATGGCAAAATGTTTTCGATATAGCCGGTTAAGGTTGTCCAGATGGATGCAAACGAAACATGATAGCCAATGATGGTTACGACAGCGAGCAGAGCAAAAGCAATAATCATATTGATATTACTTAATAACTTAACGCCTGAATCGATGCCTCGCCACACGGAATACACTGCCACTAAGGTGACAAAACTAATGATACCGACTTGTAATCCAAGGCCATTTTCAATGCCAAATACATAGTTGATACCGCCCGCAGCTTGCTGAGCTCCCAGCCCTAAAGATGTCGCTAAACCAAATAAGGTGGCGATCACTGCGAGAATATCAATAACGTTACCCATCCAGCCCCAAGCTCTATCGCCTAAAATTGGATAGAAAACAGAGCGCATAGATAATGGTAAGCCTTTGTTATAAGTGAAAAAGGCTAATGATAGTGCAACAATGCCATAGATGGCCCAAGGGTGCAGTCCCCAGTGATACATGGTGGCTGCTAAAGCTAATTTAGCGGCTTCTGGTGTATTAGGGGTTACATTTAATGGTGTATGAAACCAGCCTGTGAAGTAGGCGACGGGCTCTGCAACACCCCAGAAAACAAGACCAATGCCCATGCCTGCGGCGAACAGCATGGCTAACCATGTCCACGTTGAATGCTCAGGCGTTGCTTTATTGCCGCCTAGGCGTATTTTCCCAAACGGGGAAAGTGCAATGGCGATGATGAAGACTAGAAAGAAGTTGGCTGACCAAATGAAGAGCCAGTCGAAGTTGTTAATGATGTCCCATTTTACGCCGTCTAAGAGTTGTTTTGCTGTCGTTGGTTCAACAAGCGCAGCGGTAATTAGAAACAGAGCAATAATGGCAATGCTGAATCCGAATACAGGATTGTGAACATCGAACCCCCATTTTTGCACATTATCTTGGCCAATGGTGTAGTCAGTATTATCGATACTGTACCGATCAATTTTTTTACTCATTACGTATCTCGATAAGAGCACAAGTCATTACATCATTAGGTAGAAGTGAAAATTTGTCTAATCTAAAAAAGTAAAACACGCTTTGAAAGAAGAGTAATTAGTCACAACACTAATTAAGTTGACTTGAGTATGAATTTTGAGCCGATGGTATATAAATGCATGCTGAAAGTCACTAGTGACTGGTAACATAATGGTTTATTTGAAAGTGAAGCTTTTAACAACTGAGAGGCTAATCACAAACTCAAAAAGCAATTTCATTAAAATAGTTCGCCCTCTAACTAAATGATGAATTGAGATATGAAGTTGTTTTCTCGCACACTGTTGATTTGTAGTGCACTGTTTGTTGCGCCTGTTGCATTTTGTTCTAACCAAATAAGCGGGGGAGTTTGGTTCAATTATGAGAATGTAAAGCATGACAAAGACTCAAACGGTAATTTAGGTAACGAAGCTTTTGTGCTTTATGCGGACGGTAAAGCTGATAAAGATAAAGGCAATTGGTCCTATTCAGCTGAATTAAGAGTGGGTCCCGGTAGTTTTACTGATGTAGATAATAACAGTACCGGCGATAATGTCACTCTACACAAAGCATGGATAGGTTTTGATTTATCAGAAAATAATAAAATCCTTATTGGTAAAAGCCAAGTTCCTTTCGGCTGGAAAACCATCAACTTTTGGCCTGGAGACATGCTCGAAGCGGGTTACGGTGACCAAATGGACACAGGAGTTAAATTAATTTCATCAGTAAAAGGAGTCGATGTTAATTTAGCTTATTTTCTTGCCGATGATTGGGGGAAAACCTCAACAGATACCACGGATGATAACCGCCATTGGGGAAGCAGCACCTCTTACCGTAAAATCAAAACGGGAGTCGTAGATGTACAATACCCACTTACTGAACATCAGAGAATAGGCGCCTCAATTCAATCAGGGAAACTTGAAGATCTTATTTCTAATCAAGCGGACGGTAAGCATTCTGCGTGGGCACTTTATTATCTCGGACAATTCGGTAATTTTTATACTAAAGCCGAATACATTGATGCTCAAAGAACTTTGCCTGAAAGTTATGTTCAGCAGCAAAACCTAACCGTTTCAGAAATCAAAAATCAAAGATTGGCTTTTGAAATGGGTTACAAGTGGGATGAGTGGAATTTTTATGTTGATATGACTCAAGCCAAACCTGACACCGAAGGTTCGACTGCTGATACCGTTACGGCATGGGCCCCAGGTATTACTTATAACTATGGTCCCGGTTGGATATACCTCGAATACTTAGATCAAAATGGGTATGTCGATAGAAACGGTCAAGTGTTCGAAGGTGATTTTGCTGCGACTTATTTGAGTTTTGATTTTTACTTTTAAATCAGACGATGATTGATTTTATTAACAACCTATAAAAGTGGGAACTTAACCTGAGTTCTCGAGTTTAACTTTTTATCTGATATCACAGGTTTGGACACGTTTTTCTAATGCTTCTGTTGAATAATCTCGCTCATTCAATTCGAGGGGGAGTTCAATGGAATCATTAGATAAACTTACTTTATGGTCAATCACTAAAACCTTCAAAGCGAAAATTATCATCACTTGGGTATTGGTCGCAATTGAGAATGCATTGATGGTATCCATTCCCTTATTTATCGGGTTTGCCATCGACAGCCTGCTAAAGAAAGAGTTCAGTGACTTAATCACTTTAGCGACGATCATATTTCTATTGATAACGATTTCCATTTTAAGGCGGGTTTACGATACTCGTGCTTACGGCAAAATTAGAATCGAACTCGGTGTTGAAGTTGATCATCGATTGCAGAAACAATCCGTGACGACTCGAAATGCTCGGTTGGACATGTCTCGAGAGTTGGTGGATTTTTTAGAACAAGAGGTTCCACCCTTATTTACTGCAGTGATCCAGCTGGTGGCATCAGTGATTATTTTGTCCAGTTTTGGTTGGCAGTTAGGTGTGACACCGGTCATCGCCTGTTTATTGATGCTTACCATTTATGCATGCTCCCACAGACAATTTCATCAATTAAACGCTAAGATGAATGGTCAGAAAGAGCAGCAAGTATCTGTGCTTTCAACATTACCTCTTTCTGGACTTAAGGCGCACTTAGCACGACTTAATCACTTCGAAGTTAAAATCTCCGATACAGAGGCTTGGGTATATGGAAGCATCTTTTTTGTCATGTTCAGCTTTGTTTTAATCAACTTGGTGTGGGCAACAGACATTGAAGCAATGACTTCAGGATCAATTTTTTCAGTGATGAGTTATTCTCTTGAATTTATGGATGCCGCCATTATGCTACCTATGGTGCTACAAACACTGTCACGATTATCGGAAATTACTCAGAGAATCAATGAATAAATGGATGTTACAGATACCGTCACACAAAAGCTTGTGCCTACTCAGTTCTTATTTGAAAGTCTGGAGCCGAATGTTAGGGAGCGGTTTGATAGAGCGATAAAACTCATTGATGAATCCCTGCTTGAAAAATGCAGGTGGCAAGACATCGCAAAACAATGTCAGATCTCAGAGGCGCATTTTCATAAGCAATTTTCAGAGTTGTTCGCTGAAACGCCCGGGCAATTTATTACTCGGAAAAAACTCAGATTGGCTGTCGAGATTTTATTATTTGCTGGTGATGTTCCTATCACTGAAGTTGCACAGCATATTGGGTACTCTTCGTCGCAAGCATTAGCTAAGGCGTTAATGCGAGAGCTAAACTTGACAGCAAAACAGATTAAAGCTGTTGGTAAAAGTGGAAGTTCCGCCGATATTTCTAAAATATTTTCTCGGCTTTCTCATCCCACATCGAGTAATGTCAGTGAATATCAACTTGCTGAAAATTTATCATTTCAAATCGATTGGTATCCACAACGCTTTTTAGCCGTAATGAGTGACAAACTGAAAAAGAAGCGAGAGCACGATCCTGCCAATATCAGTGATAAATTGCTTTATGCAGTTGAACTATTTACATCGAAAGACATTGAGTATTCTTGGGCAAAAACGGACTATAAATTAGGTACATGGACAGATAGCACTGCATCATCATCAACAACATTGAAAGAGGGTTTTTACGCTTCAATGGAAGTGTTTATTGAGTCACTAGTCGGTGCTGATGCGGCTTGGAATGCATTATTAATGTTCATCAAAGATAGCGGTTATCAAATTGATGAGCATGCTGATGGAATCGAGCAAATCATTGCTCTAGATAAAACGAAAGATTTTGCACTAACGATTCGAGTTGAGCTGCCCGTTTACAGAAAAGGCTGAACCAGCACTGTCAAAGCGTAATTGTTATTTATATATATCAGCTTGAGCTAGCTAATATCAAAGTAGTTAAGTGAATATTGATACTAATTAGCTATGAATTATTCAAGAAAAAACACCAAGTTTCAGAGTCTGATTTGGGTTGGCTACATCCTTTTTGCCCTAATATCGATATGTTTACTTACAAGCTGTAAGAAAAATCCGGTACTGAATTGTCAAGGTGTAAATTTAAATACGCCTTATGACCCATATCATGTTGATATTAAAAAACTAAAGTGTGCGAATAACACTTTTCCTGCCTACTATAAACATGAAGAAATAATACCTCCGAAGTCAAAAAGTCCATGGATTAATGATGTTTGTCCTGCTGATATGTCATCAATGACTGACGAAGCTATCTTTCGTTGTGCCAATGCAACACTTTGGGATGCTTTAGGTGATGGACGTAAAGATAAACGGCAAAACGCCTTGGATGTTACTTCACAAGCTATAAATTTAACCCGGTACAGTAGTGACGATGAGAGTCGTTCCAAATTATATCTGCATCGAGGGATGCTTGAAATGGCGATGGCAATTGAAAATAACATGCCATACTTTTTTATCTCAAGTGATCTTACGATGAAAAAAGACTTTGAAAACTCATTAAAGCTCAAGCCAGACTATATCCCAACTCTCTTTTTTAAAGATACTTTAGATATCACCAGAGAGTCCTTGTTCAACCATTGGAAGAATGTATTAAATATCGGAAATGCGACTATTTCTAGAATGAAGTATTTGGAAGATATGGGTGACCTTCCAGACTTAAGTCTGAATATTTATGGCACGCTTGCTGTTTATTCAGGCTTGCCGCTCTCTACAACGATACCGAATAAGGTGATGGCATTTTACGACCGATATGGCTGTAATAAAGCGGTACCTGGCTGTACATTTAACCCTAAAGTTGCGCCTTTCGCTGTCCCTGGTGTTAATTTTACGCTTGCAGAAGCCTATGCGAGGATAGGGCAAAAACAAAAAGCAGTTAAATTTTTGATTAAAAGCCAAAACTCCCCTAACTTTGACCATTGGCGATATAAGTTTGTCGTCAACAATGCCTTAAAAAACCCTAATAGCTTTCTAAATCAATTTGCAAAGTCTGGTCCATATAAACAAGTTATGTTCGATATGTATATCAATAAGAATCGTAGTTGTTTGATGTGTCATGGACGTTCTTAACTGCACTGTTTTATGCTTAATCAATATAATTGATTAAGCATTCAGCTTAGGTCTACATATTCTGCTATACAGTTATAAATACTGTTTATCATTTAGTACACCTATGAAATCAAAAGCTGCGATTCAGCAATTTGTACTGCTTAACCTTGGGCATGCCCTAAACCATTATCTCGTTCTGATATTTCCTACTGCTGCATTGTTTTTGACTAAACCATGGAATATATCTTATCCAGAATTGTTAAAGCTTGGAAGTTTTGGCGCAATGGCGTACGGCGTGAGCGTTATTCCAGCGGGGTGGCTGGCCGACAAAATAGGCCGTCATAAAATGCTGAATATTTTTTTCATTGGGATAGGGCTAGCATCTGTGGCTGCGGGCTTTACTCAAACGCCTACTCAGTTAGGCATGGCGCTTATTGCTATCGGGGTTTTCGGTGCGATATATCACCCTGTTGGAATCGCATTAGTCTATCGGTTATCGGATAAACCCGGGCGATTACTCGCATTACATGGAATTGCTGGAAATATCGGTTTATCCATGGCTGCGATTGGGACTGCTGCTCTGGCACACTACTTTAGTTGGCGTATTGCATTCATTTTACCAGGTGTGGTTGCGACACTTGCGGGATTCATTTTCATTGTTGTGAGTAAGAGCAAGCATCATGCAACGTCAGTTGAATCTCACTCTGAGCATGAACAGACTCCAAAAGCGGTCATTAAAATTTTATCTTGTATCGTTGTGACTTCAATTTGTGGTGGGTTGAGCTCTAATGCGTTTATTACTGGATTGCCAAAAATTCTAACGCGGTTTGACGAGTTCAAAACAGATTCCTTGACGCATATCGGCTCGATCGTCACTGGGCTTTTATTATTTGCATCTGTATCACAAGTCGTTATTGGGGAGTTATTAGTTAGAGTTCGGCCTGAAAAGTTACTGCTCAGTGTCGTATTTTTACAAGTGCTTGCATTGGCAATGCTCAATGTCGTTCCGCAATCGATGTTGTTAATCGCAGCAATACTCTTTCTTACTTTTGCCCAAATAACCATCAATGATGTCATTATAGGGCAGCGCTCTCACGACAGTTGGCGTTCCACTGTCTATGCCGTGAAGTATACGGTTTTTCTTGGTGTTGCAGCCGTCGCATATTGGCTCGTGGCTTTAAGCTTGCAGCACTCAAATAATTTTATTTTTATGTATCAACTTCTCGCTGCTGTAACAGTAGTTTCAGTGATATTTTCAATTTTTATCTATCAATTAGCGTCATCGAGTCGCATCAGCAATTCGAATTAAAGTATTGTTTCGGTGTGACTCCAAAAGCAGATTTGAATAATCGAATGAAATTGCTTTCGTTACTGAACCCAAGACTGTAGCTCACTTCGGTTACCGATTTTTGTTGAGCCAGTAATTCGATGGCTCTGATCAATCGGATTTGTAAACGGCATTGACGATATCCCATATTCATTTCTTTACTGAACAGCCGAGATAAACTTCTTACGCTCATATGAAAGTTATTGGCCCAATGCTCGATTGAGGTCGTCACATGTGGTTGCTTTAAGAAATGGTTGATGATGAGCTTTATTTTGGGATGAGAGCTTTTAGGATATAAAAGGGGTTCGACTGACATCATTTGGATTTGATCGAAAAATACCTCAATAAGTCGTTGGTTTTGTGGGGTGTCGACAGGCCACTCTTGTGAATGACAATGTAAAACAATTTCTCTCAACAATGATGAAACGGTAATAACTTGGCATTGTGTGGGTAAATGACTTTGTTGGTACTGCTCTGTTATAAGCAAACTTTTTACTGCAGCGGCTTTCACGATTTCAAGCTGATGCTCAGTATTCGCTGGAATCCAAATCGCTCTTAATGGAGGAGCAACCCAACAGCCTTGCTGTGTTCTGACTCTTATTATACCACTCGCCGCATATAAAAATTGCGCTGTCTCGTGTTGATGCCAAGTCACTTGTTGTTCTGTTTCAAACAGGGTACCAGTTGCTTGAACATTATGATGCTGTTCAAGAAGCTGGAATCGATATCGTTCACTGATAATTTTCATATTGTCCGATAACTACCATTTACTGTCTTAATTGTAGCTAGAGTTGATCGTATTTTCTTTCTAAATTTACATTAAACGTAAATTGAAAGAGAGGCATTATATGGATATGGAACGAGATCACCGACAGCACTTTTCTCTGCTGAACATCGGCCATTTACTGACACATTATTTAGTTTTGATATTCCCGACCGTTGCTCTATTTTTAGTGAAACCTTGGCAGATGAATTACCCACAATTACTGAAATTGGGTAGCTTCGGTGCGTTAATGTATGGGGTCGGTGTTTTACCCTCTGGTTGGCTAGCCGATAAACTCGGCCGGGCTAAAGTGATGGCGATTTTTTTCTTTGGTTCAGCGCTAGCTTGTGTTGCGGCTGGTGTGAGTCAATCACCGTTTTCCTTGATGATTTCTGTTGGCTTCATTGGCTTATTCTCCGCAATTTATCACCCCGTGGGTTTATCTATTATTTCTGGCTTATCAAAAAAATCGGGACGATTGCTGGCTGTGAATGGGGTGTATGGAAACTTTGGGTTGGCGATTGCAGCTGTATGCAGCAGTTTTTTTGCGACACAATTCGGTTGGCGTTGGGCTTTTATTATTCCAGGCGTTGTGTGTTTGGTTGTAGGGCTGTTTTATATAAAAGGCTTTAAGGCATACATCAATAGTAACCGTCTCGCTAAGCAAAATATGCATGAGCCTGAGCCTGTAAATATGAAAGCTATTTTTTCTTGTATCTTGGTGATAGCGGCTTGTGGTGGTTTAGAGTTTAATAGTTTAACCACGGGGTTGCCCAAAATACTCAGTGTTGAGGATACGCTTAAAGCATATTCACTCGTACAAATTGGAGGTATCGCAACGACGGTTTTATTTGTGGCTTCGTTAGCCCAGCTTGTGATCGGTGAGTTATTACATCGCTTTCAGGCTGAAAAACTCCTATTCACCATTGTGACAGTACAAGCGATCACATTTGGCATTATGGCAGTATTCCCAGTTTCACTCGTTGTACTTGGCATTAGTGTGTTTTTTATTATGGCTCAACTTCCTATTAATGATTTTATTATTGGAAAGCATGCCCATGATAAGTGGCGCTCTCTATTCTATGCTTTGAAATACACGTTATCTTTGGGGAGTGCGACTGCAGCTTATTGGTTGTTGGCCTCGACTTATAACCCTGTCAGTCATTTTAAAGTACTTTTTGGGCTTTTATTTTGTTTTACAGTTGCTTCGGCGATGGCTGGGTTATCAATGGTATTGATAAAGAAAAAATCATTAAGTCAGGTAGTGAGCGTTGTGAATTAAGTTTATTAAGGAGACGTTGAGCCCAAACTTATTCTTATTAAGAATTTTATAGACTGATATTGGCATATAACGTACCCGATTTTGTAATAATTCATCAGGCTATGCAATCATCAATCCTGTGGTAGTTAATTGTTTTTTAATGCTTATAATTTTTTGGAATTAATGGTCGCAAGTAACATGACTAGGAAGTGAATTCGTAATAAATAATCATTAATTTGCGATTTAAAGCATAAGCGTTAAAGTCTCGTTGACTTATTTTTAGAGCATTAGAGTTTATTATGTTTACGCTTTCCATTGATTTTTCTGCTGCGGATATAAGAGAAGTAATTGGCGCTGCAGCTTCATTTTTTGTTTTCCTTTCTTTTTTTGAAACAGACATGACAAAGTTGCGAGTTTTCTCAATTACAAGCAACGTGTTATTTATTTCTTATGCTGTTAGCAGGCACTTACCGCCAATTTGGATTCTTCATAGTGCACTATTACCTTTAAACACTTACCGGTTGATACAGCTTAAAGGGCGAGTAAAAGAGAGTCATAAAATTCATGCCGCACCTAATCATTAAGTGATTCATTGATATGAGTACACGTACTTTGTATTAACGCAGTGGTAAGAAACAAAGTATTTCAGTCAGTGAGGTGAATTGTGGTTTGATTATTCGCTTTTGATTTTAAGAGCAGAAAACTTTAAGGTAACGTCACAAATCTATAACAAAATAATACTATGCAACGGATTGACGTTCTTGATGTATTGCGAGGATTCGCACTTTTAGGCTTGCCTCTAATGAATTTAGTGGCGTTTTCTATGCCGTTTTCAGCTTATATTAACCCACAAGCTTTTCATGGCGATAATACGCTGAACCACTTTTGGTTTAGTCTGTTTTATATTTTCGCAGATCAAAAATTCATGGGTATTTTTTCAGTACTATTTGGTGCTGGTTTGGCTCTACTTTATGAAAAGTTTAAATCAGAACCTAGTGTTGAAAAGCAAAGAGGCGCAGGAACGATTTATATCAGACTTTTTGTGCTGCTGATATTCGGGTACCTTCATCTGAACTATCTTTGGTCTGGTGATATTTTAATGTTCTATGCCGCTTGGGGTATGGTTTTATTTCCGTTTATTGGGAGTTCAAAAAAAGGGCTCACTATTTTATTTGTCGTGCTGTATTCAATCGTCATACTAGGTGCATTAGGCACACGTTTTGATGCTGAGGGGCTTTCTCAAAATGAGTTGTCACAGATATCTGTTTTCTTTAAGCCAACAGTAGAGCAAGCAGAACATCTTATTGAAATTTATCGTGGTTCTCTGTCAGATATTGCTAATTTTGAATCGTCACTAACCGTAGATGATAAAGAAATGGGAATGGGGGTACTGTTGATATTAATGATGGATAGCATTTCAGCTTTAGTCAGAGCAGGCGCTATGATTGCGCTTGGTTTTCTACTTTATAAAAATGGCTTTTTAACCGGAAAGTGGTCTGAAAAATCCTATAAAATGTCGGCTTTGATTGGTATTGCAATCGGAATCATTGTAAGTTATCTCGGGCTTATTTATAACTATTCTCATGATTACAGTGACCCTCAACAATATTTTGGTTTAGGGAATACATTCATTGTGATTAGCTCGCCATTTATGGTGTTAGGTTACATCGCTTTAGTGCAAATTTTACTAAACCGCTCAAGATTTGCTCGTTGGACGCAAGCTGTCGCAAAAGTAGGGCGAATGGCACTCACAATGTATTTGATGCAATCCGTTATTGGTGTATTTTTATTTTGGGGCGTCGGTTTAGCGTGGTTTGGTCATGTCGACAGAACTGAACTTGTATTCATCACTCTGTGTATTGCGTTAACACAAATAAGTATCGCCAGTATTTGGCTGAAATACTTTCAATATGGACCGATGGAGTGGTTGTGGCGCTGTTTAACGTATCGGAGTTTTGTCAATATTCTTAAATTACGCAAGCCTGAATTAGCTTAATGGCAATTAAGTTACTGTTTGATTTGGATGGAACGATTAGTGATCCCTTAGAGGGGGTCGCTAATCGTATCAATTACGCTTTAGATGCTTTTGTTTATCCACAATTTTTGCAAATAAACTGGCCAAATATATCCCCATGAAACTTGAGGATATATGTTTCAGGACTTTCTCAGCACAAAATATTCTGGATTGAAAACCGTTGGAGTATTATGGGGTTAGGGAACGATACAAGAAATTGAAAGTGAGCAACCTGATTCTATTTCTGAGTCCGTCGACGAGTTAATATCTCTAATTAAGCCAGCTTAATGCAAAGCTTACATGAATGCTCTGCGTGTCTATATCCTAAGGTACATATTCGCTTTGTTGCGAAAAGCTAAAGCTGAGGCCAAGTACTACAATATTCATTTTCGACAAGCTGCAAAAATATCGAGTTTGGCATTGTAGACCCTAGTTTTGATATCCATAATCCCTAAGACAGAGTGAAAGACATAATCTTGAGATAAGTGTTGTGTTTTTGCTTGCTGGAGTAAACATTCTCGATTCAAATGTTTGGTTTTTTCAAAGCCTTGAGAGGCCCAAAAAATCAGTGGAACATGAGTTTGATAGTCTGGAGCTAAAGAGTAAGGCGTACCATGAAGAAACAGTCCATCTTCTCCTAAAGACTCCCCATGATCAGAGATATAAAACAAAGCGGTATTAAATTGATTTTGCATCGACTTCAATTGATTGATGACTTGAGAGATAAAAAAGTCGGTATATAAAATGGTGTTGTCATAAGAGTTGGTGATTTGTTCGATGCTACAGTTTTCAATATCTGAGCGCTGACAGTCTGGTTGAAATTTTGCTCTGTTTTTAGGGTAGCGTTGAAAATAGGTTGGACCGTGACTTCCCATCATATGCATAAAGAAGACTCGATTTCCTGTTAATGTTTGAACATATTCTTTAAAACCATTCAGTAATGCAATATCGTGGCATGAGCGGCCATCGCACTCCTGGTTAACTCGAGAGGTATCCAGATCTTTTTCTAAAGTATGCTTGGCTACGCCCTTATCGCCTTCATCATTATCAAGCCAAAAAGTACTTATTTTGGCCCTTTTTAATATGTCGATGAGATTATCCTGTTGCGCCGCTCTTCGAGCGTTATAGTCCGCTTTTGGGAGTGCCGAAAACATGCAGGGCACCGAAATTGCTGTGGCAGTTCCACATGAGGTCACATGTTGAAACGCAATTACGTTTTGTTTTTCGGTATAAGGATTAGTATTTCGCTTGTACCCGTCTAAATGATAGTTTTGAGCTCTTGCGGTTTCACCGACGAGAAAAACAAGTAATGTTGGTTTCTTACTTGCATTTATCAAAGCCGTTGGAGCTTGGACTGCATCTGTGCCCAGCTTTTTGTATGTCAGGGGAGGTAAAAAGTAGGTTTTAGTTAAGTATTCTATTGTGCTGTAAACATATTGAGTCGGAATAATAAGCCGATACAGCGACTTGTGATTTCGGCCGACAGACGCATAATCTTGATAATATAAGCTCGCAATCAAAACTACCGTAAGAATAGAAATAATTATTGAAATAGACTTTGATAATAGAAACTTTATGAAGGTTTGCTTTTTATTTATAGGAGTTTTTATTAATATTAGAGCAGGAATAACGCCCATCAAAAATATCCAGCCAATCGAGTTCCAGCTAAGATAACTCAGAGCCTCCCCCGAGTTTGTTTCAAAAATATTCACCATCATGCTTCTATCGAATAGCGTGCCATAATTGAAGCTTGCATAACTCACCATTGAAGATGAAATTAATAATAATACAAAGATAGGCTTTGTAAGATAAGGCCAACTTAATAGATTAAAAATTAAGTTAAATACAGCCAAGAAAAGAATTGGTATAGAAATGATAAATCCTATTTTTACCGCTTGAGAATGATCAAAGATAGTTTTTAGCGCAGCATATAGGGGGATATTTACAATTGTGGTGTAGTAAAGAGCAATAATGAAAGCGAGGCTAGAATAGGATAAAGATTTTCCCATATTAAGTAACTTCATAGAGTGCCCTTACACCTTGATAATTTTAAAATGTGCTGAATAAACAGATAATTATTAAGGAGTGTAGTTCATCTTTAACGTCTTTAGGCAAAAACAGTCATTAGAATTTGATGCCTTGGATTGATATGAAGTTTAATAATGGAAGGTATTGCAATGCTTCTGTGGAGAAAGAAGCATTGCTTTACGGACACGGCGGATTAAGGCAGTTTTTTAAGTACTTTTCTCAGTGCTGCTTTCACTTTTCGGGTGTTCTCTGGCCCCATTCTGATCATCAACTTTTGAGCATCCGGTAGAGCTTCTAAATCTGAATTTTTAAATTTGTAATTGACACTGATTGAAGTCAATTCAATCGGTTGTTCAATAATCGGTGCATTGAGCATTTCTTTGATTGCCGTTTTAATGCGTTGATTAAACGTTACGTCTTCATAACCTAACTCTGCAAATGCGTCGTTTAAAATCGGCAACAGTAATTTATACGAACTGACGATAGATTGAGTGTTCATTGTTTGTAATAAGTCAGCGTACATGTCGTATCGATGATAACTGTCTGGATCTAAGTAAATCTTGTCAGTAACATCTAATGCATCAAAACTTTGATTAGGGCCAACTAATGGGCTAGCTTTACGAGCCAGCTCACCATGAGCTAAGTTATCAACAAAAACAACAAACTGACGAGCTAAGTTCTTATCCAACAGTACATTGTTAATGGAAAGTCCTTTAAAGGCCTCGAGAGTCTGTTCGCGAACAAAGGCGTCACTCTGATTTAACTTTGGTAATTCAGGTTTCGCCGGTTTTGGCTCTTCTTTTACTGGCTCTGGTTGAGGTTCCGGTGCTTTGACTTGAGGTTCAGGTTCTGGCTCTGGCTCAGGAATCGTCTCCGTAGGAATGGGTTTCTCAGGAAGCGCATCAGGTACTTGAACCGTCGTATCTTCTGGAGTTTGAGTCTGAGTTGATTCTTCAGGTTGGTTTAGGTAGTAATACCCACCAACAGCAGCAATCGCTAGTAAGGCAGCAACGGCAATAACAACACCTTTGCCGCCCTTGGTCGTCTCTGATTGGGTAATTCTGTCATCTTGATTTGCTTGCATATCTCTTCCTACTTCCTGAGCGTTATGCTCTCAATCATGCTGAATTGAATGTGAATGTCAATCCGCCATTTGTTTCATTTGATTACGCTTGAACGTATTTATCTCTATCACCAAGCCAACGTTGGATAAGCGCATCGACGTTTTCTGGTACTTGATTCAAAACGTGGCAAGCCAATTTTTGAACTTGTGGAACCAGTGCTTGATCTCGAGTTAAATCAGCGACTTTCATATCCGCTAAACCTGTTTGTTTTGTACCAAGAACTTCACCTGGGCCTCGTATTTCAAGATCTTTTTGTGCGATAACAAAACCATCATTACTTTGTCTTAGTACGCCTAAACGCTGTTTAGCCGTTAGAGTCAATGGTGATTTATAAAGCATTACACAATGACTTTCGATGGCACCACGACCAACACGACCTCTTAATTGATGTAACTGTGCTAACCCCAAGCGTTCTGGATTTTCAATAATCATCAAACTTGCGTTAGGTACGTTTACACCAACCTCAATGACGGTCGTCGCAACGAGTAAATCAATTTCACCTGTATTGAATTGATCCATGATCGCTTGTTTTTCGCTACTTTTAAGGCGTCCGTGAACCAGTCCTATCTTTAGTTCCGGTAATTGCTGTTTTAGTTCCTCAGCTGTGTCTTCAGCTGCTTGACATTCAAGCACTTCAGATTCGTCAATCAGAGTACAAACCCAGTAAGCTTGGCGTTTATCCTGAATTGCTGCAATCCTCACTCGTTCAATCACATCTTGACGTCGACTGTCGGCAATGGCGACAGTCGTCACTGGTGTTCGCCCAGGTGGTAACTCATCGATAACGGAAGTATCAAGGTCGGCGTAAGCTGTCATGGCCAAAGTTCTTGGGATTGGTGTTGCTGTCATGATCAGCTGATGCGGATAAAAGCCTTGATGTACTCCTTTTTCTCTCAAGCCCAATCGCTGATGAACACCAAAGCGATGTTGTTCATCGATAATAGTTAGCGCGAGGTTCTTGTATTCAACCGACTCTTGAAAAATAGCGTGAGTGCCAATAACAATATGAGCACTGCCGCTCTTAATACTCTCCAGTGATTGCTCTCTTGCCTTTCCTTTTAGCTTACCTGCAAGCCAGCCGACACTTAGCCCGAGAGGCTCAAACCATTCTTTAAAATTATTAGCATGCTGCTCTGCGAGCAGTTCTGTTGGTGCCATCAGCGCAACTTGATAACCATTTTCGATGACTTGTAAGGCTGCGAGAGCGGCTACTAACGTCTTTCCAGAACCTACATCGCCTTGGACTAAACGCATCATGGGTGATGTTTGTTCTAAGTCCTGGCATATTTCGGCAACGACTCGTTGTTGGGCATTCGTCGGTTTGAATGGCAACTCTTTTAGGAACGGGTTAAGTAGCTGACCTGAAGCGGTAAGAGGCTTCGCTGCATCTTGATTACTTTTGTGCCTCAACTTCAGCATACTGAGGTTATGCGCTAACAATTCTTCTTGTACGAGACGTTGTTGCGCTGGATGTGTGCCGTTTTCCAGATCAAATAACGACACATCACAAGTTGGTCGGTGCAGTGTTCGAATCGCATCTGCTAAGGATACTTGATTAGGTCTTAACTCTGGAGGTAACAATTCAGTAAGACCACCGTCGTTAAGCATATCGAGTGCTTGATCAGTGAGCTTTATCCAACTTGCTTGTTTTAATCCCTCAGTGGAAGGGTAAATCGGTGTTAAGGTTTCTGCCAAATCAATTGCTTGATCAGGGCTTTGAATTCGATAATCAGGATGAATGATTTCGGCCTGATATTTTCCGGCTTTTAGCTCACCATAGGCTTTAATCATACGGCCTTTAAGCATAGAGTTATGCTGGGCAGCTGAAAAATTAAAAAAGCGCAGCGTTAAACTGCCTGTCTCATCTCTCACATCACAGGTCAGCATACGTTTGCGCCCATAAATGATTTTTGAAGACTGAATTTCAGCGAGAACTGTACCGTGCATTCCTGGCATTAAATCTGCAATTGGATAGATTCGAGTGCGATCTTCATAGCGTAAAGGTAAGTGAAACAACAGATCTTGAACCGTGCGAATACTTAGCTTGTCGAGTTTTTCGGCAACCTTTTTTGCAACTCCTTTGAGCTCGGTTATTGGGGTTTGATCCAATCGCTGCAAGATATTCGCATCCAAGTACTGTGAATTTATACATATATTAACAGAATGGATGGCTTTGACAATTTGAAATTATGATATGGGAAAGTAAGTGACATTTTCCTTTTAAATTAGAGTGTCTTGATCTATCAGAGCTTTAACTATTGCGTTTAACAGCTTGTTTTAAACAAGGCTGTGTTAGCGTAGTTTGGTTATTATAAATAAACCAAACTGTCATTGTTTCGTTGAGATGACGAAACCTCATTACTCATTCTATGAACAGGTAATACTAAACAGTACAGAATTTTCCCATGAAAAATAAACATGCCCTAGTCTTTCAATAGAAATAATTCAGATAGTTTAGCTTGTAACGGGTGTTCTATTGGCGCTTGCAAAAACTGCTTCAGGTTATCAATATACTTAGGGTTCACATTGTTTTCTATCCAATGATTGATTTCATCAGAACATTGAAAATAAAAGTGCTCACCTCTAGTCCAGTTGCATTTATTGAGATGCTTAATGAACTGAACTGGTGAATTGGAGACGATGATCGAAACGATAGTTGAGTAGTTGAGAGATTGCTGAACTGCATTGATTAATCCTGGATATAGTCGATAAAAGTGTTGTGACTCAATATCGCAGGGCTTTTCTTTTAAGCTTATTTTGGCAATCTCTATTTGAGTTGAAAGTTCAGTAATTATATCCAAATGACCTACAGCGAATTGAGCACCAAAATGTGCTTCACTTAGAGAAACACCTTCCATATAAACTCTGTCGAGATCGATCATTTTCACTTGTGCATTTTTATCTTTTAAAACTAAATTTTTAAGGTGTACATCAAGTGGGAAAATATTTTGGTCACCTAACGCATCGAGATCTCTAAGTAAAGTTGTAAACTGTTGGATTTCAACCTTTGAGCGCTTTAGTTCGCAACTAGTTCTGAGTATGGTACCTTCATTTGGGGTACATATGGTTCTTGGTTTCACCACTATAGCTGGGACAAATGATTCATAATCAGAGAGTTTTCGGTGTATATAATGAAAGCGCTCTATTTTTTCGGGACTCCATTCAGGAGCCGAAAGATTTTGTTGTAGCTCGATAAAAAAGTCATCACGATTCGATACGAGTAAGTTAACACCTGAGGTGCTATAAAAGTCTGCCTCTAAATCAGAAAATTCATCCCAATGTCCTTGTCTTCGCATTGGGGGAAGTACGTTTTGTTTGTCAAAATACCATTCTTCGAATTTTTCTAAGCCTTCACTCACTTCTCGACGGACAACGATAAATTCATTATTAAAACTAGTACGTTGTTGAATGTCAGAAGGTAAGTTATTAATATTTGGTGGAACAGGATGAGCAGGCTTTGCCTGTACTTTTGGTTGCAAATGATCTGATGTTACTTGAAATGGTGGTGTGCAAGGATTAGAAAATATTGCCGAACTAAAAAGCCCTTCGTCTTCTCTTGTGCTTTGTTCATTATCAATAGAGTTTTGAATTACAGAGGGGCTTTTAATGGTACGTTGAGGTTGCACAGGAATCACTAAGTCAAAGATAGGGTTTTCATACGGATGGCCGAATGAATACAATTGTATAGCGGCTTGTTGTACCTGTTTGCAGTTGTTAGCTTTAATAGGTTTAGGTAGGGTTACAAACCATTCATATAAGCTTTGAGCTGGAGCTTGAACTTGCTCAACAAAAGTCGGTTTGAATTTGAACCAATTTGATATGACTCGATCATTTTCTTTGTTACTGCACAAAATATAAAATTGATATCCACCTTCAATGAAAAGTACTAAAGCTCCATCCTCAGTCCCTCTGTCCATAAGACAATTAGGATGTTCTCTGATGTAACTTTCAATATAGTTAGCGGTTAATGACATTAGTTGATATTCAAATGTTTTCTATTTTAGCGTTTGTATATCCTTATTTTAGCTCAGAGTTCATAAAAGTATCATTATGAAAAGATTAATAGTTATTTATGTTTCGTCTGGTTTGGTAGTAATTATTTAAGTGATAGGAGGTAATATCCTCTATCTTCAAATTCAAAAAAATCCAGTACCTGCATTTTTCCTTTTTTAGTATGAGCGAAGTAAGAGTGTTGATTTTCTTCAGCAATGAAGGTAATCATGTGCTGATATTGACTAGAGCTCAATCGTTTTATCTCAGCAACGAGTTGTTCAAAAATAGAGTGGCCACGATGATTTTGATGTATCCATATAGGACCATATTGGCAGCTGTTTTTGTCTGAAAACTGAGGGTGCTCAAGTGAAACGTGTTTGAGGATGCTTTTATAGATAGGCCAATGTGTAAATGCTTTCCAATCTGCAGCTATGACATACCCGACGATATTTGAATCAACTTCAGCAACCACTATCCAGCCATAATTTAGAAATGATTTTAGATCATTCAAGCTAAACCCTTGTCCAAGCATTTTCTCTGAATCTGATAACAGCTCGGCGTTAAGGTGAGTTTTTTCTAATTGAGCGAGTGTAGCGAGATCATTTATCGTAGCTGGGCGTATTTTCATATTAATGATAGGTTTCAGAAAATACGCCAATTATCTTTTAAATGACAAGATAAAGCGATTACTTTTGCTGGTCTGCAACAAGTTTTGCAGCGGTTAATAGCAATTCAGGTTCTGCACGAACTCGAAAGTTAGGGTTCACATACTGAAAGTGAATTAGACCCGATTTATCACTCAAGAAAATAGCAGGGACTGGCAGGATAATACGCATGTCGCCATTGCCAATATCAACGAGCTTTTCTTTCAAGTCAGGGACTCTAGCATAGCGAGCTGTGACCTTTTTGCTGGTGTAAAACGCAACACCAAATGCTTGTGCTGCTTTATTATCAGAATCAGAAAGCAGCATATAATCAAGCTTATTCTTGGTCATCGATTTACGCAGTTTTTCTGGCGAATCAGGAGAGATGCCAACTAACTGAAAACCCATTTCGATAAGTTTTGGTTGAATGCCTTGTAACTGTCCCATTTGCATATTACAAAATGGACACCAACCGCCACGATAGAAAAAGAATATGGTTGGTTTTTGTTGAACAAGATTTTGAAGGTTGACGGGATTGCCATCTAAGCCTTGAAGAGTAACATCTGGAATATCATGACCATTAAGTAATGGTGCAACGTCGTTATCAGAATGGGCAACAGGTTTTGCAGCGAGGCTAAAGCTCATTATGAGTGCAAAAGCTGCAACAATTGGTCGTAGCATGGGGCAGATCCTTTTTTGTTGTTGATGTCGAAATCATCAACAAAGACCTGCCCAATAGAGCATTTATTTCAATTATTTTGCTTTTTTAGTCGCATTGAGTTTTACACGGCGCCCTGAAAGGTTTTTCTCAGCAACGACTTGCTCACGAACATTGTCCGTACGTTCACGTTTTTTACTAAAGCTACGGCGCTTTTGCAGTTGCTTCAGTAACAAATCGCGGTTACTGACTTCATAGCCTGGCACCATGATACGACGAATTTTTTGACCGATGAGCTTTTCGATATCTTTTAGAATGCGTTCTTCTTCGCGGCTCACAAATGAAATCGCAACTCCAGATTTACCAGCGCGACCTGTTCGGCCGATGCGATGTACGTAATCTTCAGCTAAAAATGGCATATCAAAGTTAACGACGTATTCAAGTTCTTGAATATCAAGGCCGCGAGCAGCAACTTCCGTTGAAACCAATACTTTTAATTTACCTTCTTCAAACTCACGTAAAGCGCGGCGGCGACTGCCTTGATTTTTTTCGCCATGAATCACTTTAGATGGAATTCCATCAAGGTTTAATTCTTTGTTTAAGCGATCTGAATCTTCACGAGTCGCACTGAAAACGAGAATTTTACTCCAGTTCTTTTTACCGATAAGTTCAGAGAGAAGCTCGCGTTTACGACGCTGCTCAACTGGATACACAACTTGACTGATTGTTTCTGCCGTTGTGTTTTGCTTATCCACACTGATAACTTGTGGCTTATTCATCAGTTCGTTGGCAAGACGGTTTACTGCACTCGAAAAGGTCGCTGAAAACAGCATACTCTGCTTTTCACTACTTGTGGTTTGCAAAATCTTATTAATATCAGCGCTAAAACCCATATCTAATATGCGATCAGCTTCATCTAAAACGAGAAACTCAATATTCGCTAGACTGACATTTCCTGCTGTTAAATGCTCAAGTAATCGCCCCGGAGTTGCGACAATGATATCAACACCTTGTCGTAATTTTTCAGTTTGAGGAGCTGATTTTATACCGCCATATATGGTGACTAAGCTTAATGGTAAGTACTTGCTGTAAGCCGCAATGTTCTCAGCTACTTGAGCAGCGAGTTCACGGGTTGGCACTAACACTAATGCTCTGGCATTAGCTTTTTCTACAGGCTTAGGGTTTTCAACAAGTTTTTGCAGAATTGGAAGAGCAAAAGCTGCTGTTTTTCCTGTTCCTGTTTGAGCATTGGCAATGACATCATTACCACGTCGAATGGAAGGGATCGCCTTTTGCTGAATCGGTGTCAGCGTTTTATAGTTACACTCAGCCACTGCTTGCAACAATTCAGATGGAAAACTAAATGACTCAAAGTTCATAGCAATAACCTTAAAATAACCCAAAAACCAGAACGGCGGCGGATTATATCAGAATAGCGCTGGATGTGGCTATTTAGAACATCAAATAACCATTAAAGAATATTGTTATAGATTACCGCTAGCCAAGAAACTCCGCAGATAGTTAGGGATACGAATACACCTGCAGAGCCTAAGTCTTTGGCAAGACCTGATAGAGGATTGATTTCATAACTGATCCTATCAACCACCACTTCTATTGCAGTATTAATGATTTCCGCGAATACCACCAGTAATGCCGTGACTAAGAGCAAGAGCTTTTCATAAATGGAAATATTCCAAATACACAAAACCAGTATGGTCGCAATAAGCATCAGCATCTCTTGTTTGAAAGCGGATTCATTAGCGAGCAACCATTTAAATCCCTTTATTGAATTAATCAAAGCAAGTTTAAGCCGAGTAAAGCCGGTTGGTTTGTTACTGCTGTCAAAAAGTGTCATTAAGATCTAGCCCAAAGAATAAAATTTACGGTGAAATAAAAAGCGAATAAATCAAGAATAGTTTATCTAGGTGAAGACTTTATGAATTATTTATTTTGCGTTGTTTTGATACAGCAGTCATACACATTCTCAATGCTAGTTTAATACGCAACAAATAGACGGCTACGACTTGCTCAAGAGTTGATATCGGCGATTTTTTCTATTTTTCGTTTTACTGTCTGTATCGTTTTGGAGTTTTCCATATGATTTCTTACGTTACCCACCTATGTACCAGTATGTTGTTTACCCCTGCAAATAAGCCTGAACGTTTTAAAAAAGCCCAATCTATAGAGTATGCCGACGGTGTAGTACTCGACCTCGAAGATGCAGTTTCCAAAGAGTGTAAAGAAGAAGCTCGAAAGCAGTTATTTTCATATTTACAAAACAATAAAGAGACTGAAAAGAAAGGCTTCATAGAAGCTGTTCGTATTAATCCGATTTCTACATACGCGGGTTTACAAGATGTACTTGCGATGATCGATTCCGACATCATTCCAAAAGTCATTGTGTTGCCAAAGGTTGAAAATGTTCAGCAGGTGGAGCTCTACATTGAGCTGCTAACGACGAAACATCAGGTTAGCTCAGAGTTTATTGCGTTGATTGAAACAGCCAAAGGCCTAGAGAACGCTTATGAGATTGCTAAACATGAACGAGTGGCATCCATTGCTTTTGGCGGTGGAGATTTAACCGCAGATTTAGGCGCAAAGCTCACATTTGACTGTACACAAAGCTATCGTGCTCGGGTTGTTCAAGCGGCGAAAGCGGCAGGAAAGCAGGCTTTAGATGTACCTTATCTTAATTTTAAAGATGTCGAAGGTTTAGAGCTTGAAACCAGACAAGTGAAAGACCTTGGCTTTAACGGAAAGTTTGCGATTCATCCTGATCAAGTCGGTGTGATTCATCGAGTTTTTAGTCCCTCTGAAGCCGAAATTGAACATGCTAAAAAGGTGGTGTCGGTCTTTGAGTCGGCCCATGGAGGAGCCTGCGAACTGGAAGGGAAGATGCTTGACTTAGCCGTGGTAAAAAATAGTTTTGTGCTGCTACAGCGCTATAACAATTAGGAGTTAATAATGAATTATCGTTTTGGCTCTAAAGAGATACAACAGTTATATCAAGCAAAACTCACGTCACCCGAAGATGCAATAAAGCAACACTTGCATGATGCTGAGCTTTTAACTTTTGGTTGTTACGCCGCAACTCCTGTTGCATTAACTAAGGCACTGACTCAAGCCGCAAAGTCAGGTTTTCTAACTAAGCCTGTAAAGGCCTTTTTATTTCGAAGTGCAGCTGAAATCATCAGTATGTACAGAGACGTTGATGTTCTTAAGCACATTCATTTAATTTTACCTTTTATCGGTTCTGAAATTGGAAAGTTATTTGAACTAGCAAAGAAACACAGGAATGAAATTCAGTACCCTGAATACACGCCAAGCCATTTTAGTTTGATGGAGAAAGGACTGCTAAGTCATTATGGCGTGCCAGATGTTCATATGTTTCAAGTCTCTAAAATGGATAAGCATGGGTATTTCAGTTTTGGATTGGATGGCAGCTTTTCTATTCCGATGTCTCAGTGTGCGAAACAAGTTATTGTCGAAGAAAACCCCAACTTTCCTTTTACTTATGGCGCCGGGTTAATACATATTTCTGATGTCGCTGGTATTGTTTCGCATAAAAGTGACTTACTGACGCTTCCTACCAAGCCTGCTTCCAGTGTAGATAAAGACATTGCCAATTATATTTTGCCGTTCATCCATGATAATTCTTGTATTCAACTTGGAATCGGCGGGGTTCCCAATGCGGTAGGCGAAGAGTTGAAAGATAAGAATGATTTAGGCATTCATACTGAGCTATTAAGCGACTCTCAACTCAAACTCATTATGAATGGCAATGTGACGAATAAATACAAGCAGATTAACCGTTATCATACTGTGTTTAATATCACGATGATGCCTGACCAAACCCTTTATGACGCTATGGATGCTAATCCAACAATCTTATGTTACCCCGCATCTTACGTTAATGACCCAAATACAATTGCTAAAAATGACAACATGGTATCAGTGAACTCATTTGTAGAAATTGATCTTTTTGGTCAAGTCTCCTCTGAGTCCATTGCGTGGCATCAAATTACGGGGACGGGTGGCCAAGTTGACTTTGTCCGAGGTGCAAGAGCCTCTAAAAATGGTAAAAGTTTCCTAGCAGCACATTCAACTGTTAAGGGAGGTTCAATTTCTAAAATTGTCCCTAAACTTAACAATATTGTCACTACGGCTCGAACCGATGTGCAATATGTGGTGACGGAACATGGTTGTGCCAATTTGGAAGGTTTATCGAATCATGAACGAGCTCAGGCTTTGATTCGATTGGCTGCTCCTGAGTTTAGAGAGCAATTAATATTTGAAGCGAAGACGATGGGTTTACTAGCCTAAAAATTAGGAGGACATATGTTTTCAGCTTACGCAAAGTTGAGCGATAAGAGATACTCTGAGGTTTTTGGTTTGGATTTTGAGCAATTCGAAGTCGGACAACATTTTGTTCACCGTCCCGGTATTACTATTTCTCAGCAAGATAATACGGATGAAGCTCTCGACACCATTAATGCGGCTCAACTGCATTATGATGCTCACTATGCCGAACAGACGGAGTGGGATCGTTGCTTAGGTGTGAGTACGCTCACATTGCAAAAAATGATCGGTTCTAGTTGGAAAACCTTTGCTCGAAAATACCGTATTTGCCAATTCGACAGTATTGCAATGGTCCATCCGGTTTATGGGGGTGACACACTCTATTGTGAAAGTAATATTGTAAAAACTGATCCGCTAGAAAAAGAGTCACCCTATGGAATGGTTGTAGTCGAAGCGAACGGGTTTAACCAAGATCATACGCTAGTTTCTAAAGTTGAATATCAAGTGTTAATTTTCAAACAAGGCATGCACCCTTATTACAGTCAGCCTCAGTTTGATTATGGATTAAGTCTGCCTAAGTTCAGTGCTTATCGCACGGATGAATCAGGCAGTTTGATTGAACAAGCTGGTATTGATTTTGAAGATCTTGAAGTGGATGAGACTTATTGCCATGCGCCTAATAAATTTGTGACGGCACATGAATCACATCGCCAAGCGTTGCGCTCACTGAACTGGGATCCTATGCATATCGACCCTCACTACTGTGAAACGTACTTTGCTGACGACAAGCTCATTAAAGGTTGCCCATTGCCTGAAACTTATTTGTTAGGTGCGATTACTGCTTGTACGACACGAACTTTCGGTAAAGTGGTAGCAAATTTGGGATGGACCAATATTAAGCTTAACCGTCACGTTGTGCCTGAAGAGCATTATCGAGTGGAATCGACCATTTTGAGTAAACGCATCTCAAATTCCAGACCTACTCAAGGAATTGTTCAAGCGAAGACTCAGTGCTTTGATAAAGAGGAAAAGCTTTTATTGTCATACGATAGGACATTTTTGGTATACAAAAGAGACTTGGGTCCATATCGTGCAGCTGGTTACTAGAGACAGTTTACGAGGTTTTATGCCTGAGCAGTCATTGAGGAAATGATTGCTCAGGCATAGCATTGATTAAATCGCTTCAGTTGCGCGCTTTAGCCAAACCAGATCTTCGTCATTCAAATGAGAAGATAGATTGTCTAAGACCGTTGTATGATAACTGTTCAACCAGCGGATCTCTGCTTCAGTCATCAGCGACTTATCAAGTAAATGATGGTCGATAGGGGCCATGGTTAGAGCTTCAAATTTCAGCATCTCACGCTCTGGTTGGAATAACTTTGTGCATTGAGTAACGTATATGAGGTTTTCTATACGAATACCAAACTCATCGGCACGGTAATATCCCGGCTCGTTAGAAATGACCATGCCTTCTAGCAATGGCACAGCATTACCTTTAGAGGCTACACGCTGCGGTCCTTCATGTACGTTTAGGTAGTGTCCAACACCGTGGCCTGTACCGTGGTCGAAGTCGAATCCATATTGCCATAAATATTGACGAGCAAGCGTATCCAATTGCTGACCAGATGTACCTTTAGGGAAGCGGGCTTTATCTAATGCGATATGACCTTTTAGTACCAGAGTGAACATTTGTTTTTGTTCTGCAGTGACTTTGCCAATGGCAACGGTTCGAGTGATGTCGGTTGTACCGTCAAGGTATTGTGCGCCTGAATCTACTAAATAAATCGAATTCATTGGCATGACAGCGGGCTTACCATTCATATGGTTGTAATGGCACATAGCTGCATTGCCACCAACGGCCGAAATGGTGTCAAAGCTTGGCTGTTGATAAAGAGAGTCTAATTTTCTAAAGCTTTCTAATTTATCTGCTAGCTGGCCTTCGTCATAAAGGTTACCTAAATGAACTTCTTTATCAAGCCAGGCTAAGAACTTAGAAACCGCAACACCATCACGAATATGGCAAGCTTTCATTCCTGATAATTCAGATTCGTTTTTTTGAGCCTTGATGATGGCGATAGGATCATCCGCTGCAACGAGCTGTGCACTGTATTTTTCAGCAGTTAGCTGTGTCCAAGCATTGGCTGTGTTTGGATCGGCCAGTAGCTTTTTACCTTCAAGCAGGGCTAAGTGGTTTTGAAGCTCTGTCTCTGCGTAAAAGGTGACACCTCTACCCACATGCGCTTCGATATTGTCTGGTAACTTATTTAAGTCAACGAATAACTTAACTTTACCTTCTGTATCGATTAATAGCGTTGATAGCACTACAGGCAAACGTGGCACATCGTTACCACGAATATTGAGTAACCAACAGATAGAGTCTAGCGCTGTGATTAACGCAACATCAGCATGATGATCAGTAATCTTTTCTGCGATGAGAGCGCGTTTTTCTTGACTGATTTTTCCTGCTTTTTCATTAGCAAAAATGTGAATCGCATCGGTAGGCTTAACTGGGCGTGATTGCCAGCATGCATCGATAGGGTTTTTTGCTACTGACACCAGTTCAATGTTTGCTTTAGCAAGCTCAAGCTCAGCGCTTTTGAACCATTGATAGGTGTGTAATTTAGCATCAACGCCAACTTTGCTGCCTGCTTTTAGGTTTTGAATCAACCACTGAACCTGAGGGGTATCAGTTAGACTTTCAAAATCGAAATGTTCAGCATCCACTTGTTGACGAACTTGAACGGTATAACGGCCATCGGTAAATATCGCCGCTGTACGTTTTAAAATGATGGCAGCACCGGCTGAACCAGTAAAACCTGTTGTCCATAATAGACGTTCATTGTGTGCAGGAACGTATTCACCTAGATATTCATCCGCTCTAGGTACAATAAAAGCATCAATGCTCTGGTTACGCATCTCAGTGCGGACGGCATATAGACGTTCAGCAATGGCAGTACTCGCAGCCATAGTCTCTCCATCATAAGGTAAGGTAAGTGTTTGGATTATCGCTCTTTGCGAACAATGAATGCAAGTCATCCAAAATCTAAAAAGTGACATTTAGAGTGGTTTTGTATACTTTATCCTCACAAGTGCCCAATAGGAGAATAATAATGACAATCGGAGTAGGTGGTTCAACGCCAAAGGTTGAACTGGAAAAACTGCATGATATGACGCAAAAACTGGCGCCAGTTTCATTGGATGAATTCAATCAACGAATTAATCAGGCACAAAAGTTAATGCAAGCCAACGGTATTGATGCTGTTTATTTAAATGCCGGTACTAATCTTTATTATTTTACGGGCACTCAATGGTACGCCAGCGAGCGAATGGTCGCTGCATTATTAACAGCTGGTGGCGAGTTAATCTATATTGCACCTGCATTTGAGTTAGGGACATTAACCGATTACATGTTGGTAAAAGGTCGTGTTGAAACTTGGCATGAGAATGAAAGTCCATATCAACTTTGCCATAAGGTACTCGCTGAGTTAGGGCTTGCAGAAGGAACGATTGGAATTGATGAATCTGCTTCATTCTTTTTTTATGACGGTTTGAAGCAAGCAAGCCCACAAATGACCTTTGTTAACGCTAAACCTGTAACGGCGGGTTGCCGTACTCAAAAATCAGAGTCTGAACTCACTATTTTACAGTGTGCTAAAGACATGACAATAGAAGTTCACAAAGCGGCTGCTCGGATCCTTTATCCTGGCATCACAACTCAGGAAGTCGAATCTTTTATCAATCAAGCTCATAAAGCAGTAGGCGCTGCATCTGGGTCCTACTTCTGTATTGTGCTGTTTGGTGAAGATAGTGCATATCCTCATGGTGTTAAAAATCCAAAAAGATTAGAGCTGAATGATATCGTACTCATTGATACAGGCTGTGAGTTGCATGGCTACCACTCTGATATCACTCGTACTTATGTTTTTGGTGAAGCAAGCGCAAGGCAGCGTGAAATATGGCAAGTTGAGAAACAAGCTCAACAAGCTGGATTTGAAGCTGCTCAATTGGGGCAGTCGTGTGCTAGCGTTGATAAGGCTGCTCGTGACGTTATTGCTGCGGCCGGTTTTGGGCCTGAATATGAACTACCTGGATTACCACATCGCACCGGTCATGGTATTGGTTTAGATATTCATGAATGGCCTTACCTCGTCGCCAGCGATACCACGCCATTAGCCGCAGGCATGTGTTTCAGTAACGAGCCAATGTTGTGTATCCCCGGTGAGTTTGGTGTTCGATTAGAAGACCATTTTTATATGACTGAAAACGGTCCGAGATGGTTTACTGAACCATCGCATTCTATTGATGATCCATTTGGTTATGAAAAGTAACTTTATTTTTGTTACTCAACCGGAAAATTAAAGTAAGTATCGGGGAATGGTTCGTGCTTTTTCGTGAAGTGCCACCATTCCTCTTTTAATGGAATGAAGCCGTGCTTGCTCATTAACGTTCGCAGTAATAAGCGATTGGCTCTTTGTTGCATCGTTATTAGTTTGTTCACTTGGCCACGCTTTACGACCAAAATAGTCGAACCCAGTCCCCATATCCAGCGCTTCACCCGTTTTCAAATCAATGATGGTCAAGTCAACTGTGCTACCTCTACTGTGTCCCGACTTTTTTGCGATATAGCCGAGGGGAAATAAACGACTCTTTTTCAAATTTGGGTAATGTTGTTGCTTAGTGATGGTACTTTTTGATTTCGACCAAGCAAAAAAAGCATCTACAGCTTGAGTCGGGCGGTAAGCATCATACACCTTCAACCCAAGGTTTAAAGGTGTTAAGTCCTGCTGAACGAGAGCAAGTGAATTTATGGCCGATTTGGTTAAAATACATCTATTAGTAAGATAACCGGGAACTTTCTTACCCGTAAAATTATCAGAGCTTAAGTATTTAAGCTCAACTTTTAGCGACGGTATAGTGAGCGAGCAATAGTCAAAGCCCACAGGGAGCTTTGCAACGCTATAAAACGAAATTGAAAGTAGGATGAAAAAAAGCCATTTACGCATTTTTTTATTCACCTTTTAGTTATCTGGTCGCTTTGATTTTGAGCGATTTATAAATATATTGCGTCTATTTCATTTGTTGTCCGTAATGCCCTTGTGGAATTAGCAGGGCATTGATAAAGTTAGTGCAAAATATGCAGAATGATGCTCGATTGGCTTAACCATATCGATATTGAATCTAATTTCAAAATGATTTGGCCTGTAAGGCACAAAAGCTTAAGCTTTGGTTAAGCAACTCTTTTTATTACTCTCTAATTTGTTGAGTAACTGCATCTATACTCATTTGCATTGGGATGTGTTTAGCTCAAAGGTATATCAGCGGACTAATGACAATCAAGATTGGCAACGCTGGTTGCTCTGTAAAGAGACAGTTTTGAGCAATTATTGGGTTGTTAACAAAACCCCTTAAGGCGAGTTTGAATGCTTGCTAAGTAAACACTAGCTTATGCAAATTGGTATTATTTAACGGACTTTTAATTTTCAGTTTCATCGAGTACAGGCAGGATACATGTTCAAAAAGCTGCGCGGTGTTTTTTCAAACGATCTCTCAATCGACTTGGGAACAGCAAACACATTAATTTACGTTCGAGAGCAAGGCATTGTTTTAAACGAGCCTTCAGTGGTTGCAATACGTGGTGAGAGAAGCAGTTCTGGCCAAAAATCGGTTGCGGCAGTGGGTACTGAAGCGAAACAAATGCTTGGTAGAACACCAGGTAACATTCAAGCGATTAGGCCTATGAAAGACGGGGTTATCGCTGATTTCTATGTTACCGAAAAGATGCTTCAACATTTTATTAAGCAAGTACATAACAGTAACAGCTTCTTTAGACCAAGCCCACGAGTGTTAGTGTGTGTACCTGTTGGTGCAACTCAAGTTGAGCGCCGTGCGATTAAAGAATCAGCAATGGGTGCAGGCGCACGTGAAGTGTACTTGATTGAAGAGCCAATGGCGGCAGCTATTGGTGCGGGTTTACCCGTTTCTGAAGCAACGGGCTCTATGGTTGTGGATATCGGTGGTGGTACCACTGAAGTTGCTATCATCTCTTTAAACGGCGTAGTTTACTCTTCTTCAGTGCGTATTGGTGGTGATAAGTTTGATGATGCCATCATCAACTATGTACGACGCAACTATGGTAGCTTAATTGGTGAAGCAACAGCCGAACGTATTAAGCATACGATTGGAACGGCTTATCCTGGTGATGAAGTATTAGAGATTGAAGTACGAGGCCGTAATTTAGCAGAAGGTGTACCAAGAAGCTTTACTCTGAATAGCAATGAAATTTTGGAAGCACTTCAAGAGCCTCTATCTGGCATTGTAAGTGCGGTAATGGTTGCACTTGAGCAATCGCCACCAGAATTAGCCTCTGATATTTCTGAGCGTGGTATGGTGCTAACAGGTGGTGGTGCATTACTTCGTGACTTAGACAGATTATTAATGCAAGAAACGGGCATTCCAGTTGTGGTAGCAGAAGATCCACTTACCTGTGTTGCTCGTGGTGGCGGTAAAGCCCTTGAAATGATCGATATGCATGGCGGCGATCTGTTCTCTGAAGACAGTTAATACAATTGGATTGTTGGCGGTGTAATGCCGCCTTGCGCTTATGAAGCCTATTTTTGTTCGTGGAATCTCACATCAAACACGACTGCTTATTGCCGTCGTGTTATCGATCATATTGATTGGTTCTAATCACCTGTTAGAGCCTCTTAGAAACTCACTTTCAACCTTACTAACGCCCTTACAGTATCTTGCTAGTGTCCCTGGTAAAGTACTTGATTACTCTGCTGAAAGTATTGCTACACGTGACATGCTGGAAAAGCAAAATAAACAGCTTTTACGGCAGCAGCTGATGATGAGTGAACGGCTGCAGCGTTATGAGCATCTGTATCAAGAAAATGAACGGCTTAGAATGTTGCTGAAATCGCCTATCCGTATGGATACACAAAAAAAAGTGGCTGAGGTGATAGAGGTTGCCAATGATCCATTTCACCAATATGTGGTGCTCAATAATGGCAGTGATGATGGTGTCTTTATCGGTCAACCTGTGATTGATGGACAAGGTGTAGTTGGTCAGGTCGTTCAAGTCGATAAATTTACCAGTAGAGTGCTATTACTGTCTGATACGACTCACGGCATCCCCGTCAGAATTACTCGTAATGATGTACGTTTGATTGCGAACGGTACTGGTGAGCTCGATGTGATTGAGCTTAAACACGTTGCTAAAAGTACAGATGTCCGAGTGGGTGACTTGTTAGTTACTTCGGGTTTGGGGCATCGCTTTCCTGAGGGGTATCCTGTAGCGCGGGTTACAAAGGTTGAAAAAAATGCCGGGCAAAACTACGCACAAATACTGGCTCAACCCTTAGCAGCATTAGATCGCATTCGGTATGTATTGTTAATCTGGCCGGGTAATAAGACGGTTTCAACTTCTAACAGCATGGAGGAGAAACAATGATATATGATACGGCAACGGGTCGATTTTTTGCTTGGCTAACGTTTCTTGCAGCAATGGTTTTACAGTTGATGCCAATACCTGAAGTGGTTGAGCAATGGCGTCCAGATTGGTTATTGCTGGTCATGATTTGTTGGGCACTGCATCGACCACATCGTTATGGCGTACTCACGGCCTTTGTTCTCGGTGTGCTGCTAGATGTTCTCTTGGGAGCGACGCTTGGTATTCGAGCGCTCGCATTCTCAATTTGTATTTATCTAGTGTTGTTTTATCAACAGCGTTTAGTTAACTTTCCAAGATGGCAACAAGCGTTGGTCGTCATGGTGATTATGATCATTTATCACCTCATTGTGTTTTGGGTAGAGTTCATTCTAGGTAACGCCGTTTTTGATTTTTCATTATTCTATCCAGCCATCATTGGCGTGGTTTTTTGGCGTTGGGCTTATTGGGTGATTCGAAGAATTGCCTTGAAGTATAAAGTGAATTGATATGAATTTAGTGTTGGCCTCAACGTCTCCAAGGCGTAAAGAGTTGCTCGGACAATTATTACAGCTTGAACCTCAACAAGGTTTTGAATGTGTCGCACCAGATATTGATGAAAGCCAGTATGAGAATGAAGCAGCTGATGTTTTTGTGAAACGTTTGGCTTTAGAGAAAGCTCAAGAAGGACTGCGACAAGTTGTTGGAACGGATGTTGTAGTGTTGGGATCAGATACCATTGTCGTGCTCGGAGATATTATTTTGGGTAAACCTAATGATATCGAACATGCAATTGAAATTTTATCTCGACTTTCCGGTCAAACTCATAAAGTGATGACTGCGGTCGCATTAGTTTCTGAGAATAAAACATTAGTAGAGTGTGTTGAAACACAAGTTAACTTTTCGAATTTGACTCATCAAGATATTGTAGCTTATGTGAATACCAAAGAACCGATGGATAAAGCTGGTGCTTATGGTATTCAAGGCATTGGTGGTACTTTTGTTGAGTCCATTCAAGGTGATTATTCCGCAGTAGTTGGCCTACCGTTGGCTACAACTAAAAAATTATTAACTGCGTTCAAATAGAGCTTAGGCGGTTTACATGAACCAAAGCGAAAGACAAAAAGCAAGCAGTAAAATGGGCTCGGAACTGCTCATTAACGTTACTCCAACTGAAGCCAGGGTGGCTTTAGTTGAGCATGGCTCTTTGCAGGAAGTTCATGTTGAGCGCAGAATGAAGCGCGGTTTAGTTGGTAATATTTATAAAGGGAAAATCAGCCGAGTATTGCCTGGCATGCAAGCCGCTTTTGTCGATATAGGTTTGGATAAAGCTGCGTTTCTTCACGCATCGGATATTGTGCCTCATACCGAATGCGTCGGTGAAAATGAAAAGGGCAACTTCGTTGTTCGCGATATTGCTGAGTTAGTTAAGCAAGGGCAGTACATTATGGTGCAAGTGGTTAAAGATCCACTGGGTACCAAAGGCGCACGTTTAACGACAGACATTACTTTACCTTCTCGTTACTTAGTCTTTATGCCAGGTGCTAGCCACGTTGGTGTTTCTCAGCGTATTGATGAGAGTGAGCGTGACCGCTTGAAATCCATTGCTGAACCATTTGTTGATGAAGATGGTGGTTTTATTATTCGGACTGCTGCTGAGGGCGTGGGCGAAGATGAAATAAAACAGGATGCTGCATTTTTAAGGCGAGTTTGGGGTAAAGTAATCGAGCGTCGCCGTCGCAAAGGGGCATGCTTGTTGTATCAAGATTTACCATTGCAAGTTCGTATTGTTCGGGATTTTGCAGGTGCTGATCTTGATAGAGTACAAGTCGATTCGCAAACAACATTTGAAGAACTCACACAGTTTGCTGACGAGTTTATGCCTGAAATTGCCAACAAAATTGAGCATTTCACTGGACCTTCACCAATCTTTGAATTGTACGATATTGAGAATGAAATTCAGCGTGCCTTAGAGCGAAAAGTTGATCTAAAGTCTGGGGGGTATTTGATCATCGATCAAACGGAAGCCATGACAACGATTGATATCAATACTGGGGCATTTGTTGGTCATAGAAACCTCGAAGAGACAATTTTTAATACCAATTTAGAAGCAACAAAAGCGATTGCTCATCAGCTTAGGTTGAGAAACCTAGGTGGCATCATCATCATTGATTTTATTGATATGCTCAATGATGATCATAAACAGCGTGTTTTACATAGCCTCAATAAAGCGCTCGAAAATGACAGAGTTAAAACGGGGGTGAGCGACTTTTCTGGCTTAGGTTTAGTGGAAATGACCCGCAAACGAACACGTGAAAGCTTAGAACATGTGTTATGTGAAGAATGTCCTGTTTGCCATGGCGTGGGCAGTATGAAAACGGTGGAAACCGTTTCTTATGAACTTTTCCGTGAAGTGATTCGTTTAAATCGCGCTTATAGTGCAGATGAATTTATCATTTATTGTTCTCCTGCGGTACATAACAGTTTGTCAGGTGATGAAAGCCATTTAGTTGCAGAGCTTGAAGTTTACGTCGACAAACGTATTCGTATTCAAGTTGAGCCTATGTATGCGCAAAATAAATATGATGTGGTGATGATCTAGTGAAAAAGTATCTGACCATAAACTATCTTACATTTTCTGTTGTTCATCTTAAGCGCCCTTTTGCGTTGCAACTTCGGTTGCATAGCTTCGGTTATGCGCTCTTCGCTGCGTCTTGTGTAGCACTCAATGTGATCAGCATGAATCTGAAAAAACTCATGGCCAGGTACTTATGACTTTCAGCTTTTCAAAACTAGGACGGTTTTGCTGGAAGTTACTAGCAACATTTTTAGTGTTGTTTGCATTAGCAGTAAGTTTGATTCGAGGCTTACTGCCACACTTAGACAGTGTTCGCCAAGAACTCATTAGTTTTGTTGATACTGAGTATCAAATAAAAGCACAAGTGGGTGAAATCTCTGCCCATTGGCAAGCCTATGGACCTGTTGTTACCGTAGATAACTTAGTCTTACCAGAGCAAAAGCATTTGCCGATTGCCATAGATTTAAAGCAAGTGGAATTTAAACTCGACTTTTGGCGGACACTCCTGACATTAACGCCACAAATTGAAAATGTGATTGTTGATGGAGTCAACGTTGAGCTTGATCTTGATAAACTCACTCACCCCAGCGATAAAATTGAAGTGGCAAATATTGATCCTGTAAATCATGAGCCTGAAAGTTTAGATTGGCTCTATGGGCTATTACTTGAGCAACTTAATCAATATTCATTGTCAAACATTCAAGTCAAAATCTTGAGCCAGAAACATGATTTTCGTCCTATTCATTTGCAAAATTTCCATTGGCGAAATCAAGGCGAGTTGCATCAAGGTCAAGGGCAATTATTACTCGATAGTACGAAAGCAGCGAATGAATATTTACAGTTAAAGTTTCGCTTTACTGGAGATGGTTATGAACCTATCACGGTAAAAGGACATGCTTATTTGGCTGCCAATTCCTTAGATATCGGCCAGTGGAGTGCTCGTCATAAGGCGATGAACAAAGATGTTAATGCTCCTCACATGCAAGGTGTGGTGAATTTACAAGCTTGGGCAGACTTTTCTTTGAGAAAATGGCAATCGGCGCTAGTTAGCTTTTCTCCAAGCTGGCTGCAATGGGGCTTAGATACCCATGAGCAAAAGTTCGAAATTAACAAAGGCTTGCTGGCGTGGAAACATGATGAGTCGAGTCGATGGCATGTCCGTAGTCAAGATTTTGAACTTGTGAGTAACGGTAAACCTTGGACTGATTTTTATCTTGATGCGGATTACCAGTTTGGCCATTTTACTTCACACTTATCGGCGATTGATGTAGCCGCTCTTGAGCCGTTATTGCCTCTTTACCCATTATTAGACGAACATACACTGAGTCAATGGCACTCCTTATCACCGCAAGGCCAAGTTGGTCCAATTAGTTTAAATTACTCTGCTGAAAAGGGGCTTGATATTAAATCGAACATCAAGCAGTTATCCTGGAGTGCTTTTAAAGGTATTCCAGGCAGTAGCCCAATGAATGCTGATATCGAGCTTCAAGGCTCTGAGTTAATAGCAAAATTACCCAGTCAGAGTTATCAAGTTGATTTTGGTGGCATGTTTGTAAAGCCGTTATCGTTCAATGGTCAGTCGATAAATGCCAGTTTCAATTTTGATTCTTTACAGTTAAAAATCCCTGAATTGAATTTTAGTAATTCAGATATCGCCCTCAATGCCAAAGCGTTACTCGATTTTAAAATGCAAACCAGTATGTCGCTGGCGGCATCCGTTAATATAAAAGACGTCAGTAAAGCACACCTTTATTTTCCTGTTGAGGCGATGGGACACGATTTAAGTGATTATTTAGCGTCGGCGCTAAAAGCAGGAAAAGTGCCTCAAGCCAATGTAGTTTGGAACGGTAATTTCAGTGATTTTCCCTATGCAGGTCATGACGGGATTTTCCAAGCAGGGTTTAATTTAAAAGAAGGTAAATTTCGTTTTCAACCGAACTGGCCAGCAATAACTCAGCTCGATTTGAGTGCTTTATTTCAAAATGAACGCATGGACCTATGGGTGAATAAAGGCAAGCTGGTACATGTTAATGCGGACGGTGCACATGTATTTATTCCTACTTTAGATGAAAAGGCTGAGCTGGGTGTTCAGGCTGAGCTTGATACGAAAGGTGAGGATGCAACAGAAGTATTGCAGTCTTCAGCGCTGTCTGATTCTGTGGGTGAAGTGCTTAAAGTTGTCCAAGTAAATGGGCCGATAAAAGGTACATTAGATCTTAATATTCCACTCTATGAAGGTGGAAAAGAAAGCATTCGTGGTCAGGTCGAACTCAATAATAATCCTGTTTATGTATCAAAACCTGGGATTGATTTAGCCAAGGTAACCGGGAAAGTCCGATTTCATAATGATGTGGTTGAAGGTGACAATGTCACGGCCAAATTATTTGAACAACCTTTGCAGTTTTCATTTGATACTGGGCCAATGCAGTCAGGTACTAAGTTGGTGGTCAACTTAGATGGGCAGTGGGATTTAGATAAACTGCCAGTAGCATTAAATAATCCAATGCAAGAATACTATAGCGGTAATGCCGATTGGAAAGGTAAGTTAAAGGTTTTATTCAATGATTCTGGTTATAGCTTGCAAGCCAATGTTCATTCTGATTTGTTAGGCGCAAAACTTGATTTGCCTGATCATTTCCTAAAGAAAAAAGATGAGCGGCGTCTATTTCAGGCTGAATTTGTCAGTAATAATGACAATGCGACACTGGGCTTTAAGTTAGGTAAGCAGTTTGAGTTTTGGGGGCAGTTAGATCCTAAAACTGGCGATAAGCTTAACTCCTACGATTTAATGATTGGTCGTTTGTTTAAGCCGGGTGATCGTTTAATGACGAGCGATGGTCATTTATATATGGATGTGGGGCAAACAAACCTCAATGATTGGTTGCCGATTTTAGATAGCTTTGCTACATCAGCAAAAGGCAATGAGCAAACCGCTGGTCAAAAAAGTAATGAAGCGTCGAGCGATGGTTTTTTCCCTCCTTTAAACCAGTTAGAAGTTAAAGCTGACGAACTTAATGTTTTTGGACAACCTTTAAAGCAACTCTCCATGACCGGGCGAAAAATCTACAATACTTGGCAACTTAATGCTGACTCGGATGAATTTAAAGGCCAAGTTGATTTTTATCCTGACTGGGAACAACAAGGCATTAAGATAACGGCAGAGAAGCTGCATTTATTTGCTGATGATGAATTAGATAAACTTGATGAGCCTGTTGAACTTGAAAATCTAAACGTGATCCCTGCCATTGATATTAAAAAGAATTCAAAAGTCTTAGATGAGATACCACCCATTGCACTTACGGCATCAGATTTTTCATTTATGGGTTATAAACTTGGCAGCATCGATTTTCAAGGGCGAAAAGTCGGTCAGGACTATCAAGTTGAAAATCTAACCCTGACCACGCCAGCCACCAAAGTTACCAGTACAGGTACATGGTTTGCGAAAGATAATAGTGATACCGATGCAACACAAATGCATTTTAAAATTTATGCAAACAAATTTGATGACTTGGCTAAGCAGTTTAATGTTGACCCAGGTATTCGAGATTCAGAGTTAAATGGCGACTTCAAACTCAGGTGGCAAGGTGCGCCGTATGACTTTCATGCGAGTCGACTTAATGGTGATGTTCATTTTCAGTTAAATAAAGGTCATTTATCCGAAGTCAGTGACAAAGGAGCGCGGATTTTCTCTTTGTTTAGTTTAGACTCGTTGTTACGTAAATTGTCTTTTGACTTCTCAGACGTGTTTGGTAAGGGGCTTTATTACAATACGTTTAAAGGCGATCTCAGAATAGATGACGGCGTTGTAAAAACGACGAATACTAATATGGATGCGGTAGCAGGCACAATGAAAGTGCGTGGTTACACAGACTTGATGCAACAAAGTTTAAATTACGACATTCGTTTTTCACCTAAGTTAGCTTCGAGTGTTCCGACAGTAGTCTTGCTCAGTACCAGTGCTTGGACGTTAGGCATTGGCGCCTTTGCACTCACCAAGGTTCTTGAACCTGTGATTGAGGTGATCTCAGAAATTCGCTTTAGGCTGACAGGAACGATGGCCAAGCCAAAACTAGAAGAGCTGGAACGTAAGAGTAAAGAAATAGAAATTCCAGAAGCCGTTTTGAAGAAAGCTTATCCGGAAGCCTTAAAGAAAAAACAAGACAACGAGTCGAAAAAACAGACTAAGTTAGAGGGCGTAAAAACAGATAGTTTGGATGCCGATAACTTAAATCATCAGTCTGAAAAGAGAGAATCCAAAGCTATTCCAAAAGAAAATGTTCCTTTTCAACCATCCATTAAAGAGGCTGAAAACGGTGAAGTACAAAAAGAAGATGTATCCTCGAACAGTACTCCTTTGGAAGAGCGTCAGCAACAGAACATCAGTTATCTGAGGGGGGATCGTTATGCAGATCAGTCTATTGCAATGCCAAAGCAGCAAAGATGTGCAGGAAAACCTGAGTTTTATTCGCTCGCAGCTTGAGCAACTACCTCGAATCAAAGGTGAACCTCAGCTCGTAGTCTTGCCTGAATGTGTCTTATTATTTGGTGGACACGAAAGCATGCAGCTGGCTGCTTTAGGTGATGGGCCTGAAAACCCGTTAAAGCGAGCGTTGGCTGATATCGCTAAAAAATATGATGTTTATTTAATTGCAGGCTCCATTCCTGAAAAAGCACTTCACAATCGAGTATACAGTCGTTGTTACTTTTTCAGTAATCAGGGGGAAGTGCTTGGCAGCTATGACAAAATCCATTTATTTGATGTCGATGTTGCCGATGGAACAAAAACTTACCGTGAGAGTGATACTTTTTGTCCAGGTGAAAGAGTTACTGTAGTTGAGACACCTTTTGGTAAAATAGGACTCGCAATTTGTTATGATTTACGCTTTCCTGAACTGTTCCAAGCGTTACGTGCAAAAGGTGCTGAGTTCATTGCGTTGCCATCTGCTTTTACCAAAGTGACTGGTAAAGTGCACTGGCAAGTATTGTTGCAGGCAAGAGCCATTGAAACTCAGAGCTATATTTTAGCAGCAGCACAGTGGGGACAACATGCTTCTGGTCGAAGAGAAACTTGGGGACAAAGTATGATCGTTGATCCTTGGGGAGAGATTGTCGCTCAAAGACCAGATGGTACAGGCTGGATACAAGCTACGCCTGATATGGCACAATTAGAATTAGTAAGGCAGCAAATGCCAATCACGACTCAAAAACGTTTTGAGTCACCTACACTAAAGTAAATAATTCGATCGTTTAAGATCATAAAAAGAGAACTGAATTTGATGTTAACCCAAGTGGGCAAAAGTTTACTCGGTGATCAACTGAGTCTAGATGGTTTAGACCATTACCTAAAATTGATTCATCAGCACAACATTGATTTTGCTGATCTGTATTTTCAAGGCAGCCGTCATGAGTCATGGGTACTGGAAGATGGCATTATCAAAGAAGGCAGCTTTCACATTGAAAGCGGTGTAGGCGTTAGAGCCATTGCTGGTGAGAAAACGGGTTTTGCTTATTCCGATGATATTACTGCTGATGCACTGGAATCTGCAGCACTAGCTGCTCGTGGTATTGCCGCTGCTGGTGGAGAAACACAAGTTCAGGCAGCCAAAGCGAACAAAGTTAAGTCACTTTATACCGCAGACGACCCGATTGCGGCTATGGCCGAAACGCCTAAAATCGAATTACTCAAGCAAGCCGATGCGTACATTCGCAGTCTTGATAGCCGGATTTCACAAGTTGTAGTGAGCCTGTCTGGTGTTCATGAAGAAGTATTAGTCACTGCTACTGATGGAACATTGAGTGCCGATATTCGACCACTTGTTCGTTTTAATTGCAGTGTGATTCTTGAAGAAAATGGTAAACGTGAGCGCGGTGGTTCTGGTGGTGGTGGACGTCATGATTACAATGTATTGATGGCTACAGACGATAACGGTTTACCAATGTGCTTCCAGTTTGCAAGAGAAGCCGTTCGTCAAGCACAAGTGAACATCAATGCCATCGATGCTCCTGCTGGTGAAATGACCGTTGTACTGGGCAGTGGTTGGCCAGGCGTGTTATTACATGAAGCAGTAGGTCATGGTTTAGAAGGTGACTTTAACCGTAAAGGCTCAAGCGCATTTAGCGGCCGTGTTGGTGAGCAAGTTGCTTCTAGTCTTGTGAATGTCATTGATGATGGCACCATGAAATATCGCCGTGGTTCATTATCCATTGATGATGAAGGTACACCAACACAGCAAACGACGTTGATTGAAGACGGTATCCTTAAAGGTTATATGCAAGATAAGCTTAACGCTCGCCTAATGGGAGAAAAATCGACGGGTAATGGTCGTCGTGAGTCTTATGCTCACTTACCGATGCCACGGATGACAAATACCTACATGAAAGCTGGTGAGTCAGATCCACAGGACATTATTAAGTCCGTTGAAAGCGGTGTTTATGCACCAAATTTTGGTGGCGGACAAGTGGACATTACTTCGGGTAAATTTGTGTTTTCAGCTTCTGAAGCTTACCTGATTGAAAAAGGCGAAATTACCCAAGCGGTTAAAGGTGCAACATTAATTGGTAATGGCCCTGAAGCAATGAGCCAAATCAGTATGGTTGGTAATGACTTAACGCTTGATAAAGGCGTTGGCGTTTGTGGTAAAGATGGTCAAAGTGTCCCTGTGGGCGTTGGTCAGCCTACGCTGAAGCTAGATCGTTTAACCGTCGGCGGCACAGCTTAAACCTTCATTTTTCTATTTTTCAAATTTATGTTGATGCTTCTAATAAGGTTTTTCTAGAAGTATCAACATTTTTCCTAGCTTAAACATTGTTCATATACAATGAGAATCACCCAATAAATCTCTATTATTTGTTTATTGTTCTTATTTAACTTGCTAATAAGTATTGTTAATTGCTTTTCTGTTGACTTACTGTTTTCTTAAGTGAGGTTTCATGGCTAAGGTCAAAACTGGTTTAAATTCGATTGTTGATTTCAATAAGGGGTTAGAACGTGCAATCAGTGCTGATATCACACAAAATTATGCAGGTAGCGTAGCTTTTACTGCGAAGGACGGAAAGCTAGTCGAATTTCAATTGAAGTTCGTGGATTGGCGAATTGACCAAATCGATTGTTTCAGTAAAAGTGAAGAATTTGATAGAGAATTCTCAACAAAAAAAGTAAAGAAATTAATCATTAAATCCTTAGATGATCTCGCTAAGGAGAAAAGAGGTAAAAGAGATAAAGGCACTTTATTTAAATTCAGTATCAGTTCACCGAGAATAAGACACCGACCTGCTAGCTATGATAAGGACATTTTTGAAGATGATTTAGTTATAGTTGATTTGGTAGGAAGCGAGAGTGATGGAGTATCACACAGTGGTAGCGATACATCTTCACAAGCACAAGTTTCCAGGCACAGCTCAATAGCTGAGTTTCCTTCTGAAAGATCTCTAGATGGTTTTCATGCTCAAACTAACGCTCAAGCTCAGAATGATAGCTCTAGCTTACTTTTGTCCAATAGTAGCATTCCTTCTTCAATATCAAGTTGCAGCTATTCAAGAAAGAGCTCTATTTCTTCATGTGTGCCAAAGATAGATTCGACACAATCATTGCCTGTGAACTTATATCCAAATACAACTAAATTGAGAGCAGATAAACGTGAATGCTTAATGTCGTTAAGTATTCATGAAAGTGTATCTTTAAGTTCATCAGAGCTTTCCACTGGAGAATTCCATAAACGAAAATTTGATAATGTAAAAAACAGAAAGCCACTTGACGAAGCTTTTTCCAAAGCAAAACGTTACGAACATGAATTACAACAACTTAATGTTGAATTACCAGTACTGGAGTCAGATTGCTCTGATCTTGAAGTGTTAAATTGGATCGTTTCGTTACTTAAACTTGCTGAGAAAAACTTAACAATTTCAGTTGATAACTCTCAATCTTTGGCGGTTTGTTTTTCTGCGCTAGCTTGTACTTACGAACACACGGCTGAAACAACGGAAGCGCCAGCAAAAATGCAGCTCTTGGCAGTTGAAAGCTGGCAAAAAGCATCCCTGTTGGGATGCAGAAGAAGCAAGACGCTTTTAAAGCAAAAAGTTGATGAACTTATATCGGATGCACTAACAAATGCGATCGGAAATGCCGATGGTTCTTATGATTATGAAGATTGTAGTTATTGGTTAAACGTCGCTCTGGTTTTATCTGGTTATAGAGATTGTGAGTCAAAAGATGATTTGAAATATTCAAAAATAATTAGTTTAAAAAATAATTATTCACGGAAGCAAGTGGAAGTGGCGCAAGAGTATGAAAGTACAGAACAAAAATTAATTTGGTACTTGATTTGTTCAATTGAAAATGCTGAAAATGGTGGTGAGCGATTTTTTATCAACCAAGCTTATTGGCTTATTGGACAGTTTATAACTGAGAATTATTCAGTAGAAGAGTTTTTAGAGTATTCTGTTTTGGGTTGTCAATTGATGTTACTTGCTAAGAAAGAAGGGCTTAAACAAGACGCAGCATACTTGGAAAAAACATATCATGCAGTATTAGAATGTTGCGTAGAGAGAGCAGAACAATCTCATAATTTATCTCAAAGAGCGATTTGGCTTGAGCACGTCGTTGAATTATGTGAGTTTGATAAATATACCCAAAAATTAGCTATGTTAAATAAAGACGCAAAAGCACTTTCCAACCAGCTTATTGAAGTTAATGGAGGGCAAGTTCTGCTTAGGGTGCCTGAATTTGTTGTCAATGAAAAGCAGCTATTCTATTGGTATTTGCTACACCCCAAAAAAGTGGAACCTTACATAGAAGCCGATGAAAGTCAGGTTAAGGTAGCGATACAAAAAGAAATCGTGAAATTATCTCTATCTCAGTTGAGCTCAGCTCATGATCCTCATAATGTCCATATGGTGATTTTAAAACATCTATGTAAAGTTGATGTAAATAAAGACCGTGAATGGCAGAAAATGCTTCTTTGTGAAAGTTTGGAATTGATAGAAAGAAGCATTGCATATTCTGATATCGATAATACGGCCAGATGGGATTGTTTAATACGCACGCATACAATTGCTCAAATGTTGTCTGAACAGCACATAGAGGGCCTTGCAAGTTATGTGAGTGGAGAGGAAAAACAAGTACTGATATCTCTAAAGAGAGAACTAAATAAGTGCTATAACTTTACTCTACCTGATGTAAATTTTGATCAGTGCTCTAAACTACAGGGACTTCTTTGGGGAGTAAATGCATTTCACCGTCTTTCTAAGGATGATGGTTGTAATGAAACAAAGGAACTAGATTATATATATCAATGTCTTGCAAAGTATTTCTTCCAACTGCAAGCTGAAGTTCCAGAAATGGAAACGTACGGATGCTTATTTGCACTCAGAGGCGGCAAGAGTGGAGGCAAAGATCTTGTATATGAACATTTAGAACCAGTGATACTCTCGTTGAAGAAAAAGTGTTCAGAAAGCACAAGTATTCAAGAACAGTGGCTTGGGTCTAAAAGGTTACTCGATTTAGCGTTAATTAAAGCATATGACAGAACTGAAAAAAGCTTTAAATTAGAATTTGATGCATTAAAGCTGTTTTGTGAATATCAACTTCAAATGTTCGAGAGTTCGAGTGAAGAAAGGCTGGGAAATCTTTATTTTGAGCTCGCTAGTGATCTACTGAAAGACCACTTAAAGAAACGTGAAAGTAAAATGAGGGTTGCCAGAGGTTTGATGCAAAAAAGACTCGAGTCAGAAATGATGAGTCATAGTGAAATTGAAAAAGAATTATGTGAATTCAATAAGGAAGTAATACAAGGTACAGCAGACTTAGAAACCCTTCTATCAACTTGTGAGTCAAAAATCAGATCGAAGGCACCTATCTTTAGATTTAAATAGCTATAGAGAAAACAAAGGGGCATTTTTTACTGAGCTAACCCTATAGCATTAATTGGTATTCGTTAAATTTCACTTCTTAGATACTTAAACAACTCTCTAGCCGTTTTAGATTCTGCGCTTTTCTCAAGCTCTTTATTTGCTTTTCGAACCATTTGACGCAACTTTTGGCGATCTAGACTTGGGTGTTCAGACACAAGTTCAAAGATTGCAGAGTCACCACCTTCAAGTAATTGCTTTTGAAGCTTTTCGAATTTAGCGACTTGCACGCTTTCATTACCTAACGTGTTTTTGACTTGATTCAGTTTTGTCTGAAGTTCATCTAAATCAATATCACGCATCAATTTACCAATAAATTGCTGATGGCGACGGTACGCTTCAGTTTTTGGCTTAATGGTTTTCAGCTTTACCAAGTTATCGTAAAAAAACTCATCAAAATCGAGGGCATCAATTTGTTTCATGCTCAATGCTGCAAGTTGTTCACCGAACTTTTGAATATCTGCGCTTTCTTTTTTGTAATGCCCACGACTAATATAATCATCGTTGTCATCATAAGGCTGCTTATTTAACTCGGCTTCGTCAATAATTTTCATAAGATTTCATTTCATAAACTTCAATGACCATATGATATCACGTCAGGAAATATTTCGGCACAAACGGTGATATACTTCAATCAATAGAATAAATATCCAAAGAGCAGATTCGTGGCATCACATCAAATTGATAAAGAATTAGATAGTTTAAAAAATGCTGTATCAACAGCATTAGATTATGCAAAGCAATTAGGTACTGATGCGGCAGAAATGGCCATCAGTAAGCAACAAGGTTTATCGGTTTCGACTCGTATGAAAGAAGTTGAAACTGTTGAATTTAATAAAGATGGTGCGCTTGGTATTACTGTTTATCGTAATGGTAAAAAGGGCAGTTCATCCACTTCCGATCTATCCCCTGATGCGATTAAGCAAGCAGTAAAAGCTGCTGACGGTATTGCAAAGTTTACCAGTAGTGATCCTTGTCACGGCCTCGCAGACTTGGATTTAATGGCCACTGAAAACCCTGATTTGCAGCTGTTTTATCCTGAAGAGCTAAGTGCAGAACAACTGACTGAATTAGCGATAGAAGCTGAAACCAGCGCTCTAGCGTTCGATAAAAAGATTAAAGCTTCAGATGGTGCAAGTGCAAATGCCCATACTGGTATTAAAGTGTATGGTAATAGTCACGGCTTTTTAGAAGGATATTGCAGTTCTCGATACAGTTTAAGCTGCGTTAGCATTGGTGCTGATGAAGATGGTGGTATGCAGCGTGACTATGATTATACCGTTGCTCGTAAATTTTCTGATTTAGTCTCTCCTGGGATCATTGGTGAGAAATCGGCTGAAAAAACGGTATCAAGATTAGGCGCTCGTAAAATACCAACAGGCAAATTGCCCGTATTACTGTCTCCAGAAATTGCCACGGGTTTTATCGGTCACTTTGTTGGTGCTATAAGTGGTAGTTCTTTATATCGTAAGTCGAGCTTTTTACTTGATTCATTAAATACTCAAGTGTTCCCCGAATGGTTTTCCATTGATGAACAGCCACACCTTTTAGGTGGCTTAGCCAGTGCGAATTTCGATGCTGAAGGGGTTTTAACACAAGATCGTAAAATAGTGAGTGCTGGTGAGTTGCAAACCTATCTATTAACCAGTTACTCAGCTCGTAAGCTCAGTATGAACAATACAGGGCACGCTGGCGGTATATATAATTGGACATTAAGTCATACAGGTCAGACGTTCGATGAGCTAATTAAACAAATGGGCACAGGTCTGATTGTTACAGAGTTAATGGGACAAGGTGTGAATCCAGTGACAGGAGACTACTCTCGTGGTGCTGCTGGTTTTTATGTTGAAAACGGTGTGATTGTTCATCCCGTGGAAGAAATCACCATTGCCGGAAATTTAAGGGATATGTATCTCAATATTCAAGCTGTAGCAAAAGACAGAGATTTGCGATCTTCAATTCGAACAGGTGGAATCTTGTTAAACGAATTACAAATTGCAGGTAATTAACTCATTGAAAAGGCGCTAATTGCGCCTTTTTTAAACTTAAACTTCATTAATCTTTATTGATAATGCTGGAAAAATCGCCTAATTTGAAGTTCTAAGCCTTTAAATCTAGGTATTGATGTATGCCAATAATGCCAGCCGTAAATGCAGCGACAAGAATTCCTGCATCAGAGCGTTTAGCTCGGCAAGATTACGCTCGTCAACTTGAGCAAACGACTTTAGAAAGAGAAATTCTCGATGAGGTAGATTTTAGCCTTAACGGGATGACTATTGATGAGTTTAAAGTTTCAGATAAGTATGTGCCATTTACAAAGCACTACAAGCAGCAAGCGAAAAACTTAAAAGCGCAAATCCAACACCGCCTGCCAATATCCGATCAAGCGAAGCAAGTCTTATTATCGCAAGTTGATGAATACATGGCTGGTGCATTCGATGACAGCAAATCGAAATTTAAGCGTTTTTCTGATGATGATCTAAAAAATCACGTATATACAGGTATGCGTAAAAATCTAGAACAGTTTAACGAGACTCTTGCCGAGTCAGGTGATGCCATTTCGATGGATGATATCGCACGTTTAACGATTTTATTTTTGCCCGAGAGAGGAAACAATCCTGCTTGGGCTGAGTTTTGTATGGAACAAGCGCTGCAAACGTTGAAAGCGAGACAAGAAGAAGCCTTACAATACCCTAAACACCAGTCTAGCCAAGCTCAAAAGAGCTCTATATTTCACGCGGTTAATCAAAATAAATTCGATACAGCGCACAAACTGCTTAAGGTGAAAGACAAAGGTGTTAACCCTAGAGAAGTGGATGTACACGGTCGGAATATTCTTCATATAGCAGCATTAAAAGGTAATGCCGACTTGGCGGAAGAGCTTACGGCTAAACGTAATCCAAAGTTTAATCCCGCAGAGCTCGACGATTATGGCAATCATGCTCTTCATTTAGCCGTAAAAAGCGGCTCGCTTGCAACCGTACAAGCCATGATGAAAGCAGTTGGTGATAATGCTTTTATTCGTAATGATGCAGGCAAAACGCCGCTTCATCTTGCTGCTGAGAAAAAAAGTAATGATATTTTGGATTTTCTAGTGAAGCATACCAATCAAGATGCATTAGATGCTCAAGATCAAAATGGTAATACAGCAGCACAAATTTCAGCGAAAATGGATAACCCTGAATCCGTAAAGAAACTGGTTACTGCGGGCACCAATACCAAATTGCTGAATAATGCCGATCAATCATTACACGCATTAATGATGAACATCACTGGAAGTGGCCAATCTGCTGGTGGAGGAGTTGCCGCTGGCGCAGCATAACGCATTGTTTTGAACACATTGCGAGATTAAAAAAGGGCTTAGTTAAAAGCCCTTTTTATTTTTACTGAAACGGTACTCTTACCCAACCTTCCATCAAGATACGTGCACTGCGGCTCATGGTTGCCTTATCAACACTCCACTTGCCTTCTTCTAAAGATGCTGCAGCGCCAACTTTTAAGGTGCCAGAAGGGTGACCAAAACGAACACTTTGTTTTTCTCCACCGCCAGCTGCGAGGTTTACTAAGGTTCCTGGAATTGCAGCTGCAGTTCCAATCGCAACGGCAGCTGTGCCCATCATCGCATGATGCAGTTTGCCCATCGACATCGCTCTCACTAACAAATCAATATCAGTAGAGTTAATTTGCTTACCACTTGAAGCTGCATACGTTTTCGGTTGGCTAACAAAAGCAATTTTAGGGGTGTGCTGACGGGTTTGAGCGTCTTCTAACTTTCGAATCAGTCCCATTTTTAGTGCACCGTAAGCACGGATTTTCTCAAAGCGGGCGAGTTGAGCGTCATCATTGTTGATGTCATCTTGTAACTCTGTACCTTGATAGCCAATGTCTTCAGCGTTGACAAAAATCGTTGGAATACCTGAATTAATCATAGTGACTTTGAAGGTGCCAACATCTGGTACTTCCAAGTCATCCACTAGATTTCCGGTAGGGAACAAGCTGGCACTTTTGTCCGCAGGCTCAAGAAACTCAAGTTCAATTTCAGCGGCAGGGAAGGTCACACCGTCTAGCTCAAAATCTCCAGTTTCTTGCACTTCACCATTGGTCATGGGCACTTTCGCAACAATCGTTTTGCCAATATTCTGTTGCCAAATGTTGATAACAGCCAAACCATCTTTGGGCAATGTGCTTTTATCAACCAAGCCAGCATGAATGGCAAAGGCACCAACAGCGCAAGACAGGTTACCGCAGTTGCCACTCCAATCAACGAAAGGTTTATCAATTGCAACTTGGCCGAATAAGTAGTTTACATCATGCTCGCCATCATCCGCTGTTGAGAGGATTACTGTTTTAGAGGTACTTGATGTTGCACCGCCCATACCATCAGTTTGTTTACCGTAAGGATCTGGGCTGCCAATCACACGTAATAATAGGTTGTCTCGGGCTTGCCCCGCTACTTGGCAAGCTTCAGGTAGATCTTGTAAGCGAAAAAAGACGCCTTTACTGGTTCCGCCACGCATGTAAGTCGCAGCAACCTTAATTTGTGGAGCAAAAGTCATGTTTGACTCCCTTCCTTGAAGTTATTTGTTATGTCGCACCTGCCTAAGCAGGTGTGACTACAAAGTATTTTACTTAGGTATTCGCTTCTAAAAAGTCTTGAGCGAAGCGTTGTAATACACCACCTGCACTGTAAACGTAGACTTCTTCAGCAGTATCAAGTCGACAAGTCATTGGCACATCAAGTTGTTCACCATTTTTGCGAGTCACTCGCAATGTGAGTGTTGCTAGTGGTGCAGGCTCACCGATGACGTCATAAGTTTCTGTACCATCAAGTTCAAGTGTTTTGTGCGTAGTACCAGCCTTAAATTCAAGCGGCAGAACTCCCATGCCGACAAGGTTCGTACGGTGAATACGCTCAAAACCTTCAGCGGCAATCGCTTCAACACCTGCAAGGCGTACACCTTTAGCTGCCCAATCGCGTGATGAACCTTGACCGTAATCGGCACCCGCCACGATGATCAACGGCTGTTTGCGATCCATATAGGTTTCAATCGCTTCCCACATGCGAATTTGTTGGCCTTCAGGCTCTATGCGAGCCAGAGAGCCTTGAATGACATTACCATCATCATCTATGCACATTTCATTAAGCAGTTTTGGGTTTGCAAACGTAGCTCGCTGCGCTGTTAAGTGGTCGCCACGGTGGGTTGCGTAAGAGTTAAAGTCTTCTTCTGGCAGCCCCATTTTCGCCAAATATTCACCGGCGGCTGAAGTAGCCAAAATCGCATTTGATGGTGATAAATGGTCGGTCGTAATGTTGTCACCCAATACGGCAAGTGGACGCATGCCTTTCATGGTGCGCTCACCCGCTAATGCGCCTTCCCAATAAGGGGGGCGACGGATGTAAGTGGTCTGTGGACGCCAGTCATAAAGCGGACTAGGTGCTTGTGCATTCTCGCCCAAATCAAACATCTTGATGTAAATTTGTTTAAATTGTTCAGGCTTAACGCTGTCACGAACAATAGCATCAATTTCTTCATCTGATGGCCATATGTCTTTCAGAGTGATTGGGTTACCGTCAGCATCAAAACCTAGTGCATCTTGCTCAATATCAAAACGCATGGTTCCCGCAATCGCATAAGCAACAATAAGCGGTGGTGACGCTAAGAAGGCTTGTTTGGCGTAAGGATGAATTCGGCCATCGAAGTTACGGTTACCAGACAATACCGCAGTTGAATAAAGATCACGGTCGATGATCTCTTGCTGGATTTTTGGATCTAATGCGCCACTCATACCGTTACAAGTCGTACAGGCATAACCGACAATACCGAATCCAAGTTTCTCAAGCTCAGGCAGTAAACCCGCTTCTTCAAGATACAGTTTCGCTACTTTTGAGCCCGGAGCAAATGAGGTTTTAACCCAAGGTTTGCGAACGAGGCCAAGTTCATTGGCTTTTTTCGCAACCAATGCTGCAGCTACGACATTTCGTGGGTTACTGGTGTTGGTGCAAGAGGTAATTGCAGCAATAATTACTGCACCATCAGGCATTAAACCATCTTCTTGTTGCCATTCTTTGGCGATGCCACGACTGGTGAGATCCGAGGTTGGTAAACGACGGTGAGGGTTTGATGGCCCTGCCATATTGCGGCATACAGTTGAGATATCAAACTCAAGAACACGTTCGTATTGCGCTTCAACCATATCATCAGCCCATAGGCCGGTGGTTTTTGCGTAATGCTCAACAAGGGCAACTTGCTCTGGTTCACGACCAGTGAGCTTCAAGTAGTCGATGGTTTGTTCATCAATGTAGAACATACCCGCAGAGGCACCAAATTCTGGTGTCATGTTTGAAATTGTGGCTCTATCACCAATGGTGAGAGCACGAGCGCCTTCGCCGAAGAATTCAAGGTAAGCCGATACCACACGTTGTTCACGTAAAAATTCAGTCAAAGCTAATACGATATCGGTTGCAGTGATACCCGGTTGGCGTTTCCCTGACAGCTTAACGCCAACGATGTTCGGCAAGCGCATCATTGATGGGCGACCAAGCATGACTGTTTCAGCTTCTAAACCACCAACACCAAGTGCAATTACGCCTAATGAGTCAACGTGCGGTGTGTGACTGTCTGTACCAACACAGGTATCTGGAAAAGCAATGCCGTCGCGGTTTTGAATTACTGGTGACATCTTTTCCAGATTGATCTGGTGCATGATGCCATTACCTGCTGGGATAACATCGACGTTTTTAAATGCGGTTTTGGTCCATTCTATAAAGTGAAAACGATCTTCATTACGTCTATCTTCAATAGCACGGTTTTTTTCAAATGCATCAGAGTCAAATCCCGGTGCTTCAACCGCCAGAGAATGATCCACGATCAACTGAGTAGGAACTACTGGATTAACCAGTGCCGGGTCGCCACCTTTTTCTGCAATGGCGTCTCGTAACCCAGCCAAATCGACTAGAGCCGTTTGACCCAAGATATCGTGACATACCACACGGGCGGGATACCAAGGAAAGTCGAGATCTTGTTTGCGGTCGATGAGCTGCTTAAGTGAATCCGTTAAGGTTTCTGGATTACAGCGACGAACTAACTGTTCCGCTAAGATTTTAGAGGTATAAGGTAACTTTTTATAAGCGCCAGCCGTGATGTCGTTGATGGCTGCCTCAGTATCAAAATAATCGAGTTGAGTATTTGATAAAGATTTACGGTAATTGGTGTTCATGAGTCTATCCACACACGTTGTTTATCTCAATCTAAGGTTGAGTTAAGAATTGGGTTGCCTCGAAGCCTTGCTCAAAAGGTGGGTGAGCAAGGCTTACGGCTCAAGGCGATTGGTTGAACTATCGTTGTGCGATTGGTGTTACCGCACGTGGCTCTTCACCGACATAATCTGCACTTGGACGAATGATGCGGTTATTTGAGCGTTGCTCCATTACGTGTGCAGCCCAGCCAGTTAAGCGTGAGCAGACAAAGATTGGTGTGAATAATTTAGTCGGGATACCCATAAAGTGATAGGCACTGGCATGGAAGAAATCAGCATTACAGAACAGTTTCTTTTGTTCCCACATGAACGCTTCACAAGCGGCAGAAACACGATATAAACGATCGTCACCGAAGTCTTTGCCTAATTGCTCAGACCAAGATTTGATGATGGCGTTACGTGGATCTGACTCACGATAAATCGCATGACCAAAGCCCATGATCTTGTCTTTACGCTCAAGCATACCTGCAAGTGTGTCACGGGCATGTTGCTCGTCTTTAAGTCCTTCAATCAACTCCATCGCTGCTTCATTAGCACCACCGTGTAATGGGCCACGTAATGAGCCAATTGCGCCAGTTATACAAGAATGCATATCTGAAAGTGTTGAAGCACAAACACGTGCTGTAAAGGTAGAAGCGTTGAACTCATGCTCTGCATATAAGATTAACGAGCTATCCATGACTTTTGCATGTAATTCAGATGGTTTTTTACCGTGCAATAAGTGTAGGAAGTGAGCACCAATTTGTTCATCATCGGTTTCAGTTTCAATACGAACATTATCGTGAGTGAAACGATACCAATAGCAAATGATAGATGGGAAAGCCGCCAATAAACGATCTGCAGCTTCACCTTGCTGTTCAAAACTTGCTTCTGTTTCTAGGTTACCTAGCATTGAGCAACCTGTGCGCATCACATCCATAGGGTGCGCTGAAGCAGGAATACGCTCAAGGACTTCTTTTAATGCTTGAGGTAGACTTCTCATGCTTTTAAGCTTAGCTTTGTAAGCATCAAGTTCTGCTTGGTTTGGTAATTCACCTTTCAAAATCAAGTGGGCGACTTCTTCAAACGTGGCGTTATCCGCAAGATCTTTAAGATCGTAACCACGATACGTTAGGCCAGAACCCGATTTTCCGACTGTACTTAACGCTGTTTCACCTGCGCTTTGGCCACGAAGGCCTGCACCACTCAGTTTTTTATCTACCATTACTATCTTTCCTTTAAATTGATTGAATTTTTTTATAATTATTATTCTTGTCTATTTGTATCGGATACAGATTAAATCCATGTTACTGAACTTGAGCGACTGACTATTTTTCAGAGTCGAAAAGCTCGTCCAGTTTATTTTCAAATACGTGATAACCAAGGTGCTCATAAAGATCGGCACGAGTCTGCATTGTGTCGACAACGTTACGCTGGTGGCCGTCGCTCTTAAGTGCATGCATTACATTTAATGCGGCTTGGTTTGCTGCGCGGAACGTGCTGAGTGGATAAAGGATCATATCGGCGCCAGCCTCAGCAAGTGCTTCTTTATCAAATAATTCGGTTTTACCAAACTCAGTCATGTTCGCTAAAATAGGCACATTCACCTGTTTGCGGAAATGACGATATTGCTCAAGTTCAGTCAATGCTTCAGCGAAGATCATGTCAGCACCAGCTTCAACATAAGCTTTTGCTCGTTCGATGCCTGCCTCTAAACCTTCTACTGCTACAGCATCGGTACGCGCCATAATCACGAAGTTCTCATCGGTACGCGCATCAACTGCGGCTTTAATGCGGTCAACCATTTCTTCTGTGCTCACAACCGCTTTATTTGGGCGATGGCCACAGCGTTTTTGTGATACCTGATCTTCCATGTGAACTGCAGCGACACCGGCTTTCTCAAATTCACGAATGGTGCGAGCAATATTAAATGCGCCGCCCCAACCGGTATCGATATCAACAAGTAAAGGTAAGTCAGTAGCAGAAGTAATGCGGCTCGCATCGATAATGACGTCATTCATTGATGTCATACCAAGATCAGGCATACCATAAGAGGCATTAGCTACGCCAGCACCTGAAAGGTATAAAGCTTGAAACCCGGTGTGCTCTGCCATTAAGGCAAAATAAGCATTGGTGGTACCTACAATTTGTAATGGATTGGCATTTGCCACTGCTTCTCTAAAACGTAAACCTGCACTTTTTTTCATGTTTCATTTCCTTTTGTAGGGCAGAGATCAAAGGTTGTTTATGGTTAACAACGACTCTGCGGCGGCTTGTTGTTTTTGCCGCTCAATCAGTTTTATTTCGGTATTTTTTCTGCCCCGCTCGATATGACGACGCATCAGTAAATTAGCTAACTCGCCATCGCCATCGGCAATGGCATCAATAATTCTTCGGTGCTCTGCAATGGCACTGGTCGGTCGTTCATCACCGCTGGTTTGAAAGCGATACATTCTGATCAAATGATAAAGACTGCCTGTTAACGTTTCTTGCAGGTGACGGTTGTCGCTGGCTTGAATAATTTGGTAATGGAAGTCGATTTCACTCTGCTGTTGAAAGTCATGGTCACCGTCAGCTAATGCTTGCTCTTGGCGAGTCAACAACGCTTGTAAAGATTGCATCTCTGATGCTGATATTCGGTTAGCTGCAAGCTCACAAGCCATGCCTTCAAGCACACTGCGAAGTTGATACAGCTCATTGAGTTCTTTTACTGAAAGTTGAGCAACACGAGCACCGATATGAGGAGCTCGAACTACGAGACGTTGACGCTCTAGAGTTTGCAATGCTTCACGAGTGGGACCACGGCTAATGCCGTATTGCTTTGCGATGGATTGTTCATTGATTTTGCTACCAGCAGGGATCTCACCCGTAATGATGCTGTTTTGAATTTGAATCAGTATCTGGTCGACGAGCGTTTTCGACTTTTCGGTCATATGCAGCAAAAATAAGCAAAGATTGAATGCTATTTAAACTAGTGTTTATCTTTTTGATTGTCAACAATAAGTTGACGTTAAGGTAAGTTTTTCTCATAAATTACACGTAATGTATTGGTGGCGATATAGATTGTCAACAATCTTAAGAGGGAGGAAATGGCATATTTATAACTGTATGCCATTTTTGAAAGACTTTATTTTTGTTTTAAACGTTCGATTTGTGTGTCTTTTTCTTGCCAAATATCATTCAACCAGCGTTGGAATTCAACCCTGTATTCACTTTGTGCTGAATACTTATCGGCATCCACTTGAGGTACAGGTAGGGCTTCTACTGTTACCACCACTCGTTTTAATCGTCCACACATTGCGTCAAGGAGAACATTTTCTGGATTATCAGGGTAAACGAGGGTTAAGTTTAAAACATGACTAAATTGCTCTCCCATTGCTGATAACGCAAATGCAATACCGCCAGCTTTTGGACGTAATAAGTTTTTGTATGGTGAGTTTTGACGCTGACGTTTTTCCTCGGTAAAACGACTGCCTTCAGCGTAATTTATGATTGAAGTCGGAAGATGCTTAAACTTCTGACAAGACTTACGAGTCGTTTCTAAATCTTTGCCTCGGAGCTTAGGGTTTTTCTTGAGTTTTGCTGGGCTGGTACGGTTCATAAAGGGCATGTCGAGTCCCCAGCAGCCTAATCCCAAGAAAGGGACATACAGTAATTCCTTTTTTAAGAAAAACTTGAGCATTGGTGCATGATTTCTTAATACATAAGCTTGGGCTGCAATATCAAAGCCGCTGAGGTGATTGCTAAAAATCATGTACCATGAGTTTTTATTTACCTGTTCAAGCCCTTCAACCTGCCACTTAACTTTAGAGGTAAGTATCAAAACGTAGCCGTTACATTGAACCCAGGCGTACATAAAGCCATTCATCAATCTTGTAAGCTGAACTTTGAAAGCGGTGATAGGTAATATTGCTTTTATAATGCCACCAATTGAAATAAGGCCAGCCCATAAGCAGGTGTTAATAATAAGCAAAATTGCACTGATAACGAATAAAATAGGTGCAGGTAAAAAGTTGAGCATAGAGAGACTAACCTTCCTTTGAGTTATGCATTAGTTGGGAAAAAACTTGATCTTTTTGCTGCCAGCGCAGAGAAAGAGAGTGCTGGAATGATTGTTTAAATGCTCGGTCGTTAACATAGTCGCCTTTTAAATCTTCACCAATCGGCGTTTGTTCGATGTGAACATATATGTCGTTAACTTGACCACTGATGTACTCCCAAAAGCTCGGGGTCTTTACTGGGTAATGAATCGTCACATCAACAAGTGTATTCATGCAGTCGCCCATAGTAGCAAGCGTAAATGCCATTCCGCCTGCTTTCGGGCGAAGTAAATGCTGGAAAGGGGGCTGTTGCTTTTGATGTTTCTCTGGCGTGAAACGAGTACCTTCGACAAAGTTCATTACACTGACTGGTTTGTGTTTAAACTTTTCACACGCTTTACGTGTAATCTCAATATCTTTGCCTTTGAGTTTCGGATTCTTTTTTATTTGTGCTGGGCTATATCGACGCATGAATGGAAAGTCTAGCGCCCACCATGCCAGACCTAATACGGGAACGTACATCAGCTCTTTTTTCAGGAAAAACTTTAAAAAGGGGATTTTATTATTAAGCACACGCTGCAATATTAAGATATCGACCCAAGACTGATGGTTAGCGATTACCATGTACCAATCTTGTCTTTTAAAATTTGTATTGCCGGAAACATGCACTCTTGTCGGGTGGTAGAGCCGCTCAATTAGCCCATTAACACTTATCCAACCGGAAGCGCAGTTATCAAGAATGGAAGCGCCAAGATTTTTTGTTACGCTAAAAGGTAATAATTTTAAAAGACCAAACGTGAGGATAGGGATCATCCATAACAATGTGTTAATTACATAACAAAGAAAAGCCAAACAGCCTTTAATAAGCGTCACTTACATTCCCGCTGAGTTTCAAAAGAAACACATTTTACCCGTAACTCTTGATTCTTCAAATTTAATCTTACTTTATTTCATCCGCTGATATAATTGTGAGAGTGCGTTCAATTATCCTGAGTAAATGGACGCTTTTAGGATGAAGATTTAGTGATTTTAAGGACATCAAAAATGAAATCTGCAGTTCTCCCATTAGCTTGTTTAGCGGCTTTAGTCTTTTCAGCACCTTCCTTAGCGGATCATTCAAACGGTGTCGGTTTAAAAACTGGTGCAACGGGTATTGGTCTTGAGTTTTACAAAGGTTTGTCTGACAACTTCAATTTTAGAGTCGGTATTAATAACTTTCAGTATGATGATGACTTTACTGAAAACGATATTACTTACGATGCAGAGTTAGAGCTAAGAACGGCCTCTGCTGTTTTTGATTATCACCCATGGAGTGATTCAGGTTTCAGACTGAGTGCGGGTGCTTATTACAATGGCAGTAAGGTAAATGCAACAGCACGTGCTATTGATGGCGAATATGAATTCAACGGTGATGTGTATCGTGTTGAAGATGTTGGCAGTGCCGACGGTAAAGTTGAGTTCAAAAAGTTTGCACCGTACATTGGTTTAGGTTGGGCATCAGCACCAACAAGTACTTCTAGTTGGTCATTTACGGCTGAACTGGGTGCTTTTTATCAAAGCACACCAGAGGCGGAGCTAAACGTTTCTTGTGGTACTGCTTTAGATGCTGATATCTGCTCTCAATTACTCGCTGACGTTAAAATTGAACAAGATAAGCTAGAAGAGGATATTAAAGAATATAAGTGGTATCCAGTGATTAACTTCGGCGTGTTATATCGCTTTTAAGTTTCTCTGCTTTTAGTCTTTAAGTTTTTATCGTTTCAATGCCTGCAGTTGCAGGCATTGTTGTTTGTGTGGGGTGGTTGTTAGGGAGATTGAAGCACTTTAATGGAAAAAAGCTTGTTACGTAAACTATACAATTCAGAACCTAACGGGAGGTGAGAAGGTTAGTTTTTAAAATTGATAAGCTCCATGCCAATTCTTTTTTTCTTTAGGGAGTAGAATACCTTCACGTTTCACTTCTTGCTTACTATCGAAATGATTCACTTTACAGTCGATTGACTTGGAACCAGTACACCCCCAATAATTACCTTTGGAGGCTGTAATAGTTAAGGTTAATGGGTCGAATTTACTCAAAATCGTTGCGGCTGAATTCCCTTCTTGTAAGTTAACCCTGTTATGGTAGTTACCAGTTAAAACAAGAGTTTTCTGATAGTCACCCAGTAAATGCTTAGATATATTATTTGCTAAATATTGGCTTTTAGGCTCGTTATTGCTGTTTTCGAATAGTAAGTCAACGAGAAAAATATCAAGCTCTTGAGGAAATTTCTGCTTTATTGATTTCAATTGATTAATTAAATCCAGCATGGCGACACTGAATCGTCCATCTTGCCACTCAGGAGACCAAGCTGGATGAGCGAGAAATTTATCCTCACTGATATCATTTGTCATATATAAATCTAAACTGGCTTGTAAAGTGAATGGTAGCTCAAGCATCACAACGATACTTCCGTTATTTTGTCTTACTGAATGACAAACAATATCACCAAATAATTTGGGGATTTCAACAGTTCCATGTATTTCACCTAACCATAACAAAGTTATGTTCATCTAACGATTCAAAGTCATTTACACCACCACATTCGATTTTATTTTGATTAGCGAAGGCGTGTGTACTGAGTGAAAATAACAACATCAAAACTATTCTATATTTCATTATAATTCCTTTTATTTATAGAGTTTAAACCTCTAAAACACCTTAAATTTTTTAAAAGCTGTCGTAGTAATTCAGTAAGACGAACATTCGACAAGTTAGTTCCCACATTCTGAAACTTCTAAATATCAATTACTAGCTCACTTTGGGGCGTGCGACGTGAGGTCGTATGAGGCGCTGTGACACCTTATGATCCTGAGCATACTGCTTATCTATAAAGGCGTAAGCTTAATAAGCAAAGCAGAAATTCTTGGTTTAAACCTGTCATGCCTGCGTTGTGAAGTTGCTGGGTAACATAACATGCCTTAGTGGAGGCTTGAGCCGTATGCAGTGAAAGTTGCACGTGCGGTCCTTAGGTGAACGGCATTTGGCAACAGGTGCCGCTTATCCGACAGGTGCGTTATGCTGTTAAACAGGCGAAAGTGGTTGAATTTAAGTTCTTTGAAAAATATCGTTTTCAGATTTAGCGTAGTACAAGGCGCAATGACGAGTCATTGCCTTAGCTATGGCAAGGAGCGGAATCGACACTCGAAGGCGTCGAGCTTTGGTCAATGAGAGTTAGGTCAAATGGAAAAAGCTGAAGGCATGAGTTATTGGGCGCAATTTTATTATTTAGCGACATACGTGTGTTGGAATGGAGCTATCAATTTAAATGATAGTCAATTTAAATGATAGCGACAAAACCTCTATTTGCGACAGAACCTAAAGACAGGCTCGCAAACTGCACTCCCTTAGCATCATTATCTGATAATAGTGGGGCTGTGAAGTTGGCTCAAACAAGATCGTCCCATATATAAATTATTGAACTAATGCATCTAATATTTGCTCAAAAGCCGCTTGATTAGTTGCATAATCAATTACGTGCAACGAGTCTCCAAAATTATATTGCTCAGCAATAATAACTCTTCTATCTAATATTGATTCAAATAAAAGGATATTGGTTGCAGCACTTCTATTAGGGTATGCTCTCTTTGTCGCGTCATCTAACTGAATGCGGTAACTAGGATGACCATCGATAAGTTGATAACTTGTTTCGACTAAGCGATTAGTGGCAAAGTCGCTACAAGGCCTATCGCTCTCAATACTCGAAATTTTATAAATTTTACTACTATTGCGATTAGTCGTTAACGTTCCATAAGCGTGGTTATTTTTTACAAATAAAGCTGGACCATTGCGAACATTCGTTGTAGTTGTTGAATACATAGCTTCACTGATTGATTCGTCTTCAGTAAAATAGTTCAAAATTGGATGAAACGTCGCATTTAGCTTACAGCTATTGAATACATATTGAACATTAGCTGGGTGGCGAGAATCAGTGACTTTATGAGAGTCACTGATATAGAAGTCTATTTGGTTGGGTTCATTCGGTACGAAAGGAATATTATCGTCATCTGCAACGACGGATAATACTAATCCGGTTGCGCCTTCACTAAATCTTGAGTCTTGATTTACTAACTCCGCTAATGCTGGAGAGATTTGATTTAAAAATGCCTTGATTTGAACTCCGTTTAGAGAATAAGATCTCACTTTAGCACCAACACTATAACCATCTCTTACGTTCTGGTATCGATTAAACTCTCGATTGACTATACCATGGCTCCTAAATCCCGAAGAAATCAGTCGCACTGAGCCATCACTGATGGTCTTTGGCATATTTGGCACAGCCCCCAAAATTGTATTAGATTGAGACTCTTCAAAATCTTCACCTGCATTTTGGGTAAATTTCTTCGTTTCAAAAAAAGAATAATCTAATGCAGAGTTCTCTCTCGTATCTGGACGCCTTGTTAGGTTATAAACTAATTTAGTTTGCCCATCCGCATTGGTGTCAGAATAATTGTAAATTCCTCCAAAACGCTGCCCTCTTGATGAAATATAGCTACCAATGTTAGCACTTTGAGAGCTCAAACGTCTTGACATCAAGGTAAGTCTTTCTCGCGCCATATTTCTTCCGAGAAATAGCCTAATACCATCAATAAAGCTTTGAGAAAAAGTAGCAGGAACACTATTACTAGATATGAGGTTAGGAGAACGTTGAATTAAAGCATCACTTTCTGAATTATCTACCCCATCGACATAAGCGTCTACCAATAATGACATTGAGCTCGAAATAGCCTCAAGCGCAATCGACATTTTTTGATGCATTGATAAGGTTTGTGAATGCTCTACGGCGGCTATCATCTCCAATGCGACTTGAATCCCTTGTGTTATTACTTCAGAAGAATTTTGGCGGTAAATTGCCTCATTCAAATCTATTGTTTTAATTTGTTCAACCATCATTGACATTGGAGCCCGGCTAACTAGGTGCTCGGACATCCTTTTTTCAGCAAGACTTAACTCACCGCTCTTCGATAACTGATGCATTAACAGTGTTGTCACTCCTGAAATATGCTTATAACCTGCCGGAGCAGAAAGTGCATAGAATAAACCAACAGGATCACCTGTTGATAAATTTATTGTATTTTCATTAGTTTCAACGACTAGAGGACAAAGCGCCTTCTCACTTGGGATATCATGGAAAACAAATGAACCTTCGAAATCTGTATTAGTTTGTATTTCTGATGAATCGCATTGAAAATTAGAATTACAATCTAAACACGCTATTGCATTCTGTAATGGAATGTCTGAAATTGCTCCTCTGATGGTAGAAGTATCGTCCTCTTTTTTGTTATTGCATCCATTAACTAACAATAAAGTAAATAAAATTAATATAAACTTAGAATACCTCATGAACTTTACTTCCCTGCTTTCATTAAACTAAAGTCTGGCTTGCAACTTTCAGTAATTAACTTTAGATATAGCTCAGGTTTTGAAAAAAACAAATTAATGTTTTAGGACTTATACCCATTGCAGTCATTCACTTCACAACTCAGCGCGATGTTCGCCGTCAAAGTACAAACAAAATGGGTGAAAACAGAGCGATGACCGACATACAAAGCGGTCGTGATTACCTGACTAGGTTGAGACAATGTTGAGTCGTCATTGGGTGGCGTACATGCGCCCAGAGGGCAAGGCAAAAGGCTTCCATTACTGCGTGACACGTTTTTGAATTATCCCGAGAGTACTGCAAACTTGCGCCTTGCACTGAACACCGTTTGCTCTTGCTGAATGTCAGTTAATGACTGTAATGACTGTAATTAATGGTATTACGCATTGACACATTGGTTCTGTCGCAAATAGAGGTTTTTCAATGTAATTTAAAGGGATAGCACCATTCAGACAAAGCTATGTTGTTAGACTTAAAAAACTCAGTTGAATGCTGAATTACTTTTTAAGCTCATGAAAGTAAAGGAATAATATAATTTAATTTAATGTTATCCCCCATTGGGTGAATCGCTCTACGCCCACAAGCTGGCTAAAATTGTTGTTTGCTGTGTTAGAACATTTGCATGTAGAACAACTACTTGTTGCACGTTCTACCTTGCTACCCACCATTTTTTCTGCGCTTGAGAACGTATCCAACTGAGTTTTTTAGGTTAAAGAATAAAGCTATGTTGTTAAAAAATAAAATTGCACCCAAGAATTTATGCCTTCAGATTTTTCCCAGTTTATTCATTGACCAAAGCTCGACGCTTGCGAGTGTCGATCCAGCTCCTTGCCAGGATGCCCATCTCAGACATTGATGCATCTTGCCTTTCACTTTTCGATGACTTTGCTCGACAATATTATTGAGATATTTGACGGCTAAGACTTCAATCATCAGCATACATCCTGACAGCCAAATATGAATATTCACAATCTCTAATGCCGCGCCATTAGCACCGCTTTTATCAATCACTACTTTATCAGGCAAGCCATACTGTTTATGGCTTCGCTGAAAAAAGCCCGTGCGGCTGGCTCATCACCGTTTTTACTTAAAAAAAGACATCAGATACTCACCTATATAGATAAAACAATTAATCAACAAACCAAACAAACTTAACTTTGATTAAGTCGATTCAATAACCTATCCATTGCCCGATACCCCAAAGCTTGTGCAATATGACTGCGGTCAACATTCGTCTCACCTCGTAAATCAGCAATCGTTCGTGCCACCCGTTGTAGCCGATGATAACTCCTAACTGAAAGCCCAAGCTGATTAACGCTTTTTTCTAAAAATTCTAAATCTTCCAGTTTAAATCCGCCTGTCTGCTTCAATAAATTACCGCTGAGTTGCGAATTTAACACGCCAGCTCTTTGAAGCTGTAAGGTTCTGGCCTTGGCTACACGTTCTGCAATACTGGCACTGGTTTCATTATTGGTTTGTTTTTGGGTTAAGGTGCCTTGTGGTAATTTAGGTACATCAATGGTGAGATCGAATCGATCAATAAAAGGGCCTGACAAACGTCCTAAGTAACGTTTAATTTCATTGGGTGTTGCACGGCTTTGCTCTGCATCTCCGCAGGGGCTTGGGTTTAATGCAGCGACCAATTGAAACTGGCTTAAAAACCTCAGTTTCGCTGCCGCACGTGAAATAATGACTTCACCTGTTTCCATTGGCTCTCGAAGACAATCTAGCACTTTTCTTGGAAATTCGGCCACCTCATCTAAAAAAAGTACACCTTTATGGGATAACGATATTTCACCGGGTTTAGGAATGCTACCACCACCAACTAAAGATACAGAAGAACTGGTGTGATGTGGTGAACGAAAAGGGCGTTTAAAAAAGTCATTGGGTTTAATGTTCATGCCAGCCACTGAGTGAATGGATGCGACTTCTAAAGCTTCATCATAATTCAGGGGAGGCAATAGTGACATAATTCGACTTGCCAACATGGTTTTTCCCGTACCTGGGGGGCCTAAAAATAATAAATTATGACCGCCAGCAGCGGTAATCTCTAATGCTTGTTTCGCTTGATATTGCCCGATGACATCACTGATACAATTTGAGTTAATGCACTCTTCTTGCTCATGAATCCATTCTGCACCGGGCTCGATACCGGGTAATTTATCCTGACCATGCAAATAAGCAGAAATGTGAGCGAGCTGGCTGGCAAAATACACCTGCTGATAATCAACCAGTTCCGCTTCATGACGATTGGCGATGGGCATAACTAGCTTTCTATCTGCTTTTTTGCTGGCGACAATAACGGGCAGCAGCCCTGTACAAGGCTGAACGTGCGCTGATAGGCTGAGTTCTCCAACGAATTCGTGTTGACTCAGTGCTTGTTGAGGAACTTGATTTGAAGCGGCTAAAATTCCAATGGCAATGGGTAAGTCATAGCGACCACCTTGTTTAGGGAGATCGGCTGGAGCAAGATTTACGGTAATCCGTTGCATTGGAAACTCAAAGCCAGCATTGATGATGGCACTGCGAACCCGTTCTTTTGCTTCTTTTACTGAAGTTTCAGGTAAACCGACAAGGTTAAAGGCAGGTAATCCGTTACTTAAGTGAACTTCTACTGTGACAAGTGGGGCTTCAACGCCGCAACTGGCTCGGGTATAAACGCAGGCAATTCCCATCAACATATCCTTATGTTGTATTCATTTTAACCAGACTATTAAATTTTTGTTACGAAAACAATGAATAAAAAAGGGGCTTGAGAAGCCCCTGATAGATAAATTTAATACTGAATACTATTTAATTTTAATATCAACCCAAACTAAGCGATGATCAGAAGTTACTGATTTACCTTGTTCGCCTTCGTCGTTGATGAACAAATAACGATAGTCTTCACCGTCAGCTTGCCAAAATACGCCAGAATCAACAACGTTCAGATCACTTGATGGTAAAACGTAATCAAGACGTAATGGGAAGGTATGAGTCCAGTAGTCAGCAATACCTTTATTTTGTGCAGCTTTTTCATCGGTGTAGTTTTTACCGCCATTGGAAGCTGGAACCATATTACCTACAGCGATTTCCTGTGCTACACGAGGATGATTAAGCAGTTGTTTGATTGAATAATCATACGAGTCACCGTCAACAGGATCAGCATTCAGGTCACCAGCAATGATAAATGAAGTACTTTCTCCGATGCCACCTTGGTTGCCTTGGTCATCAACTAGGTAAGAGTTTTGGCTGTAATCACTGCTGATGTAATCAGAGAATAGGCGGATTTCATCATAGTTTCGACGGCCATTGCGATCTTCTACACCATCAAATACAGGTGGTGTTGGATGCATTGCTAGTAAGTGAATGGTTTTATCTTCGCTTACCTTAATTGGTAAATCGATATGGTTTTTCGATGATAAGCGGAAATACTCCATTGTGGCATCAGAATAATATGGTTCTTCTAAGTCATTACCACCATCATCAAACTTATTAGGTAAAACAGCCCCAGGCATGTCTTTCCACAAGAATTTCTGGAAACTGCGTAAGTTGTCAGTATCTAATTCATATTTTGATAATACGATAAAACCGTATTGACCATGATAGAAACCAAAGCCATAAGTATCAGCAGGTACTGTGACTTCACCGTCATCAGTTAAATCGTGTTCAGCGAGTCCTGTGTTTGTTGGCACAATGTAAAAGTGTGGGTAATCAATAGATTCTGCACCGTTTTGAGATTTTTTTAGGTAGTTAGTAATAAAGTCTTTAACGACAGTGTCATTTTTACCGATGCCGTCATGATCAAACTCATTTAATAACACAACATCGGGGCGAGTACGTTGCAATACTTCAGCGACGTTTTTAATTTGCTGGTTATCGCCTGCTGCCATTTCTGCTGGAAGTACTTCTGCCGCAGTGCGGTCAAATGAAGCATTAAAAGTTGCGAATCTTACGGTTTGATCAATCACTTGTTTGTTATCGTCGTTATCTGAATTACACCCTGCTAATAACATAGCACTTACTGCAGTCGCAATTAAACTTGCTTTTAACTTCATTACATCAACCTTATTGTCACAATTTTTCTGTGGTTTTATATTTCAGATGAATCATAGATATAAATATTTGGAATAAATGTGATGCAGCTAACGATTAGTGGAAGTCGGTAGGAGACTTAAAACTATGGATTTATTTTTGTGGAGTAGATCAAAGCTGCAATGTTAGCTGATTAACATTGCAGCAAATACTCATGACGTTATTGTTTACGTATTAGATACACCGCTACACAGGTAAATAACAAACTTGGTGCTACAGCACCAATGATTGGCGGTAACTGATAAACAATGACAACAGGACCAAAAATTTGATTACTGATATAGAAACTGAAACCTGCTATCACACCAAAGAGTACTCTTGCGCCCATGGTTACCGTTCGTAACGGTCCAAAGATAAATGACAGTGCAACGAGCAGCATCACTGCAACAGATATGGGTTGCATGATTTTAGACCATAAAGCAAGTTCATAGCGGCTTGGATCTTGTTTATTCACTTTTAAATATTCAAGATAATCCAACAATCCTTCAATTGATAACGATTTTGGTTCAACTGATACAATGCTGAGTTTGTCTGGTGTTAATGTGGATTTCCATTCGTATTCGAAGGAGAGCTTTTTGGTCACCTGAGTCGGTGTAATTGAGGTTTGGGTGACATCGTGCATTTTCCAGCTACCGTCAATAAAGTCCGCATTTTTAGCGAAAACTAAATTAGTTAACTGCTGTTGATCATTGAAATGGTACAAGGTGATATTACTGATACGATTAACGTCGTTTACTTGGCCAATATTGACAAACAGGTCGCCATCTTTCGCCCACACACCCTGGCGTGATTTAATTAAGCTTCCGCCCGAGACTTTAATTGCTTTGTGTTCATTGGCTTTTTGTTCGGCAATTGGTGCGCCCCATTCACTCAATGCCATAACTAACAGCATTAACGGAATCGCCGTTTTTAGTGTGGAGATGCTGATATCCAGCTTTGACATACCTGATGCTTGCATGACGACAAGTTCAGAGTTGGATGCCAACATGCCAAGACCAATCAATCCTCCAAGCAACACTGCCATTGGAAAGAACATCTCAATATCACGAGGTACCAAATACAACACGTAAAGCCCTGCATCAACAATAGTGTATGTGCCACGACCAACGACTCTGAGTTGATCTACCCATTTAATAATACTTGAAAGGCCAGTCAAGACGAGTAAACATAACGCTGATGAACTCACTAATACTCGGGCAATATAAAGATCAATTATCTTCATTTTTTTGCCCTCTTTTGTTTAATAAAGCCAGCAAATTTCGCACCTGTTGGTCTTTCCTTTCCGAGTAACAGCATCCCCATGATAAAGGCCGATAGGTGTATCCACCACATACCTAAAAACGAGGGGAATACTTCGTCTTCAATGGCCTTTTTACCGGCAACCAGCATACCGAAATAACCCAAATACAGTAGTATCGCTGGGAACATTTTGGCAAACTTACCTTGGCGTACATTTACCCGTGACATAGGTACAGCAATAAGCGTCATCATTAAGATGGCAATTGGGATTGCAATACGCCAATGGAATTCAGCCGCAGCCTCAGGGCCAGGAGTACCAATCAATTGAGCCGTTGGCATCGCATTTAGCTTCCGGCGACGGGCTTCAACTTCTTGATCCTTAATTTGCATCTGGTAACCACCAAAGTGGATAACTTGATAATCCAAAGTATCTGGTTTTAATTGATAGCGAGTTCCACCTTCTAAGTTAAGCTGCTGTTCACCATCTTTTTCTTCAACGACCTTACCGTGTTTAGCGACAACGATATTGGTTTCACCACTGACGTCATCTTCATCGGGCAGCTGAGCAACAAATACATTCGATAAGTTGCCTTGTTTGTTTTTATCTTCAACAAACAATACGGCACGGCCGTTGGGGCTTTTTTGGAATCGACCTTCAATGACGGCAGAAATACCAGCCTCGGCTTTCGCTTTTTCTCGAAGCACGTTTTGTTGCTCTTCTGCCCAAGGCGAAATGTAAAGCGAGATGGTTGCAGTAGCGACCATATTGATGAGTGCAAGAACGAGGGTTACACGTGTGACATACCACTCGCTGATACCAACGCTATGGAAAATCACCATCTCGTTTTCTGCGTACATGCGACCGTGGGCGAGCAGAATGCCTAAGAATAAACTCAATGGCACAATGAGCATAAGCAGCTCAGGCAAATTGAGGGCAACAAAATTTAATACCAGTGTGCCAGAGAAATCACCATCTGAGGCATCACCGAGAAAACGCACGAAGTTTTGGCTAACGAAAATGGTAAGAAGAACGGTTAAAACCGCTGCTTGAGCCTTAAAAACTTCTTTAACTAAATATCTAAATACAATCACTGGGTATTAGACTCTATTGTTGTTGTCTTTTTTCTGGAATACGAATAAGTTTCATGTAAACTGTCTGCTTTCAGAGCTTTTATTATCTATTGATGTCATTTTTACAGAGAAATTCAATTTAAACTGTAATACTAGCCCAATAAGCGGTGCAGATTTGACATTATCTTATAAATAAAAATATTTGTCTTTAAGAATCTAGGAGTGCTCATGGAGTTTAGCGTAAAGAGCGGTAGTCCAGAGAAACAGCGTTCAGCATGTATTGTTGTCGGTGTTTATGAACCTCGTCGTTTATCTGGTATCGCTGAGCAACTTGATAAAATCAGTGAAGGTTACATCAGTAACATTCTTCGTAAGGGCGATTTAGAGGGTAAACCTGGTCAAATGCTTCTTTTGCACCATGTACCTAATGTATTGAGCGAGCGAGTTTTGCTGGTAGGTTGCGGCAAAGAGCGTGAACTTGATGAGCGCCAATATAAGCAAATCATTGCTAAGACGATCAACACCTTGAATGAAACGGGTTCAATGGAAGCAGTGTGCTTCTTATCTGAACTTCACGTTAAGGGTCGCGATATATACTGGAAAGTACGTCAAGCGGTAGAAACGACGAATGACAGTTTATACAGTTTTGATGCACTTAAGTCGTCAAAGGGTGAAACTCGTCGTCCATTAAGAAAAATTGTATTTAATGTACCAACACGCCGTGAGTTGCCTTTTGGTGAACGTGCGATTGAGCATGGTAATGCAGTTTCTGAGGGTATGCGTTTGTGTCGTGATGTGGCCAACATGCCGCCAAACATCTGTAACCCAGCTTACTTAGCGTCACAAGCACGTCAAATGGCTGAGCAATATGACAACTTAAACGTCACTACCGTTGGCGAAGAGCAAATGGCAGAGCTAGGTATGAACTCATATTTAGCCGTCGGCCGTGGCAGTGCTAACGAGTCCATCATGACGATTATGAAGTACCAAGGTGCTGCAAACGCTGATGAACAGCCAATCGTACTTGTTGGTAAAGGACTTACGTTCGACTCAGGTGGTATCTCATTGAAACCAGGCGAAGCCATGGATGAAATGAAGTACGACATGGGTGGTGCAGCCGGTGTCATCGGCACAATGAAGACCTTGTGTGAGATGAACTTGCCCGTCAATGTAATTGGTGTTTTGGCCGGTTGTGAAAACATGCCAGGCAGCAATGCTTATCGTCCGGGTGATATTCTTACTACCATGTCAGGTCAAACAGTGGAAGTGCTCAATACTGACGCAGAAGGCCGTTTAGTGCTTTGTGATGCATTGACATATGTTGAGCGTTTTGACCCAGAGCTTGTAATCGACACGGCAACCTTAACAGGCGCATGTGTGATTGCACTGGGTAAACATGCTTCTGGTTTATTCTCGTCGCATAATCCTCTGGCACACGAAATTTTAAATGCGGGTGATCAAAGTGGTGACCGTGCATGGCGTATGCCGTTGTGGGATGATTATCAAGAAATGCTAGAGAGTCCATTTGCAGACTTTACCAATCTAGGTGGTCGTCCTGCTGGTTCTATCACCGCAGCTTGTTTCTTGTCTCGTTTTACTAAGAAATACAACTGGGCGCATATTGATGTTGCTGGTTCTGCATGGAACAGTGGCAAGAATAAAGGTTCTACAGGTCGTCCTGTACCTATTCTGTCACAATTCTTGTTGAATCGTTCAGGCGTCGAACAAGGCGAATAATGCTTCGCAGCAAGAATAAATAGGCGAAGCATTAGCTTCGCCTTTTTGATCAGAAGAGGGAAAAAAAGTGCAAGGAACTTTCTACCTATTATCTCCAAATCAAAATCAAGCAAGTCAAAGCTCAGCGCTTGTAGCTGTGCAAGAACTAGCTTGCAAGTTAGCTGAATATCATTACCGACAAAAAAGTAAAGTTTACATACATTGTGGTAGTCGAACTGCGGCTTTTGATATTGATGAGACTCTTTGGCAATTTGACCCACAATCATTCGTGCCTCATAACCTTAAAGGTGAGGGATTAGAGGGCTGTTCACCAGTTGAAATCGGCTTTGATCAAATTGGACCTAGCACAAATCGTCATCTTCTGATAAATCTTGCAGACCAAGTACCCAGTTTTGCGGTAAACTTCGGGCAAATTATCGACTTTGTTGCCGCAGACGAAAAGCTAAAAGCGATCGCAAGAGATCGTTTTCGCCAGTATAAAGCAATGGGCGTGAAGCTAAACACTCACGACCTCGCTCAGCAACCTTTAAATATTTAGTGACCAAATTCCATGGAAAAAACATACGATCCTCAGTCAATTGAACAATCGCTTTACCAAAACTGGGAAGAGCAAGGTTATTTCAAGCCTCACGGTGATACTAGCCAAGGCAATTACTCTATTATGATCCCGCCACCTAATGTGACAGGTAGTCTGCACATGGGACATGCATTCCAAGATACGATCATGGATACCCTGACGCGCTATCAGCGTATGAAAGGGAAAAATACCTTATGGCAAGTGGGTACTGACCACGCCGGTATTGCAACTCAAATGCTGGTTGAGCGTAAGCTTGAAGCTGAAGAAGGCAAATCCCGCCATGATATTGGGCGTGAAACCTTTATTGATAAGATCTGGGATTGGAAAAAGCAATCTGGCGGCACCATCACCAAACAGCTTCGTCGTTTAGGGGCATCAGTGGATTGGGATCGTGAACGTTTCACCATGGATGAAGGTCTATCTAAAGCGGTTCAAGAAGTGTTCGTGAGATTGTACGAAGATGACTTAATTTATCGTGGTAAGCGCCTAGTTAACTGGGATCCAAAACTGCACACAGCAATTTCAGATCTTGAAGTTGAGAACAAAGAAAAGCAAGGTTCAATGTGGCATCTTCGCTATCCATTAGCGGATGGTGAGCTAACTGCAGACGGTAAAGATTATCTAGAAGTTGCAACCACTCGTCCAGAAACGATGTTGGGTGACAGTGCCGTTGCGGTTCATCCAGATGATGAGCGCTATCAAAATCTAGTTGGTAAATTTATTCTTCTACCAATTGTAAACCGTCGTATTCCAATCGTTGCTGATGATTATGTCGATATCGAGTTTGGTACTGGTTGTGTGAAAATCACGCCAGCTCATGATTTTAACGATTATGAAGTTGGTAAACGTCATCAAATGCCAATGTTCAACATCTTGACCATGGATGCGGCGATTCGTGAAACAGCAGAAGTCGTAAACACTGACGGCACAATCAATAACGAGATTGATGGTAGCTTACCTGAACGTTATGCCGGTATGGAACGTTTTGCAGCTCGTAAAGCCGTTGTTGCTGAATTTGAAACTCTGGGCTTACTTGAAAAAATTGAACCGCATGGTTTGAAAGTACCTTATGGCGACCGTTCTGGCGTAGTCATTGAGCCTCTACTGACTGACCAATGGTATGTTGCTGTAGCGCCTATGGCAAAAACGGCAATTGAAGCGGTTGAAAATGGCGATATCAAATTTGTACCTCAACAGTATGAGAACATGTATTTTTCTTGGATGCGTGACATTCAAGATTGGTGTATCTCACGTCAGTTGTGGTGGGGACACCGTATTCCTGCGTGGTATGACGAGTCAGGTAAAGTTTACGTTGGGCGCAATGAAGCCGAAGCTCGTAAAAATAACAACCTAGATGATTCGGTAGTACTTCGCCAAGATGATGATGTATTAGATACGTGGTTCAGCTCTGCATTGTGGACGTTCTCAACCTTAGGTTGGCCTGATAATTTAGAAGATCTAAAAACCTTCCACCCAACGGACGTGTTGGTTACTGGTTTTGACATCATCTTCTTCTGGGTAGCGCGCATGATCATGATGACCATGCACTTCATCAAAGATGAAGACGGCACACCTCAAGTACCGTTCAAAACCGTTTATGTGACAGGACTTATCCGTGATGAAGCCGGCAATAAGATGTCTAAGTCGAAAGGTAACGTACTTGATCCGCTGGATATGATTGACGGCATCGATCTTGAGTCATTAGTGACTAAACGTACGGGTAACATGATGCAGCCAAAACTGGCAGCAAAGATTGAGAAGAGCACTCGTAAAGAATTCGCAGAAGGTATTGAAGCTCACGGTACTGATGCACTTCGCTTCACTTTAGCTGCAATGGCATCGACAGGTCGTGATATCAACTGGGATATGAAACGTCTTGATGGTTACCGCAGTTTCTGCAACAAGATTTGGAATGCTTCACGTTATGTATTGATGAATACAGAAGGTGAAGATTGTGGTTTTGACGGCGGTGAGATGACATTCTCATTAGCTGACCGTTGGATCATGAGCTTGTTTAACAATACCGTTAAAACGTTTGATGAGCATATTGCTGCTTATCGCTTCGACTTAGCTGCAAACACAGTTTATGAATTCACATGGAATCAATTCTGTGACTGGTATTTAGAATTAACTAAGCCAGTATTGCAAAATGGTAGTGATGCTGAAAAACGTGGAACACGTCATACGTTATTAACCGTACTTGAAGCCATGCAGCGCTTGATGCACCCAATGATGCCGTATATCACTGAGACGATTTGGCAACGTGTGAAGCCATTAGTTAAAGTGGAAGGCGACACTATCATGCAGGCAGCATTCCCTGAATTTGATACATCAAAAGTCGACGAACAGGCGATGGCAGATATTGAGTGGGTGAAGCAAGTGATTGTTGCAGTACGCAATATTCGTGCTGAACTTAACATTGCTCCGTCTAAGCCATTAAGTTCGATGCTAAAAAACGTGTCTGAGCAAGACAAAGCACGTTTAGAAGCAAACCAAGCATTCTTTGCTACATTGGCAAAACTTGAATCAATGACTGTGCTAGCAGATGATGAACAGGCACCAATGTCAACAACTGCCTTGATCGGTGAAATGGAACTATTGATCCCAATGGCTGGTTTAGTCGATGTAGCTGCTGAAACCGCACGTATTAATAAGCAACTTGAAAAACTAGAAAAAGAAGTTGGCCGCATTAAAGGCAAACTTTCTAACGAAGGTTTTGTTGCTAAAGCACCGGCTGCGGTTATTGATAAAGAGAAAGCGAAATTGGCTGATCTTGAACGTGATATGGATAAGCTCAACGAGACGAAAGCTGAATTTGCGAAACTGGCTTAAATAGGTTTAAAAGCAATCTTGTCTCTAACTTGATATAAAGGCGATCAAATCGATCGCCTTTATATTGTTCGCAAATAAACATAATGTCAGTTTCTTCTGCGCTACATCATTGTTTTTTATTTTGATGTTTTGTAATTTATCTAGCCTTCTGCACTTACAGTAATAACTTCAATGATAGATTTCACATCAATGCTTCAAATCTTTTTACCGCTTGCTTTGGCATTGATGATGTTCGTGCTCGGGATGAATGTCACAGTCGAAGATTTTAAAAGCGTACAACAACAGCCCAAAGCATTCTTTTTGGGAGTATCTCTTCAACTTTTATTACTGCCTGCTTTAGCATGGTGCGTAATACTTGTTGCGAATCTGTTCATTGAAGTTCCATTATTGATTAGTATTGGACTAATCTTACTGGCAGCTTGTCCTGGTGGAGCAACATCAAATGTTATCAGCCAGTTGTCGGGTGGAAATAGTGCTTTGTCCTTATCCATGACGGCTTTTGTGAGCTTGGTGCTTCCGTTTATCTTACCGAGTTTATTCATTTTTCAAGCATCATTGCTTGGATCTCAAGTTGATAGATTCTCAATTCCAATTTTACCAACAACAGCAAAACTGCTGCTGGTGACAGTAATCCCTGTATTTCTGGGAATGACAACACGATATATTTCGAGCGAGTTTTGTGATCGCTACAAAAACAGTGCAGAAGCTATTTCATCTTGGTTATTCGTTGTGATTGTTTGCCTACTTATTAGCAATAATTTCGCAAAGTTGATCGAAGTGGGCGCTTTGATGGCCGTTCTTTGTTTGAGCCTGTGCGTGCTCGCTACAGCGATGACATTTTATATATCAAAAAAAGCTAATCTAGATAGAAGAGAAACTAAAACTTTACAAATTGAAGTTGGAATTCAGAATGCAGCAATGGGCATATTTATCGCCAATGACCTTTTAAACTGGTCAGAGCTGGCCTTGATATCATTGTGCTATGGTGTTTTGATGAATATACCTGCTTTCTATTTCGTTCTTCGCTATAAAAAATCAAATTAAATTAAAGTAAATACTCTTACTTTTTGATATTCATTAAAAATATATGAGAAACGTAAATTATAATTTATGTTTCTTTACACTTCTTTGCAATTGACATATGTTTAAAACTCGACTCATTTATTCATAGTGTTGAATAACGTCTAAGTTCACAAAGCTGAGTTTTTCATGGGGTGATTATTTAGCTTTGAGATTTGGTATAACTTTATGTCTGTAGCACCTTTATCTGCTGAAATCATTGGAGCCCAAAAAGATAACTTTCCGGCTTGGGGGGATTTTCGTGGTGATGCTGTTCGCATGAAAAGTTTGAGATCCGAACGTAGCACTCAGTCGCTAACAACCAAATTGAAGCAGAGCCTAATCAATTTTTTCAATTACATTCAGTTTAAACTTCATCCTTCTGACGTAAATAGCTGCAGATACGCCGTAGGTAAACTCGTTACAGCAAGAACGAATCAAGAGTTTGGACATCAACTAGCAAACTTGAGCTGGTCTCTGAGAAGTTTGTCATCCTTACAATTGATAGTAGAAGGAGAAACTATAACCGCTGGAGAAGCTATAGACACTGACAGTTTTTTTCAATGCCTGTTAAAGAAAAAGACGGTTACGATAAAGTATGGCAATGATTCTGCAACTTTTGAAAGTCCAGAAATTACAAATGGAAGTGTGTTTTTTGAAAGTTATAATCAACAAATATCGGCCTTAATGAGAGCTGAAGATCAAAAGCTGTTATTAAATCACAAATATAGCAAACCTTTACATCCTGAAGTGTTAAAAGATTCGAGACCTGATTGCTATCGAAAACTGGAGAATCGTTTAGTTAGGGAACATGCCCCTAGTAAAGAAGATTACATAAAAACGAGTGAAGAATTCTCAGAATATGATGAAATTGATGTATCAGAATTGGCTGAGTATGAAGCAAGTAGGACTGCCGACACAGGAGGGCAATCAATAACTGATCATTCCTGTGATGAAGGTTATGACTCCGTATCTTCAAGTTTATCATCTGAGGGGAGTTTATCATCGAAAGCTCTAAGTGAAATGAATTGCAGTGTACCTGCTGAACATCATCAGCCCTCACCTTCCAGTTTCTCGTCTGAGAAGAGTATTTCATTGAAAGAGGCTGAGGGAAAAAGTTGGAGTGTGCAAAGTGCAGGTTATTGCTCAGGTCATTCTTCTGATTTACATAGAACTCAAGTGAGTGATTACTTTCAATTAGATGCGAAAGCGCAGAACGAAAATGGTAAAGCATCTGAACCATCTTCAGATTCACCCCATATGTTAAGAGCTGATGTTGTAAATGTTCGTAAAGAGCCTCTTTCACGAACATTTGGTTTTAGGCCTGTACCTTTTAGTTCGCTAGAGAAATTTAAAATATACGTAAATAAGGAGTTTAAACAAGCTGTGCAAAATGAGACTGAGGCCAAGACTGGAGAGTTGCCTGCTCCTCCGTTAGTACCGTTGCCAGCTCCGCCCATACATCCGAGAGATCTAGCTAGATTTAAAAAAAGTCAAAAACTAATGGTTAAGTAAATTTTTAAGTTTGTGAGTCATTACATATAAATCTTTCCCTTCATCGTCCTCTGCTAGCCTTTTTCCCTAATTTCTGTAAAGTAACCGCTTTATGTATACAATTGCTGCAAATTTGTTAAATGTGTTGTGAGACTGTTTGGTTTCATTCATTGGTAAGGCAAAAGTAAATAACGATAAAAATAAGGAGCGGGATATGAGCAATAATGGCTCAGTTTCGGGTAACGATTTAACTGAAGTTAAACAGTTAGGCATGTGGGCTTCAATCGTCAGTTTAAGCTACGTATTCTGGCTTGTGGGTGGTATGGAGCTGGTTGAGCGTGTTGCTTATTATGGGGTAAAAGCCAGTGCTGGTCTTTATGCGAAATCTCCAGTTTCTGAAGGTGGATTAGGCATTAACTTAAGAGAATACAGTGATATTCTTCTTATCTGGGCATTAATGCAGACTTTTGTTCCAGTCTTAACTGGTGGTATTTCTGATCGAGTTGGCTACAAAGAAACCATTTTTGCTTCAACCATAATCAAAATTTCTGGTTATATGGTCATGGCGTTTTTCCCAACTTATTGGGGATTCTTTTTTGGTGCCATGTTGCTTGCGACTGGTACAGGTATATTTAAACCGGGTATTCAAGGTACATTAGTTCTATCGACCAATCGTAATAATACGTCCATGGCATGGGGTATCTTTTACCAAATTGTTAATATTGGTGGTTTTATTGGGCCATTAGTCGCGGTCCATATGCGCCAATTAGCATGGGAAAATGTGTTTTTTGCTTGTGCTGCTATTATCTCACTTAACTTCATCTTATTACTGACTTATAAAGAGCCAGGTAAAGAAGAACGCTTAGCTCGTATGGACAAAGTTCGTAGTGGTGAGGTTAAGCAAAAAGTGCTTTGGAAAGAGGCATTACATGAACTTAAAAAGCCGATTGTAATTTATTACATGCTCGTGTTTTCTGGTTTTTGGTTTTTATTTAATGCGTTATTTGATGTCTTACCGATCCACATCTCAGAGTGGGTAGACACTAGCGTTATCGTTACCAGCTTATTTGGTGAAGGCGGAACCTCAAGTAGCTTCTGGCAAACCGTGCTAGGAATGGACTTTGCTGGAACTAAAATCATGCCAGAAGGTATGATTAATATTAATGCTGCGTTGATCATGACGTGTTGCTTCTTAATTGCAGGGTTAACAGCAAAGTATCGTGTTACTTCAGCCATGTTGGCAGGATGTCTGTTAAGTATTGCGGCATTCCTTGTTATCGGCTTTACGAATGCAGCTTGGATGATGGCAATTGCGATAGCTATGTTTTCTATCGGTGAGATGATGATCAGCCCGAAGAAAAACGAGTTTATGGGTAATATTGCTCCCAAAGGTAAAAAGGCGATGTACTTAGGTTTCGTAATGCTTCCACAAGGTATTGGGTGGAGTTTAGAAAGTCGTTACGCTCCTAGATTGTATGAAGCATTTGCGTCAAAAGAAGTGTTTTCGCGTGAACTATTGCTGGAAAGAGGCATGTCAGCCTCTCAGGTCGATGCGATTCCTGAAGGCGAAGCATTCACCACCGCAGTACAATTTACCGGTGAAACAGCTCAGTCTCTGACACAATATTTATACCAAATTCACAATATTGGAGCTGCCTGGTACATCATTGCTGCTATTGGTTCAATTTCTGCCGTCGGTATTTATATTTATGGCAAATGGCTAATGAACATGCAGCGAGCACAGCAAGCATCTTAGGTTGAAAATTTTTCTGCTGAAAACCGAAGTTAAAAAGACTTCGGTTTTTTTTTCAGTATAATTAGCGCTAATTAAGTTGTCGTAAGTACTCAAATGAAACAATACTCTTTTTCTCTTGTAAATGAAGACGCTACCGTCGCTTTTGGGAATAAACTTGCAAAAGTTGTTAAGCCACCTTTGACGATATTTTTAGAGGGTGACCTTGGTGCAGGCAAAACCACTTTCTCACGTGGTTTAATCCAAGCGTTAGGGCATCCAGGCGCAGTAAAAAGTCCTACTTATACTTTGGTTGAACCATACGAAATTAATGAGCTTAAGGTGTTTCACTTTGACTTATATCGATTGATGGACCCAGAAGAACTCGAATTTATGGGAATAAGAGACTATTTTTCAGACGATAGTTTGTGTATTGTGGAGTGGCCTGAACATGGTCAAGGTTTATTACCACAAGCCGATATACATATTGAGATTCAATATGTTGACTCAGGAAGAGAGGTTGTCATGGAAGCCAGAACACCGATTGGTGAGGCATTACTTAGTCAGTTACAATAAAAGTCAATTAAAATAATACTAACTTTATGCCCAATAGAGCCTTAATTAAAAGACTACTTATTGTCTTCATTTTTTTACTGCCGATACATTCTGCACTTGCTAATACATTGCAAGGAGTGCGTATTTGGGCTGCGCCTGACTCTACGCGAATCGTTTTTGATTTAAGTGATAATCCTCAGTACAGTTATTTTTTCTTAGCGAAGCCAGATCGGCTTGTTGTTGATTTGAAAGGCTCCAAATCAAAGCTTTCACTCTCAAAAGTAAAAAATTCAAGCAAGCTTATAAAACGAGTTCGTTACAGCAAAACCAGTAAAAAAAATACATTAAGGGTTGTGCTTGATCTCACAAAGCCTGTGTCTGCAAAGATTTTCTCTTTAAAACCAACAAAGCCTTATGGCGATCGTCTTGTTATTGATATTGAAACCAAAGGTAAATCTTCTACTGTAAAAGTGGTAACGAAACCGAAGAAAAAGCTCAGAGACATTATCATTGCCATTGATCCAGGGCACGGCGGTGATGACCCTGGCTCTATTGGCCCTGCAGGAACCTATGAGAAAAAGGTCGTACTACAAATAGCTAAGCGCACTCAAGCGTTAATCAATAAAGTACCCGGAATGAAAGCAATTCTTACACGAAGAGGTGACTATTTTGTCACTTTGAATGGGCGTACTGAAATTGCTAGGAAGAAAAAAGTAGATCTACTAGTCTCAATTCATGCAGATGCTTTCACTACCCCTAAACCTCGCGGTGCTTCAGTGTGGTTAGTATCTAAACGTCGAGCTAAGTCTGAAATGGGGCGTTGGCTGGAGCAAAAAGAGCGTCATTCAGAACTTTTAGGTGGTGCTGGCGACGCTATTGAAAATACGGATAGTGAGCAATATCTGGCGATGACCTTGATTGATATGGTTTCTGATAAATCCCTTGCGATAAGTCATCAAATTGCTGATGGTGTTCTTGGCCAAGTTGGCCGAGTAACCAAACTGCATAAACGACATCCTGAATCTGCAAGTTTTGGTGTGTTAAAGTCACCAGACATTCCATCTTTATTAGTCGAAACAGGCTTTATTTCAAATCCTCAAGAAGAGCGGCTGTTACGGTCTACAAAGCATCAACAAAAACTGGCCAATGCCATAAAAACAGGTATTGTCTCTTATTTCAAAAAGCATGCGCCTTCAGATACGTTAATTGCTAATCAGAGTGCACCTAAAATTCATAAGGTGAAGAAAGGGGATTCATTAACCCGAATTGCTAGACGCTATAATGTCTCTGTAGCGAGAATCAAAAAAGCGAATAACCTTAAATCTGATGTCGTTCGTTTAGGCCAGCGCTTAACCATTCCTAGAACTTAAAGACAAAGGGCAAGTTAGATGCCTATACAAATTTTACCACCACAATTAGCAAACCAAATTGCCGCAGGTGAGGTAGTTGAAAGACCAGCCTCAGTGGTTAAAGAGCTGGTTGAAAACTGTATCGACGCCGGTGCTACTAAAATTGATATTGAGATCGAAAAGGGCGGCGCTAAACTGATTCGAATTCGAGATAATGGTTGTGGCATCGGAAAAGCTGACTTGTCCTTAGCCTTAGCTCGGCATGCTACCTCAAAAGTTGCCTCATTAGATGATCTTGAAGCAATATTAAGCTTTGGATTTCGTGGTGAAGCACTGGCCAGTATCAGTTCTGTTTCTCGTTTAACGATCACATCAAAACCTGAGGGGCAGTCTGAAGCATGGCAAGCTTACGCTGAAGGATCTCAGATGGCAGTTAAAGTAATTCCTGCTGCTCATCCTATTGGGACGACGATTGATGTAGCTGACTTATTTTTTAATACGCCTGCGAGACGTCGTTTTTTAAAAAGTGATAAGACGGAATTTACCCACATTGATGAATGGCTCAAGCGCATTGTATTGGTTAGAGCCGATATCCATTTTACCTTACAACACAATGGTAAGATTGTTCGGAATTACCGACCTGCTAAGACCGAGCCACAGTATATTCAACGCCTTGCGCAAGTGAGCAGCAAGACCTTTGCTGAAACGGCGATTAAAGTTAATTGTCAGCATGATGGTTTATCTTTGTCTGGATATTTACAATCACCTCTTCAGCAAGGTTTAGCACCAGTTACTCATTATTTCTATGTTAATGGGCGATTAGTGCGCGACCGTTTAGTTAATCATGCTGTACGCCAAGCATTCGCAGAGTTATCGATTCAAGAGCAACCAAACTACGTATTAATGTTCGAACTCGAACCACACCAAGTCGATGTGAACGTACATCCCGCTAAGCATGAAGTACGATTTCATCAAAGTCGTTATATTCACGACTTTATTCTGCAAACGTTACAGTCAGCGTTAAGTCAAATTTCAGTAGCTGACCTTTTAAGTTCAGAATCGCAGCAAAGCAAACCTCAGGATTTATCTGTGGCAACAGAGGCTTATACAACCGATGAATATGACGCTAATTTCGGTGAGTCAAGTTCATTAACGAGTGGTTATTCGCAAAGTCGCTTCTCTGAACAAAATACTTCGGGTGCGTATCAACCGAATTCATCTAGTTCTTGCGGTAATAATTACGGTGGGTATCAATCAGCAAGTCGTGACTCAATTAATGCTAATGCAGTAAAAAGTTATGCTGAGTTGTTAGCTACATCATCAAATACCGATGAAGTGAATGAACCTCAAATTATTACTTCAAGCATGCCGCCACTAGTGAATGGGGAGTATTGGGTCATCGTAGCCGATGATCAAATTCAGTTGTTGCCTGTAAAAGCTACAGCAGCTGTCACCCAAAAACAAACAATTTTAAAAACTTTACCAAATGGGTTACAAGCTCAACCTTTACTTATGCCCGTTTCTGTAAGTGTTGTACCAGAATGGCAAGAAATTGTGCAAAATAAAGAACAAATTTTGCGCAAGTTAGGCATTGAATTATCAATTAAATTAAAACAGTTGATAATTAAAAAAGTGCCCTCATATATAAGAGACAGTCAGCTTGCTAAAGTGATTCCAGCTTTATTGCAGTGGCTTCAGTTTCAAGAGCCTTCTGATGAAGAATTAGCAAGTTGGCTTGCTCAGGAATCTGTAAAAGGTTTCATTTCGGCAACACAAGCTTGGAAAGCATATGACCTTTTAGATGATAAAGTTCAACAAAATATTTTAAACACGAGAAGCATTCATTTACCTTGGCAGAATTGGTTAGCGGAAAAGCAAACAGAAAAAAGCTTGGTAAATAGTTCACAAGAGAAAATTAGTGAGTAATCCAAAAGTACTAACCCTGATGGGGCCAACTGCATCAGGAAAGACAGCGTTAGCACTAGAGTTAGCTGAAAAACACAATTGTGAAATTATTTCTGTTGATTCTGCACTCGTTTATAAAGAAATGAACGTGGGTACTGCGAAGCCGAGCAAAGAAGAATTAGCAAGAGCTCCGCATCGTTTGATTGATATTTTAGATCCTATAGAGAGTTATTCTGCGGCAGATTTTCGTCGTGATGCAATAAATGGGATCGAAAACATCATAAAAAGTGGTAAAACCCCACTTTTAGTTGGTGGAACCATGCTTTATTTTAAAGCATTATTAGAAGGGTTATCACCGTTGCCAGAAGCCGTGCCAGAAATTCGAGCACAAATCATGAAAGAAGCAGAGCAGCATGGTTGGCAATGGATACATGAAGAACTTAAAAAAGTTGATCCAGTATCAGCTGAACGAATTCATGGGAATGATCCTCAGAGACTATCGAGAGCGATAGAAGTTTTTCGAATTAGTGGTAAGAGTTTAACTGAATTGACTCAAGTTAAAGCAGAGCCCTTACCTTATGATTTCGTGCAGTTTGCTATTGCTCCGACTGAAAGGAAAACCTTACATGAGCTGATTGCGAAACGCTTTGAGATCATGTTAGAACAAGGATTTGTAGAAGAAGTAACCAAGTTAAAACAACGAGGTGATCTAGATATTAATCTACCATCTATGCGTTGTGTAGGGTATCGTCAGTGTTGGCAATACTTAGATGGCGAATTTGACTATAATGAGATGTCTGAAAAAGTTGTTGCTGCTACTAGGCAATTAGCAAAGCGTCAATTAACATGGTTACGTAGTTGGGGAGATTTAAATTGGTTAGAAAGTGGTGCTGAAGGGAATGTAGTCAAAGTGACACAGCATCTTTAAGTCTTAGTAAGTATATTGACAGGAAGCATTAGATAAGCTGCCTCCCGTTAATTTTTGAGCGAGATTAAACTTACTAAACTTGATATTAGCTAATTTATCCATGTTGTATCATACTGTTGTTATTATTAACGTAGTAGATTGATTTTAATAAATTAAAAAAGGAAAATACGATGGCTAAGGGGCAATCATTACAAGACCCATTTTTGAACGCATTGCGTCGTGAGCGCGTTCCAGTTTCTATCTATTTGGTTAACGGCATTAAACTACAAGGACAAGTAGAGTCGTTTGATCAGTTCGTGATTTTACTAAAAAATACGGTAAGCCAGATGGTTTACAAGCATGCTATTTCGACTGTTGTACCAGCTCGACCGTTCAATGTAAGTGCGAACCAAGGTGGTACAGCTCCTACACAAGAAATGGATAGCAACGAAGAGTAATTAAAGTGCCTTACCATAAATTATGTTAGATTTTTGACATCTAAATTTAGCTTCATCATTCTTCGATGTTATAGCCTTAGTTACGTAGCTTAGGTTATATGTCATTGGTAATAAGTCGTATTAGATTAAGTCTGATCGCTAGAATGATTTCAAACTTATGGTCAGGTATTTATTGAGGGGTTTACTTTTTGTTTGATCGTTATGAGGCAGGAGAAAAAGCTGTTCTTGTCCACATTGACTTTGCAGATGATGAACGTCGAGAAGACCTTACTGAACTGCAATTGTTGGTAGAGTCTGCGGGTGCAAATGCTGTTGGTACGATTACTGGTAGCCGTAATGCACCCGATCGCAAATTCTTTGTAGGTTCAGGTAAAGCTGAAGAGCTTGCAGCTATGGTTGCAGGCACAGAGGCGAATGTCGTTATTTTCAACCATGCATTATCACCAGCTCAAGAACGAAATCTTGAAATGCTCTGTGAGTGTCGTGTCCTTGATAGAACTACGTTAATTCTTGATATCTTTGCGCAGCGTGCAAGAACTCACGAGGGTAAGTTACAAGTTGAACTTGCTCAATTAAGACATATGTCGACTCGTTTGGTTCGAGGTTGGACCCACCTTGAGAGACAAAAAGGTGGTATCGGTTTACGTGGACCAGGAGAAACTCAGCTAGAAACGGATAGACGTTTACTACGTGGCAGAATCAAATCGATTAACCGTCGTCTTGACAAGGTCGATAAACAGCGTCAACAGAGTAGACGTGCGCGCAGTCGCAGTGATTTATCGACAGTATCATTAGTTGGATACACGAACGCTGGAAAATCAACGCTATTCAATGCTTTGACCAGTTCTGATGTTTATGCCGCCGATCAATTGTTCGCAACACTCGATCCAACGTTGAGAAAATTAGAACTTAAAGATCACAGCGTAATTCTGGCTGATACTGTAGGATTTATTCGGCATCTTCCCCATGATTTAGTTGCAGCATTTAAAGCAACATTGCAAGAAACACGTAATGCAGATTTGCTATTACACGTTGTCGATTGTGCTGATGAAAATATGGGAGAAAATTTTGAGCAGGTACAAAATGTACTTGAAGAGATTAATGCCAAAGAAATCCCACAGCTCATAGTTTGTAACAAAATAGATTTACTTGAGACAGTGAAGCCAAAAGTAGATTATAACGATGAAGGTGTGCCAATTAGAGTTTGGGTTTCTGCACAGCAGCGACTTGGATTTGAATTGTTAGCAGATGCTATTGAGCAACTTGTTGGAGATAAAGTAGCTGAATTTACATTAAAAATTCCTGCTGCATCTGGGCATTATCTTGGTCAGTTTTATCGACTCGAAGCAACGCAATCGCAAGAATATGATGAGCTAGGAAATTGTATTTTGTCCGTTAGGCTACCAGAATCGAATTGGAAGCGCTTGTTAAAGCAAAGCCAAGGCGAGCTGGAAAGCTTTATTATCGGATAAAGCGCTGTTAGAGTAGCTACAATTATCAGTAAGTGAGCTTGATCACGTCTTTATGTAAAAGTAGATTTTATATAATGTGATTAGACTTAAATTTTTTCATTCTGTTATGGAGTGTTGAATGGCTTGGAATGAGCCCGGAAATAAGGGCAAAGACCCTTGGGGAAATAAAGGAAATGGTGGGAATGATAAAGGACCGCCAGATCTAGAAGATATCTTTCGTGGAATGTCAAAGCGCATGGGCGGAAAAGGAAATGGTTCTAGTTTTGGAAAAACTGGAGTTTTAATTTTCTTGGCCATAGCTCTATTTGTGTGGGGTATTTCAGGTTTTTATACCATCAAAGAAGCTGAAAAAGGCGTTGTACTTCGTTTTGGTCAGTATATTGGTGTTTCTGAACCAGGTTTACATTGGCAAGCGACGTTCATTGATAAGGTTTATCCCGTCAATGTGAAAAACATTCGCTCACTGCCTGCTTCTGGCAGTATGTTAACGGCTGATGAAAACGTGGTACGTGTTGAGCTTGAAGTTCAGTATGAAGTAGAAGATCCATATTTATACCTATTTAGCTCTGTTGATGCCAACGCAAGTTTACGTGAAGCGACGGACAGTGCGTTACGTTATGTGGTTGGTCATAATAAAATGGATGACATTCTGACTACTGGACGTGAAGAAATTCGTAAAGCGACCTTGGCAGAAATTGAGCGTATCATTGAACCCTATAAATTAGGTTTAGAGATTAAAGACGTCAACGTGCTTCCTGCACGTCCGCCTGAAGAAGTAAAAGATGCCTTTGATGATGCCATCGCAGCACAAGAGGATGAACAGCGTTCTATCCTTGAAGCAAAAGCATACGCTCGCGAAGTTGAGCCGAGAGCTCGTGGTCAAGTTGAGCGTATTTTTCAGCAAGCTAGTGCTTATCAACAAAACGTAATTCTAGATGCAAAAGGTAAAGCGGCTCGATTTGAGAAGCTACTACCTGAATACCGTCAGGCACCCGATGTAACACGTAAACGTTTGTATCTTGATACTATGCAAGAAGTATTAGCTGGTAACAGTAAAGTACTCATTGATAGCAAGAATGGTAACAACTTGATGTATTTGCCATTAGATAAGTTAATGGAAAAAGGTAATACACATAAGTCGCAACCAATGCAATTACGGGTTGTACCAAATACTGAACACTCAACGCATTCAAATGGCAGTCACTCGACAAATTCTGGAACCCCAGGGTCAAGCCGTTTGACGCGTGAACAACGTATGCGTCAGTCAGGGAGATAATTATGAGCAGAGTAGTTTTAATTATTCTTGCCCTGCTTGTGGGCGTAGGTTTATCTTCAGTCTTTAAAGTAGATGAAGGTGAAAGAGCCATTGTGACGCGTTTTAAAGCCGTATTGAAAACTGACATTGACGGTCAGCAAACCAATAAGGTCTTTAATCCTGGGTTACATTTAAAAGTTCCATTGATTGACGAAGTGCGTTTAATTGATGCGCGTATTCAAACATTAGACAGTGATGCAGACCGTTTTGTGACGTCTGAAAAGAAAGATTTGATGGTAGATTCATACGTTAAATGGCGTGTAGAGGATTTCGAAAAATATTATTTATCGACCAATACAGGCACAAAATCTATCGCAGAATCGCTGTTACAGCGTAAAGTGAATAACGATTTGCGTACAGAGTTTGGTCGTCGCACGATTAAAGAAATTGTGTCAGGTAACCGAGATGAGCTTCAACGTGACGCGCTAAGAAACGCAATCGAAAGTGCTAAAGATCTTGGTATTGAAGTCGTTGACGTGCGTGTTAAGCAAATTAATCTACCTGCAAACGTAAGTAGCAGTATCTTCAAGCGTATGCGTGCTGAGCGTCAAGCTGTAGCTAAAGAGCATCGTGCTCAAGGTAAAGAGCAATCTGAGATTATCAAAGCAACGATAGATGCGAGTGTATCGATTAAAATTGCAGATGCGGAGCGTAAAGCTTCAATAGCACGTGGTGAAGGTGATGCCACAGCAGCTAAAATCTTTGCTGATGCCTATAAAAAAGATCCTGAGTTTTATAGTTTCTTACGTAGCTTAGAAGCTTATCGTGCGAGTTTTGCTAAAAATTCAGACGTTATGGTACTTTCGCCTGACAGTGAGTTTTTTAAATATATGAAAGGTTCTGAAAAGAAATAACTTCGTATTAATTTGAAGACAAACCTCAAAGATAATGTAAAAAAGCCCGAACATGTTCGGGCTTTTTATTTATTAATTCACAAACTTTGCTGAACACTTGCTGTTTAATTGACAGTTTTTCAACCATTTCACACACTTTTTCACCTCTAATTGAAAAAAATAACCAATATCCGTACGTAACTTATGTGTTTTCACTATGATCTATTTCTAATTTTTCGCTATAATGAGCACCGCCTCAATCTTTGGTGCTACACTTTATTGTCTAAAGGGTACAAAATTTTCCCTTTGGCTTTGATGTACCAAGATTTTAATATCGTTGAATAAATAAAATTCCAACACCCTCTGGGAGATAAGTGGATGAGCAATGCGCCAGTCGATACCGGACGTCGCAGATTCCTGACCGCCGCAACCGCCGTAGTAGGTGGAGCAGGTGCCGTCGCTGTAGCGGTTCCTTTCATCAAGTCATGGAATCCAAGTGCCAAAGCGAAAGCTGCAGGCGCACCGGTTGAAGTTAATATTAGTAAAGTAGAGCCAGGCCAGCTAATTCGTGTTGAATGGCGTGGAAAACCTGTTTGGGTTGTTCGTCGTAATAAAGATATTATGGATGAGCTTCAAACGCATGATAACAAATTGCGTGATCCGAACTCTGAAGAAGATCAACAACCTGCATATGCAAAGAATCCTGGTCGTTCAATTAAACCAGAATTATTCATTGCTGTTGGTATTTGTACTCACCTTGGTTGTTCACCAACTTATGAACACGATAAGTTTGAGCAATACGTTGAAGGTATAAGATCTGGTTTCTTCTGTCCTTGTCATGGTTCTAAGTTTGATATGGCTGGCCGTGTATTCCAAGGCGTTCCAGCACCATTGAACTTGGTAATTCCACCGCATCATTATGTGGATGACGCAACTGTTCTTATCGGTCTCGATAAAGGAGTAGCGTAATGCAAATGTTAAAAAGTATGCAAAATTGGATTGATGCACGTATTCCAATGACGGCAACTTACAATCGTCATGTTGGTCAATACCCAACACCAACTAACTTTAACTTTTGGTACTTTTTTGGTTCTTTAGCCCTACTGGTATTAGTTAACCAGCTAATAACAGGTATTTGGCTAACTATGAACTATGTACCAACTTCAGAAGGCGCATTCGCTTCTGTTGAATACATTATGCGTGATGTTGATTACGGTTGGTTACTTCGTTATATGCACTCTACAGGCGCATCAGCGTTCTTTATCGTAGTTTACTTGCATATGTTCCGTGGCGTACTTTATGGTTCTTACCAAAAGCCTCGAGAACTATTGTGGTTATTCGGTATGCTGATTTTCCTTGTATTGATGGCTGAAGCTTTCATGGGTTATCTACTTCCATGGGGGCAAATGTCATTCTGGGGTGCTCAGGTAATTATTTCTCTGTTTGGTGCGATTCCAGTAATCGGTGATGACTTAACACTTTGGATCCGTGGTGACTACGTGATCTCTGGTGCTACTCTAAACCGTTTCTTCGCATTACACGTAATTGCGTTACCACTCGTACTTGTTGTTCTTGTATTCCTTCACTTAATTGCATTACACGAAGTGGGTTCGAACAATCCAGATGGTATCGAAATTAAGAAAAACAAAGATGAAAATGGTTGGCCAGTAGATGGTATCCCATTCCATCCTTATTACACTGTTAAAGACATCATGGGCGTAGCAGGTTTCTTAATACTGTTCTGTTATGTACTGTTCTTTATGCCTGACGGTGGTGGTTACTTCTTAGAAAAACCAAACTTTGAACCAGCTAACCCATTGAAAACACCTGAACACATTGCTCCGGTTTGGTACTTTACGCCATTCTATGCAATGCTTCGTGCGGTACCTAATAAGTTAGGTGGTGTTGTCGTGATGGGACTATCTATCGTAGTGCTATTCGTTCTACCTTGGTTAGATCGTTGTAAAGTTAAGTCGGTTCGTTACCGTAGCTTGCTTCATAAGTTGAACATTGGACAGTTTGCTGTTTCATTTGTAGTTCTTGGTTACTTAGGTGCCGTTGCAGCGACACCAGAGAAAACAATTGCGGCACGTATCTTTACGCTACTGTATTTTGGTTTCTTCTTCTTCTTGTGGCTATACAGTAAAAATGAGAAAACAAAGCCAGTACCAGAGAGGGTGACTCACTAATGAAGAAATTACTTATTGCATTAGTTGCATTACTTCCGACTTTTGTTATGGCAGCAGGAAGCAGTGTACCTTTAGAAAAAGCGAATATTGATCTTCACGACAAAGCTTCTTTAGAACGTGGTTTGAACTTATTTCAACAACATTGTTCTGGTTGTCATAGTACTGAATATCAACGTTATGGTCGTGTTGCAGAAGACTTAGGTATATCAGCTGATGATATGCGTGCAAAGTACATTCTTGATGGCGCTAAGATTGGTTCTTTAATGACTAATGCGATGCCACATAAAGAAGCTGCAGCGTGGTTCGGTGCTACACCGCCAGATCTAACTTTGATTGCACGTGTTCGTGGTAGTGATTGGGTTTATTCATACCTAAAAGGCTTCTATAAAGACGACACTCGTCCATTCGGTGTTAACAACACAGTATTCCCATTAGTGGGTATGCCTAACGTGCTAGAAACATTAGAAGGTGTTAAAGACGCTACGTGTACGACAGATAATCACGGTATTCAAACGTGTAAGCCTGGTGAAGCGAAAGGCGGCAGTATGTCGGCTGAAGAGTTTGACCAAGCTGTCCTTGATATTACTAACTTCCTAACTTATTCAGCAGAACCTGTTCGTACGGTTCGTGAATCAATGGGTTGGTATGTACTTGGCTTCTTGTTTATTTTCTTCATCATCTCTTATTTCTTGAAGAAAGAATACTGGAGAGATGTACACTAACCCCATTTAAAGGGTAAAATGTACATTATCTGACTATAGACGAGGGGCTTAGCCCCTCGTTTGTTTTATTTTTTATAAGAATTTGGAGGGTATCAATGGCTGTTGCTGCCAACAAACGCTCTATCATGACCTTGTTTTCAGGGGCCGATGATTTATATAGCCATCAAGTGCGCATCGTTTTGGCTGAGAAAGGAGTCACTGTTGATGTTTTACAGGTTGACCCTAACGAATTACCAGAAGACTTAATGGAGTTGAACCCATACAACTCTGTACCAACGCTAGTAGACCGTGATTTGGTTCTTTATGAATCTCGTATCATTATGGAATACTTGGATGAGCGTTTCCCACATCCTCCGCTAATGCCTGTTTATCCTGTGTCTAGGGGCAGTAGCCGTCTGATGATGCATCGCATCGAAAATGATTGGTATTCACTCGTTGCTAAAATTAAGAGCGGTGATAATGCAGATCAAGTACGTAAAGAATTAAAAGAAAGCTTAACAGCTTTAGCTCCAATTTTTGCTGAAACACCATACTTTATGAGTGAAGAATTTGGCTTAGTTGATTGCTATTTGGGTCCACTTTTGTGGAGATTGCCTACAATGGGTATTGAACTTGATATGCAATCTAGTCAACACATTCATGCTTATATGACTCGTATTTTCGAACGTAGCTCATTTAAAGCATCGTTGACTGAAGCAGAACGCGAAATGCGAATGGGTATCTAATACATGACTCCAAATCGTCCATATTTGTTACGAGCATACTATGACTGGCTTTTAGATAATGGTCTAACACCGCATATTGTTGTTGATGCGTACGTTAAAGGTACACAGGTTCCTCAACAATATGTTAAAGATGGTCAAATCGTACTTAATATCGCAATGAGTGCGGTATTGAGTCTAGAGATGAACAATCATTTTGTTGAGTTTAATGCTCGCTTTGGCGGCGTACCTCATCATATTGTTCTACCAATGGCTGCTATTGTAGCTATTTATGCTCGCGAAAATGGGGCAGGTACTGTGTTTGATATGGAAGATGCTTACCTACCAAGTGACGATGAAGAGACTGAAAATGACGCTCATTTAGAGGCGGTAGAGAATGATGAGTTATTGGAATCTGAAGTTGAGGCTGAACAAGAGCTTAAACCTGAAGATGACGGTACTGATAAACCTCCGAAAAAGCGCGGTCATTTAACTGTAGTGAAATAAGCTATTGCAGCTTTAATCATATAAAAACCAGCTAATTGCTGGTTTTTTTGTGATCAATATATACCGAGAGTAACTCTTAATTTATTACTGAACATTATCGTTTTATTTCAGACAAACCTGATTTCGACCTTTCTTCTTAGCATCATATAAAGCTAAGTCTGCTTGCTTTAGTGTTTGATCAAAAGTCTCACCTTTACCATGTTCAGCTACACCAATTGATATGGTTACGCTCACCGTTTTATTCGACTGCTTCATTTTAGAACGGGACTTTTTAGAGTCATTTTTGCGATCATCATTACGAATAACAATCTTATAGTCTTCGATTGACTGTCGGACGGCCTCTAAATGTTCAATGGTGTCAGCGGCGTTTTTACGAGAAAAAACAACCGTAAATTCTTCACCGCCATAACGAAATACTTTACCACCTCCGCTGACTTGAGAGAGTTTACTTGCAACGAGTTTTAGTACTTGATCACCCACATCATGACCATAAGTGTCATTAAACTTCTTGAAATGATCAATATCCATCATGGCAACACTGTATTTAGGCCCTAGAGACAGCACTAAGTTGTACAGTGCACGCCTTGAGGGAAGTGTTGTTAGTTCATCACGATACGCTAAAGTATATGAGTCGAATAGAATGCTAATAAAATAAAGAGCCGCTAATACGGTTAGCAGAATTGCAGTAGGGAATAACTCCGGACTAAAGAATATCATCGACCAAAAGCTGAAACTAAGTGCAATTGCCGTAGAAGTTAAGGTACCATTTCTAATCGTCGCAACAGTGATTAAAATAGTAGAAATACCCCACGGGAGCATTTCGATAAGCCCTTGTGATGCTAGAAAACTCACATTATTTTCGAAAAACGCTAAGGTACTGGATTGATATTGATGCCAAAAATAGCCAACAACGCAAAGCACGCTAATGATCACAATATTCAATAGAGTAAAAATAGAGGCTAAGCCCCTGTCTTTACTCAATGCCAAAAAAGCCATCACAGTACTCAACAATGAGAAGATAACCAAAGCGTTCTGTTGCAGAGTCTGACTATCAAATAAAAGGCTACGTTCAACTGCAAAATAGAAGGTGAAGATTAACGCCAAATAGCTTAAGCGACTACGGTTAAATTGAATCGCAATTACGGCTGAAATAGGTAATAGCCACAAAGGTAACTCTCGTAAAATTGGTCGCCAGCTTTGCCAGTGTTCTTGTTGAAAGTAGATTGCAAATAAACACACGAACGTTGCTAAAAAAGGAATGGCAACAATTCGTAAATTTTGAAGATACTTTGGCAAAACAAACCTCAAATATTGAAACGAGAACGTTCAGTTATAACCTTATAACTTAATTAAATATATTAACTTAGAATATAAATATTAGCGCCTTTAAATCGACAATATTTGAGGCGCTAGACGTTTTTTATCCTAATTGTCCTGCAATCATCAGCTCTTTTGACTCAGGAACTTCATTATAAGAAAGCACATGTAAGCCTTTCGCAAAGGCCAGTGCATATCGAGCTAAACTTGGTCGTAGTTGTGGAGGTACCAATAACGTTGGTGTATGGCCTTGTTCTTTAGCTTTCGCCAATAGATCAGGCATGTACTGCTGAATCTGAGCCAGTAATTGTGGATCAATAGGGAAACTATCCAGTGATACATTACCTTGTTGCTGGGCCTGATTTAAAGCTGTCATCAACGTTTGTTCAAGTTCTGGCGCAAGCGTCATCACGTTCACTTTATTCGCATTACCTACAATACTGTGCAGAATGCTATTTCTTAATGCACAGCGAACATCTGCAGCAAGTAAAATAGGATCTTTGCTGTTTTCACTGCAGTCAAGCAAGGTCGTAGCAATGGTTCGAATATCCTGAAGCGAGACTTGTTCTCTCAATAATAAGCGGAACACTTTGAGCTGCTGAATTGGGGTAAGTGCAGTATTTAAAGATTCTGCTAATTTAGGCGATTGTTTTGCAAGCCGATCATTTAATGCATGCACATCATCATGTTGTAGCATTTCAGGAAGTGATTCTCGGATCAGTTTACTGACGTGAGTTGCAATGATAGTGGCATTGTCCACCACGGAGTAGCCTAAGTTCAGCGCTTTCGATTTTTGGCTTGTTTCAATCCAAATAGCATCCATATTGTAAGCAGGATCTTTGGTTAAGGTACCATCAAGCTGACCGTGAATGGCACCACTATTTATAGCCATTAACTTTTCTGGCTCTAATTCTGCAAGTATCACTGGTGTTCCCATTACGCTAATTTGATAAGCATTAGGTGCAAGCGATAAATTGTCCCGTACTCGTACTTCACTCAGTAAGAAACCAGCTTGTTCTGATAGTGTACGGCGAATGCCCGTTAGACGTTTTTGCAGTTCAGCGCCTTTGGTTCGCTCAACCAGATGTACTAAGCGGTAGCCTAAGCGTACTTCAATGAGATCAGTAAATGGTAGTGAATCCCAACTTGGTGCTGCAGGTTCTGTTAAGCTATTTTCAGCGACCTCTTCTATATCAAGATCTTGTGCTGCTGACGGTTGGAATTGATATTGACGCCAAGCAGCAAAACTTAGAATCGCTGCGAAGGTTAAGAAAACTAAGGCTGGCATGCCAGGTACTATACCGAGCACCACCATTACACCTGCGGCAGTCGCTAAGGTTTTAGGGTTTGCCAGTAATTGCTTGCCTAACTGCTGCGGCATCTCTTCTTCATCAGAGACACGGGTTACGATAATCGCCGCAGCCGTTGCTAAAAGTAGTGATGGGATTTGCGCAACTAAGCCATCACCAATGGTGAGTAATGCATAGGTTTTAAAGGCATCAGCGGCACTTAAATCGTGCATAAATACACCGATGGATATACCACCGATAATGTTGATGGCTAAAATCAATATTCCGGCGATTGCATCGCCGCGGACAAACTTCGATGCACCGTCCATTGAACCGTAAAAGTCGGCTTCACGAGCAACATCTTGACGGCGTTCTTTAGCTTGCTCTTGGCTAATAACACCTGCATTTAAGTCCGCATCAATTGCCATTTGTTTGCCAGGTAAGGCATCCAAGGTGAAACGTGCTGATACTTCAGAAATTCGCTCCCCACCTTTGGTGATAACCACGAAGTTAATGATCATTAAGATCAGGAAGATCACCGCACCCACTACATAGTTGCCACCGATCACCACTTCACCAAATGCTTGAATCACTCGGCCTGCGGAATCACCACCGTTATGTCCCTCAATTAATACCACACGAGTTGAGGCAACGTTGAGGGTTAAACGCATTAACGTGGCGAGTAACAAAACGGTTGGAAATACTGAAAACTCTAATGGTCTACGAATCGATACGCCAACCAGTAATACCATGATTGATAGGACGATATTGAAAGTAAACAGAATATCCAGTAGCCAAGGCGGCAATGGTAAAATTACCATGGCAAGCATTGCTAAAAGCATAATCGGAATGCCGATGTATGCCTTGTTACCCGAAAAAAGCTTGGTAAACGTGTCCATGCTGCTTTGTACCTCTAGTCGTGTCTTAAATGTGGTGGGATGAAAAAGTTAGGTAAGGGCGCAGGCGCTTTTTGCTTACCTTGGCGTGCCGCTCGTAATTGCATGACATAATTGAGAATGTGAGCAATAGCAACAAATAAGGCTGCTGGTATTTGTTGTTCAACTTGTGTGGAGTAGTACACTGCACGAGTTAACGCCGGAATTTCTACAATTTCAACATCATGTTTTTTTGCAATTTGCTTCATGTACAGAGCAAGTTCATCGGTGCCTTTAGTTAAAACATATGGCGCATCAGATTTTTGCTCGTCATATTTCAATGCAACTGAGTAATGAGTAGGGTTTACCAATAAAACATCTGCTTGTGGAATGGAAACATCAGCTCGAGAGCGGCTAATCTTTTGCTGCAATTGGCGAATACGGCCTTTAACCTCTGGTGAACCTTCTTGCTGTTTTTGTTCTTCTTTAATTTCTTGTTTCGACATTCTCAGCTCTTTACCGTGTTGCCAAAATTGGTACGGAACATCGATAAAGGTAATGATCAATAAGCCAAGTGACAGGTACAGCATCCCCATGGCCAGCATATTGATCCCTTGAGTAATGGCTTCATCAACAGCAAGCTGGCTGTAGCCGAGTAAACTCGGTAGTTCATTAGATAGTAAGTTAATCATAATGCCGGCTAATAGAATGATTTTTAGCACAGATTTTAGGAGCTCAACTAAAGAACGAGTTGAAAAAATACGGCCAATGCCCTTAATCGGATCGATACGGTTATATTTAAAACCTAAGTTTTTTCCGCTTAATACCACCCCACCCGGCAGTGATCCCGTGACAATGGTCGTCAGCATTAAAATCAGCAATATTGGTGCGAGAATAGTAACCACAGACATGAGTGATGATGCGAGATGTAGCTGCAAAATATCAGCTTCTCGCAACGCATTTTTGTCAATCATCATATTGAACTGTGTGAGTTCAACAATTTGCGAAGCAATTTCAGTTTGGTAACTCATCAGTAGGCCGGCACCCACCATGATGAGAGCCGAAGAAGCGAGATCTTTCGAGCGAGGAACTTGTCCTTCTTCTTTCGCTTTCTTTAGTTTCTGGGGCGTTGCCTGTTCTGACTTATCCTGTGCACTATTTTCGCTCATAATCAGCTCCCACCGATAAAATTTTGCATACTTTGCAAGGCTTCAATGCAAAAGTCGCTATATCGAGAGGGTAAACCGGAAAACGAGAACAATACGCAAAAGAGCCCCATAAGCATTGACATAGGAAAGCCCAATGCAAACACATTCAACGACGGTGCTGCACGACTGAGCACACCAAAGGTAATATTGACTAACAACATTGCAATAATTACCGGTAGTGCGACCATGAAGGCGGACGCAAACATCCAACCGAATTTGGAGACCAATGACATTAATGGCAACCCAAGAACACCACTGCCCACAGGCCATAAATGAAAGCTGTCGACCATGATGCCAATGCTGACAAGGTGTCCATCTAAAGAGAGAAATAAAAGAATGGCGTATATCAGCAACCATTGACCAATAATCGGGTTAGAACTGCCGCTTGATGGGTCGTTCATCATTGCCATGGCTAACCCCATTTGCATCGCCATCATGGCACCAATCATGGTCATGGTGACAATCAACATATTGACGAATAATGCCATCATAGCGCCTACCAACATTTGTTCTCCAGCGACTAATACACCTTGTATCGAAAGCGGATCAATCGTTGGCATAGCAGGTAGTACAGGCACTAAAATGCCAGAGATTGAAGCTGCGAGCAAAATGCGAACTGTTACAGGAATATAGCTACTTCCGAGCATCGGCATTAAAGCAAAGGCACCCATTATCCGACAAAATGGCCACCAAAATAAGCCAAGAAAACTGACGATTTGATCGGTAGTAAGCGCTAACACGGTTTAACCAATGACATGTGGAATGTTGTAGAACAGCTGGTTAAATAGGTCACCCAACTTAGTCAACATCCAGTTGCCGGTAAACAAAACGGTTAATAAAGTAAACACGAGCTTAGGAAAGAAACTCAGCGTTTGTTCGTTCACCTGAGTCGCCGCTTGAAAAACGGCGATGATCAAGCCCAATAATAAGCTCGGTACGATGAGTACGCTTACCATGGCAACCACCAAATAAATCGCATCAGCGAAAATCGCTGTGAGTTGATTAGTATCCATAACTCGCTCCGTCAACCAAAACTGGCGACTAAGGTATTTACCGTCATGGACCAACCATCGACAAGTACAAATACCATCAATTTAAAGGGTAGCGAGATAATCAGTGGCGATAGCATCATCATCCCCATAGACATCAATACACTGGCGACGACTAAATCGATAACAAGGAAAGGCAAGTACAACAAAAAGCCAATTTGAAATGCCGTCTTCAATTCACTCAATACAAAGGCTGGCATCATTACTAAAAATGGCACTTCATCTTGCGTTAACGTTGTAGGTTCATCAGCAATTTTTAATAGTAGCTCTAAATCTGTTTCACGAGTTTGAGCCAACATAAATTTACGTAACGGCTGTTCTGCGCGTTCAACGGCTTCAGGTAGTTCAATTAAGCCTTTGTCGTAAGGCACAAAAGCATCTTCATAAATGGCATTCCCTACAGGGCGCATAATAAATAGTGTGATTACTAATGCAATACCAACGAGTATGCGATTAGGCGGACTCTGTTGCAGGCCAATGGCTTGACGAAGAATAGCGAGTACCACAATGATTCGAGTAAAACTGGTGAGCATCATTAGCATGGCAGGTAACAAGCTCAAGACGGTCATTAATGCTAAAATTTCAAGCTTAATGTTCACCGACTGTTGCTGATCACCATCAGATAATGTCAGCAGGGTAAGCCCTTCAGAAGCACTTGCTAACGGTGTAAACATTAGCGCTAGGATCAGTAATACTCGCCACATGTGTGTAAACCTTAAATCACTTGTCTTAAAGTTGAGTTGATTCAACTTCTAATAAACGCACACCATAACGGCCACTGACTTCAACCACTTCACCACGGCCTAAGAGCGCGCCATTTACACGTACATCTAATGGCTCGCCTACCATACGATCGAGCATGATGACGTTTCCTTCTCCCATTTCTGTGAGCTCACCTAGCGATACTTCAGCACTGGCCAATTCAAGTGTTACTTGTACTGGTAGCTGCTGGAAAAAAGACATATCTTTTTTAGGTTTAGTTGTGTTTGGTAGATCTAATGGCTCATCATCACCAAAAATGTCAGCATCTAGCAATAAATCCGTATCAGCTAATAAATCGTGTTCACTCATATCATTTTTTCCTCGTCTTGAACCTTAGTGATTTTGGCTACCATTTGTCCTTGGTCGGTATAAATATTGGCATCATATAAATGATGGTCAGTCACTTTTACTGGACAGTGTGTGTGTAACGTCAATGGTAAAATGTCGCCCGGACGTAACTGGTTTAGTTCTGTCATATTGGTATTGGCTTTTCCAAGTTCAACCTTGAGTTGTACAGGGATTTGGCGACTCTTTTCTTTAAGCTTCTCAGCCAGATTCAGTGCAGGCTCTTGATGCGTAGGCTGGTTGGACAGCAAACTCAATAGCTGCTCATTAACACAAAAATGCATAGGCTTTATATGACTTTCTTTGGCAAAATTCATTGTCCAAATCACCTGCGCATTAATTTCACCGGCACTGGTTAATAGTGTTAATTCGATATCATCAGGGTCGAGTGATAAATCAGGTAATGCTTTTAACGCACCGAGCATAAAACGTTTTGCAAGACGAAACTCAGAGTGGCTAGGTGGTAGCAAGGGAGATTTAGCCGGACTACTTGGGCTGCCATAATAACAACTGGCGAGCTGATCTAGTGTAGAGCGATCGACACTCCACCAGGCAACGGTATTACCTTGGTGCATCATAGTGAACCATGATTGTTTGATGTTCGGATCAAACACTTCTGGTACTGAATCTTGTTTAATCGTTTCTAATGCCGAATGTCCTTGCCTAATAATTGGCATTAATAAAGAGTTCGTTACATTTAAAATTGAACGTTGACTAGACTTTAGTTGAGCAAATAATCTACTTCTTGCAAGTTTTTCATTTGTTAAAGCTATTGGCCTAATACTATTTGTATTGTTAGCTTTTAATAATACTGCTTTAGATGTCGTTTTCATTTTTTGTTTTGATATTAATTTGTCAGTAGTCAAATAAGTGTTTTTAAATATTTGATGTCAAATTAATGTCACGTCCTTATTTATTATTTAAAACGTCAATATTCTTACTTTAAATAATTTTTTGACATTGGATAAACTTTTGACACTAAAGTTTTATTTATTTAAATTTAAGTAAAACAGTAACTTAGTGCGCTTCATGCTTGATTTGTTTATAATTAAGTATTCACTGTTTGCTAAATTGTTAATTATATTTATAAATCGGTTTTGAATTTATCTTATTTATTATTGTTAGGTCAATAATAAATATATTTAATTAATTAATGTGATTTTAATTTGTTATTTTGTTTTACAATTAATATTAATTTGTGTTTAATTGTTCCTGTTGTTAATTCTTATTGCCAATTAGTTTTAATTTTGTGGTTTTTATAACCGCCTCTATAAGTTTTAATTAAAACTGTTTATGGACGAGATAATTCGATGAAGGTCATTACAATAATAAAAATAAGCCTTTGGGTTGTGTGTGCTTTATTGCCTAATATTTTATGGGCTGGCTCATTTCAAACTGAATTAGAGCAATCAAATTGGCGCTATCAAGGCGACAAGTTTTCATGTCAAATTGCACATGATATTAGCCGCTTCGGTGAGATCAGTTTGGTCGCACGACCAGATGCGTCATTAACACTGAATTTAAACAGTCAATGGCTGAATTTTGAAAAAGCACATAGCTTTGCTCAAGTGGTTGTTCCTTCATGGCATCAAGCACAGCATGAGTCATTTCCAACTTTTAAATTTCAAGCAAAGAACAAACTGCAAACTTCAGTTGCTGATGACAAGCTCGGTCTTTATTTAAAAGCAATAGCCAAAGGCTATGCTATTGAAGTTACGGTTGATAACCGGATTGGCGAACAATTTTCTGGCATTGCTAATGCGGTTAATTCACAAAACGTCATTGAGCAGTTTCGCCATTGTTATGCTCAACTGTTGCCAAAACCCTATTCTTACGTTCGACGCATTGACCTTATTTTTGACTCAGGGAGCAGTCAGCTCAACTCTCAACATGAACAAGACTTGAATGCGATCGTTGAATACGTTCAAGCAGACAGCACTATCGAGCGCATACTTGTTGATGCTCACACTGACGGCAATGGTCATCACTTAGCCAACTTGGTATTGAGTAAAGAGCGTGCTGATGAAGTCGCATCGAGGCTTGTAGAACTCGGACTTGCTATTGATATGGTAGACGTGCGCCACCACGGTGAACGGATGCCATTAGTCGCGAACTCTACAGAGAAAGGTCGCTCAATCAATCGTCGTGTTACGGTTAAACTGGTTAAGCATGGTCAAGGAGCAAACCAGTGAATAAATACTGCATTGAGCTCATTGAACATCAAATCTCAGATGATTTAGTTAGGGCATTGGAATGTGAAGGCTTTAACCTTGTGAGGAGCTGCCAGCAGACGCCTTGGTTGAGTTTCGTTAATCTATCGAATGTGTCTGCTGAAAATATTGAAGTTGAATTAGCTAAGGTCAATGGTGCGAATAAAGTCGCACTACTGAATGCAGAGCAAAGTGAAAATGCAGCACAGGCTATGAAGTTAGGCGTTCAAGATTACTTGTTACTGCCGTTACAACAAGAGCAACTGATAGCCTTGGTTGTCCGCTTGAAAGAGCTGGAAAAAACGAATCAAAATTACATTGTTTCATCACCTGTGAGCCGTCAGTTATTAATGCTCGCTCACCGCAGTGCCATGACAGAAGCTTCAGTATTGATCACAGGTGAGAGCGGAACAGGTAAAGAGCCATTAGCGCGTTATATTCACCAAAACTCTTCTCGAGCAAATCAGCCATTTATCGCAATTAACTGCGCCGCTATTCCTGAGAGTATTCTTGAATCTTTACTGTTTGGTCATAGCAAAGGTGCATTTACCGGGGCACAAGCTGATCAGCCAGGCAAGTTTGAGCTGGCTAATGGCGGTACAATTTTGTTGGATGAAATTGGCGAAATGCCGTTACTGCTACAAGCAAAACTATTGCGAGTGCTCCAAGAAAGAGAGGTTGAACGCTTAGGCGATCATAAGTCAATTTCATTGGATATTCGTATTATTGCTGCCACTAACCGTGATTTACGTGCAGCGGTTAAAAATGGTGAATTCAGAGAAGATTTATTCTACCGCTTAGATGTACTTCCATTGAAAACTTTGCCATTGCGTGAACGCAGAAGCGATATTTTGCCCTTAGCTGAGCACTTTCTGAGTAAGTACAACATGGATGCCCAGCTTCAATTTTTTAGCGATCAAGCTAAGCAAGTATTGATGGCACATGATTGGCCGGGAAATGTAAGAGAACTTGAAAATTGTATTCAGCGTGCGCTGGTGTTAAGGCGTGGGCAGGTAATACAGATGGCAGATTTAGGTTTAGAAATGAAATCTAGTGCCGTCCTTATAGAAACGAAAGAGACCAGTTTAAAACAATCTAAGCAGCAGGCTGAATTTCAATACGTTATTGATGCTTTAAAGCGTTTCAATGGTCATCGTTGTAAAACAGCCGAATTTTTGGAAATGACAACTCGAGCCTTACGTTACAAGCTGGCGCAGATGCGTGAACAAGGCATCGATATCGACACTATTTTAACAGAAGCGAAAGCCGCATAGAGCAAAGCTGTTTATAAAAGAAGAATTAAAGGTAAGCGTAAATGAATGCTTTAGACACAAATAACCAATCGTTACTGCAACAACTTGACCGCTACAAAGAAGTCGCGAAAGGTGAAATTACCATTCGCCGCAATCCTGATGAAATTGGTGACGCTCAAGCTTCATTTTCTGACTTAATGGCACAAAAAGTTTCTGCGATTAATACCGATCAAAATACATCATCTGCATTGATGCGTGCCGTTGATAGTGGTCAAAGTGATGACTTAGTCGGTGCAATGGTTGCATCTCAAAAGGCCAGTTTATCTTTCTCTGCAATGGTTCAAATACGTAATCGTCTCGTTCAGGCGTTTGATGACGTAATGAAAATGCCTATTTAATTTTATCTTTGGAAACTCGCACTATGACAATGACGTTAACCCAACCTGAGCCGAAAGTGATCACCGAAGAGCCAAGTGGCAACTTGCTTTTATCAATGAAGCAAAAGTGGCAAAGTTTCAATGGCAGCGATAAGCAAGTACTGGTGCTTGCTGTGTTAGCGATTGTAGTAGCTTGTGTGATTGTGCTGGCATTATGGAGTGCCAGTCAAGGGTACCGTGCTTTGTATGGTAAGCAAGAGCAAGTGGATACTTCGAAGATCATTGAAGTGTTAGAGTCTGAAGGTATCAATTACCAACTTGAAACCAATACCGGGTTGATTTTAGTACCAGAAGAGAAACTGGGTGCAGCACGCATGTTACTGGCAGCACGTGGTGTGAAAGCCAAAGTGCCTTCTGGTATGGAAGCGTTAGACAAATCAGGTATCGGTACCAGTCAATTTTTGGAGCAAGCTCGTTATCGTCATAGTCTTGAAGGAGAGTTAGCTCGTACGATTATGGCCTTAAAAGTTGTTCGTAATGCTCGAGTGCACCTTGCGATTCCAAAGAAATCATTATTCATTCGTGAGAAACCCGAACTGGCTTCTGCATCGGTTATGTTGGATCTATACGCAGATGCTAACTTAACACAACAGCAGATTGAATCGATTGTTAACTTAGTTTCTGGCAGTGTTATGGGGATGAAGCCTGAGCGGGTTCAAGTCGTAGACCAAGAAGGTAACCATTTAAGTTCAGTGATCAACATAGGCGAAGACATGACTCAGTCACGTGATCGCCAATTAAAATACACTAGTGAACTTGAGCAGAGCCTTATTGAGCGTGCATCAAACATGCTATTGCCTGTACTTGGTCAAGATAACTTCAAGGTGCAAGTATCAGCTAAGGTTAACTTCAACCAAATTGAAGAGACTAAAGAATCATTAGACCCATCTACCGTCATACGTTCTGAGCAACTATCACGTGATGAAAGTAATTCAGATTTAGCATTGGGTATTCCTGGTGCACTCAGTAACCAGCCACCAACAACTGGTAGTGAATCCGATAAAAATCAACGCCGTAATCTACGCGAACAAAACAATCGCCAATTTGATGTTGGGCGCTCAGTTAAGCACATAAAATATCAGCAAATGCAGCTTGAGAGTTTGTCTGTTTCGGTACTGCTTAATAATGCGGCTGCAGGTGACGCTGGCTGGACAAATGCGCAACAGCAACAGATCAGTCAGATGGTTCGAAATGCGATTGGTTACAGTGCTGAACGTGGCGACCAATTTAGCATTAACAGCTTTAGTTTTGCCCCTACTGTTGCGGCACAGTTTGAGCCGATGCCTTGGTGGCAGTCTGAAACATATCAAGTGTATTTACGTTATCTGATTGGTTGTTTGCTTGGGTTTGGTTTGATCATTTTTGTATTGCGTCCTTTGGTGAAACACTTAACACGTACCGTAGAAAATGAATTTGAAGACAACACAAACCATGACGCTAAACCGCTATTGAGTGCAGAAGAACAGCAAGCAGAATCTCTCGGTGCATTGCCAAAATCGGCGCAGACACCAGAACAAGCTGAATTATCAGAAGCTGAGTGGATGCATTTACATGGACTGCCTGAGCCAAGTTCACCATTGACGGTCAAACTAGAACACTTGGGCTTATTAGCCGAGAAAGAGCCTGCACGAGTGGCTGAAGTGATTTCACACTGGATCAAAGATAAAGAAGTCGAAGAGAATAAGGATCAGTAGTATGAACAATGTAGAGCAAGCGGCAATGTTACTGCTGAGTATGGGAGAAAAAGGTGCGGCGCAAGTGATGGCACATCTTGATCGCCATGATGTACAACACCTTAGTCATAAAATGGCTCGACTTTCTAGTATCAGTCAACATGAAGCTGATGATGTTCTCGGGCGATTTTTTAGTCAGTATCGTGAGCAATCAGGCATTGCCAGAGCATCACGCTCTTATTTGCAAAAGACTTTAGATTTAGCGTTAGGTGATCGAGTCGCTAAGAGTTTGATCGACAGTATTTATGGTAACGAAATTAAAACACTTGTAAGACGTTTAGAGTGGGTTGATCCGCAGCTTCTTGCTAAGGAAATTGCACATGAGCATTGCCAGCTCCAAGCTGTGCTTCTTGCTTTATTACCACCAGAAAGTGCTGCTCAAGTATTGCAAGAACTGCCTGAAACCGTTCAGGATGAAGTATTAGTTCGTATTGCTCAACTCAGTGAGCTGGATAGAGATGCAGTCGATGAACTGAGGCAGCTGGTTGAACGTTGCATGCTCATCGCAATGGAAAAGAGTCACACTAAAGTATCTGGTGTACGCCAAGTGGCCGATATTTTGAATCGTTATGACGGTGATCGTGAGCAGCTGATGACCATGATTAAGTTACATGATACTGAGCTTGCAAGTGATGTTACCGACAATATGTTTGACTTCATTATTCTTGGTCGTCAAAAGCCAGATGTTCTTCAAGAAATTATTTCGATTGTGCCACCAGAAGTACTCGCAATAGCGATTAAAGGTATCGATTTTGAGCTTAAAGGCATCATCATGACAGCGTTACCCAAACGCATGTCATCAGCGATTGAAACTCAATCTGAAGCTTTAGGTTCTGTGCCTTTAAGTCAAGCTATTGCTGCCCGTAAAGAAATAATGCAATTAGCGAAACAAATGAACGATGACGGCGAAATTGAGCTGCAGTTATTTGAAGAGCAAGTTGTGGAATAGGAAGTAAAGACGATATGAAACCTTCGAATTTAGTATTTAATAAATCAGCGCAGCGTAATGTACGGTTGCATCGTTTTCCTCCTTTACTGCAATCAGCCCATGAGCAGGAATTACAAGACGCAACAGCGGCATGGGATGACTATCAAGCTAAATTTGATAAAGGTTATGACGAAGGGCTACAGCAAGGGCACGATGCTGGTTTTAGCTCAGGTGAAGATCAAGGAAAACAAGCGGGTTATAATGTCGGTTTTAAACAGGGGCTGGCCGAAGGGCACGCACAGGGCCGAACTCATCTTGAATCGCAACTCAACGATATGATAACTCCGCTTTCTGCACTAAAAGAAACGCTAGAAGACGGTCATAACCAGCATATTTTACAACAACAGGATTTAATTCTAGAACTTGTGCGTAAAGTTTCTCAGCAAGTGATCCGTTGTGAATTAGCCCTACAGCCAACACAAATACTAACCCTAGTAGAAGAAACCTTAGCGGCTCTGCCTGATGATGCCAAACACGTTAAAATTCATTTAGAGCCGACTGCTGTCAGTAAGCTACAAGAACTCGCCGCCGATAAAATTAAAGATTGGAAACTTGTTCCTGATGAGGGTATTTCAGCTGGTGGATGTAGAGTGGTGAGTGAACACTCTGACGCAGATGCTTCAGTAGAAACTCGTTTAAATACCTGTATGGATCATGTAGCCAATAAACTGGTTGAAATTAATCAAAACCAAGCCGTTCACACTGAAGTAGCTCAATCAGAGGACGCGCATGTCGCCGACTGAAGCGGTAATACTCGATTTTCCAGCGGTTCCTGTTGCGCAGGTATACGGCCGACTGACTCGTGTTAATGGTTTACTGCTCGAAGCTGTGGGTTGCCAAATGGCAACGGGTGAGCCTTGCAAAATTGAATGCCGAGATGGTCGCTGGATAGAAGCTGAAGTCGTTGGCTTTCATAAAGAAACCCTGTGCTTAATGCCTGTTGAGCATCCTCATGGCTTAATGCCTGGTGCAAGAGTGTTACCCATTTCAGATCATCGTAGAATGCCATTTGGTGAAAAACTTCTCGGTCGTGTTATCGATGGCCTAGGGCAGCCAATTGATGAGTTTGAAGCTCATATCGATAACAAGCACAGTCGTGTTCATAAAAACCTGAACCCATTAAAACGTAAACCCATTACAGAGACTTTAGATGTTGGCGTGAGAGCAATAAATGCATTAACGCCGATTGGTCGCGGTCAGCGGTTAGGTTTATTTGCTGGCTCAGGTGTCGGTAAGTCAGTGCTATTAGGAATGATGACTCGATACACTGAAGCCGAGGTGATCGTCGTAGGTTTGATTGGTGAACGTGGTCGTGAAGTACGAGAATTTATCGAAGATTCACTCGGTAGCGAGGGGATGCAGCGTGCCGTTGTCGTAGCTGCACCAGCCGATACAACACCTGTTATGCGCAAACGTGCGATGTTGCTCTGTCATAAAATAGCTGCTGATTTTAGAGAGCAGGGCAAGCAAGTGTTACTGTTAGTCGACTCTCTTACCCGTTACGCACAAGCGCAACGTGAAATTGCATTGAGTTTAGGTGAACCTCCTGCTACCAAGGGCTATCCACCATCAGCGTTTGCTACGTTGCCGAGCTTGGTTGAAATGTCGGGGAACAGTCAGCATCCAGTTGGAACCTTAACCGCTTTTTATACCGTACTCAGTGAAGGCGATGATTTGCAAGATCCGATCGCTGATTCTGCCAGAGCGATTTTAGATGGTCATATCGTGCTAAGTCGCCAACTTGCCGAGCAAGGGCACTTTCCTGCGATTGATGTATGCGCTTCTGTGAGCCGTTTGGCTACTCAAATATCTACAGAACAACAACTAGAGCATGCTAAATTGCTGCGCTTGTTGCTGAGTAAGTACAACGAAGTTAAAGCGTTAATTCCATTAGGTGGTTATCAAGCCGGACAAGATCCACAGCTGGATGTGGCTGTAAATAGCTATCCTAAATTAGCTGAATTTTTACAACAAGGCATGAATGAACCCTCGAGCATTGAGCGAACATTAACAAGTCTTGATGGCTTGATTACACAATTGTCCGGTGCTCAACGATGAATGCTTTAAAACTGCTGAGTAAACAGGAGCAGAAAAAACTGTCAGCATTGGCAAATGAAAAACAACAATCGCAATTAAAGCTTGATCAATTAGCTATGCAACAGCAGGCATTACAACAAGCCGCCAACAACTATACGCATCAGCGCTACCAACATACTAACCCAATGTTGTTAAATAACAGTGTTGAGATGAGCTTGGCGTTAGAGCCAATTAAGAAGCAACTCACTCGCCAACAAATGCTGCATACTCAAGAACAGCAAAGAGTTGAAAAATTGTGGCGAAGACAATTAGGGCGTCATTTGGGCTTAGAAGTCGCATTAGAAAATGCACGTGTAGAAAAACAAAAGTTTTTAGCGAAACAGGAGCAAACTCAAACGGATGAGTTTGCTATTAGATGATAAGAGCTTTGATGTATTTTAAGTGTAGTCGGCTGCTGAACTCGTAGGCTCTTCTGATGCAGTTTTTTTGTTTTCAAGTGCATCAGAATTAGTAAGAGACTCTAATCTTTCTGGGGTTGTCCAAGCTTCAAGTATAGAAACCTCTTCGAATCCACTAGTGAAGGCTTTTTTTAAGTAGCTATTAGTAAAGGAAGAAACGAGTAGTTGATTAAGTTCTTTTGGTTGAGAACATGCTGCGGTATATCTCCCTAAACGAGCATAAGGTAATGCTTCTGAGGCTGATGATTTCCCTAGTGCATCGATTTCAAGTAATTCAGTTAAAATAGCGCTTGCAACTGAAACCCATTCAGAAGCTGGTTGGATTTGATCCTTCATAATCCATAACTGTTCAATAGCTTCTTCTGGTTTTAAAGAAGACAACATTTTGGCTTTTAATTGTTCAAAAGTTTTTTCTTCAATTTCTTCTCCATTGATGGATAAAGTATTCGTTGCCATTAATTCAACTTGCTCTTTTTTATTCAAATTTTGAAAAACCACGAGTGCATTTTCGGGCGAAAAATAAGCAAAGTAAATTAAACATAAACGAGCAGTGTGAAGTTGCTCAGGTGAACTTCTTAACATTTCCATTAGATGCTGGATGGCTTCTCTCGATTTAAGAGAAGATAACATTTGAGCTTTTACTTGCTCGCATGTTTTTCCTGTTACAGCCTCCGCATAGTCAGTGACAACATTACTTACCATAAATCGAGCTTGCTCTTTCATAGATAACTTTTGAAATACGGTAAGTGCACTTTCTGGTTCTAAATAAGCTAAGTGAACTAGAAAAGAATGAACAATACGTTGTTGAGTATTTGTACCTGAAAATTTGCGTATTTCTTGAGGTTTCATTGCCTCTTCTTTATAGTTTAATGCAAGCTCATAGGCAAATTCTGGATATTCCTTTAAGAGGACTAGAATATCAGCCTCAGTTGCTTTTCCTTCACTGATCCTCACTACTTCCTCACTATCTTCTTTCTTAGTAAGGACTGCGGATGATTGTGAAACTTCAGCAGATAAAAACTCAGTAAATTGCTCTGTTTTTTCTGAGAGAAGAAAGTTAGAAGCAGAAGTTTTATAGTCTTTATAATTAACAAGCATAAAACCATGAATATGCATAAATAAGTTTTCTACACACTCTTCAGAGCGAAACTTCCTGATATTGTTTGCTAATGCATATAGTAATATTGGCTGTTCATTAGGCTTACCAGTTCTTGAATCAAACATTGCCATATCTGATAGCAGAAGCTGGAAGGTATTAAATAACTGACATAGACGCATATCAGAAACTTCGTCATTTTGCTCAATTAAATCAAGCAAAAGTTTGAGTTGAAGTGTTCTTATTTGTGTGTTTCTGGAAGGAATGAAGAGATCTTTGACAAGCAAATAGTTTGTTTTAACTTGTTTTAGAATACAAGGGTAGAGTTCTGGGCAAACCTTGATATTTGTTTGCTCTTCATCTGCATCGGTAGGTTGATTTAAGATATCGAGTAAATCAGCAAAACTGATAACACCATTGCTTACACCTTTTATAATAAATTGCTCGATAATTCTTGGATATGAACTCAGAAAGCATTTTACTGCTGCACGTAATATCAGCGGGTTCTTTACTTCTTCGGATACCTTAAGTAGCTGTTTCAAAAATTCTTCAGGGTTATCTGAATGATCTTTTAATCTAGAAATAGTCTCATTAATAAGAACAAAATCTGAATGAATTAAACCGATTTTATTACAAATAACTCTATAAACCCCTTGCACGACATATTCTGGTTGCTCTTTTAGCTCTTGGCGTAATCGAGCTTGTAAACCCTTTGCTTCCCCTATTGAAAAATTGGGCCATACTAGGTTCGTACAAAGTTGTTTAGGAATAAGCGACATAACATGAAGTGCCAAAGAAGGGTGTTTTGCATACAAGTCAAAAATTTCTTTTCTAAAGCTTGAACGACTTACTAATGAAGACCAGTCGATAAAATTTAAGCCATCATCACTACCTGAGATATGTTCTTTTTTACTGAGTAAAGTAATTAGCAATTTTTCTGGGGCGTTATTGGAGTCACAATCTGATGTTGAAGGTTCAGCTCCACAAGCGCTCACGGCATATAAAATTGCATAATGCGGTTCCAAATTTGCGAGAAATTGTAAAAGTGTTTCGCCAGTTTGACTTTTAAATACTTGCATTAGTATTTCTGGGTCTAGTTTCGATAACTCTGCCTGTAATTTACTTGGAGAAGACGCTAGTTTAAAAAAGTGTGATTTAAGCAGTTCAGCCTTTAGGTTGTTTGAATCACTTACTAAGTCCATTATTGCAATGGCTTTACTCAAATCTCGCTCCATTATTAGTGTTAAAACTCTTTTACCAAATGGTAAGGGGGGGATGGCCTCCCTAGTATCACTAGAGTTTAGAATCTGTGAATTTTTGAATTTAAAATAAGTAACAATATTTGGCTTGTTATTGAGAATCTCTAAAGCTCGTTGAGTTGAAGATTGCTGTATAATTTCAACGATATTTTCAGCTGTTATGTTTGGTATTACGTCTGAAATAGTTAAAGCTTCCTCACTTGAGTCAGAAAGAACTCTGACTTTATAAGAGTGTGTAAGCTTATTTAGTTCAGAATTTGCAGTGGCTTGGACACGTGTAGTTCCTGAATGAAAGACTTTAGCATCAGCTGATAACTTCCCATCTTTTTCAAGTGCTGCATTTACTTGATACTGATAAGCAAATGCATCTTTTATTTCAAATTTGCACGATTGATATTTTTTTAAATCTTTTAAATCTTTTAAATGTTGCTGAAATTGCCTGCAAGTGTCGGGAGAGTCAACTTGTACAGTGGCCATGTGTATTACAAAACGTGTTCATTAATATTTAATTGATAAGTTATGAGGGCGTTAAACACAATAAAGTTAAAAAATGTTTAACTTACATTGAATACATATTTAATGTGAAATGAAGATATATAGTCCATTCCCCAAACGGGAAACCTTTTTTAAGACGCTGATTCAGGCTGAGCTTTTATAACCCGTTCGATCATATTTGGATAGGTTTGCCAAGTAACGTCGTGCCAATTTATTTTCGAAGTCGCAAACCTTTTTTGCTTCAGCTGTGAAAATAAGATCTCAGCATTTACTACTGCTGCTTCACGTTCTTTTTTTGCCGATTCTAGTGTTTTTTCTGGTGAGTTTTCGTTATTAGATGGTGCAGTTAAGAGTTTCTCTGGTGACATTTCACAATGAGACAAACTCATTGCAAATATCAAATAAAGCAGTTGAGTTGCATCATCTGTGGAGATTTCAGAATCTTGGGATAGGTAGTTAAACAAAGCGGTGAAAATCTTTTGAGGACTGTACTTACAAGCTAAGTGCATATCTTCGAACGTTACGTTTGGTCTTAATAGAAATTCTAGGTGTATATTAGCAATTCCCCTCAATTGACGGACACCCTCTTGACTCTCTTTTTGTGGGGTTTCGAGCCGTATGGCTTGAAGATCCAGCTCTCTAGCTTGAGTGAATTTCGTTCTGGGCTCGATGTCATTAGCAGTGAACAAGCATGTGTTTTCGATAAAAGAAGCCATTTTGGGACGATGAAGACGGATCCCGTCAATTAATCCATAAGTCAATATCTTCTGATGACAGAGTCTGCTGTAACTAGTATCCCACAATGCTATTTTTTTAATGACTCCTGTTTCACTGTAGGCATGAATAATACAAACTAATAGCTTATCTGATACCTTCTCATCGTAAATGACGTGAGATAATAAACGGTAATAAACTTCATGAGTGAACTTGGGGTCAGAGTGTTTGAGCAATTTCAAAGTATTTATGGGATCATTCTTAAGAGCATTCAATAAAAAGGGTTCGAGAGCTTTATCTTCTATAAACGCCTTAATGCTTAACCCGCTTGCCTTTATTAATAAATCTAATTGCTTAGAACTCAGTCCATGGCTCTTTTTGTCTTGTATTTGGCTGTTTTCCAAGTTGGCACTATGGTTTTGTTGAATAAACGACAGAGTTGCAGACATAATTGAATTTCTCATCATTGCTGAGCTGTCTTGATTTCTTTCAGATTGCATGTGGTAATTAAATGCTGCAGCTAATGCTTTAGTTTTTAATGTATTGCATTTAGAACCTGTTAGTTCAGCTAGTTTCATGGCAACGTCAATATTTCGCAATGCAATGAATATGAGTCCTCTCTCTCCAAATATGAGGGGGGGAATCCTCTCTTTTTTATCTTTGGTAGTAAGGTGCTCTTGCACACATTCTGACTCTGTATCAATACTCGATACTGGCTGCTCAAGATACTCCAAATTAGCCATTTTTAATTCACGCATAAATTGACAAGCTGCCTCTGGAGATTGGCAATGAGACAAGAGCATTAAACAATTTTCAGCATGAATTTGAACTTTTGGATCAGTGCATCGGATTGAGCCGTTGCGTAATGCATCACTCTGTACCCTTACTTTGTATTTTGTTTTAATTATTTTTTCAATTTCAGCTTCTTTATCTACTTCTTCTTCAATATCATACCCGCACTCGGCATGAAATTTGTGCACTGACATTTTGACTTGGCTATCTGACAGTTTTTTTACCAGTACGGTCACTTGAAATGTTTTATTTAACTCCACGCGAAAGTAAATGGGATCATTTTCGGTTAAGCACTGAAAAGCATCTTGTTGATATGTATCAGAAGTAACAAGAAGCTGAGGAGGTGGGGAGCTTTCCATGAAAATTAAGAGTAGAAAATCATACCTACTTTTATCTAAAGCTAACGCTTACTTCAATTGTTTATGAAGTAAGCTTAATCTAGAGGGGATTATTCATTCGAAGTATAAGTAGAAGAGTCTTTAATATTCAGTAGCTTGTTAATCACCTGCATTTGGCCAGCAAGTAATTCACCATTCGCATCGTTCAATTGTTGGCTATGTTCTATCTGAGCGACTAAACCTTGCCAAAGAGCTAATGCTTTGCTTTTTCCTGGAGCCGGTAGTGCGTTGATTAACCGTTCCATACCGATGTTATTAGCTGGTAAACCTAAATTACTGAGCAGCTGACTTCGATAAATTGCATTCTTTTTTAGCAATTCACACAGAGCTTGTTGTTGCAGATGGTGCTCAGCAAGTTTGTCGTTATCTCTATTGAGCATTAACTGTCTTTGCGTCTCCAGCAGTCTAGTTAATTTGCTGTAACCATTAATGTCACGGTTGATGCCTTCAATAAGGGCTCTAACAATTTCTTTTTTTGTCATCAGTTGCTCAAATTACAGCTTATTTATTGCCATGTTGTTTCGACATTGCATCTGCAATTTGCTCAAGATCGATACTGAAAGAACCGCCTTTGATCGATTGTTGCACTGCAGCAACTTTTTCTAAGTTTACTTCGGCTATCGAGCTTAACTGTTGCTGAGCCTGAGATAATACTTCGAAGTCATGGCTGATCTTCGCTGGGGTACTCTCAGAAGTTATTACTGATTTTTCAGTAGCTGGAGAAGTGCTTTTTGTTGCAGCAGACTTAGCCGAGTTAATGACTGCACTTTGATTAAATTTACTGATTTCCACTGAATCAATTCCTATATATATCTTCTATATAAACAATAGCGACAACCATATTTAAAAACTAAAATCGAGTTTCAGCTTTTCCTCCATAATAGATGTTCGAGTCTTGCTTTGGCGTTAATTTTAATCATGAACCGAAACCGATTAAGACAAGAGGTCAATTGGTTTTGCTATAGTTTATGCCAAGACCACGCAATACTTCTCTATCTGCGTTAAGTTGACCACTTTGAACTTGCCTTAGTACTTGAGATTGCAGTGTTCTCACTCGGGTTTGAAACTCTTGCAATCTGTGTTGGAATTTATCAGAACGTAAAATAACATGAATTAATTCAGGGTTATCGATGTTGTGCAGATATTGTTCGAGCTTTTGGCAAGGGTGTTGCGGAAATACTCCATTCGGTGCATTTCGATCGATAAGATCAGAAACATCATAATCCAGAATGTCTTCAAGTAACTGTTGGCCTAGACGCTCTCTTCCATTTTTATATAAGAGATTAATGATTGCCATCGCTTTTTGCGGTGGAAGTGAGTATAAAAGCCTTTGTCTAACGGCTTTAGGTGAGATCATTTGATGAGGTGCAGCACCTGCAATTGCTTCAGCGTTAACGCCATTCTCCCAGAGTGGTGCTGTCATAAAATCAGTTAATTCTTCGATCGTAAAAGAGCTGCATATTTGGTCCATATATCGATCTTGGCACAGTGCATAAACCCAATGAGTTAGATTGTGTATTTGCTCTTTATTGAGACCTCCTGTTTTCGTTTTTTCTAATAAAGCGCTTGTCGTTAATGTTCTTACATACCGAGAAACACCTAGCCCTACTGTTCGAAGTATGATGAATATTTGCTCAGGAGAGTAATCTTTGTCTAATATGGTTTCAGAGTGTAGACCAAGTGTTGAAATGTACTCTTCTCCAAAGTTTTGATCTTGCAGTAGCGTTTCTCTTGATAAGAAATCTTTAAGGTGATTTGAAGCTTCTGGCTTAGGACTGGCTAATAAGCCTAAAATAATTGCAGCTACCAATGCCCCACGACGTGGCTTGTCTGAACCAAACTCTCGATCTTCCAGGGAGTGTAATGCCATTGCAAATTGTGGTGATGAAGAGACTAACTCTTGAATTGCGGATATAACTTTTTCATCTTGAATGGCGTTGGGTACATCCCTTCGGCAATTCAATAAAACGATATTGCATATATTCATAATCGATGGAGGCCATTGTTCAAACCTTGTGTTTTGACTGTTGTCTAACCTATTGATTTCCTGAGTGACTGACTTCAGCACCGTACAGTAGAGTTCACACCTTAGTTCACTGCCTGTAGGTAAGCTATCGATACTTCTAGCCACATTTTCAATAAAGCGTAACTTATTCATGTTGAGTGGGCAGTCAAAATCTCCCAAATGCTCAGTTAAAAATTTAGGGTGATGAAGGAGTGCCGTTAGATTTTTTATGTTTGATAATTCCCCCCATATTTCGTCTGTATCTTCTGTTATTCGTAATCTAGGACAAGGGTAATCGCCCATGCTAGAGATATGAAAATTTTGCATAAGTTTTACCGTTTTAATAGGAGCTTCTCTGCATAGCTTTTCAAGCTCATCAGTAAAGCCATCAGCTTGCAATAATGCTTTCGATTGACTGTCTGTTAATTTGATATCTGGATTGTCTTCTAACAACTGTATAACGCCACTGTTTAATTGATTTTGAATTTCAGGAGTAGTATTACCACCTGTTAAGTTGAGGAGTTTGAAGTAGACATTTAACAGGGCGTTCGGAGTACAATGGTTGTCTAAAGCTTTAAACAAATCTATATCATCAATAAGATTTTTGGCATTTTGTCTGTCTATTTCATCGATAATACTCAAAAACTTTTCAGTTGTGTGACTCTGAGGAGCTGATTTAAGAGATTGGCATAGCTCAGTAAGTGATATGTTTTCTGTTGATGGGTGATGCAGTAAAGCTGCACCAACAGAAAAGTTATTGTTAAATACTTCTGCAAATTGTTCGGCAGTCAGTTTTGTTGATTGTTCTTGTACTGCTATGTTGCAAAATTCTGTATCACCAGCCCTTGACTCATCGAAGTGAGTTTGAGTTTTGCTCATCTCATGTAAGGCCTCTTCAGCTTTTGCCCCCCTCGTCGCAGAAAGAAACTGAGTCAATTCATCAGGTGAGGTTCTTAATTCACTGAAAAATTGTTTGATGGATATATTATGAAGTTGTTCACTCGCCATAAGGTGCACTTTATATTGCTGAGCGATAGTTAAGTCTCTTGAATCTGTAGAGGGCTTAGACATAAACTCGCTCATAACGCCACTCTTAATAGGCTCAACAGTTATATGATCTTTGGATGGCCGACAAACATTTAACTTACGTTTAGAACCGTCTGGCAATGTGATATCGATAGATTGTTTTTTCTTAGAGCTTCGGTCTGAGTTAAGTGCAGAAAAATCAACTTTTTCCATAAAGTCAGACACTTGTGCTGAATTCAGTTTACTGGCCATCTTAGCCTCCCTAAAATCCAAATTTAGTCATTTGAATGGTTTGGATTTTAGAGGCTGATACTGCCTATATCAAGGACGTGAATTTTGTTTAACTGGCTGTAAATAAATGTTATTTAATAAATTTTTGTTAATGCGTGTTTAGTCATTATAACTAAAACCGAGTTTCAACTTTCCCTTTGCCGATGGGGTAAGCCAGTATCACTTTTCCTGAACTTAGGTTCTTAACTTTGATGGCTTGTCCTTCTCCACCGGATTGTAAAGCTTCGCCTTTCATATTGGCTGAAAAGCCACTGGCATTAGCTTCAATAATGACGTGTTCTCCTGCCATTACCCATATATTACTTATGAGTTGTTTTGCTTGAATGGCCTTTAAACGTCCGAGTTTATGGCTTACTCGTTTTCCCTGTAATTGAGACATTCGAGTGACGATTTGCGCTCGGGATGATGGGTAGTTAACCCACTGCATTGTCAGCATGTCGGGCTGTATCACCTGTCCTCGTTGCAATGTCTCTTTAGTTACAGGCAGTAAAGCTTTTATGGAGAGTTGGCTTCTCATCACGATTGTTCGATTGGGAGATGAACAGCTTGCTTTCCACTGTTGCACACCGAGCAATTTATCACTCTTTTTCGTGAAACGAATCTCTGATGAGCAACGACTTAGTGTTGCAACTGCTCTGCTGCTTCTTAACGTTAACTCGGGTTGAATCCGTTCAATTTTGTTCATTTTTTGCCAGTTATCAACGAGCGTAAGAATGTGAGTTCTCAGCTGCCGCTCTACTTCATTTTTATTATTTTCTGCCCGTGATAAAAGCGGAAACATCAATAAAAGGCTTAGTAGGAAGTGGGAAGTTCCGCTTCCCATCTTTACTGGTTTTTTTATGTAACCTTTTGAAATGTAATTAATATTATTTATTGGCACGATAGTTGTTATTTGTTCTGCATCGTTGATCATTTGCAATACCATACTAGGAGTCGTAATGGCTATCAATCTAGATGCAGCATTAGGGGTACATCCACAGGCTTTGGATGTCAGGGTGGAACGCAGTAAGTTGCTGGCCGGTAACTTAGCCAATGCTGAAACACCAGGTTTCAAAGCACAGGATTTAGATTTTAAAACCATTATGGCTAAAGTCGATATGGGCGTTCAAGTTGATCGCAACTACCAAGCTATGTATCGCATTCCACATCAAACTTCTGCTGACAACAATACTGTTGAACTCAATAAAGAGCAGGCTCGTTTCTCACAAAATTCGATGGATTATCAAACCAGTTTAACCTTCTTGAATTTAAAGATTTCCGGTTTGAAAAAAGCGATAGAAGGACAATAGGGAACGTTATGTCATTCGGAGATATATACCAAATTGCAGGTGCTGGCATGCAAGCACAAACGGTTCGTTTAAATACCGTGGCCAGTAACTTAGCCAATGCAGGTGCGGCAGCTGAAAGTCCAGAACAAGCTTTCCGCGCATTAAAGCCTGTATTTTCTACGATTTATCAGCAAACCGATCAAGGTCGAGTATCAGGAGCGCATGTGCAGGTCGCAGCTGTTGTTGAAAGCGATGCGCCACTCGAGATGCGTTATGAGCCGCACCACCCACTTGCGAATGAAGAGGGATACGTCAGCTATTCGAATGTGAATACGGTTCAAGAGATGGCAGACATGATGGCAGCAAGTCGCAGCTTTGAAACCAATGTTGAAGTGATGAATCGTGCTCGCTCTATGCAGCAAGGACTATTGAGATTAGGAACGAATTAAGATGCAAACAAATGCCATTGCAAACAGTACAAATCAAGGTTCTGATAACAATATTGGATTGAACTCTAATGACCCGTCAGCACTTAGAAACGAATTCATGACTTTGATGATCGCCCAGATCAATAACCAAGATCCGACTGATCCGCTTGATCCCAACGAGTATGTATCTCAGTTAGCACAATTTTCACAAGTTGAAAGCTTAGAGAATGTAACCAAAAACCAAGCGACTCAAATGACCATGCTTGAAAATTTTGGCATTGTGCAGTCAGCGAATCTAATTGGTAAACAAGCCATGGTGCCAGCGAGTTCATTTGAACTTAACGAGGACGCTATTCAAGGCAAAGCATACCTTAAGAGCTCTGCTGAAAACCTTACTGTGGAAATAAAGAACAGTCAGGGTGAAGTAGTTCAAACGTTAAACCTTGGCTCTCAAGATGCAGGTGATATTGCTTTTAATATTGACCCTCAAGCACTCGGGCTTCCAAAGGGCGACTATCAGATCAATGCCGTTGTACTCAATGGTGAAGATACCTCTGTAGCAGATACCTTTTTACAGGCTGAAATTGAAAGAGTTCATTTCTCTAGTGCTAAGGGCACCATGATTGCTGAGCTCAGCAACGGACTTGAATCGACTTCGGTACTGAATATTTCAGAAGTTTCATAAGCGTCGGAAGTTTAAAAGAATAAATAGGGATTACATCCATGTCTTACAATATTGCGTTAAGTGGCTTAAAAGCAACATCACAAGATTTAAACACCATCAGTAATAACATCGCTAACCAATCTACGGTTGGTTTTCGTGGAGGCCGTAGCGAGTTTGCAGCAATTTATAACGGCGGCCAACCAGGTGGTGTAGGCGTGTTATCAACATCACAGAACTTTGCATTAAGCGGTAACCTAACTTACACCGGTCGTGAGCTGGATATGGGTTTACAAGGTGATGGCTTTTTCGTGCTGAACAGTCAAGACGGTAATACGGTTTATGCTCGTGCTGGTATGTTCATCCAAGATGCAGAAGGTAACATTGTTGACCCAGCTGGGAACAAGTTACAAGGCTATGCAACCAATAACGGTTTACTGCAAACTGGTAATGTTACTGATTTAACCGTTCAAACGAGTGCGCTACCTGCCAAAGCCACCACAGATATCGGCTTAGTTTCAAATTTTGATGCTCGTGTTGACGAAATTGACCCAGTGGCTACACCATTTGATCCGGATGATGCATCAACCTTCCACTCTTCAAATACGGTTTCAGTATTTGACTCTTTAGGAAGCGAACATGCGTTAACTCAATACTATGTGAAAACAGGCTCTAACAGTTGGGACGTTCAGTTCCGTATGGATGGCGAAGATGTCACGCCAGCTGGTGGTTACAACATGACATTTGATACTGACGGCAACTTAACCTCGGCATCAAGCTTAAATTTGACTATCACTAACCCTGCGATCATTGACGGTGCATCTGCACTGAATTTTGAAGTCGACTATCAAAGCAGTACGCAATATGCAGCAGCCTATAACAACTCTAGCTTGAGTCAAAATGGTTATACCTCTGGCGAGCTAAACGGAATTCGTTTGGATGAAAATGGCCAGCTTTACGGTACGTACACCAATGGTCAAGAACAGTTGCAAGGTCAAGTTGTGTTAGCAGATTTTACCAATCCCAATGGTCTTGAGCCAATCAGTAATAATGCTTGGGCAGCGAGTAATGAAGCGGGTCAACCAATTCTGGGCACACCTTCGACGGGGACTTTAGGTTCGTTAAAAGGTGGCTACCTAGAAGGCTCTAACGTTGATGCAACAGCTGAAATGGTTAGCTTGATGACGGCCCAACGTAATTATCAATCAAACGCCAAAGTACTTGATACCAACTCTACGATGCAGCAAGCCCTGCTTAATGTGATCTAAGGATATTTACGATGGATCGGATGCTTTATACCGCAGCGGCGGGTGCGACTCGAACCCTTGAGGCTCAATCTATTCGAGCTAATAACTTAGCGAACGCTGAAACAACAGGTTTTCGTGCAGATCTTGAACGTGTTGAAGCCAAATGGCTTCAGCCTACGGGCGATAGTTTACCTACCCGTGTGTTAGCCCAAACTCAATCAGCTGATTTTAGTCAGCAGTACGGTCAGGTGAACACAACGGGGCGCACGTTAGACGTAGCGTTACGTGGTGAAGGCTTTTTAGCTGTTCAAACGCCAGAAGGTGAAGCGTATACCCGTAATGGTGCGATTGAGCCAGATGCGGATGGTCAGTTAACTATTAATGGTTTTCCTGTTGTGGGTGTAGACGGTCCAATCGTACTGCCTGAATTTCGAGAGTTGTTTGTCGGTAATGACGGCCGCATTAGTGCATTAACGGGTAATAACATTTTTCCTGAAGAAGTTGGGCAGCTGAAATTAGTCAACCCTGCATACGCTGAGATGCAAAAAGGGTTGAACGGCATGATGTATACCCAAGCTCCTGCTGCCGTGAGTGATGAAGTAACCATTGATAGTGGCTTTTTAGAATCGAGCAATGTGCAAGCCGTCAATGAACTCATCGCTTCGATGGACTTGACTCGTCAATTCGAAGTGCAAGTGAAGCTAATGAAGAGTGCCGAACAGATGGCTCAAGCGGGCAATAAGCTGCTCAGAAATAGTTAATTACTGATAATTCAATCATGCCTGCGGTTGCAGGTTGACTAAGAAGAATAATAAGGAACGGATTCATGCAATCTGCTTTATGGGTCAGCAAAACAGGTCTGGCCGCTCAAGATAAAAAGATGACGACCATTGCCAACAACTTGGCAAACGTAAATACCACGGGTTTTAAACGTGATCGTGTTGCATTTAACGACTTGTTTTATCAAATGCAACGACAACCAGGTGGTCAAGTCGATGCGCAAAACGAATTGCCTGCCGGCATGCAAATCGGTACAGGTACTCGTGTTGCTGGTACACAAAAAATCTTCACGACCGGTGATTTAAAAACAACGAATCAGCAGTTGGATTTAGCGATTGAAGGACAAGGCTTTTTACAAGTAGAAGAAGCTAATGGCGATATCGCCTATACCCGTGATGGTCAATTGTATCGTAACAGTGATGGTTTGATTGTGACCTCTCAAGGTTTGCCTTTACAACCGAATATTGAAATTCCAGAAGATGCATTAAGCATCACGATCGCAACTGACGGCATTGTGTCAGCACAAATTGCAGGTCAAGGCGATTCACAAGAACTCGGGCAGATCACCTTAGTTAATTTTACCAATCCAGCAGGGTTGGAAGCTCGTGGCAATAACTTGTACCACGCAACGGGTGCTTCTGGGGCCGCCATTGAAGGTATTGCAGGTGAAGACGCTTTCGGGCAACTGCGACAAGGTGCGCTTGAAGGTGCAAACGTCAATGTAGTTGAAGAAATGGTAGAGATGATTTCAACTCAACGCGCTTATGAAATGAATGCCAAAGTAGTGTCATCGTCTGACGAAATGCTGCAATTCTTGAATCAAGCGATGTAATAGTAAGTACTTTAGCACATGACATCACGCATTCTGACTCAACCGACTCCATGTGCTTGGATATTTTATAAAGGTTAACACCATGATTAGCTCTAGTTTTAGTTCGATAAAAAAATATCTTGTTGTTTTGCCATTGTTGTTGGCAGGGTGTGCTTCACACTTTCCAGATGAAAGAGCACAACCTGGTGGTAAAGAGTGGTCACCACCGGAAATTGATTACAGCTTACCTGAAGCGAAACACGGCAGCGCTTATCGTCCAGGTTTTTTATTAACCTTGTTCAATGATAAACGTGCTTTTCGTCAAGGGGATATTCTTACGGTTTCTTTGAACGAACGTACTCAAGCGAGCAAGAGTGCAGGTACGCGAACGGCTAAAGATTCAGGTTTGAACATAGGTGCACAAGTTTCTGGTGATAATACCAGCTTTAACGGATCAGCGAATGTTAACTCAGGTAAATCGTTTAACGGCAATGGTTCAAGCTCTCAGCGTAATCAATTGACGGGATCTATTACTGTTACAGTTTCTAAAGTGTACCCAAATGGAACATTGCATATTAAAGGTGAGAAGTGGCTGAGCCTAAATCAGGGTGATGAGTTCATTCGAATTTTAGGATTAGTCCGTACCGACGATATTAATAACGACAATACCATTTCTTCTCAACGTATTGCGGATGCACGCATTGTATATGGTGGCCAAGGTGCCGTTGCCGACAGTAATGCTATGGGTTGGGCATCACGCTTCTTTAATAGCCCTTGGTTCCCGATGTAAGGCACTCGCTATGTACGTAAGTAATATGAACAAAAGTGACATGAAAAAAAGCTTATTATTCTGTTTGTTTTCTTTATTGCCTTTTTTGAGCTTACACACTCAGGCGGCGCAGACGCGCTATTTAATGGATATTGTGGATGTACAAGGTATCCGTGATAACCAACTAGTGGGGTATGGTTTAGTCGTTGGCTTGAATGGAACGGGTGATCGCTCTCAAGTGCGTTTTACCAGCCAGTCGGTTGTTAATATGCTTAAGCAGTTTGGTGTGCAAGTTGATGGTCGAAATGATCCGAAATTAAAAAACGTTGCCGCAGTAGCCATTCACGGAAGTGTGCCACCCTTGGCCAGCCCTGGCCAAAAAATTGATGTGACCGTTTCTTCGTTAGGTGATGCTAAGTCATTACGTGGTGGTACGTTATTGATGGCACCACTTCGTGCGATTGATGGTGAAATCTATGCAGTTGCTCAAGGCAATCTTGTTGTTGGTGGGATTTCTGCTGAAGGAAAAAGCGGATCATCCATTACGATTAATTCTCCGACAGTAGGCACTATCCCTGGCGGTGCTCTGTTGGAGAATTCCCTTTCTAGTAGTTTTGCAGATGATGTCAATATTGTTCTCAATTTGCGAAATCCAAGTTTTAAAACGGCACGCAACATTGAGCGTGCCATTAATGGCGTATTCGGTCCCGAAGTCGCCGCTGCAGACAGTAATGCCAAAGTGATAGTTAAAGGTCCTTCATCACATCGTCAGCGCGTAACGTTCATGTCGATGTTGGAAGATCTGCAAATTGAGCAAGGCCGTAAATCACCTAGAGTCGTCTTTAATAGTCGTACCGGAACCGTAGTCATGGGTGGTGACGTTGTCGTACGTAAAGCCGCAGTAAGTCATGGCAATTTAACGGTATCAATTGTTGAACGACAGCAAGTGAGCCAACCTAACGGCGGAAACTTTGGTGATGGTGCCGGCGACACTGTGGTAACTAATGACTCGAGTGTTGATGTTGATTTGGGTAACGGCCGTATGTTCGTTTGGCAAGAAGGTATTGAGCTAGAGCAAGTCGTAAAAGCTGTAAACAGTTTAGGTGCTTCCCCGATGGATCTTATGGCGATTTTACAAGCATTGGATGAAGCAGGTGCGTTAGAAGCTGAATTGGTTGTCATTTAATGAAATTAGAAAACTCCCACGGATATTTAAACCAGCTTAGTGCTGGTGACATGATAAAAACAAACGGTGAAAAAGGCGCACTGGAATTAGTGAGCCAACAGTTTGAAGCCCAGTTTTTACAAACCGTATTAAAACAAATGCGTCAAGCCAGTGATGTGTTGTCGGATGATGACAGCCCGTTATCCTCAAAAAGTGATGGCATGTACCGTGACTGGCATGATGCGGAGCTAGCTGGGCGTTTGAGCCAAATGCAAAGCACTGGATTAGCTAAGGTTATGACAAAACAATTGTCAGCAGGACTTCAGACCGTTCAACCGAATGTCGCTTTAGAAAAACAACAAACAAATTCAGCGCCGGTCAGTAATACCACGGCCATGCAGGCGTCATTGATTTCACCGATTACCAACAAGTAAATCGGTTAGGGTAGACATACATGAGCATGATTGACAAAGGCTTATCAGGATTAAATGCTAGCCGAGCGGCACTCAGTGCCACTTCCAATAATATCGCTAACTCGTTGGTGTCAGGTTACACCCGTCAGCAAGTAATGACGAGCTCTGCAGGCGGTGGCTTCTATGGCGAAGGTAGTGGTGTTCAAGTCGATGGTGTTAGACGCATCTCTGATCAATATGAAGTTGCACAACTGTGGGCGACAGGTTCTGCTGTTGGTTACGCGAAAACACAAGCAACGTATTATGGTCAAGTAGAGAAAATTTTTGCTGGTGAAGGAAACAATATTTCTGCTGGATTAGATGACTTATTCGCTTCCCTCAACTCAGCACTTCAGCAGCCAAATGAAATAGCTTTTCGTCAAGGTGTGTTGAATGAAGCGAACAATATCTCTCAAAGATTTAACTCAATAAGCCAAGGGCTTAATACTCAAGTTGACCAAATTGAGGGACAGATCAAGGCGTCAGTCACGCAAGTTAATGCACAACTGAAGAGCATTGCAGAGTTAAATGCTGAAATTCAAGCAAGCAGTAATGGCGGTAATGTACCGAGTGCATTATTGGATGCGCGTGATTCTCAAATCAATGAGCTTGCACAGATTTTGAATGTTGATGTAGTCAGTGCGCCAAATGATATGTTGAATATTTCACTGCCCAACGGTCAGCCATTATTAGTGGGAGCAAGGTTCTCGAGCTTAGAAACTCAAGTTGATCCTGCAGATCCAAAATTCAGTACCGTAAACATTAAATTTGGTGATACTCGTTTTCCTGTCAACAACATTGAAGGCGGTAGCTTAGGTGGCATGATCGACTATCGTGATAATGAGCTAAAGCCTTCCTTTGATTTTATTGATGAACTTGCAACTCATTTTGCTACAGAGTTTAACACTGTATTGGCTGCAGGCACCGACTTATCTGGCGCTACACCAACGAAAGATTTATTCATCATTGACCCTAATAACCCTGCGGGCAGTCTGAGAATAACGGCAGATTTTACTGCTGAAGAACTGGCTTTTGGTAAAGATGGTACACCGGGTGATAACTCTAACTTGCGTGATTTTATTTCGCTTGCGGCTAAAGATCTTACCTTCGGCTCAATCGGTGCAGCAACAACATTGAGTGACGCTTTTACCAGTAAAATAGGCAGTCTAGGCAGCCAATCTAAGCAAGCTCAAACCAGTTTGACAACACAAATTCAGTTACAAAATGAAGCTCAAACTCAGTGGGCGAGTACCAGTGGTGTCAATATTGATGAAGAGGGCGCAAATTTGATCATTTATCAGCAAGCCTATCAATCAAACGCAAAAATCATTGCCATTGCTGATGAGCTTTTTCAAACGGTTTTGAATAACGTATAGGTTTTAAGTACCCATGCAAATGACGCTCAATTTTTTGACATTCTCTTCAAGCGCCGAACAGCGTTTACCTTGTTTAAAATACTGCTGGTATTCCTTCACAAGAAAGCCTGGTATTGCACTTGAACTGAAAGCCAAAATTCTTTAATTACATTCACAAGGGTACTTATTATGCTAAGAATTAGTACACAAAATATTTATACTAACAGTGTATTTACGATTCAGCAGACAACGGCTGATATCGCAAAGTTAAACCAACAATTAGCAACAGGTAAGCAATTGTTGCAACCTTCTGATGATCCTATTGGCTCTGTATTGGTCATGGCGTCAGAACGTGATGTCGCTGAGACGAATCAATTTATTGAAAATATCAGTGCACTGAAGACAGGCTTAAATCGTCAGGAGACACACCTCTCTAGCCTAGTTGATTTGCAACATCGCATGCGTGAAATTGCGACGTCAGCTAATAACGGTAGTTTATCTGCTGAGGACCGTGCAGCCTATGCCTCTGAATTGGAGGAGTTGCTTGCGTCGTTCGTTGACTCTGTTAATGCCAAAGATGAAGGGGGAAACTTCTTATTTTCAGGAAATGAAACATCTACTGTACCAATCAGCACTGACGCATCAGGAAATTACGTTTATCAAGGCAATGATGGCCACCGAGAAGTTCAAACGTCATCATCTTCTTGGATGACAGTGAATGTAACAGCAGATGAATTTCTTTTTTCAAACCCAAGTACTGATATCTTAAATCAAACACAAGCTTTTATTGATACGTTAAATGATTCCACGCTTTCACCTGGTGAACCCGCATTTGATTCCGTATCTGGTGGCATGCTTAATAGCTTAGATGACTCATTAACCAGTATTTCACAAGCGATCACGGTGATGGGTGGAAAGCAAAATAGCTTGAGTTTGCAAGAGACTGCACATTCTGAGCGAGTACTGTTTAATGAACAGGTTATCGGTGAAACAGAAGGTTTAGATTACGCAAAAGCCATGTCTGAATTTAATGTGAAATTAACCGCATTGCAGGTAACTCAGCAAACATTCGTACAAGTGAGTCAGCTAACCCTGTTTGACCATATGCGTTAAATCATTCTGATGTTTTTAGGTTCAAGGAATAACGGTATTATTAACTGACAAGAATGTCACACTGAATTAATCTGAGAGTTTTAAATGCTGACGCCCATTACTGACACTGGAAATCTAATTCGTACTGACGCCAAGCCAGTTCAAGCACCGTTAAAATCGGAGCCACAACAAGCTGAGCGTATGACGGTTGCTCGTACCATCCCTGAGCATCGTCTTCAAAGTTACGCTAAATGGGCGAATGTAGCACAAGCTCAGCATTTAATTTCAGCGAATCAAGTTGCAGAACAAGCGTTAACGCAGATGCTTAAGCAATTGACTAAGTTAAAAAAACAGCTGGAAATGGCATACTCTCAAGGGGGGCGAGATTCAAACCTTTCTTCACAAATGCAGTCTTCTATTGAGTATCTCATGTTGCAGGATGTCAGTTACCAAGGTAGGCCACTCATTGACCATCAGCTCAATTTGTTAAATCAAGGGCGCACTCCTGCCAAGTTCTGGTTTAATTTTAAATCGGTCGAACTAACCAGTGTTAAACCTGTTGATGAACGAGTGTCTCTTCAGATTGCGCAACATTCAGTTTCGATTTTTTTACCTAAACTGATGGGACAAGATTCGTTAAGTCAGCTTGTTGATAAGAGCCTTGCCAAAGCAGGTATTAGAACTCGTCTACTTAATTCTGGAGAAGCTATTTACAGTTGTGATAAAGAACTATGGCAACAAGTCCAGTCTGGCATTGTGATGAGTGGTCAAGGTCAGCGTTTACCTGCAGGTGAAACAAGAACCATCAGAGTTCAAGAAGTACTTAACTGGCAAGATCCCCGTGATTGGCAAATCGCCAATATTCAACAAGTCAAACAAACCGAAGCGAAAGTGCTAAAGTCGATACGTAAAGTTGAAAAGCAGCTTGCTGAACTAAAAGCAAGCCAGCAAGCGATTATGGATCGCATGATGGAAGTGAACCGCCAGCAAAATAATGAAGCTCAAATTCAACAGGCGTTACAACAATTACAACAACAAATGAGTCGCACACCATTTGTTAATCAAGTGACTTCGCTGATGGCACAGGCCAATGTTAATCGTAATCAGGTTGCAGGAATATTGAAATAAATACATTCAAAAAGTCTTCATCCAAAAGGTTAACTTTTTTAAATTAAAGCTTCATTTTTAGCCGTTACAGGACATGGTAAGCTCTAGTTTCCTACCAAAACAGGGTGCAAAATTATGTCTGAAGTTGCAGGTAATCAATCTAGGCTTGTTTGTTTTTATGATAGGGATTGGTCTAAACATAAAGATATGCAGGTAACCCCAGAAACTAAATCTTTCGATAGGCTTTTTAATAAACTAGAAAGTAATCCTGACGAACTTCACGAAGTGGTGTTTATTAACCGTAAGTCTGGAGAACCATATACATACAATATGTAGTGTACGGAAGGTGTTGGAAAGGAATACAGGGAATCTCAAAACGTTTCATGCCACTTTTATCAATGATGGTAAAGATGAAACCACTCAAAATGTTATACATGGGTCTATTACAGGAATTATGAATGGTGATGTTGAATACCGAGTGTCAGAACATAAAGAATATCTTCAGATGATGCATGTTCAACTTAAACATAGACTTAATAGGTTAAAAGACGTAGTCGAAGCGACCATTCCTACTGCAATAGAAGAGAAAGCCCTTACAAAAGAAGAAAAGGAAAGTTTATTAGCTGCAGCAGATGAAGACAGCACAGGGCAGCCTCCTAGCAGCGAGAAAGTTAGCCAAGAGAATAAAGTGAAACTTGACGCAAAAAGAGCCGAGTTAGAAAGCATAAAAGGATCATTTGAGACGGTTTGTTCTGCATTAGGTAACATAGACAAAAGTGAGGGCGTAGAGGCCTATAATGGTGTCATACTAACCTTTAATGAGCTCGTAAGTCGTATCGATCGATTAAATGAGCCTTTAGATTGGGATTCTGAGCAATATTTATCAGAAGCTAAAGGGGCAACCAATTTGAGGCACACTTTTGAAACTCAAATCGTAGAATTTTTAGATACTCAAATTGGGTTAAGAAAAAATGGAGAAATGCCTTTAAAGAGAAATAAGCGCTTGGAGAAACTCAATGTTTTGAGAGAAAACGCAGCCCCAAAATATAAGACTCCTGCAATTTGGACTACAGTAACTCGTAAATAGTGGGTGCGTTTTAACTGTATGATAGAGAAAGCCTTAGGTTTTAAAAGCTAAGTGTTCTTTGATGTTTATTTCTAATCATTGGGGATGACTTGACGGATTGAGAAGCTCTTACGAATTCTGACTTTTCTTCACTTTCATCGAGCGCAGAAGGTTGATGTTTAGGGTCTTGTTCTTCAGTTGCTTCAGTTTGAACGACGATGGCTACACCTAGTAATACAGTTTCAATATCATCTTCTGAATCTGACTCATCAGCATCGTAGTCTGAAAAAGTTTCTACTAAATAATTTGGCTCTGTAGCTATTTCTTCAGACTCATCAATGACATCATAAACTTCTGAGGGGTCAGCTTCTGACACTAGTGGTTTTGTGTCTATTAAGACAAAAGCATCTTTTTCGAAGGGGAGCGAACCATAGTCATACTCATATTGAGCAATTAAAGCTTGTCCGTGAGGATATCCAGAGCGACTAAATAATTCAACTAACTTTCTTTGATGTGATTCTTTGCTGTACATGAGGAGTTGACAAAAAGTGTTATTAAGCCTTACTTTTAACTCTTCGTTGATTAACCTGTTCATCATTGATTCGTAGTTATTGACCAGATACTCAGAGAGCTTGTCTTCAGGGCAAAAAGACTGGAAGTATTTACGACATTGATTCATTTGATAGTTATCGGCGTGCAGAATCAAATCCCATGCACATTCAAAATGTGTTTTGTTCGCTTGTGCTGATGTTGGCGTTTTAGGACAAATTATTTCTAGTAGGGCTTCAGTGTCTTTGTCTTCACTAATTCGGTTGATGAACTCCCCAAACTTCACAGGATGCTTCTTTAACAATCCAACAAGCACGGTCTTCATAAGTGCGAATGATGTCATGCTTTCGATAACTTCGAGTTGTTCATCGTATGACTCACTCAAATATTCTGTAGTAGATTCTGATGATTGAACTGGACTCTGTGTCGTTAATTCCGGCGTTTCACTCTCATAAAGTTCATCAGATTGAGATGAACTCTCTGAGTTTGAGGTTTTGAACATCTTCCAACTTAATACGAGATCTTTCAAGATAGCCGGTGAAAGATGGGCAACAAGCTCGTAGGCTTGCGTGTTATTTTCAAATTCAGGTTTATTCGAGAGAAGACACAATATTCGGCTAACTTGAAGAAGGCGGTGCTGATATTGACCATCAGGATGAGTAAGATAGTGCCAGATGAAGTATTCATACTCCTTTTTGTTTTTCATTGCTGCAGTATTGTCATTAGAAAAGGCGCCAGTGATGTAGTGAGTAAAAGCATGGGGAGAGGTTTCTATCAGGTGCGACAAATTTTTTAATTTAAATGGCGTGACTGAAATGTCATCTATGCCATTAGGCGGAAGTACTTTTCTTTTTTGTGTTACCTCGGCTGATTTCAAATCACACTTCGCCACAACCACCCAACCTGATATTTGTGACTTGCGTTGATTGTCCAATTCAAAGCTACTTAACAAGTCGACAGCTTTATCTCTCGTAAAGGCTTTAGACGCATCTTTTGGTGTTAAGGTTCGGCAGTTGATTACAGTCTGCCAAGCTTTATGATCATTGCTATTAACTTTTGTATGACTTAAATCAACTCTTCTGCGAATGAATCCAAAAAAGTAGAACGCAGTAAGATGCAGCTCATGACTCTTCGAGTTGAGCTTTAAGCGATAGGTTCTGGGAATGACTCCTAGCCCTACAATGTCGAACTTTACGCCTTGATAATCAATTTGATGGAAATCTTTATTTTCTTTAAAACTGATCTTTGGCGGAGAGCAACAGGGAGCTGTTGATGACATAATTGCTACTCTACAACACTAGTTATACTTTAAATTTATAATCGGAATATGCAAAAAATTCGAGAAAAATGAAGAAATGGTAATCTGAGGTTTAGAACGAAATAATATAATTAATAAAGCCAATCGTTATTTTTTTAACAATTGGCTTAACAACGCGTTTTAGATGCTCGTATCTAGCTTAGGGAAAGACTTCACTAAATCATCTAAAGATTTCATTTGAGATAAGTAGCCTTCAAGCTTTGCGAGAGGTAAAGCGCAAGGGCCATCACATTTTGCATTGTCTGGATCAGGGTGCGCCTCAATGAACAACCCTGCTAAGCCAAGTGCCATTCCACTGCGGGCTAACTCAGTCGCTTGTGCACGACGACCACCTGCAGAATCTGCTCTGCCTCCTGGACGCTGAAGCGCATGAGTTGCATCAAAAATGACTGGGTAACCCGTTTGCTTCATTTCATCCATGCCAAGCATATCAACGACAAGGTTGTTGTAACCAAAGCTGCTGCCACGCTCACAAAGCATGATTTCATCATTTCCTGCTTCGTTAAACTTTTTCACTATGTGGCGCATTTCATGCGGCGCTAAAAACTGTGGCTTTTTCACGTTAATGATTGCACCTGTTTTAGCCATCGCAACCACTAAATCTGTTTGACGGGCTAAAAAAGCCGGCAATTGAATGATATCAACAACTTCTGCAACAGGAGCCGCTTGATGAACTTCATGGACATCAGTGATGATTGGAAGGTTGAAAGTATTTTTAATTTCTTCAAATATCTTTAAACCTTGTTCCATGCCAGGGCCACGGTAAGAATTAACCGATGAACGGTTTGCTTTGTCGAATGACGCCTTAAACACATAAGGAATGTTTAGCTTTTGAGTAACCTCAGCGTAGGTCTCAGCAATTTGCATCGCAAGATCGCGTGACTCAAGAACGTTCATTCCACCAAAAAGGACGAACGGTTTATCATTGGCAATATCGATACTACCAAGCTTTATGTTCTTTTGGCTCATTATGAGTGCCTCTAACATGGCGCCAAATGACGCCTAAGTGATAATTAATTTGTTAACGTTTGCAGTAGCTGACCACAGAACCAAGCGGCATAAGTGCCCACTGCATAACCAAATACTGCAAGTAAAACTCCAACAGGCGCTAATGACGGGTGGAATGCCGCAGCTACTACCGGTGCTGATGCTGCGCCGCCGACATTGGCTTGGCTACCCACGGCCATGTAAAAGAGTGGTGCTCTAATTAGTTTGGCGATAATTAACATAAAGGCTGCGTGAACAATCATCCAACTAATACCCAGTAAGAAGTAAATAGGTGTTTCTAGAATCTTCAATACATCCATATGTAGGCCAATAGAAGCCACAAGGATGTATAAGAATGCAGATGCAACTTTAGATGCGCCAGCGGCTTCAACTTCTCTAACACGAGTAAATGACAGCACGATACCGATTGTTGTAACGGTCACAATCAACCAGAAGAAGCTAGATGTTAAACTAAAGCGCTTGGTTTCAGGGTAATGTTCAGCAAAGAATGGACCTAGGAAGTCGGCAATATAGTGTGCAAGGCCTGTTATACCAAAACCAATAGCGATAATAAGCATGTAATCGCGTAGCGTCGGTTGGCGAGAGTTTTCCTTTTGGTATTTCTCTACTTTCTGTCTTAGGGTCTCAATTGCAGTGGTATCGGCACCGGTTTTTTTGTCAATTTGTTTATGTTTAGATGCCATAAACAATAATACCGCCATCCAAATGTTCGCAACAATAACATCTACGGTGATCATCGCTGAGAAGATGTCGCCGCCAACCTCATAGATTTCCTTCATTGAAGCTTGGTTGGCTCCACCGCCAATCCAACTGCCAGCTAGCGTTGTCATTCCACGCCACACTGCATCAGGGCCATGTCCGCCTAATAAACTTGGTTCGATGGCTGATACGACCAATAACGACACCGGAGCACCAATAACGATACCTGCAGTACCAACTAAAAACATGATTAATGCTTTAGGGCCAAGATTTAAAATCGCTTTTAGGTCGACACTCAGTATGAGCAGGACTAAGCAGGCTGGTAATAAGTAGCGTGACGCAACAAAGTAAATCTTTGATTCATGACCATCAACAATACCAAGAGTGTTCAATAGTGATGGTAAAAAATAACAAAGTAGTAATGCTGGTATGTACTTGTAGAATGATTTCCAAAATGGGTGGCTTGAGCTGTTGGTATAAAATACAAAGCCTAATATGACCGCGAGCAAACCAAGAACGGTTGCATCGTTAGTAATCAAGACATCATGTGCCATGTCACTTGTCTCCCTTGCGCAATTTTTCAGTTATTATTATTTGCACTCATTATTGTCTGAGTGCTATTTAGTGATAGGTTTCCGTCGTATCGTTGAGTTCTTGCAATTGAATTTTTACAAGTTCGGTCACGGGATCGTGTGGGCTTTGTTCGACAAAATGCTCTAAATCTTCTTTAGCCATCTTAATACAACCCAATTGCTCAGCAACAAAAGCACGTTCACGGTTTAGATGAGCATCATCACTGTGCCATTCGAGTAGCAAGTTACAGCATTCTAATGCTTGCTCAAATTGATTAGATACGATGCAACCGGCTTTCTGCTCATGCATCATTCGAGACATTAAGCGCTTGTTAGAGGCTGGCTTGAAGTAACTGCTTTTTAGTGGTGCATGATTACCGAGTTCACCACGAACAAAAGCATGCAGCATTTTACGATTCAGCTCTTTACCGTTGAGTGGGTCAATGAACTTGCTGCTTCCATCAATATTGCTGCGCAAGACAGTATGTCCAGGTAAAAAGATGAGATCGAGCTCTAAATCAAGTTGTTTAGCAAGCAGCTTAAGTGCTGTTGCTAACGTAGTGCTGTTTCCCTGACGACTGATTAAGCACGTGGCTAAATCAGCTGCGTCTGAGCTAAAGTAATCTTCTCGTTGTCGAAAGCCTAAGTCTCGGTAAAACCAATTTAGTAAAGCATTGAAACGCTTTTGTTGATTTACGAGATAGTGACTTAACACTGAACCTGATAATTCAAACCAGGCCCATTTGGCGTCTTCTAAACGAGAAAAGCCGAGGTGTTCGCTCAGCTCTAATATAGATTCAGGCAACTTCACTGAATCAGGTAACGCATATTTAATCATGAAACTATCATTATGGGTTGTTTAAACACGGCCATTCTAGCGGCATAAACGAGCCAGCTAATTGCACCTATGTAGGCAAAAATTTTAAAAATGGCTCCGCGGTCTATTTTCATCGCAATGATGCCTAAAACAATATAAGCAGCAACGGCACCAATTTTTTCTGTTAACCAAGGATTCTCAAATGGATATTGATTAATAATGAAGCACAGAGCGACACCTGAAAGCAGCAAAAATGTATCAATTACATGTGGTGCAATTTTTAGAAACTTCTTTTCCAAAATAGCACTGCCACGTAGGTGCAATACAAAACGTACGGTGAAGAAAACAACACTCAATGCAATCAACATTAGGTGTAAGTGTTTTACCGCAGGATATAAGCTTGTCATAGTTTTTTAAGTTTTAGGTGGTTAACGAAAGCGTTAGTTTACCTGATTAGTAAAACTTTTGGTAATACAGACTGAACCTAAAGTTCTTTTGTAAATTAATTTTGAATATGAAGTTATCAATCAATGTATTATCCAGCATGGCTTTAAAAAAATGAAACATAGGTGAAGAAAGATTAAGTCAGGCTTAACTAACTCTCTCACAGTTAGTATAAAATCAGTTTTTCCTCCAACTTCGGGGAGGCTGGAATGAGTTGTTCGTATGAAAAAGTTAAAGCTCGGCTTTTTGAGGTAGGAGCACTGCACGCAATTGATTATAGTGAAGATGCATATACCTATGAGTTTTGTCTTGATGATGAAAAAAAGTATTTAATTACAATAACCCCAGATCGGCTATGTAATGTTAAACGCAACTACAATTCTAAATCACGCTGTGATTGGCTTAGAACATTTGTGGCTTGAATTGGAGGCAATCAAACTCGTCAACAGATACATAGAGCTTTAGGCGAAAAGTCACAAGAAGAATTAAAAAACCTGTTTTCTGTCCCACACAAAAAAATAGAAGTTATTACTTGTCTAGAAAACGAAAGGCCTCATCAGTTAAGGAAAAAGGAAGAAACCTTAAAGGTTAAACAACCTAAAAGCAGCATTAAAGAGCGTATGGTTGAAGCTAGAGATGTCGAAAGTGCTGTTGCGGTAGCTATTCCCGATTTAGAAAGTAAACAACAAAAATCGAGAGAGCAAAATCTGACTGAATCAGGTCGGCACTATACGGTTGATTCACAAATAAAGGCTGGATTCTGCCGTAAGCTTAAAATTTTTTTTGATCCAAATGATAAGTTACCTCCTTTTTGGTGTCCGAGGAGAAAAGTACCTACTGATGAACAAGTTGAGGGATTAGAAAAAAAACTCATGGCCAAGGATGATTTTTTTGTCAAATTAAAGGCTAAAAAAGGTGTAACTTTTGAAGAACGCAAACATAAGCTTGACCAAATTTCGTTGGCCTTACAGCCATATCCATCATGTTGCCCTTGTAGAGTGTTAGATGATACAACCATCATTGCTCGGTCAGGTGGCAAAGATCTATTCACATATTTACATGGTGAAGAGGAAGGAGAAGTCCCAATTAATACTTTCAAGAATGCAGCAGCAGATTTAAAAGAAATGCATCGTAATAGGATTTTTTTAAGAGATATTAAGTCTGAAAATTTAGCGATTAGTGGAGATAAAAATATATTTTTTATTGATACCGATGAGGCTGCAATTCCGAAACTTGATAATTATGACCATAGTAGTGTTCCTAAGTATACTTCCAGAATGATGACGGCTGGCCTCTATTCAAAAAGAGAGAAAGGTAATATCGACGGGCTTGAAGCAGGTGACAGCTATGCAATGCTGTTAACGATGATTGAATCAACTGTAAAAATAAGAAGTCGCTATGCTTTGTTAAAGACATATGAAAAGTATCGAAATGAAATTCCAGAGGTTACGATTGTGAACGACACTAATAAAAATTTCATCAGAAAATGGGTGTGGAAAAACATAAAAGTTGCTTATAAAGAGAAGGTATTAGACTTTTTGACTGATCCCGCCAATAACTCTTTATCACTTCCATTGTATGACCTTATTAGCTGGCGTCGCTAAAAGGGATACACCGTTTTTCCTTCTTGTCAGAATGATCTTTAACAGTTAAATCTTTCCCAAAGTACAACGTTCATTACTACCAAAATCTCTTACTGTACCTACATTGTTATAACCAAGTTCTTCAAGCTTTTCTCTTAGTTCAATCCCTTGTTGGTAGCCGTGTTCCATCAATAAATAGCCATTGCTATTTAGGTGGTTTTTAGCATGCTCAGCGATGAAATAGAGATCAGCGAAACCATGTTCAGTCGCAGTAAGTGCACTTTGAGGTTCAAAGCGAACATCACCTTCACCCAAGTGGTGATCATCTTCATCGATATAAGGTGGGTTAGATACAATTAAGTCAAACTGTTGCTCAGCAATGGCTGAAAACCAATCACTTTGCAGAATTTCAACGTGAGGTAGCGTTAGGTTCTGTCGATTGAGCTGAGCCAGTTTTACCGCATCTTCAATTTTATCAATAGCAGTGATTTGCCATTTTGGTCTCTCTGAAGCCAAAGCGAGAGCAATTGCACCCGTACCCGTACCTAAGTCGAGAACTCTAGCCTCTTCAGGTAGTGTTAAATTTAATGCAGTTTCGACCAAAATTTCAGTGTCAGGCCTTGGGATTAATGTCGTGTCATTAACCAGAAACGGCAAAGACCAGAACTCACGTTCGCCGATAATGTGTGCCACAGGCATGCCCGTTTTGCGTTTTGATATCATCAGGCTAAATTGCTGCCATTGTTCTTGATTGAGTGCTTTATCTGGCCACGTATATAGATAGGTACGATTTTTATTTAGACAATGCTGTAAACATACTTCCGCATCAAGTTGAGCAGAATCAGAAGTCTTCATTAATTCTTGATAAGCCCAGTGAAGTGATGCTGAGATGGTTGATTGTGAAGACATTGCCTTGTCCTTTTTGGGGAAGTGATTCTAAGCCATACCCAGAGTCTAGATATGGCTTAAGCGGCTTTATTCAGCGAGAGCGGCAAGCTGATCCGCTTGATGCTCTTGCATGATAGGCTCTAAGATGGCGTTTAAATCCCCTTCCATGACATCACCTAGCTTGTAAAGTGTCAGGTTGATACGGTGATCACTTACACGGCCTTGCGGGAAGTTATAGGTACGAATACGCTCAGAGCGATCACCACTTGCAACTAAGTTACGACGTGTTGACTCTTCTTCACTTCGACGCTTTTCATCTTCCACCGCTTGCAGGCGAGCAGCAAGAACACTCATGGCTTGAGCGCGGTTCTTATGTTGAGAGCGTTGATCCTGACATTCGACCACAATACCTGATGGGATGTGAGTAATACGAATGGCTGAATCAGTTTTGTTGACGTGCTGTCCACCTGCTCCTGATGCACGGAAGGTATCCACTTTCAGGTCTGCTGGATTAACTTCAATTGCTTCAGCTTCTGGGATTTCAGGCATAACTACTACCGTACAAGCCGAAGTATGAACACGACCCTGCGATTCTGTTTCTGGTACACGCTGTACGCGGTGACCACCAGATTCGAACTTTAGAGTACCGTATGCGCCATCACCAGAGACTTTCACGATCATCTCTTTATAACCGCCATGGTCGCCTTCATTGGCATTCATGATTTCCATCGGCCATTTGTTTGCTTCACAGAAGCGACTGTACATACGGAATAAATCACCAGCAAAAATCGCCGCTTCATCGCCACCTGCACCAGCACGAATTTCAAGGAATGCATTGTGATCATCATTAGGATCTTTAGGTAGCAATAAGATCTGTAACTCACCCTCTAAAGCTTCCAAAACTGATTTAGCTTCTTTGATCTCTTCTTGTGCCATTTCTTTAAGTTCAGGATCGTTTTCCGCCAGCATTTCTTCTGCGGTTTCTAGATCTTGTTGCGCTTGTTGGAAAGCTTTAAAGCTTTTTACCACATCTTCAAGCTGTGCGAATTCTTTTGAAAGGGCACGGAATTTATCTTGATCAGAGATCACACTGGCATCGCCCAATAGAGCGGTAACTTCATCATTACGTTCTAACAAGCCTTCAAGCTTGCGAATAACGGATTCCTTCATTTGGGATACGACCTTAGTGTTTATCAAGCCCGAGTACGGACTTTAATGTTTCTAGTGTACTCATGTCACCTTGACGACTGGCTTTAGTCAGCGCTTGTGTCGGTGCATGGATAAGTCGGTTGGTCAGCTTATTGGCTAATTCTAGAAGAACTTGCTCGTTATCGCCGCCTTGAGCAATCTTATTTAAGGCTTTTTCAACAAGCTCATCTTTTACCGCTAAGCTTTGAGTTCGGTATGCTCGAATACTATCAACATTATCAAGAGAACGCAGCCACTCTATAAATTGAGCCGCTTCTTGATTTGCAATTATTTCAGCTTCTTCAGCCGCTTGTTTTCGAGATTCAATATTTTGTTCGATGATGCTGTGTAAATCATCCACGGAATACAAAAACGCATCATCAAGTTCACCCACTTCTGATTCGATATCACGAGGTACGGCAATATCGACCAATAACATAGGTTGATGACGACGTTGTTTTAATGCTCGCTCGACTAAGCCTTTACCTAAAATTGGCAGTGGACTTGCGGTCGATGAAATCACAATATCAGCGTGTGGCAAATGATCAGGAATGCTTTCAAGTGTCACTGCTTTGGCATTAAATTCTTCACACATTCCTTTGGCGCGCTCAAGTGTGCGGTTAGCTACCACCATCTCTTCAACACCGCTGTCTTTTAAATGACGAGCAACAAGTTCAATGGTTTCACCGGCACCAATCAACAATACATTGGTTTTGTGCATATCGGCAAAAATGTGTTTTGCCATGCTTACTGCGGCAAAAGCTACCGAGACTGCGGCACTGCCGATTTCGGTCTCAGTTCGGATACGTTTTGCTACTGAAAAGGTATTTTGGAACAAGCGGTCAAGCGTTGCACCTACGGTTCCAGCTTCTTTGGCTTTAGTAAACGATTGCTTTACTTGCCCTAGAATCTGAGGTTCACCTAACACGAGAGAATCTAAACCAGCAGAGACACGCATTAAGTGGTTGATGGCATCGACATCTTGAAGAGTGTATGTGTGCTGGCGAAGTATCTCAGCGTCAATACCGTGGAAGTTTTCAAGCCAAGTTAATACATCATCGACTTGAATTCTATTACAATACAGCTCAGTACGGTTACAAGTCGATAAAATCACTGCTTCACCCGTTGGGGTGCGTTGAGCCAAACTTTTCATGGCTTCATGTATCACATCTGGAGAGAAGGCGACTTTTTCACGCAAATCAACAGAAGCAGTTTTATGGTTTACACCAATTGCAACTAGGCTCATCTAAACTCGTTCGAACTGAAAATTAAGAATTACTCACACAGAGACGCTATTCTACTTGATAACGTCTTTTTAACCAATGCCATTTTAAGTGGCTGACTATAAATTAATTTAGATTTTCTTAGGTTCAGCGTCAGTACCCTTACGTGTTACAACTCCGGTTACATATCGTCGGCTGTACCTTTTATATCGTCTGATACTTATTGTCTTTGCTGGCTAAGCAATCGAATTGAATCTAATAACTTTTTATTAGTTGGAATGTGTATTTGGTGTTTATGGGCTAATTTCACAAGGTAGCCATTGATATAGTCGATTTCAGTTTGGCGCTGATGGGCGATGTCTTGATGCATTGATGAGTAGTTGTTTTGAGTTAACTTAATAACCTCATGCACTCTGTCATGGACGAGTGTGCGCTCAATGGGCAACTTTTCATGCTCAGCGACAAGCATGAGTTCAGAAATAATATCTTGAATGGTGTTGCTGTAGTCTTGATGTGCTAAAGAACCATTCTTGCAAGAATTAATTGCAGTGAGTGGGTTAATGACTGAATTAACAGCTAGTTTGTACCATAAAGACGGTAAGATCTCATCGGTCCATTCACTATTAGGAATGGCTGCCAGCAGCAATTGCTTTAAGTCAGCATTCAATGGTTGACCAATGCAATGCCCAAGCTGAGTTAACCCTTTCCCTGTTCGAGTTACTGACCATTTGAAATCTCGGGTTGCGCCTTGAGACGTGGTACCAAGCGATAACCCTTGGTTTGCTTTTAAATATTGGCTGATCTCTAAATGAGGCCCTAAACCGTTATGGAGTAAAACAATATGGCAATCTTTTGCGAGAAATGGCTCAATGCCTTTGATAGCATCCATAACGTGATAGGCCTTAACACAGACAATAATGAGTTTAAGTTGTTTGACCAATGGATCACTGGCTGTTAATGCTCTGATTTGATATTGATGCTCATTTCTATCTAGGTCAGTGAAGTTAACGACTTCATCACATGAATAATCATATTTATGAATAAAACTCAGGTGAGCACCCTCTTGATGCAATTGGAAACCAATAAGTTGCCCAATTGCTCCTGCGCCTAAAATGCCAATTTTGGTTTCAGATAGATTCATATTCATAAAATTACTTAGATAACTTTCACTCAAAAAATTAAGATGAGCGTTGTTTACGATAACCTAATAATAATAGATAAAAGCAAACAATCCCTAATATGTCAGCACCAAAATCTGCCCATGATGCACTGCGATAGGGTAAATAAGATTGCACCACTTCAATAAGACCTGCATATGCAATAAGCCCCGACATCAAACGCCACCATTTAGGTTTGAATGCTAAATGGGTTAAGGCTGATAATAAAAAAAAGCTACCCATGTGGCCAATTTTATCAATGTGCGGGAACGACTGATTATAACCAGGACGAGAAAATACTAAATAGCTAATGATCAATACAGTGACCACAAGCAGAAATTTAAAAAGATGAGACTGTTTAATCACACAATCGCCCAATATTGAACAAGGCTAAACATCATAATATGGCTTTTATTAAATACCAAGGAAGACTAGAATTATTTCAACATACTTATTTGAGGTAACTTCATATGCCATCTATGGATATCGTGTCCGAAATTGATAAAGTTGAATTAAAAAATGCAGTCGATAATTCAAGCCGCGAACTTTCAAGTCGTTTTGACTTCCGTGGTAAAGACGCCAGTATTGAGTTGAATGATTTTGTAGTAACGGTATCTGCGGAGGATGATTTTCAATGCCAACAATTGATCGATATCTTTCGTATGCAGTTAAGTAAGCGCAATGTCGATCCTGCGGCAATGGATGTGGATGATAAAGCGGTACACAGTGGGAAAACGTTCTCGTTAAAAGTTCGCTTCAAGGAAGGCATTGAAACTGACATTGCAAAGAAACTGGTAAAACTGATTAAAGCGAGCAAGCTAAAAGTTCAAGCTGCAATTCAAGGAGACAGTTTGCGCGTCACGGGCAAAAAACGTGATGACTTACAAGCTGTGATGCGTCTAGCAAAAGAATCTGATTTAGGACAGCCATTTCAGTTTAATAACTTTAGAGACTGAATAAATAGGGCTGCCACTTGGCAGCCCTATTCGGCTTGATAGGGATTTAGCTTTTTAATTTATTAATTTCTTCGCTTACCTCATAACCTTTATCTGTAATGATCTTTTCAAGCACAACCAAACGATGTTTAACGCTCTCAACCTCGTCAATGAGTTTCATTTTGTCACTGCTATCGATTTTGGCTTCAAGCTGTTTCATGCGTAAACGGTACTTAAAAAAATCTGCACCAAAAATAGCGAAAAAGATGATGGCAACGATGACAATGTTACTGATTTCACTAATATCCATATTATTCCCTTTGATCATTGTGAATTAATTTATCGAAAAACCAATAGGCAAAAGTTGAGCCAGAATATAGAAACCCTTTTTTGTGCTCCTATTTAATGGGTTTTATGCTCACACAACAGAATGCTAAAAGCTAATGTTTTACTTTTATTACTACTAATTAACGATTTTCGCCATTAATAATTGGTTGGAGTTTGATGTTTCATCTATGCAGAAGTTTGATAACGTTATAGGTTGAATGTTATCCAACTATTCCAAGTTTATTTGCAAGGGAGTTTAACTGCTCGTTCCCTTTCGAAACTCCCCATACCTACGTTTGAAGTAATCTTCTTAGGTAAGAGACTTTCCTACTGCTTTTTTCCTCAAAATTCGTTGCATGAATGTTTTTAACAATTTCCTCATACATTATAACGTTAAGTTTGTTGGTTTTTTGTTCGACTGAATCTAAGGTGACATCTATTGGCACCATCTAAGAATGAAATTGTTGTGTCTAAACATTCATTCTGTAACAAATGAATTGACTTTTACTGGGCTTATTATGAAAAAGTTCTTTTATATTGTCGCTCTCTTCAGTCTATCTTTTTTATCAAATGCAAAGGGTGTAGTTAAGGCATTCGATGGCAAAGCGGCTCCAAGCCAAAGACTAACCGTCATAGAATTTCCATATGTGGACTTTAATGGAAATACGAAAAGAGGAAGTATAAAAACACTCGATTCTGTCAGCGAGCAACTTAAAGGGTTAATGTTAGCTTTATATGCTAATGCTGGTGAGAGTAACTTTCCGATACGAATTGCTGATTACAAGCTTGCCGATGAAGGCAAAGACATTGATTTAACCTATTCTTATGCGGCTAGAAATATCTCTGGAGGTAACATACCTTCAGTTCATGCCTATGGAGCAGCAGTAGATCTGAATGTAAGAGAGAATCCCTACATTCATTTTTCAGATGTAAATAGTACTTCAGATAATCCAATTCCATGTAAGGTAGATAATGTTTGCAAACCCGATTATTTAATACCAGAAAGTGGATGGAGGTATATCAGTCGTCAAAAATACAGAGAAGGTAAAGAAAGTAGGATCGGTATTAACAACAAGAAAGTAGTGGATCTATTTAAGAAACACGGTTTTTTAAGGTGGGGTGGTGATTGGAATTATCCTATCGATTTTCAACATTTTGAGGTGTATAGGACGGATGCGCTACTTTTACTTTCAATGTACGATTCTGCATTTTCATATAAATCAAACGCATCAAAAGCATATTTTGATAAATACGTTAAGTTCTATAACCAATGTAATAGCCTTTACCCTGATTTATATAAGACAAGAAACTTTTCTAATTTGAGCAGAGCAATTGCTGAAAAATATAATCAATTGCCAATAGATATTTATACAAGCTACAGCACATATAGAGCAGCAAACAAAGCACTACTCAAAGATGCTGATGAAATTCTGAATAACTTATCCTCTAAGCTTTGTTATAACTTACAATCAGATGAATACAATGTCTTTTCTACGATAACAAATAAAGCCATTGAAAAAATGGATAAAATAAATGCTGTTAAAGAAATTGATAAGCGTAGTGCGTTAAAAGAAGTGAGAGGTAAAGCTTAGCCCTAAAAGATAGCATTACTAAATAAAAATAATACGTTATTGATTATGGAGTAGTTCGTCTTTTTATTTACTTGATGAATAATCTGCTGACATTAAAAGTATTTAAAATACGTGAATAAAACCGTTGGGTTTAAAGATGTTAGTTTAAGTTGATTAATAGTAATTAATGTCTAAATAAAACCTTAATGAAGGGGATGGCAAGGATTATTATTCCGTAAAAAGCATCATCTTTATTTTTGATTAAATTTTATTTATTTAAGTCAAGAAGCGTTGTTATTTTGTTAACATTAAATGTTGTTTATTTCTAATGCTAATTTCGGAATTAGAACTATTGTTGTCGTATAAAAAACGCCTAAAGCCAAAGTTGTAATAGCTAGTTAATAAAGTCATTTATTAAAGATAACTCTATAAGGAGGTGCTATGGTTGATACTACAGTTCCTTCAAGTGGAGGATATACATATTTAGAAGAACAATTACCTCCTTCTTGGGTTTCTGCAGTAGGTTATGGTGGCCAGATTGGGTTCAAGTGTGGAGATTATTTGTATAATGTTAGAGTCTTCGCTGGTGAATCAAAAAATGCCGTTCAAGTTTATATTTATGAATCACCTTTAAGAGGAATGACTCATAATGCTTATTCAGAACATAGCTGTTTACAGAAAAACACAGCTAGCGAAGTGATTAAAAAATTTAATTTGAATAAACCTAAAATTGCTTATCCTAATTGTCTGATAGGTGGGCTTCGTGATCTACATTTCATTTCTGAAACTGCGCGCCTAAAAAAAACCGGGCCTACTGAATGTAAAGTTAAGCAAAGCGAAGAAAGTGAAGCTAAAAATTGCTTAGGAAATAATAGAAAGCTAACACTTGAGCCTGCTTCAAGGGGGGATAACCCTACAAAAAGTCATCAGGAATCAAGTCAGAATTTAGTATGCCAAAGTGAACTCTCGTCACTGACTTCAACTCCTCATCATGCAGCTGAACGGGTATCTAATAATGAAAAATTAACCTCGATAGATATATCTTTTCCATTTACTCCTGCTAAATTTTGGGCGCAATCACTTTTAATCCAAGAAGGTACGAAGTGGACTTTTTTTGAACAAGAACATATTTCTTTGTGCCAATCTGAATTAGAAAAATTAGACTATGGGGACATCATAGAAGTGTGCATTAGCATAGCCATAGTGCCTCAAAAAGATAAAGAAATACTATCAAAGCAGCAATTGTTTGAGAAGAGTCATAATGTAAAGCTCACTATAGAGTTAAAGGAAAATGAAAAAGGAGTGAAACAATTAAAAGTTAAAATACATGCAAGTGAAAGTTTGAAAAAGAAGCTACCTTACAGCATAAAAATACATGAATTGGGATGCATGTTCATAGACCTATACGTTAAAAATCCGGTGTTGGGTTATGATACCAAAATTCAGATGAAAGAATTACCAGTGAAAAAATCATGGCTTTTCAATACGGATTCTAAAGGGCAGCATTACGAATTTGACCTTGGGGCTACAATGGCACCAAAGTGGGATAGTAAAAGCAAAAGGTTTGATAGTGTTTCAGCTGAATTTTCTCAAGAAGTTGTCCGGTTAGTATCGCTTATCAGGCGTGGAGATAGAGTTGCAATTCAGTTTGAAAATTCGGCTGAAACGTTTTATGTAGGCCCTTCTGCAGTAGATGGGCAAGTTAGACTTAATGCTAATGATGATTTTTTTGGCAAAAGTAACGATAAAAGTATAGCCTTAACTGCGTTGTTTAATAGCATTTATGCGTCTAGAAAAGTTGAACCTGTTGATGAGAGGAAGCAAGAACTGGTAAGCAATAGTGCTGAACAACAAACTGAAATGGATATTAAACCTAATAATGCTGTGGGTGATGACGAATTGCCACAGATAACTGTAGATAAAAGTAATGAATCTAATCAAGAAGCTCAACCATTAAATAAAAGTGAAGCTACGCAAAATTCCTTAGTAAAAAGTTATGAACAAGCAGCATTAACTTCCCTTACAAACAATGATAGAGAGTCTGAACATTACGAGGGAGGAACTCGGCAGCAAGAGAGTAAAGTAGAGGTTTCTACGCAACAATATTTACAGTCTATTATTGATGAGTCGGAGATTAAAGAGTTATCAGATAAGCTTGATAAGGCTATAAAGTGTGACGCCTTTTCGATAAAAGCATCACCTGAAGGATTAAAGACATTACCGAATTCAGCTTCGGGTAAATCAGCTACCTTAAATCAGTCACAAAGTAGTAAATCACAATATCAAGAAGAAAACGTCGTAGAGGAACCGTTCGATTTACAAAATAAGAGATCGAAAGTAGCTATGTTGAAATCCTGGGTAAAATTCAAGCAGGCTTCTGAGGCTCAACTAAATGAGTTTTCGACAATGGAAACTCGAGATATAAAAACAATGTTTAAACAAAAATGTCCTGTGCCAAAAGGTGTTGAACTGAATAATGCAACATTAAAAATGCTCAAGATTATGATGACTGAAGCGAAAAAAAATGCATGTATATCAGTGGTGTCAGAGGCTTCTGAAGCTGAAGTCGCTGCTTGGAAGAGTGAAAAAAGGAAGTCGGAAATACAATTTAGTTTTGAGCGGAGAGTTGAGAATAGGTTAAAACATAAAACATCAGCACAATCTAGTAACGTTCTGATTTCTATGATTGATTCTAAATAAAATCAAACGATTACCCACTTGCAGTTTAGAAAAGTCACGCTGATGCTTCATGATATTGTAAAACTACACTTTCTTCAGAAATAAACAGCGCCATACTGCGCTTTGAGTAAGGCCATGATCGATTTGAAGGCCACGTATATCACACAATCAAAGCCGAAAAGTTAATCGAATAAATTCCTAATTGGAGGGGCTTAAAAAGTATAGATTCGGCACTAGGTTATCACCTTGATAAATCAGGTAAAGAAATCGTAGAAGTCATTAGGGAATTGAGAGCAGTACGCTTTGAGTTCTCGAAGTGAACTTAGGTGAAGATAAATGAAATATTTATTAGGAAATGCTGCATTGCTGCAGGCAAGTGAGGTTGAAAATGTCGCACTATGAGAGATAAAAAAGGAATACTTATGCTCTCACCTCGAAAATACTTTCTTTATAAACACCTAAAAATTCATGTTTTCGATATGCCAAGAGCTGCTATGAACTAATATATAGTTATAATGTCTTTATTCATTTAGTGTATATAATTGAAAATATGCTTTTATTAACTTTCTTACGATTAGAAAGTAATACCTTTCATTTAAATGTTTGCACCAAATAGTGTCAATAAATAAGAAACTGTGACCTTCAATAAAGTTTCAAAAAATGCTTTGCTGCTCGGAAATATATATTAAGACGTAGACTTGGCCGTTTTTTATGGTCAGCTAAGTTAAAGCTTCGACATTTAAATTCTATTATCTAGCTTTCTTTGAAGGAATAACAAATGACTGCCCCTGCTGATGTCACTTCATTACATTCATCTGAAAAATACTATATTAACTTTGATCCCACTATTCTCCCCAGTCAAATACAACCCAAAGAAGGACAAGAATTTTTATTAGAAGTAGGTAAAGGTGACAATTGTAAAGTTTACAAGATAAGTCTAGTGGAAGTGCGTAAAGATAGAAGTCAGCAAACTTCAGACCCTAGAGTGAGTGTTATGGGCCTAAAACCAAGAGCTGATGAGCTTTCAGGGAGCACGGCTCAAACGTATGATGCAATGACTGGCTCAGAGCTTAGAGGTCAATTTTTTGAGGTTATCTGTACTCTAAAACAAGGGCAAAAATTATCTGAAGCAGGACAGGTAGTGACGTGTCAAGTTACCAATGAAGCCCTTAATCATAAATTTAAAGTTGTTAAACAAGAAATAGATGAATCTGAAAGGTTAAAACTTCGTGAAGTATTTATATTGGATGAGAAAAAAATTGCTTTTAATCATCGAACTGAAGACTATTTTTTAGAGGATGCAGGCAAAGAAAAAGAGTTAAAACAATTTTTAGATTCAATTCAGCCGGGTTTCTCAGGAGTGATGAAAGTAAAATTGGATCGTCCTCCATTAAAAACCGATGAAAAATGGAGAATAGAAACAAGGTACTTTACAGTTACACGAATAAATGATCCAACCAAGCGCCAGCAATTTTATATTACTTCAGTTCGTACAGCAAAGTACGATACGGAAACAGAAAAAGCGATAACGCAAATGGATGACACTAATATAAGAGGTAAATCTCATTATGCAGGTGTTAGCAAATACTTAAATGATGTTTATAGTGGTACTGTTCAAGCTAAAGTATTAGGAAGTAGAGTACAAGCTCCGCTAGACTTCACAGGCTTGACGTTTGGGAAATCCTTGTATGATAACTTCTGGTTTTTGAAAGGTGCGAACGATAAAAATATAGAGAAAAAACAAGAGGAACTAAAACTGGAGCTAAAGCAGCTCAAAGGAGGGCTGTCTGTTGTTATTCACACTGTCTTGGAACAGGTAAACGAAACGGTCAGTTACGTTACCGTGGCAAGGGATCTTAAAACACAACAATTGCGTGTTACTCAAATAAGTACAGAAAAAGATGCCAGCGAGCTACGAAAAACTATTTACTTATGTGAAGATGAATTACCAAAAGATCTTGGTTTTAGTAAATGTTTAGCCAAAATAGAACATTCGGAGCTTGCTGAAAAGCAGAAAGCTGCAGTAATGATTGGTGAAACAACCGCTTCCGATTCTGTCAAATTACCTCAAATTGAAGCCCAAAGAAGCGGCGGCGATGAGCACCAAGATGCACCCAACTTGAGTCATTCAAATACTGACCCAGTTCAGGCAAAAGAACTTAAAGCTTCTTTTCCTAAATCACCTGTTGAAACAACACATGTTGTTATCGCTAATATTCAAAAAACAAGTGACTCTGCAACCTCATCAGCGCCTACTCGAAGAAGAGTGAGTGATACAAGTGGATTAACTAATGCGAGAATCTTGGTTGGCAATTCTTCACCCGATTCATCAGTAGTCCCGATAACAAGGCCTAAATCTTTTGTTGCCCCTTCTCATAGTGACCCCCAATCAAATGAACTTGAAGTTCACACTGAATCGTCAAGTGACTTAGCAACAAACGAGAGTACAGCAGTTACGAAAGATCTTCCTGTAGATCAACTTGAGAAGGTATATAAGCTTGAGGCTGCAATTGCTGCTTTAGAGAGTAAAGGCGTTACCATAGATGAAAGTACACTCATTATTATTGATGGTCCCGATACTTTATATAGAACACGGCATAGACATTCGGGGCCTTTAAAGCAAACGTACTCAGGATTAATTGGGCCGAACAGTACCCCTAAGGCAATTCTTGGTCTTGAAAGCAAAGGTGCTTCAGTTCTCGGTATCGTGCCTAATGCGCTTAATTATGCTTACCCGGTAAGCCAACTTGCTAGTAAGAACGTACGCCTTAAGGCAGTTCAAGGGATAACTACTTCTAAAATCACCTCTAATGACATTACACGCAATTTAGACGCGAATAAAGTTAAGACATTTAAGAGCTTGATAGTTATGAGCTCTTCTAAAGATAACAGTGAAAAGTTTGTCAGTGTTCTCAATAAGGAAGAATCCCTGCCTGCCTTGGAGAAAATATATGTTGTGGATGTATTGGAACCAAACAAGGATGTGAGAACAGGGAGAGTTGATACCAAGCCTGAATTTAAACAAGAGTTTACAAGAGTGTCCGAAAGAAGAACTTTTAGACGCCCGAAACAACGGGCAGAGCAGAGTAGTTAAATTTTAGACTATGTTCAGGACAATATTGCAAGCAGCATTCAAGCTGCTTGCAATTTCCGCTATTTATTCAAATGCGAATAATATTTATCAAGCGTAACGGACAATCCATTTTCCATCACAATTCTCACATGGTGTCGCTCTAAATCTCTAGGGTCTTCTGCACCGCAAGAATGAGCAATAAGCTCTAAATCATAATGTAAGTAATGATTATAATTGGCGACACGTTCGGCTTTATCTGCCGGATCTAAACCTTCTTGTAACCTTGGGTTATGAGTAGTAATACCTGTAGGGCAAGTATCTTTATTACATTGAAGTGCTTGAATACAACCTAAAGCAAACATATTACCACGGGCAGAAGCCGTAAAGTCTGCACCTATTGCCAAAGCCCAGGCGACTTTTGAAGGGGTAACTAATTTACCGGAAGCAATAACTCTAATGCGATCTTTTAATCCACGTTCTTTAAGAGTATCAACCAGTATCGGCAGCCCTTCTTTGAGTGGTAATCCTACATAATCAATGAGCGATTGAGGCGCTGCACCTGTTCCTCCGTCGGCGCTGTCTACAGTAAAGAAGTCTGGTGCACTGTGTACTCCACGCTTTTCAATTTCATCGAAAAAGTCGTTTAGCCATTGAGTATCACCAATCACCGCTTTTACGCCAGTGGGTTTTCCTGTTACTTCACGTACATGGTGGATCATGTCAAGAATGTCACCCACATCTTTAAACTCAATATGGCCGTTGGGGCTTATGGAATCTTCACCGACATGAATACCACGAATATTGGCGATCTCTTCCGTAACTTTAACACCAGGTAGGATGCCTCCTTTACCTGGCTTTGCGCCTTGACTGAGCTTAATTTCAAACATTTTTACTTGAGTATGAGAAGCGACTTCCATCAATTTGTCATCATCAAGGTGACCTTCTTTATTTCTCACACCATATTTTGCAGTACCTATTTGAAAAACAATGTCACACCCGCCATCAAGGTGATAAGGGCTCAAGCCGCCTTCTCCGGTATTCATCCAGCAACCCGCTTTTGAAGCGCCGTTGGATAAAGCTAAAACCGCAGGTCGTGAAAGGGCGCCAAAGCTCATACCTGAAATATGGCAAATTTTTGAAGTCGTGTAAGGGTGACGACAATTTTCACCAACGGTTATGGGCTTAGGTGGTGCAGCATCAGTATCTAATGTTGGAAAGGCGGTATTCATAAACATGATTGCGCCTTCAGTTTCTAAGAACCTTGTCGAGCCAAAAGCGATTGAGCGATCCGCTTTTTTAGCAGCCCGATATACCCAGCTTCTTTCGGCGCGATTAAACGGCATTTCTTCACGGTCTTGCGAGAAAAAATACTGCCTGAAAAATTCACCCTGCTTTTCAAATAAGTATCTAAATCTTCCAATGACAGGGTAGTTATGACGAATGGCTTGTTTGGTTTGGCTTTTATCTTTGTAGTACATGTAAATGATAGCGAGGAATCCTAAACCTATAGCCAGTAAAAATAAGCTACCGAGGAGGTGTAGCCCTTCTGTCACCCAACTTATTTGTTGTTCCATGTTTCCTTCCTTTTTCTTGTCACTCTTGCTCACAGAGTATTCAGTTAAAGACTAGACCATTCTGATGGTTTTGAGCGATTTTTCATCGCTTAATATCTTATAAGACATACGAGATACGATGCTTATTTCACCTCAAATTACATTAGGGTGAAATCAGGAAGAAAGCTATAGTTATAATTGATTGTTTTATGTTCTATAAAAGTTTTGATTTAACCAGCATAATTTAGGCTTAATTTTCTGAGGATTAGATATGTGGACTACAGGAAAAGTAATTGAACGAATCGATTGGAACGATAAACTTTTCAGCTTAAGAATTGCTGCCGATGTTGAACCATTCATTGCGGGACAATTTATAAAGCTAAGTGAGGTTCGTGATGATAAGCGTGTTGCAAGAGCTTATTCTGTGGTTAATCCTCCAGGCAAAGATTATGTTGAAGTGTTGGCTGTAACTGTTGATGACGGCCAACTTTCTCCTGCGTTACATCAATTAAATAAAGGTGATGAAATTCAGGTTTCTAAAAAAGCTGCCGGATTTATGGTATTGGAAGAACTGCCCAAAGAGCATACTGCGAAGCATTTATGGTTTTTAGCAACCGGTACTGCGGTAGGGCCATTCTTGTCCATAATGGAAACTGATGAACCTTGGGAACGTTATGAGAAGGTTGTATTAGTTTATGGTGTGAAAGGGGAAGTTGATTTAGCTTATCTTGAACAGATTGAGGCATTTAAAGAGAAGTACCCAGACCAATTTAAGTTAATTGTTTCTGTTACTAGAGAGAGTGTCAATGGCACTATTTCTGATCGAATTCCGGATGCAATAATTAACGGTGGATTAGAAAAGCATGCTGGCTTTAAGCTTACAGAAAAAGACTCTCAAGTCGTGATTTGCGGAAACCCCGGTATGATTACGGGAGCTCAACAAGCTTTATATGATAAAGGACTCATCAAAAACTTACGCAGAGCTCCAGGTAATATTACTGTCGAAAAATATTGGTAAGGGTAAGACTTATGGCCACACTGTTATATTCACTTGCATCACCTTATGCTCGAATTGCAAGAGCTGTTATTCGATACTTAAATGTTCCAAATATTAACGAAGTTATTTCGAATCCTTTTGAAAATAATGCCAATCTTGTAGAGGCGAACCCTCTTGCTAAAATCCCCTGTCTTATTTTTGACGATCATTGCGCACTTTTCGATAGCGAAGTGATCATCAAGTATTTCGATGAAAAGTATGGAAATAATAAGCTTTTTGGCGAAAAAATTGATTGGCAAAGAGCAGCTGATTTCTCGATGGTCAAAGGGTTAGTGGACAGTGCCGTCGGGTTGCGCCAAGAGCAAATGCGTGAAGAAGAAGGTGTTAGGTCACGGTTTTGGACTGAACGTTTTGAAGACGCTATTGTACGAGCTGTGAAGCACATAGAGGCTAAAAAAAGCAATTTGTACGAAGTTAGCGGCTTATCAGCTGAGCAATTGGTGTTGATATGTGCGCTTGATTATCTCGATTTTCGACACCCTCATTTAAATTGGCAATCTCGAGCACCTCAACTAGCCAAGTGGGCTAACAAGCAAATACAAAAATCATGTTTTTTAGAGACACAACCTAAATAGTCTCACTGTATTCACTTTAATCGCTTAAGAAAATGCGAGTGTTTTTGGTTTTAATCTTACTAAAATTTGAGTGATTAATAGTAATTTACTCATTATGGGAGGTGGTATGGATTCGATAAATATTGTTGAAATTATGGGATACATGGCTTCTGTACTGGTTGCTGTTTCTTTGATGATGAAAAATATCATTCCCTTAAGAATGGTTAATTTTGCAGGGTGCTTTCTGTTTACTCTCTATGGTATTGCTATCTCAGCATGGCCGGTTGCCGCTATGAACGGTTTTGGATGTTTAGTTAATGTTTATCACTTAATTAAGTTAAAGCGCAAAACGTAGTTAATGAAAGCAGAATGACGTTTAAGTATTGTTTTTATTAATAAAGTTTAATCTGAGAATGGCTCTTGTTAGGACATAATGGCTAGATGTTTTCATATATGTAAACGTGTGTGTTATGGCTGTTACTTCTGATTTTTCATTGCTACGAGTTGAACCTGCCCGATATTTTGATGCTGAAAAAGGCTGTCAGAAAAGCAACGGTTTGGTTCATACTCAACAAGAACTCATGACTGAGCTAAATGAGTTGATTTCAGAATTAAATACCGATCCGATTAGAGTCGAAGCATTCACGAAGCTCGTATTTGAGTTATACACTCACTGTGAAATGTTCAGCATTTTCTCAACGGAAGAGGAACTTCAGCAGCTTCAACAATCGTTAAGTAATGTATTTTGCGAATTTAAAAATTGTCGTATCGAGCACTTACCAATGTATAAGTTAGCGTTAGGGGCTTGCATTAAAAATCTTGAACATGATTCAGCTGGTCTATTCCAAGAATTACAAATACTATTAAATGAGTTTACTTTAACTTCAACAAACAGCTTTGATGGGTATAGGGAATTGCAATACTCACATTTAGAAGACTTAATTCGTCATGAGTTATCATTACAGAGTGATTGGCAATATTCACCAAAAACTGAGGAAAAAATCTTTAAGTATTTACGTCAACAGCTATATCCCCGCCAGAGAACCAAATATACAGAATTAACTCCCAAAGAATTCAAAGTCGCTCAAACCGTTTCCTTATTATTAAAGTCACTGAAAAGTTCTCCTTTTTTTCTTCTAAGTTATGCCTCAAGCCTTAGGCATGAATATGAGGAGCATTTGACTGCAGAGATTATAGAACGTAACAAGATGGCTAATAGCGATAAGATTCAAACGAGATTAAATCATGAGGTCGGTGAGCCTGCTTCTAAAAGTAGCTCTATGGAGAGTTTGGATGACACAACATTTTTTGATGAGGAAGGTGGGATGGAATGCTGTGGCAGTTTGTGCTCGTTTAGCGGCAGCTCATCAGCCACTAATTCGACAAGTATTAGCTCAGCAAGCATTAGTTCAAAGAAAGCTCCATCAGTGAGGGATGAAGAAAATTTCTTTATCCCAGAAAATACTAGGGTTAACAGTGATACTTCAGCCTTTGATGATGAAAAATCAGAAGAAATAACAATAAAAAGTACTTCTAATAGAGCTGATATTGATTCTATATCTTCAAATTCAGCCTGTTCATTTGGGATGGATAATGACGAAGGAATTAACCCGCGTCATTCAATTTTGTTTGAGATTGAACTTAAAAAAACAGAAGCAGCAAATTGCTTGTTTCTGTTAGTTGAAAGAATGACTCAATTATCTATCTCTTTCACACCAGGAGTTAAAAAGGGTGTGATGAGCAGTGTGAGTTCACTGTCTGATGTACAAGAGAGTTGGCATAGTTTGTTGAGATGCAATGCTCTTGAATTAGAACAAGAAGGGCTATCTTGGGATTTAAGTAACGAGCGACTTGAGGTTGTAGCGTCGTTAATGTTTGGAATTAATAATATTGAAGACTTTGCTCATTTTTTTGAACAGAATATATTTTCACGGGAGCAATTCAAGAGAATATGTGCTGAGAAAACACTCATTCAAAATGTTGTTTATCTGATAATTACTATCCACCCGTTTTTAAAACAAGAGCTCATTGATAAGTTGAAAGGTGAGCGTCAATCAAAAAGTTTGAAATTACTAGCAGGCTTTCTTGTCGGAGATAAAGAGATTTTTTTCGCATTAATGGAAAGTCTAAATGAAAGTGATATTGGAATTATTGATGTTGAGAACCTTCATATTAAAGATATTTTTGAGCTAGAAGGAAGAAAGTGTCTGGATTTCATGACCGTAGAGCAGAAAAAAATATTATTAAAGAGAGCTATCCAACAAAAAGAACAGTTATTAATTAATATCCTTATGATTGAGTTGAATGGAAAAGCTAAGGTAACTCTTATGGGAGAGTCCATAAAAGTGAGTTTGATATCGGGAGGATTAGTAGAGAGTTTACTCATATTTATGAGGCATCAAATAAAGCTTTAGAGCTTAAATCATGATTAATAATATGTGATATTCAAATGCTCCATATTTACTTTAATCTGTGGCTATATTGAATCGATGATTATGTATCCATGACTTCCAATTACAAATGTTCATGATTTAGCTTCATGTTATTCAGATATAGACTCTAAGAGACAAATAAAGAAAACAAAAATAGCTTGAGCCTTTGGTAATGAAAGCTTCGTAGACAGTTTCAGGGAGCATAAAATGAGTGTGCCACTGGAGAGTGTTAGCTTAAAGTGGTTTGGGGTTCAATAGAACTAAAAAAGAAAAATGTCTAAAAAAAATTATTTGTTCAATAATAAAAATATTAGGTATAAAGTATGCAAAACTATCTTTTGAGAAGAATTAAATATGCTTTTACTCGATGAAAATCATGTACGTCAAACCCTCTCATTCGAAGCGCTGATTAGCACATTAAAACGGACATTTTCTCAGCCATTTGGTATGCCACAAAGACAAGTATTTGAGCTTGAACCTAATAGTGAAAACCACGATGCATTTGCGGTTTTGCCGTCTTGGAGTGAAGAAACCATTGCAGTAAAAGCCTTCACTTACATGCCAGATAATCCTAAGCACTCGGATAAATTAAAAAGTATCTATGCCCAAATTATGATTTTTGATCGTAAAACGGGTGTGCCTCAGGCTGTGGTCGATGGTACATCGGCAACTTATTGGCGTACTGCTGCAGTTTCAGGTTTAGCAAGTCAATTACTCGCACGGGAAAGTGCATCCAAATTACTACTTTGTGGAACAGGGAATTTGGCATCGTATATGGCTTTAGCCCATGCTTGTGTGCGTGATATAACCCAAATAAGAGTGTGGGGACGAAGCTCTGAAAAAATAGATGCGGTCATTTCTGAAATTAAAGCTAAACGTCCCGATATAGAAGTATCACGTTGTACTGATTTAAACGAGAGCGTTGGCTGGGCTGATATCATCAGCTGTGCAACCCGATCACCTGAGCCTCTGTTTGATGGCTCATTGGTTTCTGAAGGAACGCATGTCGATTTAGTTGGGAATCACCTAAAGACTGCCAGAGAATGTGACAGTCAATTACTCAGCCGTTCGAGTGTGTTTGTTGATTCTAAAGTTAATTGCTTTGCTGAAGCAGGTGAGCTGCTATTGCCTGTCAGTGAAGGTGTGTTTTCATTAGACGAAGTGAAAGCTGAGTTAACTGATCTTTGTAAAGGAGAGCATAACGGTCGCCAAACGGATGAAGAAATCACTTTATTTAAATCTGTAGGCAGTGCAATTGGTGATTTAGCGACAGCTCAACTGGTATATCAACATTCAAAATAACCTTTTCGAATTGAGCTTCATTATCTTTGAAGCTCAATTTTCTTAATAATTTTAAATTCCATTTAAACCTTTTTCATATTTCAGGCAGTCTAACCAGTAATAAAATAAAAAAACAAGGAAGATACTTTGCTGGCGTTGGTTGAACAACATCAATCGATTTCTCAAGAAAGTGAATGGATAGCTAAAGCTGCTGCTGGCGACCGTAATGCTTTTCGTTCGCTCTATGAGTTACATCATCAGCGTGTCTATGCTTTGGCGTTGCGTCTGAGCAGTAACCCAAGTATTGCAGAAGAGATCACTCAAGACTGTTTTGTGCGTTTATGGCAAAAATTGCCGAGCTTTCGAGGTGATAGCCAATTTTCTACTTGGCTGCACAAGCTGGTGGTGAATCAAAGTTTAACCACAATCAAAAAGCACAAGTCATGGACACAACGGTTCTTGGGCTTTGAAAATGTCAATGATCCAATCAAAGAAGATGAATATGACGAGCTGGACCAACTGATCATGAAACTGCCTGAAAGAGCACGAATTGTGTTTGTATTACATGCTGTAGAAGGCTATCGCCATGACGAAATTGCCAACTTATTGAAGATTGCTACAGGTACCAGTAAGGCGCAATATCATCGAGCTCGTAAGTTATTAAAGGAGATGCTTTGATGACTAAAGCCGAACAAGAATTAGATAAAAAACTCGACCAGTTGATTGATGATCTTCCAAGGGAATATTCAACATCCAAAAGCTCATGGCAGCAGGTCGAAGCAAGGCTCGATGTGATCACTCCTAATGAATCAAAGCCAAAATTATTCAATCTTAAGTTTGGTGTTGCGGCATCAATTCTAATTGGATTGCTGAGCTTTGCTCTAATTCAGCAAGTGAATGTTGAAAAATCAGAATCGTTAGTTTTTCAAAGCGAAAACAGGTTAGAAAAACTAATTGATACCTTAAATCAGCAGCACCTGTCGCAAATTAAAGCGATTGAGCAAAGCCAGCTCAAGCAAGTGAATTTAACAGAGCAAAGTGATTTTAAGGGGGGGCTACTTAAGCTAAGAGAAGCTCAGACTTCCATCATTAATGAACTCAAGCGTGAACCAAGTAATAAGCAGTTATGGGATTTGTGGCTTTGGACTCAGGGACGAGAGCTGGAACTGCTAAAGCAACACTCAAAAATTCAACAAATGGAAACGATTAAAACAATGTAGGATGAGGATGATGAAACGATTTATTTCGACTCTGGTCGCACTTAGTATGCTGCCATTGAGTACATTAGCAGCAGAGCAGGTGAACAAAACTCTCGATGTTTCAACAATGCCGACGGTGTATATTGAGATCATTAGAGGAAATATTGATATTGAGACATGGAATAAGCCTCAAGTTAAAGTTAAAGGAACCTTAGATGAAAAAAGTGAGGGGCTTATTTTTGAGCGCAATGGAGATTCGATAAAAATTAAAGACAAATTGCCTCGTAGATTAAATGATTCCAATGCGAAGGGCAGTAACCTCGTTATCATGGTGCCGAGAAAGGTTAACCTTGATGCGGATGGTGTCAGTACTGACTTCAAACTCGGTAAACTGGAAGGTGATATTGATGTTGAAACCGTGAGTGGTAATGTCAATGCAGCTCAGATCAATGGTGCCTCGACATTAAGTTCGGTCTCTGGAAACATCAACGCAGTCAACTTATCTGGCAAGATCAAATTCTCTGCTATATCTGGGAAAATAAAAGACACCAACAGTAACGGTCGTGTTCGTTATACCTTAGTCAGTGGCAATTTAGTGTCGACAAGTCACGCAAAAGATATTGAGGCTGAACTTATTTCTGGCGAGCTTGAAGCTCAGTTTAGTAAAGTGAATCAGCTTGAAGTCAGAGTTGTGAGTGGAGATGCTCAGATTAAGTTACCGGGTGATATTGAGCGAGTAAGAGCTGAAAGCGTGAGTGGTGATATAGAGCTAAGCTTCTCCAAAAAGCCAAATGCGAGTTTCGAATTAGACGGTGGTCCTGGTGGCGACATTAACAATCGTTTGACTCATGATAAGCCGAAAAAACAAAAGTATACGCGGGCAGAGTCTTTAAGTTTCTCAACAGGCAAAGCATCAGCCTCGATAAAAATGAGTACTATCTCAGGTGAGCTAACAGTGAGAACTCGATAGCTTTATCACTTGGTATCTACCATGAGCACCCGACGATAACTTTCAAAAATCTTATCGTCAGGTGCTTAGCAAGTGACTCGATACGTTATTTAACGGAGTTAATTTCTTCTTCCGTTAAATAACGCCATTCACCCGGTTCAATGTCTTCTTCAAGTTCAATTTGTCCTATCGCTTCTCGGTGTAAACCAATCACTTTATTTCCTATGGCAGCGAACATTCGTTTAACTTGGTGATACTTGCCTTCATAAATCGTTATTACCACGATATGTTCGTTAAGGATTTCAAGTTCAGCAGGCAGAGTTAAACCGTCTTCACCGTTTAATTGGATACCCTCAGCAAATAAAGGGATAACAGATTCTTCAATAGGATCGGCGAGTTCTGCTACATAACGCTTACAGCACTTCTTCTTCGGTGACGTAATTTTGTGAGACCATTGACCATCGTTAGTGATGAGCACGAGACCTGTGGTATCAGCATCTAGGCGACCTGCAATATGCAGTTCTTCGGCTTTAGGCACATCCAATAGAGAAATTACAGAAGGGTAATGCTCGTCGATGGTTGAGCAAATTGTGTCCATTGGTTTATTCATCATAATATAGCGATCGCCAATCAATTCGAGGAGTTGATCGTCAATCATAACTTCAGTGTCGAGGCTAACTTTAAATGAAGCGTCCTTTACAACAGCTCCATTACAAGTCACTTCACCTGCTTTCAAAAGTTTTTTGGCTTGGCTACGAGTGAGTTCGGTTGTTTCGCAAATAAATTTGTCTAAACGCACAATGATTCGTTAAGTTAGGTTCAGTTATTATTATTTTATCATTTAAGGGAAAAAGATGATCACATTATATGGGACACCTAAAAGCAGAGCATTAAGAGTGTCTTGGTTACTGGAAGAAATAGGCATTGATTGGAATTTTGAATTTATTGATTTCACTAAGGGTGATAACAAAAACGAGTCTTTTTTAGCACTCAATCCGAGTGGGAAATTTCCCGTACTCGTCGATGATGAATTCATACTTACAGAGTCAGCCGCCATCAACCTTTACCTTTGCGACAAGTATGCAAACAAGCAGTTCTTACCCAAAGGTGGTGTAAATGACGTTGCTCGACATCATCAATGGATGAGTTTTATTACGACCGAGTTAGAGCAACCTTTATGGACAATGGGCAAACATAAATTTGCGTTGCCTGAAACCGTGAGAGTGCCAGAAGTGCTCGCTACAGCAAAGTGGGAGTTCGATAAAGCATCTCAGTTGGCTGAGAATATGATGCCTGAAACTCAGTACTTATTTGGAGAAGATATTACTGTTGCAGATATTATGTTGGCACAAACGCTTGTATGGGCCGATGTTTTTGAACAAGAAATTCCACCAAAATTAAAAAAACATATGGTAAATATGATGTCTCGCCCTTCGTTTAACCGTGCCATCGAAAAAGGAAAAAAAGCAATTACAGAGCGAACAAATCGAGGCGGTTAGCCACCTCGATAATAAGACTCAGGAAATGCAGGAGAGATACACGTTCTTATTTTATAGTGATAGAGACTCTCTTGCGTTTCATCTGGTGTAATTTGAAGCACCTCATAGTCATTGAGCACGACGCCATGGCTATGTTCATCCAGTGAACAACGAGTTTTCTCATCTGAATCAAAATAAAAAATAAAATGCGCAACCAATTGCTCAATTTTTCTTGTGCCGGTTTCCCCTTGTCGTTTAAGGGTTTTGACCGCATCGATAAAAAACTTTATGTCATTATTAGAGTCACCGGCATTAATATCAGCAATAATTTCATTTAATAACTGCTGCTTTTGCAATGTTTCATCGGTTTTAAGCGCTTGAGTGTTTGCTTCAGGTACTTTTTTTACTGGTTGGCTCTCTGTATGGAATTGAACAAGCTTAGTATCTTGAATGATTGAATTTTCACTTAGGCCTTGAATGAAGAACATCATGTTTAAAGTGAGTGCCGTTCGTAGCGCCATGGTCAATACTGGATGAGGGTACTTAGAAATACTGAACTTTTTGACGAGGTGAAGTGGTTTTAAAATCAGAATAACCGTTGAAACGTAAATAATAGAGATAACCTGGAAAAATAATAACCCAATAACAGTGATAGCCGCTATCCATGTAGGAATATAAAGTAAAATTGCAAAGTTGTGACCATAAGTGAAGTAGTCACTGGAAACGCCTGTTACCTGATTAACGACTGAAGAAGCATTTGCGAGTGCAAAGTTTGCGATGACAGCGTATACCAGCAAGATCAACGCTTTGCCAAGGAGTGAACGCCAGATAAAATGAATAATCGGCAGACATTCCATGATTAATGCAGAAAAAGCGATTAAAACGCTGATCCATAAAGAATCAGAAAAGAGGAGTAGCGTTAAAACCGATAAAGCATAGAGCTTCTGAGGGCGACTATATAGAGCTGATTTTTCAGCCAAGCCTAACTGAAATTGGCTTAACTTATTCGTTATTAGGTTAACTTTATCTTTAACTGTCGAGAGTATTTCAGCTAGCATTTTTACAAGGATAAATGAGTGAGAAGTGAACAATATACAGAATAGTTCCTAAATTTAACATCTTTGTAAAAATTAAAGTCTTGCTGAACAGCTTAAGACTTGAAGTTGCCTTAAGCTGTGGTTTGTTCGTTATTTCAATTGAGTCGCAGCCCATTTTGCACGGCTTTCACGGTTTTCTTTAAGTTCGTTCTGTTCACGGTAGGCTTTATAAGCTTCAACATCTAATGGGACTAATGTGACATCCACGTCCAAAACCAGCTTACACTCTTTTTTTATTCGCCAAGCTGACGTGTTATAGAGCTCTGTTAATGGTAACGAGCTAACAAATTCGGGATTGTACTGAGTATAAATAGCCTGTGTAGGGTAAACCACGAAGGCTAAGCGTCGTTTCGGTTCTTTTTTAAATAGCGCTTCAATGCCATCACTGGTATTGACCACTTGCATTTCAATCAGATCATCAATTTCGAGCAGCTTTTTTTCAACTTGAGTTGGCATTGGTTTTTCATTGGCTTCCCATGCAACAACATCTTCAATCGATTGCTGAGTTAACTCAGCAAGTTGTTGCTGAGTTAAAGATAAAGATTGTCGTAAAGCTTGAGCTTCAACTCCGTTAAGTGCAGCAAATTTAGACATGATTTTCTCGATAAATAATAAATTGGCGGGATTATATACCGTCTTAACTCTAGGGTCTGTTGATCTTTCGTGTTTTTTTGCAGCGATAACACAGAATAAATGATCAACTTATGCTGTCTTTTATGCTTTTGAGTATTCACAGTTTTACATCGTGAGTAACTCACACCGATAGCTAAGTTTCAGTGCTCACACCTTAAAAAGGTAAACGCTCAAATAGCACAAAATCACCCTAGAAAGCCCAACAGAATCTCATGTAATTAAAGCCTCATCTTTCTGTCTTAGAACTGCAACACGTGACTTTTATTTTACTGGTGCGCACATAAAAGCAGATCACTGCTTCAAACATCAATACAACATAAAAGGTAATGTCATGGATGCAAAATGGGCTTTAGTTCCTTCTGCACTAGCTTTGTCGGTGGCTGCACATGCAGCGGTACTGCCAAATCATCAAACGCAAAATGCATGGTTTACAGATGCAAATCAAAAAGTTCAAACCAAAACCAACTTAACAACGCAAAATAAAGCTAAGAATGTGATTTTATTCGTTGGTGATGGGATGGGAGTTTCAACACTCACTGCTGCTCGTATTTACCAAGGCCAAATGAATGGCCAATCAGGGGAAGAAGGCGCTTTATACTTTGAGAACTTCCCATATACCGCACTAGTTAAAACGTATAATGTTGATGCACAAACGCCAGATTCCGCTGGCACGATGACCGCAATGATTTCTGGTCTGAAAACCGATGTTGGTGTCATTGGTGTCGATGAAGATATTGCTCGAGGTGATTGCTCTAGCGTTTCAGGAAACGAAGTTGCATCAGCGTTAGAGCTTGCAGAAATCAAAGGTTTAGCGACAGGTATTATTTCAACAGCACGAATTACTCATGCGACTCCCGCAGCAACCTACGCTAAATCAGCTGATCGTAACTGGGAAGACGTTTCAGATATGTCAGAAGAAGCGGTTGCTGGTGGCTGTGAAGATATCGCATCACAGCTCATCAATTTTGAAGAAAACCTTGAAGCACGTTATCCAGGTGTTGATGTCGATGGTATTGAAGTCGCATTTGGTGGCGGGCGACGCCATTTCTTACCAAAAGATGCAGCAGCAAATTCTGCGGATGCTAAAAGTGAAATTGAAGGGGATCGCACCGATGAGCGTAACCTTGTCACTGAATGGCAAGAAGCCTACCCACAAGGTCGCTACGTGATGGATCAAGCAGGGTTTGATGCCATTAACTCTGAGACCGACTCTCAGGTACTTGGCCTGTTCAATGAAAGCCATATGCAATACGAAGCAGATCGTGGAAATGATATTGCAGGTGAGCCTTCACTCTCAGATATGACTTCAAAAGCCGTCGAATTACTCAAAAAAGATGAAGACGGATTCTTATTGGTTGTCGAGTCTGGACGAATTGATCATGGTCACCATGCTGGCAACGCTTATAACGCTCTTCACGACACAGTCGAATTTGCGAAAGCGGTTGAAGCGGCTTATCAGAATACGAACCCAGAAGAAACGTTAATTCTAGTTACTGCCGATCACAGTCACGTATTTACGATCGCAGGCTACCCAAAGCGTGGTAACCCGATTCTTGGCAATGTCGTTGAGATTGGAAAAACTGAGCCGAAATTGGCCTCAGATGACAAGCCGTATACCACAGTGGGTTACGCAAATGGCCGTGGTCATATGCATCTAGGTGACGAGACTGATGCGGATGCAGGCTATGGCCAAGATATTAATGCTGGACGCAGTGATACAGCATTGACTGATACTGGTGCAGCAGGCTTCCACCAAGAATCAACAGTACCAAGAAGCAGTGAAACTCACGCAGGTGAGGACATCAGTTTACATGCAACAGGACCTGGTGCTCATCTTGTGCAAGGTACCGTTGAGCAAAGTGTTATTTACCACATCATCAACAATGCATTGTCGTTAGACAAAGAGTAACGGGGATAAGAACAATGAAATTAACGACTAAACTAGCAATTCTAAGTACTTCAATTGCTTTAGCTGCATGTAATGGTGATGACGGCAAAGACGGTATCAATGGTGCTAGCGGAGCCGACGGTAAAACGTCTTTTGTTACTCAAACGGTTTTAGAAGCCGGTGATGCAGTATGTATCAATGGTGGTGTAAGAACGGATAGCGGCCTTGACTCCAATGGTAATGCACAGCTAGATGCGGACGAGATTACGGGAACTTCGCATGAGTGTAAGCCTGTTCGTGAGTCCGTTTCACCAACAGAAATCGTCAATAACACAAGTAATACTTGGTATGTACAAGGCGCACAATCCGTTGAAAACGCCAAAATGATGGCCGCTAACGCAAAGAATGTCCGTGGTGAAGCTAAGAATGTGATTCTATTCGTTGGTGATGGAATGGGGGTCTCAACAGTAACGGCGGCTCGTATTCTTGAAGGTCAAAAGAAAGGAATGCAGGGCGAGGAGAATGATTTGAGCTTTGATAAGTTTCCATTTGCAGGTCTCGCTAAAACTTATAACGTGGATGCACAGACGCCAGATTCGGCCGGAACCATGACAGCGATGATGTCAGGAGTTAAAACCGATGCGGGCGTATTAGGTGTGGATGAAGATATCCAGCGCGGTGATTGCTCTACTGTTGCAGGTAATGAGTTAGTTACTGCGATTGAGTTAGCCGAAATTGCAGGCCTATCTACAGGCGTTATTTCAACAGCTCGAATCACGCATGCAACCCCTGCGGCAACATTTGCAAAATCAGCCGATCGTAACTGGGAAGATGTTTCGGATATGCCAGAAGCGGCTGTCACTGCTGGTTGTGAAGATATTGCTTCTCAGTTAGTTAACTTCGAAACGAACTTAGAGTCCCGATACCAAGGTTTGAATATCGACGGTCTTGAAGTCGTAATGGGTGGCGGCCGTCGTCACTTCTTACCAAAAGATGCCAGTGCAAACTCAACAGATGCAAGAAGCGACATTGAAGGTGATCGTACTGATGGTCGAAATCTAGTGAATGAGTGGAAATCACAGTATCCAACAGGTAATTATGTGATGGACAGAGCAGGCTTTGATGCTTTGAATACTGCTACGACAGAGCGCATCTTTGGTTTGTTTAATGAAAGTCACATGCAGTATGAAGCTGATCGCCATAATGATATTGCCGGTGAGCCTTCATTAACGCAAATGACAGAAAAAGCACTACAAGTGCTCAGCAAAAACGACAAAGGTTATATGCTGGTTGTTGAGTCAGGTCGTATTGATCATGGCCATCATGCTGGTAACGCATTTAATGCGTTAGAAGATACTATTGAGTTCAGTAATGCCGTTGCTAAAGCTGTGGCCATGTCGAATCCTGAAGATACACTGATTATCGTAACGGCGGATCATAGTCATGTATTTACGATAGCGGGTTACCCAAAGCGTGGTAATCCTATCTTAGGGAAAGTGGTCGCCGTAGGTAAAACTGAGCCTGCTTTAGCATCGGATGACAAGCCATATACGACGCTTGGTTATGCCAATGGTCGTGGCGTGATGAACTTAGGTAATGAAACGAACGCTGATGCGGGTTACGAACAAGACATTCATATGACAGGTCGTATTGATTTAACGGACGTTAATACTGAAGCTGCAGGTTTCCATCAAGAAGCTCTCGTTCCAAGAAGCAGTGAAACGCATGCAGGTGAAGATGTTGGAATGTATGCACAAGGGCCTTCATCTCAGCTTGTTTCTGGTACTAATGAGCAAAGCATTATTTTCCATATTATGGAGCATGCCGCTGACTTAGTCGGAAAAGCTGAAAACAAACTGTAACTTAATAAATATATGCTTTTAGAACGGTTAAACGCCCACTGAATGTGGGCGTTTTTTAATTTTATTTCGTCAGACTTATTATGAAAAAAACTCAGTACTTTACTTCTATTCTTGTTTTATTTTTTAGTGTTCATCTTCATGTAAATGCTCAAACCTGCTTGGTTGATAGTGCAGTTATCGGTGCTAAATACCAAGTGAGCGTAACTAATAACAAAGGTGAAATGGCCAGTTATCCGGTCAATATTTGGAGACACAAAAATAAAGTGGTATATGAGTACCCACATAAGCAAAAAGCGGAATATTGGTACATTGCGAATAAACAAAAATCAGTAAGCGTGCAATTAACTCGATATTACGATGGCTTTGAACGAGGCATTGAATATCAACTCAGCCATAAGACCGTTAAAGCTAATATCAGAAAGTGGAATAAGCTTAATTCGGTTATTGCCTTAAGTGACTTCGAACTTTCTTCTCCCAAAACGTCTGCGTTTACGTGTGATGAAACTATGAAAATGGGTTCAAAGCAGGGAGTTGATATTGAATGGTTGAATTATTATCAATTACCCAAACATTTTAAACTCACTCAGAAAGGAAAAGTGAAGTCTTGGCAGCTGAGGTCACTTATCACTGATGCAAAAGTGGTAAAAAGGAAGGTGAATTCCAGAAATCATTACCAAGTCACCGATTATGCCGATATTGGTGATAATGAAAGTGATGAATTTTTATCAAAAATGATTGTGATGGGTTTTTAACGTTTAACGTTGGGAGTAGATGTGCTACTCCCTTTTGCTTCGCTATCCCCAACTGACCTGAGATGAGAGTCTTGGCCTCGAAAATGACTGCGTAATCATTTCCCCTAACATTCTCTGCTGGTAAAGGTCTTGAACATTCGAAATGTCTCTAATGAGCCCGATTACTTGTAATGTTTGCTCCATCGCACTAGCACTCTCAGGTGGGGCGACTTCAAGTAAATGACCTGCATCTTTAATAAATTGCTCACTCTTATCCGCAACATGTGCCCATAAATTTGAGTTAAATGTAATCCATTTTTGTAACTCTTGATTTTTATTGGCCATAAAAATCTTCTGCTGATTAGGTGTTAAATTACTGATTTCACCCAAAAGTCGAGCATGCTGAGAAGGGTTTAGGTATTTACCTTTTAACTCAAGTTTACCATCGTTACTTAGGCTCAAAGACACATCTTCGAGTAGTTTTTTACTGTGGAGGGGGGCATTCCCGGTAAAGAACTCGCTTTTATTTGAAATGGGTTGTTCAGCGATTTCAGTTAATTCTGTTGGCATAGGGTTAACCGTCAACTGCTTCTCTACCGGGCTGCCTTTTATTTCAACATTGAAGACCAGCTTTCCTTCTGTTTTTGTTGCTTGGAATTGAAAACGCTCAAAATCTGTTGAGGTTTTGCCTAGAGCTTCTAGCTCTGCTGAGTGGGTGAGCATATCGAGTGCATCAGATATGTTGGCTTCATCGGGTTGGTGAATGATATGCCATAAATGGATCACTGCGTCACTGATTGGAGCTTGGATTATCGTTTCCTGTAAATGAAGCAAGGGCACACACTCAAGCGCCGCTTCTTCAGTTTCAGCATGTGAAAGTTTATCAACCAGCTCAGGGCTAATCTCAAACTTTTTCGGCATGATAAAACTGTCGCTTTCACCTTTAATTCCATAGGGACTAAATGGAATACTGTTCGTTACTGGACTGGCCATCACTTTGCTCCTTTCATGTTTCACCGACCACTTCATATTACGGTGAAAGAAAGTAATTAATGATGAATTAGAATTTATTAACCAAGTTTCATGTTGATATTTTTATGAACAAAAACAAATAACTTAAATGGTATTGTGTTCGTGATCACTTTATTAAAATAAGTTTATGTAATGGTTTATCTACTGATTTATGAGAATAAGTGTGATCAAAGTTTGATTTTTATCCAGTTAAGAATAGAAGTGATGTAAAGTGTGATTTATGGTTGGAAATTGATGCTTTTTGTGGCGAGGTTCTCAATTATTTAGATGTTATCGTAATAAAAGCGGTTGGCTACTTAGCCAACCACACTTCTTCTGCCCACAACCAAAAGTGTTCCCAATGGTCTGTAAAGCGTCCATTTTGCCAATAACGAACTTCACCTTGTTGATCAATGCAATGGAAATTATCGCCAACTTGGCAGATGGCAATTTGATCTCTGGGTAAACCAATTGACCAAGCATAGCTGGTAACTTCAGGTAAAAAGGTATGTGAGCTTGGATCTGCGGCGGTGACAGGCTCAACGTTACCGAAAATGACATCGCTGGCTTCTAAAAGATATTCCTTTAGTGCACCAGGAAGCGGAATTAAAATTTGTTCTTCAACCTCAACTAATTGTTCAAAGGTTGGCAGTTCTAGCGGAAATGCAGTTTCGATGCTGGCGTCTTGCAGCTGATCAATAATGTCGTTCATGTTATGGGTTATCAGAATTTGATTTTCGACAAGTATAGAAAAAGCCGCTACGAAATGGCAGCGGCTTTTTAGATTTTGAATCAATTAAGCGTATTTACCAGATTTTTACCTGCTTATCTGGTGCGATATACATCTTATCACCTGGCTTAACACCGTAGGTTTTGTAAAATGCTGGCATATTTGAAAGTGAGCCTACAGCCCTAAACTCTGCAGGAGAGTGGGGATCAGTGGCTACTTGATTGCGTGCAGCTGCTTCCGTTTTTTTACCTCGCCAAATTTGGGTAAAGCCGATAAAGAAGCGTTGATCTCCGGTGAGACCATCAATCACAGGTGCAGGCTTGCCATCCAAGGATTTTTGATAAGCTTTATAGGCAATAGTTAAGCCTGATAAGTCACCAATGTTTTCGCCTAAAGTCAGTTGACCATTAATCGGCAAATCCTTGAAAACGTAATAGCCATTATATTGTTTTACTAACTGAGCCGTACGCTCATTAAACTTCACAAGGTCGTTAGGTGTCCACCAATCTCTTAGGTTACCCTCACCGTCAAATTTAGCGCCTTGGTCATCAAAACCATGGCCCATCTCATGACCTATAACAGCACCAATACCACCATAGTTGACTGCATCGTCCGCCGCCATATTAAAGAAAGGAGGCTGTAAAATGGCAGCAGGGAAAACAATTTCATTCATGGTTGGGTTGTAATAAGCATTCACCGTTTGTGGTGTCATTTGCCACTCGGATTTATCTATCGGTGAGCCAAGTTTGGCTAAGTCTTTATTAAACTGAAATTCGGCTGCACGTTCGATATTGCCAATTAAGTCGCCATTTTTAATTGTGAGTTTACCGTAATTTTCCCATTTATCAGGGTAACCAATTTTAGGAACAAACTTGCTGAGTTTCTCTTGAGCGGCGACTTTGGTTTGTTCGCTCATCCAAGGTAAACCATCAATGCTGTCGCTGTAAGCGGCACGTAAGTTCTCAACAAGGTGTTCCATCCGCTCTTTAGCTGCAGGAGTAAAGTGACGTTTAACATAAACTTTGCCTACTACCTCACCAAGTACACCATTTACTGTACTCACACCTCTTTTCCAACGAGGTTGCTGTTGTTGCTGACCATTAAGCGTCTTAGCAAAAAATTCGAAGTTTTCTTTATCCAGAGGTTGTGAGAGATTGCTCGCAGCACTGGTTAGAGTTTGCCAAGTCATGTATGTACGCCAATCTGACATCGAATGTTGAGCTAACACTTTACCAAGCCCGGTTATGAAGCTCGGTTGATTGATGATGATGGTTTTTTGATTTTTGACGCCAAGATCCTTTAAGTACACAGCCCAGTCGATTTGCGGAGCTAATTTTTTAAGATCTTTTATTTGATACAAATTGTAAGTTTTGGTGCTGTCACGGCTATCAACAACATCCCAGTGTTGCTTGGCAATATCGGTTTCTAATTTCATAACAGTTTGAGCCGCTTGCTTAGCGTTAGGTAAACCAGCAAGTTTAAACATCTTGGCTATGTGCGCTACGAATGCCTTACGAATTTTTACAAAACGTTCTTCTTTATTAAAGTAGTAGTCTTTGTCCGGCAGGCTTAAGCCATACTGCCATATGTGCGGCGCATAACGGGTCGAATCCTTGGCATCGATATCGACATAGAAAGCCATGGGTGTTCCACTGCCTAACTTCTGGCTTTTCGCAAAATATCCAGCAAGTTGTGATTTATTTCTGAGTTTTTTGATATCAGAGAATTGTTGTTGAATTGGAGTAACGCCGAGTTGATCTAATTTAGAAACATCCATGAATGAACGATAAAGGTCAGCCACCTTCTGTTCATCAGTCCCAGCTTTTAAATTTGGCTTATCAGCAAGCTGTTCGATGATGTTTTTCACATCTTCTTGGGACTTCTCACGTAAATCATAGAAGGCACCAGCACTGGTTCTATCACCTGGGATCTTAGCATTCTTCAACCAAGTACCATTTACATAACGATAAAAGTTATCTTGCGGACGGACAGATTTGTCGAAGTTAGCAAAATCAATTCCTGATTTTAAGGAATTGGCGCCTTGCTCGTTATGATTGGGTGGAGGAGGGGGCGTTGGAGCATATCTATCACTTCCACATGCGGTTAATGCGAATACAACAGAAGCAGCTAAGCTACCGAGAATGATTCGTTTCATGATGTTTCCTATATGAATTGATGCTTTTTTAAGCTATATCAAAAATCGATGATTAACAATGACAATCTGTTTCAAGATATGTAGTTATTTCATATGGCTATATCACTTTAAATTGTATATTCCTATCTCGCTTAGAAAGTCTTGTTTTGGGTCGTAAAAAATACACTTCATCAGAAGCTACGTAAAAGCGATTAAAAAGTAATAATGGTTTAAATAAGACTAAATTTTATTACTACATACTTACCATGTAATTTGTCTAAATTTGTTTTAGTCGTACTTCTAATGCCTTATTTCATCTTGATTGAGCTTGAGAGAAATCTCCAGTGGTTTTTTAGACGTATTAAGCTAAAATCGTCGTGAATTTATCCATATAATTGTTTAGTATGAAATTACTCTCAGGAGAAAAACATGGATATAGAATCAATGCCAAGGGAACAACTCGGGATTTGCGCTGAAGGGAATCTACACAGTATTTATTTGATGTATAACGCTCGTGATCATGTTGAGCCTCTATTACGCCCTTGTTTAGCGTCAGTCGCACAATATATTTTTGAGCAGACCGACCAGCACGCAGACACTGCTTTTAATGGTTTTGTGGCCGTAGGTGCGAATTACTGGGACAGTTTATATCCAGATTCTAGACCGCAACTACTAAGACCATTTCCATCTCTCCAATACAATGACTTGGTTGCTCCAGCTATTGAGTTTGACCTCTTCTTTCATATTCGTTGTGATCGTTATGATGTACTTCACTTAGTTGCTAATGAAATCCATCAGATGCTGGAAGGGCTTGTCGAGCTGGTTGATGAAGAACGTGGATTCAGATACATGGACAGCCGTGATCTAACGGGGTTTGTTGATGGCACAGAGAATCCGAAAGGTCGACAACGCCAACAAGTTGCTTTGATAGAAGAAGAGGATGAGGAGTTTCAAGGCGGGAGTTACGTTCACGTACAAAAATACGAACATAAGCTGAATCACTGGCATCGACTTCCACAAAAAGAACAAGAAGACATTATTGCTCGAACCAAACAAGACGATATTGAGTATGCTGCTGAAGATAAACCGTTAACCAGCCATGTTAAACGTGTGAATTTAAAAGATGAAAACGGCAAGTCTAAGGAGATTCTAAGGCAAAGCATGCCATTTGGATCTTTGAGGCAGCAAGGCTTAATGTTTATTTCTGTCTGTAGAACCCCTGCACATTTTGAAGATATGTTAACAAGTATGATTAAAGGTGACGGACATGGACATACAGATAAGCTGATGGAGTATACTCAAGCCTTAACGGGTTCTTCATTTTTTGCCCCGTCGCTAGATTTTTTACTAGAAAAAGTATAATTCACTAGCACAATTCTCTATAAAATAAAAGAGTACGCCCCATACGTACTCTTTTTTACATTTAGATTACAATTAACTATTCAGTGTAATTGAATAGTGATTTTATCGTTTCTAATGTTCTATCAATGTTACTAATGTTTGACGGAGTGATGAAAATCGTATCATCACCCGCAATGGTGCCTAAAATTCCTTCAGGCTTTCCTATTGAGTCTAACAATCTGGCGATAAGTTGAGCAGCACCAGGACTGGTACGAACAACAATCATCGAACAGTTGTGATCAACATCTAACACTAGATTTTTTAGTGGACTACCGGCTGTTGGGACCCCTAATTCAGCTGGTAAACAGTAAACCATTTCTTGCTTTGCATTTCGGGTACGAACTGCCCCAAACTTGCTCAGCATACGGGATACTTTAGATTGGTTAATGTTACTAAACCCCTCGGATTGTAGAGCGGTAACGATTTCACTTTGGGAGCCAAATCGTTCTTCTTTCAGAATAGCCTTAAAGACTTTTACGAGCTCTTCTTGGTTCTTGTTTGTCATAATAATTTTTCAGTGATTTTTAACTTAAACAATCTGCGACAGTTTCTTGAAATATCTAAACTGTTACTTCATTTATACTTGAATAAATTTTCAATCTTTATATTCAAAAAACTTAAAGATCTTTGCATAACTGATGCATTTTTGTCAAATAAAATGACCTGCAGTGCATAATTATTCATATGTCATTTTAGAGGAAACTAAGGTTTACGCTGCTACTATTTTTCAGTTTTTTCAGTGCAATGTATAGAGGCTGTGAGATTGATATTTTGCTCGCATTCCAGTAAGGTTGCGCCATAATTATGATCTACGTCACAGAATACCGATAAATCAACGGAGAGAACTATGAAAGTTGCTGTACTTGGTGCTGCTGGTGGTATCGGCCAGGCACTTGCCCTATTACTAAAAACTCAATTACCTGCGGGTGCAAAATTATCATTATATGATATCGCTCCTGTTACACCTGGTGTTGCCGTTGACCTAAGCCATATCCCAACAGATGTTGAAGTTAAAGGGTTTGCTGGTGAAGACCCATCTGCGGCTTTAGAAGGCGCAGACGTAGTACTTATTTCTGCTGGTGTTGCTCGTAAGCCAGGTATGGATCGCTCAGATCTATTTAACATCAATGCTGGTATCGTTCGTAACTTGATTGAAAAAGTTGCAGCTGTATGTCCAAAAGCATTGGTTGGTATCATTACTAACCCTGTTAACACTACTGTTGCGATTGCTGCTGAAGTATTAAAAGCTGCTGGCGTATACGACAAGAACCGTCTGTTCGGTGTTACTACACTTGATGTTATTCGCTCTGAAACTTTTATCGCTGAAGCGAAAGGCTTGAGCCCTGCTGATGTGAACATCAACGTTATTGGTGGTCACAGTGGTGTAACGATTCTTCCTCTACTTTCTCAAGTGGAAGGTGTAAGCTTTACTGATGAAGAAGTTGCTGCACTTACTCACCGTATTCAGAATGCGGGTACTGAAGTAGTAGAAGCTAAAGCTGGTGGCGGTAGCGCTACACTTTCAATGGGGCAAGCGGCTTGTCGTTTTGGCTTATCTTTAGTTCGTGGCCTTCAAGGCGAAGCAAATGTTGTTGAATGTGCTTATGTTGACGGTGGTAGTGAACACGCTGAATTTTTCGCACAACCTGTAGTTCTGGGTAAAAACGGTGTTGAAAAAGTGCTTCCTTATGGTGATGTTAGCGAATTTGAATCAAATGCACGTGATGCAATGCTGGACACACTTAAAGGCGACATCAAAATTGGTGTTGAATTCGTTAAGTAAACTTCAGCGAATATCCTAAAATTGAAAGCGGAGCGAATGCTCCGCTTTTTTGTGCGTGGAGTGTAATGAGTATTAATGACTAATATATTTAAAGGTATACCTAATGAGCTTTCTGAAGAGTTTTTTGAAACCATTGCAGAACATGACCAGGTAAAGATAGAGCGAATCATTTCAAAAGGGCACAAAAGCCCTAAAGATTTTTGGTATGACCAAGATCAAAATGAATGGGTCATTATTCTTAAAGGTGAAGCTAAGCTAGAACTTGAAGATGGACAAGTTATTCATTTAAAAAACGGTGATTATTACAACATTCCTGCTCATCTAAAGCATCGAGTGGCTTGGACACAAGACGACGCTGAAACAATTTGGTTAGCTGTTTTTTATTCTACCTAGGAATACTCTCTGAGATACTTATTCTCAGTTTTTTCCTCAAAATACGAATAAAAAGTACTTGGCATGCATCCTTTGATGTTCACTAGAGTGCACGCACCCTAGTCATGATTACAAACAAAAGTACCCTAGGTTATGGCTTGATTTGGCTGCTCGGGTAAACCTTTCCGTCGAATACGGTTCCCCATACATGAATATCTTTAATTTTAGCCTTATCAACGGTAAAGGGATCGTCATCTAGAACGGTAAAGTCGGCAAACTTACCGGTTTCAATGCTGCCAACTTTATCGTCAATGCCTAAAGTGTATGCGGCATCTATGGTAATCATCTTCATGGCTTGATACACAGAAATACGTTCAGATGGCGCTTTTACCTTACCAGACATTCCAATTCGATTAACGGCTATCCAAACTTTTTCAAGTGGAGCAGGTGGAGCAACAGGCATATCAGCATGCAATGAAACCGTTACATCATTATCTAAAAGTGTTTTTAATGGTATCGTCGTATCCGCTCTGTCTGCACCGATGTAGGCTTCATTCATATCTGAACGGTAATACAAGTAATAGGGGTTAACACTGGCTAATGCGCCTAATTTAGACATTTTTTTAATCATATAGGGTGTCACTATCCCTAAGTGCTCAAAGGTAAACCTGTGGTCAAATCGAGGTTTCTCTAATTGTAATTTTGCGAGTGCATTAAGCGTAACCTGATTACCTGCGTCGCCATTCGAATGTACATGGATTTGCTGGTTTGCATTCCACCAAGGCAACATTAATTGGTATAGAAACTTTGGTGGCGTTAAATATAAGCCGTGATGACCATCAAAGTATCCTGGTGGTTTCATTTTCATATTCAAGCTGAGAAAAGCATCGTCAGAAAAAAACTTAACCCCATTAAATATTAATTTATTGGTGCTTTGGTCTTCTAAACTTTCGAGTTTATTAACGGCATCTTTACCGTAGGTTTTGACAAGTGAACTTGAAAATGAAACAACAACACATCGCATAGGTGTCGTCTTTGCATTGAAAAAGCGGGTGTTTGCATTCAGTTCGGTTTTCCAATCTAAGACGCCCATGGCCAGTTCACTTGTTGTGGTAATGCCAAACTTGCGGCTAAGATCTGTAATGTACTTTAAGGTCTTAGCATTTTGTGTGGGAGTAGTTAGATGAGAAAATAACTTTTTCGACATCATTATTGAAGCGGTAGCGCCTTCAAATACTCCTGTTAGTTCTCCACTCTTCTCACGATTAACGCCTTGAACAAGCAACTCTTGCGGTGTCAAAGGGTGTAATTTTAGTGCTGCGGAATTTAAAAATAAGTTATGAATCGATGAATCTGAAATGATGATTGGATGAGTTGTCGATATTTTATCAAGTGTATGTTTATCTAAGGTAAATTTTCCATTGTCCATGGCGAGTATATCGTAGCCAGTAACGATTAGAGGTTGTGTTGGTTTTTTTAATGCGCTTATATATTGCTTTAGTCTAGCTATTGCCTGCTGTTTAGTTTTTACAGGAACATAACTTTTACCATATGGTCTAGGTATTGAGTAATAACTCAATGAGGGCAGACGATAGACAATTCCTGCCAATAGAGGGTGAGCGTGAGGTTCAACAAAGCCAGGAGTGATAATTTTATTTTTAAAACGATCATCGACAGTATAGGGTTTGTTTTTTAACCACAACTTAAAAGATTTAAGCGTTCCAACTGAAATAACTTTCCCATTTTGAACGGCCACAGCTGACACGTTTGGCAGCATCGGGTTCATTGTGTATATTTTCTTGGCTTGGTATATGGTGATGGGATTCTGAGATGCTTCAGCAAGTGGGCACATTAGAATGATTAAAACAATGAGGAGTAATTCAGTGGGGCGTTGAGTTAACATTGTAGTCCTCAAGACATTAAGTCGATGTTTATATTTTACTCCAAAATAGAAATTTCACATCGAAATGCAGCTTAAGTTTTCGAGGAGGTTGAGATGATTATTACATTTGATAAAGGAAAATATTATATGTGTTTTCCAATGTTTATAAATGATATCTAAACTTATCTACCTGATGTTTAGCTCCAACACTGAATTACAAATTAGAGCCATTTGAGAAATTAAGAGTCGTTTCTAACAAAGCGAATTATTAAAAGTCAGTAGAGCAATCGTTATAGAAAGAAAATATCAAAATACCAGCATTTCTGGTCAGTTCTAAAAGCTCAGTTCTATCGCTTCAGCCATTGCGGCTACCCCATTAGTCCGTGATGGACTTAATTGGGTGTACAAACCTAGTTCAGTAAATAATTGCTGGATATCAAGATTTGGCTTTGTATTTTGATTGTGAAAAACAGCAAGTAATATCACAATCAAACCTTTAACGATTCTTGCATCACTGTCTGCGATGAAGTAATGATTACCTTCTATCACTTTATGATAAAGCCAAGCATCACTTTCACATCCATCTATTTTTGCAGTTTCAACCTTAAATTCAGGCTTTAATTTTGGGGCACGTTTACCAAGAAGCATCAATTGTCGATACTTTTCTTGCCAGTTTTTGGCAGCCAAAAAGGTCTTTGTAATTTCGCTTAACTCAGGGATTGTATAATGAAAATCTTGAGTGTCAGGGAGTGGATGAGGCATTAATCCAATAACTCCAATGTTTGCTGTAGCGCATCGATAAAAGTATCAACATCAGCTTGAGTGGAATAAATACCAATAGAAACTCTGCAGCAACCTTTAATGTGCATTAAGTCCATTAATGGCATCGCACAGTGATGGCCGCAGCGAATCGCAATGCCTTGTTGATCTAATAGCATTCCGATATCTTGATGGTGCTCGCCTTTAACATTAAATGCTACAACACCTACATTTTGCTCTGATTGAGCATAAACTTCGATTTCAGTTAGCTGGGATAACTTATCGGCTAAATAGTTCAGCAATGCACGTTCTTGTTGTTGGTGTGCTTGAGTTAGGTGACACTTAATATAATCAACAGCTGCACCTAGGCCAAAGACTTCAGCAATTGGCGGGGTGCCAGCTTCTAATTTGTTAGGCAATTTCCCAAATGTAGTTTCTTCGAAGCTGACGGATTTTATCATTTCACCGCCCGTTAGCAGGGGAGACAATGTATCGAGTACGTCGTATTTCCCATAAAGGATGCCGACACCTGTTGGTCCGTACATCTTATGTCCTGAGAACGTATAAAAATCACAATCAATCTCTTGAACGTTAATGTCAAGATGAGCAATGGCTTGTGCGCCATCGACGAGAGTTATTGCGCCAGCAGCTTTGGCCAACTTTACGATTTCATTAACTGGGTTTAGTGTACCTAATGCATTGGTTACATGTGCAATGGCAACCAGTTTAGGTTTGCATTCTAATAGAGTTTGGTAGGCCTTTAGATCAAACTGAAAATTCTTTGTTAAAGGGATAGGTTTAATAATCGCACCAGTACGCTTTGCTAATTGTTGCCAAGGAACAATATTGGCGTGATGCGCTGCACTGTCGATTAAAATAGTGTCGCCGTTTGAGAGTTGTGAATCGAGTCCTGCCGCCACTATGTTGATTGATTCAGTACAACCGTGAGTAAAGATCACTTCTTGGCATTTATTTGCAGAAATCAGCTTGGCAACTTTTTGCCTGATGCTTTCATATTCGATAGTTGCCAGTGAAGACAACTGATGTGCTCCACGATGAACATTTGAATTTTTAGTTTGAAAAAAACAATTGATCGCTTCAATGACCGATTGAGGCTTTTGACTGGTTGCCGCCGTATCCAAATAACATAATGGCGTACCATCAAACTCTACCTTTAATGTTGGGAAGTTTGTCCTTAAGCTTTCTGCTAGAGGCGTTAGAGTTTGGCTTGGCATGTTCATTATTCAGTATCACTAAAATCGGAGGCCGATCTTGTTGCAAAATAAAAGTTTTTGCAAGTTTAGCTGATATTTTAACGGTAGCACTCTTATGGACACGGAATCCGGTATGTATTGCCAATTTCCTCTAGACGACTCATCACTTCATCAGACAAAACAACTTCAGCACTGCTAATGTTCTCTTTAAGCTGAGTCAAGTTCGTTGCACCAATTATGTTACTGGCGACGAATTGTTGTTGACTTACAAATGCCAAAGCTAGGTGTACTGGAGATAAATCGAATTCCTTTGCTAAGTCGACATAGGCTTGGACTGCATTATTGGCATTTTTTGATGACGTATAACGATGATCAAAACGCTCGAATAAAGCTAACCTTGAGTTCTCTGGCCATGGTTTGGTTTGATATTTTCCTGTGAGTACGCCAAATGCTAATGGAGAATAAGCGAGTAAACCTATGTTTTCACGATGTGATATCTCACTCAAGCCTACTTCATAGCTTCTATTTAATAAGTTATATGGATTTTGGATACTGACGATTTTGGGTAAATCATGCTTCTCTGCCAATTGGAGGTATTTCATCATTCCCCAAGGTGTTTCATTTGAAATACCGATGTATCTCACTTTTCCCTGTTTAATGACATCTGCAAGTGCTTCTAGCGTCTCAATAATTGGTGTTGTGTTCTGTTGAGTTCCAGCCTGATAGTTGAGCGCTCCAAAACGATTGTTGTCTCTTTGAGGCCAGTGGACCTGATAAAGATCGATTGCATCCGTTTGTAGTCGTGCCAAAGAGGCATCAACTGCTTGATGAATGTTATTCCAGTCTAGTGCCATATTCGGTCGAATATAGTCGATACCAGGCCCTGGAGGAGCAACTTTTGTCGCTATAACGAATTTATCACGATTGCCTGAACTTTTTAGGTAGTTTCCGAGGATCTCTTCGGTATAGCCTTGAGTTTCAGCTTTGGGAGGAACAGGGTAGAGTTCAGCCGTATCAATAAAGTTAATGCCGTGTTCGAGCGCTAAGTCAAGTTGTGAAAACGCTTCATTTTGTGTGTTCTGCTCACCCCACGTCATTGTACCTAGGCAAAGTTTACTGACCTCTAAAGAGGAGTTGGCAAGTCGTGATTTAATCAAAGCTAATCAAGAATTATCGAGTTGTTTCTTTTTTATACTCTTTAATCTAGTGATAAACAAATTAAATTTAGTGATTGAATTGCTAAGATGATCTCTATAATTTAGTCTCTACTAATTAACTTTAAATTAAGTATTATTTTGTTTTGTGATTTTTAAGTGGCTTTAAGTTATTGTTATTAACAACAGAATGACCTTGTTGGGAGGAGTATGCTCCAATTAGCAATGTTTTATGATTATAAAACAATAGACTTTGAAGGCTTTAAACAGCTTGAAGAGTTGCAGCTAAAAGAACAGCTTTTTTACATTAATATATATGCTGTTAATTGCCCAGATGTTTGGGCAAGGAAATATGAACTTAAGGTAGAGGTTGAGAGTAGCACAATAAACTGCACACTCTCTGGTTTCTTAAATCCGATGGAAGAGAATGACTCTGAGACAGTTGAAATAATAAGGAAAAGTAAATTTATATCAGCAATTAAGCAAGCGAGCGCTCTCGTTAAAGACTATCTAATTAGAAAGCATGCGCAGACAAACTTTTCTACCGGAATAAAAAAAGAAACACATACTCATAGCATTACAACTGAGCTTGATGGCAGTGTTAGTAATGAGCCAGCCCTATTCGGTGATGAAGACATCGTTGAAGTAGCAAGGATTTCTGAAGGTGGTCATCCCCTTTTGCAAATAGGTAGTAGCGAAACGGTTGAGTATAATGAAAAAGCCGAGGCAAGTGCTTTTAACCAAAAGGGCACTGTGAGTGTTTCTGATTTACAGTCTCAAATTTCAGCCAAAGCGATGATAGATTGGTTGTCAGCAAAAGTTGAACAAGACAATAGTTTAGTTAAATCTAGATTTTTGTTGATTAATGAAGCAAATGCTGAAGGTTATGAACAGAAAAATATTAGAGCCGTTATTTTAGATAAATACCATGAACATATGAGCTCAAATCGACATTCATTTGGTTTTTATCTTTTAGGTATAAGAGAGCGAGGATTCACTAAAGAAGATCATACTGTATTAGTCGTTACACATTCTAGTGGTATTAAAGTGTTTAATACTCGAAGAGGAAAGGAAGATTCAGGAGGCTTTGATACTGTATATTGCGGCTTGCAGTCGATTCGTGATAGGAATAACTGTAGTAGATATTCTGCATTTTTAGCTTTTGAATTGATAAAGCTCTTAAGCCAAAATCCAGCAACAGGAATGGACGATATTAAGAAGGTTGCGCTTAAGCTTTCTTGTTCTATCACTGAACTGAAAGCATTCTGTACAAAGGATTTTGAACAATTAACAAGTTTTCCAGCTTGTACTGATGTATAAAAATAACTCAAATACGTGTACACCAAGCGGCACCTACAATCGTTTAATCATCATAATTTCACAATCATCGTGACCACTATTGCCTAATCGGTAATGAATATCTTCAAACCCTATGGATTTATATAAATGATAAGCTTGAGTCAACACCGCCGTGGTCTCTAAATAACATAACTGGTAATCAAGTTGTTTAGCCTGCTCTAAACAAAATTGACATAGCTTTTTTCCAATGCCCAACCCTCTCGCTTTGTTCAAAAAATACATTTTTTGAAGCTCACAAGTTTGAATGTTTTTTCGATTTTCGATTGGGGCAATACCAGCTCCACCGATAATTTCACCATCAAGTTCAACGACCCAATAATTACTCATGTTGTGTTGATAAAGTGATGACAAAGGCTGTGAAACTAAATCTGAAACTCCGTAGCCTTTTTCTGACGTTAAGCCAAAATCATGGGATGCTTGGCGAATGATAGTCGCGATGATTTCATCATCGGCAGCGGTTAATGTTCTAATTATGATGTTATTTGCCATAGAGTGATTCATTCATTAAAGGTGCCATACAAAGTAGTGCTGCTTGTTCGTAGGTAGAGCCACGTGTTGCAAGCTGGTGAGTTAACAAACCTATTGCTCCGCCTTTTTGCTTCACGTTCGTTTCGTTAAATAAGTTATCCATTACATCACCAAGCTCTTCTCCCGCTTCAAGTGCGAGGTACACAGAATTTGGTAAAGGGAGGCTAGCACTGCGGTTGATACTTTGATACTGACCATTATCAATAACAATATAAGCAAACGTGAAACTACCGTAAGGCGTACTTTCAACCCCACCTTCAATCGCGGCATAAAAATTGGCTTGATGATGTTGCTTACAGAATGCTACCCGATTGACTGCGCCTTCACGAGTTTCGTTCGAAGTCATTGGTTGATCAGCGACCAAAGATGGAGCGTCAATGCCTTCAGCCATGATTTCATGTGACGGAAAGTATTGAGATAGTGCCATTTTAACCGCATTAATTTTGATAGGATTCTTTGACCCAACAATGACCGTGATTTTTTTGGATTTCATTAAACGTGTTGTTACTTATAGTAATTTACTGGCAATGGTAGCAAATGTTCAAAGGACTCTAAATGCAAAATTTTGCAACATCAACAAATTAGCCTATTATGCAGCAAGTGATAATAGATATATGGATTGATGAAGTATTTTATGAATCGATTGACTGCTTTAGTTCTCCCTTTATTGTTTTTAGCTCCGTCAGCATTTGCATTGACTTATGTGATACCGAAAGATGGCGGTCGGCTCGTTGGTCAAAACGAAACCTATGTTGTTCCTCAAGGAAAACTCGCACTCGAAGATATCGCTGCCAAGTTTCAGTTAGGCTTAACGAATATAATGCAAGCAAACCCTGGTGTTGATCCGTTTCTACCAAGACCTGGCTCAAAACTGATCATTCCGCATAAGCTACTTTTGCCAGATGCGCCCCGAAAAGGCATCATTATTAACTTGGCTGAAATGCGCTTGTACTATTACCCAAAAGGAAAGGGGACGGTTGAAGTGTACCCAATCGGCATTGGCGAGGTTGGACGCGATACTCCGGAGAATTGGACAACAAAAATTTGGCGTAAGAAAGCAAACCCAACATGGACGCCCACAGCTAGTATAAGAGCTGATTATGCAGCTAATGGGGAAACACTACCGAAAGTGTGGCCAGCAGGACCAGATAATCCAATGGGCTTGTTTGCGTTGTATGTAGGGAACCTTTATGCAATACACGGTACGAATGCTAATTTCGGAATAGGATTACGTGTCAGTCATGGCTGTGTACGTTTACGTAATGATGACATTGAAGCATTATTTAAAGAGGTCCCTGTTCATACTCGAGTCCAATTCATCAATGAGCCGATTAAAGTCGCTGTCGAACCTGATGGTCATCGATATATAGAAGTGCATGAACCACTATCCAAGAATCAAGCTCAGTATGATTCTAATGAAGATGCGCCACTCACTTTTAATCGTAATGTGAAGCGTTTTATTGCAAATGCAAAAACGAATTCTGAGACGTTAAAGCGAATGCTTGAAAAAAGAAATGGAATGCCTGTTCGGTTAGATAACTAGGTCATAAACTGTCAGTTAATAAAAAAGCACCTTAATGGTGCTTTTTTATTTTGTTTAATTCTTGATTAGAATTTGTATCTCATACCAAGTTGCCAGCCATCAACATCTAGACTGCTGAACCTTACAAATCCAAGGTTAGCGGCTAATTGTGGCGTAACTTGATAACCTACACCGCCACCATAGCCGAACTTAGTTTCACTGCCATAGTCTTTAGCACCGTTAGACTTATGCTTACCTTCTAATTTAATTTTTGTGTATTGAGGCTGAGCATACGCATAAAGTTGAGGGGTAAAATTATATTGCGCTCTTAAATTGAAACCATAGTATTTATCGACATCAACGGTGACTTTATCTTTAGTGCCATTGTCATCGGTGTACAAGGTATCATCTTTGACACCAAAGCCGTACTGCGCTTCAGGAGTGATGGTAAAGTTTTCTGCAAGTGGAATTTCATACCCAGCGGAAAGAGCTAAAACGCCTAGTGTTACATCATTTTTGTGACGATGAACATTAATGACTCTATTTGAATCAGAAAGTGATAAATAACTCACATCGCCAACCCAGTTTGCTAAACATGAACCTGAAACGCTGGCAATTAATGTGGCAAAAATTATTTTTTTTAACATCATACTACTACCTCTATTATGAGCCTTTGATTATTAGTTTATTGGCCTTTCTCGATTCTTAATTGACTGCAGGGTCAAAAATTAAAAGCGAAACTGGCTCTGAAAGCTAGTTTTAATGAAGTTATTTGAGAAGTTCAATGCAATTTACATTAAATTAAGTTAATTGGTTATGACTTTTAATTTATTGATTAAATAAGGTTATTTTAATGTTTGTTAGAGTGGCTTAATGGAAGTGAAAAGGGTGATATGTAATTATTTTTCGTGAATTATTTCTCAAGTTGTTGCCGTCTTGATTCAAGTGCAGCTATTGTTTGCTTATTCACTTTATTGAGTTCATCGAAGTGTTTATTCAGTTTTTCAACGTCTTTTTCATATTCAATATCATTAATTTCAGTTTCTTGCCAAAAACGATTTCGAGCTAAATTTTGAAGTTCATTCGCCTTTATAACATCGTTATACCTGATCTCTTGTTTGATACGTTTAATCTCACCTGAAATCAGCAGTATTAACTTATCATGGGGAATGGTGGTGTTCGTTAATAGTATTTTTAGAGGATCTGTTTTTTTTACTTTTTGGTCAGAATCTTTTTCAATAGTGACACCATTATTGTAAGCAATTTCACTCTGTTTGAAAGATTGAGGGCAAATGGATTGGCTATAGACGACCCTGTCACCTTTAGTACATTTATAAAATGAACTGGGGAAAGTGGGCGATGAAAGAAAGATTAATAATAAAAGCCAATTGCTCTTATTCATTGTGAAACATCCTGTTAATCATAAAAATCCATTATTTATGAATGGTTAGATTAACAGAATGTATGTACTGAGTTCAAATATTAAACGGTAAAATACTGATTATCAATTAAACGTGTTGTGCCAAGAAAAGCTGCGACTAAGATGACTAACTCGCCATCATTAGGTGTGACGGGCTGCATGTTATTGGCATTACGAATAATGATGTAATCGGTGTTGAAGCCAGCTTTAGCCATAGACTCCATTGCATCATCAAGTACAGCTTTGTGTGTTTCACCAGCTTGAATACGGGCAATTGATGCATCTAATACACGCTTTATTTCAGCAGCTTGAGCTCGCTCACCTTTACTCAAATAATTATTACGAGAACTCATGGCTAAGCCACTTTGCTCACGATAAGTATCGACTCCGATGATACGGATAGGCAAAGCCAGTTCATCAACCATGGTTTTAATGATAATCAGTTGCTGATAATCTTTTCGACCAAAACAAGCGATATCGGGCTGAACAATATTAAATAGCTTCAAAACTATTGTTGCTACACCTGTAAAAAAGCCAGGTCTACTTGAGCTTTCACCACACAGTCCTATTGCATCTTCTGGAACCGTTACCTTGGTATGGTTTTCTGCTCCATTGGGGTACATTTGCTCAGACGTCGGTGTAAAAACAAGTTCGGTGCCAGCCGCTGATAATTGTTCCAGATCAGCAGCCAATGTTTTCGGATACGTGCCTAGATCTTCATGGGCTGCAAATTGCATCGGATTGACAAATATAGACGCAACAACATGATCTGCGTGTTTTAAGCTTTCTGTTACTAAAGAGATGTGCCCTTTATGCAAATTACCCATTGTTGGGACAAATGCAACCGTTTTACCAGCAGCTCTCCATTCTCTGACTTGTTGACGAATGGCTGCGATTTCAGAAGTAACTTTCATGTGTGATAACTCTGTAAACATTAAATGATGTGCTTGGTTTTGCACACCTTAATTAAAGGTGTGCTCATCGGCAGGGAAGCTGCCATCTGCGACTTCAGTGATAAAAGCTTTTACCGCAGAACGTACTTCACCTGTTTGTGAGAGATAGTTTTTAGAGAAGCGTGGAATGTAGCCACTGCTAATACCTAAAATATCATGCATTACAAGTATCTGGCCGTCAGTATCTTTCCCTGCACCAATACCGATGACTGGAATCGTTAATGCTTCAGTAATGGTTTTGGCTAAATGAGCTGGAATACATTCAAGTACTAATAACTGAGCACCCGCTTGTTCAACGGCTTTTGCTTCTTCTAGAATACGTTTAGCATTCTCTTCATCACGACCTTGGATTTTAAAGCCGCCAAAAACATTAACTGATTGAGGCGTTAACCCTAAGTGAGCACAAACTGGAATGCCGCGCTCAGTGAGCATGGAAATACTTTCTAATAACCAGTGTCCGCCTTCTAGCTTTACCATGCTGGCACCAGCTCGCATAAGAGTCGCTGCGTTTTCCATCGTTTGCTCGGGTGTGGCGTAACTCATAAATGGCATATCAGCAATTAACAGAGTACGTTCAACACTATTACTGACACATTGCACATGGTAAGCAACATCTTCTACAGATACTGGAATCGTATCTTTTTTGCCTTGAATCACCATTCCCAATGAGTCTCCAACTAGGAGCACATCAATGCCTTCTTGATCAAATGCACTCGCAAAGCTTGAATCATAAGCGGTAAGTGCTGAAAACTTTTTTCCTTCCTGCTTAAATTTAAACAGAGTCGAAGTGGTGACTTTTGACATAACAATATTAACCCAATGAAATGGAGAACAAGTTATAAGCGAATTAATCAGTTGCTGCAACGATCTATGTCGAGCTGTTGCAATTCACTTTTCATTTGAACGTTAATTAGACTTGCCACAGTCGTTCCACATGGCAAGGTGAGATTTGGTGCAATATTATGTAGAGGGATTAACACAAAGCTTCTTTGTTTCATGCCGTAGTGGGGGATAATCAGTCGCTCGGACTGTATAATTTGGTTGCCATATAACAGGATATCTAAATCTAAAGTTCTAGGCCCCCAACGCACTTCCCTGACTCGACCCTGTTGATTCTCAATATCTTGCAGAGCATCAAGTAACTCAATCGGGTTAAGCTTGGTTTCAAAGCTGGCAACGGCATTGACATAATCGGGTTGCTCAACGTCTCCCATTGGCACTGAAGCATAGTAAGGTGAAACGTTTAAGCTATCTGCTGAAGCGAGTTGTGCTAACGCCATGCTCGCATTATCTAACTGCGAGACGGGATCTCGCAGGTTAGCACCTAATGCAACAAATACTTTAGTCATTCTGTTGTGGTTTAGCTTTTGGCTTACTGCGGCGTTTACGACGCTGGCCGTTACGTTTAGGCTGACTTCGATTTGCCTTGCGGGCAATTTGTAAACGCTCTTCTTCGTCGGTATTTACAAAGGATTTCCACCAGTTTGCAACTGTTGTAACGTTATCTGACTCGATTGTACCTCGAAGCTGAAGTAAGTCGTATGCAGCTCTAAACTTTGGATGTTCGATAAGCTTAAATGCACGCATACCTTGATTTTTTTCGAGGCGGAGCTGTAATTGCCAAATATCTTTTGTGATGGTACTAAATCGACGTGGAATACCAATAGTACGACACTGCTCTTCCATTACATCAGCCATGGCCGTGACAAAAGCGTCGTAAAGTGAAAGTCCGCTTTCAAGTACAATATCCTGCGCTTTTTGTTGCAATGGGTACCACAACATTGCCGCATAGAAGAAAGCAGGTGTCACGGATTTTTCTTGGCGAATACGAGCATCAGTATTTTGCAGTGTTTGCTCAACCATTTTCTTCAAATAGTCGTCGTTATCATCTTGCATGGACTTTGTGATTTGAGGAAATAATGGCTCAAACAAACCGTATTGCTGCATCAAATGATAGTTATCGATAGCTTTACCGCTGAAGAACATTTTAAGTACTTCTTCAAACATTCTTGCAGCAGGAATATCTTGCAAAAGCGGTGCTAGTGCTTTGATTGGGCGAGCAGTTTCTTTATCAATACTCATGTTGAGTTTTGAAGCAAAACGAACCGCTCGAATCATTCGCACAGGATCTTCACGGTAGCGAGTTTCTGGGTCACCGATCATAGGGATCACACCATTATTCAAGTCTCTTAATCCACCGCCATAACTGCGAATTGAAAAGTCACTGATGTCGTAATAAAGTGCGTTTACGGTGAAGTCACGACGTTCTGCATCTTCGTCTATCGTACCGTAAACGTTGTCGCGAAGAAGACGACCTTCAGAGTTTGATTTAGATATATTGGCATTTTTGTCTGCGTTGTGGTGTCCGCGGAAGGTTGCGACCTCAATAACATCGCGCCCAAAGACAATATGCGCTAAACGAAATCTGCGACCAACTAAGCGACAGTTTCTAAATAAACGTTTAATTTCTTCAGGTTTAGCATTGGTTACAACATCGAAATCTTTTGGCTTTAAACCTAAAAGAATATCACGCACGCCACCACCTACAAGATAGGCTTTGAAACCTGATTTATGCAGACGATATAAAACTTTTAAAGCATTCTCACTGATTTGACGGCGAGAAATATTATGTTTGTCTCGCGATACAACTTCGAGTGTTAATCCGGACGAGTTTTCTGAGTTTTGATGATTCTCTGTAGCAGGGGATTCATTAAAAAGCTGCTTACAAAACTGACTGATGCGGCGTAAAATAGGACACCTCAAGCTAAGTGTTAAAAAAGGACCAATAAATTTGGCGGCTATGATATAACAAACTTGAGGTATTGCATAATTGTGAGTTTATTTTTTGATATCCTTAGCTCAATTGAATAATGATTTTCCCGTAAACACAGCAACGACTACTGCAGCTTTTATAGAAAATGGTAGATCAGGTCCTGATGGCTGCGGCTCTTTGTATAAAGGATTTTTCATTAATGGTTTTACCTCGAATGAAAAGCGGCCAATAGTTCTCATGTAGTCTTCGTACTTACTAGCGTCTTTAAGTATATCGCCTGTATCTTTGCTTCTGTATTCACTGTATTTGTTTTTAAAAGCTTCACTTCTGGGGGTGATACTTGCTTCGTCCGGTAAGAATCTGTTCTCTTTTGTTATCTCTTCAAAGAAAAGTGGACTATCTGGTTTTGAAGCACTTGCTTTTAGGTGTAATTGCCAGGTAACGCTGTCACCATTTTTTGTGTTAGCTTAACACTTGCGGTTCCATTTAAAGATCTTTCCTGCGCCTTATTTATATCTGTATGCAATCGACACATGAGGCCTTGTTTGTGTTCACGTTTGGTTTCTTTTGAAAAAAGATCCATCTTTTCTAACTGAGATAATTCCTGTTGAGAACCGGTTGAAAACTGAGCATTGAATTGTTGTGCACCACTGGTCGCAGTAGCCATAAAATCACCTAAAGATTTTAGTATTTATGATTCTAATTATTATATTTGGAACATCTGAATGCTAATTAAATAGCATCTGAATGCTAATTAAATAGCATTTAGATGCTATGGTTTTGATTTTATGGGCTTTACCTTCCTATATGAAGATGCCGAATAACAATAATAAAAACTATTATTAATCTTCAGCACCAATTTATTCTTAATACAACACACGTGTACGAATGGTTCCTTCAATGTTCTTTAATTCTTCGAATGCCTGATCGGCTTTACTGGTTTCGACTTCCATCACTACATAACCAATATCACCTTTTGTTTGCAGATGTTGCGCCGAGATATTGATGTGTTGCTCTGCAAAAGCTTGGTTAATTTGAATCAGCACACCAGGCTTGTTGGTGTGAATATGGAGTAAGCGAGAGTGGCCATCATGTGATGGTAGAGACACTTCTGGAAAGTTAACGGCAGAAAGTGTTGAGCCATTATCTGAGTATTTGGCGAGTTTTCCGGCGACTTCAAGCCCAATGTTTTCTTGCGCCTCCATGGTACTGCCACCAACATGGGGTGTAAGTAAAACTTGATCAAGGTTCCTCAATTCACTCACAAACTCATCACTGTTAGATTTAGGTTCAGTAGGAAACACATCAATGGCAGCGCCTGAAATTTCACCTTGTTTTATGGCATCAGCTAGTGCTTTAATTTCGACTACTGTACCTCTTGATGCATTGATAAGCTTACTTTCAGGCTTCATTAAGGAGAGTTCTTCGGCGCCTATCATATTTTTGGTATTTTTTGTTTCAGGTACGTGCAAGCTCACGATATCTGACATTGAAAGGATATTTTTCAGATTCTTAATTTGCTTAGCATTACCAAGAGGTAGTTTATCTTCGATGTCATAAAACATAACTTGCATGCCGAGTGTTTCCGCAAGAATACCTAATTGCGTACCAATATGACCATAACCAACAATACCGAGTACTTTTCCACGAACTTCATGGCTGCCCGAAGCGCTTTTAAACCATTCACCACGATGTGCTTTGGCATTTCTTTCAGGAATGCCACGCATTAGCATAATAATTTCACCTAATACTAATTCAGCGACACTTCGAGTATTTGAAAACGGTGCGTTGAAAACCGGAATACCACGTTTTGCTGCGGCATTAAGATCAACCTGATTTGTACCAATACAAAAACAACCGATTGCGATCAATTTTTCGGCACTATTGATCACTTCTTCACTTAACTGCGTTCTGGAGCGCAGGCCTACAAAGTGCGCATCTTTGATAGCGGATTCTAATGCTTTGCCAGTAAGTGATGATTTATGATATTCGATATTGTCGTAGCCAGCATTTTCTAATGATTCAACAGCGGACTGGTGAACTCCCTCAAGCAGCAAGATCTTTATCTTATCTTTTTGAAGTGAGTGTTTAGTTGTCATGAGGTACCTCTAAGATGTTTAGAATGTTTGCACTGTTTTGTGTTAAGTATCAGTTTTTAAAGTAAAGGTAAAATAATTTTGTTGTATTATTTCAAAATAATACAAGTAATGCGTTATTGACCTTTGTGCTGTTTATAATATGAGCGGATAATGGTGTTTTGATTACTCATTTAATTTGGAATTATGAAAACGTCTTTTATTATTATCGGATTGTTTTCAGGGATGATTCATAATGCTTTTGCAAGTACACCAGAATCTAACTTCTCGCCAATAAAGTCCAATCAATGTGTTGTACATGAACTTACAACCCAAAAACAAGTCGATACTTTCGAAAGTAGTTTTAAAGGATGTAGCGAAATTCTTGGTGGGTTGAAGATCGCTGGTAAAGATATTCAGAACTTAAATAGCCTTAAGAGCATCGTGAATATTGAAGGTGATTTGATAATTGTTGATAACCCAAAGCTTGAATTTATGACCGGTTTGGATAATTTGCAGACTGTTGAAGGTGATGTAAATATTCAAAGTAACAATGAATTATCAGATATTCTTAGTTTAAATAATCTGCATAGTATTTCAGGTAACCTCAACATTAAAAACAATCAAATGTTGAGTTATTTAGATGCTTTTCAACACTTAGCTGAAATTAATGGCAGCTTGAATGTTACTGATGATTTGAGTTTAAGAACTTTAGCTGGATTAGATGCGTTAACCAAAGTCGGAAACTCAATAACAGTAAACAACAATGGTGAACTAAGAGGCACTGACTCCTTGAAGCATATTTCAATATTACCGGGTAGTTTAGACGTTAAAAATAATCAGAACTTGTTTGACCTCGATGGATTTATTGGCTTAAAGGAAATCGACGGAAATCTGGATATTGAAAATAATCGATACCTAAAAAGCTATAACGGACTTAAAAATATCGCTCATATTGGTGGGAAAACGATTGAAAAAAACAATGGATTTGAATTTTAGTAGTTTCAATAAGCGAACGTTCTAGGCTTGTCCCTTTGCAAGGAATAGCAGATGTATTAAAGCATAAAGTCTATCTTTTACTTTAGATTTCCAAGTAAAGTTTTTCAGTCATTCAATATACATCATATTAACTCCCAGTTATCCGAGCTGTCTTCCTGTTTGGTAGGCATTTTTGTTGGGGGAGTTATTATGTTCTTTGTTTGGGGCTGAAATATAGCTGATGCGCAATTTTGAGTGGATGTTTCTGTTTGACTAGGCAGATCTAATGTTTCATATTCTTCGAATTTATCCTCTTCAATTTTTTGAGCAATAGCCTGCTGTAATGATGCTTCTACTTTCGAGTGTTTTTGAGTTCGAGCCTCATATAACGGTGTTCGACCTGCAACGTCTTCAAGAGTAGGGTTGGCTTTTTTGGCCAAAAGTTTATCGACAACTTTTCCATCTGAGTGTTGAGCGGCATAATGTAAGGCTGAACACCCATAGACATCTACAGCGTCAACATTCACATTATGATTTAATAGCTCATCAATATTGTCATATTGGTTATAAAGTGCCGCAATGATCAATGGAGTCATGCCTTCACCATTCACATTGTTGAAATCAACGCCAAGTGAAGCTAGATGTTTGAGTAAAGGGGCATCGCCATATTTTGCAATCTCAAAAACAAATGATGTGCCTATGCATTTGAATTGTTCTTTACTACTTACTTCTAATAAAAGTCGAAACAGTATTCGAAGCTGATTTTTATTTTTTGCATATTCGATAGGATTTATTCCATACCTATTTACTACTAAAATGCTTGCTTGATTTCGAAGTAATAAGTCGACCGTTTCTAAATCACCATTTTCGATAGCTTGAGTTAGTGGAGTGTGACCATTAGGAAAGGTTTGGTTACTGTCAGAGCCGTGTGCTAATAATTGCTCAGCGTATTGAGAGCGTTTAAAGGCTAATGTAATGCCTAAGGCTGACCAGTTATCCTTATTGAGTATGTCGACCTTAGACCCTCTTTTTAAAAGAAGCTCTACAGATTTTGGGGAGCCAAAACGTATAGCGCTATAAAGGGGGATGTCTCCCCAGCAGTCTTGAAGGTTGACATCAAACTTAAATTGCAAAAGTAAGTCCATACACTCAGTGCGATCAAATCGAGCTGCTGTTCCCATAGCTGATGAATATTGCTTTTCAATTGTGTTACTTGTTTCTGTGTAACCATGTCTTAGCAAGACACTGGCAGTAGCTACATCATTGTTTCTCACTGCTCTACCTAATGAGCTATATCCATCTGTAAATACTTGCTTTGGATTAACACCGTTTTTTAATAAAATTAAGACGCATCCTGAGTGGTTCCTTTCACAGGCAAGTTGTAATGGAGAATAACCATGATGATTGAGCCCATTTACATCAGCACCATTTTGTATCATAAGCTCTAACATATCGTTTCGACCATAACAGCACGCTAAATTTAACAATGTTCCCCCGCTCAAGCTCATGACGTTTAAATTAATGCCTAAATCTATTTGCTGTTGCAATAAATCGATATCATCTTCACATACTGCTTTAATTGCGGATTGGACAACTTCATTTAAGCGGCAATTTAAAGCTTGTAACTCATTCTTAAAATGAACGTCTAAAGAGCAACTCTTTGACAAGTCGTATTTTAAAAGAGGTTTAAGTGGAAATTCGAGGGGAGATTTTGGTGGTTCAATATTGTCAGTAAAACTAGTTTCAGCCAAATCGATTGTTTTAGTTCCTCTGTTTGAAACCACATCGTCGTATTGCGATAAATTTTGGTTTTTGAGTTTTGATCTAGGGGCGTCTTTGAGTTCATTGTCTTCGCTTTGTATTTCATACTTGAATTGAAGTTGATGGGGAGAAGAGAAATCTGACCGTCTTTCAGTTCTTTTTTTACTTCCAGCTTTTCCTTCAGTTTGCTTAGTATGAAACTCTATAAGAGTTAATCTTAATTTACCTTTGACTATTGCTACAGAGCATTGTCGCTGAAAGACACCATGATTAGCAGGATCATAAAACTCAATTGTCACTGAACTATGGCTTTTTGCATCTGAATAAAGTTGGCTTAGTGATAAGGTGGTTAAGTTATAGGTTGGGTGAATGTTATATTGCGTAACAGCTAAAGACTCTGACATGTTGTTAAAATGTGCTAAGTTCGGGAAGCTATTTTAAGTTTTACGGTATGCTATTTGTAGTTAATTTTTGTTCATATATAAAAAAGCTCGATGCCTTTTCAGGAATCGAGCTTTAATGTTCAAACAAAAAGCTGTTCTTAGTGTTTAAACATCGCAGAGATTGACTCTTCATTGCTAACGCGGCGAATTGCCTCTGCAAGTACAGCAGACATGGTTAGCTGAGAAACTTTACCCACTTTTTGCATTTCTGGGCTTAGCGGTACAGTATCCGTTACGATAACTTCATCAATCACTGACTCTTCAATGTTCTTAGGTGCATTACCAGAGAATACAGGGTGAGTCGCATAAGCAAATACACGTTTAGCGCCGTGCTCTTTAAGAGCTTCAGCCGCTTTACAAAGTGTACCGCCAGTATCAATCATGTCATCAACGATGATGCAGTCACGACCTTCAACGTCACCAATGATATGCATCACTTGAGAAACGTTCGCTTTAGGGCGACGCTTATCAATGATAGCTAGGTCAGAGTCGTTAAGTAGTTTAGCTACTGCACGAGCACGAACAACGCCACCGATGTCAGGTGAAACAACAACCGGGTTATCAAGTTCTTTTGCGATCATGTCTTCAAGAAGCACTGGGCTACCGAATACGTTGTCTACTGGTACGTCGAAGAAACCTTGAATTTGTTCAGCGTGCAAATCACATGTTAAAACGCGGTCGACACCAACGCTTGATAAGAAGTCAGCAACAACTTTAGCCGTAATCGGTACACGTGCAGAACGTACACGACGATCTTGACGAGCATAACCAAAGTAAGGAATAACGGCAGTAATACGGCCTGCTGATGCGCGACGAAGAGCATCAACCATTACAATCAATTCCATTAAGTTGTCATTAGTTGGAGCACAAGTAGATTGAATAATGAATACATCAGCACCACGAACATTTTCGTTGATTTGAACACTGATTTCACCATCACTGAATCTGCCTACTTCGGCACTTCCTAATGAACAGAATAAACGGTCGGCAATCTTTTTAGCGAGACTAGGAGTGGCATTCCCAGCAAAAAGCTTGATGTCGGGCACGGTATAAACCTCAGGCGTTGGCTTGTTATATCAGTAGGCTTGAACGTGATTCTCAAACCTACCCAAAATTAGTTTATTTCAGCTAAGCAATTTAGTACGGGTGAACGATTTAAGCCTTTAGCAACAAATCCGTTTAGATCTGTTGGTAACTTAGCGTACACCGCTTGAGCTTGCTGTTCGTTATCGAATTCGGCAAACACGCATGCGCCTGTTCCTGTCATTCGAGACGGCGCATATTCTATCAGCCAGTCCAATGCCTTGGCAACTTGAGGGTATTTGTTTACGACCAAAGGTTGGCAATCATTCTTCCACTCAATAGTGAATAAATCATCGGCATTTACTCGAGGTGTACACCGGTGTAGCTCTGGTGCTGTAAACACTTCCACGGTGGAAACATGCACGTCAGGTGTAAGCACGAGATACCATTTTTCAGGTAACGATATTGGATTTAAAATTTCACCTATACCTTCAGCGAAAGCAGCGAAACCCCTAATGAAAACAGGTATATCGGCGCCAAGTTGAATTCCAATGCTGGCTAAATCATCAGTTGAAAGATTAGTCTGCCAGAGCTTATTTAATGCCAATAAGGTGGTTGCTGCATCAGAAGAACCGCCGCCAATTCCGCCTCCCATAGGCAGATTTTTTTCTAATGAAATGTCTGCTCCATATGCAGTTTTTGTTTGTTGCTGTAATAATTTTGCAGCTTTTAGAATTAAGTTATCGCTGGACGCAACAACTTGATTTAATTCGGAGTGGAGATTTAATTGGTCGTCGTCTCTTGTTGTAAATTCTAAGTAATCGGATTTATCAAGAAACTGAAAAACGGTTTGTAGCTCGTGATAGCCGTCTTCTCGGCGGCCATTAATGTGCAAACATAAATTAAGTTTCGCTGGGGCAGGTAATTTTAATGTGTGTAATGTCATGTTTTATCACTGTGTTACGGCGAGCGCTTGCCATTCATTAATTTGAACTTTTAAATCGAGTTCAGGTTGTTTGACTTGAAGTAGTCTAGGGACATTCGCACCACTTTGCTGTTGCCAACTTTTATACGTCAGCGACCAATGCGTGCCATCCAAAGAGATTAATACTGATCTTGGATTACCATATGAGTCAACATTGGTAATGAGCTGCTTTTGATGGATTTGACCCGTAATCCAATAAGGAAATTGATTTACTGGTATAGACCAACCTGTCAACCTTTGTAAAAGTCGCTGTGCATCATTGCCTGTGTGGGTCTTACCGTCAGCAGTCAATGTGACGCTATCTGGTCTAGCATCAAGAGATAGTACTGTTGTACCTAACATTGTGGTCAGTGTGAGTTGATCTCTATTGGGTTCATGAAGCCAAAAAAGATTAGTACTGAATTTATCTTGTGGTGTTTTAACGAGAAGCTTACCTTTGAGTTCCCAAGCTTTGGCTTGTTGCACGGAAGAAACTTGAGTGGGTAACAATGTCGTTTGTGGTAATGAAGTACACGCACCGAGCAGCATAACAGTAAGTGCGAGTACAAAACTTCTAATATTCAGAGGCAGCAATTTCAAGGTGTTAGTTCGAAAGTGAGTTTAACTGCAATCATAACTGCTTCGGGCGATAGATCAAAGCAACTTACTTTCGATTATACCAACTACATCAGGTATGGTACTTCTTTAAAATACGACGCTTGTTTAAAAATAGGATTAATTGAAATCATTCCCATTTTTTCATCGCTAGACGTTTTTGATAAAAAACCTACTGCTTTAATCAAATCAAAATACTGTTTGGATTTAACAATATCAAAGCTAAGTTTTTGGTCTTGATTGCTGACCTTAACAACACCAATTTCACTTTTCATATTTTTTAGGTCAGAAAATGCAATATCAAATTCGTCTCGTTGGTTTGGTACAGCAAGTAAGGCATAAATATCATTATCGTAATCTGAATTAGGAATAGGTTTCTGGTTAAGCGTCAGCTTGTAAGTGGTCAATGTTCCTTGAGTAGGTGTATCAGGAGAGAACACATAGCGGCTTAAACTTAGCTCTTGTGAGCCTTGTGAAGGTGAGTGGGTTGCATTGAATGTCAGTGTAACGGTATTGCTATTTTCATCTAACTGGCTAATTACCGGTAGAGATGTATTCAATTGGTCTTTTTTATAGTTGAAATCAGGCTTGGCATTATTCTGATAAATATTTTTAATGTAATAAGATTGCCCACTGTAAGGCATAACAATGACAGATTGGTCTTCTCCATTTTTAAAGAATACTGTTTGACCAGCATACGTAATATTGTGAGTCGTACTTTCTGCCACTAATGGGCGACCATGAGCAAGGTCATCATTATTCACAACGATAAGATCGTGTTGTTGTTTGAGCAATGAATGCTGATGATCGGGCAGCTCGCTGACATAATAAACACCATCATAGTGCTGAACGATGTGTAGCGCTTTCAGTTGGGGATCAAATTGATAGACATAGAGGCTATCACCAACATTCACCGTTGAGCTTTGGTTAACGGCAAGAATTGAAGGCGTATCGGTATCAGTATTTTCAATAAAATTCCCTCCTTGGCTAAACGTCATGAGATCTGAGTTAGAGACTTTGATCTTATTATGAGTTTCAGTATCAAAGAGGTAAGAAGGACATTTAGCACCTTGCTCACCGTAATTTCCAATGAAAAGAAACTTCCCTGAATCACTTGTCGCAATATTTTGCGTGGCGCAACCTACTTTTTGGTAACCATTCAGCATTGAGTGAGATTGAGCCAGACAGGGAAGAGCAATAACAGAGAAGCACATACACAGAAATGTGGCCTTAATCATAATATATAACCAGTGTGGTAATTTTTAATTAAGGTACATTCAATGAGGTAACATTTCGCTGAATAAAGTGTCAGTTATCACTTTGTGATAGTCATTCTGATAAAACTTACTCTTTTTATTTGTTGAAAATATTAGTTTTTTATTTTTTTTCTGATAAAAAATTTCAAATATATTTTAGTTTGCTTTTTCCATGCCGTCTTTTTGTTGGTGAGACAAGAAAAACAAATTCATTACATGGAGGAAGACACTATGTTGTCTGTTCACACTAATTACGCATCTCTAATTGCACAAAATTCAGTAACTAAAAGCAACGACATGTTGACCAACGCCATGGAGCGTCTATCGACTGGTATGCGCATCAACAGTGCTGCTGACGATGCTGCTGGTCTACAAATCGCTACACGCCTAAACTCTAACGTTGTGGGTATGCAAACTGCTAGCCGTAACGTGTCTGATGCAACTTCTATGCTACAAACGGCTGACGGCGCTTTAGATGAAGTAACTACTATTGCACTCCGTCAAAAAGAACTTGCACTGCAAGCAGCAAACGGTGTGAATTCAGATGCAGATTTAAACGCATTACATGCAGAGTTTAATGAACTTAGAACTGAAATTACTCGTATTATTGGTGATGGCACAGCTAACAACCCTGGCACCCAATATGCTGGTAATGATTTATTTGGTAGTTTAGATGGTGGTGTTGACTTTCAAATTGGCTCTTCAAGCACTGAAGTATTAACTGTAACAGCTGCCAGAATTAATTTAGCTGCAATTGATGATGGTACTGGTGCTGGTACGACCGTTGACCTTGCTACAGCAACTCTAACGACTAGCACTGGCGCTAATGATGCTATTGACGTTGTAGATGCGTTATTAAATGAAGTTGGAACTAGACGTTCTACGCTAGGTGCTAATATCAACCGTCTAGGTCACACTGCTTCAAACTTAGCTAACGTGACTCAAAATACTCAAGCTGCTGCTGGCCGTATTATGGATACTGACTTCGCTGTTGAGTCTGCAAACATGACTCGTAACCAGCTTCTAGTTCAAGCGGGCACGAACATTCTATCTTCAGCGAACCAAAACACTAACTTGGTTATGGGTCTATTGCGTTAATCATCAACCCGTTTCGCAATCTTTCCTTTTAGGCGCTTTTTGGCGCCTTTTTTTATCCCTAAAGAAAATGAAATAAGGGGAAAAAGCATTTCCTTTTCTAAGCTTTAAGCGGAAGAAGGTTAGCTTGGATTTACATGTGGTTGACTGTAATTGCTTGTAATTAAATGGTTTATTTTGTTGGCATGACTTTTGATGAGTGAACGATAAGAATAAATTAAATCTGCGCTCATTGATTCGTTCTGCCTTGAATCAAATGGAGAAATGTCATGGTTGCTGGTGCTGGTTTTATACCAACTGAAATATCAAGAAATTTAGTTAATGCTGAGCGGGCTACAAGAGATCAACTCTACTCATCTAGCTTGCAGCGCTATCAAACAGAGTTAAACGCATACAATACGCTAGAAAGAAATCTAAAAAGTTTAGAAGGTAAACTTTCTGCTATTGGAGGTGACAGCTTTACCGCAAAGAAAGTCGATGTTATTGGCGAAGAGCTTACTGCGACTGTTACCAGTACTGCTCCTCAAGGCACTTATGATGTGGTGGTGTCGCAATTAGCACAGGCAGAGCAATTAACTCGTACTTTTGGTAGTGAAACAGAGATCTTACCGACTACTGGTGTGCTTAATATCCAGTTAGGAGCCGATCCTGCTGATGCGATCAATATTGATTTATCCGTTGTGAATGCCGCAGGTACTCAAACCGTTGCTGATCTTAGAGATATGATCAATCAACATCCCGACAATCCAGGTGTACAAGCCTCAATCGTTCGAACGGGTAGTAACGTCGAACTGATGATGACCTCAAAAGATACAGGGGCAGAGAACACTATTGCAGTGACTTTAGATGGCACCGATTGGGGAATGACTACTCGTCAGGTTGCTCAAGACGCACAGTTTAGTATTAATGGTGTGGATATCAGCAGTTCTAGCAACTTTGTTGAAAACGTGATTGATGGCATTTCACTGGATATTGATAGCGTTCATGCAGCAGGTGAAAGCACAACTTTAAAAGTTAAAGCCGATACGGATACTGCCAAAGAAGCCGTTGAAGAGTTTGTTACTGCTTTTAACGTGCTGCAGAATCAAATTGGCTCACTCACTAGTGGGTTAGGTAGCGCAGCCACAGATACAGACTCTGAGTCAGTAGGCGTATTAAATGGTGACGCTTCAGTTCGTTCCCTGAATGGAAGGCTGAAAAATGTCCTATTTGAAACTGCACCCAATGGCATGCGATTAGCTGATATTGGGCTAGAACTGGATAGATACGGTAAGTTAAGTATCGACAGTGAAAAACTGTCGAATGCATTACGTGATGACGCCGATGCTGTTGAAGCTTTATTTACTGCTGATGATGCCTACATAGACAAACTTGAAGCCGTTTTAGATCCTTTTACTGAATTTAATGGTTTTATTGATACTCGCCAGAACAATCTCAAAGATAGAACTGACCGTGTTGAGAGTGATATGGAACGTTTTAATCAACAAATGGAACAAAGATATCAGCTTTTGTTATCTCAATTTACTGCTGCTGAGGCGGCAATCAACAGACTAAGTTCATCAAGCTCACTTTTTAGTACAGGAACATAAATTTAATGTTAAACGAGCAAGATCCTTTTAATGCTTATCAACAGATCTCGTTAGACGCCCGTGCGGCGTCTGCGAACCCACATGAAATGGTACGCATGTTGTTAGATGGTTTACTTGAAGAACTCGATCGTACTTCAGGTTATATGGAGCGAAAGAGCTTTGAGGATAAAGGTAAGAGCATCAATAAGTGCCTGAATATTGTTCATGGTTTGGACTCTATGCTGGATATGGAAAACGGCGGTGAAATTGCTGTGAGCTTGAACAATCTGTATGACTATTGCAGTCGTCAGCTAGTAACTGCAAGTGTCCAAAACAGTATTGAAGAACTTCAACCCGTTGTGAAGGTAATTACAGATGTCAGAGCCGGTTGGCAAAACCTTAACTAATCAGTTTTTAAAATTAGAGTTAGCTTTTAAAAAGTACAGTGTTCAACAAGATATAACTAAGTTAGATCAGGTAAATGATTTATTAATCGAGATTGTTGAAAAGTATGGAAAAGGGCAATCCGAAGCTGAAAAAAAAGCATTTAAACGGTTGGGTGAGGCGCATAAAAAGGCCATCGAAACGTTAGAAGCAACAAGACAAGAGCTGTCTTTCAAAATGCAGCAATTAAAAGAACAAAAAGAAGGGCTGAATGCTTATCAACTGACTGAATCAAGTCATCAGTTTAATCGGTAGCAGTGATAGGGCAGATCAATAATGACAATACTCAATACGCTTCAAGCAGGGGCAACATCCTCCTCTTCTATTTCTGGGAACGGTAAAGCGACTCAGTCTAATGCGAGATTCTCACTGATAGCAGGGGGAGTTGCTGCCGAGACAACTCAGTCTGAATTTTTACATCAGAGTGAGCTTGGTTCCATTTATAGCTTTCAAGGTGAAGAGGATCAAGCTCTAACAACACTCAAAGATTCTGTTACCTACAGCCACAGTGAAAACACTGAAGAAAGTGCACTGAATACGACTGGAGTCAACGTTATTCAGGCTAAAATCCAATCTGACGAAAATGAGATGAGTCGTTCTCAGCAAGCGAATATTTATGATGCTAAATATGCTAAAGAAAACACGGTAGCACAATCCATTTCAACTGGAATGAATCCAATAATGAATTTGCCTAGTCGTGTCGCAAACATTGAAGCTGATCAGCTTAATCAGACACAACAACATCAAGCAACGTCTTCATTGGGTTTATCAAAAAAAGCGTTTTCTCTCCCTGAGTCGAGTGGTATTAAAAGTGATACCTTGCTCTCGCAAATGATGTATCAAGGTGTACTTCGTTCTGCGCCACAACTGGCACAACAAAATCAATTACAAATACAAAGCGTCGTTTCAGAGCTTAGTAATATTGAAAGTGCATCATCTCAAGTTTCAAGTATTCACAGCCAAGCAATGGCTTCTGCAAAGTCCAGTCAGTGGGGACCGATTCCCATCAATACAGCCCAAGCGTTACCTCATCAAAGTCAGCAGTTAATGGGGCCTCTTAGAGAGCAAGTTCGATTTCAAATCGATCAAAACGTTAAACAAGCTGAAATCAGACTCGATCCACCAGAACTTGGCAAGCTCGATATGAGCGTGAAATTGGACGGCGATAAATTACAAATTCAGTTAAATGCTGCAACTGCCCAAATAAGAGATGCGTTGCAAGCGGGAATCGAACGTTTACGAAGTGACTTGGCGTTAGATCATGGTGGCCAAGTGGATGTGAATATTAGCTATGGTGAGCATCAATCAGAGCAACACCAAGCGGAAGACGTTCAAATAATTGCGAGTTTTGATGAGGCTGAAAATGAACTACAGCCAACAGTTTCATCAGAACTTGATGTTAGAGCATAAGGAGAATGGTTTTGAATAAAGCGGCAAAAGTCTTAGTAACAGTAAGTTTTATCGCAGTATGGTCCGCAGCAATTTTTTATGTGGGGTGGCAGTCACCAAGTTTATTTGGAAAAGGGTTTCATCGAGATACGACAACTATGCCCACCGCAAAGTATTACCCTCTAAAGCGAACTGTCGTGACGGTGGCAGGTGAAGATTATCCTCACTATTTATTGCTCGAAATGTCGATTAAATCTTCTTCTGAAGAAGTAAAAAGAACATTAGAAGAAGCAGACTCTTTAGTTCGAAATACGTTAATGAAGCTGTTCGCTAAGAAGCAATTTGAAGAGCTAAATAACCCAAATCATGTTGATACTTTGCAACAAGAAGTCCAGCTTGCTTTGTCTAAGGTACTGAATGAAAACCACTATGATTTAGAGCTAGAACAAGTGCTATTCACACGTATGGTTATTCAATAAAACAATCATTCCAGCTGTAATGATGGCCCTCGCAAACTCAAGGGCCTACCAAGCTTTTTATGGTGGAATCACCAGCTGAGACAACGATAAATCAGACTCAAATAAGAGAATAGGGATATGAATTCAGGTCAACTTGCATATCAGCATACCGGCGATGAGGCACCAGCCACTAAACCCAATGAATCTCAATTGCTTCAACAATATTTACCCTTGGTAAAGCGAATCATCTATCAGCTAAAAAGTCATTGCGGTGCCACGCTAAGCCTCGAGGATATGGAGCAAATCGGCATGATGGCGCTGCTTGAATCATCAAGACGCTACCCTGGTGGATTAGACAATGGCTTTATTTCGTTTGTTAGCCAACGTATTCGAGGCGCAATTTTGGATGAGTTGAGGCGTCAGGATTGGCGACCAAGGCCTGTTCGTCAACAAGCTCATGAACTCAACGATACAGTTAGAAAGCTCACTCGAGAATTAGGTCGAGAGCCGACAGATAAAGAAGTGGCTTTAGCCTTAGGGGTGAGCCCTGAAGGGTATCGTGAGCGCTTACATGCTTCCTTGTCTGACTCAATGAAAAGTCTCGATGAAATGCTGGGCGCTGGTAATCATTTTGTTGATGAAAAAAGCGTGCTGGGTGAAATATCAGCAAAAGAGACATTATTTAAAGCTATTTCGAAATTAAATAGAAGAGATCAGGTAATTCTGTCGCTTTATTATCAGCATGAACTGAATTTACGCGAAATTGCTGCGACGTTGGGGTTAACTGAAACCCGCATTTGCCAATTACACAAACTCGCAATTAAGCAAATACAGCAGATTTTGCAAAAGTGGAACGAATAAGAACAGGATAACGGCATGAACAAAGTCTTTGGGTTAATTATCATACTTCTTTCTGTTTTTGGTGGTTACCTATGGGCTGGTGGTTATGTCAGCGCATTATGGCAACCTGCAGAAATTCTTATCATTATCGGTGCAGGGATTGGCTCTTTGATTATCGCTAATCCTAAAGCTGTACTTAATGATTTAGTCACACAACTTAAAGAGCTTTTAAAATCAGAAAAAGAAGATCCTGAACTATACCCGCAATTATTTGGTTTGATGGGTATGTTGATGAATCAAATCCAATCTCAAGGCATGAGAGTACTAGACGACCACCTTGAGAACCCTAGAGATAGCTCATTATTTTTGATGTATCCAACGGTTCTCGAGCATCAAGATTTACTGCAATTTTTGATTGATAATTTAAAACTACAGTCAATCGGTAAAATTTCTCCGCATGATTTAGAGAATATCCTCGAAGAAGAAATTCATCGTATTGAAGAAGACAGAATGAGACCTTCTCATGCGCTTCATAAAGTAGCTGAAGCGATGCCAGGTTTTGGTATTCTTGCCGCTGTGATGGGCATCATCATCACCATGTCATATATCGATGGCTCTATCACCCTAATTGGAGTGAAGGTAGCCGCAGCGCTCACTGGAACATTTATTGGTATTTTCTTTTGTTATTGCTTCTTTGACCCACTTTCAAAAGCATTAGAGCATCAAGTTGATCGTCAGACTTCTCGATTGCGCTGTGTAGCCGCGATGTTAACGGCTTTTGCTAAAGGCAAACCACCCATGCTGGCGATAGATGCTGGTCGTAAACAAATCCAAACTGAACATCGCCCATCATTTATTGAATTGGAACGTTGGATGATGGAGCAACGCAGCTAATGAAGCGTACAAACGAACCACTGATCATCAGACGAAAAAGCAATCGTAAGCAAAAAGCAGCCGCTTCTAGTGGTGCTTGGAAAGTGGCTTTTGCTGATTTTACTCTGGCGATGATGGCGCTGTTTATGGTGCTGTGGATCATTCAAATGTCGGATAATTCAGAGAAAGAAGAGATTGCGAGCACATTGCGTGGTGATTTATTTGATGTGGGATCAATTAACCCATTTGATTTAAGTTGGGCACCTTCTCTAGTCGATATGCAAGGTGATATCGCGATTCAACAATCTGTGTTGCCCGCTCACGCTACTGGCACGGAAAAGCGCGGTCCTGCATTACATAACTTTATCCCAGCTGGCGAAGACAATCCAAATGCCGGCAAAGGTAAAGATCTCAATGCAATGATCCCGGGTAAATTTGAAACTCAGGCACAGCTAGAATTATTAGCAAAAGAAATCAATGAAGTAATCGAAGATACCAATGTAGAGTCACATGTGAAGCTTATCTTAGTTGCACAGGGCATACGTATTCTGATTCATGATGATGATAACAAAGATATGTTCGCTAAAGGCAGTTATAAAATGTCGCCATACTTTGAAGATTTATTGATGGCATTAGGCCCTTCGTTGAGCAAAGTTAAAAATAAGATGAGTATTTCTGGTCATACCGACAAACAAGTCTATGCCAGTAAAAAATTTACCAACTGGGAGCTTTCAAGTTTGCGAGCACTCACAGCAAGAAGAGTGCTGGAATATGCGGGTGTTGAACGTCATCAAGTTATTCAAGTAACAGGTATGGCTGATCAATTACCAATGAACCGAGAAAAATCGCTCGCACCCGAAAACAGACGTATCGAGTTATTGATTTTAAGTGACGAAGCTGAAAAACAAATAACAGCGATGAACCATTTACCAGAAAGTGAATATCGTTCAGAGGTATCTGAAGCTTCAAAAGTCGCAAAAAGTAACCAGTATAAGAGCAGGTATCCGGAGCAATGGACGAACAATTAACACAAATTGGCGAGTTCATTCCCGCAGAAACTCGAGATGATAAATCAGAATTTAACGGTGAAGAGCATAGAACGCATACTCGCATGAGTTTAAAGGAGTCTAAATCAGAAGATTTAGGTATGGCGTGTGATGGAATCACCACTAATTTATTTAAACGAAGCCGGTTTGGTTTCAAACGTAAAGTTGGTCTTGCGAGCGTAAAAGATATGAGTATTGGTGGGCTCGGATTTTTATGTAATACACCGCTTGAGCTCGGCGATAGACTGCACATTCGAGTCGTAAACCGTGACTTGAAAATGAAAGTAGTGAGAGCCGTACCCGTGAATTCAAGGTTGAACTTTTATGGGACTAAATGGCTTGAGGAGCCCGAAGATAAAATCGTTGAATTGATGAATCAGGTTCAAATTCAAATGAAAAATAAACATAAGAGTTAATGGAATGGCTCAGAATTATCATCGAAAAGGGCCTGATGGCCTACAGAAATTATTTCTCTATTTAATTTTAATAGATTGGTTTGTGTTGTTCTATTTAGTATCGCAAATTACTAACATTACTTTTAGGCATGGTGCATTTGTATCTATTTTGCTTGGTGCCTTTAATTTATTGTTAGTCGGTTTGTGCTTTAAAAGAGCGCGCCGTGGGGGAGATGGGTATTTACTTTACCCTGTGATCTTTGGCGCACTGCTTTCTTTCATAATGGTGTTCTACTTTTTTTTATTCAAGTATTGAATTAAAAAGCGTATTGAATGTTGGCGGACAGGTTACTGTAATCTTTAACATTTCTGTAAGCAACATTCGCAGACCAGTTTTGATAGAAATCGTAGCCAACTTGTGCATTAAAAATGAAACGAGTATTACTACTTCCGCGAGTAGATTGCTCCGCACCAGCGCCGATTTCAAAGTTGAATTGATTTACGCTTTTTCCGAAAGCTAAGCCGAGATTAATTAGGTCAGCTGAAGAGTCTTCGCTATATTTATCCATATCTTCGTAAACTTCACCAGAGTCGATAATGTGTTGTCGATAATAGCCTGAAACATCAGAGTCAACTTTAAAGTTCATATAGCTCAAGTTGAGATCAATATATGATAATTCACTCATTTCCCAGATTTTACCAGCACCCAAGGTTAATTGTGAAAAAGTGATATCAGCCTTTGTTTTGCTGGTGACTTCAATAAAATCGTCCGCATAATTATCTGAGTCTTTGAAATTGTCAGTTGTGTTGTGATAATCAGCAGCGAGATAAAAGCCTGAATCAGAAATTTGCTTACTAGCAGCTAAGTGAAAACCCTTAGGGCTTGTTGCAGAAATATCTTTGAATTTTAGGGACGAATAGCCAACTTCTAAATAATCAGTATTCGCAGCGAAAGAAGAATATGAAGCTGCAAAAAGGCTTGCAGCTAAAAATAATTTGATTTTCATGATGTTCCTTTTCATTTTTACTATGGCTGTATAACAGCCGCCGGCGATTATAGAGTAAAAGCTCATAGCAATGAATAGGAATAGATACTGATTTTATATAATTACAAAAGGTTAAGTGACATCATTCATCCACTTCTTTATTAATGGCGTCAATATCAGCGTTAATAATGCACCGCCGAACGCAATTATCATAATATCGGTATATAACTCTGAGTAGGTCGCTAAATGTAAGCTAGGGTGCGTTGAGGATACAGCATCAGGTACCGTCATATTTCCGGCTAACCAAGCAGCAATATACTCCGCAATGGCTGAGCCTAAAAACCACAAACCTAGCATTAAGCCCACAATTCTAGGTGCTGACAGCTTTGTGATCATAGAGAGTCCAATTGGAGAAATAAATAACTCGCCAGTGGTGTGAAGTAAGTAAGCTAATACCAACCAAACTAATGCAACTTGGTGTTGTTCACTGGCAAACTCGATCCCTAAAACTAAGCAACCAAAACCTAGACCGACTTGTGCTAACCCAATTGAGAATTTTATCGGGGTTGAAGGTTCGATATTTTTCTCTCCCATGGTTTGCCATATCTTAGCTAACACTGGGGCAAGTAAAATAATGAAAATCGCATTCAACGATTGCAACATTGGTGCTGGTACAATAAACCCGAATATATCTCGGTCAGTCACTCGCTCTGCAAATAAATTCATTGAGCTTCCAGACTGTAAAAAACAGAGGAAAAATACCGTCGACATGATTGTTAAGGTCACAGCGGCATAGATTTTTTGCCTAGCTGTTGAATCAGACTCATTCAAACAGTAAAAAATTAACCACACCGCTGCGATGAGCAGTGAAAACCCTAATAAACTTGCGACTACATGGTGATTGCTGACCATCATTGAGGTTAGAGCCACAAGAACTAAACTGCCGCCATAAATCCACAAACTGGAAGAGACCCCTAGCCATTTTGTACTTATCAGCTTTGTTCTAGACTCTTGCTTAATGGATGTGATGAGGTGTTTTTGGCCATATAAGAAAGTGATTAAACCAATCAACATGCCGATGCCTGCCAAGCCAAAACCATATCCCCAGCCGTATGTACGTCCGGCATAACCACAAATGATGGCAGCGAGTGCTGCACCAAGGTTGATCCCCATATAAAAAATGGTAAACCCTGCATCTTTCCTGGGATCATTTATGTGATAAAGTTTCCCCACAATGCCTGAAATATTAGGCTTTAAAAAACCCACTCCCACAATGATTAAGGACAGCGAAACATAAAAAATTGGCAAGGCTTCACTTTGTACTAAGACGCCTTGATTATCGATATATGCTGGATTTCCTTCTATCGCCATGCCTAAGTGACCAAAGCACAATAAGATGGCCCCAAAAGTAACGGCTTTTGTTGTCCCTAAGTATTTGTCTGCAAAATAGCCGCCGAGCAATGGAAACGCATACACCAGAGCGAAATAGTTACCAAAAATATTGGTGGCCTGTTTATCCGTAAACAAAAAGTGCTCCGTCAGATAAAAAATCAGTAACGCTTTTAAGCCATAGAAACTGAACCTTTCCCACATTTCAGTTAGAAAGCAAATGAATAAACCCTTTGGGTGTTTCGCTAATATTGTCATGTCGTTTTTCTCTTTGATTGTTCACTTTAGAGTGTATAAAGCTGATGAATCAGTACTTGAAGGAAAGGTGAAACAAGCTGTAATTTTTGGTGAAGGAAAGTGAAGCAAGTTGTATCTTGGTGAATATTAGGTAAATTGTTGTTATTGAATCTTACAACGAGCATTTATGAGACAGGGCTATCGCTATCAATTTTCTGATGTGGTTTTAGACACTCGCCTGAGAAGTTTAAGGCGCAATGGTGAGGAAATTGCGTTGCCATGGCTCAGTTATCAGTTGCTATTAGTGCTGTGTGAAACGGCTCCTGCCATTGTTAGCCAGCAAGAAATTATTGAACGAGTTTGGCCTGATACCATCATTGGCGATGAAACGCTTAAGCAAAGAGTCAAATTATTACGCAAAACTTTAGGAGATAATGCTGCAGCGCCAGAATATATCGAAGTAATTCGTGGTCGAGGTTATCGATTAAAGCCCGATGTTATCGTTAACTCTTCACTTTCGGCGAGCCAAAGTGCGTCGCTCGACTTAACCACTGATAGTTATGTCATGCCATCTAATTCGATGGGGCTTACACGATATTGGAAAGCTTCTTCTGCTGTGTTTTTGAGCTTCTTAGTACTCATTGTTAGTGTTTCTCTGCTGAGTGATAAAGCCAGCCAACAATCTTCAACTTCGAACGAGTTGAAAAACGTAAGCTTCGAACAACAGTTGTATCAAAAAGGGCTTAACTATTATCAACGCTATCGAAAACAAGATAACTTACATGCGATAAAATTATTCAGTTCTGCTATTGAGCTTAAGCCGGGCTTCGCACTTGCTCATGCCGCCTTAGCTGACGCATACAGCCAAGGTGTCTTTCAGTTTAATGGTGAGGAGGTCTGGAAGAAAAAAGCCGTAGAACATGCTTACCATGCGATTTCACTGGATCCAGAGTTGGCTCAAGGTTATAAGTCGCTGGGGTTGGCTTATTTTAATCTCGGCTGGTATCTGAAAGCCGCAAAAGCGACTCGAGAGGCACTCGCTAAGCGTCCTAATTATCCCGAAGCGAGTTCCAATCTTGGTTACATATACAGAGAGATGGGACAGCTTGCTGACAGTATCATTATTATAAAAAAAGCGCTCAAGCTGCAGCCAAATAACAGTGTAAGTCTCGTCCACTTGTCTTTAAGTTATATGGCCATTGGTGACTTAGAACAAGCCGACGAATTGCTGACTAAAGCACTGTTACTTCAACCTGACTCGCTATTAGCTTCTGATGCACATGGGCAATTGTTGTTGGCCAAAGGAAAGTTAGCGGCTGCTCGACAGCACTATCAGCAACAAGTTAGGGATTTGCCAACAGATGTAAGATATCAACAAGGATTACTGCAAAGCTTGTTTATGTTGAACAACACCGAACAACTCGAGAACGCCGCCTTGAATTTAATCCATCAGCAAAATATTGTCCTGCAGGATTTGGGTCACTTCTATTTAGCGTTACTCTCAAGTAGCCATGCTAATCAAGATGATCTTGCACTGAAGTTGTTACAACAGTTGGAAGGTGGCTCAGAATCCGCTGTTTTAAGCTGGAAAGTCGCATTACTGAATGCAAAACTAGGTCAAAAAGAACGTGCGAAGCGATATTTATCCCAAGCGATTCACTATGGTTTTAGTGATAAGCACAAACTGGCTTATTTCGACACAATAAACCCAAAAGTACGTTCGAGTGAGTGGCAAGTTTTTACAAAAGAAATTCAAGCCAAAAAAGCACTGCAAAGGAAGAGGCTTGACTTGTAATAGCCTTAATTATTTACTAGGGGCTGTTTATCTTTCAGGATTAAAATTTGTGCTATTTGAGCATTTGTCTGTTCAAGGCGTGAGCAGTGGAGCCTAGCCATCTAAGTAAACTGGTCACAACACAGAACAGTGGATGCTCAAAAGCATCGAAGACAGCGTAAATTGGTCGTTTCTTCATCGTTATCGCTTGCTTATTTGGAGAAACCAAACCGCACAAGCTCTGCCTTGAATAAAACAGCCAATTTATCGCTGCAAAAACAATCACGAAAGATAAACAGCCCCTAATGTTTCGTTTCATTCTTAAAGTGATACAATCCTCGCAACTATTATAAGAATCAACAGTTATTGGAGTAGCAGACATGCTACTGATGATAGACAATTACGACTCATTTACGTTTAATCTAGTGCAATATTTTCAGCAGCTTGGTCAGCATGTTGAAGTGAGGCGTAATGATGAAATCACCATTGCAGAAATTGAAGCTTTGCAGCCTCAATATTTGGTTATTTCACCGGGACCCTGCACGCCTAATGAGGCTGGTGTTTCTCTTGCAGCAATTGAGTATTTTCAGGGTAAATTACCCATACTCGGTGTGTGCTTGGGGCATCAAGCAATAGCGCAAGTATTTGGAAAGCAAGTGATAAGAGCTGCACGAGTGATGCACGGTAAAACCAGTGATATTACTCATGCAAATAACAGACTATTTAATGCGTTGCCAAATCCCTTAACCGTGACGCGTTATCACTCGTTATTAGTCAATGAGTTGCCCGATGAGTTCGAACTGGATGCATGGTTTGACTCTGATGAGTACGGGCAGGAAATCATGGCGATGAGCCATAAAACAAAACAAATATATGGTGTGCAATTTCACCCTGAGTCTATTTTGACTGAAAAGGGGTTGGAGTTGCTCGATAATTTTTTAAAACAATAAAGGAAGCCGTATGAAACTGCTAAGCCGAAATCTCGCCTTAGGTACTTTGAGTTTGGCGATTCTCTCTGCGTGTGCAACGACTACACCTAAAGCGCCAGAGACGAGTGTTATTGCAAATCAAACTGCACAAATTGATTTGGTAGCTCCGCCTAAAGTCGGACAGAAGCTCACCTTAAAACAAATTATGGCTAACCCAGATTGGATGGGGATTTTAGCAAAAAGAGCTTATTGGGCTGACGATGGTCATTCGATCTTTTTCTCACGTCAAGCGCATTCAGCTCCAACGTCAGATTTCTACGAGCAAGCATTAACGGGTCCAGCAAAGAAATTAAGCCTATCTCAACTGAATTTAGCTGATCAACGCGGTGGTGTGTTTAATGCTGAGAAAACAAAGAAAGCTTACATTTACCAAGGTAATGTCTTTGTTAAAGATTTGACCACTGACCGCATGATTCAAGTTACTCGTCAAAATAAGCGTATCAGTGGTGTTCGCTACCTAACAAACGGTGATCTTGCATACTGGCAAGGCGGGCAGGTTTTTCGCATTCATGGTTTAACGGGATTAGTTGAGCAAATTGCTGATCTACAAATGGCCAATAAACCAAAAGGTGTCACCGGGCCAGAAGGGTATATCGCTAAGCAGCAACATCGTTTAATTAAATACGTAGCCAAGGTGCAACGAGACGCTGAAACTCGTGAAAAGTATAACCAAGATCTTGCTAAAGCTGACCCAACTATTGCTCCTAAAGCTTGGTATTTAGGTAAAAATAATCGTATTGCTACGCAAAGCCTCTCTGCCGATGGTCGATATATGTTTGTCGCTTTAGTCGATAAAAATTATAAGTGGCGCAGTGAGCATGACATCATGCCGAATTATCTAGGCCAAGATGGATATATTGATGCTGTGCCTGCTCGTGCACGTGTTGCTGAAGATAAATATCCAGGACAAGATTTTGTCGTTCTAGATTTAAAAACGCACACTAAGCATCCTGTGACAATCGAAGGTTTAACAGGTTATAACGAAGACGTTCTAGCAAAAGTTAAAGCAGAAAATGCAAAAGCTGAAGGCAAAACGTATGAGTCAAAGAAAGCGCCTCGTAAGATACGTTTAATGCAAGATTGGGGTTGGAGTCAAAGCCCAATCCAGTGGCACAGTACTGAAAATAAAGTGCTTGTCATGGTTGAGGCTGTTGATAACAAAGATCGTTGGATTGCCAGTGTTGATCTGAATAATGGCAAGTTTAAAACTGAAGACCGTTTGCATGATGATGCTTGGATAAATTACACGCACAACCAATTTGGTTGGATAGGGAATACTGAGCAGTATTATTTCTTATCTGAGAAATCAGGTTACTCACAACTTTACTTAAAGTCAGAAAGCAAAAAAGCTAAGCCTTTGACTCAAGGTAAGTACGTGGTGAGTGAAGTCTCCATTGGTCCTAAGAATCAATATTTGTATTACAAAGCCAATAAGACACAACCAGGTATCTATAACGTGTATCGTGTTGATATCAAAACGGGTAAAGATGAAAAGCTGACGGATTGGAAAGGCACTCTAGACTATAGCCTAAGCCCGGATGGTGATGCTTTATTACTGACAGCATCAACTCGTACTCGGCCAAATGAACTGTATGTTCAGAAAATTGGTGGTGACTTAAAGCAATTAACTCACTATACCAGCAAAGCATTCACCCAATACAAATGGCAAGCACCAGAAATCGTTAAAGTGAAATCTAGTCATGGTGCTGGTGATGTTTATGCACGTGTTTATGTACCTGAAGGATATGACCGCAATAGCAGCAAAAAATATCCAGCGGTGATCTTTAATCATGGTGCAGGTTATTTACAAAATGCCCATTATGGTTTTTCAGGCTACTTCCGTGAATACATGTTCCATAACTTGCTAGCGCAGCAGGGCTATGTGGTAATGGATATGGACTATCGAGGCTCTAAAGGTTATGGACGTGACTGGCGTACAGCGATTTATCGTAATATGGGACATCCTGAGGTTGAAGATTTAGCTGATGGCGTAAAATGGATGGCAAGAAACGCTCACGTTGATGCTAACCGTGTCGGTACTTATGGCGGTTCTTACGGTGGATTCCTAACCTTCATGGCACTGTTCAACGAGCCTGACTTATTCCAAGCGGGTGCAGCGCTTCGTCCTGTAACCGATTGGGCACATTACAATGCGCCTTATACGTCTAACATTTTGAATACGCCGGATGTTGACCCAATTGCTTATGAGCGAAGCTCGCCAATTGAGCATGCTGAAGGTCTTAAAAAGCCATTATTGATCATGAGTGGTGTATTAGACGATAACGTGTTCTTCCAAGACAGTGTTCGTCTTGTTCAACGTTTAATTGAACTTGAAAAACCAATGTTTGAGACGGCAATTTATCCGGTAGAACCTCATGGTTTTGTACAACCATCAAGCTGGCTAGATGAATACCGTCGCATTTATAAGTTATTTGAGAAAAATCTTAAATAACCAATGCTGATTGATTTTAAGGCTTCCAACTGGAAGCCTTTTTACTTTCAAGCTTCTAGCAACTAGAATCTCGTAAAGGATGAGGATAAGTCCGAATATGAATCAATCGGGAGTAGTCAGTGGTTTTTAAAGTGGCGGGCGGAATGAAGCCTGGTGCCATCATCGAAATAGAAAAGCGCTTTTATCAATTATTGATTGTTGGCAAACATAAATCTTCGTGGGCTGGTGATGAGCTCGGCGAAGACTTGCTTGATGCGGCCAGTAAGCTTGAAGTCGAACAGCAAGCATTACGTGAGCGCATTGAAAAACAACAACAACAGAAATCAGTATTTGAGGCTGTTTCAAATCAACTGCTTACGACGATCATTAGTGAGATGGAGCATCAGCTGGATTCCACTGACAGTTTGATTGCTGAAAGTCCGGTGTCGAATACCCAATGGTTACTGCTTGAGCTACTTCATTCCAAAAAATTGGATATGAAGCGATTATTATTAGTCGTGAAAAATACCTCATGGTTAAATCAAGATTTAGTCAATCTTGTGAACAGTCCTGCATTTCGACAAAGTCGCCCTCAAAGCACAGACGTTCAATTGTCAGACTTAAAGCTTGTACTTAACTACATTGGTATGGAACAACTCAAGTTTCTTATCCCTTACTTCTGTATGCGTCACTGGTTACCAAATAATCACGCAACGATTTTGTGGATCACAAGAAAATATTGGCGTTTTGCTAATATGGCAGCCATTGCAGCGAGAGCTTTAGCGCAATTGCATGAAGAAAAGGAAGAGGACGAAAGTCTGATCTTCACGCTCACGTTAGTGAACCTAATGGGCAGTTCATTAGTGCTTCGCAAATGTGCTCAGGTTTACGAAGGCACCAGAGGTAAGTGGCTTAGAGAGGCAAGCGAGAGTCGCGATAAAAATGTTTACGATGCTGTACTTGCAACAGAGTTTCCGACCCAGAAAGTTTGTGATCATGTACTTCAAATGGGCAGTATGGCTAACTGGCAAGTTCTAGAATTACACGGTTTTGGCAACAGTAAATTGCAAAAGCACATTAAGGAAATGGATCAGACTTTGAATTTTTCTGACCTAACGAAGCAAAGTGCAATTGCTCTTAAAGCGACAATATTTGCCAAAGTACTTTTACTGGAAGAACAGAATCAAATTGATCCTAGAGAAAAAAAGATGCTCTTTGATTACTACGAATTTAGCGAACAAGAAATTATCAGGCTAAAAAGTAAGAACTTCCGTAAGCAAGATATTTTGTAATTGATTATTTAGCGATATCAAAAAATATCGCTGTAATTAACTCGAAGCGACTCTCGCTCGCTTCAATCAAAACGTCAGTCCCTTCGGGTAAAACAAAGGCATCATTGTTACTCAGCTGGTACTTTTTTTTATCTAGGTTATTGGTTAACACTATGTCGCCATTTCTGATGAAGACGAATGCAGTTGCTGACGGTTTGTATGTCATAGCGCATTCACTGGAAGCAGACTTAATAATTTGTATTTCGACCAAGCCGCCTGTGGCTTTACCTATCCCTGTATGTTGCAGCAGCATAGTTGAGTCTGCTTGTGCGAGCCACTGTGCTTGTGATTCGATATGATGCACAAATTGAGTGCCAGAAAAGTGCCGACTTGGATTAAAACTGTTATTAGGTAACGTCATATTATGGTCAAAACAGGTGAGATGATTGGCAGGAAGACTCAGCTCTAAGACTTCGAGCCCATCACCAGACTCTAATACTCGATGACGAATTTCTGGTGGTTGAATGACACAGTCTCCGGCACTTAAAATGAATGGTTCACCTTGGTCTTCATAAACCACTTTTACCCAGCCTTTGAGACAGTAAATGAGCTGAAATTCAACTTTATGATAATGCACTGAATCAGGTACTGGGCCTCCCTTAGGGATCCGAATGTGTGATGCGATGAGCCTTCCATTCAGTCGGTCAGGAATTAAATCACGATAGAGCATCCCAGCTCGGCCAGTTATCCAATCATCATTATCTTTAGCTTGATTAATACAAAGGGCTATAGGCGTGTTTTTTTCTTCAATTTTGCTTGGCTTACGAAAGGTAATTTGTGTGCCATTGGGTGCAACAAGCGAATCAGAGTCCAATCTACTCATCACTTCCTCGTTTACATCTATTACGATAGTGGAGGAAGGGGCGTCACATTGAGTATCAATTTCAAGTTTAACGCCTAAACCGGATAGAATCGCAACTCTAGGGTTATCAGCTGGATAGATACTCTCTAATTTAAAATTGAGATGTTGAGTAAAGAAAGCAATGTCACCATTTAAGTCCTTACTGGGAAGTAAAATACTGGCATGCATAATTGGAGTTGAATCTTCAGTGTTAAGCAATTTCAGCTACTACATTGATAAACGATGTTTAAATATTGAACTCCAGATGAATGTTTTGCAATCATTGTTCAGCCAAGTTTAATGGTATGGTATTTTAAACTTATGCATTAACAGATTGAAATCGGTGATTCTTTATGTCCAGTTGGCAAGCCAATATTCTCAACTTAATACTCTCCTACGTAGCGAAGCCGTCGATCAGTCGTGGTAAGTCAAAAGTACCAATATCAGAGGTACGGAAACGTATGTTGAACTTGGATCAACGCTGGAAAAGTTGGCCTAAAGATTTAACCAGCGACGGACTCGAGTTATCGAACTGCCGTATGCTTATGTACAAACGCAAAGGTGCAACGAATCCGCCTAAGGCGGCATTATTTTATGTTCGAGGAGGAGGATTTTGTTTTAAAACACCTAATTCTCATGCTCATTTTATTACTGATGTCATGCATAAATGTGATTTAGATGCCTTCATTCCTGATTATCGGTTAGCACCAGAGCATCCATTTCCAGCTTCTATTGATGATGTGCTTGTAGCTTATAAAAAATTGACCCAGTTGCACCCTGAGCTACCGATTATCGTGATGGGGGATTCTGCAGGTGGCAATCTAAGTGCCTCATTGTTACTAGATATTAAGCGATTAGGTTTAACTCAACCTAAAGCTTGTGTGTTGATCTCTCCAGCATTAGATCTTGCATTACTCGGGGATGCGGAAGAAACACTAGCTTCAGAAGACCCATTTTTTACCGTTGAATCTTTGTTTCGCTTAAGAAGTGCTTACCTAGATGGACAAAACCCGATGAATGAGAGGGCATCACCAATTGTGGGCGACTTTAATGGAACGCCTCCCATCATGGTATTTGCAGGTACAAAAGAATTACTGCTGCAAGATTCTGTTCGTCTTGTTAATAAGATTGAGCATGAAGGCGGCCAAATAATAGGGCACTTCTACCCAGATATGCCACATGTCTTTCCATTGTTTGAAGTTTTGCCTGAAGCAACAAGAGCAAGAAAGCAGATTTATCGATTTATTAAAGAGAATCTTTCGGCTTAAGTGATTAATTGGTTACTAATATTGAATTTAAACCCATTGTTGCTTAGGTGTTTACATTCTGAAAAATAATTGTGATTAATTATGCATAAAAATACATAGGTATGCGATTCATAAATCCATATATGCAGTTTTTTATGCATCAACTGTTTAAAAAGTGAATAATTCATGTATTAAAACTGGAATTTAGATCACACTTTGAATCATAATGAGAGCAATTTAAACAAGCGAATCACCACTAGAGTAATCTAACTATTAGAAAAATAGGTGGTTCTTCGCAATGGTGAACATTGCAAATAATAACAAAGGATAGATTGTATGAGCGGTAACAAGAATCTTACTAGAGCCCAATTCGACGAAGTAATGGTGCCTAACTATGCACCTTCAGCAGTAATTCCTGTTAAAGGTGAAGGCAGTCGCGTTTGGGATCAAGAAGGTAAAGAGTTCATCGATTTTGCTGGTGGTATTGCAGTAAACTGTTTAGGTCATTGTCACCCTGCACTTACTGGTGCATTGCAAGAGCAAGGCAACAAGCTTTGGCATCTAGCTAACGTTATGACTAACGAGCCTGCATTAGAGCTTGCAACTCGCCTTACAAGTTCTACTTTTGCTGAAAAAGTTTACTTTGCTAACTCTGGTGCTGAAGCGAATGAAGCTGCACTGAAATTAGCTCGTCGTTATGCACTTGACAAATTTGGTGCTGAAAAAGATCAAATCATTGCTTTTGATAAAGCGTTCCATGGCCGTACTTTCTTTACTGTAAGTGTTGGTGGTCAAGCTGCATACTCTGATGGTTTTGGTCCTAAGCCACAATCAATTACTCACTTGCCTTTCAATGATGTTGCAGCACTAGAAGCTGCAATTTCAGATAATACTTGTGCAATTATGCTTGAGCCTCTTCAAGGTGAAGGCGGTATCATCGATGCAGATCCTGAATTTCTAAAAGCGGTTCGTAGCCTTGCTGATAAGCACAACGCATTAGTTATTTTTGACGAAGTACAAACTGGTGTTGGCCGTACAGGTGAATTATTTGCCTACATGAGCACTGATGTTGTGCCTGATATTTTAACGTCTGCTAAAGCACTTGGTGGTGGCTTCCCTATCGCTGCAATGCTTACAACTACTGAAATCGCTAAGCACCTTAAAATTGGTACTCACGGTTCTACATACGGCGGTAACCCGTTAGCGTGTGCGGTAGGTAATGCGGTTCTTGAAGTAGTAAATAACGAAGAAACACTAGCTGGCGTTAAGCAACGTGAGCAAATGTTCCGTGATGGACTAACTAAGATCAATGATAAGTACGACGTATTCTCTGAAGTGCGTGGTAAAGGTCTATTAATCGGTGCAGTTCTGAACAGCAAGTTTGAAGGTCGTGCACGTGATTTTCTTGTTGCTTCAGTTGGTGAAGGTCTAATGAGCCTTATTGCTGGCGCAAACGTGGTTCGTTTCACTCCATCATTGGTTATCCCTGAAGCGGATATCAAAGAAGGTTTAGAGCGCTTTGAGCGTGCTGTAGCAAAAGTTGTTGCAGGTTAAGTTGAAAAACTAGGCACCCAACAAGTGGTGCCTTTTTGTTGTTTCCACTTAATTAACCACGTTTGGAGGACTTAAGATGTTAATCATTCGTCCAATTCGACATTCAGATTTAGCGGCATTATTGCGGATAGCTGAAGAGTCGGGTCACGGATTTACGTCTTTACCTGTCAATGAAGACTTGCTTCGCAATAAAATTGCGAGAGCAGAAGCATCCTTTATAAAAGACACTGATAAGCCTCACGATGAAGGCTACTTAATGGTGCTTGAAGACACTGATACTGGCGAAGTTGTTGGTACTTGTGGACTTGAAGCAGCTGTTGGCCTAATTGATGCGTTTTATCACTATCGTGTTGGTACCGAGGTTTATCACTCAGAGCAGATTGATGTTCATAATAGTGTTCAAACCTTAACACTTTGTCACGATTACACTGGCGCTGCCGAACTTTGTACTTTGTTCTTGAGAGATTCATATCGCAAAGACAATAATGGCCGTATGCTTTCTCGAAGCCGTTTCTTATTCTTAGCACAACATGCGCACCGTTTTGGCGACAAAGTCATTGCAGAAATGCGTGGTGTATCAGATGAAGCTGGTAATTCGCCTTTCTATGGCTGGCTACAAGAAAACTTCTTGGGTATCGATTTTGTTAAAGCGGATTATTTATCAGGCTTAGGACAAAAAGCATTTATGGCTGAAATGATGCCACGAAACCCTGTTTATACCTGCTTACTTCCTAAAGAAGCTCAAGAAGTGATTGGTGTTGTGCACGATAAAACGCGTCCAGCATTAAAACTGCTTGAAGCGGAAGGTCTGCAATACCGTGGTTATGTTGATATTTTCGATGGTGGCCCAACGGTTGAGTGTGAACTTGAAAACATTCGCTCTGTTAAAGAAAGCCGTCTATTAACTATTCGTGTTGGCCATATGCCAGCATCAGAATCTAAATTCATTATTTCAAATACCAAGTTAGCCGATTATCGAGCAACATCAGCTTATCTGTCTGTTTCAGAAGAAAGTGATGATGTTGTGATCAGTCCTCAATTAGCTGACGGTTTAATGGTAAATGAAGGCGAGCAAATTCGCATACTTGCATTGTAAGTTGCGATTTAAGCTTGTGAGTAAGGTATTAAAAAATGACACAGTTTATTAATGGTCAGTGGGTTGCTGGCGAAGGCCATGAAATGGCTTCAACCAACCCGGCAAATAAAGAAACGGTATGGAGCGGTGTAAGTGCGACTCCGTCACAAGTTGACACAGCTGTTGAAGCGGCACGTGCTGCACAGTTTGATTGGTTCATGCTTGGTCTTGAAGGCCGTTTAGCGATTGTTGAAGCTTATCGGGATGCGCTTGAAGAGAACAAAGCTGTAATCGCAGAAACAATTGCACAAGAAACGGGTAAACCTCAGTGGGAAACTGCAACTGAAGCTGGCGCAATGATCGGCAAAATCGGCCTTTCAGTAGCAGCATATAACAAACGTACTGGTCATTCTGAAAGTGATATACCAGCTGGCCGTGCTGTTTTACGTCATAAGCCTCATGGTGTGGTTGCTGTGTTTGGCCCTTATAACTTCCCAGGCCACTTGCCAAATGGCCACATTGTTCCTGCATTACTTGCGGGTAATACTGTTGTGTTCAAGCCATCTGAGCTTACGCCTAAAGTTGCTGAATTGATGTTGAAAATTTGGGAACAAGCAGGTTTACCAAAAGGTGTGATTAACTTAGTACAAGGCGAAGTTGAAACGGGTAAAGCATTGGCTTCTCACCCGCAACTGGACGGTTTGTTCTTTACCGGTAGTTCTCGTACAGGTCATATTCTGCATGAACAATACGCAGGCCACCCAGGTAAAATTTTAGCGTTAGAAATGGGTGGTAATAACCCATTGATCGTTAAGGGCGTAGAAGACACGAAAGCAGCTGTTCATGAAATCTTACAGTCAGCTTACATCTCAACGGGTCAACGTTGTACTTGTGCTCGTCGTTTATACGTTGAGCAAGGTGAAGCGGGCGATAAGCTAGTCACTGAGTTAACGGACGCGGTTAAGCAAATTCAAGTTGGTCCTTGGAACATGCAACCTCAACCATTCATGGGGTCAATGATCTCTGAAGGTGCAGCCAAAGGTATGGTTGCTGCTCAAGCTAACTTAATGGCTTTGGGTGGTAATCCTCTTGTTGAACTTAAGCACCTTGAAGAAGGTACCGGTCTAGTATCTCCAGGTTTAATTGAAGTGACTAATATTGCTGAATTACCTGATGAAGAATACTTTGGTCCGTTACTGCAAGTGGTTCGTTTCTCGGAATTTGACGATGCAATTAACATGGCGAACAACACTCGCTACGGTTTATCTGCAGGTATCTTGGCTGACAGCCGTGAAGATTATGATTACTTCCTAGCACGTATCCGTGCTGGTATTGTTAACTGGAACAAGCAAATTACTGGTGCTTCAGGTGCTGCACCATTTGGTGGTGTTGGTGCTTCTGGTAACCATCGTGCATCTGCATTCTATGCAGCAGACTACTGTGCTTATCCTGTAGCTTCCGTTGAAGCCGATAGCGTAAATTTACCTGCTTCTTTAAGCCCTGGTTTATTGCTGTAACGACCATATTTCTCTACAAATAAGGCAAGCGTTAGCTTGCCTTTGTAACATTTAAGAAAGGGAAACCTTATCTTTAAAAGTTACAAAGCATCTGATTTAAAGGAGTTAAAGATGCACACTGATGTAAATTCATTGTTTGAAGCATTGTGGCAAGATTATGTTGAAGTAACACCTTCGGCAGCTAAAGTTCAACAACTTCTAGGTAAGGGTGAAGCGATCATTAATGATCATGTTGCTTTCCGTACCTTCAACATCGCTAAAGTTAACCTTGATGTTTTAGCTGAACATTTACTTGTTCTAGGTTATAAACCTTGCGGCGACTACAAGTTCGAAGCGAAAAAACTAAAAGCTAAGCATTTTGAACACCCTGATGCGACGCAACCAAAAGTATTTATCTCTGAGTTATTAGTTGAAGAATTTAGCGAAGAAGTACAAACCATTATCAAAGGTCTTGTTGAGCAGATAGAAGTTGAAGCTACAAAGGCTGAAAACTTCTTATATTCTGGTCGTCACTGGAGTGTTGATTTTTCAACTTACGAGCGCCTACTTGAAGAAAGTGAATATGCGGCTTGGGTTGCTGCATTTGGTTACCGTGCAAATCACTTCACTGTTTCAATCAATCACCTACCAGGTTATGACACCATTGTTGAAGTTAACCAAGCACTGAAAGACGGTGACTTTGTTTTAAATAATGCAGGCGGCGAAATCAAAGGTTCGAAAGAAGTCTTACTTGAACAGTCTTCAACGATGGCAGATAAAATTAAGCTTAAATTTGCAGATAAAGAAGTTGAAATTCCAAGTTGTTTCTACGAATTTGCACTTCGTTATCCTAAAGCTGACGGTGATATCTACACAGGTTTTGTTGCAGCATCAGCAGATAAAATCTTTGAAAGTACAAATACAAAGTAATTTTTAAACTGACTTTTTATTTAGGTCTAACAACATTTGTCGTTAGACCTACATTTCATTTTTCCCAATAATTTTAAGTAAAAAAAGTCTGAGTCTTACCAAGACCTGATAGAGGTTTGGTGAGTTTATTTTCAAGTACCCCTTCTCCAAGTAACGTTCAATGGTGCATCGACTCTTACTCATTTTGATAAGTTTTGTCATAGCATCATGCCCATAATAGTGATTTTGTTGATGGATGAGCAGCATGCCTTTATTTATATCGTATCCTCGAACTTTGAAGTTATGTAACTGTTCAATAGAGAGGTTGCGTGCATTAGTAAGGATAAGCATTATACCTTGTTGTTCAATACTTCTTTTTAAGGTGAAATGTTTACAGATAGGGCAATCACCATCGTAAATGATTTCTACTTGGTCAGTGTTTTTCATGCAGATTTCAATGAAGAGAACTTATTCTCAGTATAATTACTGGATATCAAACAATGAAGTAAAAATAGAATACTGAAAATACGATTATGAGTTAAGCTGAATTTCCAGGCCGTGCTTTCTTGATAAATATGTATAAACAAAATTTAATTTTCTTATGTTTCTAATTTAATTAACTTTTTAAACGTAGTGATGCATAAGGTTTACAATGGGATGCCAAATAAACCTTAATAAAGACAAATAGATAGCGAGCCTACGTTTTTATGATTTTGATGTTGAGAGTTTTCAGATAAAGAATAAGCAGTTTGTTGGTTTTATTCCGTATTTATATAAATAATAATTAACTATTCGTATCGCATTATTTGTGTGATTTTTAGTATCTTTACAATTACTTCAGAATCGATATGGCGACATCCAGAGCTTCTTGTCAACCCACTACACACTTTGAATTAAAACCGATAACACACCGTGAATTACAATCAATGAGAAAAAGTGTAGCAAAAGACAAATCAGAGCCGCTGATACTTTCTGGCGTTCAGTATTTTATGCATGAATCCGACGAGAAGGTGGTCAATATCCATTTTAGGTTTCATCGTCATACTTCATCGAGGGACAAGGCAACACAAGCAGAGATACCACTCAAAAAATTAACTCGGAAAGTTAGCATTCCGATGTCTACGATAAAAACTGCAGAAGTGTTAATCCTCATAAAAGATACACTCCATAAGCATGTTCACTCGACTCCAGAGAAGATAATGGCTTACAAAATGGGGGATTTAAAAGGAAAAGTATTAAGTCATTTTGAATACCAGCAATCATTAGGTAAAACTGAAACACGATTACGAGAAGCTGAAATCGCATTTCAATCTAAATTACAAAGAGAAACCTCAAGGTTACATCTAAAGACAAAAAAATTACTGCGTTTTGTTGAACGAGAACGGAGTGCTATTACAGAAAAGCTAATGGAAAAAGAAGTCAAACCCAAACAGTTAGGGTAATAAACAGAATACGTTCGTATTAATTAAAGTGGTCTTCTTACATAACCAATCTTGAACGAAATAGCAGTATTCGTGTAACAGCTATGCTAGAATTGCCAGTCATTTTTTAAATAACTGATGAGTAAAATAGTCTTATGTCAGATAAATACACCACTGTTGAGCAGCAAGCAAGCTATGGTATTGGTTTACAAATGGGTCAGCAACTTGCTGCACAACCATTTGAAGGTTTGGAAATTTCTGCAGTACAAGCTGGTTTAGCAGCTGCATTTTCTGGTGAAGCAAGTGAAGTTTCTCATCAAGACTTAGAAGCGGCGTTCAACGAAATTAATTCAAGAATGCAAAAAGAAGCTGAAGAAAAAGCAGAAGTTGCTGCAGCTGAAGGCATTAAATTCTTAGAAGAAAATGCTAAGCGTGAAGAAGTTATCGTTACTGATTCAGGCCTTCAATATGAAGTTATTAAGCAAGGTGAAGGTGAGAAGCCTACTGTTGATTCAACAGTTCGTACTCATTATCACGGTACATTCATCAATGGTGAAGTATTCGATAGTTCTGTAGTTCGTGATCAGCCAGCTGAATTCCCTGTATCAGGTGTAATTGCTGGTTGGACAGAAGCATTACAACTAATGCCAGTTGGAACTAAACTTAAGTTATTCGTTCCTTCAGAATTAGCATACGGTGAGCGTGGCGCAGGTGGTTCTATCCCTCCACATTCAGCACTAGTTTTCGAAGTTGAACTATTAGACATTCTTTAATACTTCTGTGCTTTTAAGCACAGATCAGTTACTGTAAACGCCAATATTTTATTGGCGTTTTTTTTCGTTTGAAGAAAGGTAAATAACATGAGTAGCAAAGTTCGTATCGCATTAGTTGGCACTACTGGACGAATGGGCCGTGTATTAGTTGAGGCAGCTAAACACGATGAACACATTCAATTAGGTGCGGCGATCGAACGGCAAGGTTCAACGTTAATTGGTGCAGATGCTGGGGAATTAGCTGGCGTCGGAACGATGCATGTATCAGTTAATGATTCTTTAGAAACCGTCAAAGATCATTTTGATGTACTGATTGATTTCACATCACCCGAGTCGACAATGAAACATCTGCAATGGTGTCGGGATAATGATAAGAGTATCGTCATAGGCACCACAGGCTTTTCTGAAGAGCAAAAAGAGACCATAGCTGATGCAGCGAAGGCAACTCGAGTTGTATTAGCACCAAATATGTCTGTTGGTGTAAACCTAATGTGGAAACTTTTGGAAACAGCTGCTCAAGTTATTGGTGAGCAATCGGATATCGAAATTATTGAAACTCACCACCGTCATAAAAAAGATGCACCATCAGGTACAGCCCTCAAAATGGGCGAAGTGATTGCCGATACTTTAAACCGTGATCTCGAAAAATGCGCTGTCTATGGTCGAGAAGGCATCACAGGCGAGCGCGATAAAGAAACAATTGGCTTTGCCACGATTAGAGCCGGCGATGTGATTGGTGATCATACTGCGTTATTTGCAACTTTAGGTGAGCGTCTTGAAATTACTCACAAGTCTTCGAGTAGAATGACTTATGCAAATGGTGCTATGAGAGCTGCAACTTGGTTGGTGAATCAACCCGAAGGCCTTTATGATATGCAGAAAGTGTTAGGCTTAAAATAAATAAGCAAGTCTGATAGTTCGTTTCTATACTTTTGACAATGTCAGCAAAAGTATGGAAACGAGATATGCACCAGAATAATCCCCCTGTCATTAATATTTTCGACGCTTTACAACAAGAAAAAGATACCACTGGTACTGGCCTACTCAGAGCTCACCTTGTAGATTACGGTGATTATGCTGTAACTACTTTCGAAATGTCGCCAAACCGTCCCGCAGCAACCCACTATCATACCTTTGGAGATTTTGATTTTTTTGTGATTATCAAAGGAAGTGGGCAATTGCATCTCGCTCAAGTCGAAGACGATAAAATCGTTCCGGGTTCTGAAGAAATTAAACCGTTAAAGCAAGGCGACTTTTGTGCAGTGAGTCCTTATACACTTCACGGAATGGAAGCGCTCGAAAACGGCATGACAGTGATGGGGTTTGCACCTAAAAATCACAATGGTGATTACAGGAGTAGTGAGCAAAATATCTCAACAGATTATTTCGAACCGAAATAGTTTATAAAGAATATAGCCCACACAAATAACGTCGAGTTGTGGGTTATTCTAGTTTTGCAGATAACACTACGAATGCAAAATAGAGTTCTAAGCTAAAGTAAAGTAACAAACTCCATGATTTTTCTTTAATGGCTTTCCAGCCTAACCAGCTAGTGATTGTTATCAACAATAATACAATTATCACTTTTTACTACTTCCTTATAAAAGTTACTTACTCAATATTCTTAATGGTGATTTGAGATCATAAAACGAATCAAGTGTTCTCGAAATGGTACTCTCTTTTCTGAAAATCAGGCGTTTACAGTGCAAATGGAATGATTGCATTGAAGTTGTTAATTTAATTGACTTTATTGTTTTTGGTGCAAACGGTAATAAATACGAAAATCAAAAAGGTTTGTTGCAACTTGTTGATATATTAGAGTTTATTTAAGTGGTTTTTTGTCGAAAATTATGGCGGTAACAAATTGTCAAATCTGTGGATCAAGTCACACTTTTAATGTAAAATCTGCGCAATTTGCCAAAATTTCAATATTTTTTGAAATTTGGGAATGAAAACAGAATTAAAAATAATTATATTTCAGTAACTTGGCTCTTTCGGAGGTCGTGTTGACACAGTCTGCCTTACTCGTACTCGAAGATGGAACCGTTTTTTCTGGCACATCAATCGGTGCTAACGGTTATTCCGTCGGAGAAGTCGTTTTTAACACTTCCATGACAGGATATCAAGAAATTCTAACGGATCCTTCATACTCTCGCCAAATCGTCACTCTTACTTACCCTCACATTGGAAATACCGGAACTAACTCAGAAGATGTTGAATCAGAGCATATTCATGCTTGCGGTTTGATCATTCGAGACTTGCCATTGATGGCGAGTAATTTCCGTAATGAACAATCATTGAGTGACTACCTTAAAGCAAATAATGTTGTGGGTATTGCAGATATCGATACTCGTAAACTTACTCGCATCCTTAGGGAAAAAGGGGCTCAATCAGGTTGCATCTTTGTTGGTAAGCCAACACAAGAGAACATTGATAAAGCAATGGAGCAAGCGAAAAGCTTCCCAGGTTTAAAAGGCATGGATTTAGCCAAAGAAGTTACTACTGAGCAGTCTTATCCTTGGCGCAACGGTAGCTGGCGTTTAGTTGGTGGTCATCCATCAGATACACCGGAGTCAGAACTTAAATATAGAGTTGTGGCTTATGATTACGGCGTTAAACGCAACATTTTAAGAATGTTAGTTGACCGTGGTTGTGACGTGACCGTTGTACCCGCTAAAACGCCTGCAAGCGAAGTCTTGGCGATGAATCCAGATGGTATCTTCTTATCCAATGGTCCGGGTGATCCAGAACCATGTGATTATGCTATTGAAGCCATTCAAGAGATTTTAAAAACTGACATTCCAGTATTCGGTATTTGCTTAGGACATCAGTTGCTTGCTTTGGCCAGCGGTGCACAAACGCTGAAGATGAAATTCGGTCACCACGGTGCTAATCATCCTGTTAGTGATATTGAGAAAGGTACAGTGATGATCACCAGCCAAAACCACGGTTTTGCCGCTGATGAAGCAACACTACCTGAAAACATCAAAGTAACGCATAAGTCACTGTTTGATGGTTCATTGCAAGGTATTCACTTAACGGACAAACCTGCGTTTAGTTTCCAGGGGCACCCTGAGGCAAGCCCAGGACCACATGATTGTGCACCGTTATTCAATCATTTCATCGAATTGATTGAACAAGCTCGTTTGAACAATAAGTAGTATCGAGGATAAGAGACAATGCCAAAACGTACAGATATCAAAAGTATCTTAATCCTAGGTGCTGGTCCGATCGTTATCGGCCAAGCCTGTGAGTTTGACTACTCTGGTGCTCAAGCATGTAAAGCACTGCGTGAAGAGGGTTATCGAGTTATCTTGGTTAACTCTAATCCAGCAACCATTATGACGGATCCAGAAATGGCCGATGCTACTTACATCGAGCCAATTCAATGGGAAGTTGTGCGTAACATCATCGCTAAAGAGCGTCCTGATGCCGTATTACCAACCATGGGTGGTCAAACCGCTTTGAACTGCGCACTCGAGCTTGAAGCTAAAGGCGTATTAGAAGAATTTAACGTTGAAATGATTGGCGCCACTGCCGATGCGATTGATAAGGCAGAAGATCGCAGACGTTTTGACGAGGCAATGAAGAAGATTGGTCTTGAATGTCCTCGTGCTGACGTGGCACATAACATGGAAGAAGCTTACGCTGTTGCTGAACAAGTGGGCTTCCCGTGTATCATCCGTCCTTCGTTTACCATGGGTGGTAGCGGTGGTGGTATCGCATACAACAAAGAAGAATTCGAAGAGATTTGTTCGAAAGGTCTTGAGCTTTCTCCAACAAATGAGCTGCTGATTGATGAGTCATTAATTGGTTGGAAAGAGTACGAGATGGAAGTGGTTCGTGATAAAAACGACAACTGCATCATTGTTTGTGCGATTGAAAACTTCGATCCAATGGGCGTTCATACCGGTGACTCAATTACAGTTGCACCAGCACAAACGCTTACTGATAAAGAATACCAAATCATGCGTAACGCTTCGATGGCGGTTTTGCGTGAGATTGGTGTTGAAACCGGTGGCTCGAACGTACAGTTTGGTATCAACCCGAAAGATGGCCGTATGGTTATCATCGAGATGAACCCACGTGTTTCTCGTTCTTCTGCTCTGGCTTCAAAGGCAACGGGATTCCCGATTGCAAAAGTTGCCGCTAAGCTAGCTGTTGGTTATAGCCTAGATGAACTGATGAATGATATTACCGGTGGACTCACACCTGCCTCATTTGAACCATCAATTGATTATGTCGTCACAAAAATTCCACGCTTTAACTTTGAAAAGTTTGCTGGTGCTAATGATCGTTTGACTACACAGATGAAATCTGTGGGTGAAGTAATGGCGATTGGTCGTACTTTCCAAGAATCATTACAGAAAGCACTTCGTGGCCTTGAAGTTGGAAAGTCTGGTTTTGATCCAGTTGTTAATATTGACGATCAAGATGCGATTTCAAAAATTCGTTATGAGCTACAAGATCCAGGTTCTGAGCGTATTTGGTATATTGCCGATGCATTCCGTGTAGGTCTGTCAGTCGATGCTATCTTCAAACTGACTCAAATTGACCCTTGGTTTCTTGTTCAAATTGAAGATTTGATTAAGCTTGAATCAGAACTTCAGGAGCTATCGATTGTTGAACTTAATGAAGGACTGCTTCGCAAACTGAAACGCAAAGGTTTTGCTGACTCACGTATTGCTGAACTATTGCGTGTGACGGAACAAGACATTCGTAAGTTGCGTAATAGCTTAGAGGTACTACCTGTTTATAAACGTGTAGATACCTGTGCTGCTGAATTTTCGACAGATACAGCTTATATGTACTCGACTTATGAAGACGAGTGCGAAGCGATGCCATCTGACAAAGATAAGATCATGGTGTTAGGCGGTGGTCCTAACCGTATCGGCCAAGGTATTGAGTTTGATTATTGCTGTGTACATGCAGCGTTGGCTATGCGTGAAGATGGTTACGAAACCATTATGGTTAACTGCAACCCTGAGACCGTATCAACGGACTATGATACTTCAGATCGCTTGTACTTCGAACCTGTTACGCTAGAAGATGTACTTGAAATCGTTCGTATCGAGAAGCCAAAAGGTGTGATCGTTCAGTACGGTGGTCAAACGCCACTTAAATTAGCGAAAGCCCTTGAGAAAGAAGGTGTACCCGTAATAGGTACAAGCCCTGATGCAATTGATCGTGCTGAAGATCGCGAACGTTTCCAAGTTGCTGTTGAAGCATTAGGTCTTAAGCAGCCAGAAAACGATACCGTTACTACAGTAGATGGTGCAGTTAAAGCTGCTGAGCGTATTGGTTATCCATTAGTAGTGCGTCCATCTTATGTATTGGGTGGTCGTGCGATGGAAATCGTTTACGATGAAACGGATTTACTGCGTTACTTCAAGGAAGCGGTGAAAGTCTCTAATGACTCCCCAGTGCTTCTTGATCATTTCTTGGATAACGCAATTGAAGTTGATATCGATGCTGTATCTGACGGTCAAGATGTGGTTGTTGGTGCGATTATGGAGCATATTGAGCAAGCAGGTGTTCACTCTGGTGACTCTGGTTGTTCTTTACCGCCGTATAGCTTAAGTGAAGATATCCAAAACCGCATGCGTGAATACGTGCGTAAATTAGCATTGGAACTCGGCGTTGTAGGCTTGATGAACGTACAGTTTGCGGTTAAAGAAAACGATATCTACATGATTGAAGTTAACCCTCGTGCCGCACGTACGGTACCGTTCGTATCAAAAGCGACAGGCGTACCACTAGCGAAAATTGCTGCACGTGTTATGGCTGGCCAAAGTCTTGCTGAGCAAGGTTTCACGAAAGAAGTGATTCCTGAGATGTTCTCAGTAAAAGAAGTGGTTCTGCCATTTAATAAGTTCCCAGGTGTCGATCCTTTGTTAGGCCCTGAAATGCGCTCAACTGGTGAGGTGATGGGAACAGGTGTTACTTTCCCTGAAGCTTATGCTAAAGCGCGTTTAGGTGCGACGTCTGAAGTTCCTAAGTCAGGTCGAGCATTGCTTTCTGTTCGCAATAGCGACAAAGAACGTGTTGTTAAGCTGGCTAAAATGATGATAGAACTTGGGTATGAGCTTGATGCGACACATGGTACTGCCGTAGTACTTGGTGAAGCAGGCATTAACCCTCGTCTGGTGAACAAGGTGCATGAAGGCCGTCCACACATTCTTGATCGCATCAAGAATGGCGAGTACACCTATATGGTGAACACAACGGAAGGTCGTCAAGCGATTGAAGATTCTCGTCAATTACGTCGTGGAGCACTGCGTCATAAAGTGAATTACACAACGACATTGAACGCAGCATTTGCCGCCTGTATGGCACATAGTGCAGATGATCGTAACACCGTTCGTTCAGTACAAGAGTTACATGCCCTTATCGGCTAACTGAATCACTCGATTTCAGAATCTATTAAAAAAGCTGCTTAATTGCAGCTTTTTTGTTTCTTTTTTAAGCAAAAAATCAATTTTAGGATCATACTAATCACAAGTATTAAACCTTACTCTAACCTTATGACAATAAGGCAAATTTATTCGTATTGAATTGCATTAAAGGCTTGCAACTCAATGATTCTTGCCTAATTATTGTTCGGTTTAGAATGTTGTACCTAGGAGTTAGTTGCATGCCGAAGTGGGATAGTAATTCTAGTGTGAAGTCTGTAAAGGTCTTAAAAACAGTTTCTTTTTGCTTACTTTCTTTTTTTTGTTTCTCTTTATCGAGTCATGCTGATGATAAAAAGCAGCTACAGCCTGTAGCCGTCACTGTTGAGCATGTGAAACAAGCATATTTCTATGACGTCGTTCAAGAGGTGGGTAAAGTTAAATCTATCGATTCGGCGGATTTATCGTTTAATGCAGATAATAAAATCACCAAAATATTTTTTCATAATGGCGACAAAGTCAGAAAGGGAGATTTAATTGCTCAGTTAGACAACTCGGATGCGAAAGCTGATTTAGACAAGTCCAAGAGTTCATTAGCATTGGCTAAGACCAAACTGGCTAGAATTAATGAATTGCTTCAACGTGAACCTTATGCACTTTCTAAAGAGAATGTGGATGAAACTAAAGAGAATGTTGATTTAGCAAAAGCTGATTATCAACAAAAAAAAGCCGCACTCAGTAACTACCAAATAGTTGCACCTTTTGATGGGCAGCTCACCACTTTTCAGCAGTCTGTTGGCAGTCATATTGCCGCTGGCACTGCACTGGTCCGTTTATACAGTTTAAACCCTGTTGAAGTCAGTTATGCGATAAGCCAAAAAGATTTTGGTAAGGCGCAGAAAGATCAAAAGGTTAGCGTCACTGTCGATGCTTATAAAGATAGAGTCTTCTATGGCAAGGTGAACTATGTTGCTCCTGCTATTGATGAGCAATCAGGTCGTGTAGCGGTTCGATCTGAGCTTGATAACCCTGATTTCGCCCTTGCTCCTGGCATGTTTGCCAATATCAAACACTACTTCGGGCACCGCATCAGTGAATTACTTATTCCACAAAATTCTGTCGTGGCTGAGAACGATAAGCGCTTTGTTTGGGTCGTAAATAAAAATCGAGTCGAAAAACGGCCTATCACATTAGGTAAGAATACAAATAGCGGTTTTGTTGTTGTCACAAAAGGCGTGAAAGAGGGTGAGCCGATTGTTAAGACGGGGATTCAGAACTTAAAGGAAGATTCGACGATTCGTATTTTACCTAAAGTACAACCTGCGAATGACGCTAATGCCAAAAAAGCAGCAGGGACTAACGATTCAACTAAGAATAACGGAGAAAATAAGTAATGCAGCTACCTGAAGTCTGTATTCGACATCCAATCTTTGCTTCAATTCTTAGTATTATGGCTGTATTGCTAGGCCTCATAGCTTTTCAAAAGTTAGAAATTCAATACTTTCCTGATCATAGTATTCATACCGCCGCAGTTAGTGCTTCCGTTCCCGGTGCCAGTGCCGATTTTATGTCTTCTAATGTTGGCGATAAGCTGATTGCAGCTGTTGGTGGCTTAGATAAAGTTGAAACAATGACAACCAATTGTAATATTGGTAGCTGTTCTTTAAGCATCAAATTTACGTCAGACACAACGGACATTGAATACACCAATTTGATGAATAAGCTGCGTTCGAGCATCGAAGCGATTGATGACTTTCCGAGCAGTATGATTGATAAACCCGTCGTTACAGATGACATTTCAGCTAAAGGTGGCAGCAGTAGTAACGTCATTACTTTTGTAAACGATGGCAGTATGACTCCGCAGCAAATGTATGATTATGTTGCCCAACAGTTGGTACCACAATTCAAACATGTTCCTGGGGTTGGAGCCGTTTGGGGACCTTATGGTGGGTCTCACCGAGCCGTTCGAGTTTGGCTCAACCCTGAACAAATGAAAGAGCTCAACATTGGTGCTCAAGAAGTTGTTGACACGTTAACAGCTTACAATACTGGTTTTACTTCTGGTGCCATTATCGGCAAGTCCAGAAATTTTTCTTTGAATCCAGTGACTCAAGTTCAAACCATTGATGACGTAAAAGGGCTCGTCGTACGACAAGACAAAGATCGCATTATTCGTGTGTCCGATGTGGCCAATGTTGTTTATGGCGAAAACAGCCTGAATCCATCAGCCTTAAAAGTTGATGGAGTGCCTGGTTTATCTCTTCAGATCCGTCCCTTAAGAAATGCAAATCCGGTAGATGTATCTACAGCGATTGCTGATGCCATGCAAGGAATGCAAAAGCAATTGCCAAAGGGATTAAAAATGGACTTGGTGTATAACCAAGCGGACTTTATCAAAGCATCCATTCATGAAGGTTTCTCAGCGCTCATTGAAGCAATCATATTAGTATCAATTGTTGTGCTTGTTTTTCTTGGAAGTATTCGCGCTGCATCGGTGCCAATTATCACGATACCCGTCTGTGTTATTGGTGTTTTTGCAGTGATGTCTTACTTGGGTTTTTCAATTAATGTGCTGACTATTTTGGCCATTATTTTAGCAATTGGGTTAGTGGTTGACGATGCGATTGTAGTCGTTGAAAACTGCTATCGGCATATTGAAGCGGGCGATAAACCTTTCGACGCCGCTGTTAAAGGTTGTAAAGAAATCATCTTCCCTGTGATTTCGATGACTTTAACTCTTGCAGCCGTATACTTTCCTATTGGCTTGATGTCAGGTCTGACAGTCGATTTATTTAAGCAGTTTTCGTTCACATTAGCATCTGCTGTGATTATCTCAGGAATGGTGGCTTTAACTCTTTCGCCAATGATGAGTGCCTATTTGCTTAAGCCTGCAACCGATTATTCGAGTTGGTTCAAATTTGTTAATGATTGGCTCCATAAGCTTACCGATGGCTATGTAGTTATTCTTGAAAAGTGGATTAACCGTAAAAAGCGCATGCTAGGCATTGGTGTTTGCTTGGTGATTGTTGCCGGCGTTGCATATTGGGCTTTGCCTAAAATTCTTCTTCCAAAAGAAGATTCAGGTTTCATTATGGTGTCCGCTATTGGCCCCACAGGCGTTGGGCGAAATTATCATGTGGAACACTTAGGGCAAATTAATGAGCTGACCAAAAATGAACCATCCGTACGTACTAACTTATCATTCATTGAAAGTAACCCGCTGAATTTTATCTTATTAAAATCATGGAAAGAAAGAGAGCAAACGATTGATGAAGTGATTAAAGACTTAATCAATAAAGCGAAAAGTACTGTTTCAGCTTATAACTTATCCTTTAAGATTTATAACGCTGATAACTTGAATATTGCTGATAATGTAGTGCTTGAACTTACATCGTTAAGAAGAGACCGACAGGCATTGAGTGATTCCGCTCAAAAAGTACAAAAATTGTTAGAAACCTATCCTGGTGTCACGAACGTTAATAACTCATTAAAGCGGGATCAGCTCAGGTACGATCTCAGTATCGACCCAAATGCTATCACTCTCTCTGGGGTGAAATACTCCGATGTAACAAACGCACTATCTGTATTTTTAGGTTCATTTAAAGCGGCGGACTTACATGCAAAAGATGATCAGACCTATGCAATTTTAGTTCAAGTAAACGAAAAATCATTAGGCGATTTTAACGTACTTAATAAGCTTTACGTTACTTCTGAATCAGGAGCATCTTTACCGTTAAGCCAGTTTGTTTCAATAAAAGAAGCAACAGCAGAATCGAGTATTAAAACCTACAGAGGACTCGATAGTGCCGAAGTTACGGCAAATATTGTTCCTGGCTATTCCACTAGTGATATTAAGAATTTCATCGATGAAAATGTGCCAACTCAGCTTAATAAATCACAATCATTTTTCTATAATGGTGTGATTAAAGATCTCGTTGACTCACAAAACGGTACTCAGTCTCTCTTCTTGCTTGCTTTGGTATTTATTTACTTAATTCTAGCGGCTCAATTTGAGAGTTTTACTGATCCACTGATCATCTTATTGACTGTTCCTCTTTGCCTTGTTGGCGCTTTGTTTACTCTGTTCATTACGGGACAAAGTTTGAATATTTACTCGCAGATTGGCCTGTTAACTTTAGTTGGTTTGGTGACCAAACACGGGATTTTATTAGTTGAATTTGCTAATAAACAGCAGATAAAGGGTTACTCGGCTATAGAGGCGGCTATCTTAAGTGCTCGATCTCGATTACGTCCTATCTTGATGACATCGTTAACCATGATTTTAAGCGCCATTCCTCTTGCTCTCGCGGAAGGCCCTGGGTCACTAGGTTTAGTGAACATCGGTTTAGTATTAGTGGGCGGGTTACTCGCAGGAACGTTTTTCTCCTTATTTGTGGTACCGATTGCTTATGTTGCCATGTCTCAGTTAAGAGCAGAAGATGTTTTAGCTAGCCTACGAAGGCATGAGTAACATTTCTCGTACATACACTCAAAAGTGAATTTGCTGGTACAAAGTTGCATTTTTGGGTTAAGCTTACTGTCATATTAAATTCAAAATTACTTAAACCCTGTGTCATCGTTTTGTATGGCACGGGTTTTTATTGCTTAATGGAGTATCCGTTATTATGAATAAGGTTCCAATGACTGTTGTTGGCGCAGAGGCTTTGCGCAAGGAGCTTGATGAATTAAAGTTCGAACGCCGTCCAAAAATCTCTGAAGCGATCGCGGAAGCAAGAGAGCTTGGTGACCTTAAAGAAAATGCGGAGTACCATGCTGCACGTGAAGAGCAAGGAATTTGTGAAGCCCGCGTCCGTGACATCGAAGGTAAGCTTTCTCACTCTCAAATTATCGATGTGACGCAAATGGAAAACACAGGTAAAGTCATTTTTGGCGTTACTGTAACCATTCTAAATCTAGATACTGATGAAGAAGTCACATATCGAATCGTAGGCGACGACGAAGCGAACATCAAAGAAAACCTTATTTCGGTTAATTCTCCAATTGCTCGTGGATTGATTGGAAAGATGGAAGGTGATGAAGTCGGCATTCAAACGCCAGGTGGCATCACTGAGTTTGAAATTGTTTCTGTTGAGTATATTTAAACAGTAAATAGCTTTTTTTGAGCGTGCATATTTAATGATTTTATCAATCGATCAAAACAGTTAAATAAGCACGCTATATCAATGTTTGATGTAGTTTTTCCAATCTTAAAATTGTATGCCTGCATTTCAATCTTGGATTTTCTGATTATTGTTATTATCAGTTTTACTTATTTACATTCAGAAAGTTTTCTTTCAATAGCTTCTAAATGAAGTAACTTCTGTTCTTTGCAATTCTCCAGTTCAGTGCGCAACATTAGATCAGCTTTAAAGTTTGCTAAAAACTCATTCGCTTTACCCTCATCTTTGGCAAGTACAGATAAAGCCTCTTCATTACAAATTTTCGACGCTAAAACATCAAATATATCATCGACTGTGATACCCATTAATGCGGCTAAAGTGTCCTCTTTCGGAGCATGGGGAAGGGCATTTTTGAGTAATTCTAGTTGTACTCTATATTTAGCTTTTACATGTTCGAAAGTGTCTCTCCTGTTAATGTAATACATCGAAAAAGATGCTTGCTTTAAAAGTTCCGTAAGAGTTTTTTGAGGAACAGAGTTAGTTGAAGTAAGGGTTCGAAGTAGTTCTTTTGCTTTTTCTAAATTACCTTCTGGACTCTCTAGTAAATAATTTATTTTTGCAAACTCTGTAAATGCAGCTCTAAGCTCTGGCGTTTTAAGAATTAATTGATGGATCACATCGGGAATTGGAGATGCTTTATAAAGCCTCGCTATGGGCCTAGGCTCCACTTTAAGCAACGCATCCTTTATTTGAACTTCGGACATATCACTAATGAATGCTTGCAATTGATTCATTACACATGGAGGAGTAGACATAGCTATATCAGTTAGAATATGAGCATTAACTTCTGGAGAAATTTGCTCGGTATTTTTCTTTTTTAATTCCTTGAGCATCTCAAGGGAACATGCCTCACTTGCGATAAATGTACCGAGCTCGTTAAATGGGGTTGCTAAAAGTAATGTACTTGAAAGTGGTATACCTAATTTTGAAAAAATATCTTTAAGATGAGGGTGGCCAAGTTTTATTAGCTTGGATCTAAGTTCATGTCCATTGATTGTGTTAATGGCGGCATCGCTTAAGCCGCTAATTAAAGGTTTAAGCAGTGCTTCTTCTCTTTTAGCAAGCTTTGTATCAGTACTTGCTACATATTCTAAAAGCTCCATTGCATCATCAGATGCTCCACTAGAGATTAATTTTTCAATTATTTGCTGCTGCTGAACAGTTGAAAGCAATCTGAAACATGTTTTGCGTGCGGCTAAGGAATTTTTTTCACCTAAGCTATGTAGCTCTTGTGAAAAAGGTGTTTGCCAATGTGAGTGGCAAATAATATCTATTAATGGTGAGCCGTCCACATGTTCTAGTGCTGTAGATATTACGGCTGGTCTAAAATGGCTCAAAGCGACTAACCAGTTCATTAGCTCCTTTTTGGTGTTAGGAGTTAAAGGTCTTTTTGAATTTAACAGTTTATTGATGTTTTCTGCTAACTCTTGAGTTAATAAATGATAATTAGGATTATTTTGACGATATCTAGTCTTTAAGTTAGAAAGTAACAGTAAACAATATTCCATGTGATCAGGTATCTGTTGGGTAGTAATCGTGTTTCTACTTGTTACGTGCTTAGCTAACATCAGGGCTTCATGAGGAACAACCCTGGAAAGTAGGCTCGAAAAGTTTTCAATTGAAGCTTGCGGGTTGTTCCAAACGAATTGCAAATATGGTTGAATTTCCATTCTCATGAGAGTTAGATTGCCATAAACCTTAATTCCGAGCTCAGGATTTTTAGCATAAATGGTTTTAAATAAGTGAAGCCTTTGCCCAAGTGTTTTACAGTAATAGTTTAAAGCTGAGAGAATTTTTGACTGATGGGGTTCATTGGAGTCAATTAATGCATCAATTAAAGCTTGAGTTAAGTCTAATTGGTCATTACCTGTAAATTTTAGTTCAGAAAGCTTGAAAGGCAATTCGTTAGGATCGTTAATAATTAGATTTTTAAAAAATGCAGTAGTGATGCATTTAGGATGCATCATTAACTGTTTTATCGACTCTGAAGTTAAATTCGACAGTATTTCGTTGATATTCTCACTATTTACTGGCTTTAAAAGGGTTGTTAACTCTGGATGTAGCTTAGCGTAAATTCGTAATCCTGCTACAGAGTTACTCGCAATTACCTCATCTACCAATTTTTGTTTCTGTTCCTCGCTTTTGCAGCAAATGTTTATGACGTCTAATAATTCTGTGAGTTGAGTTTCATTAGCTTCTTTGCAGGCTTCAATATAAGGTTGAGTTAGATCTAAAGATTCTGCTTCAGGAAAACTGTCACCCAATGCAGAAACTAAAGCACAAGTATTTGAAGGCGCACTAAGGATCAGTGATTTAAGGAATGCACTTGAAATATGATCTTTATATTCTATGGGACATTTTGTTAAGGCATTCAAAGCGCAAGCTGAAAGACTGTCAAGTATTTTGATAGTGTAATCTTTAGAAGACCTGTCTTTTATTAAACTCATTAATGCAAGTAAGGGCTGAAATTGATCGTAGTCGAGTTGTGTCTCTGCGGGGATATCATTTAATACATCTAAGTATTGTATTGGATCTTTAGTGGTTACTCGCTTCCATGTTGAGTAGGCAATAGAGTTTTTTCTTAAACCTTGCCAGGCTAGAGGTGCAGTTAAAATCGTTTTATGGGTTTCTTTGTTTTTGAAAAGTTGTTCAAAATTATAATCTGAAGGGAATATTTGTTCTTGGTAGTCTACGGGCACTACTGCTGTCAGTTTTAATTTTTCAATTGGATCTAATTCAGCTTTAGAGAGCTTTTGAAATACTCTTTCTGTTAATGACACTTGTTGCTCTTTAGGTATGGACTCCACAATTGCTATAAAATTTTCAATGGAATGTTGAGCTATTCTAGCTAAGCTGGTTTCAGTTATTGGTAAACTTGGAACGTTCTTGTTCATTGGCTTGAGCTTAACTGTACCTTTTGGCGCAACGACACTTTCTTCCAGCTCTTGGGGGGGCATGTTACTAATTAATGCATCCAGCGCATTTAGAATTGATTTACATTGTTCTACTGAGCAATGACTAAGCTCATATTCTAAGGCTTGAGGGTTTTCATTTAGAGTTTGATATCGAGTTTGTTCATCAACTTTATCCGAATTTAGAATTTTGCATAAATATTGAGTTAGCTGAACACCAGACGTAGGAGATGGTTGCGGGGCTGAATGAAACCCTCCTAATGCCTCTGATACAGTGATAACGCCATTTGTCAATTTAACGGAGTAGCATAGATTTTCAACTTGAAAAGAACAGGTTTCACCCTCTCTAAGCTGTGGAAGCTCATCTAGTGAACAGGGAGCTGTTCGTGATGTAGCTGGTCTAAAAACAAGTACTGCTAATTCAGTCATCTTACTACTTTATGTTTGAAGCGTTTTAGTTAGATTAAATTTTTATTTGATTTTTTTATATATTTATGAAAAAGTTTTAATGAATTATCAATATTGCTAACTCAAACACTTGCTGTACTTAAATTGAATTACCTTAAAAACAAACTATTGTTTTTCAAAATATATGGTTAGAATGTGTTCAAGTACTCACTTTTCGAGTTATTTTGATTAAAGAGCCTATATTTTCTGTAAAGTATCTCATCGCCCAATTTTGTATATTGGTGATGTGTGCTTGCGTGTCTTTGACTTTTCTTAATCAACTTTCTTCAAACTCTTTTTCGTCATCATTCAGTGAAGTCAGTAAGATTACTCATACTATTAGTCATGATATTCAGCTATTGAAATCCAAATCATCGAATATTGATTTGCACATGGTTAAGTCAAAACCAGTTAAAAGCAAAATTCATATAAACGATGATATGAAATTCACAGCTCCAGTTAGTTCACGATATTTATCTTTAATCCAATTTAGTTTTGAAGGTTTTCAAGCAGATTATGTGCTGGCTTTTGAAATTAATGCTCCACCCTCAATACTTTTAGATAAAAACTATAAAGTACCTTTTAGTCCAAGTTTAAACTGGGTGCTTTCAAAAGGTTCCACACCTTCCAGGCTAAATGCTTGGAAAGAGTCCAATATTATCTATCGTCAAATTCAACAAGCCTGACATTTCTTCTTCCTATTTAAAAACAACAACTATTATTAATTGAGTGATGTGCATTCAGCACATGGCTTGATCCTCTTTGTTAAGGATTGAAGAGATTTATTATGAGACAAACTCGAAATGCGAGAGTGTTAAATGTCACTGCTCGTTGGAAGTATTATCTAATCGCAGTGTCCGTCATTGTCATGCTGTTAAGTTCGATACCCTCATGGTATGGAGAAGATGGTGCGGTTCAGCTCGGATCGAAAGCCCGACAAGAGCTTACGATTAAGCAAACACAAAAACTGCTACAAGATGCCAAAATACCTGTAAAACGCATTGATGATAACGATAAAGGTCGTGTCATCGTGTTGCAAAATCAAAAGCAGCAAACAGACGCCAAAGATTTATTGATGAAGAATGTTAAAGATTCTGACGGTGTCACTTTGGCGCTGTCTCCTGCCGCTCCTAAGTGGTTACTTGGGATGGGTTTTACGCCGATTAAACTTGGCTTGGATCTGCGTGGTGGTGTGCAGTTCCTTCTTGATGTAGATGTTGATGTGGTTTATCACAATCAAGGTGTCGCCTTGATCGATGATTTAAGAACTAACTTGCGACATGAACACGTTCGTGGTGTGAGCTTTCATCAAGGGCACGATGAAAACATTGATGCGCAATCAACATCGGATGCTGCGCTAACTGCAGTAAGAAAATTTATGGGAAAAGAGTATCCACTGTGGCAAGTTGCTAGTGCTCCTGGTGGTGTGCGTATGTACTTGAAAGATAAAGAACGGGTTAATTTGCGTAACATGACGGTCCAACAGAACCTACAAATTATGCGAAGCCGTATCGAACAACTCGGTATCACAGAAGCTCTAGTTCAGCGCCAAGGTGATCATCGTATCCGTATTGAGTTACCAGGTGTACAAGATCCAGCTTCGGCTAAAAAAGTGATAGGCGCAACAGCAAGCTTAGCTTTTTATGCTGTTAAGGATGAGGGCTCGGTTAATGCGCAGGTGATTAACGATCAAAATGGTCGTCCCGTGTATGTCGCTCGTAGGCCTGTATTAGGTGGAGATCATATTGTTGATGCTCGTACTTCTGTGAGTCGTTTAGGGCTAGCGAAAGTTGATATCACCCTAGATAGTGCTGGTGGCACCATGATGTCACATTTTTCACGCTCACATATCGGTAAGCCAATGGCAACGTCATTCAGTGAGTATACTCGTGATGAAAATGGTCGTTCTAAGCAGAATACGCATATTATCAGCATTGCAACCATTCAAAGTCAGTTAGGCTCTCGATTTGAGATTACGGGGGTCGGCAGCATGCAGCAAGCTCAACAATTAGCATTACTGTTGAGAGCTGGTTCAATGACTGCTCCTGTTACTATCGTCGAAGAAAGAACCATTGGTCCAAGTCTAGGTGCTGAGAATATTGATAATGGTATCAAAGCACTGGCGTTAGGTTTAGCTGTAACACTGACGTTTATGGCGTTGTGGTATCGTCGTTTAGGTTGGGTCGCAAATATTGCTCTGCTGAGTAATATGATCATTCTCTTTGGTTTAATTACGCTTATTCCTGGTGCAGTGTTGACACTTCCTGGTATCGCCGGATTAGTGCTCACCGTAGGTATGGCTGTAGATACCAACGTGCTGATATTCGAGCGAATACGGGACAAACTCAAAGAAGGGCGAAGTTTCGCCGGTGCGATTGATACTGGCTTTGACAGTGCTTTTTCGACTATTTTTGATGCAAACTTTACAACCTTAATTACAGCCGTAGTGCTTTACGCTATCGGTAATGGCCCAATTCAAGGCTTTGCTCTTACATTAGGTCTAGGTTTGATAACCAGTATGTATACAGGGATTTTCGCTTCAAGGGCGATAATAAATGCTGTGTATGGTCGTAACACAAGTCGTGAAGTGAAGGTGTAATTATGAGTATCAAAGAATTTATTCGAACTAATGCTACTAAGCTTCGTTATATGACGAGTGTTGTATCAGTAGTAGCAATGATTTTATCTATAACGGTTATTGTAGCGAATGGCCTTAATTGGGGGCTAGATTTTACTGGGGGGGTTGTTTCTGAAATTCAGATGGATAAAAACATCACACCTAAACAGATGCACCCGTTGTTGAATAAAGCCTATAACCAAGACGTAACAGTAATATCAGCCAGTGAGCCAGGACGTTGGGTTTTGAGGTATTCTGATGTCCAAGCTGGAAAAAAGCGCGCTGATTTAAAAGACGTACTTAAGCCTTTAGGTTCAGATGTGCAAATTCTCAATACCAGTATTGTTGGACCACAAGTAGGTAAAGAGTTGGCCAACCAAGGTGGGTTAGCACTGCTCGTCTCAGTACTTTGTATTTTGGGTTATTTGAGTTTCCGCTTTGAGTGGCGGTTGGCGTCAGGGGCGTTGTTTGCTTTGTTGCATGATGTCATTTTCGTCTTGGCATTTTTTTCGTTTTCGCAAATGGAGTTCAACCTCACAGTGTTAGCTGCCATCCTTGCAATATTAGGTTACTCACTAAATGACTCTATTATTATTGCCGATAGGATCAGAGAGTTACTGATTGCTAAACCCAATGGGGCTGTTACGGATATTAATAATCAAGCGGTCGGTGCCACATTCTCAAGAACCATGGTGACTTCTGGAACGACATTGATGACCATTGTTGCACTCTGGATCATGGGAGGGGAGCCATTAAAAGGCTTTTCAATAGCGATGTTCATCGGCGTGCTCACAGGGACTTGGTCTTCCATTTCTGTTGGAACATCATTACCTGAATATATGGGGTTGAAACCAGAGCACTACAAGGCTAAAGCTATTGTAGAAACGCCTTAGCTTGAGAGTGCATTTTCATTGAGCCGGTTAATGTGCCGGCTTTTTTGTAAACAATAGATTAAGCCAAATTAACTTGCTGTTTTGCCAATAATTTGAAAAATAAAAGTAATCACTTTTAATTTAGGTAGAAGGCAATGTACAGCAATGTGAGTACAGCTTCACAGTCTCTACCTGATCATGATTATTATTACCATCAAGCCAATATACCGCCTAATAGTCGCTATTCAGTACATATAACAAGTCCATATTTTGTTGCCGATCAGTCTCAACCTTTGATCGGGCAAGTCGATGCAGCAATCAGTGCGGGACATCGATTTAATCTTTGTATGTTTGTTCCTATTCGAGAAGAGCAAACGCAAGAGATGTTATCAATGATCAGGTTATGTGAGCTAAGGAAGATTCCCATTGTTGTTTTTGCAAAACAAAGTGATTTTGGTGCTAGAGGAATATGTCTCCCAGATGTAATAAGAGAAAGGCTTGATCAAACTGAGGTGAAATATATTGAATTACAACAGTTTTCTATATTTTCAGAGCATCAATTTCATGACAAATTGAATCGCGAGAAAATCGATACGCTTATTTTTGCTGGTTGTAATTACAGTGAAAAGGTCAGGGCATCAATTGTTGGGAGAAAAGAACATTCAGCTTCATCATATACAGGTCGGGAGTTTGGAGCTAGTGATCACCGGGTTCAAGTATTTACATCGCCATCACTTTTGAAAGAGCCTCAATTTTCGCCTGATGAGAATAAATTATACCTAAGCTGCCGAATTGTTAGCAATTTTTCAACCACGACTCTTGAAGCAGAGATTCAGAAAAACGCAGATTTGAGTGATGACGTTGAGCAAAGGCGATTTTTAAGAGCATTAACTGACAATAACTATACAGAGCTTCGAAACTTTCAAAGCAATAACCCAAGCCTAGTGAAAAAGTGTTTTATTGATGAAATCCAAAAAAACAACATTGTCGTCATTGAACAATTTTTAAAATTTTCTAAAATATTTGGGACTGAAAAACTATACAAAAACCTTAGGGAGCATGATTCCACTCAATTACTCTTTGCTGCTTTAGAAAAGAAAAGTGTCACAGTAATAAATTGGATTTTAAGTGATCAACCCGGCATTAGAGTCATCGATGAATTGATGCCGAGTAAAGCTAGGTTTGATGAAAACGAATCCTTAAAGGTACTGGTTTCTGAGCTTAGAAAGCATGGTGTTGATGTTCTAGATATTAAGATAAGAGGTGTCAATTTAGTTGAATATTGCATAGATAATGGATGCTGGGAGTCGCTTGACGATATTGTGCTTAATTATCGAAATAGCGCTGTAGTGAATGAATTGCTGTATGAAAAATTTTTCAGCGGAGAAAAAATTCACATTCCTAAAAATATAATATGTGGTGCAATAAACCTCGTTGTTTACTCTGCATTTTTAAAGTTTCAAGCAGGGGATGAAAAGCGTTTATTTCTATTGATCGATCATGTGATATCCATCGATTCAGAAGCAGCTCACTCTTTTTGCCGACTCCATGGGTACCGGCTAGTAGCACTTGGAATTGAGCAAAATAACGAGCGTATTGTAAATTGGGTGACAAATGTAAATTGGGATAAAACTAAATTAGGTGCTCTAGACGAAAAGGGTTGTTCACTATTACATCTTGCTGTTGAAAAAGGGCAAACAGACATGGCGTTAACACTCTTACCTCATTGTAATTTGGATAAAAAAAATCAAGTAGGTCAGCGTCCTTTAGATGGCGTGACACAAGGTTCAAGTTTGTGGGAATATCTTGATGGCTCTGACATAGGTAATAAATATCTGCGTAGGCAGCCTATGCCAGTGGTTCAGGTTCCTCAGGTAAGAAACCCTGTTGCTCCTCGGCCTAGTTATGTCAGCCAATATGCCCTTAATGGTTCTCAAGTTATTGAACCCAAAAGGCCACAAGAAATTTATCAGCCTCCTATTGAGAAACCTAGTCATAAAGTAGTTACTGCGGATATCGGAGACCGAAGCTTTTTTTGGGATAAGGCTAAATTTCAAGAGTTTCTGACAAATAATGGCTTTATAGAGGGAGTGACGGGATTAGACTTTTTATTTGAAGCAGCTGTAGAGCAAAATAATTACGCTGCGTTAGCTTATATTTGTACCAAAGTACAAAAATTTGAGGATGCACCTATTAAAAAGTACGACAACTTAACTTACTTATTAATTCAGGATGACGAAGGGCGGTTGAGGAGAAACTATCCTCACATGCTCAGTAAGCCAGGTGCATACTTTGTGACATTAGGTAAAAATATTCGTGATGATTTTGAGCGTATTGAGCCAATTAGAATAGGAAAAAAACCGTTTACCGATGACAGTAAAATTATCATAAACGGACACGGGCCTCATATTGCAGGTATGAAAGGTACACAGTTCGGTAGAATTGTAGACAGATGGTTGAACTCCGTTGGCTGTAAGGGAAAAACTTGCCCCAGAATAACTCTCGTGAGCTGTAATGTCGGAGAAGAGCAAGCAGCGTACAATCCAGATAACGGTTTAATTGAGTTCCACGACAGCTTTGTAACCGAGCTGGTAGACTTTTTAGGTGCTAAAGGACGAAATGTCAGAATCACGGCTACGAGTGGGGTCGTATCGACAATGCCTGATGGGGTAGAAATCTGCTATATTGAACACCCTGTGACGAAAGAGGTTATCAAGTGGCAAGGAGAAGGTTGTTGGCTTAGCCCTTTTTATCCATATAGGAACATACGAGGCTTCAAAAAGTTAACTCAGAATAATTATGATGCCTCAATGGTGAAATACTATGAGTATGATGTCACTGCCAGAAAAGTAAAAAGTAGAAACAAATATGAAGATGAAAATCAACACTTTGGATTACAAAGTTTAGCCGTTCATCTTAGCTAATTTAGCCATTTATAGGAGTTAAAGAAAGAGCAGTCAAGCCGGTTGGATACACCTAACTGCTCATAGAGATTATCAGTGATGGTGACTGTGATCGATAGCAGGGCCATCCGCAGTAACTCTTGCTGTTACTTTAACGTTTTTACCGTTTTTAAAATGCAGTGTTAGCGGTACTTTTTCGCCTTTAGCAGGTACGCCATGAGTAAAATCCATCATCATGCCATGAAAGCTTTCTGGCTCCAGTTTTGCAGCGCCGTTGGCTGGAACCGCTACAAATTCAACTTGCTCCATTCTCATCATGCCTTTCTTCATAAAAGACTTATGCAATTCAACATGACCTCTATTAGAGGATATAGACATCAGTTTCATTGGGGTTTGAGAAGAGTTTTCAATGGTTAAATAAATCGGTACTACTCGACTGGTTGGTGGCATGGCTCTTATCCATACATCTTCAACTTTAAAGCCTTTAGCAAATGCAGAACCGCTGACAGCGGCTAGGATTAAAGAAAAAAGCACATATTTTAATCTCATATTGATTATCCTTTTAGTAACCCAACAATTTCATCACGCATTTCTATGAGAGGCGTACCAGTGTAAAAAAATCCTCTTGTGCGTCCTTTACCGTCAATAACGAAAATTTTGGCAGTATGAGAGAACAGATAACCCTTTTTTTTAGGTGCATTATCATCCTCGACACTGAGTTTTTTATATTGAGTGGTGACTCGTTCATCGGCGAGTTTTGAAAACTCAGCGCTGTAAAGTTTTGCAACTTCAGCAACCTTATCTTCTTCATCAACTAGGCCAATAAAGCTAGGGTCAAAATAGCTGAGATACTTGTTTAAATGTTTCGGGGTGTCGTATTCGCTGTCAATGCTAACAAATAGCACCTGAACTTGAGCTTGTTGATTTAGCGAAAGTTTTTTCATCATTTGGCTTACATGGGCCATTGTTGTCGGGCAAATGTCGGCACAATTGGTATAACCAAAAAACATGAGCACAACTTTATCTCTAAAGTCAGTTAAACTGACTTCTCCGCCTTTGGAACTGGAAAGCGTAAAGTCGCCACCAATACCTTTTAAAATGGGCATCTGAGCAGACACAGAATTCACCGTAAATAGATTCAAGCCTAACCCGACTAATATCGGTAATACTCGTTTAAATAATTTTTTCATCATGCTTTCCTTAACAGCGGATCTCAGCACCTAAGTCAGTCACTGGAGGCAGATATTTGGCCTTGTAACTGACAATATGTACTTTGCCATCGACAAATTTAATTTCGAGTTCGAGTCCCATTTGGGCAAGTTCGTTTTCACCATTATGATTTAGCGCATTCCATACATATTGAAAACTCGCCGTATAAGTTTGATGGTCCTCGTGAGGCTGAATATTGAGGTTTTTGATGGCTCGACGACTTTGTTTATACCCTTGCTTGGCTATCACAGATAGATATTGCTTAGCGTTGCTAATACGAGATTCTTCGGGCGAAAATGTGGTGTTAGCTCCAAAAGCCTTCAATAGAACTGTGGTGCTGACAGACTTCCCTTCACTGAGCTTGTCAGTGTGATCGGTCCATTCATAAATAAAGGCCTTTATCAGATTAGATTGGCTGGCTGAACGATAATTTGATTCAAAATTATCGAACTCGTTGAGTTCAGTTTTACTGGCTGTAATTTTGTTTGTTTTTAAGTCTAAGCTGAGCGATTGAATTACATATTGGCCTACTACGGTTTTTCCAGAGTTGGGTTTAGAAAGATATTCAAGCTCCACTTCAATAATTTGCTTACCGTTGTCATTGGCTTCAGGCGTTATCGTCAAAATATGATGAGCGCCAGCTGTTCGATCTGCATTTTTGTATTCGCCGTAATCAACCGAAGTTGAGTCCGGAATGACATATTGAGATTGGTCGAGAAAACCATACCATTGGTAAACCTTTCCTTGCAGTTGGTAGTCAATTGGCTTATCTGCCGCAGAAACGAGAAAGGTTGTGATGAAAAGCAGACTACTAGCGCTAGTGATGAAAAGGTGTTTGAAATAAGCCGTTACTTTCATGCTAGCCTCCTTTAGTTGTAATCTAACAAGGAGTGCAATGAAGCGCTGCACTCCCAAGATTATCTTCTATGCCATTTTATGTGGCTTTTTAAGTTGCACCATCAGGTTGTCGTCCCACTCACCTTCAACTTTAATATGGCCTGCAGCGCCTTTCATAATGGCTTCAATTAAGTTGTGGTTAACATAAGCATATAAACCAGGTTGTAAGAAGGTATAAATTGCTGCACCTGTACAACCTCCAGGAATACCCCAAGTCTCTAAATCTGTTTGCGGAGCATCATTGAATGAACCTGTAGGCCATACATAATCACCATGACCACCAATGATGTGCGGACGAGTATCACGGTTAGGCTGAGAGTGGATGAACATTACCGTTTCACCTACTTTAGCCGTCATTGAGTTTTTACCTGTTAGCGCACCTACTTTTCCGTTAAATACGATGTGTGATGGAGTAAGTGTTTTCATGGTTTCTAATGTATCAGTCATGCTACCTGTTACAGTGTCATAGGTTTTGTAGTTACCATTTTTATCTGTTGGTACATAGAAATCTTGCTCACCAACATAGTATGCTTTGTCGTATTTAATTGGATTACCATGACCGTCTTTCAAACCATCACGAGGAAGCACCATAATTGCTCCTGCCATCCCCATCGCAACGTGCCATGGGATCATGATGCCACCCGGAGCACAGTGATAAACAAATGTACCAACTTTAGTTGCTTTAAAGCGGAAGGTGACTTCTTCACCCGGTGAAACCAGCGTCAATTCACCACCACCTAATGCACCTGTTGATGCGTGAAGGTCAATATTGTGAGCCAGTGAATTTGTCTTTGGGTTTTTCAGTGTGAGCTCAACATAATCATGCTGGTGGCAAACAATGAGTGGCCCAGGCACACTTCCGTTGAAAGCACTTACCCAAGCTTTCACACCGTTATCCAGCTCAACTTGTTTTTCTTCTACTGAAAGGGTGATTTGAACTACTTTAGGTTTGCCTTTAGCGACTTGGTCATGTTTCGGTACGAATGGAGGTGGAACTAGCTCTTGAGTAACACGTTCTAGTTGGTCGGCTGTGTAATTCGCCATGCGGTCACGTTTTTTCCCGCTAGCTGCTGAGGCTGAGGTTGAAACCATGCCTGCGGCTAGACCTGCACCCACAAGCCCTACACCAACTGAACCGCCTAGAAAGTTACGACGGTCTGTATTTACCTTTATTTCTTTGTTGTCCATTTTTCTGCTCCGAGTATCACTGTACTTTGTTCTTAGCTACAAAATAATTTGTGTTGAAGTAGCTGTGCACGAAGGTGCCCTCATACAACGGGCTTGTTCCGTGCCGTTGATGACAGAATAGACGGAGCAAAAAAAAGCCACTTGACGAAAGTCAAATGGATGTAAAGTTTATTGATAAATTATATAAAGAGTAAATTGCTTAATAACCATATTAAAAAATGGTTTAAATGGAGTAATAAACGACCTCTAAAAATAACGTTTGTGATTGTTCTGATTCTCTCTGCAACTCCTTTAAGGCTCCGCCAAAAGTTGTCGGGACTTCTTCAAGCTTGTTCTGTGATTGAGTACGAGCAATGACAAACGTTTGTTCAGTACTTTTATCGGTAATTTGATAAACATCATATTGATCAAAAATTGGGATTAAAGAAAATGTAGTGACATTATTTGAGGTTATGGGAACCATAATAAAACCATTAAAATCAGTTTTGGACTCAACCAATTTAGGTGTACCAGAAATAATGACACTCGAACCAAGTTTATCTGGTTGAGCTTCAACCGTTGAAGCTAAGTGCTGAGGCTTTTTTATTAAATACTGCTGTTGAAGCTTTTCAGATAATGAACCAATTACAGTATCAGTGTCTTCCTCGGTAAGCTCTGAAAGCACCATATCGAGATATAGAAACATTTTTTGCTGGTCGCTAAAGAGTCCCGCTACCTTGGCTAACTCGGCTTGTTCAATTTCACCGTCGCTGGCGTCAGTAAAGATATTAAAAAAGTGACCACCGTTATCTAACTCAGTTAGCGCATCTTTAACCGTGTAGAAGGGGAGAACCAATCTCATTGCTGTACGTCCTTGTCGATAAATTAGACTCTAACTTATCAGAACGAAATCTTGATTGGTACGATTTTAATCAGGGATGATATAAAGGCTTCTATTTCTTTTTTTGTTTCATGAAAATAATTAAACCAGAGACAGAAAGAAAAAGTAAAATGACACCTACGAAATCCCAAAAAAAAGTTCCAGCTATTCCAAGTAAGCGTCCGCTATGTAAATCCAGAATCACACGCTGCCAGTTTAAATGAAAGCTACGAGCAAGCTGATAATCACTTTGATGGGATGATATTTTCGGCTTTTGCCAGTCAATAGCTGGTAGGCTTTGGCTGATACTCCAATCTATTAAGTCTTCATCAGCGACATAGTCAGCATGTGCTGAACGAATCCAGAGCCTTGAATTGTCATCAATGCCAATATCTTTGACCGGTATAGGCAAGCCTGTAGACGAGTCTTGTTGTTCCTGTAGTTGACCTAAGAGATTCAGTAAATAAAGTTGCTTGGAAGTCACTACTGCAAAAAACTTTTTGTATTGAAACACGTTAATAATTGAAGAGTCAGTTTCTAGCACTAATTTTCGATTAAGCCAGAGTAGATTATCTGAAAATGTGAGTCTAAATCCAGGTTCGTCGGACGTATACACTCTTTTGGGAGACGTAATGTTGTAGTGATCTAACAGCCAGCCTTGAGTAACAGGATTTTTAGCTAAATTAAGTGACTGGCTATGATTTATTGCAATGCCGCTAACGGTGATAATGATAATGAACAGGGCACAACAAACACCAAATCGGCGATGCCAAGTTTTTAATTTGCGTACGACTTTTTGTTTAAACTTGTTGTGTTTCTTTTTGGTTGAATGGTGTCGTTTAGCATTCATAAATTGGCGTATTGTAAATTCTTGGCTGTCAGAGTGGCTTAATATACCTGAATATAAGAATTCTGTTAATGAAAAGTCATCAGCAGTTTTAGAATCATTAAGTCACTTTTTGATGTAACCAAAGTGCAATTCTGGATAGTTTAGTGAGTGCTCTAACGGAAAGTGTTGCACCTGTAATGCCATCGATATGACGATCTAACTTATTGTCATCAGTAAGTTTTGCATCAATAAATTGCTTAGTAAAAAAATTATGCCGAACTTCATCACCACGACTTTCACGATAGACAAGCACTTTGGTTCTGACAATTTGATTATCTTTGATATGGATGCCTACGGTGATTGGGGCTTCTTTGCCTATCTCATTTAAGATCCATACCGTTTCATTATTTTTTTGCCAATATCGTAATCGAAGTTTATTAAACTTATGACCTAAAATGGACTCGATAACCGATTTTGCTTCGTCGTCTAACCAGTAAACATGGCGTTCAGCTGATTGAGTTTGGAGGGCTTTTTGGATGAAGTTTTTAGGAGACTGATACTCTTTACTTATTGCAATAGTGGTTATTGAAAGTAAAAAAAGAAAGAAAACGAGTTTTTTCATGTCAGCCTCATATCATTAAAGACATCGAACATGATTCGATGTCTTTAATACTAACTAAATAAAATTAGAAAGAATAACCAACGCCTAGGTTGAAGATCTTCGCATCTTTGCTTCCACTTTGTTTTTCGTAGTCAGCTTTAAATACAACATGCTCGTTTAACCAGTAGTTAACACCGACATTGTATTGTTTTGCATCTTCGTTGCTGCTGTCACCAGCGGCATTGTTGTATACGTTGTAACGACCGAATACGCCAAACTCTTCATTGATTTTGTATGAAGGTTCAATGTAATAACCAAATTGCTCATCACGACCTAACGCTTTAGCTTCGAATCCGCCGATATTCCACTGAGCATAAAGTGCTTTCACAGTAAAATTTTGGATAGAGTAGATAGCATGTGCACTTACTAAAGTTGCATCAGCAGCATCCAGGCCTTTACCTTGAGTAATATCTGTTTGATATTGCACTGTAGCGGCAAGTTCAAGACCGTTAATCGCCGTATATTTAACTCGGCCTGTATAAGCTAAGTCATTAGCTGTAGCTTTTGCGACTTTTTGACGACCACTACGGATATTGAATGCTTTTCCGCCTTCAGTTGCTACTTGCAAGCCTGAAGTCACAGCAGTATCAAACGCAAGGCCTGGAGCGGCTTTGATGTTCAGGTTAAGACCTGCTTCCCACCATGTTGCTGGAATGATGTTCTTTTCAATTGGATTACGCTCAACACCATAAAATGTTTCTGGTTCATGAGTTTCGTTGATGATACCAACTGGAGTTAGGAATAAACCTGCTTTACCTGTATACGTATCGCTAAAGTCATGCTCAATATATGCTTGCTCAAGTTCAACTTCACCTGGTTTTCCATCGCCAGAAAGTGAGTGCTCAATTTCAACTTCAGAGAAGAAACGAGTAGTATCGTTAAACTCATGGCCTACAAATAACACGAAACGGTGAAAATCAACTTTATCATCACCATCTTCAACTGAGTTATAGTGAAGTTCACCATAACCACCAAGAGTCGTTGTATTTTTGCTACTTGCAGTTTCTTCAACAGCGTCAGCCGTTTTTTCTACACGCTTTTCAGTTGCTTCTAAACGTTTTTCTAGATCAGCAAGTACTTTTTGCTGCTGTTTGATAATGTTACGAAGTTCAGCTGTATCATCTGCAGCAACGGCTGTCTGGCTTGCGAATAAACCTAGCAATGCAGTTGCAAGTAGTGTTTTTTTCATTTTGCGTCCCGTGTTATCGGTTGTTAAACGAATGTTCCATTTGTAAATTGCGGCGAATTTTACCAACTGATTAAGAAAATGCAAACCATTCTCATTATTATTTTTTTGATCTATATCAAATGTTAGATGTGTTTTTCAATTTACGAGAAACTTTTTTCACGTAATGCACTGTTATTAAGGCTGAATTATTTTTTGTTATGTTTAGTGAAAGTCATAACAAGTCATCGGGTGAGTTAATTTGAACTTTTGCTGTACAATTGCTCGCTTTCGTTTTCAAAATATCTATTAGAGAGTAAAGCGCTTATGTTTTTAGCACCTTTCTTTGAAAAGCAAGGGTCAACAATCAAAGTTTCAAGCCAGCAAGCCAGCGATTTTGCCAAAAATATTGCGGGTGATCTCAATCCTATTCATGACGTTGATGCTAAGCGCTTTTGTGTTCCAGGTGATTTATTGTTTGCTTTGGTATTAAACCAGTACGGTTTGAGCCAGTCGATGGAATTTAACTTTGCAGGTATGGTTGGTGACGGCGTAGAGCTTCAGTTTAATCAAGGTGTAGGCTCTGAATTCGCAATTACTGACACTAAAGAAAAAACGTATCTGACAGTTAAGCGTGATGGCGCTATTGACGATAATCAGAAGCAAATTGAAGCTTTTATTCGCAGTTATGTTGCTTTCTCTGGCTTAAACTTCATGCATGTGCTTGTTCCAATGATGAAAGAGCACCAAATGATGATTAATCCTGCACGCCCGTTGGTTATTTATGAGAGCATGGCTTTTGAATTATCAAGTTTCGACTTTGATGATATTGAGCTCAAGCTGGTTAAGACTGAACTTGAAATTCAAGGGAAACGTGGTGATGTCACGTTGAACTTTGAATTGATGAGTCACGGCCATATGGTTGGTACAGGTAAAAAATCTCTAGTTATGAGTGGTCTTCGACAATATGAAGCAGAAGGTGTTCAGAGTATGTGTGATTTATATGAACAACGACAATCACAATACAAGCAGGCTTCGTAATATTTAGCGAATCTAACCGGTACATAGTTCATCACTTAATTGTGTATCGGTCTTATCTTATGTAAATCAGTTTAGACAACTCCCCCTAACTCCCCCTAAATTTAGCTTTCCTTTCTACTGGAATTTTCATTATAAAAATCAGACATTTCACCAGATAGAGGAAATTAAAGAAACAAGTAGTTGTGTTTCATAACTCTCATTTAGGATCGAACTATGCTGTTGTTGATTTGTAATGTCAGCCTATGGGGGTGGTGTTAGTTGTGAGTGTTAAATTTGGCTAAGCAACAAATTAAATCGAATTAACCTATGTAGTTTAATTCTCTATATTTATTTTAATTTAAACTTAATGGCATTGAATAATGCTAAAGCCTTTTATTAACGTTAAAGATTGTAAAATTGATGTTGAGCCTATGAAGTAATGACAGGCTGTTTTGATTTATCTACGAAAGATTAACGAAACAATAGTACTGGGAGTCGTTCAAGACGCTGCACTACCACCACAAACTAAAACGACATTATATTGAGACATTCCTTCCATACTTTTGAAAACGATTTGGCTCATGTTAGGTGGCTACTCTTGTTGGATCAAGTCATGTTGCCTGAAATTAATACACTTGAGAAAAAGTATGGGCTTTTTGGTTTTATGTAATAACTCACTTAACCCTAAATGAATAAGGTTTAACTGTTGATAAGAAGCTCTGTAAGTATAATTTCAGTTAAGTATTTATCGTTTAAATTAGGGGGGGGGGATGCCAAACCCAGTTGGAGCCAGTACTCTTACTCAACTTAAACTTCCCGAGAATTTAGATGATGGTTATCAGACACTAACATTTAAAGTTAAAGGCTATGGCTTTAAAAAACATACCTATCGAGTATCTTTTAATCCAACATCAAATCAATTCTTTGTGCAAAGAAAAAACTGGTTTGGCTCAGGTTGGAAAGAAAAAGTAAAAGTTGATTTTAAAGAAGAAGGAAAGCACCGGACAAGCCGATGGTTAGCAAGAACTTTTATTGCTCAGTCAAATCTTCTTGATGAGGGGCAAAAAGCAGGAGTTTTAAAGGCGGCTAATGTCCAGGTAGCTAATGACATTTTTGCTTCGATGCCAGAAGAATGTAAACAAATTCCTGATGATGGGTATAGCGAGCGCTCTACTGATTCGAGGGTTCCACAGTTAAGCCAAACAGCTGAGAGAATAAAAGCACTTATGGATACTGTAGGTAGTCAAAATGCCCAAAGTGCCGATTCTCAATCCCGAGGTTTACGGGCTGGAGCTTCAAATGAACTATTAGCATCTAATTCCGAAAGTATGGCTGGCAAAGCGGCGGCCTGTAGTAAAAGAGATCCTAAAATACAGAATATTATTGATCAAATTCCTGAGCTTGGTGTTTACACCGATGAACAGTTTTTTCATTGTATGAGTCAATTTCAAGAACTTAATACTTGGGTTTATAGGCATGATGAGTTGAGTACCCAAGAGAAACAATTGATCCCGGGATATTTTTTAGTTTTATTCCCAAGAGTTGAAGAAGTAGTGGTTGAAGTTCATCAACCAACATTGTCTGAAATGCTCGCTAAGCTCAAAGCAAAAATACCAAAGCTTTTAACCTATCCTGATTCGATTATTAATCAAGCGTTAAAAAGTATGGATGAAGAGTTTAGAGCTGAACTTTGTAGTCAAGCCGAGAGTCAGGATCAGGTAGAAAGTTTCTACTCATCCATGCTTATAGAAGCTGCTCAAGAGTTAGCTAGAAATTCAATTCCAGTTCCCAATCTCGCTACTCAACAACTTACTCATCAGTCGTCCACTGCTTCTGCCGTGACTCATGCGCCAGTTTCTCTATATCAAAATCCTTATGATGAAAGAGATGAAACACAGCTCCATGGGAAAACTGAACTAAAGTCTGCGCCTGATTTTGAATCAGATTTCGGTGTCTTTGATGTCAATAATGTTCCTGAACGTATAGTAAAAGCTCACGAAGTAATTGAAGACGATTTTATGTGCTTAAGGGACACAGTTACCCTCAACGAGAATGGTTTTTGGACTGAAAAGCTAGCTGGAGAAATCCTTACCTTAGCGAGAAACGATGAAGGAAACTATACGCAAGAAAGTAAACAGAGAATTACTGAGATAAAAGCACAGGCTAAAGCCATTGTTGAAGAGCATGGTGAGGATCTAGGATTTATAAAGCGTGAAATTCAAGATAAGGTAAGGAAGGATTCCAGAATAAAAGGAAAAGAACAGTGGCTTGAAGACGTTGAAGATGGAAAATATAAAAAAAGGCCAATACTTTGGCGATATCATAATGCTGATGCTCAATATAAAAGTTACATAATTAATGGTATCGTCGATGAAGTAGTAAAACAATATGAAAATAGCCGTGTATATTTCTCTGAAGAAATGAAAAAAAATATCCGTATGACGGATGAACAAGCAAAGTTTATTTGTAATACAAGCCAATATCAAAAAATTTATCAAGAGTTGGCTAATTTTGTTGATCCGACAGGTCAGAAAGTCAACTTACATGAATTGATGGAGCCTATTAAATTCACTGAGTTAATAAAACATGTCGATGCAAAACGTTTTGTGGAAGAGCTACCACTTACATTTTGTGAAAGAATTTACGCATTTGTCATTTTAAAATCGTGTGCGGCAGTGATATCAGAAAAAAGTAAACTTAAAGGTATCGTTGATCTCGAAGTATCGGACTGTTTCTCGATGCTCAATAATAATTTGGTGATGCCTGCTGATTATAACAGTTTGAACAATGAACTTGTAGGTTCAGCTTGCCAAGAAATGAACAACTTCGGGGAAGTGAGTTTAAGTAGTGCTCACGTGAACCAAACGGCTATCATCAGAATACTTCAGCACCGAGCACAACAAAAATGGCAGATGCTACCAACAGATCCGCTTGAATATGTATGTCACTATTTGAGACATTACCGTGGTGGAGACTTACTCAAAGATATTGAAGCTAGGTTAGGAAAGCCCATTTCTAAATGGATTTATCAGGTTGATGCTAGCCTGCTGACTCCAGAAAATATTGCTCAATTCTGTGAGTCAATTTTATTTTTTATTAGAGTTGATAACTTAATGAGTAAATTACCTCAACTAAGAATCGACTTTGGTAATTATTGTTTTGGCATCAAACAGCTTCAAAGTATTATCGGATCAGAGTTTGTGACAAGAGAGAATTGGATAATTCTCTCTCAGTTTGAAGAGCTAGTTAAAACATACGAACAATCTGGATACAATGTTGATCAAGCCTTAGAAGGACTCTACGCAATTAATACGGAGCAATACGAAAGGCTTGAGCCTAATGATAAATCAGAGGTTGACAAGGTTTGGAAGCTTAGAAATTTGCTTAGAAGCATTAACCAAAACCAATTACCCTTTTCACAGTCACAACTTCCACCTTTACAGTTTGCATTTTCGTCTTGGCAAGGCAATTGTAATTTCAATACAACAATGCAGTTTTTAATTAGAACGGTGCCACCTCGTGTTGTATATGAACAATGCGAAAAAATTTATTGTGAAGGTGGTAACAATGGTCATTGGAAAAATGATATAGAAGAAGCTAGATATATAGCCGTTGAGGCATTCAGAGCACTTCAACAAAAACATATAAAAATCAAGGAAGGGCTTCTACCACCGCAATTTTTAAGTATTGAGGCCTATAACTTTTTTGAAGCAGTTCGTTGGTTAGTTGAATTAAAAGCAGATAAAACGACAAAGCTGGTTCAAAGTGCAAAAGTATTTGATATTGGTTCAATGAGACAAGATGATATTCCGAATATTCTTTCAGGTTTATACGCCATTTTAGGATTTGATGAAAATCCAAATTCAGGATTCCAAGATATCATTGTTGAAACATCCACATATAATGGAAGAGAAGTTTCAAGAGTTGTCAAAGCCCGAGGAGCTAAGGAGGAGTATTATTTTGGAAAAACGTGTGGCACAGATCATTTTGATGATAAGGCTAGCACAGAAGATACGCAGCTCTCTGAATTAATCCGCTTTACTGAGAGTGAAGGGAATAAAGCTGCAACTGAGAAGTTATGGACTCCTGCTGAATTAGGGCTAGCGAGCCTTGAAGGAGAAAATGTTAATTTAGAAACAGTACGCAAAACCGCTATTCTGGTAGAAGATATACATAAGTTTGAATGTGTAACATTTAATTTTTCGTTTTTTACACGAACGCAAAGAAGGCATATTGAGCATGCAGTAGTGAATCATTTAAAAACCGGAAGACCATTTGAAGTTCCTATTGTATATCCACAGAGAACAGGTGAAGGGAAAACAGTATATTACTATGGAACTATGAATCTGGACATTCAAGGAATGGTATTGCAGAGAGGTGACAATGGCGGTCATTATTTTTATGCGACGAGACAGGCTAACAGGGATTTCACTTATCAAGACGATACAAGGGACTTAACATTACCTCAGCTTAAGGTGATTAAAGACGAGTTTAAAGACTGCCGAAATGTAACAGATGTCATTATGCTTAACCCACAAAAGAATGCGCAATATACGCCTGCGTTAGTTTCCGCTAAGGTCATGCCAAATAGTAATGGGAAAATATTTAATTGGCAATCACAACTACCGTTACATATGGAGAACGTATAAAACATACATTTTCTACATAATGGTGTTTCTTCAGTTTAATCTCAAAAGAGCTCTAAATAATTGCACCTCTTTTACCATTTCAGTTATTCTTCTTATATTCAGATTATTCCCTAATTAGCGCCTTTTTTGTTGTTTCTTTGAGCGCTAGCATTACATTTGCAAAAGGATAAGCATGCCAAGCTTGATTCGCATTGTGTTAATTGACACGCACCTTCCCGGCGTTGTGGAACTTGAATTAGACGGTCATACCAATATTTGCGGTACAAACGCTTCAGGTAAAACCACACTTCAACGCCTTGTTCCTGTATTTTATGGCGAGTATCCGAGCCGAGTTGTGCCTTCAACTCGTGACAGCTTTGAACGCTGGTATTTACCTCATGACGGCAGCTATATTATTTATGAATACAAAAAAAGTGATGAATTGCTTTATCAGGCGGTTTTATCGTCTGCCGGTGACGGTAAAGGCGTAAATTATCGTTTTGTGGCTAAAGGGTTTGAGCTCGAAGATTATGTAAAAACTCGAAACGGTGATGCAATTGTTTGTCATTCAACGGCTGAATTAGGCCGTAATTTTAAACGCAATGGTGTCAGTGTAACTAAGCTGCTCAATACCCGTGAATATCGTGCTGTGATTCAGCATGATAGAAGCTTGCTTAATATTGGCAGCAACCGCAGTGAAATGCGCAGTTTTGCCAGCCAGTTCTCGCTGTGTGATGCTGAACATTCATTACGTCATATTGAAAAGCTCGCCAAAGCGGTGCATTCGAAAGAAGGTAAGATGGAAACCATTAAGTCTATGATTGCAGCAATCTTAGAAGAAGATGGTGTGAATCCGCCGAGCTCTCGTATCAACCCGCATCATGTAGAAGCTTGGATTAATGAAAGCCAACTGATTAAAGGCTTTGAACAGCTACGTCCCGAATACGCCAAACTTGAGCAAGAGTTCAATCAATTATTGAGTGTCGAACATCGCCTTGGCAGTTTATCTCGTGGTTATAAAAACGATGAAGAATTAGAAATTCAGCGTAAAGAACTAGCGGAAAACCAGGCTAAAGAAGATTCACTGCAGCTGAAAATGCTTGAAGAGGACTGGAAGCAAGCTCGAGATGAACTAAACCAAGAACTTTCTGCAGCCAAAGGTGACAACAGTAAATACGAACAAGAGTTGGATCTAATTGAAGATCAGCACGGTAACTTCTTAGATGCTGATATTGAGCAGGCAAAAATCGATTTAACCTTGATCCCAAACTGGCAGACTGATCTCGATAACTTGCGTGAACGTCATAAGTTGCAAACAGAGAAACATCACGATATTGAGTCAGCATATAATGAAAGACGCAGTAAAATCATTGAAAAACTCAATAAAGATCTCGATAAACTGCACAGCCAGCAAGACGTAGAACGTGAGCTGAAAGAACAGCAACGTGACACGGCACGGAAAGACTTGGATGCACTCAATGAAAAATTCTGCGAACAGCTCAATGGGTTAAATACTGAGTTCAGTGACAGACAAAATGGACTTAAATTAACCGCCGCAGAATACAAAATACAACTGCAAAACGTGACGTATACCGAAGATGAGAAGTTAGCGCTTGCTGTTTTTGATGAGCGTATTCACCTTGGTCGGGAGCAAGAGCAGAGTTGTAGTCACAAAGTTGACCGACTTACAAATGAAGAACGTAAATTACGTGCGCAACGTGAACAAGCCAATGAAGCGTTACGTAGCGCCAGTAAACGTGTTTCTGAACGTCAAAATCAGCTTGATGAAGTTGAGCAAATTCTTTACCCGCAATCTCATACTTTGTTGGAGTTCTTAAGAAAAGAAGCTCAAGGCTGGGAGCAAAATTTCGGTAAAGTGATTGCCCCTGAAATGCTGCATCGCACCGATTTGCACCCAAGCATTGCGAGCGAGCCAAATGAAAATTTATTTGGGATTCATCTCGATTTGAAAGCGGTTGACGTGCCTGAATATGCAGAGTCTGAGCAAGCGTTACGAATTCGTTTGCAAAAAGCAGAAGCCGCATTAGAGTTAGCGAAAGAGCAACAGCAGGCAGCAGAAGACGAACTGGTTAAGCTCAATGATGAGTTAGATGTGTTAAGTCGTGAACTCACAATGGCTCGCACCGCTTATAAAAACAGCCGTGACGACCTACAACGTTTGTTTGAGGATAAAACGGCAGAGCAAGAAAAGATCAATCAAGCGCTGAAAGATCGTAAATCGGATACTCAACAAAAACTGACTAAGCTTGAAAATGAGCTTAAAAAGCAGCAACAGCAACATCAAATTCGTCTTGATGAGCACAACGAACAAGCTCGTGATGACAAGATGGAGCGCCAAGCTTATTGGCAAGAAGTGATTGGTGCGATTGATGGTCAAATCCAACAAATTCGCAGCAGTATCGATGAGCGTAAAACCAATGCGAAAACAGAACAGAAAGAATGTGACGTTTGGTATAAAAACGAGCTTCAATCTCGTGGCGTTGATGAAGGCAAAATCATCAAGCTGAAAGGTGATATCAAAGCGCTAGAAACTCAAATTTCTGATACTGAAGCAAGACGCAGTGATGTGTTGAAGTATGATGATTGGTATCAACGTGAATGGTTAGTGCGTAAGCCTAAGCTGCAGACTCAGCTCAGTGAAGTAAAGCAAGCCATTAATGAATTAACACAGAAATTATCAGCAGAATCAAACCAAGTGAAAGCGAAGCGTGAGTTATTGGATAAATCACGTAAATATCAAGAAGCGATTCAAGTTGAAACTTCTGAGAATTTGACTCGCTTGCGTGAGCTCATTCGCAAGTTGGCTGAACTTAAACTGCCTGCCAATGACGAAGACGTGCAGGGCGGAATTCAAGAACGTGTGCGTCAAGGTAGCGATGCACTACTTGAACGTGAAAACCTATTGAGTTCGGTCAAGCAATACGTCGAAAATTTTGACTCTGTAATTGTGAGCAAATCGGGCTCTCGCTTTGCTGAGATTTGGGAGAAGTCCCGTGAAGAGTCGAGCTCAGTGAATGACAAGGGCATTCGTATTCTCGATTATCGTAAGCTCGTGCCGAAGCTCGATAACCTATTGAATGTGATTGTGTCGCAACAATTTAGAGCGATTCAAGAGCAAGGCCGTATTTTTGGTATCGATTTAACCGCTTACTACGACGTACTTGCGGATATCGACCGTCGAATCGCATCGCAGAGTGCTCGTATCACTCGTGAAGTCGGTGAGGAGTTGTTCCTTGACGGTGTTTCTGAATCAGCGGTGAAAATTCGTTCTCGCATCTCTGAGCTGGAATTTTGGCCTGAACTTGAGCGCTTTGTGAAAGCGTTTGCTCAATGGAAAGCCTCCGGTTTTGATGGCTTACCAGATGAAGATTACATCTTAAGCATGCGTCGAGCACTTGAGGTCATTGGCCGATCAGCGCTCACTGGCGGTATTGCTAAGTTACTTGAAATTGAACTGACATTACGTGAAGGCAACAGCGCACTTGTCATTCGCACCGACCGTCAGCTTAATGAGTCATCGAGCCATGGTATGGCTTACTTAATTTTATGCAAATTCTTACTCGCCTTTACTCGTTTATTGCGTGGCCGTGCCCAAGCGACGATTCATTGGCCAATCGATGAACTCGGAACTTTGCATCACAATAATGTGAAGAAGATTTTCGATGCCTGCGAGAATAACCAGATATGTGTATTAGGGGCTTTCCCGAATCCAGAATCTGAAGTATTAGAGTTATTTAAAAATCGTTACATCATCAACAAGCAAACCAAAAAGCTGCAAGTGGTCAAACCGAAAGTGAATGCGATTGCTGAGAAGTTAAAAAGTCGTCTTAAGGAGAGCGCATAATGAGTGAGTTAAGTTCTGCAAACGAGTCGACAGAATCAGTAATGGTAGGTAAAGGTGCATTAATTGAAGCCTTGCTCAAAGGTGACTTTATTTGTCGCACTACTAACGAAGACGGTTGGCGTGCACTACAAAGTCATACAACCCGAGATAGCGTTGAGCAGTACCTAAACCAAATCAATCGTACGTTATCTTCTGCGGCTGAAGGTGAAGTGTATTTTTGTGGTTACTTACAGTTGGGTGATAGTGAACGTAAGGTGATTTCAAGTCAGTTTAAGGATATCTGCCAGTCACTCACGCCTTTAGTTGAGTGGTTAGTGCTGGTGCAAGAGTCAAGTGGTACTGATGCACCATTAACGCAAGGGTCGCCGATTCGTTTAACTGAGTTACAAACCCGAATTGAAGATACCCCAGCATTTCGTGAACAATTGGCTAAGCTCAGCCAATATCGATTGTTCGGTTCAACCAGTTCACAGGTGGATAATCAAATTAAGTTGGTATTTAAGCGCTTACAAGAACTTGGTTACTTAATTCGTCCGAACAAAGATAAGCAGATTTATTTAGCAACTGGCAAGTTAGATTACCTCTATGAAGTCATACGTTTTATCGACGAGACCGAAGCGCTTAGTCTAGAAGCACAGGCTGAAACGGTAACTCAGCAAGATTTGGTTTAAGGAAAAGCTATGAGCAATAACTTACACCAGGCGGGTGTTAAGCAACTCAAGCTACTGGGAAAGCATGCCGATTTAATTATGGATGCTTATCTGGCTGGCTCAGTTGATGAAGGGAAAGCCGATAACAAAGTCGTCGATAAGCTTAAACAAGCGAAAATCTTTTGGCGACCAGAAGCTGATCAAGAGCTGCGTCTGACCCGAAATGTCAGAGCCATGCTTGAAGAGGCATTAAGTGATGAACGAAATCGTCAAATTGACTCAAATGCAGGCTCAGCATTAGCCGCAATTAAAACACTGGCGAATCATTACAAAGAAGCGAGGCATAATGTCGATCATGCGGCCGCAGAAGCTTATTTAGCGGATCTCAATGAGCATGTGTATAGCTTTACTGAAAGCCTAGCTTACTCCACACGTGTACTTTGGAGTCGCATTAATAACGAGTTTGGTTATGTGGGTACGATTAACGCTAAGATCCGTGAAAATGAGCTTGCTCAAAGTCAGGTAACCGAGCTTTTAAACGGCTTAGAGATGTTTCAGTTTGAGGAATTAACTGACATTGCTGGTGACACCCGAGAATTGCGTAAATTGCTGGTTACTACGTTGCATGAAAGTTTAAGCTTGAACATTGAAGAGCTGAGTTTAGTTCAAAGTCGTTTATTAGAATTACTTGGTCGTTTCCGTCAAATTCGTGGACGTACAAGGCTATTAAAAGGTTGGTTATTACATACTGAAATGCATCCTGATTATGTGCCTGATAATCATGTTACGCATAAGCAGATCCCCGCTTTATTTAATCAAGCAGAAACCTTGTTAGCACCAGCTGCTGCAGATATTAAAAACAGCTTACACGAGCCAGAGTTAATGGACTTGGTTGCAAGAGTTAAAGCCTTTAGTGAGCGACCTGCACTTGAAACCGAGCAGCAACAATCAGCAAGCTTTACCTTGGAAGCATCACAAGACTTTGAGATTGCGGAGAGTAAAATAAAGTTAGCCGTTGATGATTATCTGTGTGAAATCATTGAGACGGGGAACACCTTGCGAGCCATCGAATATTTAGAAGAAAAAGCGTTACCTTTTGATTCTGAAAGTTGGATTTATCAGGTGATTGGTGGTTATGAAGGGTTAGCTGAAGAGTACAAACAGCACTTCAGCTTGGAGCCAATAGGAAACCCACATCCTATATTTAACGGAAACTTAATCATCAGTGATGTAGAAGTTGGCTTGGATTAGGGAAAATCTTTCATTTGATGAAAAAGCTTACCGAGAGACACTTCAAAGCCATTGCCGCAGCAATAAAGCAGCGGCAAAAAATCTTACTTTTAAATTATAAAAATAGCACTTGGAGAGACATCCATACTGTTACTGAAATTGGTGAAGTTTGCGCCAATGGAAAGAAGTTGCAACTCACCAAGTCAGATCTTAAAGAAGTACAAAATACGATCGTTGATTTATACAAAGTGAATGTCTTAGATTTTGACTTTGATACTGATAGGGTTGCTGTAAGTGCATCGGGGGCCGATGATAAGCGGGCTAAAAGTAAGCCAAATCAAGATTATGTTTTATTCAAGGTACTAAATGATGCTTCAATTGCTGAAATTTCTTCGCCACTAACATCAATCAGAGCAACAGCTAATGATGTGAATCGCTTCATTAACGACAACAATATTCATAATGCTCTCGTTGTTGAAAATTTAGATATTTTTGATCGTATTAATGAATTTGATTTACCGATGAATGCAGATAAAATCATCGTTTTTTATCGAGGTGATGCTCAGATTGCACCTTCAGGCCTTAAGCAGTTGCTCTTATCTTTAACTGAAAAAGTTCAATGTACAATATTTACCGATTATGATCCGGCGGGCATCCAAATCTGTTTAACGACCCCAAAGATTCATTCGATTATTCTTCCTCAGTTTGATTCTACAAAGTTTAATATAAGGTTAAGTCAAGCTGAAGATTATGATAAACAGAGCAAACAGAAAGCATATGTTGATAAGCAATGTCCAATAGCGTTAAGTCAGGATTGGGACTTTATCAAAAAGAATCGGTTAAGCTTGAAACAACAAGCTATGCTGTCGAACAAACTACCTCTAGTTAGAATAGAGCTGCTGTCTTCAGACAATAAAGATTGAAACTAGCTTTTGGAGAAAAATGAGACAGGATTGTAAATTTATTCGAATAATTTTGTATTATAAAATCTAATCCAAATTGTCTAACTACGCCCGTATCAAGCGGCACCGAAGGCGGCCATCTTAGATGCGCATGTTAAACCAAACCGTTTACGGCAGAAAAAGCGGGGAAACCTAAGAAAGTCGCTATCATTGCCTGCTTGAGAAAGATGATCGTGATATTGAACTCAATGACAAGAGGCGGAATAAAATGGGATGAAAATAGAATTAATATTCACCCTTTACACCATAGTCTCTTGTTATATTTACTTTACAAAGAACTTTGTTGGAACTGCATCTCGAAGATTCTCTATCTCTTCGTTAAAATCTGATAATGATATCGAATGCCAACGCCTTAAGACCATTGGGTTACATTTGTTCTCAATGAGCCCTTTAATTGCTTGGTTAGCTAAGTCCCTTGTTACTTCAGAGTCACCTACTAGAACTGTAAACTCTTTATAAGTTAAACCCGTTTTTTTAACTGAAAGATCATTAATTTCTGTCAGTTGCTCTTTTGTAACAGAATAATCTGTTAAACACTGTTCATCTACAGCTTTATAGATAGCCTCGTGCATATTCAAATTACCAATAAATCTAGAAAGACGAATGGCTTCGTAATCAGCAGTTGCTGTAAAGGCAACAAACAATAGTATGTATATTAGATGTCTCAAGTTACCTCCATGTAAATATAACGCCCAATTCAGCTGCGCCGTAGGCGTCAGCTGGAATTTCTTGTTAGGCGACCGTTTACTACAGCAAAATACACTTGCAGCAACAACCGCCTTTTAAAAAAATTATAACGACCTACAACTTTAAGCCGCCACGACACAAATACTGTTTAATTTTGTTTTACGATGACCTGATAAACACGCTACCGCCAATAACAACAAACAAACTTTGAGGTTACAACTTTGAACAGCAAATTGCAGTTTGTAAAAGCAATTGAATTTGAAGTTACAAAACAACTTTTATTTCACCGCCAAGTGGCGGCGCATAACGCCCAATTCAGCTGCGCCGTAGGCGTCAGCTGGAATTTCTTGTTAGGCGCTTGATGTTGCCGCGTTTATTAATAGTTGTTTTACCGATATTCCTGTGTACTTTTCGACAGAGTAGCCGCTTGAAATACACTCAAATGTTCGATCATGGAATGTGAAAACATAATGAATATACTTTCTGTCATTTCTCGAAAAGTCAGATATGACTTTATATTTTGATTCTAATTCATTTAACCAAGGTGAGTTTTTAACGTAATGAGTTTCAAAATTCAGAAGACCCAAACCACAATATGGACTTTTAGAGATTTCGTCCTCCCCTGGCATTCCCATTCGAAACTCAAAGCAATGATCAAATTTGATGAGTGCTACATCATCTTCAACATCGTAATACGATAAATATACAACATTCTCATCCGCAAAAATCATTGGACAAGGTGCACCTACCATAATTTCAGGAAAGGTATCTTCGATTAAAATTAGCTTCGTATCTCTCATATATTTATGTTGTAACAGTCTCAATTTGAAACTTGATTGCGATGTTCAAGGTTTAGTTGCGCCTAACGCCCAATTCAGCTGCGCCGTAGGCGTCAGCTGGAATTGCTTGTTATAAAGCAATTTCGACAGAGTCATAGTTTTCAAGATATTTGTCATACTCTTCCTGTGCCCAAGGAACATATATGATATCTGTTGCACGATAGTCATTTGATAATTTACTTAAAAATTTACCGCTAGGGTGGCAAGCTAGAATAATACCTTTACTAAATTTGGACGTAATTCTTTCAGTAAGTAGGTAGATCGTAATTCCTTGAGTTGATACGGAACCATGTTTGTTCATGGCTTTTACAAAATCTACACCGAGAATATCTTCAATAATTCCAGATAAGTTTTGTTTTCCATGAACAGCTAGAGCAACTTCTTTTGTTTCATTATCCATAGATAATTTTAAAGCTTTTCTCAAACCTTGAGTAAAACCATCTTTACTTGGGCCTGTAGAATTAACGTGATACTTCAATGCTTGTTCCTTGCTTTATAACGCCGTCATTAAGCGGCAAATGGTGGTTGGCTATAATTTTGGAGCGAAGCGGAAAAAGCCAACCAGTATTTGTCCGTCTTGAATACCCTTGTTAGGTGCTATACGCCATAGATGTACAAGCTTAACCATAACCCCGCACCCCATAAAAAGAAGACAGTGATTACAGCAAAACAAGAATGAGAAATATACTTACCATACCTAGATATCACCTGATACCTCATGCTAGGAAAAGCCCAACCAATTATTATTACAGGCAATAAAAATAAAGAAACGGTTCCAAGCATCAAAAACCAAGCACCATCTGTACCTATAATCACTGTTGTAAATGGTACAAACCAAATAAACCAATAAAGCATACAATAAATTGCCGCTGTAACGTAAATAAATGGAATGTTTCTCAATTCTCTGGCACCTAACATTTTAATACTGCGCATTCTCATTTAACCAGAAACCACCAAGACTAAATAAATGCACAACACTATGTTTTATAAAATAAAAAACATGTTAACCAAATTTAGTTTAACTGGCAAAGTGAGAATTCGCATTTATCTTGTTCAGCATTCTCGTTATCCCAGCCTTGACCAATTTAATCTTTTACTTTCAATATCTTAATCTAATCATTACCGATAAAGTGTGAATCAATGATTAGCTAAATACGCTTGATTTTCAAATTTATCCAATCATACTGTATAAAAACACAGTTAAGCAAATGGAATTGCGCTATGGTAAATAAAAGCCCTTTTCTGGAGTCGATAAGAGAAGACATTCGGTTGCGTGGATACAGTATAAGAACTGAAAAATCGTACTTGTATTGGATAAAGCGGTACATTTTATTTAATCAGAAAAAACATCCAGCAGAACTAACTTCAGAGCATATTAAAGTATTCTTGAGTTGGTTAGCTACTGATAGAAATATGGCTGTTAATACTCAAAAAGTGGCCTTGAACGCTTTGGTTTTTTTTATATCAAAATGTATTGAAACAAGAGGTGGGTGACTTAGGCTTCACACTAGCCACCAAGCAGCGACAATTGCCTACAGTATTGAGTACATCTGAGGTCAATTCACTTTTAGCATTATTGTCTGGCAGAAACGCTTTAATTATTCAGCTTCTTTATGGTAGTGGTCTTAGAATCACCGAGTGTTTGCGCTTAAGAGTACAGGATATTGACCTAAACAATCTTTCAATTACTGTGCGAGATGGCAAAGGTAAGAAAGATAGACAAACAATTTTAAGTCATTACTGTGCCAAGCAATTAGAACCAATCATTGAAGAGGCTATACAGTTACAGCAAACAGATAATAAGCAGGGAATTGGCCCTTCATTACCT
>NZ_PGVH01000056.1:0-190441 GCF_004168585.1 Shewanella sp. OPT22 | reverse complement strand
ATCAGCTCTTTGTCCTCATCCAGAAACAGGTGAAGTCGTTCGCCATCATCTTCATGCCAGCTCGATAAGAAAAGCATTACAACTGGCGGTAAAACAGTTTGAAATCAGAAAGAAAGTGAATTGCCATACCTTCAGGCATTCATTTGCTACTCATCTTTTGGAGCAAGGCCAAAATATTCGGACTGTTCAAGAATTACTTGGGCATAATGATTTGAATACAAATCAGATTTATACTCATGTTATTGGTCAGCATTATGCGGGAACAGTAAGTCCGCTTGATCGATTGCGTTTATGAAAAAGAGGTATTGAATTGGACGCTTTACTTAATTTTAAAGGCTATGTTTTGTTTAACTGTTGGTAAATTTTTAACGACTTGAAAGGTAATCACTTTATTCCAAATGTGGATTTCTGAAATATACTGCTAGTCAATCGGTTAGATATTGATTCAAGCTAGAAGAGCGGCTACTTGTTTTTATTAGCTATTTTAATGTGAAAACCAAATCAGAAAACAATTTAAAGTTAAAGCTCTAAACAGCTTTGGGGCATAAATGAGTTATAGATATTCCAAATCTCCTTTCAGGCGACAACTCCCCCATCGAAGCTGTTGAAGATATTATTGAATATAAAATGACGTAGGCGAGACATGGACGTCGATCCAAGCTCTGGGGTACATGGATGTACCATCAGAGCAGTTAGGCATTTATTCAATAATCTCTGAAACGCTCAGCTTCGTTTGGGCGGCACGGGATGATGCAAGAAGGGGTTTGCTGGAGAATTACCGACATACAAAACTGTCGTTACTGCGTTTCCTTCTTGCTCGGGTGTGGGCGGAAAGCCCACGACTTTTAAACTTCGCAGAAGTTTTGATATCTAGGTATAAAAATGATGCTACGCATCAAAAAGGCGCTGAACACCCGCCTTTGCGAGTGTGACGCTAATGACTGGAATTTGAATGCCTCAGGCCTGCCAATTTTTGGGTAAAAGCTGCTTAGAAAGAGGGAAACTGCTAGCTTAAACATCTCGCAAAATTTCAAACTTTATTGTCTTAGTTTCAATCATTAATGCCGAGTTCTAAACTTTAATGTACGACGACAGCTGCCCTAAATTTCAACCTTTCTTTAGTTCACTTTCTTCTATACTCAACTTATTCCTTTGAAACGTGTGAGTATAGAGATGAAAAAGTATAACTTTCGTGATCAGCAGCGACTCAATAACCACATCTCCAACAAACACAATAGAACCAGCGGAGTTTTATTTGATCATGTTGAAGATGCAAATCTTGCTTATATCGCCATTCATCCAGGTATGTCGCAGGCACATCATTATCATAAAGAAGGAGCTGATATTTTTATTATCACTGCTGGTAAAGGAACATTGCGATATGGCGATGTATGCCCTGACTCAGGAGTAGTAACAAATACTCAGTAAATGCAAGTTGGAGCCGGAGATGTGTACTTTGTGAGTCCTTATCAAATGCACGCTCTTTATAATGATAGTAATGATGAACAGTTGATATTTTTAAATATTGCCCCTAAAGGACATAATGAAAATGATAGTTTTGATGTGTAGTCATTAACTATGAGGGAAGGGAATGAAAAAAATAAATTTTCAGGATCAAACGTTACACAAACAATTACGACTATGGCCAGATAACGCCTACTTTGTTCCAATGTTCGAACATGTTGAACAGGCAAATCTTGGTTTAATAAAAGTCGCACCGTTGCAACAGCAGCAAAAGCATTTTCATAAGCAAGGAGCAGACATTTTCATCATCACTGCTGGCAAAGGGGTTCTGCATTATGGCGATGTGTGTGGTGAATCAGGGAAGTTGCTGAATGAAATGTCGATGGCAATCGAAGTCGGAGATGTCTATTTTGTTGAGCCTTACCAAATGCATTCGTTAGAAAACATAAGTGAAAACGAAGCTCTCTTACTGTTGAATATTGCTCCGTCATCACATGGGGGGACAGACAGTTTTGATTTAAATTAAGCTATTTAGCCGCATTTAAATTCAGTCATTATATCTTGAAAACAATCCTGAGCTAGAGTTTATCTCTGTTTTTTGTTGAGTTTAAAGGTTTATGGTCTTGGTTTTTTGTGTTTTATGAATTTATATTTTGCGATGGCGGTGATGTAAACTCTCACTTACTTATTTCTATGGTGTAAATGCATACCTTAAAAAAGTACACTTACCTCTTATAAAAGGAATCAAACAATTAAAATATAAACTTAGGTAATGAAGTCATGATGAAATCACTTTCGACCAGGATTTTTGCTGGTCTATTTATGGGGCTGATACTGGGCACAATTGTGCAGTATTTCTTAGCCGATATCTCTTTCTTTTCAGACTCACTGGTGAACTTTTTATCTGGCATAGGTAGCATGTTCGTAAACATGATTATGATGCTAGTGGTTCCATTAGTTTTTGTGAGCATCGTTTGTGGTGTGTGCGAGCTTCCTGATTTAAGAAGCTTTGGTCGTTTAGGTGGTAAAACCTTTGGCTTTTATATTATCAATACTATGATTGCAATCAGTGCAGCACTAGCTGTGGCGCTAATTATGCAGCCAGGCACGGGTGTTGATATGAGCAGTAAAGCGCAATTAGCGATTACAGCTACTGAGTTACCAAACTTAATGACCTTACTCGTCAATATTGTGCCGAATAACCCTGTAAAAGCCTTTATGGAAGGTAACATGCTACAAGTTATCTTTATGGCGTTATTACTTGGTGGTGTCATTAAATCGATTGGTGAGCCTGTTGCGAGTGCGGTAAAAGGTTTCCAAACGGCTAATAAAATCATGATGAAGTTGATCACTGTAGTGATGAGCTTAGCGCCAATCGGTGTGTTTGCATTGATGTTTAAACTGGGTGCAACGTTAGAAGCTGATGCTTTCGTCAATGTGGCTCAGTATGTGATTTTGATTCTGGTACTGCTTAATCTTTGGTTATTTGTTGTTTACCCATTTGCGGTGAGCATGTTCACAGGTATTTCTGCCAAAGAGTTCCGTGAGAAGACCCGTGAACAGGTTCTGTTTTCATTATCGACGGCAAGCTCAAATGCGACAATTCCTGTAACAATGAGAACGTTAACTGAGAAATTGGGCGTTAATCGTGCTGTTGCAGGTTTTGGGGTACCGCTTGGAGCCACCATGAACATGGGCGGTGTTTCTATTTATATCACCATTGCAATTTTCTTTGTTGCGAATGCGTTTGGCACACCATTTACAGTAGAACAGCTTCCGGCGCTTATCTTTAGCATTTTCTTATTGTCTGTCGGTGCTGGTGGAGTTCCTGGTGGTGGTATGGTGATGATTGGTGTGCTAATTCATCAAACAGGCCTGCCGATTGAAGCCTTTGCTATCGTAGCAGCTATTGACCGTATTATTGATATGTTTGTAACTTCAAGTAACGTTGTAGGTGATACTGCGGTAGTGACGATTGTTGATAAAACAGAGCAAAAGCATCAGCAAGAAGTCGTAGAGCCTTAGTTGGACGTTGATATCTAGACATAAAAAAAAACGGCGCTTTCGCCGTTTTTTTATGTCTCAAATTTACCAGTCATTTAAGCGTGATATTTAAGGCATTCGTTTACTTCATTGGCGCTACCAAGTACAACTGCAACACGCTGATGAATCTCTTGTGGTTCAATATCCATAATAGATTCGTAACCCGTAGAGGCAACGCCTTGCGCTTGCTCTACTAAAAAGGCCATAGGGTTCGCTTCGTACATTAAGCGTAACTTAAACGGTTTGTTCGGGTTTTTATTGTCTGTTGGATAAGTAAAAATACCGCCACGAGAAAGTACTCGATGCACATCTCCCACCATCGCAGCAATCCAGCGCATGTTAAAGTTTTTAGCTCTTGGACCTGTATCACCTTTAATTAAATCTGCAATATAGTTTTGCATTGCAGGCTGCCAAAAACGTTGATTCGACATATTGATAGCAAATTCTTTGGTATCAGCTGGAATTGTGACGTCTGCATGAGTCAATAAGAACTCGCCCGTTTCAGGGTGCAAAGTAAAAAAGTTAACGCCACGTCCTGTTGTTATCGCGAGCATTGTCGAAGGGCCGTAAAGTACATAACCCGCTGCAAGCTGATTACGGCCTGACTGTAGGAAAGACTGCTCTGTAAGCTCGCCATCTTGCGCAGGTAAAACAGAGAAAATGGTACCGACTAAAGAGTTGATATCAATATTTGATGAGCCATCTAAAGGGTCGAAGCAAACTAAGAACTTACCATCACGATGAACATTGACGACATGATCTTCCTCTTCAGAAGCTAAACCTTTTACTGTGCTATCAGCGTTCAAAGCATCTTTGAGCATGTCATTGGTGATGATATCCAGTTTCTTTTGCGTTTCACCTTGCACATTTTCTTGCTTAGTTTCGCCTAACACACCCGCTAGAGCGCCGTGCTGAACAGCATTGCTGATTGACTTCGCACTGTCCGTTAACGTAAGTAGAAGCTGAGATAAATCGGCATCAATGCCGCTTTCATTTAAATACTTCGAAAAGGTTTGCATCATAGATCCTTAAAAGCGTGGGACATTTCTGCCGCAGGATCATACAGTAGCCATTTATAAATTGCAGTCTAAGAATGATTGTTATTGAAATATCAGTGTTCAGTACACTATCCAAATGAGTCTGAAAAAATCAATAATTAGAAACATTAATTATTCGAAGACTTTAACTTTTGAATAGTGGAAAAAGAGAACCATTGGTATGAATGCACTCGTTATCACTAAAAGTTGGCTGATAGCATTGAGGTTAAGTAGGTGAAGAACCATTACAAGGACTGAACCAATGGCTACTTGGCAAAAACTGAGTAAAGCTGAAGCCGTTCCAGCCTTTTCTGGGTATGGGTGCAGGGCTTGAGCAAAACAAACCCCAACAAGCATAGCAAACCCAGTTGTGCCAATGATTACAGGGAGCATGTAACTGATTGGTGATTCATGTTTGGAAAGCACAGCTAATACCACACCTGCAATAATCATCATTACCATGCCTATACTGACCAATCGTTTGGGTTTTATTCGCTTTAGTAATATCTTGGGTAAAAAGAGGTTAGTGAATATGTTTATGGCGGCATTAAAACTGAACCAAAAGGTAAAGGCTTCTTGAGAAAGACCAAGGTGCTGCATCAACCAAACCGGTGAACTGGATACATACGAAAAAATCATCGCCATGGATAATGTAAGCACAATTGCGTTGAATAAGAAAACTGGTGATTTGACAATATTAAAATACTGCTTTAAAGGCAGGAGTTGGCTGTGTTTGATCGAATTGCTTGGCCGTGTTTCTTGAAGAAAAAAATAAGCAAAAAAAAGCGTGAGTCCACAGAGAATTGCAAGAAATGCAAACGTACTGTGCCAACCGAAGTGAACAGATAAAAAGTGGCCAAGTGTAGGAGCGAATGCTGGGCTTAAACACCTAATACTGACCAGATAGTTAAAAATATGACTGCTTTCTTTAGGATCAAAGCTGTCTCGAATACAAGCAAAAGTGCAAACCCCAAGTGCACAAGAGCCTAACCCCTGAAAGAAACGGAATACTAAATGGCTTTCAAAGTGGGTAATTAAAAAGAGCGCTATTGAGCAGCACAAGTAAATCAACAGGCCTGTTAGGATAACTGGACGTCGACCGATTTTGTCCGCTAAAGGGCCAAGGAACAGCTGCCCAACGCCGAGGCTGAACAAATAAATGGTAATCGTCCAGTGCATCTCATCAACGGAAGTAGACATACTCTTTGCGATAATAGGCAATGCGGGAATGAAGATATCAATAGCAAAAGGACTCAATGTCGTCATTAATACTAAAAATAAAATGAGACTGTTTTTTGTCATTTAAGGGTCTAGTCTTCCGTTTAATAAGTGGAGGGCATTGCTTTTTAACAGCTCTCTTTGAAAACGCTAGCTAAATGGCTAAGATGTTCCGTTTTCTTTTATTACTGTCAGCATTTTGTAAGTTTAGGAGAGGAAATCGGAAATGCATTACATTGACTGAAGAAAAAAGAAAACTGCCCTACAGTGAAATGAGTGTAGTGGTGTAAGGCAGAACCGTATGGTTTTTGTAGGGATGGTTAAGGGTGTTGAAATTAAATTTGCTCAGGTTCTTTTTCTAAGTCTCTTAGTTGTTTAATGATGAACAGTGGTACGAAGCACAGTGAGAAAATAACCAATTGCTCTGTCGAAGAAAAATGAAGAGCTTGCACTAGAGTTACCAGTAATGCAGATAAGCTCATCTGAATAAAACCAAGTAGAGCAGCGGCCGACCCCGCATTAGCTTTAAATCCTGATAACGCTTTGCCTGCACAAGTTCCCATAAGTAATGAAAAGCCCATAAAGCCAAACATGACTGGGAGCATGTAGTTAATTACGGTCATGCTGTGCTGAAAACTGGTGAGCAACACGCCAGAAGTAACCACCATGCCCATACCAACTTTAATGATGCTATTGATTTTGAAGTGTTCAATTAGTTTTGGGGTTAATAAGCTAATCACGATGTTTAAGCCTGCATTTAAACTGAACCAGTGAGTGAACGTCTCTTCAGATAAATGAAACTGATGGATGAAAACGTTGGGTGCGGTACTTACAAAAGCAGTAATAGAGGCCATAGACAGCATCACTACAGTGGCATAAAAAACAAAGCTGGAATTGGTAATAATGCTTTTATAAGCTGATGCTTTAGTCACTTTCTTTCTAGGAATATACGTTTCTTTAAAGCATTTGAATGCGACAACACCAAAGATAGCGGCAAATTCAGTCATGAAGACAAAGTTACTCTGCCAACCATATGAAACCGTTAAAAAATATCCCAGAATAGGCGCAACAGCAGGTATACAGAAGATCATGCCATTCAAGTAGCTGAAAATTTGGCTACTTTCTTTAGTGTCAAATCGGTCCGTCACACTGGCAAAGACTGAAACAATGATGGCGCACGAGCCTAGCCCTTGAAAAAATCTGAGTATTAAGTGAAGTTCAAAGTTATCTTCGAACACCATTAATAATGCACTAATAGCGTACAAAACAACACCAAGTAGTGCGATGGGGCGGCGACCGATCCTATCTGAAATTGGGCCTAAAAATAACTGCCCGATACCTAAACTAAAAATGAAAACTGTAATGGTCCACTGCATTTGTGTGGTTGAAACATTAAAGTCAGAGGCCATGATTGGTAGTGCTGGTAAAAATATATCAATCGCCAATGGGCTGAATATTACTAGTGGCAGTAATACTGCAATTAACCTTAGTTGCTTCATGTCTCATACAATATTCGTGAAAATGTGATCTGGATTATATTTTTGCTTCTCTATGAACAAAAATGATTTATAGTTGATTCATGTATTCCATATAGGAATGATAATGGCTCAAGCATTCGATTTAAATTTATTAAAAGTGTTGGATGTACTGTTAGAAGAACGTAATGTCACTCGTACTGCCAAGCGTTTATTTGTTACTCAATCTGCGGTAAGCAAGCATTTGTCTCGTTTAAGAGAGATGTTCAGCGACCCTTTGTTATTGAGAAGTGGTAAAGAACTGATTCTTACTCCTAAAGCGATTGAATTAGCGGTTAAATTAAAACCGATTCTTCAAGACGTTAATAACCTTACTCAGGTCAGTAACTTTGAACCAAGAGCATGTGAGCGCATCTTCCGTTTTGATATGATGGAGATTGCTTTCTCTGTGACGTTACCTGAATTTATGCCTGCGATATTAGAGTCGGCACCGTTGGTTAAGATTGGTACGAAAACTTGGAATGATCAAACAATTCAAAGGTTGAGTAATTGCGAAATAGACTTTGCAATTCGTTGCTTAGAGCAAGATTCTCGTTCATACAATCATCTTGATAAACTCCCCGATAACTTAGTCTATGCCGAATTAAGTAAGGACTATGCTACGTGTGTCGTAAGAAAGGGGCATCCGATTTTATCTGAGGGGTGGACACTCGAGGGCTTTTTGAAGCAAAAACATATTCAAGTAACAGGAGGCGGTACTCGTCATTGGCTACTTGATGAAATCCTAATGAAGAAAGGTCTCGAACGTGAATTTGTAGTAGAGATGCCAGATTTTCAAGGCGCATTTCGCTTGTGTGAAAGAACCAATCTTGTGTTGTGCGCGCCTTTTGGACAAGTACAAGATATGATTCAGCATTTCGAACTCGAAATGGTCGATATTCCAATCGAAATGGAAAAGGGTATTTTTGTGTTAATTTGGAATCAATATTTTGATCAAGACCCCGCCCATAAGTGGATGCGAGAGCACATTGTTTCGACAATGAAATCATCCAGCAAATCGGTATAATCGAAAAAAAGGCATAAAAAATACAATAAAGGAACCATAATGAGAAAAAGTTTGGTAACAAGTTTTATCTTGAGTGCGCCACTGATAATCGGATCCGGATTAACAATTCAGGCCAATGCTATGGAAGCAAAAATGCAAGGAAATAAGCAGCCTCTGACGATTGAACGGTTTAATGCATCACCAGCGTTAGCAGGAAAAAGCCCTCGTGGCTTAAAGTTGTCACCGGATGGTTCAAGGGTAACTTACCTTGCAGGACGAGCAACCAATCAGAACTTTTATGATCTATGGCAGATGGACGTTGAATCTGGCAAAACCAGTATTTTGGTCAATGCTGATAAGTTAGCTTCTGGTGAGTTATCTGACGAAGAAAAAGCCCGTCGTGAGCGCCAGCGGATTTACGGTCAAGGGATAATGGAGTACGGCTGGTCGGCTGACAGCCAATCCATCCTCATTCCTGCATCTGGTAAATTGTATCTCTATTCATTAGCCGCAGACAAAGTGAAAGCTTTATCAATTGGTGAAGGCTTTGCTACTGATGCAAAAATGTCTCCAAAAGGCCATTTTGTTTCTTTTATTCGTGACCAAAACCTTTATGTTCTAAACCTAATCAGTAATAAGCTGATTCAAGTTACTAAAGATGGCGGCGGTGCTATTAAAAATGGTATGGCTGAGTTCGTTGCTCAAGAAGAAATGGGTCGTTATACCGGATATTGGTGGGCGGATGACGAATCTCATATTGCCTATACCAGAGTGGATGAATCCGATGTTGAACTTGTTACTCGCAATGAAATCTATGCAGATGGGATTAAATTAACTGAGCAACGTTATCCGTATGCTGGTAAAACGAATGTCAAGATTCAGTTAGGAATCGCAAACCTTTCGACACTACAAACACAATGGGTGAATTTAGGTAAAGAGCAAGACATATACCTACCACGAGTTAAATGGCTTCCTGGCGGGAAGCAGTTATCTTATCAATGGCAAAGCCGTGATCAGAAGACATTAAAATTCCAAGTTGTGTCGATCAATGAAGTGAATAAACCACAAATATTGATTACTGAAACCAGTAAAGCTTGGATTAATTTAAATGATGATCTCTATTTTTTAAATAAGCAAAAAGCCTTTATTTGGGCGTCTGAACGTGATGGTTTTGAGCATTTATATCTTTTTGGTAATGATGGAAAACTCATCCGCCAGTTAACGAAAGGAAATTGGACAGTCGATGCACTCGAATACGTTGATGAAACCAATGGTTGGGTTTATTTTACGGGGCGAAAAGATATACCCGTTGAACGTCAACTCTATCGTGTACCTCTCGCTGGTGGAACAATAGAAAGAATCAGTCATCGTTCTGGAATGCACAATGCTGTATTTGCAAAGAAGAAAAGCGTTTATCTAGATTATTTCAACAGTTTAACTCAGCCGCCACAGATCAGTCTTCATAGCGATGATGGTAAGTTAATGCAATGGGTTGAAAAAAATGAAGTTAAACAAGGTCACCCTCTCTATGATTTTGCAGGGTTATGGCAACAACCTGAATTTGTTAAATTAAAAGCAGAGGATGGGCAAACACTCTACAGTCGTATTTTTAAGCCTGTGCCGTTCGATGCCTCAAAAAAATACCCTGTTGTTGTTAGAGTCTATGGCGGTCCTCACGCTCAATTAGTGACGGACAGTTGGACGGATAAAGATTACTTTACTCAGTATCTTCTACAACAAGGTTTTATTGTTTATCAGCTAGATAACCGAGGTAGCGCACACAGAGGTACAAAGTTTGAACATGCCATTTATCACAATCTAGGAAGTGTGGAAGTTGATGATCAAAAGGTGGGTGTAGACTACTTAAGAAGCTTACCGTATGTTGATGATGATAATATTGCTATCTATGGTCACAGCTATGGTGGTTATATGGCTTTGATGGGAATTTTTAAAGCTCCTGACTACTTTAAAGCGGCGATTTCTGGTGCACCTGTAACGGATTGGCGCTTATATGATACCCATTACACTGAACGATACATGGGAAGCCCTGTAACGAATAAGAAAGGCTATGATGCCAGCAGTGTATTACCTTATGTGAAAAATTATCAATCAGGCTTGTTGATGTATCATGGTATGGCCGATGACAATGTATTGTTTGAAAACAGTACTCGAGTGTATAAAGCACTGCAGGACGAAGGTAAATTATTTCAAATGATTGATTATCCCGGTTCTAAGCACTCTATGCGTGGTGAGAAAGTCCGTAATCATTTGTATAAATCATTAGCTGACTTTCTAGAGAGAAAATTAAAATAACCAACAGTTATTAGAAACAAAAAAACCAGAGTATAGCTCTGGTTTTTTTTGAGAAAAATACGAATTATTCGCTAAGTTCAGCGCAGAAACGATAGCCTTCACCGTGAATTGTCGCAATGATCTCGGGTGTATCAGGTGTGCTTTCAAAATGCTTACGGATACGACGAATGGTTACGTCTACTGTACGGTCATGAGGTTTAAGTTCACGGCCTGTCATTTTCAATAGTAGATCAGCACGGGTTAAAATCTTGCCCGGATTTTCTACAAAATGAAGCATTGCACGAAATTCACTGCGTGGAAGCTTGTAAGACTCACCTTGTGGACTAACGAGAGAGCGACTGTTTATTTCAAGAGTCCAACCATTGAAACGATAGGCATCAACAGCTGCTTTCTCTTCAATTTCATGGCCAGAATTGCTAACACGTGTTAAAAGGTTACGAGCACGTATAGTTAATTCTCTAGGATTAAACGGTTTAGTGATGTAATCATCAGCACCAATTTCTAAACCTAGGATTTTATCAACTTCATTGTCACGACCTGTTAGAAAGATCAAACCAATGTTATTGATTTCGCGCAACTCTCTGGCTAGCAGTAAACCATTCTTACCGGGCAAGTTGATGTCCATCACCACTAGGTTTACTTTGTTGTCTTGCATTGCCTTATGCATTTCTGCGCCATCATTGGCTTCGCTTACTGAATACCCTTCAGCTTCGAAGATACTTCTCAAAGTATTGCGAGTAACGGCTTCATCTTCAACGATTAAAATGTGCGGATTTTGCATATAAATTACCTAAGCTCAATTAAATTTGTCTTAACATGGGCGCGTATGCTTATTCATTACACACGAACAATTTATCCTTAATGGCGACAATGAATAAAATAAGTTGTAATCACTTTATTAAGAGATCGCTAAGCATGTTTTTGGTTCATTGCATCAATGACTCAAACGCGAACTGTACTCACTTCGATAAAAACAGCGGGTCTTAGTTCCTTGGCCAATGTGTTTAATTGAAGTTTAGATGTTAAAGTTATTTAGATCATGTTTTGTACATGCGTTTGTTAACCTGCTTAATCCTTTTGCCTAATTGATCGTACTGTTTCCTACAAAACGACAAATGACAGAGTTAACGTTAACATTGTACTCGTTTTCGGTATTTGTTAACAAATAAAATGTTAATAAAATCCGACATGGTGTTTTAATATGTTGATATGTGTCACTTTGTCGTTATTTTTTAATGAGTTGTGTGTTTTTTAAAAGTTTGAAAATTGCGAATTATGAACAAAAATTAATCTTCATAAACAGGTTTGGCTTTGCTAAACTGTCTTGGGTCGAGCTTTTTTGGGCAAACATATGAGTCCGCAGTCAGATGATTTATGGCATTTTTATAGGACAACACACTTTCTTCTTACTCAGAAAATCGCAAATCATTTATCCTTCGCTATTGTAACCGCCTGTAATCCTAATGGAAAAATACTATCTCAAAGCCAAAATCGGCTTAGAGATAAAGCGCTTTTACGCTCTATTGAAAATTTAAACTGTCCGTATCGAGCTGTAGTGGGGGCGGCTAAAGATATGTCTCACTTTGAAAAAAGTTGGGCGGTGTTTATCGAGAAGAATGAGGCAATACAGCTTGGCACTCAGTTTGTTCAAAATGCAATTTACTATGTAAATAAAGGTGAACTAACGTTAGTCCCTGTACTTATGAAAGCAAATGAAGAGTGCTTAGGTGAATTTCACCATCGTGCGAATGTTGTCAGCGAGTTTCCTGATGCGATCAATTTCAGTAAATGAGATTGACAAATTGTATACAATGTTGATAATTTCATTCGTGTTGGTGAACTATTCGCCAACAACGCCTAAAGTTTGTTGATAAGCAGATTTTAGGAAACAGAAGAGGAGCGTTAACTAGGTAGTAAGCTTGAGGAGCATCATCTCCAATGACGGCTTATGAGGGAGATTAACGCCGAGGTGATTTTTGTGTGGATGACAAAAATTGCCGATCGCTTAGGCTGAATCCTAACGATTGTCACTTATTTTTTATTTAAGTGGAGAGCTTCTGGTGATATATACTCAAATTCCTATCTAGGGTTGTGTGTCTTACACCAGGCTCTTCGAATGATGATTCGGAGTGTTGAATGTCTTTTTTACCTTGTTTATTCGTTTTCTTTCCTCGACCGAGGAGAGCGATATGTCGTTAGTAATCGCAAAATTTGGTGGAACGTCCGTTGCAAATTATTCTGCTATGGTAAATTGCGCCAAAATTGTATTAAACAACCCAAAAACAAGACTCGTTGTTGTAAGCGCCTCAAGTGGCGTTACCAATTTATTGGTTGAATTAACAAAACCGAGCATTACCGATGAAGATAGAGTGCTACAGCTAACACAAATTGCCGCTATACAATATGAAATTATCGATAGGTTACCTCGCTCTGAAGTTCTCATTGCGCAAATTGATTTACTGCTTTCTAGGGTCACGCACTTAAGTGAAAGTCTTGTCCTAAATCGAAGTAAGCAGCTCATTGACGAACTCCTTTCAATTGGTGAACAGTGCTCATCGTTATTATTCAACTATGTATTGCGTCAGCAAGGACTTGTCGCTGAAAAGTTTGATGTTAGAGATGTGATGCGAACAGACAGTCACTTTGGTAAAGCAGAACCACTGTTAACAGATATTTTTGAACGCTCAAATGAATTACTAAGACCACTACTTGAAGAAACCGTTATTGTTACTCAAGGTTTCATCGGTGCTAATCATGATGGTATTACGACCACGCTTGGCCGAGGTGGCAGCGATTATTCTGCGGCGTTACTTGCGGAGGCGTTGAGTGCCGAAACCGTTGAAATTTGGACGGATGTGGCAGGGATTTACACCACAGATCCTCGCCTAGCGCCTAATGCTAGAGCAATTAATGAAATCAGTTTCAACGAAGCTGCTGAAATGGCAACGTTTGGCGCCAAAGTTCTACATCCATCAACAATTCTTCCAGCTGTAAGAAAAGGCATTCAAGTCTTTGTAGGCTCGAGTAAAGCGCCTAGTGATGGTGGTACATGGATTCGAAATCAGATTGATCATTCTCCTACATATCGAGCTATTGCCATTCGTAAAGATCAAACGCTATTAAACCTTCACAGTTTTGACATGCTGCATACACATGGCTTTCTGGCCAATGTATTTGCCATTCTAGCTCGACATAAAATTAGTGTAGATTTAATTACTACATCAGAAGTCAACGTATCTCTTACGCTTGATAAAACCGGCTCTGATTCCAGTGGGCAACAACTCTTGAGCAGTACACTTATTGAGGAGTTAGAGCGACACTGTGATGTGAAGGTAGAAACGAACTTATGTTTAGTTGCATTAATTGGTAATAAAATCCCATCAACAACAGGAATTTGCAGTCGTGTTTTTGAAGTTTTAGCTGATTTTAATGTCAGAATGAGCTCGTTCGGTGCAAGTGAGCATAACCTCTGCTTCTTGGTTTCAGATCATGATGCAGCGCACGTTGTTGATGCATTACATCGTAACTTATTTGAGTCGTAAGGAACGAAAATAGTGTTAGCAAAAAAATTAAAAAAGACAGACATCAAAGTTGGAGAACTGGCTACTGGTCAGGCGTTGACAGTTCCCATATATAAGCTGATCCCTGATGAAATATCTGGTCCCAGTGTATATATTCAAGCGAACGTCCATGGTGCAGAAGTTCAAGGTAATGCCGTGATCTTTCAGCTGCTCAAGCAATTAGAACAAAGCAATTTAAACTCTGTAGTAACACTGGTGCCACTCGCAAACCCAATGGGTATCAATCAGAAAAGTGGTGAATTTACGTTAGGGCGCTTCGACCCTATAACGGGTGTTAATTGGAACCGAGAGTATCTAGAACACGAGTTCGATATTGAAGTCTGGTATCTCAAACATCAGAATGAAACAGATGATGTATTGATTGCTAAGTTTAGAGACAAACTTCTGTCAAATTGTGTTGAAAGATTAGAAAACCCATGGGGAATCAGTACTGGTCAAAGACTGGCTACTGAGCTTCAAAAAATGGGTCACCAAGCGGATATTGTTTTAGATCTGCATACAGGCCCTAAATCCTGCAAACACCTCTATTGCCCTGAGTATTCTCTAGAAGATGCTGGTTATTTTTCAATTCCATACACACTGGTTATTCCTAATGAATTTGCTGGTGCAATGGACGAAGCGATGTTTTGTCCTTGGTGGAAATTATCTGACGTCGCAAAACAATTTGGGCGTAGCCTTAGAGTGGCAGTAAATGCTTTTACCATGGAACTTGCAAGCCAAGAGCGTATCGATCTCGAAGATGCTAAAGTCGACGCAGATGGGATTATGGCTTATTTATCTCACAGAAAGGTCTTTGACAATAATAGACAACCTCTCGATATGCCACGATACGGATGCTTACTAAAAAATTATAAAAAATTTCATGCACCACATGCTGGCATGGTGGAGTATTTAGCTGAACTCGGAAAACCTCTTAGTGCTGACAAACCGTTAGTGAGTTTATTGAGAATGGATCGGTATGGAACGGATGAAGAGCTTCAATATCTCTCTTTACCTACCAAAAGCGTTCCTATTTTACACTTTGCTTCTGCAGCCGTGCATCAAGGAACAGAGCTGTATAAAGTCATGACAGATGTGTTTGAAATTAGATAGCAAGCTAAAAAAATGCTCCGGAAAGTCCGGAGCATTTGGGGTTTTATGTTTAACGTTTAGAAGCGATAAGCCCCTTTCACATACCAGTAACCGCCATTAAAGCCAAATGGTGAGGTCTCATAGTATTGACCTCCCCAGTTGTTGTTTGGAATATCAGTATTGTCAAAGAAGTCGAGGCGTTCAGCTTCTTGGTCAAACAGGTTTTGAGCACCAACAGCGATATTGAATGAATCATTGATGTCATAATTCACTTCCATATCAACAGTGTATGCAGCAGATCCTGTTTTAACCGTGGCATCATAATCAACGTGAACACCTTGGTATTCCCCAAAGTAATTCACACGTGTGAACATATTCCAATCTTCCCAACTTTGTCCCCAAGTGAAGGTGGCTCGATTATTTGGTAAATCTTTTTCTAAACGAGCAACCTTGAATTCACCTGTAATGTCAGAGTACTTATCAACATTGGTATCATTCCAATTGTACGAAAGGGCAAAGTTAGCGTCACCACTTAATAGGCTAGTGCTATAACTTGCAACAATATCAATGCCCTGGGTTGTCGTGTCGAAGTCATTGGTAAAGAAACTGACTTTTGATAGCCCATCTACGTTAGGAACGCCATCATTCTTAAGTAGCTGCTTTTGTGCATCTGTAAGTTCAATCTTGTTTGATTGGCCAATTCGGTCTTCAACTTGAATGTTGTAATAATCAACTGTTAAGAAGAATTCTCCTACATTGAAGACACCACCTAAGGTATAGCTGAATGACTCTTCAGGAGAAAGTGCTTTACCGCCTAATACCTGTGAAATAGGGTTGGTAGGAGGTAATAGTGCTGAATCAACTAACACACCACTTGAAAGTTCAGTTTGTACGTTGGTAAAGTTTGCCTGACCAACTGTCGGCGCTCTAAAGCCAGTGTTGATTGAGCCACGCAGAGCAAAAGTATCGGTTAGATCCCAGTGTGCTGCGACTTTATAGTTAAAGGTTGAACCAAATGTTTCATAGTCTTCATAGCGACCCGCTACGTCCATTAAGAAGCTTTCGGTAAATGGCATACTAAACTGCGCATATAATGCTGAGTTTTTACGTGTATATTCGCCAGCAGAACTTGGTTTATAGCCCGGGAAACCATTTGAACCAATACTAAAACCTTGATCGAAAAGTGGGCCAATAATAAACGAAGCTTCATCACCTGCAATGACTTCATATGTTTCTTTGTGCCACTCATAACCAAAGGCTATTGCCACATCATCCATCATTCCCCAGTCAGCCATTTTTACGAAGTCGGCATTGAAGGTCCATTCAGTATTGACCGCTTGGCCAGGGCTGAAATCGCGTGGCGTATCTGGGCCTAACGAAGCATTAACTGTGTTGTAAAGGAAGTACTTGGAATCATTCTGACCAAAAGAGCCGCTAAAGTCATAGCTAATGCCCTTAAGCCAATCCATTTGGAATTCACCACTTGTTCCTGCCGTTAAAGAAGTATCTTCGATATGGCCACCGAAATTTGGTGTGAAACCACCGGGTATTATTTGATTGAAAGCGAAACAGTTTGCAGCTTCTAGACTAGAGAGTGCAGCAGAGTCAGGAATCCCATTTACAATAGGCACGACTGGGCACCCTAATTGACCATCTTTACCGTCGAGTGAGCCAACAAGAACGGTTTCGGGCGCTTCATCCCATAATTTTTGTAATGCTTCTTGATCGGCCCCTGGACGATACACAGCTTGTCCGTTGACTTCACGAACAATACCACCATAAACACCAGGTCGATTATTTGGGTTTCGATAATAGAAACCACCACGAGCATCACGCTTGGAATAATTACCAAACATATAGGCTTTAGAGTGATCATCTAAATCTAAGCCTAGATTAGCAAAGATGGTCAGGTCGTCATTGATCTCAGGAGAACCCCAGACTTGGGCTGGGTTTTCGACATCCAATCCAGCTTGAGCAAACGCGGCAGCATCGGGACGTTGTACACTTCGACTTGTTGCATCAGCATCTTTGAGCTGGAAGCTTAAATTCACAAAACCATTTTCAGTAAGCGGCATACCAATGTTGCCTGCAACTTGGGTGCTGGTCCCATCACCTTCATAGTATTCACCGTGTTTTACTTCAATCGAACCACCATCACTGTTGTCTTTTAACTGGAAGTTAACTACGCCAGCAATAGCATCAGAACCATATTGAGCTGCTGCACCATCACGTAATACTTCAACTTGTTTTAATGCAATGCTCGGAATAACAGAAATATCAGGCCCTTGTGCACCATCGTTAATACCGCCACCGAGAAGGGTAATCACAGATGAGCGGTGACGTCGTTTGCCATTAAGTAAAATCAAGGTGCTGTCAGCAGAAAGCCCACGCAGGTTCATTGGACGAACTAATGAAGCTGCATCACTGATAGGGTTAGAGTGAACGTTAAGTGAAGGTACAGTGCCTTTTAGGATTTCAAGCATATCGGTATTACCCGATTTTTGGATTTCGTCTGCGCCTATAATATCAACTGGGACTGGAGAATCGCCCATTGAACGAGGCGCTGAACGAGTGCCTACAACAGCGATTTTTTCGATATTGGCATCTTGATTTGCTTTGGATTCATCTTCTGCGTTTGCATTGCTGGATACTGTTGCTCCACCGAGCGCCATTGCCACAGCAAAGCTCAGGGAGCTCAAACTGAAATCACGTGTGTTTTTTTTCATTGATATTGCCCTTTATTGAACATTTCATCATTCGTTAAATAAGCAACTAATAAGAGATCTAAATTTTTGGTTTTATATGATCTTACTCAACAGCTAGTGCAGGTTGGTTGCATGTATATTCATGCTTAAGTCATTATTAAACATTTTTTTAACATCATGTAAACTAATTTTAACGTTAACCCTATCTGTTGTAAGGGTAAAGTTGAGTGGAAGAGCTTGTAACTTTAGGTGGGTTGTGATTTGCCAGGAAAAGCTTAATGAAAAGAATGGGTCATGAAAAATGTAAACAAAAATTATGAGGGCTAAAGTGAGAATGGGTAAAGGTGCCATTGATAGGCTAGCCTCACGAGTGAGGCTAGCCTAGAGGCAGTTACGAATCGAAATGACTAATTGGGAACGCCTTCTAGATTAGCTTAAAATACTTTTTGCCACCAAGATTTCGGATTGCCGCAACTTGCTGCGGGTTTATAACTTTCAGTGTTACTGGGTAATGCAATAACATTGCTACAATCAGCCTGCATCGCTGCACCAGTATCTTTATCAAAGTAACCTTGTGTAACCCCTCTGACGGGAGCCAGTCTTAAACTCACAGGCGTTCTATTTCTCAGGAAGTTTCGGTAAATTGCCATGGCGCCGCTACTACCATATAACCCTGTACGACTATTATCATCACGTCCAACCCAGATGGCTGCGACATTCCTTTCATCAAAGCCGGCAAACCATGAGTCACGATTGTTGTTACTTGTCCCTGTTTTACCTGCAAGGTTCACATTAGGATAGGTCTCACCTAGTTTTGCTGCGGTACCTGATTTAACAACTTGGGTCATCGCATATTTCACAAGGTAATCCGTTGCAGGCGAAAGGGCTTGGTAAGACTCAGGCTTATATGTCTCAATCACCTTGTTATCATTATTCAATACATGAGTAACTGCATAGAGTGGTCGATATCGGCCATTGTCGGCAATAGTATGGAATACTTGTGCGACCATTAACGGTGAGCCATTCAGCGCGCCAAGAAGAACAGAAGGATAGCTAGGTATATGTTCTTTCCACCCTGCGTCGATCAGAGTATCAATGACATTATTGACTCCCAACGCCATTCCCAAATTTACCGTTGGTACATTTCGAGACTTTTTAAATGCAGTCAGTAATGGTACTTCACCCAAGAACTTCTTATCTACGTTTTGTGGTGACCAAGTCTTACCTTTGCCATTTTTAAGCGTGATTGGTTTATCAGCCAAAGGCGTAGCTAAAGAATAACGCTTAGGCTTATCTAATGCGGTAGCATAAACAAAAGGTTTCACTAATGAACCTATCGAACGACGAATATCCATAGCTCGGTTGTATCCCTTGTAACTCGGGTTTCTATCTCCAACAACGGCCGCTATCCCACCTGAGTATTTATCCGTTACCACCATTCCTACTTGAAGCTTAGGTCGTTTTTTTCCTAACCATTTGAAGGTTGAAGTAACCGCTTTTTCAGCAGCTTTTTGAGCAAGAGGATCTAAAGTCGTATAAACTTTTATACCTGACTGCTTGAGCAGCTCAGGCCCATATCGGTCAGCGAGTTCTTGTTTTACTAAGTCAAAGAAGGCTGGTAGTTTTTGATGAATCGAACGCTGTTTAGTTCGTAAATCTAACGGCGAATTAACGGCGATTTTATATTGACGAACACTTAAATCACCAGAGTCCATCAATAGTCTAAGTACGAGATCACGACGTTCAGTTGCTCGTTTAACATTACGCCAAGGGTTATAATATGAAGGCCCTTTAATCACTCCCACTAAGAAGGCTTGTTGTGGGATTGAAAGCTCTTTAATTGGACGACCAAAATAGAATTGCGAGGCTAATCCCATCCCGTGAACTGAGCGAGCTTTATCCTGTCCCATATACACTTCATTTAAATACGCTTCTAGGATTTCTGCTTTGGTATAGCGATAGTCAATAATGATGGCCATTAGGGCCTCTCGAGCCTTACGAATCAATGAACGTTCACTACTCAAAAAGAAGTTTTTAGCGAGCTGCTGGGTTAGAGTTGATCCACCTTGAACCGTTCTCCCTGCGCTAATATTGACAAATAAGGCACGCAAAATTGCTAGTGGGCTAACACCATAGTGCTCATAAAAGTTTCGATCTTCAGTCTGTAAAAGCCCTTTGACGATTAAAGGCGGCATGTCATTAGTAGGAACAAAGATTCTGTCTTGACCATCCGTTGTTATGATTCGGTCTAACAAAATAGGCTCAAGATAGAAAATACCCATTTGACGACCGTCTGGGCGCACGACTTTGTTTACACCTTGTTCATCGAAATAAACAACGGCTCGTTGTTCATTTTGGCTGCCATCTGGATGTTGAAAAGCGCGTCGCCAAATATCAACCTTAGTACTTGAAGCCGAAAACTCTCCCACTTGTTTAGGGTGAGTTACTTTACGGTAGCCAAGGAGTTTTAATTCAGAAATTAATTGTGGATGATTGACCGCAGCACCAGGATACAAGGCCAATGAACGTCCGTAAATTTGTGCAGGTAAATGCCATTTCTGCCCTTCGAATTTACGAGCAATCGTCTGGTCTAAATAAATGGCATAGCACGAGATTGCTACGATCCCAATAAGAGCGACTTTCCAAGTAATGGACCATAAACGTTTTAAAAAGCTCGGAGAAGTTGATTTCTTTTTTGTGGGCTTTTTCTTTGTTGTATTGCTTTTTGTAGCCTTTCTGGGCGCCATTTAGAGTCCTGCTTTTTTCTTCGTAAATTTTGTTGCTTCTGTATTGAGCGGGTTATCCGGCCACAAATGTTTTGGGTAACGGCCACGCATTTCTTTCTTTAATTGGTGATAAGGGCCACTCCAAAAACTGGCAAGATCGGCAGTTGTTGCAATAGGACGTCTTGCTGGTGAGAGTAACTCCATTGTCACATTAATATTATTGTTCGCCAACTTGGGACTTAGCGTCATCCCCAATGCTTCTTGTAAGCGAACACTGATTAAGGCACGACCATCTTCAGTGTAACGAATAGGTGCTTTGGTTCCTGTTGCCATTAACCACTTGTCAGGTAATTCGGAATCTATCCATTGTTGTTGTTCCCATGACAAGTTACTTCTGAGGATATCAGAAATATTGAGCTGTCGAAGCTGTTTTAGGCTCTTTATGCCAACGAGGTAGGGTGAAAGCCAAGTATTAATGTTCTCTAATAAAGCACGGTGAGTAAAGTCAGGCCAATCATATTGAGTGTTATATTTTTTAGCTAAAGCGATCTTGAGTTGTAATTGTTGAGCGTTGTGGTTCCAATCTAAAAGATTAAGTCCTTGTTTAGAAACTTGTTCTAATAAAGCTTTAATGACAAGAACGGTGTCTGGCTGGGCTATTGTTCTTCGAGAGAGCACAATAGAACCCAGTCGCCTTTGCTGCTCTGCTTTAAATCTTTCATTTTGACTATCCCAGTCTGCAATGGCATGTGTTGAGGCTAAGAAAGCGAGCTGTTCTTCGAATAGTCGTGGGTCTAACTGTGATGCTAAAAAAACTTGAGCGTTATTTGAATACTGGCTTTCTTGTAAGTCTGCGATGACGATATATTCACAAGCGTTGAGAGGGTCTTCAAGAGGTAATTCTACTCCTGTACCGTTTGCTAACAAGTAACTGCCACTTGAACGCTTTTGTGCAATTCGGTCAGGAAAAGCAAGTGCGAGCAATAGGCCAATATCTTGCCAGTGTGCTTGATTTGTCACTTTCGATAAATCAACCGAACAGTGAGTTAACTTCGCAAAACGCTCGGCTTGTTGTTTGCAAGCTCCTTGTAGTGCTATAGCTAAATAGTTTTGAATATCACAACCTTTTCTTGGAAGGTTATGGCTTTCTACAATAGCGGCGAGACAACAAGCTAAAGCCAGATTTTCTAGAGACAGCTGTTTTTGCGCTTTAAGCAACATATGTGCGATTCGAGGTGTTGCACCTATCTGATAAGCCTGAGCCCCAAGCGGCGTTAACTTACGGTTTTCATCTATGTATTCAAGTTGTTTTAGTAACGTCCAAGCGGTTTGCTCATTAGCTTTAGGTGCAGCTGTGAGAAGTGGTAATTCGTTTATCGATTTTGCTCCCCACACGGCACTGTTTAGTGCAAAGTCCACAAGCTCTGCTTGAGTGATTTCTGGGTCATCGAATTCATCTCTACGTTCATGATCTTCTTTTCGCCAAATACGAATACAGTGACCTGCAGCCTGACGGCCCGCACGCCCAGCTCTTTGCGTCGCAGATGCTTGACTGATGTTGTGAGTCGTTAAACGTGTTATGCCCGTTTTAGGGTTGTAACTTGCGAGCTTCTTGAGTCCAGAGTCAATGACTATTCTAACGCCATCGATGGTTAAACTGGACTCTGCAATGTTGGTTGCTAAGATAATTTTTCGTCTATCTGATATTGGCTTGAGCGCCTTGTCTTGCTCAGCACTTGAGAGACTGCCGTATAAAGGAGTGCAAATACAATTTGTAGGTAGATAGCTTGCAAGTTCATTCTGCAGCCGGAGTATTTCCGCTTTCCCAGGAAGGAAAGCAAGGATATCACCTTCAAGATTATCATCATTTATAGCATCAGAGATGCAACTCCGCATGGTCGAAATATACTGCTTTCTGTCTTTTACGGCATGGTATTGGATGGAAACAGGATAAGTACGGCCTTCACTCTGCAATTCAACAGCATTAGGTAAAATATTGGATACAGAAGCCTTATCTAAGGTGGCAGACATCAAGATAAGGTTAAGATCTTCTCTAAACCCAAATTGAGTTTCTAATGCGAGTGCCAAACCTAAATCTGTAGTCAAATGTCTCTCGTGAACTTCATCGAAAATAATCGTATTAATGCCAGACAGCTCTGGGTCGGCTTGAATCATACGGGTGAGGATGCCTTCCGTTACGATTTCGAGACGAGTATTTTTGCTTATTCGGCTTTCACCACGTACGCAATAACCAACTTCACCTCCAATTTTAGTATTTCGCTGTGTAGCAACGAACTGAGCAATTGAACGAGTAGCGACTCTTCTTGGTTCAAGCATTAGAATCTTTCCTTCTAATTCAGGCCAGTCAAGCATTTCTGCAGGGAGTGCTGTTGACTTGCCAGATCCAGTTGGAGCTTGAATTAAAATTTGAGAGTGCAATTTTAAGAGTTGGCGTAAATCAGGGAATAGCTCAGTAATAGGTAGGTTTTGCAATGTTAGTAGTTATGTTAGTTATCTGCAGGGTTAAGTCTACCATAGGTCAATGAAAACGGAATAAAGCATTCATTAGTAGTAGCGACACTCCACATTCGTCGCCTTGAATATACAAAAAAGTTACAACAGTAAATCGAAACCGTTATTTGGGAACGTCCCCTAGGAGAGCGATAATTCTAACTTTTTGATGAAGGGTAAACTAATTCAGATTTAGAGTTATCATTAGCTGCTTGTGGTGCTTCTTCTTGCAACGTCTCAGCGGAAGCCGCAGGCTTAAGCGTATTTGGTAATCTAAAGTCGATGAAAGGCACAGACTCGAAGACTTGTGTGAAAAATGCAGTACTGGGTCGGTTTTTTATAAGATCGTCAAACAGCATAGCTCTATGGGCGTATACTTGTTCATCTAAGTGACGAGCTTTATTTCCATCTCTTATATCTTGGGCATTGTGGAGGTCCACTTCTGGTACACTGATATTAAAAACTTGAAGTAATCGCCAAACTAATTTTGGTGAGTAGCTGCCTAGTGTCATGATGACAACTCGATGACCGTTTTTTTGAAAGTGGTAAATACTTTCAAGTGCTTTAGGATCGTAATACCATGTAAAATTAGATCCACTACTTTCCTCAGTGAATATCATAGGCTGTATAAATCGACCGCATTTATCGTTATAAGAAACCAAAGTTTTGTCGAGATCAAAAACACCGACAAGTTGTTTTTCTTTTTTCTCGTTGATATCAGCTCGTGCTCGTTGCAACCACTCATCTTCAAATCTGGGAGTGTATTGTTTGGTTTGCTTTTCAAATTCAAGGTCAACCTTCTCGAGCTGTTTTTTTGAGTTAAAGGTAGGAAACGGTTTGTCTCTAGGTAAATTGAAACTTTGTAATCCTGTTACTTCGAAAAAGAGAAAAGTGTGGATAAGCAAGAACTCTGGCCTAGGTGCAACGACATTTAAAATTTGTTCAAATGTATATTCTTGTGCAGTGAGGTTGCTCTTATTCTCTTCAAAATCTATATCTAGATATTTAGCTGTAGTATTGGTTAAGTTCTTAAAGATAGATTCAAACTGTTTGATCTCTCCACCTAAATCATTGCAAACCAGCAATTGATTACCGTTTCGAACAAAGCATCCAAGTTGCAGAATAGCGTGAGCGTCATAAAAGTAATCATCACCAAGGGTGGTTTTTTCTTTTTTATGTTTTAGAGTCTTACCTGCAGTAGGTGTTGTGAAAATAATCAAGTCTTTGAGCGTAACACATAAGAATAGTTTGGGACTGAAAGATGATTGACGATGGGCGTGCGCTAACCAACTTGTAGAATCGTGCGGTAGAATTGGTTTTTCTTCTCCAATCTTGAGGGAATGAACATAAGAGTTGCAAAGAACCTCTAGAAAGTCAGGATCAATAACGTCATCGTGAAATATGTGCAGACCATCAGTGACACAATTTGATGTAATGATCATATGGTCATGATAACAGTGTGTTTTTAGATTGAACTCAGGGTATAGCGATGAAAAGCAAAGGCTTTTTCTGTTTGTAAATTGATAGTGTTCTGGGCGTACTGGAATCCCAAACTCTATAAATAGTTGATACAGCGTTTCGAAAGAGCATTCATTGCCAAAGGTCAATAAATTATGACCTAACCTGACGAATGTTGACATCGCTTTAAGATAATTTGGATCATATTTTAAATGAGCTTGAGTATTGTTCGCTTGCTCTAAGAAAGGGTGAACAGCTGTGAATTTTGAATTTGGTGTTGCATCTGATTTTGAGCTCATCACTTGACTTAAGTCTAAGATGAGTGTGAGAGCTGGGCGTAGACCTGTAACTCTGTTTTTTCCAATTTGATACCATTGGGCTTTATTTACGGCTATGCGATGCCTTGAAAGCCTTGGTGTTTTACCTAATTCAAGCGCGTCTTTGGTGTCGCTAGTTGAAATGTTCAAGTAACTTGATTCCAAAGTATCGCACTCCAGCCAAATGCGTCGTCGCTTTATTCTCTCTGAAAAAAATGACTCCACACATTGTTTTGGAGTGAAGCTTTTTGAGGAGGAATTATCTAGGCATAAATAAGCTGAATCTTCTGATTTTTCGTTAAATTTGTATGGTGTAGAGCACTCTTTTTTCTTAGTGCTGATAAAGCTTACTTGATCGTCTTCGATATGAAGATGAAAATGGTTCACTCTGCATTGAGTTCCAGCCATTTTTACAAAGTATCCAGAAAACTTAAACGATTTTTCCAAGTCACTTGAGGCAAGCGTTCTATCAAAATCATATACAGTTTCTTTTGGGACTTGCATGGAATGATTAATTTTCATTAAAATTATTGATAAAAACTTTAGATGCGTTTTATTTAAACCGAATCATTATTTTAAAAGTTTATTTTTTCTCGTGGCTATAATTTTCTCATATGATAAATGCTCTATATTTATAACTCTAACTTTTAAAGAGAGCACTGATAGAACAGAAATTACATCTATGATATTTGAAATAGTTTGAGTGCTAAGCTGTGAGTGTTATGCAGTCCTTGAGTTCTCAATGTCTGTTGGTCATGAGGAAATCCGAGAGTTACGGATGTCATTGAAATAGAGGTTACAGTCGTGCTTATTATTAGAAAGCGGTGAACTAAGGCTTTTTCTTACTCATGCATTGATCGTATCGATTGATGTTCAAGTGATATTTTGACCGGATTATGCCAATCAAAAAACTGACAAGTAAGGGAATTGATTTTACTTTGGTTCAGCGTTAACCAAGAAATAACGCTGAACCAAAGTAATGGATTACTTGATTAATTCTGCTATGGTCAAAACACCGTGAGCAGTGCCGCCGGCTGCCCATAACGGTGTATTGTTATCGGCAAATGCAGATGCCAAATCAAAATGAAGCCAGTTGGCATCATTACGAACGAAGCGCCACAGGAACGCAGCAGCATTTGAAGCACCGCCAGCACCGCCACCTTTCATCGCTCGACTGTTTGCAGTATCAGCGTAAGGGGAAGGACACATATCTTTATGCCATTCTTCTAACGGTAAAGGCCAAACATGCTCAGCTACGTCGGCAGACTTCTGTTTAGCCAACTCAATCATCTCATCTTGTGGTGAGAAAATGGCATTATAGTTGGTGCCTACAGCCATATAAGCTGCGCCAGTTAGCGTTGCAGCATTGATGATAAGTGGTGCGCCAGTTTCAGATGCAGCTTGTAAACCGTCCGCTAATACTAAACGACCTTCAGCGTCAGTATTTACGATTTCAACGGTTGTACCATTTTTATAAGTTAATACGTCACCGAGTTTGTATGCATGACCACTAATAAGGTTTTCTGCACAACACAAGAATAACTTTATGCGTTTTTGCACCTTCATTTGTATTGCAAGCCCTAGCGCTGCAGTAACCGTTGCGGCGCCGCCCATGTCAGCTTTCATGCCGAGCATACCTTCAGAGCCTTTGATGCTGTAGCCACCAGAATCAAACGTGATGCCTTTACCTACAAGTGCTACTTCTACGCGAGCATTAGCATCGCCAGTAGGGTTATAATCGACTTCGAGTAATGCTGGTGGGCGTTCACTGCCACGACCCACAGCATGGATTCCGACCCATTTGTGTTCAAGTAAGTCTTCACCTTTGATGGTGTTCAGCGATACGCTACTACCACCCAATTGTTTCAACCAATCACCAGCTTGTTCAGCTAAAGCGACAGGAGAAAGGTCTTCTGGTGTCGCATTAACGAGTTCTTTTGCAAATGTTGCTGAGATGCGTCTTTGCTCTAGCAGTTCTTGGACAGCACTCTCACCAGTCCATTCAACCTGATAGCCAGCCTTTGCAGTAGCAAAGCCTTGAAAGAACGCCCATTGTGCGTCTACATCCCAGTTAGCACCTTTTAGCGCAACATGCTCTAAACCTTGGCTACGTAATTTTCTCGCTCCAGCTTGAACTTGACGAAGTTTATCTTTCTTAGTTAAGTGAATCGTCGCCGAGTGTTGTTCAAATGACAAGTTCGCTTTGCCCCAATGGGCGGCAGGTGTGTCATGGCTAAGCAATACATTCATAATTTGTGTCATGAGTGGGGCTCTCAGAAGCTAAAATAGGCTCAGGAGTTTAACTGATTCTTCACCATAAGAGAATTTGTGTTAAGGTCTGACAAAAATTTTGGATATTGATGAATGGAATTTAGTCCTAAATTACAAAGTGGGAAATTACTTAAACGATATAAGCGGTTCTTGACGGATATTGAATTAGCTGACGGAGAGGTCGTTACTATCCATTGTCCGAATACTGGCTCAATGAAAAATTGTCAATTTCCTGAGCATAAAGTTTGGTTTTCTATCTCAGATAATCCAAAACGAAAATACAGCCGTACTTGGGAGTTAATGGAAACGCCTGAGGGGCACCTGATCGGGATTAATACTGGTAAAGCGAACCATTTAGCCGTAGAGGCAATTGAAGCTGGTGTAATAAAAGAGTTAGCTAACTACTCTAAGATGCGTAAGGAAGTGAAATACGGCAGTCAAAATAGTCGTATTGATATTTTACTGAGTGCTACAGACAAACCAGACTGCTTTATAGAAGTTAAAAGCTGCACTCTACTCGAAGATGGCAAAGGGTACTTTCCTGATGCTGTTACCACGAGAGGGCAAAAGCACTTACGTGAACTTGCAGAAGTAGCTCTGTCAGGTAACAGGGCAGTTTTACTTTTCATTGTTCAACATTCAGGCATTAGACAGGTAAGCCCTGCAACTCACATCGATCCTAAGTACAGTGAGTTGCTTAAGGAGGCAATAGAAAAAGGGGTAGAGGTTCTTGCTTACGGCGCAGAGATTTCACCTCAAATGATTACGATTAAAAATAAGTGTACGGTGGTTTTATAAACACTCGGTTTGTAGATGTTTATAAAAGTTTGATGTACCTCAGAGTTGAGGTCTATACTTTGTGGTTATGCTAACCCATCTCGAAGGCCAATTTGATTAGGCCTTGATAAAATGGACTGAAATATAAAGGCTTTTAAAGACAGGCGTAAGTTAAAACTATAAAAATGAATATTTTCTGAGCAAATTTATTAAATCATGAGCTCAAATGCTTAAATAATTTGCCTAGGTATAAAAGTTCTGGTATAGATAGCGGCCGTTCTTAAAAACGCCCTAAACGCAATAGATGACAGGAGATGCGTTATGCCTGAAGGCAATAAAAAACTTGGCGTACTCGCGATAGCTGGTGTAGATCCATACCAGGAAAAGCCGGGTGAGGAGTACATGAACGCTGATCAACTGGGTCACTTCAAGATGATTCTTGAAGCATGGCGTAACCAGTTGCGTGAAGAGGTCGACAGAACTCTGAACCATATGCAAGATGAGGCGGCTAATTTCCCGGATCCAGTAGATCGCGCAGCACAAGAAGAAGAATTCAGCCTTGAGTTACGAGCTCGAGATCGTGAGCGTAAGCTGATCAAGAAAATTGAAAAAACGCTTCAAAAAATTGAAGAAGATGATTTCGGTTTTTGTGACTCTTGTGGTATCGAAATTGGTATCCGACGCTTAGAAGCTCGTCCTACAGCTGATCAATGTATTGACTGTAAGACACTTGCTGAAATCAAAGAAAAGCAAATGGCTGGATAATCAGTTTTCGACATAACGAATGGGAGTTTCTCCCGTTCGTTAGTCAACATTTGCCATGTCAAAACCTTATATTGGTCGTTTTGCACCATCCCCTTCCGGTTTACTTCATTTCGGTTCTCTGATTGCTGCCCTTGGTAGTTATTTGCGTGCGCGCTCTCAAAATGGTCAATGGCTTATTCGAGTTGAAGATATCGACCCACCTCGAGAAGTTGATGGTGCGGCTTCGAATATTCTTAAAACGCTAGAAGCTTATGGTTTAACTTGGGATGGCGAGGTGCTCTATCAGAGTTCACGAGTCGACGCATATCAAGCACAAATAGAACAGCTGCTATTAAAAAATCAGGCTTATTACTGTAAATGCACTCGTAAAATGGTACGGGAAATGGGCGGTAGTTACGATAGACGTTGTTTTCACTTATCAGAAAAACTCAATGAAGGTGCCATTCGGATTCTAAACGATTCACCTGTTTATCAGTTTGAAGATAAATTAAAAGGTTCGGTGAATGTCCCCCACATATTTGCTGAAGAAGATTTCATTATTAAACGTAGTGATGGTTTGTTTGCCTATCAGTTAGCTGTTGTGCTTGATGATCATTTCCAAGGTATAACTGAAGTGGTGCGTGGTAATGATTTACTTGAGGCGACTTGTCGTCAAATCAGCTTATTTAATATTTTAGGTAAAGATGAACCTGATTGGCTACATTTGCCATTAGCGAGTGAAAAAGCTGGTTTTAAGCTATCAAAGCAAAATCATGCTTTGCCGATAGATATTAAAAATCCTCAAAAGGCTTTTCAAGCTGCTTTGTTGTTTCTGGGGCAACCTGAGGTAGAGCTAAATTCAGATATTGCTAAAATGGTGGCACAAGCTGTCTTGCAGTTTGAGTTAGAGTCTGTTCCTTCAGCTCACGAAGTTTTGATCTAACTTAATTCAGCTTCCCATCAATTTTTATTTAAAGATATTCTTATATAAAGCGAGTTCTTTATAACTTTAACTAGCTGATTTCCGTTAGATTAAGAATGTTTAAGGTAACTTTTTTATCGCTTAAATAGTCGTATAATTAAGAGCGAAAGCTAAAGTCGATAGGAGGGAAGCATGCCAGTTGGAAGCTTTGATGCCCTAGGCGTCAGTTCATTCAGTAGACACTTGATGAAGTTTGATGACTCTGCAGTAAAAAATGAATCAGATAATATTGAAATTGATAAACTCGAGTCACACTATAAAGGTCTCTGGGGATTTATTGTCAAGCTATGCGACGTTATCCTTAATGACGGAAAGAATAGGGATGAAGATAGAAAGGCAGTTTTAAAATTGACCGTTCCTTCTATGCAAGTGTGCCATTCAGAAGCAGATGTAATAGATAGGGTTCAGGCTTATAAACACATTAAAGATAGAATGCCTGCTGAATATGAAGATAGTGTGGCGTTGAGAATTATACCTTCAGACGGCGCTGTTCGAGTGTGCTTAGAAATTAAGAATAAATCTAAGTTATGTAGGGAATTAAGTAAAGATAGTAAGATAATCGGTGAGTTTCAAGTTGTTGATTCTTCTGAGGAGCTAAACGAAAACGATGTTTTTAAGGTAGAGCTTGATAAGTATCAAAATGAAAAGTGGGGCGATCGGAGACGTCGATATATAACAAAACTTGTTGAATTAGCTGACCTTAAGCTTACTAGTGCAGAAGAAAGAATAGCGAGTATGGACCTGGATGAGTTAAAAGAAAAATGTCCTGTAGATTGGTATTTGATCCATCTGCAAAATGCAACAGTCGAGGCTGCAAAAGCTGATTTCGTTAAGATGCATGATGGTAAAAGCTCTCAAGAAATAGAGACTTTTTGTGAAACATTAATAAGCGAAGCTAGAAAAAGCGTTCAGGAAGACAGAGAAGCAGCAGAGTTGTTTAGAACTGCTTCACGCGACTATATACTTGCCTAATTGACACAGTTAATAGTGTTTCCATTCAAAAACTCAGAGATGTTCTTAACCGTAATCTCTAATAATCTCCTTCTAGCCTCAACCGTCGACCAAGCTGTATGCGGAGTGATTGTGATGTTTTTCGCTGTAAGCAAAGGATTATCTTTTGCTGGTGGTTCCGTCGATAACACATCTACACCAGCATGTAGAAGATTAGCATTTAAGCTATCAGCTAAGGCTTGTTCATCAACTAATCCACCACGACCACAGTTAATCAGTAAAGCACCTCGCTTCATTAATTTAATGCTTTGCTCATTGATAAGCTTGTCTGTCACTGGTGTAAGAGGACAATGAAGGCTAATCATATCAGACGCCTTAAATAAATCTTCTTGGCTGCACCACTCATAACCCTCAGAAAGTGATTCTGGCTGAGTGCGAGAGTGAATTAATACTCTCATGCCGAAAGCCCGAGCAATATTGGCAACTTGCTTGCCCGTTTCACCAAAGCCAATAATCCCCATTTTCTTATTTTTTAAAGAAAACAAATTTGAAGCTCTAAAAGTGAAATCCTCACAGCAGTCCCAATTACCACGCTTTACCAAGTCATCATGTAAACTCACTTGCTGAGTGTGATTCAGAATATGAGCAAAGACCATTTGGGCTACTGACTCAGTGCTGTATGCCGGGATATTACACACGGTAATACCATGCTTTGTTGCCGCATCGAGATCTATGATATTAGTACCTGTTGCCAACACACCAATAAATTTTAAGCCCGGAAGGCTAGCAATAGTTTCTGCATCTAAATGGACTTTATTGGTCAGCACAATTTCCGCATCTTGTGCTCTGTCAATGATTTGTGATTCAGATGTACGGTCATAGGTGAACACTTCGCCTAACTGTTTTAATGCTGAGTCATCTAAATCACCAGGATTTAGGGTGAAATAATCGAGAATAACTATCTTCATTTAAAGCCCCTTTGTATCTTTAAACTGTCATAAGCAGCTTGAATATCTTGCGCTTTTTTCTTTGCCAGTTCCATCATTTCTTCTGGTAAGCCCTTTGCCACTAATTTATCAGGGTGATGCTCATTCATTAACTTGCGATATGCACGTTTAATATCTTGATCACTCGCAGACTGTTCGAGTCCCAGCACTTGGTAAGCATCGTTGATGTTGGTTCTTTGAGGTCCGCCTCGAGCTGAAGATTGTTGAAAACGAAACTCTGCTTGCCAGCGTTTAAGTAATACTTCTAATTGCGAGGCTGAGAAGCCAAGTTGTTGCGCAATAATGGTGAGAATTTGTTTTTCTTTCGGGTGAAGTTCTGCATCTGCCAAAGCCGTTTGGATTTGGATTTCCAGGAACATTTGTAAGATTTCCTGACGTCTTCCTGCGATGGCTTTGAACTCTCTTAGGCAAGTGGTCAAATCGAAATCAGCTTGTTTACCTTGACGGAACGCATTTTGGGCGTCGGTTCTCACACTCCCTTGCAGGCGCATTTGATCCATCATCATACTGGCGATTTTTATGTCAGTCTCGGTTACTCTGCCTGATGCTTTGGCCACATGCCCCATAACCGCAAATGTGCTATTAAAGAATTGGCTTTGTTTTTTACTGGCATTGCGAATAATTTGTATGGTGCTACCACGCTTGTCATAAAGGTGACCTAGCCAAGCACCGAGTAAAGCACCAAAAATACGGCCAAACATAAAGCCGATAATAGCGCCAAAAACTTTACCCCAGATTTTCATATTTATCGACCTTGTTCGAATCTTTGGTTTACTTCTTCTAGTCGTTGTGGCGTTCCCACATCGTTCCAATAGCCATTGAGTTTTTCACCGAATAATTGCTTTTTCTGAATGGCTTGATTAAATAGTAAGGGTGTTGCAAATGCACCGTTAGGGCTGTCATTAAATAGTTCTTTTCGATAAATTCCGATGCCTGAAAAGGTGAGTTTATCGTTTTTGCTCTCAATGATTTGATTAACTTTGAGGGCATAATCTCCATCAGGATTATGTTTAGGGTTTTCAACTAACCATAGACAAGCGAGAGCGTTTTCTGGCATAACAAAATCAGTAATTGATGCCGGTAATTCATCGATAAAGATATCACCGTTTATCACTAAAAAAGGGTCATCACCGAGCAATGGGAGCGCTTTTTTTATGCCTCCTCCCGTCTCGAGCGCTTCACTTTCATGACTATATGAAATCTTTAATCCCCACTTTTCACCATCGCCTAAAGCTTGAGTAATTTGTTCACCAAGCCAAGCTGTGTTGATAATAACTTCTTTAACACCAGCTTTAGCGAGCTTCTCTAAGTGGTAGCAAATAAGTGGTTTATTATTAATTTTTATCAATGGCTTGGGAGTGCTGTCGGTGAATGGTTTTAAACGCTTTCCCCTGCCAGCTGCGAGAATCATCGCTTTCATCAGCTATTTCCTTTTGATACTTGCTGAAATAAAGGAATTATTTTACTTTTCATCCAAAGATCAAATTCCGCTAATTCTGGATACTTTGACGTCACTTCTATTATGTAGTTCAAGGTTTGCGGAATATCTTTTAGATATCCAATTTTATTATCACGATAAAACAAACGACTAAAGATACCTGCAACTTTGATATGACGTTGTAACCCCGTTAAATCAAACCAGCGTTGATATTGGGTAAATGAAACTGATTTGCTTAATATCCCCGCTTCAAGAGATTGCTCAAAATGCTGTTGTTGTAACGTTTCAAAGTGTACCTTTGGGCATCCAACGTAGCAGTCACGTAGCAGCGATACTGCATCGTAAGTAAATGGGCCTATAACACTATCTTGATAATCAATTAAATACAGCTTCTGATTTTTAACCATAATGTTACGGCTATGGAAGTCACGATGCATTGTGCATTGAGGTTGCTCCAGTAAAGCTGAACTTAGGATGTTGTAAACGTGGTGCAGTAGTTCAATCTCTCCATTGTCGAGATTAAGTTGTAGATGACGGCCGATAAACCACTCATCGAATATGCTCAGTTCAGTTTTGATGAACTTTTCGTCGAATACTGGAAGTTTATGATCTGGCGTCGACTCAACTCGAGCGACACTATTCAGCAACGTCAGTGATTCAGAGTAGTAATGTTTTATCGAAGCATCAGAGAGCACAGAACCCAGTTGAGTGTCACCTAAATCAGACAGTAACATAAACCCTTGAGCACTTTCCTGAGCAATAACTTGAGGAACTGCTAGATGCTGAGCATCATAACTTTTAGTGAGTTCGATGAAAGGAATAATAGCAACCAGTTCGATAGGAGAATCAACAGCAATAAACGTGTGGCTACCATGAAATACTCGAAAATAGCGGCGAAAACTGGCATCACCAGAAATCAGTTCTACCTTAAAAGAGCCAACGAGCTCGGTTTTAAGCCACGCCGTTAATGTTTCAAATCTAAAATCAGACAAAAAAACCTCATATCACTTTGTTATTTTAATAATGGAAACAGTCTAGCGAACAAAATCAAAGATAGTTGAGGTTGAAATGTCAAATTTAATACCAAAATCTGTGGCTTTGTTTACAACAAAAACTGATTATAAATGTTCTCTGAAAATTGCATCTCAGCTGATTACAGGTATATTATAGCGACTAATTTTTTAGAAACAGCTAATAAATCAATTTGCTGGCTCAGAGTGATAAAATTATTAACCGAATGAAGCTACGCTACGCTATAGCCCTTAGTTTTGCACCACAATTGGTGTTGGCTCAACAACCAAAAACGATTGACCCTGATAATGGTGTTATTGATAACAAGCCAATCGCAATTCGTTCTCAATGCGTAATTATACCGCCTAAGGCACCGCAGTATATTAGTGATCGTGATCAGGTCGTAGAAGATAATCATATTCGCATCGAGTCTGATCATTCAGAAGCTCAAGTCGGTAAAAAAGCGCACTTCTCGGGTGGCGTTACTTTTAACCAGGGTGACCGACACATCTATGCTGACGAAGCTACTGTAAATGATGAAACACAGCAATTGTCTGCGAAAGGCAATTTAACGTTTGAAGATCCGCAAATCACCATTGTTGCTGATTCGTTAGATGCTGAGATCAAAAATAACAGTGCTTCGATGAAAGGCACGAAATATTGGTTGAAAGGTCAGCAAGTTCATGGTGCAGCAAAAGGTTTAGAAATTACGCCGGATAATGACTTAATTTTATCTGAAAGTAGTTTTACAACTTGCCCAGAAGGGCATGAGTCGTGGAAGCTCGAAGCTGACGAGATTAAAATCGATAGCTCAGAAGAATGGGGTGCGATTTATAATGCCCGTTTAAAGATTGGTGGCGTTCCAGTTTTATACGTACCTTATATGACGGTGCCAGTATCTGATAAACGTAAATCGGGGCTGTTATTTCCGAAATTCAGCACCAGCACGGTCAATGGTGTTGAAGTTGCGCTTCCTATTTATTGGAATATTTCACCAAACTATGATTTAACCTATACCCCAGACTATATGTCAAATCGTGGTCTATTTAATAAGGTTGAGTTTCGTTATTTAACTAACAATCAACAAAATGGTCAGTTAAATTTCGAGTATTTACCCACGGATGATGAAATCTCTGGCAGCCCAAATCGATACCTTTATCATTGGAACCATCAAGGAAAGTTAAACGAAAACTGGCGAGTGCTTGCCAACTTTACTGATGTTTCTGATAACAACTACTTCACTGATTTAGATTCTGATATTAGGCAGGATAATGATAATCAACTGTTAAGAGTTGGTGAACTCAATTATTTGAGCCATGATTGGGACTTTGGTCTCAAAGTTCAGGACATCAAAGTGCTTGGTTTAGCTGAAAAGCCATTTCAAGTGATGCCGCAGCTTACGGCCACGTATCGTTTACCTGAACTATACGATAACATCGACTTCAGTATGTATTCAGAGGTCACTAATTTTGCTCATCAAGATGATAACCATAATACGGCGACTCGTTTACATGTAGAGCCAACATTAACCTTGCCTTTCTACGGTCCAGCAGGTTCAGCATCTGCTGAATTTAAGTTATACCAAACAAACTACTGGCAGGAAGATAATGCGATTGACTCTCAGCTTAAAAGTTCTGTTAGCCGAACCATTCCATCTGTACGTTTGAATGCTAAGGTAAACTTTGATAGAGCATTGTCTTTGTTCTCAGAACAGTATCGTCAGACATTAGAGCCGCAGGTGCAATACTTGTATGTCGGTTATGAAGAACAGTCTGATATTGGACTTTATGATACGGCACAGTTACAAGAAGATTATTATGGGCTCTTCCGTGATCGCCGCTTTTCTGGTTTAGATCGTATTTCTGACGCTAACCAAGTGACTTTGGGTTTGACAACAAGATTGTTTGATTCTCATAACCGTGAAAAATTAAAGTTCAGTTTTGGACAGATTTTTTATCTAGAAGAAAGCCGAGTAAACTTACTTGATAGAGCGATTGAAAACCAGCCTTCATCTTCGGTATTAGCCACAGAGTTAGATGCCCATATTTATAATGATTGGTATTTTAGCTCTGCAGTACAGTATGATACTCAGCTTAGCAAAACAAAGAAAAACGAAGTTTCTTTGGACTTCCGCCCTGAAGCGAACAAATTGTTCCAGTTGAGCTATCGATACGTACCTGATCTTGTCAACGCTAATAACAATAATCAGGTTGATATTTCTCAAGCTGGTGTGAGAGCAGCGTGGCCACTTAAAGACAATTTATACTTTGTCGGTAATTGGTATTATGACCTGAATAAAAACAGAAGCATCGAATCTTATACCGGCTTTCAGTATGAATCTTGTTGCTGGGCAGTACGTTTAAGTTATCATTATCGAATTAAAACCAATTATGATGATAATATTGCGAGCAATCCTATTGAACGTGAACAGTTTGAAAGTGGCGTATATTTGAACTTCCTCATTAAAGGACTTGGTGGCTCTGGTAAGTTAGGCGTTTCAGATATGCTCAATGAAGGGATCTTTAACTATCGTAAGCCGCTTTATTTAAGAAATTAATAATTTAACCGAACTGCTGAACCTCTTTAAAAGTTCAGAGTCAAATGGAATTCTAGTCATACCTATTTTAAATCGAAATGGGTATCGGATAACGAAATTAAACAAAATGAAAATAATCAGCCAAGGAATTTGTGGATGAGATTTTGTAAAACCATTATTTTTACGCTTTGTGCGTTACTACTGAGCCAAAGTGTTATTGCAGCACCACAACCATTGGATCGTGTCGCCGTTCAAGTTGATGATGGAATCATTCTTGAAAGTGAAATTCAAGACATGGTGAAGACGGTTAAAGAGAATGCGAAATCGAATAACCAATCATTACCTTCTGATAATGCTCTGCGTACCCAAGTTACTGAGCGTTTGATTTTAAATCATCTGCAAATGCAAATGGCTGATCGAATTGGCCTACACATTGGTGATCTTCAACTTGATCAAACCGTAGGTAATATTGCTAAAGAGCAAGGTTTAACGGTTGAACAAATGCGCAACAAAATTGAAGCTACAGGAACGAGCTTCGCTCAATACCGTGAACAGCTTCGACAAGAGATAACTATTGGCGAAATTCAGCGTATTCAAGTACAGCGCCGAATTCAAGTTTCACCGCAAGAAGTCACTAATTTAGTGAACATGATTCAACAGCAAGGCCAGAAGAATGTTGAGTATCAAATTGGCCATATTCTTATTGAAATACCAAGTAATCCAACAAGTGAACAGTTAGAAGCTGCATCGAAACGTGCTCAAGCTGTTTTAAAACGCTTGAAAGATGGTGCTGACTTTAAGCGTACAGCGATAGCTTCTTCATCTGGTCCTAAAGCACTAGAAGGCGGAGTTTGGGACTACATGAACGTAAATGAGATGCCGACGTTATTTGCCGAAGTAATGAATGGTGCGAGTAAAGGTGATATTTTAGGGCCAATAAAAAGTGGCTCTGGTTTGCACATCATTAAAGTAATGGACGTTCGTGGCCAACAATCAAATGAGGTTGAAGAAGTTCGAGCAAGACACATTCTACTAAAACCATCACCGATTCTGTCAGAAGAACGTGCAAAAACGGTATTAGAACAGCTGCTGGAACAAATCAAATCAGGTAAATCTAAATTTGAAGATCTGGCTCGTAAATACTCTGAAGACCCAGGCTCTGCAGCTAAAGGTGGTGAACTTGGTTGGTCGCAATCTGATGTTTATGTACCAGAATTTGCTCGAACGCTAGATAACCTTAAGGTTGGGCAAATCAGTGAGCCATTCCGTACTAGCCATGGTTGGCACATCGCACAGTTAGAAGAGCGTCGTAAAATCGATGCGACTGACAGAGTGAATACAAATCGTGCACACCAACTGATCTTCAGACGTAAATTTAACGAAGAACTGCAAAACTGGTTAGAAGAAATGAGAGCAAATGCTTATATCGAAGTGTTTGACCAAAAATAGAGGTTTTAATTTTTGACGATTAAACGAATCGCCATTACTCCGGGCGAGCCAGCAGGTATCGGCCCGGATCTCGTAGTTAAATTAGCTCAGCAGCCATGGCCTGCTGAGCTTGTCGTTTGTGCTGACCCGAAATTACTCAAAGAACGAGCAAAGCAAATGGGGCTTCCCTTGACGCTTAAGCCTTATCAACCTTCGCATGTCCCTATTGCACAAGAAGCTGGTACGTTGAACATTGTGCCTTTTGATGTTGTTGAAGACGTTGAATGTGGAGTACTGAACGATAAAAACAGTGCTTATGTTGTTGATACCTTAAAGTTTGCAGGTGAACACAATATGAGTGGTGAGTTTGATGCTGTCGTTACAGGCCCTGTCCATAAAGGTATCATCAATCAGTCAGGCATTTCATTTAGTGGTCATACGGAATTTTTTGCTAACCAAGCAGGGTGCCAAGATGTAGTGATGATGCTCTCAGCTCCTGAATTACAAGTTGCATTAGTTACAACGCATATCCCATTAGCGTATGTTTCAAAGGCGATAACGGCTGAACGCATTAAAAATATCATTAATATTCTTCATAAGGATTTGACGACAAAGTTTGCGCTTGAACGACCTAAACTTTATGTTTGTGGTCTCAACCCTCACGCAGGTGAAGATGGGCACTTAGGCCGAGAAGAAATTGAGATTATTATTCCTGCGCTTGAAGAGTTACGTGCAGATTTAGCTATGGATATTGTAGGGCCACTGCCCGCAGATACATTGTTTCAACCTAAATATCTTGAAGATGCTGATGCAGTTCTCGCAATGTATCACGATCAAGGGTTACCCGTTTTAAAATCATTAGGGTTTGGTAAGTCAGTGAATATTACGCTTGGCTTGCCTTATATCCGCACCTCAGTAGATCATGGTACCGCATTGGATTTAGCTGGTACTGGTGAAGCAGACGTTGGAAGTTTTGTCTGCGCTTTAAATAAAGCCATTGAACTGGCCGAAAAGAATTAATAGTAATGAGCAGTAAAGTACATTTAGGCCATACGGCCAGAAAACGTTTTGGTCAAAACTTTTTGACTGACATGAATATCATCGACAGCATTGTTGGCGCCATTTCTCCAGATAACGATCATACCATGGTTGAAATTGGCCCTGGTCTAGGGGCTCTTACTGAGCCAGTTGCTGAAGATGTCGATAAGCTTACGGTTGTTGAGTTAGATAAAGACCTCGTTGAGCGTCTGAAGACACATCCATTTTTAAAAGATAAGCTGGACATTCATCAAGGTGATGCAATGCAATTTGATTTCAGTACGCTGAAAGAGGATGGCAAAAAACTGAAGGTATTTGGTAACTTACCTTATAACATTTCGACACCATTGATGTTTCATCTTTTTGAATTTGCAGAAATGATTGAAACCATGCATTTTATGCTTCAAAAAGAGGTGGTTTTACGCTTGTCAGCAAGCCCTGGCACTAAAGCCTACGGTCGCTTAACCGTAATGGCGCAGTATTATTGTCAGGTAGTTCCTGTTCTTGAAGTGCCACCAGAGTGCTTCGCTCCACCACCTAAAGTTGATTCAGCTGTCGTTCGTTTGTTGCCATACGAAGTTAAGCCTTACCCTTGCGATGACATAAATGTTTTAAGTAAACTGGTCACTCAAGCATTTGGAATGCGACGTAAGACACTACGAAATAACTTAAAATCTGTTCTGAGTGATGATGAGTTTGCACAACTTGATGTTGATGCTACTTTGCGTCCTGAACAGATCAGTGTTGAGCAGTTTGTAAAAATGGCGAATCACATCTGTCGAAAATAGGAATAAAAATGGCACAGGATAACCATTCATTTCGAGTTGAAGTAAAAACAGATTACCTTGAGGAGCAATCCTCTCCAGAAGAAGATAAGTTTTTATTCAGCTATACCATTACGATTGTTAATTTAGGTGATTTACCTGCTAAATTAGAAACTCGCCATTGGATCATCACAGATGGAAATGGTCAGCAAAATGAAGTGAATGGAGCTGGCGTTGTTGGTGAAACGCCAACCATTGAACCTGATAGTGCGTATCAGTATACCAGTGGCACAATGTTAGATACGCCACTGGGTTTTATGGAAGGTTTTTATCATATGAAAGCGCAAAACGGTGAAATGGTGAAAGCCATCATTCCACGTTTTCGTTTAGCTGTGCCAGGTTTGCTTCACTGATAGGGAACTATGTCTAAATACTTTGTTGGTGATATACAAGGATGTTATCAAGAACTTAGACTGTTGCTTGAAGCCGTCGATTTTAATCCATCAAAGGATGAACTTTGGGCTGTGGGTGACTTAGTTGCTCGTGGTCCTGATTCTCTTGCGACGTTGGAGTATCTGTACGGCTTAGAAAATAGTGCAAAGGTGGTTTTAGGTAACCATGATTTGCATTTATTAGCATTGGCTGCTGGCGTCAAAAAGCGCAATCCTAAAGATTTACTCGATCCATTACTCGACTCTCCTCACTTACCAAAATTAGTTGACTGGATACGTCAACAACCACTGGTTCGATATTTACCTGAACATAACGTCATTATGTCGCATGCGGGCGTTCCACCACAGTGGGGTTTAGAGACTTTATTGTTTCAATCCAATGAAGTGTCAGATGCATTGAAAAGTGAAATGTATATTGAATCTCTGATTTCAAAAATGTATCACAACAAGCAATCTAGGTGGCATGACGGATTGAGTGATTTTGATAAGTTAAAGTTTACCATCGATGCATTAACGAGAATGCGTTTCTTACATCAGGATGGCAGTTTGGACTTTAACTGTAAGTTGCCAGCGGCTCAAGGGCACCTTGAAGGATTAAAGCCATGGTTCGAAGTCAATAGTAAGTTACGTGATAAAAATACTTTAGTTTTTGGACATTGGGCCGCCTTAATAGGAAAAGTGCCACATTCACAATTGATAGCGTTAGATACTGGCTGTGTGTGGGGAGGGGTCATGACATTGTGGCATTTAGAAACAAATGAAAAATTTACCCAAAAAAGGTTAAAGTAAGGTTAAAATACTGCCGATATTATTTACAGATAACAAAAAAGATAAAACTGTAAAGTGCGGCTACATCATTCCATTGATTTTCTCGCCTTTTAATAACAATACCGAAATTTCTACTTATTAATGCAAACCTGCTTTTAAATAGGGGGTTGTATTGATTTTGGGAAGAGCTATAAAGTCGGAGTACCCTATGAAAATTTCCGTGGCTATGCGCGTCATTGGCGGGTTTAGCATTGTAACCCTAATGCTCATCATCCTTGGATTGATGTCTCATCGAACCAACAACAGTTCTAGAGAAAGTACGATGGTAATGCAGGAAGTCAGTTTACCTGCATTGAAAGCAACAAGTTTCCTGTCTGAAAATCTAAGTGAACAAAGAAGGTTAGCTTTACAAGCTTTTCATACCAATGAAGCGAACAAAGTGCCGAACATCCAAAATCAATTTCAAAAGAGTTCAACACAATTCAATCAAAGGTTAAATGAAATAGAAGCGTTAATGAGAAGCAATGAGAGTTTATTGAATCAAGCTTCTGCGATAAGAAATCAATATCGCTCTTATCAATCTACGAGCCAAAGTGTCATTTCAGACCAAAAATTAGCGAGAGAAATTCAACAAAGCTTGAATGTTAAAAGTGAAGATTTTGAATCATCTTTAGATGATGCCTCTTCTCTGTTACTTGATTTGATCGACTTTGAAGGGAGTGATGATAAAGCTTTACAAGCCATCGCTGCTTCAGCGGTTACTATTGATTCTAATTTAAGCGGTTTAATAACAACTGTTTTAGACCTCATCAATAGTAAAGACAGGCAGCATTACGATATTTTAAATAAAGAACTGAGTTATGTAGTTGGTGACGTTATGGCTAAAGCTGAACATCTAAAACTTGAAGGACAGAAAAATAACTTAGCATCAGATACTGTTGAAGAAGCGACTTCTAGTATTGAGACATTATTAAGCCAAATCCAGGGCGCAAATTCCTTCTTATCTCAAAAAGCTAAGCAATTGAATCTTGAGTCGAAAGTCAGCTCTGGTTTTACACAATCAGAAAGCATTGCGATGTCTTTGGCCAACAAGCTTGGGCAACTCAATACAAATATTGAAACGTTCAGTAATAAAATTAACCTGCAAGCTATCGAGAATATTGACACAGCAAGTACACAAACAAAAATTGTTGAAATGATAGCAATTTTAGTGGCAATTATCGTGAGTTATTTAGTTGTTCGACCATTAAAGTCATCACTCGATGAAGTGAATCATGCACTTCAAGTTTTGGCTTCCGGTGATTTAACTCATAAACTGGATGACTCAGGCCACGATGAGTTTGCAAAGTTAGCCAGTAACTGTAATCGGCTTGTTGATAGTTTAAGGGACGTCATTACAGGCATTTTAGATCGTTCAACTCAACTTGCTGCCGCTGCAGAAGAAACATCTGCGATTACAACCCAAACCACAGCGGGTATTAATCAACAAAAAGATCAGGTTCATATTGCTTCAACTGCAACAACAGAACTTAATTCAAGTGCGCAGCAGGTATCTGAAAGTGCAGAGCAAGCCTTAGTTGAAATTAAGCAAGCTGATGAAGAAGCCAAACATATCCGTGAAATTGCTGAAGAAAATAAACGCATTATTTTAGCCCTTGCTGACGAAGTGGCGACAGCAGGACAAGTCATCAATAAGGTTCATTCAGACAGTGCTTCTATTGGCTCAATTCTTGATGTTATTCGAGGGATTGCGGAACAAACAAACTTATTGGCATTGAATGCTGCAATTGAAGCCGCACGTGCAGGTGAGCAAGGCCGAGGGTTTGCGGTTGTAGCGGATGAAGTTCGTAGTTTAGCCTCAAGAACTCAAGATTCTACCAGTGAAATTCAGCAAATGATTGAGATCCTCCAGCAAGGTACTGAGGAAGCTGTACGAGTGATGGAGCTTGGGCGTTCACAAGCGAGCAGTTGTGTTGATAAAACGGAGCAAGCCAATGCAGCACTTGAGACCATCAGTGAGTCAGTACATAAAGCTTATGATTCTGGTACACACATTGCGAACGCCGCTCAGGAGCAAAATGCGGTGAGTCAGCAGGCGTCAGAAAAGCTTGATGAGATTGCAATGATTTCAGAAGAAACGGCAATCGGGGCTGAACAAACCGCAGCTTCAAGCCATCAAGTGGCTCAACTTGCTGAAGAACTCAAAACCTCTGTGGGTGAGTTTAGAGTTTAACCTTTCTTTAAGCCCCGTTCAGGGGCTTTGTTTTATCCTTATAAACAATACGTCGATTTAACTTTGCTCTTATGACATTGAGTTCTTTATATTTTAATGAACAAAAATTAAAGTAACTTTTATCTTCTGTAAACAACGCTTCTGCCAAAACACTATAAACTTAAGATGTGAACGTAATGTTTTATGTGGAGAGAAATTAAAAAGTGTCAGGAACTTTAACTACTCGAATATCAACCGAGCATAACCCTATGAGGGATTTAGACAGAAGTCTGAGTCCCGAGAGTAGTCATGGGGCGATTTTACAAGCTCCAGATTCTAAGTATATGGCTCGGCCAAAAACTTATTCTGAAGCTGTAATCGGAAATAACACTTGGGAAGTTAATAAAGAACTACAACTTGATAGTGAAGCTACAGCACAGGCTGTACAAGAGTTTCAAACTTCTGGTTCTTCTACTGAATCTAGCCCGCAAGGATTAAAACGTCAGTATTCAACAAAACAATCATCTCCTAAGGGGGAGCATCATATAACGAAGATGCCACTTCCTATGGATCCGCATACAGCTATGGTCGAAAGGCTAAAAGTAGAAGATGTTCCTCAAGACGTTCAGGATATGAGATCAGCTGTAGCTCAACAGAATCTAGAGCCAATTACTAAAGGAGAAAGAGAACAAAGAGAACAATGTATGAGGCAAGTAAGGCTTGAGAAAGAGTTTGAATTAGGTCATATAAAGCAAGAAGAGCAAGATTGCCTTGAACAATTAACTGAAATGGTTCAACGCATAGGTAGAAAGAATGGTGATAGCAAGACCTGTAATTCCTTAATGGAAGAAATGTCGTCGTTATATGATCAGGTGAAAGTGAAAACTGAAAAATATTATGATGTTTTGCACGAGCAAGCGGGGCTTGGGGCCGCTTTAGCCAAAAAAAATTATACTTTTAGAGTGGAAAGCGAAAAAAAAGCTCTTGAATCTGCAAAAGATAGATTATCTACAAAGAAAAGTGATGTTGATAAAAAGTTAAAGAAGCTGAATGAAAGATATAAACAAACTGGTTTAGCCAGACAAAGAAAAACATCTAGTGGAAGCCCGTCCCCTAGTTCTGAACGTAAAATATCTTCAAGTAGTCATCAAGTATCGAATAAAGCTGAAGATGTAATTTACGATGAGGTACTTTCAAATCAGAACATTAAAAAAGATAACGCCAAAAGTTCTCAAGCTAGATCTACCCCGAAAGGGCATGAATACGAAGATGTTATTATTAAGCCAGCCCCATCGTCTAAAGCTGAAAAAACAATGGGTCGTCAAGAAGTGCCTAGCAAACAAGCTAAACTTTTAATTCCTTCAGCTATTTATGATGATGCTGATGCGATCAAACAAGAGGTAAAGAGTGGAGAGACCGCTTTTAATGATGGTGTAACTACTGTGGCAAAGCCTATACATAAACAGCCTCTTCCACCAATTATTACTTCTGAAACTCAAGCTGAGCAACAAGGAGTAGCTCCTGATGTAGTTAATGAGCCCCATTTATATTCCATACCCAGAATACCGATAGCATCGAAAGAGACTCCCCAGCCTGGTGAAAGTGATTATGTCAGTATCCATGATAATAAGCCTATGGCGACTACTGCATCAACCGTTGGTCACGGTATAGGCCCTGATGAATTTGAAGCTGGATTTGACCAGAATAAGCTAGAAAACAGGGGAGCCCCCTTAGAAAAACCTCGTGAAAATATGAGAGGATATAGTAGGGAAGTTATGCCCGCTGCACCTGAAAGTGTCTATATGTCGATGGGTCTAAAAGGAGAGGATGCTAAAAAACTCGAAGAAGAGATTAATCACATATATAAAGCGCAACCAAGGCCATTGCCAGACGAGGGGACTCAAGAAGAGCATTTAACAAATATTAGTGTCTTGCATCAGGTTCAGGAACTACAAGCAAAAGGTGAATTACCGCTTACTGAACATGCGGGTATTCCAATAAGTCCATTACCTCCAGAGATATCTCCTGCACCATTTCAGAGTGAAGACCCTAATTTGCCAAATTATCGTCCACCTCTACCACTGAAGGCCGGTGAAAGTGTGCAGGGCGTTCATATTGGGAAAAATATTTCTGGAGCCTCACCGAAAACTGTTTTATCTGATGGTAATAAAGGAGTATTAGTTGGTGAAGATGAAAGATCATTATTGGAACATTCTGGATTTTATAATAAGCTTGCCTCTGAAACTCAAAGCTCTATCGGTGGCCTTTATGACAATCTAGAAAGTGAAAACGTAGATGAAAATGAAATAGCTGGTACTACGAATCGTTCCCTAGATACTAAAGCCCAGCATAAATCTGAAGATGCAGTTTTAGGTACTTCACCATCACCTCATCGTTCAAAAAGTTCATCGAATTTGGTTAGTCCGACATTAGAACTAGACTCTCGAGCGGGTGAAAGAGCGAGCTCTTACACTCTACCAAGCGTAAGACAATATCCTGAGTCAAGTACCCCTCAGGATCATCGAGTTTCTCCAGGTTTAACAGAAGCTGAGCTCTACTCGAGTTCATCAAGCACTCCTCAACCACAAACAGGGACAGCTGAAATACAAATGGTAGGTGATGGAGCTAAAACAAAAACTAAAGTTAGCGCAGCTGCACCGGCACCTACACTCGCTTCATCATTAACTGTCAGTAGAGTTGATAATTTGAAGACATCAGAATTTACACGTGCAATAGAAGCTAGAAATGTTGAGAAGATTAAAACGTTAATGACGCCACAAGCTGATAAAGGCAGCGATACAGGTAATGAAAATTGGGTGTATATCGAAGATGTACCAAAAGTGGACTTATCAGGAGCTGTCGCTAAGTTAGACGATTTCAAAGAAGGAAACGAGGGAGATCTTGATACCGCTACAGCACTATTTGAATTTGGGGGATTTGCTAAAATTAAAACTCCAGAAGAAGCTGATAAAGTATTTGGAGCGTTAGATGTGGGCAACTCTCCACTTGAAAAGGCTCTGAATAAAGAGAATAACGTCATTGCAAGACACTTGGTTAGTTCTGAAGCTAAAGCCCGAGAAATTTCGCCCTTACATATAACAATAAAAAGAGGTTTAGCGAAATTTTTCAGTAAACTGTTTAGCTTTGTCTTTAAACAAGGTAGCTCAGCCAAACCGCATGAGTCATCTTCGAAAAAAGATAATATGGAAGTCGATTATAACGTTCTGAATGAAAAAAATAGTGATAGAAAAACACCACTTCAATTATTGATAGAGCAGGATGAGAAAAACGCACTATTAGATATTATAAATTCAAAAGGTTTTCAAGCTAGTCAGTTAAGTGATAGAGAAAACCTTCATGATCTTGTTAGTAAAAAAGAAGGTTGGACAGACGTTGAGAGAAAGCTAAGAGCCTAGTTTTTCTCATAAGGTATTAATATTTAGGATGTGTAGTCTTTAATTTTAAGAGTGCGCAAACTTCTTTAGTCGAATTAATGAACCATCCTTAAAAGGTGTTTTAATTTGAGTAAATTATTGACTAATGCATTTTAAGTCGACAGTGAGTACTTTTTAAGAACAGCATTGTTGGTAGAGTATGACAGAAATTCTTACTTCAGTATCAAGCTATAAGCAGCTAGATAGAACTGGTCTTGAGGATTCTCAAGGTGCTTCTTTTGATGCTACTCGCAGTCTTCCTTCTAAATATATGGCTCCTAGTGGGAGATTCGCTTCGGGTGAAAATAAAAGCTATGAGGTTCGTCAAGAGTCTCAAAATTTATCTAGCGCTCAACAACGCCCTTTGTCGAAAAGTGTTGGTTTCTCAGTTTCTAATTTTTTTACCCCGCAACGTCAAGTAAAACATATGCCGCCTTCTTATCGTAATACAGGCCAACCTCAAACAGGTCCTTCATCAGAGGATACTTCTAAGACAAACCCTAAAGCTCTAATGGCAGAGCTTGAAACACCAGAGAGCCAAGTAAAAGAGCTAGAAATGAGCGTGTTATCTCGGGTAGAAACTCAACATTTAGATGGTCAACAGAGTGCCCCTGGAGGTGCAAGCCCTTCAACAAAACAACAACTCAAAAACGAAACTGTTAAAATTCCTTTTAGTGAATCTGCAAAAAGTTGCGGCTCAGAACTCGTTAATGCATTAAAAAAAAGAGACATCAAAAAAGTTAAAGAGTTAACCGCATTTAGTGCGAAAGAGGTTAGTGTGAGTTTTGAACATGAAAAGAAAAGCGTTGAAAGTGAGTGGTTGAATATTGAAGCTCCAAATATTGATGTGAGTAAAGTCGTAAATGAATTAGAAAATTTTAATGAAAAGGAACCGAAAGATGTAGCTACAGCAAATGCATTATTTAAGGAGCCAGCAATTTCATTCCAAGTTAAGAAACATGGAATACAAGATGACGTTTTCGGAAGTCTGGATGATTCAAGCGCCCCTGCTAATTTAGCACTGAAAAAGAATAACAGGGAGATTACGAGCCACCTTATTAAAAGTGAAGCAGAAGCAAGAGATATTTCTCCATTCTATATTGTGGTCAAAAGAAAGTTGACGAGCCTTATTGGTCGGCTATTTCGTTTTGCATTATCAAATTCACATGCCGAGCCTAGAACAGAAGGTGCTAAGAATTTGATGCCATATACTGTTACTCCTGAAGAGATAAATGAGAAATTTAAAAGTGATAAAAGTGATAAAAGTGATTATACACTTCTTACCATGCTTCTTGATAATGGCGAACTTGGAGTATTTAATGGGATTGTATCTAAAGGTGACGTTGAGAAGTCATGGCTTTTGAATGCTCACAAAAACATGTTAAAGGAAAAGCTTCAAGCAAGTATAAAAAGTGACCCCTCCAATACTCAGTTGAGAGATGCATGCTTTTACTTGGGCATAAGGCCTGGTAAATAAATTAAAATTCCTTATTATCACTAAATATTCATCTTTTTATTCTTGGAGGAATACTTAAGAATTTGTTGTTGAGTCAACGGGATAAAATCAAAGAATAAGGAGAATGACCAATGACATTAGGGCAAATCATTAAATCTTTTCGAACAGGAGTAGGGTTAAGTCAACCAGAGTTTGCAGAGAAGGTTGGTATAGAGCAATCGTATTTATCAAAGTTGGAAAATGATAAGTCTTTACCTTCAAATGAAGTGATTCAATCGTTATTAGTGGCATTAGAGCTGACGCTTGAACAACTTCTCAGCAAGATTGAATTAGAGCAAGAGCAACAACGTCTGCAACAAATCCCCCTTATAGCCGAATACTTTCAAAAGCAAAAACAGCATCAGATTTTTACTTTAAGGCGTTATATGTATGCAAGTAGTTTACTGATTGTCTTAGGTATATGTAGTTTTTATGCCGGATATACTAAAACCTTATTTAACGAAAATCTTTACATCTATCAGTCGAAAGGCGTGAATTTAGTCGGTGAACCAGATGATATATTTCAGAGCTGGAGGCATTTAACGAATAAAAGCAATGTAGATAAAAAAAGACAAGAAATGAATGAGCGATATGATCCTAAGAACATAGAAACACAGTCCTTTAAGGGTCAGTCCTTTATTGTACCTGAAACAGCAGGTAACCGTTATTACTGGTTAGATACTCGGCGCCCGGTCCCAAGATTGATCAATACTTGGTTAAAAATTATCGGCATCTTTTTATTTTGCTCAGGGATTATGGGGTTCGTACTCGAACGGCGATTGTTTAGGAAGGTTTTTTAAATTTCCGACAATAAAATACCAGACTATAGTTTGTGTATGGCTGATTCAATAAAATACTCGTTATGCTCAATCGAGTCTGGTTTTTCTTTTTTTTAATTTCATTTATTTTTATTGGTTATCAAGCGCTAAGTGGACGGGCGGACGTTCTGAACTTAGCTGTTGATGGCGTTTTTAAAAGTGCAAAAACATCTGCTGAAATTGCTGTTGGTCTAATTGGTGTAATGACATTGTGGATGGGGTTAATGCGACTGGGTGAAAAAGCAGGTTTAATTGCTTATTTATCAAAAATATCTCAACCATTACTTTCGAAACTCATGCCTGAAGTACCTAAAAATCATCCTGCTTTTGGCTCGGTAACGGTAGCTCTAACGGCTAACATGCTAAGTCTTTATAATGCTTCTACACCTATGGGCATTAAAGCAATGCAAGATTTGCAGTCTTTAAATTCAAATAAAGAGGTCGCCAGTAATGCCCAAATTGTATTCCTAGCATTGAAATGCTCTTCTTTATCGATTGTGCCAGTAAATGTATTTTTACTACGTGCTCAATTTGGGGCTGAAGCACCAGCAGATATATTTATTCCCATCTTATTAGCGTCATTCTGCTCTACCATTGTTGCTTTATTTTGTGTTGCAGTAGCCCAAAAACTATCCATTGTTAACGGGGTTATGCTGATCTACATCGGAACGCTATTGACCGTTTTTTTGGGTGTAATAGTTTACCTATTGACACTTTCGGCGCATCAGTTAGGTACATTTTCAGGCATGGCTGGAAATGGTGCATTGCTGCTACTGATTTTCAGTTTTGTGCTGATAGCCGGTTTCAAAAAAGTGTCTGTATATGATGAGTTTGTCGAAGGAGCGAAAGAAGGATTCCATCAGTCAATAAAGTTGATCCCGTATTTAGTGGCAATGTTAATGGCGATCGGACTATTAAGAAGCTCTGGTGTGCTCGAATATTTCATCTCAATCATTGCTGATTTAGCCAGTTTTTTCACTAGTGATCTCAGGTTTATTGATGCATTACCCACTGCAATGATGAAGTTCTTTAGTGGTTCGGGAGCTAAAGCATTGATGATTGAATCAATGCAGCATTACGGTGTAGATTCATTTTCTGGCCGGCTGGCCGCCATTTTCAATGAATGTACTGAAACAACATTCTACATTTTGGCGGTGTACTTAGGTGCTGTGGGAATCAAAGAGGGGAGGCATGTGCTGGCGTGCAGCTTAATTGGGAACGTGGCAGGGATTATTGCTGCCATTTTTGTTTGTTATTGGTTTTATGGCACTGTTTTGGAAAAGAATGGTTTCTATTAATTAACGATTATTCAACTATTTAGCCAACAAAATTAATCCTTGTTCATCTTTGCAATTATTTGAGGAAAATATAATCAAGTTCCAGTAACCTTCTGCGCGAGCGGTGTGAGCTCGATCGCAGAATGTTGGTTTTTGGGACTTTAAACTGCTCAATGTCTCAAACACTAACATTTTCACTTCTTTCACATGCTTCTAAAGTATTCCGGATCTTCACTTTAGTTTTTCCAATGGATTTTGAATTTGTATATCTAATTTGAATATAGATTAGGTAATAACCTTATTTGTACCGACAAATGAAGGAGTTTTGAGTGAATAAAAAGTGGTACTCGTTGTTAGCTATTTTTTTCTCATCTTCCATATTTGCTGAAACTACACAACTGAATATGACGACAGGTGTCACAGGTGTTAGCCATGACATTTATAAGCTTCATATGACCATTTTTTACATATGTTGTGCAATTGGCGTAGGTGTATTTGGCGTGATGATTTATGCAATGCTAAATCATCGAAAGTCAAAAGGTCATAAAGCGGCAAACTTTCATGAAAGTACGAAAGTTGAGTTAGCTTGGACAATTATTCCTTTTGTTATCTTGGTCTTAATGGCGATACCTGCTACCAAAACCTTGGTAACGATGGATGACACCAGCAACGCTGATTTAACGGTGAAAATTACAGGATCTCAATGGAAGTGGCACTATGACTACTTCAATAAAGGTGTTGGTTTCTACAGTATCCTTAAAACGCCTCAAGATCAGATAAATAACAAAAAGCCGAAAGGTAAGCATTACTTACTTGAGGTAGATAAGCCTTTGGTATTACCTACAAACCGAAAAATTCGATTTCTCGTGACTTCAGAAGATGTTATCCACTCATGGTGGGTGCCTGCGTTTGCTATTCAAAAAGATGCTAACCCAGGCTTCATTAATGAAGCATGGACCAGAATTGACAAAGAAGGAACCTATCGTGGTCAATGCGCACAATTGTGCGGAAAAGGGCATGGATTTATGCCTATTGTCGTTAAAGCAGTATCAGGGGAGAAGTTCGATGAATGGCTTAAGGCTCAGAAGACGGCTGAATCTCAGGCGGCACAAGCAGCAAAGGCATCATTGTCTAAAACGCTTACTAAAGCGCAGCTGATGAAAGAAGGGGCGGATGTTTATACAGCGCATTGCGCAGTATGTCATCAGCCAAATGGAATGGGCCTACCAGGTGTATTTCCTGCTCTGAAAGGCAGTAAGACTGCTACAGGCCCTGTACATAACCATATCCATACCGTGAAATTTGGTCGTCCTGGAACTGCAATGCAAGCCTTTGGTAAGCAACTAACGGACGAGCAGATTGCTGCAGCAATTACCTATGAACGGAATTCATGGGGTAACAATATGGGTGATGCCGTACAAGCGGCTGATATCCATAACGTACAGAAGTAAGGGGCTGCTATGACGACACTTAATCCACAAATTAATGAAACGATTAACTCTTCATCGCATGATCATGATGAGCATCATTCGCATCAACCTAAAAAAGGCATCATGCGTTGGTTTTTGACGACCAATCATAAAGACATCGGTACGTTATATCTATGGTTCAGTTTCATCATGTTCTTGATTGGCGGCACAATGGCTATGCTGATCAGGGTAGAACTATTTGAACCTGGTAAGGTGATTTTAGAACCTAATCTCTTCAATGAAATGACGACGATTCATGGGCTAATCATGGTGTTTGGCGCTGTAATGCCAGCCTTTACTGGATTGGCGAACTGGCTCATTCCAATGATGATTGGTGCGCCGGATATGGCATTGCCGAGGATGAATAACTGGAGTTTCTGGATTCTGCCTTTCGCATTTGCCATTCTGTTGAGTACCATTTTTATGCCGGGTGGTGGTCCGAACTTTGGTTGGACTTTCTATGCACCGCTTTCCACCAAATACAGCGGTGACAGTACTGCTCTGTTCGTATTCTCGATTCATATAATGGGCATAAGTTCAATCATGGGGGCAATGAACGTCATTGTAACCATATTCAACTTACGTGCTCCGGGGATGAGCTGGATGAAGTTACCGTTGTTCGTTTGGACATGGTTGATCACAGCGTTCTTATTGATTGCGGTGATGCCTGTTTTAGCCGGCGTTGTGACCATGGTACTTACCGATAAGTTCTTTGGTACGAGTTTCTTTGATGCTGCTGGTGGTGGCGATCCGGTGATGTTCCAGCATATTTTCTGGTTCTTTGGGCATCCCGAAGTTTACATTATGATTTTACCGGCTTTTGGGGTGATATCATCGATCATTCCTGCATTCAGCCGTAAAAAATTGTTTGGCTATTCTTCAATGGTTTATGCGACAAGTAGCATTGCGGTCTTATCGTTCATTGTGTGGGGGCATCATATGTTTACCACAGGTATGCCATTGTTTTCTGAACTTTTCTTTATGTATTGCACCATGATCATTGCAATACCGACCGGAGTGAAAGTCTTTAACTGGGTAGCGACCATGTGGCGTGGCTCACTTTCTTTTGAGCCACCCATGTTGTTCGCCATTGCGTTTGTTATTTTGTTTACTATTGGTGGTTTCTCTGGATTGATGTTAGCGATTACTCCTGCTGATTTCCAATATCACAACACGTATTTTGTGGTTGCTCACTTCCACTATGTGTTGGTAACAGGGGCGGTGTTCTCGATCATGGCAGCTGCATATTATTGGTTACCAAAGTGGACCGGAAATATGTACAGCTTCACCTTAGCAAAATGGCATTTCTGGTGCTCAGTGATATCCGTAAACGTTTTATTCTTCCCGATGCACTTCTTAGGGTTAGCGGGAATGCCAAGACGTATCCCTGATTATGCATTGCAGTTTGCGAACTTAAATAAGGTTGTTTCCATTGGTGGTTTTGCCTTTGGTTTATCTCAGTTACTGTTCTTAGCGCTTGTGATCAAGTGTATTAGAGGTGGAGAGAAAGCACCTGCTAAGCCTTGGGACGGTGCAGAGGGTTTAGAATGGACATTGCCAAGCCCAGCACCATATCACTCATTCACAACGCCACCAGAGGTCGAATAATATGACCTCAAAGATGAGTCCCAACAAAAAACTGATGATTTATTTGATCTTTGGTGCGATTGGTATGTTTGGGTTTGGGTTTGCTTTGGTGCCTCTCTATAACGTGATGTGCAAACAGCTTGGTATCAACGGCCACAGTTCTAACTTACCTGAGAAATACGAGAAAGAACTGGTTGTTGATAAAAGCAGAAACATTAATGTTGAGTTTATGGCTCAAGTAAGTCCCGGTGTTCCCTATGACTTTACCGCAGTAACTAAAACGTTAACGGTTCATCCTGGCGAGCTTGAGCATGCGAAGTTCTACGCTAAAAATAATTCAGACAAGTTAATTATTTCTCAAGCAATTCCTTCAATATCGCCTGGACAAGGCTCGTTATATTTTCATAAAACGGAGTGCTTTTGTTTTACTCAACAACCATTGCAAGGGCACACAAAAGAAGACTTACCCGTCGTCTTCTTTATTGATCCTGCATTACCGAAAGACATTCACACCATTACATTATCTTACACCTTGTACGACGTTACAAAAGAGGTGTTAAAGAATAGCCCTGAATATGCAGACCCAAATTTTATTAAGTCACATCAAGGCAGTCATAAAGTTCCAGAATCAGAATATAAAAGCTAGGAGTATTTGATGAGTGCACATGCAAAGTATTATGTTCCTGAGCAAAGCCATTGGCCGATTATTGGTGCAATGGGTTTATTTTTAATTGCATTTGGCGCAGGACATTTTGTTATTGGTTTGGATAAGCATACTCCCAATAACGGTATCTACTTATTGGTTGCAGGTATTTTTACCATTCTATTTATGCTCACAGGTTGGTTCAGACATGTGATTCATGAGTCTATGAGTGGCTTATACTCTGAGCAAATGGATGTTTCTTTTCGTCAGGGAATGAGTTGGTTTATTTTCTCTGAAGTCATGTTTTTTGGTGTGTTTTTTGGTGCTCTATTCTTTGTGAGAATGTTCTCTGTTCCTTGGCTTGGTGGGGCCGATGGCACCATGACACATCAAGTATTATGGCCAACATTTCATGCTCACTGGCCACTAACAACGACACCTAAAGGAACTACAACGAAAGCGATGCCTTGGTTAGGTGTTCCTCTGGTTAATACCATTATTCTGTTGACCTCTTCCATTACATTACATTTTGCACATGTCAGTTTGGAGCAAAAAAAGCGAAAGGTACTGGCTATTTGTTTAGGCTGCACCATTTTATTAGGTATGAGCTTTTTATTCTTTCAGGCGAAAGAGTATATCCATGCTTACACCGAAATAGGGCTCACGCTTCAATCTGGCGTTTATGGCAATACGTTCTTTATGTTGACAGGCTTCCATGGATTGCATGTCACGCTCGGTACTATTTTCCTCATCGTGCTGTTTTGTCGAGTATTAAAAGGACACTTCACACCTGAACAGCATTTTGCTTTTCAAGCCGGAAGTTGGTATTGGCACTTTGTGGACGTCGTCTGGTTATGTTTGTTTGTTTTTGTATATGTGCTCTGACGTTAGTGCAATTGTAAAACGGAATCATTGGCAGGGATGCGTTAAATCGTTTATAGGCTATGTATTGTTCATTGGCCTATTTTGCATATTAGTAAAGTTAGGTTTTTGGCAATTATCGAGAGGGCATGAGCGACAACAGCTTGAACAAGCTTATTACACTCGCCAGCAACAAACCGTCGATTTTAATCAACTCATACAAAATAAAGACCCAAAAACACTCACTGGAAGTAAAACAAAAGTACAGCTAAATATCACGAAAACTCCTTTGATCTTTCTAGATAATCAGAGTGTTAAAGGAAAAGTAGGTTACATGGTCTATCAGCTGATGCAGGTATCACCAAAACAACCATGGTTGCTTGTCGAGTTAGGCTTTATCACGGCGTACGCTGATCGAAATCGATTACCAAAGATTCAAAAAATAAATAAGCAGGAGGTTTTCTTGGGGCGTGTTTACCATACTTCAAAAAACCCATTTAGCCACAAGTTATTGCCTGAAAAGGGTAATCCTTTACGCATTCAAAATTTAAATTATCAGCAACTCAGTCAATTGCTTGGGCATCAAGTTTTTGATTTTTCATTACAGCCGCAGCGAGTATTTTACTCTGATGATGGTCGGCAGATGTTAAAACCTTGGCGACCTATAACGATGTCATCAACTAAGAATTTTGGTTATGCGGCTCAGTGGTTTGCAATGGCAACAGTGCTGGTCGTAATTGGTTTATTTACAGTAATTAGGAGACGCAAAGTTGGAATTAGCAAGAAAAAATAATTCCCGAGTGTTGTTAGTTTTGGCTTTGGTATTTATCGCACCTGTTGTTTTAGCAAAACTGTTTTTGGCTATGCATTGGTATCAAGGTGGAGTAACCAACAAAGGGCAGTTACTGCCCGACTCGATGACTTACCAAAGTCTTAAGATGAAAAATCCTGCGCCTCATCATTGGCAAGTTATTTATATGATGCCAGATGAATGCACACAAAAGTGTCAGCAGCAACTCTTTGTTCTCAACCAGAGCTACTTGGCGCTGGGCAAAGACAAAAATCGAGTAACGCCGGTCGTTTTACATCAGCAAGGTACAGATGCTTTGGCTATGAGCCAGTACAAGTTTACACAAGCTGTTGCCAGCAAAATGATAGCTAAACAGATGGATAGGCAACAGATGGTAGTGGTCGATCCGCTAGGGAAACTCGTTACCTGTTATGATTTGATGCCAAGCAAGCATGAGCAAGTGATGCAAGGGCGTGCGTTACTCAATGATTTACACAAAATGTTGAAACTATCGAGGGTAGGATAATGCGGTTTGCTTGGTTTATAAGAGCTGCCATATTGCTTGCTTTTGTTGTGATCTTGATGGGCGCCTATACTCGGCTATCGAATGCGGGGTTGGGGTGCCCTGATTGGCCTGGTTGTTATGGACAAGTCACTGTACCAAGTCAGCCGAGCGTGATTAAACAAGCTGAAGCAAAGTTTAATGGTCAAATTGTTAAACCTGCTAAAGCGTGGTTAGAGATGATCCATCGCTATCTCGCAGGCACTTTGGGCACGTTGATACTCGCCATTTTAATTTATCTTTGGGCAAGTAAGGCTGCCTCTAAAAAATTAGCTCTACTACTTACTGTAATAGTAGTATTTCAAGCCGCATTAGGGATGTGGACGGTGACGATGAAGCTGATGCCAATAGTGGTGATGTCTCATCTTCTAGGTGGTTATACCGTAATTGCATTATTGCTATTGATTTATCTGGTTCAACGGCAAAAAACATCACCCATTAAAGGTATCGCAGGGAAAATTGACTCAAATATTCAAGTACATGCATTACTGGCTTTAATCGCATTGATTATTCAAATTATTCTTGGTGGTTGGACGTCAACAAACTATGCCGCACTCTCTTGTACATCATTACCGATATGCCAAGGGAATTGGTTTCAACATTTACAATTCGCTCAAGCATTCAATCCTTTTCAAGGACAACACCAAACCTATGAGTTTGGCGTACTCAGTGCAAATGCTCGCACGACGATTCATGTGTGTCACCGCATATGGGCAATGGTTACTAGCGTAGTGTTATTGTCGCTAAGCTATCGTCTTTGGCATCTGAATATATCGAGCAGCAAAACGATGGCGATAGGGCTGAGTTTATGTTTGTTACTGCAAGTATCTTTAGGCATAAGCAATATTCTATTTCAATTACCTCTTTTTGTAGCAGTGGCGCATAACGGTGGTGCCGTATTGTTGCTGTTAACCATGGTTTTTATCAATTTTAAGCTTCGGAGCGCATCGTGAGTAAAGAAATTACGTTAACTGAACCAGTGACTTTTGTCTGGCGTGATTATTTAGAAATGACCAAGCCTAAAGTTGTTGCGCTTATGCTTCTGACCGTTGTGGTTGGTATGTGCTTGTCTGTTGAGGGAGCACTGCCTGTTCAAGCTTTATTACTGGGACTCATTGGTATTGCATTGATGTCTGCATCCGCAGCGGCGTTTAATCATGTGATAGACCGAAAAACGGATGCGATCATGGGCCGAACAAGCGGTCGTCCGTTACCTAACCATAGAATATCAGCTACCAAAGCGACCACGTTTGCATTTGCGATTGGCATTCTAGGCTTTGTTATTTTATTTGAGTGGGTTAACTCATTAACTGCTTGGCTTACGTTTTTCAGTTTGATCGGTTATGCAGTGGTTTACACCATGTACCTGAAGCGAGCGACATCTCAAAATATCGTCATTGGCGGGCTAGCAGGGGCAATGCCGCCATTGTTAGGGTGGACTGCAATTACAGGGCATTTAGACAATAATGCATTCTTATTAGTCATCATTATTTTTCTTTGGACACCGCCACATTTTTGGGCGCTATCTATCGCTAAAAAATCTGAATACGCTAAAGCCGATATTCCTGTGTTACCCGTGACTCACGGTGAAGCATTCACGAAAACGTATATCTTACTGTATACCGTGCTTCTCGGACTTGCTTGTTTAATGCCTGTTGCAGTCGGAATGTCAGGTGATATTTATTTGGTTGGGGTATCCGTCCTCAGTGCTTTATTTTTCTATCAAGCTTGGCTTTTAAAATATGCAGAGACAGAAGGTCGTGCAATGAAAGTATTTACCTTCTCAATCTATCATTTGATGTTGCTGTTTGTTTTGTTGCTGGTGGATCATTACATCTAATGTTGATGCCTGAGTATTCAACAATAGGAGCTATTTTGTTGTGAAAAAATCGATATTATTTACTTTAACTCTAGTGCTTTTTGCCAGTTTCGGTGGCTATGCATCTTATTACTATCAACATCGACCTTTACATTTGTTGACTACTGCCGAATATCCTCATAAGACACCTGTCATTCCTTTTAAGCTGATAGATCAGTACGGTCATAAATTTGATAACTCAAATCTAAAAGGAAAGTGGACACTGTTTTTTGTTGGGTACACATCTTGCCCAGATATTTGCCCAACAGCAATGACAAAGCTCGCTGCGGCTTATCCTAAGCTAATTAAAGATAAACCCTTTCAAGTTGTGTTTATTTCTGTGGATCCGAACCGAGATACACCAGATAAGCTTAAGCAATATACTTCGTTCTTCAATAAAAAGTTTATCGCAGTTACTGGAGAGCAAAAACAATTGTTGCCTTTAACTCGAAATTTAGGGATGGCTTATTCGTTAATAGGCGAAGGGAAAAATTATCAAATTACTCATAGTGCAACGATGACGCTAGTCTCGCCACAAGGTGAAAAAATTGCCATTGTAAAACCTCAGGTAGCACCAGGAAAAGTACCACAAATTAAAAATAAAGAAATGGTATCTGATGTGGAGCAGTTAATGAGTCGGTACAGCTGATTCAGCTTGAATGACGGGATGCGAGATAAACAATGCCGCTTGATTCAGCGGCATTGTTGGAATTTCGTTACAGCTTTAATTTTGACTTTAATGCTGCAGTAATTGGACTTGAACCATGGCCATTACCATTTGCCCAGCCATAAATGTCACTTGCTTTAAGTGCTTTTGATGACACGCGTTTAACGATAAATTGACCGACTTCATTTGCGCTACTACCGTAGGCCGTTTGCAGTAAGTTTTCACCGTTGCATTTTAGATCTGTGTAGATGTTACGAAGAGTCACACGACCCTCTTTTAACTTCTTACGTAATTTACTTTTATCGTTTGCTTTAACATAGCCACAAACACTGATAAAAAGTTGTTCATTAGCTTGGACTTTTGTAGGGACCACAATTGATGTGGCAATCAGAACTGTTCCTGCGATAATAAGGCTTCGCATCTGATGCTCCTTCCGATGGTTTTATAAGATATTTTTATAATATAGCGACAGAAAAACAGCGTTAATTTAACATTTTTTTACATAATTGATAAAGCTATATTCAATTCCATCGGAACTTGTGCCATTTTCGCAACATTCTTGTTGCCATGAACCGTCGTCCCAATCAGGGAAATAAGTGTCACCATCAACATCGATATTGATTAATGTCAGGTAAAGTTTGTCTGCAATTGGCAGCAACTGCTTATAAAGTTGACCACCGCCAATGACAGCGATTTCTTCAACTTCTCCCGCGGCGTTTTTAGCTTCTTCAAAACTTGAAACTGTGGTTATCCCTTGCGCAGAAAACTCAGACTGACGTGTAATTACAATATTATGACGACCAGGAAGCGGGCGACCAATAGACTCAAATGTTTTACGACCCATTACAATCGGCTTACCCATCGTAGATGCCTTAAAATGCTTTAAGTCTTCGGGTAAGTGCCATGGCATTTGGTTGTCCTTGCCAATCACACGATTTACTGTCATAGCGGCAATCATTGAGATCTTCATAATTTCCCTGTTGTTAGATTATTGGTCGAGTACGGAAAAAGAGTAATTGTGGCATAGCTAGCCCGCCAGCTAAAGCGGCAACGATGAAAACAGTTTTCAGACCATTAGTAATAACAGCGTCTGTCAGCTCATGGCTAACTTGTGATTGCGCCGTGAGTTGTATCAGTGCCGTTACGGTATTAAAAGCAAAAACACCCGGTAACATTGGAATACTGGCCGCTACGGCCAGCATAAGAGGTGGGGCAAAATGCCTTTTTGCGAAGGCTATGGCTGTAAAGCCTATAAAAGCTGCAGCAGCAAAGGTTGACCATTCGATCGCTAAGCCTTGATGCAGTAAAAATGTACGAAGTGCATGAGCAAAAGCACCAGTGACTGCACAATGGATTAAAAAGCGTCTTGGTACATTAAAAACCATTGCAAAACCTACGGCTGGAATGGCTGAGAAAAAAGCGTCATCCAGTAAGTCTACGAATACGTCCATTAGACGACTCCTACAATGAACTGACCGATTTGAATACCAATAGTGATGCCTATTACTGAAGAGACGGTCAATATAGTCGCTTGGCCCCAGCGGGCAATCCCAACATTCATATGGCCTTTAATCATATCTGACATAGCATTGATAAGCGGAAAACCCGGAACTAAAAGTAAAACACTCGCAGCGGCTGCAAGCTCGGGGGTATGACTGATCCCCTCAAGATTGGCAAGTTGTGCGATAACAGTGATGAGCAACGCTGTGAAGTGGAAATTAACCAGTAAGTTAAAGTGTTTTTTTGCCAAGAAGACTCTTAACGCCATTCCTGCTGAAGACGCTAAGAACGTCATAATCGTCGCACCTAAATCACCACCAAACAGATGGCAAAAGCAAGCACATGATAAACCGATCGTTGGGATCAAAACTTTAGGTGGATACGATCTCACTTTAAGCTTGTTCAAATGCTTCTCGACGTGTGCTAATTCATATATTCCTCTTTCGGCCTTAATACAGATCTTTTGTAGCTCATACACAATGGTCATATTCAGCCCATGAGCACGCATACGACGTGTGGTGGTAATGCAGTTATCGTCTGCAATACTGGTGAGTACGAGTGAGTTTGATGAAATGGAGAGCTCGACACTGCTCAATCCAAGTGCGATACCGAGTCTTTGACTTATCTCTTCAACAAGTTCTGACTCTGCACCATAAGCCAGTAGCAGCTGTGCTACACGTGCTGTTAGGCGGGTAATATGAGTTTGGTTTTCCAAGGTTACTGCTCTTGAAACAAAAAGAGAGCTGAATAGCTCTCTTAATTAAATAATGGTGATTAACGTTCGTAGAAAACTTCTACGTCGTATTCATCTTCATCCCAATCTTCGTCATCGAGGTCGTCATCAAGATCGTCAGCTGTGGTATTACTGTGGTAGTTATCCCACTTAAATTCAACTTCAGCATCAGGATCTGGTGCTTCTTCCTCTGCAGGTAAGCTTTGAATGAAATCCAAAAGCTCAAGTGCAAGTTCAGATGTGCCTTCACGATTATAAGCGGAGATCTTATAAACTTTATCATCCCAATCTAATGCATCAGTGAGACGCTGAATTTGTTCGTCCAACTCCTCTTCTAACATTAAATCAGTTTTGTTGATAACCAACCAGCGTGGCTTAGACGCTAGCTTTGGAGAATACTTATCGAGTTCCGCTAATATCGATGTTGCAGCTTCAACGGGATCACTTTGATCGATTGGCGCAATATCAATGACGTGAAGTAATACTCGGCAACGTTCTAAATGCTTTAAGAAACGAATACCAAGTCCTGCACCATCTGCTGCACCTTCAATTAAGCCTGGAATATCTGCAATTACAAAGCTTTGGCCTGCGCGCGGATTTACCACACCCAAATTTGGAACCAATGTCGTAAATGGATAATCAGCTACTTTTGGTGTTGCACGAGAAACTGAGCGAATGAAGGTTGATTTACCTGCGTTAGGCAAACCTAACAAACCAACATCAGCTAGCAGCATAAGTTCTAGCTGTAAGTTGCGAACTTCGCCAGCGGTGCCTAATGTTTTCTGACGTGGAGCACGGTTAGTACTGCTCTTAAAGCGAGTATTACCTAAGCCGTGGAAACCGCCTTTTGCAACCAGAAGTTTTTGTCCGTGATGGGTAAGATCACCTAAGCCTTCGCCTGTATCTTCGTCTGTCGCACGAGTACCGACAGGTACTTTTAGTATTAAGTCTTCACCACCGGCGCCAGTACAGTCACGACCTTTACCATTGTTGCCTCGTTCTGCGCGATGAAAACGCTCAAAACGAAAATCAATCAATGTGTTCAGGTTTTCATCTGCTAAAAGATAAACGCTACCACCGTCACCACCGTCGCCACCATCTGGGCCACCGTCAGGGACATACTTTTCACGTCTGAAGCTGACACAACCACTGCCACCATCACCGGCTTCGACCCTGATGATTGCTTCATCGACAAATTTCATATTAACTCCTGAATCGCTAAATCATCACCAACTTAACAGTTAGTTCAGCGATTATACATTCTCTTTCGTCAGAAAAACAAAAGCCCCGCCAATGGCAGGGCTTAAATTTATTATAAGCTTTCGAGCGTATTAAGCTTCGATGCTAATAAATTTACGGTTTTTAGGACCTTTAACTTCAAATTTAACTTTACCGTCAGATAAAGCAAATAGAGTGTGGTCACGACCGATACCAACGTTAACACCAGCGTGGAATTTAGTACCACGTTGACGAACGATAATGTTACCAGCTAAAACAGATTCGCCACCGAAACGCTTAACACCTAGGCGTTTGCTTTCTGAATCGCGACCGTTACGGGTAGAACCACCAGCTTTTTTATGTGCCATGAGTCAGACTCCTTATTAAGCGTTGATTTCAGTGATTTTAACTTCAGTGAACCACTGGCGGTGGCCCATCTGCTTTTCATGGTGCTTACGACGCTTGAACTTAACAATGCGTACTTTCTCACCACGACCATGGTTAACTACTTCTGCAACTACTTTGCCGCCTTCGATTAAAGGTGCGCCAACTGTTACATTTTCACCATCAGCAACTAAAAGAACTTTATCAAATTCGATTGTTTCGCCAGTAGCAACTTCTAATTTTTCTAAACGTACAACGTGACCTTTAGCAACTCTGTGTTGCTTTCCGCCACTTTGAAAAACAGCGTACATAGCTATTTCACTCCGAGATCTTTAACACATCACAGCATATATTTAGCGTGCGAGTGCTACAAAAATTTTTAATGACAATGGGCGCGGATTCTACGCTAAGAATGAGATACTGGCAAGTACTAAATAGCAAAGAATACAAAACATCTGATGAGTTGAAATGAATACATGGCAAATGCTGTTAACTTGGCTATTTTTAGGTAAAATCTTGTTAATTTATGTTTTAACTCGGGGTAATCATAAGATTATCTCAAATAACCAGAGTCTACTATGGATTTGAACGCCATTCGCGCTTTAACTGATGCTGATATGCAAAATGTTAATCAGCTGATTTATAAACAATTAGAATCAGATGTCGCATTAATAAATCAACTTGGGTTTTATATTGTCAACAGTGGCGGTAAAAGGCTAAGACCGCTTTTATCCGTTCTTGCGGCTAAATCGGTAGACTATAAAGGTAGCGATCATTTAAAGCTCGCTGCGATCGTTGAGTTCATTCACACCGCTTCTTTATTGCACGATGACGTTGTCGATGAATCAACAATGCGCCGTGGCCGCCAAACGGCAAATGCGATGTTTGGTAATAGTGCGTCAGTATTAGTGGGTGACTTCCTTTATACTCGTTCATTCCAAATGATGACAGAGCTGAACAGTCTAAAAGTTCTTAAAATTCTAGCAGATACCACAAATGTACTTGCAGAAGGCGAAGTAATGCAGCTGATGAATTTGAACGAGCCTGATACCAGTGAAGACAACTATATGCGTGTCATTTACTGTAAAACGGCGCGTTTATTTGAAGCGGCAACTCAGCTTGGTGGTGTTTTAGCTGACGTCGATGAATCGATCGAATTAGCACTTGGTGAGTATGGAAAGTATTTAGGAACTGCGTTTCAGATCGCAGACGATCTACTTGATTATACGGCTGATGCAGAAGAACTTGGTAAAAATATCGGTGATGATTTAGCCGAAGGTAAGCCAACATTGCCACTTATTTACGCACTAGCTCATGGTAACGATGAAGAAAAGTCGTTAATTAAAGGTGTGATCGAAAATGCAGACGGAACGGAAGTGATCGATCAAATTCTAGCTGCACTTAAGAGAACTGGCGCACTGGATTACACCCAAAAACGTGCAGAAGAAGAAGCTGAGAAAGCGATACAAGCTTTATCCATCGTGCCAGAAAGTGAGTATAAAGAAGCATTGTTAGGTTTAGCTAAAATGTCTGCGAACCGTAAAAAGTAATGTTGTCGAGTGGTAGGTCAGTATGTTTGCTGATCTACCAAGCTTAATAGAAGTTGAATCTTCCCCCGTTTTAGTTATTAACTCAAAACACTTTTAGATAAATTGTTCGAATCTTGTCCAAGGTTAATCGGTTTATCTATGCGTGCATCAGTTTTAGCAGTTGTTTTATTAGTTTTTAGCTCCTTTTCTTGGGCACAAGCTCAAATTGCCTTTGATTTATCAAAGCACAAATCTCATTGGTCTTTTTACGATGTAGGTTTTCCAAACGACATTAATCGTCAAGGTAGCAATGTGTCCTTTGATGACTTTCCAATGCAGTTAAACCCAATAGTACGAGAATATGTAAAGTCTGCCGATAAAGCCGATTTTGGTTTTACTCCAGATATGCCTATATATCTACATCTCCTTGGTGATGTTGAATCGAACTCACTGCAACTGCCTATAGACGCAAATGACAGTCTAAAAAGTGATTCAAGCGTGCAGTTAATCAATATTGATAGTAACTCACCGGATTTCGGTCTTCATTCACCCATTAAAGTGGAAATAACAACTGAAAAAGATGCCTACCGACCTAAGAATCTTTTACAAATTTTACCCGCAGGGAAATTTCTATCTTCAAATACAAAATATGCATTGATTATCACAACAGATATCAACACCAATGATGAAGTAAGTCATAATCAACTATTACAAGATGTTCTGAGTGGTAAAATTTCAAAAGTTGAATTAACAACACTCGATAAAGATAAAGCAGCTAAAGCTATCCATTCATATCGAGCTTTAGCTGAGTATTTGAAAGACAAATCTATTGGTTTGGATACCATTCTTGGGGCAACGGTTTGGACAACTGGCGATCCAGCATCCAAAATGAGAAGTCTAGCTAAGCAAGTCAGTGAGCTATCATCGCCAAAACCCAATGGCAACTTATCTTTTGTAAAGAATACGGATAACGTTTGTATTTTAAAAGGAACGTGGAATGTTCCTGAATTCCAAAGCGGTCTATTTCCTTATGTGTTAGCGCTCAATGGCGGAACAATAAAATTTGATCGTGACGGTAAACCCGTTATTGATCATTATCGTCAAACTCCTTTTTACATCACACTTCCAAAGTCTGAGATGCCAGAATCAGGGTATCCAATTGTATTTTATGATCATGGTACTGGTGGAGAGGCTGCACAGGTATTCAAACGTGGCTACACAAATAAAGAAGGTAAGTTAACTCGAGAAGGTAATGTTGCTCAAATTGCTGGACTGGCGGATTGGGCCACAGCTTCAATGGGGGGACATATGGGGGCTGATGATCAAGCAAGTCGTCCAATTATCAACAAAGTACTGAAACATTTTTCTGGTCTTACGCTAAATCTTGCGACATACAATATTCTCAACCCAAGGGCGATGCGAGATAATTTAAATCAAATGATGATGGAACAAATTCTATTCCATCGGATGGTAAGTCAGCTGACAATCCCATCTAATATTTGTGGAAAGAATGATGCTTCGAAGTATGCCAATAACGTATTCTTTGACTCAGATAAGCAAGTTGCTCAAGGTCAATCGTTGGGTTCCTTTATCTCTGGAATGGAAGTAGCTGCTGATCCTAAACCATTCAGTGCTTATATCCCTTCAGGTGTTGGTAGTGTCGGATTAACTACCGCAATGGGGTATGCAGCTACATCAGGCCAAAAAGAGCTCGGTGAAAAATTAGCACCTATGTTCTTTTGGACAAAATCGAGTGCGGTTACGAATAATCCTTTTCACCCTTTGTATGCATTGAGTTCCAGTGTGATGAGTAGTGCTGATTTTGTATATGGTCTTGCAGATAAAAGGCAACAACCAGAAAAGTATGGTGCATTACCAAGTACGTTAAGTTTTAACGGTTTCTATGATGATAATGTACAAATGGATGCACAGAAAAAATATTTACGAGCATTGAGACCTGACTTAGGTGGCCAGGATATTTCAGGGCTATCCGAATCGAATCGATATTCGCCAACGATAAATCACTATGGAGGAAGTATCACATCTTTGCCTGTTGAAGCTAACATGAGTGATGGAGAAACTAACATTGAAATACGTTTACCCGAAGACAAAAATAAATCAGGCCATTATGTGTTTTTTCAGTATTCAGAATTAAAACATCAAGCACAGTGTTTTTTAGATGATATTGCTAAAGGAAAAGAACCAAGAGTGAGAGCGTTAGGTGGCAAATTGGGAGAACATTGTGATTAAAAGGCAAGCGATGTGTCTCGTTTGCCTTTTCGTGTCAATATAAATTTAAACTTGCCAGTTTATCGGTTGTTGCCCTGCTTCTATGAGTAATTGATTGGCTTGTGAAAAGTGACGACAACCAAAAAAGCCACGATAGGCAGACAGTGGGGAAGGGTGTGGACCTTGCAGTATTTTATGCACGGGATTGGTGATCTTCGCAGCCTTTTTAATGGCATGGCTGCCCCAGAGCAAAAATACAATCTGATGCTGCTGTTGGTTAAGCATTTCTAATGCTCTATCTGTGAAAATTTCCCAGCCTTTGCCCGCATGAGCGTGTGCTTTGCCTTGCTCAACGGTCAAAACGGTATTCAACATCATTACGCCTTGTTCAGCCCAAGGGCGTAAGTCACCGTGATCCGGGATCTCAAAGTCTTGAATATCTGTTGAGAGTTCCTTGTAAATGTTCACTAAAGATGGCGGTGTTTTTACACCTTTATTTACAGAAAAGCACAGGCCATGCGCTTGATCCGGGCCGTGATAGGGATCTTGCCCGAAGATCACCACCTTTACCTGTTCTAGTGCTGTTAATTTAAATGCACTGAACACATCATCTTGTGGTGGGAAAATGACTTTTCCTGCTGAATGCTCTTGTTGTAAGAACTGCTGTAGTTCTTGGTAATACGGTTGCTCAGCTTCGTGTTGAATGAAAGGCTTCCACGAGTTTGTAGGCATGATTAAAACTCCAAAGTTAGAATCACACGGGCTGCAAGTGCTAACAAAACGAGACCTGAAAGCTTATCAATGAGTGAAGCTTTGGCTTGTAATTTAGGTAATACAGCAGAGTGTGATAGCACGACAGCAATAATGGTGTACCAAAGTCCATCCGTGACTAAAGGTGTTAATACAATGAGAGCTTGCCCTGTATGGTCACTGGCATCTCGAACGAATTGACTAAACAGTGCTAAAAAGAATAATAAGATCTTAGGATTAAATAAGGATATTGCTAAACCGTCTCGAGCGGCTTGCCACAAGCTTGCTTTGCTCCCTCCAGCCAACTTTTGTTGCATGCCGCCTTTAGATTGAATGGCTTTAACCCCCATCCAAGCTAAATACACCGCACCGACGATAGCAATGCTGTTAAAGATAAAAGGAGAATGCTTTAAAACGATAGCTAAACCAAATAGGGTTAGCAGTGCATAGAAACCGATCCCTATCGAATGCGCCCAAGCACAAACAATACCGTGTAAACGACTGCCACCAACGGTGTGTCGAATGACCATTGCTAAAGAAGGTCCAGGAGACATTGCTCCCAAACAACAAATGGCTAGAAGCCCGAGCCAAACTGTAAATGACATAGAAAAGATAATTACTTGTTTTTAGAAAAGTCGATTATAACAAGTAGACCTTCATTTGCTATGAGAGAATAATGCAAATGAAGGCCGTTAAAATTATTTTTTGTAAAATGCTCTTAAATCTTTGGTGAGTTGGATGAGTGATGGCTGATTGATGTACATCATGTGCCCAGCTTTGTAATATTTCATTTCGACTCTGCTCATATCAATACCATTATCGGCAATGGTATTTTCGGTGCCGAAAAAAGGTGTTGCAAAGTCGTAATAGCCGTTTCCTATAAACAGCTTAAATTGACGGTTTTCCCTTTGTGCTTTTCCGAGGTAAGGCGCTACATTTACGTTTTGTATCGGATTATTCGGGTTCTGCCATTGCCATTGAATATTGGCTTTTTCAGAAATAACCACAAATGGTCTTTTTAATTTTACTTTTAAATTATTCGTTAAGTAATAATTGTAAGCGGCAGTAAATGCGCCTACTAGACCGTAAGCTGAAGGATCGTTGTCAAAGGTTTCACCGCCAGCATCATAATCTTGTCCTAAAAATCTACTATCAAATCGACCCACTGTTTTTCGTTGGTCTCTAAGCAATTCTTTTTCAAAGCGGTCAGCACTTATTCGTAGATTAACAGCATCAATATAGTTTTCTTTAAGGCCAGTAAAACGAGCTAATTGAGTGATAATATGTCGTCTTTTACCTGCTTTTAAACGGCTTCCTTGCATCAATGCGAGTGCATAACCGTTTAACGCAAACTGACGAGCTTGTTCGACAAATGTTGTTAAACCAAGAGCTTTATCCTCTGGTGATATTTTGTCATGATAAAATGCGGCTGCGGCCATAGATGGCAGGTAATTGATGTATGGTCGATTATTACCGGGTTGATAGAGGAGCTGATTAAAATCTAAAACGGTTGATAATAATGTAACACCATTTAAAGTGACACCTTGCCAGCCACCTTGGAGCGCTTGAGTGACTGCGGCTGCACGAGTTGTTCCGTAACTCTCACCTGCAAGATATTTTGGTGAGTTCCAACGATTGTTTTGAGTAAGCCATTGTTTTATAAATTTAGCTACCGATGTCGCATCTTGTTGAAGTCCCCAATAATCCTCACTTTTCCCTTTGCCGACAACGTGGCTTACTCCTGTGCCAATGGGATCGATAAACACCATATCGGTCATGTCTAATAATGAATATTGATTGTCGACCATTTGAAAGGGGGCAGCCCCTGCATTTTTCCCTCCAGCAGGTAAAACAACTCGTTTGGGGCCAAATAATCCCATGTGTAACCAGAGGGAAGCAGAACCAGGCCCACCATTAAAAATAAAGGTTACTGGACGGTTTGATTTGTTTTTTATATTCGTTCGAAGGTAGGTTGTGGAAAATAGATTTGCGACAGGTTCTAACTTGTCGTTTTTTAAAATCGTGCCACCTGCTATGGCTTTGTACTCTACTTTTTTACCATGTATTTTTGCTGAGTGTTGAGTTGTTACCATGACAGGGCTCGCAATTGGCGATTTAACCTCAGGTTTGTCATGTGCAAAAGAAATGGGTGAAACAAGCAAGATAAACAGTGCAATTAGTGCAGTTAATTTACGTGTAGTCATAAAGTTCTCCGCACACTCAGACTAGGTTCTAAGCTGGGAAAACTCAAAGTAGAAATAAGAAATTAATATAACTGAAATTGGAAATAAGGGTGTTTTTTTAGAACGTTAAGCAAGGGGCTGTTGATCTTCCGTTATGAAATTTGTGCTATTTGAGCGTTTACCTGTTCACGCCATGAACAGATAAACACTCAAAAGTATCGAAGACAGCGTGAATTTATCGCTGCAAAAACAATCACGAAAAATCAATAGACTCTATAAGCCCTGAGGAATAACTCTTTCTACTTGTAGAAAGCGCGTAAGTCTTCAGAAAGCTGTTTTAATTCTGATGGTTCGATGTACATCATATGGCCAGCTTCGTAGTACTTCATCTCAACACGACTTGGGTCGATGCCATTGTCAGCGATTGTATTTTCAGTCGCAAAAAATGGCGTTGCAAAGTCGTAATAACCGTTAGCAACAAAAATCTTAAATTGGCTGTTCTCCCGTTGGGCTTTACCAAGATAAGGTGCAACATTAACAAAGCTCATGCTTCTTCCGATCTTCCAATCCCAATTACGAAAAACATCACTTGAAAGTACGGTAAAAGGACGCTCTAATTTAACGTTTAAATCGTTTGCTAAGTAGTGGTTAATCGCCGCAGTATAAGCACCATCGATACCGTACCCCGAAGGGTCTGCATCAAAACGCTCTCCGCCAGAATCGTAATCGTTGCCGATAAAACGACTGTCTAAACGGCCAACGGTTTTATGTTGATCTCTTAACAGCTCTTTTTCATAACGAAAGGCATTAACTCGTAGGTTCACTGCATTCAGGTACGATTCTTTTAAACCTGTGAAGCGAGCGAGCTTCTTTGTAACTTGTGCTTTTTCATTAGCAGGTAAGCGGTTTCCTTTCACGAGTGCAGTTGCATATTCATTAAGAGCAAACTGACGAGACTGTTCAACAAACGCTTTTAATCCCAGCGCTTTATCTTCTTTTGAAACTTTGTCGTGATAAAAGGCCGTCGCAGCCATGGTAGGTAAAAAACCAAGGTAAGGCTGATTATTACCAGGTTGATAGCGGGCATGAGTAAAATCAAGGATGGACGAAATTAACATAACACCATTTAATGATACATCTGTCCAACCACCCTGAAGCTCTTGAGTAACCGCCGCTGCACGAGTTGTACCGTAGCTTTCACCAGAAAGGTATTTGGGAGAGTTCCAGCGGTTATGTTTTGTTAGCCATAACTTAATGAATTGAGATATAGATTTTGCATCTTGTTTTACGCCCCAAAAGTCTTCGTTTTTACCTTTACCTACGACATGGCTTACACCAGTGCCAATAGGATCAATAAAAACTAAATCTGTTACATCCAGTAATGAGTATTTATTATCAACGAGTGTGTATGGTGCCGCACCATCGTCTTTAGCACCAGCAGGTACTTCAACTCGTTTTGGGCCGTATATGCCAAGATGTAACCAAATAGAAGCAGAGCCCGGGCCACCGTTAAAGACAAATGTCACTGGTCGCTTTCCTGCCTTTTTTACGTCAGTTCGCAAATACGTTGTTGAAAACATATTGGCGACCGCTTCTTGCTTATCATTTTTAAGAAGGGTGCCGCCAGCAATCGTTTTGTATGAAACTTTATCTCCGTTAACTTTTATTGATGAAGTACTGCTAAAAACTTCGGGTTGGGCAACTGTGTTTTCTGGTTTTGTGGACGCTAAGCCAATAGGGCTAGTAAATAAAGCGATTCCAAACGAGATGGCAAAGGCTATTGAGGTTCTGTTGTTCATTGTATTCTCCTTTTGCTGCCAGCCTACGTTTGAGTGAAATAAAAAGCAAAATGAGAATTGCAAAAATATGTAACTGAGTTAACAAGCTTTTGAGACTAGATTACATTTTGTTCATGTTCTTTAATTTACAATACCGAACCTGTAATGTGTTAAATATATATTTAAACTCTTATAAATCATATATTAAATGCTTTTACTCGTTCATGATGGTAACTGTACTCATAAATTAGACTTGAACTCTATAGAGTGTCATAAGCTCGAACACTCAAATGAAAAGCCCAGCATCTCTTGTTTTATTGCCAATAAAGAGTGGTGTTGCTTTGCTGAAAAGCTAAAAGAAACAGGCGGTTTGCAATTACTAAAAAATAAAATTGAAGCATTTTTAAGCTTGCAGAGTTCAACTCATAGTGATTCAAACATGCAATGCGTCCTTTTTGTTAACGAGGCTTCAGGATCTGTTTCCTATAAAATATTTCGTCATCAAGATTGTGCTGACGTGTTTATAGAGCAAACTTATAGTGACGAAAGGGCACCTGAATTAGCGAAAAGAATATTAAAAGACTTTCAACTCGAAAATGTAAAAAAAAGCGTAAGAAAGATAAACAATCTTAAACTTTCAGAGTTCGACTTATCAAATGTGCAGTTTAGGCAACTGCAGAGTATGAAAAATATAAGCGCCGAAAAACAATCGTTTGGGCACGTGTCAGTTAGTGACTCTTCAGTAGAAAAGCTTATTTTAACGAAATGTTCAGCAAAGGACTTTAAAGTTTTGAAGTCCACGATTTCCGAGTCTGAATGGATTAGATTAACCCCAAGAACATTCTATTCTGAAAACTCTCTATTTTATAAAGTAAATCTTAGTAAAGTAAGCTGCCTTGATTTTACTGTGTTAACTCCCGAATGGATTGAAGTGTCACTAGAATCAGCGATGTTGACGCATATAATAATCGATGGCAGAGATTCTCAATGCACGATAACAAAGTGCTGTTTTGATAGTGCTTTAATGTCTAACTTTACTTTTAATGCTTTAAAGCTAACTAAGACTAGTGCGAACAATAGTACATATGTAAATGGGCGTTTTACTGATATTGAATGGGAAAATAGCAATGTTGTTGACGCAAAGTTCAGCAAATGTAGCTTTGAAAACGTGCAGTTCAGGGATATTGATTTTTCTGGTGCCACATTTGTTGGTTGTAACCAGGTTAATTTGCAATTTGAACGATGTAAATTTAACGGTGTAAAATGTGGTTTGTTCCAAGACATGGCTTTAAACTCAGTGAAATTGAATAACGTTGAATTTGAAAACTTGGATTTAAGTGAGGTCAATTTTGAAGGGGCAGAGTTAGAAAACGTTATATTTAAAAACTGTAAATTAGATAAGTGCTCTTTCAAAAATTGTGATATGGAATCTGTTTATTTTGATAATACTAAACTAGATGATGTGGAATTTACTGGCGTTAAAAATCTAAAATTAGAGAGTTTTAATAATACCGATTGCAAGTTAATTACAAGTGAGGACTCAAGTTTAGATAAATTCTTTTCCGCCAATTTTGAGTCTATTGTGATAGAACCCCTAAGAGAAAATTTTGAGGTAGAGCCAACTCCGAATGGTCCATCGGTTCCACCTCGTTCGAGTGTCAGTTTCAAGTTATCAAGTGATATGAAATCTAGAGGAACAAGAGAAGATGACGGGAGGCCGAAGCAACCGAATCTTATCCTTCAAAGAGCAAGAACTAAGCTTGTAAATTCCTCTGATGACATTGATTATGAGCTATCTCTATATGAAATGATTAAATACGAACCAATAAGAATTAGAGAGCGTTCTAAGCAAGTGAGCGATGCGGACAGATCAATCATTTCCCATGTGAGATAAACAAACCGAGCGTTCTGTAAATATAAAAATATAAATAAAATAACTAGATATTGGGCGTCAATGCTCGTCATATCCGCTATAATGCTGCTCAAATTGAATATGCTTGAACACCCCTTATGAATAATAACGATATTTTACGTCGATTACGTTTCGTTTTAGATTATAACGACACAAAAATGCTTGAAATTTTTGCCAAAACAGGCTTAGAAATTTCGAATGTAGAACTCCATCACTTCTTAAGAAAAGAAGAGGATACCCAGTTTGTCCCTTGTTTAGATAAAGCCCTATGTCATTTTCTCGACGGTGTGATTCTTGATAAGCGCGGTTTAAAAGAAGGCGCTGAAATCCCTAAACCAACAAAATTGAATAATAATCTTATTTTCAAGAAGCTGCGTATTGCGTTTGAAATGAAAGAGCAAGATATTATTGATATCTTATTATTGGCTGACTTAAGAGTCTCGAAAGGTGAGCTCGGTGCTTTTTTCAGAAATTCTGAGCACAAGAATTTTAAACCTTGTGGCGATCAAGTGCTTCGAAACTTTATTAAAGGTCTATCTTTAAAATATCAAGGAAAGTAAAACTTTCCGTTAATATGAATTCAATTTAAACCAAATTATAAAGGTCTGCCCATGGACGATAAAAAACGCCCTCTGTATCTTCCTTTTGCTGGTCCAGCGATCTTAGAAGCTCCTTTGATTAACAAAGGGAGTGCGTTCACTGAAGAAGAACGTATTTCCTTTAATCTCGAAGGACTATTACCTTACGCAATTGAGACAATTGAAGAGCAAGTTTCTAGAGCTTATGAGCAATATAAGCGCTTTGATAATGATTTAAATAAGCACATCTATTTACGTAATATTCAAGATACCAACGAAACGCTTTTTTACCGTTTAGTACAAGAGAACATAACTGAGATGATGCCAATCATCTATACGCCAACAGTAGGTTTAGCTTGTGAACGTTTCTCGAAAAACTACCGACGTAACCGTGGGTTATTTATCTCATATTCGAATAAAGACAGAATCAGAGATATCATCAATAATTCGACTCGCCGTAAAGTTAAAGTCATTGTCGTAACGGATGGTGAGCGTATTTTGGGGCTTGGCGACCAAGGTATTGGTGGCATGGGTATTCCAATTGGTAAGTTGTCTCTGTATACCAGTTGCGGCGGTATTAGTCCTGCACATGCGCTGCCAATTACGTTAGATGTTGGTACTGATAACCCTCAACTGTTAGAAGACCCTATGTATATGGGGTGGCGTCACCCTCGTATTAGCGGTGACCAATACAACGAGTTTGTCGAAACGTTCATGGAAGCAATACAAGAGCGTTGGCCTGATGCCCTTGTGCAATTTGAAGATTTTGCTCAAAAAAATGCTATGCCATTACTTGAGCGTTATAAAGATCGTTACTGCTGTTTCAATGACGACATTCAAGGTACAGCAGCAGTTACTGTTGGTTCGCTATTAGCGGCATGTAAAGCTGCAGGAACCAAACTGAGTGAGCAGCGAGTGACCTTTTTAGGTGCTGGCAGTGCTGGTTGTGGTATTGCAGAAGCCATCGTTGCACAAATGATTGCTGAAGGTATTTCAGATGCTGATGCACGTAGCCGAGTTTACATGGTTGATCGTTGGGGGTTATTGCTTGATTCAATGCCGACTCTGTTGCCTTTCCAAGCCAAATTAGCTCAAAGTGCAGAGCAAGCAAATGCTTGGGAAGGAATTGGCGATCACATCTCATTACTTGATGTTGTCTCCAACGCTAAGCCTACAGTATTGATTGGTGTATCTGGTGCTCCAGGGTTATTCACTGAAGAAGTGATTAAAACCATGCACAAACATTGTGAGCGTCCGATTGTGTTCCCATTGTCGAACCCAACGAGTCGTGTTGAAGCAACACCTAAAGATGTGCTGAACTGGACTAATGGTAAGGCGTTAGTAGCGACGGGCAGCCCGTTTAAGCCAGTGGCTGTTGGCGATGAAATTATTGAAATAGCACAGTGTAACAATAGTTATATTTTCCCTGGAATTGGGCTTGGAGTGCTCGCAGTTAAAGCGAAAAGAGTCACCGATGGAATGTTGATGGCATCAAGCCGTGCGTTAGCTGAGTGCTCTCCACTTGCTATTGATGGAGAAGGGCAGTTGTTACCGCCTTTAGAAGACATTCAAACAGTCAGTCGTAAAATTGCTTTTGCTGTAGGTAAAGCTGCAATCAAAGATGGTTTGGCACTTGAAATGAAGGATGAAATTTTGCTCAAATCTATTGAGAAAAATTTCTGGAACCCTGAATATCGAGAGTATAAGCGTACTTCTTTCTAGTATTAACTGTAATAAAAACGTAGAAAAGCCGATGTTGTTTAGCATTGGCTTTTCTTATGCTGGTAAAACCGGTTAACAATAAGGAATAGGTTCTTTCCGGAAGACAAATGCCGTCAATGCTGCATGCTTATTAGGACTACTCTTTAAACCAAGGACGGAAATATTTTAGCAAAGCTTGAGGTTTTCTTATGAGTGTCACTTTGGTAAATAAAAGTAATTCACTTCAGTGCTCAGATAAAATTCCTGATGAAACTTGTTACTCGAGACACTCATATAAACAAGCTAATGATTTTATGCTGAAATCACTACAAGGATTTGATCAAGTACAAAAGCATTATAACGCTTTATTAAGTAATGCAAATTATGCAACAAAAGACCAGCGTTCATTATCCAAACTGCTCGATGAAATGAAACTAGAGAAAACTAAAAATCCTTCGAAATACACTCAGTTAGAAAAACAGTATCTTGAGGTACTTCATAAATGGGCAACGGAACTCGATGAGTCAACAAAAACCATGCAAGACGCTGAAAAATATCTAGAGAGAATGATTGAATTTTTAAAGCATCTCGCTGAAATATTTCATGGCATGGTGCTTGAGCCTAACTCGAGTAAGAACCACATAAAATCAGCGACTGAAAATTCATTTATGGCCGAACTTGGTACTGAAACAGCGATGTCTTCACTTTTAAAGTAATTAATTATTAGATAAAAATAAGATAGCTGATAAAATATTTGTTTTACTTTTATGAATGAACCTCCATGCTTTCTGAAGCTGCATTAGAACAACTTACCTCGAACATTAAACTTTGGGGAAATGAGCTTGGTTTTGCGCACATTGGTGTGTGTGATACCGACTTATCCGCTTCAGAACCAAAATTTCAAGAGTGGCTAGATAAGGGATACCACGGTGAAATGGCTTACATGGCAAATCATGGAATGATGCGAGCAAGACCTCATGAGCTTCACCCTGGATGCCTGAGAGTGATAAGTGCTCGTATGGACTACCTTCCTCCTAAAGCTGGCTTTGCTACCAATTTAAAAGATCCTGATCTTGCTTATATTTCACGCTATGCTGGTGGCCGTGATTATCATAAAATGATGCGTAATAAGCTTAAGAAGTTAGGAGACAGAATTGCCGCTGAACTCGAATCCTTAGGCGAAGAACTTCCCGATTATCGACCTTTCGTTGATTCGGCTCCTATTCTAGAGCGTCCATTAGCTGAAAAAGCTGGTATTGGCTGGACAGGAAAACATTCTCTGATTCTTAATAAAGGTGTAGGCAGCTGGTTTTTTCTTGGTGAACTACTGATTAACTTACCATTACCTGTTGATGCACCAATTGAAGAGGGTTGTAATACTTGTGTAGCATGTATTAAGTCATGCCCAACAAATGCCATTGTTGAACCTTATGTTGTCGATGGTCGTCGTTGTATATCCTATCTGACCATTGAGCATCAAGGTTCAATTCCTGAAGAGTTACGGCCTTTAATGGGGAATCGCATTTATGGCTGCGATGATTGCCAACTAGTTTGTCCTGTGAATAGCGAAGCACCGTTGACGAAAGAGATAGACTTTCATATTAGAGAGCCACTGCAATTGCCTAAGTTACTGGATTTATTTGCATGGACGAAAGCTGAGTTTCTTCAACGAATGCAAGGTAGCCCAATTCGGCGCATCGGTCACAAGTTATGGTTGAGAAACATTGCTATTGCTTTAGGCAACGCCCCATTTTCTGAAGAAACTGTTGCTCATTTAGAAGGGCGTAAATTATCAGAAGAAGTTGATGATATGGTGCTTGAACACATTGATTGGGCATTAGAACAACAATCTTTAAGAGCTGAAAGTGAGATTGATAGTATAAGCCGTAAAACTAATCGAGTGATAAAGTTTGTTGAAAAGGGGCTAACTCGAGATGCTTAACTCCTTAAACTATCCATCACTATTTTCATATGAAGATTTAGAACAAAGTCTGTTTGGGTCATATTTTTCGTCTGAAATAACTTGCGTTGAATAGAAGAAATCTTCGGATAGCGTTACATTACGTGTTGAATAAATGTCTGTTTCTTTGTTGTATTCTATTTCTAGAAAAGATTCATCTGAGAAGAACTCATCTATAACGCTTGATATTGCACTTTTTACTTGGATACATCGGATACTAGATAGCCATGACGATCTAGATATAACTTCTGTGGGCTGATTTTTAGGCAAATTTGTTGGGGTTAAAGGTGCACTAACCTGAAAGTTATTAATTGTGTTGTTTCTCTTGGCCACTTTCACTTCAAAGTAATGCCCACTTATAGAAAATGGAAATAGAGAAACATTTGATGTGTTCGTTTGTAAACTCTTCACAAAAGCTTGCCTAATAGTCGAAGCACCTACAAACACGACGATTACCCATGTTCAAATTCATCAATATACAAATCATACACGAAGAGGCCGAAGCCTCTACATATATGAATTAGGTTTAATATAGTTCTGCTAAATACTTAATTAAGTCTGTACTAGTGATAATTCCAACTAACTCATTTTCTTCATTAATCACCGGCAGCGAATGAAAATCACCTTCTGAAAGTAATTTTGCAGCCGTTCGAATATTGTCTTTATTCGTAATTGTAATAAGTTCTTTTGACATCACATCAGTAACGGTAAATTGCTGGTCAATAATAGCATCGGCGGTGTATTCGTTAGCTTGCCCTGTTACCAAATTAAGCTTCATCATATCGGTAAAGCTGATCAAACCAACAAGTTTTTTGCCATTTAAGACTGGAACATGATGAATACTTGAATTACACATCATATGCCTAACATCACTCAGGTTTTGTCCATCTTGAATGGCGTGAATATCAGAAGACATGATTTTTGAAATTGGATCATTTTTACGCATTTATCATTTCCTTGTGAGTTAAAATTTGAGGGGGTTCCCAACTCCATATTGGCACTTTGTACGGTAAATAATTTGATCAAGATCGTGTTTTTGTAAGTACAAAATAGAAAATTTTAAGTCGATAATGAAGTGATTGTTCTTTGCTGGTTATAGAGTTGTTTTAAATGAGTAAAAATTCATTTTTATTGAAGAAATGCTTAAAGTCAGTGATTTGTTTGCCGATGAAAAGAAAACAAAAGAAGGAAATACATAATGAATGTAAATAGCAGTAACATTCAACCTAACGTTAGTAATGAAACAGCAAATACTAAGATTCTTGTAAAGGCAAAAGAACATCAAGAGATGCAGGGCGAAATGGCCTTGCAGTTAATTGAAGCGGCGAGTATCCCAGCACAACCTGTAGGTAATTCTGGACATATAATAAATACTAAAGCTTAGTAATCAACCTGAGCTCGGGATAAGCAAAACTCTTAAGCACAACTACTTATGCGTATTTCGTTGTTGTTTCAGCTCGAAATAGATTAATGGTTACGAACTGAAACGCCTACAACTACACAAAATTGGTTGAACTGCAGATTAAAATACAACGTTTAGTTTTACTATCAAAATGTTATTGATTTCATTATCCCGAGCTCAGGTTAATCATTTAACCTAGAAAACTCAGTTGGGTACGTTTTCAAGCGCAGAAAAAATTATCGGTAGCAAGGCAGAGCGTGCAGCAAGTAGTTAATCTACTTGCAAATGTTTTAACGCAGATAACGGCAATTTTAACCAGTTTGTGAGCGTAGAGCGATTCACCCACAGGTTATAATATTAAATCAGGTTATTAATTTACTTTCATGGGCTTAAAAAGTCATTTAGCGTTCAACTGAGTTTTTTAGGTTTTAGGTTTTAGGTTTTAGGTTTTAGGTTTTAGGTTTTAGGTTTCTAAATGTTCACATAAAAAAGCGCCCTGATTAATCAGGGCGCTTTTTTATTGTCAATGCTAAACCATTTCATACGAAAGGGAGACATGCACTTTTTTGAGTTATTTGAGGTTCTTTCTTCTGACTGCAATAAGCCCAAGTGCTAAGGCCATAAAGCCTAATGCACCACCAGAACTATTCTTTTCTGGCTCTGGAGCTGGTTCTTGTTCTGCTTTCACATTGATGGTTGCCGTTGCTGTGTCTAATGAGTCGCCATTTGTGACGGTAAGCGCTATCACGACTTGAGCATCACTATTTACATCGGGTACTGAAATTTCAATTTCACTTGCTGTTGTATCAGAAATTTCAACGTCAGGGCCAGATGTTTGAGACCACTCATATGAGATGGTATCTTCAACATCAGGCACTGAACTGCCTGTTGCTGCAAGTGTCACGAGCGTTTGCTCATTTGCATCAATATCTGTATTACTTTCATCATTAATTTTTGCAACAGTAACGCCAGAGAAATCAATCATTCCGATAACTTCATTAATGCTCTCATCAGCGATAGTGTGGCCTAATTCAAACATTAACTGCTTTGATTTTACCAGTGAATCTGTACCTAATTCGACGTTAATGGCTTCATCCGCACTGTTTGCGGCTTGAGTTATTTCCCAAGAAATAACGTTTGCCTCAAGCTGACCATTGTGAGTGTCAGAATTAACGTTTACGGCTTCTGGTAAGGATAGTTGAATGCTGACAGTTCTTTCTGCATCACTATCGTTGCCAGCTAAATCGATTGTGGCGGTCAGTGTATCGCCCGTCGTCGCTGAAGTTGTATTTAATGAGCCACCCACTAAACTAGCGTTTCGATAAATTTCGATTGGCATAAGACCGATGTTGTTAGGTGTATTGACACCTGAACCAAGCTCCAGAGCTGTCATATACAAGGTGTCACGTTTAAGTGACTTATCCCAAGCAATACTGATATCAAAAGCGTCTTCTGATTCAATGGTCTCAGGCGCCGTTACTGTAATGCTATTGTCGTCTTTACCTATTACGGCAAGTTCAATGGAGATATCATCAACAGTTGTTGATGGGGCGTTAGTATCACCAAAGTTATGCACAGCAAGGTAATATGATCCTGGTTCTGGATTATTGATAACGCAACTTTCAAATGCGGTGTCATCAGCACTCATGCATAGCAAGTTTTGGAATTCGCTGTAACTATCAGGTTTTCCGTTTAAGTTACTATCGCGACCGATATACATATCTAAATCAGGTGATGTTGTAGACTTTATTCGAGCAACTATTCGCTTAACATTACTGCTAATATTTAGCTTTTGAGCATAGTTGTATTGCTCATCATTCCAAACATTAGTTGGCCAACTATTCGTGTCGCTGTCATCTCGAGGGATCACAACATTTATGGTTTCAACTTCGGCTAATTCAAATTTTGCAATTTGTAACTCGTCAGTCACAATGGTTTTAATGCCACTTATTGTTGCAACACCTGTTGCACTTGATGTTTCGATTATTTGGTTTTCAGGAAAAGAACCTGCGACAAATGTACCGATAACAGGTAGAGCGGAAGCTGATAAATCTTCATTATTTGGGGTTAGCATTAATCGCCCAAAACCATAGTCAGAATCAAAGCCTTCACCAATTTCTGCAGTAATGGCTACATCAATACTTTCACCTTTAGCGAGTGAAAAAGAGGAAGGCTCAGCTGTAATAGTGACGCCTTCAGTAATCTGACCTTGGCTTGAGCTCCAGGTTGCAGTTTCCGCTGCGGTAAAAGTTCTTGTCCAAGTGCAGCGAATTAAACAGTCATGAGCAAGCATGGCTGGCATATTTAAAGATTCAGGTGTCCCGTCTTCTTCAGGGTTAGCGGCTTGGTATTCGTCATAGGTAACATCCATGATCAAGCCTGTGTTGAGGGCTTTATCAATTCTGATGCTACCTGAACCTGCATCGAAAAAATCAGATGGGGTGACACCGTCTTCTTTTTTTGTATCAAATTTGGTGGTGAGCATTAATGCTGATTGTGCTTCCGCTGGCGTCCACTCAGGTTTTAGAGAGGCTATCAGTGTAAGTGCACCTGCAACGTGTGGGCTTGCCATCGAGGTGCCGCTCATAAAGGTATATGGTGATTCAGTGCGATCCTCTGCAGGAGTGTGTGGCTGGTACTCTGAGTTGGCGGCATAAATATCCACACCTGGCGCTGCAACGTGAGGTGTCATCCAGCGATTAAAGACAGACTCAGGACCGCGAGACGTAAATACAGCAGCAATGTCAGCTAAGTCGCTGTCTTTCGTTAAATCGGAGCTTTCAAAGGTTGCTTGATGATCGTTGCCAGAAGCTAACCAATTTCTGATTTTTTGACCGTCCTCAGCATTTACGTGAATAGCGGGCAGAACATGAAGATCGGCATCAACAGATTTGGCCTGTTCTTCACCAGCAAGATTCATGAAGATCATGCCACCTGCGCCGCCTTCTTTTACGTTTTTCCCTTTAGCAACTCTAGCAATTTCACCACGTTCACAAATGACAATTTGATCATCAAATGTATTTGCTTCAAATGGATCTAAACATTGTCCATCGCCAAAGTCAGCAGCATCTACGATTGCACCACTGAACCCTTTTGTTGCTCCTTTACCCGTTATACTGGCTAACTCTGTTTCACCACCAGTGAAACTCATGTTTTTATCGGTAAAACTTCTGTCATGAGTATAAGCCGCAACCGTTGTTACCCAAGGTGCGTTACCTGGGCTGCCAATAGTTTCAGGCTCTGGACCACTATTGCCTGCTGACGTAGCTACGTGAATGCCAGCTTCGCGAGCGGCTAAAAAGGCTTGTGAATCTGCGCTATCCCAAGGTGAACGGGCAGCGCCGCCAACAGAGTAGTTAATCACTTTAACCCCGTTAACTATCGCATGTTCTACAGCTTGCGCTGTTACATCTGGCCAACATGAACCTGAGCCATCACACACTTGATACGAAACAATGTTTGCTCGTGGCGCAACGCCACTTATCTGATTGAACTTGAAATCCGCTTTATCACCTAACACATTAAATACAGGCACGTCTTTTACTACATTACCTGCCGTTGTAGATGCGGTGTGAGAACCATGACCATTATGATCAACGCCAATTTTATCATCACCTTCTGGTGTGTAATCGTCTAATATGCCAGGGTGAGCCCAAATACCTATTAGTTTGTCATTACAATATTTAGCTAAATCAGACTTATTACAGTCACCTAAGTAAACCCCTTCTCCTAATGGATTTGTGTGGTTATAACCATCAGCAGCTTCGTCTGCAAAAGATGAGTTAAAAGGGCTGATGCCTGTATCCATAATGCCGACAATCACACCTTCACCTTGGCTCTCCACGCCAGTAGCATTTCCGTTCCAAGCTGTGGGTGCTTTTATATGGCTAGGGCCCGAGTCCGTAGTGAGATAATTAGGTTTAACTTTGATGATGCTTTTAACTTGTTCAAGTTGTTTAAGCTGTTCAATTTCATGTTCAGACAATCTGGTTGAAAAACCATTTAATACAATTTGATAATTAATTTCAGCCTTGATGTCACGCTTCAGTATTGACTGAGCTTGATTAAGTACTTGCTGCTGTGTTGATTTTAGATGAGCTATATAAGTTTTACTGACTGAACTTTTAACATTCAATAAACCCGTTTTTTGATTTTTGTTGGATGGGTTGGATTGAACACTTGTTGCGGTTAAGTGGCTTTTTTCGCCATGATAGCCTGCAAGTGGTGCGTCTTGTAATAACACGATATGTAGGTTCTCTACATTGCGTTTTGATTTTTTTAATACTGTTGCTTGTTGGCCGTTATCAGGAGTTAATCCTCTTGAATCAAGTTGCACTGAATAAACATTCGGGCTGAGAGCTGCTGCCATCGCTATGGTTATTAGGCTTTTCTTTGGGAATATTTTCACAGGGTATTCCTTCTTTTGTTTTTGTATTTATGTAGTTTCTTTCTTTATTAATTAATATGCCTGTAACAGTTACGCAATTAAAAAGGTATCAATTTTTTTTCAGTTTTATTTCAATTTCAATTAAAACAGTAGGTTATTGTGTAATTGACTTGAAAGCTTGATGACGTAAAAAATAACACAATAGATACATGTTAAATCGAGCTTATTTTGAAATTGAATGGCATGCGGTGCGTGATATTTTGACTTTAACTATTTGTATTTAAAGGAAATGAAAATAAATTGAAATAAATGTGATACAAAAAAGCATGTCTGAAGCTTGTTTGATAATAACTTTTGGTTAACAAATAGGGCGTCAACTGGTGGAGCCGAGATATGTTTTAGTGATTTTCCATATCTCGTTGGCTCTTGTTTGGTCCCCACACAACTGCCAAGCAAGAGCCGCTCGCCAAACAATACAACTCAAATAACTATTCTAATAAAGCAAGCCAAAGGAATAATATGTCATTTAAAAAAAATAAACTTGCTGCTTGTATTGCAATGGCTGCAGTTATGCCTGCAACAGCAATCAGTTCTCAAGTAACCGATATCAAAACACCTTACGTGGCCAATACCAGTGTTGAACAAATGACTACGTTTTATGTTCATCTTTCTCAAGCTGGTAGCTTATCAAAAGCCACGCTGAAAAATAAAAAAATGCTGAATACTAAGCTCGCAAAAATAACAAAACAGCAGCAAAAGGTTATCGCTGATATCGAAGCTTTAGATGGCAATATAGAAGTTTTATCTTCGGCAAAAATTTTTGGGAACTTTATTCGAATACAAGCAAGCTCTACTTTACTAAATCGAATTAGCTCAGTAGAGGGTGTTAGTAAAGTGACTGCTGAAATGCAGGCTGTTTCAATGCCTGTAAATGCGCTTGCTTCTAAAGTAACAAATCAAATTCAAAATGATGATGAAATAGTCATTCCGGCTTTATCTGAAGATGCGAATGCTGGTGAAGGCGTAAAGGTTGCCATTATTGGTACAGGTGTTGATTACACGCATAAATCTTTGGGTGGTTTAGGTACAACAGAAGCTTATGCAGAGGCCATGGAGAATGCAGCCGCGCCTTTTGAAGGCTTTCCTACTGAAGTTGTCGTTGGTGGCTTAGATTTAAGCAGTGACTCAGGTTGGGGTCTAGATGAAAACCCTATCGATCAAGACAGCCGCTGTGTGAGAGATTATGATGGTTCTACACACAATACGGGGCATGGTACTCGTTTAGCCAGTGTTGTTCACGAGTTAGCGCCTGGTGCAAAGTTGGCGGCGTATAAAACGTCAAATGTACAGATGCCAGATCCAAATACATGTAACTTATCACTTGAAACTAGCGATACATTTATAATGGCACTTGAAAGAGCCGTTGATCCTAAAGGCGATGGTAGCTTTGAAGGGCGCGCCGATGTGATCCTGATTGATTCTCAAGGTTCAAATGCGTTTTATCGCTCAGATGATGATGGAATTTCATCACCAGTAGCTGAAATACTGGCAATAGAAATGGCTTCATCGCTTGGTAGTCTCGTTGTTGTTAATGCAGGAAGTGCGGGTGAGTATTCGAATAACCGTTTTAATCTTGCGTGGCGTGGTGCTGCACCAAGCGCATTAACGGTTGGTGGTATGACTATTGATGGTGACTCAATGAAAGTCACTGAGAAAACACCACACGGCCCAGTTCGTGGTGCAAATACTTATACTAAACCCGACATGGTGACTTACGCAGAACAGGTGGGTGTTGCAGTTGTCGGTAGCGTTACTGAAATGGATAAGTCATCAGATGCTGTTATGGGAGCAGCTCGCCTTGCTGCCGCAGCGGCCATTATTAAATCTAAACGCCCTGAGCTGTCAATGATCGAAGTTAAGGCGCTATTGATGAATACGGCTGATGGTACTGTGATGAACTTAGCAAGTAAAACGGCTGAATTAGCGTTGATAGGGAACGGTTTTGAAAATATGGAAGCAGCTTTGGCTTCATCAGCGGTTGCATGGGAAAAAGGCAGTTACCAACCCAATCTAAATTTCGGTTTCCAAGAAGGAGTGGCTCAACAACGTCTTGTTAAAAATGTTCAGCTTAAGAATTTAACTGATAAAACGGTGACTTATGAGGTTGCTGTTCATTCAGAGGAAAAACCAGGCACAGAAGCATTAGGCTGGGAACATCCTAATTCCGTAAGCGTTCCAGCAGGGCAAACGATTGAATTTCCAGTTATCTTAAATGTAGATTTCAGAAAATTAGATAATTGGCCAATTAACAGTGCAGACACTTTTACCTCAGAAAACTGGTCGAAAATTGAATTGACAGGTGGGCTTTCATTTACAATGGAAGAGGCTTCTTCAATAAAAATGAACTGGCTGATTAAACCAAGACAATCTACAGAAATTAGCCGTCATTTCGATACACTTAAGGAAGACTTTCAACATCCAAAAGCTGCTGAATTTGATCAGACTGCAGCGGCATATACTCAAGACTTCACCAATGACAGTTCGACAGAAACAACTTTTGTGGTTTTTCCTTCTCTGTACCATGCAGATCATAAGCCGGTGACCAAAGAAAAATCACGCGGTAATTTCCCATCAGATATCGGTGGTGGTGTTTACGATGAAGCACAGTGTACTAGTGGAAAAAAACTTGTAGTAGCTTCACGCTTTTTTGATCCGAACGATGCTGGAATGGCCAATCATTTTGATAAAGGTGGCGCAGCATTATTATGGTGGTCTACCTATCAAGAGCAATTTGTTATCGACAATGGGCTTGATAAAGAGGTATTGGGCCAACCGTATGCTAATGAAGCGACAGATATTGTAATGAGTGGCTTTATTGAACCTGATGAGAATCAATTACCTGTCGCTTGGTATATTGATATGAACATGGAGTACGATTATACACAACCCCGTGCTCGCTATAAAAAATCAAAACTTCCAACTCATATTTCTGGTCATGGTCAAAATGTGGTGGCTCAATATTGTTTAGAAGATTTGTACCACAATGAGCACATGAATAGTATTGAAGATTTCGATAAGAACCATGGTTGGTTATTTGCGACGGATCGTGATGCAGTGGCAGATGTTGGTGAGCCGATGATTCAATATAACCCAGTGAAATATGGCATGATTCAAAAAGTTTCATATTTTGATTGGTTTACAGGAGAGGAGCAAGTTAGAGAAAGTAATATGGGCGGTTTACCTTTACTTTCGAAGCCAGTTGCAGAGGGAGAGGAACGTCAATATTCACCAATGTTGACATTAGGGCCTGATGAATCAGCACAAATGTCCAGTATTAGTGTTTGTGCATTTACCGGAGGGCTTGGCGTTAGTTTTGGATGTCAAAACCCAGGAATGATGCTAGTCAGCCTTAATGATAACTGGGGAATGTGGTCACCGCTTGACACATCACTAACACCAACAGCTTATGTCAAAGATGGGCAACAGCATTCAGTTAATGAAGACGCTAATAAGGATGATTTAGTTGCAACGATTGAACTCGATGCTAAGGGCTTCTTTGCCTCGGCGGATTTTGAATCAGAATGGAATCCTTATGAATTAAAAATGGTGAATACGTTACCAGGAAGCCCATTCATTCTGACACCTAAAGGTCAGCTGATTGTTAATAACCCAGAAGCATTAGATTATGATGCTGGTCATAGAGAGTACATGTTAGAGGTTATTGCTAAGCAAGGTAATCGACATGTATCGGCGTCAAAAGTGTACATTAACATCAACCCTATTAATGACATTGCGCCTGAAGTTGTTGTTGAGTTTGATGCTGTAACCGTTGAAACCAGTGAAAGTATTGAAATCAACGCAGCAGAGCACTTTATTGATGTAGAAGGTGATACGTTAATGTACACCGCAACGGGCTTACCAGAAGGTGTATCCATTGACGCAAGTAGCGGCATGATTACAGGTTCTGTTTCTACTGCAGGTAGTTTTGAAGTGACGGTTGTTGCTGACGACTCTGTAAACAAAATTGAAGCAAGCTTTACTATGACGGTAAATGCTCAACCTGCTCCCGAAGTTGAACAGCCAAAAAAGAAAAGCAGTGGTAGTTTTGGTTTTGGTCTGATTGCATTAGCAGGGTTATTTGCAACCGTTCGTCGTCGCAAAGTGCTTAAATAAGCAGTCTATTCACATTTAGTTGTTTAAAAGAGCATCGTTTAGATGCTCTTTTTATATGTTATAAAAGAAAATAATATCGATATTTGAGGGGTGTTTAGTAGTAACTGTTGTTTACCTGTGATTTTGTGGTCCAATCACATGGTGTAGTTGTTATTGCCATAATAAATACACTGTTTTTTTTACAGCTATTGGTTAATCATTAGTTGCGGTCTATGATGATTCACCTTATTAAGTTTTGTTTGCCAAGAGGTTAAAACTCTAATAATGATCGCCTTACCATTTCAAAAGTTCCAGCTGGGTAATTGCATAATTAATTGCAATGATATGTCCGTAACACACCTTGAAAAAAGTGAATGTCTGCCTGCTAAGGTATTCGAGTTTTTAAAGTTATTAGTATTAAATGCACAGCAAACGGTCTCTAAAGATCAAACCATTGAGTTGGTATGGGAAGGAAATGTCGAAGTTGGTAAGCGTGGTGTCGGAAATGCCATCTGGCAGTTAAGAAAGACATGGAATGAATTAGGGCTAGATCCTGATGATTATTTCAAAACCATTCCTAAGGTTGGTTATCAGTTACTGTTACCTGTCTCAGAGTTAGATACGGAACCGGCAGTTTATCAGCAAAATAAACGCTCTAAAACTCAAATTATTTTCGCTTTAGTGGGTATCATTGTTCTATTAGGTTTTATCTTTTTTTGGCAACCAAAGCAGAAAAACACTTTACCCGTAACACCTGAACCTCGAAGAATCACTCATTACGAAGGCGTTGAAGAGCAAGCCACAATTTCACCAGATGGGAAACGTATGGCTTTCCTATGGCAGCGAGAACAGAAACCAGCGCAAATTTACATTAAAGATTTGGTCGACCCAAATGCACCACTTCGGCAGGTGTCTATGTCTGTTCATTCTGAGGAAAGCCCAACGTGGTCTCCTGACAGTCAATCTTTGGCCTATTTGCAGATTGAAGATAGTGACGAATGCTCTGTTCGAATTCGAGATCTTATCTCTAATCAAGATAGGGAAGTTGATCGGGGCTGCTCTAAACTTCGGTTTCGTCGTAATTTATCTTGGTCTCCAAATGGAACAACGCTGGCATACATAAAGTCAGTAGGTGATCAAAAGGCGGTATTTAGTATTGATTTGACTTCTAACCAAGTAAAACAGGTGTCAATTCCGGAGGACGAAATTCAAGACGTATTGCTTGAGTGGTCCGCTGATTCAAAGCAGCTGCTCTATGTTCGTGAGCGGGAGATGAGTGCAGAGTTAGTCATGTTTGACTTTACTACGGATGAAACTTCAACATTACCTTATCCGCGAGATATGATCATTGGCCTTGCATGGCAGCATAAAAAAAATGAGTTGTACGCAACGGCATTAAAAGAAGGGAGCTTTGTGATAGAAAAGCTTAATCTAGATGATTTCAGTACAACTGAGTTTCATCGAGATAATACTATTAGTAGCCTTGCACTCAATAAAGCAGGAACAAAACTCTATTATTCGAACCATATTGGTCAAGAATTTATCACCGTTAGAGATATAACAACGGGTGCCATTCACTCGCAGGTTATCTCATCTTCCCGTGATTTATTTGGTCAGCAATTAAAGGCCACTAATGAAATTTTGTATGTCTCAAATCGAAATGGTAATTGGGAATTATGGAGTAAAAAAGACGGCCAAAATCTTATGCTGACCAATGATATTGGTCTGGTCAGTTTACCCTCGGTATCCCCTGTTGATAGCCAATTTATTGTGCTTATTAAACCTAAAGGTAAAGTCGATTATCAGCTGTATTTGGGCGACCGCCGACAAAATCAATTACAGTCAATGCCTGAGTTTGAAGGTAAAAACATTAAATACCCATCGTTTAGCAGTGACGGAGAAAATATCGTATTTTCGGTAATGGAAGGTTCAAACTGGATTATTCAAAACTATAATCTTGATGATAAGTCGTTTACTCAGCTTCATAAAGCTAATGCAAGATATACGGTTCAAACAGAAAAAGGGTTGTACTTCAGTAAAGAAAATCATTCAGGTCTTTTTCATTTTAACTTTGTAACGAATGAAGAAAATTTACTTATTCCTGAGTTGAGTAAAGGCGATTGGGGAAGCTTTTTTGTGCATGGTAATGAGATATTTTATGTCGCACGCACAAAAGAAAAAGATTTACTTCAAAAACGCAATTTAGATGGAGTGACAGAAACGTTATTTGAATTACCAGCAAAAAGTATTCGAACTGGTCGAGCGATAGCAAAAGGAGCTGGTGGGCAAGTTATCGTCAGTATGCTAGGCATTAATGATGCTGATATTTTTGAGCTAGAATTGAATGTTAATCCATAATTTTATTAAATAAAAAAAGCCCCTGAGGGAAGGTAGGGGCTTTTTTTAGTTGTAAATATGAGTATTAGAATTTCATTCTAAAACCAGCATACCAGCGACGGCCTACTGCATCGTATACACCGGCATTCGTTTCAGTACCTGTGTTATTACCTGCCACACCAGTTAGAATTGCTGGCGGCTCTTTATCAAATAAATTGTTTACTCCGACAAATAACTCAGAGTTTTCGTTTAGGTGATAACGAGCATTAAGATCATGGTAAGTCACACTACCAACACCTGCTGACCTTGCTGGGGCATCAAACGTACTTGCCAAGAATTGATCATCTAAGTATGAACTACCGATAAAGGTCATATTCCAAGTTACCGCAAAATCTTCATAACCATAAGATGTAGTTAGGAATAGTTTGTCTTTTGCAGCACCAACTTCACCAGCAAATGGATCAATCTCTGCACCAGGAAGTGGCGTATCGTCGTAACGAATCACATGGGTATACGCAAGACGAGAATTAAAGTCACCTGCTAAGCCGTAATCTTCAAGTTCTTTAGTGTAAGAAACGACGATGTCATAACCCGTAGTGACTGTTCCACCACTATTGGTTACTGCAGAATCAACAAATTCTAATGAACCGACACTGTTGCTTGAGCCACCAGATGCACGGCGAGTAACAAATTCACAAAATGAAGTATCGCCACCGTAACATTGATCAAGAATGAACTGTCTACCTGTCGATACGATAGCGTCTTGAATTTCAATATCAAAGTAATCGAAGTTGAAGTCAAAATCTTCAAGAACTGGAATGCCTTCTGGTGCATAGCTGAAGCCAGCAATTAAAGACTTACCTACTTCTTCTTTCAACTCCGGGTTACCACGGTTAAAACCACTCACGCCTTGGATGTCAGACTGAGTTTGATTGAAACTGCCACCATTGCTGTTAATGTTCGCTAATACAGCTGCATCGGCACGACATGCTTCTGATGCTGCACCCGTTGAGGTTAGCGTTACATCTGCACAAGGGTCTGAAACCGATGGGAATGTTTGACTTGGTGGTGAGAATAACTCTCCGATGTTAGGCGCACGAGTTGATTGTGAGCGGTTTACACGGAATTTTAGCTCGTCAAATGGAGTCCAGTTTAAACCGACATCCCAGCTGGTAGTATTACCTACCGTTGAATAGTCAGATAAACGCACAGCCGACTTTAAGTCTAAACGTTGTACAAAAGGTAAGTCTGCAAGTAATGGCACTTGAACTTCAGCAAAGTATTCAACCACATCAAACTGACCTTCAGTTCGAGGGATAGCATTACCTGCATTTAAGCCTGCTTGTTGCAATGCATCGAATTCATCACGAGACTCTTCTTCACGATATTCAACACCAAATGCAGTGCTTAGCGTACCAGCAGGTAGCTCAAATAAATCGCCGGATACACTTACTGCCGCTACTTTTTGTGACACAAACGTAGAAAGTAAACCAGAAGCATTCACATACGCAGCCGCTTCAGGAGTAATTGAACCTTCACCAAATGGATTTAAAGGAACACAAGCAAAACCACGAGCGTTCGCAACATCATCTAAACAAACGGCTTCACCCGTTGTTGGGTCAATCACTGATTCAAAAGCGTTACGGAAACTTTGTACATTAATCTGACCGCTTGAAACTTGGCTTTCTTTTGTTTGGCCATAGCTATAAAACGCATTCAAATACCACGAGTCATTCAGTTCACCATCAACAGAAGCTGTGATTTGGAATGTATCACGGTCAGCGATATTTCCACGAGGACCAATGTCAGATAAACGACGTGCAAATGTGATGTCTTTCAAGCCGTCACCATTAGTGTCGGTTGCGGCATCAAAGATAGCGTCAGGTACAAATGCGTTTCTTAGAAGAATCTTTTCGATATCGCCAGCTTCATTTTCAATGTACTGAGCATACTCAATCGGTGCTGGAATATCTTCTGAATAAATATCATCACTCGAAAACGGGAACGGTTCAATTGCTGTTACGGTTTGCGTTGATGCATAGTTACCCGTTAGTGAGGCTGTCCAGCCATCAACAAACTCATAATTCGCAGAGCCTGCTAATAAGTAACGTTCTGTTGGGATTGCAATCGTACGGAATTCACTACGGTTAAAGCCGTTAGCAGCTTGGGTATCGCTACCATTAGCTGAGAATGTATCGATCAAGTTACCGTTTGGATCATAGGTAAATGTTGTTCTGTCATCTCCAGAACCGGTAGTAAAACGACCTTGTGGTGGAAATGATGAAAAGAACGGGCGACGAGCGGTAAATACATCATTAACGTCACCAGTAAATAAACCTTCTGAAATTTGGTCTACTGCTGAACGGTCACGGTCACGAGAGAAGATAGCGCCTTGATCTGAATATGAACCATGGAACATCACATTGCCTTTACCATCGGCAGAAGAACTACCAAAAGTCACTTGCAGTTGTGATTCTTCACCGTCATTTTCTGTTGTTTGGCCGAATTGACCTTCAAACTCTAGACCTTCGAAATCTTTCTTTAAAATGATGTTAACTACACCAGCAACGGCGTCAGAACCGTATGCCGCTGAAGCACCACCACTCACAATTTCAACGCGCTCGATAAATTGTGTTGGGATGGTATTTAAATCTACGGTAGAAGACCCAGGAATACCTGCAACAACGCGGCGGCCATTGACAAGTACAAGAGTACGATTTGAACCCAAGTTTCTCAGGTCTACACTCGAAACACCTGCGCTTGCCGTTGAAAAGTTCGAGTTAGTACGGCTTACACCAGGTGCACCGAAAGCAGGGTTCTTTAATAAAGTTTCTTGTAGGTTTACCGCACCTGATGCATCAATTTGGCTAGCATCAATGGTTTGGATTGGCGTGTATTCTTGTAAATCGGTTGAACGGATACGAGAGCCTGTAACGGAAATACGTTCAACTTGCTCAGCTCCATCTTTTTCCTCTGCCATTGCGATAGGAGAAAGTAGGCTTGCAGCCGTACCCAATAATAATGCTCTCTTTATTGATTTTGTTAATCTTGAACGATTGTATGCAGACATACGCACCTCAAATTTATTGTTGTGTCATAGATTACCCATAGCCAATGAAATCAATTTCAATGTCTAGTAAGCTTGTTATTTTGTCGTGCGCACAAGGTTAAAAACCTGTTGGTTAAATGTTTTATTGCAAACTTTTATATAACTAAAACAGCTAGTATATTTTTGAATCGGTTATGAATTTATACTCATTAATTCCTTTTAGTTATTTGTGTTTGTGTTCAAGGGAATTAAGCACAGAAAAAAGCCCTAAATCTGTTACCAGATAAAGGGCGAAAGGGGAGATGGAGAGGGTTAAATAAAGCTATGCAGCTTGTTCAGCTTTAATGTCTGTAACTTGTTGTTCTGAATTACGAATTAAGTAATCAAATGCGCCTAGTGATGCTGTTGCACCGCTGCCCATTGCAATAATAATTTGCTTGTAGGCACTGTCGGTTACGTCACCTGCAGCAAACACGCCTGGAATATTGGTTTGGCCTCGACCATCAACAATAATTTCGCCGCGATTGGTTGTAAGTAATTCGCCTTTTGCCCATTCGCTGTTTGGTAGTAAACCAATTTGAACAAAAATACCGGCTAAATCGATGCTATGAGAATCACCGGTTGATCGATTTGTGTAACTAAGACCAACTACTTTCTTGCCATCACCTAGTACTTCTGTTGTTTGTGCTTGGGTAATGATGTCAATGTTACTCATCGAATTAGCTTTATCTTGCAATACTTGATCTGCACGAAGTTTTGAATCAAATTCTAAAACGGTTACGTGCTCTACAATACCAGCTAAGTCGATAGCAGCTTCGATACCGGAGTTACCGCCACCAATTACCGCAACACGCTTACCTTTAAATAATGGACCGTCGCAATGTGGGCAGTAGGCAACACCTTTTCCTCGGTATTCTTGTTCGCCCGGCACATTCATTTCTCTCCAGCGAGCGCCTGTTGCGATTAGCATGGTTTTACTGGAAAGTGTTGCGCCTGATTCTAGCTCAATAGCAATATTACCGTTTTTGGTTAGCGACTTAGCTTTTTGCCCTTGCATGATATCGACGTCATAGTCTTTAACATGTTCTTCAAGACTTGCGACTAACTTTGGCCCTTCAGTGGCTTTCACTGAAATAAAGTTTTCAATGCCGACCGTTTCACTCACTTGCCCACCAAAGCGGTCGGCAACGATGCCGGTCTTCAAGCCTTTACGAGCTGCGTAAATCGCAGCACTGGCTCCAGCAGGACCACCGCCTACAACCAGAACATCAAATTCTTTTTTTGCATTCAGTTTTTCAACTTGCTTAGCATCAGAAGTTGAATCAAGTTTCGACAGAATGTCTTTTAAACTGATGCGACCTTGGCTGAATTCCTCACCGTTCAAGAATACTGATGGTACCGCCATGATATTGCGTTCAGTGACTTCATCTTGATATACCGCACCGTCAATCATGACATTGGTAATGTTTGGGTTGATGGCAGCCATCATGTTAAGCGCTTGCACAACGTCAGGGCAGTTTTGGCAGCTCAAGGATATAAATGTTTCGAATTGAAAAGATCCATCAAGATTTCGTACTTGTTCAATGGTTTCTTCATCAAGCTTTATCGGGTGACCACCAGAGTGCAGCAGGGCTAACACTAATGAAGTAAATTCATGTCCGGTTGGGATCCCTGCGAATTGAATTCGAGTATTGTTTGCTGGGTCGAAAATCGTCATTTCTACAAGTCGTGAACTTGTTTGATGTTTTATCGTGATCAACTCAGATAATGAAGCGATATCAACGGCAAGTTGATCTAATTGCTGAGCGGCTTTCGAATCATCAAGACTCAGGTGTAACTCAATTGGGCGTTTAAGGTTTTTTAAGTAAGTGGCCAATTGATTTTTTAAGTTGGTGTCTAACATGATTACTCCTTGTAGAAATAACGACTTAATATTCTTCTTGTATCGTCATGCCTTCGAAGGCAGGCATCCAGTGACTTTCTAGGAAAGAGTAAAAGTCACTGGATAATCGTTTTACGAATACGACTTTATTGTTTTTAGCTTAGATTTTGCCTACCAAATCTAATGATGGAGCCAATGTTTCTTCACCTGGAGTCCATGCAGCTGGGCAAACTTCACCGTCATGCGTAGCAACATATTGTGCTGCTTGAATCTTACGAAGAAGCTCTGATGCGCTACGACCAATACCTAAGTCATGAACTTCAGCAATTTTAATTTCACCTTCTGGGTTCATTACAAAGCTACCTCGAAGTGCAACACCATCTTCTTCAACAAGTACACCGAAGTTACGGCTAATTGCACCCGTTGGGTCACCAATCATTGGGAATTGGATTTTGTTAATTGTGTCAGAAGTGTCGTGCCATGCTTTGTGAGTAAAGTGCTTGTCAGTAGATACTGCGAAAACTTCAACACCCATTTCTTGCAGTTGAGCGTAATGGTCAGCCATATCACCTAATTCAGTTGGGCAAACAAAAGTGAAGTCAGCAGGGTAGAAGAAAACAACAGACCATTTGCCTAGAAGGTCTTGCTCAGTTAGGTCAACAAAATCACCATTGTGAAAAGCAGTTGCAGCGAATGGTTTTAGTTTAGTGTTGATGATTGATTGGCTCATTGTAAGCTCCATTATGTATTTTGAATTTCATCAGCATGATGTTTGTTTTCATGCTTCGTTTTGTTGATTCAAATAATAGAGCTATCGATTGATTATGTATAACGGATAAAAGCTATCGTTATAATCTGTTTTTTAGATTGATGGTTGAAGTTGAAAGGTTAACTTATTAAACCTTTGTAATCTTGATATTAATTAATTTTTATTAAGTTGAGATAAAGAGATTAAGAACCAAAAATATAACTATACAAATACAAAAAATAAATACCACTTTACTTTCAAAGTGAGGTTATGTTGTAAGGAGGCACTAAAATGAGTGGAATTGGTATTACTTCACCAATCGGTCAAGCAATTAATTCATATATTAATGAGGCCACAAATTTATCTGACGAAGAAAGCAGAGCTGATCTTGATGTGGACAACTCCCAGTTAGTGACCTCTAGGCCCAGTTCTGTTCCTCAAGGTAGTGCTCAGAGCTCTATTACAGTGACCTCATCAGGAGGTGGTCATTTCTCTGTCGGTGGGCTTAAATATCAAGTTAACCGATCTATATCTGACCACCCTGATGGTGATATCCCTAGTTTTTTTGCTGAAAGGAAGTTCAGTATTAAAGTGGGCTGGGGGCGTTTAAAAGAGTTCGTTGCTGAAAGGCTTACAGCTATTAAACTTGATAATGATGTTCAATTCGATCGTGCGCTTAAACAGTCGGGGTTAACTCCAGTCCGAGATGCTCAAAAACATCAAGGCAGTTATGTACTTGGGAATAGAGTGGGGGCTTCAAACCTTGATATTATTAGATCGCAAGATGAAAACTTTATGAATACGAAAGCAGCATGGAATGAGGTTCGTAAAGTCGAAAAAGGTCAAGGACATAAGCTCAATCCAGAAAAAGGCAAAGTGAGAGAACGTTGCCCAGTAACTGGCGATGTTTTGACTACTGAAAATGCGGTTAAAGTCAACTTGCCTGAAGATAAGGGGAATAGTTGCTTTAGATTTAAAGGTGCGTCTGTATTAATGTCACGCCGAGGTATCAAAAATGCTTTATTAAGAACTGAAACAAACAATAGCACGATTACCAGAGCACGACTTTTAGGTGCTAGCTTTGAAAAAGTTACCGATGCTAATTTTGTTAAGCGAAGTCCTATTGCCAGAGCTTGGAGAGCGTTTTGGGGCGGAGATACTAACAGGTTAGATTATAACTATATGCAAGCTGGTGGGCATCGGTGATAAACTTGAATAACATAAACGAAAAAAGCCTCGCATAAATGCAAGGCTTTCGAAATCTTGGCAGGGGTGGAGAGATTCGAACTCACAACATCCGGTTTTGGAGACCGGCGCTCTACCAATTGGAGCTACACCCCTGTCGACGAAACGCATTATGCAAAAAGCGATCTAAAAGGTAAAGGACTTTTTCAAATCATTACGACTAAGTGCAGATTTTTCGGTCAGTTCTTTCCTTCTCGCTCATTTTTCAGCTTTGAGCGCAGCTATTATTTCGTTACACTGCTCACACAATTAGTTAATAGAGGTAGTTTATGTTTATTATTCGTTGGGTTTTAGGCCGAATCATTCTTTTTTTTGATTTTATTTTTGCACCCAAAAGACCTAATCACTCTGATGAATTACAAGCTAAATTAGATGAGCAGACTCGTAGTTTACAGTTATATCAATTTGCAGCCTGCCCATTTTGCGTGAAAGTACGTCGAGATATTCGTCGTAAAGGATTAAATATTAAATTAGTCGACGCAAAACAAGCGGATAACCGCCAAGAATTGTTAAATAATGGTGGGAAAGTTCAAGTGCCATGTCTACGCATAGAGAAAGACGGCAAAGTAGAGTGGTTATACGAATCGAACGATGTCATTAATTATCTTGAAGAGCTTATTATTGAAGCTAAGTAAGTCAATCGTCAATTTTAGTAAAGGATAAGGATATGCTACCAAGGAGCGGCTATAAGGCGTTATTACTTGTGATTGTTGCAGCTTCGATCGCAGGGTGCAGCTCAACAAAGACCGCTGAAGAGCAAACTGAGTCACTTCGAGGTAGAGTAAAGGACAGCTTTAGTACCGAGGTTAAAGATAATGGGCTAAAACTGTTCACCTATAAGGCATGGAAAGTCAGAGCGCAAAATGCTCTGGTACATCCTTTACCACATGAAAACCGAATTTCTAATCGTAAAAAATCTCGCCGCCAACTCAAGAAAGAGTATGAAGCGTATAAAAAGCGAGAAAAGGATTGGGAGTTAGCGGTTGAATTAGGGTTGGAGAGAACGCTAAAGCAAACTGGCTATTGTAAGAATGGTTTTTATGAGCTCAATCGTACCGTCTTACATGAGACGGTTGAGATTAGAGGCGAATGTAAAGAAGGGGCTAAATAGCCCCTTCTTTATGTGTCATATATTTTAGTTCTTGTGAGTGATTAAAACTCAGCAATTTTCTTTTTGAAGTAATCAGTAAGTTTACTGAACCAGCTACCTTCATTCACTTCTTGAAGCGTTACTAGTGGATATTCTGCAACATCTTTACCATTTAATTGAAAGTAAATACGACCAACTGTCTCACCTTTAGCAATCGGTGCTTCGATCTCTTTGGTTAACTCAAAATGTGCTTTAAGTTGTTTTGCTTGAGAGCGAGATACTGTAATTGGCGTATCAGTATTTACACCTAAATCAATTGTTGGCTTATCACCAAACCAAATTTTTTGAGTTACAAAGCTATCGCCTGATTTATATGGGATTACTGTTTCATAAAAACGGAATCCAAAGTTCAGTAATTTCTTACTTTCAGCTTTGCGTGCAGTGCTACTTCTCGCTCCCATTACTACAGACACAAGGCGCATATTACCTTTGGTTGCTGATGCGACTAAGTTGAAGCCTGCACCAGAAGTGTGACCGGTTTTAATGCCGTCCACATTCATACTTTTATCCCACAATAGACCGTTACGGTTGTATTGTTTAATGCCGTTATAGGTAAACGATTTTTCACTATAAATTCGATATTCCTCAGGAACATCACGAATCAGCGCCGCACCTAAAAGGGCCATATCATAAGCCGTTGTTTTGTGCGCATCTGAATCGAGTCCATGAGCGTTTTCAAAATGGCTGTCTTTCATTCCAAGCTGAGTCGCCCAAGAGTTCATTAATGCAACAAAGCCATCTTCCGTTCCAGCAATATGTTCTGCCATTGCTACACATGCATCGTTGCCAGACTGAACAATGATGCCGCGGTTAAGTTCAGATACGGTGACTTTTTTACCGACTTCAATAAACATCTTTGACGAGTCTGGAAAGTTTTTTGACCACGCCTTTTTAGAAATGATTACTTCATCCGTGGGGCTGATATTACCGTTTTTAATCTCTGTACCGATGACATAACTGGTCATCATCTTTGTTAAACTCGCAGGGTTTAACTGCTCGTAAGCATTATTTTCAGCAATGATTTGCCCAGTATTGTAGTCCATTAAAACATAAGCTTTAGCCGCTACTTTTGGAGCTTCTGGAATGATTACAGGTGCTGCGAAAGAAGAAAAGGTAACTAAGGAAAGAAGCGCAGTCTTACAAGAGTATTTAAAAAGATTCATCATCAAAAAGGCACATTTTAGTTAAATTAGAAAATAAGAAACAGTATAACATCAGCGATTAGACTTTCCATAAGTCATAAAGTTCCTTTGTTATATAAAAATCAATCAGTTTTGACCAAGTAGCTCTGTGGATAACCATTTCTACGAACAGATTCAAGTAATTCATTTGCGAGTAAAGTTTGCGAAATGGGGCCCATCTGCAATTTATAGAGGCCATCTGCATGTTTTAAGCGCGAACTTACTTTGTATTTTTGCTCCAATTGATTCGCAATGACCGAGAGTTTTATTCTGTCTTTTGAAGCAACAATCTGAATAAAGTGGCCAGATGCAATCGGTGTTGTTTTAGGTTTATTCGTTTTGCCTTTATACGATTGGGTTGGGGAGTCGAAGTGAATGGCCTCTACACGCACATCAGCAACGCCATGTTTAAGCATGCCGAGTTTGTATGCCGCTGCATAAGACAAGTCTATAATTCGATTCGAGTGGAAAGGGCCACGGTCATTAACTCTAACAATCACAGATTTTCCGTTCGCTAAGTTGGTAACTTTAGCATAACTGGGGATCGGTAACGTTTTGTGAGCTGCAGACATAGAATACATATCATACACTTCACCATTAGAGGTGTGATAGCCATGAAACTTGGCGCCATAATAGGATGCCTTACCTTCTTCGACATAATCCTTAGCTGTTTGAAGTACACGATATTGCTTATTGAAAACCTCATAAGGTTTATTACCTTGCCTAGAATACGGTTCGTATCTTGGTTGTGCATTTTCAATTTTCGATAAATCAGGTGGGTTTACAGGGGCGCGATCATTTTTTAGATGATAGCGGCCACCCGAAGAGCTACAAGCTGATAAGGCCAAAATGGATATTGAAACGACAAGAGGTAACAGGTTATTGGTTTTCATGAGCCTGCTTTAATTGTTGGCTAAATTGGTAAACGGCCATTGCATATAATGGACTTCGATTATATCGAGTTATTACATAGAAGTTCTTTAAGCCTAACCAATACTCTGTGGCTTCTGGCTGCTTGAGCTTTATGAGCATCGTTGGTTGTGAAACATCTAAGTCAATATTGTCTTTAAGATAAACAGAAGGCGATAGAATATCTGAAACTTTTAATTTCAACCGTTCACCTGACCAGACTTTGGCTTTTGGTGTCGCCTTGGTGACGAGTTGCAAAGCAACAGGGTTACCTTTTTGCCAACCATGTTGATGTAAGTAGTTAGCCACACTACCAATTGCATCTATAGGACTTTCGATGAGATCACGGCCATGTTGATCATCAAAATTTACTGAATAATGACGGTAGCTTGATGGAATGAATTGGCCATAGCCCATTGCGCCTGCATAAGAGCCTTTTAACTTTGATATATCGAGGTTTTCTTCATCAATTAGATGGAATAAATGCCCAAGTTCACTTCGGAAAAACTTGCCTCTAGGTGGATAATAAAATCCAAGGCTATAGAGTGCGTCTAGCACTGAATATTTTCCTAAATAGCCGCCATAGAAGGTTTCAATACCAATGATGGCAACAATCACTTGTGGATCGACATTAAATTGTTTCGCTGCTCGGTCGATATCTTTTTGATAAGTATTCCAAAACGCTAAACCTTTAGTTAACCGCTTTTCGGTCAGAAATATTGGGTAGTATTGATGCCACGGCTTTGCTTCCCACGGTCGAGTGATCGCATCAATCACTTCTTGTTGATACTGAGCTTTGGCCAATAAGGCTTTGACCTCTTGTTCTGGCATGCCGTCACTAACTTGCTTTTTTATAAACTCAGCTTTGAGCTGAGCAGGTGGTGCTTCTGATACGACTGCTGCGGAAGAAAAACTAAAGCACACGAGAATACTGGCAGCAGCAAACCCTTTTAATAAAGACATAGAAATTCCATATTGTTATCTATCAATAAAGCGTCGATGAGTATTAATGCTCATCAATATCCCAAAACCAATCATCAATGTCATCATAGAAGTACCACCATAACTGATCAATGGCAAGGGAACACCGACTACGGGTAAGATACCCGAAACCATACCAATGTTTACAAAAATATAGACGAAAAATGTCAGTGTGATACTTCCTGCTAATAATCTTGCAAAGCTGGTTTGTGCTCTTGATGCAATCACAAGCCCACGCCCGATAACGTATAGGTAAAGAGCAAGTAAGCAAAGGCTACCAATAAGGCCGAACTCTTCACCAATTACAGCAAAAATAAAGTCAGTGTGACGTTCGGGCAAAAATTCTAATTGGGATTGCGTCCCTTGTAACCAGCCTTTACCCCAAAGACCACCAGATCCAATTGCGATGGTTGATTGGATAATATGATAGCCAGCACCTAAGGGATCTTTTTCAGGATCTAACAGCGTAAGTACCCGAGTTCTTTGGTAATCGTGCATCAAGAAAAACCATAATACGGGTAAAAAAGCCAAGCCTGCGGCTATGATGCCGCCGACAATCCACCAACTCATTCCTGATAAGAACAATACAAAAACGCCTGAAGCTGCTACAAGAATAGATGTGCCTAAGTCAGGTTGTTTAGCAATAAGTAACGTTGGAACAATGAGCAGAACGGCAGCACCTGCTAAGTAACGTTTCTTTGGAGGAAGTGGGAACTTGCTGATATACCAAGCCATCGTGATAGGAAAGGCGAGTTTCATTAGCTCTGAAGGCTGAAATTCAACAAAACCTAGATTTAACCAACGCTGAGCGCCTTTGTTGATCTCCCCAAAGAAGTGAACGCCGAGAAGCAAAGCTATTCCAACTGAGTAAATGGGAAGTGCCCAGCGCCTCAATATTTCTGGGTTAATTTGAGCTACCACAAACATAACAAAAAGTGACAGGCCAATACGAACACCTTGACGTTCAATCATTGCCCAACTGCCACCGCTGGCTGAATAAATGACAAAAATGCTAAAGGTCATTAATGCTAACAGGCCAACTAAGAGCGGGAGATCAATATGGAGTCTGCGCCATATGTTAGGGCGATGGTGTCTTGAATTCATTGTTTTAAACTCCCATCAGGATTAAGCAAATAAGTATCTAACATTCCTTTAGCCACTGGGCCGGCATTATCGCCACCCCAACCCGCATTCTCTAGCACGACAGCAACAACAATTTTGGGGGCATCTACAGGGGCAAAAGCAACGGTCAGAGCATTATCCCGATGTTTCTTACTGATAGATTTCGCATCATACTTCTGGTCCTGCGCAATACCAATAACTTGGGCTGTCCCCGTTTTCATTGCTGCCATGTAAGGTGAATGTGTAAAGCGTTTTTTCATAGCAGTGCGGTACATTGAATCAATTACGATATCCCAACTGTGTGGGTTAGACAGTTTTATTGGAGGTAGCTCATCGATTGGTGCATCTATTTTAGAGGTATCATCTTGGAGTGATTTCAAAAAGTGTGGGACAAATCGCTCACCTTTATTAGCAATAATTGTTATCGCTTTAGCAAGTTGCATCGGCGTTGCAGTCCAGTATCCCTGACCAATACCTACAGAAATCGTGTCACCGATGTACCATGGTTGCTCGTACTTAATTCGCTTCCAATCTTTATCTGGTAAGTTGCCTGTAGACTCTTCGAAAATGTCGATGCCGGTGCTTTCACCAAATCCAAAAGGCGCCATAAACTGTGCAATGCGATTTACCCCTAATTTGTAGGCAAGCTCGTAAAAATAGGTGTCACAGGAATCAATAATTGCATCATGGACATCTACCCAACCATGCCCCCAGCGTTTCCAGTCACGGTACTTGTGCTCAACATTCGGGATTTGCCAAAAACCAGGATCCCAAATACGCGTTTGTTCCGTTACCACTTTATCCTCCAGCCCCGCCAATGCCATTAATGGTTTGATGGTGGATGCAGGCGAGTATTGTCCTTGAGTTGCACGATTAATTAATGGTCGAGCATCATCGTTAAGCAAACCACGGTAAGCTTTACTTGAAATACCATGAACAAATTGATTCGGGTCGTAACTTGGGCTCGAAGCCATAGCCAAAACACCGCCATCTTTTGGATCGATGGCCACTACGGTTCCACGACGGCCATTAAGCAGTTCCATCGCTTTTGCTTGTAAGTTCAAGTCAATAGTGAGGTAGATGTCCTGCCCAGGGACTGGCGGTGTGCTTTTTAGTGTTCGTATGGTTCTGCCGCGGTTATTTACTTCTTCTTCTAAGTGACCAGGCTTACCGTGTAACAGAGATTCGTAATAACGTTCGATTCCTTGTTTACCAATGTCTTTGGTGGCCGCATAATTTTTCCACTCATCGTTCGCTTCGAGGCGAGCTTGATCTTTTTGATTAATTCTTCCGACATACCCCAAAACATGAGTCAGAAGTGAACCATATGGATAAAAGCGCTTTAGCCCTGCGTCTACATAAACACCAGGAAATCTGTATTGATTAACGCTGAACTCGGCAACTTGTTCTTGAGTTAAGCGGTTCTTGAGTGAAAGCGGCTTGAAACGACGGTGATATTTTAATGAGGTTTTAAAGTCTTCGATTTCATCATCAGATATTGGAATGACTTTTTTAAGGTTTTCCAGAGTTTCATTTATGTTTTTTACTTTTTCTGGAAGCACTTGAAGTGTATAAAAAGGACGATTTTCAGCCAGAAGCTGACCGTTACGATCATAAATTAATCCACGGCTTGGTGCGACAGGAACAACTCTAATTCGGTTATCATTCGAACGAGTGCTAAAGTCTTTAAAATCTTCAATTTGTAGGCGATAAAGGTTAGTGAGCAATATCCCTATCATCACTAAAACACAAGTAAAGGTAAAAAATGCTCTGCGTTTAAACAGTGACGCCTCAGCGGCGTGATCATGTATGGTCATTCGCTTTTTTGGCGACACTGATGTTTCTCCGAAATCAGTCCTAGCTAACTGTAGGTAATTATATTGTTACTCTCGGTGGTAAGGATGGTTATTGTTCACACTCCAAGCCCGATAAAGGCTTTCAGAGACAACAATACGAACCAAAGGATGGGGAAGAGTAAGCGCTGATAAACACCAACTCTCTTGAGCAGCTTGTTTACAGGCTGGTGCAAGTCCTTCTGGTCCGCCAATCAATAAACTGACATCCCGACCATCAAGTTGCCATTTATTAATGGCAGTTGCAAGGGCCGGAGTCGTTAAATTTTTTCCAGGTAAATCAAGAGTTACAATACGATTGCCTTTGGGAATTGCAGCAAGCATTTGCTCGCCTTCTTTATGAAGGATTCGTGCAATATCTGCATTTTTACCACGTTTCCCTGCTGGGATTTCAAGCAATTCAAGCGGCATATCTCGTGGAAATCGCCTCTGATATTCCTGAAAACCTTGAGTAACCCAAGATGGCATTTTAGTGCCAACTGCAATCAATTGTAATTTCATATTAAATTGTTCTCATGTAATAAGGCTGATAGAGAACAACCCATTAAGCGTGATTATCAGACCACAGCTTTTCTAATTGATAAAAGTCTCGAGTTTGGTCTTGCATCACATGCAAGATAACATCACCCATATCTACAAGAACCCATTCACTGCCACTTCGGCCTTCGATGCCTACTGGTGGAAATCCTGCGTTTTTAGTTTCTAATGCGATATATTCTGCAATAGATTTAACATGAGTCTTTGATGTACCTGAACAGATCACCATGTAGTCTGTGATAGTTGATTTATCTTGTACATCAAGTGAAATGATATCTTTTGCTTTTAGATCATCAACTTTGTCGATGATAAAATCTCTTAATTCGGCGCCTTGCACGCTGAGCTACCCCTTATTTTAAAATAGCCCAGCATAATAGCAAAACTTTGAACTTAAATATACGACATCCTCCACAAGGTTGAGATTGATATTTGAGCAACTAGAAAAAGTTATATTCCAGTTTCCAGTGCGAGTTTAACCATATTATTAAAACCGTTTTGGCGTTCCTCACTTGTGGTTTCTTCACCAGTAACAATATGGTCTGAAATCGTTAGGATACTCAGTGCATTCACACCATGCTCCATTGCCAAGGTATAAAGCGCAGCTGTTTCCATTTCGACTCCTAAAATATTCATTTTCTGTAATGTTGGGATAAGCGCTGGATCTGAACCATAAAATAAGTCATTAGTGAAAATGTTGCCGAATTTGGCTTCAATACCCAATGCTTCAGCTGTTTTGTGACAGCGCAATGCTAAATCAAAAGTTGGCGTTGCAGGGCAGTCGTAACCTGCGAACTTACTGCGATTAGTGAGAGATGCTGTTCCTGCACCTGTTGCAACCACAATATCTCTTACTTTAGCGTCAAGGGCGACACCACCAGCACTACCAATTCGAATAATGGTTTTTACATCATAGAACTTAATTAACTCATGGACATAAATAGATACAGATGGAATGCCCATTCCGTGCCCCATAACAGAGACACGTTTACCTTTATAATTCCCGGTGAAACCAAGCATGCCACGAACATTACAAACTTCTACGGCCTCTTCTAAAAAATTTTCTGCGATGTATTTTGCTCTGAGTGGATCGCCAGGCATAAATATTGTTTCAGCAAAATCACCTTTATTAGCATTGATATGTGGTGTCATTGTGTTTCTCCTCTAATGGTTTGAGGTCATAATAGTGAGCATTAAACCGAAATAAGAGGACAATTGTCCTCTTGCACAGAGTGTTGGAATTTTATGCTGAAAAGTGTGAGCGAAGTCGGAAAGTCCAAGTTAATCTCGATTCTATCAACATTGAATCTTAAGCAAATCTCTTTTGATAATGGGGAATACATTCTTCGAAAAGGAGAAAAGCATAATTACTTTTATTGGGAGCAAAATAACGATACTGATATTTCGATTCAGTATTTGTCTGAGAATGGCAGAAGCTTAATTCTACCTGCAACAAAAGAGCAAAATCGTTTGTATGGTGAAGTTGAAGTGTTAGTAGATGAAGAAAATTGGTTTGATGTTATTGCCACTAAGCCTTTAACTTTAAAAATTGTACCGGTTCAGACTCTTTTAGAGTTAATGCAAGAACACAGTGAAATAGCATTATGGTACTGCTATGTAATGACTGTACGCTATAAAGAGATCATTGATACTTCCTTTTCTTATATTCTTAATCCGCTTTCATTTAACGTGGCATCAGATATTTTGCATCGTCATCAGACTGGGGCATCAATCTGTCATTTTGAAAAACAAGTAGACGAAGCAGCTCGGTTTGGATGTTCAGAAAGGGTTTACCGAAGGGTCATTAAAGAGTTTGTCGTGGGTGGTATTCTGCAAAAAACTCAATCTGGTTATGAATTACTCGATGCTGAAAAGCTAGTAAATTTAGTCGATGGATCTCATTAGACGGTTTTAGCTGAAAGTACTATAGAAGACAGAGTAATACTTTTGGCTAGTAGTCTCTCTTTTTAATTTAAGAAGTTTACTTTTTGTTTCAGCTTAACTCTTTGTAAAATAATGCTTTTTTAGTTTGTTTCGACTCTCTGTTATTTTTGTGACGTTATCAAGTCTATACCTTTTTCTAATTGTTAAATTATTCCTAAACAGTAACTTAGTGCAGGGTTTATACAATATTCAAACGTTAATTGAATTCAATGTTATTTTTAATAAAAAAGGGAAGCGCAATGAGTAATAAAACAAGGATGTCACTAGTTGCAATTGCTATAAGTTCTGCAATCAGTTTTTCTGCTGTAGCTGGTGATAATAACCAAATAACAGTTAATCAAGAAAATGCAGCAGCCAGCACTAATGAAGGCCAGTCAGTATTAGCTTTGCAATTTGGTAGCAACAACCAAAGTTCGATTGAGCAAATTGGTGATAATCAAGAGACAAACGTTGTTCAAGATGGTAATGCTAATGAGTCGTCAGTAGAGTCACGCAATTACGGAAACTATCAAGATATAAACCAATCTGGTGATTCAAACAGAAACAATGTACGAGTAACGGGTGATAGCAATAACAATAGTGTTGCTCAGTCCGGTACTTCAAACTCGTCTTACCATACGACTCGTGGTGACTTAAATGTAAACTTTGTCACACAGGACGGTCAATATAACGGTAGTTATTATTACTTCAATGGCGATGAAAATAGACATACTTTAGAGCAGACTGGAACAGGTAACTACAGTGATTTCTACTCATTCCAAGAAGCTAATCGTAACGAAGCGAATATCTCACAAAATGGTGAATACAATAACTCTCATATTCATTATGTGAACTTTGATGATAATACCTTTAATCTTGATCAGGATGGCCGTTCAAACTCATCATACATTGAAGGAACTGTTGGTCATACGAATAGCTTTAGTGTGACTCAAATTGATAACCGCAACACGTCTCGATTGCAGGATGTTAATGGAAGTAATAACGACATCAGCGTCTATCAAGACGGCGATCGAAATAACGTTGGTGGCGACGATCTTGCTTCATTTAATGGTGACGGCAATGTTGTGAGCATCACTCAATACGGCGTAACAAACCGCACTGACATGACCGTTACAGGTGATACTAATACAGTATCATTAACCCAAGATGGTGATAGCCATTACGCACGTATTAACACTTCAGGTAATGATAATACTGTTGATGCTAGCCAAGCGGGTGATATCAATATGATTGATATTTTAACAACAGGTGACAGTAATTCGATTGAGCTTGCCCAATCTGGTTCATCAAATGATATCTCTGGTATTGAAGATGTAAATGACGAATTCCAGTTAACGGGTTCAGATAATATTATCAATATCAGTCAAACGGGTGATTTGAATAGCGTTACGGGTTCTTCTACAGGTTCTGTAAACAGCATCAATGTTACTCAAGCAGGTACAAGCAATTCTGCAGTCGTTACTCAAAACTAATTCAACGTTTTCGGATAACAATAAAGGTCGGCACTTGCCGACCTTTTTAATTTATGGGTGAATATTAATGGCTGTGGCCGTGCGATTTTTCAAATGTCTGGCGGTTCACTACATCAATTAAGCGACCTTCCTTTGAAACGGAAAATACGAGAGTTTCTGTGTCATCATTCGTCGCTACTATGATATAACCCATCGCATTGCGCTCAACTACTTTAAAATTCTCTGGGTTAATTTTGCCCCATGAAGTATCAAGTTTTCCAATCGCTAAGCCCATATCTTTAAAGCTCATTTTTTTAGCGGCTTTGACTGCCACAGAAATGGCCCCATCAGCAGAAAGAGTTGGTTGATGACCATGACCATCGCCATGAGCAAAGCTAGGTTGGACTATCAAAAGTGTAGTTACAGTTACTATTACGGATAATAAACGCATTGTGTTTTCCTTATTGGTTTTTTTAGTTCAATCTAAGTGATATTTACTTCAAACCTTCAATGACGTAGTCGCCGCTGAAAGTCAGTTGAATTTGGATGTCAGAGTCGGTCTTGTTTTTAAAGTACCAACCATGAGAGCCTGCAAACGGAGCAGTGAAGCTGCCCTGCATGTCAGGTGTGGTAGCAATGGTGTAGCTTTCGAAGTAGCCAGTAGTATCGCCACGAGGTTCACCATGAAGATCAACGTATACATCTGCTCCATCAGTAAGCCATTCATACTTCACTTTTTGGAATTGCTCTATGGCAAGTTTGTACTCAATACCACGACCAGTAGGTACGGTTAACGTGACGGTATCTTCACCTTCTGAAGAGGCCGTCTTGGGAGATGTGTTTATTGTTGCTTCAGAGCTAGGGTTTAGAATGGTTAGCCCTAGTTTTTGGCCAATACCTGTTGGATCAATGTTGTATTCGGCTGGCAAGATAAACAATACCAGTGTGAAAGCGGCAACAACCAGAGATATTAAGGTTGCTTTGATAAGGGATTTGGTACTTAAATGTGCATTCATTATAAAAATTCTCTTGTATCTAACTTATTTTCTAAAATTTAACTCACGAAAAAACCGGTCATCTGCATGCCAATTAACATGAAGCCTCCAGCCATTAAAGCTGTGTTAGAGATGGCGGAAAATTTGAAATAGCTTTTATGCTGTCGCCAAAGATTGATGGCGAGCAGTATGAACATTAATGCTAAAAATTGACCCAATTCGACTCCGATATTGAAGGCGATCATGTTGGTGAAAAGGCCATCGGTAGGCAGTTGGAATTCTTGGATTTTGGTCGCTAAACCAAAGCCATGGAATAAGCCGAAGATCAGCACGGCCTTTTTAGTATCGGGTTGATAGCCTAAAAGCTTTTCAAAGCCACCTAAATTATCAAAACCTTTGTAAACGACAGATAAACCGATAATGGCATCGATAATGTAGGCGTTGAATTCGATGTTAAACATCACACCAGCCATCAAGGTTAAGCTATGGCCTAAAGTAAACATACTGACGTAGAGTAGGACGTCTTTGGCTTTGAATAAAAAGAATAATACGCCGACTAAAAACAATAGGTGATCGTAACCTGTCACCATATGTTTCGCGCCAATATACATAAATGGGATAAATTGCACCCCAGTGTTATTTTGTAAAAAAGCACGTGTATTGTCATCGACACCATGAGCGAAAGTTTCAAATGAAACTAATGCAAATAATGCCAGCAAAACGTAACTAAAATACGACCACTTTGTGTTGCTTTGCATGAACTGTCCTTGGGTTTACTACTTCATTTATGGAACTTACGTCATACCTGCAATAGCAGGCATGACATTGGTTTTTTATTAACTATGATGTTTGTTCTTCTTTAGCCGAGCGTCCATGCAAAATGCGATACAACGCAGGTAGCACAAACAACGTTAGAATCGTTGATGAAATCACACCACCAATGACCACTGTAGCCAAAGGGCGTTGAACTTCAGAGCCAATACCAGTATTCAATGCCATTGGGATAAAGCCTAACGAGGCAACTAATGCGGTGGTAATGACAGGACGTAATCGAGTCAATGCACCTTGGGTGATTGCTTGCTCTAATGGCAGTTTTTCACGACGTAATTCACGGATGAACGACACCATGACAAGACCATTGAGGATCGCTATCCCTGATAAGGCTATGAACCCAACTGCTGCAGAAATTGAAAATGGAATATCACGCATGATTAAGGCGAAAATCCCGCCAGTTAATGCCAATGGCACACCAGTAAAAATGATGAAAGAATCTTTAAATGAACCAAGTGCAAGTAACAGTAAGCCAAAGATCAATACTAAAGTGACGGGTACTACGACACTTAATCGTTCAGAAGCTGATTGCAGCTTTTGGTAAGTACCACCGTACTCAACCCAATAACCTGCTGGCATATCGACTTTGGATTCAATAACGTTTCTCACATCACCAACAAAACTCCCCAAATCACGGTCGCGTACGTTCGCTGTCACCACGATACGGCGTTTTCCTTTTTCGCGATTAATTTGGTTTGCACCCAGAATCGTCTGTACATTTGCAACTTCATATAGCGGTAAGTACTTACCGTTATCCAGTAAAATTGGCAGTTTAGATAAACGGTCGATGTCCTTTCTGAGTGGTTCATCAAGACGAGCTACGATGTCGAATCTACGGTCACCTTGGTAGTATTTACCGATGTTTTTTCCACCAATGGCAACGGCTACCTGGTTTTGTAATTCCGCTTTTGAAAGACCATACAGAGTAAGCACATTATCTTTAGGCGTGACGGTTAGAATGGGTAGACCAGAAGTTTGCTCAACTTGTAAGTCTTTAATCCCTTCAACATTGGCAATAGCTTTTTCAATTTCACTGCCGACTTTTTTAAGGGTTGTAAAGTCGTCACCGAATACTTTAATAGCGAGCTCAGAACGTACCCCCGCTAATAATTCGTTAAACCGCATTTGAATTGGCTGTAGAAACTCGTACCGGCTACCTGGAATCATATTGACTTGAGATTCTAACTCTTTGATTAACCCAGATTTAGGTTTACTAGGATCTGGCCATTGTTCGCGAGGCTTCAAGATAATAAAATTATCGGCAACACTTGGTGGCATTGCATCCGTTGCAACATCAGGTGTACCAATTTTAGTAAAAGTACGCTCAACTTCGGGCAATGAGCGAATGCTTTTTTCTAACGCTTCTTGCATGCTGATAGCTTGAGTTAACGATGTACCAGGAATGCGTAGGGCATGCATGGCAATGTCACCTTCATCAAGGTTCGGTGAAAACTCACTGCCCATTCGAGTTGCCGATACAATTGCGATAACGACTAATGCTGCAGCACCCGCAATAACGGCAAAACGAGCTTTCAATGCGACAGCTAACAAAGGCTTGTAGATTTTTGAAGCCGTTTTAAGAATAAGAGTCTCTTTTTCTTTAACTGGTTTTTTGAATAGCAGGGCTATCGCAGCGGGTACAAAAGTCACAGATAACGCCATGGCACTCAATAACGCAATCACAACTGTCATTGCCATTGGGTGGAACATTTTACCTTCCACACCTTCTAAGGCGAAGATTGGTAGATAGGCAGCGGTAATGATGAACACACCAAACAGAGCAGGGCGGATAACTTCTTTTGTTGCCCGATAAACTACATCCATTCGTTCATTAAGTGGTAATGGTTTAATGTGCGAGGCTTGGCTCAGTCGACGAATGCAGTTTTCAACAATGATGATTGCACCATCGACCAACAGACCAAAATCCAGCGCACCTAAACTCATTAGGTTCGCACTGATTCGAGTTTGTACCATACCTGTTATGGTCATTAACATCGCAAACGGAATTACTGCTGCGGTTAACAAAGCGGCACGAATATTACCCAAAAGAAGGAATAGGATGACCATCACTAAGATGGCACCTTCGAGCAAGTTAGTTTCAACGGTATCTAAGGTTTTATTGACCAGTTTAGTTCGGTCGTAAACTGCGGTGGCTTCAACGCCTGTTGGCAGACTCTTATTTATCTCTTGTAAACGTTCACCGACGGCTTTTGCGACCTTCTGACTGTTCTCGCCAATAAGCATAAACACCGTACTGAGCACAACTTCTCTGCCATTTTGTGTTGCGGCACCGCTTCGAAGCTCTTTACCTTCTTTGACTTCAGCAACGTCTTTAACACGAGTCACTCGCCCCAGCTTGCTGAATACAGGAATATTGCCAAGCTCATCGAGATCTTTTGCCTGCCCAGGAATACGTACAAGATATTGCGCACCACTGTATTCTATGAATCCTGCACCACGATTTTGGTTGTGACTGCCAACTGCTTCAATGATGTCTTTTTGAGTTAAACCATAAGCTAAAAGCTTTTCTGGATTCAGAGCAATTAATATTTCACGTTCAAAACCACCAATGGGGTTCACTTCAACTACACCTTCAACTTGCATTAACTGCGGTCGAATGATCCAGTCGTGGATCGTTCGCAATTGCGTTGAGGTTATCTTGCTACCGTCAGGGTTCTTCGCACCGTTTTTAGCGTCAACAGTGAACATGAAAATCTCACCGAGGCCTGTTGCAATTGGCCCCATTTCAGGTTGCAAACCTTGCGGCAATTCATTTTTAGCACTGGCGAGTTGTTGGTTGATTAACTGGCGAGCGAAGTAGATATCAGTATCGTCATTAAAAATTGCTACCACTTGTGATAGACCGTATCTTGATACGGAGCGTGTGTTCACTAATCCTGGGAGGCCAGCTAATGTTGTCTCTAACGGATAAGTAATTCTCTGTTCAACCTCTAACGGCGTATAACCCGGTGCTTCAGTATTGAGCACAACCTGTACGTTTGTTATATCTGGTACGGCATCAATAGGCAGTTGTTTGAAGTTCCATACACCCAGTGCGGCAATGGCTAGCACGACAACCATAATCAGCTTACTTCGCTGAATGGAAAATCTTAATATTTTATCTAACATACAGCTTCCTTAGTGATCGTGCGATGCGCCAGATTTGTCAATATCGGCTTTGATGAGGTAGCTATTGCCCACCGCATAATCAGCCCCAGCTTTTATTCCGTTTATTACTTCAACCCAAGGTCCGGACTCTCGTCCGAGTTCAAGCATGCGTACTTCATATTGTTCATTGACCTTGGTGTAGACGACGGTGAAATCTCTGAAGCTTTGAAGTGCCACTTTTTTTACTGCGAGAGGAACATTGAATGATGTGGTGTCGATCTTGGCGCTGATAAACTGCCCAGCACTGAATTGGCTGTTTGAGTTATCTATTTCGGCACGGAACACTTTTGCTTGTTCAGGTGTTAATGAGTAAAGACTGTCTTTGATGGATGTTTTAAATGTCACACCAGTTTGAACGGCTTTGATTGCAACGGATTGTTGCGGTTTAACCATGTTTTGTTCTTGAGGATATACATTCAATGTTGCTATCAGCTTGCTCGTATCAGTAAGTTGCAACAAACTCGATTCACCACTTTGCTCGCCAATATTCACATTTTGCTGAGTAACAATGCCGCTCATCGGAGCAACTAATGTATATGGCTGTAAGCTGTCATTACTGACAATAGTCATTAACTTCTGACCTTTTTCTACTTTATCGCCAAGTACGACAAAAAGGCGTTGTACTTCACCAGGAAAGCGAGCACTGATGTCACGAGTTGCATTTGGAGCAGGCTCTAACTTCCCATAAACGTTGACGATCTGATGTAACGTTTGCGGGCCGACTTTCTCTATGGTGATGTCCATCTCTTTGGCTACATCATTATTGATTTTTACTCGACCTTCATAGTTATCGTACGACCATTGATGTTGTTTGCCTTGGTAAGTAGCTGTTAAGGTAACGTTGAAAGAGTGCGGCTCATAAATAACCATATCACCACGGGCATACGCACCTTCTGCTTTGAAGGTGATGTCGTCAATGACATCACCTAATCGTGTGAGTTTGACGTTTAGCTTTACATCGTTAGCGGGAATTACTTTGCCTTTTTGAGTGGCAAAAATACGAAACTCTGGCGGTACTCCATTTTCAAAAATGGCAAGCTCAATAGCAAAGTCACCATTACGTAACATGTGGCCACGGTTCGGCCCTTTCTCAACTTCTTCTTGTTGCTGTTCGTTGTGCTCATGATCATTGGCGTAGGTTGGTGCGACAAAAATACCGCTCGCAATGGATAATTGGCTGAGCAATAGGGCTGCAAAAATAGGTTTAAATTTCATCATTTCTTCTTTTGCCTCAATTTATGAAAGACGCAGTTAACTGCTCTAGTTGAATTTGATTTAGGTGAACGTTGGTGTAAGCGTCGATCAGCTCAAATTGGGTGTCGATAAGCTCTTGCTGAATGAGATACCAGTCGCTATAGCTAAAACGACCTTGAGTGAATGTTTTCTGTGCGGCTTTATTCGCTTTGGTCAATGTTGGAAGCGTTTCACTGTTGAGCGCATCAATCACATGCTCAAAATGTTTGTATTGCACATTAACTTGGAAAACTTGAGCTTTTGCCTTGGTCAACCATGCGTTAGCTAATGAACGTTGGCTCAATTGCTCTGCTTTTAATGACGCAATCTTTCCGTTGTTGCGGTCAGCTCTGCCCCAAGGAATGCTGACGCCAGCTGTGATAGCATAATCGTCAAGAGCTTCATTGCGACGGATGCCAGTTCTCACTTCCCAAGCTGGGTTAATACTCATTTTTGCAAGCTGAATTTCACGGTCAACGATAGTTTGTTTAACGCCGTACAATTTATAGCTGGGTGTTTTCAGTAATCGTTTCTCTAATACTGTAGAGTTGGCTACAAGCGGAATCGTCAGCAAGTTCCCCGCTAAAACGAAATCAGCATTACCGTCCCATTGCGCCGCTAAATAATTTTTAGCGACTAAGATTTCGTGTTCGAGATCTTCAACTAATAGCGACTTTTTTGAGAGGTTGGCTTTCGCACGTAATGCGTCAATTGCGCTCAATTTTCCACGTTTAACAAGCAAGCTAATCTGTTCATATGCTTGACGAGCTTTTTGTTCAGAAAGTGTCGCTAGTTTCATTTGCTCTTTGAGCGACAGGGCATTAATAAATAATTTCGCCGTGTTGGCCGCAACTTTTACCGCATTGATATCCTTTTCAAGCTGATTTATGTTCGTTTTGCTCTTTGCAACACTGACTCTCAAATCAAGGATTGGCTGCTCAAGTAACCACGCCAACTGAATATTAGTTTGCGCACTTTTGATGCCAGATAATTGACCTGTGCCAAAGGCATCCTCTACAGAAATATCGATTTTTTTAGACGTACCGACAGCGGCTTGTTCAACCATGCCTTTAGCAGCTTCAGCACGATGAACATAGGTTTGCAGTTCTGGGCTGTTAGAAAGCGTTAACTTAATCGCTTGGGTTAGATTCAATGTTGCTGCTTGGCCAAAACCAGAGAAACAGAGAGAGGCAAGTGCCATAGCGAGCAAAACACTGAGGCGTCGCCATCGATTGGGTAACAAGTGACTGTATTGGATCATCTCGATGATACTCCGTATTTAAAAACCGATTCATCATCGGTTTATTTGTTAATTCTTAAACCGATAGCGAATCGGTTTTTATTCGGTTAGTGTTGCTTTTTTTTGCCGATAGGCGATCGGTTTTAAGTGTGTTTTAAATGAGGTTTAATGTTTAAAGAAGAACTCTATTAAGTGGTGAATACTATCGATAGAAAGTAGGCAACACACGATAGTCATCGCTAATATGGTGAATGAAATAGATTTTCTTACAGGCTTATTTTCTAACTGACCGAGTAAGAAAAGCACGCGTTGCTCCATAACGTTGGCACCAAAGTTAGTGATGCATTCTTGTTGTAACTTTGCATTGATGCTTTGGTTAATACGGGTAATTTTGATCAATGTAGAGGCAATATCTGTATTTCTATTAGTTGCCTTTGCAACACTATCATCGGCCATTTGCTCCATGGCTAATGACATATGAAGTTTTAATCGAGTTGAAATAAAACCAATAAAGAAACTTGCTAACACACTGAAAAGCCATTTTTTCATTGGATCTCGATTGATGGCGTGAGCTTGTTCATGTTTAACGATAATGTCTTGTTCACTATCAGAGGTGGTGTTGAGCATACCATCAGAGATATAGCATTTTGGTGTAAACATCCCGCTGGTAAATGCACTCACACAATCAGACTTCAAGTGATAAACATTATCCGACTTATGAATAGCAAGTGTGTCGAGCATAGACATTTGTTTTAGGTGTTTAAGCAAAGAAAACGATTTAGAAAACACTAAAAAGCCGGCAACTGTAAACCAACAAATCAGTAAGGCGCCATGCCAGCTAGCAAAGTAAAAGCTGTCAATGTGATGCCAATGGCTGATAAATGAGCCTGCCATATCTTGGTTCTGGAGCATGGCAACAGAAACATCTGCAAATACAGATAACACTGCCACCCAAGGCGCAAACACACTTAACTATAAAATTAAACGGCGATGCTTAGGTGCAATACTGAATAATCTATGTTGAAGAAATACAAAAATAGTAGACACCACGAGGTTTGCTAACCCAAAGCTGATAATAGCGATGGTGAAAATGTTTAACCAAATTGCAGTGTCGCCTTGAAACATGATTACTTCTCTTGTTGCAGTTTACGTTTTTGTTGTTCAATTAAGCTTTCTAGCTTCAACAATTGATCTTCATTTAGCTCTTGCGAAATCGATGAAAAGGCTGCAACTAAGCTATTCTCTTCATCAACAAAGTCACTGGTTACCGACTTTATGAGTTGCGCAATCAATTGGTGCTTTTCGATTTTGGGCTCATACTGCCATGCGTAACTGACTTTATGACGAGTAAGTAACCCTTTCTTAAATAAACGGTCTAACGTACTCTGGATTGTATTCAACGTACCACCACGCTTACTTTCAAAGTAAGCAAACACTTGCTTCGCATCAGCGGGCTTGTACTGCCACAGGTAATGCAATACTTGTTTTTCAAGATCGCCTAATTGCATTTAATCCTCTGTTTTTATCAAAAATGGTTTAAAACCGATTGGTGGTTGGTTTTATATCATGAACGCTTTTATATTTGCAACAAGATGTAGCTTTATCTTTGCCAGAAACACTCGCTAACATCTTCGTTATAGAAGCTATGTCATTAAAACAATAGAATTACTTAAAAGATATATGGATATAAATAAAATGCGATTTTGGATCAGTTTGCTGTTTCTAATTACTGTCATGGGGTGTACGAACACCAATCAAGTACAACGAATTGTTGATAATGATTCAATTATTAAGTACCGAGACAAAGGTAAAAGTAAAGAAAAAGAGAAGAAGCGTTTTTCTAATTTGTATCCAGAAAAATTAAAAGATCGTGTTTATCCTTACACGTGTGAGCAAGATTGTTACCCAGAATCTGAGAAACTCCAATGTGAATTAAAAGAAGAGAATTGTCAGTTTGTTGGGCAACAGAAGCCATCAACGACCAATACAGGGTTTGACGTTCATTGGCTTGGTCATGCAAGTTTTCATATTAAGACTGAAGATGGAATTCGTTTATTATTCGATCCTATTTCGCAACAATTTGATTGGCCGGTGGGTTTTGCACTGTGGGCATTCGGTGGTAAATACCGTAACGAACCAGAATCTTGGCTTTCGGATACAGAGCTTAATGATGTTGATGCGATAATGTATTCTCATACCCATTACGATCATTTCAACAAATCTGACATTGATGATATGAGTCGTGATATTCAGTACTTAGTGCCATTAGGGTTCGCAGAACACTTTGAAAATGATGGCTATAAAATCAATGAAATGGCGTGGTTTTCATCTACTACATTAAGTGGTACTACGATTAATTTTGTTCCGGGCAATCATTTCAGTGATCGAATTTTGGTACCTTATATTTATGAAGATCGTAATACTTCTTTATGGGGCGGTTGGGTTATTGAAAATAAAGGTAAGAAACTATTTTTTGCTGGTGATACAGGCTATTCCGATCACTTTAAAGATATTCAAAAAAGATATGGTGATATGGATGTATGCTTAATGCCGATAGCCTCTTATCATCATCCACAAGATGGAATGTGGTATCGATATGTTCATTTAACGCCAGAAGATGCACTTGCTGCTGCAGATGAGTTGAACTGTAAGGTTATGATCCCATGGGGCTATGGAAAATACAGCTGGCAAATGGGCGACCGATCTTCTTATGGCCCACTATTAAGACTATTGCATATGCATAAAAAGCTCGACTCTGAAGTACAACTTTATATTCTGAATGAAGGTGAAAAATCCAGGTTTTAACGTGGTTAAGTACCTGATGATAAGAACTTAAAATCTTACTATCAGGCACTTAACTATTACGTTAACAGCAGGAAGATGTGTCACAGCACTGTGAGTTTATCTTTTCACTCTTGCATTGAGCTAAAAAGGTATCAGTTAAATAGAAATTACTGAACAGTGTTTCAAAATCGTGGGAAACCGTTTTACTCGCGAAAGGTAAAGCCAGTAAATTAGCCTGCCATGCTTTCATTTTGGGAAAGTTTACCAGTAAATCGCAGCCCATATGCTGTTGTACAATATTGGCTCTGTAGAGCAATGGTAACCATGCTAAATCAACATTTGATATCCTGTCAGATTTGAAAAACTGATTGCGGATGTTTAACTGATTTTCAGCTTTTTCGAAGGCGTTACGAAGTTTAGAAAACCGTTCTGTGAATATCGATTCGTCCTTGCTACGCATAGTGCTGCATTGAACAAGGTAGTTTTTACTGGCTAAATAGCTCCAAGCTCTATCCAAAGCTCGTTGTTCATTGGTTACATTCTCTTCTAATGCGCCATATTCGTCTTCTATGTATTCAATAATGGCATCAGATTCAAATAGTGGTATATGATTTTCTGTAACCATTACTGGAACTTGACCATTGGGTGATACATCAATAAACCATTTCGGTTTATCTTTTAAACTTATGAACTCGATTTCATAGGCGATATTTTTAGCTTCAAGTGCTGCAGTTACACGTTGCACAAATGGACAAATTTTAAAACTAATTATTTTGATCATGATGGTGTTATTTAAAGGTTATTATTCATGGAGTAATAGACGTCAGTTATAAAAAAAAGATGCTTAAAAGTTTTAAAACTTGAAAACTGAATATGAAATTGGCAATGTGGTTGAGTAAAAACTCTACAGTGGAATGTATAAGTGCATTATGAAATAAAGCAGGAATCCATATTTTTTCCTTATAAACACGGCTGTCTCCATATACGTAAAGTTGCGCCGGTAAATATGATTAAAGCTGAAAAGCCTTTCATGATGCTTCACGGTTCTATATCTAATGGAAAAGTTTTTTATTCGGAATCGGGGAAGGGATTCGCATGCTTTCTAGCCAAGCATGGGTTCACGTCTTACATCATTGATATGCCGGGTCGAGGCTTGAGCGAGCCTAAATTATCTCGTGGGGTGAACCCTTCACAAACCGAAGTTATTGTTGACGTTATTCCACAAATACAACAGTTCATTTTATCTCAGCATCCTGATACGAAAAAAGTTAGTTGGGTAGGGCATTCTTGGGGCGGAGTATTAATGTCTGCTGCTTTGCTTCGTTTTCCAGATCTTCAAAAGCAGGTGAAAACGCTGGTGGGATTTGGGACTAAGAGGCTGCTTCGTGCAAAATCTCTAAAAAAAATCTGGATGATTGATATATTTTGGAAACACATTGCTTTATTCCTGATCAGGAAACAGGGTTACTTAGCGGCCGATCGTTATGGCATAGGTATGGATAATGAAAGTGAACTTTCAATAAAAAACCAAATTCCTTGGTTGAGCAAAGACTGGGTAGATCCCATGGATGGTTTTGACTATCAAGCTCAGATTTCGGTTGCTAATTTACCATCATGTTGGTTTTTTGCTGGTCAAAACGATCCAGTATTGGGACATCCAAATGATGTAAAAAATAGCCTTGATGAACTAAGCGTTAACGACTCTAAATTTACTCTTCTTGGTAAGAAGCAGGGAAATAAGCAAGATTATGATCATGTAGGCATGTTGGCTCATCCTGACTGTGTAAATGATCACTTTAAAGAATTGTTGGATTGGTACCAGAACTGAAAATTTAGCGATACAACTTATTCTGATAAATGTAATTTATAATTGAGCCCGGCAGTTTTATGTTGCTCAATTTGTTGCTGGCAACTGTATTGCGAAGCTCGGTTGAAGAAATATCCTGAGGCTGAACTTCAATATCAAAAATTCGTCCTACTCCTAATTTTTGAGCCGCTACTGTTGGAGACAAGTGCTTCAGATAAATTGGTGCTATCTCACAAGTTGTTGGAACTTGATAACCCGGGCGGTGTGTTATGGCAATATCACATAAGTCGAAGAGCTGTTGCCATTGAAACCATTTTGTCAATGACAGTAATGAGTCCATTCCCATCAAAAAGGTAAACTGAGTATTAGGATACGACTGAGTTAACTGTTTGAGCGTTGTAACCGTATAACTCGGCGTGTCTCGTCTAACTTCAACATCACATAACTCAAAATCAGCGTATTCATCACAAACCAGCTTTACCATATTTAGGCGATGTTCTGTTGTTGTGATTTGGCGCACTTTATGGGGAGGAATATGATTTGGCATCAGCCAGATTTTATCCAGATTTAGTGCTTGTTTCACTTGCAATGCAGGGCGAATATGGCCGAAGTGAATCGGGTCGAATGTCCCACCTAAAATACCGATATGCTTCACTTTGTTATTTTTCATAGCTCGATATGTGACAATGAGTTATAAGCAACAGGATCAAACAATAGGCATAAATGACTGAGTGATGTCCAGTCTTCTATACCGTGCTGTTTTAGGTTCAATTCAATTTGCGACGTCATTGCTTGCATGTGCTCAATTTGAGATAAGCTGAGACGGTTCAACGCATCTTGATAAAGTGGTTTACGTTTATCCCAAATTCTAAACTTGCTCCATAATGGACTTAAGTTTTCACGATTTTGTTGAGCACGCTTAAGCTTAGAAAGCACATTAAGTTCTTTAAACAATGACCATAAAATAATGGTCAACGCCGTATCTTCAGCTTTCAACTGCGATAAAATATGAATGGTTTTATTCTTTTTATTGGTCAACAGAGCATCAGCGAGTTGGAAGACATTAAAACGAGATTGGTCATCAAAGTAGGCGTTAAGCTCTTCGATGGTTATTGGTTTTTTTGGTGATAGCAATTGTAATAATTGCAATGCTTGATCGGCGGCTAATAAATTGCCTTCATAAAGCGTTACCAGCATAGCTCTTGCATCAGGTTGTAGATGCAAACCAAAATGCTTAATGCGGTTATCCAACCAACGTTGAAATTGAGGGCCTTCTGGTGTGTTACAAGGTAAATAAATGCCATGACCATCAAGGTTTTTGAACCATTTACTGTTGGTTTGCTCAGCGGTGACTTTTGCCCCCATTACAATAAACAAAATATCAGGGTTAGGTTGAGCGAGCAGCTCTTTTAACATCGCTGCGCCTTCAGTACCGGGTTTTGAGTTCGGCAGAGTCAGCTCAATGATTCGTTTGCTGGCAAATAAGCTCATTGCTTGCCATTCACTCAGCAACTCAGTCCAGTTAAATCCGGTTTCCTGATGCAATTGAATACGTTCTTCAAAGCCTTGTTCTCGAGCGGCTTTTAACACTTGCTGTTTACTGCTATCAATCAGCCACGGGTCATCACCAAACAATAAATAGCATTGCCTGACAGGAGTGAGGTGTTTAAAGAGCTGATCAGGAAATAGCTTCATGGGCTAAATTCCTATTCAACAGACGCAATGGTTTGTATGATTTTATCCGCTGCCTGTTGACGCATTTCTTTGACTAACAAGTCCATTTCTCGGCTTTTTGCTAGTGCCGTTCGTGGATCGTCTTGATAATCACGACGAATAACTACGTCATAGGGAACCGCTTCTTTTTCAGGAAAGGAAATGGTGAACCTAACATGATAAATAAGCTCATACTCGGCAACATTACCCGTTGGATAAAGCGAGAGTGTGGAGCGTTCAAGACTGTCTTTTAATAAATTCAATCTTGGGGCGGCTTTTAAATCATCAACAAGTGTAATGTTGTTGAAGCGCAGCCTTTCTTTAACCAAGCGGGTAAGTTCAGAGTATTGATCCTGACTGGTCAAGTTCATGTTTCTGAAATCAGCGGGTATTGAGTAACTACTTTGTAACTTAAAGCCACAACCAGCACTGAGCATAATGCTCAGTGCCATTAGGGCCAAAACGATGCGTTTGATTAGCATACGTATTCGGTTTCCTTGTTAATTGGCAACGATATTTAGAAGCTTACCCGGAACATAAATCACTTTACGAACCGTTTTTTCATCAGTGAACTTCATCACGTTTTCATCGGCTAAGCCGAGCGCTTCAACGTCTTCTTTCGACGCATCAGCTGCTACGGTAATCTTAGCGCGTAACTTACCGTTTACTTGAACAATGATCAATTTGCTGTCTTCAACAAGCGCAGTCTCATCAACTTCTGGCCAGCGACTGTCTTCAATTACACCTTCGTTACCAAGCTCTTGCCATAGTTGGAAACTCATGTGAGGTGTGATTGGATAGAGCAAACGAGTAATGGCCGAAAGTGCTTCGCCGATGATTGCTCTATCTTGTTCAGACTCTTTTTTGGCTTTCGAAAGATGATTCATCAATTCCATTACTGAAGCAATCGCTGTATTGAACATCTGACGACGACCAATATCATCGCTTACTTTCTGAATCGTTTTATGCAATTCACGGCGTAAGTTCTTTTGGTCAGCATTAAGTGTTGATTTATCTAGAGCAGGCGTGTCACCAGTAGCGGTGTGATCAGAGGCCAATTTCCACAAACGTTTTAGGAAACGATGTGCGCCTTCAACACCAGACTCTTGCCACTCAAGCGTTAACTCTGGTGGTGAAGCAAACATCATAAATAGACGTACGGTATCTGCACCGTATTTTTCTACCATGACTTGTGGGTCAATACCGTTATTTTTCGATTTAGACATTTTGCTCATGCCTGTATAAACCAGCTCGTTTCCGTCTTTATCGATAGCCTTGGTTACACGACCTTTGTCGTCTTTCTCTAGCTCGGCAACATCTTGAGGTGATACCCAAACTCGAGCACCTTTCTCGTTGGTGTAGTAGTAAGCATCCGCTAATACCATACCTTGAGTTAATAATTGCTTCGCTGGCTCGTTTGAGTCAACAAGGCCTGCATCACGCAATAGCTTGTGAAAGAAACGGAAGTAAAGCAAATGCATACAAGCGTGTTCAATACCGCCGATGTATTGATCAACGGGTAGCCAGTAGTTTGCTTTTGTTGGATCAAGCATTTGATCAGCATGCGGAGAGCAATAACGAGCGTAATACCAGCTTGATTCCATAAAAGTATCAAAAGTATCCGTTTCTGCCATTGCACTTTGACCATTGATGGTCAATTTCGCCCAGTCAGTATTCGCTTTAATTGGGCTTTGAACACCATCCATTACCACGTCTTCTGGAAGCGTCAGTGGTAACTGTTCTTGAGGAATTGGCATGACAGTGCCATCTTCTAACGTTGCCATTGGAATTGGTGCGCCCCAATAGCGTTGACGAGAAACACCCCAGTCACGCAAGCGGAAGTTCACTTTACGCTGACCTTTGTTTGCCGCTTCTAGCTTGCTGGCAATCGCATCAAACGCTTTTTCGAAATGTAAACCATCAAATTCGCCTGAATTAAACAGCTCACCCTTTTCAGTGTATGCCACCTCTGAAATATCTAACTCGCCTTCAGCAGGTTTGATGACGCCTTTTAATGGTAAGTCATATTTGCCTGCAAACTCATAATCGCGTTGATCGTGAGCGGGTACTGACATCACTGCACCTGTACCGTAGTTCATCAGTACGAAGTTTGCGGCCCATACTGGAACTTGCTCGCCCGTGATCGGGTGAGTTGCATAGATACCTGTGAATACGCCTTTCTTTTCGATAGTCGCAATATCGGCTTCAGAGGTCGATGAGTTTTTACATTCTTCAATAAACGCTGATAATTCAGCGTTATCTTTTGCCGCTGCTTCTGCAAGTGGGTGACCCGCTGCGATAGCAACGTAAGTTACGCCCATTAATGTGTCTGGACGCGTGGTGTAAACGTCAAATGACTCATCACTGTCTGCAACATCAAACGTAATCTCAACACCTTCACTGCGGCCAATCCAGTTTCGCTGCATCGCTTTAACTTGATCTGGCCAATCTGGAAGATCATCTAAATCATTCAATAATTCTTCAGCATAAGCGGTGATTTTGATGAACCACTGCGGGATATCTTTTTGCTCAACCGGAGTATCACAACGCCAGCAGCAACCATCTTGTACTTGCTCATTAGCGAGAACAGTTTGATCGTTCGGACACCAGTTTACTGAAGCGGTTTTCTTGTAAACCAAGCCTTTTCCGTAAAGCTTAGTGAAGAACCATTGCTCCCAGCGGTAGTATTCTGGTGTGCAAGTTGCAATTTCACGACTCCAATCGTAACCAAAACCGAGCATTTTTAGCTGGTTTTTCATGTAATCAATGTTTTCATACGTCCAAGGTGCTGGAGCCGTTTTATTGTTGATCGCAGCATTTTCAGCAGGTAGACCGAAAGAGTCCCAACCAATAGGTTGCAGAACATTTTTACCTTGTAGACGTTGATAGCGAGCAACTACATCACCAATGGTGTAGTTACGTACGTGCCCCATGTGCAGTCTGCCTGAAGGGTATGGAAACATAGATAAGCAATAGAACTTCTCTTTGTTTGTATCTTCAGTAACTTCAAAGGTTTTTTTGTCAGCCCAGTGCTGTTGCACGTTAGCTTCGATTTCTAAATGATTATATTGCTCTTGCATCAATGATTTCTTCCGGCGAAAGCTGTAAATTTGATCTAGACCCTAGATAGGTCTAGGAAATAGGCATAGGATAAACTATAAGAGGCTGCGCTTGAACTATAAATTCGTGTTTTCTTGATGAATCATTTGAATGTGGAGTAACGAGTATGAGCAAAAGAAGCAATGCATTACTAGAGCTTTACCAAGACTTAATATCGCAAGTAAAAGCTGAGTACGAAAAGGACAATTCATTAACCGCTAAAGATCTTTATCAATCGGTAGCTCAAGGTAAGCAGTTTCTTACGCTGAAAGCGGATGCCGATGAACAAGAACTTAATCTCGTTGAAGACTTTCTAAAACGAGACATCGCTACGTTTCTCAATCAACAAAATGATAAAAATCTCGCAGTAAGTCCTACAGTCTTGGCACTTGAAAGCACACTTTGGCATTGGTTAGGCGAAATTTCAGACAGGAGCCAAGTCGAGTGGCATGAACTTGCCAATGAATTTAAACATCACGGTTTTTATCATGCGGGTGAAATTGTCAGTCAGGGCCGAATGGTGTGTAATGGTTGCGGGCATGAAACCAAGGTTGAATTTGCTTCTGAAATATTGAGTTGCCCTGAATGTGAGGGTGAAGAGTTTAGCCGAGAAGCTTTAAACCCTTAACTTCGACTTTTAAGCTAGAAGAATTGTGCGTTCTCAACGAACAATAAACATATTCCTTTCGAGGTTTTTAAATGTGTTTATTAACACTGTTGAAACGAACATTCTTCTAGCTATGATCTACTTTATTACTTAACCTGAACTCGGGATAAGCAAACCTCTTCAGCACAACTACTTATGCGTATTTTGTTGTTGTTTCAGCCCGAAATAGATTAACTATTACGAACTGAAACGCCTAAAACTACACATAATTAGTGGCACTGAAGATTAAAATCTAGAGTTTAGTTTTACTATCAAAATGTTATTGACTTCATTATCCCGAGTTCAGGTTACTTAAATGGATTTTTAGGATGTTGAGTCCAATTTACTGCTGGCTTGCCTGTTTCCTGTTTCACCATAGTGATGCAGTCTTCGACTGGACACGTGATTTGACATAAATTGCAACCGACACACTCTTTGTCAATGACGGAGAAACTTCGGCTTCCATTTGAGTTGCTTGTCATTGAAATCGCTTGATGGGCCGTATCTTCACAAGCCGCATAACAACGGCCACATTCGATACAAGCGTTTTGATCGATGTCAGCAATGATTTGGTAGTTAAGATCTAAATATTTCCAGTCAGTGAGTTGAGGTACTGCTTTTCCACGAAAATCTTCAGTGGTCTTATAGCCCTTGGAGTCCATCCAATTAGCTAGGCCATCACACAGGTCTTCAATGATTTTAAAGCCATAGAGCATCGCTGCAGTACATACTTGAACGTTACCAGCGCCAAGAGCCATAAATTCTGCTGCGTCTTTCCAAGTAGTCACGCCACCTATGCCGGATATTGGGAGTTTGGCTGTGTCAGCGTTTCTTGAAATCTGACCAACCATATTAAGCGCAATGGGTTTGACTGCTGAACCGCAATATCCACCACTAGTAAATTGACCGCCAACAGTCGGTGCTCCGGCCATATTATCAAGATCAATTTGTGTAATTGAATTAATGGTATTAATGAGTGAAACGGCATCTGCACCGCCGTTCTTGGCTGCTGTAGCTGACAATAAAATATTGGTGATATTAGGGGTTAGTTTTACAATTACTGGCATATCGCAATGTTTTTTACACCAAGAGGTCACCATTTCAACATACTCAGGCACTTGGCCTACTGCAGCGCCCATTCCACGTTCGGGCATACCATGTGGGCAGCCAAAGTTTAATTCGATACCGTCGGAGCCAGTATCTTCAACTCTTCTTAAGATGTCTTGCCAGCTTTTTTCTTCGCAGGGTACCATTAAGGAGGTGACAACCGCTCTGTCTGGCCAATCAACTTTAGTCTGCTTTATTTCGTCAAGGTTGATTTGTAACGGTCTGTCACTGATCAACTCAATGTTGTTGATTCCCAGAATTTCGCCTGACTTGCTTTTATGCGCAGAATATCGAGAGCTCACATTAACAGGCTCAGGATCTTCGCCAAGCGTTTTCCAAACGACGCCACCCCAGCCCGCTTCGAATGCTCGATAGACATTATAAGCCTTATCTGTGGGAGGGGCGGAAGCTAACCAAAACGGATTCGGGGACTTAATGCCAAGGAAGTTATTGCTTAAATCAGCCATTAGGTTAGCCTTCTGAATGAGTGATGAGCGATTGATGAATTGAATCTGCAGCTTGTTTACCGTGAGCTACTGCTTGGACGGTTAAATCTTCGCCGAGATTGATACAGTCTCCTCCAGCCCAAACATTGTTGAGTGACGTTTTTAAGTTGTCATCAACATCGATTTTTCCATGTTCGATTTGAGGACATTGATTACCATGGAAGCATGCATCATCAAATGATTGACCAATGGCTTTATAGACAGAATCTGTTTGTATTGTGAAGTAAGAGCTTGTTCCTTTGAGCTTATTCTGTTTATCAAGCTCAGTGACTTCAAATTCTATGGCTTTAATTTTATTGTTCTCCACATGAAGTTTATGTGGTTGAGCCCAAGTAATGATTTTTACACCATTTTGTTTAGCAAAAGCCTGCTCTTTTGTTGTCGCAGACATTTGTGCTGTGCCTTTGCGGTAAACGAGTGTGACGTTTTCTGCGCCCAACCGTTTAGTTTGGCAGGCAACATCAATTGCAGTATTTCCTGCGCCAATCACGACGATATCATCTCCAATATTGAGTTTGGTTAGATCTTCAGCTTGTCTCAAACTTGAAATGAAGTTGAGGCTATCAAACATGCCATTACAATTTTCGTTTTCCATGCCTAGTTGGTTTCCTTTCGTTAGGCCGAGACTTAAGAACACAGCATCAAAATCATGTCTTAATTCATCGAGTTGAATATTGTCGCCCAACTGGAAACCTGTTTTTAATTCAATGCCACCCACGCCTAAAATAAACTTAAGTTCTTTTTGTGCGTAATTATCGACAAGTTTGTATTTAGCAATGCCATACTCATTTAAGCCTGCACCCTTTGATTGTTTGTCAAAAACAGTTACTTGATGACCCAATTGAGCGAGTTGGTGTGCACAAGCGAGACCAGCAGGTCCTGCACCAACGACTGCGATACATTTATTTGTCGATTTGTTCGGAACGTATGGATGCGACTGAGGACTATAATGGTCGATGGCATGCCGTTGTAATTTTCCAATTTTTACAGGTGCTAACTCAGGCTCATGATTTCTAACGCAAGCGCCTTCACATAAAATTTCTGTAGGACACACTCGTGCACAGCTACCGCCGAGTATATTAGAGTCGAGTATTGTTTTTGCTGCGCCGTTTAAATTGCCGTCTGCAATTCTTTGAATAAAAGAAGGGATATTAATTTTTGTAGGGCAAGCTGAAATGCAGGGTGCATCTTCACAGTAAAGGCACCGGTTAGCTTCAATTTTTGCTTGGTAACTAGAAAGCGCCGGTTTTATATCTTCGAAATTTTGCTTTAATTCTTTTTGATTTAATTGGTACTTAGTTTTTTTATTTCTCACACTAAACACTTTTTATGTCAATAAAAACAGAGTCTAGCAGCTTTATTTTGCTCTACTAGCTAAGTGTGAAGTTCTGTAAGTTTATATTAAGCTATTAATAGTGATTAATTCTGTGATGAAGCGACAACCACTTGGCTGTTATCAAGACTGAATATAATTTTACTGCCGCTTGTAAATATGTTGCCTAATCTAGAGTCTATACTGTGAAGCAGTGAAAGGATTAATTCAGAGGTTTCTGTTGTTACATTACCTAAATCCACTGCACATAAGTAGTCACCGCATCTCACTGGTTGAGCGCCTACTGCGGCACCACGTTCAATAATCGATTGTAGGGCTTCATTGAGCTTGTTCTCTAACGTGACAATTTCGTTATTGGTATTCAGCGAGTGCATGTTTAACATGACTTCATGGAAGTTTTCTGCAGACAACAACGCAATCATTGGCTCTAAAAGCGTGGCATCAGCTTTTTCGTCATAAAACGTTTTTTTGAAGTTCGAGTTTAGGGTGAAGATAGCGCATTGACCTGAATCTGTTTCTTCTAAACAATAAGTGGTTTTGTTTTGTTTGCTAATATCGTTACTCTGAGCGCAGACAGCTTTAGTACTATCAAGACACTCATTATCATCCTCATTTGAGGCATGAACGTCACTGATTTTATTGACTGTTGAAGGTTCTAGTAAGCTTTTTGAGCTTTCTAAAGGTTTGTCTTTAAATATGAGTTCATGTGAAACCGCTTTTGCTGTGTCATTTGACTCTACTTTTTTCACTCTATACAAAGAAAAAGCGACGACAAAAAAAGAGATAGAAATCAGAGCTATAAAAATCCTTTTTTTCATATGCATCCATTTCAATTGATTCTATTCTCTACTCTCATTTAAATAGTAAATATTGTCAACTAGACTAATTTACTATCTGATGAGTTTTCTCATAATCCCAATGAAAATTAATACACCGCAAAACACTAGAATAGGCCATTGGCCCAACCGATAAAATAAAGTTTCGCCCTTTATGAGCTTTATGTCTGCCCTTAAAACTCCGGTTTCGAACTGCGGTAGCTTTTCAGTGATTTTGCCATGCTCATTCACTACTGCCGTTACACCATTGTTGGTCGCTCTTACGAGTGGTCGACCCAATTCCAAAGCTCGCATTTGTGCTATCTGCATGTGTTGTAATGGGCCGTTTGATGTCCCAAACCAAGCATCGTTTGAAACGGTCAGAAGTACGTCACTGTTAGCTTTAAGGTTTGCTCTCACTTGTTCAGGAAAGGCGATTTCAAAACAGATTGCAGTTGTGAAGTGATAACCTAAGGCTTTTAAATCTGGTTGCACATAATCACCGCGAGTAAAAGACGACATTGGTAAGTTAAATAAAGGTGCAATGGGTCTTAGTATGCTTTGCAGTGGTACAAATTCACCGATAGGTAAAAGGTGATGTTTTTTGTATTGGTTTGCTCCATGCGCAACGTAATCGCCATGAGCTTGCTGTTTATGTTCGCTGTTACCAAGCACAATCATTTGGTTGAAAAACTCATGATTTTTAAGACCGATGATACCTGTAATAATTGCACTGTTATTTAATGTTGCAGCTTCATTTGCCGTTGCTAAGAACTGAGTAACATTCGGGTCTAACTGCGGTGCAGGAATTGCGGCTTCAGGCCAGATGATGACATCCGCATTAAAGTTATCACGGGTCAAGTCCATGTATTTAATCATGGTCGGCCAAAGTGCATCAGGGCGCCATTTCGTACTTTGTGCAATGTTGCCTTGCACCATAGCGAGCTTAAATGACTTGCCATCTTCATGAATATTCGACAGTGATGGTGAGAACCAAGTGAGTAGAGCAACGATCGGAAAAGTAACAGCAAGCGGTATCAGCTTTCTTTGAAATAATAAGGCAATACAAGCCGCTACCAACATTAAAGTAAAGCTAAGGCCGAGGGCGCCGATACTTGGAGCTAACTGTGAAAGTGGCCCTTCAGTTTGAGAGTAACCTGCCCAGAGCCAAGGAAAGCCATAAGCACCAAGCCCACGTAACCACTCAAACGTTGTCCATAGTGCAGGGAAAAGGAGTAAGGTTTTAAATACAGAAGTTTGTTTAGCTGCAAACTTTTGGGTTAAATAACCGACAAAGGCGGGAAAAAGCGCTAAATAAAGTGCCAGAAGTGCCATTAAAAACATAGAAACAATGAGCGGAATACCACCGTATTCAGACATGCTCACATGAACCCAACTGATCCCTACGGCAAAATAGCCAAAGCCAAAGCTAAGCCAGTACTTAAAACTCGATTTGGCTGAAAAAGACTTTGACTGCCAGAGCGAAAATGCAAAGGCAAAAGGAAGGATTATCCAGATATTATAAGGCGCAAAGGATAACGTGCAGCTGGCACCAGCTAAAAAAGCGGCCACTAAGTGGAGAAACTTGTGGCCGTTTTCAGATTCAGTTCTAAAAATATCAGACATGCTCTTCGGGCAATTTCACTCGTAATTGTATTAGTCTGCGAGTATCTGCGTTGGTGACTTTAAATTCAACCCCTTGAATGGTAATTTCTTCATCTCGCTCAGGTAGATGACCAAAAGCATGAGAAACTAACCCTCCAACAGTATCGAATTCTTCATCACTGAATTTAGTCTTAAATTCTTCATTGAAGTCTTCAATTGCCGTTAAGGCTTTAACCAGGTAAACGGTATTATTTACCCGACGGATTTCATTTTCATCTTCACTTTCGTGATCGAATTCGTCTTGGATTTCACCGACAATTTCTTCCAGAATATCTTCAATCGTGACTAACCCTGAAACACCACCGTATTCATCAACCACAATCGCCATATGATAGCGTTCGCTTCGGAATTCTTTAAGGAGAATATCGACACGTTTACTTTCAGGTACAACAACCGCTGGACGAATCACTTTATCGATTGAAAAGGCTTCATCATTTTGATTAAAACCAAACTTGATAAGATCTTTAGCAAGTAAGATGCCTTCGATATGATCTTTATCGTCATTGATAACAGGGAAACGTGAGTGGGCAGAAGTAATGACAGTATTGAGTAGTGCTTCAATTGAGTCATCAATATTTAAGGTAACGATTTGAACCCGCGGGATCATGATATCGCGAACCCGCAGGTCGGATACTTCAAGCACACCTTTAATCATTTCTCGGGTGTCTTCAGTGATTAAATCGCGTTGTTCAGCGTCATCAATGACTTCAACTAATTCTTCTCTATTTTGAGGCTCGCCCTGAAACATCTGGGTTACTTTATCAAACCAGCCTTTCTTATGGGCGCTGCTACTCGGGGGGATGTCGTCACTCATAGTTTTTCGCTTAACGTAACTCTAATGGATTTAGAGGTAGTTAATTATTGCTCCTTATACGGATTTTCAAATCCTAGACTTTCAATTAATTGTGTTTCTAACGATTCCATTTCTTCGGCTTCGCTATCTTCAATATGGTCATACCCTAGCAGATGCAAACAGCCATGTACAACCATATGAGCCCAATGGGCTTTCAAGGTTTTGTTTTGCTGTATAGCCTCAGCAGCAACAACGTCTGCAGCAACAACTAAGTCACCTAAAAGAGGCAGTGATATGCCTGGTGGCACCTCGAATGGAAAAGACAATACGTTTGTTGGCTTGTCTTTTCCACGGTAGGCAGAGTTCAACTCTTGGCTCTCATCATTTTCGACGATACGAATCGTTAACTCTGCAGTGTCTCTATGATCTTTGAGAGCTGCTGCTGCCCAAAGTTCAAAATCTGATTGAGAGGGTAAGTCAGAGGCTTGAGATGCAACTTGTAAATCTAAATCAAGCTTCATCTGTATTGCCTTCTTGAGCCTTTTTAATGGCTTGCTCACGTCGAGCTTTTGCTGCTTGAATTTGCATTTCGTGTTCTTCATAAGCCTCAACAACTCGTGCGACAACAGGGTGTCGAACAACATCGTGTGAAGCAAAAAAGTTAATACTGATTTCGTCAACTTTACTCAACACTTCTATGGCATGGCGTAAACCCGACTTGGTACTTTTCGGTAAATCGATTTGAGTCACGTCACCAGTGATGACCGCACGAGAATTGAAACCAATTCGGGTCAAGAACATTTTCATCTGTTCGACCGTAGTATTTTGGCTTTCATCAAGAATGATAAAGGCATCATTTAACGTTCGACCACGCATATAGGCAAGTGGTGCAACTTCAATGACGTTCTTTTCCATCAAACGCTCTACTTTTTCGAAACCAAGCATTTCAAAAAGAGCATCATAAAGCGGACGTAAATATGGGTCGACTTTCTGGCTTAAGTCACCAGGCAAGAATCCAAGCTTTTCACCAGCTTCAACGGCAGGGCGAGTTAATAAAATTCTACGAACTTCTTGACGTTCTAGTGCATCAACGGCTGCAGCAACGGCAAGGTAAGTTTTACCCGTACCAGCAGGACCAACACCAAATGTAATGTCATGACGGACAATATTAGCGACGTACTGACGTTGATTTGGATTTCGAGGCTTAACAACACCACGACGTGTCTTAATAAACAACTCTTTATCACCAGTGCTGTCATAAGCTTCAACAGATACCGCTTCTTGAATTGCGATATGAACCTGTTCAGGTTCCAAGTCTGGCGTGCTACCTTTTACTGGTTGCGTCTCGACATACAAATCTTTAAGTAGGTTGTTTGCAGTTAAACAAGCTTGAGGTTGACCAACAATAGTAAAGTGATTATCACGATAGCTGATTTCAATGCCTATTCGACGTTCTAACTGTTTAATGTTGTCATCGAAAGGACCACAAAGTGCGGCAAGACGGCGAGACTCAGCAGGCTCTAGGTACAAGTTCATTGTAGTTAGTTTACTGGACAAGTATGTCGCTCCAAATTTTTTGACATCGATTTTTTTTAATTTTAACAAACTTCTTCAAAAAGCACAGTATCAAGCTTCATGTAAATATAATTGAATATCGAGCAGGTATGACCAGTTTAATTGCAAACGCTACTTTTGTTAGTAGTGAGTTGAGTTATAGGTATTAGTATTAAAGTAGCGATAAGCTCTTACAATAAAGAGGAAAATATCATGTCTATTAGTATTACCAGTTCTAATGTTAGCTCTAATGTGCAATCTGATATAAAGCCTATGGATGCGCAAGACAAAAAACAATTTATGAAGCAGTTAAGCTTAGCTTCAACATTACTTCAAAATAGCCAGAAAAATCTTGTATATAAAAAACTACTAGAAAAGCTTGAAAAAGCCTATAAGCGATTAAGTTCAGCTATGAAAAGTGACGCTCCTGATGCCGAAATAAACAAAATAAAGAAAGAAATTTCATGCATTAGAAAAGAAATGGATTGTTTTAAAAATGAAAAACATAGCAAAATAAATTCTAAGAAAATTCAACCCTTATCTCAAGAGGCATTGTTTAAATTAGCCAACCAAAGCAATAATAAACTTGAAAATGCTTTTAATGTTTAGTTTTTAAGGTGACTCATTCGTCACCTTAAAAATACTGCTTATAATCTTACGGTGTAAAGGTACCTACACCTAAATCATCTTCAGTCTTATGTTTAGCAACAATATCTTCTGGACGAAGATTGCGACGTAGATCCATTTCATCTTCACCGCGAATAAATTTGCCGCGCAATGAATTGGTGTATACATCAACAATTTCAACATCGACAAACTGGCCAATGTGTTTAGGTTGGCCTTCAAAGTTTACAACGCGGCTGTTTTCGGTGCGACCACGAAGTTCCATAGGGTTTTTAACCGAAGGGCCTTCAACCAAAATGCGCTGAACAGTACCAACCATATGACGACTGTAACGCATCGCATATTGAGTAATTTGATGCTGCAATCTTGCCAGACGCTCTTTTTTCTCAGCCAATGGCACTTCATCTGGTAAATCAGAAGCCGGAGTGCCTGGGCGAGCACTGTAAATGAAGCTGAAACTATGATCGAATTCGATATCAGTAATTAACTTCATAGTGTCTTCGAAGTCTTGTGCAGTTTCACCAGGGAAACCCACAATAAAATCAGAGCTAATTAAAATGCCAGGACGCGCTTTGCGTAAACGACGAATAATCGACTTATATTCCAGCGCCATATGTCCACGTTTCATTGCCGTTAAAATACGATCTGAACCGGTTTGTACTGGTAAATGTAAGAAGCTAACGAGTTCAGGTGTATCTTCATAAACATCAATGATGTCTTGTGTAAACTCAATCGGGTGGCTGGTGGTAAAACGTAGACGGTCGATACCATCAATTGCTGCAACATAGCGGAGTAACTCTGCAAAGGTACATATTTCACCTTCGAACGTTTCACCACGATAAGCATTTACGTTTTGACCAAGTAAGTTAACTTCACGTACGCCTTGCTCAGCCAATTGCGCAATCTCAAGAATGATATCATCTAAAGGGCGACTGACTTCTTCACCACGTGTATATGGCACTACGCAGAATGAGCAATACTTACTACAGCCTTCCATAATAGAAACGAAAGCCGTTGGCCCATCAGCACGAGGTTCTGGTAAACGGTCAAATTTTTCGATTTCAGGGAAACTAACGTCAATAACGGCTTTTTCACCTTTCTTCACCTGATCTACCATTTCAGGTAGACGGTGCAAGGTTTGTGGGCCAAAAATCAAGTCTACAAAATGTGCTCGTTCTTTGATGTGTTTGCCTTCTTGAGTAGCAACACAACCACCAACTCCAATAATTAAATCAGGTTTTTTATCTTTTAAGGTTTTCCAGCGACCTAGCTGATGGAACACCTTTTCCTGCGCTTTTTCACGAATCGAGCAGGTATTAAGTAGCAGCACGTCTGCTTCTTCAGCTTCGTCTGTTAAGGTATAACCCTCATACTCGTCCATTAAGTCGGCCATCTTTGAAGAGTCATACTCATTCATTTGACAGCCCCAGGTTTTGATGTGAAGTTTTTTACTCATCAGTTTGGTTCACTCTGTACCGCTTGGATAAAAAATAGCGGAATATTCTAACCTTAGAAAGTCTGTCTGACTAGCATTTGTGCCTATTGTAGTGTGATTTGTTCAGCAAAAATTTTAGACTTGTTTTCTGTGTGGATTTTAAATAGGCAAAATTTACTTCTATTTATGTAAGCTAAATCATCGTATCTTGCAGGTTTTTTGATAAATCAATCTTCGAATTTTATTGTCAAAAAATAGTTGTTTGAATTGCTTTTTGACGATTTCTGGCTAACCGTTTAAATGCTGACGCAACTCTTATGTTTTCTTTACAATGTGACGAACATCGTTATTCAAAAATATTCTAAGTATATTCCTTCATTCACTCATAAATAATTCACCTTATTGCTCTGAAAGCCAAATATAGCTTGAAACTAACAAGTTATGATTTTATTTCAGTTAAATGATGAATGTAATATTCGAATGAGTACTATATTTTTGATGGTTTATTGATGGTGTGAATGATTTAATTTTTAACAGTAATTTTACTTATTAGAACAAAACAATTAACCCTTATTTGTACGAATGGAGCTTACTGTGAAATTAAATAAACTTATTAAATATTCAGCGCTATCAACAGCACTCATTGCTAGCTTTTCTACTTTAGCATTGGAGCCTGGAGTTTATAGTGGTGTTGAAACTGCAACGGTTACTGATTTTAGAACCAACGCTTCAAGACCAACAGGAAATACTGAAATTGAAATCGTTGTTGCCGAAGATGGTAGTTACACAACAAATTCACCATTTTTAATTCGAAATGGCTTAGCGAATGGTAGTGTTGAAGATGACAATGGTATGTTCCACTTTAGTGACAGTGAAGACGAACTTTCGTTTGCTCAGTATCCAGAAGAGCTTGCAGAGTTTTTAGGTTTTGAAGGTCTGGGATTATTTACAACCGCTGGACGTTCTGGAGCAAGATGGGACATTCAACAGGTTTCTACCGATGTACCTGAAGAAACAGAATCAGCAGAAAGTAAATTAGCAGGTAATTGGAACGTATCCTTTACTGGGTATCGTTACGGTTTCTCTCGTGTGACGAGAGGCTATTTACAGTTAAACGAAGACGGTAGCTTTGAAACCGATATCACTGGAGTTTCAACGGGACAAGATCAAGAGTGGACAGTGGAAGGTGATAACTTGATTTTGAAATCAACTTCTCGTCGCGGTAGTTCACAATCAGGTGGCGTTGGCCGTAAAGTAAATGCTTCAGTAACTCTTTCTTTAAGTGAGCTATCTGCAAATCAAGCAAGTGTGGATAAAATCTCTACTCGTTACCTTCGTGCTACTTATTTTAAGGCTGCACTGACTCGATAGTTCTTTTCAATAAACTAAAATCAACAATATCGTTGAAACAGCTGCGAGATAAGGGATAGGCGATTGCCATAGATTAACCCCTTGTCTCGCTTTTTTTATGACATTTTCTTTCATATTATATTTGGTCGGCAACAGAAAAAATATGGTCAGTAGAGCACAAGTAAGTGCAATCAGCCCTAAATGATATTGAGTAATTAACGAGCCAATAAATGAAGCGGCGATTACAATGATTAATAATGCCTTAAATACTTGTTTCATAACTTCCCAATCTTTGTGTTTAACGTCATATGTGTTATTAAATGTGCAATAAGAACAAAAAAAGAGCAATCGGAATGTCGCAATCTGTCAGTAAAAAGTTAGCTTTAGGTTTCTCAATTTTAGGTTTCACAATGTCTATGGTTAATGCTGCGCCCGATAGAGTTACAGGTAAAAACTTTGCTACTCGCTCAGAGGTTATTGCCCTAAATGGTATGGTGGCAACAAGTCATCCATTGGCATCCCAAGTCGGACTGGATGTATTAAGACAGGGGGGAAATGCGATTGATGCCGCAATCGCAGCTAATGCTGCTATTGGATTAATGGAACCAACTGGCAACGGTATCGGAGGAGATCTTTTTGCCATTGTATGGCATGCTAAATCAAAAAAACTGTACGGCTTAAATGCCAGCGGCCGATCGCCACGGTCGTTAACCTACGCCAAGTTACAACAAGAGCTAAAAAATCAAAATTTATCGTCAATTCCACCTTATGGGATGTTGCCAATATCGGTTCCTGGGACGGTAGATGGTTGGTTTGAACTGCACAATAAATTTGGTGGAATGCCAATGCAGAAGATACTACAACCCGCCATTGATTATGCCAACAAGGGATTTCCTGTCAGTGAGTTAATTGCTTATTATTGGAATCGAAGCGTACCTAAACTTGCTCCTCAAGTGGGGGATTTCTCGAAAACATTCACAATAGCAGGCAAGGCGCCCGAAAAAGGGCAAATTTTTAAAAATCCAGATCTTGCTAATACTCTGTCTTTAATTGCAAAACATGGACGAGATGCGTTTTACAAAGGTGAAATTGCTAAAACTATCGATACGTTTATGAAGGGCAATGGTGGTTATCTTAGCTATCAAGATTTGGCTTCTCATACGTCAACTTGGGTAGAGCCAGTATCCACCAATTACCGTGGTTACGATGTATTTGAGTTGCCGCCAAACGGCCAGGGTATTGCCGCACTGCAAATGCTTAATATGCTGGAACAATACGATTTAACTGCAATGGGGTTTGGTTCAGAAGAAACCCTACACTTAATGACTGAAGTGAAAAAGCTAGTGTTTGAAGATCGAGCTAAATTTTATGTTGATCCTGACTTTTACGACATACCGCTTAAAGGCTTAATCAGTAAACAATATGCGAAAAAGCGTAACGAGCTGATTGATAAAAAAGCGGCCAAACGAGTTGATGTCGGAAATCCTGCTCTTTATCAAGGCGATACTATTTATCTCACTACAGCTGATAAAGAAGGTAATATGGTGTCGCTCATTCAAAGTAATTATCGAGGTATGGGGTCTGGTGTTGTTGTGCCCGGTACAGGCTTTGTATTTCAAGATCGTGGGCAGCTGTTTTCTATGGATAAATCACACGCTAATGTTTATGAAGCAAACAAACGGCCATTTCATACCATTATTCCTGCGTTTGTTCTAAAAGACGGGAAACCGTTTATGAGTTTTGGTCTTATGGGTGGTGCAATGCAACCACAGGGACATGTTCAGGTTCTCACAAATATCATCGATTTTGGCATGAATCTACAAGAAGCTGGAGATGCACCACGATGGCAACATTATGGTTCTACAGAGCCAACAGAAGCGAATGGCACAACGTTAATTGACGGTGGTGAACTCATGCTTGAAACAGGTATTCCTTATGAGGCGATTCGTGAGTTAATTAAGCGAGGCCACAAAATTGGTTTTGATGTTGGTGGTTATGGCGGCTATCAAGCCATAATGTGGGATGAAAACAACCAAGTTTATATTGGCGCTTCGGAATCTCGTAAAGATGGGCAAGCGGTAGGCTATTAATCTACTGCTGCCTTTTTTGGAATTTTAGAATAACATCAGAGAGTTTCTTTAACTCATCTTGATGTTTTATTTTGTCAGCTTTAATTCCTATGCTTGAGCTTTTGACCATATCTGATAAAGCTTCAAGTCTTGTGGCTGTTTCTTAGGTCTCTCGCACTTCTATTTCTTCAAAAGATTTAATGGCTCTTTCTCTTGATTTATTATCAGGTTTTTTTGAGCGCTTTACTTGTTTCTGGAGCAGGATTACGAATCAAGTAATTTATGGTTTCTAAATTTATGTGTTCAGCACCATCATGCTCATCTGTGGGGATGTTAGTTGCAGGTATTAAAAAGAATGAATCTGCAGACTTCTTCACTAAAACTCTATATTTACATTCTCCATCTTTGAAAACTACTGGGCTTCCTTTTTCTGTAGCTGCTGCTTTCATTGAGTGAAAGTTATCTGGAGTTAAATACGATGGTAGCTTACCTTGAATTGCGCATGAGAAGGTTAATGGATTAGACATTATTTTGGCAAAGTTATACGTTTAAAAGTAATTTCAGCACAGCTCTCTAAAATTTGATAATTAAATTATGTTAATATTAAATTCGTCAAACAATGGGCAGTTAAAGGTTTTTTGTGAGCGAGTTAAATAAATTTAAATTCAGTGATGTAGTTGTCGTTGGCGGTGGGATGGTTGGCGCAGCAACGGCGCTGGGCTTAGCTCAGTTGGGCCTCACAGTAACAGTGCTTGAACATAAACAACCTAAGCCTTATGACGAATCTGAACCTCTTGATGTAAGAGTCTCGGCAATCAGTTTTGCGTCTGAACAACTCTTAGAACGATTAAATGTTTGGCAAAATATTACTGCAATGCGTAATGCGCCATATTTAGGGTTAGAAACTTGGGAATTAGAAGGTTTTATTACTCAGTTTTCTCATCAGCAGCTCGATATTCCTCACCTTGGGCATATTATTGAAAACCGTAATGTACAGCTTGGCATTTGGCAAGCGCTGAAAGCTCATGACAAAGTCACAGTGGTTTGTCCTGCGAGCATACTTAACTATTCACGTATTGATGAGCAAACGCTTTCTATTACCCTAGAATCGGGTGAAGTTTTTCATACCAACTTATTAATTGGTTGTGACGGTGCAAATTCAAAAGTCAGAGATTGGGCTGGGATTGGGATTACTGGTTGGGACTATAAACAGTCAGCCATGCTCGTCAATATTGAAACACAAGTGCCGCAACAAGATGTGACTTGGCAACAATTTACTCCTAGTGGTCCTCGCAGTTTACTGCCTCTACCTGGTAATCATGCTTCATTGGTTTGGTACGATTCCCCCAAAATTATTGCACAATTAATGCAACTGAACTCGGTTCAGCTTGCAGAGCAAATTCGCCAGCACTTTCCAAGCAGATTAGACCCTCATTTTACTGTATTAGACAAAGGTGCATTTCCTTTAACCCGCCGCCATGCAAATGAATACTACAAGGATAATGTCGTAATCCTAGGTGATGCAGCACACACCATTAATCCGTTAGCGGGACAGGGCGTGAATCTTGGATTTAAAGATGTCGATGCTTTAATAACCTCAATATCTGAGGCGTTGGGAAGCAATCAAGTTTGGTTTAGTAAAGAAGTCTTGCAGAGCTATCAAACAACAAGATACAGAGATAACTTGTTGATGCAAACCGGTATGGACGTATTTTATAAAAGTTTCAGTAATGATCTTACACCGGTAAAAGCAATTAGGAATCTAGCGTTAAAAGTGGCTAACATTGATTCTTCGATTAAGAAGCAAGTACTTAAATATGCGCTAGGGCTTTAATTGAAGCTCAATTTTTGCCTTTCTAAGGCGTGTTTGAGTGTCCAACCAAGAGCGCTTTTCTCCAGGAGATTTAAATTCAGGCGCATTGATAAGGCTACGGTTAAACCTTTGAGGTTCTGTGACTTGGTATCTTTCACCCACGTTGAGTGCTTCTCTTAATGCCTGCTTTATGGGTGTAAAAGGTTGAAACCCCTCTTTGTACCCACAATGAGTGACGTGAAACTGCGTGAGGCCATCCTGATTTTCAGTAATATATAATTCAAGTGCATAGTTTGTCCCTTTTCCAAATTTAGGAAAAAACTCGACTCTTTTTTTATCACCAAGACTAGCAAAAGAAAATCGTGCTTTGAGGTCTGAAGTTTCGTTGTCTGGTAATAAAAGTTGTTCTGGGTTAGTGGGCGATTGTTCGTAGAGACAAGTTGTGTAGGCCTTTAGAGTATCAAGTGACATGTCTGTTATTTTTACGAAAGTATAGTGCTTTTAGTCTATCATTTGCAGGTTTTACGTAAGTTTATTCAACATTAATCTCTCATTAATTTTATTTAAGCTTCTTATTGTTTTTGACTCTAATATCTTGAGTGTTAAAATTCGTCGATTTATTTGATAGGTAAGATGACAAAGGGTAGGAATGAGCGACATTAAATTAATTGTCGGTTTAGCAAATCCAGGGACTGAATATGCCAAGACTCGCCATAATGCGGGTGAATGGTATGTGCGAGAGTTAGCTCGAATTAGCGGTGCTAACTTAGCGATGGACAGTAAATATTTTGGATTCACGGCTAGAGCAACATTGCATGGTAAAGATGTGCGTTTGTTGATCCCTACTACTTATATGAATTTAAGCGGTAAAGCCGTTGGAGCTTTAGCCAATTTTTATAAAATTGAGCCTGAGCAAATTCTTGTCGCTCACGATGAGTTAGATATGCCTCCTGGTGTAGCTAAATTCAAGCTCGGTGGAGGCCATGGCGGGCACAATGGCTTAAAAGACATTATTGCCAAACTTGCCAATAATAAGAATTTCTATCGACTAAGAATCGGTATTGGGCATCCTGGGCATAAGAATCTAGTGAGCAATTATGTGTTGAGTAAAGCCAGCCCAACTGATCAAGAACTTATGGATGCTACAGTCGATGAAGCTGTGCGTTCGACTGAAGTCTGGTTCAAGCAAGATTTAACGGCAGCGATGCAAAGATTACACTCTTTCAAAGCTGAGTAATTTTAAAGAACATTTATACTTGTCATTTCTGTATAAACAGGCTTGGCAAAGAAAGCTAGTGAACATATAAAGGTAAAAAAACTATGGGATTTAAGTGCGGTATTGTCGGCCTTCCTAACGTGGGTAAGTCCACACTATTTAATGCATTGACTAAAGCAGGCATCGAAGCGGCTAACTTCCCGTTTTGTACTATTGAGCCAAACACTGGTGTTGTTCCAGTACCTGATACACGTCTAAATGTATTAGCAGAAATTGTAAACCCACAAAAAGTGCTTCCTACTACTATGGAGTTTGTGGACATTGCTGGTTTGGTCGCTGGTGCATCTAAAGGTGAAGGTCTGGGTAACAAGTTTCTAGCAAACATCCGTGAAACAGATGCGATCGGTCATGTGGTTCGTTGTTTTGAAGATGAGAACATTGTTCACGTTGCCAATAAAGTTGATCCTGCTGGAGATATTGAGGTCATCAATACTGAATTAGCACTTGCTGATTTAGATAGCTTAGAGCGTGCTGTTACTCGTCAAGCGAAAAAAGCCAAAGGCGGTGACAATGACGCTAAGTTTGAACTCACTGTTTTAGAAAAAATGCGTCCGATTCTTGATGAAGGCGAAATGCTACGTTCATTAGAACTCACAAAAGAAGAGTTAGAGGCAGTTAAATACCTTAACTTTTTAACATTAAAGCCTACTATGTATATCGCAAACGTTGCTGATGATGGTTTTGAAAATAATCCTCATTTAGATGCTGTTCGTGAAATTGCTAAAGGTGAAAATGCTGTCGTGGTTGCTGTATGTGCAGCAATTGAATCTGAGTTGGCAGAGATGGATTTAGAAGAGCAGCAAGAGTTCTTAGCTGAACTTGGTTTAGAAGAACCTGGATTAGATCGCGTTATCCGTGCTGGCTACGAATTGTTGAATTTACAAACTTACTTTACCGCTGGTGTGAAAGAAGTACGCGCTTGGACTGTTTCGGTTGGTGCAAGTGCTCCGCAAGCCGCTGGTGTGATCCATACTGATTTCGAAAAAGGCTTTATTCGTGCTCAAGTCGTTTCATACGATGACTTTGTAGAGTTTAAAGGTGAGAATGGCGCTAAGGATGCAGGTAAGTTACGTGTAGAAGGTAAAACTTACGAAGTTAAAGACGGCGATGTAATGCACTTCTTGTTTAACGTTTAATTTTTAGACGTTACGAATCGTAATTGATACGATTTTTACTCGGCTTGCTGAAATCCTAACCGCTTGAGAGCAGCAAGCCGAAATTTACGAAAAAAGCGGTTGACCTTAATAAGGCGAATAAGCATAATACGCCCCGTTCCCGACGACGGGACACTGTAGTGGCTATGTAGCTCAGCTGGTTAGAGCACAGCACTCATAATGCTGGGGTCGCAGGTTCAAGTCCCGCCATAGCTACCATCTTCTCTAAGATGTAAAACATAGAGGCTCCGTGCGGGAGTGGTGGAATTGGTAGACACGCCAGATTTAGGTTCTGGTGCCGTAAGGTGTGAGAGTTCAAGTCTCTCTTCCCGTACCATTAACTTATCTAGATAAGTTAATAAGATTATTTAAGATTGGGATATCGCCAAGCGGTAAGGCACCGGGTTTTGATCTCGGCATTCCCAGGTTCGAATCCTGGTATCCCAGCCATCTTAATAATCTTGTGTCAATATGACGATTGGGATATCGCCAAGCGGTAAGGCACCGGGTTTTGATCTCGGCATTCCCAGGTTCGAATCCTGGTATCCCAGCCATTGGCTATGTAGCTCAGCTGGTTAGAGCACAGCACTCATAATGCTGGGGTCGCAGGTTCAAGTCCCGCCATAGCTACCATCTATTCTTTGAAATAAAGAGTGAGATGTAAAACTAAAAACTCCGTGCGGGAGTGGTGGAATTGGTAGACACGCCAGATTTAGGTTCTGGTGCCGTAAGGTGTGAGAGTTCAAGTCTCTCTTCCCGTACCATTTTTTAAGTCTTATACTTAAAAAATACAAAATTAAGATTGGGATATCGCCAAGCGGTAAGGCACCGGGTTTTGATCTCGGCATTCCCAGGTTCGAATCCTGGTATCCCAGCCATCTTAATTTAGTTAGTCTGAATTGATTAACGATAAAAACAGTTTGTGACTTCTGTAAAAAGTTAGTTTGTCTATGCGGGAGTGGTGGAATTGGTAGACACGCCAGATTTAGGTTCTGGTGCCGTAAGGTGTGAGAGTTCAAGTCTCTCCTCCCGTACCATCTTTTAAGTCTTATGTTCATAAGCACATTCAACAAACATATCTCAAAAACGTTACCTTCAACTAATATTCAGTTTATTTAAGCTACAATTTCAGTATCTTCGAATTGAATCAATATCTTATGCCGTTCAAACTGCTCAATGTTGTGCATTGTGTTGCAGTGATGGTATAGCGAATGTTCAATTTATACCTTGAGTTGATTGATACGAGCGGTATTTTATGGCTGATCCAACGAACAAAGCTGCTGTTGAGGCTGGACAAGCAGTTTATACGAAACGACTCCTTTCTATTTACGATATCCTTGTTCTGGGTCTGTCTAATTCATTTGTGTGGAATTGTTCGACTAAAAAATTAAGGAAAGTATTTGAAAATAATGCCAGTCGTAATCATTTAGACGTTGGTGTTGGTACAGGTTACTACCCAGACAAATGCTTAGACGACAACGAAAGAAGACTCGCTCTGTTTGACTTAAATGATAATAGCCTTAGTGAAAGTGCATCTCGAAATCAAAGGTTTAATCCTGAAGTATACAAAGGTAATGTATTTGAGCCATTAAAACTCAGTTGTGACAAATTTGACTCGATCAGTTTAAATTATCTGTTGCATTGTTTGCCTGGAGACATGAAAGATAAAGCCAAGGTATTTAAAAACCTTGCCCAATGGCTAAACGAAGATGGTGTACTTTTTGGAAGTACTATTCTTGGGAAAGGCTATGAAAAAGGATTCAGTGCACGTGTATTAATGGATTTTTATAATCGTAAAGGCGTTTTTGATAATCTAGAAGATGATGTTGAAGGGCTTGAAAAGGCTTTGAAACAAAACTTTAAGGATGTTGAAATAGAAGTTGAGAACTGTGTAGCGATTTTTATTGCAAGAGAGAAGAAATAACCATCCTTGGAAGGTTTTCTTTTTAGAGTTTTATTGTGCTTCTTCTTTTAACAATTGAACTGAAGCTTCACCAATCAGTTGATGAACGGTATTTTTACCTTCTTCCCCAAGAGAGTTGAGTGCATTGCTTTCTAAGTCTTCGACAGCTCGAAATTGAGTCAAGCGATTATCATTGTACCCACAAAGACTGAAAAATAACCTCATCACAGCTTTATATCTTGGTTTTGCTAAAGTTGAGGACCACGATTCTTTAAGTGCGCTAACTGAGTTGAAGTTCATCGATTGCACGAAAAGCTCGCCAATTCTTTCATCAAGTTTCACGAGAAAATCGGTTTTCTTAGGAAAGTGGTGGCTGATGCCTGTACGACTAATTCCTGTAGCCTCTGAGAGCGTAGTATAGGACATGGCTTCAAAGCCAATGGATAATATTTGTTTAAAGGCTTCGTCCATGATTTGGTTAATTGTAACTTCGGTTTGAGACTTTGAACGCTTAGCCATAAAAAGACTACCCCATAAGTGTGTTTATGCTGAAAATATTACCAAAGGCATTTGCTAAATTCTTAAAATAAATCAAATTGTTCAGGCAAGATTCAGTTTACCGTCAGGGTGAAAGCATGAGTTATTGTTGCGTTATTATTGATTTGGATTTTGCGACGGTAAATGGAGTTTTTTTATAAGCTCATTTGCTTTATTTTGCCCCAGTAAATAGTCAAAAGTAGGATACAGAAACTGGGCAAGTTTGGGGCGTCGCCAGTATAAATAATTGGGTAAATCTCTTGTTGAATTATCGTCAAATAAGAAGCGAATTAAATTATAGGTTTCTTGTTTGTCATCCCCCTCTAGTTCATGTACGTGTGGGTGCACTGCGTGGATAAACTCTGAGTAGCTTTTAAAGCTATTAATGTGCTGTGCAGAGTATTGTGACAAAACTTGAAGTAAAATTGGGCTGCTCCAGTGATTCAAATTGATAGGATCATTGATAACATCAATGTTTCTTCTATGAAATTGTTGCCATGCTAAATCAGTACGCTGGGTTTCTTTTACACTGCGCCACAGTAAATATAAGTCTGCTTGCCACTCATGTTGAAATTGATTTTTGGGACGAAACCTTTGAGGAAGGTCATTATTAAAAAGGTGCCCTTCTTCATGCCATAAAGATAATTGACGTTGTTGATTTAAATGTAACTTTAATGGCTTATTTCGAACAATGGCAAACGCTTCTGTTGGCGTCTCACTGGGATTGATTAAAATTAACCCTGATGTTTTAGGTGCTTGAAGAGGGATAACCATTGCATGGCGAAGTCCCATCATTTCTCGGTAGCGATGTAGTTTCGGGGGTAAGTGATCTAATGCAGATTGAGGCAGCGCTTTTAAACAATGTTGAATTTGGTTGATATCACACACTAAAGCTCGTTTACTGTTGATATCAACCCAATAAGATGAAGCGAGAAGCAGGGCTTCAATCACTTCTTAGCCATGATGTTTTCGATTATTTTTGTTGTAGATACGCCATCTTCGAAACATAGAACCTGAACTTTACCGCCTGCGGCCATCACTTCTTTACCGCCAGCAATATCTTCAATTTTATAATCGCCGCCCTTGACGAGTAAGTCAGGCAACAATTTAGCAATGACACGTTGGGGGGTATCTTCAGTAAATGGTACGACCCAGTCTACAGAGCTTAAGCCTGCTAAGACCGCCATACGTCGGTCAACAGGATTAATGGGTCTGTCTTCACCTTTTAAGCGTTTCACTGAGTCATCGTCGTTAACGGCGACAATTAAACGGTCACCAAGCTCTCTTGCTTGCTTTAGGTAGCTCACATGCCCAGCATGAAGAATATCGAAGCAACCATTGGTCATAACGACGGTTTCACCTTTTTCTCTTGCTTGCTTAAGCGTGATCACCAGTTGATCTTCAGTAACAACACCTAAACCAGATTCACCATGATGAAGTGCTAATGCTTCGATGAGCTCAAGTCGAGAAACACTCGATGTCCCCAATTTACCTACAACAATACCAGCAGCAGTGTTGGCGATGGCACAAGCAGTTTTGATATCAGAACCTGCGGCTAAGCATGTTGCCAATGAAGATATAACGGTATCACCTGCGCCAGTTACATCATAAACTTCTCGTGCAACAGTTGGGATGTGAAACTCAGCTTCGTCAGGAGTGACTAATGTCATCCCTTTTTCTGAACGAGTGATTAAAATTGAGTCGATTTCAAAATCTTTCAATAACTGTTGAGCTTTTTGTTGAAGATCGGCTTCTGACTCAACTTTCCCTACTACTGTTTCAAACTCTGAAAGGTTAGGCGTTAATAAGCTGGCACCACGATATTTGGAAAAGTCACTACCTTTAGGGTCGATAAGAACTTTTACGCCTTTGTTTCTCGCAAGTTTAATAAACGCCTGAGGTTGCTGAATAGCACCTTTGGCATAGTCAGACAAAATAACAACATCTGTATCATCAAGAAGCTGGCTCGTTTGTTCTAAGAGGGCTTTGCTTTCTTGAATTTCAAAACCGTCTTCGAAATCCAAACGAATCAGTTGTTGGTTTCTTGAAAGTACGCGTAACTTAGTGATAGTCGGTTTATCTTCTACTTGTAACCACTTAGGCTCAACGGATTGTGCATTTAAACTTTTCGTTAACGCAGTCGCTGTTTCATCCAGGCCAACAATTCCGGCTAGTTGAACTTGGCCACCGAGGCTCGCAATATTTAAAGCAACGTTAGCTGCACCACCGGGTCTGTCTTCATTGTGATCAATTTTAACAACGGGTACAGGCGCTTCAGGAGATATTCGTCCCGTAGAACCAGCCCAATAGCGGTCGAGCATGACATCACCAACAACAAGAACTTTGGCATTTTCAAAAGCCGGAAGAGAAACCTTCATCTTAATTCGTCTGAAAAATAATTAATTAAACGGGATTCTACCTAATTCTGTTAATTTTTGCGTTAGAATATTGGGATATTCAGATTTTTTGTGAGTGATCCGTGGTAGAAAACGCAACATTTTCTTATAAGTTACTGCATCCGAAGTTTTGGTTAATGTGGTTAGCAATTGGGCTTATGCGCCTGTTAACGCTATTGCCGTTAAAATTTCAAATGCGACTGGGGGCTGGGTTAGGTTCTTTTGCTAAGAAATTGATTAAAAAAAGAGAAAAAACAGCACGAAGAAATCTAGAGCTTTGTTTTCCAGAAATGCCTGATTCAGAAAAAGCGGAACTACTGCACCGAAATTTTGAAGAAACAGGTAAAGCCATTTTTGATACGGTAAATGCTTGGTGGTGGTCCGATCGCCGCATTCAACAGCATATGAATATTAAAGGTAAAGAGTACATCAGTGAAACACTCGATTCTGGTCAGGGTGTGATCTTGTTTGCTGTGCACTGTTTACCTTTAGAAATGGGTGCTCGCATCATCGGACAGTTTCAAGCTGGAGTGGGGGTCTATCGCCCGCATAATAATCCTGTTATGGAGTATCTACAGGTCAAAGGCCGCCTACGCTCTAACGATGGTTTAGTGCCAAAACGTGATTTACGTAAAATGGTACGTTGCTTACGTAATGGTCGTATGATTTGGTATACAGCGGATCAAGACTTTGGTCGTTCAAGTGCTGTGTTTATTCCATTTTATGGGGTAAATGAAGCTTCGACAATCACCGGGGGTACTACGCTAGCCAAATTAGGTAAAGCTAAAGTCATCCCATTATTTGTTGAACGCAATGATAATGATGATGGTTATAACGTAGAGTTTCTTCCTCCATTGGATAACTTCCCGGGTGAAGATGAATTAAGTGATGCGATCAGAGGTAACCAGATTATCGAAGAATTAATCGACCGAAATCGCTCACAATATATGTGGTTACATAGACGCTTTAAAACTAGACCGAATAAGTCAGATCTTTCTTTGTATAAGTAACTTACAAAATCAAGACTATAATTGTCTCTGGTTTCAATCAATAAAAGGCCAGAGACAATGTTTAAACGATTTCTTATTATCACTTTCGCTTTATTTTCTATTTCTGCCGTTGCAAAGCCCTTCGATGCGAGTTTGACTGGGTCATTTACAATGGGTACCAGTGCCGATAAATCGAATTATCATGTTGAAAATGATGATGTGATGCTAGGGTTCGATGTCGCCTATCAATATCACATCGATAATAATTGGGGTGTCGAGCTGGGTTATAAGACGGTTTCCCCTGATGTGTTTACCAGTATTATTAATGATGTATTTGATAATGATATTGTTTTAGATGATGTTGATACGGTTAGGTTAGCTGGACAATATACCGCTCCAATCTCTGAAAGGAATCAATTAATCTTTTCTCTGGGTGTACAGCGCTATGATGTGACTTATCGCCTAAGAAACTCTGCTGAACAAACCTTATCTAAGTTCGATAAAGATGGCTTTAGTTATTATGCCCGAGTAGGTTGGCGCTATCAGTTTGATGGTGGCTTTTTGTTGGGCCTAAGTTATGACTATCAAGACTTAGATGTTTTAGATATGGGAACAGGCAATCTAACGTTAGGGTTCAGTTTTTAAATCGATATATATTTTAATAAAACCACGTCTTTCCAAAGAGCTGATGATTCTATCAGCTTTTTCGTTTTACATACCTTTAACATTCCAGTATTTTCTACTGCGCTATATAAAAATATAAGGATGTAATATGAAAAAATTAGCGCTTCTTCTCCCATTACTTTTTACCTCTTCAGCATTTGCTGAAAATTCAAATCAAAACTTTTTAGCTTCTTTAAACCTTGGCATTGCAAACGGGGATAAAGTTATCAGTGATGAGAAACTCGCTGATGGAGATTTAATGATTGGTTATGATCTCGCTTATCAATATAAATTCAATGATAAGTGGGGCGTCGAGGTTGGATACCGACATTCTGAGCCTGAGGGTACTTTTGCGGCTTTGAAAGCCATTTCGTCTCTCTTTGTTGGTACATTAGAGCTTGATTATGCGAACAGTATTCGAGCCGCAGCGGTCTACACGCATTCATTTTCTGATAACAATAAATTTGACTTTAAACTCGGTGTGCAAAGGTATAATGTCAAATCTACTTTGAAGGGGTATGTGCCTGTTCCAGTTATCGGCGGTGAAGAGCAGCCTATTAATACTATCAGTGTATCTGATGATGGAACGGGCTTATATGCTGGCTTGGGTTGGCGCTACCAGTTTGATTCTGGGTTTGCCCTCGGAGCAAGTTTAGACCATCAGGATATGGATGTGCTGAACGTTACCAGTTTAAATCTAAGCTTAGGTTTTCATTTTTAATGTAATTGGTATTAAAGAGCCATTGTAATGATGGCTCATTGTCCATAACTTGGCGCACCTTGTTCTAAATATGCTTTTTCTTCTTCTGTGTTTTTTCTTTTTAATACGGTGTTTCTGTGAGGAAACCGTCCGAACCGCTCTATGATGCCTAAATGTTCTCTGACGTAACTGAGGTAGTTTTCTATAACACTTTTATGCTGTTCATCTACCTCACTATATATTTTGTCAAAGAGTTCTAAACAGAGTGCTTGATCGGCCAAATTTTCTGAGTGATGCAGTGGCATATATAAAAAAATGCGCTCAACAAATTGAAGCTGTAAATCCCAATTATTGTTAATGGCGAGCTTGGAGTATTGCTGAGCAAGTGTATCTCCAGCAAAGGCTTTTGCTGTTTTTCGATAAACATTACGAGAGAATTGATCAAGAATAATAACTAATGCTAGCGTCGGGTGCGGGTGTAGCGTCCAGTCTTCGAGTTGCTGGCTCATCGCTTTTTCATGAAGCTCGCCGAAGTTATCTCTAATTTTGTCATCAAATTCAGCTCCACCTTGAAACCAAGCCTTACTATATTGGGAAGAAGAAAACCCGTCTTTGATTTCCCCATACCAGAATTTTAGAACGTCATGATGGTTCATTTACATCACCCATTTAATCTGCTTATATAGTAAACAACCCCAGTATAGCTATTGAGTTGTTGGCTAGAAAGCAATTTTGCGAGTGTTTATGCCACAACTTATTTTTGATCCACATGTTCACTTTATCGATTTAAGGAAAGGTCATTACCATTGGTTACGAAATGCGAATGAATGCTGGCTTAAAAATGTTAATAAAATAAAGAAAAACTTCTATGCTGAAGATTTAACGCTATTTCCACCATTTGAACTTGAAGGCTTCACTCATGTTGAGGCTGGCTTTGATAATACATATCCAGAAAGAGAGTTGTCTTTTGTATCTAATGTCTCAAAAAAAGCTTCATTAATTTCATATTTGGCACTGGATACACCTCCTACACTTTTTGAACAAAAGTTGTCGCTGTTTATGTTATTTCAACAGTTCATTGGAATTAGAGATATTTCTGAAGGTGAAGACTTTCGAAGGTTAGAAGTCGATTCTGTTGTTACGAATTTAACGCTATTAGAGAAATGCCAGCTGATTTTTGAAGTACAGTTTAATCTTGATGATCATAATGCTCTGAAGCTTTTTGAGACATTTGCTCGGAAATTACCGAATTTAAAAATCGTAATTAACCACTGTGGCTTTGTGTCACCAAATAATTATGAGAGTTGGAGTCACGGTATTAAAAAGCTATCCCAATGTAAGAATATTTATATAAAATTTTGTGGTTTTGAAATGCTTAGCCAATCTGTAACCAGTGAGTTTAAGCAGGAGGTACTTGATACTTTGTTGGACAGTTTTTCAGAGAGTAGAGTGATGTTTGCCAGTAACTTTCCGCTTTGTTTGACTCAAAAAAGCTATCAGCAAGTCTGGCAAGAGTATTCAGAAATGCAGCTTACGCCCGAAGTTTGGCGTAAGCTGAGTTACGAAAATGCAAAGAGAGTTTATCTTACTTAACCACCATTCTGGGTGATCTCATCACAACCTCATCATTGAGTTCTATCCCTATTCCTGGTGCTTCAGAGACTTCAAAGAAACCGTTTTTAGGTTGCGGATCTTGAATGCACAATTCTCGATTCCATTGCTTTATTGCATAAGTGTGATGCTCATGAATTAAAAAGTTTGGAATAGCGGTTTCCAAATGAAGTGAGGCGGCCGTAGCAACCGGGCCACCACAAACATGGGCTTGAATGCGCACATCAAAAATGTCGGCGTAATCACAAACTTTTTTCGTCTCGGTAAAGCCACCGCAAAGCCCAATGTCAGGTTGAAGTACGTCGACACTTTGCTCTTCAAGGTACGGTCGAACTTGCCAGCGATTATATAAGCGCTCTCCACCTGCGATAGGTACATTAACTTTATCAGCGACTTTGGAATGAAGAGAAGGATTGAGGTAATTCACAGGCTCTTCGTAGTACATGCATCCGTATTCTTCAGCGATCTCACCTAACTGAATTGCTGTTGTTGCGCCTGGCAAACTATGACATTCAAAAATAATATCGACCTCATCACCAACAGCATGACGAATGGCAGCCATTCGAGAATGGTACAGTTTCATTTCGGCCTTAGAGATAAGCTTGGTACGGTCGTAGTAAGTATTACCATTTTTATCGTACATGATGGGATCTACTTTCACTGCGTCATAACCCTCTGCAAGGGCTTTTAGAGCAGCTTCAGCGTATTCCTCAGGTGCTTTTAACGCTTTAAATTCTTTATCCCAATCAAACTGAAGTTGTGAAGCGTAAGTACGTAATCTGGTGTTCACTTTACCACCGAGCAATTGATAAACCGGTAGGTTAAGTGCTTTACCTTTGATGTCCCAAAGTGCCGTATCGATGGCACTCATTGCAGCGTAAACAACAGGCCCTCCACCTAATCCCCAAAAGCTCTCACGTAACATACGTGACCAAAGGTTCTCCGTTTGAAATGGATCAAAGCCAATCAAGAACGCTTCAGAAAACTCTTTAATCATATTAGCTGCGGCACTATGCCCCAAATCATAAGCAAGGCCCGCTTCTCCAACTCCTGTAATGCCTTCATCTGTGTGGACTCTAACAAAAACAGGGTTCCATGCGGGTCTCTCAGGACAATGGATGTCAAAGATCTCGACGTGAGTAATTTTCATGTTCATTCCTTTATTGAGAAGCTATTCTGCAAATGTTGGATCAAGTCGGTAGGCTTTTCTTAACATGGCAGGCCAAACCATTTGTCCGCCAGTACCACCCATATGCACTTTTTGTTGTTGCTCTTTAACCGTATCAAGCACATGTTGCTTTATCGGAATCAAAGGTTGTTCTGTCGATAGCGCCATGACTTGAATCTCGCACGCTTTTTGTAGATCAGCCCAGCGCATAAACGCTTCACCAACACTTCTTCCAAGCGCCAATGCGCCATGATTTGGAAGCATTAGAATATTTGCTTTACCTAAGTCTTCTTGAAGCCTCTGCTTTTCATCATGATTAACGGCGAGTCCTTCATATCCGTGATAGGCCATTTGGTTTATAGAGAACATTGAATGTTGTGATATAGGCAATAAACCGTCTTCAATTGTGGCAATTACGATAGTTTCATTAGTATGTAAGTGGATAACACATTGAGCATCATGTCGAACCTCATGAATCGCACTATGAATAGTAAATCCAGCAGGATTTATTTTGAACGGTGTATCATCCAAAATTTCGCCTTTGAGGTTAACTCTAACTAAATTAGAAGCCGTAATTTCATCAAATGCCAAACCGTATGCGTTGACAAGGTACTCATCTCTGTTAGGTAATCGAGCAGAAATATGAGTGTAAATAGTGTCATCCCAACCAAAATATTGGGCTAGACGATAGCAAGCCGCCAAGTCGACTCTAAGCTGCCACTCTTCTTCAGAAACATTGCCCTTTAAACTTATTTTTTCTAATTCAAACATGATTTTTTCCGCTTACAGCAAGATTCATCGAGTGTAATCGAGAGGAAAAAATCGGTCAATTTATATTCAGGGTTAATCAGTCAGTTAGCATTTCGAGGAAATTTAGTTGGGAAAAAATATTTTAGAACTTCAGACATAGGCACTCCACAGAGTGTCGCTTTTTCTAGCTCTCGTTTTACTTCATCAAAAGTTGATCGGTTATCGGTATCTAATATTTTAGTGCTACTGATAAGTTGAGGGAAGATTTGCATGGTAGGCGTTGTCTCTAAAACCGGAAATGATTCCTTTGGTGAGGATGCTCCAGATGATAGTAAAAGTAAGCCTTGTAAAAATTCGCGGAAATTGCGGTAATCAAAAAACTCGCCATTAAAAAGTTTATCCATGTATTCGGTGTAATCTTCAATTAACTCTTCGCTAGAGTTTGATGTCGGTGTTGGTAAGGGAATATTAAAGTTAGGAGTGATAAAGAAGTGTTCATCCGAGAAGTGTAATGCAACTATAAGAGGTTGAAAATCGACAATACGACAATGCCCAAACTCCAAACGCCGCCAGCTGCTTAAAGCATCCGAATCTCTGTAATTATCTAAATTCACTATCTCGCGAGTTTCCTCTTCACTAAGGTTAATAAGTTGAGGATGGTTTTTTAAGAACATCTGCTTTTCTAATGCTTTTTGTGCTTCTGTGTCAGGATCAGTATTTTCTTTTTCTGAAAGTGTTAAGTGTATGTTTAACACTTCCAAATTTTTAATTAAATTTACAAATGTTTGAGTGCACTTCCTTATATCAGCTGAGCAATGCGGTAAGGAGTTGATATAAGGAGACATTACTCCGCTACTGTGTGCTTTTACAACTGAAGCTAAATCCTCAGTGCTAAATTGTTTTACCACGTCCCCGTTATAAATGAACCTAACTTCGACATGTCCGTTATACGCTGGTTTTACAAATTTAATTTGTAGGTGTTTCTGAGAAGACTCAGGAAGGAGCTGTTTAATAATATGGAATCTTTTCATCAAGTTCGAAGAACTTGATGAAGGGATATAGTGACAACAGTCTAAATCGCTTTTAAGCCTGCTCAATTCTTTTAACTGCTGGCGTTCTTTACTACTCGGTTTTCGGTTATGACTTAATTGAAAGCAATCAGGAGTATCTTCTAATAATTTGACAAACCTCTCTTGAGTAAACGTAGCACCTCTATCCAGATAAGGGCAGGCAAACGTATTTGTCATTGGTATTGGGGATATTGGTAGCAAATTATTTTACTCATTTGATTGCCGTAATACCCATTTTAGAAACCAATTTCAGATTGTGAATGCTTATTAAGGAACATTAATTCTCTATTAAGGGTTAATCGATAAATATTCCTAATGTGAAAGAGCAGAAATTTATCCTTGATTTAGGTATAATCGTCACAATATATGCATCAATTATGATTTTAATTTAGGTATATTCGATGTTAGATACAAAGTTTGACGAGTTAATGGAGTTTCCTTGTTCTTTCCCATTTAAAGTTGTTGGGGATGCAAGTGACACTTTAGAAGATCGTGTTGTTGCTGTAGTTCAGCAGCATGCTCCTGGTGATTACTCCCCTTCGACTAAAGCATCAAGTAAAGGTACATACCATTCTGTAACCATCCGAATTAAAGCAACAAGTAAAGCTCAAGTAGAAACGCTTTATGTCGAACTTGCTAAAATTGAAGGTGTAAAACGAGTTCTCTAAACTCGTGATTTAGGAGAAAAGCTTTTGCAAGACGGAAAACTGCACATTAGGCAACTCGGTCGACAAAATTACGAAACAGTTTGGCATGCTATGCAGGAATATACGGATAACCGTGATTCTGAAAGTGCTGACGAAATATGGGTTGTAGAGCATCCGCCCGTGTTTACTCAAGGCCAAGCAGGTAAAGCAGAACATATTTTAATGCCCGGTGATATACCTGTCATTCAAGTCGATAGAGGCGGACAAGTGACGTATCACGGTCCAGGTCAATTAGTGGTCTACCCACTTCTTGATATAAAAAGGCTTAAGATAGGTGTTCGTCAGCTCGTTAACACCATTGAGCAAAGTATTGTTGATATGCTTAAAGAGTATGATGTTGAAGCATACCCTAAAGCTGATGCACCTGGTGTGTATGTTAATGAAGCAAAAGTAGCCTCGTTAGGCTTAAGAATTAGAAAAGGTTGTTCTTTCCATGGTTTAGCGTTAAACGTAAATATGGATATGGAGCCATTTCATAGAATTAACCCATGTGGTTACGCAGGATTACAAATGGTGCAATGTTGTGATCTTGGTGGCCCGCAATCGGTGCAGGAAGCAGGCGATAAACTTATTCAGAACTTAGGACGTTTATTAGATTATAAACAACTGGTTCATCATCAAGGATTAGCAGAAGTCAATGAGTAGACCTGAAAGACTACAGCCCGGTGTGAAGTTGCGTGATGCTGACAAAGTATCTCGTATTCCGGTGAAAATCGTTCCTTCTGAACGTGAAACAATGTTGCGTAAGCCTGATTGGCTTCGTGTTAAGTTGCCTGCGTCGAATCAACGTATTACTGAAATTAAGCAAGCGTTACGTAGTAACGGCTTACACTCTGTTTGTGAAGAAGCATCTTGCCCGAATTTATCAGAGTGCTTTAACCACGGTACAGCAACCTTTATGATTTTAGGTGCCATTTGTACTCGTCGTTGCCCATTCTGCGATGTAGCACATGGTCGTCCATTAAAGCCTGATGCTGAAGAGCCAGTCAAGCTTGCTAAAACGATTAAAGACATGAAGCTTAAATACGTCGTGATCACATCTGTTGACCGTGATGATTTACGTGATGGTGGTGCACAACATTTTGCTGACTGTATTCGTGAAATTCGTATTCTTAACCCGGATATTAAGATTGAAATCTTAGTGCCTGATTTCCGTGGACGGATTGATACTGCATTAGACATTATTTCTCAGAATCCACCAGATGTGTTTAACCACAACTTGGAAACAGCGCCTGCGCATTACCGTAAAGCGCGTCCTGGTGCGAACTATCAATGGTCATTAAACTTACTTAAGCAGTTTAAAGAGCGCCACCCTGATGTACCAACTAAGTCTGGTTTGATGATGGGTCTAGGTGAAAGCAATGAAGAAATCATGCAAGTGTTGCGTGACCTTCGTGAGCACAATGTTGAAATGCTGACATTAGGGCAGTATTTACAGCCATCTAAGTTCCATTTACCAGTCGTGCGCTACGTACCGCCAGTTGAATTTGATGAGCTTAAAGAGTTTGCTGATGACATTGGTTTTACTCACGCTGCGTGTGGTCCAATGGTTCGCTCGAGCTACCATGCAGACTTACAAGCGATGGGTAAAGAAGTTAAGTAAGCACTTAGTCTCTTTATTTTATTAAAAAAGCCGCAACTGCGGCTTTTTTAATAATTGAAGAAACGTACTTTGAGTTGTTTATAACTGCAGTTCCATCAAAATGGCATCTTCACGGCCTTTCGCTGAAGGATAATATTCTTTTCTCTTTCCCGTCTCTGCAAACCCTGACTTTATGTACAGCTGAATCGCACTTTGATTGGAAGCTCTAACCTCTAATTGTAAAAAAGCGGCCTGTCTTTTTTTTGCCGCTTGAATGAGCTCAGCCATTAGAACTTTTCCGAGGCCTTGCCCTTGAACATTTGGGGAAACACAAATATCCATCAACGTAGCTTCATCAACAACTTGGTGAATGATGGCAAAAGCTACGAGCTGCTGTTCAACTAGGATTCCAATGTTGTGATACAAAGGTCCAAAGCAGCTTTGGATGTTCTTGAGTGACATAGGGTGAGAGTGGGCTAAATTTTCAATGGCTGAAATATGTTGGCTGTCATCTTTGCTAAGTTCAACAAAGCGAAGCGCATTCTGTTCTGTCTTCATGAGGTGTTATTTTTTGTCTTTCAAATGATCACAAATTTGCTGCCATAATTGTCTTTTACCGCTGCTACCATTGAGCAGCTGCTTCATTGGTTGTGATTCAATCCAAGCAATGTGTGGACGAGTTTTACGGCTTCTCATATCCCAAACAACTTTGGCTCCTTTAAGTGGCTTCTCTGTTAAATGGTACTCAATATCAGAAAGCTCCATTAAAGATAATATTTGCTCTATAAACTCTGCAGAAGGAGGTGTATCGTCATCATCATGCAAGATCAAAAATTCAGGTTGTTGGCTTGCTGATGTAGCCAATTGCCATCTAGAGATCTCCATTGCATCGAGATAAGCGTTTTTTTCCATGAGTAAATCTTGCAAGTAATTTATGTGAATGAGTATATCAGAATACCTTGTTAACTAATTGTAAAGTTTCTCTTTAACTTACCTCTCGTTACCGTTACAGTAAATGTGAGGTCGTACCAGAGAAGAATGTGATGTTTGATTTTAAAAAGCACACCCAAATTGCACCAGAAAAATTGATTGATTGCCACGGTGAACCAGTATTTGGTCAGTTTGATGGCATTGTTTCAGATTTAAATATCCGTGACTTTAATTATTTTAATGTGATGGATAAGCCCATGAGCGCTTTGAAGACGTATTTTCATTATAAGCAGTTTCAGTTTGTTTCAATCATAACGCCTCATTATGTTATTGGCGTGGCTATTGCGGACATTCGTTACGTCGGAAGTAGCTTTTGTTATGTTTATGATATCCACAAAAATAAGCTGCTCGAAACGACCTGGCTACGTCCATTAGGGTTAAGTTATTCGGTAGGCGGTTCTCCTATGAATGGTGTTACTGAGATCGGTAGCAAGTCAAATGGCATTTGTTTCGAGATCATTGAAGGTCAGTGGCATTTAAAAATTCATTCTAAAAAGCTGAGTGCGAATTTACGGCTGGAGCCTCTTGCGCTCAGTTTACCGATGTCTATGTGTAGCCCAACATCATACAGTGGCTGGACTTATACTCAGAAGCATAATGGAATAAAACCAGTCGGTCAGTTAACGATTAATGAAGAACAACAGCCACTCAATCATGCTTTAGCGAGTTATGATTTTTCTGCCGGTTTTATGCGTCGTGAAACGAGTTGGCGTTGGGCTTCGTTGAACGCCGAAATTGAACAAGGAGTCATTGGGCTAAATTTAGCAGCGGGTGTCAACGAGACCGGTAACTCTGAAAATGTGTTCTGGATAAACGGTGAGCGGCATTTACTTGGCGCAACACAGTTTACCTTTAGTCGCCATAATGGCGCTAAAGATGGATGGCGTATCTTGTCAGAAAACGGACAAGTTGATCTTCACTTTACGCCTCGAAATGTACGTAGTGAGAAACTAAATCTCATGTTTTTGAAAAGTAATTTTAGACAATTTATTGGTGATTTTAACGGCGAGATTCACGATAATTCGGGTAAAACTTATCGATTATCGAACGTGCTGGGGCTCACCGAAGATCACTATGCGAAGTGGTAGCTGGGTTTTAACAATAAGAATAATAAAGGGTTGTTGTAATGAGTGTTGAAAATTTGATTAACCATCCAGAGTGGCTGTTAGTGGTATTAGCGCCCATTTTCTTCTTATGTATTTTGTTGGAATACTTTTTAGGCATTCGAAAAAATAAATTACCAGAAAATGCACAATATAAATTACCAGAAGTGCTGTGTAACTTCAGTTTGGCTGGATTACATCAAGTTACTGATTTGCTCGCTGGCTTGTTTATTGCGCAATTGTACTTGAGTGTTTTTGGTTTTCGACTCTTTGATATCGAGATGACAGTCTGGACTTTCATATTATTGCTGGTGGCCCAGGATTTTTGCTACTACTGGTTCCATAGAGCAAGTCATCGAATTCGTTGGATGTGGGCTGCACATGTCGTGCATCATAGCTCTGAAAACATGAACTTCACCACGGCGTTTCGTCAAAGTTTAATGTACCCATTAGCTGGTATGTGGGTGTTTTGGTTGCCGCTGATTATTTTAGGCTTTGATCCAAAGTGGGTGGTATTTACCGTACTGTTAAGTCTCGGGTATCAATTTTTTGTTCACACTCAAATTGTCGGGAAACTAGGCTGGTTAGAGCGGTTCATGAATACGCCTTCTCATCATCGAGTTCATCACGGCGTGAACCCACAATACATTGATAAAAATTATGCTGGCGTGTTTATTATCTGGGACAAAATGTTTGGCACTTTTGAGCCAGAGCAAGAAACGGTACGTTACGGCATTACTAAGCCGGTAAATAGTTTTAATCCAATAACAGTAAGCTTTGTAGAGTGGCGAGACATGATAGTTGATGCTTCAAGTAGGGGGATTGGCTGGAAGCAAAGGTTTAAGGCCTTATTTGCACCGCCAGCCAATCAAAGGGACCGGAGTTAATCTTTATCGCGATATGAGTTAAAACTGAGCTCAGACAAGGTGGTGCGATGCTTATTTAGCTGATCACCTTGCTGATTCTTTAATCCGAACTCGATGACTGGGTCTACTTTGTCCCAGTCAATTTCAATGAATCCATAATTGACGTTATTCGTAAACTTACCGACACGGTGTTTGTTTGGGCTGACGTCTTTCCATTTTTCACTTAAACCTGAACTTGTTACTTCCCATAGAGGGTAGCTATTGGCTGTGTTAATTCTAGACACTTCTCCCCAATGAGTATCTCCACTTATTATTAGAACACCATTAATTTTGTGTTTTTGGATAAATGAAATTAGGCGATTTCTATCATTAGGGAAATTAGCCCAAGACTCCCAGCCTGTAAATTCTGGAAGTAACTGCAGGCTTGAACCGATAATCTTCAGTTTTGCAGGTTTGAGTAACTCTTTTTCAAGCCATTGCCATTGTGTTTCTCCAAGCATACTTGCAGAAGAATCAAGAGAGGCGGTATAGGGCCCCATATTGTTTGGAATGCGCTTTGTTGCATAATCAAATTTGCTAACGGAATGTAGCTCATCTCTATTCCAACGTAAATCGGGCAAGATCACCTGTACCTTTTTGTCATTGTCACCATAGACATAAGATGTATAAATACCGTCCGTTCTAGAATATCTAGCAGATGTTTTTGGTTCATTAAAAAAATCGAGCATGATTTTACGAGAGGTTTCTTTTTGAGGGTACTCTTTGCCCGCATCGTTTTCGCCGAAGTCATGATCATCCCAGATGGCGACCACTTTAGACTGTTGTTTTAATGTCTTAAAACCTTGATTTTCCCCGAGCATGGCGTACTTAGCTTTTAGCTCTTTCATATCCTCAGTATCACCATAAACGTTATCTCCAAGCATGATGAAGACATCGGGTTTATCACGATTAATGGCCTCAAAGATGGGCATAGGTTTGTATTGCTTCGCACAGGAACCGAAGTAAATTTTTTGAGTCTTCGAATGTACAGGCAAAGAAATAAAACTGAATACCAAGACGGTATAAATGAGATTACTGAATTTCATTATTCTGGTTATAGTCACAAGAAATTAGCGACAGCTTAATCCGTGACTATAACCGTTTTATTACAGTAACTATTTTATTATTTCGACAATGGCTTTTGCGGCTTTTGGATTAAATTTCATTGGTTTTTCGCCAAGTAGTGTCAACGCTGTTGCAGCGATTTGTGATTGTTTCAGTTCTCTAGACGTTTTCATCTGTCCAAGTTGCTTGATGTCTGGTCCAATCGCCGCCATCCAGATATGTTCAGACCCAATAATGCCCTCAGGAAACTCCTGTTGCAGGGCCTTCATATAGCCAGAGAGTGATTTTTTAGAAGCATGATGTTGCCAATCATTTAAGTTAGAACCACGGCCGTGATCGGTCACAATCAATAGGTTGGTCTTGTTTTTATATTCAGGCATAGATTGCAGTTGTTGCCACAAATCGCTGATGAATCTATCGGTGCGTCGAGTAGCTTCAATATAATGGTCGTAGCGTCCATCGTGAGCAAAATCATCTGTCTCACCATAAGATATCGCCATTACTCTAGGCTTGTGCTTTTTTAAATACTCTACGGCAAAATTATGAGTGAAAGTATCGAGACGAACCGTAGCCCATGGGCTTGGTGTTTGGGCTTGAATCTCATTAAGAAATGCAGCTTTATCACTTAAATCATAACCTGTTGCACTGGCAAAGCCTGAATTGACATGAAGTTTGCTGCGCTCAGTATTCAAAATGTATGGAAATACGTCCCAGCTGCCAAATACGGCTACATGTTTGTAGTTTCTTTTATTCTGTAACCATTCTAAAAAGCTGAACTCAGGGTTATTCACTTTTTTATTTGAATTCAGCTTAGAGTTAGTGACACCAGTGAATATTTCACTGTAGCCAGGGTAAGAAAAATTCCATTGATTTGCGACGGACATACGAGAGTTGCTATCTCGATTGCCAATGATTACGCCTTGTGTTGCCAAATGAGTCCACAAAAAAGGCATCAAGGTTTCACGTGCTTTTTGGGGAGGTTGAGTGAGCAGTTGTTTCATCAACTTGGTTTGGTGTTTTGTGGCGTCTTTATCGTTGGCGATTTCTACTTGTGGGCCTCTGAATACCTCCTGCCATCGCAAGCCATCAATGGTGACCAATATCAAATTGTTTTGCGCAATCGAGTGGAAGCTTATTAAACACAAAATTAAGCTAAGATAGCGTTTCATCTCTACATTCCTTTATTTTGATTTTGAACAATAAAAAAAGGGCAAGAAAACATCCTTGCCCCAAAGTCTAGGGAAAAAGTATTGCGCTTTTATGGCGCAGGAACATAAGGGCTAGAATTTAACATCCAGAGTCAATGCAGCCGTTTTACCTGCACCGATAAAGAATGTTTCGCCACTACCTGTACCAGCCGCTAGGTATTGCTCGTCAAATAAGTTGTTTACAACAAATGAAAGGTTTACGGCATCAATAGCGTTACCTGAGAACTCCATCGCATAAGCAATGCGTAAGTCAGACAATGTATAATTATCTGCTGCGCCTTTGTCACCTGTGTATTTCGTGGACGATGAAATGGTCAAGTTATCCATGTGATATGTACCTGTTACAACCCACATTTCTTCTATTGAATCGATGACTCGCTCACCTTCAGTAAAACCAGGTGCATTGCCAACATATTCCGAGTCATTGTTTGTATATGAAGCGTAAAAACTCAAATCCTCAGTCGCATCCCAATTAGCACTTACTTCAAGGCCTTTGGACTCAATACCACCGACATTTAAGTAACTGCCATTAGTACCAATCGTGTAATCGATACCACCAGTGTTGGCATTAGGGGCTAAGAAGGTGATTCTGTTGTCGAACTCAATATGATAAAGCGTTGCTTGTAGGTTAAAGTCGTCGGCACGATAACGTAAACCGAGTTCAATGTTATCAGCTGTTTCTGGCTCGATATCCGTCAATGCTGAAGCATCTCTCTCTAATGCCGTATCTTTGATAGCTGCAAAGTTTTGGCTATAACTACCAAACAATTCAACTTCATCGGTTGCTTGATACAAAATACCACCGCTGAATAAAACGTCAGAGTCACTATTTACTTTTGCTGTAGTTTGGCGAGTTGAATAGTCGTACTTTTCTAAGTCAACGAGGTATTGCTGAACACCCAAATTGATAGTGAAATCGCCAAATGACATTGTATCTTGTAAGAACCACTTAAACGTTGTGGTATCAAAGGTTAATGAATATTGAGTCCAATATGGTGTTTGATCAAAGTGGTGATAAACACGAGCATCAATTACTTTGTGCCAGTCACGTGATTCATCACGTTTATTATCTTCATACCAAATACCAGCCTTTAGTGCATGATTATCAAGCTCTAGCTCAGCACTTGCCGTCAAACCGTTACGACTTTTCTTGTAATGAGTGTGGCGGAACGACATTACCGGAACGGCATCTCTTGGATAACATGCTGGGTGCAGTCCTGGCCCTGAATTCCAAGGCCACTCATAGTTAGCTGTGCAACCCGCAGAAGGCGATAAAGGATTACCCGAACCATCGGTGAAGCCATAAGTTGACTCAATGCTGCCATATCGATCAGTTTGGATTCCGTTTTCGTCAACAGCGTTAACGAGATAAGGTGGGATCCAATCGCCGCGGCCTTTGTTTCTATGATGATAAGGTGTTACTTGAATCGAAAAATTGTCTGTAGCTTGGTAATCAAATTTCAAGTAAGCAAAAGTGTTTTCACGCAGCGTTGACCAACCTTCGGCAAACATTTGATCAAGATGAGGCACACCTGTCCAATTCCAGGTTAGGTGATCCCAATCAGGAGTTTGATTAAACTGTTCAACACTGACACTGTTGTAGTTATCTTCATGCACATCGTCATAAGATATGCGGCCAGTTAAGGTAAAGTCGTCATTAATATCTGATACAAACTTAAGCTCAGCATGCTGGTTCTTGAAGCCACCGTTTGAACCGCTGCCAATCCAACGTTTAGTTTCTGTATCTGCATAGCTAATGTAAGCGTAGGTGTTCTCGAAGATTTCGCCTGTCTCATGACGGGCAAAGTACTGCTTAGCATCATGGCTACCAGTGGTGTATTCAATCGTCGTTTCACGCTCCATTGATGGATCTTTGGAGATGAAGTTGAACGTACCACCCAGAGCTTCCAGCGACGCTGAAGAAAGATCTGAAGTACCTTGGGTTACATCAACGGTGGCTAAATTCTGAATTCCAATATAACGGTTTGCTTTAGCACCACCACCGTAGTTCGAGTTACCATTTGGTAACCCGTCGATAGTCATACCAATTTGCTGTTGATTACTGTCAATGGTAAAACCACGCATGGTAATTGTTGTTGACCAATCGTCTCCGCCAAAAGCGTCACCTTGATTAATGCTGATACCGGGTAAGTTGTTGATGGTATCAAGCACACTTGAAATAGGCGCTTTTTGTTCAATCATCACTTGGCTTGCGTTATTATTTGCTACAGCAATACGCTTGCCTGCAACCGTGATTTTTTCAATTTGAGAATCGTCATCTTGCTTTGCTGCATCATCAGCGAAAGCAAGAGGTGATAAAGCGAAATAAACAGCACTAGCCAAAACAGATTTTGCGAATGTTGAAGGCATGGTTCTCCCCACCAGGTAATTAATTATTATCAACGGCGGCAAGTTTAGGGGAGGTATGTTGCAAATATGTTTAGTTAAAATGATGCTTGAGTGAAGAAAAAATGAACGAATTAAAACTTCGCTCTTTTACCCGTTTCTATTAAGAACCAAAGACCTTAACCAAAAATGGCGTTTAGTTTTTCAGCCAATCGAATACCAGCTTGTTGAAGTCTTCGATTTAAAGTAGGCATGGCTTGGTACATATAGGTAGATGATAACTCATATACGCCATGTTTTATTGGAGGTAAGTTTCCATAAACAATATTTCTACATGCCACAGATTCTTTAGCCCAATCAACGTATGAAGATTTACTCCATTGTGTAATTTCTTGGTTCGTAGGTTTTAAAAACGTTGCGTATTCTTCGTAGGACAAATTTTGAGCATCAATCATTCCTGAATCCCATACAGCATGGAGATCACTTGGGTGACCCAAAAAATCTACTTTTATGCTATTTCCACCATGATCAGAAGCGTAACCAACATGAAGAGGCTGGTGGATATCCCCTACAAGGTGAACATAAAAAGCGAGTGCTTGCCAGCGCTGCTCTGCGGTTAACTCTTTTCTATGAAGCAGCTTTTTTTCAAAATAGGGGAGGGCTTGAATGACGTTGGCTGGCTCGCCATTGGCTTTTTGTTGGTAAATATTTGTAGCATATTTAGCAGTTATATAATGCCAAATTAGAGTGTGCTTCCAAGCTGGAGAAGGGCGAACATCGTCGGGGAAAGTCGCAAGTTTAGCAAGTGGATAGCCTTCAGTTATTTTCAAAATAGCTTGTTTGGCTTTTTGTGTAAGTAATTGTTGTGCGATTTGAGCCACGATTCTGTGGCCTGTTTTACCAAATGCAAATGACTGAGTGGAAAAGAGTAAAGTAAATAATAAGATGAGAACTTTCTTCATCAAGAACCTGCCTAAGATATGATTTATGAATAAATACAGTCTTTAAAATTTAAATCGCTTTACGTAAGACGACATAAGCCAATCGAGGGGCTAATTTGTACGTGGAAGCAAAATACACTCGCAGTACCTGCATGTTGTGCGCTCGTAAGATTAAGGTATGAAGTACTGGAAAATGGAAGTTGATAATAAAGGATACTTAGAGTTCATAACAGAATGGTAAATAAACCTTAATTTAACGTTAATCTTCTCACATTATAAATAAAAACACTGACTCAGTAAGGGTGGATAAAAATAGAGGGTGTTGGGTTTCTGAGAGGGATTAAAACAAAAAAGCCTGCTATTGCAGGCTCTTATGTATTGAATTAATGGTGGCCCCTCACAGACTTGAACTGTGGACCTGACGATTATGAGTCGTATGCTCTAACCAACTGAGCTAAGGGGCCTACTTCGATAATGAATTATCTCAGCGAGTTGAAGTATACGAAGTTTACTTTAAGTTGTCATCCCTGAATTGGCGAGATTTTCAGCATATAGAATCAACTGCTTACGAGGTAGTCAGTATTTGTTCAAAATTAGAAATAAAAAAGCCTAGAATCAATGCCTAGGCTTTTTTATAGATTAACTTAAGCTAAATAATCAGTAATTTGTTGCTCAATGCCTTTTGCATCTAATTTTAACTCTTCTAACACTAGATTGGTTGCACCGTGCTTAATAAACTCGTCTGGAATACCAATTTGTAATACTGGCTTTAGAATTTTATTTTTATTTAAAAACTCTAAAACAGCCGAACCTGCACCGCCTGCGATGGCGTTTTCTTCAATGGTGACTAATACGTCATGCTCTGATGCAAGCTGTGTAATCAGCTCTTCATCTAGAGGTTTTACAAAACGCATATCAGCAACAGTAGCGTTTAAGGCTTCAGCAGCAGTTTTAGCGGAGGCTAAGATTGTGCCGAAGTTTAAAATCGCAATCTTTTGGCCTTCTCGAACAATCTGGCCTTTTCCTATGGATAACCTTGTCATTTCCTCTACTTGCTCTGCACCTGTAGCACTGCCTCTTGGATAGCGGACAGCAGTAGGTCCACCAGTGTATTGGTGGCCAGTGTAGAGCATTTGACGACACTCGTTTTCGTCCGATGGCGTCATGATAACCATGTTTGGAATACAGCGCAGATAGCTTAAGTCGAATGCACCTTGATGGGTTTCACCGTCTGCCCCAACAATACCACCACGATCGATGGCAAATAAAACAGGTAAATTCTGAATTGCTACATCATGAATGAGCTGATCATAACCACGCTGCAGGAAGGAAGAGTATATGGCAACAACCGCTCCATATCCTTCAGTGGCAAATCCTGCACCTAGAGTTACGGCATGTTGTTCAGCAATTGCAGCATCGAAGTACTGTTTAGGAAAGCGTTGAGAGAACTCAACCATGCCAGAACCTTCACGCATCGCTGGAGTAATCGCTAATAGCTTTTCATCTTTTTCAGCAACATCACACAACCATTTACCGAAAACTTGCGAGAAAGTTGGGTTTGAAGGTGCTGACGCTGGTTTTTTAAATTCGCTAGGATCAAACTTCGGTACAGCATGCCAACCGATAGGGTCTTTCTCTGCGGGCTCATAACCACGACCTTTTTTAGTCATGATATGTAAGAACTGAGGGCCTTTGAGGTTGCGCATGTTACTGAGGGTGTCAACTAACGCTTCAACATCATGACCGTCAATTGGGCCTATATAGTTAAAGCCAAGCTCTTCGAATAATGTCCCTGGAACCACCATACCTTTGAGGTGTTCTTCAGTGCGGCGAACCATTTCTTTGACCATTGGCATGCCTTGAAGGGCTTTTTTGCCGCCTTCGCGAATATTGGCATAAAAACGACCAGACATGATTTGCGCAAGGTGATTGTTGAGCGCACCAACGTTTTCCGAAATTGACATCTCATTGTCATTTAACACAACTAACATATCGTTGTGTAACGAACCTGCGTGGTTCATGGCTTCAAACGCCATGCCACCCGTAATCGCACCGTCACCAATAACAGCAACGACTTTGCGTCCTGCTTGTTCTTTTTCGGCTGCGATAGCCATTCCCAAAGCGGCACTGATCGAAGTGCTTGAATGGCCAACACTAAAGGTATCGTATTCGCTTTCTTCGCGGAAAGGAAAAGGATGCAAACCATCTTTTTGACGAATGGTGTGCATTCTACCTCTGCGACCGGTAAGGATTTTATGTGGGTATGCTTGATGCCCCACATCCCAAATTAGGCGATCGAAAGGTGTTTTGTACACGTAGTGCAAAGCAACAGTCAGCTCGACGGTTCCAAGGCCTGAGGCGAAATGACCACTGGATTTACCCACAGATTTTAATAAAAACTCACGTAATTCATCCGCAAGTTGTGGCAGCTGCGTTTTAGGAAGCTGTCTTAATTCTTCTGGAGTATTCGCTTTTGCTAATACTGGAAATTGATTGATATCCACACTCATATAAAGGGTCTTTGATTTTTTTATACTCGACGCGCCACGAGATATTGGGCAAAATCTTTAATAATTTTGCTATTGTAGGGTAAATCAGCCAACGCTGATAGTGCGTCATTAATTAATTGTTCTGCTGTCAGTTTTGCTTGTTCTAAACCTAATAGTGACGGAAAGGTACTTTTATTTGCGTCAGTGTCAGAACCTTGAGGTTTACCCAGCTCTTCTGTTGTTGATGTGATATCTAAAATATCATCTTGTACTTGGAAGGCTAACCCTATTTTTTTAGCAAAAGTTCTCAGTGATTCTTTGGTATTTTTTTCTGCGTCTGATGCGATTAAGGCCAGTTCTACAGCACACGAGATCAACGCGCCGGTTTTTAATGCATGCAGTTCAGAAAGTTCATCTAAATTAATACGTTTATTGGTTGAAGCTAGATCAATGGCCTGGCCACCACACATACCCGAATAGCCTGCAGCTTTAGATAAAACTTTTAGCATACTGAGTTGCTGAGACGCTGAAAGCCCACTGTCATCATGGGTAAGCACTTCAAAGGCGAGTGATTGCAATGCATCGCCTACTAGAATTGCTGTTGCTTCATCATACGCAATATGAACGGTCGGTTGACCGCGTCTTAAGTCGTCATCGTCCATTGCTGGTAAATCATCGTGCACAAGTGAATAGGCATGAATGCATTCAATTGCGGCAGCACAAGCGTCAAGCTGTTCGAGCTTAACATTCAACATTTCACCAATGCTGTATACCAAAAAAGGACGAATGCGTTTGCCGCCAAGCACGGTGCAATACTTCATTGCTTCTTTTAGTCTTGGCGCATGATTAGGTAACGCATCGATATGAGATTCAATGATCTGATTTACACGTTGTTGGTAAGATGCCAGTGAAACTTTTAATTCTGTGTCAGCCACTCAAATCATTCCTCTTCAATAAATGGCTTTAATTTAGCTTTACCATCTTCCTGAAGCAGAACAGATACCTTTTGTTGTGCTTGTTCTAATTTACTTTGGCTTTGACGAACAAGCGCAATACCTTGTTCAAATTGGGACAGTGCTTTATCGAGTGGAATATCGCCTTTTTCTAGTTCAGCAACTATTTGCTCAAGTGCAGAAATTGACTCTTCAAAACTTAAGTTTTCTGTTTTCTTTGCCACGATGAAGTTTCCTTATGGTATGCGATGCACAAAGTATATCAGCGAGTGCTTAGGGTCAAATTTAGCCGCAGAAATTTTAATCACAAAATGAGGTAAAAAAGAAAAAAAAGCTGTTTTAATGATTTTTACCTAAACTTGAGGTTATTTTGACCGATAAAAAGGTTGTGGGTGAAATTAGTAATAACAATAATAGTCGCGTGATTTGTAAACTGTTTGCACAAATTGTGAACATGGAGTTGTTTTTTAGTTGAGACTCGCAGTGAGCTTTTAAGTACAATACGCTGCAGTTTTTTGTGGTTCTACCAGTCTAACGTAAGTAAGGCAAAAGGAAATCACGCAGTTTTTGGCGAGGATAAGTTGTGGATTTAGCAACACTAATTGGAATTTTAGGCGCATTTGGTTTTGTTTTAGGCTCAATGGCGACCACTGAAAGTGGCATTGGGGCGTTTGTAGATGTAGCGTCAATTCTAATTGTTCTATTTGGTTCATTATTCGTAGTAATGATGAAGTTCAATTTAGGGCAATTTTTGGGCGCAATTAAAATTGCAATTAAAGCCTTTATTTTCAAGTTGGATAAACCTGAAGATCTGATAGAACAATCAGTAACGATGGCTGATGCTGCTCGTAAAGGGGGATTTTTAGCTTTAGAAGAAGCGACAATCACAAACCCATTTATGCAAAAAGCCGTCGATATGTTGGTCGATGGTCATGACGGTGAAGTGGTACGTGCTGCATTAGAAAAAGATATTGCACTTACTGAAGAACGCCATAAATCAGGCGTTAAAATTTTCACCGCCTTAGGTGATGTCGCACCTGCGATGGGAATGATTGGTACCCTCGTCGGCCTAGTGGCCATGTTACAAAATATGGATGACCCGAAGTCCATTGGTCCTTCAATGGCGGTAGCACTTCTAACGACGCTTTATGGTGCAATGGTGGCAAACATGGTTGCGATTCCTATTGCTGATAAGCTTGCTTTACGTATGAATGAAGAAATGCGTAATCGCAGCCTGATCATGGATGCGGTACTTGCTATTCAAGATGGTCAAAATCCACGTGTGATAGAAGGTTTCCTTAAGAGCTATCTTGCAGAGAAAAAACGCGGCGAAGGCAGCGCTGAGGAGTAACCCATGGCTAAAAAAGGGTGCGATTGCCCGCCACCGGGCGCTCCAATGTGGTTGGCAACATTTGCAGACTTAATGTCGCTACTGATGTGCTTTTTCGTACTGCTGTTAGCGTTTTCAGAGATGGACGTGCTTAAGTTTAAGCAACTCTCTGGCTCTATGAAGTATGCTTTTGGTGTGCAAAATAAAATTGAAGTAAAAGACATACCTAAAGGTACTTCGGTCATTGCGCTTGAATTTCGTCCGGGGAGACCTGATCCAACTCCAATTGAAGTGATTAACCAACAAACCAGCGAAATGACTGAGCCGATGCTGAATTTCCAAGAGGGTGAGTCAGACAGCGCTGGTGGTGTGCAAGATCAACGTGGCGAACGCCGAGGTGGTGACGCTTCGTCTACAGCGCAAGAAGAAGCAGAAAAGAAAGAAACGGCTGATTCAGCGGCGAATCAAGAGCAAATCAATGAGCAGTTAAAGAAACTCGCTAAGCAACTCGAACAGCAAATTGAAGATGGTGCTATTGAGCTTGAATCACTTGGTCAGCAAATCATTATTCGTATCCGGGAGAAAGGTGCTTTTGCCTCTGGCTCTGGTTTTCTACAACCAAGGTTTAGACCGATAATGCGAAAGGTTGGCTCGTTGTTAAAGGATGTACCTGGCATTATTACGGTTTCAGGTCATACGGATGACTATCGAGTAAGTAATGAACTCTACAGTTCAAACTGGGAGCTTTCGAGTAAACGTGCGCTTTCTGTTGCACATGAGATGATAAAAGCTGATGGCTTTGATGAGCAACGTTTAAAAGTAGTCGGTTTGGCATCAACCTCACCGTTAGTTCCAAATACCAATCCAATTAATCGTGCTCGAAATCGCCGTGTGGAAATTGCTATTGAGCAAGGTAAACCACACGAAAGTGATGAGATTAGGATTGAAGAGTAATTGGTTGTATTCGTTTGTAAAAGTAAATTAACACTTCCGAAGAATATTAGCCCCGAAGCATGTGGTAATAATGCTTGTCTTTATAGGTTGCTTGACCGATGATTTCTTTCTCTGTTAATTCCTGATTTGCTATTGCATCTGGGTTACCTTTAATTTCAGCAGGGCTAGTATGGATTAAACCAGTAAAATGGTTATCAGCATGAGGTTGATAAAGCTCATGTTTTATCTTTAATTTTTTACATCGACTGCCGACATTTGTAAGCTCTCTGGGATTGTCATCGATAAATATTACCCTTTTAGGTTTCCAGCCATCTTTACTTTCAAATTGCTGAAGCATAGATTCAAGCGCATCATTTTTATGTTGTACTATTTTATCATTTAGTTTAAATGCTTCATCTCCATTTAAATGAATGATATCAAATTCGCTAACTTCAAATCCGCAGAGTCTTAATTTTTCATTGACTAACTCTCTCTTCTCTACAGGTGTTTTAGTGCTCGCAACAATACGTACGTTGTTATTCTTTTTCTTCAATTCCCTTAGAGCATTAGGCATTCTGCCATCTAGTGATACTGTTGTTTTAGCTTTTTCTCCATTCAATTCGTCGGATGTATAAAGGGTGCTATCTAGATCTAATAAAACAACTATTTCTTCTTTACTGTTTGTGCTTTGTTTTACTTCATCAATGACTTTTGAGGTGGACATTACATGAGTAATTTCATCAGAGTCTTTAAATGGAGTTAGAGTTTTATTTAGTTGTTGGGGGGTAAATAAGCGCTGATGAGCAGCCTTTAATCCAGAGTTATTTAGAATACTGTGTCTACTAAGAGTGTAACGTTTTATTACATCACCGGCAGCTTTATCAAATGCTTTGGTATCAGATCTTCTAAATCTTCCAAAGAACGCATTAAAAAAAGGCTTTCGACTCATAGTGGCTAATCTTGAATTCCGCCTTGTAGTTACTGTTTTTTTGCCATTGCCATCAACTTCAAATTTTACTTGAAACTTTTTGTCGCTGCCGTTTGGCATTTTGAAAGTAACGTCTTGCCATGTACCTTTATTTTCGACTGCTTGATCTGCTAAATCTACGAGTCTATCAACATTATGTTGAGTGACCTCTATATTAAATGGATTACCTCTGTTATTGGAGGTCATAAATTCAGTCATATTTCACCTCCTCAACTCATTAGCTTATTAACCCTCAACTTTATTATCGCTGATAAAAATAGAGGTGTATTGATAAAAAGCCTTATATTAAGCAAGCTTAACTCTCTGTAAATCTATAGTTACTCATGAAATTCTTTTGTTAGCTAAGTAAATGAAGGCTTTATTACGTTAAAGCCTTCATTAAGGTTTTTTATTACTCAGACGATTATCCTCGTAACATCATATAGTAATGTTGGGCAGCGAAAGGGGCACGATCCAGTAAGTCTTTCTCGGTAATATTGCTATTTAAGTGGATTTCCTCATTCTCCGACGGTGAGCTCTGTTCATTAACGACGTTGTCAGAACTGGCCAATTCACCCTCTGATGATGAACCTCGTTCAATAGTTATGTCAGGACTGACCGATCTACTTCCTGATAGCGAAATTTGTTCAGCAATGCTGGATTCCTGATTGGTTGCAACATTTGTTGAATGTGTATCATGCTCAGTAATGTTCGTTCTCGAAGTAGTCTGTTCATCTCTTAAGTCTTCTTCATGGTAAGTCTGACTTTCACCCAAAGAAGCTTGGTGCACCTGATAAAGTGCATTTGCTCCTTCTCTATTAGCGTCTGGCGTATTTTCTTTTAGATAAGTTAAGTGTTGATCTAAGTGAGTCTGATACGCTTGAAAAGCTAATTCTGATCCTACGAACTCACGACATGATTGTGCAACATCCTTAAGCTCTTCATTTGATTGATCAATCATAACAACTTTACTTGGGAGCCAAGGTTCTTCTGCTAATTTATTTAAGGAAGATAAAAGGCACTCTTTTTTTCCTACAGCTGACTTAGAGTTGGCAATTTGCCCTTGTGTCGTTGGGTGCTCATATTCAAATTCAGGATCTCCATCACAATGAATAAGATCGAAATCATTAGGAGTGAGTCCACATTTTCGGAGCTGTTCCAAAACATCGTTTTTTTGAGTGTGTGGCTTTTGACTACTCAGTATAAGGCGAATTTCAGGCCGTTCGTTCTTAAGTTTTTTAATAGCTTTAGGCATTTCAGAGTCCAATAGACGTGCCTGTTCTGATGCTGCCGAATCAATACCTTCTGAACGGCATAACGTGCCTTCAAGTCCAATTACAATCGCTATTTGGTCTTTTGCTGATGTGTCTTGTCGTATTTGTTCGATGACTTTTGATGGTTCAATAATATGAGTGATGCCACTTGATGTCCTAAATGGTTCTGCAGATTGTTGGAGCTGTGTTGGTGTGAGTAGATGTTGATGTGCTGGTTTTAAAGCACTAACATTTTGGGCTACATCAGAATTCTTGCGTATTGAATGTCGACTTAAGACATAACGTTTTAAAATAGCTTGAGCTTGCTCATACTTTGATGTCTCTTCGGTCGGTTTATTTGCAAGGAAGCGTCTAAGTAAGCGACTTCGACTTAACTTTGCAGCCAAATTATTTCTTCTAATCGATACCTCTCTATTATTACCATCGTCACTCGTTGAAAGCTTAACTTGAAACTTTTTTTCCTTACCTGTTGGGCTTTTAATTGTAAATGACTGCCAGCTATCTTTTTGGTCAATGGCATTATCAGCAATGCTTACTAATCTACTCACACTTTCTTGGTTAATGTCCAAGTAGTATTTGCTCGTATTTGTAGTATGTGTTGTTAAATTTGTCATTGTTATATCCAGGTAATAGGTTTTCCCCTTAGTTGGCATTATCGTGTTTTTTTTGTGTATGTAACCTGTTATTAATCACGTTTAATATTGCGTAAACGATCATTTTAGTTGTTAAAACTTTCATTTATTAACAACTCAAACTCAGATATTTTTTGCGATTTTTTCGTACTTTTGAAATTTTCTTGGGCAGGGGCAGGTCTTTGTTTGCGAATATGATGTGCATGAGAGGGGGGAGCCGATTTTGCACAGCACATTCAGAGACATAACCCTTATAAAGATGCAAAGGAAATTCTAATGAATAAGAAAGCACAATCGGCAATCACAGGCGCGACTCTTGCACTAGCTATGGCTGGTTTAACTTCAACAGCTCAAGCTGCACCAGCTGGTAGTTCTTCTGCTAGTACAGACTTGGTTCATTGTTATGGTGTTAATGTTTGTAAAGGCCATAATGACTGTAAAACTGAAAGCAATGCTTGTGGTGGTCATGCTAGCTGTAAAGGCACAGGTTTTGTTGCGATGCCAAGCAAGTCTTGTAAAGACGTTGGTGGTTCAATACAAGATAAGTGGAAAGGCAGCGTTGCTAAGGCCGATCTAGTTAAGTGCTACGGTGTGAACGTATGTAAAGGTCACAACGATTGTAAGACTGACAAAAACGCTTGTGGTGGTCACGCAAGCTGTAAAGGCACTGGTTTTGTTAATGCACCGGCTAAGTCGTGTGCTGACATCGGTGGTAAAAAAGGTTAATCACCTTTTGTTTGCTTATCTAGGTTGCGATGCATCGCAACCTTTCTTCTAAGAAAGTGTGCTCATGTCTGATATGAATTCTGAAAGTTTACTTCACCCATCACTTGGTTTTGGATTAGGTTTAAGAACCAATCATTTCGAAGATATTTTAAACCAATCTCCTAACGTAGATTGGTTTGAAATATTGTCTGAAAACTATATGGTTGCAGGTGGAAAGCCTAAATATTATTTACATGCAATGGCTGAACGATACCCTGTCGTAATGCATGGCGTGTCGATGACAATCGGTAGTACCGACCCATTAGATATGGATTACTTAAAATCGCTAAAAACATTAGCGAATGAAATTAATCCTAAGTGGATATCAGATCATATCTGTTGGAGTTCTATTCATGGCTTAAATAGTCATGATCTTTTGCCGTTACCTTACACTGAAGAAACCATCGATCACGTAGCAAATCGAATTGCTCAAGTTCAGGACTTTTTAGGTCGTCGAATTTTGATTGAGAATGTTTCTAGCTATATGTCTTACAAAGAATCTGAAATGAGTGAGTGGGAGTTTTTACAAGAAGTTGCTGATAGAGCAGACTCTTTAATTTTACTCGATATTAATAATATTTATGTAAGCAGTCGAAATCACGATTTTAATCCTAAAGAATACATCGATCATATTGATCCAAGAAGAGTGCAGCAGTTCCATCTAGCTGGACACAGTGACTTTGGGGATTACGTCATTGATACTCATGACCATGATGTACCTAAGAGTGTATGGGAACTCTATGCCTACACACTTCAGCGTTATGGCATGGTTAGCACTATGATTGAACGTGACGACAACATTCCACCATTAAACGAGTTAGTGGCTGAACTCGATCAAGCAAGACAAATTGCTGCACAGACTTTTGATAAGGTAGCAGTATGAGCCAGTTACGAGAATTACAAGAAGGCTTTTTTGACTACATCCTAGAAGCGAATCTAGCGAACAATAATTTAGAGTCACACCCGTTCAACCAACATGTTGTTGAGCAGGGTAATATCACCGCTAATACGAGGTTAGTGATTTACGCTAATGCTTATTATGCGAGATTACGCTCTACCATTGAAACCGATCATGACATTCTTGCCCATTATTTAGGGGATGATTGGTTTGAAGATATGGTTCGTGCTTACATTAATTCAAAACCATCGAAATTTAAGTCATTAAGGCAATTTTGTGATGAATTACCCGAATTTTTATCGCAAACTGAGCCGTTCAGTGATTATCCACAAATGGCTGAAATTGCTCGCTTTGAACGACGATTATTAAACTCATTTGATGCAGGTGATACTGAAAGAGCCAGCTTTTCTGACTTACAAGCACTACCCGCTGAACAGTGGCCTGAAACTCAGCTGCGCTTTCATCCCAGTGTGCAGTTGTTCACTTGCGAGTCGAACGCAGTAGAAATTTGGCAAGCAGTGAAAGCTGAAAAAATGCCACCAGACCCCGATCTTGAGTATCAACGTCATTGGTTACTATGGCGTGGTGAATCGAGACTCACCGAGTTTACTTCAATCATGCCATATCAACTTGAGCTTATTGAAGGTTTTATTCAAGGTACTAATTTTGCTCAGCAATGTGAAGCTATGCTTGAATATTTTGATGAATCACAAGCACCTATTGAAGTGCTACAAGCGTTACAAGCTTGGTTCGAAATGGGATTGATTAAAGCCATCGCATAGCGCTATTTTTTGAACTAAGTTTGAACCGATAGATGGTTGGCTCTTATGAAAAGAGCCTGTAATTTGAAATTCACTTGTTATCTCCTAAGCTTTGGTAATCAATCAAGGTAGGTGAGTAGTAATGGATTTACACAGATTTTCATTGATCGTATTAGTATCGTTTTTATTAATTGGCTGTAATGAAAAAGCCAATAAGATTACGAAAGCTCAAAAAATTAGCCATGAAGGCAGAGTCATAAATAATACTCTGTACAATGCCAAAGTCTGTCTAGATTGTAACAGTAATACTCTTTGCGATGACTCTGAGAGTATGGTTTTTACTGATAAAAATAGTCATTTCACTTTCAATTCAGTGAGCTCTGAGCAAGTTAAACAATGTTCTATCGTTGCAGAAATAACCAATAACTCTATCGATATGAACACAGGTCTTAAAATCAATCTTCCGTATCGCCTAATTGCCGAACCAAGATCTACAGTAGTGAGTATGTTTAGCACGATGCAGCATTATCATTCACACAAAAAGTTTGGAGCTAATTACAGTAAAAAAGCGCTTAATAAAAAATATAAGTTAGATTTTTCAATGGCTAGCGACTATATGTCGATTTTGAAAACTGCGAATAACAACTCGAAAGAATATGCTGAAGCACTACACATGAAGCATATGTCGAATGTTATGGCAGGAGTATTGGCTGAAAATTTGTCGAATATTAATGAGCTTATGAGTGAAAATGTTTCTGAGGTTGCTGAAAGTACAGATTTATTCTCAGATGAGAATATTTTGAATCTAATCTTGATGTTTATGTCAGGCAATTTAAATGAATTACATAGTTCACTCGAACTGATTGGTACGAATAAACAATCTGGTATTAATGTTAATTTTTACGATATTCACAAAACAGCTCTATTAGATACCATTATTGCAATGAGCGTTCCGATTACAGATGAAATTACAAATAGTAATACTTCCTCAATTAAATTTAATTCAGAAACAGTAAGCAGTATATTTAATCCTTTCTTCGTCTTACGTAACCTCCTTAATGTACAAAGAGCAATGGCTAACTCGACTCCTACTAATTTCTTGAATGCTTTATTTGAAGCTGAGGCTCACCAAATAGGTCTAAATATTCTGCAGCATAATAGGACATCAACTCAAAGAATTTTTAGCAGTCAAGATGCTGAGGAGGAAAATTATACATTTACCACTTATCGTGCAATGGAAGATGGCAGTGGAATAACACGAATCGATAATGATGGAAATTTTATATTTGGACTTGGTAAGTTTAATGGTGCAACCATGCTTACTAGCGCTGGTGAAGTTAACTTATCAAAAAATTTATCAATTTCAAGAGACACCAATAACGGTAATGATTATTTAGTTCAGGATTTACATAATAATCAAATCAATTTTGTGGTAGATGCAATGCAGCATTCCGTTGCTGGGTTAGATATTAATTCACTCTTAAGGCTACATAGTGAGCTTGATACATGGTTACTCCCAACTGACAGAGCCTTTAGGCTAGATAGCACTGGGAACGCTTATAATCTAAATTTAAGAGCAAACAACGATGTCTACTTGTTTAACGGCTTTAATAAAAATACGAATATTTTTAACTATGGAGGGTACCCCTCACGTTATAACCAAGCAGTAACAGTAGACATTATAAGAATGTTTGACACTATAGATGTTTTTTTTCTATCTACTCCAGAAGATCTTATCAACAAAGAGCAATATGGAAATTGCGCAGGCCTACTTATCGGTAGGAGTTATGAACCCACTAAGCTCAATTATCTTTGTTTTAAAGAGTCTTCAAGTGGTGTAAAGGGGCTTGAACTCTGGTCGCTTTCACCTGATACGTATAACCCTCCGAGCTTAGAGCGTGTTATTACTTCAGAAGAAACTGAAAGTTTGTGGGAAATAAGAAGTATAAACGAAAAGTCAGTGATGGTTGTTCGCATACCGCAAGACATACGAAGAGAATATTCATCTATCTTTAAGGATTTTAGCGAGCCATTTATTTTGACCTCTAAAGAGTCAGTACAATTTGATGGGCGTTCAGTAAATTATCTATTTATTGGAGAGCTTATTGAGCAAGGCACTAGAATTGAAGGTGGAAAACTTGGGTTTAATGATTCTGCTTTGAATGAATTGATTGAAGAATAATAGATAGTATCTATCCATTAACCAAAAGATTATGTTGGAACTAAGTGTTTTGAGAAATTTAACCAACTGATTATCAATATTTTTTATAAAGTAATATTTAAAATAGAAGTGATTGTCTTTCAATCGGTTGTTAGTTTACCAACAATTAGCAAAAAATGACTTTTAACAAATTATAACTGCTTATGTTGACGCACATATATAGCTGCTTTTGTTTTATCTAAAAATCTCTGCTTCACTTGGAGAATATTGATTGCTTAAAAGTGCTAACTGGAATATCCCTATTTGTTATGTAGCATGGTATCTTACGGCGAAAACTCTTCGTCGCAGTTAGTTTTAAATAAAACTGTATCCTTCATAGAAAATCAAAAACTCACATCAGAATGCTCAAATTTTGAAACTCAGATTATGCAATTGAGCGTTGACACTGTATAATTTGCGCCACTTTTTTGTTCAATCTTTGTTACTGCGGAAACCCAATGAAGTTTATTGTTAAGTTATACCCTGAAATTATGATGAAAAGCCGCTCGGTAAGGGTTCGCTTTACCAAAATGCTTGAATCAAATATGCGTAATGTTCTAAAACGTGTGGATGATGGGGTAGCGGTTCAACGTCAGTGGGATAAGATTTTAGTTAATGTACCCAATGGTTCAGATGAATTAGTTGCAGCGGTAAGTGAACGTCTAGGTTGTATTCCTGGGATAGCGCATTCATTGCAAGTTCAAGAATTCAGCTTTGAAACCATGGATGATATCTATCAGCATGCATTACCGTTGTATAAAGACAAATTAGTCGGTAAAACGTTTTGTGTTCGTGTGAAGCGAAACGGCAAGCATGACTTTAAGTCTAACGACGTAGAGCGTTATGTTGGTGGCGGGCTAAATCAACATACTGAAGCTTCAGGTGTAAAACTTAAAAATCCAGATATGACGATTAATCTTGAGATCAGTCAAGATAAACTCTATATGGTCGTTGAACGCGTTGACGGTTTAGGTGGCTTCCCAATTGCGACGCAAGAAGATGTACTTTCATTGATCTCTGGTGGTTTTGACTCTGGTGTATCAAGCTTTCAGTTCATAAAGAAAGGTGCAAGAACGCATTACTGCTTCTTTAACTTAGGTGGCGCTCAACATGAAATTGGCGTTAAGCAGGTAGCGTATCACTTATGGAAGAAATACGGCGAATCGCACAAAGTTAAATTCATTACTATTCCATTTGAAGATGTCGTTACTGAGATCTTAGAGCGTATCGATAACGGTCAAATGGGTGTCATCTTAAAGCGCATGATGATGAAAGTTGCAACTCAAGTTGCAGACCGTCTAAAAATTCAAGCACTGGTAACAGGTGAAAGTCTAGGTCAAGTTTCTAGCCAAACCTTGACCAATTTAAATGTGATTGACCGCAGCACTGATTTATTAATTTTGCGTCCACTTATCACCATGGATAAGCAAGACATCATTGATGAGTCTCGTGTCATTGGCACAGAAGATTTTGCTAAATCAATTCCTGAATATTGTGGTGTTATTTCACAAAAGCCAACAGTGAAAGCGGTACTGTCTAAAATTCTCTCCGAAGAAGAAAAGTTCACAGAAGAGCTTGTTGCTAAGACTGCTGAGAAAGCGGTCATAATGAACGTTCGTGATATTGCAGCAGAGATGGATGCTCAAGTTACCGAGACTGAAACGGTTAAAGATTTGACCTCTGATGAGGTCGTGATTGATATTCGTTCAGCTGAAGAAGAAGAAGCTGCGCCACTTGAACTTGATGGCATTGAAGTTGTTCATATTCCTTTCTTTAAACTCGGTACTCAATTTGCCGATTTAGATCAAAACCGTTCTTACTTGCTTTATTGTGACCGTGGTGTCATGAGTAAGCTGCAAGCGCTTTATTTGATGGAACAAGGTCATACGAACGTTAAGGTTTATCGCCCATAACCTGTTTTGTGCTAGCTGAGCGCAAGATAACTCAGCTAGCAATCTAATATGGCAGTCTCACATACCCATTTCTAAGTAACACATCGTTAAAGCTATCATCAAATCCACTGTCATCGTTTTGAGAAGGAATGCTACCTCCAAAGTTAAAGCTAAGTTGTGTTGTTGAGTTGACAGAATAATGAGAAATTGAACTGCTCTCCGATGCTTCGTCATCAGTACAGTTTAAGGTTTGTTTTGAATCGCCTCGTATATTCCAGATACCATCAATGACAGATTGAGACGGTGTCAGGGCTAACTCTTCAAAAACAAGATTGATATTGATATCAGTTTCTTTTATTCCTAACCAGTTATAGCCGTCTTTGATTATTGGTGGTGCTTTGGGTATTTGATCTACGTGGGCGTTTCTAAAAGCTTTCACTATGTTTGCACAACTTCCTGTTCTTGTAAGTTGATTCCAAAAAGTTTTCAATGAAGAGTTGGGGTTATCTAATCGAACTGCATTGACAATTCTATGGTCAATAATAGTGATAGCAAAATCTTTATCATGCACTGACATTACTCCATGGGTTTTCCCATTCACCTCCATTTCACTCAGTGTTCTTATAAAAGCACTGGATAAAATGGTGTCGCAGGAATAAGCCATAGGACAGACCTTTGCTCTGATATTGAATTGTTATTGTAACGGTTTTATGTTTTTAGAGGAAAGTGCGTCGGAATGGGTATAACTTTAGAAGCATAAAGCCGCATAAATTGCGGCTTTATAAAGAAAGTAAGATATTAAGTTTGGAATTAATCTTCAGCCGTTTGGTCTTTTTCAGCTGGCTTTTCTTCTTTTTTAGCAATAAGGAATGTTTGATGATCTTCGTTAAATAGATTAATCATCAATTCTTCCATAGACTGTGATAGGCTTATTTGAATTTCTTGGTTAATTTCTTTTTTATCAAATTCTAATTCTGTTGTTGGTTCAGCAAAAGCTACAGCAGAAAATGAACCAAAAAATGTAATGCCTAAAGCTGAAAGTAGTTTGCTCATGATGTTTGCCTTTAAAAAATGTCGCTGCTATCTCAGACTTAGCCAAACTACTGATTAGTTAATGCTTTAGGCCTATCTGAATCCCTATTTGATGGTGCGTAATTTAATCGAGCGGTGTACAGATAACAAACGATTAAAAGTAACTATGCGGATTAGAAAAACTAATGCTAAAATGTACTCAGAATAGATTGTAATTATTAGTGAATATAAAAAGAATAAGAGTGAAATTTTATGCCTAGACGATTGCCGCCATTAAACGCTGTGAAGGCCTTTGAAGCTGCTGCTCGCCATTTAAGCTTTACCAGAGCAGCTGAAGAATTATTCGTTACGCAGGCTGCTGTCAGCCATCAAATTAAGGCCCTTGAAGATTATTTAGGTTTAAAATTATTTAGGCGAAAGAATCGAGCTTTGTTATTAACAGAGGAAGGGCAGAGTTACTTTCTCGATATCAAAGATATCTTCAGTCAAATTGCAGAGTCAACAGAACGACTATTAGCCAGAAGCGCCATTGGTTCACTCACTGTGAGTATGCCACCGAGTTTCGCTATTCAATGGTTGGTGCCACGGCTTTCAAAGTTCAGTGAACAGAATCCTGAAATTGATGTTCGTATTAAAGCCGTCGATCTTGATGTCGATCATTTAACTGATGATGTTGATGTAGCTATTTATTATGGTGAAGGTAATTGGCCTCATTTACGGGTAGATAAATTACGTAATGAAGTGCTTATTCCTGTTTGCTCTCCTACGTTGTTTAATGGTCCCAAACCTTTAGAAAAGCCGGAAGACCTTAAAAACTTTACCTTATTACATGATATGTCGAGAACAGACTGGCAGATGTGGTTTAAACAATGTGGTGTCTCTGGTATAAATGTCAATCAAGGTCCAATCTTTAGCCACTCATCTCTTGTACTACAAGCAGCTGCACACGGACAAGGCGTTGCACTCGGTTATAGTGTGTTAGCTACGCCAGATATCAAAGCCGGTCGGTTAGTTGTTCCATTTCAAGATGTCTTGGTAAGTCCTAACGCTTATTATCTCGTATGTCCTGAAAGCCAAGCAGATTTAGGGAAAGTTTCTGCATTTAGAGATTGGATGCAAGAAATGTTTGCTGAAGAGTCGAAAAACGAATTACTGGCAGGATAAATAATATGATTGCGTATGAAGTTGATGGCGATGTAAGTGATACTTTGGTTATATTTGCTCATGGAGCAGGCGCAGGGATGGATTCAGACTTCATGCAGCAAGTCTCTGCGAAGTTAGCCGCTAAACAAGTTCAGGTTGTCCGCTTTAACTTTAATTATATGCAGATCAATAAGGACGAGGGAAAAAGGCGTCCCCCAGAAAGAATGCCCAAACTGATAGCCCATTTTGAAGAGCTGATTGCTGAAGTTGTCGCAAAATATCAACCTAAGCATCTATATTTAATGGGTAAGTCAATGGGAGGGCGAGTTGCCGCTATTTTATGTGAACAATCCACCTTCGATATTAAAGGGGTTATTTGTCTTGGTTATCCGTTTATTTCGATAAAAGGTGGAAATCCAAGGCTTGAGCCTCTAGAAAAGTGTCAAGTACCTGTTCATATCATTCAGGGTGAAAGAGATCGCTTTGGAAGCCAGCAACAAGTGCGAGACTGGATTTTACCGAGTTACGTTACTTTTAGCTGGGTACCCGATGGTGATCATAGCTTTGAACCAAGGAAGCGGTCTGGGCATAATCTGGAGCAAAATTTGGATTTGTCGATTGATCAAGTCATGGGCTTTATTGGAGAAAAAAATGCGTAAAGGACTTTTTTTAATTGCATGTTTCTTTGGCTTTTTAGCAACGGCCTTTGGTGCTTTTGGTGCGCATGGGCTAAAAAGCGTTGCAACTAAGGAAATGATTGAGATTTTCAACTTAGGTGTTGAATACCAGTTTTATCATACCTTTGCCATTATGGCCGCTGCTATTGCTGGTCAATGGCTTCCTTCTAAACGTTTAGATTACTCGGCTTATGCCTTTATTCTCGGTATCGTTTTCTTTTCTGGTTCTTTATATGCTTATGCCCTCACAGGAACCAAGCTCGTTGCCATTATCACGCCAATTGGTGGAATGTGTTTCTTAGTTGGTTGGCTATTGCTTGCAGCAACCGTTTGGCAGAACAGAATGGAAAGCAAGGTTTAAGTAACCTGAAATACTGGAGTGTATTCTTTCTCGATGGAGTTGATGTTCAGCAAAGCTGCTACAACAAATCAAAATAGATAATTGAGTGCGTCCTCTAGTGCGACAGTATGTAAAACCGCTATACTGTCGCCAATTTTATATTTCTAATTCATTCTCATGAAAAATCTATTCTTATTTTGCCGTGCGGGTTATGAAAAAGACTGTGCCGCAGAAATTCAATTCCGTGCTCAAGAAGTTGGTGTTTCAGGCTTTGTTAAGGCCAACAACAATGATGCTTATGTAGTTTATCAAGCATTTGAGGACAATGGTGCAGATGTTTTATTAAAGAAAATAAAGCTCAACGATCTTGTTTTTGCGAGACAAATGTTTGCTGCTAGCGAACTCCTCTCTGATTTACCAGAGAGTGATAGAGCTTCACCAATTGTAGAAGCTCTATCAGAGGTGGAAAAAGCAGGCGAGATCCGAGTTGAAACGCCTGACACCAATGAAGCAAAAGAATTGTCTACATTTTGCCGTAAATTTACAGTACCTCTTCGTCAGGCACTTAAAAAGTCTGGTAGCTTACTGAATAAAGAAAATCCAAGAAGACCCATCATTCATGTGTGTTTTATTGGTTCTGGTAAAGCTTATGCGGGCTACTCGTTGAGCAATAACACATCACCATACTTTATGGGGATTCCAAGACTTAAATATCCTTCTGATGCACCAAGTCGTTCAACGCTCAAATTAGATGAAGCTTTTAAGCATTTCTTAACTCCTGAAGAGCAAGAGGAGCGTTTAAGCAGCGGAATGAACTCTGTCGATTTAGGCGCTTGTCCTGGTGGTTGGACTTATCAGTTGGTTAAACGAGGCATGTTTGTTGCGGCCGTAGATAATGGCCCAATGAATGAAAAGCTGATGGATACAGGACAAATTAAACACTATCGTGAAGATGGGTTTAAATTTGAACCTTATCGTAAAAATATCTATTGGCTTGTGTGTGATATGGTTGAAAAGCCTGCACGTGTCGCCGAATTAATGGAACATTGGGCTATCCAAGGCTGGTTTAAAGAAGCTATTTTTAATCTTAAATTGCCAATGAAAAGCCGATTTAAAGACGTTAAGCAAATTTTGGCTACCATGGATGAAGTACTTCGTGAAAATGGTATCGAAGATTTTAAAATTCAGTGTAAGCATCTGTATCATGATCGAGATGAAGTGACGGTTCATTTATGGTTGAATCCTAACAACCCTTGGAACTTTAGTTAAAAGGGAACTCCCAGAGCAACATCCTAATAAGCGCTAGTCATTTATTAGCGCTTTTTTCTATAGCTTTTGTTCTAACACTGTACATTTCATCATCTATACTTTTTAAATCATTTAAATAAGAATTTTTGAAGTGACGAGTTGGGATGAGCACAAATTCTGAAAATTTAAATAAAGGTGCCTTAATCGCTACGTCTACCTACATTGGTGGATTTATTGTTGGTTACTTGTTTAATATCTTACTTGCCCGAATCTTAGCGCCTGACGGCTATGGTAATTATAAAGTGGCTGAGGCTTTCGTTAGCCTTGGTTCCATTATTGCGCTGATGGGAGGGTCTAAAGCAGCTGCAAAATTACTTTCTGAAGATATTGTGGGAGGTAATTCGAGAAAGGTTTGGACCTACGTTTGGTTTTATTTGAAAGTTGTTATTTTTGCGTCGATTGCGATTTTTTTTCTATCTATTCTGGGACATTACTTACATATTTCGATTTTTGAAGGAAGCAGCTATCATCCAATTCTACTCGCCTCATTAACCATCCCTTTTTCTGCTGCGTCGGCATTAATTGGTTGTTTATTTCTTATTTCAAAAAGGTTGGTTTGGTCTTTTGCTCCTTGGAGAATCGGTTTTCCGCTGATACGAATGATCTTATGTGGCGCTGTATTCATCGCTGCAGGAAGCCTAAGTGACATGACGGCAGTATTTTTAATGAGTTTAGCTGCGCTTATTATTTTTTCATTTCAGTTTAGGCAAGCGCTAAAAAAAGACTTAATTTCGCTTTCTGGTGACAGCATTGCACGTGATCAAAAAGTTTGGCTAAAAACTTCAATTCCACTGATGTTTATCATCATCATACAAATTTTGATGAGTCAGGTTGATATTTACATGCTTGAATGGATGAGCGGTGAAACGTCTGTTGGCCATTTTGCAGCCGCTCAAACAACCGCTAATCTCATTATGACAATTAAAAATTCAGTTTATGCCTTTATCGCCCCTGTTGTTGTGATAGCGCTAAAAAGTGATGATGTTGCAATGCACACATTAAGTCGAAAATACTTTAAGTTGCTTATATCTACAGCGTTACCTTTATCACTCATTATTATGTTTAATGCCGACAGTATTTTAGTTTGGTTTGGGCATGACACTGAGTTAACGGAACACGCATTGAAATTCTTGACGTTGGGTAATATGGTTGATGCTATTTTTGGCTTATCAGTAATTTGGTTGCAATACTCTGATGATCAAAAACTCGTGATTAAAATTTTAGTCACTTCGCTCATTATCAATATTATTTTAAATATTCTACTCATCCCAATTTTCGATATTGAAGGTGCTGCTATTGCTACGGGCTCGGTAAGGGCTGCTTCTACGCTTATCATTACCCTTGTGGTGCTAAAGAAATATAAGCTTTTCCCTTGGGGTAAAAAGGAGCGGCAAGTGTTGGCAGAATAAGCATTGCAAAAGTTTATGATAATTACATCACAAAATTACTTATTCATTACTGATTTTTTAACGAAAAGCATTAATTAAACACCTGAGTTGATTTTGATCAATCTCAATCTAAATGATAATAGATTACATTAGCACTCGTTTATTTTCCTAAGCTGAGTTGTCTATGAAATCATTATCGCCTTTATATCTTGCCATGATGGCAACACCTCTATTTTTAAGTTCACCAATAGCAAGTGCTGTTACAGATTCGGCTGATAAAGAAGTGGAAGTCATTCAAGTTCAAGGTGTGCGTCGTACACTTGATCAGGCTGGTCGCTTAAAAGATGTCATTCAGCACACAGAAGTGTTAGATGCGTTAATGATAGAAAATAAAAACGCATTAAACCTTACGGCGGCGATTAATAACGAGCCAGGTGTTAATGTTTCAAATGAGTGCTCCATGTGCGGTGTTAAGCGCATTATGCTCAATGGTATGAAAGGTGAACATACTACGATTTTAGTCGATGACTTGCCAACTCACACCTTGATTTCAGGTTTCTACGCTGTAGATGCAATTGCAACTACGGGGGTTGAACGTATAGAAGTTGCACGTGGCGCAGGTGCATCGTTAATTGCTCCTGAGGCGATTGGTGGTACGGTTAATATTATTACTAAGCAAGCCTATGAGGATGGTGTAGCCGTAGATTTTGCTAAAGGCTTGCATGATTTTACCGCTTTTAAAGGTATGGCCACAGGCGTTTCAGAGGATGGTTTAACTGGTATCACACTCATTGGTCAGTACGATAAGCAAGATCAGGAAGACCATGATGGTAACGGTGTGAGTGAAGCGCCGTTTATTGAAAATCAGTCTCTAACAGCCTTAGTCAGCCATGATTTATCGGATGTGAGTAATATCCAAATAAGGCTTTCTAAAGTTCAGTCTGAAATTTTTGGTGGTCCTGTGATTGGCGACAATATCGGATCGATAGGCGAAGCGCTGTCAGGTTTTGATGGAGAAGCATCAGAGAAGTTATTTCAAGATGATGATGTCACAAAAAAATACATCGGAAAAGCTTGGGAAACCACAGAATGGATTGAAACTTCTCGTGACGAAGCTTATATCAAGTATCTTATTGAATTGAATAATTCGACAGTAGCAGAGTTTGCTGTAAGTCATGCCAAGCACGTTCAAGACTCTTTCTATGAAGGGATTGATTATCAAGCCGAAGATATAATGTGGTACGCCAGAGCTAAATTTGATACCGAGCTGAATGATGCTCATTTTATTACTTATGGCGTTGATATTCGTACAGAGGAAATGCGCTCTGCAACCGATGCTTTAGAAAGTCTAGAAGCTTACCAGAGTGATTCATTTGATTACGATACTAAAGGTATTTTTGCACAAGATACGTGGACGCCTAATGACGATTTAGAAATTGCATTTGCTGTACGTATCGACAAGGTTGTCGCTGACTTTGTTGACCCTGAAAAAATAGGGACAGAAATTGATGAAACTTTTATCGCTCCTCGCTTAGACATGCGTTATATGCACAGTGATGAATTAACATCACGCTTTTCTACTGGACGAGGGTACCGTGCACCTTTATCGTTTTTTGAAACGGATCATGGCATTCTTGATGCTGAAATGGGTTACCAAATCGATATTGATTCACTAGAAAAGTCATTATCAGCCAGTTACTCATTGAGTTATGACTCTGACGATTTAGCGATTACTGGTTCAGTGGCTTATTCGAAAGTCGATAACCTTGCAAGCCTTGAAGAAACAGAAGACGGCGTTCCGCATCTTACTCAATTAGATGATAGCGCTGCGGTTACAACGGTTGATATCACTGCTGGCTACACAATCAATGATAATTGGACTGTAAACGTGAGTGCAGAAAAATTTGTTTATGATGATGCGTTCAAGTCCTCTTATGCCATTGCACCTGTCGAAGAAAGAGCAAGTTTTGAAATTCAATATCAGAACGACAATTTAAAAGTGTTTTGGTCTACGGTTTGGTTTGGTAGCAAAGACTTAAGCGAATACGGTTATGAGGGTTATGATCGTTTAGGAGATCCGACTTCACGTAAGACAATGACTGGTTCGGCATTTTCTATGTCTGATATTAAAGTGCAGTATCAGCTGTCGGAGTCGACTAAAATTTACGCCGGAATGTCAAACATCTTTGAAGAGACACAAATTGATCGAGGTGATTCGCCACTTTTTTACGATGCTAATGGTGGCTATGACGTAGCTTATATCTATGGTTCTTTGCACGGCCGTGAAATGTACGCTGGCATAGAAGTGAAGCTTTAATGCGAATGAGAGTCCTCTTTAAGCTGGTACTTGCGTTGGTAAGTGCTAGCTTTTTTTCAAGTCATGTTGCCGGGCAAGCACTGACTTTAAAAAACTTAAAGACAAATGAAACTGGGGTGGTTAATCCCACAGGAAAACTCAGTGTGGTCATGTTATTTCAGCCAGATTGCAGCTGGTGTAAAAAACAGGAAAAAGCGTTATCTACGATACACGCTTCTTGTACCTCTACGTTTAATTTTCATATAGTCGGTACGCAAGGAAGTCGTAATCAACTTAAACGTGAATTAAATCACTATCACCAAAATATTTCGGCGTATAAATCAACTACGCAATTTTTAAGACAAGTTGGTGGGTTTAAAGCTTCACCGACGACATTATTTTTTGATGCATCGGGAACTCTGCTAGGGAAGAGAAGAGGTTATCTGGAGTTGTTGAAAATGAAACAATTAATCAATTCCTTAACCTACAATAAATGTGAATGAGTTAAATCGCAGTATTATTTTGTTGGGTATGTAGATAACTGCTATACATTGATAATGCATAAATTATTTTATCAATGTTATGAAGCAACACAATGAATATAGCTTATTGAGTTACCCTGTCTTTATAGCCATGTTCGGCTACTTTGTTGATGTATACGACATTGTGATTTTTAGTGTCGTACGCATTCAAAGCCTGCAACAAATGGGGGTTAGCGCTGCAGAAATTTCCACGACGAGCACATTAATTATTAACATGCAATTAGCTGGTTTAATCATTGGAGGCATCGTTTACGGCACGCTTGGAGATAAAATCGGCCGTAAAAAAATTCTATTAATTTCAATTCTCATTTATTCAACCGCTTCATTATCCAATGCTTTTGTTGGGAATGTCGAACAATATGCATTATGCCGCTTTATTGCCGGTCTTGGCTTAGCAGGGGAGCTGGGGGCAGGAATGACGCTCGTTTCTGAATCCGTCAAAAAATCACACAGAAGTTATGCCACAGCATTGGTTAGTGGTTTTGGATTATTAGGGGGATGCATGGCTTTCCTTCTTGTTGATTATACGACATGGCGAGAAGCTTTCATTGTGGGTGGTGTTGCAGGCTTCTGCCTTCTGTTCGCTCGTAAAAAGCTGTTAGACTCTGAAGTCTACGCCAGAGCTTCACAGCAGATCCCCGTTTCTCAACGTGGGAACTTGGTTACCTTTTTTACTCATCGCTCAATGATGAAACGCTTTGCTTGCTGCCTTGGTATCTCAATGCCAATTCAGCTTTTCTTCGGTATGTTCATGTTTTTTTCTAACGAGGTAACCAAAGCGCTTGGAGTAACTGGCACTGTTTCAGTCGGGAAGTGTGTATTTTGGTATTTTTTCGCACACTGTCTTGGCGACGTGTTAAGTGGGCCGATAAGCCAAATATTATCTTCAAGAAAAAAAGCGGTAGCGATTTACATGTGCGCATTATTCATTTTGGCAGGCTTAGCGTTGCTGGGCTTTTTTGATACTGCAAATAAATACTATTGGTTAGCGGCAATCAGTGGTTTTGCTGCTGGGTACTGGGCGTTATGTTGGTTAACAACGGCTGAGACATTTGGTACAGAATATCGAGCGACGGCAACCGTTTCTGCACCTAATTTTGTACGAGGCTTTTTGATTCTATACTTCACCGGTTATCAACTATTAAAGCCTTCGATTGGAGTTTTGCCGACAGTCACCACATTGATGGCAATATGTTTGGTACTAGCGTTTATTTCTTGGTGTTATCTAAAAGAAACGTTTGGGCGGGATTTGGATTTTTATGAATCAGGCATTAAAAAGCCCAGCATATAAACTTAATGCCACTCGTTTAAGAGCGAGTGGCATTTTCTCTTTTAACTACTGGGTACTTTATTACTTTTCTTAAAACCATCCTTGGATAGGGTTTTCGTTT
>NZ_PGVH01000055.1 GCF_004168585.1 Shewanella sp. OPT22 | reverse complement strand
ACAGTAAGTCCGCTTGATCGATTGCGTTTATGAAAAAGAGGTATTGAATTGGACGCTTTACTTAATTTTAAAGGCTATGTTTTGTTTAACTGTTGGTAAATTTTTAACGACTTGAAAGGTAATCACTTTATTCCAAATGTGGATTTCTGAAATATACTGCTAGTCAATCGGTTAGATATTGATTCAAGCTAGAAGAGCGGCTACTTGTTTTTATTAGCTATTTTAATGTGAAAACCAAATCAGAAAACAATTTAAAGTTAAAGCTCTAAACAG
>NZ_PGVH01000054.1 GCF_004168585.1 Shewanella sp. OPT22 | reverse complement strand
CGATTAACGCTCGGACCCTCCGTATTACCGCGGCTGCTGGCACGGAGTTAGCCGGTCCTTCTTCTGTCAGTAACGTCACAGCTAATAGGTATTAACTATTAACCTTTCCTCCTGACTGAAAGTGCTTTACAACCCTAGGGCCTTCTTCACACACGCGGCATGGCTGCATCAGGGTTTCCCCCATTGTGCAATATTCCCCACTGCTGCCTCCCGTAGGAGTCTGGACCGTGTCTCAGTTCCAGTGTGGCTGATCATCCTCTCAGAACAGCT
>NZ_PGVH01000053.1:1403-15511 GCF_004168585.1 Shewanella sp. OPT22 | reverse complement strand
TTGGAAAAATCAGGCATAAAAAATCGGCTACAACAAGGTTGTAACCGATTATGAAGCTTCTCAATGATCGTTCAAGTGTCTTAAACGATCGGCATTACTGCATGACGTAGCCTTTTTTGATTTAGCTATAAAAACCTTGGTCATATATTTCGTGCTTCAATGAGTTCTTTTTAGCACGCTTTTGTAGGTACATTTCTGAATCAGCATCTTTAAATGCGCTTTGCCAATCTTGTTTAAATGCTGCGATGCCATAACTGAATTGAACTCCAAGACCTTGAATCAAATCTTTTTGTAGCTGCTCTAATTCGAATTTAATTTTAGCAAGCGGTCCATAGGTAACGACCACGAACTCATCCCCACCAAATCGCCCAATTAAACTTTCATTCTGCCACTTTTCTTTTAAAGCGTTTGCAAGTGCTAAAATCGCTGTGTCACCCGCTTGATGCCCTAAGCTATCATTGATGTTCTTAAGATTATCCATATCCATAACAATGATAAATGATGGCAAATGCGGCTTGAACCGCCAATGTTTGAGAAGCTGCTCAAAATGTTGCCGATTACTTAACATGGTTTGCTGATCAAAATTGGCTAATTTATAGATTTCTAGGTTCTTCTGAAACAAGCTAATGGCATTGCAAGCCTCTTGGGTCAAAATAGCAACAAGGTTACTGTCATAGTCATTAAAAGCGTTAATTCTGCTGCTGTCTAAGTTAAGCATGGCATAGAGCTGGCCATCAATATGAATCGGTGTAGAAAGTGTTGAATGAATAGGTGCAGAGGAGGCTGAAAGAAGAGTTTGCTGATCGTCTTTATTTAGCCCACTATTTGCGTTTGTGAGTCCCATGTCGTTAATTACGACCACACGATCGCATTTGCCATTTGTGAGTCGAAACTGGAAGGAGTCTTTTAACTCAAAACTGACTTTTTTAAGCAAGTTATTGTTCATTCCCAGCGAAGCTTCATAGCGCATTTTTTGAGTTTCTGGATCATATAAAATGATACTTCCCATCTCTGCGCCATTAATGCTGGTTACTGCTTTTTTGAGTAACGCATCTAAAAATGCATGTTGGTTTTTATATTGATTGGATAAGCTGACCAATTCGTACGTAGTTTCATTAATGTTTATGACATGTTCAAGATGTTGCCACAGTCTATTGAGACGTCCTTGATGCAGATAATAAGTTAGGCTGTAACCTATCGTATAGATTAAACAGGTTAAGCTAATTGCGATGACGTTGTGTTCACCTAGGGGAGCAAGAAAATAAAAGCTGACCGTGATCAATAAAATCGGTAGCAAAAGTAATATTAGATGATATCGAATTTCTAAACGATCAATACGGTTACTTTTTAGGTTATCTTTTTGTTTCAACTCAAAACATCCATTTAAATTTAATAACTGCTAGCTTAAGACTTCTATATTCAACTAAATAGACGAAATAAATCATTAAGAAATCAGAGCGCAGCGATATTTTACTCTGCTTAACACGAAAGTGCTATAGGGATATTTTGACTTAGGTTATTGAATGATGAATGAAATAAAAAGCACCCACAAAAGTTGTAAGTGCTTTATTGTCTATGTGATCTTAAGCTTTACGCTATATCTTTAACTCTTCTTTTAACCAGTTTAATGGTTCTGAGTAGTGCTCAGGTAGCCAGTCTATCAAGTTTTGAATGTTTGCTTTTAACACTTCATGACTTGAGGTTGAAAGATTTAAGTGGCCCAACTTGCGACCTGATCGAACACTTTTGTTATACCAATACAGTTCAGAATTGGGTAACGTTAACCAGTTACTGTTGTACTCAGTACCAATCAAATTTACCATCGCGCTTGGGAATGCACTGTTTAAACTTGGAATAGGTAGGTCATACAAAGTGCGAATGTGTAATTCAAACTGACTGATATGGCACCCTGCTTGAGTCCAGTGGCCGGAGTTATGTACTCTAGGGGCTAGCTCATTAACAAGAAGGTCATCACCAACTCTGAAGCACTCCATTGCCATTACACCAACGTAGTCTAGCTCATTCATAATGCTCGAAAGCATTTTTTCGGCTTGTGCTTGAAGGTGAGACAGACGTTCTAAATTCGCAATAGATACGATAAGAACACCGTTTTGATGAAGGTTTAGCGTTAGCGGGTAAAAAATACAAGTTCCATCTTTTTTACGCGCACCAACTAAAGAGATCTCTTCATCAAAATTAATCCCTTGTTCAGCGATGGCTTCATTGCGCCAATCCGCAGGAATTGTTGTTTTTTCTTGCTGTTTTAACCAATGCTGACCACGACCGTCATAGCCACCTGTTCGGCGCTTAAGAAGCACTCGCTCACCCAAAGTGCTATGAAGCTTCGCTTCAGAAAGCTCGTCATCGACTAAAAACCAAGGTGAAGTTGGTACAGAGAGCTTGTCGAGTAAACTTTTTTGAGTATATCTATCAGCAAGAATTGAAAAAACACTGCCATTAATAAAGTTCTTATGCTCGCTGAGTTGAAGGCTTAATTCTGACTCAGGCCATTGCTCACGTTCAGCAGTGATGATGTCGTTAGGCTCAATTGGCAAAACTCTGTCATCAGGGTTCACGATATCAATAGTTTCAACTTCAATTGCAAGCGGTTGAGCTGCATGGGACATCATGGCCCCAAGTTGTCCATTCCCTAGAACCCAAAGTTTAGGTTGTTTATAGGTCATTGTTATATCCTTGGATCTGGATTTTCAAGAATAGACTCAGTTTGCTCTTTACGGAATAACTCAACACGAGCAGCAAGTTCAGCGTCATTGTTGGCTAACATTTGGCAAGCTAATAGACCTGCATTGAATGCACCAGCAGTGCCGATTGCTAAAGTACCTACAGCAACACCTTTAGGCATTTGAACAATAGATAACAAACTATCCATGCCTGAAAGCGCTTTACTCTGTACTGGAACACCTAAAACAGGTAATCGAGTTTTAGATGCGATCATTCCTGGCAAATGTGCCGCACCACCTGCACCACCAATGATCACTTGAAAACCGTTATCAGCAGCAGTTTCAGAGAAACTCATGAGTTTTTCGGGAGTGCGGTGAGCAGATACGACTTCAACATGGTAAGGAACTTGAAGTTTATCCATGATCTCAGTAGCAGCTTGCATAGTGGGCCAGTCACTTTTTGAACCCATAACGACAGCAACGAGGGCTTGCATTGAGCCTCCTTTAGACTTTATGAAATTGTAAGGTAAAGAGTAATTTTGTGATATTTATCACGTTATGATACCACGAGACATTAGAGCACAAAAAACTAAAAGTCTTCCTAGCCCATGAAAACTGAGTTTTATTTTCAGCTATCAATGTTTGATCTGTATTTTTTCCAGAGTTTATATTGGGCATCAATATAGGCGGTAAAAATGATGAGTAGATAACCAAATAAATAGGCAAGCAGTTCAACGGGTTGATAATGATTTGTAGTGATTGCCCAAGCTAAAGGAGACTCTTGAATTTCAATGAGGCTCAAATACTGTAAGAACTGGGCTAACTCAATAGAAAGTGATAAGCCCAGCGCAATTAAAGCAAGCACTCTTATTGGCATTCTTAAAAAGATTCTGAGTAAGCAGTAAAGCAGCATTACCAAAACGATGTCCGTCAGCATATCTTGCGTAATGCCAAGTGGAAGTGTCACCGTAAAAACATAGTAAGCAATACAACACAGTAAAGTGAAGACAACATATTTAGTTTTTAGTGTAAAAAAGGACCTCATTTAAATAAAGCTCCTACCCGAAACTTACTCTGTATAATGTTTAAACGATTAATTGAAATATAAATCAGAATTTAATGAAAAGCACACATAAAATATCGTCATCTGTTAAGAGCGAGGAAGTCTGACTGATTTTTGGAACAGAATTTTGGACCAGAAACTGAATGTTTTGGCCCAAATAGAGTAAATAATATGCTTTAAGATATTAGTTCTCTTCTATACCGCCCAGAGCTTGTATTGATGAATCTAACAAAGCCGACAATTCACCGCACATCAAAGCAAAGTCAGCATCCATTTTAGCGAGCGGATCTTCATTGCCGATATCGTCATTATTCGCTCTAAACTCTTCAGAGAACTTTAAGCGTTTCATGCTCGCATCAGACTGTAAAACAAATGAAATCGAATTCCCGAAATGTAACGCTAATTTATGAACTTGCTTTCCTGTTTCTAAGTGTGCAAGTACTTCTTCTTCAAATAACTCTTGTTGTTTGAAGCGCACTATCCCACCTTCATCAGAGTCCGATTTTAGCTCTGCTTCATCTTGTGCTTCAAATGCGGCAGGCACTGAATTTTCGGTTAACCAGTTTGTTAGAGTATTTTCAATAGGTTGAGAGAAGCTTAAAGGAATTACTGGCAAGCTACCCAACGCTTTTCTGAGTAATGCTAATAACTCTTCAGCTTTAGTTGCACTCGAAGAATCGACCAGAACGAGATTTTGTTGAGACAAAATTAACGCACGAATTTGACTGCGACGAGAAAATGCACGCGGTAATAGCGTCATGATTATCTCATCTTTCATCGAGTCTTTTTCTTTTTTGGTGATTTTACGATTTTCTTGATCTTCTAGCTGGGCAACTTTATCTTCTAAAGCTTCTTTTATAACCTGTGCGGGTAGAAGCTTTTCTTCCTTTGTGATTGAGATTAAGTGGTTACCATTCGCAGAATGAACAAGTGTTTGCCCTAATTTTCCGAGTGCATTTGAGAAACCAACCTTACTGATGTCTTGGCTTGAACATGGGCTAAATGTGAAAGCCTCTAAAGAAGACTCAAGTTGTTCTGTATCAACAGAAAAAGGCTTGTTGAAACGATAAATTGTCAGGTTTTTAAACCACATAGAAATTCAGACTCTAACTTATAAAAAATGAATTCTACCTCAAATAAGCGGCCTTTAGGATAATTTAATTTTGATGTACTCAATACATGATTATTAACAATTAAATGTATCTTCAATGAATGTTTTGTTTCACTAATAAGAATATAATATTTCTACATTGCAATAAAACTGAAACATAAACATTGCAAAATTGCCGCATCTAAACGATGTAATCAGATGAAATCGTCATCACAAGGAAATAAAAATGAAGGCGCTAAACAAAACTCTTTTGGCTTCAGCTGTAGTATCTCTATTTTCTGCATCAGCGTTTGCTGGTGACGTAGTAAGTGTATACGGTAAATTGAATGTTACCGCTCAAAAGATTGATACCTCTTCAGCAGACGAAACTAAAATTCAAAGTAATGCTTCACGTCTAGGTGTCAAAGGTTCTTATGATTTAGGTAATGACCTTGAAGCTTTCTACACAATTGAATATGAAGTAGATGTCAGTTCTGATGACAAAGATAATTTTGAAGCTCGTAATCAATTTATAGGTTTAAGAGGTGGTTTTGGTACTGTTATGGTTGGTCGTAACGATACGGTAACTAAGAAATCGCAAGGTAAAATTGATTTATTTAACGATTTAGATGGCGACATTAAAAAGCTTTTCAAAGGTGATAACCGTTTAGCTCAAACTGTGACTTATTATACGCCTAGCTTCTCTGGTTTTAAATTTGGTGCCACTTATGTAGCCGAAGGTGACAGTAAGCAAAAAGCCACTTATGTAAAAAATGACAAAACGTATATGTACGAAGGTGACGGTTTTGGCGTTACTGCAATGTACGGTGATTCAAAATTAAAGAAATCAAAAGTGTTTGCATCTGTAGCATATGACTCAGATGTTGCTGGCTATGATGTTCTTCGTGCTACGGTTCAAGGTAAAATCGGTGCGTTGAAGCTTGGTGGTATGTTCCAACAACAAGAGTCTATCAAGGTAGGAAGTGAAAGCACTAACGGTTATGTACTAAGTGCAGCATACACCATTGATAAAACAACCTTGAAATTACAACGTCAAGATATGGAAGACAAAGGTGATTCATGGTCTGTTGGCGCAGATTATAAACTAGCTAAGCCGACTAAAGTATTTGCATTTTATACCACTCGCCAATATGACGGTGAAAGTGTAGATAACAATTACTATGGTGTTGGTATTGAACATAAGTTCTAACCGAACATAGAATAGAGGCCGAAAGGCCTCTTTTTGTATCTAGCCATTGTTTTTTACTTTAAGTTAACGCTGAAAAAAAACTGTGTTTCATAAAAATTGAATAAAAATGAAACAAATCGGTAAGCTTTTTAATAATAATGTCATATTTGTTTCTTTTAATAAGATATAACTAAATCAACTCAATGATAGAGAACGAGAAATGACAGCAAGGATTTTGATCGTCGAAGATGAGCTCGCAATCAGGGAAATGTTAACCTTTGTTCTTGAGCAACACGGCTTCACCACAATATCAGCTGAAGATTATGATTCAGCAGTATCTTCAATTCAAGAACCCTACCCAGATCTAGTACTGTTAGATTGGATGTTTCCTGGAGGTAGTGGAATTCAATTTGCCAAGCATTTAAAGCAAGATGAATTTACGCGTCAAACTCCGATCATTATGCTAACAGCTCGTGGTGAAGAGGAAGATAAAGTTAAAGGGCTTGAAGTTGGGGCTGATGATTACATCACGAAGCCTTTTTCTCCTAAAGAACTCGTTGCACGTATTAAAGCAGTGTTAAGAAGGACGGCACCTACACGTCTGGAAGAGTCGATTGATGTGCAAGGCTTAATGCTAGACCCAATCAGTCACAGAGTAAGTGTTGGTGAACAAGTACTGGATATGGGGCCAACAGAGTTTCGTTTATTGCACTTTTTTATGACACACCCTGAGCGTGTTTATAGTCGAGAGCAGCTCCTAGATAACGTTTGGGGCACGAATGTGTATGTAGAAGATAGAACCGTTGATGTACACATTCGACGTTTGAGAAAGGCGGTTGAGCCTTCTGGGCATGATCGCTTAATTCAAACTGTCCGCGGAGCGGGATATCGCTTTTCGGCACGATTGTAAAAACAAATAAAAAAAGTATTTTCATTAAAGATTATTCAATTTAACATGGTTGAATAGTCTTTAACTTTTCTTGAAACCTTTCGAGAACTTTATATGTACGAATCTTATTCAGGATATCGATTAGTGACCCGTTTAGTGGTGTTCTTTTTGGTCTTCCTGTTGGTCGGCGTCCTGATTGGTCACATCACTTTATCTCTACTTATCGGTAGCCTAATCTTACTCTTTTGGAATTATCGCCAACTATCTCGTTTAAATTATTGGTTATGGCTTGATAGAAGACTTACGCCGCCTCAAGGCAGTGGAACGTGGGAAGGCATATTCAATGGTATCTATCGCCTGCAAGGAAAGAATCGTAGAAGAGTCGGACAACTGGCTTCCCTCTTAGCTCGATTTCGACAAGGTGCTGAAGCATTACCCGATGCCGCAGTAGTACTCGACTCTGAATTAAACATTGTTTGGTGTAATAAGCTTGCACAATTAAGTTTAGGTTTAGTTTGGCCTCAGGATAACGGGCAGCGAATTAACAACCTAATCAGGCATCCGGATTTTGCGTCTTACTTAAGGAAAGCAAAGTTTGATGAGCCACTAGAGTTGCCTTCCCCAGCTTCAGATTCTCATTTACTTGAGATTAGATTGATGGGGTATGGTGATCGGCAACTATTGTTAATAGCCCGTGATATTTCAAGAATCAGACAACTAGAAGGCATGAGAAGAGAGTTTGTTGCGAATGTGTCTCATGAATTAAAAACACCATTGACTGTTTTGCAAGGCTATCTGGAAATGATGCAAGACACCATTCCTGAAGGGGATATGAATCATCATGCCCTCAGTTTGATGCAGCAGCAATCAAAGCGGATGAAGTCTATGGTGGAACAATTGTTAGTTCTCTCTCGTATTGAAGATGCTGTAGATATTGATCTTAAGCATACCATTTCGATGTCTAAGCTTATGAAAACACTTAAAGAGGAAGCAGAAGCACTCGCTCAAGGCAATTATATTTTGAAATTTGATTGCGATGACTCGATTGACCCTCATGGCGATGAGCTTCAACTCAGAAGTGCCTGTAGTAACCTTGTATCTAACGCAATACGTTATACGGATGAGGGGGGTACTATAACCGTTTCATGGCGGTTGGTTTCAACCGGGGCTGAATTCAAAGTTCAAGATACTGGATACGGTATTGCTCCTCAACACATCGCTCGTTTGACGGAACGTTTTTACCGGGTAGATGATGCTCGCTCAAGAAAAAGCGGAGGTACGGGGCTCGGTTTATCTATCGTGAAGCATGCATTGAGCCACCATCACAGTGAGCTTTCTGTTGAAAGTGAGCTAGGTAAAGGCAGTACATTCAGCTTTGTAATACCAACCCATTTGATTGAATGATATAAATTAAAATACCTTCTAAGGCTCTGATTTAATTCAGAGCTTTTTTATTTTTAAATGGAAAAATCGAGAGAACGACTGACATAAATATGTAGTAAAACTGTCAAATTGTCATTTAAATGTAACTTAATGGAAATAGAATTGTCATCGTTGCAATTGATACTGATGTTGTTTTGAAAATAACTCTACATAACTTTGGAGCATAAAATGAAACTGACAAGGCTTGTCGGCGCTATGACTTTAACAGCAGCTGGGCTATTCTCTGTAGCTTCTACAGCAGCAATCGATCCTAAATTGCCGACTTACGAAAAGAGCAGTGGTGTTTCTGGTAATCTATCTTCTGTTGGTTCTGATACTTTAGCGAACATGATGACGCTATGGGCTGAAGAGTTTCAACAACTTTATCCAAACGTAAACATTCAAATTCAAGCAGCAGGTTCTTCAACTGCACCTCCAGCATTAACTGAAGGCACGTCTCAGTTTGGCCCAATGAGCCGTAAAATGAAGCCTAATGAAGTTGAATCATTTGAAAAGCATTATGGCTATAAGCCAACAGCCGTTCGTGTTGCAATTGATGCTCTGGCTGTTTTTGTACACAAAGATAACCCTGTGAAGGGATTAAGCATTCAACAAATCGATGGTATTTTCTCTTCTACTCACAAGTGTGGTGGTAAAGACGTTAAGCGTTGGGGGGATGTTGGTTTGAAAGGTAACTGGGCTCAAAAAGACATTCAGTTATACGGTCGCAACTCAGTTTCTGGTACTTACGGTTACTTCAAAAAGAAAGCACTTTGTAAAGGTGATTTCAAAGCGAATGTTAACGAACAACCAGGTTCTGCATCTGTAGTTCAGTCTGCATCTCAATCTTTAAATGCTATTGGCTATTCAGGTATCGGCTATAAAACGGCTGGCGTAAAAGCAGTGGCATTGTCTAAGAAAGGCAAAAAGTATATCGAAGCAACATCTGAAAATGCTGCAAACGGTACTTACCCACTTTCGCGTTACTTATATGTTTATGTAAACAAGCATCCAAACAAGGATTTAGACCCAATGCAGCGTGAATTCTTACGTTATATTTTGTCTAAACAAGGCCAAAAAATTGTTGAGAAAGATGGCTATGTTGCACTTCCAAGTAAAGTAGCAATGAAAGATCTTAAAAAGCTTGGTATTAAATTATAAATAGTGACTTCTCACCATTAGAGATTTCATTTGAAAATGCCAGTCAGTAATCCTGACTGGCATTTTTTGTTATAGGTATAAGCCATTTTCAATGAAAGCTGTATTTCACTTCATTCTCAATATAATACCAATATGTAATCACATATGACCTACTCAGAGTAGTTTAGCCGCTGAAAAACTCCCGAAGGGCAAGGCGAAAGGTTTTCATATGTCGGAGGACATTAAAGTTTGAAACTTTTTTACTTCCGAAGTTCGAAACTCACTTTTGGACAAAAATGAGACAGGATTGTAAATTTATTCGAATAATTTTGTATTATAAAATCTAATCCAAATTGTCTAACTACGCCCGTATCAAGCGGCACCGAAGGCGGCCATCTTAGATGCGCATGTTAAACCAAACCGTTTACGGCAGAAAAAGCGGGGAAACCTAAGAAAGTCGCTATCATTGCCTGCTTAAGAAAGATGATCGTGATATTGAACTCAATGACAAGAGGCGGAATAAAATGGGATGAAAATAGAATTAATATTCACCCTTTACGCCATAGTCTCTTGTTATACGCAACTCATTGGTTTTGTTTAACAAGCCTTATTTGTAAGTTACACGATGCTAAAACTTAGGTAGAACGAATTTTGAACTTTTATGCTGGTTTTAACAAAGTTACGTTGGAACCAGAATAGGGCGCTAAACATAAATTCAAACGGTGTTGTTTCACCAAAAGGCGCTGCCGCAATACCAAACTGTCTATCACGGCTACCGCAGGTTTAGCGTTTAACTAAACCTCGTTTACCACTTTGAAACAGCATTACCGTATAACGCCCAATTCAGCTGCGCCGTAGGCGTCAGCTGGAATTGCTTGTTACACGCAGCGGCTGACTCGTAAGTGAAGCGTTATTGGTTTGGTTAAGTTAGTGCTATTTGTTAACTTTCTTTAACACTACATAGTTTTCTATCCAGTCACCGTTTCTGTCTCTTTTATCAATGCGGACAGTCTGCTGGTGCTCCCACCATACTAACTCTCTATTATCCGTGTATCTGACACCAGAGCCTGAAACGGAATTTGGCAGGGTATAAGTATTCCCTCCAGGCATTTGAATTTTAACAAACCCAAGGCTGTGATCAGAGAGAGAACCATGCCGAACAATATAGAGGTCACCATCGTTGCTTTTGTAATATTGTGGGGCTGATAAGATTACAGTCAAAGTAGGCCTTGAGATAGCGCTACACCCATATACAAAAAACAATGTTGTCGTAATAAAAATAATTCTAAATATCGTAGATTTATACATTACAAATGCCTACTTTCATTGCCTGAACTCTCGTGATGAGAGTAGAGCCTATTTCCAAGTCTGTCGTGATGTTTCAAGTTATCTCGATATTATGCGTGTAACGCCGCATTAAGCTGCAAATAGTGCTTGGCTAAATTTTTGGAACGCAGTGACAAAAGCCAAGCAGTATTTGTCAGATTGAATGCCTTGTTATAAGTGCTTGTTTAGTCCGAGCTTGATGGCTTTGAGTTTAAAGACAACAAAAATACTTGTTCTACAAAATTTAGAAGAATAACAAAACCAACTGCACATAAAGCAAATGAGTTAGCGACTATATTCATTTCTTGATAAAAACCATAAGAATAGTGAATTGCATATAATACAAATGCAAATCCGATAAACCAAAACTTTGCTTTTCTACTTAATACTTTCACTTTCTCTTTAATTTCTTTATCACTCATAGATTATCCATAACCTTGTTGCACTTATAACGCCTAAATCAGGTGCGCCGTAGGCGTCACCTGGATTTTCTTGTTAGCTCGTGAAAAATTGCACAGCCCACTCATCCCAACTTTTTGGCTTTGAGTAGTTACCAGCCTCAACTTTTTCACGCGTGAATTTTGAATATATGGAGCTTGGCCATTTTCTCATAAATCCATTGCCAGAGCCGGATAGATTTGTTTCTCTATAATAATCTGCTAAGTCTCGACTTTCAGAGTTTTCCCAAGCCAAGCGTAATGATAAATTAAAAATTAACGATCCCATAGGGGTAAACATTGTTTCTTGGTCACTGACTTGATGTGTAAATCCAACATAACCTGAAGTTGCAGAACCGTCGGGACCATACATATCACTTAAAAGTGACCAATCTGGAAAATGTTTTGGGCCAGTGAATGTAGTTTTGAATATTGACCACATACCTAAGTCAGCAACACAAAGTAAATCGAGAGAGTTAATTGGGTGTGTGATTTTTGAGTAGTCTTCTTCAATAATTTTCTTTTGGATATTTTCTATAGGTGTAGAATTTTCTCCCTTCCAAGAATGAGAGTGAGCTAATAGTCCGTAAATAATTGGCGAATGAAGCTCTTTGTAAGGAGTGCCTATTCTCTTTTTGTATAGTGACTTAATATTTTGACAAGTCGATATAGCTTCAGCGATATCTTGTGATTTTAATGTTACTTTACACTCAAATGCAGCAGCTACTCCCGCAGCTAAATAGATTTTCTTTGATTCTAGTTTCTTTGGGTATGAGCTTTTTAAAACCAAAATGTCAATTTGAGGGCTAGTACGTCCATCATGGCTAATAATCCGCCCTTTAGTTACGACCCTGTAAGATGATGGTAACCAATCTCTTAGTAATTCTGCCCAATTTTCTTCTCCCTGATCTCCAGCTGTTCCAGGATCTTCGGTTGCTCTTTTTTGTATACGGGAATACTCAGAAGCCATTTCATTACTAATTTGTTCCATGAAATCAAATAAATCATGGTTTTTACCATTATCATTCAACTCGATCTTTCTCCAAAACTCATACTGAGAGCTAACGCCCAATTCAGCTGCGCCGGAGGCGTCAGCTGGAATTTCTTGTTGAACCAAGCCGCTTTGCGGCAGAAACTGCTGATAAACAACAATTAATCATATCAATCAACGCTATCGTTCATACTTCTTTTTCAGCAACATCGCTGTCAACTTTTAGGAGTATGGCTATGAGCCCTTACGAACAACAACGCTTTGATTTCCTTTATGAACAACATCTTACCAATTTAACATTACAAGGCAAGCGCCCTGCGACCATTGACGGCTACAGTCGAGCGGTTCGGCGTATCGCTGCTCACTTTGACCGTTGCCCTGATAACCTTACGCAGCAAGAACTTAAACAGTATTTTAATGTGCTTATCAAATCGCACTCATGGAGCACGGTTAAAATAGACCGTAATGGTTTGCAGTTCTTCTATAAATTCACCCTTGATAAGCAATGGCAGTGGCTGGACATCGTCAAACCACCGCAAGTGAAACGCTTGCCTGATATCTTATCGGTTAAAGAAGTTGGCTTAATCATCAGTCGTACTCGGCAGTTACGCTATCAAGTGTTCTTACTCACCTTGTATACGTTAGGACTGCGCTTGGGTGAAGCGATTAATCTTGAGGTGGGCGACATCGACAGAGCCAACATGAAAGTGCATGTGCGTGACGGTAAATACAGTAAAGACCGTTTGGTGCCGATACCAAGGCGAACCCTTGCGGTACTTGGTGCTTTTTGGAAAACGCATCAACATCCTAAATGGCTGTTCCCCAGTAACAACTCAACTCATAATCAACAAATGGACAGAGGTGGCGTTCAAAAAGCCATGCGACAGATTTTAAAAGACTGTGGCATTTTAAAAAAAAATCAGTCCTCACTCATTACGTCACAGTTACGCCACCCATCTGCTTGAGCGAGGTGTCGACCTGCGCAGCATTCAAGTTGCTCTGGGTCACAACAGTCTCAATACCACCCTCATTTACACCAAACTCACTGACGTTAAATCCCAATCGACCAGAGACACCATCAATGACTTAACAGATGCTCTTGACCTCAGATGGAGGGATAAGTAATGCACTTTATCGATTTACTGTCTGAGCATCTCGACGAGTTTAAGCGTGAATATCAGCATAAGCTCACCCATGAACACCATCAGGCGATGAATGCCATGCTCAGCTGCAAAACCTTTAACAAAGGGTGCAGTCAGTGGCAGTGTGATGATTGCCATCAACATCAAGATTTACCCTTGTCTTGTGGTCATCGTAATTGCAGCTTGTGCCAGCACAACACCACTCAAGACTGGCTCAACCGTCAGCAAATGAAACTCTTGCCTGTCGAGTATTACATGGTGACCTTTACCTTGCCTGCCGAGCTTCGACCGCTGACGTTTCATCATCAACAACAAGTGTTTGATGCCATGTTTAGCGTCACCCAAAGCCTGCTGAAAGATTTTGCCAAACGAAAAAAAAGCTTACAAGCTGACATTGGTTTTACATCGGTATTACACACCCATGGAAGGCAACGGCAATTTCACCCACACATTCATGTGGTGATACCCGCAGGTGGTTTCAATGCTGCTCGTAACCAGTGGTGCAAAGATAAGGGAAAGTATTTATTTAACGGCAAGGCGCTGGCGAAAGCGTGGCGAGGCCGAATGCTTGAGGCAATAAACCATCAGCTTAAACTCAAGCTGCCAAAATCAATACCACAAGAATGGGTCATCAACTGTCGGCATGTGGGCAAAGGGTTACCTGCGCTTAAGTATCTTTCTCGATATTTGTATCGTGGTGTATTACCTGACAGAGACATCATTAACGCGACCGATACT
>NZ_PGVH01000053.1:0-1301 GCF_004168585.1 Shewanella sp. OPT22 | reverse complement strand
TTATGGCAAATACTGCAACACGTTATCCCTAAAGGCTTTCGGCGAGTGCGAGATTACGGCTTGTTGCATGGCGGAGCCAGAAAGAAACCGAAGAAGATGCAACTGTGTTTGATGATGGCGGGCAAACTGGACTTCAGCATTATTGAACCAATCGTGCGTAAAAAAGCCCAGTGCTTATGTCGGCAGTGTCAGCAACCGATGCAGTTTATGGGCATCGTGCGTTCAAGTGCATTTGGCTGACAAGGCAACCACTGAATAATAAGGATAATGGCAACGGCTTATAAAATAGAGGACAAGAAAACAGAAACAGACAGGTTAATGCAACAGGGTATTAGTGGTAATAAGCATCATAGAGCGCCGCTAAGGCTGAGTCATATCTAAACAAAAGTGAGCTGAAAAACAGCTCGCTCACATCACAAAATCATTTCTGAGATATTTGCATATATAAGTAGCGTCGGGCTGGTTCAACAACCAGATAAGGCGCAGGCTGCGCTACGCCTATCCTTATTTATTAGCTGTAAATTGCACATAATCAATTTGGGCGAGAAATCTCTACCTTATCAGGGTTAACCGTAAATAAATCTCCGCCTATCTTTCCTACAGTTGAGATTTTGTGCTGATCTATTTTACCCTCTGAAAATAAGTCATCTCTGACATAGATAGACTGCACATTAAGCAAGACTATCTTACCTCCAGCAGGCAAATCACTGACAGGAATAATTTCTCTGAGTGTGCACTCATAACGAATTGGTGCATCCTTTACTGACAGAGGTTTAACTGTCGCACTTCTACATGAATCTATGTTGGCAAAATCAAACTCGCTCTCTTGCGAAGGAACACTTGCACTTGTCATATTCATTTTTTCTAAGAAGTCTTCGCTAACGATATTTATCACACACTCTTCCGTCTCCATTAAATTACTCAGTGTATCTTTGTCGAGACCACTTCTTTGAGTAATTTGTGTGTAGAGAAGTACTGGTGGATTGCAGCTAGCAACAGTAAAGAATGAGAACGGTGCTAAATTATCGATATTACTATTTGAACATGTACTCACCCAAGCAATGGCCCTTGGAGTCACACCACCATTTAATAATTGATAGTTTTCTCGCCCCTCTAATTCTGAAGTAGAGAAAATCATAAATGTAACCTCAATCCTTTGACTTGACTATTCGAGTGTATAAACGTCGGTGTATGTTTTTACAGCTAACGCCAAAATAACAGGCGTAAAATGTTTGGCAAAAATTTGCGACGAAGGAGCAAAGCCAAACAGTTTTACGTCCTTGTTGATTTTTCTTGTTAGG
>NZ_PGVH01000052.1 GCF_004168585.1 Shewanella sp. OPT22 | reverse complement strand
AACAACGACATCCCAGGCACGCCAAGCGTCAGTGGTGACCTCAATGCCACCGACGTCGACAACGACCAAAGCGACTTAAGCTGGGCACTCATCAGCGATCAATTTGCGGACTACGGCGAGTTCATCCTTAACAGCGTTACGGGCGAGTGGACCTTTAACTTGTTCAATGACTCTGCAGTTGTTGAAGCCATGCAAGAAGGTGATAC
>NZ_PGVH01000051.1 GCF_004168585.1 Shewanella sp. OPT22 | reverse complement strand
ACTAAACGTCGATATTACTCAACGATTTTAGCTACAACACCAGCACCAACTGTACGGCCACCTTCACGGATTGCGAAGCGTAAACCTTCGTCCATCGCGATTGGGCAGATTAGAGTAACAACCATCTTGATGTTGTCACCAGGCATTACCATTTCAACGCCTTCTGGTAGCTCAATTGTACCTGTTACGTCAGTTGTACGGAAGTAGAACTGTGGACGGTAACCTTTGAAGAAAGGAGTGTGACGACCACCCTCTTCTTTTGAAAGTACATATACTTCTGATTCGAAAGTAGTGTGTGGAGTGATTGAACCAGGAGCTGCCAATACTTGACCACGCTCAACTTCATCACGCTTAGTACCACGTAGTAGTACACCACAGTTCTCGCCCGCACGACCTTCGTCAAGCAGCTTACGGAACATCTCAACACCAGTACAAGTTGTAACTGTAGTGTCTTTGATACCTACGATTTCTACTTCGTCACCAACTTTGATGATACCGCGCTCAACACGACCTGTTACTACTGTACCACGGCCTTGGATTGAGAATACGTCTTCGATTGGTAGAATGAAAGCACCATCGATTGCACGCTCTGGCTCTGGAATGTAAGTATCAAGAGCGTTTGCTAGCTCAAGAATCTTCTCTTCCCACTGTGCTTCACCGTTTAGTGCGCCTAGTGCTGAACCTTGGATAACTGGTAAGTCATCACCTGGGAATTCATATTCAGATAGAAGTTCACGAACTTCCATTTCTACTAGCTCTAGAAGCTCTTCATCGTCAACCATGTCACATTTGTTCATGAATACGATGATGAATGGTACACCAACCTGACGTGAAAGCAGGATGTGCTCACGTGTTTGTGGCATTGGACCATCTGTAGAAGCTACTACTAAGATAGCGCCGTCCATTTGTGCAGCACCTGTAATCATGTTTTTAACATAATCGGCGTGACCTGGGCAATCTACGTGTGCGTAGTGACGTGTCTCTGTATCGTATTCGATGTGAGATGTATTAATGGTAATACCACGCTCACGCTCTTCTGGTGCATTATCGATTTGTGCGAAATCTTTAACGTCACCACCAAATGCTTTAGTTAAAACGTGCGAGATAGCTGCTGTTAGAGTAGTTTTACCGTGGTCAACGTGACCGATTGTACCAACGTTAACGTGCGGTTTATTACGTTCAAATTTTTCTTTAGCCA
>NZ_PGVH01000050.1 GCF_004168585.1 Shewanella sp. OPT22 | reverse complement strand
CTGAATTGGGCGTTATAGCTCTAGTGTGAGTCAATGGATGTTTCGAAATTGAATATGGATGAAATACAAAGAAAACTTGATATTCTAAAACAACCTTTGGATATTGAAACGTATATTGAAAAAGGACTTATCTCTAGGTATAAAAATACCAAATCTAAATTTATTTTAAATTGTAATTTAGATGAATTACCAGAAGAGTTAGAATTTCGAATTACGGAAATGTCATTTTTAAATCCTACGGCAGAATCTATCAAAAAACCTGCTGTAGTCAAATTTGATTTAAAAGTACATAAATAGTAAAGCTATAACAAGCAATTCCAGCTGACGCCTACGGCGCAGCTGAATTGGGCGTTA
>NZ_PGVH01000005.1 GCF_004168585.1 Shewanella sp. OPT22 | reverse complement strand
CTCAGTAGTGAAACGCAGCCTCGCCGATGGTAGTGTGGGGTCTCCCCATGTGAGAGTAGGTCATCGCCAGACGCCAAATAAGTAAAAAGCCCTAGCTAAACAGCTAGGGCTTTTTGCGTTTAAGGCAGTTGATAAGATCTATCTCAAACATGCAGTCTGTATCGACTCCGTAGTGTGTGCCCTTCAGTTTTAAAAACACCTTTGAAATTATAAATCTTCAATCATCAAGGCTTTTTTAAATGAATGTTGTTAGGCCTACTTCATGAAAATACACGTTGTTGTACTTGAAACTCTTTGGGTTTTTACGTTTTCTGGCACTGCTTCACCATTATCACCACTAATGAATAAAAAGCTGCCATCAAGTGCGAATTGTTTTACGAAACATTCCATATTTAGCCCCCACTGTCTTTCCTTCTTTTCCCCAACAATGTAGTCGAATTCAGGCAGCACTTCTATTCCACCAAGCCTATTTATATAGTCATTAGGTTTGATCTCAAATTCCAGGAACTTCAGTAAAGTTTCCATTGTTGAAAATGAGGTGTTTTCAGAGTTCAGTAGTACAAAATGATGCCCGTTCTTATGCAATGTGTTCAACTGAGCTAATACGTTGGTATCAAAGAAATATAAGCGGCCTTTATATGAAACCGGTACATTAATGCGTCCACTTTTTTTATCAGTACATAGAAAAGCATCGACATTAATTAATAGAGTTAAGGCGGAAACATCTTCATCATTAACGGATTTTGATGCTATATCTACCCACTCTTCTATTGAGTCAATTTTTAATCTTTCGGGCCTGGTGTAATCATGTACTGGAAACACTTCACAAGCAGGAGATGCCATTAAAAAAGCAAAGTACGTTGCGTTGTCATTATGAGTAACATGGGTCAGATTATTACCTTTTGTATAATGATAGTGTGGTATCTTCCTAAACCACTCTCCAACAGGCTTACCAGTACTAGTGTAGGTAAGTTTATAGAGGCTACAGCCACCATCAATTTTAAATACTTTATATAACTTTTCAGGTGTTTCTAATGACCTATGGCCAATTTGTTGGGCTGCGACACAAGAAGAAAAAAATTTCTGTGCTTCCACATTTCTCTTTTCAACAGAAGTAGCCATTAGTACCTCAGGATTTGAAAATTTGTAAGCATAAAGTATCACTACAAAAAATAATGTAAAATTAACTTATGTTTATTATTCATGTTTACAAAGCCTTAGAAGTGAATGTAGGGCTTATTCTAATTAGTGCTCCGCTTTACGCCTTTTTGACTTTTAGTCACTAAAAACAACAAAAGTAATAACAATACAAAAACGTATAGCTATTTAGCTATGACTCAATTAATTTCGCAGATGATGTAATGCTTTTTGATTGGCATACTCGAGTTGCTCTGACGCAGAAGAAGAGGCTGGCTCTAGAGTGAACCAGCTGATGGTGAAATTACTGCTTAACTCTTAATGAAAGATCTAAGGCTTTAACATGTTTAGTTAAAGCGCCGACTGAAATAAAGTCGATACCTGTTTTTGCAAAGTCTGCGATGGTTTCTAGTGTTACATTGCCAGAAACTTCTAATTTAGTCTCGCCGCCTTTAGCTTTGTACTCGTTATTTAAGTTTACTGCGTCGAGCATCATATTGATGTCGAAGTTATCAAGCATTACGATATCAGCTTGAGCCTCTAGAGCTTGGGTGAGCTCAGCAATAGATTCAACTTCGACTTCCACTTTTTTATCAGCATGCATTTCACGAGCAGTGTCTACCGCTTGTTTGATACTGCCGCACGCCATAATGTGATTTTCTTTAATTAAGAAAGCGTCGAACAAGCCAATACGATGATTATGACCACCGCCACAAGTAACGGCGTACTTTTGAGCTAAACGAAGACCTGGGAGTGTCTTACGAGTATCAAGCAGTTTAGTTTGAGTCTCACCAATTCTATCGACATAAATTTTGGCTAAACTTGCTACGCCAGATAGCGTTTGAATGAAATTCATCGCTGTACGTTCACCAGTCAGAATGTCTCTTGCTGGGCCTGATAGTTCACAAAGCGTCTGATTTGGTAAAACTAAATCACCATCGTCCACTAACCAGTGTAAAGCAACTTCACCACCTAATTGATTGAACACCTGTTCTGCCCAAGCTTTGCCACAGAACACACCTTCTTCTCGGGTAATTAAAATAGCTTCTACTTGTTTGTCAGCTGGGATCAGTTGAGCCGTAATATCATTTTGCAGTAATTTTTCTGCACGTGATACATCTGGGGTGCCTTCTTGTGTGGCGGCGGGAGTAAGACCAAGGTCTTCGTTTAGAGCTGCGGTAACAGCGAGTCGAATATCATTTTCTAACATGAAGCACTTTCCTGATATCTATAGTACAGGTAGGTATAAAATTTGAGCCGAAGATTACCATAACTGCTTATTTCATAATAGCAGTGGGGTTCACTTATGACGGATATTTATGGTTGATGTATTTTGTTAAGAGACTCATTCAGTCTCTTAACTATTGAAATGGAGCTTACACAACCCAGCCAAAAATAGTGAACAGTGAAAGTAAGGTCACTAAAAAAATGAAAGTGCGCTTGGTAAGTGTAAGTAAAGCCAGAGTAGATTGAATACAAATTGGAGCGTCTGACTTTTCTGGTAGTACTTCTGATGAAACGGCCGTCTCTGAAATAATGCGTTTTGCATTACTTGTTGGGCGACTGACGATTGGGAGCCAAGTTGAAAATCCTCGAGAGAAGTGGCCACTCATTAGATATCCAAATGAAAATATGCGGCTAGGCACCCAGTCCATTATGAATAATAGGGTAGAGGCTAGAGGAGTACTACGGTCTTGTTTAGCACTGAGGTCAAAGTAAAAGCGGATAGTGCTATAGAGCACGGCACCAATCGGTCCAAAAGCAATGAGGTAAATCGCAATTGCACCATAGTTTCGATAATTGATCCAAGCGATGGACTCACCGACTTTATGCCCAAGATCATCTTCCGATATTGCATCATTGCAAGTTTTACAATCCAGCTCATTACTTAAGTGATAACACGCTTGTACGTCACCTTTCAGTGCGGATTCAATAAAATGTTTAAAGGTCTGTCTTATTTTTGTGTGACTGAAACAAGCTGTAGCAACGAAAACCCAAACAACTAACGTTACCAGTCCCCATAGCATTCCTTCGACAAACCACAATAAACTGCCAACAAGTAATGAAGGCAAGACAACGGTAATGACAAGGAAGGTATTGGACGAAAGTGCACTCTGACCAACAAAAGTTTGATGGTATTTAGAAAGTAGTTGATCAATTTGCCAATCAGTTGGAAGGGCTTTTAATCGCTCTGCAAATATTGCAATTAATAATGAAAAAAGTGCCATCTCACTTCACCGTCGTCCTTTTTTATTGTTCGAATCTAGCTTAATGCACTGAGGTAATATTGCCAATCAAAATAAGGGCCTGGATCGGTTTTTCTTACTGGTGCAATATGGCAATGTCCTGTAATACGCTCAGATGTGATTGCTGGGTACGCCTTTATGATTGCTTGCGTAAGTATTAAGAGGCTTTGATACTGTGTATCTTCATAATTACAGGTATCTGCGCCTTCAAGTTCAATTCCAATCGAAAAATCATTACAACCAGAACGTCCTTCAAATTCAGACACACCGGCATGCCAAGCACGTTCATTACAGTTGACAAACTGAGTAATTTCACCGTTTCTTCTAATAAGAAAGTGAGCTGAAACCTCTAATCCTTCTAACTCTTTAAAAGTTTGGTGTGCATCACAATCAAGTTTTCCTAAGAACAAGTCATCAATATAAGTATGACCAAACTGGCCAGCCGGTAAACTGATATTGTGGATGACCAGTAGCGAAACATCATTCGTAGGTCGTTGATTATAAAAAGGAGATGGCTTTTTTTGAGCCTTGTCCAACCAACCGTTTTCTATTGTAAGAGTCATTTTAGATGCTTCAAAATCATCACGTTAATAGCACTATAGCAACTCAAGATTACAGTTTCTAGCTTCGTTAATGTTAATTGGTCAGACCCCTTTTCCAAAAAAATCATCTATGCTCAGACATTCGAGTGAGCGAGATCACAGTCCGTAAAAGGCAACTTTGTGGACATTAACACATCAATTTGATAAAGTGCCGCCACTCAAAAAAATTGGTAAGACCAATTTACAGGGAGCCAAAAAGCTATATGGCATACAGTAAAGTTAGCCAACCAAAAATTTCTGACGTGATTATGGAACAGTTGGAACGGATGATCCTCGAGGGCAGTTTACAGCCCGGTCAGAAGTTACCTCCAGAGCGAGAGCTTGCATCACAATTTGATGTGTCTCGTCCTTCCTTGCGTGAAGCAATTCAGAAACTAGAAGTAAAAGGGTTGCTAATGCGCCGCCAAGGAGGTGGCACCTATGTTAAACAACAGCTTTGGCAAAGCATGGCTGATCCCATTGTAGAGCTCATGCAAAATGATTCCGAAAGTCAGTACGACTTATTGGAGTTTCGTCATGCTACTGAAGGCATGATGGCCTATTTTGCAGCACTTCGTGGCACGGATGCAGATATGCAGACGATAAAACGCCGAATCATCGAAGTAGAACAAGCTGAAGCAATTGAAGATAAAGCGGCGGCTATCGTCCGTTTTTATCGCTCAATTGCTGAAGCATCGCACAATGTGGCGATGCTTCATTTAGTATTAAGTTTAGAGCAAGTTCTACATCAGAATGTGGCTCAAAACTTAGTGTTATTAAGTCGTCGAGAAGAGGCGGCAACAATGGCAAATAAACACCGACAAGCATTGTTGGCGGCCATTGTAGAACGAAATCCCCACGCAGCTCGTGAGGCTTCTAATGAGCATTTAAGCTACATTGAAGAAGTCATGTTATCGATGCGGGAAGAGGACAGTCGGTTGCAGCGAAGCCTGCGCCGTTTGAAGAGTAATGACTAAAGCATTCATTATGTCGTTGCTTGAAATTAAATCTGTATATAGAGAAGGACAGTGTCATGTCTGAAGATATGCTACAAGACGTAGATCCGTTAGAAACTCAGGAATGGCTTGATGCTATGCAAGCCGTATTGGAAGAAGAAGGCCCAGAGCGCGCTCATTATCTTTTAGAGAAGATGATTGATAAGGCACGTCGTAACGGTACTTATTTACCATACAAATCGACCACAGCTTACCTAAACACCATTCCTGTTGGCCAAGAGCCACAAATGCCAGGTAATCAAGAAATTGAACGCCGTATTCGCGCTTTAGTGCGTTGGAATGCATTGGCAATGGTACTTCGTGGTTCAATGAAAGACCTTGAGCTTGGTGGCCACATTTCAAGTTTCGCTTCAAGCGCAACCATTTATGATGTGTGCTTTAACCACTTTTTCCGTGCACCAAACGAGAAAGACGGTGGTGACTTGGTGTATTTCCAAGGTCACATTGCACCGGGCATTTACTCGCGCTCATTCTTAGAAGGTCGTTTAACGGAAGATCAGCTAGCCAACTTCCGTCAAGAAGTGGATGGTAAAGGTCTATCTTCATACCCACACCCGAAATTAATGGGTGATTACTGGCAGTTCCCGACAGTATCTATGGGTCTTGGTCCTATCCAAGCGATTTATCAAGCACGTTTCCTTAAATACCTGACTGACCGTGGCATCAAAGATTGCTCTGAGCAAACGGTTTACTGTTTCTTAGGTGACGGTGAGTGTGACGAGCCAGAAGCACTAGGTGCAATTGGTCTTGCAGCACGTGAAGAGCTAGATAACCTAGTCTTCATCATCAACTGTAACTTACAGCGTCTTGATGGTCCGGTACGTGGTAACGGTAAGATCATCCAAGAACTTGAAGGTACATTTGCTGGCGCAGGCTGGGAAGTGACAAAAGTGATTTGGGGTCGCTACTGGGATGCGTTATTAGCGCGTGATACCAGCGGTAAACTACTGCAGTTGATGGAAGAAACCGTAGACGGTGAATACCAAAACTGTAAAGCTAAAGGTGGCGCTTATACGCGTGAGCACTTCTTTGGTAAGTACCCTGAAACGGCTGAAATGGTCGCGAACATGTCTGACGAAGACATCTGGCGTCTAAACCGTGGTGGTCATGATCCAGTTAAAGTTTATGCTGCATTAGACAAAGCGAAGAAGACCAAAGGTCGCCCAACCGTAATCCTAGCTAAAACCGTTAAAGGTTATGGTCTAGGTGATGCAGGTGAAGGTAAAAACATTGCTCACAACGTGAAGAAAATGGCGATAGATTCAGTTCGTCACTTCCGTGATCGTTTTGATATTCCAGTACCGGATGACAAATTGGAAGAGATTCCGTTTTATCACCCTGGTCCAGATTCTCCAGAAATCAAATACATGATGGAGCGTCGTGACGCACTGCACGGCAGCATGCCTCGTCGTCTTGAGAAGTTCTCTCAGAAGTTGGAAACGCCTGCGCTTTCAATCTTTGACAGCATTCTTAAAGGTTCGAACGGTCGTGAAATTTCGTCGACAATGGCATTTGTTCGTATTCTTACTGCATTGCTTAAAGATAAGAAGATTGGTAACAACATCGTACCAATCATTCCAGATGAAGCACGTACCTTTGGTATGGAAGGTCTGTTCCGTCAAGTGGGCATTTATGCACACGAAGGCCAAAAATACGTTCCTCAAGATAAAGATCAAGTGGCTTACTATCGTGAAGATAAGTCAGGCCAGGTACTTCAAGAAGGTATTAACGAACTCGGTGCTATGTCATCTTGGGTTTCTGCGGCAACCAGTTACTCAGTAAACGATACGCCGATGATCCCATTCTACATCTACTACTCAATGTTCGGTTTCCAACGTATTGGTGACTTAGCTTGGGCTGCGGGTGACATGAAAGCACGTGGTTTCTTAGTTGGTGGTACATCAGGTCGTACAACGCTGAATGGCGAAGGTCTACAGCATCAAGACGGTCACAGCCACGTAATGGCGAACACCATCCCTAACTGTATTACTTATGATCCAACGTATGGTTATGAGATTGCGGTTATCGTACAAGACGGTGTTGATCGCATGTATGGCGACAACCAAGAAGACGTGTTCTACTACCTAACGACCATGAACGAAAGCTACGTTCAGCCAGAAATGCCAACAGGCGCCGAAGAAGGCATCAAGAAAGGTATTTATAAGCTTGAAACTGTTGAAGGCAGTGGCAAAGGCAAAGTACAGCTTATGGGTTGTGGTACGATTCTTGAGCAAGTTCGTGCAGCAGGTCAAGCGTTGGCGAAAGACTTTGGTATTACTGCAGACGTGTTCTCAGTAACCAGCTTCAACGAGCTAACTCGTGACGGTCAAGCGGCTGAGCGTTGGAACATGCTTCACCCAACAGAAAAAGCAAAACAAGCTTACGTGAGCACAGTTATCTCTAGCGATAGCCCTGCAATTGCCGCAACCGATTACATGAAAGTGTACAGTGAGCAATTACGCGCTTATATGCCAACTGACTATAAAGTACTGGGTACAGATGGTTTCGGACGCAGTGACAGCCGTGACAACCTACGTCATCACTTCGAAGTTGATGCTAAGTTCATTGTGGTTGCTGCGCTTAAGAGCCTCGTCGACCGTAAAGAACTGCCTGTTGATGTGCTGACTAAAGCCATCAAAGAATATGGCATCGATGCGGACAAAGTGAACCCACAATACGCATAAGAGGGAAAACTAATGGCTGAATTAAAAGAAGTTTTAGTTCCCGATATTGGTGGGGACGAAGTACAAGTCATCGAATTGTGTGCAACAGTTGGTGAAACACTGGCTGAAGACGCATCAATTGTGACAGTAGAAAGCGATAAAGCGACTATGGACATTCCAGCGCCATTTGCGGGTGTCTTAAAAGAACTTAAAGTTGCAGTGGGTGATACCGTATCTGAAGGTAAACTCATTGCAATGATGGAGCAAGCTGGCGAAGCCGCTGCTCCTGCTGAAGCGCCTAAAGCAGCACCTGCACCTGTTGCAGCGCCAGCTCCTGTAGCTGTATCAACGGGTTCACAAGTTGTCGATATTAACGTACCAGATATCGGTGGTGACACTGATGTTCCAGTTATTGAGATCTTAGTGAAAGTCGGCGACAGCATTGCTGAAGATGCAGGCCTCGTTACGCTAGAGACAGACAAAGCCACAATGGACGTACCAGCACCTCAAGCGGGTGTGGTTAAGTCTGTTGAGCTAAAAGAAGGTGACAAAGTGTCTGAAGGCACTTTGGTTATCACGCTTGAAGTTTCTGGTGGCGAAGCTGCAGCGCCTGCTGTCGAATCAGCACCTGTAGTTGAAACGGCTCCAGCTGCTCCAGCAGTGGCTCAAGTTATCGACATTAACGTGCCAGATATCGGTGGTGACACTGACGTACCGGTTATCGAAATCCTAGTCAAAGCTGGCGACAGCATTGCAGAAGATGCCGGTCTGGTTACGCTTGAAACGGACAAAGCGACCATGGACGTACCATCACCAAAAGCCGGTGTGGTTAAGTCTGTTGAGCTGAAAGAAGGCGACAAGGTTTCTGAAGGCACATTAGTGATTACGCTAGAAGTGGCAGGTGAAGCGCCAGCAGCGCCTGTTGCACCTGCAGCAAAAGCAGCGCCAGTGACAACACCAGCGCCTGCGGCTAAGCCATCACAACCACCTGTACCGCATCACCCAAGTGCTAAAGCACCAGTGGCGAGTGGTAAAACCGTACACGCTTCACCAGCTGTACGTCGTTTAGCGCGTGAGTTTGGTGTTGACCTAACTCAAGTGACGGGCAGTGGCCGTAAAGGTCGTATCGTTAAAGAAGACGTGCAAGCTTATGTGAAGTACGAGTTATCTCGTCCTAAAGCAACAGCAGCATCGTCAACAGGCGGAAACGCTGGCGGCCTAAACGTGATTGCAGCACCAAAAGTCGACTTCAGTAAGTTTGGTGAAGTTGAAGAAGTGCCATTAAGTCGTATTCAGAAGATCTCTGGCCCGAACTTGCATCGTAACTGGGTGACTATCCCACACGTTACGCAGTTTGATGAAGCCGATATCACTGAGCTTGAAGCCTTCCGTAAGCAACAAAACGAGCTTATGGCGAAGCAAAAGCTGGGCGTTAAGATCACGCCACTCGTATTTATGATGAAAGCCGCAGCCAAAGCACTGCGTCAGTTCCCAGTATTTAACTCAAGCCTAAGTGCTGACGGTGAATCACTGGTTAAAAAGAAATATGTTCACATTGGTATTGCGGTAGATACGCCGAATGGTCTCGTGGTTCCAGTGATCCGTGACGTTGATAAGAAAGGCGTTATGGAGCTATCCCAAGAATTAACAGAAGTGTCTGTTAAAGCGCGTGATGGCAAGCTGAAAGCTGCGGATATGCAAGGCAGTTGTTTCACCATTTCAAGCCTTGGTGGCATTGGTGGCACGGCATTTACGCCAATCGTGAATTACCCAGATGTGGCAATTCTTGGTGTATCTAAGTCGGAAATTAAGCCTAAGTGGAACGGTAAAGAGTTCGAACCTAAGCTTATGTTGCCACTTTCACTTTCTTACGATCACCGTGTGATTGACGGTGCCATGGCGGCGCGTTTCTCGGTCACATTATCGGGCATTTTGTCCGACATTCGTAAATTAGTATTGTAAGTTTTACAAAGAGGCTGTAATTACAGCCTCTTTTTGTTTGTGCTGAGTCACAAACACACGTTAAAATTAGCGCTAGATAACTGAATAACGATTTATGTTGTACTTTTTATAGAGTAGAACGTAAACCAAGACATCTTTGCGGACATCTTCAGTTGGCTGGAGCAGCGAATTTCCTACAGTTCGCCAGTATCTACCTAGTAAATACTAAAGCTCCCAACGGAATGAATAAAATTAGAGGAAAACATGAGTAAAGAAATCAAAACTCAGGTCGTAGTATTAGGTGCAGGTCCTGCTGGTTATTCTGCTGCATTCCGTGCAGCCGACTTAGGTCTGGAAACTATCATCATCGAACGTTTCAGCACCCTTGGTGGTGTTTGTCTAAACGTTGGTTGTATCCCTTCAAAAGCACTACTTCACGTTGCGAAAGTAATTGAAGAAGCGAAAGAAGTAAGCAAGCACGGTGTTGTTTTCGGCGAGCCACAAATCGACTTAGATAAACTTCGCAGCTACAAAGAGCAAGTGATCGGTCAACTGACTGGCGGTTTAGGCGGAATGTCTAAAATGCGTAAAGTGAACGTAGTTAACGGCTACGGTAAGTTCACTGGCCCTAACACGATTGAAGTTCAAGGCGAAGACGGTACTACCGTTGTTAACTTTGATAACGCTATCATTGCTGCGGGTTCTAAGCCAATCCAACTGCCATTCATTCCGCATGAAGACCCACGTATCTGGGATTCAACTGACGCACTAGAGCTTAAAGAAGTTCCAGGTAAGTTGCTTGTTATGGGCGGCGGCATCATTGGCCTAGAAATGGGTACAGTGTATGAAGCGCTAGGCAGCGAGATTGATGTAGTAGAAATGCTGGATCAAGTTATTCCTGCGGCAGATAAAGACGTAGCTCGCGTATTCACTAAGCAAATCAAGAAGAAATTCAACTTGATGATGCAAACTAAAGTGACGGCAGTTGAAGCGAAAGAAGACGGCATTTACGTATCAATGGAAGGCAAAAAAGCGCCTTCTGAGCCAGTACGTTATGACGCAGTACTTGTTGCAATTGGTCGTACACCAAACGGCAAGTTGATTGACGCTGAAAAAGCGGGTGTTGCAATTGATGAGCGTGGTTTCATCAACGTTGATAAGCAAATGCGTACTAACGTTTCTCACATTCATGCTATCGGCGACATCGTTGGTCAACCAATGTTGGCTCACAAAGGTGTGCATGAAGGTCACGTAGCGGCTGAAGTGATTTCAGGTATGAAGCATTACTTCGACCCTAAAGTTATCCCTTCAATTGCTTACACTGCACCAGAAGTAGCATGGGTTGGTTTAACTGAGAAAGAAGCAAAAGAGCAAGGTGTTAACTTTGAATCTGCAACTTTCCCATGGGCTGCAAGTGGTCGTGCAATCGCCTCTGATTGTGCCGACGGCATGACTAAGCTTATCTTCGACAAAGACACTCACCGTGTAATTGGTGGTGCGATTGTTGGTGTTAACGGTGGTGAGCTTCTAGGTGAAATCGGTCTTGCAATCGAAATGGGTTGTGATGCTGAAGATATCGCTCTGACTATTCATGCTCATCCAACATTACATGAGTCTGTTGGTTTAGCGGCTGAGATTTACGAAGGTTCGATTACTGATTTGCCTAATCCTAAGGCGAAGAAGAAAAAGTAATTTTGTAAAATTACTTTGGTTGAACTTGAGCCCTAGCTTTTTAGCTGGGGCTTTTTTGTTTTTGATATTGGCATATCACTTCTTGTGCAGAATGAAACTTCTGCGAAGTCTTAAAGTCGTGGTATTGCATACCACACCGCTTTAAGGAACTTAAATTTCTTCGAAATTTATAACACCTTGGGCCTTCTGCCCAAACCCGACCAAAAGAGGGTTCTCCAGCAAACCCTCTCTTGGAACACTCCGTGCCGCCCCGACGAAGCTGAGCGTTCCAAATAGGATTGAATAAATGCCTAACGGCTCTGATGGTACATCCTGTACCTCAGAGCCTAGCCCGACGTCCATGTCGGACTTACGTCATTTTCAATTCAATCCTATTTTCCACAGCTTCAATGGGGAATAATCAGCCCTTAAGCGATATTTGAAACTATCTATGCCGTCACACCTGCGAAGGCAGGTGTCCAGCGCCTTTATGTTTTTTGGGTTCGAAGAAAGGCACTGGATGCTCGACTAAAGCATTCGAGCATGACGTTTACTTTTTTCATATTCGACCGATACCCTCGCAGGCTGAATATCCCCTTTCAAAGCTGCCGAAGATGTAGTGAGAAATTCCGTAGCGGCGTCATGGACGACGCCGCAGATTCGGGGGTACATGGATGTACCATCCGAATCGTTAGAGAATTTTGATTGGAATCTGAGGAGGTTTCAGCTTTGTAGGGCGGCGAAGGGGATTCATAAGGGGAAATCGCTGTAGATTTCCCCTTGTGGCGGTGTGGTGTGCAACACCACGGTTTTGATTGAAGTAGATTTTGTTGAAGTTTTCAATTGGTTACACTTCATTTTTGTTGCATGTGTTTTTTCATTTATGTAAATTGTTTCACAGATTTATTAATTGAGTGTTAGTTATGTTGTTGCAGGAATATCAAAGGTTTGCACTTGAGTGTACGTTGGTCGTAGGAAAAATGCCGGAAGATGCGCCTAACTTTAATTTAGAAAAATTCTTGCCTAAATTAGTTAAATTCGTAAATGACAATAAGGCTGTCCATAAAACAAAAGATGATACAGTCTCATTACGTTTGAGTAAGGTTGAAACGGAAGAGAAATATATTAGTCTTTTATTCCAGTATGCGGATAAGAACGCTGCAGATCCTTCTTTCAGTCACACTGAAACGGGAAAAACGAGAACTGTATATAAAGAAGCTGGAGAAGGAATATCTGTTTCAGCTCATCTAATCATCAATAGGAAGCCTACTGGCGAGTTGTTCAACACATATCATGATGCTGTTTTAGAAGAAGTACCTGGTATTAGTAGAAGTGTTATTGAAGCTGGTCTGACACATATACTAAGTGAGTGTGCTGTTGAGGAATTTGAGCGAGAAGATGCTAAAAAGCCTATTAAATGTAGGCCGAAGATATCTTTAAGACATAACGGGAGTGCTAAATTAAATGATTTACTTAAAAATGGAACGATTAATGGGTTCGTAGCGGTTAAGACTCGTGTTGATAATTCTCTTGATGAAGAAGGTGAACTAAAAGTCGCTGATGAAAGATTAGTATTGAAAGTAAAAAGAAGTCGAGGTGAAAAGGCTCTGGCTTTGATAAATAAGGCCAAAGATAAAATAAAAGATAGGCAATATAGTAAGTTACAGATTAGATATAAAGGAGATAATAAGCGCTCAAGTACACTAGATGTTGGAGTTCGAGAAGAAAATATAGCAGAAAAAATGTTTGCTAAAAGTTCTCAAATTGATGTAGATGAGCCTATCGCACAGTGCCAAGAGATTATTCATACTAAACTGAAAAGTAAGATGGTTTTAATACTAAATAGAATGATAGAAGAAAATGATTGATAAAATACTAAAGCCTATGAATTACATAGGTATCAAGCATTCAGAGAAGCTTTGGTTTGATTTATTCATTCCTGCATTTTTATCTATTGTTATTTCTATTGTTATTTTTAACTTACCTAAACCAATTGCTCTTCTAGGTAAAGATAGCCTCATCAGCTTAGTAAATGGAATATTACAAATACTATCTGGTTTTTATATTGCTTCAATGGCTGCAGTGGCAACCTTTCAAAAAGAAGGAATGGATTCTAAGATGGATGGCATTCCTCCAAAATTAAAAGGTATAGCTTTAACAAGGAGAAATTTTCTTACTTATCTATTTGGTTACTTAGCATTTATGAGTATCTTAATGTATTTTGTTGGTGGATTTATTCAGCTTTCAGCCTCAAGTATTTCATTTTGGTTCTCAGAGGGCTATTTAATCCTAAAATACTCTTTAGTCGCACTATACATATTTATAGTTTGTAATATTCTAACGACGACAGTATTAGGAATGCATTTTTTGATTGATAAAATTCATCGTGAGAAAAATCAATTTCTAAATAAAGATAATTAATTTTTTATCAAAAAGCCCCAGCATTCGCTAGGGCTTCAAAATTCAAATCAAACCAAGTTTGCAATCAAAAATTACAAGCTGTAGTACAGTTCAAACTCAACTGGATGAGTCGTACGGCTTACTTTCTCAGCTTCAAGTGTCTTCAAATCAATATAAGACTGAATGTAATCATCACTAAATACACCGCCTGCTGTTAAGAAGTCATGGTCATTTTGTAATGACTCAAGTGCATCTTCTAAAGACGTTGCCACTTGTGGAATACCTGCTGCAACTTCAGCTGGTAGGTCATACAAATCTTGATCCATGGCATCGCCTGGGTGGATCTTGTTTTGAATACCATCAAGACCTGCCATTAATAACGCAGAATACGCTAAGTAAGGGTTTGCCATTGGATCTGGGAAGCGAGTCTCAATACGACGACCTTTCGGGCTAGGTACCACAGGAATACGAATCGACGCACTGCGGTTACGTGCAGAGTATGCCAGCATTACTGGAGCTTCAAAATGTGGAACCAAACGCTTGTATGAGTTCGTGCTTGGGTTAGTGAACGCATTCAATGCTTTAGCGTGCTTGATGATGCCGCCAATGTAATACAGTGCGATATCACTTAAACCTGCATACTTATCACCCGCAAACAAGTTTACGCCGTCTTTTGATAATGACTGGTGAACGTGCATGCCGCTACCGTTATCACCAACAACAGGCTTAGGCATAAAGGTTGCTGTTTTGCCGTATGCGTGTGCTGTGTTGTGAACCACATACTTAAGAATTTGGGTTTCATCCGCTTTAGTCGTTAGCGTATTAAAGCGAGTTGCGATCTCGTTTTGACCACAGGTTGCTACTTCATGGTGATGCGCTTCAACCACTAAGCCCATTTCTTCCATGATTAAGCACATAGCGCTACGAAGATCTTGTGACGAATCCACTGGCGCAACTGGGAAGTAACCCCCTTTTACAAATGGGCGGTGACCTGTGTTGCCTTCTTCGTACTCTTTACCCGAGTTCCAAGCAGCTTCTTTGTCATCTATCTTGAAGAAATTACCTGACATGTCGTTACCAAAACGTACATCGTCAAATAAGAAAAATTCTGGTTCTGGGCCAATTAATACCGTATCTGCAATGCCAGTAGAACGAAGGTAGTCTTCAGAACGTTTTGCGATTGAGCGTGGGTCACGGTCGTAACCTTGCATGGTGCTTGGCTCAAGGATGTCACAACGAATAAGTGCTGTCGTGTCTTCAGTGAATGGGTCTAAAACAAATGTTGATGCGTCTGGCATCAATACCATGTCAGACTCGTTAATGCCTTTCCAACCTGCGATAGATGAACCATCGAACATTTTTCCGTCTTCGAAGAAGTCTTCGTCAACTTGGTGTGCTGGAATTGAAACGTGTTGCTCTTTACCTTTGGTGTCGGTAAAACGAAGGTCAACAAATTTTACGTCAAGTTCTTCTAACTGTTCTAGAACTGATTCAACAGACATTCTTACTATCTCCAGTAGGGTAGAGGATGGTTCATTTTAAATATTATGTAGCGATTTATTAGTAGCAGTAACTCTGCGGTTACTGCGTTGAATTATAGCACGCTTACATTAGATATATTTTTTATAGCTAGACCTATGCCATATATGCAATTGCTTGATAACTATAAAAAACACACCTTTGTGCACCAAATTAAACAATGTTTTTGCACCAGTGTGATAGTTGTGTTGCACCATTATGGTGCATTTTGAGCTTTTGGTAATAACTCATAAAGTTTATTGAACAATTGTTAATGAGCCGTTTTTGGATAAAAGAGGTAAAATAATGAGCAATAAATGAATACGGTACAGTTATGAGTAGCAGCACTGCTTATTGTAGTTTCAGAGTCGATTACGATGTTCAGGCCTGGGTTTTACAAAGTAAGCTCAGTGAACCACCTAAATCACCAAGTCGATTAGATGAGGCACAAGTTTATCTCGGGCAAAATGCCTGGAAAGTCGAAGAAAGAGTAGAGGAAGATCATCTGCATAGTCCGATAAAATCGGAATTTCATACCGCTGAGGCTCCGCAATTACATCAACAAAATTCAAGTTCTGCTAAAACAGCTCCTGCAGTGAAGTTAGATAAGCAACTCATTTTTTCAGATGCTCATATTCATAATGTCGCTTCATTGCTCGTAACACATGGTTTGGATATTCGAGATGCCTCAATTCATCGTGCTATAGCTTGTTTAAAAAGTAAAAATCATGAAGTAAGAAAGCAAAATATTTTTGATTTATATACTCTAATTAAAGCCTCAAAGGGCAATAATTCGGCTGTAAGAGAAGGAGACGTAAAGGAAAACAGAAAGCGCATAATAGTCAAAAAGAGTAGAGCCCTAGTCAGACGAAGCAGGCGCATAAAAGCCATACAAGCGGCTCGTGAAAAGGCTAAAAATAATCACACCAAAAGAGTAAGAATCGATGAACCCCCCACGATTATCGAAACGCCAATCATCCCTTCAGCTGAAAGAGAAGCTTTTCAAGCAAAGATGCGTGAATACTCTGAGAGGCCTCCGATATTAACGTCTGAACAACGAGTAACAAAAGAAAAGCTATATCGTGAAAAAAATGAACAAATATCGGCTTTATTAGAGCACAAAGGGATATTAACCGTTGATCCTAAGGTGCATTTCGCTGGGCTCAAAACATTGTGTTTAGAAAAAGAGTTGCTCAAAAGAGAGTTAGGCTATACTGATGCATCTGAAAATGATAATTCATAAAAAATAAACACTTTCCATAAAAAGCGATGAATAAATACAACTGAACAAAAAATAATCCTATCGCTAAATCTTAAGCTAGAGTAGAATAGCACGCTTTTTGGGATGCCCTGTCTAAATGACATGGTATCTGCTTTAGAAATTTCCCGTGAAATAACACGGATATTTGATGGTATGAGGCTTATTCAGTGCTAGATAAATTACGAAACATCGCCATTATTGCTCACGTTGACCATGGTAAAACGACTTTGGTTGACAAATTGCTGGCGCAGTCAGGAACACTAGAAACACGCGGTGAAGCGACTGAAAGGGTGATGGACTCGAACGATCTCGAAAAAGAACGTGGGATCACAATTCTGGCGAAAAATACTGCCATCAAGTGGAATGACTACCGTATTAACATCGTAGACACTCCTGGACACGCTGACTTCGGTGGTGAAGTTGAACGTGTTCTTTCTATGGTTGATTCAGTATTGCTTCTTGTTGATGCGGTTGATGGCCCTATGCCACAAACTCGCTTTGTAACTAAGAAAGCATTCGCTCAAGGTCTAAAACCAATTGTTGTAATCAACAAAGTTGACCGTCCAGGCGCTCGTCCTGATTGGGTAATGGATCAAGTATTTGACTTATTTGATAACTTAGGTGCAACTGACGAACAGTTAGACTTCCCAGTGGTATACGCTTCGGCATTGAATGGATTTGCAACATTAGATCCAGATGTACAAAGCGAAGATATGACTCCACTGTTTGAAGCTATCGTTGAAAAAGTACCTACACCAGATGCGAATGCTGAAGGTGACTTCCAAATGCAGATCTCACAGCTGGATTACAACTCATACGTGGGTGTTATCGGTGTTGGTCGTATTAAGCGTGGTAGCGTTAAAGTTAACCAACAGGTGACTGTGGTTAATGCTGAAGGTAAAACTCGCAATGGTAAAGTTGGCCAAGTATTAGGTTACATGGGACTTGACCGTCACGAAGTGACTGAAGCGAATGCAGGTGACATCGTTGCGATCACTGGTCTTGGTGAACTGAAAATTTCAGATACCATCTGTCCACAAGGTGCACCGGATGCACTACCTGAATTATCAGTTGATGAGCCAACGTTAACGATGACGTTCCAAGTGAACACATCTCCGTTTGCTGGTAAAGAAGGTAAGTATGTTACTTCACGTAATATTCTTGAGCGTCTAGAGCAGGAATTAGTACACAACGTAGCACTACGCGTTGAAGAAACAGATAGCCCAGATCGCTTCCGTGTTTCAGGTCGTGGTGAACTTCACCTTTCAATCTTGATTGAAAACATGCGTCGTGAAGGCTACGAGTTAGCGGTATCTCGTCCAGAAGTTATCGTTAAAGAAATTGACGGTGAAATGTGTGAGCCATACGAAAACGTAACGGTTGACGTTGAAGAAGAACATCAAGGTGCGGTTATTGAGCGTCTAGGTGCTCGTAAAGGTGATATGCGCGACATGCAGCCAGATGGCAAAGGTCGTGTTCGTATTGACTTTATGATCCCAAGCCGTGGCTTAATTGGTTTCCAAACTGAGTTCTTAACTGCGACTTCAGGAACGGGTCTTATCTATCACACGTTTGATCACTATGGTCCAGCGTTAGGTGGTGACATCGGTCAACGCCAAAACGGTGTATTGATCTCAAACGGTACGGGTAAAGCGTTAACGTTCGCACTCTTCGGTCTTCAGGATCGTGGTCGCCTGTTTCTTGGACATGGTGTTGAAGTGTATGAAGGCCAAGTCATTGGTATTCATGCTCGTTCAAACGACTTAACAGTTAACTGTTTGAAAGGTAAGCAGCTGACAAACATGCGTGCATCAGGTACTGATGAAGCACAGGTTCTGACTCCACCAATCGTATTGACTCTAGAGCGTGCGCTTGAATTTATCGATGATGATGAGCTAGTGGAAGTAACGCCTGAGAGCATCCGTGTTCGTAAGAAGAATCTTACAGAAAACGATCGTAAGCGTGCTGCTAGAGCATAATATCGATTGTTAACATATTGATTCTAAGCCCACATTTTTGTGGGCTTTTTTGTGCCTTGAAACTTGGCCTATAGTGGCCTATTTATGAAAGACAGAATGTTTCTGCTTATTGGATTGTGTTGAAGCACGCTGAAGTAAGTAAAGATGTATAACTGTATGTAATTTCGATGTTTTACATCATTAACTTATTTGTTTGTTGAAATTAAACTTTCTTTACTTCGATATAAGTAGTCATTTGTATGTTATTGATACTCAATGATATTGTTTTTGTTTTATCGCAGATGAAACTTAATTTTTGTCTATGAACTAGTCTCATTCACTTCAGAATAAGTAAACTCACAGCATGTTTAATACAACCGTGTGAATATGCCGCAGCCTCTAACTGTGCCCGCTTTTTGGGATAGCCAATTAGAAAGAGCCACTCTAGCCAGTGATTCAGAGCAGCTATTTGCGCTAGAAAAAAATGTTTGGAAAAACATTGCAGTAGAATTCAAAGATGAGAGAGGAAGAACTTACACTAAATCTTTCCAAGTAAAAAGAGTAGAAACATGCAGTAAATTGACGGGTTTTCATATTAGAGAAAGTAGCTTGATTAAGCGGAAAATAGCGACAGGAATATTTAAATCAAAATACAGAGCAGCATTACAAGAGACGTTACCTATAAGGCGCTTCAGGAAAGACGCTAACTCGGCACATACAACCACTGTTATTGAAGAAAACACTTACCAGATTTCATTAAACACGTTATGTGAACACCCGCAAGACGGAGCAGCAATTGGTCAAAAGCTACACCGGAAGGCAGAAAGCGACGTTGAACTTAACATACAGCGAAGTTGTACGCCTGTTAGCTTGACCTGCGAAGTCGGCTCAGAAAACCATATTTCGACAAATGCAATAACAATGAAAACAAGGCAAGGTCAATTATTTGATATAAAGGCGGTTTCTTCTGTTTCGCAAATTAAAAAGTTAAGCAACGATCCTAAACCGACCATTATTATTGATATTGACGATGTCTTGCTCAGTGCTTTACCTGAAAAAGAATGGGGAGGAGAGTTATCTGATAAAACAACGCTAGTAGAAACGAATGCACGTGCAAAACTGTTGACGCTCAGGGAGTCATACCCAGAACACAATATTTTGTTGATGAGTAATAGCAGCCAAAACAAGCTCATTGAAAAACTTAAAGTAGTCGGACTCTCTGAGATAGAGATAAAACAATTTGAGTGTGATGGATACGAACTTCAGGATGAAGCAAGCAGTATTTTACTTTCTACATCCGACAGAAGTGGGATCGATAAAGGTCAGCGTGTACTTCAATATCTTAGAGATAAAGGCATTGCCCCCCGAGAAATTATTTTTGTTGCGCATTCAATGCAGTCTCACCATGAAATTGTTGATAGATTTTATTGTAATGATGCAAAAGCTGAATTTCCAGAAACCAAAGTTAATCATTTATTGCATATAGGGGGGACGGATAATCGATTACGGCAGCTCAGCATAAATGAAAGAAGCCCTTTTGCTGAGCTATTTGAAGAGCATGAAGGATTACTGCTTGGCTATAACTTAAATTTATACTTATCAGCTTCGCATGCTAGAGAGCAGTCCAGAATGAGAGAGGAATTTAGGCAATCATTGCCAGAAATAGAATGTAAAGTTGATATTGAAAAACATCATGTGACTAACGTAGATGTCAGTGAATTAAGAAAAAAAAGCCCTGTGACACATAATTGGAAAGAAGTGACCTTCAGAATCAAAGACTCATTGACCGGAAAGGTAAGCAAAAAAACATATCAAATAAAGCAGGTTCAAACTCAAAGTGGGATTTTAAGCTTTGTATTGAGAGAAAACTCCAGAGTAAGACGAGCTTTAGCGGCACTCGGGATAAAAACAACAGAAATAAAGCAGCTTGAGCAATCAATGCCTGTTTTGCAAGTTAACCCGTACTACAGGGAAGAAGCTGTTGAGTCAGTTGATGGCGATGCTGCGAATGCAAATAGCTGTGACTCTGGTCAATTTTTAGCCGCACCCATTCAACTAAAAAGCTTAGACAAAACCCCGCATGAACTGAAGGCCGAACAATTAGAGCTGCATAAAGTGGAGCTGGAACCTGAAACTCTGACACCCAAAAAGCTTGAGAATGAGCAACGAAAACGCTACCCAACACGAGCTCGTCAATGTGAAGCAGATCAACCAATGCCTGTTTCAGTCTTATCAGATAAGGGCGTCATGTATTCTGAAATTGACATTTGTTCTAACGAACAAGACATTAAAGCCTCAACATCTATACGATCACTCGCTAAGATGATTACAGGTACAAAGCCATTAATTGCCATAGATGTAGATGAAACTTTAGTTAAGCATATTAATAGAGAGGCGACGACAGAAGAAAAAAGATTTGCAGCGTTTGAAGCTGGAGCGCAACAAGTATTGAACAAGATAAAAGCTGATTACCCTGAGGCCCACATCATTCTTGTTTCTAGAGGTCGAGGCACTGTGAGTAAAATGGATAAAGCTCAATTGAAGGGATGGTATGACAAAGTTATTGACCTTGAAATGACAACCCAAGATAAAGAAAAATATGGCAGAGATAAGGGAGATCAAATCTGGAATTACTTTATGAGTGACTTTCCAGAGGCCGATCAAATAATCTTTGTTGATGATGGGTTAGAACAACACAATATTGTTATCGAAGTGACGAAGCAGAAAGTCGCTGATCAGGCAGAGTGTCCAGAACCCGTAATTCTCCCTCCTATTTCTCATTTATTTTTTGTTCAAGGCACAGTGTTTAAATTTCAAGGCTTTGCTAAAGAGGACTTGAAGAATGTCAGTAAAGGCTTAACAACAAAACAAGCTGAAGCAAAGATATACCGTGAAGATAAAAATGTTCGCATTGGCTGCAATTTGTATGCTCAATTACGGAAGCGTGAAATAGCAGCTGCTCAGCATAAAAAGAGGAAAGCACTGTTAAAAGAGTTTGCTCAAGAGCAAAAAAAGAAAGACAAAGAATTGAAAATCAAAGAAAAACAACAAAGAAAACTTATTAGCGACGATTTAAACACATCAATGCTGAAATTGGGCATGCCATTTCCTGAGGTTTTGTAGTCGACTTTATTGATGTTTAGATATTTTTGGTGTTGCGAATAGAGATTAAACAAAGTTAAAGTAATTTCTAATGTCCCCTTATCTTTTTTAGCCATAGCGTATTCATTACATCTTCTTCTATATTAAATTTAATTAAATTAATTATTATTATACGGGTAAGTACCATTACACTTTGGTTATTAATCGCTCAATTGTTTAATGAGTTATGTCCGCCGTTAACGTTGCCAAAATAAAAGCTTCTTGGGATCCTTCGACTAAAAGTACTGATATTACTGGAAGCGATGAAGACTTATTTTCACTTGATGCTAGTAAGTGGACCAAAATATATGTTGAGTTTTTAAACGGAGATAATTCTACTTACAAAAGAGCGTTTGAGGTAAAAAAAGTTAAGACGCAAAAAGGGGCGGAAAGCTTTTTTATTCGTGAAAACAGTTGGTTTAAACGGAAAATACCTGATGCATGGTTTAAATCTCACTATCGGGTAGCTTTAGATAAAGTATTACCAGTAAAAGACTGTATGAAGAGGCAAACGTCTACAGTGACTAAGTCGATTCCATTGAAGTTACTAAAAGGCAACCCAAAAGGTGGAGTGGGTATTGGAGAAAAGTTGAGTGGTGACAAGCCTAAACTTCAGGTGGTGTGTTTCGCAGACAGTCAAGCTGGTTCATTGAATCTGACGATGGAATCGACAGATACCCCCGAATGTATTAAAGCGCCTATGCAAATTGAGAGGCCTGGACATCAGCCTTTCATGCTCAATGGTGTTTCGTCTCTTTCTAGTGTTAAAGCTGTCGCTAAAACCGCCCAGCCGGTCTTTGTTTTTGATGTAGATGACACACTGGTGAGTGAAAAATTAAAGGAAAAAAATAGTCGTATTGCCATGCTCAGTCAAGATAGATTTTTTGAAACAGAAAAAAATATCAGCAGGTATCTTCTTGATTTAAAAAAATCATACCCTGAGAGCAAAATTGTATTATTAACCAATGGTTTTATTACCGAACAGAAATTAAAGGCAATAGGCGTAGACCGAGAACAAAGGGAAAATTTAGTTATTCTGGAAAATAATAAACCGAAGAGTAAAGAAGAGGAACAAGCGTTAAAGAAGATAACAAAAGGAGAGCGACTCAGTGCCTATTTTAATAAATATAACATCCCACATGATGAAATTATTTTTATTGATGACACGATGAGTTGCCACCAAGAAATCGCAGACACCTTTTATGACAAAACGGTAAGACATCTGTTTTATGTGGGCGCAACTCATAATAAAGAGAAGGTCGCATGCAATGCAGGTTTTTGTAACGAAAGCAAGTTAGTGTTTGAAGATTATGAAGATATTACTCTAGCGCATAATCTGCTTGAACAAATGCAACGTTTTTCTGAAGAAGTAAGGCGAGAATTTATTCAAGAGCAAAGAGAAGCATTTAAAAAACAAATGCGACAAGGTTGATAAGTTAATATCAACCTCAAGAAAGGCTATACCCTTATTTTAAGAATGCAAAAGCATCACCAAATAAATGAGCCTCATTCACGCCTAACGCTCTGAACATGTCACGTGCAGCGCCTGCCATATCAAAACGGCCAGCCACATAAATATCAAGTGCCGATACATCAGAATGATCGAGTTTAACTTGCTCAAGCAAGTTGGCTGTTTTTCCTGCCCAGTTTTCAGTTGCCTCTTCAACCACAGGAACAAAGCTCAGCCAGTGGTGTGCTTGGTTCCAGCCGTCAGCGATTTCTTTAAAGTACATCGCATCAGATGTGCGACATCCCCAATAAAAAGTAACAGGTGTTGTTTCACCTGATTCGATGAGGTCTTCGATGATGCTTTTTATGTATGAGAAGCCCGTACCGCCAGCTACAAGTAGTTTAGGTCGATTGCTGTTCACTCTTAAAAACGCTTCACCAGCAGGTGCTTCAATGGTGATGGTGCTGTTATTGGCTAACGCTTGCTTCATGTTTTCTACAACTTGCATTGGGTAGCTTTCAGCAACGGCAGCGCCGATATGCAGTTCGAGTTCAGAAGCATGAGGGGCAGAAGCAATGGAAAACGGACGTTTGTCTTTTTCTCCCATAAGAACAGATAGATATTGACCAGCTTTAAAATCAAATTGAGTTTCAGGTATTAAAATTACCTGATAAACAGAGTCATTAAATGGAGTAATACTTTTTACGTGACAAGAAAGGGTATTCATCTCGCTTCCGTGTTTCCTTGATTTATCATTATTAGTTAAGCTGAGCGCATGGTCTGCGCATCGCTTATTTATAGGTTTTTTAAGTACCTGAGGATAATGTCCAACGAACTTATCTTCAGGCACTTATTGTACTAATTATCTATGCCAAGTTGATCCCAAATGTCATCAACTTTTTGTTTTACGGCTTCATCCATCACAATAGGTGTGCCCCACTCGCGAGTAGTTTCACCTTCCCATTTATTGGTCGCATCCAAACCCATTTTCGAGCCAAGACCAGCGACTGGCGAAGCAAAGTCTAAATAATCAATAGGTGTGTTATCAATCATAGTGGTATCACGTGTTGGGTCCATACGGGTCGTAATGGCCCAAATCACATCATTCCAATCACGGCAATTCACATCTTCATCAACGATGATGATGAACTTGGTGTACATAAATTGGCGTAAAAAAGACCAAGCGCCCATCATAATGCGCTTTGCATGTCCCGGATACTGTTTACGGATTGATATTACTGCCATACGGTATGAACAACCTTCTGGTGGTAAATAAAAATCGATAATTTCTGGATATTGTTTTCGCAGGATAGGCACAAACACTTCGTTAAGTGCCACACCTAACATCGCTGGCTCATCGGGTGGACGGCCAGTGTAAGTGCTGTGATAAATGGCGTCTTTTCGATGAGTAATATGCGTGACCGTAAATACTGGGAACGATTCTGTTTCGTTATAATAACCCGTGTGATCACCATATGGGCCTTCTTCAGCGGTTTCTTCAGGGTCAATGTAACCTTCAAGAATGATCTCGCTGGTGGCTGGGGCTTCTAAGTCACAGCTAATGGCACTGCAAACTTCTGTGCGCTCTTGGCGTAATAAGCCTGCAAAGGCGTACTCGCTCATGGAGTCAGGCACTGGCGTTACTGCGCCTAAAATGGTTGCAGGATCACTACCAAAAGCGACAACTACAGGGTATTTTTCACCAGGGTGCTTTTCTTTGAAATCTTTAAAGTCTAAAGCGCCACCACGGTGATCGAGCCAACGCATAATAAGCTTATTCTTGCCAAGCAGTTGCTGTCGATAAATTCCGAGGTTCTGACGTTTTTGTCTCGGGCCTTTAGTAATGGTCAAGCCCCACGTCATGAGTGGCGCAACATCACCTGGCCAGCAGTGCTGAATCGGCAGCTGAGTTAAATCTACATCATCTCCCTTGAGCACGACTTCCTGACAAGGTGCTGATCTGACCGTTTTGGTCGGCATTTTTAGTGCCTGTGAAAACTTAGGGATTTTACTAATGGCGTCTTTAAAGCCTGCTGGTGGCTCAGGCTCTTTAAGAAAAGCCAACAATTCACCGACTTCACGAAGTTCAAGCGGATCTTGCTTTCCGAGCGCCATCGCAACACGTTTAGGCGTACCAAACAGATTGGCCAATACCGGCATGGTATGTCCGGTCGGGTTTTCGAAGAGCAAAGCAGGGCCTTGTGCTCGAAGCACTCGGTCGGCGATTTCAGTCATTTCAAGATTAGGATCAACTTCGTGACTGATGCGTTTGAGTTCGCCATTAGCCTCTAAGTGATCGATAAAACTTCTTAAATCCTTAAAACTCATAAGTTCCTAGATGAAAGATAATTAATATGGCCGAACTATAGCATTTTTGAGAATTGTGCGTCATATCAAATTATTTCGAATATGATTAATTCTGGTTGTTTTCTGTACAAAGTATGGACTTAGATATAAAACTAATAAACAGACTTTATTATCAATGTGTTCGTTGATAGTCGTTGGAGTTGTTTATGAAATTATCATTATTCTCTGTGTTCACAGTTTCTTCGATGTTGTGTTTGAGTGCTTTTATGTTACAAGCAAAAAGCAATCTAAACTTTTCTGATTCTATGCAAAGCTCAACTGCCTGGTTAAATCAGCCTCATACTATTGCGGTGGGTGCAGAACCCAATTTAAGAATACAAAAGGTCGGTTTGTGGGATGAATTTAAAAAACAAGCTGAGAGTTTACCTCGACCTGATCCATTGGACGATCCTGTGCCCCATGGTAAGCATGCTTGGGGTCAGTCATGGAAATTCCGAAAACATCATGAGCATCAAGTTAATGTGAGCGCAGGTGTAGATAAAGGTGCATTACTTGGCACTATTGCAGGTGTTGCAGAACAAGAAGCCGAAAAGTCATTGGATAAACCTGATGAACAGAAAGCGCAGATGCCTGATTCAAGTTCAACTTCTTCTGACCTATCTAAAAAAGGTAGCGATTCAGCTCAAGGATTAAAAAAATTACCTGATAATGCCAAAACCATAATCAAAGACGGTAAAACTTATTATCAGTCACAAGGCAAGTTTTATCACTATGACTGGTCAAAGCATTTGTACCTTCCTACAAATGTAAAGGCGCATGAAAAGTAAATTAAAGCTTTGTCAGTTGTGTTGAATGAAAAATGACCGTTATATATACTGATAACATAATCTAGTGGCGTAAGTTGAGGAGGAGTAATATGCATCGAATTATGACCCTATCTCTTATCAAACGACTTGGTGTTGTTGTGATGCTGAGTGCATCTTGGCCGCTCTGGGCTAACAATGCATTAGTACAACAGCAAGTGCCGCAATTTTCTGAAGCACATGGTAGCAGCTTTACTCGTCAGCCTTTTTTGTTGACAGGATTTCATCATAGACATCATGTTAGACGATGGCATAACCGTCATTGGTGGCATGAACATCGCAGAGATTATTGGTCTCGTCGTCATTGGGCGCACAGACATTGGAATGCCCCTTATTGGCGGCGTAGCTGGCCTTGGTGGTATCGACATAACCATTGGGACGATTTTGTCGGGGCAGCAATCACGGTTCCGTTAGCGTATGAAGCAGGGAAGTGGTTGTATCACCAATCTGAACCTCAGCCTGAACCAGTTGTCATTCAGCAGCAAAGTGTTACCACAGGAATGGATTACGCAACAGGTATCTCAAGCTTGCCAGCTAATGCCAGAATGGTTATGAAAAATGGTAAAAGTTATTATCAATGGCAGGATAAAACGTATAAATATGATTGGGATCAACATGCTTATGTGGTGGTGCCAAACTTCAGCACAAAAGATGCCGCACAATAAGCGGCATCAGTGATGGTCACATAGTAACCTCTGTTATTTAGTCTGAAATGTTACCTTGAATTCGCCTAAATCCCCATACTTAAACGAAATGGGTTTATTGAAAGGAACTTTTACAATTCCGGCATAAGAACCTGTAATTACTTTGTCATTGGCTTTTATGGCAATTCCCCGCTCTCTCAGCTCATTGACTAACCAATAGATAGCTACCCTTGGGTGATGGTTTGGGTGATTGACTTGTTTATCAATATGGACTTCGGAGTCGGAGGTGATAGACAGTTGAAATGTTGCCATTTGCTCTAATGAAAAATGAGTTGGCACTTCAGGTCCTATATAAACGCCTTGGTTTAGTAATCCATCCGCTAGTGCTTCATAAAAAGACACTTTTTCAGGAGCGATGTAACGACTTTGCATCAATTCTAAAGCAAAATGAGTACTACCAATTGCCGCTTCAATTTCTTGCTCAGTATAAGGCTGATCACGGACGGGTAGGTCGCTACAGAAAACACTGGCTATTTCGGGCTCAACCAGAGCCATATTTTCTTTGGAAGTAAATAGAACACAGTTTTTGGTTTGAGTTTGCATACCGTTTTCGAATAACGGCGCTAACATGGTGACGGTTGATGTCGGTAACACACACTTCCAGCCATTAACTCTGGTTGCAGCGAGGTCACAATAGCGATCAGATACTTGCTGTTGAAGAGAGAAAGCTTGCTCAAAATTAGTTGGTCGTTGAGATGTTGGTAACTCATCGCCGGGTGTGCCTTGAAGGCGGCGGCTTGCAAGCTCTTGTGATAGATTCATAAAAAACGCTCCTTAACAGTGTTAAAGAGCGTTTTAAGAGAAATGAGCAATAATAGCAAGTGCTTTATTAGTCACATTGTGAGTAATCTACATTTACTGCATCAAAGGCACCTTCAACATCTTGGGAACTGTATCCGTTGTCTTCGGCAGCTTGTATAACACCACATGCACCGCTATCAAAAGTGGTATCTTTATTCCAGTAAAGCTTGTTTGCATCGACAAATACCGTAAAGGCCTTTCGAGTTGTCCAATTATCGCTTGTGGCAAGCTCATAAAAAGCCTTGTCGTATATACCTGCACCAGCATGTTCATCGACTTCAGCCTTGTTATCGACGGCGTCCTGGATCATTTGACGATATTGAGGTTCAGTATCGACGGTATGTCCATCCGCTGATGGATTTTTTAAGCTTCTTATTGAGGTACTGCCAATTGCTGAGGGATCTTTGACGATAGCTTCACCTGTCTCGAAGTTATTTTTTCCGTAGGCGAAGTTCTTAGCCGCTTCTCCAGCCATGTCAGAGAAAGCTTCATTGATCGAGCAAGCTTCACAGGCAACACCTGGCTTATCAGAGTGGCCGCCTTGCAGGCCTGAATTGTATTGAGTAAAGCCATGGCTGACTTCATGAGCCGTTACGTCTAAGGTGACAAACGGGTAAAAAGCATCGACCTTTTTTTTGCCAACGACAATACCACCGATGGTTCTGTCAACGTATTCTGGACCGCCGTCACCAAAATTCATCTCTTGTGAATCCCAGAAGGCATTATTAAAGTTTTTCCCATAATGAACCCGCATGAGCAGTTGTTCATCTACTTTTCGACCAAACTTGTCTCGGTGCTGTAACGGTGATTGGTCAAACCAGTCCTCGTACATGTTATAGATAATCGTGCCGAAAGCGTGGGCATCATTAGTTACCCCATAAGCGCCATTAATCTCTTTTTCTTGGTATGCGGTACTTTGAGAACAATCATAAGATATAGGTTGATTGTTGTATTGCGCAGTAGGATCGACGAAACGTCCTAGGGCATCTTTACCAAACTCTTTGTTGTGTACAGAAACGGTTCGAACTTGAGGGGTGTCAAAAACACATTCTTTACCATTTGCTGAGTTTTGTACCGTTAAGTCAAGCTTGGGGTGGTCTTTGCTGTCACCGTAATAATATTCGCCAGTGTTTGGATTACCACCTGCGCCTGTTCCAATCAACACGTGTTCCATGCTATTCCATTTTTTAAGTACTTTTCCAGAGTGAGCATCAACGAGTGTTGTCGGACGTGATACTTTGTTTCCATGTTGCAAAATAAAAGAAGTTTTATAAGCCAAGTGTGGCTGGTTTCCTACCATGAATACCCATAACTTAGCGCTTTTTTTAGATAAAGAGTTAATGTTACTCACACTTTTAGATTCATCATGATTGGCTGCTGAAACTTTGAAAGCCTGCTCTTCAGATATAGAAGGCGTAGAGGATACATTATCTTGTTGGAGTCCATTCACCGCAGAACCGATAACCGGCTGGTCTATGACATTTTTAAAATTACTTTTTTCTGAAACGATGGTGGAGTTGTAAACGGGCACTCCATCATAATATTGTTGTAATCGGTATTTTGTTGTGCCATTTTTGAATTTCACTTCAGACACAATTCGGTAAGTTGTTTTCGCATCAAGTGTGACTTGTGGTTGGCTGCTGCCCAACCCTGCTGCACCTGGCATTGTTCTACTGCGTCCAAGCAGAGGGTGTGACTTAGTTTGTTGGGTTAAGTTAACAATGTTTGCAGCAGAGGCTCCTGTTGAAACACATAAGGTAACCGCGACAGCGATCAGAGATTTTCTATATTTCACACTCATACTTCACACCCTTCGATTATAACAATTAATTTTTAATACTTTTTTATGAAATTTTATTTAAAGGGGTAACGGCTGAATAGGGGCTGAATAAGAGGTTGATTTATAATGAAGATGGATTAATAGAAAGAGATAATTATCGGTCCGTAATGGTGCTTTGAGCTGTATTATGCGATGTTAAATTAAATATTAAGGACGATATTTTACAACCATTGGAATGATGGCCTCACGCGAACCTTTCTCGTTTGTTAAACGTTCCAGATAACTTTGCCACAATGATTGATGATGACTGACCAAATGATGTAAGACTTCCCAAGAGTAAATACCAGTATCATGGCCATCATCAAAAACCAGCTTCACGCCATAGTGACCCACGGGTTCAATATTGCTGATATTCACCTGTTTCTTATTAGTGACCAAAATGGGAGTGCCGTGACCTTGAACTTCGGCTGACGGAGAATGAACACGTAAAAATTCGCAACTCAATTCACCGGCGGTGTTATCGGCAAAAGCAATTACGAGTAAACGGCTTTTTTGTTTGAGTTTGAGCTGGGTAACTTTTGGTGCAGGCATAGTCAGTACTCTTTTCTTTTAATAACCGTTATGCAGCTGTGGCTGCATAACGGATAATATTTAGATTAAAGCACAAAACGGCTGAGATCTTCATTTTGAACTAAATTGTCTAGGTGAGACTTAACATAAGCTTCATCAACCACCAGTGACTCACCCGATTTGTCAGAAGCATCATAGGACATTTCTTCCATCAAGCGCTCCATGACGGTGTGGAGACGACGCGCACCGATATTCTCAGTACGTTCGTTCACTTGCCATGCGGCATTGGCAATGGCTTCAATACCGCTGTCAGCGAATTCAATGGTTACGCCTTCAGTAGACATCAATGCTACATATTGCTCAGTAAGCGACGCATTGGGTTCAGTCAAAATACGTTTAAAGTCATCAGAAGAAAGTGCATCTAATTCAACGCGGATTGGCAAACGACCTTGCAGTTCTGGGATCAGATCTGATGGCTTCGCCATTTGGAATGCACCTGACGCAATGAACAGAATATGATCGGTTTTTACCATGCCGTGTTTAGTATTTACGGTGCAGCCTTCAACCAGAGGCAGAAGATCACGTTGCACACCTTCACGAGACACATCAGGGCCTGAAGTATCGCCACGCTTACAAATCTTGTCGATCTCGTCTAAGAACACAATACCGTGTTGTTCAACCAGCTCGATGGCCGATTCTTTTAAATCATCTTGATTGACTAATTTCGCCGCTTCTTCTTCAGTAAGCTGCTTCATTGCATCTTTGATCTTCAGCTTCTTACGTTTAGAAGGGGTTTGTCCCATATTTTGGAATAAGCCCTGAAGCTGGTTAGTCATTTCTTCCATTCCTGGAGGAGAAATGATCTCTACGCCGACTTGAGGCGCTGCAACATCAATCTCGATTTCTTTATCATCGAGTTGTCCTTCACGTAACTTCTTACGGAAAACCTGACGGGTTGAAGAATCTTTATTGCTGTCTTGATCCCAGTCATCTTTGACTGGTGGCAATAAGGCATCGAGTACACGTTCTTCAGCAGCTTCTTCTGCACGATGGCGAACTTGCTTCATTTGTTGTTCACGAGTCAGCTTGATAGCTGAATCGGTCAAGTCACGAATTATTTGCTCGACTTCTTTACCGACATAACCGACTTCAGTAAATTTTGTCGCTTCTACCTTGATGAACGGTGCATTTGCTAATTTTGCTAAACGGCGAGCAATTTCAGTTTTACCGACACCAGTAGGGCCAATCATCAAGATGTTTTTTGGGGTGATCTCTTGACGAAGATCGCTGTCTAATTGCATACGGCGCCAGCGGTTACGTAAGGCAATCGCTACGGAGCGTTTTGCTTTTTGCTGACCAATAATGTGTGCATCAAGTTCGTGAACAATTTCACGTGGAGTCATTTGAGACATAATCTAATACCGCTCCGATTAGTAGTTTAATTCTTCAACTGTTTTGTGCTGGTTGGTGAAGACACAAATATCACCAGCAATCGTCAGTGCTTTTTCGGCAATTTCTTTTGCACTCAAGTCCGTATTTTCGATCAAAGCCAATGCTGCTGCTTGAGCAAAATTACCACCTGAACCAATGGCAACTAAATCGTGTTCTGGTTGCACAACATCACCATTACCGGTGATGATCAATGAACTTTCTTCGTTCGCCACAACCAACATAGCTTCGAGTTTGCGTAGCATGCGATCGGTTCGCCAATCTTTGGCTAACTCAACGGCTGAACGTAATAAATGTCCTTGGTGCATTTCTAGTTTCGCTTCGAAACGTTCAAACAGCGTGAACGCATCAGCGGTACCGCCAGCGAAACCTGCTAATACTTTTTCATGATATAAACGGCGGACCTTTTTGGCATTACCTTTCATTACGGTATTGCCTAATGAAACTTGTCCGTCACCTGCAATAACAACTTGATTATTACGGCGTACTGATACGATTGTAGTCACAGGGAGTTCCTCTAATTAATGCTGCAAACTGCAGTAATTCTTATTTTCAGATATGAGGGGCAAATCGATGAATTCAAGGGAAGTAAGTTGTAAAAGTTTGTTAATATAAGTTCTGATAGCCTTCTTATTCCTAAAGGTTATTAAAAATTATTTTTTATTCTTATTTAAGTATAAGAACCTGAGCTAAGCTTGCACATATTTTGAGACTTCCTGCTAGGGATGGTAAATACTGTGCTTGATTCTGTTTTAACTTCAGCTTCGCCGTTAACCGCAAGACAACTTGAGTCCTTGACGGGATTAACGACCGATCTCACTCCAATTCAAAAAGCGTGGCTTAGCGGCTATTTTGCTGGCCAATTGAAATCAGATTTACCTGTGTCTGCCAATGAAAGTGCGGAACCTACTGCAGTAATCAAACTGCTTTATGGTAGCCAAACAGGTAATGGGCGAAGTATTGCAGAAAAGACAGCGGCACAGTATCAAGCTCAAGGACTCAGTGTTGAACTGATTTCTATGGCTGATTATTCACCACGTCAGCTCAAAAGTGAAAGTCACATAGTGATGATTGTGAGCACCCATGGTGAAGGCGAAGCGCCTGATGACGCAGTAGCCTTATACCAGTTTTTGCACTCAAAGCGCGCCCCAAACCTCTCTGGTCTCAAGTTCTCAGTACTGGCACTAGGTGACTCCAGTTATGAGTATTTTTGTCAAACAGGAAAAGACTTCAGCAAACGTCTCGTTGAATTAGGGGCACAAGAAATTGTGCCGCTCACAGAGTGTGATGTGGATTATGATGCGACAGCAGAGTCATGGTCACAAGCGCTGGTGGTTGAATTAGAGAAGACGGTGACTAAGACAGCACAAGTGGTGCCGTTAAATACCCATGGCTCAGCAACTCAACAAGTTCAGGGGTATACCAAAGCAAATCCGTTCGCTGCTGAGTTAATTGTCAGTCAAAAGCTCACCGGTCGTGATTCTGATCGAGATGTTCGTCATGTTGAAATTGATCTTGCAGGCTCAGGCATTACTTATCAAGTCGGTGATGCATTAGGAGTGTGGTTCAGTAATCGACCAGCGCTAGTATATGAAATCATCACCACTCTTGGGTTTTCGCGTGATGAGGCTGTCGGTGACAACACGTTGCAGCACATACTCACGGAAGAAAAAGAACTGACCCAGCTTACGCCAAGTGTAGTGTCAGCATGGGCTGAGTATGCCCAGAACGAAAAGCTGAGTAAGTTAGTTGAGCATAAAGAACAACTTAGAGATTACATCACTCACCATCAGGTGATAGAGCTTATTAGTGAATATCCAGCAAGCGTGACCGCTGAGCAATTTGTGAATGTACTGCGTCCGTTAACACCAAGATTGTACTCCATTGCCTCAAGCCAAGATGAAGTAGATGAAGAAGTACATCTTACAGTTGCTAAAGTAGTAGATGAACGTCAAGGCACACTGCGTCTAGGTGCTGCTTCTCGTTTCTTATCGGAAAGTGAAGAAGGGCAAACGGTAAAAGTGTACGTTGAGCCAAACTCGCACTTTCGTTTACCAGATGATCCTGCAACCGCAATCATCATGGTTGGACCTGGAACTGGTGTTGCGCCATTTCGAGCATTCCTACAGCAACGCTCGACTGACAAAGTAACTGGAGATAGCTGGTTATTCTTTGGTAACCCGCATTTTGAACAAGACTTCTTATATCAAACTGAGTGGCAGCAATTTCTTAAAAAAGGGGTATTAAGTCGTTTAGATGTAGCTTTCTCTCGTGATCAAGCTGAAAAAGTCTATGTTCAACATCGATTGCTTGAGCAAGGCGAAGACGTATGGCAATGGCTGCAAACTGGCGCACATCTCTACATTTGTGGTGATGCAAAACATATGGCGAAGGACGTCCATCAAGCCTTATTAGCGATCGCACAGCAACATGGCGGGTTAGATGTAGAGCAAGCCGAAGCATTTTATAACGAATTACGAATCAACAAACGTTACCAGAAGGATGTGTACTAATGAGTAAGTTAGCTGCCAACGAATACATTAAAACCGACAGTAATTACTTACGTGGCACGATTAAAGAAGGGCTTGGTTCTCAGGTAACAGGCGCATTTGCTGATGATGATCAACAGCTGATTAAGTTCCATGGTTTTTATCAACAAGACGATCGCGATTTACGCCCAGAACGTCAGCAACAAAAGCTTGAACCTCTGTATAGCTTTATGCTTCGCGCTCGGATCCCCGGTGGGATTTGTACGCCGGAGCAATGGTTAGCAGTTGATAAAATTTCATCAGAATTAACAACATCGAACAGTATTCGTTTAACGACTAGGCAGACGTTTCAATATCATGGGATCCCCAAGCGTAATCTGAGAACGCTGATTCAAGGACTCGATCAACAAGCATTGGACTCCATTGCCGCTTGTGGTGACGTTAACCGTAACGTGATGTGTAATCCGAATCCGGTGCAATCAGAGTTACATCAGCAGGCCTATGCTGTTGCCAAAGAACTGTCAGATCATTTGTTGCCTCACACAAAAGCTTATGCAGAGATCTGGCTGGATGACGAAAAGCTAGCAAGTGCTGAAGAAGAAACGGTCGAGCCAGTTTACGGTAACACCTATTTACCGCGTAAATTTAAAATGGCAGTTGCAGTACCACCTGAAAACGATGTCGATGTTTATACCAATGATTTAGGTTTTATTGCGGTTGCTGAGCAAGGCAAACTAGTGGGCTTTAATTTAGTTGCTGGTGGGGGGATGGGATCTACCCATGGTGATGTGAATACCTTCCCGCAATTGGCGAAGGAGTTTGGCTTTGTCAAAAAACAGGATGTTCTTAAGTTCGCTGAAGCGGTAATGACCGTTCAGCGAGACTGGGGCAATCGCGTTGATCGTAAACGTGCGCGTTTCAAATACACGCTTGTTGATAAAGGCCATGAAGCGATAAAGGCAGAAGTCGAAGCACGTGCGGGTAGCATATTTGAACCAAAGCGAGATGTTGAATTAAAAGATCGAGGCGATCGTTATGGTTGGACTCAAGGTTTCGATGGTAAATGGCATTTAACTTTATTTATCGAGTGTGGGCGCATTAAAGATACTCAAGGCCAGCTATTACAAACAGGGTTACGAGAAATCGCTAAGATCCATAATGGCGATTTTCGAATGACAGCGAATCAAAACATGATTGTCGCTGGCGTTGACGAAGCAGAGAAAGCACAAATTGAAGGTCTTGCCCGCAAGCATGGCTTGATGGGGGAAGTGCTAACTGAAAGTCGAGGTCGTTCGATTGCGTGTGTTGCATTGCCAACCTGCCCATTGGCCATGGCCGAAGCAGAGCGTTACTTTCCTGAGTTCATGGATAAAATAGATGCTCTACAGACAAAGCATAATATTGCAGAGCGCCCGATTGTTGTGAGAATGACGGGATGTCCAAACGGTTGTGCGCGTCCGTTTGCGGCAGAGATAGGCCTTGTAGGTAGAGCGCCAGGTCGATATAACCTATATTTAGGTGCTGACTTTGAAGGTAAGCGCTTAAACAAACTCTATAAAGATAATGTGGATGAGAGTACGATCTTTTCAGAGCTCGATGGCCTGTTCCAGCAATATTCTGAGCAACGTCATGCAGGCGAGGGCTTCGGTGATTTTGTGGTACGCAATGGCGTCGTAAAAGCGGTAATTGAAGCCGCAAGGGACTTTCATGGATAAGGCTCAGATTCAAGGATTACTTAACGCTTCAAAAAACGAACAACGGCAGGGGCTGGTCGAATTAAACGACAAGCTCGCCGTTATATCCGCAGAAGATCGTATCGCTTGGGCACTATACCATTTACCTGAGCAAGCGATAGTGTCTTCAAGTTTTGGAATTCAATCGGCGGTTATGCTTCATCTATTACGTCAGGCTCGTCCAGATATTCCCGTTGTGCTCACTGATACTGGGTATTTATTTCCGGAAACCTATCAATTCATTGATGAGCTTACCGAGAAATTATCGTTGAATTTGAAAGTGTATCGCTCACAAACTTCCTCAGCTTGGCAAGAAGCCCGCTATGGTAAATTATGGGAACAAGGTTTGGATGCGCTTGAGCGCTATAATCGCATCAACAAAGTTGAGCCAATGCAGCGAGCCTTAAAAGAGTTACACGCAGGCACTTGGTTTGCAGGATTGAGACGAGAGCAAGCAAAAAGTCGGAAGCAATTGGATGTGTTAGCTATCCATGGTGACCGATTTAAAGTGCTTCCGATCATTGATTGGAACAATAAAGACATCCATCAGTATCTGGTCGATAATGAGTTGCCTTATCATCCGCTTTGGTACGACAATTACGTATCTGTTGGCGATACGCATTCAAGTAAGCCTTTGGAATTAGGAATGATGGAAGAGGAGACTCGATTTAACGGTATAAAACGAGAATGCGGTTTGCACTATGAAATTTGAGGATGCTTTACTTTCATAGTTTATCCCCAATAAATCTAACCAAACAATAGCAAAAGTAGTGGATCATAGTTTACTTTATGGAAAAGTGGACAGGATGTTGCGTCGAGTTTCATGAATCTCAATAAATGTGCAGGAGAAGGTGATGAAAACAGCAGCTTTACTACTTCTAGTTGGTTTATGTTCTATTTCAAGCGTTTCGGCCATTGAAAGCAGTCATAGTGTTCTTAGAACTCAGCAATTGAAATCGATACAGCTACTTAAGTTACAGCCCACAAGTCAGATGTACGATTGGCCTGCTGGCTGTAAAGTATGGAATGAGTGCATTTCAAAGTGGCAAGTGAATCGTTAACGATGATAAAACAAACAAGTAACAATGAAGACATAACTCGTTATTTAAGGGGTCAACCAATTAATTCAATTTGAATTAGTGCATTTACTTTCCAATCGCAGATTAATTTTGATACTCTCAGTTTCCATAGTACAAATCTACTACAACAAAATACTATGGAAGCTTCGATGTTAGATAAAAAACAACCCAAATACCCGCCTCTGGCGCTGATTAAAACTTGGGTTTGGATGATGGTGGAATCTAACGTTCCTGAGATTAATGAAAAAGGACGTAACAATTTAATCAAATCTTTTGGTAGTCTTTCCAACGCTAATGACTATATTTCAAAGGTGTTGAATAAATAATTACACTTGTTATATCGAGGGTTGCAATGAAAAATTGGTTGATCATTCTTTCAGTATTATCATTATCAGCATGTAGTTCAGCCCCGAAACCGATTGTACTTTCACCTAAAGTACCCGTTACAAATCATCAGATTATTGCCAAATTACCCATCAATATTCAGGTTGTCGATCAAAGAAAAGCCAATTACCTTGTTGAAATTAATGGCGCTTCAGGTGCAGAAAGAAAGTTGCTTTCTCCTGCAACCCCTCCAAGGCAACAATTGCAAAAAATCTTGATTGCCGGTTTTAACAAAGCCAATGTAAGTGTCTCCCCACAAGCACGTACTCAGCTTACGTTTAATCTTGAGAAACTTTTAGTCAAAGTGAAACAATCGAGTTTCGATTATGATGCGACGACCTCGATAGTACTTAAGGTTAAAGGGAATAGCAGTAATCAAACATTCAGCAAAGATTACACTGTTTCGGGCACGATGAATGGTGCCTTCAAATTAGATAATTCAGCGATTGAGCAAGAACTGAATAACTTGATCGATAAGTTGACTACTGACATTATTAACGACAAGCAATTACAAAGCTTCATCAGCCAAAAATAGAGATAGATTAAGGACAACACTATGTTACGTGCTTTGCTCGTCGGCATTCTTTTGAGCGTCAGTCAATTTGCGCTTGCGTTAGATATCCAAAAAAACACCTTGTACCCAAAAGTTGAACTTGATACTTCAATGGGAAAGATTGTGGTTGAATTAGATCGAACACGTGCACCCATCACGGTCGATAACTTTTTAACTTATGTGGTTAAAGGTGAGTACGATAATACGATTTTTCATCGAATCATTCCTGAATTTGTAGTCCAAGGTGGTGGGCTCGATCCTGATCTAAAGGAAAAGAAAGAAATGGATCCGATCGTTAATGAGTCTGGCAACGGTTTATCTAACAGTTTAGGTACGATTGCGATGGCTCGAGAGAACTCGCCACATACTGCAACCAGACAGTTTTATTTTAATGTTGCCGATAATGAACGTTTAGATCCATCCCCTAGACGTTGGGGTTATGCGGTGTTTGGTGAAGTGACAGAAGGGCTAGAGATCTTACAGAAAATGGCTCTAGTAAAAACAGAATTCAATAAAACACTCGACTGGCCTGATGTTCCTGTTGAGGCGATTATTTTGAAAAAAGCGACGTTATTACCAAGAACGGAATAATTCCGATCAAAATAAACAGTTTTTTATTAAAAAAACAATCGCGATCGCGATCTAGTGTTTATACTGGATAAGCTACAAAAACATAATATTGAGGCGAACGATGAAAAAGCAAAATTTCATCGATGAAAAAGCGCCCCAGCTTGCTCACTACGGCAAGGCATTTCTTTGTCAGCAGATTGATTACAATGAAGTAAAAATGTATTTATGGGACACATTGGAAGAGTGGCAGCAGTTTAACTTTCAGGGTGAAACACAATCGGAATCAGACATCGAGACCGTTTTTTGGCATCTACTTTACAGTTTTGAAAAGTGGCCAGCCTGGGCAATCCGGGGTAACAAAGTTTTGCGAAAACAAATCAAAGAATGTTGTGAATTTTTGAGTGGAAATGGCGCAGTTCCCAAAGGCGTAATTGGGGTTAGTCCAGAAACAGCAGAGCTTCATCGAGTAGGATAGAAAACAGAAAGCCCACACTCATCCGTGTGGGCTTTCTTTTATCTGTATTCGCTTCCCTTCTCTCGTCTTGGATCAGTTCAAAAATAAATGGCAGCAAAATAGGGAAGTTATTATGAGACAATTCCTAAAGCTGTTGATTTAGCCATACTCCCCTCGTAAGCTTGAAACAGTTATTTTTTTATTGGTTTTTTTAATGGCACTTTTGTCTCGTCTGTCTGACATGCTTTCTGTATATGCTCAAAAGCGCGTGGTGAGCATTTTATTTCTTGGCTTTTCTTCTGGCTTACCCTTGATGTTGGTGTTCTCGACATTATCATTCTGGTTACGTGAAGCGGGTGTAGATCGAACCGCAATTGGTTATTTTAGCTGGATCGCATTGGTCTATGGCTTTAAGTGGTTGTGGTCTCCACTGGTCGACAGGTTGCGCATTCCGATCATTGGTAAACGATTTGGTCAGCGGCGAAGTTGGATTCTTATCGCACAATTTGCATTATTCTTTGCCATATTAGGCATGTCGTTTAGTGATCCAGTGGAAAACATTAAGCACCTAGCCATTTGTGCCTTTATTGTCGCTTTTGCTTCAACCACTCAAGACATTGTGATTGATGCTTTCCGGATTGAATCAGCACCTGAAAAAATGCAAGCCGCACTTTCCGCTGCTTATTTAGTTGGATATCGGAGCGCAATGATCATTGCCACGGCAGGGGCGTTAACGATCGCAGCTTGGATAGAACCAGGTAACGATGCCTATAACCTTCACGCATGGCAGGTCTCTTATCAAATCATGGCAGGGTTAATGATTGTGGGTGTCATTGCGACATTGCTGAGTAAAGAACCGCAAGTCGATAAGACGGAAATCACTGAAAATCAAATTCAATTGCAGCAAAAGTACCGCCAACAGTTTCCAAAAACAATGGCGGACTTCATGGCTTGGTTTCATCAGGCGTGTGTTACCCCGTTTGTGGCGTTCTTCAAACGCTATGGTAAGCATGCCATTCTAATTTTAGTCCTCATTTCCTGTTATCGTATTTCTGATATTGTGATGGGAATCATGGCGAATGTCTTCTATGTAGACATGGGGTTCTCCAAGGAAGAAATTGCCGCAATCAGCAAGGTTTTTGGCATTATTATGACCTTAGTTGGTGCTGCTGCTGGTGGTTTACTTACGGCACGTTACGGCATTATGAAAATCCTGTTTCTTGGAGCGGTACTGGTGATCTTTACCAATGCTTTATTTGCCATACAAGCGGTAGTGGGTCATAACGTGCCATTATTAACGGCCATTATTTCTGTTGATAACTTCAGTCAGGGGATTGCGATATCTGCGTTTATTGCATACCTTTCGAGTTTGACCAGCTCTGGATACAGTGCAACTCAATATGCGTTACTGTCCTCTGTAATGCAGTTATTCCCTAAATTTATTGCTGGCTTTTCTGGTGCATATGTTGACAGTTTTGGGTATGTAAACTTCTTCATTGCTTCAAGTGTGATTGGAATACCTGTTTTGTTTTTGATTTATTTCGCATCTAAAGTGCAAAAAGCTGAAGATAGCTAGAATAAGCCTTGCGTTAACAGAATGTTTCACTCACTATAGCCGTGATTTTCCGCATAAATAAATGGAGCTTATAATGAAAAAAGCGGCTATCGCCCTTGCTGTTGTTGCGGCAGGTGCGGCAGGGTATTGGTACACTCAAAACTCATCGTCGACGGCCTCTGATTCTGTCTATTTAGAATACATTCCGGCTGATACCTTAATGTTTTCAGGCAGTTTAGAAGACTTCCCTTTAAAAGATTACATTAATCATACTGCAGCCAGTATGATGCCAATGGATACATCCGCTTTCGATAATCTCGGTGAAAATGAGTCGACTCATACTAAATTTTTACTGTCCCTCCTAAAGCAATTTCAACAGGCGGTTACCAAGCCTGAGACCTTCACACAGTCATACGGATTACCAGATTCAGGTAAGTCATTTATGTATACCATAGGTGCGATGCCAGTGATTAAAGTGGAATTAGCCTCACCCGATGCTTTTTGGAAGCACCTTGATAGTGCAGAGAAAGACAGTGGCTTTAATCATCAAATCAAAGAATTAGATGGCGTGATTTATCGTGCTTACCAACTTATGGATAAAAGTGTGAACGGTAAGCCAATGGATCTGATTTTTGCTGAAAAAGATGGTGTTCTAACAATAACACTAACTGGCCTTGCTCAAGACAATAGTGCGCTAAAGCAGGCATTCAGTTTAGTTAAACCAAAGCACTCTCTTGCTAAATCTGGACAGTTAGAGCAGATAATTGATAAATACGACTTTGACCCAAGAAGTGTATTTTTCATCAACCAAAAAGCGTTAGTGAAAGGCATTACGACAACTGACGGTAATGATTTTGCTCAGCAATTGACTTCAATGTTTGCGTTAGCAGGTGAGAATCCGTTATCTGAATTCCAAACGCCTGAGTGTGCTCAAGAGCTTCAGGGCATTGCGGATAACTGGCCACGCACTGTCGCGGGGCTAACGGCATTAGATATTCAACCAGATCATGCAAAAATGGATGTTTCGGTTATTGCTGAATCGAATAACAAAACGATGATAAACGGCCTTAAAAAGCTGCGAGGTTTTATTCCTAACTTTGTTGCTAACGACAAAGACAGCGTTATGGCTATGGGATTAGCGCTGAATACCAGCGATGTTGTGAGCGGATTAACGGATGTTTGGTCAGACTTGCAGACGCCAGCCTACCAGTGCGAACCGTTAGCACAAATGCAGCAGCAATTGTCCCAACAAAGCCCAGCGATGCTTGGAATGGCAACGGGAATGGCTGCAGGCTTAAAAGGTATTGCCGCTTCCATAATTGATCTCGAATTTGATGGGACTCAAGGACCTTCAATCAGTCAACTTGATGCACTTGTGAGTGTCTCTGCGGATAAGCCTGAGCAACTGTTTAACACCCTTAAGACGTTTGTACCTATGCTGGCGAATGTTGAATTGAAGCCAAATGGTGATGCTGTTGATTTATCGACCTTATTGCCAATTCCACCGCAATTGAACATCAAGCCTAAGTTGGCATTAAAAGGTCAACACTTAGTGGTTTATACCGATGTTAAAGGTGAAAAGCTGGCGGATAATTTAAGTAATGAAGCTGTTACAGAAAATGGCATTATTTCGATGGCAATGGATCAGGGTAAACTGATGAAGCACCTGATTAAAGCGTCTGAATTGTCAGGTCAACCTATGCCAAAAGAGCTGGATATGATGAAAGGCAATAATCAATTCAAGTTTAGCTTTGACGTGCAAGATGAAGGAATTGTCATTAAAGAGTCAATTGTTTATAAAAAGTAATCTTTTGAATCTTTGAGACTAAAAACGGGCTATAAGCCCGTTTTTTTATAGTTAATTAGAAAATGTCGTTAATCGACACACCCACACCAAGGCGGTTGGTGTTGACATTGTAGTCAATCAAACTTTCACCGTAGCCATTGAAATACTGAACGTATAAACGCATGTGACCAACAAGTGGGTAGCTGTAGGTGAATTCGGCAGATCCTTTGTTATCACTACGTAAGTTATTTCTAAGCTTTAATGTTAAGCGGTGTTCATCAATAGCGTAGGCGCCATAGAGCTCAAAATTTCCCATGTATTTGTTGATATCTGGGTTGTCATCCCCTTTGGCATCCTCAGGTGTTTTTTTAGGATCTTCAGGTAAGCGCCACCAAACTTTCGCTGAAAAAACGAAGGGACCATGATCAAACACCGCTAGGCCGTATATGCGATTCCAGCTGCGTGACAAAGTACCACTACGGCCATTAGATTGGTGCGCAATACCTAAACCAAGAAATTTATTTTCGAAACGGCCCACCTTCCAATCATTATTAAACAGCAGTAATGCTTCAGGTTCATGGTTTGTTTCTCTAAAAGGAGAAGAATGTTCCTGATTGTAGACTTGCCAATAGGACTGGTTGGTGTAAGCGAAGTACAAGTGGCCGTTGTCACCAAACATGTTATACCAGATAGGAAACTTTAGACTGACTTGAAATTTTGCTTCTAAATTATCAAAAGGATAATAGTCATCGCGATTGATAAACGGAGCTTCGTTTGGTGAGCTGTTGTAGGTGACTGGTAGAATATAATTCACTTTATGAGAGCTCAATGCAAACGGGTTATCTAAGACTTCAAGTTCTTGGGATACCCGTTGCTCCAGCAACGAATCTTCAGCGTGGGCTGATAATGATAAAACTAAAAAAGTGCTAACAATTAAAGTCCATTTTTTCATAGTAAATAATGAGTAAACATTAGAATTTGAGCATTACTATACGTTTTTTAAATTAAGCTGCCAATTTAGTTACTTTTATCTTTGTAATAGAAATTGTTATAAAAACAACCTTCTTATATCAAAAGGTAATAAGTTTTCTGTTTTATATATTTAAAAAGATATAAAAGCTCCGCTATATTTCCTTCAAGTTTTGATCTAATTGGAATCTAAAAAATGGAACTGGTGCCGCTGACCGATAACGGCGCAAAAGGCAAAGTTTATATTGTTGGTGCCGGCCCTGGCGATCCCGATCTACTTACCCTTAAAGCGTGGCGACTCATTAAACAAGCCGATGTAGTCCTATATGATGCACTGGTCAGCGACGAGATCATGGAGCTCGTGAACTGCAATTGTGAAGTGATTGCGGTAGGTAAACGTTCTGGCAAGCACAGTGCAGCTCAAGAAGACATCAATCAGTTGTTGATCACCAAAGCGTTTCATCACAAAAAGGTGGTACGTCTGAAAGGTGGAGACCCATACATTTTTGGCCGAGGCGGTGAAGAGGTCAGTACTTTAGTCGCTGCTGAAATTGACTTCGAAGTCGTGCCTGCCGTTACTGCAGCTGCTGGCGCCTCAGCTTATGCCGGGATCCCACTGACTCATCGTGAACTTGCACAAAGCGTAACGTTTATCACTGGTCATTGCAAAGCCGGGGCCGGTGAAAAAGTAAAATGGCAAGAATACGCTCAATCTAACCACACACTCGCAATTTATATGGGTAAGTCACAGGCGTCAAACATTGAAGCTGGGCTCATTGAGGGGGGACGTTTGCCTGAAACTCCCGTTGCTCTGGTTTATTCCGCTACGACCACAAAACAAAAGGTGGTTATTGGCACATTAGAAAAACTCAGTGAACTGATTGCAGAAACTGATATCGCAGATCCTGCGATGATGATAATTGGTGAAGTAGCGAGTTTACATCAAGATTTAAATTGGTTTTTACCACAACAACGTCAGTCGCCACAAGATATACAACACACTTCGCAAGAGATGACTACGGCATTTAATGGCGATAAATTGGAGCAAATGCTATGACCCAAACGATGACTCACCTGCAGCAATTAGAAGCAGAGAGTATTTATATCCTACGAGAGGTTGCTGCAGAGTTTAATAACCCAGTGATGTTGTATTCAATTGGTAAAGATTCATCGGTGATGTTGCACTTAGCACGTAAAGCCTTTTATCCAGGTAAGATACCGTTTCCATTATTGCACGTTGATACCACTTGGAAATTCAAAGAAATGATTGAATTTCGAGATCGTCAAGCCGAAAAGTATGGCTTTAAGTTATTGACGCACACGAACCCTGATGGCATTGCGCAGGGTATTAATCCATTTGATCATGGCAGCGCAAAACACACTGATGTAATGAAAACTCAAGCGCTTAAACAAGCGCTGGATCAATATGGTTTTGATGCGGCATTTGGTGGAGCACGCCGAGATGAAGAAAAGTCGCGTGCCAAAGAACGAGTTTATTCTTTCAGAGACGAACATCATCGCTGGGATCCAAAAAACCAGCGTCCAGAGCTCTGGAAAAACTTTAATAGTGCCATTAATAAAGGTGAAAGCATTCGTGTTTTTCCATTATCAAATTGGACTGAGCTTGATATCTGGCAGTACATCAAACAAGAAAACATCGAGATTGTTCCACTGTACTACGCCGCAAAACGCCCCGTTGTTGAGCGTGATGGCATGATGATCATGGTCGATGACGATCGCTTGCCATATGAATCCGATGAAGTTCGATATGAACAAGTGAGGTTTAGGACCCTTGGGTGTTATCCCTTAACGGCTGCGATGCATTCGGATGCGGATGATCTCGATAAGATCATCACTGAAATGTTACTAACACGTTCAAGTGAGCGACAAGGGCGTTTGATTGATAGCGATCAAGCGGGATCAATGGAAATGAAAAAACGTCAGGGGTACTTCTAATGGTCGCTGAAAGAATCGAAGACTTAGATATCGAAACATATGTGGCTCATCAACAACAAAAGCAATTACTGCGCTTTTTAACCTGCGGGAGTGTTGATGACGGTAAGAGTACGTTGATTGGTCGATTATTGCATGACAGCGCTCAGATCTACGATGATCAATTGGCCACCTTGAAACAAGAAAGTGCCAAGATAGGTAATGCTGGTGAAGCCTTAGATTTAGCTTTGTTAGTCGACGGTTTGCAAGCTGAGCGTGAACAAGGCATCACCATAGATGTGGCTTATCGTTATTTCAGCAGTGAAAAACGTAAATTCATCATTGCTGATACGCCTGGGCATGAACAATACACACGTAATATGGCAACAGGAGCATCCACTTGTGATGTGGCTGTGATTTTGATCGATGCTCGTCATGGTGTGCAAACCCAGACTAAGCGTCATGCTTATATTGCAAGCTTATTGGGCATTAAACATCTGGTGATTGCCATTAACAAAATGGATTTAGTGGATTACCAGCAAAGTGTGTTTGATGCGATAAGAACCGACTTTGAACAGTTTGCTAAGCAATTGGCACCTGCTGACATTCGATATATTCCTCTGTCAGCATTAACTGGCGACAACGTGGTTACTGCATCAAAGCATATGCCATGGTATGCATCTGAACCATTACTCACAGCGCTTGAAGACATTGATGTTAATAGCGAACAGTATGACTTTCGTTTTCCTGTGCAATATGTGCAACGCCCAGATCTTAACTTTAGAGGTTTCTCTGGTACGGTTGCAAGTGGCAGTATCTCCGTGGGCGATGCGATAACGGTGTTGCCGTCGGATAAGTCATCAGTGATCGCAAACATTGTCACCTTTGACGGTGACAAATCAACAGCGACAAAAGACGAAGCTATAACATTGGTTTTAGAGGATGAAATCGATATTTCGCGTGGGGATGTTATCGTTAAAAGCCAAGACATCGCGCCAAGGTCAACTCAGCAAGTCAGCGCTGAGTTAGTGTGGATGCAAGAATCACCATTGAAGCTTAATCAGCTTTATGATGTGAAAGTTGCTGGCAAACTGACTCAAGTAAAAATGACCAGTATCGAGTACATCACAGACGTGAATACACTGGACAAGCGTGTTGAAAGTACCGTTAACTTAAATACGATCGCTAAAGTAACAATGGCGTTCACAGAGCCGATGATTGTTGAAACGTATCGAGATAACCATACTACTGGAGCGATGATCATTATCGATCGCTTAACCAATGCGACAGCAGCAGCGGTCATGGTGACAGAAGTTGAGGCGCAGAAAAAACTCGAACAGGAATATTCAGAATCGGAAGTCGAATTGAATGCTTGGATAAGAAAATCTTATCCCCATTGGCAGGCATTGGACATCAGTAAATGACCGATGCGGCGTGGTTAAGTCTCATCTTAATTGGGTTACTTGGCGGATTATTTTCAGGTAAAGCTTCGCCAGCAATGTGTTTTGCTGGCGCTGTTATCGCTTGTTATTTACTTGGGCTGGTGGATATTTCGCATGCCCTAATCAGTTTTACCAATAGTGGTTTGATCACGCTAGTGTTGCTTATTTTGACTGCCAGTGTATTAGAGAAAACACACTTGCTTGCTAAGTTGAGTCAATTGATTGCGAAAGGGTCGTTTACATCGACTTTGGTTAAGTTGGGTTTTTCGACAGCCTTGTTGTCGTCATTCACCAATAACACCGCTGTGGTCGCATCTCTAATCGGGCCTATTCAGAGAAATCAATCCCACGCTGCCTCCAAACTGTTATTACCCTTGAATTACGCCACGATTTTAGGGGGGACGCTGACCTTAATTGGTACCTCCACCAATTTAATTGTCAATTCGTTTGTTGAGCATTCAGGGTTAGAACCACTGCACTTTTTTGAGTTTACCCAAGTGGGTTTGGTACTCGTCGTGGCAGGCATGGCGTTACTTATTGTGATATCGCATTGGTTACCTGAACGTGACGATAATCAAGCCGAAACGGAATTGCCTTTTTTGTTAGAAGCTAAAGTGATAGCAGGTTCGAAACTGATAGGAAAGAGCGTGCATGACAATCAGTTGCGTGCACTCAAAAAATTGTATTTAGCCGAGTTAGAACGCAATGGTGTTGCGATGTCTCCTGTACCACCGAATATGGTGTTGGTTGCGGGCGATAAACTGAGATTTAGTGGTGCTGTGGACTCTGTAGAATTACTACAACAGTTTGATGGCTTGGAATGGTTTGGTAAACACCAAGCGGATGGGCAAAACCTAGTTGAACTGGTGATTGCACCGAGTAGCCACCTAGTTGGGCACTCTTTGAAGCAAGTAGAGTTTCGAGAAAAGTTTTCTGCTGCTGTCTTGGGGATTCGTCGTGGTAATCAAGTGCTTAAAGGTGGCCTTGGTGATGTGAAATTACAGTCTGGCGATTTACTGCTGGTGACGCCGGGTAGCGAATTTGAGCAACAGCAACCGAGGTATGAATTTGCATCGATCAATGCTCTGGACCTATCTGTGCAGTTAACGCCAAAGCGCAGCCATTGGGTGATGGCGAGTTTTGCTGTCGCACTGGGAGCAAGTTTACTTGGCTTGGTGTCACTGGCAAAAAGTCTAGTGATATTGTTACTGATGTATTTGTTGACTCGAGTATTGGATCTCGAGCACATTCGTAGACGTTTTCCGACTTCGTTGCTGATCATCGTCGGCAGTGCATTGTGTTTGGCTGATCTGATGATGAGTACCGGACTTGCAACTGAGTTGTCCAATGGCTTGATGTCTCTATTCTCGGGGTATGGAACACTTGGCGCCTTTATTGGTGTATATCTCATGACGGTTCTATTAACCGAACTCATCACGAATAACGCTGCTGCCGCATTGGCCTTCCCCATTGCTTTGGCTATATCTGAAACACTTGGTGTTGATGCCAAACCTTTTATTATTGCTGTCGTATTCGGTGCCAGTGCAAGCTTCATTTCACCGTATGGTTATCAAACCAATTTAATGGTGTTCAATGCGGGAAACTATCGCTTTATCGACTTCGTCAAACTGGGGTTACCTTTGTCACTGCTGTATTCAACATTGGTGATCATACTTGTCCCGATGTGGTTTCCATTGAACTGATCTTAATTCAACAACAAGAGGAGCTTTTATGTCTGAAATATCATGGCATTCACATAAGATAGATAAAGTTCAGCGTCAAAAGCTGCTAAAACAACAACCGAGATTATTATGGTTTACTGGTTTGTCTGGTTCAGGTAAATCAACGTTGGCTGGCGCACTAGAATCGATTTTACATCAAAAGGGCTTTGCCACTTATTTGCTTGATGGTGACAATGTTCGTCATGGATTATGTAACGATCTTGGTTTTTCTGAAAATGATCGTAATGAAAACATGCGTAGAGTGACCGAAGTCAGCAAGTTAATGCTTGATGCCGGTGTGATTGTTCTTGGGGCATTTGTATCGCCTTCACGGCAACAGCGGGAGTGGATTCGAAGCCAGTTTTCCGAAAATGAATTTATTGAGATTCACGTGGCAACGCCTCTAGATGTTTGCGAGCAACGAGATCCGAAAGGTTTGTATAAAAAAGCGCGAGCGGGAGAAATCAAAGATTTCACAGGCATTGATGCCAAATATGAAGAGCCAATAGCGGCCGAGCTCACAATTAACACCAGCAAAGGCGATTTAGGTCAGCAAGTGCATGCCATTCTAGAATATTTACTGGCATTGGATGCGGCTTCAGCAGCTTAAGGTAATTTGACTATAATCTAAGCGTTATTCATGGAGGAACAATGCTTAGAAACTTTATCTGGTTGATCGTTACTGGGCTATCATTTTCAGGGTTTGCAAAGGATAGGATTCCAAGAGAGCCCTCAAACGATATGTCTATGTTACCTGAGTTACCAACTCAGATTATGGATGACCCAGATGCGTTGACTTACTACTTATCTCTTCGCCCCCGTTTTGGGTCACTAGATTGGAGTGACCAAGCTTGGAAGTGGGATGACAGCTCTTCACGAACTGGCGTGAAGCTCAAGTACACTTTCATTGAAGAGGTGCGATTAGTGGCTCATGGTGATGTACGTCCAACAGTGAAAAGTGATTACGAGTTTGGCAGTCGCAGAAAAGCATATGTTGGTTTAGCAGGACATTGGGGGCAACTAACCTACGGTAGACAAAATGCGGCGCAATATAACTTAATCGCTGAACCTGTTGATATATTTAACCGTCTGGCATCTCCATTAGGTTATGACATCATCAGCCCCGCAAGAGTAAATAGCATGGTGAGTTATCAATTACAGAGTGGTGATTGGAACTGGCAAATAGATAAACGGATTCATAATCAGCCATGGCATAGTCGTAATCGTTATCTTGGTTTCGGAGGACGCTATCATTGGCAAAACATGTATTTTTCTGCGGCGTATTATCAAGAAGAATTTGAACTCGATACACAGCAAGTAATAGGTTTATCACTGTCTCAACAAATCACCGAAAAACTATACTGGGCAACGTCTTTTCAACACACTCGATTTAACCAGAATAATGGTTTTACCGCAGATGTTGCCATGTCCTATCAATTAACGACGGCGCACAAACTGAAGTTTGGCGTTTCCCAATTTAAACCCGATTCAGATAGACATCGAAAACAGCAACTCGTAAATACCACCTTTGAATGGTTTCAAACGGATAAATTAAAGTGGTTTGTTGAGTCGCAATTGATTAAAAAAGAATCAGCAACAACATATCAAGTATTTATGGGGTTAAGATTTGATTTTGAGATTAAGCATTATCGACGCAATTCGTTATAACTCAAAGAAGGCTTGAATTTCACCTTCATCTTGCTCGGCGTCTTTAGGCGCTTCTTCCATCTCTTCAGGTTGAGGTATATGTGCAAGAATTTGCATTATGGTCGCAGTTTCGTCAGACGTTTCATCTGGACTTACGTTTAACAAGCAATTGAGTAAATGCATGGCTGTAAAGGTGACGAATCGGGTGCAATCGACGGTATTAGTTAACGGTTGCAACTGTGTACAGATATAGGTGATTTTAGGATCTTTATTGAACAGCGAAGCAAACTTATTTTTTGAATCGATTACAAAAATACGCTCTTTTGTGAACACACATAAAATGGCGTGATGAGATTCAATTAAGGCGAGTTTCTTAGTATGTACTCCAACAGGAATAAACATCAGTCTTGAGTTAGTTTGTTGTGTAAACGATGAATGATGTGCGAGTAAACTTGAGGCTAATTCTGAACTATCAAGAGAAAGCTCACGATGAATATCAATATTGTGCTTTTCGAGTTGATGTTCACTTGAAAAATCTTGCAGTGCTACATAACAATCATAAACCCCACCTTGACCAATATTTTTTCTCCCTGAATTGAGGAGCTGTTTGTCAAGGTGACGCTTAATGGTTCCCGTAAAAGCTTGAAACGTCTTTCTCATTTGCGAGATCCGCACGGTATCGAATGTAGTAGAAACATATGAGCGCTGATAAGACTCTATTTGTGAGGCACTAACAAAATCACTTCCCTTTGTTATTTTAAATTGAGGATTCATTTTTAGTGGTTGAAGGTGGTGGATCTTGTTCGCTTTAAAATACTCAATGATCTTAGTTTCAGGGCTTTGTAATTTAGGTTGCAAAGGCTCAACAATGTCTATCTCGTCTAGACAGACTGATGCTGGTACAAGCGTGAAGTCGTCAATTTGGACTAAAGGGATATTTGAAGCTTCAAGCTCGTTCGTGCGTTCAGAAGAGTGAGGCTCTACTGTGGATGTTGTCTCATCATGTTCAGTTAGCGTAAAGGAAAGCTCTGAATCTGAGAGGGGACCGAAACATTCGACCCCCGTTTCAGGTGTCGAGTCTTGAGTTATCAACAGACAGTCATCCAAGAAGGCATCAGACTGATCACTCGGTAATGGAAGCGAGGTGATATGTTCGTTTTCGTTTTCTTGAGTGGACTGAGCAAGCAGCAGCCCAGTTAATTCTATGTTGTTTGGTAAATTACCTCTAACTTGAGGTGTGTCTGCAATGACAACGAACCCGTTCAAGTCATCTTCTACGGATTCTGATGGTGATTCAGAGGTAGACCGTGAACGAATATTTCGAGCATCTAAAAACGTTTTTACGGCATCTCTATCATTTAGGTCAATACCTTCTGCGAGCAACTGAGAAATGTAAACGACTTTAAGCTCCTCAGCTTCCTGTAACTGTATTCGGATCTCAGAGAGCGTTGGATTCGATGAAGACTTATGAGCGACAAAATAATCTCGTTGTGTGCGAAATTGAGCCCACTTTTGATCGTCAACGGCTTCAGCAGGTAAAGCATTTAAACTTTTGGAACGTGTTAACTTTCTAGATGGAAAAGAGCCTAAATCCAATTTGGTGCTAAGTACTGCTAGGCTTTTTGTTCTTTCAACCTTCCCTCTAGTTTTCGTGGTTTGTGAATCAATAAACTTAATCAATGGCTCAAAAGCGCAGCTTGCGAGTAAATGCCAATTACATTTAAGCATGAATTCAGACTCAACCGATTGTAATAAACGGTTACTTTCAATGGAGGTTTGATTGTAAGGTTCGAGTTGAGCAAATGTGCGGGTTAGATTGTTTGGCCCATGAAGTGTATGCCACACAACATTATATTCAACAGGATAGATCTCACTGTTCCTATGTATAGCATGAGCGTAGGAAGGTGTGCTTTCTGTTGTTTTTGCTGTTCGAGGTACTGAGAAACGGATTGTAATTGGCCATTATCAGTAAAGCCTTCCGCTAAATGATTACACTGAATTAAAGTTGTGGCCATAAACCTTTTGAGCTAATGAGCTTAAAAGGTAAATTTACCATACACAATACAGTATGATGGTTAGATTAAAGATGTTTAATCTTAGCGTCGGCTCATTGGATTACAAAATCGTCATTCAATGTGCTTCTGATCACTTCAAAAACATTGGATTCTAATTTTGGCGACACCAGCTGTGCAAGCTCATTTCCTATGTTGGTAAATCGATAATAGCCAACGACGATATGGGGAATTTTTGGTATTAATGACAACTGTTTGTGAGGATAAGTGACTTTTATCTCTTCACCTTTGGTTAATTTACCCGTTTCAAATTCTTCTGGATGTAAAATGCCAGCATGTATCATCGTTAGAATGCTGGAGTAGGGAAGTCCACATTTTGATAAATCGATTAATCGAATTGGGTTACTTCTGAAATAAGTCGCCCAGCCGCCTGTGACTCTATAGCGACTTAGCAGTTTCAACCGAGTTTCATTATTAAACGTAGAGCCAAGCCCTAGCGCTCTTTCGAGAATCAGCGCTTCACGTTGTGTCAGTTTCTTTAAGGTGTCTAAAGTCTCAATGGTGAAGTTACCTGGTTTTACGATTTCTCTTGCCAGAATTCTAGCCCAGAGATCCTGCATTTTAGGGTTATGGATTTTTTCAGCCATTTCAAAAAAGTGATACAACCAATCTGGATCTAAGTCGATGCCTGTAACGTCAGAAGGGGTGTGTTCTAGAGCCAATTGATAAATGGATTCTAAATTCTTTTGATAGTTCGCAATGAGTTTACGTTGTCGGTGTTCACCACGTGCTGCAACTGAGGCATTGGCGGGCTTATAATCACCATCTGCAACTAAGCCTAATTGGCCACCTAAATTCAATGCCTTACGTCGAGCAGAAACGTCGTTGCTGTTAGCAGAAGATGTTGTGATTTTTTTTTCCACTCGAGTTATTCCTTATGTTTCCAAATACTCTTCTGACTTATGGCGCAATTAAATCGTGATTATCTAATCGTTTACCTTTAAACAATACGACCTTTTACGAGAAAAGCTAAATCTTTGAATGATACAACGACACTTTCTCTTGCGATTATAGCTATTAATTTCTGAAATGGTGAAAGGACTAAGAAAAAAGTAGTAGAACATAGTTACATATAATAAACATTTGTGTAACCTAACTGGGTTATGAGACGTCAGACCTCTTTAGCGAATACACATTGTGTTGGCTCAGGGAAAAGAATAACAAGGAATAATAATGACAACAAAATATAACCGTCGTGATTTTTTAGCATTTTCTGCAAAAGGTGTTGGGGCCGCAGTTCTATCGTATGGATTGATGGGGTGTAGCAGTGATGATAAAAAGGACCGAATTTCTGGACAGTTTCTTCATGGTGTTGCCAGTGGTGATCCTGCAAGTAATGCCGTCATTCTATGGACTCGAGTTTCACCCAATGAGCAAGGTGAAGTCAGTGTAAGCTGGCAAGTGGCTACGGACAGTGATTTTAGTGATGTTATTCGTGACGGTAGTATGACAACCACTGCTGAGCGTGACTATACGGTAAAAATTGATGCTGTAGGTTTACGACCAGGGCAAACGTATTATTACCGCTTTATGTCGGGTGATAACACGTCGACTGTGGGAGTCACTAAAACGTTACCTGAAGGTGAGATCGCTCAAGTTAAGTTTGCCGTTTTATCTTGTGCTAACTATCCAGTGGGTTATTTCAATGTGTATGAGCTTGCGACCCAGCAATCAGAGATAGATGCCGTTATTCATCTCGGTGATTACATTTATGAGTATGGTAATGACAGTTCTGCTAATGGCACAAGTAAAGTTGAAGGTCGTGAAGTCATGCCGGATCGAGAAATCGTCAGTTTAGACGATTATCGTCAACGCTACGCACAATATCGCTCGGACAATAGCCTGCAAAAGCTGCATCAACAAAGCCCATTCATCATGGTATGGGATGATCATGAAGTCACCAATGATTCCTATAAAGATGGTGCTGAGAATCATCAAGAAGAAGAGGGTGATTTTGCTGCACGTAAGCAAGCAGCGCTACAGGCGTATTTTGAGTGGTTACCAATCCGCCCTTGGCGCGAAGGTCGTCATGAAGAGATCTACCGCAGCTTCTCATATGGTGATTTGTTGGATCTGCACATGCTTGATACACGCCTATTAGGTCGTGATAAGCAACTCGCTTTTGAAAATTATATCGATCCAAATACGGGTGGTTTTGACGGCGACAGCTTCATGGCTGATGTGACCGATACCAATCGCACTATGCTTGGCTTAACTCAGTTATTGTGGTTACAAGGTGAAATGTTGCAATCAACGGCTAAATGGCAAGTTTTGGGTCAGCAAGTGCTTATGGGGAAAGTGTTTTTACCAGCGGCTATTGCAACGCAGCAAATCAGCATTTCGCAATTTGCTCAATTAGCACAGCTTGCACAAATAGCGGCAAGAGCACAAGCGGGCGATCCGACATTGACGGCTGGTGAGTTGCAAGCACTCGCAGCGGGTCAGCACCTATTAACTCCTGAAGTGTTAGCCATGTTGCAACTGCCATCGATTCCATACAATTTGGATGCTTGGGATGGATATGCCTATGAGCGTGAAGTGATTTTCGGAACAGCTAAATCTCGCCAGCAGAACTTTGTTGTACTGGCTGGGGACACTCATAATGCATGGGCAAATGAGCTTCGTGATGTTAATGGCGATGTGGTTGGAGTTGAGTTTGCAACGGCTTCGGTTTCTTCTCCAGGGTTAGAGTACTACTTGCAAATACCGCAACCAGAATTACCTGCAACTGAAGCGGCCGTTTTACAATTGGTTGAAGATTTAAAATACGCTAATATGGGTGATCGTGGATTTATGACAGTAACATTTACGCCTGAAAAAGTAGAAAGCAACTGGTATTACGTTGATACTGTTTTGTCAAAAGAGTTCAAAGAAGATGAAACTAAGCGTCAAACTAAAACGATGATGGCTGGTGTACCAGAGTTGGTATAACCCTTTTTTTGCACTCATGAACTTCTATAGAGCCGCTACTTACTTATTGTTAATTAGCGGCTTCTTTGATCATCCGCAATGTTAGCTAAATTAATTCAACCATGTAGGCTATTTTAAAGTAAAATATCCCGCCAAGTTTGAGATATAAAACTTGGTTATACTGTTATCTAATTCGCATGACATTTTATTTGTTTATGTATTTAGGCTTGGTATTACTTTTCTCAAACCCATTGATATCAAAACAAAAACAATTGGGGACCTACCTGTGATAGAAAAACATTATATTAGTGCTCAGCAGTTGCTCGAAGATTCATTTCGTTTAGCAGCGCAAGTATATGAAAGTGGTTTTAGACCGGACTATATCGTCGGAATTTGGCGTGGTGGGGCACCAATTGGTATTGCTGTTCAAGAATACTTTGATTATAAGCAAATAGAAACAGACCACATTGCCGTGCGTACCTCATCTTATTACGGTATTGGCACCGACAAGCAAAGTAAAGAAATTCGAGTCCACGGTTTGCACTACATCATTGAGCATGCAAATGCCGATGAAAGTATTTTAGTTGTTGATGATGTATTTGATTCAGGACGAAGCGTAGAAGCGTTACTTGAAAAACTAAAGCAACAAATGCGTTTAAACTTACCTAAAGATATTCGTATTGCGACCCCTTACTACAAACCAAAAAATAAAAAAGTAGAACTAACGCCTGACTATTTCATCCATGAGTCTGATGAGTGGCTGGTATTTCCACATGAAGTTTCAGGGCTTACACCAGAAGAAATTGCGGCTGGAAAAAAAGATTTAGCAGCGATTAAGCATCTATTTGAATAAATTTGAGTCGTCATGCCAGCTCTGCTGGCATGACGTTTTTAACACTAAAACTCAAAAACACTAAGGTTTCAATGACTCTTTGATCAGAACACATCGCTGTTCTGCTTGTTTATGCTCTAATAAGTTACGTTTTACGAGTTCAGATATTCCTTCGTTGTCAGTGAGCACTTGCTCGATGCGATTAATCCCCGTTTGGTCACATGATGTTGGTATTAGGCTACTGCTGTAGGCTCTCATATACACTGGACCAAGTTTATTAAGCTTAGGCAGCATACTCAGGCGCTGTTCAGCAGTGGCTTCGCTAAGTAAAGATTGCTCACTTGGATACAAGTTTTTCATCGCAATACTTAATTTGGAAAAAGTGAGTTTATTATCAAAAATCTTATTGAGCCATTCACGTTTAATGCTTGCAACTGGACGAATAACTTCAGCAGCAATCGCAGCTTTTTGGCCAGTATCAGAAGCATCACGTTTAAGTTCGTCTTTGATCAATTGATCTGAACCTTCTACGCCATAACGATTAAGCTGCTTGATAATGTGCCATCTCGTATCTTGATCTAAAGCTTGTGAATCAGACGTAATACCATCAAGCGGATCATTACCTTGCAATAACTGTTGTAGATGAGCCAGTGCTTCATTATCTGAAGCTAAATCGATATATGTGTTGAACCATAAACGTTGAATGCTCGAGTCGTGGGTGTTGCTCATGACCATACGAATCGCCAGTTGAGATAACGCTTTTTGAGCTTGATTGGCATAATCTTGATGGCTCGGCTGTATCTTCGATAAATCATCACTCGCACGCACCATGCTGCTGGTAAGCTGACTCAATATGGTGTAATCCGTTTCCATCGGTGCATTAACTAAAAGCACACCAATATAATCACTTAACGATAATTTACCTGAAACTACACTATCCCACAGGCTTTGCCATAACATTGAGCGTAATAATGGGTCTTCAACAAGGTTTAGTTGTTTTTCTGCAGTATGGAATGATTTCGTATCAAGGTTAACTTGAACAAACCCCCAATCATCAACATTGGGATAGACGAGATCAGGGCAGGCCGCACCAACAAGACTATCCACTGGTGTCTTAGCACCTTGGTAGGTGACGGTGACTTTTTTGGTTTGATAAATGCGTTTATGACCGAGCTTGAATAACCCAATGTTTACTTTTTGTTCTCGCAGTGTTGGAAAATTTGCGTCTGTGGGCGATTGTAGCAGATTAAAGTAAGTAATTTTATGGTTGAGACATTGATAGTCGGCTTGAATACTATTAAGACTCGCTTTATACAACCATTGTTGCTGCCACGTAGATAAATCGCGGTTCGCAATTTGGCCTAAAGCGGAAACAAAGTCATCTAGAGTCGCATTTTTATAACTGTACTGAGTTAAGTAGTAGTGCACGCCCTGCCTAAATACTTCATCACCTAATAAATGACGTAATTGAGCCAGTACTGCCGCCCCTTTACTGTAGGTAATGGCATCAATGTTATCAAAAGCGTTAACTGTTGAAGCCACTGGGACTTCAATTGGATGAGTGGTTACAAGCCCATCTTGATGGTAAGCACTTTGTTTGCTTTCGGAATAAAAGTTGCGCCATGCATAATCAAACTCTGTTGACTCAGCAATGGCTAGGAAGCTCATAAAGGAAGCAAAACTCTCGTTTAGCCACAAACCATTCCACCATTTCATAGTAACTAAGTTACCAAACCATTGATGCGCCATCTCATGCAGGATTACCTCAGCAAGAATGAATTTTTGAGATTCTGTGCGCTTGGATTTATGTAAGAATGTACCTTCAGCAAAAGTGATGGCTGCTGCGTTTTCCATCGCACCATATAAAAAATTAGGTACTAGGATTTGATCGTATTTTTTAAAAGGATAAGGAATACCAAAGTAATGTTCATAGAACTTTAGCCCATTTTTGGTGTATTTAAACCAGGCTTTGGGCTCAATTTGCGATGCAACAGATTGTCTTGCCAATAAGCGAAGTGGGTACTTTCCGCTGTTATCCTGCCATATTTTATAAGGGCCAGCATGCATTGAAAAATTATACGTACTTAATTTGGGTGAAACGGGGAAATGCCAGATCTTATTTTTTCCCTGCTGTTGAATATTGCTTTCTCTTGTAGCGCTGATGACCGTCCAATCATTGGGAGCGGTTACGGTGAGTTGATATGTCGCCTTGATATCAGGTTGATCAAAAGAGGCAAACATTTGATGTGCGGCAGCGGGCTCAAAATGCGAATACAGATAAACGTTGTGATCGACAGGATCAACAAAACGATTTAACCCTTCACCATTAGTACTATGTTTACGAGTGAAATCAATAACGATTTGATTTTGCCCATCCTTTAGCAGCTTCGCTTTGAACAGCAAAAAATCACCGTTGTAATCTGGGTAGAAGCGTTGATTATTTATCGTTACTTTGTTGATGTGCGCTTGGTCTAAGTCCACTCGTAATGGGTAATCTCCGCCATGCCACTCAAAATTAAGCGTAGTTTGTGAGCGAAAACTTTCTTGCCCCGTTAACTGATAATTTAATTGATAATGAACATTTGAGACTTGCTGCGAGCGTAACTGTGCTTGCTCTTGTGTCAGATATTTTGATTGCGGTTGCAAGTTTTTTGGCAGCGATATATTCGTGCAACCAAGTATCATTATTGCAATTGGTAGTAAGAAAATGCTTCTTTTCACTCTGGAGCCTCACTTATTCTATTGTTTTGCATAGCCTTGTTAATTGACTAGAAGTTACAAACGGAATTTTGAAACTGAATGACACAATTATAAGAGCGAATGTGCCTTAAGGTTATTCTTATGAGTTACAAGTAATAACGCTAGTTGCTGTTTTATATCACAAACTCGTGGGCAAGCTTAGGTTTAATAGGAAAGTTTCATGCAGTTTAAACCGCAGGAAAATAATAAAAAGTGAGTATTATGGGGAGAGAAAGCGCATCCGTGGCTCTTATATTTTAGTTACTCCAATTAAAAAGGGGCTAATCAGAAGCCCCTTCCTTTTATGATGTATGAACTTTTTTACAAACCTAAAAACGATTTTGTTCTCGTTTTGCGGATTTCTTTTTCATCAGACCATTCAATCAATCCAGTTTGTAGATCCATTAAACGCATGGTCATTTTGTAGTATACGTCTTTAGTACTGCCACCTTGCTTAACAATGCTCGAAAGGTTGCCGTAAAGCATATATTGAGCACCAATTTGACGACCAAACTTAATCGCAGTTGAAGGATCAACGAGGCCAGAGTTATTTTGGTAATCCAGTTGCTTACGCACAGAATCTACTTTGGTCATATCAACAAAACGGAATTTACCAGAGCGAAGCAAACGGTTACTGATTGAGTCAGTGATCGACTCCGTATCAATATGCTCAGAGGTCTTGTTTTTGATGCTATCAACAAAAATAATTGGGCGATTGTTGTTAGCAGTAAGTGCGAGCACTGGTGGGAACGTCAACATACTATCAACCATTTTGGTTGTAATAGATTGTAAATCCGTTGAGCCAAAGTTGGCATTCACGGTTTCAACTTCTTTTGCATCACCGTATTCTACTTTTGATTGACACGCCGAAAGCCCGAGAACTGCGGCAAGCACCAATACAGATTTTAAATGTTTCATAGTCAGTTCCATTTTGATTGTAAACTTGAGTTAAATAATTATTGAATAAAAGCGAGTTACATTTCCAGTTTTTATAGCCCAAACCAGTGTCTTACGTCCAGCCTCAACATTAATTGAATGCGGTGTACTGTTATCGATAGACAAAGGATAGCTGCCGGAGTTCAGATTTACTCGAGCAATTTGAGCTTGGTTAGGTAAGGTTAACCAGCTGCGTCGATCTGCTTGCTCAGTGATGACATTAAAAATTTGAGCCGCAATCGATCCTATATCGAGTTCATCATTTCTTCGTTTATGCTTGCTGGTGGCTTTTCTTGCTAACTCTGCTTTCACAGCAATGCGTGCAGCTTGCCTTGCTAAAGCATAAGGTAATTCTTCTTTTAAAGCATTAATGGCTAAAGCGTCAATGTTGGTGATTGGACTCGCTTGAATCGCTTCCGTACTATTGATATTTACGGTTGCAGGGCTCAAGTTAGCCGCAGGGCGATTATAGGTCGCTAATGAAGCAGTTTGCCAGCTACCATTGATCCTAAATGGGATAGTGAAGCTTTGCTTTTCTTGTACAAAGCCTTTTTCATAGACAATAATCAGTTCACCCTGATTTTTTTTAGGTAACTTTGCATCACCCCAGCGCTTTTTAAATTCCGCATATTGAGGCATGGAAAGCTGCTTAGCTAAGCGAACCAGAGATTGTTCTAAGTAAGGGTTTCCGGGCCATATCTGTGCCGCTTTTCGATAATCGATAAAAGCATCATTGGGTTGGTTGAGCATTTCATGCAATAACCCCGTCATAAAGAAGCTATAAGCATTGAGGTATGAGCTGGTTACTGCCCCGGCGTTAGAGGACAGTCGCTTTTCTTCTTCTGAAACCGCACCGTTTTCCAGCAGGCGAGCTGACTTCTTCGACTTCGCATACTTATCTTGTTCGGTTTGTTGTAATTCGTTTGCTCTTCTTACTTCAACTAATGCGCCTTGATAATCATTCTGGAATAAGTAATTCAAAGCTTGATATTGGCGCAATAAAACTCGTTCATATCCTGGACCACGATATGGAATGGCATTGTCATTAAGCAGCAGTGAGCTTGCATTAGCTCCTACACTTGAAAGGCTGATCGTCGCTTTGTCATCAAAGGCTTGATAGTCTTTTACGGCTTGCTGATAAAACTTTTCACTCTGTCCAAATTCACCGGCAACTTGAGCGATTCGTCCAGCCTCTAGTGCGTATAACAAACCATCATTTCCAGATGTGTTATCAGAAACGGATTGAATCGATGACAAGGGTTGCGTCGTGGTAAGTGCTTGTCGTTGTTTATTAAGCTGAGAAGGATAACTCACAAATAAGCTGTTGGTGGCACAGCCAGTGAGTGTTGCTATAAGAAAAAAGCCTACGGCCAATCGCTTCATGCTTAATATCCTGTTTACATTAGTGTTCTGTTATTTTTCGATGATGTTCTGTTCAGGCATTTGGGATCGCTCTAAAACGGTGATACCGAGCAAATGATCATGTTCATGCTGAAATACTCGAGCAGGAAAGCCTGTGAGTGTTTGTTTTATAACACGTCCCTGCAAATCTTGGTACTGCACGTTAATTTCATCATAACGCGCAATGGGCAATCTTTTATTCGCAACGGACAAACAACCTTCTTCGTCAACGAGCATGGTTTCGCTGTGAGTTAAGATGGAAGGGTTGATGACAACCGTCGGCTCCATTGTTGGGGCATTTGGGTATCGAAGTGTGGGTCTTGAAGCCATAATAAACATTGAGATAGATTGATGCACTTGCGGGGCTGCAATGCCTAACCCCTCTGCTGCAACCATCGTTACCATCATTTGTTCTGAGAGCGTCAACAACTCAGAGTTAAACTCAGTGACAAGTTGAGCTTCTTGAGTTAATACTGTTTCACCGACTTGAGCTATCTCTAGAATTTCAGGCTTCATTTTGCACCTCTATTCCCATTTCCGCATTAGTAATGCGGTGGTGGTGTTTCTTCAGATTGACTGGCAATATTACTTGGTTCAATTGCCGTTACTTTTTGTATTAATAATTGTAGCTTATGCTGCTGAGCAGCAACGATATCGTTCAATCGGATAAGTTCTTGATTAAGTTCTTCAATAGTTAGTTCCTGAAAACTTAATTTAGTTTCCAAATCATCAACTTGTTTTTGCAATTCTGACATGTGAGTTTCTATTTGAGTATTATTGTCCCATATTTTATACCAATTCTTATTGGATAGTGACCATTCAGCGAATGATAAAAATTTTCAGAGCAAGGCGTAAGATTGAAGTACTATCATTCCCTACGGCCGCCATACAAAACTGGCGTTCAACGCACCCCGTGCTTTTGTGGGTATCATTCAAAATCTTGGAACACAGCTCTGAATTGCTCACACTTTAATAAGAGTTGGTACTGTAAATGACTGAATTATTGCTGAACTTCTTATAAAGCAGTGACTCTAAACCTTGACAGCACTGGTCTAGGCCGTTAAAACAGTAACTTACATAATTTTACCCTATTAATTATATTGAACCTGAATCACTATCAAAAATGGTTATAAGTCATTCTGGACCGAATGGTTTTACGTTTAAAATCAATTTGTTGGTTGTGATAATGAAACACGCTGAGGAAGCATTTACATGAAAACTGTTTATAAATTGTCGTTAGTTGCGTTGGCTGTACTCGGGCTTTCTGCATGTAATCAAGAGCAAAAAACCACCAAAGAGTCAGCAGGTACTGAATTAACTACTCCGGCTCAAAAAGAGTCATACAGTGTAGGTGCATCAATTGGTAAATACATGGGTGGGCACATCAAAGAACAAGAAGATCTTGGTATGCCAGTTGACCGTGCGTTAATCATTGAAGGTTTTTCTGACGGTCTTCACGATAAAGTGAAATTATCAGAAGAAGACATGCAAACATTACTTCAAGGTCTTGATAAGCGTTTAGTTGAAAAACGTGAGGCGCATGCTAAAGCTGAAGCGACTAAGAACAAAGCTGCTGGTGAAAAGTATCTTACTGAAAATGCTAAAAAACCTGGCGTGAAGACAACGGCTTCAGGTCTACAGTATGAAGTTCTACGCGAAGGTAAAGGTGACCATCCAAAAGCAACAGATACAGTTGAAGTGAACTACAAAGGTACTTTGATTGATGGTACTGAATTCGATAGTTCTTACAAGCGCAAGCAAACCGTTAAGTTCCCATTAAACCGTGTTATTCCTGGTTGGACTGAAGGCGTTCAGTTGATGACTGTAGGTTCAAAGTACCGTTTTGTTATCCCTGCGAACCTAGCATATGGTGACCGTGATACTGGTACTATTCCAGCAGATTCTACGCTGATTTTTGAGGTTGAACTTGTTTCAATTGAAAAGCCACAAACTGAAGCTCCGAAAGCTGAGAAAAAAGAAGCTAAGCCAAAAGTAGCAACTAAATAATTAGTTGTTGCTCTTATGTAAAAAGGCGCTATTTGCGCCTTTTTTCGTTTAGATACCAGAGACTTTTTTGTAATATAGGGAACACTTTTCTGCTGTAGGTTGTACTCATGGATTTTGAATTTCGTCGTAATACCCTTGATGACGGTGTCGTAGCCATTTTTTCGATGGAGCATCAAGTTCTTGGTCGTTGGTTTACTGAAGAGTTAAGTAATGACAAAGTAAAACTTGCTGACGTAAAAAGTGCTTTAGAAAGTGTGCGCAGTAAACATATTCAAGAATGGCGTTCAGTTGGGAGAGAGATTTCTCTTGAAATAACTTCAGAGCAAGTCACGGTATTTGAAAATAATTTAAATCTTGCTGATGAATTAGAAGAAGAATTGGAGCAAGGCTTTAATCTTTATAGCGCCGAATCATTCGCTTATTGCGGCTTCGAAGATTTTCAAAATGTATTGGAAAGTTTTGAAGATTTTATACGTTAGTCTTCCTCCAAAATTGTTTAAAAATTGACTTAGATCAAGCACTGATTCGATCCCCACATAAATGATGAGGATTAGGAGTAGAGTTTGATCCTGATCATTAGTTAAGAGAATGTGATGTCCTAAACTCAAGTTGAATTACAATGAAAGAGGACTTCTATTATGGCATTCTGGTTAGATCTAATGTTCGGAAATTGGATCGGTTTATTATCAATGATCGTGATCTTTTCCACAATGGGCATTGTGTCTTACATCTTATGGATGTTCGTACAGAAGTCTGCCCAAGAACCTGAAAAATAAGTAACTTGAGCAAAAGAAAGTAATTCGCTTGCCTCGTGATACACATACGTGACGGTCTAGTAAAATGCTATTGTCACGAATAGAAGCAGCTTGCCCAGTTGAATTAAGGTTTCCCCCCTCAACCGCCTTAATTAGCTTCCATTGGCAAGCTGTATTTTTACGTCTGAAATGCGTCAGATGTGTTTTCAGTGCAAAAATTCGGTTCCACACTCCACTGCACATAACAAACAGAGATATCAATACCTCTATTTCAAAGTCGTGACGTAATTTGTGAATGAGAATATGAGGGAGTAAAAAGGGAGAAGCGAGGTGAGCTCTCCCTTATAAAGTATTACTTAAGCAGCCTGTTTTCTTTGCTGCACAAGACTATGAATAAATGCAGGTCTAGCTTTTATCAATTGTTTCAATTCAAGCTCGTTTGGCTTTCCATTCGGTAAGCGTAAAATTTGACGATTTAAATAGCTTCGAGCTTTTAACGTGATCTTAAAGTCAGCCGTTGGACCCTGAATCGCATAGTGTAATTCATTACCGATGCATTCTAGGATATGCGCATTCATTAAGCTTTTAACGGCGACGTCATCCTTCGGTAAGGTCAAGGTTGCACTGCTTTGCAAAAAGAATTCTCTGAGTACAGCTCTCTCAGTAGGATCTAGGTAGTGGATTTTATTTTCAATCGCTGTTGTCGCTTGCTTACTACTGTAGTGATTGATACCAATATCAAGTAAGTAGTCAAAAACTCGACTGCAAAAATACGCACAACCGATGACCAACCCTAAGCCCACAAAGTGGCTGTACGGTTGAATATGCTCATGCAATCCTAGTTTGCCTAGAATGTGCTCCGGCAAAAACAGAAGACTAGCGCATAACACAACCAGCCAAAGCATGGATCTTGACATCCATTGTTTTGAAAATATGCGTCCCGAGAAGAAGTTCAGTGAAGATAAAGTAAACTTGTTCATCTTTCTATCCAACTGCCATTAAAATGTTGTGTTGAATAGAAAGCATGAACTATGCCATTAAATAAAGAAAATAATTGATTTTACGCTTTAGCGGCGAGTTTCTTTAGTGCCTTACTTACAGCAACAAAACCGAAAGTGCCCGTTACCGTTGTGATTGCACCAAAGCCTGAAGCGCAATCCATTCGCATATTGCCGTCTGAACCTGATTTATTCGCACACACGGTACCATCTTCTTGTGGGTAAACTAATTGCTCTGTTGAGAAAACAGCATCTACGCCAAAACGACGACTGGTGTTTTTAGAGAAGTTATACTCACGGCGTAAAATATTTCTTACTTTAGCGAGTAGGGGATCTTGGTAAGTTTTAGCGAGATCACTTAATTGGATTTGTGTAGGATCCATCTGGCCACCAGCGCCGCCAACGGTTACGATAGGTAACTTGTATCGCTTACACCATGCAATTAATGCCGCTTTTTGTTTTACGGCGTCAATACAATCGATGACGTAATCAATATCACCACCTTGCTTAACTGAGATTAGATACTCATTAAGATTATCTAGAGTAATAAAGTCTTCGATTTCATTGACGATACAATCTGGGTTAATCGCCTTGATACGATCAGCCATGACTTCCACTTTTGATTGACCAATAGTGTCTTTCAGTGCATGAATCTGGCGATTAGTGTTGGTCACACAAATATCATCAAGATCGATGAGTGTAATTTGACCTATGCCAGAGCGTGCTAATGACTCAGCAACCCAAGTGCCAACACCACCAATACCAATAACCACCACATGGGATTGAGCAAATTTAACTAAGGTTGGCTGTCCGTATAAACGGCCGATGCCTGCGAAGCGTTGTAGATAAGACTCTGGCAGTGAAACTTGCTCTGAACTCATGATAAATACTGGTAACGAAAATTAGGCGGCATTTTATCTGACCTAAATAAACTTGTCAGCGGCTTTATTTCACCAGTTTTATTAATTGTCTAAATCGCTCCCCTTCAGCGACATGTTGCAGCTCAAATAATGCTGATTCAACGTTAGATAAATTGGCACCGCAGTCGAGCATCATCTTTATGCCGCACACTTTATTTTCTTCCGTTCTCGATGAAATGGCGTCACGCACAATATGCGTTTGGAAACCGTTATTTTGTAAGTCTTTACAAGTCTGATAGACACAAATGTGTGCCTCAATACCCGCGACTAACAAGTGTGTTTTACCGGAGTGCTCTAGTGCTTGTTTAAAGTCATCATTCTGCCATGCACTAAAATGTTTTTTAGCTATCGGCTGGACATTAGGAGTTAAGAGTTCGGCGATATCATTGGAAGTATTGCCAAGTTTTTCAGGGATTTGTTCTAGCCAGAAAATGGGGATCCCGAGTAGCTCAGCACCTTTGATTAGAGTTTTAATCTTTTCATGAAGTAGCTTACTTTCAAACATCATTTGTGCAAGCTTTCCTTGAACATCAATGATAACAAGCGCGGAGTTATAAATATTTAATAAATCGTTGCGTTGATTTTGCTGCATTCTGTTTCCTTCGAGAAGAGTTAACCTTGATTGTTAACAATATATAACTTTTGTATTTATGCCTATTTATTATACTCATAATTAAATGAAATAAATTATGAGCATAAAATGACCTACGGTTTTAGCTTAGGCTCAAAGCTTGAGTGCAGCATTGAATGGCAAGGTACTAAAAATGATTTAAGTCAAAGTAGTGTTGGCAATGTAGCTAAAGCGAAAGTAATCATTGTCCGTAAAGATGGTGGCCTTGTAGAGGAGTTCAATGCAGACTTTACAAGAATGCATATTGACGGGGAGGTTTTATGGTTTGTTGAATCAGCAACGTTGATCGAAGCCTTCCATACATCTATAGAAGTTGTAAATACCAAAAAAATAAATTCAAAATTAAATAAAAAAAGTGACTTTAGGTCAAAATATACGGGGGTACCTGTAAATTCATATCAAGTCACAATAAATGAAGATATTACCCAAGCTAGCAGGAACAACGCATTCGTATCAACTGAAGAAGATGGTGAGTGGGCTAGCGTTAGTGCCAAAGCAACAAGAAGTACATTGTAGTGAAAGCACAAAAGACTTAGCTCTCACTACATCTGTATTATTGCTTTTTATTAATCTTCACTATCACCAAGTGAAAGAAGCGTCGCATTACCACCAATTGCAGTAATGTTGTTGGTACGAGTCTTTTCAGTCACAAAGCGCGTTAAATAGTGAGGACCACCGGCTTTAGGGCCCGTACCAGACAGACCTTGACCGCCAAATGGCTGAACACCCACAACGGCACCAATTTGGTTACGGTTAATATAAACATTACCGACACCCACTTTATCTGCAATGGCTAGCGCATGGCCTTCATTTCGACTATGGATCCCTAAGGTTAAACCAAAGCCAGTGCTGTTTATGTCAGCAATCACTTTTTCTAAGTCAGTGCTCTTGTAACGAATGATATGCAAAATTGGCCCAAAGTGTTCTTTCTCAAGTACTTTGATTGAATCAATTTCAACTGCAGTAGGTGCGACAAAGTAGCCATGTTCAGTACCCGTTGGCAACTCAACTTGCTTTATCAGCTTGCCCACTTGTTGAATGTGATCAACGTGTGCGTTTAAGTTCGATTTTGCAGCGGCATCGATAACAGGGCCGACGTCAGTTTTAATAAAACCTGGATGACCAATGCTTAATTCATCCATTGCACCTTGCATCACATCAAGTACACGCTCGGCAATATCGTCTTGAATATACAAAACTCGAAGCGCAGAGCAGCGTTGACCTGCACTGGTAAATGAAGAACCCACTACATCGTTAACGACTTGTTCAGGTTGTGAGGTTGAGTCAACCACCATTGCATTTTGACCGCCAGTTTCAGCAACCAACGGAATGATGGCTCCATCACGATTAGCAAGGGTGATGTTAATACGCTTAGCGGTTCCTGTTGAACCAGTAAAACATACGCCGCCAATGCGTTCATCAGCAGTGATTTTTGCACCTACGGTTGCGCCCGTTCCTGGTAGGAATTGCAGTACGTTCTTAGGAATGCCTGCTTCATGAGCCAGTTGAACGGCACGATATCCGACAATACAAGTTTGCTCAGCAGGTTTAGCAATCACGGTGTTACCTGTAGCAAGTGCGGCTGTGATTTGACCTAAGAAAATCGCTAATGGGAAGTTCCAAGGGCTGATACACACAAACACACCGCGACCTTGTAAAAACAACTCATTGAGTTCACCTGTTGGCCCAGGCATTACTTCAGGTTGCGCCATCATCTTTTTAGCATTGACGGCATAATAACGGCAGAAGTCTACCGCTTCACGGACTTCATCGATACCGTCTTGGACGCTTTTACCTGCTTCACGAGTACAAAGTGCAATCAGTTCTTCACGGTTTTCTTCCAGTAAGTCAGCCAGCTTTTGCAAAGCATTAGCACGCTGCTTAACGGGAGTACGAGTCCATGCATCAAAAGCACTGTGAGCTGAATACATAGCTTGTTCAATCGCACGATCGTCAGCGTAAGCTACGTGGCCGACCACTTCACGAGTATCAAATGGGCTAACCACTTCAATGTTATCACCATTAACCGTTTCGCCATCAACGATTGGACCTGCTAGCCATGTAGTCTCTTTGTATTGATCTAGCGCCTTAAAGAATGGCTCTGATTCAGAAGCAATGTTCATATTCATTCCCTTTGAGTTTTTGCGTTCTTCACCAAAGATGTCTTCTGGTAGAACAATTTTATTGTTGGCTAAGGTTTTAAAACGCTTCAGCGTTGATAGTGGGTGGACGACTAATGATTCAATCGGCGTTTTAGGATCCACTAATTTATGCACGAAAGAAGTGTTTGCACCGTTTTCAAGTAGACGACGAACTAAATAAGGCAGTAAGTCTTTATGGGCGCCAATCGGGGCATAAATGCGAACCGTTTTTACACCCGCTTCCGCAAGAATTGTGTCATAAAGTTCTTCCCCCATGCCATGTAAACGCTGGAATTCATACTGGCGATCGCCTGCCATGTCAGTAATGCTGGCTACGGTTTGTGCATTATGAGTGGCAAACTGAGGATAAATATAGCCACGGGTTTTTTCTGATAGCAGATAACGAGCACAAGCAAGGTAAGAAACATCAGAGCCAGATTTGCGAGTATATAGCGGGTAGCCACTTTCGCCGTTTTCTTGCGCCCATTTTAGCTCACTATCCCAATACGCGCCTTTTACCAAGCGTAAAGGGATTTCATCACCTTGCTCTTTGGCCAATTGATTGAGCCAAACTAATACTGGTAATGCGCGTTTGGAGTAGGCTTGAACCACAATACCCAACTGTCCCCAACCCACTGCCGCTTCAGATTGATAAAGCTTTTGGAATAGCTTGAGTGAGAGTTCAAGACGATCGGCTTCTTCTGCGTCGATTTGAATACCTACATTTACACTGCGTGCAATATTGATAAGCGCAATAACACGATCATAAAGTTCGGTAAGTGTACGGTCAGTATTCGCTACTTCATAACGTGGATGCAGTGCGGTGAGCTTGATCGAAACGGTAGGGCGAGGTGCTTCGGCTTCATTGTAATTTTGGCTGCCTAAAGCACGAATCGCATCAGCGTAATCATTAAAATACTTTTTAGCATCTTTAAGGGTTAAAGCCGCTTCACCCAGCATATCGTAACTGTGGGTATAACCCAATTTACGTTTGCTTTCGCTGTTTTTTAAGCCTTCCTTGATGGTACGGCCAAGCACGAATTGCTTACCCATGATTTTCATCGCCGCAAGCATGGCTTGGCGGATAACAGGTTCGCCTAAACGATTGACCAGTTTGCCTAAAAGGCCGCTTGGTTTGCCATCGATGCTTTGATCAAGCTTAACGATTTTACCTGTTAGCATTAAGCCCCAAGTCGAAGCGTTAACCAGTACTGAATCACTTTGGCGGATGTGTTTATCCCACTTGGCGCCTGAAAGCTTGTCTTCAATCAATGCGTCGGCGGTGGCAGAATCTGGGATGCGTAACAGTGCTTCAGCAAGACACATTAAAATAATGCCTTCTTGCGTTTCAAGACTGTACTGTTGAAGGAAAGCATCGATGCCTACCATCAATCCTTTTTTCTCATATTGTCGTACTTTATGAACTAAATCATGTGCACGCTGAGTAACACGATTAATTTCAGTTTCCGATGACGGAACCAGTTTAATCAACTCAGACAGATATTGTTCCTCGTCAACCACATAATTATCAGTAATTGCTTGAAACAACTCAGAGAGGTTAGCTTGATCAAAATGACCCTCTAGAACTTCACTCGCTTTGAACATAGTTATGCTTCCATCTAGGCCCATGCAGGGCACTGTGCGCTATTATTATTCGAGTTCATTTGGAGTAATACGACGTATTGCTGAACTCGGTTTTGTATACAATATTGGAAATTTTGCGGATTATACCTGCAAAATGTGATTTAGAACACTATTTAAAACGGCAATATTGGCTTTGTTTGATCTGTATGGGTTTTGGTTTTTGAGGCTGATGAATAAAGCTTAATCATATCTTTATCATTAATTTAATCAGGCTTGATTAAAAAGTAATAATATCTTTAGACACATATTGAGTGTTGAACGAGGTCAAAATGGCTACACTTCCAAGTAATAACCAATACATAGCTAATGAATATAATGTTGCAAGTGAAATGAACACATTCATAAGTGCTAATAAAGCTCAAGCCAAAGATAATCAAAATTTTAGAGCAGATCTTGTTATAAATTCTGGCTCAGAAGGCAATGCTTTGCGGGACTATAAATTAACGATAGTTGCGGAACATGGAAAACTTAAAGCTACAAGTGCAGCAAGAGATGCTGTTGGCTGGAAAATCGCAAGTGCTTTAAATTATTTCAGGTCAGGTATAACTTCTATCATCCCTAAACGATTCAATTTTGAAGAATATCAGGTAGGTAAAACAAGTGAGGCGCTGGTCTCAAAATTTAATGCCCTTGTCACACAAGGTGGTATCCTTAATAACATGCCAGGGGCGCCTAAAAAGTAGAGCACTTAAAAAAATGCTCTACTGAATACTTAGAGCGCTTACCAACTTGTCTTACGCTTTCTTCCCGGTTTTGGGAAATAAGCTAAGATGAGTCCAATTAATAAACCTGCTCCTGCAATCATGCCACCTTCACGCCAGAAGCGATATTTTTCATCTTGATTGGCGGTTAATAATTGCTGTTTAACAGCCGAAAGGTTACTTTCTGCCATTTTACGAGCTTGAACCGCTGAAGCTAATTGCTGTTCAAGTTCTGTTGTTTTTTGTGACGACTGAGCGCTGACGGCTTTTACGGTAGTTAACTCTTTTTGTAAGTCATCTATTTGTTGCTGTAGTTTAGGTTCTGTAATTCTAAATGTTGGATCTTTTACAATCATTTTTGATTGAATCCAACCTTCTCGACCTTTGTTGTCAATGACTTTAGAAAAGCCACCTTGTGCTTCAGGGAGAAGAGTTACTTCTCGTCCAGCGGCGACGCTGCCAAGAATTTTATATTGTGAGCCTGGGCCTGAGTGTAAATAAACATAAACATTTTCAGAGATATAGCGAGTTTCTTCGGCTTGTAACTGAAAAGGAAGAACTAAAAAGCACAGTGATAGAGCAAGCTTTTTTAACACAAATACGATCTCAATCGAAAATACAATAATGGTAATGCTATGGATTTGTTGCACTTAATGCAAGAGGGAAGCATGAATGCTTCCCTCTTAATTGATATCACTCTCATTTATGTTTTTTAATTAAAGATGCCTTTAATCATAAAGAAGAACATAATTGATAAAGCAGCACCAGCAGGGAGTGTGATCACCCAAGATACAACAATGTTACGAACCACACTTAAGTTAATCGCTGCAATACCACGTGCCATACCAACACCTAATACTGCACCCACTAGAGTTTGTGTAGTAGAGATTGGTAAACCAGTACCAGAAGCGATAACAACAGTAGAGGCAGCAGCAAGCTCAGCAGCAAAGCCACGGCTTGGAGTTAAGTGAGTAATGTTCTTACCAATGGTTTGCATCACTCGCTTACCAAAGATAGCCAAACCTAATACGATACCGAAAGCACCTAAAGGTAGAATCCACCAAACAAGCGCTGCTTTTTTGGTGATTTCACCACCCGCTTGAATAATTGACACAACAGCCGCTAATGGACCAATCGCATTGGCTACGTCATTTGAACCATGTGCAAACGCCATACAACAAGCCGTTACAACCATCAATATAGCAAATACTCTTTCAACGTTACCAAAGTGATCGTTCTTGTCTGCATTTTCATCCATCTTAAGACGACCAATTGCCATTTTGCCAACAATGCCAACGATAACGGCAATCGCAACTGCGAGGGTATAAGCTTCAACGGCTGTGAAATTTAAGCCAATATGCTTAAGGCCTTTCGTTATCGTTACCAAAGACATTACAAAGCCAGCAAAGGCCATGTATAAAGGCACATAACGCTTAGCATTTGCTAATGGATTTTCTGTATTAAAAATCAGTTTTTGTACACTTTGGAAAATCAAAAATGCGATAAAGCCAGATATTGCTGGAGTGATGATCCACGAACCAACAATGCCACCAACTTTACCCCATTCAACCGCATCTGAACCAACACCCACTGCGGCGAAACCAACAATTGCACCAACAATAGAGTGAGTGGTAGATACAGGCCAGCCTAGAGCCGAAGCGAGCACTAACCATAAACCTGCTGCAAGTAACGAGGCGATCATACCGTAGACTAATAACTCTGGTGCATTAACAAAATACGCAGAATCAATAATGCCTTTACGAATCGTACTGGTTACTTCGCCACCCGCTAGGTAAGCCCCAGCAAATTCAAAGATCATTGCGATAATGATCGCTTGTTTAATTGTGATTGCACCAGAACCGACAGAGGTTCCCATTGCATTTGCTACATCGTTGGCACCGATACCCCATGCCATTAAAAATCCGAAAGCAGCCGCAAAAGCAATAAGCCATGGGCCATTGGTGACTAATACATCAACCATTTTTATAAACCTTGAAAACTAGTTAGACACGGGCGAGCATAAGCTCAAGACGAGAACCGACACGCTCAGCTAAATCGGCTAAATCACCAACCCACTCGATGATTTTATATAAAAACATAACATCGACGGCATTCATGTCAGACTCAATCGCAAAAAGTTGGCGTCTTAACTGAATTTGTAAATCATCCGTGTCATCTTCGATGTTATCGAGTTCATGGATCATCTTTGCTACTAGATCGACTTCACGTCCACGGAAACCGGCTTCTAGTAAATCATCCAACTCATTGATTGCTTCTTTTGCCATTGAAACAGCGTCTAAACAACGTGTTAAGTAGGCAAAAAAGAGTTCTTGAAGATCTTCTGGAATGGTCATGTTTCTACCAATAACACGTCCAGAAATGTCTTTTGCTTTGTTAGCGATTTTATCCTGCTGAGTGACTAACTCAAGAAGATCTGTACGCTCAACGGGCATGAACAAACCGCCAGGGAGTTGAAGGCGAATGTCACGCTTCAAAACATCAGCTTCACGCTCAGTCATGCTGATAGTTTTACGACGTTTAATCGCTTCATCCCAGTCGCCTTTGTTTGCGGCTTGGAAGAATGGTGTAAGTTCCGATGCGCAATCGAATACTTTATCAATGTGCTCTTGAAGAGGCTTAATTGGCGATTTTGCAAACACGCCTAAAATAGAGTTTACTGGCATTGCCGTGTACCTATTTAATTTGAAAATATCCAATTTACCTATAAGGTATCGGGTATTTCCCGCTTATGGCTATTTTGGTTATTCCACCTATGTGGAAAAGCGGGCGAATGTTAACCTAAGCATTCGCATTTTGAAACTGTGTTTTCACAATTGAGCCGATTAATTTTGCTTATTGTGCACTTATTTCGCTCAAAAAAACAGCGATCGAGTGTTTTTCCAACTCAGATTCATTTTTTGCGACCCTTTCGTTATCGCATGTGGCATTTTGACGGCCAAATATGACAGCAATGTTACATTGTGTCGTTAAGGTGACAGAAAAAAGAATGTTTGATTACAATTTGCTCAAATTATGACTATTGAAACTGAAGTAAAACTACTGATAAATGAGAATGACGCTCAGCGTGCAGCAGACGCTATTCATAAAAAGCTCAATTCGAAGTATGTTGGCGCCAAACAGCTAGTAAACCAATACTTCGATACCCGCTCATTGACGTTGAGAACTTGGGATATGGGACTTCGTATTCGACAAGTGGATACACACAAAGAGCAAACATTGAAAACGGCAGGAAAAGTTGTAGGTGGATTGCATAAACGGCCAGAGTTTAACGTAGATATCCCGTTTTCGTTTATCCAGCCGCAATTGTCGCTTTTCCCTAGTGAGATTTGGCCGAGTGATGCCAATATTCAAACGACTCAAGCTGAACTGCTCATGCTATTTGAAACTAATTTCTTACGAAAAAAATGGTATGTAGAGTTTGAACGAAGTGAAATAGAGGTCGTATTAGATATTGGAAAAATCATTGCTAACGATAAAGAGAGTCCAATTTCAGAAGTTGAACTCGAACTGATTCGAGGCTCGGAAGAAGATCTTTTGTCTTTGTCTGAAGCACTGAGCTCTTGGTTAGAGGTAAAAGCTGGTTCAGAGAGTAAAGCGAAAAGAGGCTATGCTCTTCTGAAAGCGAGTTGATATAAGTTCAATAAAATGAAAATGGCATAACTTGTTATGCCATTTGTTTTGCTAAATTAACACTTGCCCATCTCATGAGTTCTACTCTATTTCTTGAGTTTGTTTTTCTAAAGATAGAAGAAATATGTGCTTTCACCGTGTGTTCACTAATCTGTAATTTTTCTGCAATTTCTTTATTGCGAGCACCATTGAATGCAAGCTTGATGATAGTGATTTCTCTGGAGGTTAAGTTTCTAGGCAGCGGAACGTGTTTATTTGGTTGATTAAAGGTGATGATTGGATCTGAGCTTTTTATGAGCATTCTCACCGTTTCACTCAGTGACTGCCTATCAAACCATAATTCGCCCTTGAGCATCTTAGTAAGACTCGACATGATTAGATCCATACTGATGTCACTGTAAAGCAAGCCTTGAACACCGAGAAAGATTGCTGCACTTTCAGAAATGGTATTACGCTCAGCTTGATACAAAGCAATAGGTAATTCATTAATCAGTTTGTGTGCTTCAATAGGAATACCATCTTGATCCAGTTGCATTCCTTTTTGCGGAATCAAACACAAAGCTTGATGATTGTTTGCGAATTCGGGAATTGCGGATGGGTCATTGATTACAGTAACAGTAATGCCGAACGACTCAGCTAAAGCCGCCAAATAGCATGGTTCATCTGATTGATGTAGAAACAGTAATTCCTTTACTTGTTCCATTTCATTTGCTCCCTAAACGAAATACTTATTATTGTTAATTCACTTTACTAATGAATTTTTATGCTTATAAATTAACCATTATGTTTATAAGCTAGCATAAAATATACATTTGTAAATGTGGATATAGGTATCTGCATGATTAAGAAGAAAAAAGCTATTTAAGTTGTTCTTTTAGGCTAGCTATTTCAGCTAACATTTGAGCTTGGTTGCGTTCCATTTGCTCTTGGTTAGCTTCCATACGTTTCAAGGCTTGTTGAAGCTCAAGTTTGATCTGTTCTTGATGGATTTCTTGTTGTTCGTTGATTTTATTTTCATCGGGGGCAACAAAAATTGACGCCATATAACCAGAAACTACACCAAAAAAGCTAACACCAGAAATGATAACTAGACCACCAATGATATGACCTGCTGTAGTCACAGGATAATAATCACCATAGCCTACGGTGGAAATTGTGACTAATGCCCACCAAATTGCTTGTTCCGCAGTATGAATATTGGCACCCTTTGCGCCACTTTCAACCAACAAAATGACAACGGATGCTATCGCAAGAATGGTAACCACAGCCACTAGTAGACTGGCCATCGTCGCTTCTCTTTTCTGTTTTACCAGAGGGAGTAAGATAGAGCGGCTGGCACGAATTAAACGAACTACCCTTAAAATTTGAAAGATCCGTGCGACTCGAAGTGGTTCAACTGCAGGCACACTGGCGATGAGATCTATCCAGTGTTGTTTAAAATAAAGTCGTTTGCTGTCTGCACGAAAAAAACCATAGAAAAAATTAGTGATAAAAATGAGACAGATACCAGTATCAATTAACATCAGTAATTTATGGGTTTGTGGATCTAACTTTCCAAAGGTGAGTGTGAGCATAATGATCACAGCAATGAGAGATAACAGCATCATTGCTAATTCAAATGGAGAAGGCCCCTCAAATTTATCTTCGAGCCATTTCTTATTGATCATTACTCAAGTCCTTTGGAGCTGTGCTTAGGTTATGCGTTTTCGTCAGATACGAAATTCACTAAATCGTCGAGTACGCGCTTTTTGATTTCAAGTTGCGAATCAGATTCTAAACCGTACTTCTCAGCGAGAATAACATAATCATTAGGACTAAGTGATACTGTTAGGCGAGGACGTTTAGGTCGTTTAGACACAGATAAACCGAGAATCGTCCGAATTTGATCTGAAGGGCTAACTCCAGCATCAAGGGCCGCTTTTCGGATGGAATATTGGAAGTGTTCGTCTAAATCAAAAGCAACTTGTGTTGCTTTAGCTGCTATTTGGTTTTGTTGCCATTGCTCTGGCAAACTGTTTTTGGTTTTACTCATATTTGGAAAGCGTTACCTATGCCTGAATAATGTTGATCAGTTTTATGTCATATTCTGTCAATCTTACCAAAAAACAGCACTTATGCCAGAAAGAGATGCTCCCTCGTTTTTATATCGGCCAATATTCACGAATATCTGTCACTGGACGATAAAGCACTAAGCTGACTTCAGTTTCACCACCTTCATATACTTCAATATCTAATGCATAACTTTCGGTGTCGTCCATCAGTTGATAGCTTTCAAAAGGATCACCTTGGTTTTCATTTTCAGATTGAGAAGGACGACTTTTTCGATAATCTTTAGGATGATAATAGCCGAAATCCGCAAAAGTGGTTTGACGATAGTGTTGTCCAAGCCATTGGCTGAGTTCCTTAATTGGATGATTTTCGATAACCGAAAGTTCAGCTTCGCCAGGCTCTTCAAATATTTGGCTAAAGCTTTCCATATCAAACAGTTGCTCAACTTTGTCACGTGACACTTTTATTGAAAGTGCTAAATACACTTCGTCATCTTTATCTAGAGTTAGAAAGATAGCTTGATTATCAATGCCTTTCAGTTGCCATTCGGTGACACGGCGATGTTCGTATTCGTAAGTATTAACGGCTTCAACTTTAAGTTGCTTACCTTTGAGCTGCGAAGGTAATGCAAAGCTATCGTCGAGCGTGATCATATCACCAATGATAAGATCGTCAGGTTGAGTTAACTCGCGTGAAGTTACTTCTTCTGTTTTAGAAAACAGTGATTTAAAAAATCCCATAGTTAACTGAACTCCTGAAATTAAATATAGGTTAGCTGTTTGACCACAAAGATAGTGTTTTGCCTGTTTTTAATTGGAAAATAGACAAGCTAGTGCTTGTAAGTACCATAACACCGCAGAGCGATAATAGATAATCACCCTCTTTGAAACCTAAGATGATACTGAGCAAACCGCCAACGCAAAGAAATAATTGGGCAAACATTTCAAATTCCTTTTATGAAAGTACACACCATTGAATACAAAACAGCGACTTAATGCAGGATGGTTGGGAGACGGCCTGCATAAGTCGCAAAAAACCAATTCAAAAACCAGTGGAGGAGTTATAAGTACCTGACCACAGATTTTCTTACATTTTTTAACGCCTACCTTAAGCACTTTACTGCGTTGCAATTCAGATTACATAGCTATGGCTATGCGCCCTTCGTTGCAACTTGTCCTGTACTCAATCTGAGCGCTAAAATTTTGAAGAAACCTATCGTCAGGCACTTCTTGAATCGGTACAACAGGGAAGCTTGAAATTAACGAGCTTCAAGAGCAATGGTTGTGCGTTGGCCACACCTAACAATCTTGGTGTGGCGAATGTGGATTAGCCTTTTTTGGCTTTTAGTCTATCTAGAACGGCACTGGCATCAGATTTCTTTTCACTAATACCGGCTTCAGCTAACTTAGCTTGTAAAGACTTATCACTGTTTTCATCTTCAAGTGTTTCTGAAGCTTTTAACTTGTCGTCAAACTGTTGCTGACGCGCTTTGATGCGCTCTAATGAATCTTTAGCGTTCATCAGCTTCGAGTTGCTAGACGCAAAAGAATCTGTGATAGTCGCTGTCGCTTTTTGTACGCTTTCAGTGGTTTTCACCATGCTAAGCTGACGTTGATAATCAGAAAGCTGTCTTTCGGTTTTCTTCACTAACTCTTTTAAGCGTGCAGCATGCTGGTTATAACTGTCATTTGCGGACTGCTGCTCAGACAATTCTTGATCAAGCTGTGCAATTTTTTCAGCTACTTCAAGTGCAAGCTCTTCATTTCCTTGCTCAAGTGCTTGAGTTGCATAACCTTCATGCTCTTCAACGCTACGTTTTAGGCGTTCAATTTCACGGCTGGCTTGCATTTCTTTTGCCATGACGTCCGTTAGCTCACGCTTAGCGTTAGTTAAGTGTTTCTTCGCATCACGAATTTCTTGCTCAAAAATACGGGTTGAGTTCGCATCTACGATGCTTTCACCGATTTCAGTAGCGCCGCCACGAAATGCGGTTAGGATTTTATTTAAAATGCCCATGGTATTACTCCTTATTTCAGATAGGCGACCATTTCGTCGATGACTTCAATACAGTTGTCGGATAAAACCGCCACTTCTTGTTCAATTTCGTTCATGCTTGAGTTGAGTGATAATGCCCCGTACACCACGTATTTTTCGTCAACTTTAGCAAATGCTGACAGTGGCATCGGGATGTTCAATTCAAGCATGGTTTGGAACATTTCTGTTCGTTTGTCTAGGACGACTTCACTCTCATCCCACAGGTAACTGATGCACAGCACTTGGTTCTCTGTTACCGAAATAAACACCGGAATTTCTTCTCGGTCTACTACGTTTACTTGTAGTACTTCAACTTCACCGTCAATCGGTATGCAATCAAAAGTAAAACCAGTTTGCCCTTGATCGCCAAGTCCATTTAAATAATTCGCAATCGTGTGAATGTTCATGTTTATCCTTGTTGACATATTATGTCTTGAGTTCAACTTTAGCAACTAGACATAATATGTCAAGCGCTTTTTTTGATTCTTTTATTATTTCTTTTGTCATCCCATAAAAAGCAGGAAATGCATCACGACAGATTTGTTTGTCGGCAGTCTCAGTTTATTTCGATCAAAATGCAATCGCTGACGCATTCATTAATTTAATACATCAACATCTTGCTCCTGTGCCCACGCTTTTTGGTGGTAGCGATAGAGCTGCAATGACCCTAAAACATTTGGCTTTACATGGTGAGCATGTTGATAGAAATTCCCCGGAAACTCAAAAGCAGCACGCGCTAAAGATGGCGTTAGCCATTCTTCTTTTATAGGGAATTGCTTTACTTGTTCCAGTCTGGCTTCAGGCTTTTTCCCGCTCAAGGTTGCAATCGTCCAACCCCATTCACCAAAGCTCGGCACGTTATGGTGATATTGCTGAACCTGAAACCCTGTAGAAGACAGCGTTTTACCTATAGAAATAAAGGCGTTTTTTGCATGGTAAGGTGAGGTCGATTGTATATTAATCGCACCGTCAGCACTGAGTAACTCTTTAAGCTTGCGATAGAACACATCAGAATACAGTTTATTTAAATCTGGATGACTTGGGTCAGGCAGATCGACAACGATAGTGTCATATTTCTTATGATTTCTAATTAATTTATCGACACCATTAAATGCATCATCAAACATTAATTTCAAACGAGAGTCGTTTAGCGCATCACCGTTTAATTGGCGTAGAGCTTTACTTAATTCAGTTGGCATTGCGGTGGTATCGCTGGCAAATAATTTAATTAACTCACCATCTAAATCCATCAATGTAACGTGTTTGGGATCCCATTTTAGAACTTGCTTTAAACCTAAACCATCACCACCACCAATGATCAAAATGTTATCGTGTCTTGGGCTGATAGCCATTACAGGATCGACTAAAAACGAGTGATAAATATGTTCATCTTCACTTGAGAATTGCAAACGACCATTGATGTACATCGAGTAAACAGGTTCAAGACCGCTTCCTCGAAGGCGTTCAGTAAACGTTAATTGCTGAAACCGAGTCGCTTGGCTGTAAACGACCTTGTCTTTATATAATAAATTATTAAAACCTTGTTGCCAGTCGGGGCCAAAAGTCGCTAACGCGAGCAATAGAAAGCTGGCTAAAACGTGCCCAACAACTAATAAAGAAAAGTGTTTAATACGATCACGGAAACGGAATAAAAACACAAAGCCTGCAATTAAATTAGCACTGGCGGTTAAGGTTGCTGCGAGCTCAATGTCCATTGCGAGCATAAAGCCAACCCAAATAGCGGCACCAGCTCCTGCACCAATATAGTCGGCACCATAAATGGTTCCGGCGTTATGCAGTAAATGCTCTTCAGACAGCGATTGTCTGACTCGCGCAATCAGTGGGATCTCCATGCCTATCATTAAGCCAAGAATCGTTCCCCATACATAAGGAAGATATTTGACCAAGGCCTGCATCGTTTGAATACTGCCACCATCGGGTAGTTGATCGGGCGGTAAGTTAAATGTATTGGCAATAATTTGCGGAAATTCAGAGGTAAAACCAATAATCGCTGCAGTGATTAAAATGGCACTTGATCCACAGATGGCCACAATTAACTCGAGCGTTGCAAAACCCGTAAAAGCATCTTTAATTTTACGGGCCGCAAATGCGCCTAACCCCATTGAGACAATCATAATGCCTATCATGGTGTAAATGGCGGCTTCAAGTGCACCTAAAATACGGCCTGCATAATGGGAAAGTAGGTATTCGTATATCAGACCACAAGCAGCAAGGACTCCCATGATCAGCAGTAACAACATATCATCAATTCGAGACAATGATTGTCTCGAATTTGATGAAATACTCACAGTTTGTGTCATAGTTTGCTTATGCCATTAATGCCGTAAGAATTAATGCAACAGCAACACTGATCGCCATTTCAATTGAAGCTAAACCAACATTATGTTGTTGTTCAACTTCAACGGTACGATTGATTTTCGAAAGTACTACCGATTTTACAATGCCTTGTAAGATCGACAACACAATCAACATCACAATAGAAAATACCAACCAAGCGATGAGGTTACTGACATATGCGTGAGGTGAAAATTCAATAAAGTGGCTTGCAGCGTTAAAGCTTAATCCCATCGCAATCATATAACCAACATGCCTAACGGCGAGAGCTACATTGCCTTGCTGAAGCGCTTTTTGGAATGAGTTACCTTGATTGCGTTTTGCAAAGCTGTGTTCACGCCAGCGAGTCAGCAGTACTAACATTAATTGCGAGATAATAAAGCTACTAAAGATAGCAATAAAGGTCACAAGTGTTAGGTCTTCTGCCCACAGTAACGTAGCACGAATGATGATAGCCGTAGCAATTGAGGCGCCTGCATCTACAATGGCGACAGACACATTTCCGCCTAAAATACTTTCGGTTTTATTAAACTCATTCAGCGCAACTTTGTCATGCAATAGACGCCCAAGCTTGATTAAAATGATGCCACAAACACCATAAGCGGTTAAACCAATGGCTTCGGTTGAGTAGTTATGAGCCGCCTCGCCGGTAATGGCTCCGGTTAATACAATGCCCAAAGCAGCGATGGCACCAGCAGTACTGATACCAAAAGCGGAATTATCTTTTTCAGCGAGTTCATGGTTGCTGTTTACTTTTGCACTCCAACCTAATAGATAGCGCATTAATGTAAGCAGCAACATCGCAATGCCAAGATCAATCAATAAGATGATCAGTAAATCTTGTGTGAGGCCATATTCCTGTAGTGAAAACATAATCTTTCCTTACTTACCGCGGCGGACGCCACGTGATGTTCTGCTTGATGAATTTCGGAAACCGCTGCTACTGCTTTTTGCGCTGTTTGAGTAATTGGAGCGGAATTTACTGCCTGAACTTTTAAAGGACTTTTGTGCCGCTTGGCTTGAGCGACTTAAACTACTCGAACCGGTTCGAGTCTTAGCGTACGGACTTTTAAACTGACGGCCTTGATTATTAAAACGCTTTTTAGTGTTTTGATATAATTTGTCTTGGCGTTTATGTTGTTTGGGTGATGTGTAGCGGTTACGCCCGTAATCACCGTAATAGCTGTAACCACGGCGGCTTGACCAGTTGTCATAATAAATTGGGCGATGAAACAGGTTAGAGAACATGGAATACATGCCATACCACGCCCAAAATGATGTACCACTGCTGTTAGTTTGCCAGCTACCATAAGATGGGTTACCGACCAGTTGACTGCCAGCACCAAAGTCTTCTGAGCCATTAGCAAGTAATTCAGAAGCTTTACTCATAGCATTAATACGAGCTAAAGCTCCGTCTGACATATCGGCAATGGCATTTAACGGATCAGACAGCATGTCGTTATACAAGCTTGGATCCGCTGCCTGATAGATATTCTCGACTTCATTCAGTTGGGCATCTAAGTCGATGAAATTACTCGCTTCGCGAGAATCTTGCATTCGACGTTTTAACCCCTGATAGATAGGACCTTCGGTAGTTGCATCAAGAGAGAGTTGTTCAAGCAGCGGCGAAAGTTCAGGTTTTTTAGTTTCTAAAACTTCCGCATACTGTTTTAACAGCACTGCATTACGAATTTTTCCGCTGTTGATCTCTGATGCGAGAGCATCAATGCGATTGGCAGCTAGTTGTTGATATTGAGCAATTTTGTCGGGTCTATCATCGCCACAGCCAGACAATCCAATGATGGAAAGTAACAAAAGGCTAGATAAGAGCACCCGTTTTAGCATTCCTGCCATATGAGCTCCAAAATATAATCAGTATTAAATACTGAATTTGCTTATTGCTAATGGCCTTTTTTAAGATTGACCATTAGGATCAAAAGATAGATATATCACCAATGACATAATATGTCGAATAAAAGGTGTTACCAAAGATTATGACCTCTGAAGTTAACGCAAACAAGCCTTTATCAAAAGATGTAAAGCAACTAGCAGCCGTTCGTTTGGAAGAGCTAAGTCAGAAAGCACCTGATGTGCTTGCTTCAATGTCTTCTGAACAGCGATATCAGCTTGAAGCCGTGCTAGGCTTGAGTGATTTCGTCTATGGTCAATTGTCCCGACATCCACAGTGGATCCCCGTCATTGTGAATGAAGTTTTAGAAGATGATCGCTGTTTATTTTATCGAGGCATTCTGCAAAAAAAATTATCTGAGATTACCGATATTGAGCAAGCTAAAAAAACATTACGAAACTTTCGTAACCGACATATGGTGTCTATTGCTTGGCGAGATTTTTTAAATGTCGGTGACGTGAGGCAATCGTTAGCAGATCTCTCTACATTAGCAGAAGCAACAATTTTAGTAACTAGAGATTGGTTATTTGATCTGCTTTGTAAGCGCTATGGTACGCCAGTTAGCTCAAATGGCGATACACAGAAACTTGTGATTCTGGGTATGGGGAAGCTCGGTGGTGGAGAGCTGAACTTTTCTTCTGATATCGATTTGATTTTTGCATACCCTGAAGCTGGCTACACTCGAGGTGGCCGAAAAGAGCTCGATAATCAACAGTTTTTCACAAAGATGGGACAAAAACTGATCGCGTTATTAGATCAGTGCACCGTTGATGGCTTTGTCTATCGAGTTGATATGCGGTTACGACCTTATGGTGATAGTGGTCCTTTAGTTTTCAGTTACAGTGCACTTGAGCATTACTATCAAGATCAGGGACGTGAATGGGAACGTTACGCCATGGTGAAGGGGCGGGTTCTTGGGCCTCACTGTCCTGAGCGAACTGAAATTATCAAGTTATTACGACCGTTTAACTATCGCCGTTATATCGACTACACCACGATTGATTCGTTGCGTAAGATGAAGAATATGATTTCTCAAGAAGTGAGACGCCGTAATCTGATCGATAACATTAAATTAGGTGCTGGTGGTATCCGTGAAATTGAATTTATTGTACAGCACTATCAATTGATTCATGGTGGACGACAAGCGGATCTTCGTCAGCAGAGCATCTATGCGTCGATGGAAAGCATCTTTCATCAAGGCTTGATGGACTACAACGATGTGGTAGAGCTTAGGAACAATTATACCTTTTTAAGAAAGCTCGAAAATTTATTACAAGCGATTGATGACAAGCAAACCCAAACATTACCTGAGCATGAATTAGATTGGCAGCGTATTTGTTGGTCAATGCAAATGGAGAATGAAGCCGAATTAAGAAAACAACTTCAGCAAGTCATGAAGTCAGTTAATGAGCAGTTCAAACTTTCGATTGGTGGTGAGCAAGATGAAGAGGATCACATTACTTGGGCTGAACATCTATGGGACGAAGCACAATCTGATGTCGGTGAGTTTGTCTGGATTAACCAGCACCAAAAACAATCTGAATTTGTGTCCGTGCTTTATAAGTGGCGCAGTGAAGTGCTTAAGCGCCCTATTGGGCCTAAAGGGCAAGATAAACTCGATAAGCTGATGCCATTTATAATTGCTGAAGTTGCCGAGCACACAGATCCCACTTTCGTGTTAAAACCTGTAGGTAAGGTACTTGAGCAAATTGTGTGTCGAACGACTTACCTTGAATTGCTTTATGAAAATCCGGGGGCTCGTCAACAGCTCGTCCGTCTTTGTGCTGCGAGTCCATGGATTGCCGAGCAATTAGCGCATTTCCCAATGTTACTGGATGAGTTGATTGATCCCGTTCAACTTTATAACACTACTGACTTTGAAGACTATACCAGCGAAGCACACCAATACAGTTTACGAGTTCCAGAAGACGACATGGAACAGCAAATGGAGGCCATGCGTCAATTTAAGCTCACTCAACAATTAAAAATTGCTGCGGCAGACATTACCGGTGTTTTGCCAATTACCGAGGTCAGCGATCACTTAACGTGTTTAGCTGAAGCAATAATTGCTCAAGTAGTGAATCAAGCGTGGCAACAGATCACTGCAAGACATGGCAAGCCAAGTTACCTAAAGAATAATGAGAAGGGTTTTGCGGTTATTGGGTATGGCAAACTTGGAGGGAAGGAGCTTGGTTATGGTTCAGATCTGGATTTAGTATTTTTGCATGGCAATAAAGACGACTTTGCACAGACAGACGGCAATAAACCTATCGACTGTAATCGTTTTTACGTCAAACTAGCGCAGCGAATCATTCATTTGTTTTCGACTCGAACTAACTCAGGAGAGTTGTATGAAGTGGATATGCGTCTTAGACCATCAGGTGCTTCTGGCCTACTCGTGAGTGAAATCGAGAGTTTTGGGCGATATCAACAGCACGCTAAAACTTGGGAGCAGCAATCGTTAGTTCGTGCCAGAAAAGTGTATGGTGATGAGGGCTTAGGTCAAGAGTTCATCGATATACGGCATCAAATATTAACCAAAGTTAGGCATTTAAAAGCCTTGGTGACTGATGTGCGTGAGATGCGAGCCAAAATGACTGAACATTTGTTAACGGCGAAGGTTGGTGAATTCGATTTAAAGCACAGTTCAGGTGGGATTGTTGATATTGAATTTCTGTCGCAGTATCTAGTGTTAGCCTATGCCAATCATAATCCTGAAGTGACGCAATGGACTGATAACATCAATATCTTATCATCGCTTTCCGATCATGAAATGATTGAATCTAAGCTGGTAAATAAGCTGGTTAAGAGTTATGAATTTTTTAGAAATTTATCTCACAAACGTTCGTTGTTAAGTTTAGACAATAAGGTTGCTTCTACTGAAGAGATCGAATACTACGCTGAGTTTGTGCAGCAGGCATTCACTCAATTTTTAGAAACGTAAGTGCCTGACGATATTTTTGAAAGGAGTTACCGTCAGGTACTTAGCTTTGTAAAATGATGGTTGGCGCCAATAATTTAAGCGCCAACGTCAATATCATGTTTTATCGTTGTTGGGCGTTTTTTGGTTAAGAACTCTCTTTTCTGGTGATTTCCAAAAACCTTGAGTTCCTAACTTATGCCAAGCCCATTTAATCCAGTTGAGACAAGAGAAGCATAACCACAACACCCATATCAGCATGATCAGTTTGTACCAAATGTTTGAAATAGAAACGATCTTAACCTGTGGTAATTCACCAGTTGATTGATCCAAAAACCAAGATAGAGGTTGGTAACTGCCAGCATAAGTCATGATGCCCATGTTGGGAGAACCCAGCAAACTGAGTGGAATAATGGCAATTAAATTGAGTATCACAATGGCACTCAAGCCAAACAATAGTAATTGAGTGAGATTAAACCATGAACGAGACAATGTTTGTGGACGATATTGGCTAGCAGACAGGGCCGAAAACCAGACAAAAAGCAAAATCAAGAAGCCCCAGTTATTCAGACTTAACCCTAAGCCGAGAATTATCCATGCCACAGTAGATAGTGGTGAGAACGGTATCCGAGTGAGTACGAGAGCGACTAAAATAAATGCTAATAATTCCCCCCAATACAAAACAGCAGGGCCAAGCGTTGGGCCATCAGCCCAAAGAATCCATCGACCTGAACCAACATTAAGGCGTGTTTCAATATTACTGATAGGTGCATTTAAATTAACTTCAGGTGACGTTAACCATGGATTAATAGATGCAGATGATCGTAAGGTAATTCGATAGCGATGCTCTTTAGGCGAGATAGGTAAAGTAAGATTGCCTTGAACAGTTTGAATATTGATCAACTTATTATCATGTTCAACCTGCTTAAGCTCAAAATCTTGTGGTAAGGCAATCGTATGTTCGCCACCTTGTGTACTCCGGTAAGCAAAATCAAGTGTTAAAGTGCTACTGCGTAGACCTTGATCTAATACTTGCTTCACCGAGTCAATAGCGAGCGTTCCTCCTTTTACCGCTTGAGGTCGTTCAATTGCAACGGTCAAGGTTTCATCGGGTAGAGGATAAAAGTGGTACTGATAGTAATCACTGTTGTCTTGCTGCTTTATGACATTGGGTAGGCCAGTAAACGCAGCATGATAAGTTGGTGTTATGATAAAAGACCAATGCTCTACAAAGCCAGAATTAGCTTTGGCACTGAGTTTGATTTCATTACTTCTACTGATTTTTGAACGCCAAGTGATACGGTTTGAACCTGCAGGAATATTTATCTTTATTTGATGCTGCTCAACGTTAACCCCATCAGAAAGTACTCGTTCAGTCGCAAGTAGTGGCACAGAGAGATTTATTGCTCCAGTTGTTGGCGCCACTCGCTCGATACTGGTAAAGACAGACCATTCATTATCCAGCGATAAACGCCTATGAATTTTAACTAAAGGTTTAATGGCATAGCGGGATTGCTGAGATTGATGTTGTTTTGGTGAAACCGCAGTAAATTCAAGCGTATTACTCACTAAACGGTTATCCAGAGTGCCAACAATTTGCCAATTGTCATCTTTAATAACTTTAACGTTCAATGGCTTATCAATAAAGCGAAGCTGAAACGATTCCATTGCGGCAATGGTGCCGATTAATTTAACGTCAGTAATGCCGGGTTTTATGGGCAAGTAAGTCTTACCTTCCTTTCTGGTCAACAAATTCGAGCTCTTTCCATTGATGTCTACACCTTGAACAAACCAGAATGGTGAGCTAGGGATAGCAACTGCAGAGTCATGTGCTGCATGAACTTCAAGCGTTAACGTCAATTGCTGTTTATGTGTTTCTACTTGTAAGTGGTTAATTGAAGCACAACGTGGTGCACAATCAGGATCTTGGATGAGCTTGGTATGCAGTTCATCTAACATCCATTTTTCAGGGAAATCTTGAGCTTCGGAGGTCGTTGACGTCAATGACAATAAACTCGCTGATAATACAATGGCTAAAATTGAGTTAGCTTCAGAAGCTTTAAGTTGCGTTTGATTCTTTAGCTTTTCAACGAAGAGTAGAGCTTCCTTTCGTAGTACTACCGCAAGCCAAAGTAGGGCCATAATAATCCCGGCTAATTTAACCGCAAGGTAACTGTAACCTGACAAAATATATAGATTGAAAGTCTGCCCCTCAGTCACATTGCTTTGCCAATTGATAGTATGTTGTTCCCATCGCCAGTTTGGTACCCCCATTCCAGCTTGAATTTGAGTGTCCGCTTGATAACGCTCGAGCATATCAACTTGTTTGATACGGCTTCCTGATACTTGAACTCTTTCTACACTGTCGGCCATAGGACGGGCTTGTAATGCTGCGGTGTTACGTCTTTCTTTAGTGTATTGCTCAGACTGGGTTTGTTTTATTGGATGGCTTGTAAGCGATGATGCATGTTGTAATTTCACATTATGCGAATGCGTGATTTGTGGATAAATCGTCGATTTAAGCTGTATTGCACTGAAATACAGTAAGGATATAAATACGATCGCAGAACTGAGTACCCAGTAATTGCGGCTGACAGATTGCAGCTTTTCAAAAGGCTGGAAACGATAGATTGCTGATGCAATAATAAAGTTGATGATCGATACAATCGGTGCTGCTTTATCATGGAATATGAGCAATAACAGCACAAAAGTGACCATAGCTTCTGATTTCCCTATGACTTTCCAAGTCATGACTGTACAAATCAATACTAAAAAACTGACCCAAATTGTCCATTTTCCTAACCAGCTGCCACTGGCATGGTCAACACCAAAGGCAGCCAATAACATAGTGGCTGGTGGTAAATGAAGTTTGATATCGACGCTATCAAAATTGTCTTGCCAACCAGTAACAGGGATTGTCGAATTTTTTGTGAGTTGCCCTTGAGCTTGAATATTCACTTTAGGGTAACGAGTTTCGATACCTGTATGTTTATTAGATTGGGTTACGAGTATCGGGCCGTCATTATCCCTTGCGGAGTTCAGTACATAAGGTTTTGCCATATCCATCCGCCAGTCACTTCTCATGTTGCCAGTGATTGCGTCACTGAACGTGAACGTTTGCTCGTCGAAAGCTAACCATAATTGGCGCTTTAGGGTTAACTGGTTTTCAAGGTGAGTAGGGCTACCTCGGTGTTGAATTACATAAACTAGCTTTGCGTTTTCGGAGACTAAATAACTCGGAAGTTTTTCCCAAGAACTGGGCATATCAGCCTGGCTATTATCGGTGAGGTTTACACCTTCAAGTTTTCCTGTACGCAGCTTTTCATTGGCTTCTAATGCCCACATTTCTTGTTTAGGCCAAATGGTCGACGAAGAAGGGCGCTGCCAAGATAAGGTGGTAGGCTGCGCATAACTTATGATTTTGATCGACCAATCGCCGGGTTTTACTAAAGCATAAAGTTCACCTTTTGCATTCATAAAAGCATCGAGAGCAGAGGTAATGCCCGCTAATTCAAACCCCTGTGGTAAAACTTGACCAAAATTCACTTCTCGGGCTTTACCTGAAATATCGAGATAAATGAGTGTTTCAAGTTTCAAAAGTTCGCCGTCGCTGATTTTCCTTACCACTTCTAACGTTTCTGAGTCTTGACCTGTTGTCGGTTCTGCTTGCTGATCAAACCAAAGCTGATGTCGTTCAATTTTCGGGAAAGCAATCTGGTCGTTATCGACTTTGAGTTTGACGATGTGAGTAGATTTCGCAAGCGATAATACCTTAGGCAACTGAGGCCAATTTAGTTTGCCTACAATTTGATGATGTCCTGGATTCAAATTAAGGTGAGGCTTATTTTCATGATTAATTATCGGCCAATTCTTACCATTAACTGTCACAGAGGTCGGCCAATGTTGCTTATCACCAGGTAATGGAACCAGAGACTCAATCATCACTTGCCAGGATTGTTGAAACTGAGCTTTTGTGTCTGAAGCATCAATACTGAGTTCACTAGGCCAAGCACAAATGTGATTTTGTTTATTAGAGTAGGAAGCACCATTAATGAAAGGGCACTGCAGATCTTCATCATCAGTCAGTACCCAAGATTGCCAAGGCTTAAGCGCCGCTGGAACATCTTTTTGAGATACAGCAAAACAAGAAATACTCATGAATCCGCAAAGAGCAAACAAAAACAGCCTATTCAGCAGTGTCATAATTCTATCCTTAGAAGTCATTTTTATACGCTATAGTTTGCCAGTTTGTTAGCTTTTAAATCAATAGCTTAATTGCTATGGTAGGATTTTATTCGTTCGACTGAGCCCGTAAACATCAGTATCTTTTATTAACAAACACAGGGAATTATTGTGAAGAAAAGTTTCGTCATTTTATCGTTAGTTCTATCCAGCTTTTTGACCCAAGCCGCTGATATCATTAATGATGAGCGAGTCACAACTCAACAAGATTGTTTTCGTTCCATATTTTCAAGTTATGAGGCTTGGTATGGATTTATTGAAAAGAAGAACAACAAAAAATTCAAAGGCGATAAAGACAAGTTAAACAGGGCGATGAATGGGTTCGATAAGATTTTTGGTAAAGATAAATACGAGCACTATAAAAAGCATCTTGTTTGTCAAAGTATTACCTATAAAGTTGATGGTGTTGACGTTGCTGGCTTTGTGATTAAGCCTAAGGTGACAGATAAAAAATATCCTGTACTTGTTTATAACCGCGGCGGAAATGGGGGGTACGGTTCGATGATTTTCGCCAATATGATGAGAGGTTTGTTTCCTATCGCCGAGCAAGGGTTTGTGATCATTGGCAGTCAATATCGAGGTTCATTAACGAAAGAAGATAACCTTGATGAGTTTGGTGGTAAGGATGTCAATGATGTCGTTGAGTTGTTTAAGTTGATTCCAAATATTGTAGGGGCGGATGCTGAGCGAATAGGGATGTTTGGCGGAAGTCGTGGTGGAATGCAAACCTTTTTAGCCTTGAAAGAAGTGAGTAACATCAAAGCCGTTGCAGCTTCATCAGGGAATTATGACTTAGTTCGGGGACTGGAAATTCGTCCTGCGATGGAAAACGTATATAAACACCGAATTCCAAACTATTTTGTTAATAAACTTCAAGAGTTAGAAAAACGATCAACGCTTAAATGGGTTCATCAATTGCCTAAAGATGTGCCTGTGCTTCTGATTCATGGTGCGAAAGATAAACGAGTTTCTGTTGAGCAGTCAGAAAAACTGGCTGCAGCACTTAATGTACATAAGATCCCACATAAATTAGTGGTTTACCCCGAAGGTAATCATTACTTTTCTAAAAATCGAAACAATCAACAACAAGAAATTGTGAATTGGTTTAAAACGTATTTATAACGCTGCAGCTCAATGTCGCTCTAAACATACCGATTTTTAATTTTTTAAAAAAATTAAATTAATTTGTCACACATGATTCATTGGCCGTGACTTAGTTAATAACGCATTTAAAAACATGATCTGTTAAGGAAAACTTATGAACGTTATTAATCAAGTCATCGCTTTATCTTTGGTGCTCGTAAGCGCTTTTACAAATGCCAATGAATCATGCATAAAAGTGGATGCTTTAGGGACGAATCAAGAAAGTAATATTGTTTTGATTCCTGGCTTCATCAGCGATAAACGAGTCTGGCAACCCATTGCAACTAAGTTGGCGGATCAACATCGTGTGCACATTGTTAGTATTGCGGGTTTTGGTGAAACCCCAAAATGTAATCACTTTTCGGATATCTATAACGTAGCTAAAAATGACATTTCAAAATACATCACTGCTAATCAATTAAAAAATACCAGTATTGTCGGTCATAGCATGGGGGGGCTACTGGCATTAGATATTGCCCTCCATCAGGACGTCACCATTATCGGTGTGCTTTCGGTAGATGGGTTGCCATTTATTGGTCCTGTATTCAGCCGCAGCAATGCAACTCAAGTGAGTGATTTGAGTCAGCAAGCCCAGCTTATCAGGACGATGTATCAAACTGCGACACCGGATAAGATGGCGATGATGACAATGCAATCTGCGCATATTCAAACTAAACAACAAGGAAAGGTGTCAGAGTTGCTAAATATGGCAAAACAATCCGACCCTCAAACCGCAGCCAGTGCAATGTACAGTGTTATGACGACTGATCTTAGGCCAGGGTTATCGAAGCTGACCGTTCCTTACTTGTTGCTAGGTGCTTCTGGCGGGTTTGATTTAGACAAAGATAAACAAGCCATGGAAAACCTTTACAAAGGACAAATAGTTAATCAGATAAATGCTCAAGTGACCATGAACACTCAAAGTAAGCATTTTTTAATGTGGGATGAGCCACATTGGTTACAAGCACAAATTTCAGATTTCGTAGAGGGCTTATAATGTTGCAACTGGAACCCATAGTCGAGCGCATCAAATCTGGGGATAAAAAAGCCTTTCCAGTTTTAGTAAAAGAGCTCACTAATACTGTGAACTCAATCGCTTTGGCGATAACCAGAGATGTAGCCTACAGCGAGGATGTAACCCAACAAGTCTTTATTAAAGTGTGGCAAAAGATTGATGAGCTGAAAAGCAATAGCAGTATTTTGCCATGGGTCAGGCAATTAACAAGGTACACAGCCATCAATCATGTACGTGATTTAGGTATGGTGGCTCGTCGTAAGTTAGACGCTGAGAATGTAGATGAGATGCTTAATCAAGTATATGACGATAGCCATGCTCATGATTTATCATTGATAAAAGAACAGCAAAGCCATTTGATTAGTCATTTACTTGAGCAATTACCAGACGAAAGTCGTGAGATTGTGGTGTTGTATTATCGCGAAGATCAAAGCACTAAAGTTGTAGCTGAATTATTAGATATCAGTGAAGTATTAGTTCGTAAGCGTTTGCAACGAGTCAGAGAGCATTTAAAAGAGAAGGTACTCTCTCAGTACGGTAAAGTTATTTTGTCATCGGCCCCGCTAGGTATTTCATCGACCATTGCGATTGCAGCCATGACAGCTTCGCCAACCGCAGCTGCCAGCATAGGTGTTGCAGCATCATCACAAAGCCATTGGTTGTTAAAAGTAATATCAATATTAGGCGGTGCGTTTGTTGGCGGACTAATCGCAATTTTTGTCAGCAATACGGTGGCCAAAAAAGCCATTGCAAAGTTTGATAATCCCAAAGATATTGCTTTGCTTGAAAAAAATAGAAAAGCGCAAAATCTATTTTTGGTGTTCAGCACATTTTTACTGGTGGCGAGTTATTCTGTCAGTGAAGGGTGGTTACTTCCCTGTTTAGCTTATCTTGTGGTGATTTTTGGTATTAATCGATTTGTCTCTGTGCTTTATCGAACTAATGCGGCGAGGATACAAAATCAATTAGGCTTATCGTCAACTCAAATTGAAAAGCAGCTTAGAAAAGAAAAAATAGGATGCTTGATGGGCTGGTGTATAGGGGCGATAGGAGGCAGTACGGGATTCATTATGGGAATGTATCAAAGTGGGCGGTTTGAAACACTGATATAAACATCAAGTTACATTTGAATATGAACCTTAGTAAGGGAGTGTCGTCTACATACACAGTATAAAAAATTATTTTGACTGTAAGTAAGAAGGAACTTTATGAAACGTTGGTTAATCAAGTCATTAAAAGAAAATAAATCACTATTGTTGTTCTTGGTATTGATGAGTGTGTTTCGTAGTGCGGTCGCCGATTGGTATACAGTGCCAACAGGCTCCATGAAGCCCACAATTCTTGAAGGTGATCGAATTTATACCAACAAAATGGCCTACGATGTACGAGTGCCTTTCACACACATCTCACTCTATAAAGTTTCAAATCCTACACGTGGTGACATCATCGTTTTTGACTCTAAAGCAGCAAAGAATCGATTAATCAAAAGAGTGATTGGTATACCAGGTGACAGAGTTGTGTTAAGTCATAATCAACTCACCATCAATGGTGAACAACTTGATTATCAGAAGATTTCGAGCAATGCAGTATCGAGCGATGAAATTGAAAACTTACTTGGTCTTAAGCATCAAGTGCGCTTGTCTGAAACGCCGTCATCTTTAGCGAGTTTTAGAGAAGTTACTGTACCTGAGGGACATTACCTAGCACTAGGTGATAACCGAGATCACAGTGCAGACTCCAGAGTCATTGGTTTTGTACCTCGAAGCGAAATTATTGGTAGCGCTGAATCTGTAGTGATGTCATTAAATTATGATAATTACTATTTACCAAGAAAAGAACGCTTTTTTCATTCGTTATTCAATGGCTGATAGGTAACAATAAAAAAGCTGACATAGAGTCTAATGCCAGTCAGTTAAGCTGATTGGCATTTTTTCTATTCAAAGGGTACTTCTTTGGCTTAGGTTTGACCCACCTGTGATATTTCCTGTCTTCACGC
>NZ_PGVH01000049.1 GCF_004168585.1 Shewanella sp. OPT22 | reverse complement strand
AATGATTAGATTAAGATATTGAAAGTAAAAGATTAAATTGGTCAAGGCTGGGATAACGAGAATGCTGAACAAGATAAATGCGAATTCTCACTTTGCCAGTTAAACTAAATTTGGTTAACATGTTTTTTATTTTATAAAACATAGTGTTGTGCATTTATTTAGTCTTGGTGGTTTCTGGTTAAATGAGAATGCGCAGTATTAAAATGTTAG
>NZ_PGVH01000048.1 GCF_004168585.1 Shewanella sp. OPT22 | reverse complement strand
TAATGCCACTCGTTTAAGAGCGAGTGGCATTTTCTCTTTTAACTACTGGGTACTTTATTACTTTTCTTAAAACCATCCTTGGATAGGGTTTTCGTTTCCTCTTCTTAGGAAGGATGAGTCTTTTCCCATTTCGTCTTAACTCTTTTAACTTTCTTGGTATTGCTCCTGGGCTTCGACCATCGCACCAAATAAATTCATCTTGGATTAAGTACAGCGCATTGATAAAACTAATTCTCAATGGCTCAACTTTATGTTCTGATGCCATAGCCGCCATTTCTAGCCTCACCACATTATATGAGATAAGCACTCCCCATATTTCTTGATAAATTCCTTCCTGCTTCTGGCTTCGAAGTATTGGCTTATTCGATAATTGATATTGTTTTAGTTCACCGTACCCTTGCTCTATTTCCCAGCGCTGCCAATAGACTTCAAGCATATCTTTTAAAGGATATTTTTTAGGACAACGGCAAGACGTTATAAACCCTTTTATCTCTCCTTTCGGCGAAGGAATAAGTATTAGTCTCGCTTGCCAAGTGCTTCCCAAGTAAGGCGATAGTTTTTGAGATTGAGGAGAAATAGGCATTTCAACTAAATGGTCGAACTCGCTGTAAGACTCAATAATTTCATAACGCATTTTTGACTTAATGGGGG
>NZ_PGVH01000047.1 GCF_004168585.1 Shewanella sp. OPT22 | reverse complement strand
CCTAACAAGCGCTTAAACAAGGACAAATTCTGGTTGGCTTTTGTCGCTGCGCTCCAAAATTATAGCCAACCACAATTTGCCTGTTAAGGCGGGCGTTAGGTGTCAGTGTTACCCATAATTAGTGGACACCCTTTATAGTTAGATTCTAACGAATATTGAGGTGAACCGTGACGAAGAAACAAACCCAAGCTTATACTGAAGAGTTTCGTAGAGAAGCTGTACATAGAGCAGAGCAAAAAGGTAATACTGCAGCTTCTGTAGGTCGAGAGCTCGGTATTAGCGCACAACAAATCTATAACTGGCGTCGTCAGTTTAACCGCCTATCTGATAAACAATTTAACTCCCTGAATGGTGTAGATTATTCTAGAAAAGAAACCGAAGAAGTGCGCCGATTAAAGCGAAAATTACATGATTTAGAAGAAGAGAACGAGTTTCTAAAAAAGGCTACTGCGTACTTTGCGAAGCACCAAGAGTAAAGTACGCATTGATTAATGAGTTCAAACAACGATTTACTGTGGTATTGATGTGTCGTGCGTTGAACGTTTCACGCTCTGGCTTCTATCGCTGGTTACAGTGTCCCAGTAGCCGATGGACACTCAGGCGTAAGTTGATAACCGCCAACGTGCTGGATGTGTATGCTACATTTAAAGCTCGCTATGGCGCACCACGTATAGCTAAAGAGCTTACAGCTCTAGGCATAAGTTGCTCCAAAAATTACATAGCTAATATCATGAAACGTGAAGGGTTACGTGCCCGCAATGGTAAAGCATTTAAATATAGCCGTCATAGCCCTGCAATGATAAACGTAGCCAGTAATATACTAAAACGTCAGTTCGCAGTGGATAAGCCTAATCAAAAATGGGTAACCGATATTACGTATATTTGGGTACAAGATAAATGGTTGTACCTCGCTACAGCCATGGATTTATTCTCTCGCAGTATTATTGGTTGGTCGTTAGATTTAACCATGACAGAGCAACTCAACACCGATGCACTGAACATGGCTTTTTCTCGTCGAGAGATTGGCCCAGGATTAATTATACATTCTGATAGAGGTGTTCAATACCGAGCATTAAAGTATCAAGATGTCATTCGCAGTAAAGGTGGCGTTGTGAGTATGAGCCGTAAAGGCAATTGTTGGGATAATGCAGTGATGGAATCTTTCTATAGTCGATTGAAAGTAGAGCTTATTTACGCAGAGCAATACCACTCGATTGAGGAAGCTAAATCAGGTATATTCGAATACATTGAGATTTTTTATAACCGGTTACGTAGGCATTCAGCATTAGGCTATGTTAGCCCAGCAGAATACGAGCGCATTTGCGTATAACAAGTGTCTACTTTTTATGGGTAACACCACTCTCTACAAGGATTTATGATGCACTTTGAAAATTGGCTCGCATTTTGTTCAATCTCTTTTGTTGCTGCTGCAATTCCAGGGCCTGCAATATTGTTAGTGTCAACGCATAGCCTTCAATTTGGTTCATTGCGATCGCTTATTACGGCAGCAGGAAATATTACAGGCCTTTTTATTATGTCGGCTTGTTCAATTTTAGGTTTAAGTGCACTGGTAATGGTTTCATCTACAGCTTTTACCGTCATAAAAATAGTCGGAGTACTCTATCTTTTGTATCTGGGAGTCAAGATTTGGCGTAGTGGCGTGCAGCTAAGTACAATAAGCAGCACATGTAAAACTAAATTTAGTGCTTGGAGCCTCTATTCACAAGGGCTTTTAATCTCATTAACAAATCCAAAAGCAGTCATATTTACTTCTGCACTTTTCCCGCAGTTTATTGTGGTTTCAGAACCTTTATTACCGCAATTCTTAATATTGGTAGCCACTCTTATGATGTGCTCTTTCTTATGCTTACTTTCGTATTCTCTTTTGAGTCAAAAATTAAAAGCAGGTTCAAAACAATACGTATCAGGTAGTGCTCTAGGAAAAGTGTTTGGTACTATGTTTGTCGGTGCTGGTGGTGTTTTAGCAATATCCACCCAGAGGTAAGCGAGAGCTAACAAGAAATTCCAGCTGACGCCTACGGCGCAACTGAATTGGGCGTTATATAACAAAGGTAGTTCAGTTGAAACCTGAGATTAAAAGCTACGATTGCGTAGACTATGATCCCATTGAATCGCATGAGTTTGATGATAATTTCGATGTTACTTTTTGGATGAATTTCACAATTGGGTTAAGTAATTCTGTTGGTGGTGATAACTTTCTAGTGCGTATTGCAACGTATAATAATATTGAGTTAACCGAATCCATTGATCATACTATTTTGTTAGATGAATATTCATTTCCTCAGGTACTTTCTGAAGTCGATGATTTGCTATCTAAATGTCAGGGGAATAATTGGGAAGAAATTTCATCTAAATTATCAAAATACATGCATTGGGAGTTTCAAGATTATCAACCCTAACTGTTGTGCAATTGTTATATAACAAGAATTTCCAGGTGACGCCTACGGCGCACCTGAAATTGGCGTTAGTTTGTAGGTGATAAATTGAACCGTCTTGTTATTGAATCAACCTTAGTAATGATAATAATTCTTAGGATTTTAATGTACGTATCAATTATTGTCGCTTTGCCTTTAGGGGTTGTAACTAGCAATTTTGAATTTTTTAAGTACACAATCTTGAGTATTTTGGCACTAGTTCCATTTGCTCTTTTGATCATTCCTTTAGCATTTTTTCAAAAGTGTACTTTATGCAATAAACGGATTCTTATCTTGCCAACTAATGGTCGGTATGAGAAGTTAGTTAAATCTACTTCTATGTGGTATGAGTCGTTTGGTGAATTAATAGATGTTATAAAAACAGGTAAATTACCTTGTCACCATTGTGGTAACACTCTCATTTATAAGTAACAAACTAACAAGCGCTTCAACAGGACAAATACTGGTTGGCTCCTACGCTGCGCTCCGGATTATAGCCAGCCAGTATTTGCCCGTTAGGCGGGCGTTAGGCATTAATCATAACTATCCAAAAAGGGAGTAAAGATGTATTTTTGGAATATTAAGCAATTAAAAGAAGATTTAACTAAAGGAAAATTATCAGAGAAAGAGAACTTAAAATACTTAATTACCTATGTAATCACAACGGGATTGTCAACTCTGACTCTTGGTGAAACAAATCAAGTAGATTTAATTATGTCAGCTCTTCTTAGTGCATTAACTGTAGGTGGGCTAATTTATCTTTATCAATTAAACGGTGGAGATAATGGCACAAATTTCCTTTCAAAATATTTTTCTCTTGGCTGGGTATTAATATTACGTTTCGCAGTAGTTGTGTTGCCGCTTTCGTTTGCTTTTGCCTTTATAAGTACAATCTTTTTAGGCCGCACATTAGAAGAAACTGATTACTGGGATATGGCATTCACTTCAGTGTTGCTTTTAGTATATATTTGGCGTTTAGGTTTTCATATAAAAGAAACCTCTGAACAAAATGCCTAACAAGGCAATCAACATGACGCCTACTGCGTAGGCGCATGTTATTGCAAGCGTTAGGGCTATCTAGGATTTTGAGTATGTATCAACATAATGGAGTATGTTTTGAGTTTCCTGAATCTTGGGAAGTTGTCGACGATGATAATGATGATCTTATCAGGGCAATAACGATAGAATGCCCTAATTAAGGGTTACTATACGATTGATATTTATAATTCAGAACAAGCACCTTCTATAGAAAACTATATAGAGCGCTCATTAAAATATTTCATTAAAGAATTGCCTTTTGGTTTCAAAATGCTTTCTGAGCCAACTAGGAATGCCGAAAAAACGATTCATCAAGAATCAGAAATAGAAGGTCTAAAGCTGGAATTCATCATAAGAACATTATTCAGGCATAAAATAAAATATATCAATAGCTACTTCCGAGTGCAGTCTGGAAGTAAAATTAGTCATATATCTGGACAGTTTTTAGCTGAACATGCAGTAGATTCAGTAGCTGGTTTTAACAAAATAATTGCTAGTTACAGTTCGGTGTAAATAGCCCTAACAAGGCACTCAAAAGGACTAAAAACAGTTGGCTAGGTTCGCTGCGCTCACTATTTTAGCCAACAATTTTTAGCCTCTTAGTGGGGCGTTATGATGGCTAGGAAAGGTCAGTGAAATATTTAGCTTTTATTCTTTATCTTTTATCTTTTGCTTCTTTCTCTTCAGTCGAAGCTCTTACAGAGCACAGCTTCGAAAATAGCAAATTGGAACAATTAGGTTTTTTTAAAATTTTAACTAATGCTAAAGCCGAAAAACCTGAAATAGTAATGCTTTCATTCCCTAAAATGTTTGAAAAGAAGTACACTGCAGTAGAAGTTTTGTTAAGCGGATACAATAAAAATAAATTGCTATTCTCTGCTCCTCTAACTTTTGATTTTAATGATAACGGAAACCTTGGGAGTACTTATTTTGTTCAAAGAGAATCAAGCGAGGTTACACTGAAAGTTAGCATAAAATACATTGACACAAGTATTGAGTATTCATTTGTTCATGGACACAAAATCAACCTAGGTGATATAACATCACTTAAACAAAGTACATATACTAAATACGTAAATTGGCAACCGCCATCATAACAAGAAATTCCAGCTGACGCCTACGGCGCAGCTGAATTGGGCGTTAGTTGCTCAAGCAAGGATGTGTGATGATTCAGGGTGAAGCAGATTTTGTTAGCTGGCTAGATAATCAACTTTCGGAGTTTATCCCAAGTGATATTCAAGCTTTTTGTATTAACATTTATGAGTCACCATTTTGCATAGAGGTTATTGGTTCATCTGAGTACACTTCTGATGATGAAGATTGGGTTTGTAATGAAAACTGGATTCCAAACTGTAGAGTTGTAGCAATCAAAAGTAGTCTATTTGGTGAATCTTGGGTATCAGCACAATCTCAGGTAGTAAATTGGTCAAAGTCATACTTTTCTTCCGAAGCACAAAATGTAATTATTCTAAAACAAGCAAAAGCATTTGCAGTCGGGTTTGTTGATGGAGATTTAGAATATATTTCAGGCAACTAACAAGAGACTATGGCGTAAAGGGTGAATATTAATTCTATTTTCATCCCATTTTATTCCGCCTCTTGTCATTGAGTTCAATATCACGATCATCTTTCTCAAGCAGGCAATGATAGCGACTTTCTTAGGTTTCCCCGCTTTTTCTGCCGTAAACGGTTTGGTTTAACATGCGCATCTAAGATGGCCGCCTTCGGTGCCGCTTGATACGGGCGTAGTTAGACAATTTGGATTAGATTTTATAATACAAAATTATTCGAATAAATTTACAATCCTGTCTCATTTTTGTCCAGAAATGAGCTTCAAACTTTAATATCCAGCAACAGTACTTACTGGCGAAGAGAGTGCCAAGCAGATTTACTTGCAAGCACTAGCTCTCAACACCAATCAATTTCAAGGTAATTAGTTTAGCTAAACAACTTAATTACACACCCTCATCAATTACTGTAATTAAGTTTGTTGCAAACGATTAAAGCGAACCAGTTTGGTTCGCTTTTTTATTTTGATAACACTGTGATCCTACGTCAATGCCATAACCACATAAAAAACAAACACTGCATTGAATATCGCTTCGAAAGGAATACTGTGCATCGCCCCCTCTTCGTCGCGTTCCCCCATTTCTGATGAAGCAAAACGATTAATATCAGGATGCTTTCTTTCTAGTTCTTCTCTTATTCAAACCAAGGTTTTCTCTTAATTGCTTGGGAGTCACTGAAACATCGGTCATTTTTTGAAGCGCTAACTTTTCAACTAAAGTTAAAGCCAAGTTCCTTGCCTCATTCAACGGTAAACTATCTTCTTTCAGAGCTTCAGCTAAGAACTCAACGGTTTCGAGTACCGTCGGTAAAACGTTTCGCTTTTCTTCTCTCTTTCTTAACGAAAGCCAGTGAATTCTTACACCTACTGCTTGCTCTAATAATAATAATCGCTCTTGGGACAGCGAATAATCAAGCTCAAGATCCAATTTATTGATGTCAGCTAACACTTTAATGGCAACTGAGATTGAATGATTTTTGATTGTCGCAACATTATAAGCAAAAGCGCCTTGCCTTCCATTTCGAGCTATCTCATTCCCTTCTCTAGGAATGCCGACTGCATATAAGTCTTTAGTGATTTGGTTATCGTTATTGATGAACTCACCAAACTCCGACACTTCAATTCCACGATTTGTTTGCTTATGTGGGGTTGCATATCCTTGAACGTCAATGAGGTTACGCCAAAGAGGTTGCTCGATATGTTGATAATTGATTTCACGATTTAAGTTTGAAATTACAGCGCCAAAACAAACCGTCTGTTGTTTATTTAAGCTTTTATTTAAATAGGTGATTTCAATATTTTCGTTGCCTTTAGGTTTTGTTGTAAGGATTTCAGCTTCTATTAATTCAATATTGTGTTTTTCAAGTGGCTCTACAAAATTGGTTGCCAACGGCATAGCAGCGACTCTCATCGTTGCAATCACTGAATTATATTTATTCAATAAATACTCTGAGTCCTTTGCGGGTACTTTATTCACGAGTTCAGCAAAATAAGCTTCCCAAGCTTTAGTGATTCTTTCAGGAATAACGCTTACATTAATATTAGGCACTTGCTGTTTTATCGTATTGTTGAGGTACTGCCACTCTTTAATGATGTCTTTAACGAGTTGCTCTCTTCCTTGATATGGTTCATCAATAAAGGGAGGTTTCCTGACGTCAATGACTTGATGAAGATGATCTTCAGGGTATTTAAGTGGTGTTAGCCCTGTTCGAGAGAACAGCGTGATCTTGCCTTTATGCCCCAAGTCTTCTCGTAATGAAATTATTGAATCATACGCAGACAAGCTTGAGCCAATGATGGCTACCTCAGCATTTTGAGGAATTTGCTTAATTGCATCAAACCCTTCTGGCATGTACTGTCGACGAATAAATCTAGGGTGGTCTTCGATGTCTTTCGTGAAAGGAAAGTGTGATAACAAATTACCTGTACCCACGATCGCCCGCTTCGTAAAAACTTTATTTGGCGTATTCCCATCAAGTTGGCTGGAATTCAGCTCGACTTCAAATTGCTCTTCTTTTCTCTCTATTTTAGTCACTTCTGCACTATACATCGATACACTACAGCCACTTATCGATTCAGATAATGCGTGCTGGAAGCGATCTTTTATATAATCAGCATATATTCTTCTAGGTGCTGGGCCACTGACATGAAATATCATATTTTTCCATTTCTGTGGCCAATGACTTCTATCGGCTTCTTTATTCGCCCAAGCAAGGAAGTCTTCGACATCTTCCCTAAAAATAGACATTCTTCCTGCTTGAATATTAAAGATGTGAGTCCAACTGTTGCCTTTAGCGGCATAGGCTAACCCGCCGTATCTAAGTGATACGTCTTTTTCTACGATAGCAATGGATAGAGGTTTGTTAGTGAATTGCAGTAACCGGATTGCAGTTGCCATTGAGGCGACGCCTGCACCAACAAAGAGTACATCAAACTGTGGTATTGTCATCCTGACTTACACCCATAAATCCTTTTATGGGTTTAGTATAGCTAACTGATTGTTAAAAATAAAAATTCTATTCTAGAAACTGACCAAGCAATTCATTTACAAACATTTGTCCCCTTGGCGTTAACGTCCAATGGTTTTGATCTTCAATTATGAGTGCTTTTGATATTCCTTTTTTCATTCCCTCAGCTAAAACGGTATGAGATAACCCTGTTCGCTCTTCAAATTCACTCTTAGGAATCGGTGAAATTAACCTAAATCGATTCATTAAGTACTCTACGGCAAGCTCATCAGCTTCAATTTCAGTGGTATCAGAAGTGAAGTTTTCAGCCGCTAAATAACCTTTAGGATGCTTAATTTTTACGGTGCGCAGCAATCTATTCTCAGCAACCATAGTAATTTTTCCGTGAGCACCACAGCCAATACCTAAGTAATCACCAAACTGCCAATAATTCAAATTATGTCGACATTGAAAACCCGGTTGCGCATAAGCTGAAATTTCATATTGCTCATAACCTAACTCAGCGAGCTTCTTCTGCCCTTGCTCGTATATTTTCCACAACGCTTCGTCATTAGGTAACTGTGGTGGTTTCGAATGAAACAACGTATTTTGCTCAATTGTGAGCTGATACCAAGATAAATGCGGCGGGCGTAAGCTTGCAGCTTTTTCGATATCAAACATCGCTTCATCAAAACTTTGATTGGGCAAACCATGCATTAAATCTAAGTTAAAGCTGTGGTAACCAGCCTCACGAGCATTCCTAGCAGCAAATTCAGCTTCATCATCATTATGGATTCGGCCAAGCAAGTTTAATTTTTGCTTTGAGAAACTTTGAATACCTATAGAAAGGCGGTTAACCCCAGCTTGCTGATATGCTTTAAAGCTATCATGCTCCAATGTACCTGGGTTCGCCTCCATTGTGATTTCTATGTCTGATTCAAACGGAATAAGTGATTCAACACCATTCAGCAGTGTTTTGATTGCATCACCAGAAAACAACGACGGCGTACCGCCACCAATGAATATACTGTAAAGTTTCCTGTTTTGAACGTACTTTAAATCTTGTTGTAAGTCTTTTAAAAGCGCTTCAACATAATCTGATTCAGGTAAGGGCCCTTTTTGTCCATGCGAATTAAAATCACAATAGGGACACTTTTCAACACACCAGGGAATGTGAATATATAAACTTAAAGGTGGTAGCTTTAACATAAGTTACTTAATGATCCCTTGCTCTTTAAGTGAGCTGATAAGTTTCACTAAAGCTTTACCTCGGTGGCTAACAGCATTTTTTTCATCAGCTGTCATTTCTGCCGCTGTATCATTCATCCCTACAGGAATAAATAGCGGGTCGTATCCATGTCCATGCTCACCCTGCTTTTGAGTTGCAATTTCCCCTTCCCAAGAAGCTTGAGCAATTATTGGAGTAGGATCTTTAGCATGTCGCATATAAACTAATACACACTGAAATCGAGCGGTTCTATTTGCTGTGGTCGCAAGCGCTTCTATCAGTTTTTGATTATTTGACTCAGCAGTTGCACCTTCTCCAGAGTATCTTGCAGAATAAATACCAGGCTGACCATCAAGAAAGTCTACTTCGATTCCGGAATCATCTGAAATGGTTGGGTGTTCAGTAATCTCTGCGGCATGTCTTGCTTTAATGATGGCGTTTTCAACAAATGTGGTTCCCGTCTCTGGCACATCTGGGACATTAAATTCACTTTGAGGTAAAACTTCAATTCCAAACTCTGAAAACAGCTGACTAAACTCAGCCAGTTTACCTTTGTTTCCACTTGCAAGAACAATTTTAGACATAGAAAACAACTCCCAATATTTGATGGCTGCAATCATACTGGTGGGAGTTTGAAAGTCAAAATGAAAAAGGCTCCAAAAGGAGCCTTAAAAAGTAGAGAAGAGATTTTATTCTACGTAAAACTTATGATTGAATTTCAGTTTGGTATTAAGCTCTTTTTTATACTTAATATTAATGTCGAAATTAAAACTTTCATCTTCATTGTATGGAACCTGTGCAATGTAGTAGACCGCTTTTCCTTCTTTTACTTCTTTAAAATCTAATGGGACATGTGAGTCCATTAAGTTTTTGCGCATGCCAGTGATTTGCACTGGTACGCCAGGACTTCCTTTTTGTTTGGTATCCAACACTGAAATATTAATGATACCTACGTTCTTGCTTCGAGTGATTCCATACGCTTGAGCTACTTTGGGTGTAATAAATGTACTGCCAAATGCAATGTAATGGATATCAAAGTTGCCTACAGTGACCTTTTGCTCTGCATGAGCAATACCGGTAAGGCTAAACGCTAACACTAATAAAGCACAAAATTTTCTAAGCATTGTCATATACCTATGGTTTAAGTCGTCAATCCAGTATATACCCAATTACAATAGGGGCAAAATGCAGATGGGCCATCGTTGCTTGAAAGGTAAGCCATCCGCTTACCTTTCAATATATTCACTAAATAATAGCCCAAAAAGGGATGTATTGAGCAAGTAGAATATTCAAAAAATTCAACAAGATGATCACTACCATCACCGATAAATCTAACCCTCCCATAGGCGGCAAAATTTTTCTGATTGGTGTGAGTAACGGTTCAGTTAATTGTCCAAGCATCATGACAAATGGGTTATAACCTTGGTTAAACCAGCTTAGAATTGCACGTAAAAGTAGCATCCAGAACAACAACATCCCTGCATGTTTTACTACTGAAACCAGAGAAAAGAGTGAAATAGCTAATGGGTCGATTGGGCTGCTTGAAATCAGAGATAGCAGAACCATCTTTATGGTAACAACCAGCAAAGCTAAAACAAAGGAGGCTGTATCAAAACCACCTAAAGAAGGAAGTACTCGTCTTAACGGCCCCACAATCGGGTGCGTTGCTTTCACAATAAACTGTGAAAATGGATTGTAGAAATCTGCACGAGTCCACTGTAACCAAATTCGTAAAATCACGACGGTTAAATATAAGTCGAAAACGGTGTTAATTAAAAAATTAAATGCATTCATAGCGCAAGGTTGCCTTTTAAAATCATCTAAACAATAGATTATGTTTGAGTTTAGAAAAGTTTTTCCATTTCCTCAGCTCTTTTCACACAATTTTGCATGGCTGAGTCTACTAATTGTCTTAAACCACCCTCTTCAAAGGTTTTGATCGCCTGAGCCGTAGTACCGCCTTTTGAAGTAACGTTTTCTCTGAGTTGAGCTGCCGTTAAATCAGGGTTTTGCTTAACCATCTCAGCAGCACCTAAAGCCGCTTGTTGTACCATTAATCTGGCTTTATCCGCTGGTACATTCATTTTCTCAGCAGCATCAAGCATAGATTCGACAAACATGAAGAAATAAGCAGGAGAGCTCCCTGCAAGTGCAATCACTTGATTTAATTCTGACTCCTTATTTACCCAAACCACTTCGCCACCAGTCTGCATAATCTGCTCGCATTCCAATTTTTCTGATTCTGAAATACTTTCATCAGCAAAAATGCCTGTGACACCAACACCGATTTGAGTCGGTGTATTTGGCATGGTTCTGATCAGCTTAACTGGTTGCTTGAAGTAATCTTGATATCGGTTTGCCGGAATACCCGCTGCAATCGTGATAATAAGCTTTTCTGATAAATCCAGGTGACTTAACTTGTTACAAACCGTTTCCATCATTTGAGGCTTTACTGACAGCACAATAATGTTCGCTGAATCACAAGCTGCGACATTATCGTGGGATACGTTAACCCCAAAATCAGCATGCATGGCATTGAGTTTCTCTACACTTGGATTTGTTGTTTCAATAAACTCGGTAGGGTAACCACTTTTGACTAAGCCACTTACAATGCTTCTGGTCATGTTACCAGAGCCAATAAAACAGATTTTGCTTTTTTTCATCTTCAACTCAAAGGATACTTATTAGTTATTAATATTTGGTCGTTTTTATGATTTACAAGGGCTAGTACCTCATACAGCAGGGTGGAGTACTAACTTCTTGCGCCAAAAATCGCACTACCAATGCGAACCATGGTTGAACCGCTTTCGATGGCTAGCTCAAGATCTTGGCTCATTCCAATCGATAAAGTATCTACGCCAGTATGACGCTTCCGCAAAGTTTCAAACTTTTGCTTTATATCGATATATTCCTGCTTGAGTTTTTCTTGATTATCAGGCTGACTCGGTATTGCCATTATTCCACGTAACGTCAAGTTGGGCAGTTGAGCGATTTCTGATGCAAGTTCGCTGAGTTGCGCAACATTAATACCCGACTTTGACTCTTCACCGCTGATATTAACCTGAATACAAACTTGAAGCGGCTTTGCACCTTGTAATCGCTGTTCATTCAAACGTTTAGCAACTTTCAGTCTATCAACAGTGTGCATCCAATCAAAGTGTTCCGCTACGTCTTTCGTTTTATTCGATTGCAATGGTCCAATGTAATGCCATATTGCTTCAGGACAAGAAGACTTCAACTCGTTGATTTTCATTACGCCTTCTTTAACGTAATTCTCACCAAACTGTCGTTGCCCTGCTTGGTAAGCCGTTATAATATCAGTACAGGGTTTTGTTTTACTGACAGCCAAAAGCGTAATCGCTTGCGGATCTCGGCAAAATTTATTTGCTGCGTTTTTGATTTTCTGTTTTATCTCAGCGAGATTGTCAGTAACTGTTATCATGTGCGAATCATACTACGGAATATTTTAAACTATGGAAATTACAGAGCTTTTAGCCTTTAGCGTCAAGCATAAAGCATCAGATTTACACTTATCAGCTGGCGTATCGCCAATGATTCGTGTCGACGGTGAAGTTAGAAAAATTAACTTGCCTGCTCTCGAACACGCTGACGTACAACGTCTTGTCTACGACATTATGAATGATAAGCAGCGTAAAGACTATGAAGAACACCTTGAAATTGATTTTTCATTTGAAATTCCTAATTTGGCTCGCTTTCGTGTTAATGCATTCAATCAACATCGTGGTGCAGGAGCCGTATTCCGTACAATTCCGAGTGAAATCCTTACTCTAGAGCAGCTCGGTGCCCCTGAAATTTTAAAAAAAATATCTAACTTCCCTCGTGGTTTAGTACTTGTAACAGGGCCTACTGGCTCAGGTAAAAGTACAACTCTCGCAGGAATGATTGATTACATTAATGAGAATAAAAAAGATCATATTCTCACTATTGAAGACCCTATCGAATTTGTCCATGACAACAAGCAATGCCTAATTAACCAACGTGAAGTTCATCGAGATACCCACAGTTTCAGCGATGCATTACGTAGCGCTTTGCGTGAAGATCCTGATGTCATTCTTGTGGGTGAGATGCGTGATCTTGAAACCATTCGCCTTGCAATGACTGCTGCAGAAACCGGCCATTTAGTCTTTGGTACTTTGCATACGACATCTGCTGCAAAGACTGTTGACCGTGTGATTGACGTATTCCCCGCATCAGAAAAAGATATGGTAAGAACCATGCTTTCTGAATCACTACAAGCCGTTATTTCACAAACACTGCTTAAGAAAGAAGGTGGAGGCCGTGTAGCTGCTCACGAAATTATGTTGGGCACGCCAGCAATTCGTAATCTGATTAGAGAAGCAAAAGTTGCTCAGATGTACTCGGCAATACAAACTGGTATGGCACATGGTATGCAAACTCTAGAACAAGCATTACAGCAATTAGTGAACCGTGGTGTGATTAGCCATGAAACAGCCAAAGCGAAAAGCCCGAATCAACAAGCAAATACATTCTAAGGATTGAATATGGATGTTCGACCATTTTTAAGAGTTATGGTGGAGCGTAAGGCTTCAGACTTGTTTATAACAGCAGGCTTTCCACCAAGTGCAAAAATTGATGGCGAATTAAGGCCATTAACTGAAACGCCCTATGACACTAAACAATCATTAGAATTTGTAGAATCCCTGATGACGGATGCTCAAAAGCAGGAGTTTCATAAAACCAAAGAATGTAACTTTGCGTTTTCTGCTAAAGAAATGGGAAGGTTTCGTGTAAGCGCATTTTGGCAGCGGGAATCACCAGGTTGTGTTATGCGCCGTATTGAAACGGACATTCCTGATGCAGACACGCTAGGTTTACCGTCAATATTAAAAGAACTGGCTATGGCAAAACGCGGCTTGTTCATCATGGTTGGTGGTACAGGCACGGGTAAATCGACTACCCTTGCGGCTCTGATTGGTCATCGAAATGGGCATGCTCGCGGCCATATTCTTACGATTGAAGATCCCGTTGAGTTTGTACATGAGCATAAAAAAAGTATCGTGACACAACGTGAGGTTGGTATCGATACAGACTCTTTTGATGCTGCGCTTAAAAGCTCTCTTCGACAAGCTCCTGATGTAATTATGATCGGTGAAATTCGTTCACAAGAAACCATGGAGTTCGCCTTAGCGTTCGCTGAGACTGGTCACCTTTGCCTAGCGACATTGCACGCTAATAATGCAAACCAAGCACTTGACCGGATCATGCACCTAGTGCCGAAAGAAAAACATCAGCAATTATTGTTTGATTTATCATTGAACCTTAAAGGGGTCGTGGCACAACAGTTGGTACCAAGAGCTGATGGAATGGGACGAAGAGCAGCCATTGAAGTTTTGATTAATACGCCACGAGTTTCCAGCATCATTGCAAAAAATGAATTGCACCTGCTTAAAGAGACCATGGCTAAGTCAACAGAACAAGGCATGCAAACGTTCGATCAAGCTTTGTTTAAACTCTATCAAAGTGATGAAATCAGCTATGCCGATGCACTCCATCATGCAGACTCTGCCAATGATCTCAGACTTATGATTAAGCTAGATAGTTCGGATTCAAAAAATCAAAATGAAGGTTTTATGGATGGCGTTACACTAGACTTAGATTAGGACAGTAGTTGGTCTTAACAAGAAGTGGGCAAGTGAGTATGAAGTAGTTCCTAAACTGAATAAATCAAAACTCATTGATCTCAACTCTGGTTCTTACCGTAGTATCTGCGGTAAGATCTGAGTGATAAAAATAAAATCTGAATATCAAAGGTGTTGTGTGTCAAAGTTCGCAGGATTATCTAAAGACCAAGGTCATGCTAAAAGAGCCACAAAGGCCGTTTTGCTTATTAACTTAGGCACGCCGGATGCGCCAACAAAAAAAGACGTCAGACGTTATTTGGCTGAATTTTTAGCAGACCCGAGAGTCGTTGAAATACCGAAAATCGTTTGGAGCATTATTCTTCACGGCATTATTCTTCGAACTCGTCCAGCCAAGTCAGCTGCACTCTACAAACAAATATGGACTGAAGCTGGTTCACCTTTGTTCGATATCACTCGTAGACAAGCTGAAGCACTCCAAAGAGAGTTAGATAGTCAGAACCTAAATACTCAAGTGCATTTTGCTATGCGCTATGGTAATCCATCGATTGCTAACACGTTAAAACAGATGCACGACTCAGGCGTTGATGATATTACCGTTTTACCTTTGTACCCTCAGTATGCGGCACCAACAACAGCTTCTAGCTTTGATGCTATTGCAAAAGAGCTGATGACTTGGCGCTATTTACCAGCTTTAAGATTCATTAACACTTATCATGACCACCCAGATTACATCAAAGCCTTGGTACACTCGATTAATCAAGATTTTGAAAAAAATGGAAAACCGAAGAAGCTAGTATTGTCCTATCATGGAATGCCTGAGCGTAACTTAAAGCTTGGTGACCCATATTATTGCTTCTGTAAAAAAACGACTCGCTTAGTGGTTGAATCATTAGGACTAGAAGAGTCCGACTACATTACAACGTTCCAATCTCGTTTTGGTAAAGCGAAATGGCTAACACCTTATACAGATGAAACCCTAGAACAACTCGCTAAAGACGGTGTTGATGACATAGCAATTATTTGCCCTGCTTTCAGCGCAGATTGCCTAGAGACGCTTGAAGAAATTAAGCAAGAAAACCGTGAAATATACGAAGAAGCAGGCGGAAAACACTATCGCTATATTGATGCTTTAAACGATGATCCGCTGCATATCGAAATGATGGCAAACCTTATAAAGCAAAACAGAAATAATTAATGTTTAAATATAGGAACGTCAATCAATAGCTTAGGTTGAATGTTTCTCTATTATTAATTTTCATTAACATTCTTTCACTATACACACAGAATGGCAGGCGTAGCATAAATCAAATAGCTTTATATTATTAGGTTTATGTTATGTCTTACAGTAATGTCCATCTAACTGGTGAGAGTCATGATTCCCGCTATTTTGGGGTGAAAGCCGAAGAGCTTGAAGCATTGAAAAGTGGAATTGAATCAACTAGTTCTGGAAAATTTCATTTTACTTATCAAGGTCCCACACCAAGCTCTCCTCAGGGTTATTTCTTTGACGCTAGCCCACTTTTTAGTAGCTCCGATGTTGTTAATTTTTTTGGTAACTCAGGACGATTAAGAAAAAATGATTTTGTAGGCTCTAGTACTGACAATAACACCGAGCATCTAACATCAATTTTAAAAACCAATAACCCCGTCACAACGAATTTTTTTAAACCTCTCGAACATTCTCATGTCTTTATGCGAGGTGAATATTGGGGTGACTTCGAAACAATTAAACCAAGTTTTCGCTTAGTACAAAATGATCGAGGAGTTTACGTTGCATCAGTAAGTCATTTAAGTAACGAGCCTAATGATGTTCGTAAATTTAAATTCGGAGGTATTTCTTGGGATCAATTTGATTTAGGAGCAACAGAGAGAGGTGTCGATCTAGAGTTCGGAAAACAAGTTTTATTAGAAAATAAGGGGCACGATATGCAATTTAGAGTACCTGAAAACAATGCGCATATAAAACTGATTGTTCGTCAATATAGCACCAACCCTCAATCAAAAGCACGATTTTCGCAACTATTTAATCAAGAATTGGATTGTGGTGATTGCCCAGTAACAGTAGAAGCAGTTTATGATGACCCTAATAAGTTAAATTATATTTGATACTGATTTTCAAAATAGCTTTCTACAATAAGAACAGCTGAAACTGAGTCAATTTGATCTTTAGCGAGCTTTTTGTATCCACCGAGTTCAAATAATCGAGCTTTTGCATCCGTGGTCGTTAATCGCTCGTCTTGCAACTCGACTTTAATGCCAAAACGACCATGTAATCGATTGGCAAATTTTTTGGCTCTTTGAGTTAATGGCTGCTCAGTTCCATCCATATTTAATGGCAGTCCCACAACAAATAAATCCGGTTGCCATTTTTTTATGATCGTTTCAATAATATCCCAATTTGGAATCCCATCATTGGCTTTTACAGCAGTTTCGGGAGAGGCTTGGTAAGTAATACTCTGCCCAACTGCAATGCCAATGCTTTTTGTACCAAAATCAAAACCCAACACTGTTATAGACATTATTCAACCCATAAAAAAATACTGCAAAATTAGAGCAGTATTATATGTTGGTTTTGTTGTGTAGGAAATAATTCGTTCAAGAATGTCCTACTTGAGAAGAAACTTGCCAAGATTCAAACCCAAGTGATGTCGTCGCCATTTGCCAACGCTTTTCTGGTTCGATATCAAACATAATTTCTGATGTCGCCGGAATCGTAAGCCAAGAATTACTCGAAATCTCCTCTTCAAGCTGATCTTTACTCCAGCCAGCATAACCAAGGGCGACAATGAAGTTATCTGGTCCCTTTTGTTTCCCCATTGCGCTTAATACATCACGAGAAGTCGTGATCATAAGGTCATCTGAAACTGATAAGCTGTTCGTCCAACCATTTTGATTGGAATGCAAAACAAAACCACGGTCTGGGCTGACGGGGCCTCCAACAAGTACAGGAGAATCTTTAACTGCAGAGTGAAGTAATGTTTGCGCTGAAAGATCCATCTGCTCGAGTAGATCACTCACCTCAATACCAATGGGACGATTAATAATAATCCCCATTGCACCTTTTTCATCGTGCTCACAGATGAAAATGACACTTCTTTCAAAGAATGTGCCGTCCAGCTCTGGCATTGCAACCAGAAAATAATTCTGCAAACTGTCCATAGGAACTCCGATTAATAACTGCTTAACCGCCTGCTAACTTAACGATGAAACCCTGCTTTTCTAGAAGCCCTTTTAATGTTTCACGGTTATCTGTTTGCATTTCGATATTAAAGTCTTTCACAGTGCCACCACATCCACACTGCTTCTTTAACTTTTGAGCGAGAGTCTTTAACTCTTTATCTTCAAGGCCAAGTCCCTTAATTATAGACACACCTTTACCTTTTCTGCCTTTGCTTTCTTTATGAATTCTGACAATGCCGTCAGATGAAGGCACAGAGGCTTTTACGGGGTCCGATTTTATGCGGCCAGTATCAGTGCTATAAACTAAAGAAACATTGTTATCTGAATTCATTTTTAATCTGTATTGAATTGTTATTTTGTTTTAGTCTAACAAAACCAATATTAATGGGAAAACCTATTACAAATTAAAATGAGTTTATTTTTGATGCTTTATTGAGCAACCATGGCAATAACCAATACTGCTGTTGTCAAAGCACATGGAAGAATAAATCGATGTAAACGTGGAACGGCTACAAAACTCGCTGTAACCATGAAAAATATCGCAGTAAAACTCTTTATTGATGGCTGATTAATGGTGAATACAGCACAAAGAATTATACCCGCTACTGAAAGTGTCACTAAGCTTTTAATGACTTTTGCATCTAGTTTTAAGAAAGGATGAATGCCTTTAGTTGCAGCACTAGGTTGCGGCATCCAGATTACTGCCATACTGCCTACCACTAGAGCTACGATTAACCAAAACATGTTTCTAATCCATAAACAACCCAATTGATAATAATTATCATTTAGAATTGCTATTTTGTCAAACTTTTAAGTAATTTTTTGCAAATCAATTTGTTCAATTGATTTCTGGGTTGTATCCTGAGTAGAAATGGACGAATTGCGGAGTAAGGTTATGAAAAAGCTATTGGTTATCGCTGCGGTATTATTTTTAAATGCGTGCAGCTCAACTAAAGGGAACTGGGATTACGATCCTCAGGTGAACTTTAATCAATACAAGACTTATGCGTGGGTACATAAAAAAACTGGTGACGAAGGTTATCAACTTGATGGTTTAATGGAAAAAAGAATCCATAATGCTGTTGAAAACCAAATGATGACAAAAGGCATCAAAAAAGTCGCTAATACATCTGCTGAATTACTCGTTAACTACATCACTAAAACAGATAAAAAAATTGATGTTGATACTTTCCATACGAATTATGGTTACTACCCGAATTCATACCCTAATTGGTGGTGGGGTGGCAGTACACAAACTCAAACTAGTGTTCGTGAATATGAAGTAAGCACTTTACTGGTTGATTTTATTGACGCCAAAACCAAAAAACTGATTTGGAGAGGTGCAATAAAAGATACGGTAAAGAAAAATAAGACTCCACAGCAAAAAACCGAGATCATCAATCAAAAGATCAACAAATTACTGTCTAACTTCCCACCAAGACCGGAAGCAAGTAAATAATCCATTCTTATTTTGAAGCGGTCTAGGCCGCTTTTTACTTTACAGTCCTTCCTATATCTCTATTCCACAAATTGCATCTTCATTTCATAAGAGTATATTGAGCCAATATATAACTTCAACGTAATCCCTACTTTAAACATTAAGTAACTATAAAATTTAATGAGAAAGCAAATGGCAGTTATTAACACACGTTTACTATTATTATTGAGCTTGTTTTTTTGCGGTGCAAGCTCGGCGGCTTCAGGCCCAGAAAATCATCACCAAGTTAGCTTTGGTGCAAGCAAAGTGAATTTATTAGGCACGTATCCAGCTTTGAACCAGCCTGCACCTTTGTTTCGAGTCGTCGATGGTAAATTCAATCCAATTGATCTTTCTGACTTTAAGGGACAAACTATTCTCATCAGCTCAGTACCCAGTTTAGATACTGGCGTGTGTGCAATCCAGACCAAAAAATTTAATGATCAAGTTGCAAATTTCTCAGATAACATTGTCATGTTATCCATCAGTACTGATTTACCGTTTGCTCAGAAGCGCTTTTGCCAGCAGCAAGATGTAAACAAAATAATGGTTCTATCAGATGCTGTATGGCGTGACTTTGGAACAAAGTATGGCTTATTAATGAAAGATAAAGGTCTATTAGCAAGAGCCATTTTAATCATCAATAAGCAAGGTGATCTCCAATACCGACAACTTGTTTCTGATACCAGTAAAGAACCAGATTATAAAGCTGCATTAGCGGCATTAACTAAAATTAGTTCGGAAGACTTTTAATGTCTTCCGAGAAATACTGCTCAACCTGTAATAAAGAAAACCACTGTGCAATCGCAAATAATTCAAACCCTTCTGAATGCTGGTGTATGAATGTCGAAGTACCAAGAGAAGCGATAAAAGCAAAACTAGCAGCAGCTAAGAACGTTCATCAATGTTTATGCCGTACTTGTTTAACGACCACTGAGGCTTCAACAAATAAAAAGGAACTTTTTTATCATGCTTAAGAAATTACTCATTGGAATCGGCATCATTATCATCATTCCTTTATTCATTGCTTTGATGTTGGATAACGAATATGAAGTTGAGAAAAACATCATTATTGATCAGCCTATTACACAGGTTTTTTCATACATTAAATTACTTAAAAACCAAGACAATTACAGTACTTGGGCAAAGTTAGATCCAAATACCCAACGCTCGTATAAAGGAACAGATGGTACGGTCGGATTTATTTCCAAATGGAATAGCCAAAATCCAGAAGTTGGAACTGGGGAGCAAGAAATAGTAGCCATTTTACCCAGTAAGAGAATCGACTTACAACTCAGATTCTTAAAACCTTTTAAAGCGACTGAACCCGCTTATATGACAACACAAGCAATGGGTACCAACCAAACAAAAGTTACTTGGGGCTTTAAAGGTCACCTCAACTACCCTATGAATTTGATGTTTTTAGCTATCGACTTCGAACATCAAATTGGTAATGAATTACAGCAAGGGCTGAATAACTTGAAAGTTATACTAGAGAAGAAAGACAACACGACTAAATACATCGATTAACCCCAAAACCCTTTATAAATTGCTAGGCCATATTCGGCCTTTGCTAGTTCATCACTCACATATGACAAGCAGACTTGACAATAAGTAAATAACTATCTACATTAACCAATGTAAAGCACACTTAACTTAATGACAAGGAAGCTAGTTATGAAAAAAGTAATCAACGCCATCTTCTGTGCTGGTTTGCCCAAAAGAGACATACAAAATGCTAATAGAGTGAATCTATGGGGACTTATGTGGGCTATCACACTGTGCGCCACCATTTTTATGATTGAATATAAATGGTTTAATCATCTACCATACGTGATCATCGCATTAGCCATTAATGCAGGTACGGGGATTGCCATGGTACTGGCTTACAAAAGGTTGTTGGCGCATTTAGATGAAATGGAAAGAAAGATTCAATTAGACGCTTTAGCCTTATCAGTCGGTATTACCATCATTTTGTATGCTGGTGGCTCTATATTAGAAAAAGCAGAGATCATATCTCACCTATCTCCGTCGACATTAATCGTATCCATCTCTCTGAGTTATGTAGTAGGGCTAATCAGTGGGAGAGTTCGCTATTCATGAAAAACCGTTTAAAAGTATTAAGAGCCGAAAGAGATTGGACTCAAGCAGACTTGGCTCAGCAATTGGATGTATCTAGGCAGACAATAAATGCGATTGAGAAAGAGAAGTACGATCCAAGCTTGCCACTTGCATTTAAAGTTTCACGATTATTCAAATTGCCAATCGAAGATATTTTTCAAGATGAAGAATAATAAAAAGGGCTATATCATTAGCCCTTAATTCGATCAGTGCTTATTACTCACACCATTTCGCACCATATCTTGCCCGTTTTGGAATACGTCTTCAGATACCCAGCGACCGTAAAGTAGTTGATGCTGTAATCCAAATACTGCAATAAAACGACGCCCATCAGCATTATTGGTTGCCATTCCGACGCCTTCAACGCCATTTAAACCCAATGCGCCTGTTTCAATCAGAAGAAGAAAGTTCTTTAAATCATCTAAGTTACTGATGACTTCATCACTAAAATTCATATTTATCGTTTGCGAAGAAATTTGAGCGTACTTTATCTCCCAATCAAAAAAAATAAAAGCGATAACCGTTAATCTATAACAATAAAAGGCACTTGTAACTTTTATGTTAACATCGTGCTGAAAAGAAAAAATATTACAAGGAACCGTTTTTATGAATTCTGGGAGTTTCCCTAAATCTTCTATTTTGGGTTTATTGATCGCCAATGGACTGGAAAGAATCGCCTATTATGCTTTCCGATCTATGTTTGTTTTATTTCTTGTTTATCAAGGTACAAATGGTGAAGTTTGGGAGCAAGAAAAAACCTTCGCTTTATATGCTGAGTTTACCATGTTTGTTTACATAGGCATTTTAATCGGTGGATTGCTGGCCGATCTCATTACTGGTAGTTTTTATGCCACGCTGTTAGGTGGAGTTTTTACCGCTATCGGCTTTATATCCATTGGTTATGTTGATAGCGATATGATTCAAGGCATTTCTATTTTGATTGCTCTGGGTACTGGCTTAATGCGCCCAAATATACTTTCTTTAATCACGCTCCAATTACAAAAGTTTCCTAATAAGTTAAAGAGTATTTTTATTGCACAGTATCTCGTCATTAACCTTAGCGCTGCAATAGGTGCTATGTTAGCTGGTTTGTTAATTACCGATAATATATATTCCAATAGCTTCATTTTAGCAGCCTGTTGTTCAGCACTGTGTTGTTTGATCATCACCTTACTTCGCAAAAAAATGAGTGACGAAGCATTCATCGCTAATCGAAAAACCAATTCCAGTGAACAGGGAATTTATAAGGGAGTTCTACTTACATTTGGTGTTGCTGCACTTTCTCTATTGTTTTGGAGCTTATGGGAGGCGGCCGATGTCATTATTTCTGAAAAGGATAATATCGATATGACGCTCAATGGTATTGTTAACTCATTAACAGTATTAGCTTCTTCAATAATATTACTCATCGTTTTTTGGTGTTATAAAATAAAGTCTATGACGATTTTATCAATGGGTTTGCTGATGTTTTCTCTCGGCTGGTTTTTGATTGATTACAGTATTACCAACGACTGGCAAGTATCAAAGACCATCATTGTAATGATGGCGCTTCACTCCATTGCAGAGGTGATCTGCTCAGCTGTATTCTTGTCTATAATCGCAACGAAATCCGACAAACGAGTACTCAGCACAAGTTTTGCAGTTTTTCTCATTGCTTCGTACTTTTCAGGATTTTTTGCGAACTTGTTAGTTGATACTGAAGTGAAATTAATTACTTTTGGAATTGTAAGTGGTCTTGTAGTATTTGGTTTAATGAGTATTCCTAAATTACAACAAAAGTTTGCCTAAAACACACAATGACAGTTGTTGAGCGTTGCCTCAACGACTGTCATTGAAACATACTTTTATTCAATCAAAACGGTGGCCGTGGCGTAATGCTTTTCGTCAGCAATCGTAATGTGAGCAGAAGCTGCACCTAAGCTATGCGAACGTTCTAATGCTCCATCAGTAAAACAAACAAGCGGAGCCCCATTCTCATTGTTACTGATATGAATGTGCTGAAAAGATACACCTCTCCCAATTCCTGTACCTAACGCTTTGGCTGCGGCTTCTTTTGCTGCAAAACGTTTTGCAAGGAAACGTTCGGGGTGAGAGTGACTTAAGTATATTTTCATTTCGTTTTCAGTCAGCACACGCTTTGCTAAACGATCGCCCACACGGGCAATGTGCTTTTTGATGCGTTCAATTTCGACGATGTCAGTACCTAAGCCTTTAATCGCCATTACTCGCCTCTACGTCCTTCAATCATTAATTGCTTCATATCACGAACCGCAGTTTCTAGACCGTCAATCGCTGCTCTAGCAACAATCGCATGACCGATATTAAGCTCGTATAATTCAGGGATCGCAGCGATTGGTTTTACATTATGATAATGCAAACCATGGCCAGCATTAACCACTAAGCCTTTCGAATGAGCATACTTTGCCATTTTAGCAATACGCTCTAACTCGGCTTGTTGCTCAGCATCTGTTTTGGCATCAGCATAGCAACCAGTATGAATTTCAATATAAGGTGCACCAGAAGTAACTGCAGCATCGATTTGAGCTTTATCTGCATCAATAAAAAGTGAAACTTTAATACCTTCTTTTGCTAACTTGGTGTTGGCTTGAGTGATTTTATCCAACTGCCCAGCGACATCCAAACCGCCTTCAGTGGTTAACTCTTCACGCTTTTCAGGCACTAAGCACACATAAGTAGGTTTGACTTCACAGGCAATATCCAACATTTCTTCAGTGACTGCAATTTCTAGATTCATTCGTGTTTTTAGCGTTTTAGCCAACACATAAACATCACGGTCAATGATATGACGGCGATCCTCACGTAAATGAATGGTAATACCTTCAGCACCAGCGTGCTCCGCTACTGCAGCAGCATGAACTGGATCAGGGTAGTTCGTTCCACGAGCCTGTCGCAATGTTGCAATATGATCGATGTTAACGCCTAATAAAATACCGCTCATAGGAACTCCTTGATTTATAGATATAGAATTTGCGCACATTGTATAGATTGCCCAACCTGTTATCAATTAATCTCAATTTTGCTTTATTTTTTGATATTGAATGAAAAGCTGACGGCTCATCAATGGTTTATTGCCTAAGAATGGCGCAAGCAGGTTTCTCATTAACACTTTTAATTCGAGAAACTGTTCTTCTGTAATTTGGTTTTCACGCAGCTGATTTAATGCAATGCCACTTATAACATTGTTGGTTCTTGACCCAACAAAAATAAAGCCTTGCTCTGGAACATAGCGATACAAACCATCGTCACAAATGTCTTCACCTTGGGCATCAAACAACAAACTTGGCATTGCACCAAGTTGCAATAACAATTGATATTCAAACCATCTTAGCTGGCTTTGTTTAAAACCCGCTGCGATATCAAGCAACACTCGATTGTAGATGTGAAACAATTCTTCAGCTTGATGTTGATTTGATAACGTTCTTACGAGTAATTCGTTGAGATACATTGAGGCATAAAGCTGTTCACCGACTATTGGAATAGCTGGTGAGGCGGCTTCAACTTGAATGAGGTTTTTTAGGTCACTTTTGCCCGTAAAGTTAAATATTAACGGCTGAAAAGGTTGTAAAATAGATTTGAGCGAACGTTTACCCGATCCAACTCGAGCGATTGCATCAACTCGACCAATACCATCTACGAGCAGGTTAACTAATAAACTGGATTCTTTAAATGGTCGATGATGCAATATGTAGCCACGTTCCATAGGCTTGGTATTTTCCTGTTCATAAAGCCACTCCAACGGTTGCTGGAGCGGAATTCATCTTAGTCTTCACCGTATCCTAAACTGCGTAGAGCTCTTTCATCATCAGCCCAGCCCGACTTCACTTTCACCCATGTTTCTAGGAACACTTTATTATCAAATAAACGCTCCATATCTTGGCGAGCTTCCGTTGAAATAGTACGAATACGTTCACCGTTTTTACCAATAACCATACGTTTTTGACCTTGGCGCTCGACTAAGATCAATGCATTGATATGGTAAACCCCGTTTTCCATCAATTTAAATTGCTCGATTTCAACGGTAACATCGTAAGGCAATTCGTCACCTAAAAATCGCATAAGTTTTTCACGTACGATTTCTGATGCCATAAAACGTTGAGAGCGATCAGTCACATAATCTTCAGGGAAGAAATGCGGACTCTCAGGCAAGGACTCACTAGCAAGTTCAATGATTCTCTCAACATTCGTTCCCTGCTTCGCTGAAATAGGTAAAATTTCATCAAAATCAGCTTTCTCAGCAATTTTTTCCAAATAAGGAAATAACTCACCTTTTTCTTTGATGTAATCAACTTTATTGATTGCCAACACTAGCTTTGCATCATTATGTTTTGCGTTTTGCTTCAGTTTTTTGAGGACCATGTCGTCATCAGCAGTCCATTCCATACCATCTACAACAAACACCACCATACACACATCAGCTAAAGAGCTCGACGCTGCACGATTCATTAAACGGTTAATCGCACGTTTTTCTTCAATATGAAGGCCTGGCGTATCTACAAAAACGGTCTGTTTCGGGCCATCAGTATGAATACCCATAATACGATGGCGAGTCGTTTGTGGTTTACGTGAAGTAATACTCACTTTCTGACCTAAAATACGGTTTAGCAGAGTTGATTTACCCACATTTGGGCGGCCAACAATTGCGACCATTCCACAATAGGTTGCATCATATTGCTGAGTTACTGGTGAAGTATTAGTAATACGGGAAAGTAACTCATCTAATGATGGCTCAACTTGATTGTTTTTAGGCTCGTTTGAGTTTGAACTACGACTCATTTCTTTAATTGCTCCAACATCTGAGCAGCAGCATTCTGCTCAGCTTTACGACGTGAACCACCCACGCCAACTTTAGATTCATGCACATTGTCGATGGTGCATTCAACGGTAAAGGTTTGATTATGTGCTTCGCCTTTAATATCAGTTACCTTGTATTCAGGTAATGGGCGCTTCAAACCTTGTAAATGCTCTTGGAGCAATGTTTTTGGATCTTTATGACTAACACCTGGTTGTATTTCTTTTAAACGCGATTCATACCATGCAAGTACTAACCCACGGCAAGTTTCAAGCTCTGAATCCAAATAAATGGCGCCAATAATTGCTTCTACTGCATCAGCAAGAATCGATTCACGACGGAAACCACCACTCTTAAGCTCACCCGGTCCAAGCTTTAAGTAATCACCTAAAGAAAACTCTTGTGCAATCACCGCTAAAGTATCACCACGTACTAATGAAGCACGCATACGGCTTAAGTCACCCTCGGTTGACTTAGGAAATTGATGATACAAAGCATCTGAAATTACAATTGAAAGAATTGAATCCCCAAGGAATTCAAGTCTCTCGTTATGCTTGTGCGCTGCACTTCGATGCGTCAACGCTTGAATCAATAAGTCTTGGTTTTTAAATTGATAACCGATAGTTCTCAATAAACGGTCTTTGTTATCCCAAGCTTTCATATTAATGAATTCCGCCTACACGATTAAAGCGAACACCTGTTGGTACCCACTTAGGTAAAAAGTCGGCATCCGTGCGGTCAAATTCGAAGCTAATCCATATTGCAACGGCCTTCCCGACCAAATTAGCTTCAGGTACAAATCCCCAAAAACGACTATCAAGACTGTTATCTCGATTATCGCCCATCATGAAATATTTGCCCTTCGGTACTTCGAACTCATAAGGCTTTGTGCCACCTTGCTTATAGTAAGCACTTACTCGATCTAAAATTGCTGGGTTGATCAAAATATCATGATTGACATCACCCAGTTGCTCGTTGTATCGCAACATCGGATAACCATTTTGTGAAAACTCACCTCGATTGATCTCTTTGCGATGAATCAACTCTGGGCCAGGACATTCTTTCACGCCTTCTACACATGCTTTTTGAATATAAAGCTGCTTATTGCGATAGATGATTTTATCGCCCGGTAAACCGACTACACGTTTGATGTAATCAACCGTTGGATCGATTGGATATTTAAATACAACAACATCACCACGTTTTGGTTTACCCGTTTCGACCAGTTGCTTTCTCCATACAGGATCTTTTAACCCGTATGCATACTTTTCCACCAGTATAAAATCACCAACAAGCAATGTCGGCATCATCGAACCCGATGGAATTTGAAAAGGCTCATAAATGAAAGAGCGCAGAATCAATACAAACGCGATCACTGGAAAAATGGAATGCGCAGTTTCAACAATCGATGATTCCTGAAGAATCTTCTCTTTTGCTTCTTCAGTTAAACTCTTTGTTTTTTCAGCTGCTGCAAGCGCAGCTTTACGTTTAGGGGCAAACGCAAATGCATCAATGGCCCAGATAATGCCTGAAACCAAAGTGACAATAACTAAAATCAATGAAAAATATTGTGCCATCGTAATTTTTACTCCTGGCTTTTTGTTTCAATTCGTTAGTTTATGGATTACTTATAAAAGCAGTAGTTCCATAACGGTATGGGTTTAAGTGTAAATCAATGTTCAAGGAAACCAAAATCAAACACTTAAGGTGCTTTTATTTTGAAACAATTACTTAAAGTGCTGCCAAAGCCAAAAATAGTTGTTTCAAAAAAAACGCTAAAGCGCCGCTATTGCGGCGCTTTTAGTACTTCAAAGAATAACTTAATTACTAGTCATTCAATTTTAGTACCGCTAAGAAAGCTTCTTGCGGAACTTCAACATTACCAACCTGTTTCATTCGCTTTTTACCTTCTTTCTGCTTTTGAAGCAGTTTCTTCTTACGCGATACGTCACCGCCATAACATTTCGCTGTTACGTCTTTACGCATTGCTTTCACGTTAGAACGAGCAATGATTTGGCTTCCCACTGCTGCTTGAATCGCAATATCGAACATTTGTCTTGGAATAAGCTCTTTCATCTTGTCAACAAGAGCAATACCTTTATGACGAATCAACGAACGGTGAATAATCATTGCAAGCGCATCAACACGATCACCATTGATTAATACGTCTAAGCGCACCATATCTGCTGGTTCAAAACGTACGAAGTTGTACTCAAGTGATGCGTAACCGCGGCTGGTTGACTTCAATCGATCAAAGAAATCCATAACCACTTCAGCCATTGGAATATCATAAGTGATCGCAACTTGGTTACCGTGGTAAACCATATTCTTCTGTACGCCACGCTTTTCGATACAAAGCGTAATGACGTTACCTAAGTAATCTTTTGGTACCAAAATATTGGCTTCAACAATTGGCTCGCGGATTTCAGCAATGTTGTTTACTGGTGGTAAATCTGATGGGTTATCAACATAAACCACCTCACCGTTGTTTTGCTCAACTTCATATACTACGGTTGGTGCCGTCGTGATCAAATCAAGATTATATTCACGTTCTAAACGCTCTTGAATGATCTCCATGTGCAGAAGACCCAAATAACCAATACGGAAACCAAAACCTAATGCCGATGAGTTTTCTGGTTCAAACACCAACGATGCATCATTCAAACTTAACTTGTTCAAGGCATCACGGAAGCTTTCGAATTCGTCAGTTGAAATTGGGAAAACACCTGCATACACCTGAGGAGTGACTTTCTTAAACCCTGGCAAGGCTTCTTCTGCACCATTTTTGGCGTGTGTAAGTGTATCACCAACTGGAGCACCGTGAATTTCTTTCAAACCAGCAATAACAAAACCAACTTCGCCTGTTTTTAGTTCTGGCTTATCTGTTTGTTTAGGCGTAAAGATACCGACTCTATCAGCAGTATGAGTTTGTCCCGTAGACATAACTTTAAACTTATCACCTTTCTTTAGTACGCCGTTTTTAATACGAACTAAAGAGACAACGCCTAAATAGCTGTCGAACCAAGAATCAATAATAGACGCTTGAAGTGGTCCTTCAGGGTTGCCTTCTGGTGGTGGAACGGATGAGACGATTTTTTCTAAAACATCTTCAATGCCAATACCTGTTTTAGCGCTACAACGAACAGCGTCCATTGCTTCAATACCAACAATGTCTTCAATCTCTTCTGCTACGCGCTCAGGCTCAGCTTGTGGTAAGTCAATTTTGTTTAGAATAGGAACAACGTCTAATTCCATTTCCAATGCGGTGTAACAGTTAGCAAGTGTCTGTGCTTCAACACCTTGCCCAGCATCAACAACCAATAATGCTCCTTCACACGCAGCAAGAGAACGTGAAACTTCATATGAAAAGTCTACGTGTCCTGGAGTATCAATAAAGTTCAGTTGGTAAGTTTCACCGTCATGAGCTTTATAGTTTAAGGTTACACTTTGAGCTTTAATGGTAATACCGCGTTCGCGTTCGATATCCATTGTGTCAAGTACTTGAGCCGCCATTTCACGGTCACTTAAACCATCACAATACTGAATAAGACGGTCTGATAATGTTGATTTCCCATGATCAATATGGGCAATAATCGAAAAGTTTCTAATGTGTTTCATTATGCTCTGTAACTAATGCTAATTACCCAAAGGGGCATTACACTCGGCAAGCTATTTTCATGTAAAAAACATGCGTAAATAGACTTGGCGAGCTTTGAGAAAACTAAAAGTGGTGAATTGTACCCGATTGCGAGACAGATACCAATCAGTTCAATTAATCTGATGGCCTAATCTGGATAAAATTACAGGTTGGGCAATGGATTCAATATTTTTCGCTTGAATGCGACCGAATAGCCAAGCGATAAATGCTCCCAGCCCTCCAAACAAAGTCGTAGGTATATCTGCTGATTGAGTAAAGGGAACTACTATGCCTAACTTTTCAAATAGAAATGTTCCCAAAAAAGCACTGGCGAAAAAACCAAATAATGGCAACAAATAGACCAACGCAGCTGCTTTTAGCACAACCGATTCTGGCAAACCAATCTTTACCATTTCACCAATTTTGACGGGAACTTGAGTTTGAATAGCGAACGCTTGAGTTTTTGGAGAGAAAGCTTTTGCTACAGCAGCGGTGCCACAGTTTTCATCGTTATGACAACTATGGCACGCACTCTTTAACTCGACTTCAACGGAAACCCAACCATCTTCTGAATCAGAGACCACTTTGGCCAGTTCTTCCATCATAAAGAGATACTCTACTCTGCGAGCGTTAGACTTTTAGCGATACTCGTAAGCGTTTCAGTAGGTACTTGACCTATTACAACAACTTCCGCGTCGCCGACTTTATCTGTTACCACAGATAAACCGTTACGAGCATTTAATGCTTCTGGCAACTCTGTATCTCCAGCCCTTGCTATATATACAGAAATATTAGCGATACCATCACTGATACCTATATATTCAACAGGTTTTCGACTTCCATATAGACTATGATGATCTTGCACCAGAACCTTAAAGCCTTTTGGTAACCAATTGAACTTCCACTTGATCACACTTTTATGGGGTAACTGTTTCGCTGCGCTAGGCCAATTACGATCAGCCGCTTCTTGCAGTATTTCAGGCGTTTCATCCATAACCCCCATTTCAATCACCATTAATTGCTCAAGCAAATGCTTGTCTGAGCTAATGGTATCTAAACGAAGTGGTAAATAATTCTCCATATCTAACCAGAGCTGATATCCATAACGAAAATCATCATTTGGTATAATTCGAACCAGTTGCCCAGGTCGACCTGCGATTCTGTTACGGCCGCCAAGCACAAATTGATAACTGTTAGAGAGCAAGTTGATGTCTTCAGCAAAGACTTGTGGCCACAAACCGTCTATTCGTTGAGCTTTGACACTGTATGGTGGTTGTTCATTCTCAAGAAAAGTAACTTGCTCACCAACACGAATCGCTTTTTGTGGTGGCCCGTTTAAGTACTCTAAGAAAGCCACTTCCTGCTTATTAACTACACCATGTAAATAAACCAAAGGGCGAATATGATCGGACTGAACTTCGATCATAGATGCTTTGAATTGTGTTTGTTGAAGGGCTTGGCTCATTTTATCGAGCCAAGCCTTCGCTGAAAGTTCGTCTTGTGCAAATGCAGGGAATACTATGATAGATAGTATTAACAAAAGGGAACGCAAATGAACTCCTATTGCTCGTTCTGAGGTACAAGCTCGTTTGAGTCTTGTTCCTGTGCTCCAGTATTTAATCGTTGTTGCAACATATGGTCTTGAATATAAGCATTAATTCGACGACGTTGCTGGTTGATTTTATCGTTATATTCTTGTTGACTCAATGCTGATGATGCAGGTTCTGCCTGTAAACTTACCGGAGAAGCACTACCTACAAGTGGCATTGTATTCACAACAGGTAATGGGTTGTTATCAATATCAGATTGATCTTGATAATCCTGTACCCCAATAACTGCAAAAACAGCAACTGATGCGGCAATGGCATATTGACCAAATTGCTTCACCATAGGTACGACTCTAGAAGCTAACGTTACTACATTTCCAGATGTAACTGCCTCTCCTTGTGTAGCCGTAGCTTTTGTAACAGGCGCTACGATTTCTGGCTCATTTTCAAGCGCTGCAGCAATATTTGCTGATAAATCTAGTGGCATAGTCTCAGGTAGGTCATCACGCAATGCATCACCAATTATGTGATAGCGTTGCCACTGTTTTTGTGACTGCTCGTCTGATGCAAGCATGCTAATTGCTTGTTCATCAAGAGCACCATCTACAGCAGAGGATACCCACTCTTTCTCAAATTTATCCATTACACACCTGTTTATTACTCTTCCAATAGCGGTTGAAGCACTTTATCGATGGCTTCGCGAGCTCTAAAGATTCTTGAACGTACGGTACCCACAGGGCATTCCATAATGTTCGCAATATCTTCATAACTCATACCTTCAAGTTCCCTCAATGTTAAGGCCATCCTTAACTCCTCGGGAAGTGTCTCCAACGTATCAAAAATCACTTTTTTCATTTCACTTGAAAGCAATAACCTTTCAGGTGAAGCAAATTCCTTAAGTGCATCACTGCCGTCATAATATTCGGCCTCCTCTGCATCTACATCATTCGCAGGCGCCTTACGCCCCTGTGAGACTAAGTAATTTTTCGCAGTATTGACCGCAATTCGGTACAACCAAGTATAAAACGCACTTTCACCTCTAAAGTTAGGCAGTGCTCGATAAGCTTTAATAAAAGCTTCTTGAGCAACATCAGCGGCATCAGCCTGATTTCTCACAAAACGTGAAATAAGGCTTAACACTTTACTCTGATACTTTTGCACTAACAGGTTATATGCTTGTTTATCACCCTGTTGTACTCGTTCAATTATTATTTGATCGTTATTCTGTCCACTCATCCGAGCCGACTACTCCTCAATCCTAGTTGCTGATTTCTCAGTCGCTCGAAATATCTCTTAACTGTATTATTTTTTCCAGTTACATAGTAGACACACGCGATTTGAAAAAGTTCTCAGATATATTAAAAAAATGCTACAGCATTAAAATCACTTTTGATTTACCATTATAGGTATTCTTTTAAATAGCAATTTAGTCGATGACACAGTTAAATGAACACCAATCAGATGTATTGGTAATTGGTAGTGGTGCCGCCGGTCTGACTATAGCATTAAATCTAGCTAAGCAGTGTAAAGTAATTTTAGTCTCAAAATCAAAACTTTCAGAAGGTTCTACCTATTATGCTCAAGGTGGAATAGCCGCTGTTTTTGATGATAATGATACTGTTGAAGCCCATATAAGAGATACAAAAATAGCAGGCGGTGGCCTTTGTGAAGATAAAGGTGTTAGACATACCATCGAAAACAGTAAAGAAGCTATTTTATGGTTGATTAAAAACGGGGTCAGCTTTGATCGTGACTTAGATCGAGATGATGAAGGTACAGAATACCATTTGACTCGTGAAGGCGGTCATAGCCACCGTCGCATTCTCCATACAGCTGATGCTACAGGCAAAGAGATTCAATTAACGCTTCAACAGCAAGCGCTCACTCACCCAAACATTACCGTTTTAGAGCGCTACAATGCTGTAGATTTGCTCACTACACAAAAGTTTGGTGAAGGCTCAAATAGAGTTTTGGGCGCTTATGTTTGGAATCGAGATATTGAGCATGTAGAAACCATTAAGGCCAAGTCAGTGGTACTTGCAACAGGTGGGTGTTCAAAAGTCTATCAATATACATCGAATCCAGACGTGTCCAGTGGTGATGGTATAGCAATGGCATGGCGTGCTGGCTGCCGAGTTGCCAATATGGAGTTTAACCAATTCCACCCAACATGCTTATATCACCCTGATGCCAGAAACTTCTTACTCACAGAAGCATTACGAGGTGAAGGCGCCGTTTTACGTCGGCCTGATGGCTCTCGCTTTATGCCCGATTTCGATGAGAGAGCAGAACTTGCACCACGTGACATTGTTGCTCAAGCTATTGATTTTGAGATCAAGCGCCTAGGTGTTGATTGTATGTATCTCGATATCACCCATAAGCCCACTGAATTTGTGATTAAACATTTTCCGACGATCTATCACCGCTGTTTAGAGCTTGGTATTGATATCACTGAGCAGCCAATACCAGTGGTACCAGCTGCTCACTATACCTGTGGCGGTGTCATGATCGATCTGGATGGAAAAACAGATGTTGATGGTTTATATGCTGTCGGTGAAGTGTCTTATACTGGGTTACATGGAGCAAACCGCCTAGCGAGTAACTCTTTATTAGAGTGTATTGTTTATGCCCGTTCTGCTTCAGAACACATTATTGCCAATATTGAATCAATTTCACTCCCTGAGACATTGCCGGCATGGGATGAAAGTCAAGTATCGAATTCTGACGAAGAAGTCGTCATTGCTCATAACTGGCATGAGTTAAGACTGTTTATGTGGGATTATGTAGGTATTGTTCGAACCAATAAACGTTTAGAGCGCGCATTACGCCGCTGTCAAATGTTACAGCAAGAAATCCAAGAGTATTACAGTAACTTTAGAGTAAGTAATAACTTGCTTGAACTTCGTAACCTAGTACAAGTGGCAGAATTGATCATTCGTAGTGCAATGGACAGAAAAGAAAGTCGAGGCTTACACTTCAATACAGATTACCCAACAAAAGAGGATAACCCAAAGCCAACTATCCTGACGCCTGATTCCTTCTAATATACAAAAGCAAGCGACTCAGATGACGAAAGTTCGAGTCGCTCAGCATATCTCTCCAGACAATGATAAATTGTGATTTTCCTGTTTGGTCTTCAACCTCAGTATTTGGTAATATATAAAAAGCACACAATAAAGGTGAAACCCATAACACCTTACACTCAAACTCATTTGGATTATTAGCGAATTTGAATAAATTACGTGAATGAAGAGAAAAAGAGCATTTATATGATTTAAGGCGATAAATCGCATAGGAAAAGTAACTGCAAATCGCGATAGCAATTACAACTTGAATTAGCCACAATTCAAAACGTTGTGGCCAAAAGTAAAGTGTAAATAAACAAAAAGCCGCCAAGACAAGCTTTGACAGCTTTTGTTGTAACGATGAAGTAAGGTAAAAACTATGGCTTTGGTCGACCACGAACTTTTATCACCATTTCAGCGAGTTCACTATCAGAGCAATCTTCATGCCCCATAAACCACGCAAATAATTCAGGATCTTCACATTCCAATAATCGAATGAAAGTTGCCTTATCTTCTTTAGAAAGGTTCTCGTAATGCTTTTCAACAAAAGGTTGAAAAATCACATCTAACTCAAGCATCCCTCGGCGACAAGCCCAACGTACACGGGCAATGTTCATTAATTCCAAAAGTATTCCTCAAAACCCATTTTTGCGTTAGTTTAGCAGTAATTACAGGGTAATCCTATTCCCTAACTGGAGATAAAGTTTATGAAAAAGATAACTTTGTTTTTGTCCGCATTTTTACTTTGCAGCTGTCAAAACATCCCCCCCATTCACCTCAATGACTTCCATTTAATAAATAAAGTAAATGACGATAAAATCTGTACTTTGTCAGCTGTTGATAAATCCAATCAATATTTTAGTTGTACTATTTATAAAGTTGACCCAATAAATCACAATTTTCTTAAACTTGATATCAGTAATATTTATCCTGTTAACCCACAAGATAAGCCATTATTTTGCAAATTTAAAAATTATCGACCACTTAGAGCTGAGCCCACATTTGCTCAAAATTATAGTATTGATGCAATCGAAAATCATAGATTTACCATCAACTACAAACGTCCAATACGAACCCCACAAGTCTATATGAAATTTGAAGCAAGCGGACTTCATATTAAAAGCCATATAACAGTGAGTTGCAGAGTTAATGAAAATTAACCATACATTACTTGTAAATCGATCTAAGCTCATTGTTCAGCCATCGAGGATCTTCTTTAGACGATTACGAGGAAAGTGTAATGAAAAAGTTAGCCACAATTGCTTTTATAACGTTAGCCTTTAATTCAGGATTAGCCCTAGCAGCTCAAAATCCGAGTGCTCAAAGTGTAGATTCCATTTTGAGCGTTGCTGATACATGTTCTTTAGTTCCAACGGCACCCGGCTCTAGTACTTTTACTTGTAAAGCCTACGATCATGACAAGCATATTGCTGGAAATAGCTCTGTTAAAGTAGATTTTACAGGAATGGTAGAAGCTTCAGGTGCATTTCCAGGTATTCAATGTCATTTTAGGAATGCCCACCCTAAAGCGAGTAGCAGTAATGGGTATGAAATTACCAATGTACCAAGTTCAGATCATTCATTTTATATCAAAAAAGCCAAAAATGAGTCCCAAGGTTCGAGCTATGTTGCTAATGTAACGTTTTATGAAGGAATTGATAATCCAATAAAGTATATTTTTATCGATTCTTGTAAGACCATATAAGCCTCATTTCATACTAGCCAGTTAATAAAATACTGGCTTTCATTAAGCCTTATCATCAGTTGGTTTTTCTAGACAGAATTATACTCAAAATTGAACATTTACGATCAGCTGTAACTTGATTTCTGTAAGGCTTAGGGTACCCCTCACTTTGATGATACCATTCACTCTTCGCCCAGCTTCATTTTATTAACTTCTGTAACTAGCTCAAGGAAATCATTAATAAATTGAGGGTTTTCATTCAGTTTAAATTCCGACTGTATTTCATCTTCAAACAGAGCCTCTAAAAGTTCGGTATTTTCGATTAAATGAATTACCCCTTTATCACAAGAACCATCTTTAATTAATTTAACCACTTTAGTCAAAACCATAACTTTTTGTGGCTTAGTTAATTTTTGGAATACTTCTTTAAGATATGTTTCACCAGAGCCTTTTATCGTATTTTCTAAACCAAATTGTTCTGGATTCAGTGCTTTATCTGGCAGCCATTTAACGAAATGTTTGACGATACTCTTTCCAGCATCATCTTGACTGAGTAGTTGAATGACTTGATGCAACTCGTCAGGTTTCAAAGTCAGTAGATAATTTGCGGTTAAATCGTCCATGAAAGTAATGCGCTTATCTCCCAAGAAAGCCTTACATTCACTTTTTACAACTTCTTGACTCCAAACTGGGTGAGAAAAAATTGTAGCCTTCATTTTTGCAGAAGCATTATTTAATAAAGTAGGCAAATTACTGGAATTATTAAGTGCGAAAAACTTCAATAATAAAATTTCATTATTTGTTAGCGATTTTTTGGCTCCGGCCATTAAACTGAAACCTAAGCCTGTACCCTGATAAGATGAAAAAACTTGTTCGAATTGGCTAGGAGATAGAGTCTTCAATAGATTAATTAATTGTTCACTATCTGCACTCTCACTCAAAGCTGACTCTAGACGGGTATTAAAACCTCTTGGCAACTTAACAGCACTTTTTTTAGCTTGAGGGGAAGGTAGATCAATGGCTGCCTCTTCAACAACTTTGAGTTCTCGGCCTTCAATTAAAGAAGGTGGGAAACCGCAAACTTCTCCGACCAAGCGACCCTTCTTGAGCGAGCGCATACTGATATCTCTTACTTCATCTAGAGAAAGCGGTGATGGTTCTAATCTAAAAGTGCGAGTTGTATCTGACATCTTAGGAAACATAAAGTGACATACCTCTGACATTCTCGAAGCATCACATTTAGGGTTATTTGCAAGCGTTTCAAATATTTTGACTTTCACCTCGTCACGATAAGAAGCAGATATCAATGTTAATATTCCTCTAATATCTTTTGCCTTAACACTTTTAGGGTCTAACCGGTCGATGAGTAACTCAATAACATCTTTTTTACTGACATCTTCTAATTCGCTGACATCAATCTTAATCTGTCTATCAAATATTCCTGAATTAACCAAGTGCATTGCTGTAATTGGAAATTTACTGAACGCTCTAATTAGTTTAGGTTTGTGACTTTCGCTTAGTTTGAGTCTATTACTTGATACCAATGAGAGATCTATAAACTCTCCCTCTCTCGAAATAGCAAATGATTCAAGCGAGTTTAAATAAACCTCCAGAACTTCTTGATCAACATCTAAAGACGATAATGAAGATAAATAATTTAATACTTTTTCAGGTTCTGAATATGATTTTTTCCATAGAAAATCGATAAATTTCTCTTTCCCCGAAGTACCTCTCAAATCTAAAAGTCGAGCGATTTCTGCTTTATCATCTGCTTCATCAAAGGCTTCGAACATAATCTCAAAGAAATTAAACTGGCCTTGATTAAAATCCACGTCTTGTAGTAATTGGATCACAACCTCTGGCTTAACTTTAGCCAACTCGACAATAAACTCTCTATTAAAAACGTTTTCCAGTTCTGGCTTCACAAAATCTGCAGTGGAAGCTTTATCGCCTTCAATTTTCAGTAGTGAGTCATGCTTTGTGAGTAACAAACCTACCGCTAATACAGTTGATGATGAAGATTGCTTTAAAACGGTCATTAACTCATCTTTAGAGCTAACAGAAGCAATGATTTCTTCTGCTTGAATTTCTTTGTTTGCTAACAGCTTAACTTTATAACTGTGAGCCAGTTGAATATCTGAACTCTTTTGATCGCTTGAAACAAACCAACCTAGACTCATGAACCGCTCAACTTTAACAGCAATCTCCCCATTAACTTTTTTTGCAGATAATTTTCGTCCATCAGTGTGACTGAAGCTACACCCCTTAGTTTCTCTCATCGTTTTTAAATCAGGATAACTAAACTGGTAACCTGCATTACCTACTCCAGCAGCCATTTTAAAAGTCCTACAATTAATATCTCTGTTATAAGTCTAATTGACAGACATTTCCATACGATGGAGCAAAGGTTAAAATTTGTTATAAATACCGCTAGTTATAACATGTTTAATAATGAGTTAATCCCGAAGTTATTTACTTCCTGCTCTATACAAAAAAGCCAGCATCTCGATTAAAGATACTGGCTCTTTGTTTAACAATAACTATTTAAAACTTGCCTTCAAAACTTAAGCTAACTTGACGCTCTGTACCAAATTCAACCGACTGTTGAGTACGTGAGCCTCCTGTTGTTCTAAACGCATAATAATCATTATCCAATAGGTTTTTTGCAGTTAAGAATAAGCCAAAGTTATCCCAGTTATAACCAATTCGAGTGTTTACGATTGTACGAGTAGCACTTCGTGTTGCTTGCTCAGGTTCATTTTTAGCAACAAGCTTATCTGCCGATGAATCTTGGTAATTGGCATTTACATTTACAAATATGCCGCTATCAGAAGTATAAGTCGCACCTAAGTTTGCAGTCCATTCTGGAGCTCGTGCAAATGAGCCGCCAGTATATACATCTTCATCATCTACAAAGTCTGTAAACTCTGTCTTTGAGAAGCCTACACCAGCATTAAGCTTAAAGTTTTCACTCATGGTATAGAATGACTCAACTTCGAAGCCTTTTACTTCTGCGCTACCAGCATTTACGGTGAAGTAATCAAAGCGACCACCTGTATCACCTTCAACAGAAACTTGCATGTCTTTCCAGTCAAGGAAGAACAAGTTTGCATTAACCACTAAATCATCATTCAACCACGCACTACGTAAGGATAATTCAAAGTTATTAGTGAACTCAGGATCATATTCGTAGATTTCTGTAGTCGCAATATTACGACCTACACCACCACTTCGGTAACCACGCTGATAAGTAAAGTGTGTACTCATTGAATCATTAAGAAAGTAACTTACACCCAGTTTCGGTAATAATTCTGAAAAGCTCTCTTCGACCCTTTCTTCTTTACCAGAAGCCTCTTCAGCAAATTTTAAAATTTGTCCATTCAACAAACCTAGAACTTGTGGCAAAGCCGGATGGACTGCAGCATAAGCTGGATTAGACGGGTCAGGCAGTTGTGCGCTATTTTCGATGCTTGTAATTGTTTCGCTGTAACGAGACTGTTTCTCGTAGTCGTAACGTAAACCACCAAATACTTCAAAGCTATCATTCAATTTATAACTTAATTCCGTATATAGGGCTGCACTTGTAATCTCTTCACCAGAGTTTCCAAATGCTCTAACAGCTGCAGGGTCAAAACCAGTTTGAGTATAGGCAGGCATTACAACTTGATGAGTAATAAATTCAGCTTCTGCTTGAGAAAAACCGAAACCAGCTTGTAATTGACCCACTAATAATTGAGGTACGCCTAATTCGACTAAACTAATTTGTCTTGGACCGTCAAATACGTCTTTAACTTTAACATCAGAGTAATAAGCACCAAATACGGCATTTAATTTATCACCTTCAAAAGTGAATCGAAGCTCTTGGCTCTTCGTTTTGTCATTTCTATCATCGATGAGGGTTGATTGAGACTGTGCAGTTTGATCACCATCCCAACGATAACCATAGTCAGAATTAAGGTAAGTAGTTACAGAGTCAAATGACCATTCATCATTAATGTCATAAGCTACTGATAAAGTTAAAATGTCATTATCCGTAAACTCATAAGTCTCATCGTTGAATAAGTTAAAACGATTATCGAACGTTGAATCTGGGTCAACAAAAGGTACGCCAATTTCACTGTCGTTATAAGTATAACTTAATGTTGCACTTAGACCTTCAATTGCATTTGGCTCAAACAAAAACTTTAGACGATAAGTTTGGTTTTCGTTGTAGTCAGAGTAATCGTTGCGAGTTAGGTTTTTGTTTACACCATCAAAGTTGTTTTTCTCACCACTAAAACGGAAAGCAACTTGGTTTTCAATTAACTCGCCACCGACAGCAACTGCCGCTTCACGCTGACCGTTTTGACCAATGGTAATTCGTGTTTTGCCACTCCATTCATAAGTTGGTTGCTCAGTTGTAATCCAAATTGCGCCCGCTAATGCATTACGACCTTGAAGTGTTGATTGAGGCCCACGTAATACTTCAACTTGGTTCACATCCCAGACATTAAATGCACCTTGTTGAATCATTCTATATGGAAGAACAGCACCATCTACATATACGCTCGTTAAATAACTTGTACCACCACCAGAAACGTTGAAAGAGTTAATACCACGAATACTGAAGTCACGCCCAAATTGGCCAGATACATTAGGTATTTGCTCTAAAACTTCGTACAAATTGATTAATTGCTCATCTTCGATTTGAGATTCAGTAATTACGGCAACACTCGTTGGTGTCTCTTGTAACTCACGGTCAATCTTTTGACCTGTTACGATGATTTTTTCGATTTTTTCATCTTCTGCGAAAGCATTTACTGAAAGCGCTGCGGTTGAAAGCAAGCCAACCTTAATTAGACGAGCTAGATATGTGGGTTTCATCGTTCCTTCACCAATCCATATGTTAATGCGAATTATTTTCGTTAACATTATAAGATCGTTTATCAATTAAATAAATCAATATTTCATACTGTAACCACTGATTTATTTCACAACGACAGCAAAAGTGCATTTCGTTTATAGGTACTCATCATTTTTCAAAAAAGCTCAAGTAAGTTCAAATAAAAAACAATCAATTGTTAATTTTGTGTAACATTGAAATGTTTTACATAAAAATCACAATAAAACCAATAGGTAAGAAATTTATGAACGCTACGAAAGGAATGTTATGGTTTGCAAGCCTGCTTTCTATGACTATTTTGCAAGGATGTGGTGGTTCCGATGATAAAAAGGAATCCAGTAGTCCCACAACTCAACCTGTCACTCAACAACCTACTGCACCTAAATTAAATATCACAGGCGAAAGTGACTTATCAATCACGATAAATGAGTCCATGCTCTTTGAAATAACAAACTCTGGAGATCCGGTCACTGACTGTTCAATTTCATCGGCTTTATCACAATCATTAGAAATAAGGAAAATTGGTAGTACTTGCGTGTTAAGCGGAATCGCCGATACCGAATTTGAAAAAAAGAACTTCACGGTTACGGGAAGCAATGATGTTGGGGCATCATCTGTTGAGTTATCTTTAGAAGTCATTCAAACAGTGCCTGTATTTACAAGCACGCTCGAATCACTTTATCAACTGCAGGTCCAACAGCCTTTCGAACTACTCATCAACATTCAATCAGCGAATGCCGAAACATGTACGGTATCACCAGAGCTGCCAACCGGTTTAAGTGTCACTAGCAGTAATGGTCACTGTGTAATTAATGGTACTCCCACTGAAGCAAGCCCTAGTACACCATATACCCTTTCAGCTGAAAACAGTGGTGGAACAGAGCAGACTTCATTCAATATTCAGGTAGAACCACTCAGTGAATATTCAGGTGATGGACCTAACCCAAGTAATTTTGATTTTGTCTCTGAAATCAGTGAAAAAGACAATCCTGAATTAAATGTCATTGCTGTGAGAGAAGATAACTTCGACTATAACTCTGCATTACGCCTCCAGAGTAATGGGTTTCCTAATGTCATCCAATCCGTTAAAACCAGTTCAGGATTGAATTTAACTTCAGCAGAAGATATCGCCTCGTTGTTTAAATTGCACATCGACCCAAATAGCGGTGAAGTTGAAGTGCATTTAACTCGACAGCTCAACTTTGAACAAGATGCTGCTTTTTATGAACTTAACTTAGAGCTTGGTTCAGAGTCTATTGCTTTGCTTATTCGCCTCTATAATGTGCAAAACGGCACTGAAGCAGAGCCTCTAACCATCAGTAGCCTTTCTGAATTACGAAGCTTTGCTGATGGCCAATTCATCACTGAAAACATTGGTTTTGATGATATTGATTTAGGTGAAAATGCTAATCGTAGTGATCAGAATCTGGTTAATTTGTTCATCAGCTTAGACCGAGATATTGATGCTTCAGCGTCAGCGACATCTCCTTGGGAAGCGTTTGAACTAGAAGGTACAATTGACGGAAATAAACACGTAATTTTCAACTTAACGACTGCTGATAACGGCTTTATCTATAACAATGATCACTATGATTTAGCGAAAATAAAAAACATCGGTTTCGACAATGCGACGTTTAAATCACGGTTTATTTACGTTGCAAATGGTGAATTAAATAGTATTTATTTAACTGGAACAGCCACTCCAGATGAGAGTGCTTCTTTATACTTTTCTCCGCTTTCTGCTGCAATTAACCCTATTACCCGAGTTTACACGAACCTCTATGTTGATTTAGGTGAAAACTTAACCATTACTAGAGCTGAAATCGGCGGTATATTTGGCGGAATTGGTTCTTTCTTCTATTTAGAGTCGGCATACAGTAATGGAACCATTACTGGCAGCTTTGAAAGTGTAGCGTCTACCGCTCAAATAGGTGGAATTGCCGGTGCAAGTATCTTTAACTATTCTGACCGCTTTAGACCCTCACTGATCTATAGCGCAATGAAGCTTGATATTAGTGGTAATCAAGGGAGAATTGGTGTCGGCGGACTTGGAAGTCAATATCTTGAATACCCTGAAGGAGAGGTGAGCAGTAGCGATTATCAATGGCGATTTGTCAAAGATAGAGGAAACCCATCCATCATTAGAAATGTCGGTAATCTACATCGTGATTTAAATAATGACGGTATTGCTGATGAAAATGGTGAAGGCCCAGATGTTTCAGGCTCAGGTATTAACGAAGCACAACTAACACTTGCAGAAACATTTACAGGTTTGTGGATAGCTGAAGACAGTCATTTTGATATACAAGAGGGTGAATTCCCCGTCCTAAAAGGTATGCCTTATCCACATACTTTTGGTTCGAGTTGGCTTAATGCGGAAGATCCTGGCGTAGCTCATCAACGAGCGACTTATAACGACTATCTAACAAAACCTTAAGGCTCTTTACCTTTTCACTAATACATGTCGGTAATTTCATTTGTTATTGCCGACTTTTTTCGTTCCGTAACGCACAAAATGTGATCATGCATGTAATTCTTTATAAACTCAACTTTTGAGCAAAATAAACACTACATATGTAATAAAATTACATTTATAATCTGCGATTGTATTCTAAACTTTAGGTCGAAGAGTGTTTGAGAAATTACATCTATCACTAACTACTCCAGCATTACTATTTCCAGCAATTTCTTTATTGTTGCTTGCATATACTAATCGATTTTTCTCATTGGCCGCCTTGATCAGAAATTTAAGCTCAGATCAAAAACCAATACTGAATGATCAAATCAAGAATCTGCACAAACGAATTGCGATTATTAAACGAATGCAGGAATCAGGTGTAGTTGCATTCGCTTTATGTGTCGTGAGTATGATCTTGCTTTACATAGGCTTTAACGAAGTAGGTTCAATCGTATTTGGTCTAAGTTTATTACTATTACTCTACTCACTCATTCTGTCCGTTATTGAAATTAGAATTTCTGTAGACGCACTGAACATCCACCTTAAGGAAATAAGTAAAAAATGAGTCAATGGATTTACTTCTTTGATTTATGGGGCACAGCGGTTTTTGCATTGACTGGCGCTTTAGCAGCCGGTCACCATAGAATGGACCCATTTGGGGTGCTCGTTTTGGCCGGTGTAACGGCTGTTGGTGGAGGCAGCATCCGTGATTTACTCATGGGCTCTACACCTGTTTTTTGGTTACAAGATACAAATTATATTTTAGCGATTCTAATCACCGTCGCTTTAACATTACTGTTGTTACGTTCGAACAACAACCGAAATGCACCTTGGTTTATTTTACCTGTTGCCGATGCATTTGGACTTGCACTGTTCACCATTATTGGTACAGAAAAAGCACTATTACTGGGCTTAGATGAAATATCAGCAGTCATTATGGGAGTAGTAACAGGAATTGGTGGTGGTATTCTTCGTGATGTTATTTGTAGACAAGTTCCGATGGTCTTGCGTACAGAAATATACGCCACAGCCTGTATGATTGGCGCAATTTGTTATGTATTATTCCTTAGTGCCGGTTTCGATCAAAAAACGACGATGTTTATTGCAATGAGTACCACACTATTCATTAGGCTGGCCGCTATCCGCTGGCGTTTGTCATTACCTGCTTTCGATTTAAGTTTAAAGAGTTCATAGATGAGAAGTTTGTTAATCATTATTGTATTTTTTCTTTCTTTTTCAACGCTTGCGTCAAATGGGCAAATTCCTCCAGAGCAAAAGCTGGCGCTGAATTACATACATGCGCTCACAAATAATGACATGAAGAAGCTCAGTACTTTCTACAGTAGGGAAAGTATTTTTCAGGATAAAACTGCCGATAAAAAATATGTTGGCCGTAGCCATATTCTTGAATTCATCCATCGAGCTCATGAAGGCTTAATCGAATATAAATTTACTGTCGAACACATGTTCAACTCAGGCTCTTTGGTCGTCATTGTAGGAAGCTACAGTTACAAAGGATTAGGTCGACTTTTTGGAAAACCGGGAAAGGTTATCAATATTTCTGTATCTGGAGTAACAACGTTAGATGTTGATGTAAAAAACCATAGAATAAAAAAGCATGTTGATATGATAGATTATCAAACAATGAACGATCAATTAGAAGTACAATAATTCTCATACGTTATGCTCATAAGTACATTTAAGAGCATAACGTAAACGTTACTTCGAATCGTATTCCTTCTTTAACTTAATGTATCGCTCATTAAGTTGTGAAGTGTACAGGGCAAGTAAGACAGAATAATTGACTGATTTTTTGGGTACATCAAAAAAGTCAGCGACCAACTCAAACATCATACCAATTGCTTTATCTAGACTGTGTTTCGCAATAGACAGTGACTTAACAAAAACCACTTTTTTATTCTGGTTTATCACACACTTTACTGCCCAACCTGATTTTTTTTGCGGTGGAACAATAATAATATGTTTCAACTTCCCATCAGGATGGCAAAACATAGACATTAAAGAATTATTCGAAGATATTTGCTTATCTGCAAGTTCATTGTCTAACTGTTTAGCTTCGTACTTTTTTAACGCAAGCTCTTTACCTAAAAGACCTGTAACATTAATAAATCGGTTAAACTCTTCTTTATTTACCTTTCGATGAACATGAAGGTACTCTCGCCCATCGAGCTCTCTATATACTACTGACATAACGCCTCTCTCAGAAGGCGCATCCTTGCTAATGTAACCTTTCTAATACTTAAAAGGCTTAAAAAATGATATTGAAAGATTTTATCAAAAGTTGTGAACTGAAAACTAGCAATCATTGTATAAAATTTTATAAAGGCAAAATATAAACTTAGTACAATTCGATTAATTTTCTATAAACAAGTGAATTGCCAAATGTAATAGCTATTACACATATCCTAGTTTTATAGTAAAATATGGACCCCCAAGGCAATTCAAAGTCGTCACGTCCCAATAACGTACTTTCTCTGAAACCCTTGCGATTACTGAATTTTACCGAGGAATATCAACAAAGTGGCGTTATTAATTGATGACAGTTGTATCAATTGCGATATGTGCACCGTCAAAATAAAAAAATCGAATAATCAGTAGTCTTTAAAAGTGTGTTATTGATTGTGTTACAGCGTATTAATCGCTGTCGGTAGAGCGTAACACAAATTTCAAGCTATTCAAAAAGCTACTGACGAATCTTAGCTCCTCTTCAATACTTAACTTTTCATAACTATTTTTCATCTCCAACGCACTCGTTCGTATTGTTAGCTCACTCAAAACTACACAGGCATGATTTGTACCCCTGGATCGTTTGATGTCTCCACGAAAGAGTCATTTAGAACATTATTTTTACTCGGTTTAATGAGTAATTTACCTTTGTATTTCCTCAGGTTAAACCCTAGAAAATCAAAGCCAACATTGATATGAGTTACGTGTGTTTTCTCTTCAGAAAGCGTAAGCCCTCGCTTTTGTAGAAAGGTAATGAGTAGCGGTTTGATTTCATTGATAAGCACTTCCTTTGAAGCACTGGTTATAATGAAAATTATAACTTAGATTTAACGACTACTTTTTTACTCAGTTCAGGTTTTTGCTCAGGAGCTAACTCCAAAGCTGGAAACTTTTCTTTTTGAAATTTAGATAACTCATTTGAGCATATTTCTCCAGCTTTTATTAACGCGTCTTCTTCTTGTACTGTCATTTGATGTTCTCCTTCCGGAGTGACAAAGTTTGCTTGTCCAGTCTCATCGAAACTGATAGTTGCACTGAAAGACATTGAATATACTGTTGTTGTACTACCGTCCTCATTCTTAATAATTTCTACCTCATTACCAGGCATAACTTCTGCTACATCAAAACTTTCATTTTCCGAATTGTCAGTTACAGAATACTCTTTGCCGCTTTCTTTATGTGTTACTGTTATATCAAAGTCAGGGATGTGCTTAGGAAAGCGGAAAGCGATTGGCACAGAGTCTTCGATTCTCACTTCTCCTAATTTATATTCATGTAAGGGACCAGCCTCCGTAAAATAGCCAGCAATTAATTCACCAACATGTTCACTAAATTTAGTTATCTCTGGGGAAAATGCTGTTAATGTATCATAAAACTTTTGCCCTTCTTCCCCTTGAAAGAGGAGTTTATGCTGTAATCCACCAACTTCACCTGTTTCTGTGTTCACTAGCTTCCCAGTTCCAATCCTAAGAAAATTTGCAACATCGTTTGCATCTTTTCCTTCTATACAACTGAATTTTTTATCTTGTCCTGGATGTAGTTGTATAACTGAAATCACTTCTTTAGCTAAAGACTCTCTGTGCTCAGCAATCGACAGATCACCGATTGGTTGTGATTTTTCATCATAAAACCATCGTCCAGATAACGAACTTTCACCTGGAGTCATTGGAGTTAAACGTTCAAGCATATATCACCTATGATTCAATTAGTTATATTTATAATTAACTCAACTTATAACTCAAATGATTAAGTTAGTGTTTTTTCAATTTTACAATGTACGGACTGAACCATAACTGAACAAAAAAATATGAAAGATGGTATATCGAAGAAGATGCATAATTATTTATTCTCGATCTATTATGAAACTCATATTTTTATTTTTAGAGTTGATAGATTGTTGTTCTGTTTCGCCACCGCACACTCAAAGTCCATACCCATTAGAACAGAAATGCCTTCTTCTCTGGAAATTGCAGCAATGGTCATATTGTGTGGAGGGAGCATTTTACTGAGTACAGATTCTTTTCGTTCTGTTGAATAATGTGTCATTTAGTTGCCTAACTTCCGCTCCCTAAACAGTTTAAATTGATTGAATATTAGGAGTGACAACAAGTCTGACACAGGGGGATCCAAGGAAAAGTATAAAAACCAGCTAGAGTAAGCATCTCGGGAGGAATTTCCTAGGAAGAATAAAATTTACTGTCTATAAAACTGAAAAAATATCCATAGCTCGTAGCTACGTATTCATGTCAAACGGCACAAATTATTGGAGCTACGAATGCGAGAAAACGAATACAAGTTAAAGACAGAGCACTGCTTGAAGCTTATGGAGTTATTAGCAATAGCGTTTCATCGAAATGAAGTTGAGATTGATGAGCTAAAGCTTGATAGGTTTGGTCGACATGATGATTTTGTTTATTCAGAATTTCTAAGTCGAGAATTTGAAGGTTTGCAATTGCATGAACGTGAAGCTTTGATGTTTATCGCCAGAGAGGTCATTAACGCATCTGCAAGGGCATACAACTTAACCCATCAACAGCACATAGAAGATAATGAGGAAAGACTGTTATTTCTAACAATTGACGATAAGCATCACTTGTCATCATAACTCTGTTGGTACCTTTACTGAGTGGGCTTTTAAGCCCACTTTTCTCGGTTGTAAAAATTGAGCTAAGTGGCAATGCTAACAAGCTTAAATATTGGCGATTGCTCTGTGCTACATACCAGCCTTATTTATCAGTGGTTACCTTTGACCATATCAGCGTCACATTCTCCCTTAACCCCTTACCAAAAATCTGCAATCGACCATCAGGCAACAAGGTTAACGAGCGTTGCATACGTTCACCGATAACACTCGGTACGCTAGACTGTAATCCAGTATGAAACACTTGGTTGTTCGGCAAGTCGAGTTCATACGTGCCAGTATAAAAATTCGAAACTCGATTTTTATCTTCTTGTGTTGGGTTCGGTAAAGGCGCTCGGTTTTGAGCAACACTAACAAAACCGTTATCGGTATAAATTAACGTTCCGCTTTGCTTACCCGGCCAATTAAATAATTCACCAGACTCACGATGGACGATAAATTCCTCTAACGACCAAACACCGACCAATAATTTTTTCGATAATTCCATTTACAGCGATACCTGTTTTAATGCTTAAAATTTGTGTACGCAGCCCTGCTGCATATGCGAACAAATATGGTGGCAAAAACCAACCTGTATTTGTTCTGTTGAGATGCTTGATTTGTACAATTTTTAACGACTACTTCATCATTGCTTTATAATGCTCAATGTAGCCACATTCATCAAAAATCAACTTTAATCCTTCTTTGAATATTTCATGGTTGAATTCTTTGATATCAAATATATTTTGCCCCAAAGAATGTGATTCTCTGTTCATATAACGATAGAATGTTTTGAACTTATCAGCAGATAACGCTGGTTTTTGAAAGACATTGTTAAAATCTTTCTTTTGTACAAAACTAAAGAAATACTCAACTATATTCCTCATGCAATTAGCAATTAGTGCAGGAGGCGTAGAACTATCTTTTATCATTGCCCAATATGTTTGATAGTCATTTTGTATTTCTTCATACTTCATACTTAAAATTGAACTGCCATTGGAATTTTTTATGATTCTATAAAGGTTTTGTGTTTCATCTCTCTTGGTCTTGTTCGTATGAGTTAATTCATAAAAAAAATACAAGCTGTGGGTTAAAACTACAACCTGCTCATATGATGATGAGTTGAAAAACGTTTTTTTGATAAGTTGACCGATATTAAAAATGTAAAGATGAGATAGACTTGAAATTGGATCATCTATCACAACTACCTTTTTATTTGGACTACTAGCCGCTGTTTTTTCCCCTTTACAAAGCTCAATAAAATACAAGAAACTAATTACAGTCTTTTCACCTTCACTCAATGAATGGAAAACTTCTGAGTTCATATCAGAACGGGCAATCTTATATAGATTATCTCCATGCTTAACAACAGAAAACCCAACAATTCCTATCTCCAAAAGAGAGTTGTTGATATTCTCAATTGCCTCTTCAATATTGACTGTTTGCTTTCTTAAATTTGAAATATTGTGCTTACATGTGACTATCTCTTCAGCCTTATTTTTTTGATCTGATATTATTTCTGACTCTTCTTTTTGGTTTACGGCACTCTCTGACTTATATGTTGAAATAGTTTGATCATACTCCCAACGCATAAGATCCCAGAAACGTTTTTTTATTTCATCTAAGGAAGATGCTTTGTTCTCTAACTTGCTATTATGATTATCAATTAAAACATTTAACTGGCTTGAAGTGTCATTAAGTCGAGCGATTGTGCTATTACAGTTTTTTAGACTTATAGGTGTGCTGGGACTTTTAAGTTTGCTTTCAATTTGAAGTGTATTTTCTCTATATATTGATTTTATCTCTTCAACAGCAAGCTCCCACTGCTTAGAAATTTGAGGTGTAGTTACGACCAGCTCGTCAATATTGCCAAATACGAGTTCATCAGCAGCCATTTTATAGCTTTCTTGCAACTTCTTTAATGCTTCAATATCATTTTCGTATGAAAGATCAAATACATCTTTTATTGATGATAGTAAATCTTGCGTGATGGTTTTTTCTTGGCAGAATGGACATTCTGAGGCTGTTCCAGAAACTTGAGCTGAAACATATTCAAGACCATTTTTAACCCAATCGATATTTCCTAGATTGTTAATAAACTCTGCAACGCTACCTTCTTGACTACCAACAATGATTTTACTGAATAAAGAGTCTACTTCTACCGCTGAACCTGTAAAGACAAATCCCCCTAATCTATTCAGTCTATTTGCATTTTCTCCCTCAATAGAAGATACCTCAGCCTTCAACTTTTCTATAGTATCTTCAGGCTTGTTTTTAGGTAATTCAATCTTATTTATATGAGAGAATAGCTTTTCTTTTATTTTTAAGCCTTCAAGACAATATTCTAAAACTCTGTCTCCTCCTGAATAATTCGTTTTTATCTTCCAGAGACTGGTGACTCCTTTTTCTTTTTCTTTGACTAATCGTTTTTGTAAATCAGAAAGTTTCCCATCAATAGTTTCTTTATCTTTATCCAGTTCGCCTAGCTTAGTGGTCTCTTGCTGGATTTGTTGCAAAATACTCTTATTTTCTTTTGATAAGGTAAATATACCTTTTAAACTATCCTCTTCGTAGAAATAATCATTCAGGAATTTTTGATTGTAAACAAGAATGTCACACTCAGCACTTCTACTAAGTCTACAGTCTTTATATATACTCAGCTGAGGGTTATATAAGTAATTTGAAATGGTGCTTTTTCCCGTCCCATTCAATCCATAAAGTAATGAAATTTTATTTTTTGGGGAAAATTTGGAAGCATTTTTGTAACTTGCTACATTTTCTATATGAACGTCAGTAATCATATATGTCCTTATACTTTACATTCTATTTGAGGTTGAACGAAACTGGATGCTGAATAGCACATGATGCCCATAATAAAAGGCTAAAATTGGTTGGCTAAGTTTAGGAACGGAGAAGTGACTAATGCTAACCAGTTTTAGTCCTTTTTTTTACCTTAGGCCTCGATATCGTCTACTTCAGTGACAGGAGATTTGGTACTATCCTCTTGAAAAACAAGGCCAAGTAATGATTGAAATGGTTTGCTCAACACCTTGTGAACTTTTAATGCTTTAGCTGTAAACGAATCAATTTTATCAATAAGCAAACCCAGCCGTTCAATGGTATCTTTGTCTTTTTCGGAGGCTTTAGATAAATCTGTTTTATTTGCGACAACCATACCAATCGTTGACTGAAGTGACTGCTTTAAACCTTTAGCACCTTTGATCTTATACATAGATAAAGCAGTTCTTAAACGCTCAATTTCTTCTAACAACGTTAGCCTAATACTTTCTTCTAATGAGCCGCTTAATACTGCTTCAAATAAATTATCTATTAAAGTAGTTATACTTTTAAGTTCATCTATAGATAATTTCTCTTCTTTATAAAAAGTTGACAATAGTTCGGAGCAAAATTGAAGCCTAGTCATGACTCCATCATTTAATTGTTGTTTTTGCCCTTGCCAAGTAGTATTTAAATTTAAAGGGAAAATAGCTCTTTCAACTTGCGGAAATGATGAAAGATATAACTCTTTATTAACTCCATTATTCATGGAAATTAATTGCTTTACTTCTTCGCCTAATTGGTAAAACTCTACAACCTTTCGAGTAATCGCAGAGTCATCTTTTTGATCTTCGTCGAACACATGAGCCCAAACTTCTCTTACTTTATGCGAATCAGGTCTCGACTTCGCTTGTTGAAGTAAATTATAAAATCTACCTGCTGGATTATCTAAATCTATCACACAAACTCCGATGTTTTATAAGAGGCCTAATATTTCATTTAAAGGCAAATAATAGTTAGCTAAAAAAGCGACGAAGGAGAAATAGCTAACTGTAATTCGTCCTGCTTGAATGACTTGTATGCACTATTCGGCACAATATATGATTGGTATTGCATTCATATCTTTAACTGCGTGCGCAAATGATGAAATAATCCAAAGTAATTGAATTACATGCCCTGAAACTGTTTCATTACGTTGAATTTTTGCAAATTCAACTATAACATCGGCTTTTGAAAGAAAAGAGCAGCTCAGAATACATTTCCTGTGAAGTTTATAATCTTTTAGTAACCCATCAAGAAATGTCTCAGCTGTTTCAGGAGTACCTTTCCTAATTCTAGCGATTTGAGTATTGCTGCCACTATTGTTATAAGTATTCGAAAATTTATCATTTATACGAGCAACCATCTGCTCCTTAGTAAAATACATATTCCCTAAGTTTTTAATCCCTTGCCCAACCACATCATGAAGATTACTTGCTGAGGTGCTAGTATCACCATGCTTTGAGTGTATAAAACTTATGCTAGAGTCACTTTTGTTAAAAGTTATATGATCTGCCCACTCAATTCCTAAATCATCACATAATATGAAATCATCATTTTGGTGTAAACGCTCAACAACACCAAACATTGAGTCAGCATCGAAGTCTGTTGTAGCATTAGAAAAAATACCTTTTTCTGATGTTACTGATTGAATGACGGCTTTAGGTTGAAGTATTTCTAAAATGCTATTTATTTCAGAAATCCCTGAAGAGTCTTCAAAACAAGAGCCCATAAAATACATATATTTTGGATCAGTAAAAGTTATGCTGAAATATCCATTTTTAACGATGAACTTTTGTAACGTAACTTCTTTACCATTTTCAATAACACGAAACTTTGTCAATATTTTTGATGTTAAAGTTAAACTTTTTGAATTTTTTCTAAGTTTTGTACAGGTCTCTCTGCCGATAACCTTACATTCGTCATTTATTTCGTATACTTTTTCAAATAAGGAGAAAAGCCTATTTAATAATTTAGCCGATACATCTACATTGCCCTTTTTAGACGATTTATATTTTAGCGTTAAACCTTCTTTTTCTATCCTTTCGTATAGAGGCGTACTTTCTATTAGAAGAGCACTAGGATCAGATACAGCTAAAACATCAACTAATTCAATTTTTTTGGCAAAAGAATCAAGAAAGCTATTACCGTTAGGAGGGTTTTTAATTAGCTCAACCTGCTCTTTTACCCATACAGCAATTTCATCTAAGGATTTTCTATCAGAAGATTCTACTAGTCGTCCCGTGCCAGAAATAGTTTTAGTTATAGCACCTTGCCTCAATTTTAAATAGAAAGGTATTGATCTACCTGCTGAGTGTGTAGAAAGCAGACCTTTTAGATCTGCTGCCTCATAAGATCGAGACCTCATAGCTCTATCTGAAACCGTCATATTTCTTAAAGCTATTTTTTGAAACTCAACATTATTGTCATCGAATGTAGCGCTTAAATCCCTGCTATCAACCAATGTAAAATGCTCTTTTAGAAATTCGGATATGTTGGCACAGCTTTTTTTAAATATAGCTAAGTAGTTCTCGTACTCAACCAGTATAATAAATGCAAAAACTCTATCTTCTAACTCTTCATCGATAAAGTATACTGGCCTAACCGACGGGAATACTCGAACTGAACATTTATAATTTAAGTCTAATTCATCGACAACTTTGTCTTCTCTAAATAGGTTTAGAACAAACTCAGCATCTGTATCCATATTATCAACAGCAGAACCAAGAATGTCATTTATGTTTGAATCTGTAATTGTGTTTATAGGAACATAAAATTGAGCGTTTTTAGTTAGCTCCAGACGTTCGGGCATATTCCATACTTCCTTGTAGTGCTAACAACTCATTAGCCTGAATAATTTTGTGTTCAAATATAGGAATAATCAGTTTTTCATTATACTTATCAATTCTTACTTTTTTAACAAACAAAATCAATGAGTAATCCATCTATACGAGCAGTTTGTTGATCAAAACACGCAATTTCTGCCTCAAACGGATGCAACGTGAGTTTTCTGACAAAAATAGTGAAAAATGTCATCGACAACATCGCAACTCTAATAAAACTCCCCTAACATCGAACCTACGTATTCATGCAAGACAAAAAGGAGAAATTGCATGAGTATTTTAAAACCACGAACGATGATGTTATTGCTTAACGAGCTAAAAATGTTCAGCAGAGTGTTGGCATTTGTTTCTTTAATCACGGGCATACTGAGCACCTTCGAGCTCATCAAACTTAACCCAGTTATTCCAATTACAGGACTACATTTAGTGTTATTTGCGGTTGCTCTATATGTTCTTTCGTTTCTGTTTGAATACTTGAGACTGAAATATAAATAATGCCATTCACGCTAATTAGCTGTGTTCATTAAGGTGAAATTTTGAAGTCAGTACAAGGCGCAATGACGAGTCATAGCCGTAGCTATGGCGAGGAGTTGCAACGCTGTAATGGCAAAAACAATTTCGCACTTTATGACATCGTTAATGAGTACGAATGGTATAAAACATAACAGCTAGTTACTAAGCACCCTAAGGGTGCTTTTTTCATTTTTGTTTTGTACTGCGAGGCTGAATTGAGTTTTTTCTCCATCGCTGAACTTACTTTCTAATTCAACGACTCTATAAGGAAAAAAGAATGAAAAAGTATGTAACAGCACTGGATTTAATCAACTTAGCAAACGAAATCGGCAATGCTGCGATGCACTGCGAACGTTCACTAAACCAATTGCCCATTCCAGAAAAAAGCTATGACATTGAGACTATTTGGCCGCAAATACTTGAAATCCACTTTTGGGATTACTCGTTAGAAGAGCAACAAGGCATTAAGCGTGTTTTTGAGCAGCTATTTAATGCGGCTGGCCTGATAAACGGCATAAATCTGGATGAGAACTTTGCACACGACAACATCTTTGATGATGAGTTTTGCTAAGTGACTTACTCGCATTCACATAATTCGCCTAAGTCGCTCCTATGTAGTTATGAAGACATAATTACTTAGGAGTTACTATGAGCGACAAACCATCTCAATTCATTCGTAAATACAAAAGGCAGAGTAAAAGCCCATGGAGCAGTGATGATTCAACAATCTTACTTTACGCTAACCTAGTGTCAGCCGATGGTGATGACATCAAACTCTCATTTGAAGAGTACATATACTTGCATCGTAACTGCGTTGGTGAGGTCTTGGGAGTGAGCGTTTCAAACTCAATTCTCGAGTTTTACGACGAGTTTGACTCTCAGTATCTAATGGGATTCGAAATGTATGCGTTGCTGTTGATGTATATTGAGCCCATCACCGAGTTTTGCAGTGTATTTGCGACTGAGTTTGAACACATTTTCTTGTTAGACCCTAAAAGCTATTTTACAGCCGCAGAGTCTAGATGGCTGGAGTTACTTGAGAATGCGTAAGTTTAAGCGAGCCTGAAGGCTCGCTTTTTTCACTGCGTAATTTTATCGGTATCACAATTGATAGCCGAAGATGACGCCTACCTGTTCATCCTTGCTCAGCTTACTCTGATAAAGTTAAAAACCATCATCAAAGCCGCAGCCAGAATCAGAGAACGAATCGGAGAACGAGTCTGAAAACGAGTCAGTGCTTGAATCAGAGAATGAATCGCATGATGAAAACAAATCACTGACAGAAGAATCATCAATCGTACAGGTGTCATGGGACATTTCTGTTACGCCAAATGGATTGCCTTTTACATCAACGCCTGAGTCACCAGCCATAGGTGTACCGTCGATATTTACTACAGAGTTTAGTTGTTTATTGTCGTTCATAATCGTGCTTCCTTGTTCAATGTTTTTTAATAAGTCCTGTAATGACCTTAATGATTGAAATCACGATATCAAGGCTTTTTATCAATAAAATCATGATGAAAACACGTGAATTATCAGGGAGAAAAATGAGTGGGATAACGTATTTTCAAAACCAAAAAATGATGCAAAATACCGGTGACTATCGACTTCTGAAAGAACTTAAACTGCTTTACTCAGAATGAGTAACAGCAATAAAAGGTTTGCTGAAAGCAAATGTCAGCTCGCGAAGTGAGGCCAAAAAAAGTTTTTGGTCGAGCGAAGCAGGACTCAGCATCGCAGATTAACCGCATTTTTATTTCGCGTGCGAAACAACTGACGGTACGGAGTACACAGTGAGTTGCAGAAATTCTGAAAGAATTGAAATGAAGGAGGGGGAATGTCTTTGCCTTCCTCCCCAGACGTAATGCTGGAAAAATGCGGTTAATCAGCGGTAGCTGAGTCCCATGTTATTGAACACAAGGAACAACGTGACGAAAGTCAGTATAGCGGCGAAGCAGCGTCAATACTGACGTGTGGGCAATAACATATTAAAAACGCAGTTTTTAGCTGTTCAACGAACAGTAAAGGTTAAGCAGCATGCTTAGCGGTGCAACGCATCAGCATTATGCAAGGCATCATGCCATGAGCTTACGAAGTAGGTGAATTTGTGATTGTGATTTTGGTTGTGCTTATAGGAAAGTTTTTACCCTCAAGTAAGCCATATGCAAGCAGCATTGCATTTAGTGACACCTTTTAACTGATCAATTATTTTTTGCCCAACACGCATTTTTCGCATCTGCAATCGCTACTTAGTTTCATATTAATAAATCAGAGAGTATCGCATGCGAAAAATATCGACCTTTCAAGCATTGCCAACGAATAATCTTATTCCTCCGGCTCTAGACAATTCGTATAACAACGGTAAGGCTAGAGATCAGTCGGTTATTATGATCACCGCGCGCTTTGGCTTAAGCTCAAAAACGGTCATTCAAGACGTGCTTGAGCTGTCACGTGAAGCTGTCAATAAACTCATTAATAAAATGAAAAAGCGCAGTTTGTTACTGACACAAACAACGTTCGGAAATACAGATAATCAATTCTTTATTCTGACGTCTGAAGGCATCCGGCGAGCAGAATACTTGCTTGGTACCGAGCTGCAACTTAAGGCCGACTTAAGCAAAGTGAATGAACGAAATCTAGTCCATGATTTATGTACTCAGCTGGTGATGCTTGATCTCATTAAGTCACAACAAATTGACTCGATGGTGACAGAACGAGAGCTACGGTTATGCCTAGATCATAAAGGAAATGACCAGAGAATCGTCGATGGCCTAGTACGGAAAAAACAGCAATGGATTGCTGTCGAGATGGAAACGGGCAACAGCAAAAATAAGCAGCGCCAACAGGTACGTAAACCCATATTGGATAAATACCTACAGCAAATCAATCTTGATAACGGCATGTATCAGAGGGTCGAACTATACAGCCATCGTCACCGTTTTTTAACTCAGATAGAAAAGGCCAATAAGCAGCTAATTGAAATGCCGTCAAACAACTTTACGGTAGCGCAAAAAGAGCTAGTGATAACCAGGCTAAATTATAAAGCTGCGCAGTGCTCTAAATTATTCGAGTTGCTTTATAACAGTGAAAGAAGGCTAACGGATACCTCTGCAGATAAAGTCGATAAAGACTTATATCATAAGAAACTCGACGAATTAAAAGCGTTGGCCAAATCAACTCAAGATAGAGTGATCCAAATTCGGCTAGATGGTTTCGAGGAGGCGGGTAAAGTCTTAGGCCTTATTTGAAACAACCAAATGTCTTGAGTATTTATAAGTGAGGAAGGGAGAGCCAATGGCTCTCCCTTCCATATTTGTGCCTTACTTTAACAGTTCATAAAGCGGTCACGATCGAGGTGATGGTTCACGCTTCATTACAAATTTACCCCCCAACTCATTGCTAGCTACGAGGTGGCTACTCATTTTGAGGTCAATGACTCGCCAGTAAGCGCCCTTTAAGAATAGGTGTAGGGCAAAAAGTTTGTGCAGCTCAACTGTATCTATAAATACGAATTGGTGATGAAAACTTTGTGTATTTAAGAGTGTTTTTTAGAAAATAAATTGAAAATTTTTATTAGTAACGATAAAAGTCATTTAAAAACACATAGTTACTACAATTGAGGCTGGTTGGCATTTTTTGTTAATCTTAGATTGCTTTCCACTTTTAAATCATTAAGTTCATTAAAGGATTCAAACATTAATACATGGAAAAGTAATGAAACTAAAATCATTTTTTTGTCAGCTAATCGCGCTAGGTCTTTGCGTTTTTTGTGTCTTAACTGGTTGTTATCAGTATATGATGCTCGAAGATGAACTACTCGCAGCAAAGTTTTTTGTAGCAGGCAACTTATCCTACACTTGGTTTTTAATCGGATATGCAGCTTACATGGGAATGCATGTAAAGCGGTATGGGCATAGCGTTTTATATTTACTGCTCTACTTATTACTCTATGCGCCGATTTTTATCGATTTTCTTTTGTTTAAGAAAAAGGGAAAGGCATAAAGGAAAGCTGGCAAAGATAGTTAATCTACTCAAATACAACCCAATTCAGTAATGAGCTTTTTGGGTTGCTCCCACCTACTCTTCGAATCTTAAAGTCAAATACACCCCGCCCGAATCAATACTAATCGTTTAAACGCGCCCCGTATTCGTGAATGAGGATTTGAGTAGGTATTTGGGGGAAATTTAGGTCGGAATTTGGGATAGGATTTGGGATGGAACAGGATAGGACTGTCAAATCCCATCCATTTAGGTAAAAAACGCTATTATTTTTACACGAGATAACTGTATTAAATCGTGTTGGACGCTTTGCGACTATAAGAAAATGGGTACTATGATACAGATGCATGCTGAAACTGACTTAACCGTCTCTTTCGAGGAGAAATAGTCATCAAGGTATGCTCTCAAAAGCTGAACTAAAAACAGTTACGATACTTACTAAAGAATAATTAGCCATATGTATAGCAAATCAATCTTCGTTCAAAAACAAATCAAACGACTGCACTGGCCGTCAATTTTCGTTGCTGATTTGAATATACTGCTGTTAACATGATCGTAGATTAATTCACAGCTGATTTAAGGTGCTGAATACTAGTACCTTTTAAATTGCAGTGTTTAATTTTTCGTTTTTTTGAACTTCAATAGTGTGTTTTTTTAGGACAAAGCACACATAAGGACAAAAGCTTTTTAGCTAATTGTTGTTCAATAAAAACGGAGAAAAAAATGACAGATTTAATTACTTCAACAGAAGTATGTAACATTTTATCGGTAAGTAAAAAGACTTTGTGGGTTTATCTTAATGAGCATAAACATCGCAAATTCATTAAATCTTATAAATTGTCACATAAAAATGTATTGTATTGCAGGCAGTCAATTTACGAATTTATTGCTGAGTGTCAATCTGTTTAAGAAACTTTCCCCGAAAGGGGAAAGCTTTTTTAAAACTATAATATCAACAAACTACACCAGTTTCTGATAGCTCTGATAAATACCTTTTAATCAAATTGCGACCGTCTGGCGTTAAAAGAAGATCTCTCACCAAAACGTTACTGTCTAGAATGGTGCTTTTCAAAAAGTATCGATAGTTACCCTTCCCGAGTTTAGATTTTATCTCAGCTCTCAAGTGATTCCGTTGCTCACTTTCGATTTGATTCCGTTCTTTAATTCTATCGCCAGCAGTTTTTAATCTAGGTCGCATTCTTATCTTCTCAACTTCTTCCAGAATGCTTTTTTCGTGTAACAATAACGCTTCGTGCATCTGCCTTGATTCAACAGAGAATAATTCCTCACTAAACTGATAATGTTCCGCATTTGAGTCTGGATTATTGATACATTTATGATGCAAGACTAATTGTGAAATATGAATCGCTTCAGCCAACGATTTCGGAGACTGATTTTTCGAACTGGTAAGCAAATGAATGATGTTGGACTTCGCAAACTTCCGGCATAACGTATTAAATGCTCCGTTTTTTCCTTTCACTCCGTTTCTGTCTATCTCCCCAAGCACACAGTTTTCTGGGCTCCAAGTCTTTATTAATTTGTCTAATGATCGTTGTGGGAATGCCTTGCTTGCATCTGTTGGTTTTAAGAAAACGAATTTCTGATTAGCACTATCACCCAATAATTCCCTTTTAGCTCTCTGAGCTAGAATTATTTTTCTTACTTCTTCTGTGAGCGGAAGGGTGAAAGATCTCTTTGCTTTCATAGCTGAAGCTGGATATACAATTTTGGTTGGGTTTTCTTCAGAGTCCAACCAGCCCCACTCAAGATTAACCACATTTTGCGGGCGAACGCCTGTTAAAATCATATATCGCATTGCATTTGTTTGTTGAATGTTTGTAGCAAATTCTAAGTTATGATAAATCTCAGAGACACTCTCAAGATTGATATAAAGTCGCGTTGGTTTTGCAGACTCAACTCTTGATGAAACATAATCTTCAGATACTTTTGATGCGACATTGTCACCATTAGAAAGTTTTGATGCCGCAAACTTCCAAACGCGCCTCAATTCAGCGAAAAGCTCATTTGCATGATTGCATGGTTCGTTGTGAATAATTAAATCAAGTCCATTTTCAATATCAACTATTCGCATTTCACTAAAAACAGATTTATCAGAAAAATAAGTTTTTAACTTTTTGGTTCTACTCAAATATGTTTGTACAGTTCGGTCTCTTAGTTTCTCATTTTGTCTTTTACGCTCCAAGTCCTTTTCATATAGCTCTATAGCATAGATAACAGACTCCGTTGAAACATCTCCATCAACAATAGATGTCGCTCTCTCTCGAGCTTCGTGTATATTCATTTCAGGATACTGCCCTAATTTTTTTGTGACTGTTTTTCCTCCGACTTTATACTGAACTCTGAATGTTGCTATGCCTCGCTTACTGATATCTATGCGTAAATAATTTTCCACTTCATACTTAGACATTTTTGCATTTTTTGTGTATGCCAACAGAATAACTGCACTCGTAACACAAGATTTTATGTGTGAGCTTGAATAAGGGGGTTTATAGCTTATCCATTTGGCTTTTTCTTCTAAATATTTTTCTTTTGATGGAGTTTCTCGCATTTTCATTAATTTAGCATCTCTCTATATTAAGCAGTATTAACAGACAGTTACTGCATATTGTTAATAGAAATAACAACACGCTATATTCGAGCTTAGATGAAAATCGATTTCCATTAAACAGTAATTTTTTCTTAAATTTGATGTCACGATTTTGTGTCATAGATATGCTACAATCATCGAAACTTATCAGCTATAAAGGTAAGTCAAGGTAACGTATTTTATTTGTGTAAAATTCGCTAAAGCCCCCGACTTTCCTGAATTATTAAAGAAAAATCAAATCTATGGCATTATTAATTGATGACAGTTGTATCAATTGCGATATGTGTGACCCTGAGTGCCCAAACGAAGCGATTAGTTTAGGCGAAGAAATCTTTGAGATTGAACCAGCTCTTTGTACTGAGTGCGTTGGTCATTATGACAAACCAACATGTGTATCAGTTTGTCCAATCGATTGTATTGCTCCAGACCCAAATCATAAAGAGTCGCAAGACGAGCTTTTAGTTAAATATGGTATTTTAACCGGAAAAATTAAGGTTTAGCAGCCCGTTAAGGTTGCTTCAATCGTTGCTGGTGTACTTCCTTTTGCTGAAAAATAACGCATATAACAATTTGTATCACTTGGTGAAATACCACTCTCTGAGCCACTTCCATCTTTAGATAATTCACCAAAGCCAATATCAATAGCAGGCCTTGATACACCATCAGCTTCTCTGTCCCCCATTCCTTGGTAAACCCAATCAAATGAGGTGTTATTCATTGTCTTACCGTATAAGCTAATACTTCCAATATCAATACTGCTAAATAAGCCTGTTTCCATAAAGTTGGGATAATCAGGAAGCTTAGGGTATCCATACCTAATCTCAACTTCTTTACCTGCTATCTTTATTACCGCACTTTGATCTTCAGCAACACCTGCAACTTCTGCTTTCATATGGACCATTTTAATAGCACTTTTGATCGTACCAGCAGTTTGCTCTATAGCAGCCTTACGAGCATCAGAGGAAAAGTCAAAAAGTTTTGGCACAGCAATTACAGCTAAAACGCCTAAAATCACGATAACAATCACAAGCTCAATTAACGTAAATCCGTTATGAGGTTGGCTTTTTTTATTCATGGGGCAAACAAGATAAGTGAGTAAATTTACGTATTTACTCTACAGCAAACTAATTGAAAAAAACATCGATATGATCAAAGGTTATCTTCAGACTTTTTCAAGTCAAACAAGTAAGGAAGCATATCTGGGTATGTTGCAAAAAACTTACGCAAATTTCCTTTAAAAGTACTCGTCTGGTGGTCTGAGTGTACTAACCAGTCACCATTACCTAAGTTTTCAAGTGTTATATAGTGCCCACTGTTCACTGTTTTCCCCCCAGAGTGACAAACAACAGAACGTATAGAAAACTGTAAACAATTAAACTCACTATTTTTATCACCTAAAATTACGTTAATTTGATCATCGTTATCAGTCAATAGCGCTTTGGCACCAGTGATTTTTCTTGAATCTTTACCTAAAAATATTTTAGCCTGAATGCGTAAGGACTGAAGTGACTTGCAATCATCACATCGATTACTTGAAAGTTTGTGACGTGCTTCAAGTGTTATTTTTTCATCAGCATCATTTAAAACATCGACCTTAGTTTCATCTGTTGACTCTAATTGAGAGGACAAGATCGTCGGTAAATCCTCGCCATCAGGATCAATTGAAAAGTATGAGCCATTATCAATGCCATCAGATTCTATTTGTGTTTTTCCTTGCCAACTCTGCACTAGTGGATAAACATGATGAATATGTAAGGTGTTTTCTGGTTCAATTAACCCACAAAGCTGGCAAATCGCATCAGCAAATATGTGAGCATCATCTTCCTGCCCTCCATATGATTTAAATTGTTCTTTTAAGTATTCGAGTGCAACCTCCTCGTTTCCATCGAGCCCGGGAATTTGGGTTCTAGACAAGTTTTCTATACTTTTAATCAATTTAGTACGAGCGGCAGTTACTGTCTTTTGATCGCCCTTTCCTTCCCTGCAGTCATAAAAACTTTGGTTTAAGTCTTGAAATGCTTTAGCCAAGTCTTTTGCAAAATCAGGGACGTTGTAATGCTCAGCTACGTAGCCTTTTGAGTTCAGTATTAGTTGTTTCAGGGCTGCATTAGCAAAGCAATGACAACCTCTATTGTCAAAACCAGGAGTGAGTTTCTTCAACTCTTCAGCGCTTTTTGTTTTTTTCCATTGCTCTACGCTAACTGAACTATTTGACCTTTGGGGCTCTTGTGTACTATCTACGAAAGAGGAAACTTCAGGAGAACTTTGAGTTGCTGCAACGGTATATTCAGCTTTGCTTGATTCATTAACAAAAGAAAGTGAAACACCATCTTCCAAGTCTTCGGCCAGTATGTAGACTACCGGTTTAAGTGGTTGTGATAATGTGTAAATTACTTTTTCTGTCAAAATAGTACCGTAACTATTTATTTAATAATTTCAGCCAAGATAGCATATAAGGATAGAGAGGAATCTATAGTTAAACTTCGTTAATTAAACTTTAACGAGATTAAACATATATGGGACCGCTTTACGGTTTTGATGAATAAAATTTGTCAGGGTGCCAACATATGAATATACCTCAGAATCGTCATGTACTATCCAATTATCACCACCTAAGTTTTCCAACGTAATATAATGTCCTGAGTGTACTGTTGTTAAACCTATATGAAATACCACAGTATTTACTTTAAAGTTTGCTTTAAATTCATGAACATCTGCTCCCATATAACCATTTACACAACCATCTTTAATTTCAATTTTTTTTCGAAAGCATAATGGTACGATATCATTATTACCATTGAGCAATAATTGTGCTTCTTTAGGTTTTCTGATGTCGGGAAAACCAAAACAACCCACAGCTATTCTAAGAGAAGTTATGGAATCTATTGCATCGCAAGAGACACTTTCATATAAAGTTGCAGGTAATTTTTCCATCTTTCCATCTCTTGTAAGCTCAAGAGTAGTCGCACCAGTACAGATCTCTTCAGATAGAGTCTGAGAAAGACTTTTACCTTTAGGGTAAACAAAAAAATATGCGCCAAAACTAGAGCTATCTGATTGTGATACCTCCCCATTTAAACCAAGTTTTTCTGACGCAATAACGTAGCGTTGTCTTCTGTACAATACGTTTTCTGGTTTATAAAGTTTGAAAAGCACACATAAACTATCAGCAAATTCCTTTGCATCTTCTTGAGCTTGAAATGAATGTTTAAGTGTCCCTCGTAACTGACGGTAAGCTGCTGTTTCGTCTTCATCTAAGTATTTATGCGTCTTGCCAACAAAAATACTTAATTCTTTAATAAACAAATCATAGGATGTATCAACGGCAGACTTTGTAGCAAGAGATTGTCTTACCTTTCTAAAAGATTCTGAGAGATTATTATAAGTTGTCGCTAATGGTTTCACACTAGAAGAGACAACCTTTAAATTAATTGCGCCTTCGTTTGGCTCTAGTAACAGTTGCTTTAATGCAGCGTTTTTAAAACAACTATTTAAGCCTCTCTTAAATCCTGGCGTAGCTGATAAAATTTTAGCGGGTTTGACACTTAACGGAAGCGGCACTATTTTCTTGTTATCAGCAATAGGTTCTGCTTGCTTACATACCTTTGAAGACTTTGCCTGTTCGGCACTTTTCACTATTTCTTTCTTCTTACGATTGACGGTCGATTGCTCTACAATCCATGCCGCTAACTTTTTACTTTCAGCAGTTTCCTCTACTTCCAAAAAACCGTTACAGTCCTCTAAGAAATCGAGAAGTTGAATTTTTACTGGTCGTTCATTGTTATGTTGACAAGATCTTGCAATCACATTTTCTGGCGTTTTTATTACAAGATACTTACGAACTCGTTCAACTTTTTGACTTTTTCCACAACACTTATGTTCTTCTCCAAAATTAAGGTCAGTTGCAAAATTAACTATTAATGTTATCGCTTCTCCATGTTTAACATCTAATACTTTTTTAAAGTCGGTCTGAGGTAATTTTGCATAACTATCACCTACTTCCCATAACTTAACCTTCATCTCTTGCATTATTAGGCTTTTTTCTGTCAAAAAATGAACTGATTATCGCTTTTTCTATGCTGACGATAATTAATATTTATTAATAAAGTAAAAGCAATGCATACGAGTCCACAAAGCGATAAGTCATAAAAAATCGTCAAAATTGACCTCTACGACATTTTTATTATAAAAAAAATAAAAACCGCAAAAATTTAGATCTAAATCACTTTATCTCCTTAGTTTCATTGTTAATTTAATACTCAGTAGAGAATTAAAACTTTTTAAAAAATTAACTTTAAATTTGTAGGAGAGAGCATGGCTGCTAAATTTTTTATCCCATCAGTGAATGTGCTAGGACAAGGCGCTGTAGATGATGCAATTGGTGATATCCAGACTTTAGGCTTTCAACGTGCACTTATCGTAACTGATAAGCCATTAGTTGAAATCGGTATTGCTGGCGGTTTAGTTGCTAAACTTGCCGACGTGAGTATTGAAGCTTTCATTTTTGACGGTACTCAGCCTAACCCAACAATGGGCAATGTAGAAGCGGGTCTAAAAATCTTAAAAGATAACGATTGTGACTTCGTAATCTCTCTAGGTGGTGGCTCTCCGCATGATTGCGCTAAAGGTATCGCTCTTGTTGCAACTAATGGTGGCAGCATTAAAGATTACGAAGGTGTTGACGTTTCTAAACAACCTCAACTTCCATTAGTTGCAATCAACACAACGGCTGGTACTGCAAGTGAAATGACTCGCTTCTGCATCATTACTGATGAAGAGCGTCATATCAAGATGGCTATCGTTGACAAAAACACTACGCCTATCTTATCTGTAAACGATCCAGAGCTTATGCTTAAAAAGCCTAAAGCATTGACTGCTGCAACAGGTATGGACGCATTGACTCATGCAATCGAAGCTTATGTTTCTATCGCTGCTAACCCAATCACAGACGCATGTGCAATCAAAGCTATTGAGCTTATCCGTGACAACTTAACAACTGCAGTTAAAGACGGTCAAAATGTTGATGCTCGCGAGCAAATGGCTTACGCACAATTCTTAGCGGGTATGGCATTTAACAATGCAAGCCTTGGTTATGTTCACGCTATGGCACACCAATTAGGTGGTTTCTACGACTTACCACACGGTGTTTGTAACGCATTGCTTCTTCCACATGTTCAAGAGTACAACGCAAAAGTTGTTCCTAACTTATTGAAAGACGTTGCTGTTGCAATGGGTGTTGACGTTACAGGTCTAAGTGATGAGCAAGGCGCTGCGGCAGCTATCGATGCAATTAAGAGCCTTGCAGCTTCTATCGATATTCCTGCTTCACTTACAGAGCTTGGTGTTCAAGAAAAAGACATCCCAACTCTTGCTGATAACGCACTTAAAGATGCTTGTGGTTTCACTAACCCTAAACAAGCTACTCATGAAGAAATCTGCCAAATCTTCAAAAACGCTCTGTAATTCCATTCAGAGTTAAGACTTTCAGGCAGCTTAGGCTGCCTGAATTTTTTTGCGTTTCAATAATCTAACTTTCATATTCGAACTTAATAATCCGGAAATAACAATGAGCACAAGCCCTATTCCATAAGCTGGATAGAAGGGTTCGTGAAAAAAAACCATTAAGTACATCATTGCTAATATTGGCGTAAAATAAACAAACGGTGCTAAACAAGATGCATCTGACTTTCTTAAAGCCCACATCCAAATCAAGTCAGCCAAGCCATTAATTACAGCTCCTACAAATATCACTGAGAACCAATCTAGCCCCTGTGGCCATATGAACTTGGATTTAATTAACATCGCAATAAAAGAGCACAGAGTCGCTACACTGAAAAACACCACGAATAGGCTTGTAGCTTCAAGCTTTAAATGTTTCATGCCTAAATTAAATATGGCAAAACAAAGCGCTCCTAAAGCTACGAAACCAAGTAATCTTGGGTTTTGTAACGAAAAATCATCCACACTACCTTTAGAAAGTACGATAACAACAGCACATAAGCCTAACGTTGTGGCAATAACCTTTCGCCAACTAAGGCTTTCTTTAAAGAAAAACACCGATAAAAACGACAACATTAGCGGCCATGTGTATTGGATGATAATGACATTAATTCCTTTGCCCTCAGAAAAGCCCTCATACAAAAACAAGTAATATAAAAATGTACCAACAAACCCAACACCGATAGTCATCACCCAATCTATTTTTCGATACTTGAAAGGTGTAGATAAAGTACCTTTATAAAAAGAGACTACAGTAACGGCAATTAGCGAGAAAAGGCTCGACCAAAATAAAAATTGAAAATGATCTAGTGAGTTATGACTCAGACGCAAAACACTTGCTGTTGAAGCCCAAACCAACACACAAAAAAGAGCAACTAAAATACCTTGTCTTTGCGCTGTCATTATCACAATCTCATATTCAAAATAAAGAGAGGCTAAGTGTAGTAACACAAGGCAATATGCGATATTGATATATACTGATTTTTAGTATCATTTTTTGTGAAGTGTTTTACACAGGTGAAACGATGGAGTTTAAGCAATTAAAGACATTCAGAACAGCTGCACGAACAGAAAATTTTTCAGAAACTGCTGATATTCTTTGCTACGTTCAATCGGCGGTAACTGCTCATATTAAAGCTCTGGAAACTGAGCTTAATGTAAAACTGTTTGACCGACATGGCAGAAATGTAAAACTTACTCAAGCAGGCATTCAACTTTACCAATATACGGAACAGCTGTTTAATTTACGTGAACAAGCTGAAACCGCCGTTCGCTCGACCCAAAGCGTCGTTGGTAAGCTCAATATCTCAGCTTATGAAACGGTGCTAACTTACCGCCTACCTCCTCTTATTACTGAGTTCAGTAAACAATTTCCTGAAGTAAACCTATATGTTAGTTCGTTAAATGTAAGAAGGCTCTCTGAACAAGTCATCAATCATCAAGTCGATATCGCTTTTACTTTAGGTCATGAAGATATTGCAGATCGGTTTTCAAAATTAGCCTTGAGAAAAGAGCAAATTGTTGTCATTGCAGCACCTGAGCACCCTTTAGCAACCCGAGACTCAATAACAGCTGAAGACTTAAAAGGTGAAACCATCCTTCTTACTGAACAAGGTTGCCAATACCGGAAAAAGTTTCTGACGGCTTTGAACGATGTAAAACCAGCACAAATGAAATATTTAGAATTTGTCAGCATTGAAGCCATCAAGTCTTGTGTAAGCATGGGGCTGGGAATTGCTGCCATCAGCCGAATTTCTGCGCAAAATGATATCGACACAGGAAAACTAGCTGTATTAGATTGGGCTGGACCTGACCTTTCTTTAACCTTAAATATGATTTGGAGTAACAATCGTTGGTTATCTCCTGCTGTAAAAACGTTCATTGAGTTATCAAAATTACGTTTATTTAAGCAGATTGAACACTAACTCAACAATCGAAACAATTTTAAAAAAAAGAGCTTGCAGCTCAGAACCTCTCGCTATATCATTTAGCCCGCTTTGAAGGAGACGAGTTAGAAATGACTTGATACAACTTCAACAAACGCCCGAATAGCTCAGTCGGTAGAGCAGAGGATTGAAAATCCTCGTGTCCCTGGTTCGATTCCGGGTTCGGGCACCATTATTTAAGTAAGAGTCTTTTTTATAAAGAATTCTATTTAAGAATACGCCGACATAGCTCAGTTGGTAGAGCAACTGACTTGTAATCAGTAGGTCCCGAGTTCGACTCTTGGTGTCGGCACCATTTTTACTCTTTTAATTAAGAGCGTTAGATTTGCCCGAATAGCTCAGTCGGTAGAGCAGAGGATTGAAAATCCTCGTGTCCCTGGTTCGATTCCGGGTTCGGGCACCATTCTTTTAAAGAAGAATATTGGAATGCCGACATAGCTCAGTTGGTAGAGCAACTGACTTGTAATCAGTAGGTCCCGAGTTCGACTCTTGGTGTCGGCACCATTCCAATACTTCTTTCTTATTAAATCATGTTAGTTTCTATTATTATTTCCATATTATTTTATTGTTGAATTTTAACCCAACTTGATGGTTAAGCTTTATTCATCATTATTGCAATAGATAAACATCTAACTTTAGAATCTCGTCCAATATTCATATAGCGGAATAAAATGCATGAGATTTGATCTAGTACAAAAAGCTCTATCAAGGTTTCTATTTTTATTGTTGCTCTTGCAGCGTTTGGTTTAACGGCTTGCGGAGGAAGCAGTACAAATGAAAACGAGGTTGGTCCTAAAAATCATCCTAAACCAAGTGCCCCCTCTGCCAGAAATGTACCTGCCGCTAACTTTACATGCCCTACATCACAAGATTTAAAAGATGTTCTATTTCCTTTTACATACGCTACACCTAAAGATGATGGATACTTAGCTTATGAAATGTGGCCATCAATAAATGGAATACTCACTTATTTAGTAGGGTTAAGACTTTCAACTCAAGACAGTCCAGAAGCAGCAATTAATACAGCAAATGAGTTTTGGGATCAAAATAAAGATAAGCTAAATAAAGAACCAACCGTTATCAAAAAAGTTAATCGACTTAACCAAGAATCTCAACTTTGCATTTATTATGGCGATATGAGCGATAACTCAAAGCCTATGTTATTTATCTCAGCTTTCACTTCATCACGAAAGGCTAATAACTTTAATCAGTAGCCCAATGAAACATGAGATGTCTGCGTCTTGATTTTAATTTAAAGCTTTTTATGTCGTAAGGCTCATTTTAAAATCAAGACAACGTACTCTTTGACCTTTCAAACGTTCAGTTTAACGTCTCAATGACATCTGCTAGTTTTTTATTGAACTCACTGTCAACGACTTTCCCTGATTCAAAGTCGAAATTGTCGTAAAAGCTTGCCAAAGAAATCGTACCTAAAACTTCAGCACCAAAATAGGGAGCTGAGTTTTCTGCCATCATTAATACACTTTTTGCACCGCCTGGGCCAGGTGATGTTGCAAGCATTATAACGGCTTTGCCTTGAAACACTTTCATATCGATTCTAGAAGTCCAGTCGAATACATTTTTATAAGCCGCTGTATAGGAACCATTGTGTTCTGCAAAAGAAATTACGATTAAATCAGAGTTACCGATGAGCTTAAAAAACTGTTGTGCTTGTTGAGGAGAGCCTAGCTCTTTTTCTCGATCCTCACTAAAAATTGGCATTTCAAATTCATTAAGATCCACAACGTTCACTTCAGCGCCTTTGACTGAATTAGCGGCATACTTTGCCAATGCCTGATTAATAGAATTTCGACTGTTACTGGCCCCAATGGCTAAAACTTTCATTGTTCTTTCCTAACTGTGTGAATATATGAAATACTTTAGACTATTTCCTAGTAATGATTAATCCCTTTGTTGGGTATAAATTATTTCCAAACAACACCTAATAAGGTTGGTGGTGATGAAATCAGAATTACTTGATGGCATGGTGATTTTCGCCAGCGTTGTTGATAATGGCAGTTTTACTCTGGCGGCCCAAAGTTGTGGGCACTCGACATCTTATATCAGCAAAGAAGTCAATAAGCTGGAGCAAAGGCTCGGAGTTCGATTACTCCAAAGAACAACTCGCAGGTTAAAGCTGACCCCAGAAGGCCAACTTTATTATCAAACCTGTAAACAGATCATTGAAAGTGCTGAATCAATACAAGATGGTTTAGAAGGGAAGCAAACTGAACCACAAGGTCAACTAAAAATCAGTTGCCCCGTGGGTTTTGGCATTGTTCAACTCAGTCCAATTTTTGCTCGCTTTATGAGAACTTACCCTAAAGTCACACTCGATGTTGAGCTTAATGATAGAAAAGTAGATTTAATTACCGAAGGCATCGATGTTGCTGTTCGTGCAGTTCATACTGCAGAAGACTCTAGCCTAATCAGTCGTAAATTTGGCAGCTCTTATAGCATTACCGTTGCAGCTCCAAGTTATATAAAAGAACATGGTTTGCCAAAGTGTCCCTCTGAATTAAGCCAACATAAAGCCATAACCTACAGTAATCACAAAGCGCCAAATATTTGGGTGTACAAAGATAGAGATAACTTGCCACTTAAAGCAGAATTGAATGGCGTTTTTACAGCAAATAATTTAGATATAGCAATGCGACTATGTATAGAAGGTATAGGGATCGCTCGACTGCCAATTGCACTCGCAGAACAAGCTATTGCGACAGGACGGTTGGTTGAATTGTTCAGTCACTTACCAAAAGACAATATTGAGTTTTGCTTAATTTACCCAAGCCGCAAGAACGTTTCAGCTAAGGTAAGAGCTTTTATCAACTTTATGTTAGATCACTTTGAATAGCAGTTTACCAGCACTTGTAAACTGCTAAGGCCATTTTAATGAAGCTTAAGCTTAGGTCGGTGCCAGCGAAGTAGTTTTTGTGCGAAACGATAAATTAAAGCAGAAAAATAACCATATAGACTGGATAAATGGCGTTGATAAAGTGACATATACATAAATCGTGCAATGTGCCCTTCAACAAAGAACTCTCCAGAGCGCATACTGCCCATCAAGTTACCAACAGCAGAGAAGCGACTTAAAGAAACTAATGAACCATAATCCTTATAGACAAATTCACTCTCAGCTTTGCCCTTAAATTTGTTCACTAAATTTTTATGTAAACGATGCGCCATTTGATCAGCAGCTTGCGCTCTCGGTGGTGACATTTTACCATCCTGAAGCTCCATAGCTGCACAATCACCGATAACATAAACATCCTCAACACCGCCTACTTTCATAAAACGGTCAACCTCTATTTGGTTGCGTTTGGTCACAGGAAGTTGGGGCAATTTTGCAAAAATACGAGGGCCCATTACTCCGGCAGCCCAAACCTTGATATTGGCAGGTATGAGGTTTCCATCATGAGTTATGAAACCATCTTTAGTTACTTCTTGAACTTGTACACCAATATGCAATTTAACCCCTATCCGGTCTAGCAAGGACTGGGCTCTGGCACTGATGCGCTCGGGTAATTGAGGTAAAATTTTGGGTGAAGCTTCAATTAAGTGAACATCTAAATGACCATCAGAAACGTTGTCATAACCAAAGTCTTTAACCGAGTCAATTACGTGGAATAACTCTGCAGCAAGTTCTACACCTGTTGCACCAGCGCCCACTATCCCTATGCTCAGTTTCTTATCTTCACTTTCACTTAGTTGCAATAAAGCATCTAACAATTTTTGATGGAAAAATTCTGCACTGGGAAGGTTATCAAGAAAAATACAGTGCTCATTGGCACCAGGCGTCCCAAATGTATTCGAAACACTACCTAACGCTAAAACCATAATATCGTAATCAATATTACGTGATGACAAGAGAAGCTCACCATCTTCAGCGTAAACTGGTGCTAAATCAATGGTCTTATTATCAACATCACAACCCGTAAACTCACCACGAATAAAACGGTAACCATTTTTAAGGCCATGGTCTCTATACAGTAAACCATCAATAGAACGATCAATTGCACCTACTGCGACTTCATGTAATTTAGGCTTCCATAGGTGCACAGGGCTTTTGTCAATCAAGCAAATATCAAACTTATCCGTTTTTCCAAGCTTACGTCCTAATCTTGATGCTAAAGCTAAACCACCTGCCCCACCACCTACAATGACAATTTTCTTTACCGTCATAGAAACCTCAAAAGTTACCGATAGGAATACCTTTCACCCAACCAAATTGGTCAGACCAAATTACCACCACAATTTAGCATATAGCGCCGAAAAACATAAGCACAAAGAGTTAAACAACTAAAAAACTACATTAATAATAGTTAACAATCACAAAAAAGAGGCGTTAAGTAGATTTATTCAGGGTGAAGAGTAAAAAACCATGGGTAAACATGGTTTTTATTCGTTGATGAGAGAAATTTAGACGTTCTTAAACAGCATCTTCGTTTTCTTCGCCTGTACGAATACGAATGACTCTTTCGATATCTGTCACAAATATTTTTCCATCACCAATTTTATTGGTTCTAGCTGTCTCGACTATTGCTTCTAACGCTTGTTCTAACATTTCATCCTGAACAACGATTTCTAATTTTACTTTCGGAAGAAAATCAACCATGTATTCAGCACCGCGGTATAACTCCGTATGCCCTTTTTGACGTCCAAAACCCTTTACTTCCATCACCGTCATACCGCTGATACCAATTTCAGCCAACGACTCTCGAACATCATCCAGTTTAAATGGTTTGATGATCGCTTCAATTTTCTTCATCGTTTTTCCTCAATGTAACTAGTTACACTATTTCAACAACATCCAAGTCTCAGTATTGTAATCATAGATTATTTAAACTGCCCTTATTTTAGCCTTTAGCAATTCATTTGCCTACCGTGAAATATCAGACAGTCAATTCTCACTTTCTTAGTACAAAGGGATTATTCCCTCATTTTTTTATATCAGCTAAACTTAGTGCATAATTAGGATTCAAGGATGAAACCGTGCTTAAGGTTAAAGGATTTACCTTATTGGAGCTCATGGTGACAATTGCCGTTGCGGCAATACTGCTTGTTATAGGTGCTCCCTCTCTCAATAACTTATATCAAAGTATTCGTACCGATATGGGCGTTAGAAAGCTTCACCAAACCATTGCTTATGCAAGAGGTCAGGCTGTTTCTTTAGGTCAAAATGTAACTGTTTGCCATAGAAAGGAGACCAACTGTACGGATGATTGGTCAAAAGGGCTCACAGTCTTCGTTGATCAAAATGCTAATAATATATTCGACGATGATGATATGGACCTTACTCATATTGAAGACTTTAACAAGCACGACTCAATTAACACCAATCAAACATCCATACAATTTCAAGCAGATGGAATGGCTTTCGGTACACAAGCTACCGCCATATACTGCCCTGAAAATGCTACGAGTGTTACCCCAAAAAAAGTCGTTGTTGCGCCTACAGGAAGAATCAAAATGGAAGATGCGACTTCAGCTGAATGCCCACAGGACTAGCTTAAATACCAACTAATACAAAAGGATGATTTAAACTAATTATTTATATATACTCGACTTTGTAATTAGGGAGTTTGTCTATGCCGAGTATTAAAGGATTTACATTAGTAGAGTTGATGGTAACGATAGCAGTTGCTTCGATTCTGTTAGTTATTGGGGCACCTTCTCTTACCTCTCTTTATGAAACCACCCGAGCAGACCAAAGTATTAGGAAGGTTCAAACCATCATTGCTTATGCTCGTAATCAAGCCATCAGCTATAACCAAGTGATAAATTTATGCCCGCAAGCTAATAATGTGTGTGGAAATGATTGGAAAGCGGGAATACAAGTGTTTCGACCTGCACAAGGTGGACAAGCTGTAGCTCAACTACGCTATATAGAAGCCTTCAATGATAGCGATTTAATTAAGTTCGGTTTCAATCAACTCCAATTTACGCCTGATGGCAGAGTGAGCTTTCTTGCGAATGGTGCAGCAAGTGCAGACACTTTCTCTGCAACACTTTCATACTGCCCGAGTGATAAAAATAACGAACATTCACAATCCATTACCATTAACTCTGGTGGTGGCACACAGATCACAAAGTCTGGTGTAAATTGTAATACTTCCTCCTAAACCATCTACTGGTTAGAAATATCAATAAACAGTATACTAACGCCAATTAACGATAGTATTGCGAGATACCTTTTTGAACCTTTCTTATATTCCTTTAGATGAATATCGTCGTAAATGGATCTTTAATCACAATGAAATTCCAGTGTGTGATGAAGACAAAAACGCTATAAAACCTTTGACTGAAAAAAGTGCAATGCACATTTGGAACAAACTCATCAGTAATAAGAGTATTAGACCAGATCTTATATCAAAAGGTGATTGGGCTGCCAGAAGTAACAGCTGGAAAAAAGAGGGATTATGGCAAGCGGCATGGGACAGCGAAGAACCCCAACTTCCTGAACCAATACCTGAATCAATCGAATGGAATGATGACACCCCAGTATTTTTTTGTTATGAAAAGTACCAAGTTATAGAAACTACATGGGAAGTCTTCAAACGAAATTGGAAGTGCTTCCTTTTCTTTGATGATGGCCCGTTTCTTATTTCTTCAACTGAAAAACAAGCCATTTGGTTTCAACAAAATGGTGAATTTCAACTAGGGATCAGAAGTTAGACTAAACTCATGGAAGTTATTTTAGTTTTAATCAATTTATGAGGTAGTTATGAAACTTCTTTCAAAATTGCTATTAATCACGATAGTACTTTTTGGCAGTCAAGCTATTGCAAAAGATATGAAAGTATCTGGTGTTTCTGTAGCCGATAACCTGAATATCGAAAGTAAGCCAATGTTACTTAACGGTAGTGGCGTAAGAAGTAAGTTCTTTTTCGACCTTTACGTCGGCAGCTTATACCTTTCAAACAAAACGAAAGATGCAGATAAAGCCATGAATGAAACGTATGCTGCTATTCGTTTAAATATCATTTCAGGTTTAATCACAAAAGACAAAATGCAGGAAGCTATAGTCGAGGGCTTTGAGCATTCAACTCATGACAATGTAAAGCCAATACAGCCCCAAATTGATGAGTTTATGTCCCTATTTGATACAGGCATCAAAGAAGGTGATCAATTCACTTTCGTGTTCCATAAAGGGGTTGGTGTTACTGCATATAAAAATATGAATAAGCTAACTGATATTAAAAACGAAACGTTTCGTAAAGCTTTGATGGCTATTTGGCTCGGCGATAAACCAGCACAAAAAAGCTTAAAAAAAGATATGCTTGCTCAGTAAGCATATCTTTTAATACAAGGCACCAGATAGCGTGCCTTGTGTTTTAATTACACTTTATGTGCCTTTAAAAATAGCCTCGCTGATTCAGCAATAAACTTTGATCTCAATTCCACAAGATTTCCAGTATCTAAACCTAGCTCTAATCTTACTTTTAGCTCACCAAACAGCATTGAGCACAGCCTTATGGCGCTGTCTCTACAATTCCCAAAGTGATATAAACCATTTTCCTCAACTTTCATGAAGTACTCTTCAAGCATGTTAAAAATGTGTGTTGGTCCAGCGTCATAAAACATTCTTGATAATTCAGGGTGACTATCTGAGTTTGCAATACAGGCTTTATATACCGTAATCGCTTCGTGACTCACTATCATCTCACCAAATTTATGTGCAAATTCAGTAATGCATCGCTCTGCGTCTTCAGGATCATTCAACAAGCGGCCAGATAACTGATGCGCTAAGCAACGTGATTCAATTGCTGCAACGAATAAATCATCTTTAGAACCAAAGTGGGAATACACAGTCTGCTTTGACACTCCAGCAATTTTTGCTACTTCATCCATACTTGTATGCGGAAAACCGTGCTCGCAAAATAATTGGATCGCTGCAGTTAAGATATTTAAACGCTTTTGTTCACTTTTAGAAAGTACAACTTTTTCACTCATGTTCATTTTCTTGTAATACCATTCACACTAATTGGATATGTTGATTAGGGTGAAATTTTGAAGTCAGTACAAGGCGCAAAGACGAGTCATAGCCGTAGCTATGGCGAGGAATTGCAACGCTGTAATGGCAAAAACAATTTCGCACTTTATGTCATAGTTAATTAGTACGGATGGTATAACACATCTCTGTTGAGTTAAAGCACAAAATAGACTGGACAGTCTAGTTTTGAGGCTCTAGACTACGAACCTAGACTAGACAGTCTAGTTTGATATGAAATACACCAACTAAAGCTTAGGATAACTTCATGGACGACATTACCGCTTTTATAAGAAAATTTATTACTTGCTGCATTCTAGTGGTGATGATTTCTGCCTGCTCAAAGCCTAACATTGACAATAAAACATCAAAAATCCCCACTGTTGAAGCGATAGAGATAAAAGTTCAGCCTAACTACTCTGTACAGAGAACATTCTTAGGTTCGTCAGTGCCGCTCAATGATTCAAGCCTTGGATTTGAACTAGCAGGGAAAGTGATTCAAATATATGCCGACTTAGGCGACAAAGTTTCAAAAGGACAAAAGCTAGCGACTCTAGACACTGCCCTACTACGAAATCAAAAATCTCAAGTTAGTGTTGCAATGAGTCGAGTTGAGCAGCAATTAAATTTAGCTATTCGTACTTTGAAACGAAGCAAAACGATGAGTGAAGCCTCATTTGTTTCGGCTCAAAAAATTGATGAGCAACAAACTCAAGTTTCTCAACTTAAAGCTCAGTTGGACGAGTTATCTACACAGCAACAGTCCATAGATATTAAAATTACGAAATCAAATGTCTTTGCCCCTTTCAGCGGCCAAATTACAAAAAGGTATCTCTCAATAGGCGATAACATTGCAGCTGGCAGCCCTGTTTTTCAGCTTAGCCAAGCTCAACAGCATCAGGCAATTATTGACGTTCCGTCTCAAAGTCTTTCAGTGTTTAACGTTGGTGAGTCATACCCTATAAAGATACAAGAAATTGAATATAGTGGAACCTTATTATCTGCTACCGAACCGCTCAACCAACAAACGCAAACTCACCAGCTTAGATTTCAACTACCACCAACCAACAATCATAAAGCCAATTCAGTCGCTATTTTAACAGTGAATCAATCGGTGACGTCGTCAGGCGCATGGGTACCAAATACAGCACTGATCGATGGAATGAGAGGTCTATGGAATATTTTTGTTCTTCAGCCCGATGCGAGCGGACAACTGCAAGTAACTAAGCGTAATGTAGAAGTGATTCATACGTCTGAAAACCGATCTTTTGTTACTGGTGCTTTTAAAAATAAAGAATTACTGATGTTTAAAGGCACGCATAAAGTCGCTCCGAAGCAATACGTTACGGCCTCTCATGTACCGGAGGCAAAATGATTCGCTCATTTATTGAAAATGCTCGTTTAAGTGCGCTTGTCATCGCACTCATTTTAGTCGCAGGACTAGGGGCACTGAGTAACTTACCTCGCACGGAAGACCCAACTGTTACCAACCGCTTTGCGAGCGTGGTAACGCACTATCCGGGAGCGTCTGCTGAACGTGTTGAAGCTTTAGTTTCTGATGTACTCGAAAATCAACTTAGAAGGCTTGAAGAATTAAAAAGAATCTCTTCGACATCACGCCCTGGCATTTCAGTTATACAGCTGGAACTCAAAGATAACGTCATGAAAACGGATCCGGTATGGTCCAGAGCAAGAGATTTAGTTGCGGATAGCACGCCGTTACTTCCTCAAAATACCAGCCGCCCAACCCTTGATGATCAGGTTGGTTTTGCGAGTACGGTTGTTCTAGGAGTTACTTGGAATAGCGACACGGAACCAAGAATCGACTTCATGAATCGTTACGCTAAAGAGTTACAAAGTCGAATCAGGCTTATTACTGGTACAGACTTTGTAAAACTCTACGGTGAGCCTCAAGAAGAAGTCTTAGTCACGCTCGATAAAAATAATTTAGCCGCATTAACAGTAACGCCTTCGAATATTGCTCAGCAAATTCGAGCAGCCGACAGTAAAGTCTCTGCAGGAGAGATTCATAACCATACGCTGAAGGCAACCATAGAAGTAAGTGGTGAACTGGACTCTTTAAAACGCCTCAAACAACTGCCTATAACCATTGATGCCGATAAACCTATTATCAAATTACAAGATATTGCCGACATAAAAAAACAAGTAAAAAAACCAGAGCAAAGTATTGCGCTGATTAATGGCCAGCAAGGCATTATGGTTGCAGTAACAATGTTAGATAATGTTCGCATCGATAAATGGCAGCAGAAAGTAAAAGCAACCGTTGACGATCTGAGTAAAGAATTACCTTCGAATATCAAAATCGACTGGATATTTGAGCAGCAAAGTTATACTGAAATCCGTTTAGGTGAACTGGCAATCAACCTATTACAAGGGTTTGTGCTGATCCTAATTGTACTCATGATCACACTCGGCAAGCGAAATGCAATGATCGTAGCCGCAGCACTTCCATTGACGGCTCTTTTTACATTAGCTTGTATGAAGTTGGTCAATTTACCCATTCATCAAATGTCTGTGACAGGGTTAGTTGTTGCGCTCGGAATCATGGTCGATAACGCCATTGTGATCGTCGATGCAATCAGCCAGAAAAGACAACAAGGACAAGGTCGATTACAAGCGGTCACAGAGAGCCTTAAGCACCTTTGGTTACCATTAGCTGGCTCAACCGTCACGACTATTTTAGCCTTTACCCCGATTGTCTTAATGCCAGGTCCAGCTGGTGAGTTTGTCGGTGGCATTGCAATATCCGTTATTTTCGCCTTAATCGGTTCGTACATTATTTCACACACATTGATTGCTGGATTCGCAGGTCGATTCAGTGGTGAAACCAATAAAAAATCATGGAGCAATCAAGGTATTTCAACACCTTGGCTGTCCAATAAGTTTACTCGACTACTTTCTTTGGTATTAAAGAGGCCACTCGCATCAACAATTATGATTGGTGCAATACCCGTTCTAGGTTTTATTGCAGCGTCTAAACTGACCGAGCAATTCTTTCCGCCATCTGATAGAGACATGTTTCATATCGAAGTGTTTTTATCTCCGCAATCCAGCCTAGATAACACGGTTGCTACAGTTAAATCGATGAACCGCTTTCTTGACAGCACTCATGGGGTGGAAAAAGTTGATTGGATGATTGGAAACAATACCCCCTCATTTTATTACAACATGACTCAACGTCAGCAAGGTGCAACAAACTATGCACAAGCAATGGTTAAAACATCTCACTTTGATATAGCGAACACACTGATCCCACAACTCCAACATCAGTTAGACCATAAATTTACAGAGGCTCAAATACTCGTCAGAAAACTAGAACAAGGCCCCCCTTTTAATGCTCCAGTTGAATTCAGAGTCTATGGTTCTGATTTAGAAAAACTAAGCCAGATTGGTGACAAAATCAGGCAAAGATTGAATCAATCCGACTTAGTTACCCATTCCAGAACGACTCTCTTTTCGGGAGCCCCGAAAGTCTGGGTAAATGCTAATGAAAATATCGTTAGTAAAATAGGACTAAATCTCACCGACATCGCCAGACAAATTGAAATGTCTACGACGGGAATATTAAGTGGCAGCATACTTGAACAAACTGAATCATTGCCTGTGCGAGTCCGACTTACGGATGAGTTCCATCAATCTCCCGATAAGCTCAATGATATCCAAATCATTGCATCTAATGGTGCTCGTATTCCTCTTTCGGCAATCAGTACTCAAGAATTCAAAGTGAGTCGAGGAGCCATAGCGAGACGAAATGGACAAAGAGTGAATACGATCGAAGCCTATGTACATTCTGGTGTCTTACCTGCAAAAGTCTTAGCTGAAGTCATGCAGGACATCAATTCAATATCACTGCCTGCTGGTTATAGTATTGAGGTAGGAGGTGAAAGTGCAAAACGAAACGAAGCGGTTGGGAAATTGCTTTCAAGCGTTGCACTCGTCATGACATTACTGATTACAGTTGTTGTTTTATCTTTTAACTCATTTAGGTTAACGGCCATTATTTTATTAAGCGCAATTCAATCGGCAGGACTAGGGCTGTTAGCCATATATATTTTTGATTTTGCCTTTGGCTTTAATGTCATTATTGGATTATTAGGCTTAATGGGATTAGCCATTAATGCAGCCATTGTTATTATCGCCGAGCTCGAATCATCTAAGCTTCCAAGAGAAGGAGATGATAAAGCCATCATTAGAGACGTGAGTAGCTGTACTCGGCATATTAGCTCCACAACCATCACTACAATCGGTGGTTTTTTACCGTTAATTCTTGCAGGAGGTGGATTTTGGCCACCATTTGCAACAGCAATTGCAGGCGGGACTCTTTTAACAACATTGATTTCGTTACTGTGGGTGCCAGCAGTTTATAAGCTGATAATGAGACCTAGAAAAGTCAGTTTACTTGATGAAGAGTGTAACCATAGTACCGCCGAAGCTTAAATCGGCGGCCAACTCGCTTAATGATCAGGTGAGTTCCATCTCTTGGATGGTTTCATAAGCAATTTCTGGACTTGTGCATTTTGGCTTTTCATGTCTATCAGCCTTCAAATGACCTTTTCTATGTTTTAACGCAGCATCAAGACGCTTTCCGGCTTCTGTAATTGCTGGAAACATAACTTCGTTTGAACCTGAAGCTGAAATAGCAGCTCCTTCATAATTCGTTCTTATTTCTACTTCAAACTTATGATGTTCTTTAGCAATGGTAACGTCGAGTGAAATGAGTGATGGAAAATGATTGGCTATTTTGGCAAATTTTTCGTCTATGAATTGTCTTACGTTGTCAGTGACATCAACGTGATGACCAGATAAATTTATTTTCATATATTGTCCTTATGCTGTGACTCATTGATGTAGCCAAATGAGAAAGTTTGCACTTTCAATAAACGGCTTATGACGAATAAATTATTTATTAATGTCATAAAGCATTTTACGGCATGAACGGTTTTTATATCATTCCAAATTAATTTAAGAAGTGATCTTGATCACTAGTTAATCTTTCGCTCCCAAAAGTCTTCCCAAAAATACACTTAGCCCTATCGTTATACGGATTTGTTCAGCCCAATTAACACCGAAGCCAAACCCTAAGGCTGCACCTATAGACATTGTTTCAACCAATAAACCATTACTATTACCGACCACTGCACCTATAATGCCGCCAAGTAACGTTGGAGATATGGCAACGCCACACCAAAGAAAAGTTAAAACAAAATATTCTATAAACTTCATAAATATCCTTATTTTTCCGTCCATAATGTTATACCGTTAAGTGAACCAATTTTGCAAGTAATAAGGTAACAACAATGAGCTTTCACACTTATATTCAATGGAACAAGCAAATAAAAGAAGACGGTGAGTTCAGTCGCGACCACACAATAACTTATGGAAGTGGTCAAAAAGTTAGTGCCTCTTCAGCACCGGAATATAAGGGAAGTGATTCTTTTGTTAACCCTGAAGAAAGCTTACTGGCAGCACTATCTTCTTGCCATATGCTGACATTTCTAGCGATAGCTCATTTAAAACGCTTACCTGTTGAAAGCTATGAAGACAATGCGAGTGCAACATTAGGTAAACTAGAAACGGGGAAACTAGCAGTAACTGAAATGACACTTTCTCCTAAAATCAAGTTTGTAGAGGGGGTTGAAGTGGACGAAGAGACCATTAAAAAGATTCATGACAAAGCCCACATCAACTGTTTTATTGCAAACAGTATTAGCACTAAAGTCACGATTAAACCTTAGGTTTCGATAAAGACTGCAGCTTCGTTTGTAAAAAAGGCCAAAGTACTACTTTGGCCTTTTTATATCGAATTAATGAATACCCATTAATTACCTGAAGTTTACCTACGCAGAGCCCAGATTACTTAATCAAAATGTCATCAGCCTTTCCTGTTTTAGGCATCGGCTTAGCATCAAGCTCTGTTCTTGGCTCTTCAGCCATCGCTTTCTTCAAATACTTAATCGCAGCATTAAGCTGAGCATCATCACCTTTAAACGTCGCAACAGGGAGATTATCAACCTTAATGTCTGGCTCAACACCATGCCCTTCCACGATCCAACGACCATCCATTGCATACTGAGGGTACTCGGCAACACGAGCCATGCCATTATCAGAAAGTCTATTTCGGCCAGATAACCAAACACCAGCACCGGCAGTTTGATTGCCGATTACTGGAGCCAGCTTTAATGCTTTAACACCTGACGTGAAAGTTTCACCATCAGAATAAGTCAGCTGATCAGCAAGCACCACCAGCTTTCCTCTGAAGGTTTGTTGCATGTTTGTGCTTGCATCACCATGAGTTGGCTTCCAAAATGCCCAGGCTTTACGAAGTAACTTTTCTATCACCCAACTATCAATGTTACCACCACGATTACGGCGCACATCAATAATCAAACCGTCTTTGTCATAGTTCGCATAAAACTCTCTGGCAAAGTTTGCGATATCATTACCGCCCATCGCATACAGATGTAGGTAGCCAACTTTATCATCAGTAGATTTCTCTACCTTAGCTTCGTTTGATTCAACCCAATCTTGATAGCGCATCTTCGCATTGACACCAGCACTCACAGGCTTCACAACGGTGAAGTGTTCTTTTTTATCCCGCTTCAACGTCAATAATACTTGTTTGCCCTTTTGGTTACGTAATAATTGATTTACATCCGAAACGTCACTAACAGGATGTTGATTGATTGCAACAATGACATCACCCTCTTTTGCATTCACTCCTTGACGCTTTAACGGTGAAGCCATATCAGGCAACTCTGGATCATTTTTATAAATATCCGCAATAGCCACACCATTCTTAGTTTGTTTTAACCACGCACCAAGACTCGCTGCTTGTGACTTTTCAGAATTACGTTCGATGTCTCCACCGCGAACTTGAGAATGTAAAGAATCAAGCTCCGCCATCATTTGTTTAAAGACATCGTTTAATTCACTACGGTCTGTAACTCTATCGACCAATTTCTGATATTTTTGCTTTGCTTTTTTCCAATCAACACCACGCATATTTTTATCGAAAAATTGATCACGGTGCATCAACCATGCATCGTTGAAGATCTGCTGCCATTCATCTTTCGGATCAATCGCAAATGTCCAACCTTTAACCTGAACCGTATTTTTACTCACATCTTTAGGCATTTTGGCAACGGTATTCACAATCACCAGTGATTTATTTCCGTTTTGCACGATTAACTTTTTACGATCTGAAGATACGTCATACCCTCTAATACCTTTCGCAACAGTATCGACTTTAGGCTTGGAGTCTCCGAACGCTACAAATTTAAGATCTTTATCTTGTTTATAATAAAGCCCTTTATCTGTGACGTTTAGATCGTTCAAGTCACCGGCTTTAACTGGTACTTGCCATAACCGTCCTTTGAGACCATTCCAATCTACTTTCGTTGAAGTGCTTTCTGACTTTTTGGGCTCTTGAGTTAACTCAGTCTTCTCTGCAAAAGGAAACTGTGCATGCTTATCCAAGGCAATCGCATATATTAATGTGCGGTCATTAAACTGAGCCCCTAAGTTTCTATCACCCCATGGAGAACCATTGGCTAATTTAAACGATCGACTTGATAGGAAATATAACCATTGGCCATCGGAACTGAAGCTGGGTGAAAATGATTCATATTTATCAGTGGTAATTGCGACTTCTTTATTTTCCACTAAAGAATATAAAACAACTTGTGGACGAAGCTTTCCTATTGCGGCTTTAGTCACGGCAATAAACTGGTCGTCTGCTGACCAACGAACATCAGCGTAAGGCCCAAGTCCTTGCCCATTGGTAATTACTTTTTTATTTTTACCTGTCTTTGTATCGAACAACCAAAGATTGCCATCATAGTCATCATTGGCAATGTAACGACCATTGTGTGATTGCACCAAACTCATACGCTGCGTATGGCCGTCAAAAGTCATTTGTTTGCTTTTACGACTCCCATCTGCGGCAAATCGCCAGATTTCTTGCTCGCCTGATGCATCAGAAATAGCATACACCCACTTTCCGTCATTACTTAATACGCCATTGCGACTGCGACTGTGCTCTGGTGATGTAATGTTTATGATTCTTCGGTGATCGGTTGTGGCAATACCAATGTGTCCACGGGCTGTAATGACTAACTTATCTCCGTCAGCCGAAACATTTGCAGCCGTCATATAATCAAGTGGCTTCTTTACCCACTTTTCACGCTGGTGCGGTGAATCCGAAATCAAATTTATGTCTAACGTTCTAGCTTTACTCGACTCAATATCAAATAAGACAACATCTGCACCGTGTTGATAAACGATGTTTCCCTTATCTAAACTTGCAGCTCTGATCGGGAAGTCTTTGTAGTGGGTGTGTTGCCAAAGATCATTTCCTTTAGTTGTCATAGACCATAAATTATCCGTGCCATCTTTATCACTGATAAAATATACTCGGTTATTCCAATACATTGGTTGCCTTACCGAGCCTTGTTCCGTTCTCGTTAGCTTTGTCGCTTCTTTATCGCTGCTAATCTTGTATCGCCAAATCTCGCCAACGGCTCCGCCTCGATATACACGAGCGTTATCCCCTGTCGTTTGTAACCCAAAACGAGTGAAATAAACATATTGACCTTTATCGTCAACACTCCCTTCAACTGCGTCAGCTAAAGGTAGATCTTTAGTCATTAACGTTTCTGGATTAACGAAACGTAATACCCAAAAGTTAGCAGGACCATGAGCATTATCCGTTGAATATAAAACTTGCCCTTCTTCGGTCCAGCCTTGCAAACGTACTCGGCTATTTTCGAAAGTGACTCGTTTAGCAATGCCACCCGTTGTTGGCATCACATAAACCTCTTGCGTACCATCATAATCTGCAAGATAAGCTACCCACTTTCCATCCTTTGATATTGAGGCATCGATTTCTTGTGAAGGAATACTGGTTAATCGACTAGCGGTATGCTGTGAAATATCCTGAGTCCAAAGATCGCCTTCAGCAGTGAAGATAAGTTGATTGTCGTGCAACGTTGGGGCACGGTAATAACCATGATGTTCATTGGCCATTACGTTTAAAGAGCTAGTCACGCCTAGCGCTAATAATACGCTTGCCATGCAAGAGGTTAGTTTCATTGTTTGACGTCCTGTTTTTTTAGTTATTTGAAAGTATCAAATTATTCAGGAAGTTTCAGGAGGAAATTATAAGAAAATGTGTTTATAACTTTGCAGTACAATTCGCAAGTTGAAAGCAAAAGCTCTGACAAAGAATACGCCAGAGCTTTTGATAAAGTTTTATTTGTGACTAAAAGTTGTAATTCATCTTAAGCCAAAGATTACGGCCTGGCTCGTTAACTTGGAATAACGGTTGACTACCAGGAATATCATTACCACTCGCTGATTTGCTGATATGCTCAGCGTAGGTTTTATCGAGTAGATTCTCGATACCAAAATTAACTGAAAACGCTTCAGTTGGCTTCCATCCACCGAATAGAGATACGGTGCCAAAACCTTTGCTTTCTGCTAAGTCTCGACCAGAGATATTACCTTCCCCAATAGCAACACGATGCTGCGAAGCCACAAGGCGCCAAAAGACACCGAATGACCAGTTATCATTGTTATAATCGAGTGATACCTTTCCTTCTAACGGAGAAACCTGACCTAACGGTTTGTCATCAGTATTGTTGTCACCATAGCTATAACTGACTGTTACTTGAGTCGAAAAATGCTCAGACAGTGGCGATGTTAACCCTAGCTCACCGCCAAAAATTGTCGCATCAACATTGCGAGCTACATACTTATCATTAATAGTGATGTAGTTGTCTACTTTGCCGTAATACAAGGAGGTCGAAATCGTCACTTCGTCATCATATATCCAGCCAATATCAAGCTGAGTTGTTTTTTCTGGCTCTAGATCAAACGACTTCCCTGCTCCACTCTCGTCCTTTTTCATAATCTCCCAGTAATCTGGGATACGTGAAGAGTGTCCGATACCAGCATAATATTGATGATTGCCATCAGTTAATTCATAGCGGGTAAAACCACTCACCAAATCGTCAGTACGAGTACCTGTTTGTGCAACGAATAACTCGGTTTTCCAATGGTCAAGACGAATACCTGAAATCAAGCTTCCAGCGCCAAGTTCATACTCTGTTTCTGCAAATACCCCATAGGTGTTGTATTCGGCATTATCGCTAAAAGGCAATCTTAAAAGATCATCTAAACTATTATGTTCGTCAGAAGGTCTAACAACTCGGCCTTCATGCTTACTGAGCATAAAGTCCACACCCGTTGTCATTTTAAAGTTTTCAGACAGTGTTAAGTCAAACCAAGCATGGCCGCCTTGAGTCGCACGACGAACGTTTATCCCTAGGCCAATACCTTTATCAAATTGATCCATAATGTGGTTAGTACGATTTGAATACAGCTGAACCTCTAAACCTTCAAAGATTTCACCATTTACATCATGCTGAACCAGTAAGTTAGCACTTCGGTTTTCAATAACACTGCCTTTATTGGCTCTATCAGCGTATTCAGCACTTCCGTCTGAGCTACCATAAGAAGCTTCGACTAATGTATCTTCAGATGGTGTCCAACCTAGAGCAACACTCGCATTGTTTCTGTCGTATTTAGATTGAATTTTATTACCGTCACCATCTTCATAGTGATCACTCTTAGAACGATTTAACTCAAAATCAAGATAACCGGTCTCATTACCACCACGAAATTCTGCAATATAATCTTCACGGCCAAAACTCGCTACTGTGGCACTCGCACGCCCTTCTGTCGTTGACTCTGTAAAACCCGAATGATCTTTTTCAAACAATACGGTTCCAGCTGAGCCCACAGGTCCATACTTTACAGTTTGCGGCCCTTTAATGACTTCAATGCTGTCATAAGACTCTGGATATACATATGCAGTAGGAGGATCCATTCGTCCTCCACAAGTGCCGTAAGTGTGTTGCCCATCATCAATAATATTAATTCGTGACCCACCTAAACCACGAAGTGAGGGCTCCCCACCAGCACCGCCTTTGCGGCCAATGCTAAAGCCTGCTATGGTCTTCAAATACCCTGCTCCATCATAGGCAGGCAACGGTAAGCGTGGTTGCTTAGGATTCGTTGAAACCTTAGTCGGCTGCTGCATATATTCGCCGGTCACCACGATATGTTCGATGTCTTCAGTTTGAACTTGTTTTTTAACTTTTGAACTAGGGGAAACTAATACATTTTCAGCTTGTTTTTCTTTTTCTGAAACCTCTGTTTGAGCAATGGCTAGATTAGAAAGGGCTGCACTTACGGCTAAAGAAAGAGTGAGAGCTTTATACATTAGACTACATCCAAGTAACTTCTAGAAACTGGATTTTCTCAATGAAATAATATGCTATCAAAGCTAATTATTGAAAGTGCGACAATACGCCACACACGCTTAAAATTCAATCACTTAAGCGATATCTTGAGAACAACAATCGTGTCTTTTTGATGTCATAACCATTGTGAAATAAACATGACTTATAATTGTTAATCACATTGGAGCATCATTTTAAGAACCTTCCCAGCTCTAAACCATTATCACTACTTTTTGGTTATAACTTACTTCTTTAAAAACTTGTGGTATGTTTGCAGAACAAATAACAACCAAGATACATGGAAGTGTAATGACAAAGCCTAAATCAATAATTTCTATTCTTGTTATTTTACTTGTTGCCTTAACCATCTTCGCATACAACCTCAATCTCAGAAGCATTACTGACGCACACCAAAATGATAAATTATCCAGTCAGGTTAAAGAGTTAACCCTCGAGTTAGAAAGATACAAAAATCAATTAGTAATATTGAATAGTGAAATCAATAGTAATAAAAAACAACTATCTGAGTTAAAAGGCAAACTTACAAAAAGCAGTAATGAGATTAAATTTAATGTTAATGAACAAGATAACGCTTTCGTAAACTCAAAGTTAACAACACCTCAAAGTAATGCTGACATCAAAGATAGTGCAGCTCTTTTATCTATAATTAAAAGAATTCAAAACGGTGAAAAATTAGAAAGCATACAGGCTACAACTCATGACAACTTTACGGGTGAAGTTGTCGATAGTGATTGGGCTTACGATTATGAGACTAACATTCGAAACTTTATTGCTGCTGATACTGACAACAGTTTCGATCTGCAAAGTGTAACCTGTAAATCAACAGCCTGCGAAGTGAAAATTTTTGCAAATAAAGGTAGTGCCATGCAGGTAGGTACGCTATTTGCAGAAAGAATTAGTCAACAAGAGTGGAGGGATAATGAAGCTACTTTAATTTTTAACCATGAAGTTATTGATGGCATTATGAGTATTATGGTTAGCAGATACTAGAAAGTGGCTTTCAATCGTCACCTCTCAATAAAAGCACCTCATCGTGTGCAGAGTTGGTAATCAGACCACCTTAACGACTCAAGAGCTTAACGATATCGGGGCTGATAACAAATTTTCGTGGTGCAACAAGACCCAGAAGTTCTGTATTCATAAAAGTAGCGTACTCTAGCGGAGTTTGACCATTCATACCTTTAATATTTACGTCAGCACCTTTATCTATTAATGCTTTAACAAGTCTAGAGTCATTATTGATTGTTGCTATCACTAAAGGGGAACATCCCATTTGATCTTGTTCGTTAACGTTAGCACCTTTATTTATAAGCTATTCAACTGTAACTGGATCTAAATGGCGCTTTGCAGCTAACAATAATGGTGTATCGCCATCATCATCTCTTTGACTAATATTCAGGTCTCTTTCAAGAAGAACCTCTATAACATCATACTTCTTTAATCGAATAACTGTGTGCAGCATAAGCTGTTACGATACTTTTTTAGTTTTAGCTCCTTTATCTAAGAGCAATTTGACTGATTTAGCACTTCCACGAGCAATCGCATGATCTAGAATTGTAGAACCATCTGGGGTTTGCCAATCTATTTCTCCACCATGTTTAAGTAGCAACTGCAGAGATTTAACATCATCATTTACAGCTGCGTAATAAAGTGGTGTTAAGCCCTTATCGTTTGGAGTATTTACTACGACATCAGCCCCGTTTTTTAATAGAAAATCAACAGCTTTACTATTCCCAGATATTGCAGCAATCAATAGAGGTGTGTAGCCATTTTTATCTTTAACATTAATATCAATCTCACATTTAACTAGGACCCTTAGACATTTATCGCTTCCCTGTTCAAAAGCAGAAAAAGAAGAGCACATTAAGTCTTGCCAATATAAGTGGTCATGGATGTTAATATTTGGAGAACGTTTTATTAAAACCTTAAGAGCTTTAGTATTCCCCGTATCCACGGCTGCTTCGACTGCAGCCCTTATCGGGCTCCTACTGCAGCCTTCTATGTTAGCCCCTTTTCGTAACAAATGTGTAAGGAAGTGGTTTCTCTTCGGGTACTCTGCAGCATGGTAAAGTGCTGTACAACCTGAATCATCAGGAATATTTACTTTAGCGTCATGGTTTAACAATAAATTAACTGATTCCGATTTATTACGAATTACTGCATGATGTAAAGCTGTTTTACCACTTGCATCTTGATCATCAATTGGAGCTCCAAAGTTTATTAATTGCTCAGCGCAGTCTGTATTTCCCATCTTGGCTGCGTTAATTAAAGCAGTTCTTCCATGATAATCAGGAATGGTCACTTTAGCACCACGTTCTAGTAGTAACTTGACTGACTTATTAGAACCAAGAGAAGCTGCACAGTTTAATGCTGTTAAGCCTTGTTTGTTTCTGATATTGAGGTCAGCGCCATTTTTTTGTAAAACATCTACAAGCTCAATATCGCCAGAAAGCACCGCTCTCATTAAAGGGGTAAAACCATCTCCATCTTGATGATTAATATCAGCTTCATATTTCAAAAGCAATTCAACGATTTTGATATTTCCATGTGCTACCGCTTTACTTAGTGCTGATTCCCCTCTTTTGTTTTTTGCATTAACGTCAGCTCCAGAACTCAGTAAAAAACGACAGGCTGATATACCCCCATCACTACAAACAGCTTCCATCAGAGGTGTATTACCATGCTCGTCAACAGAGTTGACAGGAATACTAAATAATTCATTAGATGAGCTTGATTGGCCACAGGATATTTTAAGGTCATACGCTTGTCTTGAAGTGCGCTGAGAGTTAATTTTATCAAGTTTTTCTAGTTGCTTATGAAAAATAAAAACAGGAAGCGAACGAGAGGTAAGTACAGCTTTAAATGCTGCTTTTTCTTTTTTAAGTTCACAGGAACCTTTAGCTTCACAATCAACAACTTGTTCCATACTTACAAAACCAGTTTTTGAAAAGAAATTTCCAATACTTCTTTGACGAACTTTCAGCTCTCCATCAGGAAATCTTTTTACTTCCAAACCCTTCAAGAAACAGCCAGTCTTTACAGATTTACTCCCCAAACTTGACAAATTAGCACCCTGCAGCGCAGACACACCAGTGTACGCCTCCATTTGCTTTGATACTCTTTGCCACATATTTAAAGCCTCACAAGTTCAATTTTAGTCAATTACTCTATAACTAATTCAACAATTTAATTTACGTTGTGCTTCTCTCAATTTTTAGGTTGGGATTTTAGTGAGAATGCCATTGAATCAGTTACTACTAAGACTATATCTTCCGCAATCAAACACCAAGTTATGTGAACGATATTTAATACGGATTTTAACCGTAAATGCTTAACTCACACTGTTATAGATAAAAACTCAACTATTACTTTCACTGTATAAAAAAAGCCAGCTAAATAGCTGGCTCTCAAGCAAAAGTCGACTTACCCTAGCTTAACTCTCGCATTGCGGAACATACGCATCCATGGGCTATCTTCGCCCATTTCATCTGGATGCCATGAATTAGCAACTGTTCTGAATACACGCTCAGGGTGCGGCATCATAATGGTTACTCGACCATCTGTTGTCGTTAAGCCTGTAATCCCGTTTGGTGAGCCATTCGGATTTTGCGGATATTGAGTCGCAATTTCACCATGACCATTTACATAACGCAGCGCAATCGTACCTGTCGATTCAGCGTGAGTCAGTGCGTCAGGGTTCGCAAATTCAGCATGACCTTCACCGTGTGACACTGCAATCGGCATTCTTGAACCTTTCATACCTTCAAAGAAGATAGATGGGTTTTCTTGCACTTCAACCAAACTGAAGCGTGCTTCAAAACGCTCAGACTTGTTACGTACAAAATGCGGCCAATGCTCACTGCCCGGAATGATCTCTTTCAAGTTAGATAACATCTGACAACCGTTACACACACCTAGCGAGAAACTGTTATCACGTGCAAAGAAGGCACTGAATTCGTCACGAGCACGTTGGTTGAATAAAATCGATTTAGCCCAACCTTCACCAGCGCCTAATACGTCACCGTACGAGAAGCCACCGCATGCTACTAGACCTTGGAATTTTTCTAGACTAATGCGACCTGAAAGGATGTCAGACATATGAACATCGATGCTCTCAAAGCCTGCACGGTTAAATGCAGCGGCCATTTCGACATGAGAGTTAACACCCTGCTCACGCAAAATAGCCATTTTCGGTGAAGCACCTTTTAGGATAAACGGCGCTGCAACGTCTTGTTGTGGGTCAAAGCTTAAATCAACTGTGAGCCCTGGCTCGTCTGCATTCAGTTTTAGGTCAAACTCTTGTTTCGCACATTCAGGATTATCACGCATCGCTTGCATGCGGTAGGTGGTTTCTGACCACTGTTTACGCAGTGCAATTCGGCTGTCTTCAAATATCAGTGCTTCAGCATCAGCTATGCGGATATTATCATTTGTTGCGATATGACCAATCACATGACAATCGACCCCGCCCGCTTGATACTGCGCTTGAATGGTTGCCACGTTATCAGCGCTCACTTGGATCACTGCGCCCAGCTCTTCATTAAATAATCGTTCAATGTGAGTGCCATTCAATGCTGATAAATCAATATCAAGACCTGTGTTACCTGCAAATGCCATCTCAACAAGTGTGGTAAATAGGCCACCATCACTACGGTCGTGGTAAGCAATGATATTTTTATCAGCAACCAGCTGTTGCGTCGTTTCGAAGAAATGGCGCATTGCGGCTGGGTTATCTAAATCAGGCGCTTTATCACCTAACTCATTAAACACTTGCGCTAAACAAGAACCACCTAAACGATTTTGACCTTGGCTTAAATCCAACATCAATAAGCGAGTATTACCTTTGTCGCTGCGCAGCTCTGGGGTGACGGTATTGCGAATATCTTTCACGGCACCAAATGCTGTAATCACTAGCGACATTGGCGACGTTACCGCTTTGTCTTCACCGCTTTCGTTCCATGCCGTCTTCATCGACATTGAGTCCTTACCTACTGGAATCGTAAGATCCAGCTCAGGACACAATTCTTCACCGATGGCTTTTACGGCTTCATAAAGGCCAGCATCTTCACCCGGGTGACCTGCTGCTGACATCCAGTTTGCTGAAAGCTTAATGCGCTTGAATGAACCAATATCGGTACCTGCAATATTCATTATCGATTCAGCGACGGCCATACGAGCCGAAGCACCGAAGTCTAACAGTGCAAGCGGCGTGCGCTCACCCATCGACATGGCTTCACCTGTGTAGCTATCAAAGCTTGATGCAGTTACGGCACAATCGGCAACGGGTACTTGCCATGGACCGACCATTTGGTCACGGTTTACTAAGCCAGTAACCGTTCTGTCGCCAATCGTAACTAAGAACGTTTTGTCAGCAACGGTTGGTAGGTTTAAGACTCGCTTAACGGCCTCTTCAATCTTAATGTTTTCTTGAGCAACTGGTGTACCTTGAGCCTGTTTAGAAACAACATCACGGCTCATTTTTGGCGCTTTGCCCAATAATACTTCAAGCGGTAAATCGATTGGTTGATTGTCGAAATGCGGATCATCTAGAATCAAATCTTCTTTAATGGTTGCTTCGCCTACAACCGCAAAAGGTGCACGTTCACGCTCACAAATTTTTGTGAATACGTCTAAGTTTTCTGGCGCCACAGACATCACATAACGTTCTTGTGATTCATTACACCAAATCTCCAGTGGGCTCATGCCACGTTCGTCAGACAGTACATTACGAAGATTGAAACGACCACCACGGCCACCGTCGCTCACAAGTTCTGGCAATGCATTTGAAAGTCCACCAGCACCAACATCATGAATAAACTGAATTGGGTTATCGTCACCTAACTGCCAGCAGCGGTCGATAACTTCTTGGCAGCGACGTTCCATTTCAGGGTTTTCACGCTGAACCGAAGCAAAATCTAAGTCTTCACTTGATTGACCTGATGCCATTGAAGAGGCAGCGCCACCACCAAGACCGATGTTCATAGCAGGGCCACCCAGAACGATTAACTTCGCACCTTCGGTGATTTCACCTTTTTGAACATGATCTTCACGAATGTTACCAAGGCCACCTGCCAACATGATTGGCTTATGATAACCACGAACTTCAGTACCGTTGTGGCTGGTTACTTGCTGCTCGTAGGTACGGAAGTAACCTAGCAATGCAGGGCGACCAAATTCGTTATTAAATGCTGCGCCGCCTAATGGGCCTTCAGTCATAATATCGAGCGCACTCACAATACGACTTGGCTTGCCGTAATCGCCTTCCCACGGTTGTTCAAAGCCCGGGATATTCAAGTTAGATACACTAAAGCCAGTTAAACCCGCTTTGGGTTTTGAACCACGACCTGTTGCGCCTTCATCACGGATTTCACCGCCTGAACCTGTCGCGGCACCTGGGTATGGGCTAATTGCCGTTGGGTGGTTGTGAGTTTCCACCTTCATCAAAATGTGCATCGGCTCAGTGTGATAGTTGTACGTACCGTCAGGATCTGGGAAGAATCGCCCAGCAACACTGCCTTCCATTACCGCAGCGTTATCTTTGTAGGCTGACAACACGCCTTCTGGCGTAGTCTCAAAGGTGTTTTTAATCATTTTGAACAATGATTTTGGCTGTACTTCGCCATCAATTGTCCAATCAGCATTAAAGATTTTATGACGACAATGCTCTGAGTTCGCTTGCGCAAACATCATTAACTCGATGTCATTTGGGTTACGACCCAGCTGAGTAAAGTTTTCGACTAGGTAATCGATTTCATCTTCAGCCAATGCTAAACCCATTTCAATATTGGCGGTAACGAGTGCTTCACGACCTTCACCAAGTACATTTACGCTGGTAAATGGTTTTGGTTCTGTTTGTTCAAATAAAACAGAAGCTGACTCTAAGTCACTAAATACAGTTTCGACCATGCGATCATGGATCAACCCAATTAACGACTTTTCTTGTTCTTCAGTTAACGCATCAGTGTCAACGTAATACGCCACACCACGCTCTAAACGGTTTACTTTTCCAAGATCACAGTTATGGGCGATGTCAGTAGCTTTGGAAGACCAAGGGGAAATTGTGCCGGGGCGTGGAGTGATGAAGAAAAGAGAGCCTTGAGGGAGTTGAGATTCTATTTTAGGACCGTAAGTGAGCAGTTTTTCTAATTGTTGTCGCTCGCTATCGTCCAAGGCTTGGGATAAATCAGCTAAATGAATAAACTCGGCGTAAATACTCTTAACTGGTAGTGCCTGACTGTTACATGCTTGCAGCAGTTTCTGCACATTAAACTCTGAGAGTGCAGGGGCTCCGCGGATGATCTCCATCACGTCTGTTCACCTTATAGTTTGTAGGGTAGATATGGGATATTATTTGGGCGGTATTATATTGAAAATACGCTGACAAATCATCATTTGCTGTTGTTTAAACAACCTTTTCTTGTGTTATAAAGTGGTCGGTTTTCCAAAAACTCTTTTCTCATTATCCGAACGATTTTTAATTGCTTATGAAGTTAACTTTGTGTTTCGCATGGATGATACTCATTTTATCAGGCTGTAGAGCTACAGTTGAACACTCTGTGATGCCTGCAAACCCTGAATCTATGCGGGTTTTGAAAGTAGGTACTCTTTATGGTGCTCACACATATATGCAAACCAACAACGGAGCAACAGGATTTGATTATGAAATGGCGCTTAAATTTGCGCGATACCTTAAGGTTCCATTAAAAGTAGAAGTGTACTCGGACCGAACGCGTTTATATCGGGCATTAAATAAGGGGAAAATTGATATTATTGCCGCCGGTCAGCAAGAAACACCATCAAGGGAACAAAAATATCGTTCCAGCCCTCCTCTGTATTTTGTTGACCAAGTGTTGGTCTACCGCAAAGGCACAAAAAAAGTCACCTCACTCAAGAATATTGTAGAGCCCATCGATGTAATGGCTAACTCCTCTTTTGAAGAACAACTTAAACAATTGTCAACAAACTACCCGAACTTAAAGTGGAAAAAGCTCTTTGGGATGGATAATGAAGAATTGCTCGATATGATCAATCAAGGTGAAATTGTGTATACCGTTGCAGACTCTAATATCATAAAAGTTAACCAACGATTCATGCCCGAAATCATAAAAGGATTAACGATTGCTGAGCACCAACCGATCGTTTGGTTTTTTAAGAAGCATCATTCAAATCGCTTGTTCAGCAAAATTTTAGATTTTTGGAATACGCAAATTAAGTCGGCTACCTTCAAATTTATGCGCGAAAAGTACTTCGGTCATGTAAAGAATTTCGACTATGTCGATACTAAAGCTTTTATTAAAGCATTCAACCGAGTACTTCCCAGATACCGCCCCATATTTAAAAAGCACGCTAAAGAACTCGATTGGCGTAAACTGGCTGCGGCATCCTATCAAGAGTCTCACTGGAAACCCAAAGCTCGCTCTTTTACTGGTGTAAGAGGCATGATGATGCTCACGAACCAGACCGCTAAACATGTAGGCATAGACAATCGATTAGACGCAGAACAAAGCATTAAAGGTGGAGCTATATATTTAAGAGAGATGATTGAAAAGCTACCCGATGCAATACCTGAAAGACAACGAATGTGGTTTGCATTAGCGTCATATAATATCGGCATTGGTCATGTACTTGACGCACAAAAGCTTGCGAAACAAATTGACCTTAACCCGAATACTTGGCGAGACATGAAAAAAGTCTTACCACTGTTACAACAAAGAAAGTATTACCAGAAAACAAAATATGGTTATGGACGAGGAACTCAAGCCGTACATTATGTTGATAGCATTCGCCGCTATTACGACACATTAGTATGGCTCGATGAAAAATCACAGCACCAACAAGTGAAAGAACAGTTACTGGCGAAGAATAATGTTACTGGTATTGAAAATATGAAATAAGCCCACATGTATTATTTCTGTAACATAGTTAAGGTAAAACCTACCTCAACACAAAACAGAAATTATCGAGGTACCATGAAAAGAAAATTCAATAACACATCTTCACGAAGACGAATGCACAATAAAACTAAACACCTACGAACCATCAAGCGTCAAAAACTGTTCTTTAACTTCTTAACAGCTGAAAATTAATCTGATCTTTCAGCTGCTTTTTTTGCTTTTTTCAACGCTTTTATTTCTTCCCTTCTACGTTTAAAAAAAGCACTTAACTGCTGACTGCACTCTTCTGACATTACACCAGATTCTACTTCAACAATATGATTGGCTGATGAATGTTGCAAAACATTATGTACCGTACCAGCAGCACCTGTTTTCTCATCTTTGGCTCCAAAAACCACCCTCCCAACTCGAGCATGAATAATCGCGCCAGCACACATACTGCAAGGCTCCAAAGTTACATAAAGGGTAGTATCAATGAGACGGTAGTTTTCAAGCGCATTTCCAGCCTTTTGCAAACAGCGTATTTCAGCATGACCACAAGGGTTATGGTCTGTAATCGAAAGGTTGTAGCTAGTAGCAATAACGTTATTATCTTTTACTAATACTGCACCTACAGGTACTTCGCCTTTCTCTTCTGCTTTTGCAGCCATTTCCATTGCCAGCTGCATCCATTTTTTGTCTGTTAAATTTTCCAAAGCCAATTTTATTTATATGAAATGCTCCGATTATACCAAATTTAAATAGAGGTCGTTTGAATCAAGTGAAGTTATTTATATTACATCATAATCTTCATTTTCATTGCTCTCACATTCTACAACCTGAGGTTTAGAGTTAAATTTCACCCCAAACACAGATCTGCGAAATGAAGTCGTCAGTTGAAATGCGGGTACCTGTTGTTCATCCTCTAAACAAGCGTCTGCCCCCTTACTGAGAAGTAATTCTGAAACATTTACCGCTTTGTGTTTTGAAGCCCAGTGTAATGCCGTTGTTCCTGCTCGAACTTTAGGAAAAGTCTCCGTAGTTTGAAAGTTAATAGCTTCAGGGTTCATTTTTGATATTAATAACTGTGCAAACCTTAACTTCAAATCTTCATCTTTCAACTCTGAAACAAAGCACAGTGCGGTAAGGCCACAGAAATTTTGTTGATCAAAATTACTTGCCCCTCTCGACAAAAGATAACCTAGCATTTCAACCGACCCTGACTGAATAGCATTAATAATGAGAGTGTTTTTTCAAGTTTTCTCATTCGGGTTTACGTCACTTGATTTAAACCCACTGTTGATGAGTCGATTTAAATCAAGTGACGATACTTCACATAACTCTTTAACAAAGCTAACGTCTCCCTCTAACACTTTTTTACTCAATAATTGATAAAAACTATCTTTTGAGATAATGGATTTTTCAAGGAAGGCTTTTGCAATGGGGGCAGTTAAAAACTCTATAATGTCACAATCTTTGGGCTTAGACGTATAATACCCTTTAAAAACCTCATAAATATCAACTACTCTACCAACCTTTACACAGCGGTTTAACAAACAAAGTAAAACGGTATCATCACCTGTTCTCTTAAACCTTTTAGCGGCAAAACAAAGAGCGTTAAAAAAACTTAATGGATGCCAATTGGGGTTTACTTCATGTTGCACTATAAAATACTTGCTAGTATCAACGTTAAATTTATCTAAGCAACTGACTATAAACTCTACACTGGCGTCTTCAGCAGCAACCATCAATAAGGTTTTAGCACCATAAAAATGGTTTGTTAATATCTGCACCTGAATTTAAAAGAGCCATACAAACCTCAAACATCTTTCGTGTTGCGGCCCAACCAAGTAGTGTTGTATAAACTCTTCCATAATATTCGCAAAGGTCTCCATTATCGATATTCTGGTTTAATAAACCTCTCGAACATTTACTTGCAATGAGCTCTACAATGGCACTGTTTCCATATTCTACGGCTCGATAAAGTAGGGCTTTTGCCTCTCTACTCTGTAAGGAATTGGGGGCAAACTTGCTCACAAGCACTGAAACCAGGTCAACGTTTCCTTTAGTGACAGCTGAATCTAAAAAGCTATAGATTTTATCTACTGAGTCTATTGAATCTACTGAGGTTAATATCAAGCTAACGAGCTTAATATTATTATTTTTGATCGCTTTCGAGAGTAACGCTGAAGCATCAGTTACTTTAAAGCCTTTACTCAATAAAACGTTAACGATATCAATGTTATTTTTGGATACTGCCAGCTTCACCAGAACACGCAGTTCTGGTACTGAGGATACTGAATTAAATAACATTTCAACCAATGGAACATTATCACTTTTGACTGCTGCCATTAATATTGCTTTAGGGTTTGATAGTCTCGCACCAGCGTTTAATAGCATTTGAACAATTTCAGCATTTCCTTGCTCAACGGCCAGAAGTAAGATCGATTTACCGTCATCACTATAATTGACATTTACTCCACGTTTAATTTCTTCACTAACTGCAATAGCATTTTTAGAATTTACGGCATCAATAAGTGCCCCCGGTCTGCTGTTTAACTTGTCACATACTTTAAAAGCAAGCTTATTAGTTAATGAGTCCTTAGCATCTTGAGTATATTCTGAAACGGGGCTCAACTCGATGCCATGAACATCAGCTTTCGATAACGAGCTTTTCTGATAAAAACCTACCGCATGATTTGTATGAAAACAGTATAGATTCCACTTTTGTGCTCTCGATGCCCCTGCATTAATAAGTTTTAAACGGTATATAGCTGCATCACTACCAATGGCTCTTACAGTAAGCTTACATTCTAATTCTTGGCTAATTTTAATAAGGTCTGAGGTAGAAACCTGAGAATCGACGTCACCACAATTTAGAGGCATCAATAATTCTATAGAGGCGACATTGTTAGTTGCTGACATTCAATTTATCTCTGAACGTAATTCTTTCTCATGATAAAAATTTAACAGAGCATGACTTTTTTGTACTGTTTTTAAACAGTGATTAATTCAAAATTAATCACGTACCTCATTGCGCAATGAAGGTAACAACAATTATCACTCAATGAATTAAGAACTTAATAAAATTTTAGTCGAATAAGCTCAATCAAAAACTTGATTACCATTAAAAAACTAAAAACAGTAAAAGTTTTTATTAACGATTTGTTAAAGAAGATTAATTGGTAAGAATAAATTTTGAGTCCAATAATTAGTTTTATGCATTTTTAAATTTAGGGTAAGAAATAGTTATGGAAGCTACAGGTAATTCAGCTTTTCTAATGTCACTTACACCATTAAATGGAGCTCATGATGAAGACCAGCCTGAAATTGATGGCGCATCTTTGGCTAAGAATTCTGATGTCACTTTAAAGTTAAAAAATGGCCAAAAAAGGTTAATTATACTTCCAGAAACGTCTAAGGAATATGAGGTTTGCTTCAAAAACTCTAAAATAGGTATTGTTGTTGAGCCTGCTTGGTTTATCATGCCAGAAAAGATTATATATCTAGAAGATTCAAACACTGAGGAATACCAACAAGAACGAGAAGTATTAAAAGCCATGGTTTTATCCGATCGCCTCCATGAAGCCAATGCAGTTTCCACATTTAAAAGTGTAAAAGACAGTGCTTTTATCAGTATCTATCGAGAGTTAAAACGTACTTCACCTGAGCAAGCAAAGTTACGATTAAGCGGTTTAGATCAGAAAAAGTTTGAAAGTATTCTTAAATATTCTGATGATGAAGCTGTTTTAGAGCTTACGAATGACTTATTGGCAACGGATGAAAAATGGAAAGCTGGAGGTGAAATTAAGGCTGAACAAAAGCCTCACTATAAAGTCTATGTTGCAGCACTAGAAAGTAAGTTCGGAAACGATCCAGTTAAATTACAACAATTATTTGATAAGTTAAAAGACAAGCCTGCGCTTCCAATCATCGCTGTGCACTTATCCGGACGTTGTCAAAATAAGCTCTTACCTCACTTATCCGAAAGAACGATAATAAAGATATTTAATGCATACCCAAGATTGATTCCTCAATTATTAAAAAATTGTCCCGCATTGTCATTGAGTTCTACGCAAAACCAGCAATCAAAGAAATTAGAAGCAGTAATAAAAGACTGCTCAGTTTGCGCTTTAGCACAAGTTATCCGTGCAAATTTGCCGAAGAATAGCGAGTGGTGCCACAGCACACTGTACGCACACGTTGAGACAGCAGACTTATTTAGCGAATTACTAGCATCAGCATCTGAGTCTGAACGAGATACATTAAAAGCTCCCTTTATACAAGATTTACTCAAAGACACAGCTACCGCTCAGAAGGTTGTTCTTAGGTTATGTGAACAAAAGGAGTTTGACAGCCTTAATACCCTTTTAGAATGCACCACGAGAGCTGAACAACTGGTATTATTCAGACAAAGTTCTTCACTCCCTCTTTGCGAAGCAATAGAGCATAAAAACATTCAAGATGAAGGCTTTATTCTAGAGTGTCTTGAGTATCAAAAAAGTGGAACTTCCTTGATTAGCGTTTCATTTGATAAAAGAGATGAAAATTTTTCAAGACTATTAATTTATCTCCCATTAAGTGTGGCCGTTGAAATCATCAATAATGGTGATATTTCTCCGGGTAATTTGGGCAATTTTTTAGTTGAAAACGTAGAATGTCCACCCACAAAATTATTGAACATTTTAAATGCAATAAACGGTGAAAAACTTTATCGTATATTCGAATCTATCGGTGCAGAGGATAGCAAAGAGTATTTTTCACATTTATCGAAGCAACAAAAAACTAACTTCCTGAAAGCTGCTTTAAACAAAATAGAGGAAGATCAACACGCTAAGACATCAACAAAAAGCTTTGGTAAAGTTAAAGAAGAGCAAGTTTTATTAGCGGCACTTGAACAAAGTGAGCTTACAGCTCTTGCATTTGAGCTCCCTCACAAAGAACAAGCCAAATTCTGTGAGTTCTTAGATTCTAGTGGAGATAGCCGATCTATATCAAAAGTGTTAGAAAATGCAAAACGAGAAGACAAACTCATAGAGCTACTTATCGAATTGCCTGAGAAAATAATTACAAAATATCAGGGTACACTTTTAATTACAAAAGAAGTTGTTATAAAGCTAACAAATGGTGCTAACCCAGAACAAGTAGCTAAACTTCTTAATTCGTTACCTCTTGAAAGAAGATTAGAGGTCTTCAAGCAGACTACGAATAAAGAATTCTTTATCGAGTGCTTAACTAAAATGAGCATAGATAAAGCAGCAGAGGTTATTGAGCACTTAACCGGTGATGAGTACAAAGCAAAAATAGTATCCGAAGATAGTTGGGCAAAAGCAGTTTCAACAATGGATAAATACTCATTTTTAAAAATATGTCCTGATATATCTAGCCGATCAATAACACTGTGTTTGAAATATTTTGATGTAAACAAAAGAGCTGAGTACTTAACTAGTTTTAGAGAAACTATGTCAGAAAAGGCAAACGAGGTCTTTAAACGTCTATATAAAATTGACAAAGGTATTCTTGACACTTCATTGGAGCTTAATTCCAAAGCAATAAATCGGATTCTAGTCCACTTCTCTAATGAAATTATATTAAATTTATGTGTTCATCATTCTGCACTCGATATTGTTGACATAATTAATCTACATTCTAATAAGGAAGTCGCTACAAATTTACTTCTGGATGCTCTCAAAAACCCTCACTTTAAAGGTAAGCTAGCAAAAGTAAATGGCACAATCGCTTTGAAAGCTTTCAAAAAACTGGAGAGTGGAGAACAAAAAACGCAGCTCCTAGAGGAGCTTCATGGAGCCCCTGAAAAGTTCTATTATTTTATAGATAGCAATCATTATGAAACCATGGAATTAATCCCCTATTTTACAGAAGAAATGCTCAGTTCACAGTTAAAGTCTAAAGCTACTTCTACTACGCTATTGTTCTATATTTATAAAAAAGCTGATGAGATATTAAATGACAGGCAAGTAGAAATTTTTTACTCATCTCTAACGGCTGAACAGATAAATGATTTATCTCAGCGATTACCAACAGAAGATTCAGAAGAATTTATCACATTAGTTAAAAGCAAAGGGAACAAAACTAACGTGGAAGAGTATTTGAAGGGCACCACAGTAGACTGATTTGAAAACTTTAAAAAGAATTAGCCACAGGTTTAAATACGACTTTGATGCTTTAAAAAGGCTTACCTCTACTGGTAAGCCTTTTTACTTAAATCAAATCTATTCCCACTCAATCGTCGCAGGTGGTTTACCTGAAATATCATAAACCACGCGAGAAATACCATCAATTTCGTTGATTATACGATTCGACACTCGACCTAAGAAATCATAAGGTAAATGCGCCCAATGTGCGGTCATAAAGTCGATGGTTTCAACTGCACGAAGAGAAACAACCCAATCGTACTTACGACCATCGCCCATTACGCCCACAGAGCGTACTGGTAAAAACACGGTAAACGCTTGGCTGACTTTATTGTATAAATCTGCTGCATGCAGCTCTTCAATAAAAATAGCATCTGCACGACGAAGTAAATCGCAGTATTCTTTCTTGATTTCACCTAATACACGAACGCCTAAACCAGGCCCAGGGAACGGGTGACGATATAACATGTTATATGGCAAGCCCAACTCTAAGCCGATTTTACGCACTTCGTCTTTAAACAGTTCACGTAATGGCTCAACTAAACCAAGTTCCATATCATCTGGCAAGCCGCCAACATTATGGTGTGATTTAATCACATGTGCTTTGCCTGTTTTGCTGCCTGCAGACTCAATCACGTCAGGATAAATGGTACCCTGCGCAAGCCACTTAGCATTCACACACTTCTTAGACTCTTCATCAAAAATCTCGACAAATACATGGCCTATTTTTTTGCGCTTTGCTTCAGGATCATCGATGCCTTTTAATGCATCAAGGAAACGGTTCTCTGCATCAATATGAACAATGTTCAGACCAAAGTTATCACCAAACATTTCCATAACTTGATCGGCTTCATTTAAACGTAATAAACCGTTATCAACAAATACACACGTCAGTTTGTCGCCAATCGCACGATGAAGCAGCATTGCAACAACGGAAGAATCGACACCGCCTGACAAACCTAAAATAACTTCATCATCACCAATCTGCTCTTTCAAGCGAGCAACTGCATCTTCAATAATCGCACTTGGCTTCCAGTTGACCTCACAGCCGCAAATGTCTAATGCGAAGTGCGAAAGAATGCGTTCGCCTTGTCGAGTATGCGTAACTTCTGGATGAAACTGAACGCCGTAGAATTTCTTATCTTCATTAGCCATTGCTGCAAATGGGCAAGTCTCTGTTTTAGCAACAGTAACAAAACCTTCTGGGATTTCAGAAACTTTATCGCCGTGGCTCATCCATACATCAAGTAATGGTTTGCCGTCTTCGCTTACAGCGTCTTCAATGGCTTTAAATAATGGTGATTCTGCGACTCTCTCAACTTGAGCGTAACCAAATTCACCTTCACCAACACCTTGAATCACTTTACCACCAAGCTGTTCAGACATGGTTTGCATACCATAACAAATACCTAAAACAGGCACGCCAGCATTAAACACATATTCTGGTGCTCGCGGTGAATTATCAGCGGTCACACTTTCAGGGCCACCAGCTAAAATAATACCGTTTGGCGCAAATTCACGAATGTATTCTTCAGAAACATCCCACGCCCAAAGTTCACAATAAACACCAATCTCACGAATACGTCGCGCAATCAGTTGAGTGTACTGAGAACCAAAATCTAAAATGAGGATTTTATGCTCATGAATATCGTTCATTTTTGACCTTTAAAACTGTTTGAATTGTTATAAAAAGAGCGACTAAAGTCGCTCAATAAACTTACACGCCTGTACGGTAGTTTGGTGCTTCTTTTGTCATGGTGACATCGTGAACGTGTGATTCGCCCATACCAGCAGAAGTTACTTTTACAAACGATGCTTTGGTATTGAGTTCATGAATCGTTTCACAACCTGTTAAGCCCATACAAGATCGCAACCCGCCCATTTGTTGGTGGATAATTTCCTTTAGGTGACCTTTGTAAGGAACACGACCTTCAATGCCTTCTGGTACTAATTTGTCAGCCGCATTGTCCGACTGGAAGTAACGATCTGAAGAACCTTGCGACATCGCCCCCAATGAGCCCATGCCACGATATGACTTGTAAGCACGGCCTTGATAAAGCTCAGTTTCACCCGGAGCTTCATCTGTACCGGCAAACATCGAGCCCGCCATAATGCATGATGCACCTGCAGCTAACGCTTTTGCTAAGTCACCAGAAAAACGAATACCGCCATCAGCGATAACAGGAATGTCTAGACCTTTTAGTGCGTCAGCAGCGTCAGACACAGCGGTGATTTGAGGAACACCAACGCCAGTGACGATTCGAGTAGTACAAATTGAACCAGGGCCTATACCTACTTTCACAGCATTCACGCCGGCTTCAACCAATGCTAATGCACCTTCAGCTGTAGCCACATTACCACCAACAATTTGTAGTTCTGGGTGCTTAGCACGAGTTTCACGAATACGTTGTAAAACGCCTTCTGAATGCCCATGTGAAGAGTCGATAAGCAATACATCAACACCCGCTTTTACTAGAGCATCAACGCGCTCTTCATTACCTGCACCAGCACCAACAGCCGCACCAACACGCAGACGGCCTAGCTCATCTTTACATGCATTAGGCTTGCGTTCCGCTTTTTCAAAGTCTTTAACCGTGATCAACCCTTTCAATTTAAAGTTATCATCAACTACAAGTACTTTTTCTATACGGTGGGAGTGCATTAATGTTTGCACTTGATCTAACGGTGTACCTTCTTTAACGGTTACAAGACGATCTTTCGGCGTCATCACTTCCGCAACGGTATTCGTCCAATCTGTAACGAAACGAACATCACGACCAGTAATAATACCAACAAGTTCATTAGAACTATTGATAACCGGATAACCAGCAAAACCGTTTCTATGAGTCAATTCTCGCAACTCAGTCAAAGTCGTTTCAGGTGTTACGGTAACAGGTTGCTGAACAATACCCGCTTCGTAGATTTTCACTTTACGAACTTCTTCTGCTTGTTGTTCAATACTCATATTTTTATGAATAAAACCTAAGCCGCCTTCTTGGGCCATCGCAATAGCAAGACGAGCTTCAGTAACTGTATCCATCGCAGCGGACACAATCGGCATATTCAAATTAATTTTATTTGTGAGTCGAGTTTTTAAGACAGCAGTGTTTGGGAGGACAGTTGAATGCGCAGGCACAAGTAAAACATCATCAAATGTGAGCGCTTCTTTCTTCAATCTTAGCACGGCAACATCTCCCTTATTGTGTAGGGTTAAAGGTGAAATATTGCGGCGGGATTATACTCTGAATCACTGTTGCGGTAAATGGAAAATATGAGATTTTTAAGCGTTTGGTCAGTAAAAGCAGGTAGATAAGCAAAAACAGTGTTTTTCCAAAAGTGAATCAATAGCATTTACCACCAAAGAACATTTAAGAAATAACACAAACTTGGGCTTGCTCAACATACTCCGAATCATATTGTAGATTTTTAATTATTGAGATGTTTAGTGGTTCATCACTTACGTCAGAAGTAATAACTAATTTATTGAGCGTGTCATCTTCAATAACGTCGTAACTATAATAACCGTCATTAAGTTGAATACTTCCTCCGCTATTGAATTTCTGCGGAGCCACAAAAACAATCAACTTATCTTTAGGCCATGTTAATAAACAGCTAATAAAAGATTGGATGGGACAAACTATTAAAAGGGCATCATGTGAATCACAATATGCTTTTATTGCATCAGCCGCTGGAATATTTTCAACGGGGTGTACACATAACTTTTTTAAGCCATCAGAAAAGGTTGGAGAAACGACCTTATTTTTATATTCTCTCCCCATCGCTTTATACCCTTCAGATATCGAGAAGTTGTCATATTCATTTTTACCGTTCTCTCTAGTTGCAAAAAACAAATGCTCGTAATTATCTGTTGCAGTGAGCTTAATTCCCTCACCAGAGAGAGCTCTACTCCAGCGCCCCACGCCTGAGCCAACTTCAAGAACACTTTTACATTGATGGTTTCGGAAAAAAGTTCTAAATACTTCACCGACTTCGACACTAACACCTGCTGTATAGCAAAAATAAAATTTTATGAGCATTAATCTATCTTGTAAGACTTTTGCATCAGCGGCGTCTAGTGCTTTTTGTTTATTTTCGTTAGTAACCACAAGTGCATCTTCGCAGTAAATACGATCCAATACCTCATAAATAAGACAAAAGTTAGCTGTTTTTTCAGGTGTTTTAGCATCTCTCAACGCTCCAAGTTCATCTTTGAGAGTATGAAAAGCTGCTATTTCTGCGTCGTCTGTAAGTGTGGGAATAAATTTCTCGACTAATGTTACTGTCTTTTGAACACTTTTTGAAGATACTGCGAAACTGTAATCCTGCTCAACAAGCAAACTTGATTCTGAAATAGCTGCCATCATTACCTCCGGCTAAATATAAAGCTCAAAATGTCACGGTTCAGCTAAAACCTATTTACCTAATGTAAAGCTATAAAACTTAAATAAACAAAAAAACTCTATTAAAAATTGTTAATATAAAATGATATGTTAAGCACTTTTCTAATAGTCTCGCTATTTTAAGAGAGCCATTTATCCTTTTTAGATATTACACATGACAAAAACCATCTACACCGTTTCACGTCTCAACGGCGAAGTAAGGCGAACCCTTGAAGGTCAAATTGGTCGAGTTTGGCTGAGTGCTGAAGTATCTAACTTTTCATCTCCAAGTTCAGGGCATTGGTATCTCACTCTCAAAGATCATTTCTCCCAAATTCGTTGTGCGATGTTTAAGGGAAAAAATCGAAATGTCTCTTTTCGTCCCGCCAATGGACAGCAGGTTTTAGTTCAAGGCAATATCAGTGTTTATGAACCTAGAGGTGATTACCAGCTGATTATCGATTCGATGCAACCCGCTGGTGATGGATTACTCGCTCAACAGTTTGAAACGTTAAAGCTTAAGTTGGCTGCAGATGGGTTATTTTCAGCCGAAGACAAACGTCCACTGCCTGATTCGATTCAAAAAATTGGTGTCATTACTTCTCCAACGGGTGCCGCTATTCGAGACATATTGCACGTTCTGAACCGTCGAGACCCCTCTATCGAGGTCATCATTTATCCAGCTCAAGTCCAAGGTGAATATGCAACTCAACTGCTTTGTAACGCCATTAACCTTGCTAATGGACGCGATGAAGTCGATGTGTTATTAGTCACTCGTGGCGGTGGTTCATTAGAAGATTTATGGTGCTTTAACGAAGAGGCATTGGCTCATACCATTTATAACTCTGGTTTGCCTGTTGTGAGTGCTGTTGGTCATGAGGTCGATACCACCATCAGTGACTATGTTGCAGATGTTAGAGCTCCGACACCATCGGCTGGCGCTGAGTTACTGTCTAAAGATGTCAGCCATAAGTCTGAAAAAATCACCACATTAAGTAATCGCTTAATTCATGCATTTAAACATTACAATCTGCAAAAATCTGCCGTTCTTAACCATCTGCAAGCACAACTGCAAAAGCATGAGCCTGAAAATAAATTGATTCAGTTGCAACAACGTTTTGACGAAGCTCAATTAAAGTTAGATGCACTGATACAGCAAAAGCTTCATCACGCTCAATTGAAACAACAGAATTTACAAAATCGACTTTTGAATCTATCGCCAAAACATAAAGTAGAGTTATCGTTGTCACAACTAGAAAAACTAGATATCGCTTTAAAAGACTCTATGACGAGTAAAGTCACACAAGCGCAGTCAACGTTTTCACACTTAGCACAACAGCTTGATATCGTAAGTCCACTCGCAACACTTAGCCGTGGTTACAGCATTACCACGGATGAAAATAATGACGTTGTTACCGACTCAAGTAAGCTCGAAGTCGGCGGTCATATCTTGACTCGTCTCGATAATGGCAAAGTAACGTCGAAAATTGAAAAAATCGAACACTAGGTATAATAATGAAAAAACTGGTTTTAGCGCTATTAGTAAGCGGCTTGTTATCGGGCTGTGGTGACAATGAAGTTGGTGATGTTTCTCTTGGTTTATTTACCATGAAAGACATTAAATTAAATACGCTTGTTGACCCCGAAGTACCAGGTGTTACTTGCCATATAGCCTCAATAGAGGCCGACTTTTCGTTATCTGATCCAAGTGACAGTTCAATCTCATGTCGTCAGACCGGAGAGATTACGCCTGAAATGATAGCTCAAATCGACAAGAGCGACTCTGGCGAGGTCGTGTTTAAAAAATCGAAGAGTATTTTCTTGAAAGCAATGAAGGTAAGACGCATTTTTGATGCTAAAAATCAGACTTTAATGTACTTGTCTTATTCAACCAAAGAAACATCAGGCAGCTTCAAACACAGCCTTTCAACTGTCCCACTTTGGGGAACGAAAGCTTACAGAGTAGGCGCTCAACAAAACTGATTTTTAAAAAGCCGGTCTCTTCCGGCTTTATATTTATTAAATCGACATACAGATGTATTTCGTTTCCAAATATTCAGATAGACCTTGATGCCCGCCTTCTCTCCCTAAGCCTGAGGATTTTACGCCACCAAAAGGAGCAACTTCTGTAGAAATAATACCTGTATTAACACCGACCATTCCGTATTCAAGTGCTTCTGACACCTGCCAAACAGTAGAAATATCTCGAGCGAAGAAATAGGCCGCAAGACCGAATTCAGTTTCATTGGCTTGTTTAATCACATCGTCAACTGTCTCAAACTTGAATAAAGGAGCCACTGGCCCAAACGTTTCTTCATGAGCAATCAACATCTTATTATTGGCATTTTTTATGATCGTAGGTTCAAAAAAGTTTCCTTGTTCGAATTTTTCTCCATGCTGTCTTGTTCCGCCAGTCAACAACTCACCGCCAAGCCTTAGTGCATCGGCTATATGATTTTCAACTTTGTCTATTGCAGCTGAATTGATCAGTGGGCCAACGTCTATACCTTCAACACTTCCATGACCAACGTTCAGCTTCTGAACTGCCACTTTTAACTTTTGAGCAAACTCATCATACACTTCAGCTTGAATATAGAGACGATTGGCACAAACACACGTTTGTCCGGCGTTTCTGAATTTGCAAAGGATCGCCCCTGCGACAGCAGCATTAATATCAGCATCATTGAAAACAATAAAGGGTGCATTACCACCAAGCTCTAGAGAGAGCTTTTTTAATGTCTTAGCACTTTGAGCCATCAATAAGCGTCCAACGGGTGTTGAGCCTGTAAATGACAATTTCCTCACTATAGGGCTATCACATAAGGTTTCACCTATTTGTTTAGCATCACCACAAATAACATTGAATACGCCGGCTGGAATACCTGCTCGATCTGCAAGCTCAGCCATCGCTAATGCCGTCAAAGGCGTGTCCGGCGCAGGCTTAACTATCATAGTGCAGCCTGCTGCTAATGCAGCGGCGGCCTTTCGAGTTATCATCGCTGCAGGGAAATTCCAAGGCGTAATAGCTGCCGTGACACCAACAGGCTGCTTCACTACCATTAAACGTTTATCTGATTGGTGAGGCGTGATCACTTCTCCGTATACTCTTTTTGCTTCTTCTGAATACCAACGAATAAATGAAGCTGCGTAGGTGATTTCGCCTTTCGATTCAGCCAGTGGCTTACCCTGCTCTAAAGTGATCAGCTCAGCTAATTCGTCAGTATTTTTCACAATTAGCTCGTACCATTGCATCAAAACAGAAGCTCTTTCTGAAGCCGTTAACTTTTTCCATGGAGATAACGCTTGATTGGCACACTCAATTGCAATTTGAGTTTCACTTTTATCTAATTGGTAGACTTGGGTAATTTCTTCTGAAGTTGCGGGATTGGTTATTGAGACTGAAGAATGAGAATCATCACCTATCCATTTGCCATTAATATAACTTTTCTGACGAATCAAACCACTACTGACTAATGACATTGGGTATCTCCAAGAAATGTATACATTTTTTTTACAATTGCTCTTTTTTAGAGCTTGAATGTTCGATAATATATCAGACAGTTAGCTAAATCCCATAAGGGAATAAAATTAAAACAAGGACGCTAATCAAATGTTTGGTTTAACAGAACGACAATGGTTCAGCTCAAAAATGATTCGCTCAGTAGCTCTCTTGGGAACAATTTTAATGAGTTTTAGCTGCTTAGCTAACTTTAACCCCGTTGAAGACCGAGTCACACTCAACATTTTTTCACTCCCTTTGGAAGTTAACGTTCCTTCGAACTGGAAACAAATCCGTCAAGACCAACTCTCAAATATGTACTCAGCTGAGTTTCTTCCAGAAAACGAAACCATGAATCAATGGACGCAACTTATTTGCGTACAAGGGTTTAATAATGTCTCTGACTCTATGAGCCCTGAGACGTTTCTGGAATCATTCTCTTTAACCTACAACGAGCATTGCCAAGGCGATATCATTTTTGAGCCGTTAGGTGACATAGAAGTTAAAGGGTATGAGGGTACTCACGGCCTTTTGGGATGTACCAAAATGCCTAATACTCATACGATCCAAATTGGCGAACGACACTCATTTGTGACCAAACCTCAAGGTGAAATGGGGTATTACACAGTGTTGATGGCTGATAATAAACTCATCCTTTTTCACAAATCGATAAGAGATAAAGTCTTCTCACCGAATCACCCTCCTTTCTCCAAAGAAAACTATCAGGCTTTCGTTGGTGAAATATTTCCAAATAAACTGTAGACAAACAGACGTTTAGACGTCTAAAATAACACCGTCAATTTTGATGGTGCTTTTTGTCGAAAGATAAAAAGATAATCGGGAAATCAGTGAAAGCCTGATACTGCCCCCGCAACGGTGATGGTTAGGAAGTTAACTGAATGGGTTTACTTTCATTAGTGCTTACTTTTTAAACAAATTTAGCATTAGAAGCCTCAGTCCGGAGACCGGCCAACAAAGTGATTTCGAGATTTCGGTGGGCAGATCTCAAAATGCGATGCTAATTCTATCAGGTACGAATGGTCTTGTGACGCCTATGCCTCATTTTCCTCTAACTATGAAAATGAGAACAATGAAAAAACAATTTACTCTTTCTATTGCAGCAGTATTAACAGCATCATATTTATATACTCCAAATGCGATTGCTGAACAAAACGCTCAATCTAAACCTCTTGAAGTCATTGTTGTAACTGGTCGTCAAGCCAAGAATGATTTAGATATTCCAAGTAATATTAAAGTCATTGATAGTAGTGATATTGAAGCAAGTGGTGCAACAAGCATTGAAGATGTTTTACGTGGTCAATCTGGCATTCAAGTTTCAGATACTAATTCAGGCGCTGTTTTTTCACTCCGCGGTTTTAATGGCGGACAAGCAGCGAATAACACCTTAATCTTAATTGACGGTCGCCGCCTGAACAATATCGACATTGCGGCTCCTGCAATCAGCGCAATCCCTCTAAATCGAATTGAGCGAATTGAAGTGCTATCTGGCAGTGCTGGCGTACTTTATGGTGACCAAGCTGTTGGTGGTGTCATCAACATTATCACTAAGTCTCCAACGGATGCAGGAGGCTCAGTTTACTTAGCGGGCGGTAGTTTCGATAGCCAAGAAGTTAGAGCTGATTATTCAAATCAAATTAACGCTGATTGGAGTTACTATTTAACTGCAAATCATCAAAAAAGTGATAACTATCGTCGTCATAACGCTAGCGAAACAGGTTCTGTTTTAGGTCGTTTACAGTATGAGAACGGCGACACACGCTTCTTCGCTGAATCAAGTTATTACGATAGTAATCGAGAGTATGCTGGCTCACTGACTAAAGAACAGTTAAAGCAAGATCCAAGACAGAGCAACTCAACGACTGACTACGGCCATCAAATCTCTAAGGTATATCGTTTAGGCTATTCCCAAGCAATAAATAAAGTGTGGGCCTTTGATTCTGAGCTGAATTTTAATGACTCCAACACGAATGGTTCAAGTTTTGGTTCATCTGCAACAAATAGCCGAGAATTACTCAGATTCACTCCTAAATTAATTGCAAATTACAAGACTGATTCAGGTAATTTAAATCTATTGTTCGGAAGTGATTTAAGCCGAGGAAAGTCTGAGTTTATTGGCGGTTTCACGAATGGTCGTTCAAACACTCAAAAACTCGTCAGCCTCTATACTCAGGCAACAGTGCCATTAACTAAAGAGCTGGATTATATTGTTGGTGGACGTTATTCGGATATCACGGACGAAATCAAAGATCCAAACACGTTTGCTCAAGGTGCCGATTTAGACAATGATGCCCATGCTGTAGAATTTGGTTTAAATTACCGCCCAAATACAAACAACCGTTTATATGTACGTGCTGAAGACAACTTCCGCTTTGCTAAAGTTGATGAGCAAGCCTACAGCAATGCAAATGGCTTAAAACCTCAAACAGGTCGTTCATACGAAGCCGGTTGGGACTTCAGTAGCCAAAAGCAAAGTCTAAAAATCAGCCTTTATCAACTCGAACTTGAAGATGAAATAGTATTTGATCCAACAGCACCTACTCCACCGGGTGGTTTTTTCCAAGGTGCTAACGTTAACGCTAAAGCTTCTAAGCGCTTAGGTTTTGATGCTGATTGGAATTTACAATTATTTGAGAAATTAAATGTCGGGGCTGAATATCATTATATCGACTCTGAATTCACCGAAGGCACTAACAAAGGTAAAGAACTGCCCTGGATTGCAAAAAACACTGGGCGAGTTTATAGCACATACGATCTATCAGACTCTCTACAACTTTTTGCAGAAGCTAATTTCGTCGGCAAGCGCTTCCTTGAAGGTGATAACGCCAATACTGGTGAAAAACTTGATAGTTATGCGTTGTTGAATACAGCGATTAATTATCGTAAAAATAACTGGCTAGCAAGCTTAAGATTGGATAATTTATTAGATAAAGAATATGTTAGTGCTGGCTACAGTTATGGTGCTTTCTATCCTGGCGAAGGCAGAAGTTGGAAATTGAGTTTACAGTACCAATTCTAAAATAAATTTAGCACCAATCGTTATTGGTTATTTGGAGATTTTATGTTTAAAGGACTACATCGTTACCTGTTTATATTAGTGGCTTGCTTTGTAGTTCTTTTCATTTTTAACAGTAATAAACCCTCTCTCATCGAGCTGAATGATGGTGCGACAGTGTTAGCCTTTGGCGATAGTCTAACTCAAGGCATTGGCGCTTCGGCAAATCAAGACTACCCCGCGCAACTTTCTAAAATTCTGAATCAAAAAATAATCAATGCTGGGATTTCTGGTGAAACGACATCAGAAGGTCTCAAACGCTTTGAGCAAACGATAAATGAACATTCGCCCGATGCCATCATTTTACTCGAAGGGGGTAATGACTTTATTAGAAACGTTCCTCGAAGTGTGACTCATCAAAATTTATTTCAGATGATCGACATAGCAAAAACGCAAGAAATCGAAGTGTTACTTATTTCAGTGCCAGAAAAAGGCATCTTTCTCTCTGACGCTGAAATCTATCGCTCTCTGGCTAAAGAGCATAACATTCCTCTGTTAACTGACACCTTATCTGACTTACTCGGCACTCCGGCAAAGAAATCGGATTTAATTCATTTGAATAATCAAGGTTATTTTGACCTAGCACTGGCAATATCTAAACAGTTTAACTTCACAAAATAGCTTTTTTATAACTAAATTTATCAAAGTTACTCAAATATTAAGCTGTTGTGCCGATACCCCTTATGAATGCTTTTTTTTCTGTTAGTATGTTGCGCTATAAAGCTTGGATTGAGAAGCAATTAACAGTTTTATCTGTTCAAACTTTGTAAAATTTTATAGCGTTAAATTGTGAATGCGAAAGTAGGAAAATGCTACAACAAAAAGTCACTGAGAGTACGACAGAACTTGAGCAGAAACTATTTACTCAAGTAAAGGCAATAGTATCAAACGAAGAACAAGTAATTGGTCGTCGTGGAATTCTTATCCCTTTAAAAAAGGCCATCATTGCTGATGGCGACATCCAAAATGTGATCGATATTATTGCAAGTGATCCAGCATTAGCTGCTCACTTGTTGTGGCGCACGAATACTGCACACGCCGAACTGAATAACAAAGGTAAGGCGAGAACACTAAAAGAAGCATTAATTCGCCTTGGCCAAGTTAATATTTACCGCTATTCGTTTACGTTCTACTTGAAAGAGCAATTTGATGAATTACCTCAACCATACAAGAAACTGGTAAAGGGCTACTGGACACTTACAGAGTCTATTGCAGAAGAAGCGCTTGTTTTATTACACGAGTCAGGAAATCAACTGCTTGACGCAGACGAGCTTCAAACTCTAGCGTTATTTAGCGTATTTGGACAAATTATTTCTCTAACGGCTTTTGCATATCTAGAAAGCCAGCTTCAACAAGCCCTTCCACTTAAGATAGTTAAAAGCTTAATTGACTCTGAACAGCAACAATTCACTATGTATGCGTTTAAATCAATGGGGTTAGATAGCGAATTACAGAAAGAGTTTTTAATTGCTCATAATGTAATAAGCAGCAGTAATTCTGAATCTGTTGGCTTACTTTTAAGAGACGTTCTTTCTAAAAGGAATATCTTGCTCAAATAATGATTTTTCTGTCACAGAGATTGTTATTACACTCTGTGACATTATTTTCATATTTTTCTCGATTTATCCAGATTGCTCTTCACCGTAAATCCATTATTCACTTTTCGTATTATGAAGTGCTAATTAAACCTCTTTAAGGTTTCTAGTAAAAATAACTCAGCTCTGCTTTACTTTATTTAGGCTTTAGAAGTAAAAGTCTACGGAGTTAAGAATATGGGCACAATAGAATACTCACTAAAATCAATAGCAGGTCAAAGTTACTCTGCCCACCCAGCTTCTGTTCCGGAAACGAGTGATAAACAAAAAGTACTTAATGTATATGATTCCGCAATAAGAACCGCTACTTCGACTCTTGATAAGTCTTTCTCAAATTTTATAGATGCAGAACACACCGAAGCCGAACCTAGATTAGAGCCTAATTTACCTAAATATGATTGCTCCTTAAAAGGTGCACCTTATAGTGAAAGCGAACTCTTAACCAGTTTAACTCTAGAAACACCTTCAAATCCGCCCCAAGAACCTGTCTGGTTAAAACTAAAAAGCTTTTTATTTGGTCGTACTACAACTAGCAAAAAAAGAACCAGCCCTTGTCCCCCTGAAACACCACCTAAATACGGTTTAGAGACAAGCAGCAAAAAAGCAAGTTTTCAGGAGAGTTCTAGACCGAACTCTCTAGAGCATTCTACCGTTCGTTCAACTTCTGAAAGAAGCTCTCTTGATGGTACAAAAAGCGAGTTTGAACATACAACAGATCAATATGAACCCTTTAGAATGAGATCTTCTCAGCAAGTACCTGAACCTCAATTTACTCCGGAAACCCTTGAACAACCCATCGCTCTCTTTTCTCAAAAGTATGATGAAGCTAAACGAGATTGTGTAAAAGAAATTGCTGAACGTCATGTCCAAGAAGTATTGGATTCTGGTGAAGTAAGCAGTCTTGAGTCACTCATTGAACTTGGTGTAACAAGTTTAAGCAATGGCCCAGTGACATTAGAATCAATTAAGTTTGATGAAAAAGATACAAAATTAGAGCGATACACAAAACAGTGCCACCTTTCTTGTACACCATGGCTTATTTCTTCGAAACTCGCTTTAATAACGTTAGATAAGCTTATTTCAAAAGATAAACACCCTTCTCTTTCAGATGGTTTATTGAGCCTCGATGCATTAGAACAATTAATTAAAACCAAAAAATTTCAAGAAATGGAGTTAAATCGACCATTTGAAGCCGCTGTAAAAATGTTCACTCAAGATTCACAGAAACCGACCAAAGTGAGTGTTTCTCAGTTCATAAATGCACTCAGGTTACAATATGAATACCAAGCCGGTGAAGAAAGCCAATTATCACATTCAAAGATCAGAGTAACTTCTAAAGGAGAGCTTCGCGCAGCCTCTAATGGTGGGCTTTTTTACAATGCCGTTGAAGAGAACCAACAAGCAGTACCTCTAACATGTAATCACCTGTATCAGATTGATAAAGGAAACAACTTCTCCTTGCAACGAAAATTGGATATTAACCGCCAGGCGATTGAGAATACATCTGATGTAACAGAACTTTTAAAGTATCGTCATCATATTCATAACAGCAATTCTGATATTGCCATAGAATTGAAGCAACTCGCTGATGAAAGGCTAGAAAAACTAATTCTTCATTCAAGTGTATCTTTTAAATCAACCGATATTGATTTGCAAAAACTCATAGGTAACGATCTAAAGTCTATCCCACCAAAAATTCGAGATAGCCTTTTAGAAGCGGTCATCAATGAATGTAATGTATCAAGTAAGTTGAACTACGCTCACTCCGTTATTAATTCTTCAGAGCATCAATTAGGGGAAGAGTTACCGATAGAAAAAATATCAGCAATGATAGAAAGTAGATTACAGATTGTTGAGTTTAAAGAACGAATATCAAATGGTGAAGACTTAGGAAAATGTATCAAGCAATACTACTCCTTTAAAACAGAAGGTAATCCAATAGCTGAATCACTTTTTGGTGAACTTATCTACATTGCTATCGAACCAATGAAAGTACAACAACTTGTCAGCTGGATGAATTCTGAAGACGGTATTGACTGGCTAAAGCAATCTACTGAACATCAAAAATTCCTTACCGAAACGCTAAAAAGGCTCTGTATCGATGTAAGTTTCGCTCAGAAACCTTCCCAAAAACCTGCACCTGAGAGTAAATCTGCGCTTGAAGAGACAATTGAAGTTTCATACGATGACGAGTCTGACTTAGAAAAAACACTCACTTCCTCAGAGGTTTTCGCTCCTACTTACATAAAGCCAACGGTGAACCTTGAAGAATGTTCAACAGAGGAATTGAATACAGAAATGTTAGAGAGCATAGCAATAAATGATATAGAAACGTTTAGAGCGGCAATAGCCAATGGCGCAGATCTTGATTTATTAAGTCAAAAATTAGATATAGAGACTCAAAACAAATTGAATCTCTTTAATATGACGAGTAGTGATTCATTATGTGACTGGTTGGCAGAAAATAGGCCAAGGTTCTTGGAGTGCTTAGGTACTACGTCCCCTCAAAGAATGCATACTTCATATAAAAGTCAAAGGGTGAACCCTCTTTTAAATACGTTGTGCCGTACAAGCCAAACTGAGGCCCTCTGGAATTTGCTTAATGGTAGTATCTACAGAGTTTCAACCTCAAGCCCTGCCTATAATGCTATGGAATTGAAAGGGAGGCATGACGACAAAGTAACTCAAGTCTTAAACAATCATGCCAAAACATAACTTACTTAACTGTTTTTACACCTTCTGGGGTGCCAACTAGAAGTACATCTGCACCGCGGTCAGCAAATAAACCATTAGTTACAACACCAACAATGGCATTAATTTGAGCCTCTAATTTTTTAGGCTCCATGATTTCAAGGTTATAAACGTCTAAAATCACATTACCGTTATCAGTAACTACACCTTCACGATATACAGGATCGCCGCCAAGTTTAACTAACTCACGAGCAACGTACGAGCGCGCCATTGGAATCACTTCAACAGGAAGTGGAAACTTACCTAAAATATCAACTTGTTTGGTGTTATCAACGATACAAATAAATCTATCCGCAACCGCTGCAACGATTTTTTCACGCGTAAGCGCAGCGCCACCACCTTTAATCATATCCATGTGGCCATTAATTTCATCTGCACCATCAACGTATACAGACAAATCATCTACGGCATTCAAATCAAATACTGGAATGCCTAACGCCTTCATTTTTTGAGTTGAAGCTTCAGAACTTGAAACCGCACCTTCAATGTCTGCTTTCATCGTTGCAAGCGCATCAATAAAATGATTAACCGTTGAACCTGTACCTACACCTACAATTGTATCTTTTTCTACATATTCAAGTGCAGCCCAACCTGCCGCTTTTTTCATTTCATCTTGAGTCATAACTGATTCCGATAAGACATTAATAAATTGGCAATAGTATACCTGTTTTATTTAGAAAAAATGATAAGTGGGTTAGGATATTGAGCATCAATTGTATTTAAAAGGATTTACTATGGCTGGTGCAAGCCTACTAACCCTACTCGATGACATTGCGACCATTCTTGATGATGTTGCCGTTATGAGCAAAGTCGCTGCAAAAAAAACAGCAGGCGTATTAGGTGATGATCTAGCGCTCAATGCTCAACAAGTCACAGGGGTGAGTACCGACAGAGAACTTCCGGTTGTCTGGGCGGTTGCCAAAGGTTCTTTTAAAAATAAACTTATCTTAGTTCCTTCTGCACTACTCATCAGTGCATTTATTCCGTGGTTAATCACGCCATTATTGATGTTTGGTGGCTTATATCTGTGCTTTGAAGGCTACGAAAAAATTCATGAAAAACTGTTTCATAACGACGAACCCAACAGTGACGATGAAAGTGACCTTAAAAGCAAACAAGCCAACTTAAGCGACGAGGAACTCATCGAATATGAAAAAACAAAAGTAACCGGAGCGATTCGTACTGATTTCGTACTTTCGGCAGAAATCATTGCGATTACACTTGGTGTTGTGGCACATGAAGACATAATTACTCAGGCTTCTACACTGGCTATTATTGCCATCATCATGACAATAGGTGTTTATGGCCTAGTTGCTGCCATTGTTCGAATGGATGATGCTGGCGCTTATTTGTTGAGAAAGAATGCACAACAAAAGATTGGAGTACTGGGTAAATATCTAGGAGTTCTACTGTTAAATTCGGCACCAAAGCTAATGAAGTTTCTCACTTTTGCGGGAACCGTTGCCATGTTTATGGTTGGCGGCGGTATCATTGACCATGGCGTTCATATTCTTAATGAACCTATCCGTTATGTGAACACCCTTTGGCAATCTATTCCTGCTATTTCAGGCTTCATGAGTGCAATCACACCAAGCTTATTACATACCGTTTTAGGGGTTATTGTTGGTTCAATTGCACTGGCAAGTATCAGCGTAATAAAAAAATTATTTTCATCTAAAACTTAGGTCTCTAGGTTCCGCAAAATGTCTGGTAATGAAGATTAAATTCGTGATCAGACATTTTGTAATTTTCTGCTAATTCAGTGTCTTGATATGGTGCTTTAAGAGCCTTTAAAAACGCCATTACAGCGTCGGGTTTCCCCGTTGCTTCACACTCTTCGATTATGCCTTCAACAATATGATTTCTAGGAATAATCACGGGATTCGCTTTTCGCATGAGTTGCTGAACATTATCAATTTCATTTTCATCAAGCTCGTTACTCCATAGCCTAACCCAATCTCCAAGCCTTTCAGTCACAAGCTCGAGAGCTTTGTTACACGTAAGTGAGCGAGTCAACAAGTCAAAGGTTTTCGTATAATCCAGTTTGTGCTCTAGCATTAAGCTTGTCAGTGTCGAAAGTAATTCATGGTTTATTGTTTTTAAGCCCAGCTTCTGATGCATCATTTCCACATAAGTTTGATTAAATTTATCAGAAAAATCATCGATTAATCTCTGCATTGGTTCAAGTAAGTCATTATCATCATTTGCGAGTTGAAGCAGCGCCTCAGCAAACCTCGCCATATTCCAGTGAGCAATTTGTGCTTGGTTTCCAAATGCATAACGACCGTTTCTATCAATCGAACTATATACAGTTTTAGGATCGTATGCGCCCATCATAGCGCAAGGGCCATAATCGATGGTTTCACCTGAAATAGCAGTATTATCGGTATTCATAACCCCGTGGATAAACCCAACTCGTAGCCACTGAACGACAAGTTCAATTTGCTGCTCGATCACACTGGCAAGTAACTGAACATATTTATCTTCTTTTTGTTGAAGTACTTCAGGGTAGTGACGCTCAATCGTGTAATCAGCCAAACGCCTTAATGACTCAATATCACCTTTTGCAGCAAAATACTGAAATGTCCCCACTCTAATGTGACTTGAAGCAATACGAGTAACAACAGCGCCTTCATGTTGGCTTTGACGATAAACGCTTTCGCCAGTTTTAGTTACCGCTAAACAACGAGTGGTAGGCACTCCCAAGTAATACATAGCTTCACTCATAATGAACTCGCGTATTGCTGGGCCTAATGCACAACGTCCATCACCATTTCGAGAAAAGGCACTTTGACCAGATCCTTTGAGTTGCAGATCCCAACGGTTACCTTGTTCATCCAAAATTTCACCCAGAAGATGTGCCCTGCCATCGCCCAGTTGTGGATTGAAATGTCCAAACTGATGCCCTGCATACGCCATCGAAAGTGGTTTTGAAGTAGGAAGTTGTCTGTTACCCGAAAAGTAATGAGCTTGCTCAACCTCAGAATTGAATTCGCCGCTCAAGTTTAATTGCTCTTCGACTTCTGTATTCCACAAAAACAAAGACGGTCTTCTAAAAGAGGCGGGAGAGTTAAGCTCGAAAAAGCGCTCTCCGAGCTCAAGGTAGGTATGAGTAAGCTGCATGAATGTGTCGTTTTAAGGTATTGTTATTCCGACATTGTATCACTGATTGATTTAAGTAATCTCTTCAATCGCCTTCAATGGTAAATAGATATCGGTAACGATATCGTCTACGTGTTGCACTGCTCCCGGCAATACAACGTAGTGGAAAAAACAAGGTTCTTCCGTTCTAGACTCACCACTTGCAGGAAGCCAGTCATCAATAAATTCTCTAAATGTTTTAGATAGAGTCTCATAACTGCCGGTATGTCTAGCTTTTGCGTAACGTCCACCAGCAATGACGCCATTTCTCACATCATAATAGTTTTCTGGTACTTCATGACTTACTGAACCACCGATATCAAAGCGGAATCCTTTATCACCAACTTCATCAGGATCCGTTACAAAGATTCCGTAAGAATTAGACTCTTTTATTGGTGAATAGCCAGTTTCAAATCGCCAAAGATCGAACTTAATTGCAGTATCTCCAACATCGGCAGGTTCACCTTCATGTGGAATGAAAGCAATTGATTCCTCTTCCAAATTTACGATTTCAACTTCCATCATCTACCTCGGCGGCTTGGGTTTCTCCGTTTAGTATAGATAGAAACTAAAAATTTACTTAAATTTAAAAGCTATATGTATAAACTTTTTCTGGCGTGATAATTTGCTTCAGTGGTACGTCCCAAGACTCGACAGGTAAGCTCGTTAGCTTTTGACATTCAAATGCAAAACCGGCGATTTCTACTGAGTCTGATTCTCTTAAGGATGATAAAGTTCGATCATAGTACCCCCCGCCCATTCCCATACGATTACCAAAATGATCAAACGCGACTAATGGAGTAAAAATTACATCTAACTTAGAAGCTGGGATCAATTTTGTGACATCTAATTTAGGTTCAGATATCCCATAATGATTTTTGACCATGGGTGATGTTGGTGAGTATTCAATAAAAACTAAGTGACCATCGCAGAAAGGGTGCAAAACGGGAACGTAGACTTTCTTTCCTAATTTCCACAGTGTTCGAATAAGTGGCTGAGTATCCAATTCACCATCATGAGTAAGATACAAAGCAACTTCTTCCGACTTGATGGTCTCTAACCAATTGACGGCCAACAATGAGGCTTTAGATGCAAAAACGTGTTGTTCAGGCTGTGAGATTGCTTTCCTTTTTTCCCTAACGGATTTTCTTATTGCGTTTCTATCCATAAATACTCCAGGCACAAAAAAGCCGGACTTAATCCGGCTTATTAATCTGCGAAACTTAAATTGAGAAGCTAGCCCCACAACCACAAGTTGTTGTGGCATTTGGATTGCGAACAAAGAACCGTGAACCTTCCAAGCCTGAAGTGTAATCAACTTCCCCGCCCATCAGATATTGAAGACTCATGGGATCAACCACTAAAGAAACACCTTGTTTCTCAATCATAAAATCGCCATCGTTGCTTTTCTCATCAAAAGTAAAACCGTACTGGAAACCTGAGCAACCACCACCTGTAACATAAACACGAAGTTTAAGTTCTGGGTTTTCCTCATCTTCTAGCAGTTCTTTTACCTTGCTTGCAGCTTGGTCAGTAAATTTAATTGGCAAGCTCGCATCAGCTTGATCTTCATTTTGCTCGTTTGGCTCAATTTCTTGAACGACCGCTTCAGTTTGTTCCGTCATTAAAACCTCTTACATCACACATTTGTGGGACGCGTTCAGTTAATTATTCTCATACTCATAAGTATAATTATCTAATACCTTAGTGAACTGTTCAAGTATTCTGCTCAAGAAGCTGGAACTTCACCTTTAGTGACTTGCTCAACACCTTTTTGTTGCTTCTTCATATATTCGTCTATGGCTTGCTGAGTTTCTTGAGTTTCATCGGCAAGTAACTTCTTCAAGTTAAAGGTGCGTTCTGTTTCTTCTGCGCTAGACCAACGAGTCGCAGGCACTTTTACCTTCACCTGAACTTCTTTCCAATCTGTGCCAACCGGTAATGACAATCGAGCTTCTAACATCTGGAAAAATCGAAACTTAAACTTAAACTCGTTTGAAACAAGTTTATTAATTGATTGAGTGACTTCTTTACCATCCTTTACCCCAATCAAGGTCAGCTCAGCAAAGCCAGCCAGAGAACGACGACGCTTTTTTTGTTGAGTAAGGATCAGAGTCAAATCGTGTTGACCATCTACAATTGATGGTTCAAACGTTAAATCATGGATACTGACACCTTGAGCTGCTTTTTCTGGCGCCATAATACTTCGATAAAATGCTAACTCTCTTTCTAAATCCTTTAGCTTGTTTCTTTGTTCAACAAACATGATTTCCATATTGGCATTCGCTTGTTTCTCAAGCGTAATTTCAAGATTTTTGCTGGCTAGATCCTGCAAGTGATTACTGTTCTCTTGCTTGAGCTTCTCAAGTTGTGCTGACTTTTTCACTTTGACAGGTAAAACATCTTGATAAGCATGATAGCCAAGTGCACCAATTAGAAACGAAATAATAACAACGATAAATAAATATCGATTGATAGGAAGATAATTACGCTCTATCACTTGCAGGCGGTTTCGCCAACGCTCATAATTTACCATTAGCTTTTGCTCAAAAAATTAAAGGATTAGGTTTATTTAGTGCATTCTACATTAAAAGCGATAATTAATTCTCATAGAATTACCAAAGCACGCCAGTACTTAACGGTTGGTTTACGCAATCACCTTTCTGAAGGTAAAACGAGTATTCAACTTTGCTTGCTTGCATTACTGTTTGCACTGATTGCATCTGGAATAATTATCCTTTTTAGACTTTTATTGAATGCCTCTTTTCACTTTACCGAACTTAAACATATTGACCTGAGAGACAGTCTCTGGGATTGGCGGTATTACTTACCCATACTAGGGGCTATTGTGATATGGCTTTTAGCCCGTTATACCAGTTCGAAACGCTATAAACGGATGGGTATAGCTTATGTGATGCATCGCTATAAACTCCATTATGGAAAGATCCCACTTCAATCAGCTCCTGGACAATTCTTTCAAGCTCTCGCAGCATTGGCCTCTAACTTTTCTGTAGGACGTGAAGGCCCAGCGATTCATTTGGGCGCAGTGAGTGCCAGTGTCCTAGCAGAAAAATTTAATCTTCCTGACAATAGCGTCAGGATCATGTGTGCCAGCGGTATTGCAGCAGGCATTTCAGCCACCTTCAACGCTCCCTTAGCTGCAGTAATTTTTGTACTCGAAGTCATTATTCGTGAATACCGCATTCACTATTTTTTCCCTATTCTGTTATCAGCGGTATGTGGTGCAGTTACTAGTCGGCTGGTATTTGGGAATGTGCACGAATTTGATCTTATCCAAGTGATTCATATTCCATTGAGCCATTACCCAGTCCTATTGATTGGTGGCATCATTCTCGGTTGTTATTCTGCATTTTTTAACTTTTCACTGTTAAAAATCACCAAATTGAGCCATGAGTGGCCTTTATACACCAAGTTTCTATTAGCCGGTGTTATCACAACCATTATTGGGTTATTTTTACCTCATGCATTAGGCAGTGGCGACTTAGCGATTAATCTCGCCATAGAGAATAAAACGGCAATATCTTTATTGATAGCCTTATTACTTGCGAAAACACTGGCAACCGTTTGTGCTGTCGGCTTGAGTATTCCGGGTGGTCTTATTGGCCCCCTTTATGGAATCGGTGCACTTTTAGGTGCGATATTAGCCTTAATCAGTGCGATGCTATTTCCTTCGAGCATTCCCTACATTGGCCTTTATACCGTGATTGGAATGACGGCGGTGATGGGGGTTAGCCTTAGCGCCCCGCTTGCAGCATTAGTCGCACTCTTAGAACTAACAAACGATGCGTCCATCATTTTGCCTGCAATGTTTGTAACCATTCCTGCATTCTTAACCGCTTATCAATGGTTTAATTGCCGTTCAATATTTTTTAAACAGTGTGAGATGATGGGCTTAGGTTACAAAGTACCGCCTCTGAACTTAGGGCTGCAAAAAACTGGCGTTAGAGCCTTGATGGATTCTCGTTTATTAGTCGTCAATCAAAACGGTGAGTTGCTGCTTGAAGTGATGAAACGTGCCGAAGGCCGACCTGTTTTAAGCCGAACAGAAACAGGGCACGTTGAAATGCTCAAGCTTGAATTTCAAGCTGATGGTGAAAATACGGTACTTTCATCCCATCCCGTCAAACTTTTACCTGATACAGCATCTGTTGATGAAGCCTATAAACTTCTTGCGATAAAACGAAGTGGCGAGGTTGCTATTTATCAAGGCAAAAAAGATAACTTAGTTGGCCTCATTAGCTGGGCACACTTACAACAAGAAATAAGAAAAGGCCATGTTTAGCCTCAAATGAAAACATACTTAAAACATGCAGCGCCCTCTGGACTCAGCTTTTCTAGGTTTAACAACTGACTAAGCTTTGGTACAATTGCGCCTCAGCCAACCTTACATAATAATTTGGCAGTAAATACTGCCCCAAGCAACTGGAATACAGGCTGATGACACATTTAGAAGGACAGCACATCCTTTCGGTTAATCAATTTAACCCAGATACAATCAACACTATTTTCTCTGTCGCAGAACGTATGCAACCTTATGCATTACGTCATAGAAGAACGAATGTTCTCGAAGGTGCCATTTTAGGAAACTTATTCTTTGAGCCAAGTACACGTACTCGGGTCAGCTTTGCCAGCGCCTTTAACCTATTGGGCGGCAGTGTTTCTGAAACCGTCGGTATCGGTTCATCATCACTAGCGAAGGGCGAGTCACTGTATGACACGGCGATGATGATGGCGACCTATTCGGATGTTATTGCAATGCGTCATCCACAACCGTTTTCAGTAGAAGAGTTTTCAAAAGGCAGTACAGTACCCGTAATTAACGGTGGTGATGGGGCAAATGAACACCCGACTCAAGCATTGCTTGATTTATTTACTATCAAAAAAGAACTCGAATCAAAAGCTAGAAATATTGATGGTATGCACATCGCTTTACTCGGCGATTTAAAACATGGCAGAACCGTTCATTCATTGTCAAAGTTGTTAGCACAATACGAAAATATTCATTTCAGCTTATTAGCACCAAACGAGCTGCAAATGCCACAATATGTGGTCGATGAAATCACCAATGCTGGCCATCAAGTATCAATACACGACTCGATTGAAGGCCATACTGCAGGTGCTGATATTTTGTATCAAACCCGAATTCAAGAGGAACGCTTCCCCTCACAAGATGAAGCAAATAAATACCGTGGTAAATTCAAGCTCAATAAGGCAATTTATCAAGGCCACTGTAAAGACAGTGCGGTAATTATGCACCCTCTTCCTCGTGATTCTCGCTCGGATGCTAATGAGCTAGATAACGACTTAAACGACCATCCGAACTTGGCGATTTTCCGTCAAGCGGACAACGGCTTACTTATTCGTATGGCTTTATTTGCACTCACGCTGGGAGTTGACAGCCAGCTTGAGCAATACGAACTACCAGTAAACTGGTACTCACGCAAAGGCTAACTTAAATTTTAGAAGGACAAATCAATGACCCGTTCTGATACGCTGTTTGAACAGGCTAAACAAAGCATCCCTGGCGGTGTGAACTCTCCAGTGCGTGCTTTCAATGGTGTAGGCGGTACTCCTCGCTTTATTGAGAAAGCAGATGGCGCTTATGTTTATGACGCAGATGGTAACGCATACATCGATTATGTTGGTTCGTGGGGCCCTATGATCTTAGGTCATAACCATCCTAAAATACGCCAAGCGGTATTAGACGCAGTTCAGAACGGTTTATCATTTGGTGCCCCAACAGAACTTGAAATCACCATGGCTGAAAAAGTCATCGAAATGGTGCCATCAATGGAACAAGTTCGTATGGTAAGCTCAGGCACTGAAGCCACTATGAGTGCAATACGCCTTGCTCGAGGCTTCACTAGCCGTGACAAAATCCTTAAGTTTGAAGGCTGTTATCATGGCCACGCTGATTGCTTATTAGTGAATGCTGGTTCAGGTGCTCTCACACTAGGCCAACCTAGCTCTCCAGGTGTACCTGAGGATTTTGCTAAGCACACATTGACGGCAACGTACAACGATATCGATTCAGTTAAAGCGCTGTTCGAAACATACCCTGAAGATATCGCTTGTATCATCCTTGAGCCTGTTGCAGGTAACATGAACTGTATTCCTCCTACAGATGGTTTCTTACAAGACTTACGTGATGTCTGTGACCAATATGGGGCACTTCTCGTCATCGACGAAGTGATGACTGGCTTCCGTGTTGCAAAAGCAGGTGCACAAGCTCATTACGGCGTAACACCAGATCTAACCACTTTGGGTAAAGTCATTGGTGGCGGTATGCCAGTTGGAGCTTTTGGCGGCAAGAAAGAAGTAATGCAGTACATTGCGCCAACAGGTCCAGTTTACCAAGCTGGTACGCTTTCAGGTAATCCTATAGCAATGGCTGCAGGTCTTGCACAAATGGAAGCCTTGGAAGAAGAAGGGTTATACGAAGAGCTAGCTCGCAAAACAAAATATATTGCTGAAGGCTTCAAAGCATTAGCTAACAAGCACAACATCCCAATGGCAATTAATTACGTTGGTGGCATGTTTGGTTTCTTCTTTACTGAAGAACAAAACATTACTCGCTTTGACCAAGTTACTAAGTGCGATATGGAACGTTTTAAAGCTTTCTATCACGGCATGCTTAACGAAGGTATTTACTTAGCACCCAGTGCTTATGAAGCAGGTTTCTTATCTATGGCGCACGATGATGCTGCACTAGAAAAGACACTTGAAGCTGCTGATAAGGTATTTGCGAATCTAAAATAGATAGCTTTTAATCATTTAAGCGGCTTTCAACCTAAAGCCGCTTTTTTCGAGTTCATGAACAACTTTAAGCTATAAACTAATAATACCTTTATTTTCAGACGCATACTTCTTCACTTATCTGTTTATCTTATCAATAACAATTAATAAAATTACCTCCCAATTAAACCTTGTCCATATTTAAAGCCAAAAGTAGAAAATATTATTAAAATCAACTTATGAATCGGTTGAGTATTGGTGAGAAAAAATGTCTTCAATCGCCTTAATGCCCCAACCTAAAAATTGGGGAACTCGATCTATCAGCGATCAGAGAGTACAAGAAGCAATTAGAAGTAAAGCTGATGGAGTTGAATTAAAAAAAACTCGGCTAGAAAAAATTAAAGACTGGTTTTGTTGTACCGACACACTTCAGGTTTTAGAGTGTATTTGTACTCTAAAACTGGAACAAACCCCCGAAGAGCAACATTCAGATACACTTGGAGAAGGAATAACTGCTAAGTTTAGAGCCCATCATACTTTAGCTTCTTTGATTGGAGCAGATCATCGAGATAAAGTAACGGTATCTATTGATGCAGGGGAAAATCCTGATACACACAAAGTAACATTCGGAATTACAGGTTTAGATGTAGAATTTCCACCTCAATTTATTTCAATCCCTCCTACATTGATAACCTCTGTTGAGAAGTATGGAGAATCACCAAAGCAAAGATCTGATGAAGAGTATAAAAAAGCTGAAGTAGAGTATGAAACAACATCGAAGAAATTAGTTACCTTGCAACATCGATGCGCTACATTTCCAACTGAAGATTCAACCACAGCCACGAAACATGTCACCGAACAATGGAAAAAACTAACTAGCTATTACGAAACGCCTCTCCAGGAAAAATTTGAAAGGCAATTGATGATTAAGCGAAATACAAGAATTAGAGAAGACAGGCAAGAATCAATTCGTTGCTCTCTGAATCAAAATTCTGAACTCGATACTGCTCGGCTATTTTCACAAAAACAGCTCCCTCAAAAAAGAGATGTAATTCATAGTGACCTGAAAAAGTTCGAACCTGAAAGTTGGTCAGATTTTACGAAAAGAGTAAAGAGGGAAACCGATTCAGATCTACACCCCTTAATAGAAGAAATAGTACAAAAAAACATAAGCCATGTATCCACTTATAGACGTCTTAATGATTATAAAAAAGAAGTTTCACACCTTTTTGCTGAGGGAAAAACTCTAGACGAGTGGTCAGCAGAAGCGATGTCTAAAGCTAGAGTAAAAAGCTGTGCGACTCAAAATGATAAAACAGCTAGAAATGAATTAGAAAAATATATTAAAGATAAAAAAGACAAGTTAAAGCATGGTGTTTTGGGAAGAGCGACTACTCAACATGACGATAAGACAATATTTGTACATGAGATGGCAAAAAGTCTTGAAAAAGAGATGTTTGAGAAAGGCATTAAATACAGCGACGCAGACGGTAAAAAATGGCAAAGTGAAAGTGATAAATTCCTAGATACACAAGATTTTGAAGGCTATAACGCTCAAGAAATAAAATCTGAAGTTAAAGCTCTTATTGCTAAAAGAAGAGCATTAATATTAACCAAAAGAACTCAATTCCTAAACAGGCTCGCAGAAAAAAAAGCAAATAAACCAGCTGATGATGAAGCTCCCAAAGGTTTTGTCACTATGTCTTCCCCTTCTACACTGGGTAGACAGTACTATTTTGATACACATGGAGTATTTCCTCCCATTAGAAAACCTGAATCACCTTCAATCAAAAAAGAGAATAGAGTTAGTGGAGCATTTAAAACACTTGAAGCTCGAGATGAGCATTTTGTAAAACTTGGTACCTCTCTGCCTTATGATCAAACTATTGAAGAAAAGCCAAGTGAAGAGGCTAAAGTAGAAGGTCGACACCTTTCACTTGATGAAGCCAATGAATTAAAGCGCAAGCAACTTATCGCTCTCAAGGAGGCACTAGGCGTAAAATCTTTCCACGGAACCTCAATCAGCCCTGGAATGCAAGGTATTTATACAAAAAAACGACCTTCTCAAGAAGTTTATTCAACAACGTCATTTCATAAGGTTACCGTAGACAAAGCAGAGTCTTGGGCAGTAAATGGCGGCACCGATGTTGAGTCATTTGTGGCGTCAAAAGGGCCAATTCGACTGCAGGCCTATAAGCAATTGTGCTACGACGTTCAAAAAGCCCATGATCATGATATTTACTTTAGAGACTTAAAAAACTGCAACTTAATGTACAAAGATAAAGTTAAAGCAGCAAGTGGAGTTGAATCCCTTGTTAAGGACCCTAAAGTTATGCTGATTGACATTGATGATGTAGTAACCCCTAAATTCGGAAGAGAAAAGCACTTAGCTCTAGGCACGTATTTGTACTCAACTAAAGCCTTTCAAGAGGAAATCCAAGCGGAAAGTGATGATAAAGAGAGATGTAAACTTAGAAAGCAAGCAGATAACTATGCTTTACTACTTAGTATTTTATTTGGTACCTCTCCCCAAATCGCATCAGTCATTCCAAGAGATAGCTATGGAAAACTTCCAATTGCAGGCTTTATAAGTCAGTTTGGTGGCGGCAAAACATCAACAGATACTATCGAAAACGCCATTAGAGCTGTCGTTATTCCTGAAAAATTTGAAGCTGTTAAACTTTTTCTAACTTGTCCAACAAAAAACCGCCTCGAAGAATCAATACACGATGTTATCGCTTGGAAAGACCCCTCAAAAGATATTAAGCCAGCGGTTCAAACCTCTTAATACAAATTGAAGTGGAATAGCGTTACATTACTCTCTTAAAAGTTAGGGACTGTTAAGCCTGAAGTATCTACTCATCATTTTTAAAATTTTGGAGGTTCCATGAAACGCAGTCTAACGAATGACCAGATATCCAATTATAAAAATGATGGCTTTGTTTTCCCTATCAAAATATTTTCAGAAGCCAAAGCCAGCGACTTAAAAGAAAAACTTCAGGCCATTGAACAGCAACAAAAAAAGCCTTACTCCAAAGCTCAATCGAACAAATCTTATCTTCTCTATGACTGGGCAGATGAGCTAGTAAACCACCCCGCTATTCTTGACGCTATAGAGTCCTTAATAGGCAAAGATATTATTTGCTTAATGACGAATTTATTCATCAAGGAGCCAGGCAGCAAATCGTTTGTTTCAATGCATCAAGATGCCGCTTACTGGGGAGTGAAAGCCGATGATGTCGTAACGGCTTGGGTTGCTCTTAGCCCTGCTACCAGAACGTCAGGCGTCATGAAAGTAGAGCCTGGAAGTCATCATCATCTCCAGAAACAAATGAATACATACTCATCAGATAACTTGCTGTCTCGTGGACAAACGATTCCAGATCGAGCTCTCTCTCCCAGTAACAACGTATATATGGAGCTAGCACCTGGTGAAATGTCACTTCATCACTTCAAGCTTGTCCATGGGTCCGACCCAAACAACTCAGATGAAAGACGGATAGGGTTTGCAATTCGGTATGTAGCAGCAAAGGCATCGGTCAAAGCTCATAACCAATCTGGACTTTTAGTTCGAGGTACAAATAAGAGCAATATTAAATTAGAAAGGAGAGTTACACAGTTTAACCAGAAGGAAAGAAACATCGAACATGCAAAAGCAATGAGGCGATTAGTTATCGTTATGCTTTCCTCAGGAAAGGAAACGCCACCTTTTGAGCGTGTCAGACTTTTTGCACTTCGCTGGGGGGCTATTTGCTACACATATTGGAGGCAAATAATGTACTCGTTGTCAAAGAGTAGCAAATATTGATAAAATAGAAATATTACATTCTAAAAGTTCACGCTTTGGCTTGTTGAGCTTGATAGTTTAACAATGACGTTACTGCATGAGTTATCCCTCTAATTAACTTCGTAAAAACGAGTAACCCATTACCTCTGCCAAGCTGATACTCATTGTCCCAAAGAAAATCTTTAGAAAACTCAACGTCCACGGAATGATTATTTGGGTACACTTCCGTACTTAACCTTCCTCTTGAAACATCAGCTGAATAGGTATCACTTTGAAAGTGCTCCTCACTTTTAGGATAATTAGGGTTTTCTTTTAATTCATCTTCATCAGGTTGCTTGGCTGACCAGTAAATCATTTCTTTTGCAGTCTCATTAAAGTAATTTTCATAATCTTCATTAGAAAGATTGAGAACTTCTTGAAGAGATAAATCATAGTCATTGAAATAGCCTTGCATTAATAAGGTCATACAATTTTCTAAAATTTCTCTTACCTCTTTACAAGATTGTGGGTTCTTATAGTGGTAATTAGGATTTTCTCTCATAAACCGAGCTACCAATACTTGCGAAGCAAACAACCCCTGAGCTAAGAATTCACCGAACAGTAACCGTTCTTGAACATCTTCAGGATGAATATCTGAATGCAAATCGACTGCACTGAAATTTTTTCGAATTTTACTGAATAAAACACTATCGCCAATATCGCGAAGACCATCATGACCAATATCGGGTTGATCAGTTGCTTGAGCCAACCAACTTTCAAAAACACCAGTTTGGGTAAATGGAACATCTTGACCAAACAATGAATGGAACATCAACAACCTTCTGGCAGTGGTAATATTATGAAAAGCTGGTATTACACTGGTAAATACAATTCCTTGGGAAGCAAAAACACCTATATCATGTATGGCATTATAAATACCATCTAGCCCTTCAAACCCTTCTTTACCTTTCGAAGCGTTCTCAGGGTTCGTCACCCTAAATGCAGGTAAACCATACTTTTTTGAAGCGGTATAGTGAAAGACCTGGTAATACTGTTTACCATCTACCTCTATCTTTTCTAAATCATCTTTGAATTGGTGTCCTTGAGCATCTAAGACTTCACATGGAATTTTAAATAGTCCTTCAAATTTTGGATAACTACTTTTAAGTCTATTTTCAAGCTCAGGTGTCTTGCTCAAAGTATCGTAATAACCGGCTTCTCTTGCTAAATCCTCAAATTCTTCACCTTTTCGCTGTATCTTCAAGTGATGACAACAATCCCCTTTTTCTGCTCGAATGGTTCGCCCACTTATTACTTTATAATCTAATTGGCTTTCAGGTAACTCAGTTCTTATTTCTTTTGAAGCTGAAGCTGTAAACTGGGCGACTTTCGTTTCAAGCTCCTCACCACGCTCAAAGTTTCTTGGCTTAAAATCTGTATGCTGATAGCAGGACGATAAGAGTTCAAATAAAAAAGGGTTATGCGTCTCTCGTCGAAAATTTCCTCTCAATAGTGGATTCACCTCATCATATAGTTCGTTAGCTTCAACATTACAGTTTGGCATTTCACCAGACTTAAATAGGAAGTTAGCGGCCATTTCAGACTCTTGAGGAGTGAGATAGTCTCCAAAGTCCTCTTGTTCGTCATCTTCATATTCACCTTTTCCTAATAATAATTGCAGTACATTTCCCTTTGAAGTCATAATAATAATTTTTATCAAGCTTTCCCTAATTTCTGGAGAAGTTACGATTTTGAAGAATTCCAGTTTTTCGGCATCACTGAAGTAAATAAATGTCTCAAGAATACTTTGCTCTATTAGCACTTTATTTTGTGTGTCGAGTGAATGATGGGATTGCTCTAAGTCAGAATCTTTAATGCAGCGAAGTAAGAAATAACGTTTTGCTTTTGTATCTAATAATTTGCTTTTATTCGCTTCAGGTAAATCAAGAATATATTGAGCGATGGCTTTTGCATTTTTAGTACTGCCAACGGATTGCAGATGCACGGTTTGCATTGATACGCCCGTTAAATACGTATTCAAAAATTCGGTATTTAAACTAGCAAGACTAACTCTACCTATATTATCCCTGTTAAGTAAGCATGCTTTAAGCTCAAATTGCGCCACTGTTAAATCTACATCTTCGAGTGTTTTAAATTTCTGCACGGCTTCAATCAATGTGTAGCTATCTCCACGACACAACTCGAGTAAAATGTCAGCGGTTAATTTTTTCTCAGGAATTTCGTCAAGCTTTATATAATGGTTACAACGAACTACTTGCAGATAATCTTTTGAAGACCACTCTTGTTTTATAGCTTCAGGCACGAATTTTAAAGGGCTGCTGACTTTTCGTTGAAAATGTTCCCAACTTACGAAATGAGTTTGAGGTTTTGAGCAAAGTGCTTTGCATACTTTCTCACTTCGTTCAGATTCACTGAGTCTCAAAAACAACGTTGGACACAAAGCTACAGCCTGAGCAATTGTTTCTTCGTTTTTTAAGTGATTAGGAATGGTTAGCTTCTCGGGCTGATAAATACTACTACAGGCCGTGAAAAGCATTTCTCTGGTTTGATATATTTCAGGTAAATCTGAAAAAGCACTCCCTTTCAAGTGGCACAATTTATCATAAAATCCTTCTTCTGCTTCTTCTAATTTAGCTTTTAATTCAGCCCTTCCAACGAGAGAAACGTCTTTTCTACAGGCATGAAGCAATAGAGCTTCATACCCTTCACTTTTTTGAATATTATCAGGCAATAAAAAAACGCTTTCAGGAGAAAAGCTAACTAATAACCGAGCCATTTCCAAATCAATTAAATCTGCTCTTTCATCTAAAACGATTGCTAACAAATCAGTTGTAAATTTATTCTTTTGTATGGCGGCTTTACATGTTGATGCATGCCAAAGTGAACTTGGGATATTATTTAACGAATTAAACTTCTTCACATACGCGACTTGAAGCTCTTCTTTTCCTTTTAAATCATCATCTAATTTTAGAAAATGATCAGAATCATCCTCTATCAAGCTTACAAGTTCTTTCGTGCTTTTAGTTCGATAATCCAGTGGTTCTTTACTCGCCTTTTCATGTCTTTCTAGATTGATTCTACTCCTTGCTTTAAATGGTTCTCGATAACGAAAATGTCGGGGAATTTGACGATATAAAGTTCTACCAAAATAACTCTGTAATGCGTGAGATTCCTCTCTGGTTAATGGTTCAAACATTTCAGAGGTTTCTTTTCCCTTTAACTTTGAAAGATGAATTAAAGCATTTCGGGTTTCTTCACTGATAATGGGAGGTCGTACTTTTTTGTCTGGTACTTTTTCAGTTTCAACACCGACAATCTTATATTTTTGTTTTATCGAGCTCGGCGTTACAGACTCTTCATTTAAAGGCTTAGGCATTCCCTCCATGAATTGAACTACCTTCGCCGAATTACTTGCACCAAAATCAACATCGAGCTGCACTCCCGCGGCTAATAGCTTAGGGTGTGCCTTTTCTTCTAATTCATGATTAAAGTCGGCTGTTTTTATATTTACTTGCTCAGTTTTTAGAGTGGACATAGCGCTATTTGAATGATTTATCTTGTTTCCAAATTAGCACTGTAGAACTTTAATAAAGTGATGATTAATAGAAGTTAATTTGAATTAAATATATAAAATTTAATTCATCTTCTTGCTCAAAATATATAAGTTTATTGTTACTGAAATCGTAATTACCCCTAATTGGTTTTAATTGAAATGCTTGATTTTGTTATTGCTTCACCGAATATTTTATAGGCTAGCATTCAAAAAAAATTTTTTAAAATGTCATTCGATACCTTTATAACAATTAAAAAAAGCCATAAAGATACCAAATACCAAAATACTAATTATCAATAATTAATTTTTAAAAGCCTAAAGCTGCAGCCCCAGGTCTTCTAGGATCGGCTGAACCATAAAAATAGCCGTCTTTATACATAATTGACTGAGTACTGCCCATCGAACTTTTTGAGATCACAACCTTATGTCCCTTGGCTCTTAATAACTCGATCGTATCCTTATTTAATCTTGATTCGACCAAAATTTGATCTGGAAGCCATTGATGATGAATACGAACAGCATGAGTTGCTTCTGCAATATTCATGTTATGGTCAATCACATTTAAAATCACTTGCATTACCGTAGTAATGATTCGGCTACCACCAGGGCTTCCTGTAACCAAGAAAGGTTTGCCATCTTTCATAACAATGGCTGGTGTCATCGAGCTTAATGCTCGCTTTTTGGGAGCAATGGCATTCGCTTCCCCTCCAACTAAACCATAGCCGTTAGGTGAGCCCGGCTTCGCTGAAAAATCATCCATGACATTATTTAGCAAAATTCCTGTCCCTTTAGCGACAATCCCAGAACCATAAGAGTAATTTAAAGAATAGGTGTTTGACACTACATTGCCGAACTTATCCATAACAGAGAAGTGAGTCGTGTCAGGGCTTTCAGGTAATGCTGGTGTTCCTGGATTTACATCTTTTGATGAACGGGCTTTGTCCATTTTAATTTTTGCAGCGGTTTGATTTGCATACTCTTCACTGGTTAGCCATTTAACCGGAATCTGATTAAAGTCAGGATCACCAAGATGCTTACTTCTGTCGGCATAAGCTTGACGCATCGCTTCACTCATTAGATGAATGGTAGATGCAGAGTTATGGCCCATAGATGTTAAATCAAACTGTTTGAATACGTTCAGCATTTGTGCAATGTGAACTCCACCTGAACTTGGCGGAGGCATGATCACTAACTCGTGATTTCGATAATTGGTGTATACCGGTTTTCTGTCAGCAACTACATAGTTAGCCATATCTGCTTGCGTAACTAAACCACCACTGTCTTTCATGTCTTGCACGATGCGTTTCGCTATTTCGCCTTCATAAAAGGCATCAGGCCCTTTTTTAGCAATTTGTTCAAGCGACCAAGCCAAATCTTTTTGGTAAAGCGTGTCGCCTGCTTGTAACGGCTTTCCATCTTTATTGAAAAAAATACCTTTGGCTTCAGGATCTTTCCCTAAACGTTTCGCTGCATAAACTAATGAAAATGCTAAATCATCTGTGACCTTGATACCATTTCTAGCCAAATCAATAGAGGGTTGTATAACTTCAGCAAGGCTCATGGTGCCATGTTCGTTTAATGCTTTTGCAAAAGCAGCAACCGTACCTGGTACACCGAACCCTTTTCGAGTGTAACGCACGGTGTATTTATCAACGCTACCATCCGGCTGGATATACATGTTACGACTCGCCGCTGCCGGTGCCATTTCTTTGTAATCTAAAGCAACAAACTTATCTTGCTCTGCAAGATAAACCAACATAAAACCACCACCAGCAATGTTACCAGCTCTGGGCAATGTAACCGCTAAGGCGAAACCCACCGCAACAGCAGCGTCAATAGCATTACCGCCTCGCTTTAATATGTTCACCCCCACTTGAGAAGCGAGCGCCTCTTGACTTGCTACCATACCATTACGAGCAATCACTGGATGAACAATACTGCTGTATTCTAGTAATGGTGGTGCAGTTTGAGCAGCCGTTTTTGAGTGAACGCTTGAATCTGCAGCAACTTGAACGGCTGTAAAAAAGAGTGCAGCACTCAATAAAGAGGCCGTTTTTCGTAATGAAATGGATAGCACTTAAATGTCCTACTGTTTATTTGATACAAAAAAATAAACCAGCAAAACTGCTGGTTTATTTCAAACACAATGAAGGCTTATGATTTGCTTAGTATTTGTACTTAGCGGTTAGGTAATAATAACCACCATTGAATCCAAACGGTGCATTTGCTTGTGGGTATACAAAGTTACCAAAGAAGCGATTATCTTCAGGGCGCTCATCTGGGTAGGTATCAAATAAGTTTTGAACACCCGCAGACAAACTTAAATCATCAGTAAGTTGGTAATGAGCCGCAACATCCATAGTCCACTTACCACCAAACTCAACATTTCCAGCTGAATATCCAATCGTGTATGAATCAAAGTAATTTGCTCTAACCGTAGTCGTCAAGTCACCATAAGAGTGAGTAAAACCAATGTTACCTGTGTTTGCAGGGGTCGCCTCGGTCATTCTTACGCGTTCACGACGGTCAAATAAGTCATCTTCAGTACCGCTAAGCACTCCCGGCAAGTGAATGCTATCTATCTCAGTTTTCTTATATGAATAAGCTAAGCTGAAATCAAATTCACCAAAGTTTTGAGTCTCAACCTTTTGTGAAGCAACAAGCTCTAAACCTTTAGTTGTCGTATCTACTCCATTAACGAAGAAACGAGCATTTTCTGCAGCCGTGTTTGCTAAAATAGCAGCAACTTCAGGAGAAGTTTCATCATTAACGGTGCCAGAAAGCACAATACGGTCTTCTAGTTTAATTTGATAAGCGTCTAGCGTTACGCTGAAACCATCATGATCATTAAACACAATACCCGCTGTTACTGAACGAGATTTCTCAGGGTTTAAATCACCACCACCCAGTGAATGGGTAATATCACTAACAGTATTGAATGTACCCGTTTCTTGCGGCTCAAGAAGACCCGTAGCAGGATTTAAATTAAACTGTGTAGAAATACTCGTATAATAAAGTTGCTGAACGCTTGGTGCACGGAAACCAGAATCAATTGAGCCTCTGAATGCTAAAGAGTCAGTTAAATCATAACGAGCAGATAGCTTTGCACTCGTATTTGAGCCAAAGTCAGAATAGTTCTCATAACGTAATGCAGCAGTCCAATTAAAATCATCGGTTAATTGGTTTTCAGCTTGTACGTACACACCTTTGTTGTTGCGGCTTTCATTAACTTCAGATTCTGGTGTAAAACCAGTGAAACCCTGGCTACCACCAGATTTACCTTGGTAATCACCTCTGTCGTATGAACCCAATTCACCCGCTTCAATTTCATAAGCGTTACGACGGTAGTTAACACCTACAGCTAAACCTAGCTCAGAATCATTGAAGAAATCGAAACTATTCGAAGCGTCAACGCTGATGTTGGTTTCACGAGTCGATAATGTGCCTGCATAAAATTCATTAGGGCTTGATGGTCCGTATGAAGCATTAATGGTTTCAGCTACATGGTATTCAAATTCATTTGTGCCATGACCAACTGAGATATCAAAGTCCCATTCAGCAGCGGTAAATTTAGTACCTACATAAAGTGAAGCATCTAGTACTTCAGGCTCTAGTTTTGGCAGAAAACCATCAGGGTATACTTCTAATACATTACGGCTATCAGCAGGGCGTCGGAAGAAAGCACCTGAACTTGTTTTACGATCACTTACGCCACCAAAAGCATACAAAGAAGCATCTTCTGAAAGTGCGTATTCTCCGTTCAACATGAAAGCATAATTTCTAAAATCAGCATCACCAATTTCAAATACATCTTTGTTTACTGTTTCTTCTCTTGGATCTGGACTGCCATCAGATAACGTAGGATAAAAAGCTCGGTCATACACACCTGAACGGTCAGTAGACCTTTTGTCATGAACCTCAAGACTGGTGTTGATAAAACCGTTTCCGCCTAAATCAAAACCTTGGTTCCAGCCAAAACGAACTTGTTCGCCGTCACCTTCATAAGTTTGACCTGTCGTCAGTTCTAACTCACCACCTTGCGCATTGTCTTTTAACACAATGTTGATCACACCAGCAATTGCATCTGAACCATAAAGCGCTGCTGCACCATCACGTAAAACTTCAATACGCTTGATTGATGTTAAAGGAATTGCATTCAAATCGACATTTGAAGAGCCTTTACCCACAGTACCGTTTGTATGAACCAAAGCGCTACCATGTCGACGCTTTCCATTTACTAACACTAAAGTGTGATCTGGAGACAGGCCTCGCAAGCTTGCAGGACGAACGGCATCAGTACCGTCTGTAATTGCAGATGTAGGGAAGCTAAAGCTAGGTACTGCATATTGCAGCGCTTTAGACGTTTCTAGAAGACCGGTTGCTTGAAGTTGCTCACCGCTAATTACATCTACAGGTAATACTGTATCGGTTTCACTTCGTACAGCAATACGAGAACCAACAACAGTAATTTTTTCGATTGAAGACGTTTCATTAGCTGCCATAGCACTTGGCAGAGAAGCGAAACCTAGGCTAATTGCCAAAGCTAAAGATGTAATGCGCATGTGACCCCAGAGATAAAATTGAGTTATATGTAAAAATGGGGTGCGATATTATCAAATACGTTTTTATAACAAAAAGTACTAAAAAGGATTTGTTATATAAAAATGTTTTAAAAATTGAGCAAATGTTAACCAAATATACATTGATTAATTTAAAGTGACTTTTTTGATACAAAACGTCAGCATATTTTTAGTAAGGATTTAGCACAGTTACCCCAAATTCTTCTCGTAACTGCCAAAGCGGTGTGTCTAAATAAGGTTCAGGATCAAACCAAGCTCACTTCTTTTTCATTCGAACCCCACGAGTCATAGCAACAATACAAATCGGAATTAACGAAATCAGTTTTAAATATACTTTGAACTTGCTTTTGTATCGTTTTACATAGCTATTAAGTACGACATCATACTCAACGAGTTCAAAAAATTTTAAGTATTTTTTTATCGTCATATCCGTACCAAATAACGTCAACACGTCATTGATGGATTAGCCTCTAAGCTGAAATGGAATAGTGCCAAATATCACATGAGTACAGTCATGACAAAAAAACCAACGACTAGCTTCAGTTTCCCCGTCGTTCTTATATAAAGGAACTCGGCCGCAAGCAACCGAGTTTTATTTGAACAGTCCAAGCTGATCTGCACTTTTCTCTTTTTTGTCTAGCTCTGCCAATTGATCTTGAACATACTTTCTGATTATTTCTTCAGTTGCGTTCCTTATAGTTTCAACAAAATAGCTCTGAGTCCAAAGCTTTCCTCCCTAGAAATATCTTCTCTTTACTTCTGGGTACAGTTTGAAAAACTGTCTAGCTGAGATACTTTTGATTATTTGCATCACATCACTGGGAGACATTTTAGGTACACCCCTAACAACCATGTGGATGTGATCAACTGGAATTTCAAGCTCTATGATATCAATTTCATAATCGTAGCCAATTTTGTAAATAATTGACTTTAGGGTTTCACTATAGAGTTCTGTGAACACTTTGCGACGATATTTTGGTACCCATACAAAGTGATACATTAACCTATAAACGGGATGTGAATTTCTTTGAAGTTCCATATACAGGATAATATCGACTGGGTGCCACCCAGTCTACACTATCCAGCACGGGGGCAAGCCTCCGAGATTTTCGCTCCGCTCGTTAAATGTTCGTAGCCTGCGTGTATTCTTCAATACCTTGTCTGAGCGTCAACTATCTATTTTGTTGGAGATATTTGAAATCACGTTTCATAGGGACACCAGCTGGAATTAATAAACTATTAGTATAGCTTCACTGCTCTCGACTCAGATTGAATAAAAGTGCATGAAGTAAATATTAATTCTCTTTTAAAAACGTATATCAATTCGCTATGATCGATTATAGTTTTACGAAAGAAGAACGATCAAACTAGGACTTATGGCAACATCTGCGATCAACAATGCTGCATTCTTAGACGCCGTTTCTCCACAGGACTTAACCTCACATAAAGGAGAAAGAGTTCGTGCTTATATTGATAACCTTGATAAGAAGCATGAGGCAGAAGAGGCGGAAAGAGAAATTCAAATCCTGTCCAAATATAGACTTGAATTCAGCCAGCTGAAGACATCGCCTGAACAAAAACTTCAATTATTTCTTCAAGCGGCAGATGAGCTTAGGTGTATCGAAAGAGAATATGCTTCACACAATTCTGAAATACGCCAAGATATCAAAAAAATTGAAAATGCCGTCTCAAACATACCGCCTACTTCCAACATACCATCTGAAAGACGCAGAAGGCATATCGAACGTAGGAACGGTGTCGAACTGCTTGAAAAAGTTTCTTCTACTTACGAACAAAAGAAAAGAGCATGTGATGACCGAATACAAAAGCAGAGGCAATTGATTACTGATAACATTGAACACCTTCAAGAAGAAATACAAGAAATTTCTGAAGATGAAAACCACTTTCTTACAGAAATTACCAGATTAAAAGCAATCGCTTCTGGAGTCATAATCTTCGTTGATGATGACTGTCCTAGTTTGAGTAAATTTAAATGTTCAGAAGCAGATAGATTTAAAGAAACTCACTTGCAATTTTTTTCTTCTTTAGAAACAAGAGATGTACAACATTCACTCAAAGCGTAACAAACTGTATTTTAGATAAAAATTGTTAACCATTACTTGTAGAAAGAGGTGTTTGTTTATCTTTGACAAGTTGCCCTTCTTGTAAGGTTTCTGCACCACGTATTACCACTTTATTTTCAGGCGAAAGCTCACCGTTTACCGCAATCCACTCTCCATCACCGTCACCAAGCTCGACAGTAACTTTGTGAGCTTTATTTTTAGCATCGATGATAAATACAAAAGCACCATTCGAACGTAATACCACCGCATCTCTAGGCACCAAAGTAGTGAGTTTTTTCGGTGCTATAGGCAAAGCTAATGAAATGAGTTCTCCAACACTAAAACTACCTTCAATACCCAATGGCAGATTAAGGCGCATCTCAAAGGTTTGCGAGCGAACATCAGATACAGGAATTAAACTCCTGACCGTTGCAATGAATTCACCACCATTGTGATAGACCTTTAATTCATCGCCAACTTTCACTCTCTTGCTGTGACGAAGAGGTGCATGTAATCGCACTTCTAATTTTTCTGGATCGGTTATCGAAGTGATTGGTGTTGAACGGCTGATATCTTCGCCCGCTTGTTTAAGCCTTTGAGTGATAATACCCGAAAACGGAGCACGCAATTCAGTACGGCGAATATCATCTTCAATCACTTGTAACTGTAACTTAGTGAGCTTTAAATTGGCCTTGGCGAGATCTCTTTGAGATTTCGCATCATCCATTTGTGTTTCTGAAGCATGATTACTTTCATTTAATGCAGCGAGGCGTTGATGCTCTCTTTCAAGACGTTTTAATGACACCTTGTCATGCTCAATTTGTGCCTGCTGTTTTGCTTTATCTAACAACAATCTTGTTTGTTCGATTTTAGCAACCACCTCCCCTTGTTTTACAAAATTGCCAGCTTCTTGAACCCACTCTAGTTTCCCTTCAATACCAGCTGTTAGTGCTGCACTTTGGCGTGAATGTACTGAGCCAATAACATTGATTTTTGGTGATATTGGGCGGTTTTGTACCTCAACCACGCTCACGAGTTTTGCTGGTTGCTCTGCTGCAATAACTGTTTGTGTAAATAACAATCCAACAAAAATAATGATTTTCAACTTCATAACTCATTCCTTGTGGTATTGATTCCTTGCTGAGAGGATTTCCAAGATAAAAAAGAAAAACGTAAGCCATCAGTCAACCTGAGCAAACTTGGCATTAAAATTAGGGTAAATAGCGCACTGAATGTCATACCGCCTACAATTACAGAGGCTAAACCACGATAAATTTCACTTCCAACACCCGGCACTAACATTAAAGGCAACATTCCGAATATGGATGTCAAGGTACTCATATAAACTGGGCGAGCACGAGTACGAACTGCTTGCTGAATTGCATCATCAATGTTCAACCCTGCTCTAACACCTTGGCGAGTTTGATCTACCAATAAGATGGCGTTATTTACAACAAGTCCAAGCAAGATAATAAAGCCAATCATGGTCAACAAATCTAAACTTTGAAAGCTAAATACATTCAATAGACGCAAACTGAGCACACCACCACAAATTGCTAATGGCATTGACAGTAATACCAGCAAGCTGTCTTTTACTGACTTAAATAATGCCGCCATCAATAAAAATAAAATGAACACGGCCAAAGCAAAATTAGTACTCATTTGGTGTATGGTTTCAGCGAGTTTATCTGAACTACCTCTAAACTTAACAGAGCTATCATCCGGTAATTCCGATCTAATCTTAACCAGTGCTTTTTGATTTAAAATCTCTAGCGCTTGATCTAATGACATATCTGCTGGCGGAAAAACGAGTAAACTCACGCTGCGCTTTCCGTTCACTCTTTGCAGCTGTGTCGGCCCGACTGTTCGTTGTATGTGTGTCAGCTCGCCGATGGTTTGAATTCCTGCTGCGGATGTGTAAATTGGCGTAGCTGCTAATTGCTCTGGATAATCCCAATCAGGCCCTTTTAGCAACACATCCATACGCTCGTTACCATCAAAATACTCGCCAACAAACAACCCTGACGTGTAAGCTCTTACTGCACTTGCAACCTGTGCTTTATCTACACCAGCTTGGGCCAATCGTCTTTCATTTGGAACTAGCTGTAATTCAGGCTGAGAAAGAGAAAGGCCAGGCACAGGCCGAACAACCGAACCCGGCAACGCTTCATTGACATGTTGCATGCCAGAGGCTGCGGCGGTCATCAAAGCTTCCATATCCGGCCCTTGCAAATCAATATTGATTGCCCGCCCACCGTTAAACCCAAACTGCAATAATGAGCCACGATTGGTAAATGCTTGGGTATCTGGCAGACCTACTAAGATTTCATTATTAAGCAGATCTATCATTTCATCGGCTTGAGTAGGATCTTCTGGGTAAATGAATAAGACGTTAAATGCTGAAAACATCGAAAAGTTATAACCCTTGATAAAAGGCTGTTTTTTCTTTTCATAGTAAGGTTTCAAACGCTCAATAATAGGTTCGCCTACTTCCTTCTCCAGCGTGGCAACATTAGCGCCCGGTGGCAAAGCAAAAAAAGCAAAAATACCATCAGACTTGGCTTGAGGTAAAAAGTCAGGACGAGGCATCATCAAAAACGTGAGCACTGCGGTTCCGACAATAAGCAAAGCACACCAAACGGCAGATAATTTTTTTGTTGAAGTCAGCCCTTGGATTTTATGGGTGAGGGAATCCCAAAATGTACTGTCTGATTTAGACTTTGCGGAACCTAACTTTAGCCACAATAAGCTGAATACGGGCAACAAAGTGACGGCACAAACAAATGAGGAAACAACCGCAACAGAAAGTGTTAACGCTAAGTCTGCGAACAATTGTCCTTCAACACCATTCATGAATAATATTGGCAAAAAGATCGCAACCGTGGTCGCAGTCGATGCCATTAATGCACCGCTGACTTGTGATGTTCCCTCCAGCACAGCTTGCTTTAAAGGCTTACCCTGTTGCAGCATTCGAACAATATTCTCTTGTACAATAATTGCAGCATCGAGCACTAAACCCACAGCAAAAGCCAGCCCCGCCAGTGAGATAACATTTAATGTTCTTCCCAATGCCTCCAGTGCAATAAATGCCGCCAATAATGCTACGGGTATGGTTGAAGCAATCATTAATGTTGCAGGAAAGCTTCTCAAAAAAAGATACAGCACAACTAAAGCTAACAACACACCAATGGCAAGATTGCCTTTCACTAAGGCAATTGCCCGCTTAATGTGAATTGAAGCATCAAACGAAAGGTCCATCACTAGACCCGCTTCAGCTAATGCCCCTTGATTCAATTCTTTTATCGCTTTATTAACACCTTCCAAAACGGTAACCGTGTTCGCATCAAATGTACCCTCTAAAGTGATGTAAAAAGCTGGATAACCGTTTCGTTTGGTAAAGCCTTGTGGATCGGCCGATGAAACTTCAACATCGGCAAGTTCATTCAAATAAACAGGACGGCCATTATTATAAGTAAGAATGAGTTGGCCTAAGTTGTCAGGATGGTACTGCCCCACAAAGCGAACCGTATATTGCCTACGCCCGACATTCGTTGTCCCGCCAGAAACGTCAGATGCCCTTCGAAGTACATTTCTAAACTGGTCAATGGTTACACCTAGTGCTGCGGCCCGATAAGGATCAAAACGAATGTGAAGTTCTTTCGGTAATCGGCTCTGCAGGTTAACACTAGCAACACCCGTTATCTGTCTGAGTTTAGGCTCAACAACATCATCAATCAGTTTTTGATAACTACCAAAATCGGTATTTTCATTGCCTGGAGCGGTTCTGATAAGTAGTGATGCTAGGTTTGGGGCACCTCTACCGCCGCCCACATTGATAAACGGTTCATTAGCATCAAGTGGTCTCGGCGGAGTTTGATTTAAGGCATTGATGACATTAATCATGGCCTCTTGCATATTACTGCCGACTTCAAATGTAAGAGTGACACCACCGAACCCTTGAGATATGTTCGACTGCATTTCAATCACACCCGGTACCTGCCTCAGTACATTTTCTTGTGGTTCAACAATATTTGACTCCATTTCTTGTGGTGCGGCGCTGCGCCAATTATTAAACACAGAAATTTGAGGTTGCTGAATATCGGGAAGTAGTTGAATTGGAAGTTTTGAGGCGGCTAATAAGCCAAAAACGGTGATAAGGAGTAAAGCAACAATAGTACCTGCAATATTTGAGGTAGCAGCTTTAGTAAGATTCACGCTTCGTCCTTGTTGGTACTTCTGATTTTCTACGTATCTTACTCTTTTGGTTTAAAAGTTCTGATGCAAAGTGTTACAAAGGTTTTCTATAACGTAATGACCGACCTTAACCACGTCCAAGCGCAGTAAACATTCTAAGTTTATGCTGACTCTCTGGAGTCATAAATTTACTCATTCTTCTGCTAAATCCTGAGTTATTTTTTAATTCAGCTGCATCCCATACTGTTGCTTTAGGGTCAACGAGCTCACTACCAAAAAAGTCTTCCATGGATGCAAGCGCAAGGTTTAATGCTTCTTCTGTTCCTTCTTGTTCAAAGAATGGAGCAACCAACATTCCAGCAAAAATTTGATTGTGTTGATCATCTTCCTTTGTGCGATAATTTTTTCCACCAAACTCTAGGGCTTCACTTTCAGCCTCAGTACGTATCTCATCATTGAGGATTGGTGATTGGAGGTCAGTTCTATAAGCTTGACTATTTACTCTACTGAAACTCATCTTCTGCCCTCCTATATCAATTTAAAAATCATCATCACGATAGAGTTGATTTACTTTAACTTCTGAGAGGTACATCAACTAAATCAAACTCTAATACCTGTTTTAAGATCGGGTTCACCTTTTCCATAAATTCTGTGATGACCTTAAAACCTTTCACTCCAGCTTTTTTTGCAAATCCGCCGTCATGTTCTTCTTTAAGTTCATTAAGCCCCGAAACAAAATAAGCATTAATAAGTGGCATACTTGTAAATGGAGCGAATGACTCTAAATGTTCGACTTGCTCAATGAGCATGTTCATATTGTTAGTATAGATTGAATCATTGCCTGCATCTTTTTTACACACATATTGACCGTTTACTAATAGTGATGAGGTGGTAGCGTTATAACGGTTCATAATAATTTCGCCTAATTCTGAGTGACTACAGGATTAAGTATATACATCACACGTAAACTCGATATTTGCGCAAGATTAACCTTGATTAACGATAAAGAGTTCTACAATTGGGAATTAGAAATAAGAATTTTTTCTAAGGCCTTAAAATGAAGATTAACGATAATTAATACACTCAAAAATAGCGTATAAGTAATTGTTAATTAAATATAATACTTCCTTCTTAATTATTACCATTTTTACAGTTTCGTTGAACATGAACAGATAGTATGTTCTTATTCATCAGATTTTAATCTTCGACATGAAGTCACTCAAATTCAAGGATTTAACCTACACTAAAATCAACATCAAGACTCTTTTTTAAAATTGGCGGAATCGCATAATGTTCAACATATTCATGATTGCTTTAGCTGTTATTGCCTTAATCTCCATTATTTTCGAAGACATTACCGGAATAAATAAAGCAAAAACAACTCTATTTCTAGGATGTTTTTCCTGGGTTTGTTTATTTGTAGCAGCGGGCACACCTCAAGAAACACAGCTCGTCTCAAAAGAACTCAATGATAATTTATTGGAAATTGCCACACTTTGGCTTTTCTTAATGTCGACAATGACTTTTGTGGCTTACCTAAACTCAAAAGGTATGATTCAAGTTATTGTTCAGAAGATATTCCCGAGTCAAATCACCGTTAGAATGCTAATGATAGGTGTTTCTCTGTTCGCACTAATCCTGTCAACCTTTTGCGATAACGTCACCGCCTCCCTTGTCACTTTAGGTTTAGTTAGCACGTTCAAACTGAGTTCCGAAATAAAACTGAAGATGGCTGTTCTCATTATCTTTGCGGTGAACTCTGGTGGTGTTGCGCTGATTACAGGTGATGTAACAACGCTCATGATTTTCTTGAGCGGTCATGTAAAAATGTCAGAGCTCGTCACCCTTATTGTTCCAGCAGCAATAAGCGTTATCCTGCTGTCATTCTTATTTTCTTATAATCTCAAAGGCACAGTCACTACAGAAAAAGTTGAACGTACCTATAACAAAGTAGATGTTGTTATTACGGTACTTTTCTTTAGCACTATTGTATTAACTATGCTGCTTAATATTCTCTTTTCTATCCCGCCTGTTCTGACTTTCTTAACCGGTTTGTCAATCATGTTTATGACCGCAACACTTGCGCACCCAAATCGAAGTGAGGTGAAGATATTAGAGTATATTCGCCAAGTTGAATTCGATACTTTACTTTTCTTCTTGGGTATCTTGTTGATCGTGGGCATGCTAAAACAAATCGGAATGCTCGACACCTTAGCTCAAGTCTACAGCCAGCATAACCCTAATTACTCTAACTTCTTTACAGGTATGTTCTCAGCTCTACTCGATAACGTACCGCTCACAGCTGCATTATTGAAAGCAGACCCAACTCTGACAACAGCTCAATGGTTAGGTTTGACATATGGTGTTGGTGTGGGTGGTTCGCTACTCGTTATTGGAAGTGCTGCTGGTGTAGTGGTAATGAGTCGAGTAAAAGAACTCACGTTTGCCAGCCATGCAAAGTTCTTCCCGCTTCTGTTTATCTGTTATTCAATTGGTTATGTACTTTCTGTTTATGTAGGTCATTACATTTTCGGTTAAAAGTCAGCCAATAAAATATTAGTGTCATAATAAAAATATAGGGTGAGATCAAATTTCACCCTTTTTCATATCAAGGAAGAAAAATGAAGCCCATTTGCGTGCAAACCATTTACGTTACCGATCTTCAAAAGTCGTTGAGTTTTTATCAACAAGGGCTTGAACAAAAAATTGAAGAGCAATATGGCGACTGTATTGTACAGTTACAAAGCGAAGGCACTGCACTGATTTTACAGCAAATTGAAACAGGCACACTGCTAACAAAACCGCAGACTAAACTCGCTTTCCAATCAGACGACATTTATGCGGATATCGAACGCTTAAAAGCTTCTGGCGCAACAGTGCTACATGACCAACCTCAATCATGCCCTGTCGGCGTTTATGTGGCGTTTGAAGATATAGATGGCATTGGGTTTGAATTGCTTCAATTTGAATCTTAAGCTTGTTTTTCCTGCTAATTCTATACACCGAATTTATGCAGGGAATACCATTTAAATAAACCTCAAAGACACTTTCGATTTAACTCACTCAGAGAGTTGCACAATGTATTGATATTAGTAATACGCTCATATAATGTTCAAGACGACTATTATTCTTTTTGATATGGACATTAAATGTATGAATATCAAATTCGTGCTCTCTCTTTTTTTATTTACTCTGATCATTTTCCCCAAGTTTTCAAGCTCCAATGAAATCCCTGAATTTAAATCAGGACTTCTCGTTTTAGGCCAACTAGATCAAAATATAAGACGTAACAACACATACTGGGAAGACGCTAAACGTATTGATATCTCAAACCATAAAAAATTAAAACAACTCATTAGAAAGTAGGGTTTTCCTACAATACATAAAGTGGGAGTTGATGCTCACAGAGCCGCTTTCTTAATTACACAACACAACCCAAATGATAAATCGTTTTTTAAATATTATATGAATCACATGAAGAGTAAATTAGGAACTGGTGCCGTTACAGATAAGTATTATGCTTTCTTAGTCGATCGAAGAAATTTACTACGAGGCAAAAAGCAAATCTACGGCACTCAAGGTAAGTGCGAAAATGGAGAGTGGGTAGCACCCAATATAGAAAACACTTTATTACTCCCCTTTTTACGTAAAGATATAGGCCTTCTATCAATTAAAGAGTTTTCTGACACTATTTGTATTAGGTGATGCAAGTTTACATGGCAGGTACTCTAAACTTCTCACCAGCAATTTCTAACACTACATCTCTTGGGCGAATTTCGAGAATTTTCAACTTGCCGCCAATCTTATCGCTTTCTTTTAACTCTTGACCATTAACACTTAAACGGCGCTGTGAGGGAATAGACGAATACATATGTGCATTGATACTAAACTCTGGTACCTGTAGCTGTACTCCAGCAGGAAGCTCACCATAGTTCGGCACGTTTGGATACTTTGTTTGTGGCAGCCCAGTCATCATAGAATCTTTTTTATCAGACGCTTGAATAGACTTTTCACGCTCCGTATTTCTTAACTTTGCATCAATCTCTTTTACCAATTCATCTTGGTTATGCTGCTTTTGTGTTTTTAAGCCCACATCTGTTGCTGCTGCATCAATTTGACGTTTCAAAGCTTCCAATGACAGTTTTTGTTGCTGCTGGTTCGTCAGTGTTGGCTCAGTATTTGAAGCCGCTGGATTTGATTTCGTATCAGCGTGAATTCTTGCTAACTCATCTTCACTTGGCTGACGACCTAAAATTATCGGTTTATGGGGTAGCGATTGCTCATTCGAACTATTTTGCTCTCTTGACGGTACATTTTGCTGCTGTGAATCTTGGTTAAAAAGTGTATTTGGCGCAGGTGAACGTTCAATCGTTGTACCAGCGTTATTCGCAGTTTGAATACTTACAGGCTTTGGCCTTGCTTGCACAGTCGTTGGTGAATAGACCTGAGAAATAGGTAATGCAGACTTACCGGCGATTTCAACATTCTTAATTTTAGTTTGAGCTGGTTTAACTAGAGTGTTTTTTTGTGGAGTAGTCGGTTTAACAGCTTCTTTCACCGAAGGATTTTGCGCTTGCACCGTTGCCGTGCTGTGTGATCTAGCCAACCACCACGCGGCAGCAATTGCCAAAAGCAAGACTAAAACACTAACAACAATCTTGACAGGTAAATTGTCGTTTCTATGGAGCTCTGCGTATTGCTGCCTTGGTGTTAAAGCGGGATCGATTACATCGGTTTGTTGCTGCTTACTCTTAGTAACCGCATCTAATAAAATTGACATAACTGACTACATCCCCGCCGCATTGGTTAATCTTGGACCTTCAGAACTTGCATAGAGGTTAAGCTGTACAAAAGTTTGTCTTCCTACGATTCCATCGGCTTTCAATCCATGACGTTGCTGGAACTGCATGAGCTCTTTCTTTAGATTAACATCGAAATAGTCCACCATTCTTGGAGCTCGATGATTAACTTTTGCCAATTGATTTTCTAACCATTGCACATCTTCAGAAGACGCATTCTGATTTATCTCACTCTGCGTCACTTGTGGCTTATGCCAGAGTAATTCGAACGTTCCAGCATAATGTTGTTCAAACCAGCTTCTGGTGATCCAAATTTGCTGTTCTGCAAACTGAAGCTTCAAGCGTTGACCATCACGAGCAATGACCGCACCATAAAAAGGCTTGTCATCAAGATCTCTAAAGTACAACAATGCAGGATAATTAATCGCAGTCAGTACTTTCCATCCACCTTGTTGTTGATGACAATCCAACCCTTGTAATTGTGCGCCCTGACATGGCGTTAGGTTCTGGTAAGGTACTTTGCCCCACAAACCAAATAGAACCGCAAAAGATGTTTTAATATCTCGGCTGTGGTTGATGGCTTGAGTTAGAATCTCTGAGTTTTCATCAAAGCTTTTTTGCTGTTGTTTTTCGAGTTCAGTTTTAATCAATGCTTGTGTCTTTGTCTGAGGCTGACTCTCTTCAGCTTTGACTTCTTCTTTTGCCGTGATCACTTTTGCAGGATCAGATTCATAACTGAAAAAGGCATAGGTTGCAGCAAAAATAAGTCCTAATAGTCCAACAGCTCCCAAGTAAGGCCATATTGAACGCTTTTGTTCAAGATCCTCTCCTAAGACTTCTGCGGACGCTAACATAATCATTTTATGATCAATCGGTGTCTTAGATTGGGCGTACCCGGCCATAAGAGCACGTTCACAAAGCAGGTTAGTTAGTCGGGGAATACCGCCACTTTGTCTATGTAAATATTTAATGGCTTTGCGAGTAAATAATGGCTCTTCTCTGCCAGCTACATGTAAACGGTGCTGGACGTATAAGGCAATCTCTTGCTCTGAAAGCGGAAGTAAATGATAACGAGCAGTAATTCGTTGAGCTAATTGCCTTAGTTCACGACGTTTCAATAATACTTGCAGTTCTGGTTGACCGATTAAAATCACTTGCAGTAATTTTTTAGTATCCGTCTCCAAATTCGTCAGTAATCTTAACTGTTCTAAAACTTCAGCTTTTAAATGCTGCGCTTCATCGATGATCAGTAATGTATCACGGCCTTTTTTATGATTATTGAGTAAAAAGGCACTGATTTTATCGGTTAGCTGTTTTAACGAGGGGTTCTGTTCATATTCAATCCCAAGTTCATCACAAAGCGTCGCTAACAGCTCTAATTCTGTTAACGCTGGATTCAAGATGAATGCTGTATCAGTGTTTTCTGGTAACTGTTTTAATAACGATCGAGAAACCGTTGTTTTACCTGTGCCGACTTCCCCCGTTAGCAGGACAAATCCTCCGGTCTCACCAAGACCATATTTTAAGTGCGCTAACGCTTCACGATGGCGATCACTTAAAAATAAATAATGAGGATTAGGTGCAATTGAAAACGGGCTGTCATTTAATCCGTAAAACGACTGATACATATAAAGTTGAACCTTATCATTTTGAACTGCCAACAAGTTAAGGCTAAGTCCTTTTATTGTCAAAGTATTATCTTAAAAAATTAGGAATTGTTTAGGTTTCTCCGCCATTTAAACAAGAGTAAATGCGATATTTTATGCAGAACAGCGTTTATGCCGTTTTCGATAACGCTGAGTGTGCTTTCATCTATGTCATAAGCCACTCATTTAGATAGCTAAGTTTCACTGTTAACTCTATAAATTATTCATATCTCAACAAGCACGAGATTCAATCCTGAAAGATAAACAGCTCCTGACAAACAATGATAAACTTAACATTATTGAAATTCGAAGCTTAGAGATAGATGAACATTTACTTGGTTGGCGGAGCAGTTAGGGATGCCTTATTAGACTTAGAAGTCAAAGATAAAGATTTTGTCGTGGTCGGTAGCACGCCTAAACAAATGCTCGATCTTGGTTATCAGCAAGTTGGAAAGGATTTCCCTGTATTTTTGCACCCAAAAACTAAGCAAGAGTACGCTCTTGCAAGAACAGAGAGAAAAACTGGAGCAGGTTATATTGGTTTCACTGTGAATGCTTCTCAAGAAGTTACTCTTGAAGAAGACTTACTCAGACGAGATTTAACCATTAACGCCATAGCAAAAGATGAAAGTGGCGAACTTGTAGATCCATATAATGGCCAGCAAGATCTCGATAATAGAATATTACGCCATGTCTCAGATGCTTTTGTTGAAGATCCATTAAGAGTGCTTCGAGTCGCTCGGTTTGCAGCTCGGTTTTCCAAATTGGGATTTACTATCGCACCAGAGACGCTTTTCTTGATGAGAGAAATATCAACATCAGGCGAATTAACAGAATTAAGCGCTGAACGTGTTTGGGTAGAAACAGAAAAAGCCCTCAGTTATAGTCATCCTCAAGTCTATTTCCAAATCTTAAGAGATTGTGGTGCGCTTAACGCACTATTTCCAGAAATTGATGCTCTTTTTGGCATCCCACAACCAGAGAAATGGCACCCTGAAATTGATACTGGGGTTCACACTATGCTGGTATTAGCACAAGCAGCAATGCTGACTGAAGATAAGCAAGTGCGCTTCGCTTCTCTTGTTCATGATTTGGGCAAAGCCGTTAGCCCAAAAGCACACTTACCTAAACATCACGGTCATGGTCAAAAAGGCATTTCGATCATTAAATCACTCAGTCAAAGGCTGAGAGTACCGAATGAGTATCGTGATCTCGCCATTATCGTCAGTGATCTGCACCAGAATATCCATGCAGCAATGGAGTTGAAACCTGCAACCATCTTGAAAATGTTCGATAAAATGGACGTATGGCGTAAACCACATCGTCTTGCACAACTCTTGCTATCATGTAAAGCCGACATTCGTGGAAGAACGGGGTTTGAAAATCATGAATATCCACAAATGGATTACATACAAGACTGCTTTAATGTCGCCAATAAAATAGATGTCAGAGCCATTGTAAATACTGGGCTGAAAGGGCCACAAATTAAAGCGGAATTGCAACGTCAACGAGAGCAAGTAATTTCGCAATTTAAGACAACAAAAAATTACAGCTAAGAAAATGAAATGTAAAAGTATTTAAGATTATATTAAAAGAATAGATATTATAAGATCACAACGAAAAGCTAGCTTGCAATCAAGCATTTATTGGTTTAGTTTTAGCCAATCTGATTAAATCATGGCAACTTAGATTGTTTATGACATAATTAGTTCGTTACGATTGCAACTTTTTGTAATCGAAGCATTTAATCCAACCTCCATGTAAAGGATTTTTTCCATGAACAAAAAAGTACTGACAATCGCTGGTCTTGCACTTACTGCTCTTTTAAGTGGCTGTGCAAACACTTCTGCCCTACAAGAAAGCGTTAACAACCTAGGCAACAAAGTTGACCAACTTACTGCTGAAGTTAACTCTCTTAAATCAGATCAAGGCCAATTGAGCTCAAACAGCCGCGACTCAAAAGCAGCTGCGATGGATGCTCACGCTGAAGCTAAGCGCGCTAACGACCGTTTAGATAACATGGCTACTCGTTATAAGAAGTAATATGTCATGCTTTAAGGAACTGTCCCTAAATAATTTCCACACTACACTGTAGTGTATTTAGGGACAGTTCCTCGTGTGACAACAATATTCCGTGTTGTCACCATAACCTCTACCCTACCCAAATAACTCCGCATAACACTGCACCTAACACCAAACGATAAATAACAAATGGTGTCATACCCATTCGGCTGATGAGCTTTAAAAAGTAGTGAATGCAAACATAAGCAGAAATAAATGATACCGAAGTGCCAAGGGTTAATGCGTGCCAATCAGTCGCATGACTGGTTTCAGCAAAGTCTTTCGCTTGGAAAACAGCAGCGCCAAAGCCAACAGGGATTGCCATTAAGAATGAAAATCGCGCCGCAGCTTGTCGACTCAATCCTAGGACAAGACCTGCTGTGATGGTTACACCAGATCGTGAAGTGCCTGGGATCATCGCAAGCGCTTGAGCAATACCGATAATTAACGCTTTCTTCCAGCCTGTTTGATATTCCGTTAAATCTTTATGTGTGAGCTTGTCAGCCCACCATAGCAGTAAACCAAAAATGATGGTCGTTGCAGCAATCACTTCAATACTGCGAAATACGGTTTCTACATAATCTTTGAACAGCAGAGCAAAACCTACAGCCGGTATCGTAGCTAAAATGATCCACCACGCTAATTTACTGTCTGCAGAATGTTTTTGCTTAAAAACACTCGTTAGCCAAGCCGTTAATAATTGCCAGACTTCTTTCCTAAAATAGATAATCACTGCCAATAATGAACCGGTATTTACCGCAATATCAAACGATAAACCTTGGTCTTGCCAGCCAAGAAGCTGTGCAGGAAGAATCAAGTGCGCGGAACTTGAAATCGGTAAAAACTCGGTAAGCCCTTGGATTAGAGCAAGAATAATAACTTGAAAGGTATCCATAAAAATCCTAATCGTCCCAATTAAACGTTATCGGACGTAAAACTTGCGCTGATTTGTCGTATTTGTTCCATAGCGACAACATGCTCTCGTTCAGTTCTGGATGAATAACATCGGGAGCAATCTCAGCAAGTGGCCATAAAACAAATGCATTAAATGCAATTTCTGAACGCGGCAATCGCACAGGCTCTTGGCAAATGACATCATCATAAAGTAGTAAATCGAGATCGAGCGTACGTGAACTGAACTTAACTGCATTTGGCAGACGCCCGTTTGCTATTTCTACTTCTCTAAGTGCCAAGCTCACATCGGCAATTGAAGCTGAAGTTTCTGCTCCAATGACAAAGTTATAAAAATCGCCACCATCAAAGCCAATAGCTTCACTTAAATATATCGAAGATATTTCAAGCTCTTCAAATAACGCCTGTAACTGTTGAACACCTTGCCTAATATTACTTTCAGGCTCAATATTACTGCCAACACTGATATAAATCTTTGCCATTATTACAAGTTCTTAGTACGAATAATTCTTACGCCAACGTTAGCAGCTTGCTTAACTGCACCAGGCTTGTTTACGGTAACCATTACTTTAGATACGTGAAATTCGTCGAGTAAACAGCGAGCAACTAATTCAGCGACTGTTTCTATGAGCTCGATTGGTTTTTCAGAAACAAGCTCAATGAGACGGTTCGATACAGTTTCGTAACAGAGTGCATGCTGATAGTCATCGCTTTTTGCAGCACGAGAAATGTCCCAATCCATTTCTAAATCTAAAAATAAACTTTGTTGGATTTCTTTTTCCCAATCATAAACACCGATAACGGTATCAACCTTCAATTGATTTATAAAGACTTTATCCATTAAAACTCCTTCTATACAGAGGTCTAATAAGACATCTGGATATTTTTAGTTATACTGCTGCCGTTTATTAAAAATAATTGCTATTTTATTGCTCTTTATAGAAAAACCATTTTGTGCTTTCTACTCATTAAAAACACGAGTAGGATAATGAGCCAAATGGTGTTAAAACAGAATAAAATGCTTTTTAGTCGTAAAAATGAGCTTAATTTTGCAAATTCATCGTCAGCAGCGAAACTTCACCACATTTTGTGGCGTGATAATACATTAACAAGCGTAAGGAAACCATGTTGAGTGTAATCGCCGTAACTCTATGCATGCTTATTGCAGCCTATCTTCTAGGCTCAATATCATCTGCAGTATTGGTATGCCGCTTAAAAGGTCTGCCGGACCCTAGAACGCAAGGCTCAGGCAATCCTGGTGCTACCAATGTTTTACGCATAGGTGGAGCAAGCTCTGCTGCTATGGTTTTGTTTTGCGATATGCTGAAGGGGGCCTTGCCAACATACATCGGCTACAAGCTCAACATTGATTCCATATCATTAGGATTAGTTGCTGTTGCTGCGTGTCTTGGGCATATTTTCCCTATCTTTTTCGATTTTAAAGGTGGAAAAGGAGTTGCCACAGCTTTTGGTGCAATGGCACCGATTGGAGAATATTTAGCGCTCTACTTAATGGCTGCTTGGTTAGTTATGATATTAATCACTCGCTATTCTTCTGTAGCCTCTTTAACTGCAGCCTTACTTGCTCCAATTTTGACCTCTATGCTTGATGATAGATTTACCATTCCAGTATCTATGTTGAGCTTACTTATATTTATTCGGCATAAAGACAATATTATCCGTTTATTAAACGGTACCGAGTCACGATTTACGCTAAAAAATAAGTTAAAGAAAAATAGATAATCCAAAACCATTAATAAAACTTAATATAACAACCCTTTCGTATTTGACTATACTCAGAAACTATTCTCTTAAAGAATAGGAATAGCCCTATATGAAATTTGTAAAATCATTAGCTTCATCATTATGCTTAGCTAGCCTTATTTTTTTATCTGCAGGTGCACAAGCAACATCAATTATTACAGCAACTGGTAGTGGTACATCAGACTCTCCTTACAGAATTGAAATTCCTAAAGATCTTAAGTTTTCACCTCAACAAGAATCCCTAAATCCGGTATTACTGCCAGATGTATCCAAAAACACCAAAAATGTATATGTGATCATTCATGTTCCAGAAGGTATTTCTACAAAAATAGAATCTATGTCAATAGCTTCTACTCAAGTTCTACTCGATGATGGAAATATTATGTATGGTGAATTTACTGGGGATAATTCAGATGCTAATGCTTACCCAGCTAAAGGTTCTGTGAAACTTCATATTTCTAATCAGTGCGTAGGGGAGATTGCTGGTACTGGACAAACATGTGAAATAGTTAATCACAGTCCTTTTAACAAAGATGGTTCTTTTACGACTTACCCGTTAAAGTCAGGCTATTATAAAATGAACTTTGCAATATCTAAAACGCTTCCTGATTCAATATTAATCGGGGCTGCTTTTAGAGCTCTTTCTAATCAAGCTAATAACTTCAACGAAAAATAAAATATTGAAGCAATAAATAGCAATAAGGCTCAGAACACTCTGAGCCTTATTGATTCCTTCACAAATAAAGAAATTAGTCTTTCTTATATTCGTAATACGCTTCACCTTTAGTCAACCATTTAGGTGCAGGCGCTCCTTTTAAATAATGGTCAAAGTATTGCTTCATCTTAATGGTGTAATCCAGTTTGTTTGGATACTTTTTCAAGTGATGAGGTTCATCTTGATATTGCAAGAACACAACATCTTTACCTGCACGGCGCATCGCTAAATAAAGCTCAATACCTTGCTCCCATGGTACCGCATCATCTCTATCACCAAACATAATCATCATTGGTGTGTGAATACGTTCAGCATAGAAAACCGGAGAGTTCTCGATGTACTTTTGTGGCGCATCAAATAAACTTTCACCAATACGGCTCTGGCCTGTTTCATATTGGAACTGACGGGCTAAACCACTGCCATGGCGAATACCACTGTAAGCACTTGTCATATTCGATACGGGTGCTCCGGCGACTGCAGCTTTAAAAATATTGGTCTGAGTAACGGCATAAGCAGTTTGATAACCACTCCAAGAATGGCCTTGAATACCAATGGCTTTAGGATCTGCAATACCAAGATTGATTAGATGCTGTACACCAGAAACAAGTGCTTGCACTGATGATGGTCCTGGGTACCCAACTTCAAAACGGATATCCGGTAAAAAGACCGCATAGCCGTTTTCTACATACCATTCAAAATTAGGACGATGGTTAATTTTCATTTGTGGGAAAGCATGCAAACGCTGACTCATAAAACGATAGTAATAGACTAAGACAGGTAAACGCTGTCCTTGCTTGTAGTTAGCAGGCTTGATTAACACACCGTCTAGAGGTTTTCCGTCACCATTGGTCCAATGCACTAATTCTGCTTGTCCCCAATCAAACGCTTTAGTCTGTTTATTTAAAAATGTCTGTTGAGTCGCTTGCTGTGGCTCCAGATAGTTAGAGGTATATAGATCTGGGAATAAGTCGTAACGCTCTTTTGAGTACACTAGAGTATTTGCATCTTTTGCTCTAGCAAGCACTTTAATTTTGACTGGTTCAGAGGTCAATTGCTTAACGCCACCAGCTAAATTTAAACGATAAAAATCATCGGATTTAGTGCGCTCGTTATAACCTTTTAAAAGTACTGGCTCATTTGCAGCTAGCTGTACAGCTTCATCTTTTTTGGGTAAACCCGTTACACGATACTGAACACCATGCTTACGTCCTTGACCTTTGGTCAGGTTAGTCATTTTTCCACTTTCTGCATCCAGCTTCCAAACGTCATATTTATCGTAAACTAATACTGAATTTTCACCTTTTACCCAAGGCCCAAAACCATAACCCGGTGCAGCAGATGGATAATCATGATCTTCATTTGCAAAGCCTACGCCTAGCTTTTCAGTTACGTTTTTACGAGCTTTGTTTGCAGCATCATAAAGATAGATTTGACCTTGACGATAATAAGCCATGTATTGGCCATTCGGTGACAAACTTGGTTTCCAGTAGGTTGGATATTGGGTCAGTACTCTGCTCTTTTTACCCGTACTTTTATTTACCAGATAAACATCTCGATAAAAGCCTGCCCATGTGATCATTTTACGATACGGAAGATTTGATTGCCCGATTGCGATATCAGAAGAATCGGTAACCGTAACTTCAGGGACATTAAGATCTGCTAGCTGAATAACGTTCTGAGACTCTAGGTTCAAACTTGCTAAATAAGTTCTCTTAAGCTCTTTTTTATACTGCTTTACTTCGTTTGGCTTGATGAGTGGGTCTTCACCATTCCAAACTCTTAGGTTCTTCTGCCCAGTAATAACGTCTTCACTATAAAGATCATTCGTATCCTTCACTTTAGGAACAGAAAGTTGTTGGCTAACCTCTGGCACACGCCCAAATAAAAGTTGCTCACTATTTTTAGAGAAATTCAGTTTAGAGTAACGGTTTAGCTTCCACTCATTAGAGTTAGCAATCTTGCTCGCTCGCTGAGTTTTTAAATCAAATAGATTCAGGTGATACTCGCGGCCATAAGGCGTATCTTCTGCCAGCCCTGTAGTATAAGCCAACCATTCACCGTTATTTGCAACGGCTGTTTCGCCGATTTGCATAGTGTCTGATGAGAAGATTTCATTTGATTTATCTGTAGATAAATCGATAAAACTAAGTTGGTGAGAAGCTGATTTAATATCATTTTCAGCAACAACGAACTCTGCACCATTTTCACTAAAATGATAGTTAGTAACCTGTTTAAAGTTTTTTTCTGATTTGTTCGATAGAGAAATTAAACGAACAGGAAAGCCTTTATCAAACTGATCCACTTTTATGTCTGATTTCGCTTTTTCTTTGTCACTCTTATCCGCTTTCTTACCTTGCTTAACTGGGCTATCAAATTGAATGACAAGATGGCTGCCGGTTTTATTAAAAGCGAATGATTTTACTTTTTCAAAAGTGCTTTGCTCACCCGTTTGAGTATCAAGCAAAATTAGACCAGTTTTTAGCTTTTTCTTTTCTTTTTTACTCGCTTTTTCAGAGTCTAACAGTGGTACACTTTTAACCATTGCGACAAAACGACCATCAGCGCTAACTTTTGGTTTAGCTGCATCTTTTATATCGAACGTCTTTTTGCTATTTAATAGCTTAACAATCACTTTACTGTCACCACGATCTGGTGCCGCTTCAACAGCTAAAGTAATACCATTATCTGCAATAACAGGTCTTTTTAGCGATTCGAAGTGCATGATGTCAGTTAAAGAAATTGGCTTGGCAGCTTGGGTTGAAGGCGCTGCAGTAATGGACGCTGAGACTAATATCACAGCAGCAAGACTAGTGAGCTTCACCTTATCCTCTCTTATAGTTATCCATGTTGTGTCAGGTGATTATACATATTCAGCTATATAGAAGTAATGATGAAGTTGACTGTATTTTGTAAGTTAATTTAATCCAAAGGGTTTGCGACTTCCTTACACATAGCATCAAGAGCTTTAAGCAACTTTTTGTTGCCTTTCAAAAAGTGATGGTCCTGTATAACTGCTCTTAACTTTTCCCAGGAAAAGTCATATGTGTGATTTTCAATTTCATTGAGTATAAGTGCTAAGAGTAGATAATCATTATTTTCTGATTCTTCCTTTAAATACTGCGCTTTTCGATCTGAAATCCCCCATGCAGCCGCAATTGATTTTGCCCAAGGTTTCAATATTTCGAGTACATTAATATGCTCTCGACGATTTCTTTCATCTTTTATTTCTACAGAGACCAACTTACTTAGCTCAATTGACGACGTGTTTCTTCTAAATATTGGAAGGTTTCCTTTGAATGTGTCTGGAGATGATAATTTAAAGTCGATGCCAAGCCTATCAATAGCTCGTTGCACATGAAAACTTCGCTTTCCACTTAATTTTAAAATGTAAAAAAATTCAGCACAATTTAATTTTTTTTCTATTGCGCAGGTAAGAATGTCAAGCATAACCCCATTATTATCATCAGATTTAAACCTGCCAGCTTTAATTCTCGCAATGATGTCTGAAGTCGGAAGTCCTAATAATAAACCTAAATACAAGAATCTATCGCATAATGAAGTTTTACCATCGTCTTCTTTTTCTGATAACAAAAATTCAAAGTGAAAGGGTTGTACTTGCATATTTTCCGGAAGCAATGGGGTTGTTTTTTGTTCAAGCAAATCTCTAGGAGTAATCTTTGCTTTAGGGGGGGCTAAAAGCAATTTATGCAAATATGCTTGCCGTTCAGCAACGCTTCCTTTTACCCAGTTTTCTCTTGATACATCATTTATTTCCAACTTCTCCGACTGTGCACCACCACAAACTGAGGCGTCTGAACTATTGCATTGATGCTCAACAATCCTTCTATTAGATTCAGGGTAACAATAGCTATGTAATTGTTCTGACATTTGATGAGATAACTTCCCACCAAAGCAAAACATTCGAGCGATAAAAGCTTTGAATCCAACTCGTCTAACTCGAATCGAGCCATTAGCTTGATTTTCGAAGGTAATCTTATATACCTTACTTTTAGTTGTAGTATTAGTCTTACACGAGAATGAGAGCTCTAAAGTAGTATGAGTATCACCATCTCTTTTCGCTCTCGCTAAAGCGTCTTTAACTTGAGTTTTTATAGAGTTATCCATCTCTAACACTTTAGAGCTTCTACTACTGCCTTGAGAGTCCCATTTTAATGTACCTACAATTGATTGCGGAGCTATAAATAATGGCATAAGTAAACCTTTAATTTTCTTATACAAATTCAGTTTCAATAATATTTACTAAATAAACAAGTGAATTGCATTAAGCTTTGTTTACCTTTATAGCCTTTGATAGACCGCAAACAAACTTCAAATAAATCATTAATTATTCGATCTTGCTCACTATCCTCTGTATAAAAATGTGAAATTTGTTTACAATACGTGGTCATACCTCAGGTACAAGCTCAGTAGAGATACAGATAAAAATATGGGGTCGATATTGAGCATAAAAGTAGTAACGACAACGTTGTCCAAGGATTTTAAATGTCAAAACGTACGATTACCGTAATTCCAGGTGATGGAATTGGCCCTAGCATTATTGATTCAGCTTTAAAAATTTTAGACAAAGTTGGCTGTGACTTTGAATATGAGTTTGCAGATGCTGGTTTAGTTGCACTTGAAAAGCACGATGAGCTACTACCACAACAAACACTTGATTTAATAGAAAAAAACAAAATCACTCTTAAAGGGCCTTTAACGACTCCAGTTGGTGGTGGCTTTACTTCTATTAACGTAACGCTTCGTAAGAAGTTTTCACTTTATGCAAACGTGCGCCCAGTACTTTCTTTAAAAGGTACTCAAGCGCGTTATGAAGATATTGATATCATCACGGTACGTGAAAACACTGAGGGCATGTACTCAGGTCTTGGGCAAAAAGTGTCTGAAGACGGCTGTACAGCTGAAGCAACAAGTATCATCACTCGTGAAGGCGCAGAAAAAATTGCTGTTTTCGCCTATGAACTTGCTCGCAATGAAAACCGTAAAAAAGTTACGATTGTTCATAAAGCAAATATCATGAAGTCAACTTCTGGCTTATTTCTTAAAGTTGCTAGAGAAGTGGGTGAGCGTTACTCTGATATCGAAACTGAAGAAATGATCGTTGATGCAACATGCATGAAATTAGTGATGAATCCCGAGAATTTCGATGTGATTGTTACAACGAACTTATTCGGCGATATCCTTTCTGATTTATGCGCTGGCCTTGTTGGTGGTTTAGGTATGGCTCCTGGTGCTAACATTGGTAAGGATGCTGCTATCTTTGAAGCCGTTCACGGCAGTGCTCCTGATATTGCAGGTAAAAACTTAGCAAACCCAACATCCGTCATCTTAGCTTCTATCCAAATGCTTGAGCATTTAGGCATGGCTGATAAAGCAGACAAAATCCGTAGTGCTGTTGCTGACGTCATTGAATCTGGTGACCGTACAACTCGTGATTTAGGTGGTACTCATGGTACTACTGACTTCACTGATGCTGTTTTAGAAAGACTGTAAGTCAGACTGAAATTAAAAAGCCCAGTTTATATGCTTAATGCCGATCGTTTAAGACACTTGAACGATCATTGAGAAGCTTCATAATCGGTTACAACCTTGTTGTAGCCGATTTTTTATGCCTGATTTTTCCAAA
>NZ_PGVH01000046.1 GCF_004168585.1 Shewanella sp. OPT22 | reverse complement strand
AGGTGTACGCAACTTGCTGGTTTGATAAGTGTCTTTCGACACTCGCCTTAGTTTTGAATATTCAAGACACTTAATAAAGTGTTGAGAACTTCGATTAGAATTTAATTAAAAATACTAATTGTTTTGATACCTAATTAAAGATATCAAAGGATTTTTGAGATTTTTGTATTACACAACAACCTAAGTTGTGTGTATTACTATCAGCTTTCCAAATTGTTAAAGAACGGGCTTAAAAAAGCCAAAGATAAATTATGTCTTATCTTTGGCCTCTCTAACACTGCATATTTTCAATCACTTAACGTGTTGAAGTAAATGGTGGAGCTATGCGGGATCGAACCGCAGACCTCCTGCGTGCAAGGCAGGCGCTCTCCCAGCTGAGCTATAGCCCCATTTACATGCATCG
>NZ_PGVH01000045.1 GCF_004168585.1 Shewanella sp. OPT22 | reverse complement strand
GCGTGAAGACAGGAAATATCACAGGTGGGTCAAACCTAAGCCAAAGAAGTACCCTTTGAATAGAAAAAATGCCAATCAGCTTAACTGACTGGCATTAGCCAATTAGGCGCCTTTTTTGTTTAAAATGAAAACGTGTTTAATTATAAAGCATCGCATTTAAAGCAAAAAATAATGACGAAGGGACTGCGCCAGCCCCAACTCTAATCAACATACTCACAGTAAAATGTTTAGCAGAACTGGCAGAAGTGGTTTTCTTTTCCTGTACGTCTTCACTATGCTCGGAACCTTCCTCCACATCTTCAGGTTTACTTTGGTTAGTGCATTCATCGACAAGAGCACCGGCTCCGTTACCAGTAACATAAGGAATGACTGCAACGATCCCCTTGATTACTTTGCAACCGGTGTCAAATGCATACTGAGCACACTGCTGAGGCTGTGAATGAAAAGCGGCAAGGGCTGGCAATGCGATATTAGCGCCATGATATAACCCTTTATAAATATTGCTTGATTTTAAGCCGGGTTTGCAGTTTTCTCCGCTTCTTTTCAAGATATATAGTCCAGAAGATGTCGCAAAAGCAACCCCACCTCCTACGGGCCCATACGCAATACTGCTTGAAGCTGTAGGCCAAAATACATCTTTGGAGTAATTCGTGAGTTCTTGCCCCCATGTTTGAGGACTGTCAGAAGAAATTGTCATATTGAATACTCATGTTCACAACCTCGCATAAGCAGAATAATGAATAATTACTGAACTAGATATTAATGAACATAGCTTATAAAAATATCTTCTAAATAGCGTGTTAGTTATAAGACGAGGTGAAAATGTCGAATAAATGTTGTCAATTGGGGCTTAAACTTACGAAATTGAGATAAAAACTGGCTAAATCTTGACAGTTGCTCAATTGCTTTCTAAAATTCCGCGTCCTAGTGTCAGATCGTCTGTCAGTAGGGCAATAGATTTTTCATACCTTATGTGTCGATTTATAGATCGACAAAGATCGGAGCTATTACATGGCAACTGTTAACCAGTTGGTACGTAAGCCACGCCAGCCAAAAGTTGATAAAACTAATGTGCCAGCGTTGAATGCGTGCCCACAAAAGCGTGGTGTTTGTACTCGTGTTTACACTACTACACCTAAAAAACCTAACTCAGCTCTACGTAAAGTAGCGCGTGTACGTCTAACTAACGGTTTTGAAGTTACTTCATACATCGGTGGTGAAGGTCACAACCTACAAGAGCATAGCGTGATTCTAATCCGTGGCGGTCGTGTTAAAGATTTGCCTGGTGTTCGTTATCACACTGTTCGTGGCGCATTAGACTGTGCAGGCGTAACTGCACGTCGTCAAGGCCGTTCTAAGTACGGTGCTAAGCGTCCTAAGTCTTAACTTTACCGTTAAAGTAAGGCCAAGCTAAATAAATTTGTATTCCAGTTTTGGAAATACCTGAAGCATACGGAGAAAAGTTATGCCAAGACGTCGCGTTGTAGGACAACGTAAAATCCTACCAGATCCAAAATTTAAAAGTGAGTTGCTGGCTAAGTTCATCAACGTACTAATGCAAGACGGTAAAAAGTCTGTTGCAGAAAAAATTATCTACAAGGCTCTAGATGTAGTCGCTGAAAAGAAAAGCGAAGATCACCTAGTAATCCTTGAAGCTGCTTTGGAAAATGTTCGCCCAGCTGTCGAGGTTAAATCTCGTCGTGTTGGTGGTTCAACTTACCAAGTTCCATGTGAAGTGCGTCCAGTTCGTCGTAATGCGTTAGCAATGCGTTGGTTGGTTGAAGCAGCACGTAAGCGTGGTGAAAAATCTATGGCTTTGCGTCTAGCAGGTGAAATGCATGACGCGTCTGAAAATAAAGGTACTGCTGTTAAGAAGCGCGAAGACGTGCATCGTATGGCAGAAGCGAACAAAGCATTCGCTCATTACCGCTGGTAATTGCCTTGGCGTGGGTCTTCGGACCCACGCTTTTTTCAAATCCGCTAAAATGGAAATTTTAGCAAAGAGGGTATATTCGTGGCTCGTAACACTCCTATTGAGCGGTATCGTAATATCGGTATTTGCGCTCACGTAGATGCAGGTAAGACCACCACCACAGAACGTGTTCTATTTTACACTGGTCTTTCACATAAGATTGGTGAAGTTCATGATGGCGCTGCAACCATGGACTGGATGGAACAAGAGCAAGAACGTGGTATTACCATCACTTCAGCGGCTACCACCACTTTTTGGCGTGGTATGGACGCACAATTTTCAGAACATCGTATTAATATCATCGATACACCTGGTCACGTTGACTTTACTATTGAAGTAGAGCGTTCATTACGTGTCTTAGATGGTGCTGTCGTAGTTTTCTGTGGTTCTTCAGGTGTTGAGCCTCAATCAGAAACTGTTTGGCGTCAAGCCGATAAATACGCTGTTCCACGTTTGGTGTTTGTCAACAAGATGGATAGAGCGGGTGCTGACTATGACCGTGTTGTTGAACAAATTCGCAATCGTTTAGGTGCGACTTGTGTACCTATCCAGTTAAACATTGGCGCCGAAGAAAATTTCAAAGGCGTTATCGACCTCATTAAAATGAAGGCGATTAACTGGAGTGAAGAAGATCAAGGTGCTTCTTTCACACATGAAGAGATTCCAGCTGAACTTGCTGATAAAGCAGCAGAAATGCGTGAATATCTGGTTGAAGCAGCTGCAGAAGCGTCAGAAGAGCTGATGGACAAATACCTAGAAGATGGTGAATTGTCTGAAGAAGAAATCAAAGCAGCGCTTCGTCAACGAACTATCGACAATGAAATTGTATTAGCAACTTGCGGTAGTGCGTTTAAAAATAAAGGGGTACAAGCGGTCTTGGATGCCGTGGTAGAATATCTGCCAGCGCCAGTCGATGTCCCTGCAATTAAAGGTATTGATGATCGAGAGAAAGAAGTTGAGCGTCACAGTGACGACAGCGAGCCATTCTCGGCACTTGCTTTTAAGATTGCTACTGACCCATTCGTGGGTACGTTAACTTTCGTACGTGTTTATTCAGGCGTTCTACAGGCCGGTGCGATGGTATACAACTCAGTAAAAGAGAAAAAAGAACGTATTGGTCGTATTGTACAGATGCATGCCAATGACCGTAACGAGCTAAAAGAGGTTCGTGCTGGTGATATTGCTGCCTTGATTGGTATTAAAGATGTAACCACAGGGGATACCTTGTGTGATGCACAGCATAAAGTGATTTTGGAACGTATGGAGTTTCCTGATCCAGTGATCACGATTGCGGTTGAACCACGCTCTCAACCAGACCAAGAAAAAATGGCGATTGCGCTACAAAAATTGGCTGCAGAAGATCCGTCGTTCCGTGTCGAAACTGACCAAGAATCAGGGCAAACCTTGATTTCTGGTATGGGTGAATTACACCTAGATATTATTGTTGACCGCATGCGCCGTGAGTTTAAGGTAGATTGCAACGTGGGTAAACCTCAGGTTGCTTACCGTGAAACCATCAGCAGCACCGTTGAAGTCGAAGGTAAGTTCGTTCGACAATCAGGCGGACGTGGCCAGTATGGTCATGTGTGGTTGAAACTTGAGCCTCAAGAGCAAGGTTCGGGTTATGAATTCGTCAACGAAATTGTGGGTGGTACCGTTCCTCGTGAATACATCCCATCGGTTGACAAAGGTATCCAAGAACAGATGAAGAGTGGCGTTTTAGCTGGCTTCCCTGTGTTGGACGTGAAGGTCACGTTATTCGACGGCTCATTCCATGAAGTTGATTCGAATGAAATGGCGTTCAAGATTGCTGGTTCTATGGGCTTCAAAAAGGGTGCGCTTGAAGCGGATCCGGTGTTGCTCGAACCCTGCATGAAGGTAGAAGTGACTACCCCAGAAGAGTACATGGGTGATGTCGTGGGTGACTTAAATCGTCGCCGCGGCCTAATCGACGGGATGGATGACGGCGTTGCTGGCATCAAAATCGTTCGTGCCGTAGTACCTCTATCTGAAATGTTTGGTTATGCGACCGACTTGCGATCAGCGACTCAAGGTCGTGCTTCATACTCTATGGAGTTTTTGAAGTACAACGGGGCGCCGCAAAACATTGCAAAAGCGATGATGGAAGCTCGAGGCTAAGCTATCGAGTTCCGACACCTGTTTACAGGTATAATATTAACTGATTTATGCCGTCCGGCTTGCCGTCGGACATCCTGAAAAGAAAGGAATAGTAAAGTGGCTAAAGAAAAATTTGAACGTAATAAACCGCACGTTAACGTTGGTACAATCGGTCACGTTGACCACGGTAAAACTACTCTAACAGCAGCTATCTCG
>NZ_PGVH01000044.1 GCF_004168585.1 Shewanella sp. OPT22 | reverse complement strand
TAACGCCCGCCTTAACAGGCAAATTGTGGTTGGCTATAATTTTGGAGCGCAGCGACAAAAGCCAACCAGAATTTGTCCTTGTTTAAGCGCTTGTTAGGGTTACATTTTTTGGATTGGAAAGTAATCGTTTCCATCATTTAAGAACTCTGGTAACTCTTTTGATATGTCAATTTTTGTTTTTTCTCTTTCACCTTCAGGAAAGTCTAAAAAGCTTCCTATTAATGAAGGCTTTGCAACTGCATAGTATTGAGCAAATTGCTTAAAATCTTTTGTAAAGAAGATTAGTCTCCTAGTACTACGGCAGCTAGATGCTCCCCAACTTGTATCTATGTAAGTTACGTAAAGCGAATTTTTCCCAGACTGAACCGTTCCAAGATAGTAAAACCTTTCTTGCCAAAACTCTCCATCTTTCCATGCTCCAAGCTCTGTATTTTTTGCAGCTTCGTATAATTTTGAAGCGAAGGGCTCTTCCCCGAAAGAAAACCTTTCTCCAGTGTTTTCACATGGATTAGAAGCAAATGCATTAACACTTAAAAATAAAGAGAATAAGATGTACTTCAAAATAACCTCTTGTAACCCTAACGCCC
>NZ_PGVH01000043.1:491247-719047 GCF_004168585.1 Shewanella sp. OPT22 | reverse complement strand
CCTAACAAGCGCTTAAACAAGGACAAATTCTGGTTGGCTTTTGTCGCTGCGCTCCAAAATTATAGCCAACCACAATTTGCCTGTTAAGGCGGGCGTTATACGCATGAAAAGGACATTCGATGATTTTTAAATTTAACTATATTTTCTTATCGTTGAGCATATTGCTATTGTCATCTTGTTCTGTTGAAGAACAGCTTGATCCGAATAAGGAATTTGAGCGCCTTTATATTGCTTTAAAAATGCCTGAGATAATGGACTCGCTCGAACAAATAGAAGTTAACGATGTTACTGAGTTTTCAGAACAACTAAATAGTTTACCTCCTGAAGTTCGCAGTTTGCTTCTGGCAGCTGTCGGTTCTGATCAAATTATTAATGAAAAAATAAATCGAAAAGCGGTAAAGTTAATTTTTAAAGCTAGAATCCTAGAACAGTTACGAGCTTATGAAATATCAAAGGCCGCAGATTTTTATTCATCGGAAGCTGGGTTAAAAGCGCATAGAGCAATTATTGAGGGTGAAAAATCTATAAACGATTATTTTGATTCTCAGTAAGCGTATAACAAGCAAATCAACAGGACAAATTCTGGTTGGCTTTGTCGCTGCGCTCCAAATTTTAGCCAACCACAATTTGCCCGTTATTTGGGCGTTATGCGCCGCCACTTGGCGGTAAATAAAAAGTTGTTTTGTAGCTGCAAATTCAATTGTTTTTACAAACTGCAATTTGCTGTTCAAAGTTGTAACCTCAAAGTTTGTTTGTGGTTATTGGCGGTAGCGTGTTTATCAGGTTATCGTAAAACAAAATTAAGCAGTATTTGTGTCGTGGCGGCTTAATGTTATAGGTCGTTATAATTTTTTTAAAAGGCGGTTGTTGCTGCAAGTGTATTTCTTTGTAGTAAACGGTCGCCTAACAAGCAATTCCATCTGACGCCTACGGCGCAACTGAATTGGGCGTTATGTTTCGCAGTATTATTGGTTGGTCGTTAGATTTAACCATGACAGAGCAACTCAACACCGATGCACTGAACATGGCTTTTTCTCGTCGAGAGATTGGCCCAGGATTAATTATACATTCTGATAGAGGTGTTCAATACCGAGCATTAAAGTATCAAGATGTCATTCGCAGTAAAGGTGGCGTTGTGAGTATGAGCCGTAAAGGCAATTGTTGGGATAATGCAGTGATGGAATCTTTCTATAGTCGATTGAAAGTAGAGCTTATTTACGCAGAGCAATACCACTCGATTGAGGAAGCTAAATCAGGTATATTCGAATACATTGAGATTTTTTATAACCGGTTACGTAGGCATTCAGCATTAGGCTATGTTAGCCCAGCAGAATACGAGCGCATTTGCGTATAACAGTGTCTACTTTTTATGGGTAACACCAGTGTTTCGGAGAATCATGGAAGAAGTTGCATATTATCTTAGTTTCCTAATCACATTTTTTGTCTGTTTTTTCTCAGTAGTAAAATTGAAGAGTAGGCATAGAACTGGTGTAATCTCTAGTGATAAAGCTAAGTCAATTTATAGCTATATATCATTTGTTATAGGCTTGCTTGCTGGTACTGTTATTTTTCATGGTTTAATTTGGTCGTTTAGCATATTTGGCTATTCAGCGAATTACGGGCATGGTGAAATACTGGTTGCTGTAATTTTTTATAACATTTTATTAAGTTGGCTTTTGCTCGCTGTTGGGCGTGTAGTGTTAGGCTGGCAAAAGCAAATGTGGTAAAAACACATAACAAGAAATTCCAGCTGACGCCTACGGCGCAGCTGAATTGGGCGTTATGTGATTAATCTATAAAGGGAAGTTGTTGAGTATTTTTCAAAAGTTAGTGATTTGTGAAAGCGCAATATTAATTAGTGCGCTGTTATACACTGGTCAGCCTTGGCATGCTTTAGTGCATTTATTGATTACAATTTTTCTATTGATTCAATTAAATAAAGTTAAAGAGCATTTATAATTAAGGAGTTTATATGCCAAATTTATTAAAAAAATGTATTACAAACCATCTCAACACCCCTGAAAAACGAGGGTTAGCAGTGATGCTTTCAATCGGCATTGCTGCTTGTATGTTTAATGTTGCTAACTTTCTGTATCAATTGATTTTTTAGCAATATCACATAACAAGGCGGTCAACTGGATTAAAAATGTTTTGGCTTTGCTCCTTCGTCGCAAAATATAGCCAAAAATTTTTAACCCGTTACCGCAAGCGTTATGCGTATAATGGATGTTGATGAATAATATGGATAATTCAAAAGTTCTAAATGGACAAGAATATATTGAACAAGTGAAAAAGGATGAATTATGGCTAAAAGCTTCAGATAAGCTTCCCTTTTCACATAAACTGTTTTTTTGCTTAGCTTTTGTTTTAACCGTTCTCAGTCTAATACTTGGCTTTGAACTAAGCTCACTAGGCTTTCTTTATTTTGGTTGCGTGTGCGTAGCATTATCTCACATGCACCAACGACTTGACGCCATTGAGAAAATAGCAAAAGATACGCATAACAAGGCGGTCAACAAAGATTAAAAATGTTTTGGCTTTGCTACTACGTAGCAAATTTTAGCCAAAAATTTTTAACCTGTTACCTTAGCGTTATGCGTCTCTACAGTTTCACCGTAAAATATCGAGTGGAAGTTACGTGCAATGAGAGAAAGTTTAAGAAAAAGAATTATCGAAATATGCGATAAGAAGATTGCAGATAAAGGAGAGAGTGTCGGTTTATCTTTTTATGCTTTTTTTGCGAACAAAAATAATAATCCAGAACTACTCATGGAAGCAGCCGAGTGGTGGATTATGGAACATAAGCTGGATCACTTTGAGAAAGCAGTAAAAATAAAAAAGATGGTTCATTCTCTCCAGTGAATTTGTCACAGTTTAGGGAAATCCAGTGATAGAAGCGATATTCTCTATTTGTATAGCTATTGGTGAAGCGATACTTAGTTTGATTGCTGGTTTAGTAGAGATTCTAAGTGGCTTCTTTGTAGCTGCTGGCGAAACTCTATCAATACTTGATCTGATGCTAGTGCTTGTTGTTGCGTCAGCTGAACTTATAGCTTGGTTCTTCCTTTGGGTTGTTGAATTGGTTTTATCTCTGGTGAAATGGCGTAAACCAAGAAAAGTTGCAAAACCGATATATTGGCGACCATCAACAAAGCTTAAATCCAAGAAATGAGTACCCGACGCATAACAAGTGCTTCAAGTTCGCTCCGGGCTTCGCCCTCCACTGGGACGCCTACGGCGCCCCTTAAGCAAGCGTTAGGTTACCAATGAAGTATATTTGTATTCTTCTCACATTTTTATTGTTTGGATGCTCATCGAATCAACGAGTAGAAAATTTCGACTTAAAGATCGAAGGTGTCTTTGATTCTTACGACTACTCTACTAGTACGTATAATAAGCGCCTATGCGGTGATAGCTCAGATTATTCTAGTAAAATCGAACTCACCAAACTACAAATTGAAAAAATACGAATTGAAGCACAAAAAATTAATTTTTTCGGTCTACCCGATTATATGGCTTATCAAAATAAATCTGTGATTTCAGATGATTTGGAAAGAATTGAGGTTTGTGCACCTTGCCCTAATAGAACTACATATTTAAAATTAGGCGATAGAAGTCACTCTATAACTTGGTCATGTAATTGTTCCAACTTTGAAGAACCGACACCCAAGGTTATAAAGGCATTTATCGCTTCAATAGACAATTCAATTAGTAAGGCTAAAGGTTATAAAAAAGCGCCAGAAAGTATGTGTCGCTTAAGGTAACCTAACAAGAAATTAAACAAGGACAATTATTAGTTGGCTCCTACGCTGAGCTCTAAAATATAGCCAACCATAATTAACTTGCCTGTTAAGGCTAGCGTTAGAGGAATAGCCCATGAAATGGAGTTTAATTACCTTGTTTTTAGCTACTTTCACGTCAAATGCAATAATTATGAGGCACGATGTTGATGAAAGTAAGTATCGGGATTTTGAAAAAGACAATAAATCAATAGTTACTTTTTATGGAAGTTATAAAGGTGAGGAAATTGTTGAAGGTACAGGAACTTTAATTGCTAAGGACTGGGTAGTTACTGCCGCTCATGTAGCGAATTATCTAAAGGTTGATGGAAGGGTACGATTCCAAAACTCCAACTTTAAGATAAGGAAATTAATAAAACACCCACAATGGAAATATCAACAATTTCCAAATGATATTGCTCTTGTGCAGTTGCATTCAATAATTTCGAATAGTGAAGCTGCAGTTTTGTACGAAGGAGTAGATGAGCTTAATAAAAATCTAACTTTTATTGGCCGCGGTGACTTTGGTACAGGTAAGCATGGTGTTATAGGTGCTGATGACAACTTAAGGGCTGCTCAAAATGTCGTCAATGAAACTAGTGGTCAGTGGATTCGCTTTAAGTTTGATAACATTAAGCACGCATTGCCGTTAGAAGGTATTAGTGGTCCGGGAGATTCAGGAGGGCCGGCATTGCTCAATATTAATAACACTCTTTATATATTAGGAGTAAGTTCATGGCAAAATGCTGAACCTACCAAATGGCAAGAAGGAAAATATGGAGTAATTGAAAACTACTCTCGCATTTCTTATTTTAAAGAGTGGATAAAAAAAACTATGGCAAAGTAATCCTCTGACATGTACTTCAATAGGGATGAATACTGCTTTTTTTACTACGTTCTAAATTATAGCCAACAACTTTTTGTTTCTTATTGAGGCGCTAGCAGTTATAAATAATAACAAAGGGATTTATTATGAGTATCGAGCAACTGATGATTTTATTTTCATTTGCAGCCATTTTGATAACGTGGTTAATAGCTATTTTTAATGGATTCAGAAGTTCTTTCCCTGAGGGGGTTGCGGTTTTTTTATTAGGAACTATTGGGGTTTTACTTATGCTTTATCACGGTAAAACTCAGAGCTTGCAATCATCTTGTAAGCATCACATGTTTTCAATTGTCGCTGTACTTGGTATGGGCTTTATATGGGCTGCTCTTAAGTAGCAAAATGTAGTAGTTAACTGCGCTGTTAACAAGTGCACTAACAAGGACGCAAAAATGTATTGCTTTGCTCCTTCGCCGCAAATGATAACCAAACCCCATTTGCCCGTTAATTGGGCGTTAGCTTTCCTCGGAGGAAATTTTGAAGCACCTATTATTTATTTTGACGTTATTTTCAGTAAATGTTGTTGCAGATGATGCACAAGAATTTAATAACTTGGTAAAACCTGTATTCGATTCAATAGAAAAAGGCAATTTTGAAAATATAGCCTCTACAGCTCTATCAAATGGGACTGTTATTAAATATATAAGTCCCGCTTCACTCGAAAAAACAGATGGTGACTTTGCAAGCTTACTAAAAGCATTCGGGAAGTACTATTCTAATAAGTTGCTTCATGAGCAAGGAATTGAAGGCGATTATTGGGCTAGGTGGTATCTTATGAAGTTCGAAAGGCAACCCGTTATCTTGTATTTTGAATTTTACAAACCAAATGATAAATGGGGTATCAATGCCCTAGAAGTCAAAACTGATATTGACGATAAAATTGAAGAAGCAGGTGACTATAAAATAAGTGTTATTGGTTTAAATGACAAAAGCTAACAAACGCTTCGACAGGATAAGATCAAAGTACTGGTTGGCTCCTACGCTTAGTTTTATGGCTGACGAGTATTTGCTCGTTTTGCAAACGCTATGTAAATAGGGAATATTCAAAATGCTTCATAAAGTTATTAGTATCAATACACAAAAGACTTTTCTTGAAGCGCTTGGTTTTTACTTGATTCTCTTGTTTTTTTGGATAATTCTTGTTGCTCTTTTTGGAACTTTTTTCTTTCTCGCTCCAGGTGACACTCCAGCTGAGAGAGGCTTCAATGGAGGTGTGATTGGATGTGTAATCTATTGTATGTTGTTACCATTTGTTATCTTGAAAGCTAGAGGATTATTACTTTCTGCAAACTCTTTTCTTATATTTGTGGGCGGTATCTTAGGTTGGCTTTTAGGGTTACCAGCAGGGCTTTTAGTAGCCGCATTCATAAGTACTATGCAAAGTTCACATAACAAGGATTAAAAATTTAAGGCAAAAAAATTTTAGCCTGTTATCTTGGCATTAGATGAAAGGGTTTTATTAATAATTCGATTTACAATAAAGACGAAAGGAGCTCGAAATGAAAAAAATAATTTTATCGATTCTTTTAATAGGAATTTGTACAAATTTAAGCGCAAAGGAATTAACAAGCGAAGTTACAAAATACAGTGAAAGTTCTATAAAAGAGCTAAAACTGGGATCAATGAGCGATCTACTTGTAAATTATTTCAATAAAAATAAGTTAACACCTCAAGCAATAAACAAAATTACATACCTAGCCGACGGGCAATTAACTAAAAAGTCTTCGGAAGAAAAAGATAGTCTACAATCGGCCGAATCTGTCGAATTACTGCTCAATAATAAAACACTAATTGTCAATGTTATAAGTCGAAAAGACACTTAGTATCAAGCGCTTCAACAGGACGAATACGGGTTGGTTCCTACGCAGCGCTTTGGATTCTAATTAACCAGTATTTGCCTGTTATTTGGGCGCTTAAGGTGAGCTGATGACTTGGACACAAATTACATTTTTAGTATGCTGGCCGTTATTGTTTATGCTTTCTTTAGTCGCACTTTGGAGTGATAAAAAGCATTCTACATATCAAAGGGGAATGCTGTTATGTTTAGGGCTTTTTTTTCCTGTTATTGGATCACTTATTGTGATTTTAACGATACTCCCGATGTCAAAGTTATTTTGGGGTAACAGTGCAACCAAAGACCAAATGTGGTTAACAGGTTCAGATTCAAATAATCACTCTTCGAGTAGTGGCGACTCTGGAGAATAACCTTATATCAGGGGAGAACAACAGGGACATTAGGCTTTTAATTGATTTATATGCCTTTTTTATAGTAAAACTATTTAGACTCAATGAATAAAGGAATAATCATGGATGATTTAAATAAGACAGTTAGTGACAATCGGCAAGTAATTTCAAAAAAATCCTGGGTTGCGTACGTTAAGCCTTTGGTAATACTTTTCATAGTATTCCTTTTCTTAATCGGCTTTCACTTTTTACTTGGGATTATCCCAATATTATTATCAATATTGGTTATTTTGCATATTCGCAGTGTAGAGTTATATGTTGATAATGATGGTGTTTGGATCTACAGCGGAATATTTCCTTGGAATAAAGGTTCTTCGGGTGTTAAGTGGAGGGATCTTGATGAAGCAGTTTATTATACAGGGTTCTTCAGTTGGCTGGTTAAATCATATACTGTAAAAATCAGTCACAGATTCACCAAGGATAGCGAAATTGTTTTATCCAATATGAAGTCAGGTGAAAAAGCTGTGCCTTTGATTAATGAATATCATAAAGTATCAATCAATAAAATTGCAGAAGCCTGATAAGGCAATCAACTGGTAAAATAATGGTTGGCTATAGTTGCTGTGTTCTAAACTTAAGCCAACTACCATTTGCCTGTTAAGTAGGCGTTAGGTTTACAGCCAATAAAATAGGTATTATCTGGATGACAGCCAAAAAAGAATATCTCATATTTTTCACTTCGATTGTAATTATTATTGCTTTAACAAGTGCTGCATTTTGGGAGTTCGCTAGGCAAGAGGTCTACTACCTGTGTGGTAATTTTTCGTCTGGTGAAAAAAAATCTGGTGTTATTCGACAGCTAAATACTGCAAACTTGTCAGAGTACAATCAGAACGTTGTAGAGTCTGGTTCAAAAATCACTTTTAGTAGCAAGCTTAATTTTCATGTCTATCAGTGTATTATCGAGCTGGATAAAAATAATCGGGTGGTAAGTGCAACTTACACATAAACCTAACAACAAATTCAACAGGACAAGTTCTGTTTGCCTTTTGTGGCTGTATTCCAAACTTTAGCCAACTATAATTTTCCCGTTATTTGAATGTTATACAACAAAATGGATTCGGAGAAAGTTTGAGTATTGTTAGTACAAAATTAAGGAACATTATGTGGTTAAGCAAATTTTTCTATCACTGTTGAATTTAAAGGAACAAAATGAATATTAGTATGTCATTGATGCCGTATATTTTACTTATTACAGGTGTTCTACCTGCATTATTTGCTATGAGATTGGCAGCAAAACAAAACCGATCTGTTTTAACATCAGGTGTTGTTACTTTCGTCTTAGGTTTCAGTTGGGTTGGTGGCTGGATTTATTTGGCAATAATGAACCTTTTAGCACCAAAGCCAGTGGAAAAATGAGCGTTATATAACATGCTCATTAACTGGGGAAATATTGGCTAGTCCTTGTGTTGTCTTTGGGTGATGGCCAACCATTACTAGTGTTTTATTCACTTAATCATGAGCTTATAGATTGAAAAGCTTATTTTTTTCTGGCATTTTATGTGTGTCATACATCAAGAAACATTCATATGCGATGAGCTTTTTGTGGTTATTTTCGTGGATGAGTTTTTTCATTAGCGTATCGATGAATGCGCAAAAAATGATTGGATTCAAACATAGTTATTGTCACGCAGTGCTTAATTATTATGTTGTTTTTTTATTACAAGGAAGTGATTATGAAAAAATTTTTAGCCATTCTTTTTACAATGCTTATTCTGTTGGGTTGTAAATCAACAGTTCAAGATATGGAACAACCAAAGGATGTTCAATATCTCGACTTAAGTAAGAATCCAAATCGTAAGGCAGTTAAAGAATATTGGGAAGTCAAAAAGAAATTTGTCTCTGGTTATCCTGCATCTGCCGCAGAAAAAAGGATGTCGGGTTGTGTAGATATTCTTGCAGGAATTGATTCCAAAGGTAAGTTATCTAGCGCAAAAATAAAGAAGTCATATCCGGAAGGTCTTTTCGATAAACATGCCTTAGCTTCTCTTTCTAAATGGAAGTGGAAGCCAACAGAAAGTAACTCGTCAAGACAGCCTGTAATACATCTGATTCAATTAGACTTCACTGTTATCCCCACGAAAAATAACAGTGGATATACTGCAAATTGCACTCAAGCCAAACACAGCGCTTAATAAGTCGTTTCTGATAAGCCGAGCACAGCTTGGCTTTTATATAGCGTTTCAGCTTCCATAAACGAGCACCCGCCTGTTAATTAAGCGTCAGGGACTCAATCATCTTATGTATAAACTCAAGCAATCAGCGAGACAATTACTGAAAGAGAAGGGAATGAGCGATAACGCTCATGAGTATAAAGCGGAAATAAAAGAATGAAATGCTAACCTCAAATACATAAAAAATAAACTCAACGAAACGAGTAAGCAGTAAAACTGATAGCTAAATAACATCAAGTTAAGTCAATTATGTTGTATCTTTAAGTGAAGTGAATTTTTAATAGAGCGCCAAAAGCCTATTTCATGATTTCAGTAAAACCGATGCTTTGTATGGAGTGCTTATGCCTTTTTTTATTATTTCATTAATAATACAAGTTGCTTTAGTTGTTCATATTGTCAAAACAGGCCGAAATACAATGTGGATTTGGCTTGTAATTATGTTGCCTTTAGCAGGAGCAATTGCCTATTTTATTATTGAGGTGTTACCCAGTTTGACAGGTACTAGAACGGCGAGAAAAGCGTCTCGAGGCATGGGTAGTTTTTTCAATCCTAATAAATCGTTTAACCAAGCAACAAAGGAATTAGCCGTTTCTGACACCGTTGAACACAGAATGCATTTGGCAGAAGAATATTTAGAAAAGCTCGAATTTCAAAAAGCAAAAGATTTATATGAAAAGTCACTAGTAGGTATTCATGAAGATGATCCTGATCTTATGTACGGATTAGCACGGAGTGAATACGGCTTGAAAAACTATAAACATACAAAGCAAATCTTGGATGATTTAATTAAGCAGAACCCGAAATATAAAAATCAAGAGGCTCATTTACTTTATGCTCAATCCAATGAGCAATTAGGGAAAGAAAATGAAGCGCTTGAAGAATATAAAGTTTTGTCTGAGTATTATTCCGGTGCTGAAGCAAAGTACTGCTACGCAAAGCTTTTACAGAAGCAAGGAGATAAAGCTCAGGCTAAGCTTCTTTTTAAAGAGATTATCGAGTATTCGAAACTTTCGACTCGTCATTATAGAGAACTGAATAAAAAGTGGATTTCGCAGGCTAAACAAGAGTTATAATATGTTTTTGTTTTAGGTTAAATGATATGAACACATGCGCAGTTAGGTTAAAGCCTGGTGAGGATCTCAAACTCTCTTTAGAAAAATTTATTAGGCAACATGACATCCAAGCTGGTTGCATTTTAACTTGTGTTGGGAGTTTAAAAAATGCTTCTCTACGATTAGCGAATTCAGAGAGTATTTTGTCTAAAGAGGGACCGTTTGAAATTGTCAGCCTAGTTGGAACATTCAGCTTAAATGGAAGTCATTTACACATTAGTTTATCTGACGATAAAGGTATGGTAATCGGTGGGCATTTGTTAGAAGGCAATAAAATATTTACCACTGCCGAAGTCGTAATTTTAGAGTTAAATAATCACCAGTTCACTAGAAGCTTTGATGAAAAAACAGGTTTTGATGAACTGGTAATAAAATCGATTGAAGATTAATTAACTCATGAAAAAGTTACTTGGTTCTTTACCTGATGTGAAATCAACTGTAAAAGTCAATTTATAAATCTTTCCAGCCTTATTATTGGCTTTGTCCTCATCTGTCTGGTACTGAAAAGGTACCGTTATCACATTACTTGTTAAATTTTCATTTGGAAGTGTTGTTTGAGGATGACCTAATACACTTGTTATGTCTTGTCCAAGTACCTTACCAGTCACAAAAATCTGATTGCCTTTAAAGTGACATTGAAGATTGTTTGCTGTGATAGGATAACCTTCTGCCTTGCCTGAGCAAGTGTATATCTTGCCATCGACATTTGTACCGTTGTAGGTTGCTGAAAGTGCGTTTGCTGAAAATAAAACAGCACCTGTAAGAATAACTAATTTTAGATTCATTCAAATTAATCCTGTGAATTGAGAACGGGCTAATGCTATCGGAACCCAACAATAAATTAAATTTGAATTATGCGGTTGTTAAGCAAATGTACAGTTTGAGGTGAGTTATTTTAGAGTTATCACACTAATAAAAACAGCATCATATAAGTATGATGCTGTTTTTATTTTATCAATTGCTTACAGTAGATGATAAAATTTTTTTAAATATTTGTTATCTTCTTTTTCTACGTTTTAATATCGATCGGTACCACAAATATTTGATAACGGTATAACCTAAAATAGATGAAATTATACCTAATACAGCACAACCTAATAAGAACGGCGGGCCGATGGTTGCAAGAGATTGCTCTAGCCAATGCCAAGTGAGTTCAAAATGTACTTCTTGGGTTGGGTGATTGAGAATTTTCGTGCCAAGCCAATATGCGCCATAAAATAAGAATGGCATGGTTGCTGGATTGGTTAGCCATACTAGTGCTACTGACAAAGGAAGGTTGACATTAAAAATGATGGCTGCACCTGCAGCGAGAATCATTTGAAAGGGCACTGGTACCCATGCGAAAAACAGCCCGACAGCAAATGCACCTGGAGCTGATTTACGATTTAAATGCCACAAATTTGGGTTGTGAAGTAACTTTCCGAAAATTTTTAAATGCTTATGATCTCGTATTGTATTCGGATCAGGCATGTATTTTTTAATTAATTTCTTTGGCATAGGTCAAATTGCTGTTTAAATAGAAAACTATGAATCGTTTTATGTTTGGCTTTTGTGCCACATCATTATCAGCGATTTTCTGGCCATCACTGCTGCCGTTTGCTTATGTTGCTCCAGGAGTAGTATTGCTACTTATTGCACTCATGCGTAAAGCATGGGTGATTTCTGGTGCAATGATATCCATTCTCTGGATATCCAGCTTTACGCACTTGCTATTAAATTATCAAACTAATTCAACCACAAACACGATAAACGTTCGTGCCGAAATCATAGCACTTGTGAATCAGGAAAACGAATGGATATCGGCAGATATTCGTTTAATTAATCAGAATTTAATGTTGAAACCCAATCAATTCATGAGAATTTACTGGCGAACAACCAATCCAGCCCAACCTGGGCAAGTCTATGATTTCAAATTAAAACCGAAAAGTATTACCAATGTATTAAACCAAGGAGGGTTTAATCAGCAAAAACATTTCTTGAGTCGGCATATTATTGGACGAGGGAATGTAAAACAAGCGGTTTTAGTTTCTGAACACTTCAGCTTACGAAATATGTTGAGAGAAAAGCTGAAAATGCAATTAACTAAATTAAATAACAGTGATCTAATGTTAGCGTTGCTATTTGGTGATAAAACACAGTTATCATCAGGTCGTTGGCAGCAATTACGGCACAGTGGAACAGGACATTTAATTTCGATATCAGGGCTGCACCTCTCTATAGTCGGCGGTTGGACTCTCATTATCTCATTGTATTTATTATCACAGTTAGCGCCCAGCTTCGGTTTAAGGAATTATTACATATCAGTAGCATTAAGTGTGATAACAGCACTCACCTATGCTTATTTAGCAGGTTTTTCTATCCCAACTCAACGGGCCTTGATAATGCTGACGGCAGTACTGGGTTTGAGTGTATTTCAACGATATTCATCTTCGTGGGAGCGGCTGTTATTAGCGCTATTTCTCGTACTGATTATTGATCCCCTTGCAATGTTAAGTTCTGGTTTATGGCTCTCATTCCTTGCGATTAGTGTGATTTTATTGAGTGTTGATTATTTATTGAAAAGTCATGAAAACTGGAGTGATACTTCAATGAACTTAAAAATAAAACAGCTCATTTTTGTCCAGTTCAGCATCTCAGTTGTTTTAGGTGTCGTAGGTTGCCTGTTATTTGGTGGTGCAAGTTTGCATTCCATTTGGGTAAACCTAATTGTTGTACCGCTTTTCAGTGTGCTCGTTATTCCTATCACTCTAGTGGGCTTTTTCATTTGGTGTATTGGTTTAACTTTTTCGAGTCAATGGTTAGTTGGGCTACATTTGGCTGACTGGTGCTTATCGATTTTTTCGATGCTGATCATGTGGGTCGACAAGTTACCTTGGAGCTGGGTTATTCCAGCTGAGCATCTAGTACCTCCCTTTATTTTGATGGTTATGGGGTTGTTTGGTTTTTGGGGATTAAGATTTTCCCGCAAAAGATGGTTTTGTCTTTTGTTTATTGCACCAATGTGTTTGCAACTGCTAGATCGCCACTACGAAACAAAAGACGAATGGCGTTTGCATATGCTTGATGTAGGTCAGGGCTTAGCAATGGTGATTGAGCGCAATAATCGAGCTGTAATTTATGACACCGGGGCTCGTTACGGCGATTTTAGCTATGCACAAAGAAGTGTCGTTCCTTTTTTGCAATCAAAAGGGTTGAATCAGGTCGATACAATCGTCATTAGTCACGGCGATAATGATCACAGTGGTGGTTTAGAAGTACTAAGGCAGTATGCGCCCAATACAGAAATTGTTTTCGATAGCGATAAAGTGAAGACTCGATCTTGCAATCCAAGAACAGAAATATGGCAAGGGTTAAGGTTTGAGTTTATGTGGCCAATTACGCCAATTGATTCAAATGATGGGTCGTGCGTTTTAAAGGTTACCGATGGAGATCAAAGTGTATTATTGACAGGAGATATTGAAAAATACGCTGAGCGAGAGTTACTTAAATTAGGTTTAGATTTAAACAGCACAGTGATGCTTGCTCCCCATCATGGCAGTAAAACGTCATCAAGCGAGGCCTTTATTGCTGCGGTCAAACCTGAAGTCGTACTGGCCGCAGCGGGTTACCAAAACCACTGGGGGTTCCCAAAATCTGAAGTCGTGAAGCGTTATAAACTGTTTTCAGATAAGATCTATGTTTCTGGTAATTCAGGACAGGTTACGCTCACTTTTAATGCAAGTGGACTTGAAATTAAGCAATATCGTACAGATATTGCACCATACTGGTATAACCAACTGTTTAAGTTTGCTGAGTTTAGGTAGAATAGGGCTTTATTTTTTATGCCAGCATTTTCAATGACAACATCTACAGAACAACCGCTAGGTCCCGTTTTTAAAAGATTAATGCGTTATCTGTTGCCAATGAAGGCAATGTTTATCGTCGCAGTACTTGCTTTAGCTACTTACGGTATTGTCGATGTTACATTTATGTATTTTATTAAACCCTTTATTGATGAGGGGTTCTCGCAACCTTCTGCAGTCGCTAACGTTGCTGGCGATATTTTACCAACGAGTCAGGGCTTTAATAGCAATAATGAAATGCTGATGAAAGCACCATTTTTTGTGGTTGGTATGTTTTTTATCCGTGGTATGGCGAACTTTGTTTCGACATATTGCATTTCTTATATGAGCTCTCAGTTGATCATGAACATGCGCCAGCAGGTATTTGATCATTACTTAAACCTGCCTGTTAGCTATATTGACCGTGAAAATACCGGTAACCTAATTTCTCGCGTTACGTTTGATACAGAGCAAATTGCTCGAGCATCCGGCAGTGCATTGATTTCTATGGTACGTGACTCCGTTACTGTGATTGGTATGCTGGGGATGATGTTCCATTTGTCTTGGAAACTGTCGATTTGTATTTTGGTTATTGGTCCACTCATTGGTGTGGTGGTAACAGTTGTAAGTCGCCGCTTTAGAAAAGTATCTAAGCAAATTCAATCTGCTATGGGTGGTGTTACTGCAGCAACAGAGCAGATGCTGAAAGGGCATAAAAACGTATTAGCTTTCGGTGGACAGAACACAGAGAAAGAACGTTTTTCTAAAATAAATAACACTAACCGTCAGCAAAATATGAAGTTAGCTGTCGCACAGGCTATTAGCCAACCAGTCATTATGATCATTGGCTCATTTGCATTAGCGTTTGTTCTTTACGCAGCGAGTTTTGACAGCTTAATGCATGAGCTAACTGCTGGTACGTTTGCTGCTGTGATTGCTGCAATGTTGGCGATGCTTCAACCAATTAAAAACTTATCTCGCGTTAATGCTGAGTTTCAGCGTGGTTTAGCTGCGTGTACTACAGTATTTGAATTGCTGGACAGAGCACCTGAAGCTGATGAAGGTAAGTACGAGATCAAACGTGCAAAAGGGCACCTTGTTTTTGATAACGTGAACTTCCGCTATCCTGAGCAAGAAAGTTTAGCGCTTAAAGGCGTTAATTTTGATGTGCAGCCTGGTAAGACGATTGCCTTGGTTGGACGCAGTGGTTCAGGTAAGTCGACCATGGCGAGTTTAATTACTCGTTTTTATTCGGGGCTCGAAAAAGGTGATATTACACTCGACGACGTTAGTGTTAATGATTACTCACTTGCTTCGTTAAGAAGTCAGATTGCGCTTGTTTCACAGCAAGTAACCTTATTTAACGATACCATTGCCAGTAATATTGCTTATGCTTACCCTGGGGAAGTTACACGAGAGCAAATTGAGGAAGCAGCTCGCTTAGCACATGCGATGGAGTTTATTGAAGAACTTCCTAATGGCTTAGATACCATGGTTGGCGAAAACGGAGTCTTACTCTCTGGTGGCCAGCGTCAGCGTATCGCTATTGCTCGTGCAATGTTACGTAATGCGCCTGTGCTGATTTTAGATGAAGCGACGTCTGCACTAGACACTGAGTCTGAAAAAGCAATTCAAATGGGACTGGACAACTTACGTCATAATCGTACTTCTGTTGTCATTGCGCATCGTCTTTCTACGATTGAAAATGCTGATGAGATCTTAGTTATTGAGCGAGGTGAGGTGATTGAGCGTGGAACCCACAGTTCGTTAATTGAAGAAGATGGTCATTACGCTAAGCTCTATTCAATGCAATTCAGCGCATAGGCATTTAGATGCAAGGATTCGTGAATAAGATCTGGTATCAAGGGCATTGGTTGCAATGGGTATTGTTGCCCTTGTCTTGGTTATTTGGGCTTATTACTGTCATTAGAGTGAGTTTATTTAAACTTGGTTTAAAAAAGCAGACTCAGCTTCCCGTTCCAGTGATTATTGTTGGCAATATTACTGCTGGAGGAAGTGGTAAAACACCAATGGTGATTTATCTGATCGAACTGCTTCGTTCACACGGGTATAAACCTGGCGTGATTAGCCGAGGTTATGGCTCTAATGCTGTAGGTGAAGTGTCTGTAACCAATACACATTCAGCAAGTGATGTAGGTGATGAGCCGGCAATGATTTATCAACGTACAAAAGTACCATTTGTTGTTGGTGCTCAACGTTCGAAGGCCGCTCATCAGTTATTAAATGACTTTGATGTTGATATTATAATCAGTGATGACGGTCTACAACATTATGCTTTAGGTAGAGATATCGAAATTGCCATTGTTGATGGTGTTAGAGGACTTGGAAATAATCGACTTATTCCTGCCGGGCCATTACGTGAACCAAAAAAACGTTTGTCATCAGTTGATTTTGTTGTTGTTAATGGCGGAAGTTCGAAAGTTCACGAGTTCTCGATGCAGCTGAAACCAAGTAAACCAATTTCATTATGTGATCAGAGCCAAGAACTCTGCAGAAATGATGTAGTAGCATTTGCTGGAATCGGGAATCCACAGCGGTTTTTTGATACTTTGATTCAACAAGGTTTTGAACTCGAAGAAACGGTTGAGTTTGAAGACCATCAAAAATACACTCAAATACAAATTTCATCTATTTCAGATAGTTTACCGATTATAATGACTGAAAAAGATGCCATAAAATGTAAAAGTTTTGCTCAACCCAATTGGTGGTATTTACCTGTTGATGCAAAATTACCGTCTAATTTTGATAAAGAGTTGCTTGAGCGGCTTACGAATAAAGATTAAGGAATTATATATGGCTTTTGATAGCAAATTACTCGAAATTGTTGCTTGCCCTGTATGTAAAGGTAAATTGGATTTTGATAAACAAGAGCAAAAACTTATCTGTAAAGCAGATAAACTTGCTTATTCGATCACCGAAGGGATCCCAGTGCTTCTTGCTGACAAAGCAGAGAAATGGGATGAGAAAAAATAAGGGTTAATACCATAGAATTGAAGCACCACATTGTTGGTGCTTTTTTGTTTGTCTAGCATATGAACTGCATTTTCTGAACTAGAGCTGAATACCTACTAATTCAAGTTTGAATCACATTTCTTAGATCACTTAGTGTTAGCTAAACGTTCGATAAATCCACTGTAGTATGAATGAAAAACTCACATTCCAAGAAAAGTTAGATCATGAGCTGAAACTGCATGAAGGTGACAGAGTTTCAGCTTTTGAGTATGAAGAACAAAAGTATTGGTTAAAACAAACTGAGCAAGTGTGTGGGATCATGAAGTTGCTAAAGGGTGATGCCAATAGAGCCTTGCGCAGAGAAGTATGCAAAATCTGTAAGCTTGAACGTAGGCATGCGCCAGTTCCCCACATTGTGTGTAAACAAAAAACGATTAAGAAGTCTTACTTCGTCATTGAGGATTCAGGTAAAACGTTAAAAGACTGGATCAACGATCCAAACTGTAACTCGGAGCAGTTAAAGCAGATTTTATTTGATTCTGCAAAAGCATTAGCCGAACTTCATTTGCTTAAGTTTGCGCATGGCCGCCCTGCATTAAGGGATATTTGTTGGCGAAATGGCAAAATTACCTTTATCGACTTTGAATCCAATATTGCACACATGCCTGTAGAAGAGCGGCAAGTAAGAGATCTATTCGTCTTCATTCATAGTTTGTATCGATATCTTGGAGTAAAGGTTGAGCTCATTGAAAGAATCATTAACCATTATCGTGAAGCGGGTGGCGAACAGGTTTGGCAACAAAGTCAGCAGCAAATTAGAAAATGGCAATGGTTATATTGTTTGGCTTATTTGTTTCGCTTTAAAGGTGGTCGAGATATAAAGCCGATTTATTGGGTATTAAAACACTTTAAAGAAGTGCCTCGGACACGTTCAGCTGAAGAAGTGGGTGCTTAGCACACCCATTTTGTTTTTACTGATTGCTCAAGTCTTCATAGAGTGTATTAATCCATTTATCTTCTGTAATAAAGCGCCAGCTCCACGGCTTTAATTTGGAAGGTAACCCTGACTTTTTGATTTCAGCTACCGTCCTTTTTTCCGCAATTTGTTGCTCCATCCAATGTATACTTTCATCCATCATGAGCTTGAATTTCATCAAATCTTTTTTTGTTGCAAGCGCTCCATGACCAGGAATGACTTTAGTTTTATCAGTAATGATGTTTAATACATGAGCGACATTATCTCTATAACCCTTTACAGAGCCTCCGCCTTTAAGATCAACATAAGGGAAGTGATCTTTAAAAAATAAGTCTCCCATATGTACCACGCTTAAATCGTCCCATACTACAACGCTATCACCGTCAGTATGCCCAGGCTTAAGATGAACCACTTTTAAAGTATCACCATTGAAGTGGATAGAAATGCCGTTGTCGTAAGTGATTACAGGAAGTGCTTTGGCATCAATGTCTTTATTTGATTTCAATCGTTTGAGAACATTATGGTGAGCCATAATGGTGCCGTGTTCACCAAAGTGTGCGTTACCACCGACATGATCGCCATGATAATGAGTATTGATGATGTATTTAGGTGAGCCTTGTTTGATTTTGGCCAGTTCAGTCTCAATTTTATCTGCTAACGGTGCGAACTGATCATCAATAATCAGAATACCATCCTCACCAGCTGATACGCCGATATTTCCACCCGCACCTGTGAACATATAAGCTGACTCTGATAGTTGTTGAGAACTGATTGTTACATCGTCAAAACGGCTGTTCGCTTGTGATGATAGGCTAAAAAGAGAAAATGTGAGCAGAGCAATCGTAGAGTTTTTCATACTTTTCCTTGTTGTTTTATTGTTATTAATTGAATAAGAAAGCATTTAAATCAGTTTTATTTCATAGGTTTGATAGCATATAGAATAAAGACAAAATCTAACAGAGCCTTTAATTATCCAATAGAATTTCTCAAGTTTAAGCGCTATAGGATTTCATATGATGAATCGATATTTATTGTTAGCTTTGGTAGGTTTTGTTCCTTTCGTACAAGCACAAATTAATTGTGAAGCTACATACCGTTATTTTGATGGCACGAATTGGCAAACTGAAACTCAAAAGCTTGAAGAGACTTATAATGCAGGAAATATTCAGGCATTAGAGGCTCAAAGAAGCGAAGCTTATTATTCGGTTAATATTAATACTCAAGCAGTCATTAAACACAAACCTGATATAACATTAACGATTTCTCTCCCACCTAATTACCTATACGGTACTACATCAGAGTTTTCTAGCCAAAATGGTTCAAGTTATTTGTTGGCTTATAGTAAAAAGGGAGCTGACATGAAGGTTGAATGTAATAAACCTTAATAATTATATTTTCTCTCAAAAAAAGAGGATGCGTTTGCACCCTCTGATATTTCGATTAAGAAGGTAACCACCTCAACCAGCGCTTAGAAATGTGATTCGACTTCTCAAGCTGGATCCCTGCTTTATATCTCATGCGATATAAGGCCTGATAACACAAAGGCACAAGGTACAAACTTGTGATCGTCGAGAATGCTAGGCCACCGATAATCGCAATCGCCATTGGTGAGTATGGTGGGCCACCGCCGCCGATTTTAGTTTCACCGAGTGCAAGCGGTAATAAACCAAGAATGGTGGTACTTACTGTCATTAATACTGGACGTAAACGTGTAATACACACCTGAGTAATTGTTTCTGTAAGCTTATTGAGTTTCGGCTGCATTTGATTGATTTGATCAACCAGTACAATGCCGTTGTTTACTACGACTCCGATTAAGATCAATATCCCGATCATCGCCATAACGCCCATAGAATTACCACTGAACATCATCGCCCAAAATACGCCTGTGATTGAATATAGAATTGAGGTGATGATGGCCGTTGGTAACAACAATGATTCAAACAGCGCTGCCATGACAATATAAATCATAGCAACAGCCAGAATCATATTAGTCAGCATAATGGCTTGATCTTCATTTTGACGCTCAAAGGCGCCACGAAATGAGTATTTATAGCCATGCGGGAAATTGATTGAATCAAGAGCCTCAGTGATCTTTTCCTGTGCATCGTCCACTGAAATCTCGTCCATACTTGCACCAATATTTAATGCCGTTTGACGGTCATAGTGACGGATGGTTTCTAGGCGAGGTTGGGTCTTTATCGTCGCTAAATTATCCAAAGTGTATACCCGTTCACCAATTTTGATGACAGGGAGTTCTTTTAATTTATCTAACGACTTTTGCCAGCTTTTATCATAAGCCAGTTCAATGCGTAACTCACCACTTGGGTCATGACGGTATGAACGCAGTGGTGTACCACGCAATGCCAGAGAAATATTTCGGGCAACTTGGCGTAACTCCACTCCAAGACGTGAAGCCATAACAGGATTAATGATTACCACAACTTCTTGCTGACCGGTGCTGAGTTCAGAGCGAACATCAACCAAACCTTCAATATTTTGGATTAGTGGTATCACTTGCTCGCTGATTCGAATCAGTTCGCTGGTGGAACGTCCGGTAAGTGAAATACGAACACCATTATTGTCTCTTCCCCAACCAAACTGAGGTTTAGCAATACTGAACTTAGGGAAACCTTCACGTATCTCTTCTTTCAGTTTTTTTAGATCAGCTTTGGTATCCTTTTTCAGAATTAGTGTAGACTGTGCTCGATCCGGATTGTAATAGCTGTACACCGAGTCAATATGGAATTTATCTTGATTGGCGTACAAGTAGTCTTCCATTTCAGAAACTAACGATTCAACAACTTCAACGGTGTGACGACCTTCAACCATGTAGTTGATGAATAGACGATCGGGGTTTTCTCCACCGCCGTCGTTCCCTTGAATGACCCCTAGTGGTAGCGCCGTTGAAACCAGAATTAAAATAGCGATAAAACCTGAAAGTTTAGGTCTAGTGAGCACCCAAGATAAGCTTTTATGATAAGCGTTTTGTAGTTTGTCGCTTTCTTTTTTAGGCTTTGGCTTGAAGTTAAGTTTCCTGATCATGAGTGGTAACAAGGTTTTTGAAACCAATAATGACGCTAAAAGAGATACACAAATTGCAATTGAGACATGTTCTAAGAACACTGTAAGCTCAACTTTTACCCCGAAGATATTGGGCAAAAACACTACGGCAGTAGTCAAGGTTCCTGCCATAACAGCAAGGGCAACTTTATCTACGCCCGATAAAATGGCTTGAGTAGCGGGTGTATTAGCTGGTGCATTTTCACGCTCCTGCAACACACTTTCAGTGATCACGACGGCGTTATCAATCAACATACCAATGGCAAGCAGTAACCCCATCATGGATAGGATGTTCAAGCTGTAACCTAAGAAGTACATGACTGCGAGTGTCATACAAATCGAGATTGGCACAGAAGCGACAATGACCATGGTGAGTTTTAAGTCACGTAAAAATAAGTACAATACACCGAACGAAAGTAGGGCACCGATTAAACCTGAAATCAGTAGATCTTTCAGCGATGATTTAACACCAAAAGCTTGGTCTTCCATGATGTAAAGCTTGATGCCACTGAATTGCGGATCTTGCTTTACGGCGTTGATAACTTTGATCACTCTGTTTGATACTTGAACTAAGTTTGCGCCAGATTCTTTGAATACATCCAAACCCACAGCGTACTTTTTATCGAGGTGACGACCTTCTTCAGCCTCTGGCAATGCAAAACTTACGTTTGCAACATCTGCTAAACGGAGAGATGGGGTGAGCCATAAGTTACGAATGGCCTCTAGGGATCTAAACTCACCTTTTGGTGATACTTGATAGACTTTGTTATTACTGCGTAAATTGCCTGCATTAATCACAAAGTTTTGCGCTGCCAGTTTACGATTTAACTCCGCAACGGGCATGCCTGATGCCAGTAACCTATCGACATCAATACGAACTTCGATTTGCTTTTGCTCGACACCATACAAACTGACTTGTGACACGCCATCAATGCGCTCTAGCGGTTTTTTAAGTTGTTTGTCGAGTAAATCAAATGCACCAGATAATTCACGTTGGCTTGATAAACGAATATTGAGCACTGGCATGTCAGACGTTGAGAACTGTTGAACAAAAATACGTTCTACATCATCCGGTAATAAGTGACTAACGGCATCGATTTTCTCACGAGCCTCTAGCCCTTTACTGGCGACGTTTTCGCCCCATTTCATATCAAGACGAATATTCACACCGTTTTGGTCTGACCATGAACGCATTCTGTCGATGCCCGTCATGGTCGCTAAAGACTCTTCAAGTATCTGAGTTACTTCACGCTCCACTTCAGCAGGTGATGAACCTCGATAAGGCACATTGACATTGATTTGTGGAATATCAATACCTGGAAACATCTCCAATGGCAGCAGTCTCGTTGCCGCCATTCCGAATAACAGAATGGCGATAAAAAACATGCTGGTGGTAACAGGGCGTTTAATCGCAAGTTTAGTAATGCTCATTATGCGCCCTCCATTGCTGGTTCTAGTTGTTCTTCTTTATTGAACTGCTTTCTGTCAAATAGAGCATATAAAACTGGAATGACAACTAAAGTAAGCAGAGTCGATAAAATCAAACCGAAAATCACCGTAATCGCCATTGGAGCACGAATCTCACTACCATCACCCAAGCCAATCGCCATAGGTAATAAACCTAATGACGTTGTCATTGTGGTCATCATAATTGGGCGTAGGCGAGAGTGAGCTGCTTCTTTAATGGCTTCTAGCTTGTCTGTACCGTCAGCACGTAACTGATTAATGCGGTCAACCAATACAATGGCATTGTTCACCACGATACCCGCCAACATGATTAAGCCGATAAATACAATTACGCTTAAATGAGTTTGGGTAATGAACAGGCCGAAGATACTGCCTGTTACTGCCATTGGTACGGCAATCAGAATCAGCAGTGGATGTAATAACGATTCAAACTGACTCGCCATCACCAAATAAACCAAGAATACTGCAAGTAATAATGCGATTTGCAATGAACGGAACGAGTGCTCCATTTCTTCGTTTTGTCCACCAATACGAGCTTGGATAGAAACTGGAATGTTTTGAGCATCCATCACTGCTTTCGCCGCAGTAACGGCATCAGCTAAGTCACCATAACCTAAATTCGCCGACACTATCGCCACACGTTGTTGTGCAACACGGCTGATTGCAGATGGACCAAGTTGAAGATTTACTTCAGCTACAGCGTTTAATGGAATAGGGCGAACACCATCAGGATTGATGATCATCGAACCGATGTCACTGATTTGATTACGTTCTTCTTGTTGGCTTCTTACGAGAATATCAACTTTACGATCTCTCACATTGTATTGACTGGCTACCGTACCACCAATACGTTGTGCAATACGGTTAGCAATCGTTGGCGTATCCATACCAAGGGCCGCAATGCGTGCATGATCAAACTCAATGCTGAGTTCAGGTTGGCCATCTCGTAGGCTGGTATTTAAGTCAGTAAAACGATTCGACTCTGAAAGGACTTCGATTAATTTATCAGCCGTGGTTTTTAGCTGATCAATATCATAGCCACTCAATTCAATCTCAATTGGTGTTTTGAAGCTGAATAACTCTGGGTGTTGGATCTTTGCATCTAACTCAGGAATTAAACGAGTTTTGTTACGCAAAATCTCACTGACTTCGTCATAGCCGTTACTGTTGTTTAGTACAACCTGTAAGCGTCCCCAGTTTTCGCCACCACGGCTGGTGTCAGAGGTCATTAAACCACCGCTGCCAGCTTGGCTGTATAAATGTTTAACTTGCGGATGACCTGTCACAGAGGTTGCAAGTTGCTGCAGTACACGATCTGTTTGTGAAACTTCGGTACCTGGTGGTAATTGCACCTCAACATAAAACTCACCTTGGTTCATTGGTGGAATTAACTCCATACCAAGACGAGGCGCAAGACTACCTGCGGCAGCAGAAATAACAATCGCAATCGTCAGGCTTAACCACTTATGTGATAGCGCACCGTTTAAAAGAGCGTGATAACTGCGTTCTAAACCACGATATATCCAGTTAAATGCAATGATGATTGGTTTAAGGATCATTCCTGAAAGCCAAGCAATCAGTTTCCCCAGAGTCAAAGTGAAGGTCAGTAAAAATGCTGGAACAATGCTAAACAGAAGCACAAACGGAAATAGCAGTACTTTTTTACTGTAAAAACCAAACTTACCTAATTTAGTTTTTGGAACTGATTCTTTTTCTACTTCTTGATGTTCAGGTGCTTTTAATCCTTCTCTTGACGCAAGCATCGGAATCGCCGTTAGTGCAACCAATAATGAAGCCAGCAAGGCAAAGGCAACGGTTAACGCTTGATCTGAAAACAGTGCACCTGCTATGCCATCAACAAAGACTAAAGGGACGAATACAGCTAAAGTGGTTAACGTTGATGCAAAAATTGCACCTGAGACTTCTTTAGTCCCCGTGATGGCCGCTTGAACACGGCTCATGCCTTGTGCTTTACAACGGTCAATGTTTTCTAATACGACAATGGCGTTATCCACCAAAAGGCCAACCGCAAGTGCGATTCCACCTAGTGACATGATGTTTAAGCTGATGCCTGAGAAGAACATCATATTAAAGGTAGCAATGACCGAGAGCGGGATTGAAATTGAGATAATCAGGGTAGGGACGATATCTCGCAAGAATAAGTAGATAACTAGCATGGCCAGCAAACTACCAATCAAGGCAGCTGAGGTAACTTCATTAATGGCACTTTCAATAAATTCAGACTGGTCGTAAATCAGTTTAACTTCACCCAGATTAGGGTTGCTATTCAGCGTATCGATTTCAGCTTTTAAACGCTTGGCCACAGCAACAGTGTTAGCATCGCCTTCTTTATAAATGGCAAGTTCAATCGATTCTTGATTGCCTATGCGCGTCATATCACTGCGCTCTTTAAAGGCATCAGTTATTTCGGTGACTTCAAATAAGCGAACGAGTTTTTGAGCATCACGATAGACAATAACTTGTCCGAGTTCGTTCAAGTTATTGAATTGATTTAATGTCCGAACTAAATATTCTTTGTTGCCTTGAACAACTTTACCGGCTGATAAATTCAAGTTTTCGGCAGCAATGCGGTTTCTGATTTTTTCAGCATTTAGATTTAGTTGGGCCAGTTTATCTTGGTCGAGCTGTATATGAACTTCTTGTTCTAAACCGCCAGACAAGCGGACAGAAGCAACACCTGATAGAGCTTCAAGTCGACGCTTCAATTCTTCTTCGCCATAGGTACGCATTTGCTTAAGTTTACTGTCAGAGGCATCGGGTACTGATAACGCCAAACGCATGATCGGGTCTAAGTTTGGATTAAAGCGAAGCAGCAAAGGCTTTTTAACGTCTAGTGGTAGCTCAATAGTGTCGAGCTTCTCACGAGTATCCAAACTCGCTAAGTCCATGTCTGTGCCCCATTCGAATTCAAGCACCACATCAGACATACCAGCACGAGAAACGGAGCTGACTTTACGAAGCCCTTTAACGACACCCACTGACTCCTCAATGGGCTTGGCGATCAGTTGTTCAACTTCAACTGGGGCAGCTCCGGCGTATAAAGTACGAATGGTTAGGGTTGGGTAACTCAGGTCAGGAAGGAGTTTCACGGCAAGGCGTGAGAAGCCTACCATCCCAAACAAAATAATGGCCAGCATAAACATCCAAACGGTAACAGGCCGTTTAACTGACGTAGCGATAACAGACATAGAGTGATTCCTTTTTCTTAAACTTTATTCTTATTGCTATGTCGTCGTGCCCGAAGGATGTCAGGCACGACAATTCGCTTATTTAGCTGCAATTTCCGTTTCGGTAGGGTTTATGACTTCTACATCTGATTGATCTTTAAGATTGTGTTGTCCGCGGATAACGATTTCATCACCTTGATTTACACCATTAGTGATTTCCACAAGACCATTTTGCTGATAGCCAACTTTTACGTCGTTAAGTTGTGCTTTACCTTCATTGACGGTGTAGATAGCGTAGCTGTTGTCTTGGTTGATTAATGCGCTATAAGGTACAACAGTGACATCGGTATGAGTGTCGTATTGAAGTTCGGCACGCGTAAACATACCTGCTTTAAACTTGTCTTCTGAGTTAGGTAATAACAGGGTTACCTTGAAGGTACCACTTTCAGCGTCTACAACAGGACTGATTCGTATCACTTTAGCTGTAGAAGCATACTGGTTATTCAAGTTGCTTGTGATGATTGCATTCTGTTCAAGCTTTAAACTCGCTAATTGTTGCTCAGGAAGGTGAACAATACCGTGAAGTTCATTTTGGCGAACGACATAAAATAATGGCTCAAACTCTTTAACCATGTTGCCAGCTTTAACGTGGCGTTTGGCTACTACGCCATCTATCGGCGAGCGAACCTCACTTTCTGTCAACTGAAGTTTGGCAAGATCTCGCTGGGCTTTTGCTGCTTGAAGGTTGAACTCAAGCTTAGATATCGCATCTGCGCTGACAAATTGCTTATTCGTCATTTTGTTTAGACGGTTGAGTTCTTGCTCAATCACTTTAACGTTTGCTTGAGACTGTTGGTATTGATAAAGCTGACGTCTAGCATCAATCGTTGCTAAAAGTTGGCCTTTTTTAACTTTGTCGCCTTCTTCAATATGCAGCTTTTCAATTAGCCCTGCTACACGAGTAACAACCTCTGCTTCTTCTGGTGCTTCTAGCGTGGCTGTCGTGCTATAGAAAGAGCCTACATTTCCTGTACTAACTAAAGCCGTTTCGACAGGAATCGCATAGATTTCTTCTTTCTTCTCTTCAGCTTGATTTTGACTACATGCTGTCAATGCACCAGCTAACACAACTGGTAGGAGAATGGTTAATTTGCCCAAGTTTTTCATTTTTCCAAATCCCTTGCTCATTAGAGTTTTCTTAACTGATGACTAATAAGCTAGGAGTATGCCAAACTTAAAATACATAGTTATTACAGGTGTTTAATGTAAATTTAGGCCGGTTTAAGCTAATGCTGGTTAGCTGCAATGTTAGTTATTTAGTGAGATTGTTAAAAAGGTGGGAAATCTAACTAACTTAAATTGAGGCAAATTAAATAAGGCACCAAGAAAGGTGCCTGAATAAAAAAGTTAATGCATTTGGTTGTTCAGTTGCTCAACGACAATTGACCAGTCAGCATCTTCATGGATAAGTTGATGTAAAAGTTGAGCTTGAGAAACACTCCAGAAACTGGCATTTTCAAGCCGAGTAGTTTTATTCAGAGGTGAATGCAGTTTAATGAAGCTCTCAATTTCTTTAGGTTCACTGTCTAAACCGAGTTGTTGAAACAAGGTTGTCATATTATGTGCTATTGATTCCATGGTGTGTTCTCAACGTCATTTGATATGGCAACTTCAGACTACACATCAACTGGATTGTTACATAGTCAACTTAGATGTAAGTTATTCAAAATAGTTTGATAAGCATTAACGTCATGAAACTGTGTAGAATTTAAATCTACTTGATGGCTTAACAATGATGCAATGATAATTCCTCTTGCTGCTGAATCACCTCCAGCCATTACGTTTTGAGTCATGGCTTCATTAAAGTCGTTTTCGTGTTTCAACAGAATTTGAATCACGCCAGGTAATGATGAATTTATCGAACAATCAACGCCAAAGCTGCTGAGCGCCTTCTGTGAATCTTGTTCTTTGGCATCAATGCCTTTATGAATAAGGCTTTTAATCGTGGACTCGGGCAGGGAATGATATTGATTTAATAATGCATCAGCTATCGAACGTCCAGATAGCATGTTTAAAGCGACTTTTGCAAAATATATTACAGCATCAGTTACGTCGGGGTGGTTATGCAGAGCAGTAGTCAGTTCGGTGACTTTCGATAAACGCATCTCTTGTTCTGCGTAATATGAAAAGAGTAATGCAAAAAAAGCGGCGCCAGCGAGGTCATTACTTTGAGAGCCAACAGGGTCTTCGTGATTAGCGGCAATATTTTCCAAGGTTTTCTTACTTGCACCATCGATATAACCCTGATATTGAGTGATAAAAGCACACCATTCAGTTTTAAACGTTTGTAATTCAAAACCGTTATTTTTATGTAAATGCTTGAGCATAAAAAGCATTAGATCGCCATAATGAGTAAAATCGCCTTTGCATTTTCCTTTATGGTAGCTATCAGGTAACGGTGCAGTTACTTCTGTTATGTGACCGAATTTATCTTTTATTTTCGCTGGGTCATATATCCAGTGTGGACCAAGGGCGAAAGCATCGCCGTAAAAAGCAGCCATGATCATTGTGTTAGTTCTACCTAAGGCATCCATTTTAAACTCCAAAAATAAAAAGGCGTCTACATAGTGGCGCCTTTGGTTGCCTAGTTCAAATAGCAATTATTCCTGAGTGTTCTTAAGCTCTGATGCTAAAGTTCCTCGATCAGCCTTAGGTAGAAGTAAGTTCATTAAAATACCAACCACACCACATAAACTGATGCCTGTTAAACTAAACTGAGCGGAACCCACAGACATGCCACCAATACCGAGAACAAGGATAGTCGCAACAATGCATAGATTTCGCTGATGGCTTAAATCAACATTGTTCTTGACTAAGCTGCTCATGCCTACCGCTGCAATTGAACCAAATAGAAGAATCAAAATGCCGCCCATTACTGGGGTTGGAATTGATTGCAATAATGCTCCTAACTTACCACAGAATGCCAGTAGAATCGCAAAGCACGCAGCCCAAGTCATGGTGACGGGGTTGAAGTTTTTAGTCAGCATCACTGCACCAGTAACTTCTGAATAAGTGGTATTAGGTGGTGCACCAAAACAAGCGGCGACACTGGTAGCGATACCGTCACCAGTTAATGTTCTGTGCAAACCAGGTTTCTTTACATAATCTTTCCCTGCAACATTACCAATAGCAAGCACATCACCAATATGTTCAATAGCTGGAGCAATGGCGACGGGTAACATAAATAAGATGACTTGCCAGTTAAACTCAGGTGCAACAAAATTTGGCATAGCAATCCACGCCGCTTCGGTAACTTTAGAACCGTCCAACATTCCCAATACACCAGCTGCAATAGAACCAACAATAATGCCGCACAAAATTGGAATTAGACGGAATAATCCTTTGGCTAAAGTGGCAACCAAAAGTGTCGTAATTAGGGCTAGCATGGAAACAATAAGTGCATCTTGGTAAGGGAATAGTTCAATTGAGCCGTCTCCTGATTTCCCCATAGCCATTTGCACTGCAACGGGGGCTAAACTTAAACCAATCACCATGATTACTGGGCCGACAACAACGGGCGGTAATACTTTTTCTAAAAACGCAGTACCACGCCATCTAACGAATTGACCTAATATGAGATAAGTGAACCCAACGGCAATTAAACCACCCATTGTCGGTGCCATACCCCAGGTTTGGATACTGAATGATATTGGTGCGATAAAAGCAAAAGAAGAAGCCAAGAAAACAGGCACCATTCTTTTCGTGACCAGTTGAAAGAGTAAGGTACCGATACCGGCTCCAAACATAGCAACGCTTGGCTCAAGGCCAGTCAAAATTGGCATTAATACCATAGCGCCAAATGCAACAAAAAGCATTTGTGACCCAGCTAAGGCATTTTGAAAAGTAGAAGTTGTATGTGGATGTTCCATCTTTGAACAATTCCTAATTATTATTGTGATTAAGAAGGGGAATGTTTTGAAAACGTGTGCATTTTAAAGTGTTTTCTGCTCAATAAAAAGAATGCGAATGTTCTAAACATAGAAAACACAATTGGCAAGGAATAGATTGTGCACTCAACTATATACTCAAAGTTAAACTTTATTGATTTTATGAATTCTCATTTACTGCAAATTGTCGAAAAGGTATTACACTAGATTTAGTTCATATAATCTAATTAGAGAAAGGAAAAAATATGAAAAGGTTATTTTTGGTAGCGCTAGCAACTTTATTTATATTTGGGTGTGCGTCAAGGATGTCGACAGCAGATAGAAATGCAGCGTATGCGGATTTTATTCAAACAAATAACTTACAAAGTATCAATCGGATAACCAGCTTTGACTTTAATGGCTGGAGCAGTTTAAGTGATGATTACATGATTTTATCTGCGAACTTTCGAAAAGATTATCTATTAAAGATGCAAGGTGGTTGCACTGGGCTTAATTTTGCACAGATTGTTAAACTGCACCAGTTTTCGGACAATACCTTTGACAAGCTCAGCGATACCGTCTCGGTTAAAGATACAATTCCAATGCAATGCAGAGTTGCCAATATTTATCCTTTAACTCAAGAGCAATCAAAAGCAATCAAAAAGATAGTTAAAGAAAAGCCCCAACAATAGTTGAGGCTTTATTTTCTGCTTAACGAGATAAAACGTGAACTAACGTTTTAAACCTTCATTAAGAAGAGGGCGCATAGTTTTAACAAGGTTTAGAGTAACCTTTGGTGTTCCTGCAACGATGTTACCTGAAACTAAATAATTGTGGCCACCAGTAAAGTCAGTAACTGTACCACCCGCTTCACGACAGATAAGATCACCCGCTGCGATATCCCATGGCTTAAGGCCAATTTCAAAATATCCATCCATACGACCCGCTGCTACATATGCTAGGTCTAATGCTGCAGAACCGCCACGGCGAATGTCACCACACTTGTTGAACACTTCAGAGATAATACTCATGTAGGTTTCAGTGTGTTGGCGAGCTTTGAATGGGAAAGCTGTAGCTAAAATAGTGCCGTTTAAATCATTTACGTTTGTAACGCGAATACGGTAATCATTTAATTTAGCACCTTGACCACGAGTAGCAGAGAATAACTCTTCACGAACAGGGTCATAGATTACAGCTACTTCAGTTTTTCCTTTGTACTGAAGCGCAATAGATACAGCGAAATGTGGAATACCACGAACGAAGTTAGTCGTTCCATCAAGAGGATCAACAATCCACATATAATCTTTATTCTCACCACGGTTTTCACCGTCTTCTTCACCCACAATTGTGTGATCTGGGTAAGATTTACGAATTTGATATGTGATAGCAGCTTCCGCTTCTTTATCCACGTTAGTAACGAAGTCATTCAGACCCTTAGTCGAAACTTCAACTTGATCTAATTCTTGATAAGCACGCATAATTGTTTTGCCGGCAGCGCGAGCAGCGCGGACAGCGATAGTCATCATCGGATGCATTGCAATCCCCTGGATGTTAAAGAACGGAAAAATTATCGGTGCGGATTATACGCTTTTAAAAAGTATCTGCAATCCGAAATAGCCAAAAGCGTGAAATTGATGCTAGTATTCCGCTTCTGGTTTTTATTGACTCAAATAGTTAACTTCCATGCTCAACAATATCCGAGTTGTTTTAGTTGGCACTTCCCATCCTGGAAACATAGGTTCAGTCGCACGAGCGATGAAAACCATGGGCCTTACAAACTTATACTTAGCAGAACCAAGAACAGAAGTTGATGGTCAATCTATCGCCTTAGCTGCTGGTGCTGCCGACATTCTTCAAAACCTTACGAAAGTAGATTCTTTTGATGAAGCTATTGCCGATTGTTCATTAGTGGTTGCGACGAGTGCGCGCAGTCGAACGTTAGATTGGCCGATCTTAGAACCCAAAGAAGCCGGTGAACAATTGGTTTCAGAAGGAGAGTCTGGGCCTGTTGCCATTGTATTTGGTCGTGAAAATCATGGCTTATCCAATGAAGAATTACAAAAATGTAACTACCATGTAGTGATACCAGCCAATGAAGAGTACAGTTCTCTGAATTTAGCTCAAGCTGTTCAAATCGTGTGTTATGAAACAAGAATGGCTTACTTGAATAAGAACCGTAAAGTTGAAGTACCAGAAGAGTACCCAATGCAAAAAGAGCAAGAGCAATTTTTTGAGCATTTGGAAAGAACGTTGCTATCTACTGGGTTTATTATCAAGAATCATCCTGGACAAATCATGACTAAGTTGAGGCGTTTGTTCAGTCGAGCACGTATAGAAGCGCAAGAGATGAATATTTTGCGCGGTATTTTAAGCTCTATCGAGAAAATTGCTAAGAAAGATTAAAGATTAAAGGTTGAAGCAATGGGTGTAATTTCGAGAATTAAAGAAGACATTGAGTCTATTTATCATCGAGATCCCGCAGCACGTAGTGCTATGGAGATCTTGTTGAACTACCCGGGAATGCATGCAATTTGGTTGCATCGAATCAGCTTCAAGCTTTGGAAGCGCAGATGGTTCTTGTTTGCTCGATGTGTATCGACGTTCTCTCGTTGGTTGACTGGGGTTGAAATTCACCCAGGTGCCACAATTGGTCGTCGTTTCTTTATTGATCATGGCATGGGGATTGTGATTGGTGAAACCGCTGAAATAGGTGATGATTGTACCTTGTATCATGGCGTAACGCTTGGTGGTACGACATGGCAGTCAGGTAAACGTCACCCAACTTTAGGTAATAATGTCGTCGTTGGTGCTGGTGCTAAAGTGCTGGGTCCGATTGTTATTAGAGACGGTGCTAGAGTTGGTTCTAATTCGGTTGTTGTAAAAGAAGTGCCAGAAGAGAGAACGGTTTTAGGTATTCCTGGGCGTATTGTTGCTCAACCAACAGAAGAATCTGAAGAAAAAACACAGCGTCGCACTGAAATGGCAAAGAAGTATGGCTTTGATGCTTATGCTGTCTCACCAGACAACCCTGACCCTGTTGCCAATGCGATTGGTCAAATGATGGATCATATGCACTTGATGGATTCCAAACTGCAAGAAGTTTGTTGTGAAGTTCAACAGATGGGCGGCGAAGTTTGCACTGAAAAGCTGCCTGAACTTGAGATAGAAGAGTTTAGTGAAGATGAACTTGCTGCAGCTGAAAAGCGTCAAAAGGGTATGGAAGAGTTTGACCCTATTATTTGATTTTTGAGCTTGTCGCACTCACGAAAGTGGGTGTCTAGTGACTTTGTTGATGTATCGCATCAATTGTTTTCATTAGAGCAAAACTTCTGCGAAGTTTATAAGGTCGTGGGCTTTCTGCCCACACCCGACCAAGAAAGGGTTCTACAGCAAATCCTCTCTTGGATCTCTCCGTGCCGCCCCGCAAAGTTGAGCGTTATTCGTCTTACAGCAAAAATATACTAACGCTTCCGATGGTACATCCATGTACCTCGGAAACTAGCGCAGCTTCCCTGCTGCGCTTACGATATTTTCACTGACAACTCATAACAACTTTGCCATGGGGAACCGTTGTAGCCTGCGAGGCTAACGGTAATATTGATATATGGAGTACACGTCATGCCCGAATGCTTTAGTCGGGTATCCAGCGCCTTTATAAACTTATTCTAAGTTTTGTTATGTGATTTATGTTTTCATAAAAAGGCACTAGATTACCGACACACAAAACTGTCGTTACTACGTTTCCATCCAGAAACATGCTGAAATGACGACTTAGAATAATTCAAATGCAGCTCAAGGGCTAAATGTTCCCGTCGAAGCTGTTGAAGATATTATTGAATATGAAATGACGTGAGCCTGACAGGACGTCAGGCTAGGCTCTGGGGTACATGGATGTACCATCAGAGCCGTTAGGCATTTATTTAATAATATCTGAAACGCTTAGCTTCGTTGGGGCGGCACTGGGGTTTCCAAAGGGGAATTTGCTGGAGAATTTCTCTTTGGGCGGTGTGGAGTGCAACTTCACGACTTTTAAAGCGCGAAGCGCTTTCCATTAAATGCCCCAAAGCTGGATGACTAACTTTATGTCAGTGCTGATTGAACAAATGTAAAAATAACTATTTAAAGGTCCTTTAGAGTAATGTTCTGTTTGTAAATTAGGTTTCTCAACACATTGATTATTAATTTAAATACGTATAAAAGATAACATTATCTGATTAATCTACACATGTTGTTTATAAAAGGTTCAAAATGCTAAGTAAGATCAACAAAACTCCACAAAGAGCATTAATTACTTTGTTTACTTTAGTTTTACTTTTTGTGGTGGGAATAACAGCTTTTTGGGACAGTGTTAGTAATATTGTTTTCCCAAATACAACAGTAGGCTTGTACAACAGAGGCTTTTGGGAAAATGTTTTAGTTGAAGCACATGGTTTACTCTTTGATATATTAATTATCGGTGTAATAGTTGTATGGTTGGATACTAAGCGAGCACAGTCTGACGAAAAAGTAACAACACTAAATAACCTGAGTGATGTGTCATATCTAGATCTTCCAGAAGTTAACCTTCGAAAAGTTGGAATGATACATAGACTCAACAACCTTGACGTGTTTCAATTTAGCATTAATCAGCTTGTAATTTCGGGTGCTAGAGTTATAGAGCTAACATCCAAATTTTCATCGTTGAACCAGTTAAAAGCGAAAAAAACTGAAATAACCTCTTCTAATTTCATCAACACACAACTTATTAAGTCTGATTTTAGTGAGTCATTGATCAGAACGACTAAATTTTTAAAGTGCGAGATGAAAAAAACAGTATTTATTGATTCACAAGTTCGTGGTGTAGATTTTACTGATTCAAACTTAGAACGTGCGGTATTTATAAATGCTGATTTACAAAATGCAATTTTTAAAGGATGCAATTTACGTGAGATTAACTTCGAAAACGCAAATTTGAGAAATGTAAACCTTAAGGGGGTAAAACACCTTAATGTTGAAAGCTTATTAAAGGCTAAAAATATAGATTATCTTGTAATAGATGATGAAATAAGAAAAGGATTAAAATCTCGAAATATCGATGCTAAAGGCTTGTAATTGGTGGCTTTTGGGGAATTGAACCCCATGACTACAATAATTGCAGTTGACCAACATCATGCCATTGATTCGTATAACTTAACAATTTACTCAAAATAGTCAACATCTATAAGAGAAGTTCTATCCAGCTTATGTCCAAAAATAAGCAGTCTAGTATTCAAACTCCAATACCAATCAACAACTAAAGCTCAATTTATAACCCGAATAGACGCAAATCATTCGGGTTAAATTCTATTTGAAATAAAATAGTAAAAAATGAGAAATAAATAACGTTTTTCATTGAATTTTTGAACACAAAAGGGTTAAATACGCGTCCAATAGTTAATACCATTCGTAGTAATACATTGAGAGAGTTATGGCTTAATGATGTTATTAGATAAATATGAATGGTTAATCCCCACTCAAATGGATAATACTTGACTAAACTAGTCAGATAAATACTTGACTGTTTTACTCGGGTATGTTTCAATTTAAGTTATACTTAAGTAGGAACGAGTTCGGTCATGAAACTTACCTCAAAAGGACGTTATGCGGTCACAGCAATGCTTGATGTAGCAATACATTCTGCAACTGGTCCGGTACCTCTAGCAGATATATCTGAGAGACAGGGGATTTCACTGTCCTATCTTGAGCAGCTTTTTGCAAAACTACGTAAAAAAGGCCTTGTTGCCAGTGTTCGTGGGCCTGGAGGCGGTTACCGCTTAGGACTTAATGCTGGTGAAATTTCAGTAGGTATGGTCGTTCATGCAGTTGATGAATCAGTCGAAGCGACTCGCTGTCACGGTCAAGGCAATTGCCAAGGTGGTTCTCGTTGTTTGACGCATTCGTTGTGGGATGATTTAAGCAAACAAATTTCTGATTTTCTGAACGGTATCTCTCTGGAAGGCTTAATGCTCAAGCGTGATGTTCAGTTTATTTCGGTTAAGCAAGATAAATTACAGCAAGAACATAGAATTTCATTGTAGGTTCTTGCCGATATTAAAACTAAAATTTGTACTTTGGTTATCACAATTAAGGTGATAACGGTGTACGGAGTGTGAAATGAAGCTTCCAATCTATCTAGATTATGCAGCAACAACACCGGTTGATCCGCGTGTAGCTGAAAAGATGATGCAATACATGACTATGGACGGCATCTTTGGTAACCCTGCGTCACGATCTCATCGCTATGGCTGGCAGGCCGAAGAAGCGGTTGATATTGCACGTAATCAAGTCGCTGAGTTAATTAATGCTGATCCACGTGAAGTGATTTTTACTTCAGGTGCTACTGAATCAGATAATTTAGCCATTAAAGGTGTTGCGCATTTTTATCAGAAGAAAGGCAAGCACATCATTACCAGCAAAACTGAACATAAGGCTGTACTAGATACTTGCCGTCAGTTAGAGCGTGAAGGTTTTGAAGTGACATATCTTGAGCCAGATGCTAACGGTATTATTCCAATGAATCGTATCGAAGATGCAATTCGAGAAGATACTGTTTTACTGAGCTTAATGCATGTAAACAACGAAATTGGTGTTGTTCATGATGTAAAAGCGATTGGTGAACTTTGTCGTTCTAAGAAAGTGATTTTCCACATCGACGCTGCACAAAGTGCAGGTAAATTGCCAATTGACGTTCAAGATATGAAAGTTGATTTGATTTCGATTTCTGGTCACAAAATGTATGGCCCTAAAGGTATCGGCGCATTGTATGTACGTCGTAAGCCAAGAATTCGATTAGAAGCAGCCATGCATGGCGGTGGTCACGAGCGTGGATTCCGAAGCGGAACACTGGCAACTCACCAAATTGTTGGTTTAGGTGAAGCAGCTGCAATTGCTAATGCTGATATGAATAAAGATAACGACCGTATCCGTCATTTACGTGACAAGTTATGGGCGGGAATCAAAGATATCGAAGAAACCTTTATCAATGGTGATGCAGAGCAACGTTATTGTGGTTCATTGAATGTGAGCTTCAACTTCGTTGAAGGTGAGTCACTCATGATGGCGCTTAAGGATCTAGCGGTTTCTTCAGGATCAGCGTGTACTTCAGCGAGTCTTGAGCCTAGCTATGTATTACGTGCATTAGGTTTGAATGATGAAATGGCACACAGCTCAATTCGTTTTTCGATTGGCCGTTTCACGACAGAAGAAGACATTGATTATTCAATTGATATTATTAACAAATCGATTGGTAAATTACGTGATATGTCACCGCTTTGGGAAATGTACAAAGACGGTATCGATTTAAATACAGTTCAGTGGGCGCACCATTAAGGTAGCCCCTCTTAGCAAACAGGATTAATGGAGTCGTATCATGGCTTATAGTGAAGAAGTAATTGAACATTACGAAAACCCTCGTAACGTTGGTTCAATGGATAAAAATGATCCATCTGTTGCTACTGGAATGGTCGGTGCACCAGCATGTGGTGACGTGATGAAGCTTCAACTTAAGATCAGCGAAGAAGGCATTATTGAAGATGCTAAGTTCAAGACTTACGGTTGTGGTAGTGCGATTGCGTCTAGCTCATTAGTGACAGAATGGGTTAAAGGTAAAACAATAGCAGAAGCTGCTGAAATCAAAAATACTGATATCGCAGAAGAACTTGCTTTACCGCCTGTAAAAATTCACTGTTCTATCTTAGCAGAAGACGCTATTCATGCCGCATTAGAAGATTATAAATCAAAGCATGAATTAGCTGCAGGTTAAGCTCGGAGTTGTAAATGGCAATAACAATGACGCCAGCTGCGTCTGACAGGGTTAAGTCCTTTTTGAAAAACCGAGGCAAAGGCCTTGGTTTACGATTAGGTTTAAGAACAGCAGGCTGTTCAGGTATGGCTTACATACTTGAGTTTGTTGATGACTTGAATGACGACGATGAACTGTATGAAATCGATGGTGTTAATATCATCATCGATGCAAAGAGCTTTATCTATCTTCAAGGCATTGAACTCGACTTTGTTAAAGAAGGCTTAAACGAAGGTTTTGAGTTTAATAACCCTAATGCTAAAGGAGAGTGTGGTTGCGGTGAGAGTTTTACCGTTTAACTACAACTGAAAGGAAATACATTGAACTATTTCGAATTATTCGGTTTTCCTGTCGATTACTCAATTGATAACGCTCAACTCTCAGAGCGTTATCGAGATCTTCAACGAGCGGTTCATCCAGATAAGTTTGCTAACAGCAGTGAGCAACAAAAGCGATTAGCAGTGCAAAAAACCGCACAAATTAACGATGGTTTCCAAACGCTAAAAAATCCTATCCGACGTTCAGAACATATGTTGGCGCTGCGTGGTTTAGATATCAGCCACGAGACATCAACGGTGAAAGATCGAATGTTCTTGATGCAGCAAATGGAATGGCGTGAAGCACTAGAAGAAATTCGTGACCAAAGTGATCCGCATCAAGCTGTTGATCATTTAAGAATGTCTTTTTCTGAACATCAAAAGTCAATTAATGCATCTTTAGTGAATTCGCTAACGTCTATGACGGAAGAAGATAATAATTTTGCCGCTGATCAGATACGTAAACTCAAGTTTATGGCAAAATTAGAAGATGAATTGACTCGCATCGAAGATGCTTTGTTTGATCTATAAAAATTAAGTAGAGAATTTATGGCCCTTTTGCAAATAGCAGAGCCGGGACAAACGGCGGCTCCACATCAGCATAAATTGGCAGTCGGTATCGATTTAGGTACCACCAACTCATTGGTTGCTACTGTAAGAAGTGGTGAAGCTACAACATTAGCTGATTCAAATGGCAATCACTCATTACCTTCAATTGTTCATTATGGTGAAAATGTATTGGTGGGTAATGAAGCCGCAGAGCTATCGTCACAAGACCCGAAAAATACCATTGTATCGGTTAAACGTTTTATGGGACGTAGCCTTGTTGATGTCCAAGATACCTACAAAAATCTACCTTACCAGTTTGAAGCCAGTGAGCATGGGTTGCCTGTTTTTGAAACGAATCAAGGTAAGGTCAACCCAATCCAAGTCTCTGCAGAAATTTTACGCCCGTTAATTGCACGTGCAGAGGAGTCTTTAGGTGGTGAGTTACAAGGGGCTGTTATTACAGTTCCAGCTTACTTTGATGATGCACAACGTCAAGGCACTAAAGACGCCGCAGCTTTATTAGGTGTTAAAGTTCTTCGTCTGTTAAACGAGCCCACAGCCGCAGCCATTGCCTACGGCCTAGATTCAGAACAAGAAGGCGTTATTGCCGTTTATGATCTTGGTGGCGGTACCTTTGATATTTCAATTTTGCGTTTGAATAAAGGCGTATTTGAAGTATTGGCAACAGGTGGTGATTCTGCGTTAGGCGGCGATGACTTTGATCATTTATTGCAAGATTATTTGATCAAAGCATGGGATCTTGATGCGTTAAGTTCTACCGAACATCGTCGTTTACTCATTGAATCTCGTAGAGTAAAAGAAGCACTGACTGAACACAGTTCAGTAGAAGCAATGCTTGAGTTAGATAGTGGTAAACAACAAACGGCTCAAATCACTAAAGATGATTTTGATACACTGATTTTGCCATTAGTTAATAAAACCATCATTAGCTGTCGTCGTGCACTTCGTGATGCTGGCGTAACGTCAGATGAAGTTTTACAAACTGTAATGGTTGGTGGTTCAACGCGTGTCCCTTTAGTTCGCACTCAAGTTGAAAGTTTCTTTGGTAAAGTGCCGTTAACTTCGATCGACCCAGATCGTGTTGTTGCTATCGGAGCTGCGATTCAAGCTGATATTCTCGTTGGTAACAAGCCTGATTCAGAATTACTGCTGCTTGACGTAATTCCATTGTCATTGGGCATGGAAACCATGGGAGGCTTAGTTGAGAAAGTTATCCCAAGAAATACGACAATCCCAGTAGCGAGAGCTCAAGAATTTACCACCTTTAAAGATGGTCAAACAGCAATGCTGGTTCACATCGTTCAAGGTGAGCGTGAATTAGTCAATGATTGCCGCTCTCTTGCTGACTTTGCACTAACAGGTATTCCACCGCTTGCAGCGGGAGCCGCTCATATTCGAGTAACATTTCAAGTAGATGCAGATGGTTTGTTGAGTGTTACGGCAATGGAAAAATCCACAGGCGTTCAATCTAGCATTCAAGTTAAACCTTCATTTGGTCTTTCAGATACTGAAATTGCCAATATGATCAAAGATTCTATGAATAACGCTAAAGGCGATATTGAGTTAAGAATGTTAACTGAGCAACGTGTTGAAGCTGCACGTGTACTTGAAAGCCTAAGCTCTGCATTAGAGAAGGATGGCGAGCTATTATCAGTTGAAGAACGCACTGAGATTGACTCTGCGATGAACCTTCTTGCTGATATAACAGGCGAAGAAAGCACACAAGCAATTGAAAATGCAATTAAGGCACTTGATGACTTAACTCAGGTCTTTGCTGCAAAACGTATGGATAATTCGATTAAGGCTGCATTAACCGGCCAATCAGTAGAAAGTTTATAGGTAAAATTATGCCACAGATTGTATTCCTTCCTAACGAAGAACTTTGCCCTGATGGTGCAGTTGCTGAAGCGGAAGTCGGTGAAACGATTCTTGATGTAGCCCTAAGAAATGGCATACATATTGAACATGCGTGTGAAAAGTCATGTGCTTGTACTACATGTCATTGCATCGTGCGTGAAGGCTTTGACGATCTAGAAGAAAGCGACGAGCTTGAAGATGACATGCTTGATAAAGCTTGGGGTTTAGAGCCTGAGTCTCGCTTATCTTGCCAAGCTAAAGTTGTTGATTCAGATATGGTTGTTGAAATACCTAAGTACACCTTAAATATGGTAAGTGAAGGGCACTAGGCCTACTTTATTTGTTGTGTAAATGCCGCTGTAAAAAGCGGCATTTTTGTATTTGTGAATTGTTACTTTTCTACTTCTAGGTAACTCTTTAGATAAAAATGTGATCAAAGGTAGGTTTTTAGTAGTTTATCTTTTATAATCCGCGCGAATTACAAAAACATGCTTATTTAAAGGAAGCTTAACCATGGCTATCGAACGTACTTTTTCTATCGTAAAACCAGATGCTGTTGCAAAAAACAAAATCGGTGCAATCTACAGCCGTTTCGAAGACGCTGGTCTGAAAATTGTTGCTGCAAAAATGCTTCACCTGACTAAAGAGCAAGCAGAAGGTTTCTACGCTGAGCACAGCGAGCGTCCTTTCTTTGGTGCATTAGTTGAATTCATGACTTCTGGTCCTATCACTGTTCAAGTTTTAGAAGGTGAAAACGCAGTTTTAGCTCACCGTGAAATCTTGGGTGCTACAAACCCAGCTGAAGCAGCTGAAGGTACTATCCGTGCTGATTTTGCTAACAGCATCGATGAGAACGCTGCTCACGGTTCAGACTCTCTTGCTTCTGCAGAGCGTGAAATTGCTTACTTCTTCAGCCCAGAAGAAATCAAGCCACGCACTCGTTAATTTTTGAGTGAAAATTAAAAAAACCCACTCTTAGTGGGTTTTTTTATTTCAATGCGTCTTTATTAAACTCAATTACTACGATTATTTATCTTGATTTCAACATTCTAATTAGAGTGTTTCTTAACTTACCCTTTATTTCACTAATTGAAAAATATGTATCCTGTAAGTAATACTTAATATTAAAAAATATTAAGCTCACTTTAAGGTACTGTAAGAGTCTTTATTTAGTTTCCTAAACTGTGATCTTAAGCACTGTATGGCTGTTTTTGTTACTCATATCTCTGATTGGCATCTGTTAGTATTTTTCCCGCAAATATAATTCTATGTATCTCGTCATTACTTATGTTCTTCATCTGGACTAGCTAAAGAACAACCATTTAACTGAATTCTTAAGTCAGGGCTGACTACTTAATAAATTTATCGCTTTCTATGTAGAGGTGTTTTTTAATGAGTACCAAAGTCATCAAAGTTTTACCGGTAGTACTTGCTGTAATGATACTATTCGGCTGTGGTGGTAGCAGCCATAATAAGTCAAAACCACAACCCATTGTCGATAACATGTCCCAAGCCTGTGCAGATTTAGGTGATAAATGTGTTCGATTTACAGTGCTTCATACTAATGATAATCACGGAAGGTTTTGGGAGAACTCAGACGGTGAAGGGGGGATGGCTGCTCGTAAGTCGTTAGTCGATTCAATTAAGGCTGAAGTTGAAAAGAGTGGAAGTAGTGTTTTGCTTGTCTCAGGTGGTGATGTAAATACTGGAATACCTGAATCAGACGTGCAAGATGCGGAACCAGACTTTGTTGGTATGAATATGATTGGTTACGATGCAATGGCATTGGGTAACCATGAATTCGATAATTCGCCGGATGTACTTGCAGATCAACAAAAGATAGCTCATTTCCCATTACTTTCGGCCAATATTTACCGAGCGGATTCTGAAAGTGGGTCTGACGATTTAGTAAGGGTATTCAAGCCGTACAAAATTTTTACTTTCAATGGATTAAAAGTAGCACTCGTTGGTATGACGACACCAGATACTAAGACCATTGGAAATCCGCTTTATGTTGGGGATTATACTTTTACAGATCCTGGTGCGGAAATGAAAAAAGTGATTGCCGACTTAAAGAACGATAAAAAAGCAGATGTTGTTATGGCAGTAACTCATCTTGGTTATTACCCTGATGGAAAGCATGGTAGTAATGGTCCAGGTGATGTCACAATGGCAAGAGTACAAGATAAAGGGGCTTTGGCCGCCATTTTTGGTGGGCATTCACAAACGGTAGTGTGCACGAATAAACAAGACAACTATCAGCCTGGTGACGATTGTGTTCCTGACGAACAAAACGGTACTTATATCATGCAAGCTGGTGAGTGGGGGAAATATGTAGGGCGTGCTGACTTCGAGTACTACGATAATGCGCTACACCTATTCCATTACAAATTAGTCCCTGTAAATCTAAAAGACGATAGTGGAAATATAGTAGGTAACCAAATTACTCCAGATCCAACCGCTGAAGCTATTTTAAGACAGTATCAAAATCAAGGTGCTACTGATCTCAATGTTCCTATTGCTAAAATTAATGCGAAATTAGAAGGTGACAGAGCAGTTGTTCGTGATCAGCAAACTAACTTGGGTCATTTCATTGCCGCAGCTCAACAGGACTCTCAACAAGCCCAATTTGGTATTATGAACTCTGGTGGTGTAAGAGATTCGATAGCAAGTGGCGATGTTTCAACAAGAAGTGTTCTTACTGTTCAACCATTTGCGAATGAAGTATACAAAGTGGAGATGTCAGGAAGCGATCTGACTCGTTACTTGAGTGGGGTAGCGACAAAACAAGTAGGTAGTGGCGGATATGCTCAATTCCACAATATCAAAATGGACGTTAATTGTACTCCAAATGACCCCGACCAAGCTGTGACTGTAAATGAAGTCAATGGCACAGCTTTCGATGCTAACGCAAATTATGTATTCACTATTCCTAGCTTTAATGCCGCAGGCGGTGATGGCTACCCTAAATTAGTGGGTGATGAAAATGCTTTCCCTGATGCGACGGTTATCACAGAAGGCCACTTGATAGATTGGGAAGTGCTTTCCAATTTCTTTAAATCTGAAGCAGGAGCTCCGAGCAATACTATCGATGTCAGCGCTTATACCCCAGTTGATAGCGATATTGTTTACTCCAACACTGAGGATGAATCTGGTCATGGATGCAAAGTTTCAACAAACTAAGCCTCTGATGGGCTTAAGACGCTAATTTCCAACTAAACCTGAGCGTGAACTGAGAACTGAATGAAGTTAATAGTTTACTGCTCAGACTCTCTATGTCAGGGCTGACTTATTTTAAAAACAAGGCTATTTAGCCAAGAGGTTTTTGCAAATGAGTACGAAATTGTTAAAGACATTAACGGCGACGGCAGTCGTATTTGCTTTATTTGGTTGTGGCAGCAGTCACAAACATCATAAAACCCCCGCTCCAAACCCTAAAGATCCATTTGTGCTGAATGTCATTCATATGAATGATCTACATTCACAATTTGATGGGGTTGAAGGGAATTTTGTTATGGGTAAAGATTCTGTTAATAAACAGAAATTTTACACTACATTTGGTGGTTACCCGAGAGTGTTGCAACAGGTCAATGATGACATTGCTGCGAGTGATAAGTCACAAACTGCATCATTGGTTCTTAATGCTGGTGATGCTTTTCAAGGGAGTATTTATTTCCAAACATTTAATGGTGAAGCTAATGCCAATCTTCTGAAAAATATGAAGATCGATGCAATGGCAGTAGGTAACCATGAGTTTGATTTAGGCACACCCGCTCTAAAAATGCTAGCAACTACCGTTAATTTTCCAATGTTGGCTGACAACATGGACGCATCAAAAAACGTTGATTTAAAAGATGTTTCCTCCATAAAACCTTATCAGTTATTTGCATATAAAGGCACAAGCAAGAGAAAGATAGACAATGTTTCAGATGCAAAAAGCGGTGAAGTCGTTGTCGCTGTCATTGGTGTTGCACTTGAAAATATGGGTGACTTTGTTAGTGATAGTAAATTTGCTGGTGTGACGTTTAGCAGTGAAATTGAAAGCACTCAAAAAGAAATTGATACCCTAAAAACATTGGGGGTTGATAAAGTTGTTGTGGTTTCTCATATTGGATTAGCTGCAGATAAAAAGTTGGCTCAAGGTACCACAGGAATTGATTTAATCGTTGGAGGGCATTCTCATACCTTATTGGGAGACTTTACTAATATCGGTTTAACCAATAACGGTGAATACGCAGAGATGTTGTCGCAAAAAACAGGTGATGCTAAGACTTGTATTGTTCAAGCTGGTAGCAATGCTCAAGCAGTAGGTGAGGTTCAAGTTCAGTTTAATAAAGATGGAAATGTTGAAACTTGCCAAGGTCATAATACACTACTTTCAGCGGATGAGTTTTATAGCGATGAAGCGCAACAGACTAAAGTCTCAGATGAAACGAAAGCTGAAATTGAAAATTATATTTCAGGTTTAGAAAATCAGGATTTAAAAATAGTAACTGAAAACCCTGATTTACGCTCACAAATAGATACTGATTATAAGAACAGCCAACAATATCAAGATGCCATAGGAGCGCAAATTGGAGTATCAGCGCACACTATTTATCAAGTACGCAGACCTGGTGATTTAAGTGGAGTTGGTAATTATCAAGAACCAATCGATAAAACAGTGAGTGAATGCTCAGCAACAGGTTCTAAATTACGCTGTTATCACGGCTCACAAGTCGCTCCTCTTGTAGGACAAGCTTTCTTAGACTGGCTCAACTCTGATAGGGTACAAGACGTGCTTGATGCTGCAAATGGAAGGCATGTAGACGTTGCTCTGGTTGCTGCGGGTGGTGTGAGAACCAATATAAAACCGGGGGCGTTTTATGAAGGGAATATCCGTTTAGAGATGTTGCCATTCAAAAACCATTTAACAGTAATGACGATCACAGGAGCTGAACTGAAAAGTGTCTTGATGTCGACGATCGCACCTGTATTAGATGCTACTGCGCATGCAGGTAAATTCCCATATGTCGCAGGTATGAGATATACATTTGTGCAGTCAGCCAGTGACAAGGCAACAGGTACTTTCTCTCAGATGCAACTGAAACAGACAAATGAAGATGGAACTGTTACATGGCAGGATATTAATGACGCTGACTCATATACTGTTGCCGTAGGCAATTATAATGCTAATGGTAACGACGGCTGGAGCGAATTAGCAAAGGCTGAAGCGAAAGAAAATGGCGCAGCAACGAACCGTCAAGATGTGTACTTTAACGTAGATCCTGATACAAGTGTTCGTACGCCAGTTGTCAATTCGGTCACAATGACTACTACTGAGAAAGATGGTAAAACAACTTACACACCAGTGGGTGAACCTGAATGTAGTGGGAATACCATTTGTGATTCCGACGCTGAGTCGTTTATTAACTTTAGTAAAGCACTAGGAAATACAGAGCTTGTTCCGAGCACTGAGAAAAACACAACACTCGTTTTTCAACCTAAATAACGGTTATTAAGGCATTTACATTAAAGGTGACGAATTTATTTCGTCACCTTTGTTTTATTGCCTTTGTAAAAGAATTGAAGTAAGCCAATGATAAAAACGGATGTTAGCATCACACTAGCAAAAGGAACGGCGGTTCCAGTATATAAAATAGCGAGAATTGGGCCTGCAAGAGCACCACAACCAAATCTCAGCGTCCCGATTACTGCCGTAGCAGTGCCTGTTTCATTCTTAAATTTTAGCAATACGATAGCATCACAACTTACAGAGATAATCCCTAATGAACCCATTAGAGGCATCAAAAATGCCATAGTGTAGATATAATCTAATTGCAGCCAATTAACTAACGTTAGCCCGCTAGCAGTGATTAACCCGATAACTATTCCTCCTTTTAGCATGACTTTAGAACCAAACTTCGGAGATAGACGGGAATTAATGACATTGGCAAACATTAACGAACCAACATTGAGACTAAATAAAGTTGAAAACGTCAGCTTGTCAACTTTAAAAACTTCCATAAATACAAATGATGAAGCGGTTAGATAACAGAAGAATGCAAATGAAGTCAGAACACCTGAAGCAATGTATGCTCTGACGCCTGGTTTGGTGAAGACTGTCTTGTATGCACCTAAAAAGCTTTTCTCAGTTCTTACTGATTTATCTTTGTCGCTCGACATTTTTAGTTTAAACAGCACAAAAAACAATAGAATAAAAGCGTAAATAGAGAGAATTCTAAAAATCCAATGCCAATTTAAAACGTCTAAAATTAACGTACCTATTGCTGGCGCAATCAGTGGCGCTAGCATCATGATTAAACTGACATACGACATGCCTTTAGCGGTATTTTCTTTATATATCTCTTTGATGTAACCCGGAATGACTACCGTAGCTGCTGCACCAACAAATGCCTGAAAAAATCGCAATATGAAAAACACATCCATATTGCTACTAAAGCTTAAGGCCAAACTGATGAGGCAAAAACAGCTTAAACCAAAAATAACGAGTGGCCTTCGGCCAAATTTATCCGCTAAATACCCAAAGCAAAGCATCCCTAAACCATATCCAGCAAGGTAAGTGCTCAAGCTTTGCTGAACAATTGTGACGTCGGTACCGAATTCTTGAGCTATTTCAGTCAATGCCGGTAAATACATATCGATGGCTAAAGGTGTAATAGCCACAATGCTAGCAAGTAACGGTAATAGCAGCCATCTAGGAAGTTGGCTTGAAGGTTGGAGATTAGTCATAAAAACTCTAAGAAAGAAAAATAAAACGAATAACGCTTCTGGTTTAGAGTAATAAGCGTTTATTTGTGCTGAGAGCCAAGGGTAGGATTATATCTTAAATTTGGCTGATGATTAGTGATCTTTTTTGTCTTCTATCTTAAAAAAATCAGCAGGGTTTTCGATATTTTCGAAAGGAAGAGATGCTTGGTATACGTAATACCCTATTGGACCAAATAAAATCCCCATTACAGACCACTTTAATTTTTTGCTTGGTGGAATGGGAGCATCAGATATCGCTGGTTTTATTGCAAAAATAGCATGGAGTATCAAAAGAAAAACGACCATATACCAAATTTGAAGCTCTACATTTCCAAACATAGTCATTGTCTTAAATTCCGTATATGATCAATTGATAATGAAAACCCTTACAATGTACCTTTATTTGGCTTATTTTCCAAATAAATATTCTTTGTTATTCATAAGCCATGGTTCGAATTTTTCCATTGCAATTTCAAACTCTTTCGATGATTGCCAATACGCTAACCACTTCTTCAAATTTGGAAATTCTTGGGATTCAATCCAAGCTTTATCGACGAGAGAAAACTGTCTAACAAATGGAAAAATGGCAATGTCTGCAAGACAAGGCTGTTCAGAATATAGGAAATCATTCTTTTCTAACAATGCTTCTAATCTAGATAAAAATTGTTCACCTTGTTCTTGATAATATTCCTGAGGTTGTTCAGGAAAACGGTCACAGTACTTATACTTGTCTAACCATAATTTAAACTCAGCATCGTTTTGTGCGATTAAGCTGTCCATATTTATGACACGTTGACCATCACCTTTTCTGAGTAAATTATTCGAGTCATTCTGGTTCAATGCCCAATGCATAATATCCAAGCTTTCGTCGATAACTAGAATCGGCGTGTTTTCCTCAAGTTTTACAAACACAGGAACAGTGCCTTTAGGCGATGCATCGAGCATTGTCTGAGGTTTATTTTTAAGCTCAATTTCTCGTAAAGTAACTTTTACTCCAGCAAAGAGAATCGCTAGTCGAGCTCTCATGGCATAGGGACAACGTCTGAATGAATAAAGAATATTAGCGTGCATATAGTTTTATTATTGAAATTGTGATCAAAGTTTAGTTTTAAAGTAGATGCAACTCAATACCTAAATCGGCTATCGACTTTTGTTCTCTAAGTAGATCGTTAATTAATAGGGTGTTTTTTTTAGTATTTTTGGGTAGCGTTAAAAATAGTTTATTTTCAATCGCCTTAGCATCTCTAAAATCAAACCTAAGGCTCACTCGCCCTAAATTCAGTAATACTGCAATGCGTAAAATTGAGGATATATATCGAGTACTCTTTCTTAATTCGGGGTCAAGTTCATCAAAAGAAGGTAAATGCGGGCGTTTTCGATGATTGCGAATTAATACTGATAACTGATGCTGTAATGGTTCACTAAAACCAGGTAAGTCACTGTTCTGTATTATGTAGCCACCATGTTGATGGTGCTGTCTTGAATTGATGTGTATACCAATTTCATGCAAAGTAGATGCGAAAAGCAAAAGCCTTGCAAATCCTCTGAGTTGCCACTCGTCAGCAACATGCTCAAACAACTCCATTGCGGTGTTACAGACCTTTCCAGCATGTGGCATATCAATATGATATAGACGTGCAATGCTGTCGACTGTCCTCATTTGCACATCATGATATTGCCCAATTTTAGCGAGCTCGAATAAAACGCCTTCACGAAGCGCAAAAGGTGAGAATTCGAGTTTTTTTACATTTAATCGTTTGAAAAAGCTGATAAGAATTGCGATAGCAGCTGGCAGTAGAACTTTGCGTCTATCATCAATATTTTCAAAGGTAATGTTACTTGTGTGCCCAGCGGCTATGAGATCTGCTTTTAATTGTTTTAACGATTTTAAAGTGATGTGGTCAAATTGATATTTTTCTTTTAATGCAGTAGCGACGGCTTTAACTGAGCCAGAACTACCAAGTGCCAAATCCCAATTGCCTGAAAGGTAATCTTTTGACAATGTAGAAAGTTCGCTATCTGCCGCAATTATTGCAGCTTTAAAGTTGTCTTTTGTTAACTCATCGGTTCGAAAATAACGTTCGTGATAGCTTACACACCCACACTTTAAGCTGGAGAGGCGAGTAGGAGTGATCTTTTTTCCTATAACAACTTCTGTAGAACCACCACCAATATCGATAATTAAATTTTTAGGTTTTAAAACTTGGTTGTGAGCAATCCCACTATAAATGAGTCTTGCTTCCTCGTGACCGGAAATGATTTCTATCTCATAAGGAAAGACGTCAAGAGCCTGTTCTAAAAAATCGTGGGCGTTGTTAGCGACCCTTAAAGTGTGTGTTGCAACAGGTTTAACTTGAGTTTCCGTGAGCTCAGAGAACCTCAATCTAAATTCTTTTAAGCAACTGATCCCTCTAGCAATAGCTTCTTTACTTAAATTGTTATTTTCATCTAACCCTTGAGCCAATTGCACTTGTTTTTTTTCTTTATGAAGAATTTGCAAACTGCCATCTTGCTCACGGGCAATGACCAAGTGAAAACTATTGGAACCCATATCAATAGCAACAAAATGTTTATGCCGATGTTTAAGTTCTGTCATTTGTTGTCCAAATTAAAGCCGTATTACTCATTCTTGAATTAAAACGATCTTAAATCAAGGTAGACTTTTCTAGATTTCTCAAAAATTCGAAAACAACTTCTTGAGATCTTATTTTTTTCTTATTACCTCGTTTTTTGTATGGGTTCGACTGTGCATGATCGAGGATTCTGGATTTAGTGTTATCGCTAAATTGTATGTTCATCAATGACTGAATCATCATTTTCAAGTTTTCACTGTAAATAGGTACACCAACTTCAACTCGATTATCAATGTTTCGTGTCATCCAGTCAGCAGAGCATAAGTACATTTTTTGTTTACCATTAGCATGAAATATCATCACTCGAGAGTGTTCTAGGTATCGATCAACAATACTGTATATCTCAATGTTCTTTGACACAGAATCTTTGCATGGTACTAGAGAGCACATTCCTCTAATTAAGAGTTTTACTTTTACACCAGAAGACGCAGCTGCATATAGCTTCTTAATAAGTTGCTTATCAACGAGGTTATTGAGCTTTAAAGTTATCGAGGCTTCCAACCCATCTTTAGCACTTCTTATTTCATCATCAACTAATCGATTTAGGCGTTTTCGCGAGTTGTATGGTGAAACAATCAAATGGTTGAATCTGTAGTGTTTATATGGATGTTTGATGAGGTCGAAGACATTTTCAACTTCTTTTGTTATTTCTTCGTTAGCCGTAAATAAAGATAAGTCAGTGTATATTCTTGCCGTTTTCTCATTGAAGTTTCCAGAGCCAATATGACAATAGAGCTTTGTTTGTTTATCTTCTTGACGATGAATTAAGCATAGTTTTGCATGGATTTTTAAGTTCGGAATTCCGTGATGTACCTTCACTCCGGCCTCAACAAGTAATTTTGTCCATTCAATATTCGCTTCTTCATCAAAACGTGCTGTTAATTCTAAAATTACCGTGACTTGTTTGCCGTTACGTACTGCATCAATAAGAGAGTTAATAACACGAGATTTTTTAGCAACTCGATAAAGTGAAATTGTTATCGACTTCACTGCAGGATCATAGGCGGCTTGACGAATGAGTTCAGTGAAGTAGGCAAATTTATGGAATGGATAATTTAAAAGAATATCACTTTTTGCGATAGCTTCAAAAGCGTTAGCTGATTGATCAAATCTGGCTGAATTTAATGCGACTTTTTTATCGTATTCTAAATGCTTACGGCTAGGGTTAGGAAAAGCAATAAAATCTTTAAAGCTATGATAACGCCCGCCCGGCACTAGAAATTCAGTTAAGCTAATGTTTAATTGGTTTTTTAATATCAGCAGCATATGCTCTGGCATTTCTTTGTCATAAACCAGCCTGACGGGTTCAGCGGTAAGACGTTTTTTTACGCCTTTAGTCATTTTTTCTAGCTGAGTTTGTTCAAGCTCATCTGTGATGTCGAAGTCTGCATCACGGGTAAGCTTCATCGAATAAACATCAATATCATCATAATCAAAAAAAGGCTTAAAAAGTTCATCTGCACAGTGACGAATAATATTATCGAGTAAAATAAGATATTTCTTTGATTTACTGTTTTCTGAAGGCAGGGATACAAATCGAGGTACACTTTTTGTAGGTACTTCTATCAGTATATATTGGTGTTTTTTTTCTTTATGTAAGCAGACAAAAAGATAGGTCATTGTGTCAGACATCTGCTTGGTTAAATCTCTATTTTTGCTTACAGAAATTGGGGTGATATGACGTTTTAGCTGATCATTGAAATAACCCTTTAACCAGATACTTTGAAACTCTGAAAGTTGTTTTTCACTTATCAGGAAGATATTTTTCCTGATCAATTCCCTCATTAAAATGTTGTATGTTTCATCAAATCTAACTTGTAGCTCTAATACTTTCTGTTGAATTCGAGCCATTAAAGTTTGGTTGTGATGGGCTTTTTTTGATTCAATTGAATCGATAAGAATTGCACGTCGAACGGCTGCAACTCGCACTCTGAAAAACTCATCCATGTTACTTGAAAAAATGCCTAAAAATCGTACTCGTTCGATGAGCGGTACGCTCTCATCGCAAGCTTCTTGCAGGACTCTCTCGTTGAATGACAACCAGGAAAGTTCTTTTGGCATAAGTTGTACTTGATCAGAGGTAGACACTACAATTACTCCCTTAATAGAGTATCGTTTATGGTTATTTATTGTTTTTAATACTTTTATCCTATGTACGAACCATTACAGAAGTATGACATTATGATGTTTTTATTACAGAATCAGTTTACTTGGAAACACTAAAAAAGTGCAATGACCACTTGTTGTGGTTTAGCTGGTACCATTATGCACATAAATAAATCCGAGAATGAAGAAAAACTTAAAAAGCTAAGTATCAAAGTGATGATGAGTTACATGGCTAAAATATAATACCTAACGGAAATGCTCATCTCAAAATATGGATATTTAACTATTTTTGTTTTTTTTACTGTAAATCCACATGACAGCTGGCTTTAATAGAAAGAGAAATACGAAAATAACCAACCCTAATGACAAGCCTATCAGTGGGTTTTCTTTTGTTGCCCAGAGGATAAATTCCATTTTATAACCCGCTTTTTCAGATTTATGGTTATTCTTTGCTATTTTTTCTATTTAAGCACTGATTTGCATCAACAATTAGCAATTTAATGGAGTATTTATTTGTCTAAGTCAGAAGGAAAAACTGATTGAGTTAATTATTGTATTCAGACAGTGTTCTCTCTGTTTCTAAGCATGTTAAGTATGGGCGTTTATTAATGATGGTGACCTTCCATACTCTTCTATGATAAGGGTTTTTCTCTATCCTTGAGGCTTCGGACTGGCCTTGGTTCCTCAACGTATCAAGTCTGCCTAATAAGCGATTCTTTAGATTAAGGTCTTCATGCTTTAAAGAGTCATCTTGAGTTTTGTCGAAAAGAAAATCTTGGAAGCTCATGCTTTCTTTGCCAATAGGTATAATTCCTTTTACGGTAAAAACTATCTGATTTTTTTCGAGGTAAGAAACATCCTTATTATAAATGCATTTCGGAAAAAAGATGCTGACCCCCTCCAAACCAAAGCCAATATCAATAGGGTTTTTTGTGTACATTAAACTTTCCAAACTTGATTCAGTAGCTTGAGTGAAAGTCGAAGCGTTGCTTACTGCCATTGTTCTATATGCATACTTGAATTAATGATTGTTTATTCTAACAAAAACCACCTTAATAGATGCTTTAACGCCAACAGTTATAGACGCAAAAAAGCATTCGTTAAGTCCGCAATCAGATCTTTTGGATCTTCTAAGCCAATGTGCAAACGAATTACAACGTTGCTGGTGGGCCAAGAGGTTGCAGAACGAATTTTTGAAAGATTGAAAGCTGGAATGATCAGGCTCTCATAGCCCCCCCAAGAGAACCCCATTTTAAATAATGTCATGTCTTCGACAAATTGCTTAAGTTGTGTCTTGGTTACATCTTTCAATACAAAAGAAAATAATCCATTTGAAGCAGAAAAGTCACGCTTAAAGAATTCGTGCCCGGGACATGACTCAAAAGCAGGGTGGCGAACATGATCGACTTCAGAACGTTGCTGTAACCATGTTGCGATTTCTATGGCGCTTTTCTCATGTTGCTTCATTCTTACCGCAAGAGTTCTTAATCCTCGATGTGCAAGATAAGCGTCATCTGGCGATACACACTGACCTAGAGCATAAGAACGAGCTTTAAGCCTGTCCCAGAGAGCTTCAGTGGTTGTTGCTGTGCCCATCATGACATCTGAATGTCCAACGATGTATTTGGTCGCAGCTTGTATGGATACATCAATTCCCATTTCAAAAGGGCGGCAATTTAAGGGAGAAGCCCAAGTATTATCTAAAAACGTGAGGAGATTATGCCTGTGTGCAATGTTACAAATGCTAGGTACATCTTGAACTTCCATTGTTAAAGAACCAGGAGACTCTAGAAATACAATCTTTGTGTTTGGTCGAATTAAGGACTCAATTTTTGAACCTATGAGCGGATCATAGTACGTCGTTTCAATATTCAGATCTTTGAGGATAGTTTCACAAAATTTTCGAGTCGGTTCGTACACACTGTCGACCATTAGCAGATGATCGCCGCTTGATAAGAAAGATAACAACGAACAACTGATTGCTGCAGCTCCCGATGGGTAAAGCGCCGTAGCAAAACCACCTTCGAGTTCAGCAATGGCTTCTTGAAATGAAAAGTGAGTAGGTGTGCCGCGACGACCATAAGACAACTTGTTTTCTGCACCGCTTTTAACGGCGTGATACATTTCATCAAGCGTATCGAAAAGCACAGTTGAAGCGCGATAAACGGGGGTATTTACGACCCCTTTATTCCAATCTTTATTACGACCAGAAGTGACTATCTTTGTTTGCGGTGAGTGCTTTTCTTTTTGCATGATTATTCTCTGTATTTGGGAACCTGAACTTTTACGGTAACTCCGTCGATATCTGTTCTATTTTTAGCCGAAATTTGACCATTATGAAAATCAGTAATGAGCTTTGCGATATAAAGTCCAAAGCCTAGATGAGGACTTGATGTTGAGCTTTTATTTCTCATCGATATCAATGAACTAAAAATTTCACTTTCCATTCCAAGAGGTAATTTTGGCCCTTCATTGGTGACTGAAACAATAACGGCATCAGAATCCTGAGTTACGGAAATCTCTATTGGACGTCTAGATGCTGAGAAGTCTATAGCATTAGATATGAGCTTGTCTAATAATTGGGCGAAATATTCGGGAACACCATCTACATATACAACTTTTGTATTATTGGATAGCGTAAAGAGAGAGTCAGGAAATCCCAATTGATATCCTTCTACTAAACCGTTTACGACCTCGCTTAAATTGAATACTTCTCTATTTTCGTTTTGTAGGCTGGATTCAATGCGGGAAGCTTCTGTCATACTATTGAGAATTAAACTTAATCTTTTTAAACCTTCTTGTGCTCTAACGATGTATTTATCTGCTTGTGGGTTTGAGCCTGTGAGTTGAATGTGCTCAAGTGATGAACGAACTACTGTAATTGGTGTTCTGAGTTCATGTCCGAGACGTGAACTCATTTTTTCAAGATAAAGGTTATATTGCCCAAGTTGTTGAAGTACCTCTTGGAAGCTGCGACCTAAATCACCAATTTCGTCTTGAGTCTGAGATTGGTAGGTGAAATCGTTAAACTTTCCTTTATGATCAACGGCATCTTTAGCGTCGTTTCTGAGCCGAGTTATCCGGTTTGAAATGTTAGAAGCAAAAAGTATGATAGCAACGCTGGCGAGCAGTAATACGATAAATACCGTATTGAGTAAAGATTGCATCGCATTGTTACGTAATGCTCTAATTCCCATTGTTGATTGTTCGGCTATCACAACGCCGACAACATTATTCTGTTGCCAAATCGGGGTTGCTGATGCCAAAATTTCAGCTTTTTTATCGGGCGTATAATACTTCTCACTTACTGTAAATCCACTCATGGCACGGTTCACAATCGGTGTATCAATGTGAGTAGCGTTGTTGAATGGGTCCACAAAATTGGTGTCGGTATTTTGTTTGAATAATCGGAAAAGCGGGGCAAGCATAGCACTTAAGTAATTTTCTGATTTTTCATTATTGGTTGCAGCGTTCCAGCTGTTTTGTGCGTCATGAATACTGCCTCCAGAAGCGAGGACTTGACCGACACTGTTTAACACCCAAATTCTGGCTTCTGTGTAGCTTAAGGCGTTGACAACAGACTCGATGGTTTCTGAAGGTTTGTTTAAATTACCTAAGTTATGTACTGAATTTATCGGACTTGATGCCAAGACAGCGTTGCTTTCAGTTGGGTTGTTTTTACTTGCAAAATACGCCGAAAATGAAAACTTATCGCCCAATTCTTTTGAGGGAATGCTCAACACTAAATCAAAGCCAATAGGCGTCTCACGCCAAAAACCTTGGTAGTCAGATTGCAATGTTTGAGGAACGATCATCGCTGGGTTCGTTGGAAGTAATGCTAAATTAAGTGATTTATTTTGATTTATTGAGACGATAAAGCGTTTAAGATTCTCATTTTTATCTGTTGTTGCAATGATGAAATGGTCGCCAACATCAAAACGGAAACTGCCTTTTGCTTGTGTTGAGATACTCGGTGTTTTTACGGATAAAACTAAGTATGAATCAGTATCAAAGTTTCCAATCATGGCGTTAATTGCATAATCTTCTTTTTTTACTGTTTTGGTTTTGTAAGTAATGAAGCTGGACGAAAAGTATTTAAATTTGTCTTTTTCCGTCAGCAGTAACTTGTCGATTGAACCTTCAAAGACGGCCTGTTTTAATGAGTAATTATAGAAATCCTTTTCTCTTTGTTGGACTAAATTTCTGTTCAGTTGAGAAAATAGAGTAGGGCGTTGATGTAACGCGGTTGCAACGGCCTGGCTTGTTGACGTTAATGAATGTTGTTGGCTGAGTTTTAGGTAATTATCAATTTCCCAAAGGTATCGGTACCCAAACCAAGGGAGCACAGCAAAAAAGATAACGATGATGAAAAGCTTGGTTCTGATACTGATTCTGGGATGAAGCAATTTTTTTAAACGGATCATGAAGATTGATCCCATCGATAACCCATTCCATAAACTGTATTGATACAGTCAAAGCTTGAGTCACTTTTTATAAACTTTTTTCGTACACGTTTAATGTGGGATGTAATCGTACTGTCATCAACATAAATCTTAGCGTCTGACATTAAATCATTACGGCTACGAACATGGCCAGGCCTTTTGGCTAAGGCATAAACCATCCAAAATTCAGTAACAGTCAACTCAATAAGCTGTTCAGCCCAGAAAACTTGCATTTTATCTACATCAATTAGCAATTGATGATGCCTTATTGTTTCTGTTTGGGCAGGCTGGGATGCTGCCTCAGATCTACGAAACAGTGCTGCTATTCTTGCGAGTAGATGTGGGAAGCTGGTGTCTTTACTTAAATAATCATCAGCCCCTAAACGCAGTCCACTCACGACATCAAAGTCACTGTCACGCGCAGTTAAGAAAATGATTGGAAGTGTGGCAGATTGCGCTCTCAAACTTTGGCATAACAAGAAGCCTCCATCGAGCTCATCTTCGAGGCCAATATCAATAATGGCTAAATCAGGTAAACGAATGCTAAAAGCTTCCGTAGCTTGCTTACGATTTGCAAACCCCTGTACTTGATAACCATGACTTTCTAATAGTTCTTTATAGTTCTCTCGAATGATTGCTTCATCTTCGACTATGGCAATTCTTTTCATTTCACATCTTTTAAATATTTTATTTTGTAATGACTATACCCAAAAGTGTTTATAAATACATAGCAACGAAGCTATTTTGTCTTCTCAAATGCAATTGCCATTTTTTTGCCACATTTGTTCTCCACTTTGCCTTTTTTTTTCCTGAAATACGCCAAATTCACTTGCTTTAATAGCCTCATCGAAACGAAACACAACAATCGAATTTAAATCATCAATTTCAGGACTCGGAGTTAAAAATGAAAAAATTAGCAATCACAAGCATCGTTATCAGCAGCCTTTTAGTATCTTCAACCGCTTTTGCTCAATCAAGCCAGCAAGAAAAAAAGCATGGAGAGAATGAGCAACTCATCGGTTTTGGATCAGGCCTTGTGCTCGGAGCCGTAGTAGGTGGGCCAGTTGGAGCCGTTATTGGTGCGTTTACGGGTGGCGTTGTAGGAAAAAGCGTAGCAGATGACTCAAAATTAGATATGCAACAAACTAAGATTTCTGAGCAAAGTGAAAGAATTGCACGTTTAGCTCATAAAAGTGAAAAGTATGATGACCTTGCGCATAGATACAGCATCAGTCAGAAAAAACTTATGCATTTGAGCCAAGCTGATCAAGTTAAGTTAAATGAATTAGCTCTTGGGATGAATGTACAGTTTAAAACTGGCTCAGCTGAAATAGAGCCAATTTTCCAAACCCAACTGGATGAGGTGGCACAAATAATGAAGTCATCGCCATCTTTAAAACTAGATTTATCTGGGTATGCGGATAGAACAGGTAGCAGCGATTTTAATCAAAAGTTATCTGAAAAGAGAATGGCGAATGTAAACAATTATCTTGTAAAAAGCGGTATTGAACAAAATCGATTACAAGCTCAAGCATATGGCGATACAGCGCCATTAACAGCAGAAGCATCTTTGGAAAATAACTTTTTCGACCGTCGAGTGACCTTAAAACTTGTTCCATCTGCTGAAGAGGGGGTAATGGCAAAAAATTAATCCTAACTGTGTCCTAACCCATTCTATTGGTTCTTAATAAGCCTACTCCCTAAGTAGGCTTATTTCTGAATGATTAAATATGAATTAAAATTCCTTAACCTTTTTGACTCAAATTCGTAAATAATTAATATTAAGACATATTTTAATTGCCGTTGTGAGTATTAATGGCGGGGAAGCTTGAGAAAAATCCGGATATATTAATCTATCCTGTGATAATCAGAACTTTATCGGATGAAGCTGATAATACGCCGCAAGATACCATCGGAGACTTTTCTGCTCGCATGGTAGAAAAATGCGACCTGTAACTGCACTTTTTTGACCAGTCCACTGATAAGCCGGAAAACGTCAAGTTAGAGAGCCCCGTTAAGCGTGCTGCAGGGCGATTTGATGTTATTGAAAAACAACTTCAAGCGAAGTTGATTACAGAAGAGGTTGAAAAACTTAAAGTTTTTTTATTTGAACATTCTATGCAGTCAGGTAAAGCATTCGCTGATGGTGTGAGTCTTGCAACAGCATTGAATAAGCAGAAAGATTATCATGTTACGCCAATAAAACGTGCGTTGATATTAAAGCGCTATGACGCATTTGTCGTTAAGCTCAATGTTCAAGGGCTTTCTCACCCAATTGGTATTAAAATACATCCTGATTTTTTCCCTGACTGTAAGATTAATTATTCACCAGAAAGAAGGGAAGTAATTAATCGTTCCCAGCTTACAACACATGTTTTTGATTCCTTTGTCGTAAACATTGACGGTATACCTCAGCGGGTAGTTATATATGGATTTGAAGAAGGTACCTTATTAAAGGATGCTAAACGGGAGGGGCTCATAAATGACGAGCAGCAAAGTCTAATGATCAGTGAAATAATGACAAATGTAGCCGATTTAGGCGTTCATTTAATCGTAAATGACTTTTCTGACTTTATTATCAATAAAAATGGAACACTAAAACTCTTAGATTGGGCCAAAATGACAAATGAAACGTAATATAAAATGGCATTTTCAGAGCGTTTTTCACAATATCGATCCCACCACATATATCCCTCGTAGAATTTATGTTGAGATAAGCATGAAACCTTCATCTCCATTGATATCAGTTATAACATTGAAATTCTGAAATAAAAGCGTATGTTTAAACATAACTTATGTCCTTGATTACGAAAAATGAAAGCAGTAACTTATCAAAAAAATTCAGATGAATTTACGCTTAAAAACTTGCCTATTCCTACAGTTGAAACTGAATACGACGTGGTCGTTAAAGTGCTGGCGGCTGGCTTAAATCCGGTTGATGCTAAAATTAATTTTTGGCATGGAATGATTGAGGATATGGATGATGATTTTGTCCCTGGGCTTGATGTAGCAGGTGAAATAACTCAAGTCGGATCATCTGTGACAGAGTGGAAAGTAGGCGATCGAGTGCTTTACCATGGTGATATGCGGCGCAAACATGGCGCATTCGCTGAGTACGCAGTTCACGACAGCCGCACACTTGTTGAACACCCAATTGTCGCTCCTGAAGTTGCAGCGGCAACACCATGTGCGGGTTGGACAGCCATGCATGCTCTGGTCGATAAGCTTCATATTGATATTCGTAAAAGCTTTTTATTAACGGGTGGTTCTGGCGGTGTCGGTGGTTTTGCGTTGCAATTAGCCAGTCACTTTTGTGTCGATAATATTATTACGACTTGTTCAAGCAAAAATCACGAATATGCGTTAAGCCTAGGCGCCGACCATGCCGTTGATTATCGTGATGATGTGTTAGAAAAAGTGCTTGAACTTACAGACGGAAAAGGTGTTCACGCATCAATGGATTGTGTTGGTGGTGATAATGATATTTTATGCGCAAATGCTCTTGATTACGAAGGACATATGCTCGAACTGGTATCAACAATTAGGCCTTCAGAATATTACGATTCATTTGGTAGAGGTCTAAGCTTCCATCAAGTGAGCTTGGGTTCCGGTCATACTCATGGTGATAAGGGGCGAAAGAGTATTTTAAAATCTGGAAGGCGCTTTACACATCTTGTTAATACAGGTCGAATACAGGTACCTCAACTCAAAATTATTTCAGTTGAGGATACTCCTGCCGCTTTAAAACAACTTAGAGAAAAACGTACAGTTGGAAAAATTGTTGTGAAGTTTTAATTGTACTAAATTGAATTGTATCAACCTTTTGCTTTTATGCTTTAAAGGCACAGGAAATACTTTAATTTATTTCGGCTGTCATTTTTAGTGACAGGTTTTTCAGTAACGGTGAACGAAAGACCTTTCCTCATGTGTACGATCGTAAAGACCGTTGATTCATTCAAGAACTTAGTTAGACTTTTGAATAAGTTTTGCTGATTAGGGCTGTCAATAAGCTTTTCACTACGGTAAAGATATCCTTCGACGCTTTCACTGTGGTTAAGTTGGATCCTGACTTTTTGAGAGTCACTATCATAAATAGCAAACTCTTGGCAGTCTGTAACTTTCTGCGTATCATTTGAGAAAGATATTCTTATTTTTCCTAATGCTTCTGCCATATCGCTCCTCGATAGTATTGCCAACCAAGAAGTTGTTACAATCAAAAAATAATATTCGAATAAAGTTATACTAAAAGTGTAACTATAAGAAGAAACTTAACGTTTCTTCTTATAACAATAAGTAACCGCAATCGTTTATAGCTCTTTCACTTTTTTCGAAACGCTAAAGCCCAGGATCAGCAACATAATTAAACCAACAATAAACCCTAATTCTACAGCTTGTGCTTGATACACTGTATTCCCCCCTGCTGTAGCCATGAGAGGGTATGACGTGGGAAAGTAAACCCAATATTTGGAGCTGGAAATTTGGGTTAAAAACATGGTGTTCATTACACCAATTGATAGTGCAATCATAATATTTGGGAAATACCAACTGATTGCATGCAATATGGCAACCAATGGGATAAGTGCAATAGAGAATCGCCAGCCACTGAATAAAATCTCGTTAGCTGTGTTTAAGTCAATATTGGCACCGAGCAATGAAATTATTGTCAGCAGTACAATTGAAAATAACCAAAGTAAAAACGTTGAACATAGAGTTATCATCCAGATAGATAGAAACTTACTGAAGAACAGTTGTCGGCTTGAAATTGGGAGTGACAACATTAACATCCAAGTTCTATTTCTGTGCTCTACACCATTAATTAATGCAGCCAGTAAAGCAACCAGTAATGGTGTCATAAAATAATTCCACATGGCTAACACACTCTTAGACCACATAAACCATGCGTCTTCGGTGATATCGATGATGCCTCGGCTATGGATAAACATCAACATGGACACCATGCAGGTAAATAGAGGAGCAACGAGCATAACAAACAGGGTCGATGTTCGTTTAAGCTTAATAAACTCAACTTGTAATAAATTAAATAATTGCATTTGTGTCTCCGTACAAGCTCAGTATTGAGTTTCAATAAACCACTGTTCTAGGTTTGGTTTTATATCAAAAGAGCGAAATATCTGAATGTCATTATCAAAAAGTACCTTATGGATTGCTGCTCGTTGTTCGAGGCTGTTTGAATGAAGCTTTATGTTCGAATCAGACACTTTAGCTGTGATGTTATTTTCAGCTAAAACTTGTTGTGCTAGATGAGGACGACAGACTTCTACAGCAAAGCTTGTTTCATGAGATTTTTGCCAGTCTTTTATGCTTGATTCGAATTGAATGCTTCCGTCATGTAACACACAAAAATGGCTACACACTTTTTCGACTTCTTCAAGGTTATGACTGGATAAAAATATTGTGCAACCTTGTTTTGTGAGCCGTTGAAATAAGCTTCGAATATTCTGAATACCTAACGGATCAAGTGCACTGGTTGGTTCATCTAAAATCAGTAGCTTTGGGTTACCTATTAGAGCAAATGCAATAGAAAGCCTTTGCTTCATCCCAAGCGAATAGTCTTTAATTCTAACAGCAGAATTTTCTAGATTTACAAGCTCAAGAACACGTTCAACTTCTGACTTTGCGGCAGATTTCAAGATACAAGCGATGTGTAAAAATTCGTTAGCGATAAGGTTAGGATAATTGCTTGGTGAGTCGATTAAGCAACCAATGTGTTTCCGATATGATGTTGAGCTTAATGACACAAGATGGTCGAATAACTTAATACTGCCAGCATCAGCTTCTAACACACCGGTAAGTAATTTTATGGTCGTTGATTTTCCTTGACCATTTTGACCTAAAAAAGCGTAAATACTGCCTTTGGGAACGTGTAAATTAATATTGTTGAGTATTTTTTTTCTTGAAAAAGACTTCTGCAAACTTTTAACTTCTATAGCTAATTCCATGTTTTATTGACAATTTATTCCTTAAAGGTAAATTAAGTTACACCATGGGGAAAACAGCATCAATAGCAAGGAATGCTATGTTTGTAACAAAAGGTCTCGTTAACAAAATTTTCGCAACGGCTGCGGTGATTGTTTTTTACTTGTATTCTTTCAACGTTTCAGCAAACCTTCAACTTGCGACCACGTTTAAACCTGATATTGAGGTAAAAGACTACTTAATAAGTGAGAAACTTGATGGTGTCAGAGGACGTTGGGATGGCAGCCAAATGTGGACCAAGCAAGGCAATAAAATTAATATGCCACTTTGGTTTTACAAGGATTTCCCCAAATATGCATTAGATGGAGAGCTCTGGATAAAAAGAGAGAAATTTGAACTTGTTTCTGGTGCAGTTCGACGAGTAACGCCTGACGTTCATCTTTGGTCACAGATAAAGTTCATGGTCTTTGATGTTCCCGAACATAAAGGAACATTTGAGCAAAGATATTTATATGCCAAAGAAAACTTATCAAATTTATCGTCTTATCTGCAGGTTGTAGAACAGTTTCGAGTAAACACGAAACCTGAATTGATGGTTGAACTGCAAAAGCGGGTTCAAGCTGGGGCAGAAGGGCTTATGCTTCATAAGGCAGATAGTTTGTATCGTTCTGGTCGAAATCCTGACTTAATCAAGCTAAAACAATATCAAGATGCTGAGGCTAAGGTGATAGCTCATATCGAGGGTAAAGGACGGTTTAAAGGTATGTTAGGTAGCTTGTTAGTAGAATTGTCAAACGGAAAGCAGTTTAAAATTGGTTCTGGCTTTTCACTTGAGGAGCGCAAAACGCCTCCTGAAGTAGGCAGTACAATTACTTTTAAATATTTTGGTTATACGTCTAAGAAAACCCCTAGGTTTGCGAGCTTTGTTAGAGTAAGATTTCCAGCAGATACAATTCAAGCAAGTGATAAAAATGACAAAATCTATTAACTCAATCCTATTTGTGTGCATGGGCAATATTTGCCGTTCTCCAACTGCAGAAGCTGTGTTTAGAAAAGTAATCAACGATGCTGGTATTGATATTCAGTTAGATAGTGCTGGAACCATTGGCTTCCATCAAGGTAACTTACCTGACCTTCGAGCAAGAGCTGCTGGTAAAAAACGTGGTTATAGTTTTGAGGGAATTACCGCAAGACAAGTAACAGCAGAAGATTTTAAAAAGTTTGATCTCATTTTAGCGGCAGATAATGACAATTTGAACGATTTGAAGATGCGTTGCCCTATTCAATATAAAGATAAGCTTAAACTTATTCTCTTTTATGCCGAGTCACAAGAAACAGAAGTACCAGATCCTTACTATGGAGGTGATGAAGGCTTTGAACATGTTTTGGATTTACTAGAAAAAAGTGCGAAAAGATTTGTAAGCTCCTTGAACGCTTAGTTAATGCTAAATAGGTCGAGTGGCGAACGGAGCCGATTTAAATTTTACACTTTCGCCAAGCGTAACTTTTGCGAGCGTCGACTTTGCTCGCCCTTCGGATATTCTAACTACAACCAATATTTCGACAGATTTAGGGTAATTAGCGCTTTCACAAGCGGATACGTTTGCTTCAAATTGATCTTCGTCGTTGAATGTTAGGTCTTTATAAATTTTAAGCATAATTTGAGTCGAGTCTTGTTCCTCGGATATTTCGTAACTTCTTTCAGTTTTACGGGCTAAGGTTTCTGCTAGAATGGTGCCTTCAGATAAACCTAATAACACCATATAAACATCAGCACCGATCCCTTGTTTTGCTAGTGTCAAAACAGCAGCTAAATTTTCACCACAACTTTCTTGTAGTTCTTTAAAGACTGAAGCATCTATTGATTTCCCGTTGAAAGTAAAAGCATCAGAACTGTTAGCAGTATCCCTAATGAGATCTCTAAAAAAGGCTTTTTCGATTTCCTTTGAAGATTGAATATGCTTATTCAAACGCTCATCTAATTTTTCTAGAGGTAAATCTAGTACTGTGAACGCCAAAGAACATTGAGGCGCAACGAACGTTTTTTTAAACCCCTTTCTAAGCTGTGTAACTTCGACTAAAAATTGTGGTTTGCTTTCCGGTAGTGCTAAGTTTTCTAGTTCGAAGAATAAATTAATTTTGTCTCTGTCTGTAACTTGGTAACTGCACAGACTGAGATACACTTGCTTTGCTCTTTCGATATTTTTGTCATCAAAATGTATCGACAAACATTCCCATGCCAGTTTAATTGTTTCGCTATCTAAATAGCTGAACTGCTCTTGAAGTGGACTTATATCAATAATCACGCTTGTGGGAATAGTTTCAAATGAACCGCATTCAGTTGAGATACTTTTACCAATTAGAGGATTCATTTCGTTCTCCATACCTATTTAATTTAATTATAGATATAAAAAAGCAACTCATATTAACGAAAAAGAACATTTTTTTTATCATGATCTTGATCATGATTATCGTAGTCACTGCCTGCCTTAAAATCTATAGATAGTATAATGGTCTCAACTAATCCACTATATATTGTGGTTTGAACAATTCATTGTCACAAGTGTTGTTAATTGGAGAATGGCATGCCAGTAGTTATTAAGAGGGACGGTATCAAAACGGAATTTGATGCAAAACGGATTTTCTTAGCAGTCGAAGCAGCAGCTCAAGCTGCAGATGTGAATGATAGCGAATATGCACAAACAGTTGCAAATGCGGTAACGCAAAAGGTTGCGCAGCAGCACGAAATTGAAATTCAACAGTTGCAAGATCTTGTAGAAAATGAGCTGATGGCGGGAAATTACAAATCTGTTGCTCGTCATTATATTGAATATAGACATGACAGAGATGTTGCTCGAGAAACAAGCAGCAGTCTAAATATAGAAATCCGTGGACTTATTGAACAAAGCAATGCGGCACTCCTCAATGAAAATGCCAATAAAGACGCCAAAGTAATTCCAACTCAGCGAGACTTGCTTGCAGGCATTGTTGCTAAACATTATGCTAAAACGCATATGTTGCCTAAATCTGTGGTAAAAGCACACGAAGCGGGTGAGTTACATTATCATGATTTAGATTACGCACCGTTTTTCCCAATGTTTAACTGTATGCTGATTGATCTGGAAGGCATGATGACCCATGGATTTAAAATGGGTAATGCTGAAATTGAAACGCCGAAGTCAATTTCAACAGCAACAGCTGTCACAGCTCAAATTATTGCTCAAGTAGCCAGCCATATTTATGGTGGTACTACGATTAATCGAATTGACGAAGTGCTGGCCAAGTTTGTGACTAAGAGTTATGAAAAGCATTTAACGGTAGCAAAAGAATGGAGTGTTGCTGATGTTGAAGCTTATGCAAAAGCACAAACTGAAAAGGAATGTCATGATGCATTCCAGTCACTAGAGTACGAAGTTAATACATTGCATACCGCTAATGGCCAAACGCCATTTGTCACCTTTGGTTTTGGTCTTGGTACGAGTTGGGAATCACGATTAATTCAGCAATCAATCATGAAGGTTAGGATTGCTGGTTTAGGTAAGAATCGAAAAACAGCCGTTTTCCCTAAATTAGTCTTTGCCATTCGTGACGGCGTAAATCACAAGCCGACAGATATCAACTATGACATTAAAAAAATGGCATTGAAATGTGCTAGCCAGCGCATGTACCCAGATATCCTTAACTACGACAAAGTTGTGGAAGTTACAGGGTCATTTAAGACACCAATGGGATGTCGCAGTTTCTTAAGTGCTTACGAACAAGACGGACAGCTTCAACACGAAGGACGAAATAATCTAGGTGTTGTGAGTTTAAATTTACCTCGTGTTGCCTTAGAGTCTGGTAATAATGAAGCTGAATTTTTCCGTCTATTGGATAATCGCTTAAATGTGGCTCGTTTAGCATTAAATACTCGAATTGACCGCTTAAAAGGTGTGAAAGCTAAAGTTGCTCCTATTCTATATATGGAAGGGGCATGTGGTGTCAGGCTTGATGCAGACGATGATATTACTGAAATATTCAAGAATGGTCGTGCTTCAATCTCGCTTGGTTATATCGGTTTGCACGAAACCATTAATGCACTTTATGGCACTCAAGAGCATGTTTACGACAATGAAACATTACGTGAAAAAGCAATTGCCATCGTCAAGTATCTAAAAGCTGCGGTTGATCAATGGAAAAACGAAACAGGTTATGGCTTTAGCTTGTATAGCACACCAAGTGAAAACCTTTGTAGCCGCTTTCATCATATTGATGCAAAAGAATTTGGCATCGTAAAAGGTGTGACCGATAAAGGATACTACACCAACAGTTTTCATTTAGATGTTGAAAAGAAAGTAAACCCATACGATAAAATAGAATTTGAACAACCTTATCCTTTCATCGCTAATGGCGGTTTTATTTGCTATGGCGAATACCCAAATATGCAGCATAACACTGAAGCATTAGAAAATGTATGGGACTATAGTTACCACAGAGTGCCTTATTATGGGACGAATACTCCTATTGATGAGTGTTATGAGTGTGAATATTTAGGTGAGTTCGAATGTACTAGCAAAGGCTTTACTTGCCCTAAATGCGGTAATCATGATCCAAGCAGAGTTTCAGTTACTCGACGTGTATGTGGGTATTTAGGTAGTCCAGATGCCAGACCATTTAACTTTGGCAAGCAAGAAGAAGTTAAACGTCGAGTTAAACATTTATGAATTACAGTGCCTACTATCCTGTAGACGTGATAAATGGGCCAGGTACAAGAGCAACGCTCTTTGTATCTGGCTGCATACATCAATGCCGAGGTTGCTACAATAAATCGACATGGAACCCTGATTCGGGTCATGTGTTTGATGCTGAAATACAGCAACAAATTATTGATGATCTCAAAGATGAACGTATCAAACGAAGAGGGTTAAGCTTAAGCGGTGGTGATCCGCTATTACCCTCTAATTTACCTGCAATTAAAGGGCTAGTTGAAAGGGTGAAAAAAGAATGCCCAGATAAAGACATCTGGTTGTGGACAGGTTACACCTTGAATGCGCTAACGCTTGAGCAACAAGAAGTTATTAGCATGTTAGATGTCGTTGTTGACGGGAAATTTGAAAGAGAGCTTGCAGATCCTAGTTTGCGTTTTAGAGGAAGCAGTAATCAAATGATCCATACGTTGAACTCATACACTTAAATCTTCCACACAAAGCAGTAACTTGTTTCATCGAGTTACTGCTATAATATTCGCACTTTCAAAAAATCATTTCTGCATTTGATCTAAATCAGATGCCAAGGTCGCAAAATGAATTTAAAACAAGAGCTGCAAGATCTTAACAACAAATTAGATAAGTTTCGTCGTAAATTATCTGCAGCAGAAGGGCGAGGTGACGAGGCTGTTGCCATGCAATTTAAAAAAGAAATTGCAGCCGTTACTAAACGTATCAATTCAGTAAAATCTCAAAATTCTCGTCAGTTAAGTAAAGAGGGGTCAAAGATTACCTCGCTAGCCTTTAATCGTGCCTTAACTAAGCAAGAACAAGCTGACTTAGGGAAGTTAAAAAAGTCGGTAAAAGGGTTGGTTGTTGTTCATCCAATGACAGCGTTAGGTCGTGAAATGGGTCTAACACAAATGACGGGTTATGCGCCTAATAAGTTTTAATGGCAAAATAAACGATATAATTAAAATAAAGAAATGGTTTTCAACCTTTCAATTTGAGTTTTTTTAAGGTTTTTTCATGTCGGTAAAATATGTTGCATCTTCAAAATTACCTACTCCTTACGGAGTGTTTACTATGCATGGATTTGAAGATACGGAAACAGGTAAAGAGCATGTTGCTTTAACCATAGGTGAATGGGCTGAGGGCGAAGCGGTTTTAGGCCGAGTTCACTCAGAATGTTTGACTGGTGATGCTTTATTCAGCTTAAGGTGTGATTGCGGTTTTCAATTACAAACGGCTATGCAGCATATTGCAGAAGCAGGTCAGGGATTCATTCTTTACCTTCGTCAAGAAGGCCGTGGTATTGGCTTGATCAATAAAATTCGTGCTTACGAGCTTCAAGATCAAGGTGCTAACACCGTTGAGGCCAATGAAAAGCTTGGCTTTGCAGCTGATTTGCGTCGTTATGACATGATTGTACCCATGCTCGAAAAAATAGGTATTAACCAAGTCAAGTTGATGACGAACAACCCGCGCAAGGTGAACGCATTGCAAGGCTTTGGTGTAGAAGTAGCTGAACGAGTGCCACTGCAAGTGGGTAAAAATCGATATAATGAACATTACCTTAAAACTAAGTCTACTGTTTTAGGGCATTTAATGTCCGAACATCATTTTCATGACAATGATTAAAAGCCATTTTCACATAATTGAAGCCGAGCTGAATTTGCTCGGCTTTTTTATTTCCTCAAAATTAAACTTAATGAATCTTTGAGGAGACACTCAATTTCTCTTTAGTATTAACGGTAGCTTTAAAGAAATTAAAAGATGCTTGAGATATTACCCATGACCATGCCAATTTTTAAAGGTGCCATTCGAGAGGGTATGAATCAAAATAAAGTAGAAGTTCAAAAGATTAGTGATGAACAGTATACGTTTAAAATCAGCGGTCGAGAGTTCGATGTCAAGCTTGAAAAGAGTATTGGAAAAGAGGAGCTTAAGGTTACAAATGTTCGTGAAAAAACTGATTCAAGATCAGGTTTTTTTCATTGTTTTTTTAATGTGTTACATGCGATACGTGTGAGTACTACAAGTACAAGAATTCGTGATGTATTAAATGAGAGTAATTATTCTATTGCCAATTATTCAATTACGCCATCACCTCGGAAAGAAAATGAAGAAACTTTTTTAATACAGAATAGAAACGATGATTATGGTAGTGCTGGTCGAACAGAACATGAAGGCACAGAAAGAGAAGTATTGCTAAGTCAAAGTTTTGAAGATGAGGAGGTTGAACAGTCTCAATATCATAGCGAAGTAGGGGATACAAGAGAGGCAACAGAGGGATTCAGTCAATGTACAATGCTCTCAGATGAGGAACAATCGTTCTTAAAAGGACTGGAAGGAGAGTTAGATATTGAGCCTCTAGCGCCAGAAGAGGGGGAAGAAGATGAAATTATAGTTGAGAAACCTTCGGCAAGAAGAGAGCGAAGTGGCTCAATGGCCATTACATGGCGGTATGAAAGAACAAATATAGAAAACAATCCTTTAAGAGTAGTGAGTGATGAAGTTATTCCTGAATTCTCATCGGGCTATCCTCATGATAACAGAGAGGAGAAAGCAGCTAGAAATGCAGATACACTGAATAGAAGAGCAGCTGTTCATTTATATAAAAGTGAGCACAAAGAAAACGAATATTGGTATCACCCTTCAACTTGTGAAACTTTCGATAAAGATCTTAAGAAGGTTTCAGCTCAGCAAACCAGTGTTGGGTGCAGAGCTATCGCTCTTGGCGGAAAGACATATTATGAGCTTAACCCTGCAACTGAGCCTGACACGGAAGACAGAGAAGATTCTCCTCCTGAGAGTGTTACTCAGTTTATGGTTTACGAACCTGCCGAAGAACCAAAATATGTTATGACGGGTAAAGAAGAGAAAATTGTCAGAATAAATAATGAATTCGTTTCATTAAGGAAATCGAGAGGGGAATACAGTACTGAAGATAAAAAAGAAATGGAGAAGAGGTTGGAAGTTGTTAAAGAACATAAAGATTGCATTTGTAGATCGTGGATCGTGGATAAGGATAAAGTCATATCTGAATATGGTGGCCGGGACGTTAAAAAATTCTATTGTCGTTCAGATCATAAATTAGAAAGATCTCAGGTTGCTCCTTTTTTAAAATTGGTCAGAGATGTGCACCAAAGAGGTTATCACTTCAAGAATATTTCTAATCATAATCTTCTGTGCGCTAAAGATGGTAAGCCAATCAGGTTTACAGGTTGGAAATACATAGTTGGAAATGAATGTGGAGATTATGAATATAGCATGGAAGATGAACACTTAGCCCCAAAACGTTTGAAAGAATGGGTACTAGATACACAAGATAAAGAAGAACAGTTAAAACGTGCTCTGGTGCTGCAAAGATATGCGGTATTGGTGATGATGTGTGAATCTATGTCGCCAGCAATAGCAAGATCTATTAACGCCGATCTTAATCAACAAGAGTTTGGAAATTCATTAATGATAGGTTCTAACAAAAAGTATTTTATTGAATGGGTTAAAAAAAATATAAAAATAGGTTGTCAAAAGGGAGTGTTATTATTTCTTAGGGATCCAATTAAAAGGCCACTAACATCAGACTTGATTGATATGATGAAAAGCTAGCAGAGCACAAGGCTCTGCTAAACAAAAGACATTAAAGCACGCCACGACGCATTTGGTCGCGCTCAATCGATTCGAATAATGCAGTGAAGTTACCTTCGCCAAACCCTAAGTTATTTTTGCGTTGAATGATTTCGATAAAGATTGGGCCAAATAGATTTTTAGTGAAAATCTGTAGAAGGTATCCGTTTTCGTCACCATCACAAAGAATTTGATGATGTTTAATGCGATCACGATCTTCTGTGATTTGAGGCAACTTATCAAAAATGGTGTCGTAATACTCAGGAATGATATCGAGCGTTTTTATCGATGAACCTTCCATCGCATCAAGTGAAGCGACAATATCGCGGCTAGTAAAAGCTAAATGCTGCACACCAGGGCCATCATATTCTTTCAGATATTCATCAATTTGGTTCTTATCGTCGTCTTTACCTTCATTAATTGGGATGCAGAAGCTTCCATCTGGAGAGCGGAGTGCAAATGAAGTCAAACCTGTTTGAGCACCGTTGATGTCGAAATAACGTACTTCAGTGAATCCGAATATGTTCTTATAAAAGTCAGCCCAATGCTGCATAGTACCTTTATAAACATTGTTGGTTAGGTGGTCGACTTCCATAAAGCCTTTTTCTTGAATAAGCTCAGGGTGTTCTAAATCAACAAAGTCATTTTTATAAATATTATTTTCTTCACCGAAAACATCAATAAAGTAAATTAAGCTATTACCAATACCGTAAATGGCTGGGTAATCAAGATCTTTTACTGAATCATCAGCTGCCTTTGCGCCACGCTCAACTGCGGCTTTGTATGCAAACTCTGCATCTTCAACACGCCAACCCATAGAGGTAATAGCCGGGCCGTGCTTTTTAGCAAATTCAGCAGAGAAACCTTTCTTTTCATTATTAAGAAGAAAGTGGATATTGTTTTGTTGATAATAAAGGATGTCTTTTTCTTTATGCTTTTTTAGCATAGAGAAACCAAAGTCTTTAAATACCTTGTGCATAAAATCTGTGTCAGGAGTGGCATATTCCGTAAACTCAATGCCCATTAGTCCTAGTGGATTTTGTTCGCTAGCCATAATGTTTTCCTCAATTTATTTTAATAGGGTACGTTTTGGATCGGTTTCTGATTTTAATCTTCTATCCAAGAACGGTTATAATCTTTGCTCATGCACTGTTGTACATGCTCAGTTAAATGTAATGGTGCAAAAGTATCGACCATTACGGCATATTCGTAAGTTTCCTTTTTTCCGATAGAAGCTTCAGTCTTCCCCGGTTGAGGTCCGTGCGGTACGCCTTTTTGGTGTAATGTTAAATACCCAGGACCAATGCCAGTACGACTCATAAAATCGCCGTCTACGTAGTAAAGCACTTCATCGCTGTCGATATTATTATGATAATAAGGCGCTGGAATAGACTTCTCGTGGAAGTCGTAGAGTCGCGGTACAAAATTACACATCACGAAGTTGTGTGCTGTAAATACAATGTGGTCTGATGGTGGTAAATGTATCTTACCCACTTTAGGTGCGTATTCAGTGATATTGAATGCCCAAGGGTAAACAAAGCCATCCCAGCCAACTAAATCAAATGGATGCCACTCGAGTGTGGTTACTTGATACTTCTCACCAAATTTACAGACGAGAGAAAAATCGCCTTTTTCAACAACGGCGTCTTGTAACTCAGGAGTGCGTATATCACGCTCACAATAAGGTGCGGATTCCAATAATTGGCCGTATTCATTTCGGAAATGCTTGGGAATTTCGACCATTGAATTAGATTCAACAACAAATAAGCGTACGTTGTCGTAGGTGTCGAATTTCAATTGGTAAGTTGTACCACGTGGAATAACAAGGTAATCCCACTTTTTCACTTCAAGTGTGCCATATTCACTAAAAAGTGTACCTGAACCTTCATGGACAAATACAACTTCATCAGCATATGAGTTACGGTAAAACTCCTCAGTGTCCTCTGTTACTTTTGCAGTATACATCGCAACATCCGAGTTAAAGAAAATCTTATTTCTGGCACTAAAAAAATTACCAGATTTATCGACGTCTTTAGAGTCCAGCTTGTAGTTTTGGATGAGTGAGTCTTCCCAACCTAAACCATGGTCAACATGGTAAGGCGCAACCGCTAATGCCTTTGTCGGCATGTTGTGGTGATATTTATTGGAATAGATATTTGAAAAGCCATGAGTTGAAAACAACTCTTCACGATAGAGCTCACCATTTTCTTTTTCGAAGGTGATATGTCGCTTATGCGGTATTTGGCCTTGCTTTACATAAAATGGCATCAGTGAAGCCCTCACTTTAAAAATGTGATCTATCTTGCAATTTAATTGTAAATTCAAACAAAAAAAAGAATAATATTTAGCTTAACTCAATCAAAAAAATCGATTGTTGAGGTTTGGACGATGAAAATAGATATTGAAGCTTTCAAAGTTATGCAGGTTTTAGTTGAAGAAGGCAGCTTTGCAAAAGCGGCTGATAGGCTGCACAAAGCACAGTCTGCTGTGAGCTATCAAATAAAAAAATTAGAACAGCATCTTGGCGTAGAGTTGTTTAGCCGTGAACAATATCGTGCAAAGTTGACCCCTCAAGGTGAGGTGATTTTAAATGAAGGGCAACGTTTAATCGAACAATTATCGAACATTGAGCGTTTAGCGAATCGATTTAGTCAAGAATGGGAACCACGCTTAGAGTTGGTCATTGATGGTGCATTGCCGATGCCGCCTATTATGAGAGCATTAAAAAAACTCGCTGATCATGATATCCCCACCAAAATCCAATTGAATGTCGAGTTTCTTGGTGGTGTACAGCACCGGTTTGAAACGGATAAAGCAGATTTGATGCTCGTAAAAGACTATCGTACTGGTCCTGAACTAAATCCGATACCCCTACCTGAAATCACCAATATTTTGGTGACATCTCAATACCATGAATTGGCAAGTAAAAAACACGTTTCGTTACTGGAGCTCCAACAATACGTTGAACTCACGATTGAAGACTCAGCTCCGTCAAGTAACCATAGAGACGAAATGCAATTCAAAGGTGACAAGGTATTTTATCTGTCCGGCTTCATCATGAAACGAGGAGCGTTACTCAATGATTTGGGTTTTGGGTGGTTACCAGACTTTTTGGCTAAAGATAAATTAGACTGTGGCGAGTTAGTCGAAGTCGATTTTGTTGGTGGTAGTCGCTATACCTTTACACCTCAACTGGTATCCACACAAAGTAGGCCGCTAGGACGAGCGGGACAATTATTTACTCAACTTATTCTTGAGGAGTTTCAACGGAAAAATTAAGACACAAGTTTATTGTTGAAAAAATCAGCTTTTAATGTAGGGTAAATCCACTCATATTTAAACGGATTTTTAGAAGGGGATAAAATGCGCCGTTGTCACGAAGTAGATTACGAAATTAAAGGTCATGATATGCAGTTGGTTGAGGTTGAGCTTGACCCACAGGAGACTGTTGTTGCTGAAGCGGGTGCCATGACTTATATGGAACAAGATATTAATTTTGAAGCTAAGATGGGTGATGGTTCTAACCCGGACAGTGGATTTTTTGGAAAAGTATTCAGTGCCGGTAAACGTGTGCTTTCTGGTGAAAGCGTTTTTATGACTCACTTTACGAACCAAGGCTATGAGAAGCGTAGAGTCGCTTTTGCTGCACCTTATCCAGGAACTATTCTCGCAATTGACTTGGCTGATATCGGCGGTGAACTTATCTGTCAGAAGGACAGTTTTTTGGCTGCGGCTATGGGTACGCAAGTGAGTACGAGTTTCAATCGACGTTTAGGGGCAGGTTTCTTTGGCGGTGAAGGTTTCATACTACAAAATCTCCAAGGTGATGGTATGGCATTTATTCATGCTGGTGGAACCTTAATTCGTAAAGAGTTAAATGGTGAAACGCTAAGAGTAGATACGGGTTGTATTGCTGCTTTTACTTCAGGTATTGATTACGACATTCAGAAATCAGGCTCAATGAAATCAATGCTCTTCGGTGGTGAAGGATTATTTTTAGCGACCTTATCGGGGCACGGCAGTGTTTGGTTACAGAGTTTACCGTTCTCTCGTATGGCAGATAGAATTATTGCAAGTGCACCTTCATCAGGAGGAAGTGATAAAGGTGAAGGCTCAGTACTTGGAAGTATCGGACGTATGATTGACGGTCGTTAACGGCTTAGATATTCTTGTTTCATAATTAACGATAAATAATAACAATTATGAAACTGACCCGTTCCCATTTTCTTGTCATCGGCCCAGCATTAGCATGGGCTTTTTATTGGTTTCTTACCTTAGGCGGTATGGATTTGGCACCTGCCGCCACCGCTGGCATTACACTGCTAACGGTCATTTGGTGGGTGACAGAAGCTCTACCGATCCCTGCAACTTCACTCGTACCTTTTGCATTATTACCCCTTTTTGGCATTGTAGATCATAAAGCAGTAGCTTCATCATTCGGTAGTCATGTTATTTTGCTGTTAATGGCTGCATTCATGCTTTCGAAGGCGTTAGAGAAAAGTGGTGCTCATCAACGGCTAGCTGTGTATATGGTGAATTTTGTTGGAGTATCCAGCGCTAAGAGGCTCGTGTTCGGTTTTATGCTCGCAACGGCATTTCTCAGTATGTGGATTTCAAATACAGCGGCGACGTTGATAATGCTACCCATTGCTTTAGCTATTTTAAGTCGCATCGATAACCCTAAACTTTCAGTTGCACTCATTTTAGGAATTGCCTATGCCGCAAGCACAGGTGGTATTGCTACGCCAATTGGTACTCCACCAAATGTAATCTTTATGGGCATTTATGAACAATACACAGGCAAAACGTTTGAATTCATAGAGTGGATGAAAGTGGGGGTACCAATCGTTGTAATCGCAATTCCGCTAATGGCGCTCTGGTTAACTCGAAATGTGACCCTTAATGCTAAAGTTGAACTTCCCGAGCAGGGAAAGTGGCGCAGTGAAGAAAAAAGAACCATCCTCATTTTTGCTGTGACAATTTTGGCTTGGGTAACGCGTCATGCACCATTTGGTGGTTGGGCTGAATTATTCCAAGTTGACTTAGCTGGCGATAGCACCGTGGCACTTGCAGCTGTAGTCATGATGTTCGTCGTGCCAAATGGTAATGGAGGCCGAATTCTTGATTGGGATACAGCCAAAGAAATTCCTTGGGGTATGTTGTTATTATTTGCCGGAGGTATTGCTTTAGCGAAAGGTATGTCAGCATCTGGATTAAGTGAAATGTTGGGTGATTGGTTATCTGCAAAAGACAATATTCCATTACTTGCTTTAATGATGCTCATTTGTTTGGTTGTGGTTTATTTAACTGAAATTACCAGTAATACTGCAACGGCAACACTCTTAATGCCAATTCTTGCTGTCGCAGCTGTTGGTGTAGGTGTTAAACCAGAGGTGCTGATGATCCCTGCAGCGATGGTGGCAAGTTGTGCTTATATGCTGCCGGTTGCAACAGCACCCAACGCCATTGTTTATGGTACAGGAAAAATTGAAATACAGCAGATGGTGAAAGAAGGCGCGTCCCTGAGCTTGATGATGGCAATTGTAATCTCAATCGTGTGTTATCTTATTTTGCAGTAATATGGATTTGCGTGCCTTAAGTAACGTCAAGGTACGCATTCTTTATTAGGGGCTGTTGATCTTTCGTGATTGTTCTTGCTTTAGGTTATAGCAATTAAAAATTCGGAGTTTGCACTTTACTAAATAACTTTTTTGTCTCTTTATTGACATATATTGGCAGAAAAGGTGAAAGTTTAACCAGTCTATGACACCCCTTTATTAACTTCTTGTGGTTGATTGATTAACGTTTTGAATTACTACTTTTTTTAACTTTTATTTTTTTAAATTATAACAGTAGGTTACTAGATTATTAGTGCTGATATTCTACTCATTAACAAGACGCCATTTAGCGTTCACGTTAGATTCACAAGTCATATCCTATACTTTTAGAACTATCCATTTGCTTTCGAGCATATTATGCACACACTTGAGAATAAGCTGGTTTATAAGCCGTCTGCTGTACGGCAAGTGATTGATTTTTTAGATTTAAAGTACAGTGTCTCAGTTTCTAGGCTAAATCTTTTGGTCGCTATAGGGCTCGCAGCATTCTATAACCCATTGTTATGGCATTACTTACTCACGCAAGAGCATGTATTGACTCTAGAGGGAGGTTATTTTGTTATTGCATTTGTTATTGCTTTGATCGCTATCTTTTATGCTGCGCTTTCTTTAATTAGCTTTGAAAAAGTACAAAAAACCGCAACGGTGTGCATTATTTTTATTGCTGCGGCGACCAGTTTTTTTATGAGTCATTATGGTACGGTTATAGGTACTGGTTTGATGCAGCATATTACTGACTCTGGGTTCAATGGCTTTCTTAACGAGATAAAGGTTCCATTCTTACTTCACATGTTTTTACTTGGCGTATTTCCAAGTTTCCTGATTTCTCAAGCTGAAATAAGTTATGAAAGTAGATATAAGTACCCTACAAGAACAGGGTTAAGTGTTGTAACAGGATTGTTGATTGGAGTGCTTGCTTTATTACCTCAATATCATGACTTCACTGGTTTTTTTAAGCAGCATAAAGATTTAAAATGCAGAATTGTTCCTGCAAATGTATTGTATTACACCTCTTCATACTTCTCACATTTAATACCTAAGGAATACAAAAAATTTGAATCAATGAGAAAACATCAGAGCCTGATTACCGCCGAGGATACAAAGTAAATCACTTTGGTGATTTTTATTTTCAGCTTGGGTTAAGTTAAAAGGGTTTACTCTTTACGAAATGGTTGTCGTTATGGAGTTAATATGCCCCAATCTCAGAGTAATCAAGCGGTTTTAGAAAGTAGCTTTCTTATTGGTCCCACTTCTTTCCCCCTTCTAGAACATACCATTGGCCATCATTTAGACCGAATGGTACAAGCATATCCTAACCAGCTTGCTGTAGTCGTCCGCCATCAGGATATCTATTGGACATATCAACAGCTTTTACAAAAAGTACAATCAGTCGCACTTGGTTTGTTGGAGCTTGGTATTAAGCCCGGCGACCGAGTAGGTATATGGTCACCTAATAATATTGAGTGGGTGTTAGTTCAGTATGCAACGGCTTATATTGGCGCAGTTATGGTTTGTGTAAACCCAGCCTATCGAGAGTATGAACTTGAATATGCGTTGAATCTTTCAGAATGTAAGGCATTGATTTGTTCAGAGCAATTTCATTCCATCAATTATATATCTATGTTACTGGGTATGGTTCCGGAAATTGAGCAATGTGAACTAGGGCAATTAAATTCTGAGAAACTGCCACACCTTAAATGGTTGGTTAACATAGGCACAGAAACACATAAAGGTTTTCTTCCGTTTAACCAGTTATATGAGGAGGTATCGGAAAACAAGATTCAATATCTCCAACAAGCAGCACTAGATTTGAACTGTCATGATCCAATCAATATTCAATTTACTTCAGGGACGACCGGAAACCCAAAAGGCGCAACACTGACGCATCATAATATTTTAAACAATGCTTTAGTAACTGCAAAAGGCATGAACTTTACTTATCAGGATAAGTTGTGTGTTCCTGTGCCTCTTTATCATTGCTTTGGAATGACGACAGGTAATCTTGCTTGCATGACAGTCGGTGCTTGTTCAGTGTTTCCAAGTGAGTCTTTTGAACCATTAAAAACGCTAGAAGCATTGGATAAAGAGAAATGTACAGCCATGCACGGCGTGCCGACAATGTTTGTTGCTATCCTGGCTCAAAAAGAGTTCTCTCAGTTTGATCTCTCGAGTATGCGAACTGGAGCAATGGCAGGTGCACCATGCCCTGAATCGTTGATGAGGAGTGTGGTTGATAAAATGCATATGACAGAGTTACTTGGTGGTTACGGTCAAACAGAGAGTAGCCCTTTGAATCACCTGACCATGACGGACACGCCACTCGACAAAAGAGTTTCGACAGTAGGGCGAGCAGCAGAGCATACAGAAATTAAAATCATTAACGATACTGGAGAAGTTTGCGGTATAGGGGAGAGAGGTGAAATCTGTGCTAGAGGGTACTGTGTGATGAAAGGCTATTGGAATGAGCCTGAAAAAACGACCGAAGCTATTGATAGCGATGGGTGGTTGCATTCCGGTGATTTAGGTGTGATGGGTGAAGAAGGGTATGTAAAAGTAGTAGGTAGAATCAAAGACATGATCATCAAAGGAGGAGAAAATGTTTACCCTAAGGAAGTTGAAGATCATTGTTTAGCGCACTCTGCCATTGAAGATGCGTCAGTATTTGGTATTGAAGATCATTATTACGGCGAAGAAATTTGTGTATGGGTGAAGTTAAAGCAAGGTGTTGATATAGAGCATTCAGAGCTGGAACAGTTTTTAAAGAATAGGATTGCGCATTACAAGATACCTAAACATATCAAAATGGTTAAAGAGTACCCTATGACTGTCACGGGAAAAATACAAAAATTTAAAATGCGCGAAATAATGGAAGCTGAATTGAATTAACACTTTGAAGTCGTATAAAATGCGGCAAAATTTATTAGTTAGGTTAGTTATGCGTATTGCATTAGGCATAGAATATGACGGCAACCGTTATTTCGGTTGGCAACGTCAAAGAGAAGTCGACTCTGTTCAAGCTCAGCTTGAAAAGACGTTATCAAAAATCGCTAATGAACCTATTCAGATTCAATGTGCAGGCCGGACTGATGCGGGAGTTCATGCTACTGGACAAGTGGTTCATTTTGAAACTACAGCTGAGCGTCCGATTACGGCATGGACTTTAGGTGTTAACGCCAATTTACCTAATGATATTGCGGTGAGATGGGCTACAGAAGTTGATGAGACATTCCATGCACGTTTCTCTGCTACAGCTAGGCGTTACCGTTACATCATCTATAATGATAATCTCCGTCCAGGAATTCATCGTCATGGTGTGAGTCATTACCATGGTGATATCGATGAAACTTTGATGCATCAAGCTGCGCAAGATTTACTGGGCGAACATGATTTTACGAGTTTTAGAGCGATACAATGCCAATCTAATACGCCATTTCGTAATATTCATCATGTTAAAGTTTCACGACACAGTAAGTTTATTGTTATCGATATTGCTGCAAATGCTTTTTTACATCACATGGTACGAAATATTGTGGGTTCGTTACTTGAGATAGGAATGAGTAGACAACCTTTAACCTGGATGAAAACATTGTTAAATTTAAAAGACAGAAATCAAGCGGCACCTACTGCGAAAGCAGCCGGATTATACTTGGTTGATGTCACTTACCCTGAAGAATTCAATTTTCCGAAGCCACCAATGGGCCCTCTCTTTTTAGAAGACTAATTTTAACGATGAAAAACAAAATGCATTTTGAAGAGTGGATTGATTACCTAATTAGCCAACACCCAGTTGAAATTGATATGGGGTTGAACAGAGTCCGTGAGGTTGCGAAACGACTGAATCTTCTCGATTTAGGTGAAACCAAAGTTATTACTGTTGCAGGTACAAACGGTAAAGGTACGACGTGTGCGTTTCTCGAGAACATTTTTTTAAATGCCAACTATCAAGTTGGTGTTTACAGTTCTCCTCATTTACTTAAGTTCAATGAGCGAGTAAGAATTAATAGCCGTGACGCAACGGATGACCAGCTGATTGAGGCTTTTAAGCAAATTGAGTTAGCTCGTGAAGAAATCACCTTAACTTTCTTTGAGTATTCAACGCTGTCGGCATTATATGTATTTAGACAGCAAGCCGTTGATATTGTATTACTTGAAGTAGGTTTAGGTGGGCGTTTAGATGCAACAAATATGATTGATACGAATATAGCCGTTCTCACGTCAATCGGTTTAGATCATCAAGAATACTTAGGTAATACAAGAGAGTCCGTAGGTATTGAAAAAGTGGGTGTTTGTCGCAAAGACCGAGCAGCAATTATTGGTGAGCCTGAAGTACCTCAGGCTGTGAAACAACGCTTGAAAGAAATAGGTGCGAGAGTTCATTTTGTGGGGCAGGATTTTGATTCATTTGATGACAATGACAGTTGGACCTTCAATGGACTTCGAGTTATCAACAACATCTCATTTCCACAACTTCCATTACAAAATGCAGTTACAGCGATTCAGGCTGCCTTAATGTTTGATCCGTCGTTAACTGATGAAATGATCAAATCAGGTGTCGAACAAGCAAGTTTACCTGGTCGAATGGAATTGGTTTCTCAACAGCCAATGATCTATTTAGATGTTGCTCATAACCCTCAATCTGCGCAGTATTTGAAGACACAATTAAGAAAATTCGAAGGAAAGCGAGTTTTTGCATTATGTGGAATGTTAAAAGATAAAGACATTCAGTCGGTAATCCAATGTTTACAGGTTGAATTTTATGAATGGAATTTAGTAAGCCTTGATGTTAGTAGAGGCGCAAAGTCTTCAGAACTCGCAGAATACTTCGACGCTAAACAAAATATCAATTGTTTTCATAACTTAAATGACGCTTGGGACAATTTAAAACTAAAAATTACCGATGATGATGTGGTAATTGTCTTTGGCTCATTTTACACTGTAGCGGGTTTTAAAAAGTTAAAACAAGGATAGTCAGTGTCGAATCAATTTCATAACCGTCTTGTTGGCACCATTGTCGTCGTGGCATTGGGTGTTATTTTTTTACCTGATTTATTGGATGGTAAAAATACCCAAAAAGAAGAAGGGTTCACAGAGATTCCTTTAAGGCCATCTTTTACAAAAACAGGTTCCACAAATGAAATGCTGGGAACCGTTGATATACCCGTAGAACCAAGCATTGCTCAAGAAAACTCTGCTGAACAAACGACTTCAAAACCCCAAATTAAAAAAGAAGTTAAAAATAGCAATACCACGGCGTCAACAGAAGTTGCTCAAAAAGACACGCAATCGACAAAAGTAAAGCAGGTTGAAGTGGGTTTTACTATCCAACTAGGCAGTTTTAATAACGCCGTAAATGTTAACGCACTCGTGAAAAAATTAAGAACAAATGGTTTTACGGCTTATACTGTTCCGCAGCTGCCTGTAGATAAACGTTTAACTAAAGTCTTTGTTGGCCCCAATATTTCTAAGTCAAAACTACAAAAGATGCAGAAAGATATTGAAAGGTTGACTAAGTTAAAAGGGAAGATAGTGAACTTTGATCCTGTAGATCAATAACACTTATCTTTTTTACAGACAATTATCTTAAATGCAGGGGTGAGAAATGTTTAAACCTTTGTTAAAATCTCGCCGACTAAAAACAACTTAGGATTTACCAAAAAATGGTTTGGATTGATTATGCCATTTTAAGCATTATCGGGCTCTCAACAATAATCAGTTTAGTGAGAGGGTTCGCTAAAGAAGCGATGTCACTTGTTGTTTGGTTTGCTGCTTTTTTTATTGCCAGTCAATTTTATAAAGATCTCGCAATGTATTTAACTCAGTTGCAAGATGAGTTAGTCAGAAACGGCGTTGCTATTGCTATCTTATTCGTTGTTTCCCTCATTCTCGGTGCCTTATTAAATTACCTTCTGGGGCAATTAGTTTCAAAGACCGGTTTATCAGGAACCGATAGAGTTCTCGGTCTTGTATTTGGCGCAATCAGAGGCGCCTTAATCGTCAGTGCTTTACTGTTTTTTATGGATGCGTTTACCAGTGCTCCAACAACAGAATGGTGGCGGACATCTAAATTGATCCCTGAATTTGGTGTTGTTATCCAGTGGTTTTTTAACTACATAGAAACAACCTCAAGCTTTGTACCCCAAAACATATAAATGAAAGCGACTGTTAACTGATGAAATAACAATATAAAACGTCAGGTAAGCGGTTGATTTAGAACATCTAAAATGAGGAAACTTACCCATGTGTGGTATTGTTGGAATTGTTGGCCAATCTTCGGTTAACCAAACGATTTATGATGCACTTACTGTTCTTCAGCATCGTGGACAAGATGCAGCTGGTATCGTTACTGAAGATAATGGGGGCTTTAGGCTGAGAAAGGCAAACGGCTTAGTAAAAGATGTTATTGAAGCTAAGCACATGCAACGCTTACAAGGTAACGCTGGTATTGGGCATGTAAGGTATCCTACAGCAGGTAGCTCAAGTGCTTCAGAAGCACAGCCTTTCTACGTTAACTCGCCATTTGGTATTGCTTTTGCTCACAATGGTAACTTAATTAATACCATTGAATTACGTGAAACTCTTGAACGTAAACGCCGCCACATTAATACGACTTCTGATTCTGAGATTCTTCTTAATTTACTGGCAGATGAATTGCAGCATATTAGTGGGCTTTCTCTGACTCCAGACGAAGTATTTGGTGCTGTTAAGCAAGTACACAAGCAAGTCAGTGGCGCTTATGCGGCAGTTGCGATGATCATTGGTCAAGGCCTTGTGGCATTCCGTGATCCTTTCGGAATTCGCCCTCTTGTGCTTGGAAAGAATGAAACTGAGACTGGCACAGAATACATGGTTGCCTCAGAGTCCGTTGCACTTGACGCTGTTGGATTTGAGCTTATCCGTGATGTAGCTCCTGGTGAAGCCGTGTATATTGATTTAGAGGGTAACCTTCATACAAGACAATGCGCTCATAATGCAAAACACGCACCTTGTATTTTTGAGTATGTCTATTTTGCACGTCCTGACTCAACGATTGATAAAGCATCAGTTTATGCGAGCCGTATTAATATGGGCACCAAACTGGGTGAGAAAATTAAGCGTGAATGGGATGAACACGACATCGATGTTGTGATTCCAATACCTGAGACTTCATGTGATATTGCATTAGAAATCTCAAATACGCTTGGTCTTCCATATCGTCAAGGGTTTGTAAAAAACCGTTATATTGGCCGTACTTTTATTATGCCTGGACAAGTTGAGCGCAAGAAGTCAGTTCGCCGTAAACTTAACGCTATACATCAAGAGTTCAAAGGCAAAAATGTTTTGCTAGTAGATGATTCAATTGTTCGTGGAACAACATCAGAGCAAATTATTGAAATGGCTCGAGAAGCTGGAGCTAAGAAAGTGTATTTTGCATCAGCAGCTCCAGAAATACGTTTTCCTAATGTATATGGTATTGATATGCCTACTTCTGAAGAGTTAATTGCTTACGGAAGAGAAATCGACGAAATTGCAAAAATCATTGGTGCCGATGGTATTATTTTCCAAGAATTATCGGATCTCGTCGCCGCAGTGAAGTTGGAAAACCCTGATATTGAACAATTTGAAACGTCAGTATTTGATGGTAAATACATTACTCAAGATGTTGATCAAGCTTATTTGGATCATTTAACTCAATTGAGAAATGATGATGCTAAAGCAGACAGAAATAAAGATGTTGGTACAAACTTAGAATTGCATAACGTTTGTCACCCGTAGAGTAAAATCTTTAAGCTGCAGTAGTTAGGTGTTCAGACAAGTTAAGTGTTTTAAGTGCTTGCTTTGGGACGGCTTAGCTAATGCAGCTTTTTACTTTTAGATAAAGTAGTCTTTAACTTTATCTTTTCAACCAATCTATCGCAGATGATTCTGATTCAAATGTTTGTATTTCACTTGCAATGAACCAGTTGGCAATTTTAGAACTGACTTCAAGCCAATTCTTATGAGTAACTATCGCAATTTTATTAAATTTTCCCGCATACTTAATTCCAATTTTGATGTCATCCCAAGCAGCTCTAAGTTCCCATCCTTCTAACTGTGACGCATCGAGGAGAACATCGATATTTGGATTTGATAAGTTTTTTAGAGCCTTATCAAGTATTGGATTAATTTTCTCGTAGTCATCATGCTTGAGTTTACCAATGGCCTTAAAAGTAACAAATATGTGATTTTCTGTACGTTCAATATCAATAAATAAGCCGTGTTCAGACATGTGGCGTCCCTTAATTGGGATTAGAAGTGACCAAAATAATCGGAAAACTACTATTAGTAAAGTAAACCGATATTGATAGGGTTTCCTCAGCTTTGAATGGTTGAGAAAACGCAGCAGGTTTAACTTTGCTCCCATCAGCTAATGTCGCCAATAAATGTCTCTGATTTAGCGTTCTGTTTCCACTTGCTGAATTGTTGATGGTTAATAACACCCAACGCTGGCCGTCTTCTGAGCTCATTGGGATCGCACTTTTGATTTCAAAATCGCTTTTTTGAGGGGTGATGTTATTCGGATTAGCAAAGTTGAATTGGATATTTGTCGGGAGCTGCCTATCTATCGTTAATGGCTCTTGAGCATAAATGGACGTAGAAAATATAAGTGCAAAAATTGAAATGCTATACCGACTCATTTTATTCACCACTAAACTCAGTTTGATTACTAAACAACATGATTTCTTCGTCTTCATCATCGAGCGTGATTGGCTCAATATAACGAAGCCCTATTTTTTTTAATAAAGTTTGAGACGCAGTATTAGTTTTAGACGTGATTCCTAAAATTGGTGATAACTTAAGATTAACCTTCGCATATTGCATAAGTGCTTGTGAAGATTCGTAACCATAGCCTTTTCCCATAAACTGGGGTAGAAATGCGAAACCTATATCGGTATGTGGCAGTGTTTCTCTGTTAACAAAGCCATTCATTCCTACAATGGTATTATCTTCTTTTCTAATTATTGCGAATAAACCATAGCCATGTAATTGATAACTTTTCATGAGTCTATCGGTAAGAAAGTTCTCCGCACAATTTTTTGTCTTAATGTTTCGATCGCCGATATTTTCTATGTACTCGTTTGTGTTCATTATCTCAAAAATAAAGTCGGCATCAGTCAATGTAAATTCTCGAATATACAATCGGTCCGTTTCAATGATGAACATCACACACTCCTAGTGTAAAAACCTGTTTTTATGACAGTTATCACAAATATTTATAGCTCAGATAAATGTCAACTATACTCAAATAATCAGGAATGATAAATAGGAAGGACTATGCAGCATTTTTTCATTTGGGTATTAGTAGGGACGTATATAGTGTCTATTGCAATTTTTGCTTGGGTGGCATGGAAAGACAGTAAGCAAGAGCGAAATCACTCTGCTTGAGCTGCATTAGATAGTAGCTTTCTTAAGCCTCATCAGTATCTGTTTGAGGCTGGTTCTCATAAAAGTAATCCAATAACCCTTTATAATAGGGAGAGCTCTCGGTAAATTTAGCAAGTTGATCAACCTCTGATAACTGCTTTGTGGAGTCATTAGTTTTTGCCAAGTGGGCGATTTTATCATCCATACCACCAAAAAACTGTAATTTCACCACTGGTATATTATGTAGAGCACACATTTTTGCCAAACCCTCTAAGTCACTTTCATTATCATCTACGATAATAATCTGATCGAAAGTATATTTTGAGTTCAATAGAAACTCATTCAGTCGTGGAGCTTTTCGAAGGCATTTTTTCATTGGTTTGAGTGCTTCGAATAGTGAAGCATCTATATCAGTTAGTGCGAATTTACTTTCAAAGTAAGATTCATGTGTATTAGTAATTAACACATACTTCATTTCAGGATGAAGTGTTTTTCCTTTAGTTAGTTGTTCATTTAAGTCTTCTTCAATAAGTGCGATGTCATATTCACAAGCCTCAGCTTCGTATTCGGTATAGTCGCAAATGAGTGTAAAATCGAAGTCGAATACTATCAAAGGTTTTTTACCTGTAACGTGTGGCCATATATCACTGACTTTAAAAGCTGTTTCGTACTCAACTTGAGTTGGTAGAGGGGTATCGTACTCTTCGACTTGTGAAGCAACATATTTTTGGATGTTACTATCACTAAAAAATAGCTCTTTAATCTGCTTGTCTGGCTCATCGCTATTATGAAATTTAATGACTGAAAGATGATTATCTGTTTGCGTATTATCTATCAGAGGCTCAATTCTAAAGGTCTTTTTTGTACTATCCGCAACAGTTAAAGAAAATGTTAACTCTTTCCAGTCACTACCTAGATCAGAAGTAAAACGATTAAAGTCGAGTTTATTCCAACTCAGTGCAGGGGCCGTATTTTCAGACCATATAAATTCGAATTGAGGGGTAGAGGATAAAGCTGAAGCCATGCACAGTCCTAAAAGAAATATGCATGTATTTTGGCACAAAAGGTATTTTGATGTGATTATTTATTGTTCATGTTTTAGGCGCTTTCGACCATGTTGAAGGCAAACAAACAAAAGAGCAATTATGACTCCAATAATAACTCCTGTTAAATGTGATTCAGTAGCAACCCGAGTGCCTATCATTTGCGTAACTTCTGTACTCGCACCATAAAGTTGTTCGTGTGTCACTTTTGCAACAACACCTGCAAGTAATAGCCAACCTGATTTGAATTTAAATCTGATGTCACAAATTGCCCCAAATGTGAAAAGGGCATGTAGCATGCCGGATAAACCAACATATGCCTCTAATTGTGGTGAAAACAAATACAGACCAATCCCCTCTAGTAAACAAAAAAGCCAAAATAAAAGCCATATCTGCTTTCTTGTATAGTGCATGGCATGAATGGATAGGATTACCCAGAGACCTGCTAGATTGAGTAATAAATGCCAAATATTGGAATGAAGCAAATTTCCCGTTATGAGCTGCCAATACATTCCAGATGAAATGAGTTCTCTATCGTAAACTAGGTAATGGTCGACAGCAGAGGTATAGTCGTTAAGTAAAAAGAGTAGGGAGGAGATCAAGGTGATCCCCATACCTAAACTGAATGTTTGTCCGAAGTATTTGTTAATCCAATTCTGCACGAGATTTATTTTCCAGAGAATCCATTACTGCTGATTTATTATTTAAATATTCATTAAGTCCGTTTGATCTTAAGTCACATGCAGGGCAGTCACCACAGCCATCACCAATGATGCCGTTGTAGCAAGTGAGTGTTTCATAACGAACTGTTTCAAGCTCGTGATACTTGTCAGCTAAAGCCCAAGTTTCTGCCTTATCAAGCCACATTAAAGGTGTTTTGATGGTGAGCGGGTATTCCATGCCCAGCTTCAATGCCGAATTCATTGCTTTAACGAAGTCATCTCGACAATCGGGGTAGCCAGAAAAGTCTGTTTCACACACACCTGTAATCACCGTCTTTGCCCCAAGCTGATAGGCGTATATGCCTGCTAGAGTTAAAAACAAGATGTTCCTGCCTGGTACAAAAGTATTAGGTAAACCGTTATCCATAAGAGTATGTGATACAGGAATAGAGTCTCTGGTTAAAGCGGAGATTGCCAGTTCATTAAGTAGAGAAACATCCATAATCTTGTGACTAGCGATATTAAACTTTTTAGCCAGCAATTTTGCTCTTTCTATTTCATCACTGTGTCGCTGACCATAATCAAAGGTGATCGCATGAACTTCATCATATTCTGCTAAGGCTTGGACTAAACAAGTTGTAGAATCTTGACCACCACTGAAAACAATTACTGCTTTAGACATGATTTCTTTACAAATAGGTTAATTAGGTAAGCAGTTTAGCTCAGCCATTGTGTAATGAAAACCGTTGATAATTTGATAATCATAGAAATTAAATAAACTTGAAAGAGATCACGACTTAACGAGTTGCAGATTCTGTTAAAATCCACTATAAATGCAACCCGTTTTTATTTTCAGGTTTTTTATATGCAATATCCGATAAATGAAGTCTTTGAAACGATTCAAGGAGAAGGTAGCCATACAGGCATTCCTGCGATTTTCGTTCGTTTACAAGGCTGTCCAGTTGGATGCAGTTGGTGTGATACTCAGCAGACATGGGACGTGTTATCTGAAAATAAAGTCGACAAAGAGTTAGTTATTCAAGTTGATGGTACAGTTGGAAGATGGGCTGAACATGACGCCATAAGCTTGATTAATGCATTCGAACGAAAGGGGTTCAACGCAAAATTGGTAGTGATTACTGGTGGAGAGCCTTGTATTCATGATTTAACCGAACTCACAACAAAGCTCAATGATGCCGGATATTTAACTCAGATCGAAACCAGCGGAACGTTCGAGGTTCTTTGTAGCGATGAAACCTACGTTACTGTTTCACCTAAAATCAATATGAAAGGTGGCTATAACGTTTTGCAACAAGCATTAGATAGGGCAAACGAAATTAAACATCCCATTGCCAAGCAAAGTCATATCGATGAGCTGGATGAACTCTTAGGTAACACCGAACTCAAAAATAAAACGGTTTGCTTGCAACCCATTAGTCAAAAACCAAGGGCAACTGAATTAGCAATGAGAGTGTGCATTGAGCGAAATTGGCGTTTGTCCGTTCAAACTCATAAATACTTGAATATTGATTAACTTTTATAATCACTCCCTGGTCATACCACTTGGGTGCATAAATCATTTCTTATCGATATAACTATGAATTTCATTTTTCTATTCTTAGAGTAGGTTAATCCCTCGGAGGATAGAAAAATGTCTATAAACATCAATTCGAGCAATGCTCCAACTTGCTCACAGATTTTTAAGCCAGACAAACAGAAGTCGCAAAGCAATAATTCAAATAACTTTCAGCGTGTTTCTGAGTGTTGTCATCAGAATGACAAGATAAATTATTCTATGCAGCAGTTATTGTTGATGATGAATAATTTGACGAAAGACGACACAAGTAAAGAAATAGATAAGAAAGTTAAAGAAGAAATGAATCGTGAGCTTGAGCTTGCTGGTTTGACCCCTCAAGAGACGATCGAAGCTATCAAACAAAAAATGAATAAAGGGAATGCGGGCGCAGATCGATTTTATATCGTAGGTCATACGATGATTCATATTACTAATGATGGTAATGGTCACTTGCAAACACATACTGAAACGTTAGCTCCGGCAGTCCCATTAAAAATTCCTCAGTTAGTTGCAGGTACTCATGGAGTACAGAAAGGTGTTCAAAAGCTTCAGATGAGTATTGCTGATTTAATGAGTGCAATTTCAGTCGCTGTTGCAAGCGCAGGCGGGTAACTGGTAATACCAGTTGTTGGAAGAACATTAATTTTAACAGTATCGTACTTATTTTAAACACCTATAGTTAAGGTAAGCCAAAAATTGAGAGGTAGAAATTATGACTAGTGTAAGCTCAGCAAGCAATGCAAATACTTCAACAGTAAATAATGTTGATGCTCCAAGCAAAAACGATGGCGTTGATACATCAAATGCAATGGACAACGTAGCGAAGAAAAATGACAAGTTAAAAAAAGAAATTGAAGCTTTATTACAATTTATGACGATGCTTCTTGAAGTTTCAAAAGATCAAAAGAAAGATATGTCTTTAGCTGGCAAAGCGAATGCAAATGCTGCGAAGCATGCAGCAGTTAAAGGCGCTAAAGGTTCACAAGATCTTCAAAGTGAAATGGGCAGCCTTATTAAAGGATTGATGCAAGCACTTTCAGGTAGCGCTCCTTCAGCAAAAGGCTAATCCTAAACTTCTCCAATTAAGCCAGTTTCAGATAAATCTGGCTTAATTTATTTAATGCAGGAGCAGAATAATGTGTGATTTGACGTCGGTTTCGAACATAAATAAACATATTTCTATGAGCGATATTCAAGCTCAATTGAAATCAAATCATTCAAACATAGAAACTAAAATTAAGAACAATCAAAAAGTTCATGACTTTTTAGTTTCGATGTTAATAAATGCTCAGCAGAAATACGAATCAAGTAAAATTCATGCAAACTCGGTGTCTGTAAAACAGGCTGCAAGTGTCAGCCACGGCATGAAAGGAGTACAAAGTGGATTGCAAGAATTGAATCAAGCAATGGTTGCAGCACTTTCATCGATACATATAAATTCATAGTCGCCAACAATTAAGCACTTAAGGCACTATATGTTGCTTAAAAAATAATTAAACTCTTCCAGTCCACCCACGTTCTCTTCAATCCAAGTCGTATTGTAATACGTATCTAAATAACGATTTCCTGAGTCACAAAGCAAGGTAACAATAGAGCCTCTCTCATCTTTGTCTCTCATTTCAATGGCAAGTTGTAACGCACCGTACAAATTAGTACCTGTAGATGCTCCAGCTTTTCTTCCTATGAGCTGCTCTAACCAGTGGATTGTAGCAATAGAAGCTGCGTCAGGTACTTTCCGCATCTCATTTATTACACCACAGATGAAAGATGGTTCAGGCCTTGGTCGGCCAATACCTTCAATTTTACTGCCAGTACAGCATGTAAGGGATTTATCTTTAGAGTGAAAGTAATCAAAAAAAACAGAATTCTCAGGATCAACGACCATCAATTGAGTATCCAAGCATTGATAACGAATAAAGCGGCCGATGGTTGCTGAAGTACCGCCAGTACCAGGGCTCATGACAATCCAGTTGGGAATCGGATGAGGTTCTTTTTCCATTTGTGAGAAGATCGATTCAGCAATGTTGTTATTACCACGCCAATCGGTAGCTCTCTCTGCGTAAGTGAATTGATCCATGTAGTGACCGTTCAGTTTTTTAGCTAATCGTTCTGACTCGGCATAAATCTCACTAGAGTGTTCAACAAAGTGACATTCACCACCGTAGAACTCAATTTGCTCGACTTTTCTTTTTGCTGTTGATTTTGGCATGACGGCGATGAATCTCAGGCCGAGTAATCGAGCAAAGTAAGCTTCTGATACCGCAGTGCTTCCTGAAGATGACTCAATAACTGTTGTGTTTTCTTTAATCCAGCCATTGCAGAGCGCATAAAGAAATAGAGAACGTGCTAATCGATGTTTTAAGCTACCAGTAGGGTGAGTACTTTCATCTTTAAGATATAAATCAATTCCAGTTAAAGACGGAATATCAAGCTTGATTAGATGTGTATCAGCACTTCGTTGAAAGTCCGCATCAATTTTTTTTATGGCGTTATTAACCCACTCACTACTCATATAAAAATCCATTAACTCAGAATGAGCAAAAGAATATAAGATATTGTGAGGTAAATATAGAGATATTTAGATTTAAAAGATGGTGGAGGGAGAAGGATTCGAACCTTCGAAGGCAGAGCCGTCAGATTTACAGTCTGATCCCTTTGGCCACTCGGGAACCCCTCCATCTTGGAGATATTGAATGAAAAATGGTGGAGGGAGAAGGATTCGAACCTTCGAAGGCGGAGCCGTCAGATTTACAGTCTGATCCCTTTGGCCACTCGGGAACCCCTCCGGTGCATTTTTATTCAATTTTTGTCGCAAAATGGTGGAGGGAGAAGGATTCGAACCTTCGAAGGCAGAGCCGTCAGATTTACAGTCTGATCCCTTTGGCCACTCGGGAACCCCTCCTCAATTTGCGGCGGCAATAGTAGTCAGATTTTAGAACCATGTAAAGAAAGAATTTAAAAAAAATTAAAGTAATCGATTTCTTTGCCGATAAATTGATTAGAAGTAGTTGTTTTGTTGGTTTTTTATGCAAATTGAGCGAGTGTTAAAAAATGAACTCGATATTGGTTTATCGCTAAATAAAGCGGCTGAAACTAATCGTCGCGGTGACTTTGCACTCATTTTAGCTTTGCTTTCACAAGATGTGCGAGATATGGCTCAGTTTGAATTAATAAACGGTATTGATCTGAGAGACCACTTCGAACTTCCGCATGAAGCTCGTTTAGAAGAAGACCTTTCAACTGAAACTGAATCAAAAGAACATAGTGAGGTCTTTCACACACAAGGCCACATCGAATTCCGCTTACGAGAGTCTTTGAATCCTGAACCGCTTGTTTTCAGAGGCGAAGTACCGTCACCAATTCAAAGAGTCTTGGAAAATTGCGATTTACTTACAATTAATCGATACAAAAATATTGAAGAAGTTAAACCAAAAAACATGAAACTCGCTTTTATAGATCAACTTCAACAGCAAAGAACGATGGCAAAGTTGATTGAGACGGCGTGATCTAAATCAGGAATTCGGAAACCGCATTCAAATATAATGTGTCAAATTTGGTTTTGGGTATGAAAATGAAAGCGATTAAAGAAGCACAAAATTTAGACATCAATGATAACTGCACTACGTGTGGCTCGACACTAGATATTGGTGCAGTGATAAATGAAGAAGATAACGTATTAGAAATAAAATTCGATTTAACAGAACAAACAGAGTTAGAAGTAGTATCACTGGTAAGTGAAGCTCAGAAACAATTTGAAACAGTAAAATACAACATCGATAAAAGCGAACACAGCTTGATTTTAAAGCTTGAGTTCGACGTTGCCGTTGAAAAAATGCTCTTTCAAATGCAGAAGTTAGGACTTTAATTACTGTTTCGAGTATTCTGCTCAATCGAAATAAAAAGAATAAACATTGTTGCCATTAGGCAAATGTAAGGGAAATACGTGAAGCGCCGTAAGTATCAGCACATTGTTGAATCAATTGTGAATTCTAAGCCAAAACAAAATGGTGACTTTACAAAAACGTCAGAATTCGCAACTGAGTTACTCTTAAATAACCTGAATCTAACTGCCGTCAGCGTTTGGTTATTAACACAAGAACAAGATCGCTTTGAACTGGTAGCAAATCAGGGGCCGCTTTCGAATTTACGGAGTGACAATACTGTAGAGTGTAACGTTTATCCTGAGTATTTAGAGCTTCTTAAAAATAGTAGGCACATCGATGTTAACGATGCTAAAGCTGATCACCGTGTTGATGAAATTCGTAAAACTTATCTAGAACCTTTTGATATAGCTTCACTCTTGGATGTGTCGATTAGAATTAATGGGCGCCTAGAAGGCGTGTTGAACCTTGAAAGAGCGCATGAACAAAGGAATTGGACCGATAGTGAAATATACATCGCTTGCCAAGTAGCGGATCAGCTTGCTCTTACTCTCGCCACTCGCAATAGCTATGAGCAAAACGAACTTCTAACCTTATTTAAATGCGCAGCCGAGCAGTCTGATCAAGTTACAATGATCGTGAATCTACACACGGAAAACGTAGAGTTTGTAAATGATGCTTACGGAAAAAGGACCGGTCAGAAAGCTTCTGACTTTATTGGTCAACCTGTTTGGAATTTGTTCTTATTTAAGCAAAAGCCAGAGTATGGTCGAAAACAGCTTGAGAGAGTGGTTTTAGGCCAAACGGTTTCCGATGAGGTTGAACTAAAAAAGCCCGACGGTAAAAGTTTGTGGATTCGATACAGCTGTTCACCTTTTATTACTTCCCGTGGTAATCACTTCGCATTAATGACCAGTGAAGATTGCACTGAGGAACACAGATACCAAGAAGAGTTAGAAGTTAGAGCGTGGAGATGTGCTTTAACTGGATTATATAATCGAGCTCACTTTAATAAGGAGCTTGAAGTTACTAATAATGGGTATTTATTTCTCATTGACCTTGTTGGATTTAAAAATTTTAATGACACCTATGGTCATGAAAAAGGTGATGCATTACTTCAAGAAATGGCCAGAAGACTCCGTCATTTAGCTGAAATTCATAAAGCAAAGGAAATTGCGCGAGTAGGAAGTGATGAGTTTGGAATGCTTATTAATGATTTAAAAGATGAAAGTATTGAATCTTTTACTGATAAACTTTATCAACATTTAAGAGCCCCTGCACAAATCCACCGAGATACCATTGATCCTAAACCAGCTATTGCTGTTGTTGATATTATCTCAGTTGTTGAGCTGGTTTCTCCATTAACGAGTGCAGATATTGCGCTACAAATAGCGAAAAAGAAACAGGGTAAAACAATTCAAGTATTCAACCATACTATGTTGAATGCCTTCAAAGAAGATAGTGAAATTGAACGCGATTTACATACTGCAGTTAGAAATCGACAACTCGAACTTTATTATCAACCTTTAAGAAATTTAAAATCGGGTGAGTATACAGGTGCTGAAGCGCTAATTCGTTGGCATCACCCAAAAAAAGGCGTGTTATATCCAGGTAGTTTTATTGATATAGCAGAACAATCTGGATTGATAGTACCAATAGGTGGATGGATTCTAGAGGCTGCGTGTCGCCAGTTAAATTTATGGCAACACTATAATCGAGAACTAACGATGCATGTCAATGTGTCAGCCAGACAGTTCTTTAGCGGAAATTTATTCGAGCAGGTTTGGGGGCTATTGAATCGCTACCAAATAAAGCCTCAATCTCTGATACTCGAAATCACCGAAACAGAATTAATGGAAGACATTCGTTTTGCTACGAATTTGTGCCATGAATTATCTGAATTGGGTGTGGGCTTAGCGATTGATGACTTTGGTACTGGCTATAGCTCCATGCGATATTTAAAACAGTTTCCAATTTCAAAATTGAAAATTGATCGATCATTTATATCAGATCTTAGCGTCAGTAAAGAAAGCCGAGAGATTGTAAGTGCAATTATCGCAATGGCGAAAGCACTAAATTTATCATTGACTGCTGAAGGTGTAGAAACGAAAGAGCAAGAATTCTTTTTAAGTGAACAAGAATGCCATCAGGCTCAAGGTTTCTTATACAGTCCCGCACTTCGTGAAGCTGAATTTAATAAGTTTTTAGAAGATTCGGTGGATCAAAAATTGGAAGATGCTTTAGAAGAGACCTTGCATTTAAGCATGTAATGACAAGGTCTTTTTAAAGTAATTTCCACAAATTTAGGCTATCTAGTTGTATAGCCACCATCAATGACTTGAAGACTACCAGTAATGAACTTGGCTTTATCCGAGGACAGGAATAGTGCATATTCTGCAACTTCCTCAGGTTGACCAAGGCGATTTACAGGTTGCAAAGCTGCTTCTTCTTTATGAATATCACCTTTGTTTGCTTTTGATTCATTACAATATCGATCAATCGCTGAATGGTAGAGTGGGGTCTCTATTGTGCCAGGACAAATAGCGTTGGCACGAATGCCAAATTGGGCATAATCCAGAGCTGTGGTTTTTGCAATCGATGCGAGCGCAGTTTTAGTTAGGTTGTACGCAAAAGAATTGTTTTTGGCTACTAAAGCTTGTTCTGACGATATCAAAAGAATATTGCCATAATTTTGAGCTTTCATATTGGGCAATACGGCCTTAATCGTTGCAATTGCACCTTTTACATTTAGGGAGAACAATGCATCAAAATCAGCTTCAGAAGTACTCTCAATAGTGGCAGACATATGCTTGCCAGCATTCAAAATAACGGTATCGATATTGTATTTATTTGTTAACTGTTCAACACATCGAGTAACTTCATCAAATTTAGACATATCACAATGGTGGTAGTCGCCAAATTCACCTGGTTTTATGTCTAAGTTCAAAACTAAATAATTATTTTCTTGGAAAAGCTTACAAATGGCTTCTCCGATACCAGAGCTACCACCTGTTACCAAGCACACTTTATTCTTCGTATTCATATTTTAAGCCCCACAACATTTCTTAAATTTCTTTCCGCTATTGCATATGCATGAATCATTGCGCTTAGGGGAGGGTACTTTTAAATGCTCACCATCAGTGTAATACCACAGTCCGTCTCTTTTTTGAAAATTAGACTGTTCATGAATCGCATCGAGCTGTCCATCAGCTTTGTACCAAGCGATAAACGTTACTATACCCGTGTTTTGAGATTCTGATGAGTTAATGACATTTAAACCAATCCACTCAGGGTGAGGAGGTTTAGAAAGTTCTTCTACGCATCTAGCTTGCCAAAAATCTTCAGCATGGGTATCCATTAGATACTGAAATTCTTTTAAGGCGAAAGCGGTGTAACGGGAACGCATGAGTTGTTCAGGTGTTTGGGCTACAGCTTTCTTCAAATGAAGAGGCTGACAGCAGTTCTGATATTCATTTGCAGAACCACATGGGCAAAGTGTTGGCTTTGTCATTTCTTGATCAGTTTTAAAGGTTTTGTATCAGTATAAAATAACCCAGGTTTAGAATCTGCACCAAAATAAAATGTAGGTTTGGCCTTATTATTCATTTCAGTGACCCACTGCCAGTCGCCATTTTTCGTCGGTTTACTGATAACTAAAAATTTACCAGAGAACTCTGAAATCGGTTGTTCGGTATGGTCGGCTGGGATAAACCGTATTAAATAGTAGCCAATATCGGTAGCTCTATCGGAAGAAATATCACGACTAATGATTCTAAAACCAACGCTTACTTTTGCATTTTTATGCTTAATGCGATTAAAGAAACGTTGATAAATTAAGTCGATGTCTTCTGAGCCTATAATTAAGTCATCACTTTTTTGCTCTGGGATGTAAATCGCATTTTTGTTATATACAGGCTGAATCAAGTCTGCATTAAGCTGTTTGAATGCATTAATAAAATGGCTGTAAGTGGCATTGAGCTTTTCATTTATTTCACTTTTGTCGTGAGCATAACCAATGCTTGGTATGATAAAAAGACTAATAAAAACAAGAAAAAAACGCATAGATAATCTTTGAAAATCGAAATTAGAATCACTATAAGCCAAACTGCCGCTTTGCAATAGAAATTAATATTTACAAAGTGTGTCAGACTAAAAAAACATAAGCCCACGGAGGTGGGCTTATGGGCTTACATTACTGCTTTATTACCATCCGCATTGGTTGTTTTGAGCTTTGTTTTGCTCGTCTAACCAAATTTTCAATGGTGCAAAGTAATCAAGAACGGCTTTTGCGTCCATATCTTTAGTGCCTGTTACGACTTCAAGAGCTTCTGGCCAAGGTTTACTTGAACCCATTTCTAGCATCGTATTCAGTTTCTCACCAGCTTCTTTGCTACCGTAGATAGAACAACGGTGAACGGCACCTTCATCACCAGCAATTTCACATAATGCTTTATGGAATTGGAATTGTAAGATGTGCGCTAAGAAATAACGGGTATATGGTACGTTGCCTGGAACATGGTACTTCGCACCTGGATCGAAGTCAGCTTCACTACGTGCAATAGGCGCTTGTACACCTTGATACTTTTGACGTAATTCCCACCAAGCTTTGTTGTATTCAGAAGGCTTAATTTCGCCATTAAATACTTTCCAACGCCACTGATCAATCATCAAGCCGAAAGGCATAAATGCTACTTTATCAAGAGCTTGACGAAGTAGGAGACCAATATCTTTTGACTCGTCAGGAACTTCGTTTAGCAATCCAATTTGCTTCAAATACTTAGGTGTAATTGATAGCGCAATAGTGTCACCAATCGCTTCATGGAAGCCATCGTTTGCACTGCCTTTGAAGATATGTGGTTGATTTTTATAGGCACGCTGATAGAAGTTGTGCCCTAATTCATGATGGATTACAGTGAATTCTTCTGCTGTCTTTTGGATACACATCTTGATTCGAATATCATCAAGGTTATCTAAGTCCCATGCTGAAGCGTGGCAAACTACATCACGATCTTGTGGCTGAGTGAATAAAGAACGAGTCCAAAATGTTTCTGGTAATGGTTCAAAGCCAAGAGAGGTGAAGAAACCTTCTGCCTGTTTAACCATTTTCTTTTCATCATAGTTATTATCAGCAAGAAGCTTTGTTACGTCATAACCAGGGTCACCATTTTTTGGAGAAACTTCATTGTAAATATTGCCCCAGCTTTGTGCCCACATATTACCAAGAAGGTGAGCAGGTATTGGCCCTGTTTTGCCTACAACATCATCGCCATATTTTTCGTTTAGTTCGCCACGAACATAACAGTGCAATGAATCGTATAAAGGTTTGACTTGTCCCCATAAGCGATCTAATTCATCAGAGAATGCTTGTGGTTCCATGTCGTATTGGCTACGCCATAATTCTGAAAGGTCTTTAAAGCCTAGGTCTTGTGCACCCTCATTAGCCAGTTTGATTTCATTTTCAAACAATGGACGCATAGGTTTTGAGATTTCACGCCAACCTTTCCATACTTCAAGAAGTTTCGCTGGGTCACGTGATTCAGCCATAATTGCTGATAATTCAGGTAACGTCATGCAGTTACCATCTTGAAAGCAGTACTTACCTTTGCCGTACATACCATTCAGTTCAGCACTGATTTGCGCAAGTTCAGCATTCTTTTTTGGATCTAGAGGTGCTGGTAGTACGAGGCTTGTTCTTAACGCATTTAATTTACGCTCATCTACAGCGCCTAATGGTAGGCCTGCATATTTTGCTGATTCAGTTGCGAACTTAACCGAATTTGCTGTGTATTTTTCACCTACTGCAGCGGCTAGTGCAGCAGTATCTTCAGTAATAAAGTTACTGTAAATCCATTCAGCACGGCTCGCTTCTACAGAAAGATCGGCTAATTGTTGCTCTGCATCGTTAATAAAGGCTTTACCATCAGCTACTGTTGGCTTTGCATCTACTTTTTTAGTGTCAGCTTGGGCTGTTTGCTCATTACCACATGCACTTAGACCAAGTGCTAATGCAATAACAAGAGACAACTTTGCTGGTCTCTGGTTATAGAATTTCATCAGTTATGACTTCCTGTTTAAATTTACGGGCGTAGTTTACCTAAAATTAACCAAATTTGCATCGTAGTAGCATGAGTTTAAATTTGAGTAACAAGTCACTGAGATTGATTTTATTATTGTGATCTTGATTGACTTTGGATGATTTAAGCAGTAATTTTAAACGAGTGTTTAAAATAAAGAATGGGTCATGGAATGGCAACAAGACAAGACACAAAAACCAAAATTCTCAATGCGGCTGAAAAGCTGTTTGCAGAGCGTGGTTTTTCTGAAACTTCCTTAAGACTTATCACCAGCAAAGCAGAAGTTAACTTGGCTTCGGTCAATTATCACTTCGGTTCAAAGAAAGAGTTAATACGTGCTGTTTTAGCACGATATTTAGACTTGTTTATGCCAACAGCTTCACGAGCAATTGGAAGCTTAGATAAACAAAACTCTACTCTTGACGATGTTTTTTCGTGCTTAGTTCAGCCTCTGCTTGATATGAATCAGTTGCATGAACAAGGTACCAGTAATTTTCTTCAGCTTTTAGGTAGAGGATATTTTGAAAGCCAAGGTCACTTACGCTGGTTTATCACGACACATTATCAAGAGCCTTTGATGAAATTTGTTCATGCTGTCCAAGCTTGTGCACCTCATATTCCTGCCGCTGAGATGTTTTGGAGACTACACTTTACATTAGGTACTGTTGTTTTCACTATGGCGTCTTCAGATGCATTAGTAGAGATTGCAGAATCGGACTTTAATGAAAAGAATGATATTGAAGCTGTGATAAGAAAAATGATTCCCTACATGGCTGCTGGTGTATCAGTTCCAGTGGCTAAAATAAACTAACTGGCAAAAGGTTTTGCTATGACTATTGTAGTACTGCTAATTGTAATCATCGCCGTTATCTTCGGCGTTAGAAATTTGCGGATGAAGTTGGTCACGCGACCAGCTTTCAGTTTCTTTAAGAAAGTACTTCCACCTTTATCTGACACAGAAAAAGAAGCAATGGAAGCGGGCGATGTATGGTGGGAAGGTGAACTCTTTAGAGGTAAGCCTGATTGGAACACGTTACATAATTATGGACGTCCACAATTAAATTCAGAAGAAAAAGAATTTATTGATAATCAGGTAAAGACGGCCATTAGCATGATGGACGATTACGATATTGTTCAAAAACGTCGTGATTTGCCGCCAGAACTTTGGAATTACTTCAAAAAAGAAGGCTTCTTCGCACTCATTATACCTAAAAAATATGGGGGGAAAGAGTTTTCGGCCTATGCTAACTCCACAATCGTATCTATGTTAGCAACAAGAAGTGTAAGTGCTGCAGTTACCGTTATGGTACCTAACTCTCTTGGTCCAGGGGAATTATTAACTCACTATGGTACTAATGAGCAGCGTAACCATTGGTTACCACGCTTAGCTAAAGGCAGCGAAATTCCATGTTTTGCTCTTACAGGCCCCGAAGCTGGTAGTGATGCAGGAAGTATTCCTGATGTTGGTATCGTTTGTCGACGTGAGTTCGAAGGTGAAGAAGTTCTTGGTTTATCTTTAACTTGGAATAAACGTTATATCACACTCGCACCCGTCGCCACTGTTTTAGGTTTAGCCTTCCAAATGCGTGATCCTGACAAGTTACTGGGTGACACGAAAGAATTAGGTATTACATGTGCATTAATTCCGACAAGTCATAAAGGCGTTGAGATTGGTGATCGTCATGATCCAATGGGTCTGGCATTTATGAATGGTACGACGCATGGTAAGGATGTATTCATTCCACTGGATTGGATAATTGGTGGACCACAATACGCTGGTCGTGGTTGGAGAATGTTGGTTGAATGTTTGTCAGCGGGTCGCGGTATTTCGCTGCCAGCACTTGCAACAGCATCGGGGCACTTAACTACTAAAACGTCAACTGCCTACAGTTATGTGCGTAAGCAGTTTGGTCTATCTATTGGCCGCTTTGAAGGAGTGCAAGAAGCGTTAGCAAAAATCATCGCAAACACTTACCAACTCGAAGCCGCAAGACGATTAACGACTACGGGTATTGATTTAAAGGTTAAACCATCGGTGGTAACGGCGATTGCAAAATATCATATGACTGAACTTGGCCGTAAAGTTGTAAATGATGCGATGGACATCCAATCAGGTAAGAGTATTCAGCTTGGACCGAAAAACTATCTAGGTCATGGTTATATGGGACTGCCTATCTCCATTACGGTTGAAGGTGCAAACATTCTTACACGTTCTTTGATGATTTTTGGTCAAGGTGCAACTCGTTGTCACCCGTACGTCATTCCAGAAATGGAAACGGCGATGATGGAAGATAAGTCTGCTGCATTAGACCGTTTCGATAAATTATTGATGGGTCATATTGGCTATGCACTTCGAAATGCGGGTTCCGCTTTTGGTCATGCGTTGACTGGGAGTCGATTAGCCTCTAGCCCTGTAGCGGGTGAAACTCAGCAGTATTATAAAGATATGACTCGTATGTCAGCGGCTTTAGCTTTTGTTACTGACGTTGCGATGTTGATTCTGGGTGGAGATTTAAAGCGCAAGGAAATGCTGTCTGCACGTCTTGGTGATGTGTTAAGTCAATTATATTTAGGCTCTGCCACGCTCAAAATGTTCGAAGATAACGGTCATCAACAAGATGATTTACCGATTGTGCATTATGTGATGCAAGAGCGTTTGCACTTGGCTGCTAAAGCGATGCAAGATGCGATTCGTAACTTCCCTAATAAGCCAGTTGCTTGGGCATTAAGAGCGGTGATTTTCCCACTCGGAAATCGTTTTAAAATGCCATCTGATAATTTAGCGTCAAGTTTGGCAACGGCAATGCAACAGCCAAGCCCTGCTAGAGAGCGAATCACGTTCTTAAGTACAAGTTATGAGGGCGATAATGGTGGTGTAGCTGAAGTCGAAAATGCATTTTTAGCACAATATGAATGTCGCCATCTGTTTAAGAAAATTACAGAGGCTCAAAAAGAAGGCAAAGTTAAACGTAAACTGAAAGGTATGACGTTGTTTGATATGGCTCTCGAAAATGAGGTCATCAATCAAGATGAATATGAGCAACTTAAACAGGCTGATGAATTGCGTTTAGCTGCGATAAATGTCAATGATTTTAAGAAACTATAAAGTATAATTAAAATTTAGAGACACAAAAAATCCGATATTTAATATCGGATTTTTTATGTGCGGTAAAGTATGATAATTGCGTTGGTTATAGATTATAGAAAGGGATCAATAGGCCAACCAATCAATCCAACCATACCTTGTTTATGCTCTATTCGCTCAAGCTTTTCAGGCGTTGCACCTTTAATCATTTCATCTCTATACTTCTGAGCAAATTTGATTGTGTTTATAATTGATCTGGCAAAGTGGCGATTCAAGTCGGCACGAATGGTTTCTTGAAGTTGTTCTGGTAAGGTTTCAAGGTTTCTTTCAATCAATTCTTTAATAAAATCTTCTGTTAACCAAACCGATTCAAATTCAATTTCAGGTAATCTCTTCTTAAGACCTTTTTTGACTTTTGCTTGCCCACCGCAAAGCACTCGATAAACGATTGCTTCAGCAAACATTTCTTCGATACTTAGACATTCTATAGGGTCATAAATTGGGTTAAAGAAAAATAAGCTTTTGACCGCTTCAGCAGCTTGCTCTTTATGATGTTCTTTCAAAGCATCTTGATAAATGTCCCAGCCCGTCCATTCATCATGATCTGCAGGGCAAGAAATGGTTTCAAGTAAGCGTTGTTCAACTTCACCATAAACTGACTTGATATTGATTAACTTATACTTGCTCACCGTTGCAAGCATCGTCCAGCCTTTTTGAAATGACTTCACGAGTCCATCAGTTTTTTTGAGCAATAAAATTGCTTTTACTTGGTCTTGATTGGCTAGTGCCATCAGTCCCAGGCTCGCAACGCCTATAACATCTTGAGCAGCTTGCTCTAACAAGTGCATTTTGTACTTGTTATAGAACTTATCTGCCAACTTCAAACTCATCAAAATGGCTTTCTTCTTGATATCTGTGAGTTCGGTTTCAGATAAAATTTGCTCTTCAGCAGCAAATCTCAGTGTTTTAAGAAGAAAAGGACCCTGATTCGGATCACGTAATACAATTTGCATTTATGACCTCTTAGTCAAGAAAACTGAACATGTCATCAACTTCTGAGAATTCGTCTTGCTCTTCATTCTTCTCTTTGGCTTGAGTAACCACTTCTGAAACGAACTTACCAATGACGACTTGCCAGTTTGAAGACTGATTGCGTAATAGGCTTTTGATGGCTTTTTCAACGTCTGGAGCTAGCCCTTTAATCAATGCAAGTAAGCTTTTCGGATCATCAATTTCTAGGCTGAGTGCTTCTTCGCTCTCTGTTCTGTCAGTGTATCCAACAGTGGTTCCATCATCTTCATCATCAAATACATCTGCGATGTTGTTTGATAGATCGCCTTCTTGAGGGGCTAGAATCAGCTCAATAAATGGAATCGACAAATAAAATAAAGCTGCAGGCTCTTCAGCTAAACATTCTAAAATAGCGGTTTGCTTTTCAGTATTTGGTTGCGCACGAATCAAATAGGTTAAGAAATCAAAGGTTTGTGTTGCAAGTTCGTCAGCATTAGCTTTGATTTTTTCTTCCCAATACAAAGGCTGCTGACAAACGATATCTCTGATTTGTTCAGGAGTCATCAACTCAGACATAATTGAAGGGCAAGAAATATCATGTTCACTGTTTATCTGAGTCAGTGTCACAATATCCATTTGTTCAATGACTTCAACAAGCTGTTCGTCATTCATGGTATTTGCGACCAACTCAAACTTTTTACTGGCTTCTTTTGGCTCTACGTCAGCGAGTTGTTTAATTTCTTCAGCTGTTAGTTCTATCAGGCTGTTCATTAATAATCCTCGTTTGTATCGTATTGGTCAGAATAATCGTCAGACTCATTCTCATATTCATCAAAATCAGACTCATCTGTTTGAGAAACAGTATCATCGATCATTAGCATAAATAACACAGCACAACTTTGAATAAGTAGTGTCAGTGACTGCTCTTTAGCAGCTTTAACTAAAGGGATATCTTCGTTGTTAAAAGCAATACTTACCTTAAACTCATCCCAAGTTGGTAATGTGTTGTCGGCAAGCCATGATTTCCATTTTTGATGAACTTGCTCTGGGAATCGAACATTACCGAATAACGCAACCGGTAAATATTCAGGTAATGATGCAAGCATACTTGGATCTGCTAACAATGCTTTTTTCATTTGGTTGGTATAACTGCTAAGAGCATCTGGTGTTTCTGGGTCTTGATAAGACTCAATATTTTCCCAAGCGTCTTGTTTTAACTGCTCTACATACGCTAAATCTAATTTGTTGCTCATTAATAAACTCTATTTATATATTAAAAGTAGCTATTCCAAAGTTCACTCATGGCTTCATTTGGATTTTTAACAACTACGTTTTTAAAATCATTGATAAATGCTTTTCGGGACTTTGAGTCTGATAAAACATCATAAGCAGCTTGAATTCGATGAAGCAAAGCAGCAGCTTCTTTCTTTTCGTCATCAGAAGCGTTGATAAGTTTATCTGGGTGATACTTATTGGAAAGGCGCTTGTAAGCCTTTTTAATTTCATCATCTTTAGCATTTGGCTTAATGCCAAGAACGCTGAAATGGTTAATCATTAAATGACCTTAAGGTTAGTTAACTCAGGATATGGAAGCTCGGTAAAAGAAAATACCGCAAAGAGAGAATTATACCTCTGTATGAAGAAGATGCAATTTTAAAGACTTCAATGAACCCTTTATTTCCTATATGTTAACTCGAATTAACTGCAAATATGAGTGTGCTCTAACTATAATTATACTTACATAGACATTCATGGGGTAATTTAGACTTGTAATTATGGGCTCCATTACTGGAAGTACTTCCCATCAATCGCCACAAGGCAATACAGCATTGCTTGAGTCTAACACTTTTCAAGAAAGTGTTCAGGTTGATACTTTGAACTCTCATGCCGGACGTGCATCGGAGAGTTTGCTCTTGCATTCTGATATCGTTGCTAAAACTCCTGAATTTATTCATTTACAAGTTGTTGAAACCCCGCAAGTAAAAAATCTTAAAGCCATTGCTTATTCAGAGAAATATTTCAGTGCATTAATTACAGGTTTACCTAAAAATAAAGCTGACTTAGTAAAGCAAAGTTATCGTTCTGCATCTGAGCAGGTACGAACTGGTTTCCCCGATAAAAGACTGGAAGCACAAAGTAAACTTTTTGTTCAGTTTTGCGAACTCCTGTCTAATGAAGATATCAGAGAAGATGTAAAACAAGATGCACTTAAGCAGTTTGTCTTTTTTATTGAGCCAGGTGAGTTTGAGCAAGATGGCAGCCAATATACATCCTTACCCCTTCCTGTCATGTTGCTTCAAGCAGAAGCTGCAGGTAAAAGGTGGGTCTATGAAGATGCTCTAAAAGTTGCGGTTGATGAAATTACTGAAGACTTAAAATCTGAGATTAAAGATGGTTGCAAGGAGAAAGTAACAGCTGTTGCGAGTGAATTAGGTCTAAGCGCTAATAGAATGAAATCGTTTTTGCCAAAAACGTCTGTTGAGGGTGTTTCTAAAGACGAACATTCTAAAATCGTTGGGCGAATTAAACTTCGTATATCTCCTCAACAAGTGTTTGAGACGCTATGTCAAAGCGATGACCCCAAAAGTATGATTAAGCTATCACCCTTCTCTTGAAGGTGTCGCTCCCTGTCGAAGTTTTATTCTGTCAAGAGATGGGCAAGAATCATGTCACTTAGAAGTACATGCCAGTGCTTACAATGTTGTTAATGATTGTGGCAAACAAAGAGCATTGCAAATTCGAGATTTTAGCACTTTCGATTTCAAGTCTTTGCCAGAGTCGATGCAAATGTATGAAGGTCAGAAGTTAGTTAAGAGTATATCAACAATCGATGATGCGTTAGCTTTTGATAAATTAGTGCTTTCTAGAATGCCTGAGTCAACATTAAAGGCACAATTAAGCCTTCAGTTCGAAAAATCTATAAAAAAATCGAGGGTTATCAACACCGTAAGTGTATCGTTGAGCTGAAACAAGTAAAAACGTTGCAACAATTTGTTGATTTTGCAAATAAACTTGAAACGGCAGGTGGACTAACTCCTGAAGAAAGAAAAAATATAGAAACTGAGCTTAAACAAAAGCTTTTAAAGAGTGCAGAAGAGAAAAAGTTTGGTTTTAAGGAAGAGTTTTCTTGGTTAAGAGGTGATCGTGATAAAGGTGTTTCTTTCTCTGATGATATTGGAGTATCACATAAAGAAATGTTAGCTGACTTGCAAACTTCATCAGCGTTTGCACGATTAACAGCTAAGCGCGAGGCTAAGCCTTCATTAACAGAAAAATTGCGGCTCATAAATCAAGCTCTATTTGATCCTAGGTGCTCAGAACAAAATAGAAACAAAAGAATTTGTGCACAAAACTGTAATTTTGATTGGGATGGCTTAGCGAAGCAATATGATGTAGGACTCGAAGTTATTGCTGAAAATATTTCAGAGCAATTGAAAGAGGTTTCAGGTGAGCTGCAAGGTACAACTAGTTTCAACAGAAAAAAAGAATTAGGGAAAAAACTTCATAAATTACAAACAATGCAAAGAAGTTTGGGAGAAACAATAGTATCGCATGTAGTGGGTGGTGTTAAGCTTGAAGATGTTTTCGAGGTTTCTAAAACATTATCAGACAATGTGCTTGTAAAGTTAGTTGATGGACAGACTCGATTCGAAATTGATGACGCTATTCAGAAAAAAGTAGCTCAAGCTATAGACTTAAAGAAGATGTCTAGTGAAGATATGTTCGACGTAGTTGTAAACTGCAAAGATCGAGATACGCTCCTTCGTATACTTCGTGAAGTTAAAGATGAAGTTACACGATCACGAATACATACCGTTCTGGCAAAAGACTTTCACTACAGTGCCACTTCAATCAATGATTTACGTAGACCGGAATATATAAATAAGCTTTCAGTTGATGACCTGAAGCTTCTGTTTCCTAAATCAATACTTAATCGAGCTCTTAGGGAGAGCGTAGGTGAGCCTGATGATTCAGGTAAACGATTGAGTGAGGATGCGGTAAGAAAATTGATCAAAGCGGGAGCAGATGTTTCAGAGGTCGATCCTGTGACCCAATGTTCACCACTTTTAAAAGCTTGTATGCTTAATGACGCTGAGATGGTGCGAATCATGTCAGATGCAACTAATGCTCGCTTTGCAAATCAAGTCGATGCAAAAGGGAATAGCGCTCTTCATTACTGTGCCCGTTTTGGTTCATCTGAGACATTGAGTGAGCTTATGAAAACTCCTTCATATTATAAAATGTTGACTGATCAGAATGAAGATGGTTTGACGCCACTTCAATTAGCAATAGAGTACAAAGGGTTCAATGAATTTTATGAAAAAATCCCACAAAAATATAGGGGGATCACTCATAGACCTATTGAAGGCAATGCTTTATGGGTTACCGCTAAGTGCTCTGAAGAAAAGTCATCGAGTATACGATCTTTAATCAGACAACCTGTGAGATTTTTGAAAGGAATTATAGAAAAAGTAGGCTCTCAATTATCGAGTCAAGAACGTAAAAGAGCTAAATTTTATTCTGAACTGTCAGGAAATAACAAAGACGGTTTTAAATTAGAGGAGCTTACTGAATTTGAAAGTGAAGTTCCTGAAGTTATTGCTTAAGTGCCTGAAAGAAAAGCAGAATCCGATGTGCAGAGGGACGCTCGAGAGCGCCAGAACATAAATTCAGCAATGAAATTAGTAAATGGAGAGCCTAAGCAAGAAGAAAGTACTTCTGTGGCAATGGTTGCAGGTGGTAGTAAATCTGACTTCATTGATAAGTTACAAAGTTATAGCCATATAGAGGAAGTTGAAAAATTAAGCCTTGAAGGAGCTACTATGCTGCATCTGGCTGTTCTACAAAAGGATTATGCTCTGGCTGAGCAATTCATGAACGAATCGTTTGCTCTGGATGTTAATTCACCTTTCAAAGACGGGCGTACTTTACTTCACAAGGCTATTGATGACGGTAATCTAGAAGAAGTTGTGATTCTGTTGAGATTAGGAGCTAAAACGGATGTTAAAGATAATCGTCAGAATACTGCAAAAGACTTACTTCCTGATTTAGTTAATCACTGCGCTCGTTCTGGGAACATAGGTGCAGTTCAGCAATTTTTAACTGGTGAGTTAGCAACAGATGTTAATACTCAAAGTAAGAAAGATGGGAAGACAGTTTTACATGCAGCAGTAGAAGGTGGTGATCCTGAAATCATAGACTATGTGATGTTATTAAAACCTGATTTAAGTATTAAAGATGAAAAAGGTCGGCCACCATTATTTTCAGTTGTTGGTAATATGAAAGCGTTTAATCATATCGAATCAGTATGTCAAAAGTTTGGCAAGGAAGGAAACGAACAACTTACAGCAAAGTACCGTGGTGTAATCAATCAATATAGGAAATTAGTCGGAATTAAAGTTACTAAGGAACTTTTAACGGTTGATAAAAGAGGGAATGACATAACTATGCATTCTGCTAAATGCGGAAATGAATATGCTGTGCGTAGATTTGCTGACAAAGGCATCATATCAACTCGTATGAATCAGGAAGGATTATCAGTTTTAGATTTGGTTGGTTCACAAAGCTTCCGATCAGAAGTTAGGACAATCCTTGATTTCTTCGAGAGAAGAGCACAAAGAGCATTCAATCAGCGAAAGATGGAATATTTGGAAAATGTTTATAAAATTCAAACCCAAACAATCAATGGGATTGACAAGCATAGCTCTGAAATAGGTAGTGCAACAATTAAGGTTAAGGATGCAGTAATAAAATCTAGAAAAGAGGTTGCGGATTTGATTAGTCGACTCAGAAGTAGAATGAAGCATGAAGGAGTAATTGAATATCCAGATTTTGAAGGGCCTATTTTAGAAGAGAGTGATACTGCAACTGAAGTAGATAACAGACCATTTTGGAAGAAATTCCTAGGCTTTGAAGGAGAGGATAGTGAATATCAATCAACTAGAGATGTTGTGATGAGTCCAAAAATATCAAAGTAATTTTTCTACTAAGTAGACCCCATTGAATGAAAGCAATAGGTTATTCGTTATTTAAGGATATGTAACACATACTAATCAGTATAATCATTGAAATATTATAAGCAGACTGCTGACCTGTCATTTTATTTGCCCACATTGCAAACCACTCCGAAGCGATAACAGCCATACCTAAATACCAGACTGCAATCCCAACAGTGCCCCCAATCAAAAATAGTGCTTTACCATTTTTAAATTTTTCACTCTTTATATGTTTGAGCATCATTGCTGATGCAGCTAGGCATATAATTCCTGCTGTAAGTTCGAATAAAATAATCACCCAATAAAAGAATAGGTGTAAGGGTTTGCTGGTTATTGCTCTCCATTCTATAGCGCTGCCGTCATACCAAGGTTGAAAAGTATCCATAGAAAGGACATGTATAACAAATTGATAGTTAGTATTAAAATCTAGGATATTATCAAGACCGACGATAAAGCAAAAAAGCCCTACAGACAGTGCAATAAATGTTTTTGTAGTGCGAACAGTAAGCTGATAATCCATCATGGCAACTCAATTGTTTGATGATGAATTCAGTATAGAAGTTTGATATAAAAAAAGCTCAGTGAAATACTGAGCTCAACAAGAAGGATTACTTCTAGATTAAACCATTTGTACGGCAATACTGTTCATACTCAGTGCAACCGCCAACATGGTTACCATCAACAAGTACTTGAGGTACAGTCCGTACTGGAACATTTAATTTTTCGCTTAACGCTTCTTTTGAAATACCTTCAGCAATCATATCGATATATTCAAAGCTGAAATCTTGCTTAGCTTTTGTTAAATGCTCAGAAATTTGAATTGCTCGCGTGCAGTAAGGGCAGCCTGAACGGCCGTAAATCGTAACTTTCATTATTTGTCCTTTCACTTTTAGTAGCCGTTTTATATCACAGCTCTTATTACATGTCTTTTTCTATCTGATAACGACCGGAATAATCGAAATAACTTTCCACCCATTGCCAAAATTTTTTGTTTTTTTTGAGCAGTATTAAATCTGGTTTTCTAAACTTATCTACTTCTTTAATAACTTGCTCAGGTTTCTGATACTGAGTATGTAATGCTCCCGGTGTTTTTGTATGAGGAAATACAAACAGAGCATACAAAGCTTTAATTTGGCCTTTGGTTTCCATTTTAAACTGACGAACGAAATCGTTACCTTCAATATCAATATATTGGACCTTGAGTGTTGAGCCCTCAGCGAGCAATAACATATCTTGAACTTTGAATAAGTGATGATGTTGATTAGCCAGTACTTGCTTTAAGCGTTTATCTGGGTCAATTAAGGTTGAATTACAAGTTTGGCAAATTCTTGCTGCAATATCGTTTTCACTGCCACAATCTGGGCATGCTTTTGAGCGAAAGCGAAATTCGCACTGAATTTCTGTATCGTTAATTTCAACTAAACCCTGACAACGTCTCCCAAAGTGCTCAACTAAATCGCCATCATTATCTGTTATCCCCCAAAAGGTATTGGCAAAATTACAAACGGGGCAGTGGACTTGAACAGGAACTGATTTAGAATTTGGCTTAGCTTGGCCTACTTCAGGAAAGTAGAGGTCATATCCGTTAGCTGCATAATCAATCACGAGGCAATCATCTTTGTTGTCGGCTAAACGAAGACCTCGCCCAACCATTTGCTGAAATAAGCTTACTGAAGCCGTAGGTCGAAGTATCGCAATAAAGTCGACATGTGGCGCATCAAAGCCAGTCGTTAATACCGATACATTAACAAGAAACTTGAACTGCTTGGCTTTAAATTGCCTGATATATGTATCGCGTTCTTCAGTTGATGTATCAGCGGTGATCAGTACTGCTTCGTCTTCGTTTAAATACGATAAAACTTCTTGAGCATGTCGCACGGTTGCAGCAAAAATGATGACGCCTTCTCTATTTTTACTAAGTTCTACAATCTGCTTAGTAATTTGTTTCGTTGCTCTACCTGAGCTTGATAGAATAGCGTTAACTTTCGCCTCACTGTACTCACCGTTTTCATTGGGTGAAATGATACTAAAATCGTATTGAGCAGAAACGCCATCTAACATTTTAGGTGGGGTTAAATATCCTTGTTTAATCAATGGTCTCAACGGTAGCTCGAAAATACATTTTTCGAAAACAGGGTTATCTGTGTTGCCTACTTTTCCGTGGTAATGGGTACGATAAATCCAACCAATGCCAAGACGATAGGGGGTTGCAGTGAGGCCGAGCAAGCGAATGTTTGGGTTCGTTTCTCTCAAATGAGCCAATAGAATTTGATACTGGCTTTTCTCATTCAAACTCACTCGATGGCATTCATCAATGATGACTAACGAAAATGGTTCAGAAAATTTTTTTGGCGATCGTGCTGCGGATTGAACGCTAGCAACAACCGTTTTGGCTGAGGACTGTTTTTGTTTAAGGCCTGCAGAATAGATGTCTGCATTTTCAGTTAGCAAACCAACCTTTTCAGCATTTTGTTCAACCAATTCCTTCACATGAGTCAGAATCAAAACTCGACCTTTGGCTATTCGCGCCAATTCAGCAATGACAATACTTTTACCTGCGCCTGTTGGTAACACAATAACAGCTGAACTTGTTGAATCTCTAAAATGAGAAATAGCAGCATCAACAGAGTCTTGTTGGTAATTTCTTAGTTTCAAACGAGTGACTTAGGTAAATTAAATTGGCTGAACTTTATCACAAAGTGTCATGTGTTCCCTCAATTTTTAATGATAGAAGAGTCGGTATTTCAATAAGTTGTAGTATAGGTTTCATGAACAATAAATAACCAATAGTTAACTGTACATTCCACATGTGATTTTCTAAGGTTTCAATAAGTAGTTGTAAATTAGGCCGAAAGTGCATTTGAGCTTACTTCTATTTCAAATGCCTTTAAAGGAGGCGCAGGTGAACCGACTTGAATCGATAGTATCGCACCCGATGGCGATAAAACTTAAAGAATCGATATCAAAAACGCCCATATCTACGGGGAGATCGGCCTATGGCGAAACACTCCTGTTTCTGGCGGATTTAAAAACGGCTGAATGGCTCTCAGATGGTCACAACTATGTCGCTATCACTCGAATCAAAGGATACTTAGGCGAACATTTCGATCGTTTTTTTGATGAAAGAAAAACATCGGCAGGAGACACAACGATTTCATGGAAGAGCGTTGATGTTGCAAATTCAGAGTTATTCCAACAATTTACCATTCATCATAAATTAATTTCTAAACAAGAGTTCGCATTCGCAGACGAGTGGTACAAATTTATTAGATGCCACATATCTAACAGAAAAAAGAAAAAATGCGATGCTTTACTGTATGAAGAATTGATGAAGAAATGGATGAGCCTCCATACATCAGAAGCTACATTTCCTCAGTCGAGTCAAACTTGCGCAATCGCTACTCCACAAATTGAAGCCCCTCGAGGATTACAATATTTTGATTATATGACAGAGTTTACAAATGTCGGCTCAGCACCAATCCCCGTTTGGAAGCTGTATATCGAAATGTCTCTTAATTTTATACAGAAGAATAAATTATCGACAACTTCCATTCCCCTAAGCCCTGAAATAGTTAAGGAACAACTTGAAAAGCATTATTCTGTACTTGTGTCTAATGAATCTTCAGTAAACAATTTTTTAAGCGCTTATATAGATGCAAAGAGGCTACTCTTGGAACATGCATCAAACCTTGATAAATCGTGCGCTGGAAGTAACCTCGTAACGATACGAGACTACTCAAAAAATGCCGTTGACTTTAGAATATTGTTTCCTGTTTTTGGTCGGAAAACGTCCGAAGTTGCAGAGAGTTTAGTGAGAAAACGATCAATTTCAATTCAAGATATTACGGGGTTTGATCGAGAAGAACTCCAGTTACTTGGCGTGTTATGTTAGACCAAGCAACTGGAATTTATTGTTTACTTTCGATTTTTAATCAACTCTTCAATTACAGAAGCATCTGCTAAAGTTGACGTGTCACCTAAATGTTCAAATTCATTCGCTGCAATTTTTCGTAAGAAGCGACGCATAATTTTGCCACTTCGGGTTTTAGGTAAATTTGGTGCCCACTGAATAATATCGGGTACCGCAATTGGACTTAGATGTTTACTGACGTATTTTTTGAGTTCACGCATTAAATCTTCGGCCGGTTCACTGCAATGAGTTAACGTGACATAAGCGTATATGCCTTGCCCTTTTATATCATGCGGATAGCCAACAATAGCAGCCTCAGCGACATTAGGATGAGCCACTAGTGCACTTTCAATTTCAGCCGTGCCTAAACGATGGCCTGACACATTGAGCACGTCATCAACTCGCCCTGTGATCCAATAATAACCATCAGCATCTCTGCGTGCACCGTCTCCAGTAAAGTATTTATTTTTAAATGTAGAGAAGTAAGTTTGGCCGAAGCGTTCATGATCTCTATGTACCGTACGCATTTGTCCGGGCCAAGAATCCGAGATCACAAGATTCCCCTCAGCTTCACCGACGAGCACATTACCTTCGTTATCGACTAACTCAGGCTTGATACCGAAAAATGGCAAGGTCGCTGAGCCTGGTTTAGTCGTTGTTGCGAAGGGCAAAGGTGTGATCATGGCACCGCCGGTTTCAGTTTGCCACCAAGTATCGACAACTGGACAACTTTCCTTACCGATATTTGAGTGGTACCAACGCCAAGCTTCTGGGTTGATGGGCTCGCCAACGCTTCCAATCACTTTTAAACTTGAACCATTATAAGCATCGAAATGATGTTCACCCTTTGCCATTAATGCTCTGATCAGCGTTGGTGATGTATAGAGAATATTGACTTGGTGGCGATCAATAATTTCACCTAAACGAGCAGGAGAAGGATAGTTAGGTACACCTTCATGTAGGATAATGGTTGCCGCATTTGCTAAAGGCCCATATACCATATATGTGTGGCCTGTAATCCAACCAACATCTGCTGCACACCAATAAATATCATCTGGCTGATAATTAAAAACGTATTCATGCGTCATTGATGCGTAAACGAGATAACCACCAGTCGTGTGGAGAACGCCTTTTGGCTGGCCAGTTGAACCTGATGTGTAGAGTAAGAATAAAGGTGCTTCAGCATCCATGATTTCAACAGGGCAGTCTGATGATTGATTTGAAATGGCATTATGCCACCACACATCTCTGTCATTATCCCACTCTACATTTGCCCCTGTTCTTTGATAGACAATCACAGTCTTTACTTGTTCTGAGTTATCAAGGAGTGAGATTGCTTCATCAACATTGTCTTTTAATGGAATATGTTGGCCAGCACGAACGCTTTCATCAGCAGTGATGATGAGCTTAGAATTTCCATCAGTAACTCTGGCTGCAATAGCATCTGGTGAGAAACCCGCAAAAATCACTGAGTGTGGAGCTCCAATTCGAGCGCAAGCCAGCATGGCCACAACCGCTTCTGGAATCATTGGCATGTAAATGGTGACCACATCACCTTTGTTTACGCCTTGGCTTTTCAATGTGTTGGCAAATTGGCTAACTTTTTGATGCAGTTGTTTGTAGGTAATTCTTTGTTGTTGATTTGCATCATCGCCTTCCCAAATGATGGCGATCTTGTCGGCATTTTCATCTAAGTGTCTATCTAGACAATTGTCACAGGCATTCAGCTGTCCATCATAAAACCACTCAATGGAGAGAGACTCTAAATCGTAGTTTGTTGATTTTATTTGGGTGTAGGGCTTAGTCCATTTCAATCTTTTGCCGTGTTCCCCCCAAAAAGCTTCAGGGTTTAAAATGGATTCTTGATAAAGTTGTTGGTACCTTGCGGAATCCATATTTGCTGTTTCAGCCAGAGCTTGATTTGGAGGAAAAACTTGTAGGGTATTCATTGGCTTTCCTTTAGCTTGTTTAACTGAAGTTTTATGTGCTCATTGATTTAACATCGCCTGTTTTTAAAACAGTTGCAAGCCGAAATTGTGAAGACCTATTGTAAAATCTGGTGGAACAGCTGATTAAAGCGTATACTTCCGCCCATAAAATTATGGCACTTCGCCAGTTCAAACTTACATATCTGGAAATTAAGCGTGATCACAACAGCTAATATCACAATGCAATTTGGCTCTAAGCCATTGTTTGAAAATATCTCTGTTAAATTTGGCGGTGGAAATCGCTATGGTTTAATTGGAGCGAATGGATGTGGTAAATCAACATTCATGAAAATCCTTACGGGTGAATTAGAACCAACATCAGGTAATGTATCCATTGATGTTAATGAACGCATGGGTAAATTAAGCCAAAATCAGTTTGGATATGAAGAATATTCGCTGATTGATACTGTTGTGATGGGACATGCTGAACTTTGGGAAGTCAAAAAAGAGCGTGACCGCATTTACTCACTTCCAGAAATGTCGGAAGAAGATGGCATCAAAGTCGCTGATTTAGAAATGCAGTTTGCTGAGATGGATGGTTATTCGTGCGAATCTCGTGCAGGTGAACTTCTTTTAGGTGTAGGTATTGAAGTTGATACTCATTTTGGTCTGATGTCTGAAATTGCACCGGGTTTAAAGTTACGTGTTCTGCTAGCACAAGCACTGTTTTCTGATCCTGATTTGCTACTTCTCGACGAACCGACCAACAACTTGGATATCGATACAATTCGATGGTTGCAGGAAGTTCTAAATCAACGTAACAGCACGATGATCATCATTTCGCATGATAGATATTTCTTAAATTCAGTTTGTACACATATGGCTGATTTAGATTATGGTGAGTTGAAAATATTCCCAGGCAATTATGATGAGTACATGATGGCAGCGACACAAGCTCGCGAGCAAATGATGTCTGATAATGCCAAGAAAAAAGCACAAATTGCTGAGCTTCAAGGTTTCGTGGCACGTTTCTCTGCTAACGCTTCGAAAGCTAAGCAAGCCACTTCCCGTGCTAAACAAATTGATAAAATCAAACTTGATGAGATCAAACCTTCAAGTCGCGTCAATCCGTTTATTCGTTTTGAACAAGAAAAGAAATTGTTCAGAAACGCATTGGTGTTAGAGCAACTGTCTAACGGTTTTGATGAGTTGCTATTCAATAAATTAGACTTAATTGTTGAAGTGGGCGAAAAAGTAGCCATTCTTGGTGAAAACGGTATCGGTAAGACAACTTTACTTAGAACGTTAGTTCATGATTTGCCACAAAAAGATGGTTTAATCCAATGGTCTGAGAACGTTAATATTGGTTATTATGCGCAGGATCACGAAGCCGAGTTTGCTAATGACATGTCATTGTTTGATTGGATGAGTCAATGGCGTCAACCAGAGGATGATGACCAATCAGTACGTGGCTACTTAGGCAGAATGTTATTTGGTTCTGATGATATTAAAAAATCAGTAAAAGTGCTCTCTGGCGGTGAAAAAGGTCGTATGATGTTTGGTAAGCTGATTATGCAAAAGCCAAACGTCTTAATTATGGACGAGCCAACGAACCACATGGATATGGAGTCAATTGAATCACTGAACAATGCGCTTGAGATGTATGAAGGTACATTGCTGTTTGTGAGTCATGACCGTGCATTCGTTTCATCACTCGCCAACCGAGTTTTGGAAATGACGTCAAAAGGCGTAACTGACTTTAAAGGTTCTTATGATGAGTTCCTTACTAGTAAAGGTATTGAAGGCTAATTAGTTGTTCTTTGAGTGTGTTCTTCAATCGGACACACTCTTCCTTTAATTTCTTATCTCATTCTTCCCACCATCAATTATCACATATCACTCCCAGCACTTTTTCAAAGACTGTACTGTTAAACGTCAAACGTTTTGATATGTCACTCTACTAAGTCTTTCAGATTGAATTACTAACTCTCTTTTTTTAAATTAACATCCATTTGTGGGAATGGAATACTAATTTCTGCTTTATCAAATTCTAGCTTTATCGTTTCAAGTAATTCATAGCGAACATTCCAGTAATCGTCTGCATTAACCCAAGGTCTGACAACAAAATTTATACTTGAGTCAGCCAGTTCAGATACTGCCACTTTGAATTCAGGCTCCTGTAAAATTCTATTATCAGCATTGATGATTTGAATGAGTAAGTCTTTCGCTTTAAGCAAGTCACTGTCATAGCTAATCCCAATCACTAAATCAATTCTACGAGTGTCTTCTTTTGAGTAGTTCACGATAGGAGAGCCCCAAATTTGTGAGTTGGGGATAAGCACAATCTTATTATCAGGAGTATTGAGCTCTGTATAAAACAATTCAATTTTTCTGATGGTGCCAGCTTTACCAGCAGCCTCGATGTAGTGGCCAGCTTTAAAAGGGCGTAATACCGAGATTAAAACGCCAGAGGCTAAATTTGATAAAGAATTTTTAAGTGCTAACGCAATGGCTAAACCAGAGGCACCGATTACTGTAATAAAAGTCGATGTTTGCACGCCAAGGTTGGACAGAGCGCTAATAAAACTTAAAACGATGATACCTGCGAAAACAATGTCAGCTAAAAAAATACTGATAGCAGCATCTATTTTCTTTTTTTCATTGTATTTAATGACTTTTTTCTTAAGGTATTTAGCCAGTTTGTATCCTACAAATAAAATAATAAAAGCAATAAGAATTTTTGCGGATAAATCCCAAAGGGTCTCTGAATTGGCATCTAGCCATGTTAGTAGCGTTTCCATGTTTACCTCGGTAAGTTGTTTCTTCGTCGAAACTATCAATGACCATTATTACAAGACAATTAAATTTATGAGATCTCGTAATCATGAACTTCTTCTTTTACACCGCATAAGTCTAGGATTCTTTTCTGTGCATTTTGAGTCACTATCACACCTTCATCTATCGCTTCTTGGGCGTGGCCGAAGTCGAACATACCAATGTCGTTGACTCTGGGCGATAGCAAAATATCAGGTGGATCGCCAGCCATGCGGCTACGCGTGATTCGGTCCTGCATGATATTAATTGAAGCGGTAATGACATCCAGTAACCCAGGATGCTCATCTTTGTTTTTAGTTAAACTGGGGGTCAGCCAATTTTTTACAATTTCAATTTTTCCGAGGTCGCGCTTTTCACCTTTATCATCCGTTTTTTGCTCTGGAGTTTCAAAGAGTGCGTGGCGCCCTACAAGTTGTGTATTTAAATCGACAGCAATGACGACATCGGCACCAAGAGCTCGACAGAGCGATACAGGTACAGGGTTTACGAGACCTCCATCTAGCAACCATCGTTCTTCATGAAGTACAGGATTAAATAAGCTGGGGAATGTGCACGAAGCTCTTATTGCTTCCAAAACAGGGCCCTTTCTAAGCCACACTTCTTGCCCTGTACCAAACTCTGTCGCCACGGCACCGTAATGACAAGGTAAGTCCTCAATGGCAGAGCAAATGCCAACCTCGCGGAAAAAATTAATCAGTTTATCGCCTTGCAAGAGTCCACCTGAGAGGTTGATGTCAACAAAGGATAAGAGCTCTTTCCAATTTAGGTGTGTTACCCAGTTTTCCAGTTCTGTCAAATGGTTGGTTGCATAAGCTGCCCCAACAAATGAGCCGATAGAACTACCAGCTATCACATCAACTTTTATGCCCATAGATTGAAGCTGTTTTAAAACACCAATGTGTGCCCAACCTCTTGCAGCACCAGAGCCTAACGCTATGCCAACTTTCATTATTTCTCCGTGGTTATAGCAAACATAACCCTAAGGTATCACAGCAACCTCACTATTTTAAGGTAAGGTGATAACAGTGATTTTTGAAAATTAGTACTTTAACATTTCTTTATATTTTATTAAGTTAAAGCATCATTTGGATATAAGTGTAATGAAATGGAATTTAAACATACTCATACTGCTCTCTGCCATTGTGGCGAAGTTAAATTGTCGCTTTACTTGCCCAATGGTTTAGAAGAACTTCGCCGATGCAACTGTTCTATGTGCAGCAGAAGAGGGGCGATTGTTGCTTCTGTTCCACTGGCTAATTTAAAAATCACAGCAGGCGATGAGTACCTCACCTTGTATCATTTCAATACTCATACAGCTCAGCACTTTTTTTGCTCTAAATGTGGTATTTATACGCACCATCAACGCCGATCCAATCCTCATCTATTTGGTGTTAATGTGGCTTGTATTAAGGGTGTTAATCCATATGAGTTAGGTGAAATACCTATTGTCGACGGTATCAATCATCCTAGAGATACAACTTCATAGGAATGACATGAATCTTAACCAAATTACACTGCCTGTATCTGATATGCCTGAGGCTGTAAGCTTTTACCTTAAGCTGGGTTTTATTCAAATTGTTGATACACCTCATTATGCTCGTTTTCAGTGTCCCGAAGGTGATGCAACGTTTTCATTATCATTGGAAACGGACGAGTTCAGTAATGGTGCTGTTATTTATTTTGAGCACGAAAATCTCGATGAATGGGTAGATGAACTAGAGAGTAGGGGAGTTGAGTTTACCCAGAGGCCGATAGATGAAAGGTATTTATGGCGAGAAGCGGTTTTATTCGATCCTTCTGGAAATCAAATAAAACTTTATTGGGCGGGTGAAAACAGGTTGAATCCGCCATGGCGAGTAGAGCATAAATATTAGGGAGCGATAATGATAAGTAATGTTTTACTGGGTACCGATGATTTAGCTAAAGCAGAGCGTTTTTATAATGAATTATTGACCCACTTTGAGGCGCAATTGTGCCAAAGGACAGACCGAGCAATACTTTGGAAAGCTAAGGCGTTTCCTGTGGGCATTGCGGTTTGCATTCCCCATAATGGAAAAGCAGCTTCGAATGGGAACGGCAATATGATTGGATTAAAAGCTGACTCTCGAAGCATGGTCGATGAAATTTATGCAACTGCGTTAGCGTTAGGAGGCACTTGTGATGGAAAACCTGGCGAAAGAAAGCAAGGTGTGTATGCAGCGTATTTCCGTGATTTGGATAAGCATAAGTTTGGTGTTTTTTATTTAGGATAGATTTTAAATTTTTTGAACTCAAGCTGACAAAGTGCTTTATAACTCTAAGCAAAGTTTATCTATTTCAATAAAATAAAGGCTCATTACCTTTAGTGAGTCATTATGAAAACGCCTCAGTCACAAAGCGAAGTTAATTATCAAGAAAGAAGAACAAAAGATTCTTTAATCGCAAAAGTCGCCTTAAGCTTCATATGCTTATTTTGTGCATTGGCGGCATCATTCCTATTTTTCGATTTTGAACCCTTTTTTATCTCAAACAGAATTGCATTTTTCTCTAGTGGTCTTTTATTGTTTCCTTTCGTCTTTGCCTTGAACAACCTAGCTTACAGTATCTTTGGTAAACGATTCGGTGTAGGCGTCCTTATTAGATGTGGCATTTTGATTTTTTTAGGGCTCACAGTAAGCGGGTTTAGTTTTATCAACTCTTATGACGACCATAAATTCCTCGATAGACAGTTGATTTGGGGATTGATCACTATTGCTTTAATGGTTGTGTACATTGCCGTATTTATCAATTTTAAATTGTTCGGACTCATGAAGGGGAAAGTCGCTGGTTTTTGCAGTTATTTTCTTTCTTGCTTTGTGGCCGAATGTTTCGTCAGTTTTGTTTGTATCCCATTGATGATGTATATAATAAAATTGAATTCCAGTGAAATACTTTCTATTGCGGTCATTATGTTTTACAAAGTTTTTGCTAGCATTGTCATTTCTTTTGTCGTAAATAAAATCTCTACTTCAATTCGGGAATAAGACTTCAAGTATTTACATTTTCTATGACTTTATTTAGCTTGTATTTCAAATGAAAAATACGTTGTGATACAAGAATGAATTTAGCTCTATTTGATTTCGATGGCACCATAACTACAGCTGATACGTTTACTGAATTTATTAAACAAACTACCCCTAAAAGGCGAAAAAATACTGGAAAGCTTGTTTTAGCTCCCATAATCGTGGGGTATAAACTCGGTTTCATCCCTGCACATAAAGCTCGACCTAAAGTGGCACATTATGTATTTAAAGGTCGAAGTGAAACAGAGGTGTTTGAAGAAGGGAAAAGGTTTGCTGATCATTATATTTCAACAGTGCTTCGCCGAGAAGCTATCGAAAGAATCCAATGGCATAAAGAGAACAATGATAGAGTTATTGTCGTTTCAGCGTCTATTACTCCTTACTTAAGTCATTGGTGTGAAGAATACGGTTTAGAATTATTATGTTCAAAACTTGAAGTAAAAAACGGAGCTTTAACGGGTCATTACCTTGGTGCAGATTGTAGTCGTCATGAAAAGGTCAATAGAATTAATGCACTGCTCAATGTCAGCGACTTCAATACGATATATGCGTATGGTGATACACTCGAAGATCATGAAATGCTGGCTATTGCAGACAAAAAATATTTTCAATGGCGCAAAATCAGCTGAAAGTCTTAAGAAATTCATGCTCAGGTACTTCATCGTTATTGTTAAGTGATTTCGAATTTATATGCTATACATATAATGTATGGCTGCTCTTAGATTGCGCTACCAAACCCTTGAATTTAATAACACAGATATTCATCTGTGTACTTTACGTGATAGAAATCAATTTCATGATCCAGATGGAGAAGCTGATAAACTCGGCATATCTTCAGCTTCATGGCCTCTTTTTGGCATTGTTTGGCCTTCAAGTATCGTATTGGCTGATTTTATGCAAAATTACGAAATAAAAAATAAACGGATTTTGGAAATAGGTTGTGGAATAGGGCTTACCAGCCTTTTATTAAATAAGCGTAAAGCAGATATAACTGCTTCGGATTATCACCCAGCAGTTTCTGAGTTTTTAGATCGTAATATCAAACTTAATGGTTTGAGCTCCATCAAGTATTATCGAGCAGATTGGACGGACAATGATCATGAGTTCGGTAAGTTCGACGTGATCATCGGCAGTGATGTACTTTACGATGAGTTTTCAATTGAAGCATTAGCTCAATTTATCAATAAGCATACTGAAGTCAACAGTGAGGTTATTCTTGTTGATCCGAGGAGAGGGCACAAAGGTAAGTTAATCAAGCATATGCATAACCATGGTTTTGATTGTACTTCAGAGAATTTTCATTCCAATGATTCCTCATTTGAGCCTGTTAGAGGTCATTTGTTAAAATTTAAACGTTAATACAGCTCTATATACCCATGATACTTGAAGCTGAGAAGTCCACACAGTGCGAGTTGCACAGCTTGTTACTCTTCGTTGCCAGTGCTAACAATAGCTCACTATTGCCGCACACCGTTGCCTTGATTAACAAGCTGTGCATTCTCGCTGAAATCGAGCACCTTCATGTATCATGGGTATATATCATCAACCACTCTCGATATACTTCATAAACCTATTTAATTCATTTTCACAGCTTTTCTCGAAAAGCTACATTTGAATCAATCTAAAAGGCCAACATGAATATTGCAGAATCAAAAAGACTCGAGTTAAGAGAGTTTTCAAAAAATGATGTTAATGGCTTCTTTGAATTAAATAATGATCCTATTGTTCTGAAATACACTGGTGATAGCCCGTTTAGAGACAAGCTCGAAGTAATGCAATTTATTGATAATTACCAACACTATGACGAAAATGGGTTTGGTCGCTGGTCTGTATATTTAAAAGAAAACGATCAATATATCGGTTTTTGTGGTCTTAGGAAGTGTCACATATCAGAAGACGTGGATATCGGCTTTAGGATTAAACGAGCATTCTGGGGGCAGGGTTATGCGTCAGAAGCTGCAGATTTGTGTTTACGATTAGGGTTTAAGAGGTTTGCTTTAAACGATATCGTTGCAAGAGCTATGGAAGATAATCAAGCATCCCATGCTTTAATAAAAAAACTTGGGATGACTTTTGAGTCTTGTTACCAAGAAAGAGGTAAGAAGTGGCTTAAATACAGTATTAATCAACAACATTATCTAAAAAAATGTAAGTAGCCTTCAATGATAAATAGGTTAATCAGATCGTTAAAAAAAGCACCTGCAATCGGAATGACCAAGAATGCTTTTTTTGATATGCCATGATGAGAAACGACAGAATTCATAATGGTTACTGCAGTAGGTGTTGATCCTAATCCAAAGCCACACTGTCCACCTAAAATAACGGCGGCATCGTAATCTGAGCCCATGACTTTGAATGTTATCCAGTATGCAAAAATGGCCATGATTACGGTTTGGACGACTAAGATAACTAGCAGCGGCAGAGCAAGACCAAAGATTTTCCACAGCTGAAGATTAACCAAAGCCATTGACAGAAAAAGAGATAAACTGATTTCTGCAACAAAGTCCATTGAGTGTTCAGAAAATCGATATTTAGATTTCAGCTCCAAAAAGCTGGTAATTATTATGCCGCTGAATAATGCAAAAACAAATTTGGGTAAATTCAACCAGCCAATATCCAAATTCTCAACAGCATCTTTTAAGTAAGTTGCGCTGATAACACACAAGAAGAGTAAGAATACAGAATAAAGTGTACTTGTAGAGCTTATTTCGTTTTTGGATGTTTCAATATCATCTTCTAGCTCCATATCTTTGGGCTGGAGATTAAGGCTGGATATTCTTTTATGAGCAAGAGGGCCACCAATGAGTCCTCCTACAACTAAACCAAAAGTAGCTGCAGCTAACCCCAATTCTAACGTATCGATACCATATCGATCCTGAAATACATCCGCCCAAGCTACTGCAGTACCATGACCACCAGATAGCGTGATTGAACCTGCCACCAAGCCGTATATTGGATCGAGGTTAAGTAATTTGGCTAAACCTACTCCTACACCATCTTGCAAAATAAGAAATACAGTCGTTAAGATCAGAAATAGACCAATACTTTTTCCGCCAGATAATATTTTGTGAAAATTAGCATTAAGTCCTACAGAAGCAAAAAACATCAACATAAATGTCTCTTGTAATGGAACATCCATACTGATATTGAAATTAAAAAAATGTAGAATAGTGATGATACTTGCAGCGACAATACCACCTGTAATTGCCGAGGGAATATTGTATTTATCTAAAGCTGAGATTTTGGCGTTTAATGTTTGACCGACAATCAAGCAAAGTAAAACGACAGCAAAAGAGTAAATTGGATTTACGACAATATTATGTGACATAAAGTCCCCATCATTGACCCTCGCTAAAACTGTAATACTTTAGCGTGAGCCTGTAATTTGTTTGAAGGCTCTATCAATGGTTGGGTAGTTAAACTCAAACCCAGTATCAATGAGCCTTTGTGGTATTACAAATTGTCCTTCAGTGAGTAACTTGCTCATTTCTCCCATAGCAAGGTTTAGCACAAGGCTCGGCATAGGTAATATTGCCGGTCGTTTTAGGTGTTTCGCTAGCGCCTTGCTGAAAACAAGATTGCTGACAGGGTTTGGGGCTGTAGCATTAAAACATCCCTTACACGTTGACTCTGAGATTAAGTACTGAATAACCCTGATTAAATCACGAAGGTGTATCCAGCTCATACCTTGTTTGCCACTAGCAATTGGTCCCCCCAAGCCGAGTTTAAACGGAGGTAGCATTTTTGATAGGGCTCCCCCGTTTGCATCCAATACAATTCCAATTCGAATGATACAAACTCGGGTTGATTCAGACTGTGATAAAAGGGCTAACCTTTCCCACTCTTGGCATAATTGATGAATGAATTCATTATTAGGCCGAGCAGATTCGTCTACCGGGGACGAAGATTGAGTGCCGTAATATCCTATTGCAGAAGCGCTAATAAAACAAGCTGGTGGCTTTTCACTTTTGGAAATCAATTGACTCAGCTTTGATGTTATCTCCCATCTGCTTTGACAAAGCTGTTGTTTTTGTTGCTCTGTCCAACGTTTGCCGACGATTGGTTCTCCTGCAAGATTAATGATTACGTCGAAGTGATCGAGATGATTAAATTCGTCGAGTGTGTTAATGATTCTTGGTATTTCGCCCAAAACGTCAATCGCTTTTTTGGTATCTCGGCTCAAAACTGTAATTTTATGCTGAGTACTTAACAGAGGGACGAGTTGTTGTCCTATAAAGCCAGTGCCACCGGTGATGAGTATTTTCATTGCTTTAATCCCACAATAATTTAAAGCCAAAAGTAAATTCCTTATTTTGTAAGGAAATTATAGTAGGCTTTTTATTTTGCATACTGAAAAAGAGCAAGATAAGATCATCAAGCAAATTAATTCAGGGAAGTGTCTATGCCACGGTTTGATCAAAATACTACTGCAGTTAAGAGTTTTATCATTCTTGCATGTTTAGTTATTGTGCTTGCAGGAATAAAGGCTGCAAGTTCGATTGTTGTACCTTTTGTGTTATCAATTTTTATTGCAGTTATCTGTAATCCTGCAATTAAATTGATGTCAAGATATCGGGTTCCAAAATGGCTCTCTGTCATCGTGCTGGTTGTGTTTATCGTTTTGATGGGAATGTGGCTTACAAGCATTGTAGGAAGTTCAATTAATGAATTTTCAAATCAATTACCTCAATACCGAGAGCAGCTTGTTCAGCAATTTACCTGGGTAATAGATAGACTTCAAAGCTTTAATATTCAAATATCCAAGCAACAAGTACTTAACTACTTTGATCCTGGAGTAGCATTGTCGATGACAACAAATATGCTCTCAGGTGTTGGGAATGTTATGGCGAATGTGTTTTTAATCATATTGACTGTCGTCTTTATGTTATTTGAAGCTGAGTCATTTCCTAAAAAATTGCACTTTGCTCTTGATGATCCTGAAATGCGTATCAAACAGATTGATCGCTTTTTACAGTCAGTAAATCAATATATGGTGATTAAGACCTTAGTGAGTTTGGCAACAGGTCTTATCGTGGGTATCGGCCTTTCAATCATAGGCGTGGATTACGCATTATTGTGGGGTGTAGTTGCATTTCTATTTAATTATATACCTAACATTGGGTCTATCATTGCCGCCATACCTGCGGTTTCGTTGGCATTAATCCAACTTGGTCCAACAGCAGCTGGTGGTACTGCAGCGCTTTATTTGGGGACCAATATGGTTATGGGGAATATCATTGAGCCGAGGTTTATGGGTAAGGGACTTGGCTTGTCAACTCTCGTCGTATTCTTATCATTAATTTTTTGGGGTTGGCTATTGGGCTCCGTTGGCATGTTGTTATCGGTTCCTTTGACCATGATTGTTAAAATTGGCCTTGAGTCGAGCGAAAGCGGTAATTGGCTTGCCTATTTATTGGCTGATGATGTCGATGATAAAGTGACAACTGAAGTAGTAGTAGATAAATCGGAATAGCCAGCTGAACTCGGGGATGACTTCTCAAGTCGAAATGTAAATTGCTTAAGTATCATGTCGGACTTACAGTGTAAGAGTTGCATGATGATGAAAAAGAGTCACAAAAAACGTTAGAATATTTATATACAGCTACATATAATGCCTGCATTTTTTAGCAATTAGACTTTTCTCTAAAATGCAGGCATTTCTCAATGTTGTTTCTGGTATGGCGTTAACCCATGATGCCAGTAGACTTTTCCATGGCCGTGGCGGCGCTTATCCTCAATGTGAACATTTATGTTTGGACTGGTTTTCTCCAGTCCTACTTCTTACTAGCTTTAAAACGCTAACAGATGATGATTTAAGTATCGCTGTTACTGCAATAAAAGATAGATGGCAAAAACTCAGTAATGAGCCATTAAATCTTGTATTTCAATATCGTTCCGGTTTAGGAACAAAGACTGAAGTTATTGAAGGTGAAGTTCCAGAAAAGCATATCGTTACTGAGCATGGCGCTCAATATCTTATCCATCTATTGAGAGGGCAGAACCACGGTTTATTCCTTGATATGTCTAACGGTAGAAACTGGGTAAAACAAAATGCTCAAGGCAAGAAAGTATTAAATCTGTTTGCTTATACCTGTGGTTTTTCCGTGGTCGCATTATTAGGGCACGCTGAAAAAGTGGTCAACATTGACATGAGTAAAGGAGCATTATCAATCGGTAAGCAAAACCACCATTTAAATGGTCTAGTGGGGAATGCAAGCTTTCTTGGACACGATATTTTTAAATCGTGGGGTAAACTGAAAAAGAATGGCCCTTACGATATGATCATTGCTGATCCTCCAAGTAATCAAAAAGGCTCGTTTATTGCAACAAAAGATTATTCTCGATTATTGAAGAGATTACCGGAGTTGATGACAAATAATTGTGAGTTACTGTTATGTTTGAACGCTCCTGAACTAGATGAAAGTTACTTAAAAGAGCAAGTAAATGAAATAGTCCCTCAGCTCGAATTTATCGCTCGTTTAGACAATCCAGATGCATTCATTGATGTCGATAGCGATAGAGCTTTGAAAGTACTTCATTATAAAAATCCTGAAAGACTTTCTGTTTGAGTTACATTTTTAGGGCTGAAACCTTTGTTTGCTTGATTGGTTTGAAATTCAAAACAAACATTTCTGAAAGTTTTATGTAACTCTTGTGGGCTTTTTTGGTAACATGCATCCCGCACGATACGGTGCAATAAGGTTATGTTTCTATCAAGACAATTCATTTTGAAGAAGACATACCTCTGTTACCCTACAAAACTGTTACCAAAAAAGTTGGAGTTAGTTATGGACCTACATGATTATGAAAGTGCTTATTATCAAGTTAAAGATGACGTAATTGACTCTCTACCAATTGAAGTTGATGATGAAGTAGCTTTTGACTAGGCTTTTTAGCGATATGTTCGAAAAATAAAAATAAAAATAAAAATAAAAATAAAAATAAAAAGAACAATCGAAAAAACATAGAAAACCACCGACTTTCGTCGGTGGTTTTTTTATGTCTATTGTTTTTGTGGGTAGGGATGATGATAAACATGAGTTTAGAGTATTTGTTCAATCGCTTTTAAAGTTCATAGAATTTATTTTTCTATATAAATTATCAATATAAATATATAAAAAAGTTATCTCATTTTGATTGATGATTCTAAATTTAATAAGTTTAGTTAATTCAATGTGATGCGTATAATATTTCTTTGACCTCTGATTAATAGAGTTTTTGCTTTATTTGTATATCTTTCTGGTCTAATTTCTTTTACGGTTAAAACTATTATTGTGCATGTATAAATGTGAGCTTAGTCAGAAGGTTGAGAGGGAAAGTGTGTTATTTATAATAGGCTTTAACTAAATTTATTTTATATCGGCTTCGAGGTTAATATATTTATATTTTATAAATCTAGAGAAAAATGAATTAAAAGTGCCAATAAATCGGTCGTTATAAATAAATAAAAGTTCCTTATCAAGGATTCTAGTAAAGTTGAGTTTATGACAAGGTTAAATTGTGATTAGTTATTGAATAATCATCCAATAAATTAGATGTTTGTTGAAATATTGATTTATTAAAATAATTCGCATTGTAGTGTTGTTTCGATTGATGGGGTATCAATATCAATCGCATGGGGAGTAAGCGCATGAAAAGAGTCAAAATTAGTAAAAGAAAAATCAGACATTTTGCAGATAAAGTATTTGGCAAAACGAGTAATACGGCGATTGGTATTCAGCAGCAAGAAATTGAAGATGCCCGTCTTGGGGTAGTTTATTTTTTAGGTAATCTGGAAGTCGAGAAAGCCGCATCCTTTAATACTGATTTATTTGGAACCTTTGTCAGTGGCGTTACTCCCGTAAGTGACATTAAAGATGGTTGTCAGTACCTTCTTAACTTTACCCAAGCAGGAAGAAAGCTTAAAGGTGGGATAGGAGCTAAAGCCGAATTATTTAAGGAATCTAAGGTTGGCAAAGCAGTCTCATCAGGCATTGGGAAGGCAAGCGAGCAAATTGATAAGTTTAAACAAATGATTGCCGAGTTTTTTCAGAAGATGCTTGATAAAATTCGACTTACTTACGGAGACGCACTGCACGGACTTGAGTGGATTACTGAAATGGGAACTTGGCTAGTTTCAGAATTTGCAGGATCATTGGCGGATGCTGTTCCCGGTCTCGGCTATGTGAATAATTTTGTCGATCTTTATGACGGTCTTCGTGGTGGAATTCTGAAATCAAAAGAATTCATTGAGCAATTATGGTCCGGACATGGAGTTGAATTATTGGGTGGTCATCCTTCTGTTATTGCTAAAGCTCTTTCTAGGCATTCAGGCATTGGTGCAGCAAAAGCGGTTGGTGGCTTAGCAATTACCACCACAACAATTGGTTTGAAAGCGGCGGGAGATGCGACTTCTGGAACTGGGACAATTATCGGACTCGTTGCAGGTATTTTGACTCGAATTGCCAGTATGATCGATTATATTATTCAGCGTTCAAGATTAGGCAAAGTACTGAAGAAAGCTAAAGAGGCATGGTTGAGTAGGACCAGTCCAGGAAGTTTAGTGCAAGACCATAAACAATTTTCGGAATGGTTTCAGACGTCAGTGATCACAACGCCGATTATCGCATCATTAGCAGTTGGTTCTGGTTTTGTTGCTCACCCATACCGTTTTGCTAAATTATTAGTTGCCGAAGATCAGGCTATCAGTGATTCGGAATTCACCAAGTGTATGAAGCACATTAAAGTGTTGCAAAAAGTCGCTGCCAATCACATCTCAGAATACAAAGATAGCTACGGTGTTGAGTTTAAAAGTGATCAGCCAGTCATAACTGGGCGACTAGCACAACTTGATGCAGGAGCAAGTCGAGGGTTTATTGAACATGAAGAGATTCATACGACAATGAGCTATGACGAACATAAGCAACTTATTGCAGATAATCCAACTGCAACTCATGATGCGGCTGATCAATTTATACACGAACAAGAAAACTTACAGGATATTTATGTACAAAGTGTTCAGTATTTGTACACAGTCTAAAAAGCTAGCCTAAAGTAATAGAGGTACGAACTGAACATCGTATCTCTATTGATTATAAATGACCTCAGAAATATTTTTTATGTGGCGTTTTGAATATAAGCTTAAGACAGGTCAGTTAAATAAAGCTCTGATTAGCGCAATAACTGCAATTAATTCGATGAGAGTGAAACCGTTTTTATTCATCGTTGGTTACTAATCTTAAATCAAGCATAAAAAAAGGTGCAGGTATTGAATACCCACACCTTTTATAAAGGGATGTCTACTAAGCTACAACAAGTACTTTACAAGTATTTGTGCCGCCTACTGTTTCCATTGCATCACCTTTAGTCATAAGCACCATATCACCTGAGTTTAGGTAACCAGCTGCTTTAAGCTCTTCAACAGCATTTTTAGCTAGTTGATCAGCTGCATATTTGGTTGAGTCGAACTCAATTGGCATTACGCCACGGTAAAGTGCCATTTTTGCAAGAGATGGTTGATGACGAGATAAACCGAAAATAGGCAGTGCAGAGCTGATACGAGACATAAGCTTAGCTGTTTCACCAGATTCTGTTAGAGCAATAATTGCTTTTATGCCCTTCAAATGGTTCGCAGCGTACATTGTAGAAAGTGCAATTGTTTCTTCAATGGTTGTGAACTCTTGATCTAAACGGTGTTTAGAAGCACGGATGCTTGGATGTTCTTCAGCACCTACACAGACATTGCCCATTGCAATAACAGTTTCTTCAGGGAAGTCACCAGCAGCAGTTTCAGCAGAAAGCATTACAGCGTCAGTGCCATCTAAAACAGCGTTTGCAACGTCCATAACTTCAGCACGAGTTGGCATTGGGCTGGTGATCATCGTTTCCATCATTTGAGTTGCAGTAATAACTACTTTATTCAATTGACGAGAACGCAGGATAAGTTTCTTTTGAACCGCTACAAGTGCAGCATCACCAATTTCAACACCTAAATCACCACGAGCAACCATAACAACATCAGAAGCTTTAATGACATCATCCATTGCCTCATCTGTAGCAACAGCTTCAGCGCGCTCAACTTTTGCCACGATCATTGGTTCGTGACCAGCTTCTTTCGCTAAGCTACGAGCATAATCAAGATCAGCACCAGTACGTGGGAAAGAAACGGCTAAATAATCAACTTTGATTGCAGCTGCGGTAATAATGTCAGCTTTATCTTTATCAGTAAGTGCAGCAGCTGAAAGGCCACCACCTTGTTTGTTAATGCCTTTGTTGTTTGAAAGAGGACCAGCCACTGTCACTGTTGTGTGAACTTTACGGCCTTCAACTTTTTCAACACGTAACTGAACACGACCATCATCAAGCATTAAAATATCGCCGATGCTTACATCTTCAGGAAGTTGCTTGTAGTCGATACCAACTTGGTTTTCGTCGCCAAGGCCTTTTTCAAGTTCAGCATCTAAGACAAATGATTTGCCTAAGTCTAGTTGAACCTTCTTATTGTCTTTAAATGTAGATACACGGATTTTAGGGCCTTGTAAGTCACCTAATATAGCAACTTGCTTACCTAATTCTTTCGCGATACTTCTTACTTGGTTAGCACGCTCTAAGTGATCTTCTGGTGAACCGTGAGAAAAGTTTAAACGGACAACATTAGCGCCTTTGTTAATGATTTTGCGAAGGTTATCATCGCGATCAGTCGCTGGGCCAAGAGTAGTAACGATCTTAGTTCTGCGGAACATGGGATACTCCGATTTGTATTTATTTATGAATTCTTAAACTAAAGCTAGTTTACCAAAGATAAAAACAATATGTAGGAAAGTTACACCAAAATGAGATGTAAGAAACAGTAATTTTTGTGATGAACAGCTAATTTTTGAGAGGAAGTTGGCGAGATGCTTAAAATGATCTCGCCGATGGCAAATAGATAGCCAATTACAAAATGGTATCTTTCGTAGTTCTTGATTCTTTAAGAACTTCTTTTACACGTTGTAAATTCTCACGGAAACGAGGACCACGTCGCAACATAAAGCCAGTGGCAAGTACATCGATAATAACTAGCTGAGCTAAGCGAGAAGCCATTGGTAAGAAAACATCAGTATCTTCAGGTACTTCCATCGTTACGGCTAAAGTGCATTCTTCAGAAAGTGGTGAATTTCGAGCGGTGAGACCAATAACTGCAGCACCATTTTCACGGGCTAGTTTAGCGATTTCGATTAGAGATTTTGTTCGGCCTGTATGAGAGATCAAAACCACAACATCGCCTTCATTACAGTTAATACAACTCATGCGTTGCATTAACACATCATCAAAACACATAACCGGTACATTAAAACGGAAGAACTTGTTTTGTGCATCGTGTGCTACAGACGAGGAAGCTCCTAAGCCAAAAAAAGATATTGTTTTAGCCTGAGTCAGCATATCTACAGCTTTATTTACGGCACCAATATCGAGGCTTTGACGAGCCGTATCTAGGGAAGCCATTGAAGATTCGAAGATTTTTGTTGTGTAAGAATCTGGTGAGTCATCTTCTTCAACATGACGGCTTACATAAGGTGTACCATTTGCAAGACTTTGAGCAAGATGTAATTTAAAATCAGGGAAGCCTTTTGTATCCAACCTACGGCAGAAACGATTGACGGTTGGTTCACTAACGTCAGCCATCTTGGCGAGAGTGGCAATACTTGAATGAATTGCAGTCTGTGGAGAGGCAAGAATGACTTCAGCTACTTTTCGCTCAGATTTACTGAAGTGTGCGAGGCTTTTTTGAACCTTTTCTAGAGTGTTCATAGGCGTGTGTCCGCTCTAATTAATGATTGTAATTTTATTTTTGGTTTTGTACCCGATTGATCACACGTCGTATTGATTCAAATCAGGATGCAGGGTGTCACTTTTTTGAAAAGTTTACTCAATCTACAGTAAGTTAACTACAAAAAGAATAGCAGATTTGTACTGTAACTGGCTACAACATAAAAATGACTAATTTGCATTTTACAGGTGCATTTAACAAATTCTGTTGTTATATTACAACAAAATCTTATGATCTTAATCGGATAATCAACGAAAGGTCACAGATAAGACATATTAATTAGTTATATTAATAAGTCTGAACCCTACAATAGGAGCGTCATTCGCAATGGGCAAAAAAGCATCAGAAGCTAAAGCATGTGATTTTGTTTTATTCGGTACTAAGGGTGATTTGGCAAGACGAAAACTACTGCCATCTTTATATCAGCTAGATAAAGCCGAATTGCTTTCCTCTGAAACTCGCATTATTGGAGTTGCTAAAGATAATTTTACTCAGCAACAATTCCACGAGCTGGTAACCACAGCGTTAAATACCTTTGTTAAAGAAGAATTGTGTGATGAAACGGTAAAACGTTTTGTTGAACGTTGCCATTATATAGGTACCAATTTCACAGACGTTAAAGGTTATGCTCAATTCCATGACATTCTGGAACCAGAAAAACGAGTCATGGTGAATTATTTTGCAACGCCGCCAGCTATCTTTGGCGACATTTGTCGTTGCCTTAAAGAGCAGAACTTAATTCATCCCACAATGCGAGTCGTGTTAGAAAAGCCAATTGGTCATGATTTAGAATCCTCTCAAGTTATCAATAACCAAGTTTCTGCTTATTTTGATGAATCTCAAGTTTACCGTATTGACCATTACCTAGGTAAAGAAACCGTTCAGAACCTTATTGCGCTCCGTTTCGCTAACTCATTATTCGCTTCCAAATGGGATAACCGTACGATTGATCATGTACAAATCACCGTCGCAGAAGAAGTTGGAATTGAAGGTCGCTGGGGCTATTTTGATAAAGCTGGCCAGATGCGAGATATGATTCAAAATCACCTACTACAGGTTTTGACGTTAGTTGCTATGGATCCTCCTGTTAACCTTGATGCTGATAGTATTCGTGATGAAAAAGTTAAAGTACTTAAGTCACTGCGTCGAATTAACGAGAATAATGTTTTTGAAAATACCGTTCGTGGTCAGTATAGTAATGGCTTCTTAAACGGAAAAGCAGTCCCAGGTTATCTTGAAGAAGAGGGGGCTAACACAGCATCAAATACTGAAACCTTTGTTGCACTGCGTGTTGATATTGATAACTGGCGTTGGGCCGGCGTACCTTTCTATTTAAGAAGTGGTAAGCGCATGCCGTTTAAAAGTTCAGAGATCGTTGTATATTTCAAAAATCCACCACATAACTTGTACCGTTCAAGCTACCGTAACTTACCACCGAATAAACTGACGATTCGTCTGCAACCACATGAAGGTGTTGAGATTCAGATGATGAATAAAGTGCCTGGGCTTGAGCAAAAGCAACGTTTGCAAACAACAAAATTAGATTTAAGTTTTTCAGATACTTTTAAAAACGATCGTATCGCTGATGCTTATGAACGTCTACTGCTTGAAGCCATGTTAGGAAATCAGGCTTTATTTGTGCGCCGTGATGAAGTTGAACAAGCATGGAACTGGGTAGACGGGATTATCGATGCTTGGGAAGACAGCGGTGAAAAACCAAAGCCATATCCAGCAGGTTCGTGGGGCCCGGTAGCATCGGTAGCTTTGATCAGTAAAGACGGTCGTTCATGGGACGAGTAGAGCGTATACAATGAAAGAAGCAGTGTTCAAATCATTTGATGATGCTGGTCAACTAGCAGAAAAGTTGGCAGAAAAAATTGCAACATTATTACAAGAAGCTATTGATTCACGTGGCAAAGCAAGTTTGGTTGTTTCTGGTGGCTCAACACCAGTGCAATTATTCAAACTGTTAAATAGAAAAAATATCGATTGGTCTGACGTTTATATCACGCTTGCTGATGAGCGTTGGGTTGATGCAGATTCGGATGCATCAAATGAAGCCTTAGTAAAAGCGAATTTATTACAGAATAAAGCCGCATCCGCTAAATTCACAGGGTTGAAAAACATGTTTTCAACAGCTGCTGAAGGTGTGCAAATGGCCAATGACAGGCTTCAGCATTTCCCTGATCGGTTCGATGTAGTTATTTTAGGTATGGGCAATGATGGCCATACTTGTTCGTGGTTCCCATGTGCAGAAAAAGCCGAATTAGAACACGCATTAACGACGTCTGACGACATCGCTGCTGTGACACCAACTTCCGCACCACATGAGCGTATTACGTTTACACAATCAAGAATATTATCCAGCCGACAAATCTTTTTGCACTTGGTTGGTGAGTCAAAGCTGACGGTTTACCGCCAAGCATTAGAAAATAATGACATTTACACAATGCCGATACGTGCGGTTTTAAGTCAACACAAAACCCCTGTAGACGTGTATTGGAGTGCCTAAGGAGGCAAAATGCATTCAGTAGTTCAGTCTGTTACCGATAGGATTATCGAGCGAAGCAAAGCAACACGTGCTCAATACCTTGCGGCGTTGAAGGATGCAAAAACACAAGGTGTGCATCGCAGTTCATTAAGCTGCGGTAATCTTGCTCACGGTTTTGCTGCCTGTAATCCGGATGATAAAAGTGCCTTAAGGCACTTTAATAAAGCAAATATCGGTATTGTAACGGCGTTTAACGACATGTTATCCGCACATCAACCATACGAACATTACCCTGAAATGTTAAAAAAGGCATGTCAGGAAATTGGGAGTGTAGCGCAAGTTGCAGGTGGTGTGCCTGCTATGTGTGATGGTGTGACTCAAGGTCAGCCAGGCATGGAGCTCAGTTTGTTGAGCCGCGAGATCATCGCCATGGCTTCTGCTGTTGGCTTATCTCACAACATGTTTGACGGTGCTTTATTACTTGGGATTTGTGACAAAATTGTTCCTGGCTTATTAATTGGTGCATTGAGCTTTGGTCACTTACCAATGTTATTTGTACCAGCTGGACCAATGAAGTCAGGTATCCCAAATAAAGAAAAAGCGCGAGTTAGACAAAAGTTTGCGCAAGGGCTTATTGGTCGAGAAGAACTACTGGAAGCTGAGTCAGCCTCTTATCATAGTGCAGGTACTTGTACTTTCTATGGTACTGCTAACTCAAACCAATTGATGCTCGAAGTTATGGGACTGCAGTTACCTGGTTCTTCATTTGTGAATCCAGATGATCCGTTGCGTGAAGCGTTAAACAAGAAAGCTGCTCAACAAGTATGCCGTTTGACCGAAAATAGCGGCCAATATACGCCTGTTGGTGAAGTGGTCAGTGAGAAGTCAATTGTAAATGGTATTGTAGCGCTATTAGCTACAGGTGGTTCTACTAATTTAACCATGCACATTGTTGCTGCTGCACGTGCTGCAGGCATCATCGTGAATTGGGACGATTTCTCAGAGCTTTCTGACGTAGTGCCTTTGCTTGCTCGTGTGTATCCGAATGGTCACGCAGATATTAACCATTTTCATGCTGCTGGTGGGATGGCGTATTTAGTTCGTGAACTACTTGATAATGGCTTATTGCATGAAGATGTTGCAACCATTGCTGGTAATGGTTTACGTACTTATACCAAAGAACCTAAAATCATTGATGGTGAGTTAACTTGGGTTGACGGACCTGCTGAAAGCCTAGACAAAGAAGTATTAACTTCAGTTGCTGATGCTTTCCAAGCAAATGGCGGCTTAAAATTGATGAAGGGCAACTTAGGTCGTGCCGTAATCAAAGTGTCAGCCGTTCCTGAGAAAAACCGAACTGTCGAAGCCCCTGCGATTGTGATTGACGATCAAAATAAGCTTCAAAAAATATTCGATGAAGGCGGTTTGGATCGTGATTGCGTAGTCGTTGTTAAAGGGCAAGGGCCTAAAGCTAATGGTATGCCTGAACTTCACAAGTTGACGCCTCTCTTAGGTTCTTTACAAGATAAAGGCTTTAAAGTTGCATTAGTCACTGATGGCCGTATGTCTGGCGCTTCAGGCAAAGTCCCTGCTGCAATCCACTTAACACCAGAAGCTATTGATGGTGGCCTAATTGGTAAAATTCAAGACGGTGATTTAGTTCGTGTTGATGCGATTACTGGTGAGCTAAGCCTGTTGGTTGATGAAACAATTTTGACCAATCGTGAAGCAGAAAAAATTGACCTACAACGTTCACGCTATGGAATGGGACGTGAGCTATTTGGTGCCTTGAGAGCAAATTTAAGTAGCCCAGAAACAGGTGCTCGTTCTACTCAAGCTATTGATGAACATTACTAAGGAATCGAGAATGATTAAACAAAATAATTGGTCAATTCAACCTGCAGAAGTATTTGCCTGCAGCCCAGTTGTTCCTGTTATGGTTATCAATAAAATTGAGCACGCCGTCCCTTTGGCCAAAGCACTTGTAGCTGGAGGAATCAAAGTCCTTGAAGTAACGCTTCGTACAGAGTGTGCCTTAGCTGCAATTGCAAAAATTAAAGCTGAAGTACCTGATGCAATGGTTGGTGCCGGAACGGTATTAAATGAAGAGCAGTTAGCGCATGCGGTCAATGCGGGTTCTGAATTTATCATTACTCCTGGTGCAACAACTCATTTATTAGAAGTAGCGATGAAAGGCAATGTTCCATTAATTCCTGGTGTTGCTAGCATTTCTGAAGTGATGAAGGGAATGGATTTAGGGTACACGCACTTTAAATTTTTCCCAGCTGAAGCATCGGGTGGCGTAAAAGCACTTAAAGCATTTTCTGGTCCGCTTTCTAATATTCGCTTTTGTCCAACTGGTGGAATTACACCTGATTCGTATAAAGACTATTTAGCATTACCCAATGTTGAATGTATTGGTGGTAGCTGGATTGCTCCAACAGATGCAATGGAATCGGGTGATTGGGACCGTATTACTGAACTTTGTAAAGAAGCTCTTGCAGATTTATAAACGTCACTGATGTCAGCAAGTAAGAAGCCACTGAATTTACAGTGGCTTTTTTTTAGTATGCATCGAGTAATTTAAAAATTTGCCTACGTTGTTCTGGAGGGAAGGCGTAATAGCTAAATGATGTTTCCCCATAAACTTTATTTTTAATTTCGATTCTATGCGGTAGAAAACGAGTAATTCGATAGCCTTGGAAATCTGCTTGGTTAATGTGTGTTTCATATTGATCGTCTTTGAATATTATTTTTTCATCAGTGATTTCTAATGAATGCGATCCAGCATTAAACTTAAAGTAGATATACACAAATGTAAAAACTGTAATGAGAGCAGACACAATGAGACCTTGGATAAGGCCAATATCGAATGAAAATACCTTTTTTAAAAAGAATGCAAAAGCTAAGAAATAAATTATGTAAATAAAACTTTCATAACATCTTGAAAAATAATCTTGAAACTTAGACTGCTCAAACTTCATTTCACGTCCATATCTTTGAATTTTATCCTGTAATCAAATCTAAATTAACATTTATAACAGTGGCTTACAACTTGGTGGTTGGGCTTTGATGATGTTAAATGAGTACAAAAATTTATTTAAATTAGGAGCAAACAGAAGGGATTTTCAAGTGAGAGAAATAGGTATTAGATGGTGCTTTGCCAGTCAGATGAAGTATCTGACTGGCATATGTAGATTAAAATCACTATTGTTGTGGCGCCCAATCACTCCATCCTGATTTTTCTTCAGAGTGCAGAGTGAAAGTGTCTTTAGGTTCGAGATGGTTTGATGAAGTTGTTTTATCTTCAGTCACTACCGCAATTCCGCCTACAAGTATATTTTCTAGAGAACCTGTATCAATCTGTAAACCTGAGAATATCCCTGCATCAACTTTAATGCCTGAACGTTCCCAAAATTGGCTACTTTGATTGACATATTTCGCAAACTTGCGGTTAATGTAAGCTTCAATTTTCACTTTATCACCGTGCTGATTTAAGTGATAAGTCTCAACTTGACCGACAGGAATACCTCTGAAGAAAATATGAGTGCCTTTAGTTATAGAACCAAGTGTATTTTTGACGAGAGTAATTCGATAAGCGTCTTTAGGCGCATCAGTGAAAGGCATTTTACTTAATTTTCCAATGAAACGATTAGACGCTTTTTCATTACTTCCCGGAGTAACGGAAATATAAGGGCCTGTTAGAATAGCTTCTGGTGCTTTAATACCCGCTAATGAGATTTCTGCGTTAACAAGAGAGTATGTAGAATCTGAGCGACTGAATGCCTGTGCATACTGGCTTTTCAGGTAACCTGTGGCTGTTATTGATTCTAAATCTTTATTTAATCTTACATTGGTGATTTTACCAACTTCGAACCCTTGGTATGAGATAGGAGCGTTGGCTTTTAAGTTTGATTTTGCAGAAAAATCAATGGTTATAGGCTTTGCTTGCGCAATCGCAAGTTCACTTGAATCATACAGAGTATGGTTAGATGTCGCAGGTGTTGTTTTTAATAATCCTAGACTAATGCTGCTTTGTAATAGGCCACTGATTGGTGCAACATCTACTTTAATACCGTGTAATCCAGCATCAATACGAGCCGCCTGATTACGCCAAAATACTGCCTTTGTATTAACAAGAGATTGGAATTGTTTGTTAATGCCTAAGTTGATTTCAAATGTATCCGTATCGGAAAGCCATTTTACTGACCGTATTTGGCCAATGCGCATCTTTTTATAAAAGATTGGCGAACCCTTTTCGAGTCCATAAGATTCTGCTGATACCAATCTATAACTCATCGAGTTTGATTCGATGAATGATTCACTCGCATTATCGATAGATTGATAGAGTTGCAGAGATGACGTTAATGAATTTTCTCGGTTAGATTTTTTCCCAATTAACTCAATCGAACCATTTAAAGCACTAGCAAGATCACCTGTTTTTACCGATACACCCTTTAGGTTGGCACTGATATTCAATGCAGGCTGTGGGATAAAATAACTGGCTTTATTAATTAAGTTTCTAAATTCAGGTTTAACTTCAGCTGAATAGTTAACGTGACTGAGATCTTTAGCGAGGGACACCTCATTCACTTTACCGATTTTAATATTTCGATATGTAATTGCAGAGCCATCTTTCAAACCGAAGTTTTCATTACTATTGATTGAAAATTTAAATGACGGTGCTTTAGCTTCGTCCGGCTCGTCGGTGAGTAAAGTATATTCCCTTTCTGCAGAGCTTGATTTGCCTTGTCCAGGAAGAAAACTAATTACAGCGCCAGTTACTAATCTTGAAGCGTGCTTAATGCCGTCTAATCCGATTTGGGCACCTTCTGTCCAAAACTTTGAAGTATCAGAAAGTAAGTGAGTGAATCTGTGATAAATCTGTGCTTCTATCTCTATTTTGCCATTTTTTAATTCAGTTTTAGTTACATTACCCATGGTTAAACCACGATATTCAATGCTGGTACCTATGTTAATGCTATCCGCTGAATTCGAGATTAGCTTGATATTGAGACCGCCTACAGCTTCTTCTTCAGTGTCAAACAACGTATAAGTCGCCCCCGAATTTGTTTGCTTACTGTTGCTTGGTGAATCAAAGCTGATCCCGCCAGCAATGATGGAAGCTAGGCTTTCCGCGTTGATTTTGATACCTGAAAGAGACGCATCAACTTTAACGCCAGATGTATTCCAGAAATGACTGTTCTTCTTAATTAAATAGGCGTACTGTTTTTCAACGAATACACTAATGGCAACTTGGTCACTCTTGTCTAAGCGGAAGCTCACTACATTACCAACAGGGATCTGACGGTAAAAAATATGAGAGCCAATATCAATCGAACCCAATTTTTTCGCATATAAAGTGATCAGCATTCCTTCACTTGCAGGCATTATCGGTGGTGCTTCTAGACTAGCTTCAAACTTTAATTTTCGAACACCGTCGCCAGGTTTAATTGCGATATAATTACCAGAAAATAGTGTATCTAGCCCCTCAATTTTAGTGATACTTGCTTTAGGGCTAACCAACCAGAACTGAGAGTTTTCATTTAAAAATGGCTCCCCACGATAGTTCATATTAACGGTTACAATGACACCTTGAAGTGAACCATCAATTTCAATATCTTTGACCTTACCAACATTTACCCCTTGATATTTGACTAGTGTCTTACCGATTTCAATACCAGTTGCATTCGGGAAGTGAATTTTAACCTCAGTTCCTGCATCTTTGATGCCTTTTACGAGCAGCCAAATTCCCAAAAGGAATGCTACCGCTGGTAACAGCCAGATTGGGGAGAAAAGTTTCTTTTTTACTATTTTAGGAGTTTCGCTTTGAATCATGTTCCGTTTCCACTTTATCCCACAACAATCTTGTATCAAGCACTTTGGCCGCCAACTGAGTGAATAAAATTACTAGAGCAAAAGGTGTTGCAGCAGGACCCGCTTGAGCATCAAGCAACTGTCCCATATTAACTAGAGCAACCGTTAATGAAATTACACATAGATCAAGCATAGACCAGCGCCCAATCCATTCAATGATATGAAAACCTTTCATAAGCACACGCTTAGGAAGAGGTAAATTAAAGCTGATGGCTGAAAGATAAGTAATTAACCCTAATATTTTCAACCATGGTACGAGAATACTGGCAATGAATAGAATAATCGCTATCGGTATCATGCCTAAGTCGATAGTATGAAGAATTCCTGTAAAAATAGTATCCTCAGTTTCCTTACCTTGTTTTGTAATGATACTGATTGGATAGTAGTTAGCTGGTACAAGCATAATTGCCGCTGTGATCAGTAGAGCCCATGCTTTCTGAATGCTTGAGTGATCTCTATCCCTTAATTTAGTGCCACATCTATCACAATCGTTCAGTGCTCGATGGCATACTTTTTTGCATGTATGACAAATTAATAAATCAAGATCACTACCTTGAAGGTACTCCACCTTTTTAGTCATGAAGGTGGCCCCACATATGCTCAATGTCATATTCGCGCTGCATAAAAATCATCGTTATAAATAGCATGGTGTAGCAAAATGTCCCAATGCCAAAGTAAACATCAGCAAAATCACCTAAATTGAATGAAGTTACCAATAAGCTAATGATATAAATTTCAGGCATCGAAAATTGCTTAATCAGGTTATGCTTTTTGAGTAAAAACCTGAATGTACTTCTTGCTAATCTATTATCTATAGCAAACTTAATGATTAATGTTTGAGTAAGAATAGAGAGCACAAATAATAAGGGAGCAACGATGGCGGCAAGAATCACAGCGACCCCTACGATAAAAAAACCTTGGCTTAAAACAGCGTATGCGCCTTCAAAAACCGTAGAGGTTCTGACACTGCCAAGAAAGTGAAGTTCCAGAATGGGAAAATAGTTAGCAGGGATTAACAATATTAGTGAGGTAATGCATAAAGCTAATAAACCATTTACGGTGCAAAATGGAGCATGGTAAAGGGCAGTATGGCAACGAGGGCACAAGGCTCGAACATTCACAGGAAGTGAACGTTTAGAAACGACAACATCACAAGAGTGACATAAAACGACAGATTCTAAGTCCTTGTTGGTACTACTCGACACCTTACGATTTCCATTTGGTTTTGCGTTTATCAAATTTTAGCAATACTTGTGATCAAAATCGATTTTGTTTTTAGGAAACAATGAAAATTAAAACCTAAATTTCAACGACACGAAGGCGATAATATTAATTTTTAATTATAAATACTATTTAAGTCATTGATTAACAATAGAACTAAAATAAATTGATATAAGATAGTTAATGAAACCTTACTTTAAGTGTTTTAATCAGTATTATCTTCACAAATGCATTAATTATCAGAATGTAATGGGTCTCACTTCCTCTTTCGAACAAACTCGACCAGCTTCTATTGCTGCTGGGTCAACGGTTGTTGGAAGTTCAGTTAACGGTGCAACGACGAAGGGGAGTTCAGGTACGTCTGTTACTTTGAGTTGCTGTGACTATTCCGTTCAAAAAGAACCTGTAGATCTGCTCTCTGATGAGTTTTGGGACGAAGTCGATAAAAAAATATCGAAGCCCAAACCTAAGACTGAGAAAGTAATAGAACGTTTTGACGTACAAGGAACTGCGAGTGCAGAAGAAGTAACGTTAGCTTCTCCCGAAAGAGTTGACCTACTCGAAGGATACTCTGATGAAGAATTAATGCTTGCGGCAGATCTGGCTCACTTTAGCTACAGAACAAGTTCACTTGATCCTTCTCAAACATTTAAAGAAATCGAAATAAACCACCAGGGAATGACAAACACAGGTATTGATCTGTCAGGAATTCCAAAAAGTGATCCCAGATCAGGCTTCTGTTATCGGCTTTTCTATGATTCGAACCTAGATAGATATTACTTAGCATTTAGAGGTACTGATAATAAATCAGGTTTTTTCGAAAGCATTAAGCAAGCTATGGGAGTCAGTTCACCTGCATATAATAAGGCAATGAAACTATCACAAATACTGACTGATAAAGTAGGTAAAGGAAGAGTTGTTTGCGTAGGTCATTCTTTAGGTGGTGGCCTTGCATTGGCGAGTTCAAAAGCTTGTGGCTGTAAGTCTATTGCGTTTAATCCTGCCAATGTCGCAGATAAGACTGCATCGAAATTTGTTAGGGAAAACGGAATTGGAACAGATATCCATGATATTGATAACCTTGCCATAGTTTTCACAGTCAAGGGAGAGTTACTAGCAAGAGTTAATGGATTTCTACCTTCAGGGAATGAAGGAGGGCAAAGGCATATAATCGATGATAAAGCTTCGAAACAAGAATTGCTCGGCTTTAAGAAACATGGTATTGGATATGTGAGAAGAGTTTTATCTGATTATTTAGTGAACATTAGACAGCAAAGAAGTACCAACTCAAAATAAAAAGAGCCGCTAAAAGCGGCTCGTTAAAAGACAAAATTAAAAATTACAATTCGTCAACAAAAGTTTCAGCACGACCAATATAGTTTGCTGGAGTCAGTTTCTTGAGTTCAATCTTTACGTTTTCTGGTAATTCAAGACCATCAATGAACGCTGAAAGTTGCTCACCATCAATACGCTTACCACGAGTGAGTTCTTTTAATTTCTCATATGGCTTTTCAATGCCGTAACGGCGCATCACAGTTTGCACTGGCTCAGCAAGTACTTCCCAGTTGTGATCTAGTTCATCACGAAGGTGTTCTTCATTTACTTGCAGTTTGCTAATGCCTTTTAAGCTGGCTTGATATGCAATGACAGAATGCGCAATACCAACGCCTAAGTTTCTTAATACTGTTGAGTCAGTCAGATCACGCTGCCAACGAGAAACTGGAAGCTTAGCGGCAAGGTGTTGCATCAGAGCATTTGCAATGCCTAAGTTTCCTTCAGAGTTTTCAAAATCGATAGGATTTACTTTATGTGGCATTGTTGAAGAACCAATTTCACCAGCAATAGTACGCTGCTTGAAATGGCCTAACGCAATATAACCCCAAATGTCACGATCAAAGTCGATTAGAATCGTGTTGAAGCGTGCAATCGCATCAAACAGTTCTGCAATATAATCGTGTGGCTCGATTTGAGTTGTATAAGCGTTCCACTCTAGACCTAAGCTCGTAACAAACTGCTCAGAAAGCGCATGCCAGTTTACTTCCGGGTAAGCGGATAAATGAGCATTGTAGTTACCCACAGCACCATTGATTTTACCCATTAACTCAACAGCGTTAATTTGCTTTAACTGGCGCTCTAAGCGAACGACTACGTTTGCCATTTCTTTACCTAGGGTAGAAGGCGAAGCTGGCTGGCCATGGGTACGAGACATTAATGGAATGCTGCGAGTTTCTTTTGCAATTTGTTTAATTGCTGAAATTACTTTTTCACAATAAGGTGCAACAACTTGCTCTCTTGCTTCTTTTAACATTAAGCCGTGAGAAAGGTTGTTGATGTCTTCAGAAGTACAAGCGAAGTGAACAAATTCATTAATCGCATTAAGTTCAGCGTTGTCAGCGAATTGTTCTTTGATGAAGTACTCAACCGCTTTTACATCGTGGTTTGTTGTGCTTTCAATTTCCTTTACTCGCATTGCGTTTTCAGCACTGAAGTTATCTTTAATGCTGTCTAACAGAGCAATAGCGTCTGAACTCAATGAAGGTACTTCTTCGATACCGTCACAGTTTGCTAATAATTTTAACCAGTTAATCTCAACCTGTACACGATATTTCGTAAGACCGAACTCGCTGAAAATCTCTCTTAGCTCAACTGTTTTACTACCATAGCGACCGTCTACAGGAGAGATAGCAGTTAGTGCGGAAAGTTCCATTATAAGCTCCTTGATGAACTTTAGTTTTCGTAGGGGGTGTAAAATAACTGAGCATGAGATTGTTTACAGTCAATTCTGTTGTAACTCATGCTCTGCTACTTATTAAGCGTTTTGTCAGCATAGGCTGGCATTAGACGCCTTTCTTTTTATATATTCTGTAAATTATATTTTGCCGCTTCAACGAGTTTTCTACGTTGAAACACTAATTCTCTTCTTTTTCCACCCAACTGACGCCACAGCACTGCACTACGAATGGCCGCTAACAAATAGGCACGTATACGCTCTTGAGTGGGAGTTTGCTTAATGATGTCTGGTTTACCTGCCACCATAATTCTCGGACCAAGTACGCTGACTAAATCAACATAGATGCTAGCAAGGCTTTTGATTATTTGTTCATCAGTAATTTTAAAGTGGATTAATTGACGATCGAGCTGTCCAATTCTTTCACCCAGTTGTTGCATGTTGCCTGACTTAGCCAATTTGCGCTCTAAAGATAAAACAGCAACAAGATAGCGGGTGATTTCGATATCCTTACTGTCGGAGTCACCAAGTTGTTGCAAAGTAAGCTTATAACCTTTTTCGAGAACTGACTTGTCAGGATATACATCGCTAATGCTATCTGGGCTGGTAACCGAAATACTGCTTAAGCAAGCTTCAGTGGCTTCAATATCCATTTCGCCAGTTCGAGCAACTTTTTGAACTAAAGACAGGGCATTCAAAATGCCCGCAAATGCCATTGCTTTTTCTTGTCTTTGCTTATCCATGAATTAGTCCTTAATTAACTCATCGATAATACCGCCACCTAAGCAAATTTCACCGTCATAAAATACAGCGGATTGACCAGGTGTAACTGCAGCAACGGGCTCATCAAACATGACTCGAATCGTTTCGTCATCAGTATAAGTGATATAACAAGCAACATCAGTTTGGCGATAGCGAGTTTTAACGGTGATCTTTGAACCGTTTTCTGGGCCTTTTCTATCTACCCAATGCAACTGATTTACTTTCATTCCAACCGACATTAGGCGAGGGTGTTTACCACCTTGAGCGACGACTAACACATTACGATCTAATTCTTTATCTACAACATACCAAGGGTTGTCGTTGCTGTTTTTCAAGCCACCGATACCTAAACCTTTGCGTTGACCAAGAGTGTGATACATCAAGCCCTGATGCTGGCCAATTACTTCACCGTCAACAGTTTCAATATTCCCTGGTTGTGCAGGTAGATAGTTCGCTAAAAAATCAGTGAACTTACGTTCACCAATAAAACAAATACCAGTACTGTCCTTTTTAGATGCTGTTACTAAGCTTTGCTCTTCAGCAATTTTACGTACTTCAGGCTTTTCTAAATCACCAACAGGGAAAAGGCTACGAGCTACTTGATCGTGTCCGAGCGTATAAAGGAAGTAGCTTTGATCTTTATTACCGTCGACGCCACGTAACATTTGAGTCGTGCCATCAATATTGCGACGACGAACGTAATGTCCCATCGCAATGTAATCTGCATCAAGAATGTCGTCCGCAAAGTCTAAGAAAGCTTTGAACTTTATTTCCTTGTTGCACATGATGTCTGGATTTGGTGTGCGACCCGCTTTATATTCCTCAAGGAAATATTCAAAAACGTTGTCCCAATATTCAGAAGCAAAGTTAACGGTGTGAAGTTTGATGCCAAGTTTGTCACAAACAGCTTGAGCATCTTTTAGATCTTCAGCTGCTGCGCAGTATTCATCGGTATCATCTTCTTCCCAATTTTTCATGAAAAGACCTTCAACTTGATAACCTTGCTGAAGTAGCAAATAAGCAGAAACAGAAGAGTCTACACCGCCGGACATACCAACGATGACTTTTTTATCATGATTTGTGGAATTTTCAGATGTCATAAATACTTTAAAACCAAATTAGAAATGCAAAATACGCCTAGTATTAATAGGCGCAGCATTCTATCACGGCTAAAGTATTTGAGCTACGAGAATAGCGATGAGAAGCTTATAAAAAATCAGCAGATAGACACTTTAATGGTGCCAAGTTTCCTGCAAAATAATCTTTTATGGTTTTAATGATTAACGGGCTTCTTAATTGTGCTTCTATTGCCTTAATCTCATCGAACGTCATCCAATGCGCCGCAACAATTTGAGGATCCTGTGGTTTCGGAGTCGGTGGGTCAATGGTTACCCCGTATTGGTTTACAATACAGTGAAACGTAAATCTTAAAAACTGAAGATCTTCTTTAGCTTGATATTGGTCCACGCTGGTCATTGAAAGAGCTTTGGTTGCAATACCTGTCTCTTCCATTATTTCACGTTCACAAGCTTTTATAAGACCCTCGTTGGCTTCTAAATGACCCGCTGGCTGGTTGTAAACCGTTTCACCATTGATAATTTCTTCTACCATTAACAGTTTGTCATTCCATGCAACAATACCTGCCACCGTTACATTCGGTTTAAAACGTTCGGTCATTGATTCACCTTTAATGATTACAGCTTAGGATTAACTTCGATATATTTGCCTAGCTCAATGGGCTGAGCGGTATGATCTAAAGTGTATTGCCCTATACTATAGCGTATCAATCTTAACGTAGGGTAACCGATATGGGCTGTCATACGACGAACTTGTCGATTTTTACCTTCACAAATACTGATTTTTAACCATTGTGTGGGTTTATTTTTACGTTCACGGATCGGTGGCACTCTTTCCCAGATATCAGGCTCTTCCATTAACTCAACATTGGCTGGCAGAGTCATCCCATCTTTGAGTTCAACACCGTTTCGTAATTTATCCAGGTCCGCTTCACAAGGAGCACCTTCTACTTGCACCCAATAGGTTTTAAAGGTCTTTTTATTGGGTTGTGTCAATTTTGCTTGCAGTTTACCGTCGTTGGTAAGTAACAAAAGTCCTTCACTGTCTCTGTCTAAACGGCCCGCAGCGTATACGCCCTCAACATCAATATAATCTTTTAACGTTTTGCGGCCTTCTTCATCGGTGAATTGGCACAAAACATCGAAAGGCTTGTTAAACAGCACCAATTTCCTGTCTTCAGCAGAAACAGTTTTCTTATTTTGAAACCTAAGTTTGTTATTGCCTTGATGATTTGTTGAACGCTTAGGGGCGTTTTTACGCCATTTAGAGCGATTTTTGAAACTATTTTCAGTCAAAAGCTATCCATTCATTTGCGATACTAACTATCATTTAGCATCTATCGTTTGCTTATGTTGACAGTTTACTTCGGTTTCCGCTGCATGGGAATTTGTAATGAATTCATAAATTCATTTATGATGCATGGCAAATCGGCAAGCTGTCACACTTTTAATAGAATTTGAGACGCACCCATACCCTAATAAATTAACAATTACCTATCCATATCTATAGGACGAGAAATGAAAGATAAAACTCCAACAATTATTTATACAGAGACAGATGAAGCACCAGCATTAGCAACGCATTCTCTGTTACCTATCATTAAGCGTTTTACTAGCGCTGCTGGTGTAAATGTTGAAACCCGTGACATTTCTTTGTCTGGACGTGTTATTGCGACTTTCCCTGAATATTTAACGGAAGAACAACGCATTTCTGATGCGCTGGCAGAATTAGGTGAAATGGCGAAAACACCTGAAGCGAACATCATTAAACTGCCTAACATCAGTGCGTCTATCCCACAGCTAAAAGCTTGTATTGGTGAGCTTCAAGCGCAAGGCTACAAACTGCCTAACTATCCTGATGAGCCAAAAAACGACGAAGAATCAGCGATCAAAGCTGCTTACGATAAAATTAAAGGTAGTGCGGTAAACCCAGTACTTCGTGAAGGTAACTCCGATCGTCGTGCTCCAAATGCCGTTAAGAACTACGCTAAGAAAAACCCACATTCAATGGGCGCATGGTCTTCTGACTCTAAGTCTCACGTAGCGCACATGTCTGACGGAGACTATTTCAGCACTGAGCAATCAGTAACGGTTGCTAACGAAACTTCTGTCGATGTTGTATTAACGAAAGCTGATGGTTCAAAGCAAACATTAAAGTCTGGTATCAAACTTCTTGCTGGCGAAGTGATTGATTCAGCTGTAATGAATCAAAAAGCATTGGTGAGCTTTTTTGAAGCTGAAATTGAAAAAGCGAAGCAAGAAGATGTACTTTTATCGCTTCACTTAAAAGCGACGATGATGAAGGTTTCTGATCCGATCTTCTTCGGTCACGCAGTTAAAGCTTTCTATAAGCCTGTATTTGAGAAATTCGCTGCTGAATTCGAAGCACTAGGTGTTGATGCGAACAATGGTTTTGGTGACGTAGTTTCTAAAATCCAAAATCTTCCTGCTGATAAGCAAGCAGAAATCAATGCTGCAATCGAAGCGGTATACGCAGACCGTCCAGCACTGGCGATGGTTGATTCAGATAAAGGTATCACTAACTTACATGTACCAAGTGACATCATCATTGATGCTTCTATGCCTGCTGCAATTCGTGCGAGCGGTCAAATGTGGGGCCCTGATGGCGCACAAAAAGACACTAAATACATGATTCCAGATCGTAGTTACGCAACTATCTACGATGAAACGGTTAAATTCTGTATCGAAAATGGTGCATTCGACCCAGCAACTATGGGTACAGTGCCAAACGTAGGTCTAATGGCTCAAAAAGCTGAAGAATACGGTAGCCATGACAAGACTTTTGAAGTTGCTGACATAGGCGTAGTAACGGTTGTTGATGCTGACGGCAATGTGCTTATGACTCAAAATGTTGAGCAAGGCGATATCTTCAGAATGTGTCAGGTTAAAGATGCTCCAATCCGTGATTGGGTTAAGTTAGCCGTTAACCGTGCTCGTTTGTCTGCTACTCCAGCGGTATTCTGGTTAGATAAGAACCGTGCACACGATGCGCAAATCATTGCAAAAGTTGAAGAGTACTTAAAAGATCACGATACAGCGGGTCTTGAACTTCATATTATGGCTCCACAAGAAGCGACTCGCTTCTCGCTAGTGCGCATCAAAGAAGGTAAAGATACGATTTCAGTTACAGGTAACGTATTACGTGATTACCTAACAGATTTATTCCCAATTCTTGAACTGGGTACGAGTGCGAAAATGTTGTCTATCGTTCCATTAATGAATGGTGGTGGCTTATTCGAAACTGGTGCTGGTGGTTCTGCGCCTAAGCACGTACAACAAGTTGAGAAAGAAGGTCACTTGCGTTGGGATTCACTAGGTGAGTTTTTAGCGTTAGGTGCTTCTCTAGAACACCTAAGCCAAAATACTGGTAATGACAAAGCAATGGTTCTGGCGAAAACACTAGATGGCGCAATTGGTAAATTCTTAGACAACAACAAGTCACCTTCTCGTAAAGTCGGTCAACTTGATAACCGTGGTAGTCACTTTTACCTAGCTATGTATTGGGCTCAAGCACTTACAGCACAGTCTGAAGATGCTGAGCTTGCGCAAGCATTTGCTGAATTGGCTAACAACATGACGGCCAAAGAAGAAACCATTATCGCTGAATTGAATGGTGCACAAGGTCCAGCAGTAAATTTGAACGGTTACTATCGTCCTGATTCGGCTCTGGCAGGTAAAGCCATGCGCCCAAGTGCTACATTAAATGCGCTGATTGGTTAATTGATAAGGTTGAACTTGAGTTATTGAAATTGATAGCTCAAGTCTAGAGCTATCTTTTGTATCAATGGATAAGCATTAAAAAAGGAAGCTATTTGAGCTTCCTTTTTTTCTTTAATACACCATTCAACCGCTTTATTTAATCGAAACCGAATAGACAAGCAGAGTTATTATTTATTTTGCAGGTGTGATGGCTGAAGCATGCATACCTTTTGGGCCTTGTTCAACTTGATATTCAACAGGTTGTCCAGCCTTAAGAGTTCTATATCCATCCATATCGATGATTGAATAGTGTGCAAAAATATCTTCGCCGCCTTCGTCTGGGCAAATAAACCCAAAACCTTTGGCGTTGTTGAACCACTTCACAGTTCCGCTTGCCATACTTCCACTTCCTTCTGTTGTCTACTTCTCGGTAAGATAGTAAAAACTAAATGAACATAAAGGTATTTACGTTCGGCAACCAGAATGTGATGATATTTATAAGATGTCAAGATAAATTTAACAAATATACAACATATGAACTGTGATAATGACAGTTACATGTCAAACAATGTAGATTAGACATGGTTTCTACAAAGAGGTTTAACCAGTAATGAGTAAATTAGGTAGTGCAGAAGTCGTGGAAGGTGATGTTTTAACAGAACTTTCACCGCCTTCTATGTACCAGGTAGTTTTAAATAACGATGATTACACGCCAATGGATTTTGTTGTCGAAGTGTTAGAAGTTTTTTTTAACAAGAATGAACAGCAGGCAACAGATATAATGTTAACGATTCACCACCAAGGGAAAGGCATTTGTGGCACTTACCCTTTTGATATTGCAGAGACTAAAGTCATCCAGGTGAATCAGTTTTCAAGAGATAATGAACATCCTTTGCTTTGTACGCTAGAGAAAATATGAAAATATATTACGCTAAGAGTATCGGGTTATTTTTTTGGGGGTGCCTATGCTGAACAAAGATTTAGAAGTGACATTGAATTCAGCTTTTCAGCAAGCTAAAGATTCTCGGCACGAATATATGACAGTAGAGCATTTATTGCTTGCGCTTTTGGACAACCCGTCCGCTCAAGAAGCTTTATTATCGTGTGGTGCAGACATTAATCGTCTTAGGGATGAAGTCAGTCGCTTCATTGAACAGACTACGCCGCTGATGGCTGAGACAGGTGAAGATAAAGATACGCAGCCTACATTAGGTTTTCAACGTGTCCTTCAACGTGCCGTTTTTCATGTGCAATCTTCTGGTCGTAACGAAGTGACTGGAGCAAATGTACTGGTTGCGATTTTTAGTGAGCAAGAATCACAAGCTGTTTATTTGCTTAGACGTTGTGACATTACTCGACTGGATGTGGTCAACTTCATTTCTCACGGTGTCACTAAATCAGATAGTGAGCCAGAATCAATCAGTTTTGAAACGGGTGATTCTGAAACGGAAACAGAACAAGAAAAAAGTATTCTTGCCCAATACACAACTAATTTAAATAAAATGGCTGAACGGGGCGATATCGACCCATTAATCGGCCGTGATAATGAAATTGAGCGTACCGTTCAAACATTATGTCGTAGAAGAAAAAACAATCCATTATTGGTCGGTGAGGCTGGTGTGGGTAAAACCGCAATCGCTGAAGGCCTTGCTTATCGCATTCATCAAAAGGAAGTACCGACGGTGATGGAAGATGCGACTGTTTATTCATTAGACTTGGGCGCACTTCTCGCTGGTACGAAATATCGTGGTGATTTTGAGAAACGCTTTAAAAGTTTACTCAAAGAACTGACAGCGGATGAGCATGCAATTCTCTTTATTGATGAAATTCATACCATCATTGGAGCTGGTGCAGCGTCTGGCGGTGTAATGGATGCCTCAAACTTGTTGAAACCTCTATTATCAAGTGGCAACTTGCGCTGTATGGGCTCTACGACGTTCCAAGAATTCCAAAGCATCTTTGATAAAGATAAAGCGTTAGCGAGACGTTTCCAAAAGATTGATATTAATGAACCAAGTGTGGCTGAAACGACGTTGATTTTGAAAGGCCTTAAAACCAAATATGAAGATCATCACAGCGTTCGTTACACTCAAGAAGCCTTAAGCACTGCGGCTAAGTTATCCGCTAAACACATTAATGACCGTCACCTACCTGATAAAGCCATTGATGTGATTGACGAAGCGGGTGCGCGTATGGCCATGCAACCGAAAACGAAGCGAAAGAAAACGATTGGCAAATTCGAAATTGAAGAAATCATTGCCAAAATCGCACGTATTCCTGAGAAGACGGTTACTGCATCGGATAAAGATTTACTCAAAAATCTTGAGCGAAATCTTAAGATGGTTGTATTTGGTCAAAATAAAGCCATTGAGAGCCTAAGTTCAGCAATTCGACTTTCTCGTAGTGGCTTAGGGCAAGAGAAAAAGCCAGTCGGCAGCTTCTTATTCGCTGGACCAACAGGTGTTGGTAAGACAGAGGTAACCAACCAGCTCGCAAATTGCCTTGGAATGAAGCTAGTACGCTTTGATATGTCTGAATATATGGAAGCCCATGCCGTTGCGCGTTTAATTGGTGCGCCTCCAGGTTATGTGGGTTATGAACAAGGTGGTTTACTGACGGACGCCGTTATTAAACAACCACATTGCGTTGTATTACTGGATGAAATCGAGAAAGCACACCCGGATGTCTATAACTTGCTACTTCAAGTCATGGATCACGGTACCTTAACCGATAATAACGGTCGTAAAGCTGACTTTAGAAACGTAACTTTGGTTATGACTACAAATGCTGGTGTTCAAGAAACCATTAAGCAATCTATCGGTTTCCAACAGTTGGACAGAAGTGAAGATGCGATGGATGAAATTAATCGTGTGTTCACACCTGAATTCAGAAACCGATTAGATGGCATTATTTGGTTCAATCACCTAGACATGACCGTAATTGCTAAGGTTGTTGATAAGTTCTTGGTCGAACTTCAAGCACAGCTTGATGAAAAACGCGTTGTACTTACTGTAACTGACGAGGCAAGAACCTTACTTGCTGAAAAGGGTTATGATAAGAACATGGGAGCTCGTCCAATGTCTCGTGTCGTGACGGATTTAATTAAGCGACCATTGGCCGATGAAATTCTCTTTGGTGAGCTAGAAGCTGGTGGTAAAGCGACAGTTGATGCAAAAGAGGGTGAAATTGTGATTGAAACAAAATCATCTGCGAAAGCGGTTACCAAATAGGTATATCTAGCATTTAAAACAGAAAAACCCGGCAATGACCGGGTTTTTTAATATATGGAATATATTCTTGCTAGATTAGCGTGCGCGGAAGACGATACGTCCCTTAGTTAAATCGTAAGGAGTCAATTGCACTGTAACTTTGTCACCAGTAAGAATGCGAATATAGTTTTTACGCATTTTTCCAGAAATATGCGCAATGACAACGTGACCGTTCTCCAGCTCTACACGAAACATAGTGTTTGGTAGAGTCTCAAGGATTGTGCCTTGCATCTCAATGTTGTCTTCTTTCGCCATTAATTATTATCCCATTACCTTCAAATATAAAAATTGCGCGTATCATGCCCCAATTTATACAAACTGTAAAGGGCAGCATTAAAAAACCACAAGATTAATTGTGTCTTTGCCAGCCTTGATCTGTAAGTACTTCAAAAGGGCGATATAACTTCTTATAGTTCATTTTTCGGCATTCATCAATTTGATAACCTAAGTACACATATTGCTTATTGGTTTGTTGTGCCAGCTCAATTTGTACCAAAATCATAAAGCTGCCTAAAGAGTAGTCAGCATAATCGTTATCAAAAAAGCTATAGATGGCACTGACGGAGTTTTTCAAAATGTCCGTAACTGCAACACCTATCAACTTGTCTTCATCATAGATTTCAATAAATGAATCCGGCAGCCATGAACACAGTAGAAATTGTTCGTATTGATTTCTATCAGCGGGGTACATAGGCCCATCGGAATGACGAGCTTCAATATATTCTTGATATAATTGAAAGTACTCCTCTTTATTTTGGTCTACAAGTTTCCAAGTAAATCGCTCATTCTTCTTTAATGTGCGCTTTTGACGTTTTGAAAGCTTAAATTCATCTACATTAATCCGAATTGGCTTACATTCGGCACAAGCAGGGCAGTGAGGTTTGTATATAGCACTCCCATTGCGTCGAAAACCTAAGCTGAGCAGTCGTTCATAAAGGGAAAGATCAATTTCATAATCAGTGAGCGTTAACAATTGCTCTTTTTGCCCTGACAGGTAACTACAATCAAAGGGGTGAGTTAAGCCAAAATAAATCAGCTCTTCAGTCGATGTGGGCCTATTATTCATGAATTCCCCCTTCACGAAATACTCTAGCTTGCCAGCAACCTTGTTTTGGTTGTTGTTGTTTAAACTCGGCTAATAAAGTCAAAAAATCATTTCTTGAAATAATCTTAGCTCCAAGGCTCTCTAGATGAGGATTCATCATTTGTGTGTCTATTAAAGCGTAGTCAAACTCAAGCAATAATTCTTGAAGGTAGACCATTGCGACTTTTGATGCATTAGTTTTAATGTGAAACATCGACTCACCGCAAAATACTCGGCCCACGGCAATACCGTACAAACCACCGATTAATTGGCCTTGCGCCCAAACTTCTATTGAATGTGCTTGTCCTAAGTTATGGAGCTGGCAATAAGCATCTTGTATATCTTGTGTTATCCAAGTCGCTTCTTGTTTTAACCTCGGTTTAGCACAATGTTGAATTACGGACTTAAAATCGTGATTAATTGTGATTGTCCAATCTGACTTTTTTAAGAGTTTTTTTAAGCTTTTACTGATGTGAAGTTGCCCGGGAATAACCATGGCTCTAGGATCTGGCGACCACCATAAAATGGGATCTTGATCATCAAACCACGGGAAAATACCGCTCTGGTATGCCGCAAGTAATCGGGTTGGAGATAAGTCGCCACCAATGGCTAAAAGCCCGTTCGGTTCAGCGAGTGCTAAACTTGGATCAGGGAAGCTATGATCAGATTCAGTGAGAAAAGTTAACGAATGCATGTTTTTAGAGTAATGTAGTTCTTATATATAAATTAGCGGAAAATTGATTATGATAAAACCTAAACTCGCCAGTTTCATTTTACTTTGTTTATTTTCAAGCTTAGTTTTTGCTTCTGGTCCCTACAACCGCAATAAAGCACAACCTGTTAAAGAAGTGGTTTATGGTGATGTTACCTCAATTCGAAGTATCACTGAGCAAGAGATCATTAAAGATAAAAATAGTGGTTGGAAGACGTTCGGTGGTGCCTTGTTAGGCGGTGTAATAGGTAATCAATTTGGTAAAGGTAGCGGTAGAGACATTGCAACAGTATTAGGCGCAATTGCAGGTGGCAGTATTGCCAATCAGCAAAGTAGCCAACCGAGATACCGTGAATATAAGTTGATTGAAATGATGATCAAACAAGATGATGGTAAGAGCGTCATGATTGTTCAAGATTTAGATCCTGGAATGCCGTTTAAAGCAGGAGATAGGGTGAGGGTGGTTTATTTGGAGAATAGTGTAAGGGTTGATATTGCGATGTGATTGCATCGCTGCCTTTTGGTGTGAAACATCATGGGTTTTATTTAGTTAAAACTTCTGCGAAGTTTATAAAGCCGTGGTCAGAATGCCCACGACATTTTAAAGTGCGAAGCACTTTTCTAACCAACTATAGCCCCAAATCTGGATAGCAATCCATTGACTTGAAAAGTAAAGTTTAATCCCAATTGTTATGTTTAGGATGAAAAATAAAAGGGAACTGACGTGTCTACATCTGTAAATATTCTAAATGAAACTTTTAAAGTTAAACCAATAACTCATGTTATAACGCTATGTGTTTTTAGTTTTGGTCTTTATGTCGTTTTTCGATTATATCAACTTTCTAAAATAGCTAATCATAAAGTAAAAGATTCAATCTCAAATTGGTTTATGGGCACTGCAATAATTATACACTTGCTTTCATTCGGCAGCTTAGTAGCTTTCTTTTTAATAGATGGGTCACAAAATTTACTTATAGCCTCGAAAATGTTACACGTCATTTCTTCACTATTCCACTTCATCTGGATCATGAAATTAAGAAATAGGATAAATGATATCAGCGGTGCGAAGAAGGGTGATGAACCATGGTTAAGGCCATTTCTTAGCACCTTTTTTCACGTGATTTACATGCAGCATAAAATTAATGAATCTAAAAATAGATTGTTAGAACCAACTCCAAAAGTTCAAGTTTTATAGCCGATACGATTTTGATATCTCTATCCAGCTTTTGTCCAGAAATTAGCTTTATTAATTGCTTCTACTTCTGAAAACACAAATAAAAACGCCAGCGTTATGCTGGCGTATTGGATATAAACTTAATTAGAAATTAAAGTTTAAAACCCGCGTGGTAGAGTAAACTGACTACCTTGTGAATTTAGGTAGTTTAACCAGTACTCTTTAGGTAGCATGCCACCTGATTTTGATTCAGCTTTCTTTTTAGTTGCTTTAGCAGGCTTTTTCTTTTCAGCTTTTGGCTTAGCTTCAGCTTTTACTTCTTTTTTGCTTTCAGCAGGGGCTGCACCAAATGATTCTAACATTGCTTCAAGTTCAGAGAATCTTAAAGATTTACCATCATCAATCTTGTACCAACTACCTTTCTGTTCGATAGAAACATCACGGCCTTCATGTTGCTTAATTGCTGCAGTTAGAGCTGCGATTGTTTCTTCTTTGCTCAGTTTTGGCATCATATAACCTATTTATTATTAATCTGTTGCAAAACGTTTACATAGATTTTAGCCCTTAATGGACTAAAAAGTCCAATTTTAGTCATAAAACTACGGTTAAAAGCATAAAAATGGCCCGTTTTGCGTGTTAACATTGTATTTATGAACGCTCACTTTAGAGAACCAAAATGACGAGAAACGACTTACTCAGCTATCTTAACGATTACTTGATGGTGTCTAAATATAGAGATTATGCGCCGAATGGGTTGCAAGTTGAAGGTACGGCACAAATCAAGAAGATTGTTACAGGAGTTACGGCTTCTCAGGCATTGATTGATGCTGCAATTGCAGAAAAAGCGGATGCACTTTTAGTTCACCACGGATATTTTTGGAAAGGTGAGCCGCAACAAATTATCGGCATGAAGCAACGACGTATTAAAGCGTTACTGCTCAATGATATTAACCTTATGGGGTATCACTTACCGTTAGATGGTCATCCTGAAGTAGGCAATAATATTCAGCTGGGTGAGAAACTAGGGCTTGAGAATATTCGTTGTGTTGAAGGTGTGGAGCAAGATTTAATCTGGCAAGGTGAGACGTCTAAGCCTGTTTCAGCTGTTGAATTTTCAACTCTATTGTCTAACGTTCTACAACGTGAACCTATGCATATGGGCGATGATAGTAAACTGATTTCAAAAGTGACATGGTGTACCGGTGGCGCACAAGATTATTTAGACGTGGCTGTTGGCCTTGGCGTGGATGCGTTTATTAGTGGTGAAGTATCAGAAAGAACGTATCACAACGCCATTGAGCAGGGCGTGCATTACTTCGCAGCGGGTCATCACGCAACTGAACGTTATGGTATTGAAGCTCTTGGAAACCATTTACAGGAAAAGTTTGGTTTACATCATCAGTTTATCGATATAAATAATCCAGTTTAACTTGAATTTAACATTTACATCCTTATATCAATCATATAACTATTATAAGGATGTAAAATGACCACAGCGACCAAATATAAACTCATCTATCTTCTTCTTGTTCTGACTTTATTTTTTCTCGGTTTTAAATTTCTCCCAGAGTCAATAACAACAGACTCAGATTTACATTTGACGGGTTTGTTTTTAGCCCTCTATTTTGTAGCTTTACCCGCTTTTTATTGGATTGGGGTAATTACTAAAGGTAAGCAAAAGTCATGGAAGATTCTTATTTCTTTAAGCTTGAGTTGTGTTTTAGCTCGTTATTCGTTACCGAATGACTTATCTCAGTATTTTGATTTTATTGCTTGGGTGAGATATCCACTCACTGCCATATTGCTTGTGTTGGAATGCTATATTTTCTATCTGGTCATTAAAGGGTTATGGGGTGCGAGAAAAGCGAAAGGTGATCCTAGGTTAACCGCTTTAGATCTTTATCAAAACCAAACGGCTGAAAATGATCTGCAAGCGTCTGATACTCAGTATCAAAAACTAAAACAAAAACTGAATGATTCAAAGAATGAGGGGCTAAAAACAGCGTCGATTACCTTAGCTTCAGAACCTGCAAGTTGGTATTACGCAGTGCCTTACTTCAGTCGTAATCACACCCCTAGCGTTGGTAAAATTAATTCAGTGATGGCACGTTTTTATCATGTCGCATTGATAAGTTTAGCTTTAGTTGGTGTTGCAATTGCGAGTTTAGGTTGGTTAGCGGAGAGTTATGAATACTTTGCGTACTTCGTTGCCGTCGTTGCCATTTACAGTCTGATTTTTGTTATCGGCAATTATCGAGCTGCTCGTCATTTCTCGACTTATATTCATGATGATTACCTTGTTGTTAATCAAGGTTTGTGGAGTGTAAGCCGATTCAAGTTAGCTGAAATCAAATCAATTAACGTGAGCGACAAAGTACCTAGCAAAGATGAACTGACGTTGGGTAAGATAAGACATAGCTCAGTGAAAATTGAATTTTCGAAACCTCAAACCTATTTCGGCATGTTGGGAACCTTGCCTGAGGAAATTGAATCAATTCATCTAGCAATGGCTGAGCCAGAGGAATTCGCTCGCACTATAGAGCCACTCGCAGCATAAAAATCACTTTAAAATGCCCTCATTCATTCAATGAGGGTTATAAAATATTAGGGCACGACTAAGTACGACTTTCTCTGTGTTGATCAATATTATCAAAGTGAGTTGGGGAGTCGTAAAAGTTATACCAAACTGAATGAGCTATGAGTTCAAGTGACTTTGGTTGGTAACTTTTATCGTGGTTTAGCCGAATCGTGACACTGGAATGAATGATTGGGAGCATGTCAGTTTGTATTTGGTCGTGTTGCATCACGCAACATTCTCTATCATCCATGGTTATTAAACCGATTACGGGGCAACGCCTTTGATCGTGGTTAGTACCAAATGGGTTGGGCTTACAATCAATATCCTTTGGTGTGATAACGCCTTTTAACTCTTTTGGGCAAGCTTCATCAATAGCTTGTGAAGTAAGAGTTTTAAATTCTATGTCAGGCAACTCCGTAATTTGGCTCATTTGTGTCAGCCAGTCTTTGACAAATTTTAAAGTGATATCAGAAAGCCCATCTTGAGCAAAACCGCCTCCGATGTCTGAATGAGAACCTGCAAACCAAATTTCAAACGTTTTGTTAGGTTCATGATTCATCAATGTGGGTTGAAAGGCTCGTCTCTTATCATCAAGGCTTACTAAATGCAGCGCTTTTATTACAAGTGAAGATAATGTATTACCGTTTTCAAATACCACGTCATAGTCAGGTCGGCTGCGGGTACTTAAGTTTGGTAAACCGATACTGGCTACCGTGTCAAAAGCACACAAAAATATGCAAGGTTCAGTTTCTAGACTCAGCATTTCTGAGGCTATGATGCTGGCAAAACGTCTTGCAATCGCAGCACCTCGAGAGAAGCCAGTGATAAGCAGTGTATCTCCAGTTTTATAACTGTCGTTAAAATCTTTCTTTGCCCGATTGAGGATTGTGGCTACATCTAGGTTTTCAGGTGCAAGCCCTTGATTGATTATTCGATTAAGGCGATGGCCGTAGGTGCCAACACCTTGATAGTAAAAACAACGATGAACATTTTTATTATCTGATATTCCGTATAAGTCAGCATCTTCAAAAAGGGTGCCGCCCATCAACAAATGTAATTTCAGGATATTACTGATGCTACTGTCATCTTTAGGTGCTGATTTTGCGTCTTCAGGTTCATTCCCTGTTCCATCAAAATTAAACACGATAAGTGCGCTCATTCCCTTTCCTTGTCATGCATCTAAACAGGTACGTTTTAACACAATACATAGTTAAATAACATAACGTGCTGATCAGTAGTCTGTGGTCTTTAGTATTGAATAATGACTTAATTGTAAATAGAAACTATTTTTATTTGTAATTACAGTTAACAAACCGTTATCCTTACACCGTTCCTTAACTGCTATATAAACTTGTATGACTAAAAAACGGACCTTTAGTGCTTTAAAACGAAGAAATCTAATGGCGATGTTCCTTGCTCTCATGACGGCTACAGTGATGATCCCAGGAATGACGACATACCTTCCATTTGAAATGGAGCAGCAGATTTTAGTACCTATCCTTTTATTCCCATTTCTGTGGGTTGGGCTATTTATCTACAGTTATATGGCAGAAAAAGCATGGCAGCCACTGATTGTGATGATAACGCTGTGTATTAGCCACATCCTTTTGAGCTACTTTGCTTTGTCTGGAGGCGTAGCGTCATGAAAAGCATAACCATTAAAAAAATATTTCAGATGCACAGCTGGGTAGGTATCGTCACAGGTATTTTACTGTTTATCGTTGCATTTACTGGAGCTTTTGCCGTATTTTCAAAACCTTACTTGAGTATTTGGGCGAGTTCTAGTGATACTCATGTTACCTCTGCTGTGCCAGCAAAAGAGGTGGATCGTTTAATCAATGAGTATGCAGAAAAAGTACCAGAGAAATTCCGTGAAAACATTCATGTCTTTATGCCTAACGGCTATGGTTTCACCAAGCTGGTTCTTTTGTTTGAATCACACGACGGCGATGAGAATTATAAAAAGGAAGCGGCCTATGTTTATGAATTAAACAGCCAAACTTTGGCGCTTGAAGATCAGTTTTACGGTTCCGCAGGTGACTATTACGAAAACCGTCAGTCTGATATGGCAAGATACATTGGTCATTTCCATGCTGATTTACATTTAGGTCGACCAATTGGTTTAATTCTAACGGGTTTTTTAGGGTTAACCTTGATGGTGTCGGTGATCACTGGGTTATACATTCATCGCGAAATGTTCAAACAGCTTTTCACTTTTAGGCGTGACAAAAGTTTTGATGTCGTTACTAGTGACGGCCACAAACTCTTTGGCCTTTGGGGCAGTCTCTTCCATTTTGTTATTGGTTTTACGGGGGCAATCTTAGGCTTGGCGACCATTATTATGTTACCGGCAGCGGCCTATGTGAGCTTTAATGGTGATCAAGATAAACTCGTCGAGAAGTTTACGGCAATGCCAGATCCTGTGATTTCTCAAGACTATCAAAAGACACGAGTCGTTGACATTATGGCGAATGTACAAGCTTATGATGACAAGGCCATTCTCCGCGATTTAACCATCATGGCGTTGAATGACAAGAATTCTGTGGTTTATGCCCGTACCATTGGTGGCGAAAGTGTATCTTCAAGTATACTTAAATACACTGGCGAAGGGGAGTTCGTAAAGCGAATGAGCAGCTTAGGTGATATTCCTGGGCCAGCGATTAAAGTGGTTGAATGGATTTATCCACTGCATTTTGGAAATTTTGGTGGTTTATTCGTTAAATTTATTTGGGCATTTTTAGGTTTAACGACAGCATTAATTCCATTATCAGGTGTGATGATGTGGCTTGCGAAAAGAAGCCGTGGCCAAAACCCTGATTTATCGCAAGTGTCTTATCAAAGGTGGAACCGATTTGTTATTGGTAGCTGTGGCGGCGCTGTTATGGCTTGTATTTTACTCTTCCCAGTACAAATTTTAATGAATCACTTTATCGAGGGTTCACAGCATAATTCATACTTTGGGCCCATTTTCTTTGGGAGCTGGCTTGCATGGCTTGTGATTTCTTTAATGCCAATTAATTATCACGCTTTATTAAAAGTGAATACGTTAATTGTGGCGTTAAGTTTTGCTTGTGTTGTCCCATTGAAATTGATGTTACAACCTGGCTTCGTCGGGCAAGTAATGAGTCCGAGTTACCAAATCGTAACGGCTGTAGATGTGATGTGTACACTGATGGCTATTTTGTCTTTCTATGTCTTTAAGAAGCTAAGTGTGAATCCAACTACTGAGCAGGCAAAAATGAAGGAGCAAACAGCATGAATTTGATTGCATTGATGTTAATCCTTTGGTCAATCTTCATCGTTAGAAAGCAGATGTTTGATACTGGCCTAAGATTAGGAATTGTGAGTATTTCTTCCGTTATTGCTGTCCTATTGATGAAATCTACGCTAGGTTTGGCGCCTGCTGTTGTGATGCTTTTAGCTGTGTTGATGTTTGCAGGTATCGCTATTTCAATGATAACTGTGAAAAAATAACGCTCTTTTGGTGCCTCGAAAGAGGCACGCTAACCCGATTTTAAGGACAAAATGAAATACGGAAAGCTGGCGCTTATTATCCCTGCAACGATGGCTTTTATGGTTGCGGTTGCTCATCTTTCTTGCCTCTATTTTGGTGAGCAATGTTATCGTGCTCAAATGGCGCCTGATTTTCTGGTTGAGTCTGCTCGACAGGGGACTTGGTTAGCTCCAGTTTTAAATGTAATCATTTCAGCACTCTTTATTATCTTAGGCTTTTACGCTTTATCTGCCGCACAAATCATTCGACAATTACCATTGCTTCGTTTTGTTATTATTTTCGTATCGGTTGTGAGTGTCATAAGAGGTTTGTTACCAATACAACTTTGGATTCGAAAGCCAGAACTGGTGAGTAGTGTGGTTTTAGTCGTTGGCGTAGCGTGGCTACTTTGCGGTGTTTTTATGTATTCAGGCTACAGGCGCTTACGAAAAACTCAGTCTCTTACATCCGAATAACAATATATTGCTTTTTATGTTGTGATTTTGTTATAAAAATAGAAATAATAACAATAAATTAGAACAGTCATAATCTTGATGAAAAAAATCATTTCTTTATTGAGCGCACTTACCCTGTTTACGCTTTTCTCATATCTGGCGTTATCTCCTAACCCTAAATGGGTTGGGGTTGATGATTATACAAAAGCGAAAGTAGCTAAATTGGAAACGTTTTTAGACGAAGATGAGCATGACAGCGCATTAATATTGCTTACAGAGTTGCTCAATACCAACCAATTACCGACAAAGCTACGCATTTATTTACTTAAAAAGCGTGCAGCTATACATAAGCTTAGATTACATCTCCATTATGCGATTCGTGATCATGAGAAGATTCGTCAACTTTCCTCTAGTCGTAATAGCTCTGAATTATCGAGGTTACGAAAATCACTTGAACGCTTACAAGTCGAGAGACATTTGAAGTCAGCCTATGCTGCTGGTGGCAAAAATGCAGGTATTTCAAAGACGATGAAGAAAAAGATCGTTGTGGCTTATATCTACTTGAATAACAATTTGAGCAGTCAGTGGTCATCGAAAGATCGGCTACAAAATCATTCGAATATGAACAGAGTTGTTGATTGGTTTAAAAAGCAGTCCGTTCGTTATGATGTTGAAAAGTTGGATATTGACGTTCGCTACTTTTTTATTACGCCACCTCGTGGTTATAAGAAGCAATGGTTAGAAAGAAATGATTTCATCATCAAGATAAAAGATCAAATAGCCAAACAACTGGGCTATCGAACTTTTGAAGGATTTGTCGAATCGCTTGAAGGAAATGATTCACAAGTGGCGATGGTGTTTCATTCTAATCATAAGGGGCGCTCTTTCGCTCGAGTTTGTCATGGTGCCTATTCACGGTGTAAATACGAATACGCCATTTTAACTGAAGAAGTGAATGACAAACGATACAACTGGCGCCTACCTCAAGTGCAAGCGCACGAGGTTACCCATTTGTTTGGTGCAGCTGATTTATACAATATTAAACAAGCAAAAGACTTCGCTGTTACAGACATTATGAATTACACCAGCAGCTCATTAAGGTATTCAGAAATATCGCCGATCACAGCTTGGGCTGTGGGTTGGTCAGAAAGACCTAAGACACCGTTTATCATAAAACAATAATAGGGAATTTAATGGAACTCACTACTGTAGAATACAACCTCGTATTTATGTTGATTAACTTAGGCTATGCCGTATTAAGCCTGTTTGTAAGTGTTATAGCATTGGTCATTATCGATAAGTTTATTTTTAAGAAAATCGATTTCATGGAAGAGATAAAAAAGGGAAATATTGCGGTAGCGATTTTTCAGTCCATGATTTTAGTCTTTATCGGAATCGTTGTTTCCTCAGCTCTGACATAGAAAACTGACCGTTAAAAAGGATTTTACCAATGGAGATCGCCTATCTCGCCGATCACTCTCAACACCTCGATACTATTGCTAAATGGTATTACGATGAATGGGGAAATGAAGGGCAGAGGTTAAGTTATCAAGACGTTTATGAAAAAGGCAAAGCTCGTGTTACCAATAAAGGCCAATTGCCTTTCTCATTTATTGTCAAAAGTGATAATACGCTTATGGGCGTTGCCGAGCTCAAATACACTGAGCATGAAAATTACCCTGAATATGTTCATTGGTTAGGGGGTGTTTATGTGTGTTCAAACCATAGAGGCAAAGGTGTCGCCAGAGTATTGGTAAATAATGCCCAAAAGCATGCTCAAGCATTAGGGGTTAAGCTGTTATACCTTCAGTGTGATGATCACCTTATCAATTTCTATGCAAGCCTTGGGTTTAAGCCCTTGCATAAAGCTGACTATAATGGCGATATCACTACGATAATGATTTGGGAAAATAGTCATGGGTAATTCTATAAAGCTGACTCAACTATTAGAAAAAGGTGCGAAATATCATCCAAATTACCGTAATGGCCTATCTTCCCACTTGCCTATGGTACTTGTTGCATTAGATCGCCTTGGGGCTTCAGAACAAAAACTCGAGCAATTTTATTGTGATTATATTGATGTTTTGGACTTAGCTGATGGTGCTTCTACGGTTGAAAGAATCAATGATGTTTCAGAATATTTAGGCGACTCTGAGAAATACTTAAGTTACTTGAAATACTTTCAATCTCGACTGGAACTAGAGGGATACGAGTCAGTATTAAAGACAACTCTACTACAATTAATTCCTGGGATTTCAGCCGCTGCGTTTCATACATTAATCCGATTAGCGTATGCAGTTGAGGCCGAAAATGATACAGAGATAGCCATTGCCTTGGCCTACTGGAGTGCAGAATATCAGGCTTTTGATTTAGATTTGAGTGAAACCAATTGCACGCTAGAGGAAATTCTTTTTAAGTTGGCTCCTCTCGGTGTTCAGCATTCGTTCATGCCCGGAATTATCGTCGACAGAATGAATGAAATCGGTGAATTATTAAGGCACTCATCTATCAAGATTATTCCTAAAGATCTAACTCTTGAATCACTAAAATTATGTTGTCTTGATGCTTTTTATTCGAAGGATGATTTTACTCTGTTACATACAGTTACTGGCTGTCATGCTTTCTCTATAATTCTACCATTTATAAATGATATAGATTTCGCCTTGAAACAACTATGGCAAGCAGTTTTGGTTGCATACCTGAGCACAGGACTTCCTTATTCTGGCTTCAGTGGTTTTAAAGCTGTTCAACATGTTGATTTTGAATCTGTGATTAACAAAGCAATAAGCTCTAATGATGACCACATTATAAAACTTACTTTTACCTGTTATCAAGAATACCTTTCGACAGATAATGCAGGTTATTTTTCTATTGCACAGAGAGCAGTACGCAATGATTCGTAATTTTTTAAACGCAGAAAGACAAATACAAGAATCTGCACATGATGGAGAAGGAAGCGTCGACTTATTCGAGGTTTTTGGAAGATCGGATTTTATGAGTAAGTGTGAATTCATTGACCGTCAAATTATTCCGCCCAATTCAACCGTTGGTTATCACAAGCATGGTAACAATGAAGAACTCTATATAGTGCTAGATGGAGAGGGTACAATAACGCTTGATGGAGTTAAGAGTAAAGTCATCAAGGGAGACATCATTAAAAATAAGCCATACGGTTTTCACGGATTGATTAATGATTCCAGAAACAATTTAGAAATTCTGATTATCCAAATAGGAATATAAAGCCGATGGAAATATGAATGGGTGAGTTAAATCATGAGTCCATTATTGAGCTGATTACTGAGCATCATCATGACATGCAAAAGCATTCGCCGTCAGAGAGTATTCATGCTTTAGATATTTCTGCTTTGGAAAAACCAGAGGTTACCTTTTTAAGCTTGTGGATAGAAGATGAATTAGCAGGTGTTGGAGCCATTAAAGAACTCGATAAAACACATGCCGAAATTAAATCTATGCGAACTTCAATAAGCCATTTACGTAAAGGCGTTGCAGAGACCTTATTACAGCATATTTTAACGGTTTCACGTCAACGTGGTTATAAGAGAGTGAGTTTAGAAACGGGAACAGCCGAAGCTTTTATTCCTGCTCACAAGTTATATCAAAATAAAGGCTTTGAAATATGTGAGCCATTTGAGGGTTATATTTTAGATCCCAATAGTCAGTATATGACATTGAAGTTGCAGTGATTTGCTAATTAAAAATAAATATTAAGGTAAGAAGAGATGTATCAAGGAAGTTGCTTGTGCGGCACGGTTAAGTTTGAAGTTCACTCTGAAATTTCAGATATCATTCACTGTCATTGTTCACTCTGTCAAAAGTCTACGGGCTCAGCTTATGCTACCAATGGTTTTGTTCAAACAGCAGACTTTAAAATTATCCAAGGCAGGAGCGAATTACAACACTTTGAGCTACGCTCGGGTAGAAAACGTCACTTTTGTTCAAACTGTGCTTCACCAATTTACAGCTCAAATGAAGCTGAACCATCTCGTATCCGTATTCGATTAGGGGTAATTGACAGTTCAATATCCGAGCGTCCAATTTCACATAATTTTGTTACCTCGAGAGCAAGTTGGGAAGAGCTCGATGCACAGTTACCACGATATGAAGCATATGAGCCGAATCGTCAGTAGAAATTATAAGGATATTTATGAGTCTTGAAGTTTGGTTCTCATTTGTCGTTGCATCAATGGTGCTTTGTTTTACTCCGGGGCCCACGGTCTTTTTGGTTATGGGGCAAGCATTAAATCACGGAAAGAAATCAGTTATTCCATTGGTGAGTGGTGTGTTATGCGGTGATTTAATTGCTATCAGCTTATCTTTGCTTGGTGTTGGTGCATTGCTTTCGGTCTCTGCGAATTTATTTCATTTCATTAAGTGGTTAGGTGCGGGATATTTAATTTATTTAGGTATAAGAGCATGGAGAACCAAAACAATAGAGGGCAACGAACAAGATACTCAATCCGATTTAATGAACAGTAAAATGATATTTAGAGATTCACTTATTGTAACTGCTCTCAACCCCAAAGGTATTGTGTTTTTTATGGCATTCCTGCCTTTATTTATTAATTCCAATGTAAATGTACTTCCACAAATGATCGTTTTATCATTGTCATTTCTGTTTGTTTCAGCTGCCAGCGCATCATTTTATGCCATCTTTTCAGGTACTATTAGAAATAAAGTTCGTTCGCAAAAATTTCAAAATTGGTTCAATAAATTCAGTGGTGGAATGCTATGTGGGGCGGGTGCCATTACGGCAACAATTCAAAAGTAGATGTATGTAATGATTTTTAGAGAAGCAAAACTGAGTGACTTAGCGAGGTTACGAGAGCTTGAACAAGCGGTTGTTGAGGCAGAAAGACCATTTAATTCCTCAATAAAAGAGCACGGTGCGATTTACTATCAGTTAGAAGATTTGATCACATCTCAAAACTCGAAACTTATTGTTGTGGAAGTTAACGGAGACGTGATTGCCACAGGTTATGGTCAAATTCGTGATTCAAAACGATCATTAACACATGAAAACCATTGTTATCTTGGGTTTATGTATGTTGCCGAAGACTATAGAGGTAACGGGATTAACAGACAGGTTGTTCATGAACTTATCGCATGGAGTAAGAGCAAAGGTGTTAACGACTTTTATCTCGATGTGTATTCAGAAAATACATCTGCACTGATCGCATATGAAAAAGCGGGCTTTAAGCCGACCTTGCTCGAAATGAAGCTTAATTTATAGCAAAACCAAAACAAATAATGAGAAATAAATGGACCATAAAATAGATTTTTCAAGTTACTCATTAGAAGATCTTTATTCATCTGCCCAAAGTATCGATAGAGACGCATACCCTGAGCGTGCGAAAGAAATTGATGAACTGATTCTTAAAAAAGAGAATGAAGAACCAGAACTTCAAAATATAAATAAAGTTGTGGGTGATAAGGCATCAAGAACAGATAGGTTTTTAGCTGCACTTATTGACGGGGCTATAGGAATTCTGAGTATTTTGCCATTATTTTTGTTCATCGATTTTGCACAATTATTAGCTCCGAGTGTAATGATGATGGGCACTTTGTTCCTTTATGGCATTGTTGCTACTTTGGTCATTCATGGCTATTTAATGATGAACTTCGGTCAAACAATTGGCAAACATTGTGTGTCTATTAGGGTTGAAAATCTTGATGGTAGCCGAGCAAGTTTTAACACCATTTTCTTTAAACGTTTTTTTGTTATGCGATGTATTGGTCTCATTCCTGGTGTTGGCTACTTAATAAGCAGCTTAGTTGACCCATTGTTTATCTTTGGTAAAGAGCATCGATGCTTGCATGATCATATTGCTAAAACAAAAGTCAGCTATATCAGTGATGAAGTAGAAACTAAGTCATAGCTGTTGAACATTGCTAAAGACGGAGATTGAACTTGAATATCAGGAGCTACTTACGTTATGAAGCCGGATGATATAGGCAAAGCTTATGACCAAATAACTGAGATGTGGTGTCCTGAGAACTTCAATATGAACAATGGTATTGAGCAGCATAAAAAAGCCATTTCTTTGTGTAATAAAGTCGGTCGTGCTCTTGATATCGGCTGTGGTCGAACAGGTCGATTTATCGATCTATTACTTGAGCATGGTTATTTGCCCGAGGGCATTGATATCTCTGAGGAGAAGATAGCTCTTGCACACAAAAAACATCCAAGTATCACTTTCTATCATCAAGATATATGTTCGTGGGACTTCCCCATAAAGTATGACTTCATAACGGCGTGGGACAGTATTTGGCATATTCCGTTAACTGAACAAAAGAGGGTTATCACTAAAATCGTTAATAACCTGAATTCTGGCGGCGTATTTATCTTGTCGTTTGGCGGCACTGAAGAGCCTGGTGAACACTCAAATCGAGCGATGGGACCCGAGGTTTATTACTCATCACTCGGAGTGAATGGCTTTCTGTCTCTATTTATTGAACTAGGCTGTATCTGTAAGCATCTAGAGTATGACCAATATCCAGAGCTTCATGCTTATGCCATTAGTGAGAAGCTCTGAAATTGTTCATTCACAGTGTTAATCGCTTTGATTTATCAATGCAAAATTTCTGATTTTTGTTTGTAAACGGGCAAACAAACGCTAACGAAACGGCTTGCAGTTGCAAATCTCGACTTTCGTCAACTACTTCACTATATAAACGGTCACCGACAATAGGGTGGCCTATATGGCTTAGGTGTTTGCGAATTTGGTGTTTACGCCCAGTCAACAATTTTACATCAAGCAATGAGTAGTCATTTAGCTTATCAACAAATGAAAAAATGCTTGAAGAAGACTTACCATCAATTTCTTGATCAACTCGAAACTCGGTTGGTAATTCAGATAAATCGCCATGAACAATGGCTTGATAACGCTTATCCATTTGTCTACCGCTGAACATATCACTGAATGTGCGGGCAGCGCTTTTACTATGACATAACAGGATTAAGCCGGATGTTGCTCTGTCTAATCGGTGTACTAAAAATACGGGGCGTTCTTGAGTGTTTGTGAGTTTGTGAAAGTTCATTTCAACCCAGCGATTGATGCTTAAGTGATCACACCAGCGACTACCTTGGCAGTTAAGTCCATAAGGTTTAAACCAAATGCTATAGTCGCCAGCATCTAAAATAAGCTCTGGCTCTTTCGCCGACGTAGCCAGTAACTGGCTGTTGTAATTAAACTCTACTTTATCACCTGCTTGTAATGGTTTACTGGCACGCCTCACTCTTTGTTTGTTTTTTCCTCGTTGTAGCCAAACCGCTCCTTTTTGCATGGCATCTTTAATTTGAGATTGAGAAAGCTTCGATTCATTGGCTAACAGTTGAGTGATTTTAAGCTTAGCTGAAGCTTCGTTGACCGTTATCGGTAATTCAAGAGTGTCCATTACAGAGGATGTTTATACGTGAGAGGTTTAATAGCTAATTGTACACTTATAGTGATAGAACGATCGATATATTTTGTTGAATAGGTATCAATGAGTCATTGATTTCACACTAGATTAAAAAAAACTCATTGAACATTCATTAGAATTCAATGCACTAAGTTCCAAAGATTCGTATTGTTAATTAATCCCTTTTTTATTTAAGTCGTCATATGGCCGTTCCAAATAGTCTAGTCATTGTCACTCAAGACCCATCAAGCTCAGCTTACAATTATGAAGAAAGTGCATTTAATGAGTTTTTAACAAAGTGTGAAGCTGGTCAGCAAGGTAAAACTTTTACTGCAACACTCTATGTAAATCAAGGTAATAAGCAATATGAGTTAGACGTTCATGTGCAAAAAACATCAGAAAGATATCTATCTGTTAATGAAGATACATTTACTAAGATCGGTAAGTTGTTCTCTTCCAATAACAGTCAGATTATTGCTGGTTTTTTAACGCAGTTAAATACAAATTTGTCTTCATCCACTGCAGTTAAGCATGATACAGCTTCACGTGTTGCTGATGAGAAAATAGGTAAAAGTGATAAAAGTACATATAAAACGGGAGAGGGCAGTGCTGATCTCCATCCAAAAATGTCGAGTTTTCATAAGCCAGAAAAACCAGTTCTTCAATTAAAACCAGATAGCAAAAAAGAGTTGGCCTCTACAAAATATTCGACAATTAAAATGCTCATGTATGAAAGAGCTATAGCGACAGATGCAAAGGTAAAAAAATTTACTGCTGACGAATTTATGGCTGCTATGGATCATAATATGGATTGGGCAAAGCCCTTTGCGGATAATAAGGGAAAGGCAGATGCGCTAAAATTAGTACTTCCATTCTTAGAAAAGACATTCCCAAAAAGGGCGAGTTCCGCTATTGCTTCAAAAACACCTCAAGTAGCACCTCAGCGCAGCAGTGCGTTCACACCAAGTTCTGTGACAGACTTTAATTCCTCTCCACTTTCACCTGAAGGCGCATCGACGTACGTTAAACTGCCACAACCTAATCATTCAGAGCGAGTATCAAGAGAGCCATTCACCTTGTATCACACTGCAGACTCTTTCACTAATGACTTTTCAACACTCGCTATGGCCGAGCATGAACCTGTAAGCAGTTCTAAGCAGCCTGATTTGACTTATAAAAATGAATTATTACCTTCAGGTTGCCCAAGTCAAATTAGTGGTCCATACGACTATTCTACAGAGCCGTCGCACACAGCAAATGCTCGAACCGATTTGACTTCTAGGCAAAGCCCAAATTCACTTAGTCATCGATATGCACCTTTGTTAGAACCTGAAAATGATGATGAAGGATATCCTCAGCACGATGAACATTATTCAAATCGGCCAAGTTCATTGGGTGCCCAGTTCTATTGTGATCCTTTAGAACGGCCAAGTTCATTAGGTGCTCAAAATGTTAGATATGCTCCAAACGTCCAACCCATGAGCGGAGAAAGTACCAACCAACCCACTGATTTAACAATTAAAAGTAGTGCTTACGATCAATCCCAAAAATCAGAATGGGTTGACCAGCAAGTTAATGATTTAAGTGATGTAAATCTAAAAGGAAAAGTTACTGAACCAGGTGAAGGTTGTATATTTTGTTTTGACTTGGATGAAGTAATCATTAAGGCAAAATATGGAGATTGGAATGGTACTGATTTACCTGAATTCGAATTTGTTGATCCAGAATTTCCTGAAAAAATAGCAAGGCTAAAATCCACATACCATAAGGCAACTTTTGTCGTTGTTACCCATACACCTGAGAAAATCTTAGATAGCAAATTAAGTTCTTTAGAAAAATTCGGATACAAGAAAGATTGGTTTGTTGCACATATAGCAAAACGAGGAAGTAAAAGTGCAGCTTTGAAAGAACAGTTGCCAGAGCTTGGAATTAAACTTGAGGACGTTAAGCATGTAGTAATGCTTGATGATGATGCTAGTAACTTACGCGATATGCGAGGTGGATTTAAGAGTGTGACGACAATTCAACCTATGGCTGCGATATTAGATAAGTTATTGACCTTTTGTGTTCAAAAAGGATATATGGAAGGAGGAGCACCTGATTTACTCGCATTAAGGAGTTTTCAAGACCCTGATGACACTTTTGACGATATGTATTATCAGTGGTGCTCATTTTATGGTCATGAATATATGCCACGTCAGAATGACCGAGATGACTCTTTGACACTTTTTTGGTAGTTTTTACTTCTCTTCAACTAAAAATTCATTAACTAAAGTACGTATCGAACTTTTTAGCCACTGTAATTTTTCAGTATGAGAATTTCTTTTATGCCACAGCATCATAAAAGGAATATTCAACTGTTGGTATTGAGCATTAGAGAGCGGAAGTGGCAAAGTTGTGAGTTCCAAATTAAATTGCTTTACATATGACTCGCAGTATCTAGGGCCTACCGTAAACATGTGTTGTTGATTCTTCGCTGCAAAAAATAACGCTTGTTCAAAGTTTGAAACCGAAAGTGAAATATTCCGATACTTTCCTTGAGTAGCAAGAATATCATCCAATGCCCATTCACTGCGCTTTTCCCAAAGTATGCCAATATGCTGATAACTTAAAAATGCATCGAGATCCCATTTTGATGTCAGTGCGGGGTGATTTGTATGTAAGTAAACCACAGGCTTATCTTCAAAGAGGATCTCGTAATCAATAACATATGGAAGAAGTTGCGGAGACTCTGGTGAACTTGCATTTGTCTCTCGGCCACAAAAGCCAATATCAATATCACCGTTTATGATTGACTCAATTGAATCATAATCCCATTGGGTAATTTTGGCCTTAGAGTTGGGAAACTGGTTAAGGATCAAATCCGGTAACTGGGTTGCTGCCAATAAATATAGAGGTGACTCCATACTCATCGCAAATTTAAGCTTTGCAGAATTTACGCCCTGATTTTTTTGTGACAACTTTGTTGAGATCAGTGACCACTCAGCCAGATCATTTTCTATATTTTTAATAAAAATGGTTGGCTGAAGTCCCTGAGGTGATTTAACAAATAATGGGTCATTAAACCATTCACGAAGTTTCGCCAATGACTTACTCACAGAAGAGGGCGTAACATTTAAGCGCTTTGCAACTTTGGTTACGCTTCGTTCTTGAATCAGCATTTGCAAAATATGAAGCAAATTTAAATCGAGCTGACTAAGCGGTTTGCTCATAAGAGCGATATCCTTTCTGTCGAGTTTTATGTTGGTAAGTAAGTAATATTGTGCTTATTGTAGCGGTGAACAACAAGGCATAAATCAAGATATTTTCAGGTGTTAGCGCTAGCCATGCCCCGAGAGTAATGAACAAACTGGATACGATGATTTGGCTCACTGCAAGAATTGAGTTCGCAAGGCCTGCTTTATGTTTAAATGAGTGTACAGCTTGGCTCATTAAAATGCCGAAAGAAAGAGCAAAACCGATACAAACACAAGACATCCCAAGCAATGTGAGTAGGATTCTTGCATCAAACATAGAAGCAAGCGAGGTTATCATCGCCCCGAATAAATAGAGAATTTGAGTTGTGAAAATTAAATGAGATTGTTGATACGTTTTAAGTAAAACGGGTGTTATAAAGGAAGTGAACATACTCATCAAGGAGAGTAGCCCCATAGCAATCGCATATTCATTGATCGTAAAAGATAAGCCTGTCATTAATATCATTGGCGAAACGTTTACATAAGTTAAAATAGACATGACACCCAAAGAAGAAATGATCAACCGACTGACAAAATTAAATTCGAGGAGGTTTTCTGCACTTTTATTTAGATGATGTTGAGAGGCATTGTTTTGAATGCGAATTCTCGTTTCTTTTAAGAAAAAAGAGACCAGAATTAATGGAAGTAAACCTAGAAAAGCCATGATGAAAAATAAACTCTCCCAGCTGAACCAGATGAGAATTACGCTGCCAATCACTGGAGCAAGAACTGGAATAGAGCAGGTTACACCATTGATTACAGTGAGTACTTTCACCCGCTTATCTTCGGGTAAGGCGTCTCTTATGATCGAAAAGCACATCACGTAGCAGAAGCCAGCACCAATACCTTGAAAAAAGCGTGAGGCTAAAAACTCATCAATTGAAACACTTGACCCAGCAGTGATACAGGCTCCGATAAAGATTAAAGAACCTATTATTGCAAAAGGTTTTCGGCCGACTTTATCTGATAATGCACCTGCAAAAATCATTGTTGAAGCCATCCCCATTAAATAAATGGCAAATGCATAGTGTACTTCTGAAGGGGATGCGTAGAGTGAAGCTTCAATTTGCTTGACACCAATTAAATAAAAATCAATGCCCACTGGGTACATCAATACCAACGCAAAACAGCAAGCCAAAATTCGTTTCATCATATCGCCTTTCATAAAGTTTGCGGTATTCTAAATGGGGATCAAAAAAACGGATATTTCTCAATTGGAAAGCAAGTCTTTCCTCTGTGGAAAGTGTGAATACAGGTAAATTATTGCCGTAATGCTTTTTACTACCGTCTCTATGTGAGTGTGTAGAATTTTTTCGACGTACCTTTCTGCTCGTTCAAAATATTACACTCAACAAGGCATGAGACAATGGTCGTTAAACGGCGGAAGTTTAGTCAAAACAGAGGAGTGAACATGATGCGTAGCTTAATGTTCACGTGTTAAAATGATGCAATTAGCTTAGGGTGTGTTTATCTTTCAGGTTTAAATTTTATGCTATTTGAGCGTTAATCTTTTTAAGGCATGTGTAATGAAATTTAGTAATCTAAATGAATTATTCACAACACAGTGCAGAAAGCGCTTAAAAGCATCGAAGGCTGTGTAAATTGGTCATTTCTACTGTGCTATTACTTGATTATTTGAAACAATCAAATCGCACAAATGATGCCTTGTATAAGATAAGCAACTTATCACTGCAAAAGTAAGCCTGAAACATCAACACTTGCGATAATCTCTGGGCTTTTTATTGGCACTCTTTAATTGAAAAACTCACCAAATAAATACGAATCTCAAAGGAGACATTTTGAGCGAAAAACAACATCTACAAAGTATTAATGAGCTTGTGATTGATAATGAAAACCAGATTAGACGATATAAAACTCAAATCCTCCTCGCCTTTATGGCTGTATTAGGTGTTGCACTTTTCATCTGGATCAATCCTAATTATTTTGGTTATCAAGTTAATTCGATTGCTAACCTCGTCTTCTTTTTCTTTGGAATGCTGGCAGCTAAATGGAATGGGCTTAAAAGGTTTGAATTCATGCTTCCACACATTGACAAAGCATCAATAAAAAAACGATTGGAAGAGTTAAGATAGAGTTTACTTTCAGGGTGGTGACTAAGCACGTGTCAACAGACAGGTCATAACTCAATTAAATCAGCCCCTAACTCCGTTAGGGGTAAGACAGGGAAGATAGTGCCTCAAAACAATTAACAAGCTGTAGCTTCGTTTAGTTAATCAATAGTGATGTAGTTGAGGCTAAATATCCTTCAATTTATGATTCACAAAGTACGATTTCAGTAAATTTATACAATAATTCAAAAGTTGCTAGGGTTACTCATGAGTCAGTGGCAATAAAGCACGTGCAAAATATGAACTTCTGAACAAGAGTGTATTGCTGTATTTGTAGTATTCCTACCAATCTTTTTTGTCAGCTTCAGATTGTTTTTTTAGTTGGAGATAAGTGAACAAACCGCCAGCTACGATGAGTGGGAGTACCCAAAAGAAGTGAACCAATACAGAAGTCGGGGACTCATGATCATGTCCTGGGTGAGCAAACGCAGAAATTGAAATTAAGTTAAGCAGAATAAAAACAAGAATTCTGGTCATTTGAGTAGTTCCTTTAATTGACGTTTTGAGGGTGAGAGATCGAAACTTCAGGATGGCTATTTTTAAAGTTAACGATGCTCTGCCAAGTTAAATTCAAAGCCTTAATTACGATCAGTCGTGTCGTATTACTTTCGTCGCAATGATATAACTTTGTAAGATAATCATGAGGGATCTTCAGATACTCAAACGATTGAGCCATTTTATGCTGACGTTCATACAAAGTAGATAAATTATGGCAGTTACAAATCCAAGCCATTAGCGTGTCGGCGCATTTTGGGTTTTGCCGATACAGCATTGAAAGCTCATTAAATGACTTTAAATAGCATTCCTCAGCTTCATGCAGTTGTTGAGCATAAAAATATCGATTTCCTGAAGTTAAAAGCTGTTTCCAGTTATAATTCATTACAAGCCTAAATGATAATAGTTATCGTTTGTGTTAACTTAGTGTTCATAATGAAAATTGTCAATACAAAAACTTAAAGAGTTCAAAGCTCAATTTGATTCATTTACCTAAAATTCATGTGCTCGATGCTGAGCAAAGTGGGGGAAATGTGCTGTTTCTGGGGCATGCATCAGTTCGATTACTGCGTAATTTTCAACGTGTAATGGCTTAATGAAATCCTGACTTTTTAAAATATAAATTAACAATAACAATATGTTGCGATCGGTTCCGTAAAAGTATAGTCTTCATAAAAAATAATAACATTTTCTAAAAGATGCATCAGGGTCAATTAAAATCATGGAATGAAGATCGAGGCCGTAGCTTCATCTCCTCACAGCCGCTAAATTTCGACGAGTTCCTGTGCATTTCAAACCTCAAATACATGAAAACCCTGCCTAAGCTGGATGGCCGCATTTTGTTCGAACATCAGTGTTGTGGATACTAAGTGCTTAATCACAAGAGAACTTTGACAATTCAAGATCATGAAGTCGTTTTCAAGTTTAATTGGCTATCAGGTTCATTGACGATTGAACATGGGAATAATCGTCTATTTAAGACGTTTATCTGGAAACCGTTCAGCAAGGTTAAATTCGAAATGTTTGAGCAAAAATTTATTATCAAAGCCTTATTGGTACCAATTAATAGTTTCTCATTATTTACATCTGATGGAAGCGAAGTTTGTACTAATCTATTTCCCAAATTAAGGCGTTATAGTTTGGTTACTTTTGTATTTGGCCTGCTCAAACGTACAGGCTTATTATTGATGGCAGCATTTAGTTAAATGCATGAAGTAATTGTATTCAATGGAGAGAATATGAAATATAAGCTTGCAATTAGCTCATTCGGAATCTTATTTTTTTTCACCTTGATTTATGTTAACTCCCCCTATTTGATAGATGTTTATATGGCACTAGGTTCAGCGATAGCGCTTGGAGTTTATTATTTCTTTTTCAAAAAATAGAACTCAAATGATGAAAGAACCATTCATGCTCAGAGCCTTAAAGGTTTCAAAGCAAGCGTTACCTGACTGTAAACCTAATCCTCCTGTTGGTTGTGTATTAGTAAAAGAAGGCAAGGTTGTTTCTGAAGGGTACACACAAATGATAGGCAGTAACCATGCTGAAGTTGAAGCTCTCTTGAACTATCCATATAACATGAGTGATGTCGTCGCCTATGTAACGCTAGAGCCTTGTTCATTTTTTGGAAGGACGCCGGCGTGTACTGAAATGTTGATTAATTCAGGCATTAAAAATGTTGTCGTTGCGATTTTAGATCCAGACTCAAGGAACTCAGGTAGAGGCATTCAACAGTTAAAGGACAATGGAATTAAGGTTGATATTGGGGTTTGTGAATTAGAAGTAAGTAAATTCTTAGAGCCCTATTTTAACCAACAATGAATGTTTAATGATTTAAAAGAATAAAAACAAAGGACGTAAAAAATGAAAATATCAGTTAGGACGATGTTTGCTCTTTCTATCCTTGTACCCATGACTGTTTTTGCAAATGAACGGCACGAGAAGAAGGAGATACACTGGGAAAGCAATGGATACGGGTTTGTCTTAAAAGATGACGGTGACAAAATCACTTTTTATGATGTAACCAAGAAGCACTGTTTAATAAATAAGAGAAAATCTGAGTTTTATTCTCAACACAAAATTGAACGCACCAATGAAAGCCAAGCGTTGTTTGAAATTGGAGCCGTACATAAGCTTAAGTTAAACAAATTAGACCGTTTACCAGAGCTTTGCGTTAATCCTATAAAGAGGCAAGGAGACAAAGGATACAAGTTTAATGCCGTTCAAGTCTTTGATATTTTTTGGCAAACATTTGATGAGCACTTTGCATTTAACCCGTTGATAAAGTGGGATTGGAGGAGTGAGTATAGTCAATGGAAAGCAAAGGTTCACTCCAACACTACTGAAGCCGAACTCTTAGCAATTTTGGACGAATTTCTTTTTAAACTCGATGATGGCCATGCGTCCATTGAAGATCAAGATGACGATAGGATCTCATATCACAACTCTCGAGATTTAGCCTTTTCTCAAAGAGCAGAGAGTGATTTTAAAAATCAAACAGAGCATAAGTCATTGAGAGATTATCACGATTATCAGCTCTCAAAATCGATTGAAAACACAGCGAAATACTTTGATTCAACTTATAAGATACGAAAGTTAAGCTGGAATGTTTTATTTGCTCAATTACCTCGTAAATTAAGTTATTTACGAATCGATGATATGTATGACTTTTCCAAAGATGAAACGGCTGATTCGGACGTTGAGTCTGTTAATAAGATGATGAATCGAATCATGCCTGAAATCAGTAATTCGAAAGGGGTGATTATTGATTTAAGATGGAACGGTGGTGGTGAAGATCTCGTGTCAAAGCAGTTTCTGTCTTATTTTATTGGTAAACAGCTTAATTCAGGTAGTAAAAAATATAAACGATTAAACGGTTTCAGTAAGCCGAAAAACATCATTATCGAACCTAACGTACAAAATCCCTTTCTTGGTAATGTCGTCGTGTTAACCAGTCAATTGACTTCAAGTGCCGCTGAAGCGTTTTTGATATACATGAAAGCAAGAGGTAACGTTACTTTTATTGGTGAAAACACAAATGGTATTTTAAGCGATATGCTTGTAAAAGAGTTACCCAACGGCTGGTCACTGACTTTATCAAACGAACAATACTTTGATATTGAAGGGAATATATTTGAATTTGTAGGTTTTCCGGTTTCAAAACATTTTGAATATTTTAACGCTCAAGATTTAGAGAAAGGCATCGATCCAGCGCTTGAAGAAGCGATGAAAATTCTAACTAAACTTTAAGTCGTCGGCTAGATTTTTAAGGGGAAAATGCGAAAAGTCGTTACTGGGCACGAAAGTAACACTCAAGTGTAGTGACCAAGTGATTAATGAACTCACCTTACTCAACATGACTAAGGTGAGTTCTAATTCCAAAGTCCGAACTTTAGCGTGCAGAGCATTCGGTCATTTTATTTGATGGCATTTCTTGCTTGTTCTTGAGTTCCATAACATCAATGTCTTCCATGAACGTAAAGAATTCCTCATCATCTTTCAATTTTAAAAATAGATCTAACTCGAGTTCATCTTTTAAATAGCTTTTTGTCATACAAGATGCTTTGATTTGGATTGTAAACTTTCCTAATCCATCATCATACTTTTGTTTGTATGCTTTAATTTTCTTTTGAGCCTGATACATGGCTTCAGCATCATGTTTACTCAGCTGTAAAACGGTAATCTGATTGTTGTCTTCTACTTCTTCTTTAAGTTCTGTTGGGATTTTGTAGTTCGGATTAACTTGAACAAAAAACTCATGTTTTAAAGTAACGTTACTTTGTGGTGTTTTGTATTCAAAGTGAATAACAACGTCGCCAGTTTGAATCGAGATACCTTTAGGTGAACCAACGGCAACCACAAGTTGTCTTGGGTCTACATCTAATGGATTCATCGTCATCATTTTATAAATTGTAGTTAGCGGAATATTGCTGCAAGCTGAAAGAAGCATTGTGGAACAAGCTAAGAAAACAAGGATAATTTTCTTCATTAAATCTCCATATTATTTGTTATAAATTCCTAAAAGTCAGATATCAGATTGATAAACATTAAATTAGTTCAACACCATATGACGATTTATGTTTAGCCCATCGATTAATTAGGCCTACAAGTTCAAGAGGTTTTTCTAGGGGGAGCGGAGCAGTTTTTGGGGCGATACTAAACTTTAATCTTTATATAAGTACTATCTTGCTTGATATCGGCATTCGATAGTTGGCTTAAATGACCTACTACCATGAGTGTTACGCTAAGTTGTGTTCGAAGTTTTTCATATAACTATTAATGCTTATTGCTTATTGAAGATTATTTTATAAAAGAAACTGTCTCTTAATTTCACTGAAATAATTTCAGTTTAATTAGGAAAGATGGGTTTTATCTTATCCATTTCAATATATAACATGCCAGTTTTTTACTGGCATGTTTGAAAAGATTCCATATAAAAATAACTACATGACTCCACCGAACATTGTTGAGGGGTCGCCCTTTGAAGGAATTGTGTAGTTAGTTTTGAAGAAATTAGCTATTTTTTCTTTAAAACTTTGTTTGACTTTACAGTTTTCACCATCAATTTCGTCACTATCGGCACTTATACGACTTGAGGAGGTTATACTTGCATTATATTCATCTAAAAGATCTTTTAATTCAACGCGTTCAAATATATTTTTAAGGTGCTCAGTCTCTTGTGAAATGGCTTCTTGATCATAAGTCTGAGTGTCACTATCACTTGCGTGCATAAATTCATATACCCGATCACTCTCAGCTTTGGATAATCGATAAACATTACCCTTTGCAGTTGTTATTTTTTAATTATCAGAGCCTGAACCAATTATTTCTCCTTTATCGATCGCTTGAGAAAAATGTGCTAGAACAAGGCCTGCCATTTGTCCAATTTCGGTATTTTGTACAGACATATTCACTCCAAATCTAATTAACTAGATTTAACAATTAAGCTTATAGAAATAAAGGTTAGTTAGAAGAGGTTTAAGTATAAGGTAGACTGCCTTTCAAAAGACTGAATACATTCGATTTAACTTATTGGAGACAATAAATTTTTGTGATACTGAGGAGTAAATTTTATTAGAATCTGGCGGTGAAAATGAACACCCAATACTTTAAACGTATTAGGTTACTCATATTACAGAATGTAATGTATCTATTTCATCCCAATCAGGAAGAATGTGTTGTTTAGGTTGAATTGTCAATTCATACCCTAGTGCGTCTATGTAACGCTCAATAATACCCACTGCACCAGTAAATAAGACATTATCATTACCTTTGATTGCTATATGGCGAATTTTTTAGACGTTAATTTTTATATCTAAAATGTCTGGGAGCGATATTTTCCTTTTCGCATCCAGTTATGCCAGTCTTCTTCCAGGCCATAAAATCCAGAAGGGTAGTTTGCAAATAGCGATGGTAAATCGTGGCGTTGACAACGGTTTTCAGCTAAATGCTCAAAAACTTTTTTGATCAATTTTTTGCCTTTAGGCGTGCTCATTAGAAAATATAAAAATGAGTGAGAGGCAGCATACATTTTATGACTGTTTGAACCTTTCCAGTTATGGTTGTCGCCATATACAACCGTTCTCAAGGATATTCGTTTCACAACTAAGTTTTGAGATCAGCGAGAAGCAGAATATTCTGCTTACGGTGTATCGCTTCCTCAGCAAACTGGTTGAAGTTTATGGCGATAAACTGCTTATCAAGAGAATGATTTACCATTTTTTCATCATTACCTTCTAAAAACTCATACATTTACCAAAATTCTTGTACTAGTGGATGAACCGCACCGCACACATGTTCACGCTCAATAGTTATTTGCTTGAGTAATTCTTGAGATTTGCTGATTTGATAAGGTGTTAGTTCAATAACTAAACCAAGAGCTTCAACAAGAGAGCAAAGCATGGAGTGGTTTAGGCTGATACGCTCTTTACTGATCATAGGCTCTTTTAAACAAAATACAGATCTTGATATAGAGTTGCTGATTAAGGCTTATGAACAATTTACGGCGCAAGCAGACAATATTAGTGATTTCAACTTAGTAAAAGAGCTGAGCATCAATGACGCTTGGGTGCTCATTCATGCTTTATTAAATAATGTAATTCAGCTATCACGCTGTTCTTGCGGTACAGCGAGAATAGAATCAAGCGTGTATGAGATAAGAGAAAAATGTCCGTTTTGTGATTATTTAAAGCCCTAACAAATAGTGTTTTAAAAAAGAAGTTAACCCTATTGATTCATCCAACGTCTTATGTGCTCAACAAACTCTAAAGGCTTTTCTAGTGGCAGCATATGGCCAGAACCTGACGTTTTGATAACTTTAGTTTTCGGGCTACAACTCGCCAATTTTGACACCCAAGGCTGGTTTACCAATGAATCATCCTCACTAAAGTAGAAACAAGAATAAAACTCAAAGGCTCTGATGTTTTCAGCTAGATCAATTCTGTCAAAGGTATTTTGATATTGGCTGATAAACGTCTTTTTACCCAGCTTTGAATCCATGCCAATAATTAAATCCATCAAGCTTTCAGTGTGATTTCCCTCATCAAGCATACTCGCCACTTTTTTGCGGCTCATGCCATTGTAACTATACCGCTTTACATAGTTCAGAATTTGCTTTCGTTGTTGGAGTTCTTGGCTTAATAATTCGCATGGACTGTTAGATATGACAAAAAGTCGCTCAATACATTGTGGGAATTTAGCTGCAAAGTAGGTTGCTATATAGCCGCCTAGAGAAAATCCAATTAGGTTGATTGTCTGATCTTGAATAATTTGCTTAAAGCTATCCGCTATTTCATCGAAATCCATATCTAAAGGAATATCGAGATAGATAAGCTCAAAATCTTCTAGCAAATAGGATGCAACTTTAGACCATAGCTTTTCATTGCACATGGTGCCGCGAATAAGGTGTAACTTGGGTTTCAAATTTTTGCTCTCGATTGCTTTGATGTTTTAGTTAGACCTATATCGTCGCAGACCATTTTTAAATTTTGTGGTGTTAAACCAGCAGGTAAGCCTTTGAGTTTTTCGATTGATACATTTTTTCTTGAAGCTTCATCGCTATTGATAACACTTTTAATCCAAGGTTCAAAAAACGAAACCCTTGAATAAACTTCAGTGATTCCGTATTTACCAATATTGCCACCTTCGACCCTAGAACTAATTCCAATGATGTAGGTTTTGTTATCTTCAGTAAAGTAAGCAGGGCTCCCACTATCGCCGCTACCTGAAACACCTTCAAGTGAAAGCGCATTCACACCGCTATCAAACTTAAATTTTATGAGGGCGTTATCAACACTTTCCACCACATTTTGTGCCTTTCTTAATACACCTGCATTGTCATAATTATCTACAGTTTGTCCTGTTAGCCCATTTCCTGTTCCTCCAACTCCAATAAACCACACTGATTTGCCCTGTTCATCATTTTTGCTGTAAACAGTTGCAGGCTCGACTTCAATAATCGGGCGTGATAGCTTCAACAATGCGATGTCGTGACTAATACCCGGTTGATAATCGTTATGAATGTAAACTTGCTCGATAGGGATGAGTTGATCATTAATAGAAATATTACTTCCTTCTTGCAAACAAAAAGTCGTATGCGCAGCTGTGAGTACCCAGTTTGGTTTAATCAAAGTTCCGTGTGCGCCATCTATGTAAAAAGTAGCTAGTGCTTTAAAATCATTTGAATCAGCAAGGTACTTTTTATCAGCAACATCATCTCGAATAACAATTGCTCGAACATTTAAGCTGATGACGCTTAAAGAGAGTAAAATCCATTTCATATTAGTAAGATGTGTTGCTTTAGGTTGGATGTATCTTTGCTTAAATTCATTTACCTATCAACAAAAAGTATAAATTTCACTCTATTAAACGGCTTGTAACTGTTTTCCTTTCAATTAAATGCTCTAATCCATTAATATTGCAACGTTATTTTCAATAAACCTCTATGAAGTAGTTAAACAGGGAATGTATGTCGAGTTTAAAAAAATGGCTTGAATCAATGGAGCCAGTAGAGCGTGGTGGCGTCATCACTTTAATCGTTATTGTGTTAGTAATCTCAATGTTTGGCTTAGGGATTCAACTTGGTGAATTAGCAGGAAAGTATCTGTTATGAACTTATTGAGTAAAATTATTCATTTCTGCGACAGCTTTTATCCAAGGCTTTATGAAAAAAGCAAACCACTTTGTTTTTGCATAGCCTTTTTTCAATCTTTGCTGATTGTGATGGCTATTCATTATTTTTGGTTTGATAGTATAGATTTCAGTACGTTGATACTTGCTGCTGTTATAGCTTATTTAATCACTATTCAAGCACCAAAAAGCTTAAAAGAGCGTGAACAGTTTCAGAGCAAATTATCCGAATACGGTGCTAAGCAACCGTCTAAGCATACTGCTAAAATAAATCTCGTAAAATTTCTTATTCTGACTATCGTTGCCGGGATCGGTATCGATTTGATTGATAGTCACTTAAGAACAATCGGTTACGACACCGATATTATCGGATATAAACTTATCTATTTGCTTGGATATGCTCTGCTCATCCCTATGTTCGTGGCAGTTGTTAACTGGGAGCATGTTGGAAAGGTTTATGAGCGATACGCAACGAGAGATCAGGTACAAGGTTTGCCATGGTTTTATCATTTCGGTGTAGGTGCTTCTATCGCCTATGCCACGTCTAGTGATGCTTCAGGTATTTTATTAGCCCTGCTGTTATCATTCGGTACGGCCTACCATGTTTATTATTCAATACCACCAGTTCGTAAAGAAACTAGGGTGTAAAATTGGATTATTTGATCTTTTTCTAAAGTAGATGAAGCACAGCTTGCTAAAACTGCGCTTCGACTGTCATTAAATCAATTCTCTTTTTCGCCACAAAATAACCGTTGAAACTCCCGCCATTAAAGATAATAGAAGGATCAATGTTGGCTCACTTGGCTTCATCTGCGAGCTTAGTAAACTTAACAAGCTCCAGAACCCGATACAAATACAGCCCTGTAATGATGCTGCATACCCTGAGAAGTAATCAGCAAAAATGCGTAGTGATCTTGCCATTGCATTGATAAAGAACAAGCCACAGAACATTGCCATCAAACTTAGATAGATACTGATATCCCAAATTGAATGCGGCACTACTGTTTGCTTAATAACAAAAACTAAGGCCAACAAAGCATTTGCCCAAACCGAGAAAGCAATAATTCGTTCTTCAGCAAAAAACTTCAATAGCACGACATTGCTAATGGCCGCAACTGCGTAGAAACCGCCCATTGCTAAAGCGAACAAACCGTATTCGTAAGTGCTAAATCCAAAATCATTTTGAAAAATATAAGGTGAAAGCAGATGCGCGATCACCATTTCACCCCAGAATAAAGTCATCAGTAGCGTTAGTACCATAAACTTAGGTGTTGAGAATATACGCTTTAAGACAACCATACGGCGCTTTCTCGTCAGTCTATTTTGCTCGGCAATCTTATCTTTTAGTTTGAACGTTAATAACAATAAAACAGACTGATAGACCAGCAATACCCAAAAGATATCTTGCCATGAGTAATGGGAGGTAATTGAAGCGCCGATATATGGTGCAATGATAGGTGTAATAGAGTAGAAAAATTCAAAAGTTAAAAAACCGTAGGTGAGCATTTTTCCTTGATAATTATCCATCAATACCGGCGTAGCTAAAATGGAGGCACTTAATCCAACGCCTTGAAGAATTCTGCCAGCCAAAAATCCAGGCGAGCTATCGCAGAATAAAATCAGGGCTGTTCCAATCAGGCTGATGACTAAGCCAAGTAAAATAATATTTTTACGCCCAATATCTTCTGACCACATTCCAGCAACTAGCAAAAAGACTGCGTTAGCGCCAAGATACAAAACGAGAGAAAGGTTAGTTACCAGATAGCTCATGTTCAGAGATTCTTGGATCTCTGGTAAAGCAACCAAATAAATATCGACAAACAATTGGTAGGCAATACCAATCAATACTGCAACCAGCAAAGGCATAAATCGGGACATTTAAAGCGAATTCCGTATCTGTAAAATGTATAGAGCGTTTTCTGTTTAAGCTCTGGTTAGACGGTATATAAGTTTGATGATGAAGCTGGTGGAATTATGATGAGATGATGCATTGATTCAAATTATCCTTAAGTTATAAATTGAGCACAGCATTGAACAAAGCTATTCAAGCTGACGTCCTAGTCAAAATAACAATGCACTATTCTAAAGGCAATAAATAGAACTTCATACTGAGGTATCATAGTATTGCGGATTTCAGGCAATAAAAAAGACATCAATTGACGTCTTTTTTATTAGAAACTGGCGGTGAAGGTGGGAGTCGAACCCACGATACGTTTCCGTATACACACTTTCCAGGCGTGCTCCTTCGGCCACTCGGACACTTCACCTTAATTTATTTGTTATTTGAGATAGCTTAATAACGGAGCGCTACTTTAACGAAAGGCATTAATGTGGTCAAGAGAAAATAAGCTTTCATCAATTGATTGACCAAATGCTAGTCAGTGCAATAAGTTAGAAGGAAATATTGTATGTATTTACAGGGGTACTGTTTTTATATACAGTGCTGCTGGTAGGTAGATAAATTTCACATCTTCTCTTAATAGAAAGGAACCGTAATGAAGATAACAGGGACATTTGATGTAGCACTTGAGCCAATGGAAACTTACGCAAAAGGTGTCGAGGGAAATAACCTAGGCCGTATGTCGATCAACAAGAGCTTTCATGGTGAGCTATCTGCTGAGAGCAAAGGTGAAATGTTGTCTGCTATGACTTCTTTTAAAGGATCTGCAGGTTACGTAGCAATTGAACAAGTGGCTGGTCGTTTATCAGGGAAATCTGGGCATTTTGTTTTACAACACTTTGGTGTTATGGAAAGCGGACAAGATAAGCTTATACTTGAAGTAGTGCCAAATTCAGGAACCGGTGATTTGACTGGGTTAACTGGAAAAATGAAGATTCGTATCGAAAATGGCCAGCATTATTATGATTTTGAATATTCAGGGGTTTAATACTAAAAGGAATTAAGCATGAGCCAACATGAAAAATTGAACTACGTTGAGTTACCGTCACAAAATTTATCAGCAACAAAATCTTTTTTTAATTCAGTTTTTGATTGGGAGTTTGTTGATTACGGTGATGAGTACTCTGCATTTTCAAATCAAGGAATAGACGGTGGCTTTTATCAAGCAGAACATGTTAACACTACCGAGGCTGGTGGTGCGTTATTAGTGTTTTATAGCGATGATATTCAGGCGACACAAGACAAAGTTACTGCGAACGGTGGTGAAATTATTCGCCCTGTCTTTGAATTCCCTGGTGGCTGCCGCTTTCATTTTACAGAGCCGAGTGGAAATGAATTCGCTGTTTGGTCACAAACATAGTAGTTCAAGCTGTTGATTCACTATAAAGCCCTGAAAAGGGCTTTTTTGATCTTGTTTTTCACTTCAAATCGCTATCTAATTAAATGCACTAGGGAAATAATGATAATAAATAATGCAAAGTAGCTGGATTGCAGATAAAAAAATTGATTGGGTAAGACACGAAGTACATCATCAGGGAAAAGTCGAACCTGTCGAGCCCAAACTGTGTGCAGTGTTGAAAGTGCTGGTGAGCGCACAAGGTGAGATAGTTAGCCAGCAAGAGTTATTGGAGCAAGTATGGCAAGGTACTCTTGTCGCAAACAATACTGTGCAAAGGTGTATTGCTCAACTTCGAAAGCTATTTGAAGATTCGGCCAAAAAACAACTTGTCATTAAAACTCATCCTAAATTGGGGTACAGCATTAACCCTGCTTGTTTAAGCGATCCTGAATCTCTTCAGTTCCCCATAGTTAATAAGAAAGAAGAAGCTAATAAGAAAAAAAGCAAAGAAATCCGACCGTTTATTTATCTAGCATTGCTGTTTGCTTTTTTAGTCCCTACAGCTATTTTTTATTGGTTGGATGGCGCTCATTCTCCAACAAGTCATTCCAAACAGTATTTCTCTTCGATAGAGCCCATTGATATTCAGATGTCTAAAATCTCATCTGTTACGGCTTCAGCTGATTTCAGTAAATTGGCTTATACAAAAAGAACAAATAATGACCGTTGGCAGCTTGTTATCAAAAACAGATCTAATGAGAGTTTGACGAATTATCTTTTTGAAGGTGAATTACTGGGGAAGATATCATTTTCTTCTCCAACTACGGTGCTGCTTTCAAAGATCAAGTATTCTGGAACACATAAATGCAGTGAAATTATTGAGTTCGATTTAATCAATAAGCTTGAGTCAGTCCTCTTAGGATGTTCACTGTTTTTTAATCATTCAGCAGTCGTGTTTGATGAAAATCATATACTCTTCGAGCAACAAGATAAACTGAGGAAGTCTCAGTTAATGCTGTGGAATAGTAAAACACAGCAGATGAAAACGTTAGTTGCAGATAATGTCTCTGACTGGACTTTTAGTCGGGCCCAAAAAACATTGGCTTATGTTTCAAGTCTCAAAAATGAGATAGTAGAACTAAAGTTCGAAGGTGATCATCAGTTCGTTCTGAAAGGCAACTATACGGCTCTCCATGTTATTAATTCCGTTTCTTACACGTCAACTCAGCAACTGATCGCAGCAAGTCCTAACTCAATTCTTTTATTCAATGAGGACGAAATTATTGAGCATCAACATCTTGATACTGGGGCCATAAGTCAAGTTTTGTCACTTGGTGATGACTCTGTTGTAGTATTGATCCGTTCACCAACTCAGCAAATTATTTGGAAGCAAAATGATAAGGCTGAAAAAGTAGGCACTCAATCATCTTATAATCATCATGCACGCTTAAAGCCTAGTACTGAGTTTATGAGTTTCTTGAGTAATAAATCAGGTTCATCACAAATTTGGTTGCGCAGAGGGGACAACGAATATCGACTGACTAATCATCCAAGAGTAATTAACGATTATATTTGGAGCTTATCAGGCGATATTTTGTTTTTTTTGTCTGATAATCATATATGGAAAACCAATCTCATCTCTCCTCCAGAAAAACTTGATCTCACGTTCGATGTTAAGCGTCTATTGCAGTTTACGTCTCCAAATCAAATGTTAGTTTTGAATAGTGGTAAAGAAGATATCTACCAAGTGAGAGAAGTGAACATAAATCAACTCAGTGATGAGGTTGTGCACGAAGGAGATATTGAGTGGGCGCAGAAAATAGCAGAGACGCTGTTGTTTAATGACCAGGCCGGCAAGGTGTTTAGTTTAGATTTGAGCTCCAACCACACTCAGCCTTTTCAACCCTATGAGCAATTCCGACTGCAAAGCGAAATGCTTGCGATTGATGACAGGTTTTATGTACAAGATAAACAGTTTAATATCTGGCGGTGTAAGCCAAACCAGCAACCTGAAATCTACGACAAATATAGTGAAGAAACGCCATTTTTAACTGACTACGTACCGCAAACAAAGTCAAAAATGGCGAATGGTTTTCAAAGCAGCACGGATAAACTATTGTTGCTCAAAACCACTGAGCTTTGAGTTTAAATAAGCAATAGCTTCTTCATTTTTTTGTGACTTAGCTTGCTTGATGGCCGTCCATAACATAGTCATTGCTTCGGGTTGCATTGAAAAAGACTGAAAGGTGTCTGCTAAACGCATTTTATAGTAAATATTGTCAGGCTTTCTTTCAATGAGTCGCTTGAAAAGGCGGATCGAGTTTTTATTTTTTTGATGAGTAAAGTGTGCTGCCAGAGTCTCGATTGCTGCCGCACTTGAAACTCTCGCACCGTATTTTTTAGTTAGGCTTTGAAAGTAGTCGTCAATTGCATTAACCCCGTCTTGTTTGTACAAATCGGTCAATTGACTCTGAGATGGTGTTCTATCTGAGAATAGTGCCGTTAACGCTTGCGTAAGTGACGTTACCGGAGGCTGCAAATAAAACTCATCATGATTATCGATGAACGTCAGTGATCTTTCTTGCTGCCTTGCCTGTAAGTGAGATTTAAGGTTTTGGAACAAAGGGGCGTTTTCTTCAAAACTACCTAAAGAAACAAACAAAGATTTGTGTTTGTAATTTGCATCATTTTTTGGAGTTTTAAAACTCGCTACAAGTTTATTCTTATTCAATACAAGAGCGGGACTCAAGCTAATATAACTTTGAAACAATTCAGGTTGATGTTGGTAAACATGAAGCGGGAAGTTCCCATATGATGAAAAGCCTTCAAGAATTCGAAATGGCTGAGTTCGATATTTGTCATTGATGAACGGTATAAGTGTTTCTCCAAGCCATTGGGTAGTCGCTTTATCAAATTTGCCAGAAGCACCGTCATCTTTAAACATCTCGACGCCTTCATTAATGGTAGGGACGGTTACAATAATCAATTGTGGAATGGGGCTCCAATCAACATGGGTAAGCCAATCCAACATTGGTGTCATCATATTTAATCGTCGAGTACCTGCGGTCGTATAGAGAACAGGGTAGGTGCTTTTCGACTCATCATAGGCTTCTGGTAAGAAAACTTTTACTGTTTCTGTAATGTTCGATTTAGGAAATTTGAACTCATGGTTGTGTTCAATTGAGGCAGAAAATCCATCCTTTAAAAAAATGGTGGAAAGTAAGACAGCTAAAATCAGTTTGATAGATGTGCGCATAATTGTTCCAGATTTAATTTAAAACAACACCCTGTTATGAATTCGTTTTTAATACTTGATTTATTTTAGATAAATAGCTGATTTTTTCCTGATGAAGCATTGTGAGTCTTATCTAACTGTTTGGAAAAACAGTGTTTACTGAGAAAATACTGTTTTAAATTGAATAGTGATTCAGGCTGTACTATTTTTGATAGGATAAATATCAAAATGGAGTTCAATCATGGATAGATTAAGCGCTGCAAAAGAAAATTTTCAACAACATTTAGAAACGTACAACGAAACGACTAAGTCAAAACCGCTTTCGATCACTGAACTCAATGAAGCAGAGCTTTCAAAGCTCTTGGATACAGTGACATTGAGAGAATCAATCGAACAACGCCGAACAGGCAAAACCACTAAAGCTAATTCAGATTTTAAAGCTAATATTGCAGACTTATTACTGCTACTTGATGGTTTTGATATTAAGCAAAAGAAAGCGGCTGCAGCTGGTAAATTAGAAGAGGCTGAAGAAGTAAGTTAACTTTTTGGTCAAGAAAAGTCTGCACATAAAAAATGTGCAGACTAATGAGTATTAAACGTTCGCTTCCATTTGTGACTGAACATAGTTTTGTAATCCAAGCTTTTCAATTAACCCCAAATGCTGTTCAAGCCAAAAAATGTGATCCATTTCAGTATCATCTAACAGTTTTTGTAAAATTAAACGAGTTTCATAGTCACGTTCTTGTTCACAAACGGCGATAAGGTTTTTCAAACTTTTTGCAACGGTTCGTTCAGCTTCAAGATCGTTGTTTAACATCTGGCTGACGTTGTTGCCAATGTGTATTTTCTCTCTCGAAGCTGTGTCAGGGCTGCCCTCTAGAAATAAAATGCGTTCTATCAGAAGGTTTGAGTGAGCCAACTCTTCTTCATATTCGTGAGTGAGCTTTTGATGCAGCTTATTAATACCCCAGTCTTCATAAATTTTTGAATGAGCGAGATATTGATCCATTGATGTGAGCTCAAGGGTTAACTGCTTATTCAATAGGTCGATGACCTTGTCATTGCCTTTCATGGTAGCCCCTTACACTTCTTCAATATTAGATTGTAGATAGTTCTGAATGCCGACGTTACTGATGAGTATTTGCTGAGTTTCAATCCAATCGACATATTCTTCTTCGTATTCCAGAATCTCTTCGAGTAAATCACGGCTTACGTAATCATTTTCGCTTTCGAAAAGTTTTATAGATTCGCGAAGAAGCTTTAATTGGTCCATTTGAAGTGAAATATCACAGGACAACATCTCTTCTGTGTGTTCACCAATTCTAAGTCTTTCTAGATGCTGGAGGTTAGGTAGGCCTTCTAGAAACAAAATACGCTCAATAAGCTTGTCTGCTTGTTTCATATCTTCAATCGATTTTTTGTAGGCTTTTTCATTGAGTTGTTCAACCCCCCAGTTTTTGAACATTCTAGCGTGCAAAAAGTATTGATTAATGGAAGTGAGCTCGAACGTAAGTACTTTATTCAGTGCAGACAGGATTGCCTTGTTTGTTTTCATAACAACAACCTTAAAAGACAAAGTAATAGAAAACGATGCCTTCATTAGAGGGCGACAGAGAGTACTCTGCAAGACGATTTTCTTATAGCCAATACGCATATGTTATGTTTCAAAGAAAACAAAAATAAGAGTGATTCTTGTTGGTAAAGTTGATTGAAAATTAATCGTATTTTGAAGTGGAGAAAGTGAAGAAAGCAGCTTTAAAGTGGTTTCATAGCTACTTATATTGACTATTGTTTTTGATAGTACACTAATGTGGAATAATAAATGCTGTCTCGGTTTGAGACAGCATTGTCACTACCCTAAACTTATTTACTGTAGCTAATGTGTTGATGGAATCGAACAATCATATCTTCATGTTCTTCATCTATTTTTAGTTGTTTAGTCAGTTTTTTAAACACTTTCTCAACTTTGTTCATAAATTTACCATAGCCTTCACGTTCACAGTCATCGCTACCAGCTACGATTATGAAATTTATACAGTCAGCAGTGCCATCGACATCACACTCGTAAACGAATTGAAGATCTTTAGATTCAGGATCAAAACCAATCATCTGTAATTCTTCAGTTTTTTCTTGTTGGTCAAATTTACTGTTTCTAACAAGAGGTGTCCGTCCATTTGCGATCATTGCGGTACGGGTAAGAGACTTTGTTTCAATCGCAGTTAAGTAGTGGTCTTGAATCGTGTCATATAAGTTCGATAAGACACTTTCACCATTCATTAAAGTATTTTTAAGTTTTCTGTTAATCGGCAAGTTAACTGTCACATAGGCCAAAGAACTATGTTCATTCGGTAATGTACAGTCTCTCGATCTATAACGCTCAGCAATGGATCGCAATTTGAATCCATATGATTCTTTAAAGCCTTTTGACTTAGCAAATAAATCGTAAGAAAGGTGTTGATGGTCACGAAATTTTATTCTCAGGTCTACATCTTTATATTGTTGCTGAAGCTTTGTGACAAAACACTGAACTTGACTATGGAATGAAGCAGAATTTGCTCTTAAATTTTCACCTGTAGCTAAAAGTACAATACGGATTTTATTTGGTTGATGACCTTTATCGATAAACACATTTTGAGCTTCATGATACGAAGGATTGTAAAAAAATATGATCTGCTCTTTGGTTTGAAAGTGATATGATTCAGTGTGGTATCGGATTACAGGCAATTTATCATTGGCAATAACTTGGCAGTTATGCAGTCCTTCGTCTTCTGCTAATTTAAAAATCGTTGGATTTAAATGTTTATATAAATTTTCCAAACCTCCAAAATGTTGAATCAATTCTGGAGTGACTTTTATATCAGCTGTGATGTACTGGTTAGAACGAGCACTTGTCGGAATGTATACACGATGTTTGTGACTGATCGGCATGCTGCTTTCCTTGATTCAGTGTATTGCCAAAAGTGTACGCATCTTAACAGTTCTCAATATTCAAAATTTGATCTAGCTTGGATTTTCGTTGCCGAAAGCCACCATAATCCGGTAGGAGGATTAGATGAAGGCAGTGAACTGAGTAATAGAGTTGTTAGATTAGACGAAGAGAGGGTTGAACATGAATATAAGTTTGTTACTAATCCAATGCCGTCACGAAGTGACGCACTGTCTTCTACTCCAAAGTTTGCTTTATCTGTACCTTTAGATGTTAAGTTCTGGGATCCGTTGAAAAAGCAAGAAAGAAAACCTCAAGGGGTGAGGCATACATCGAATGTAACCTAAGTTTTTATGCTCAAAGATTTCTCGCTTACAGCGAAGGTATCACTTTGAAACACTTTATTGAGCTATCACCTTATTAATAGCTATAAAAACTCACAATACTTCCATAAAATGCATCAAAATTTTGTTTTATAGAGCAATTGAAATGTCATTTTTTAAGAAAGCCCTAAGTACGATTGGGATTGGTGCAGCCAAAGTTGATACATTGTTATCGCTTGATGAGTTTGAATGTGGCGGCGTAATTCATGGTGAAGTGCAGGTGAAAGGTGGGAGTGTTGATCAAGAAATTAACCACATCATCATCCGTCACTTTTGTGAATATATTGAAGAAGTCGAAGATAATGCTCAAAAAAGAAAGAAACAATACCAATTATCAGCCGTAAAGATCTCTGATGCATTTACCGTTCACAGTGATGAATCTTTGGTATTTGATTTTGAGTTCAATATGCACCCACGTGCGCCTTTATCAATTGGGCAATCTAGAAACTGGATAGTCACTGATTTGGACATCGATAATGCGCTAGATAAGTCAGATAAAGATTTATTTTCAGTAACACCTAATGTTAAGCAACATACATTACTGTCTTCGATGGAAACGCTTGGCTTTAGGATTTCAGAAGTAAAATGTGAAGCTGCAAAACTTCGAGGGGAGTCGATTCCTTTTGTTCAAGAGTTTGAGTTTAAGCCTACAGCTGGCGATTTTTATCGCAAGTTAGATGAAGTTGAAATTGTTATGCTCAATGAACAAGATCACCTTGGTGCATTATTCGAAATAGATAGAAGAGCAAGAGGGTTTACTGGCTTTTTATCTGAGATGCTGGATATGGACGAAAGTCTTGTTCGTTGGAATATCACCGATGAAGATTTAAATGACAATTTCATTGATGCACTGCATCATTTAATTGAGTCAGAATCTTAAGTTGTTGAGGAGATAGAAATTATTATCTCTATCTCCTAGAACATTATCTCTCGCGCATGGCTTCATTTTGATATCGTAAAAAGGGTGCTAAGAAAAACTCTAACAATCTGCGCTTGCCGGTTTTGACTTCAACGGTAACGCTCATACCTGGTTGTAGCGGTATCTGTTTATCTCCGACAAGTATCGACTTTTGATTCATTTTTACCTTGATCTTATAAACACGGCCAACGTTCTGCTGCTCAATAGCATCGCGTGAGGTTTGAACAAGCTCTCCGGATATCAATCCATATCGAGTGTACGGAAAGCTTTCTACTTTGATTTCAGCTTTCATATTGGGTTTTAAGAAACCAATATCTTTATTGAGCGCATAAGCTTCTATTTCAAGGTTCACACTGTCAGGTACAATCACCATTAATGGTTGCGCAGGTTGCACAACACCGCCGATGGTATGTACCTGAACTTGTTGAACGGTACCCGCTACAGGTGCTGTTAGGTATTGATTACGTTCTCTTTGTTTTACTTTGCGCAAAGTTAATGCGTAAGATTCCGACTTAAGCGTTTGCTCTTCAAGCTGCTTGAGTCTTTGGGAACGAAACATTCTGTCTTGATGAACGCCATTGCTGATAATTGAGGCAAGTTGAGATTTAGCTTCTATCAACCGACTTTTTTGTACTTTTAGTGTTTGGCTTGTTTCTACCTGCTTTTCTTTGTATGCAAGCCAGTCCACGTAGGAAACATGCCCTTTATCACGCAGTTTTTTAGTCACTTTCTCTTGTTCGGTAAAAAGTGGTTCCAGTGTTTTGAGTTTTTCGATGTTAGTTTTAACTGACTCAATTGTCGCTTTTTGTTGAAGCAGTGCAGATGCAAGGCTGCTTTTGAGTGATTTAAACAATTCAAAGTCACGATTGAACAATTGGCTTTGCAATTGAATTTGTTTGCTGGCCGTTTTATTCCATAATTCAGGTTGTTGTTCAGATATTGATTGGGTAAAGCTTACTTGTGCGTTAGGCGAATCTAGACTATGCAGTAATAGATTCAGACGAAATACATTAAGTTGAGCATTTTGCATATCGTGTTGAACTTGCTGAACGTTGACCTCGGACTCAGTTGGGTTGAGCTTGATTAGCTTGTCCCCTTTAGAAACATGTTGCCCTTCAGTCACATATATCGCATCGATCTTCCCTATTTCTAGTGCTTGAACAGCCTTGACTTGACCTACAGGCACAATTTTCCCTTGAGCTGTCGCTTCAATATCAATTTTACCAAACCAAGCCCAAATCACGAGAATGACAAATAGGCTCATAATAATAATGGCTACGCTCCGACCAACAGGCGAGGCGGGAGTTTCCAAAATCTCTACTGCGGCGGGTAAAAATTCGAGTTCGTCACCTTTCCTATCATGTTCACCTTGTTTCTCGTAATGCGTTTTTGCTGACTTCCAGATTGCAGAGTATCGTTTTAATGTCTCAAACATTATTGTGCCTCCCCAATTTGTGCTGACCAGAGTTTGGCGTATCGCCCATTTTGAGCGAGTAAGGCATCATGAGAACCGTCTTCAACGATGGTACCGTTTTCAACCGTGATGATTCGATCACAATGGCGAACCGTTGAAAGTCGGTGGGCAATAATGATCACTGTTCTGCCTTGGCAAATGTGCTTCATATTATCTTGGATTGCTTTTTCTGATTCATAATCCAATGCTGAAGTAGCTTCATCAAAAATCAAGACTTTAGGGTTGGTTACTAGTGCTCTAGCAATTGCAATTCGTTGCCTCTGACCACCCGATAACCCGGCACCTCGTTCACCAATTGGTGTGTCATAACCATGAGGCAGTTGTAGAATAAACTCATGTGCGCCTGAGAGTTTGGCAGCGTTAATAATGCGATCCATTGATATGTTTGGGTCGGTAACCGCAATGTTTTCTTTGACAGAACGGTGAAATAACACGCTTTCTTGCAGCACTACGCCTACTTGTCGCCTTAACCAAGCAGGGTCAAGCAGGGCTAGGTCGCTGCCATCGACGAGCACTTTACCGTTTTCTGGAATATAGAGACGCTGAATGAGTTTGGTTAATGTAGATTTACCTGAACCTGACTTTCCAACAATACCAACGGTTTGGCCAACAGGGATATCAAGATCAACGCCTTGTAATATCTTTTGTCCCTCAGAAGAGTAGCGAAAGTGTACTCCTTCAAATTTAATGTTTCCCTTAATCGGTGGGAGTGCTTGGCGATCTAGGCTTTGTTGTGGTTCTTGCGGAATATTAAGAACATCACCTAAACGATCAAGTGAAATTCTAAACTGCTGAAAGTCTTGCCATAACTGAGCAAGTCGCAAAATAGGTGCAGAAACCTGGCTTGATAACATGTTGAATGCGATGAGCTGACCAACGGTTAATTGACCTGAAATCACCAATTGTGCGCCTTGCCAAAGTAAGATAGCTGAAACGACTCGACTGACTAATTGAACAGATTGCCCACCAAAGATACCAAGTACTACTGAGCGGAATGAAGCTTTAACGTATCCTGCTAACTGTTCTTCCCAACGTTGTCGCATTTGAGGTTCAACTGCCATAGATTTTAGCGTCTCCATACCCGTGACAGATTCTGTTAAAAAGGCTTGGTTTACGGCGCCACGTTGAAACTTTTCTTCAGTTCGATTCCTTAACTCAGGTGTAATAAATATTGATATCAAGAAGTATACAGGGATAGACGCTAATACGATGTATGTCAGTGTCGGAGAGTAGAAGTACATCACCACGAAGAAGACAAAAGTAAAGCCGAGATCAAGCACCAGTGTCAGAGCGTTTCCAGTCAGAAAAGAACGAATGCTTTCTAATTCTCGTACTCTGGCAACGATTTGGCCTACAGGTTGTGAATTGAAGTAGGCGATAGGTAAACGGACAAGGTGATCGAACAATCGTGAACCTAATTCAACATCAACCCGACTGGTTGTATGCGAAAAAATATAGGTTCGCAAACCTCCAAGTACTACGTCAAACAAGGTGATGATAATCAATCCAATAACCAGTACGTCGAGCGTAGTTAACCCTCTGTTTACCAGTACTTTATCCATGACTACTTGAAAGAAAAAGGGCGTAACTAAAGCAAAAAGTTGAATGAAGAAGGAGATAATAAGTACTTCTTTAAACAACTTTCTATATTTAACAATCACTGGAATAAACCAACTGAGATCAAACTTTCTGTCTTTATCAGCAAGTCGAGCTCGACTTGTCATCAAAATCGCCTTGCCATCCCATTGTTGAAATAATTCATCAGTAGATAGTTTTTGAGGTTGTTGACCGGGGACTTGTATCAGTGCTTGTTTATCTCGAATTGCAGCGATTAAAAAGTAGGTGTTGTCTTTATTAATTGCGATGATGGGATAAGCCGCTTTTTCCGCTCTGTCTCGTTGAACGGTTGTTGATTTAGCTTTAATACCGAGCTGTTTTGCAGCACGAAGCATGGTTGTAGGAGTAAGATCTTTACCATCGGGACAAAATTCATGTTTTATTGATTCGATATCAGCAGGCTTTTTTAAATACTGCAGCATCATAATAAAACTCATTAACCCAGTTTGGTTATTTTCTTTTTTTGATTCTTGCTGGAAATGCATAATTACAACCACAACTTCTGACGAGTATAAGATTAATAAAATTTAATAAAACAACTAAATGTTAATAATTTGTTTTTATCTTTAATTTTATTTTTTATTAATACCATTTTTTGTTGATTAAACACAAATATAAGATTAACTAAATATAAAGTTCACAGAAATTATATGGTATTGAATTCTGATAAACTGAGTTGTATCGTGTTTTATAAATGCTGAGTTTGTCATTCGTGTCACAGTTTCCCTGTGTTGTGCGACGTAAATCTGGCTTGCGTCAGTTACTTGTCGCCATTTAGCTCTCAATGTTTTCCCAATGGTTATTAATTTTACTTATCTATTACTTCTGTCGCTTATATATATTAACTAATGCTTATTTAGTGATGTAATCTTTATATTCAAAAAAGTTATTTATATGAGAGTTAATATTCTAAAAAATATTTGGATACTTTTTCGTTCACATGTTACATATGTAAAAAATAAATTTTTAACAATTTATTATCAATCGTGTTGTATAAGTTAAAGTCTAATTACAACTTGAAAGATATTACTTAGCGAAATCACATAAAAATAGATAGCGAAGTAAACGAGGGGAATAATATGGGGTTGTTCAGCTTTTTTAGGACCGTTTTTACAGGCAAGTGGGATGGTGGTAATGGCAATGACCATAAAACCCTCGTTCATTTTAAAGCACAGATGTGGGGACATGGTGGTAATGATTATCTCGAAGCCATTGCAGGTGGTGCGAAAATTTGGGGTGGAACGGGCCACGATACGTTAGTTGCTTGGGCAGCTGATGCAAGATTGTGGGGCGAAAGTGGTAACGATACTTTAAGGGCACACGGACTTAATGCTGAAGCTTATGGTGGTTCTGGTAACGATTATGTCGAGGTCTGGGGTGCCAGAGCGATTGCTGATGGTGGAACAGGAAATGATACCGTAAAAGCCTATGGTGCCTATGCGGACGTAAGAGGTGGGAGTGGCGACGATATTCTCAGAGCGTTCGGTTTATATGCAAAACTCAATGGTGGTACAGGCAATGACAGGATCAGTTCTGTCGCTGGTGGGGCGTACATCAAAGACGATTCAGGTCATAACAAAATTTACGCCGCTGGTGGTGCGAACGTTATTGAGACTGGCTGGACGTGGAGTTGGGGAAATGACCGAATTGAAGCCGTCGGTGGTGCCAATATAATCAGTGCAGGTGGCGGTAACAATGATATTGACGCTTTGGGTGGAGTCAACGTAATTCAAGTGGCTCACGGAAATAACGACATTCTTGTTGGTGGCTTAGCCAACACTATCCTCGCTGGACATGGCAATAACAAAATCAATACGATTGCTGGTGGAAACTTCGTTTTCACGGGGAATGGTAATAACACCATCAATGCGGGTGGTGTGGCGAACATTCTTCTCGCAGGCGACGGCCAAAACAACATCAATACTGCTGGTGGTTTGAACATTGTACTTGCAGGGAACGGTGGCAATAACATTAATGCGCTAGGAGCGGGTAACTTTATTGCTACTGGATCTGGAGATGATGATATTACCGCCGGAGGTGTGGCGAATATTTTGATTGCGGGCAATGGTGATAACTTCGTTAAAGCACTGGGCGGCGGTAACTTAATTCAAACTGGTAATGATGACGATACCATTATCGCTGGCGGCGGTGCAAATGCCATTATTGCTGGTGATGGTCGTAATGAAATTTACGCTTTAGGTTATGGTAACGCCATTTGGGGCGGAAATGGCGATGATCATGTTGCAGTTGGCGGTCGTTACAACACCAGTTTGCTGGGTGACGGTGACAACAATCTAGTTTCTGTTGGTGAATACAATTTTGCCTTTTCAGCTGGTGGCGACGACTTTATGGGCTTGTTCGGTATGAACAATGTTGCGGTAGTCGGTGGCGGTGACAATACCGTTGTAGCCGTTGGTAACACCAACGTTCAAATTGCAGGCAGCGGTGATGATTTACTGCTTGCAGGTGGTGTCGGTAACGTTCAAGTTGCGGGTGATGGTGATAATGCGCTGGCAGCCGTTGGTCTTGTGAATGTGCAATGGGCTGGAACCGGTGATGACACCATGCTTGCAGCGGGTAAAGGTAATATTCAACTCGCAGGTGATGGCAACAATAGCTTATTTGCAGCAGGTCAGTATAACGTTCAAATTTCAGGCTCAGGTGATGATTTCGCTATTGCTTTAGGGCAAGCTAACGTAGTGTCTACTGCTGATGGGCGAGATACGATCGTCGCTGGAGGTCAATATAACGTTGTGCTTTCAGGTGGTGGCGATGACACTCTGCTTGTGGCAGGTGAAACCAACGTTGTTGCAACAGGCTGGGGAAATGACACCGGTATCTTTGGCGGGCGCCAGAATATTATCTTACTTGAGGGTGGAGACGATACTGCAATTGTAGGTGGACAAACTAACGTTGTGTTCGCCGGAAGTGGAGATGATAAACTACTGGTTGCTGGCGAAAGCAACTATGTAGCGGCCGGAAGTGGTTCGGATTTACTTATTGTTGCAGGACGTGATAACTGGGTGGCGACGGATAATGATGTTGAGTTTAATTTAGAAGATCTTCCAAACGGTGGCCAGTATGCATTTGATTACTCCAACAATACCAATCTAAGTGAATACATTGATAGTGATTACGCCAGTAATTTTGAGCTAGGCCTAACCGCATCTGCCGAAGTGCGTTTAAGTGGTCAGCTCGCACTGATGTTCCCAGATCTTGAGTTCTCACAACAAGACACACCTCATTGGAGTATTCCAACGCTCACGCTCCCTCAGTTTGATTTCGATATGCCTGATGCACCGGAATTGAGAGGGGCAAATCTTGAGTATCGTTATGGCAATCTTGGTCAATATGGATTACCGAGTATTGATTTGCCGACGATCTCGACACCTGAGTTCCAAATTCCGAACATAACTATTCCTTCAATAACGTTGCCGCACTTCAGTGACATGAATGTGGATATTCGTGATTTTGATATTGAAGGAAGTTATGACTTCAACTTCAGTATCGACGGTACAGGGGCTGCGCTTAGTCAATTGCTGGGCGGAATAAGTCAAGGTACGTCATTTATTGGAGGAGACATTGATGCGTGGGTTAAAAGTTCGTCTGAAACCGCTGCGAATAATGATTTCTCGATATTTGCCAACGGTAACTTTGACTTAACGGACTTACCAGGACAAACCTCAACTGAACAAAATCAAGTGGGCATTAACTACATTGTCGGTCAACAGACTCAAGATTTTGAGTTCTTTAAACCATTACTTGACCACATTGATAACGATATAGATACAACACCTGAATCTTCTGGTGAACGTGGCTCAACAGAGTTTAGATTACCGACCTTCAATATCGGTTCGCTCACAGCACCTAATCTTCGCCTTAACTCCTTTAGTTTTGCAGGCTTTAGTTCACTGCTTGGTGAAAAACTGAGTGGCAGAGACTTTTACGGCTATGAAGTACCAGATTTTGAAATTCCGGAAATTGGTACTCCAGAGTTTGACTTACACGATGTCATTGGTGTTGAAAACCTGACCTCACAAGAAAAGACACTATCTTTACCATCGTTTAACTTGCCAAATATACCGGGCGTGGATTGGTCAAAGTATTTGCCGGATCTGGATACTCAATATGATTTGCTTTCTGATAATGGTGATATGGCATTAGTCGCAGGCCAAACGAATAAAGTACTGCTGGGCGGTGGCGATGACGCCGCAATCGTCGCAGGTGAAAATAACTTCGTTCAGTCAGGAGACGGTAACGACATGGCATTAGTCGCAGGTCTGACTAATCGCTGGTTCGGTAATGATGGTAATGACTTTGTACTTGCTGGTGGCCGAGATAATGAGTTGTATGGCGGTAAGCATAACGATGTGATGATTGCATTAGGGGCAAACAACTTCATTGATGCAGGCACTGGGCGCGATATTTCCATTGCCATTGGTGACCAAAACCGAATCAACCATAGAGATGGCGACGACCTAGCCATTGCGATTGGTAATAACAACATCATTAAGGCCGGCGATGGTGCTGCCAATACCTTAATAGGTATTGGCGCAAGTAACTTAATTGTCGGTGCCAATGCTGATGACTTAGCTGTTGCGATTGGTCAAACAAATGTGATCAGTGGTGGTGCTGGCAACGACACCTTAACCGCAATCGGCCAAACCAATACAATTTCTGGTGGTGCGGATAATGACATCATTCTCGCCGTTGGTGATAAGAACACCTTAAAGGGGGAAGGCGATAGCCGCTTCACTGGTGACGACGTCATTATTGGATTAGGTCGTGAAAACCAACTGTTTGGCGATAACGGCAACGACGATCTTTATGCTGTAGGTCAGAGTAACTTAGTTAATGGCGGAAAAGGCAATGATTTTGCTGTCGTTGCAGGAATGGAAAATACGCTGAATTTAGGCGCTGGTAACGATATTGGTATCGCCATTGGTAAAGATAACACGCTTAACGGTGGTGCAGGTGATGACTTTTTCATCAATGTAGGTTGGAACGTCACTATGGACGGCGGTGATGGCAACGACATCTTCTTTAGCTTTGGTACAGACGGGCAAGGCGAAGGTGGTTCAGGTAATGATGCCTTCTTAAGTTTTGGCTGGGGAACGTTAGATCTGCTGACTAATTCTGGGTTGGCGAGCGATCTTGGTATTCTCTATCAAGGATTAAATTCACTACTTGAAGCCAATACAAGTTATTACATCGATGCAATCAGTAACTGGATTAATACCGATAACGTGCTGACACTCGAAGGTGGAGATGGTAACGATTACTTTGCTTCTGGTTTTGGGCATCAAGTAGCTAAAGGTGGCGCAGGTTCAGATACTTATGCTTTCTATGCAGACAGTGGAAGCTTTAGTATCGAAGATTCTGAAGGTGCGGATATCCTTGATATAAGTAGTTTAGGATTAGACTTTGATCTTTCACTCGATAACTTAATCCTAGAAAACAATGTATTGAACTTAGTTAACAATCATCAAAGCTTTGGTGAAGTTAATTTAGATGGCTTTGGCGCCGATGACATCATTCAATTTGGTGATCAAAGTATCGCTTACAATGATCTTGTGAACTATTGGGCTGAAAATGATGCACAGTTTTACACCGACTTCCGTTTTGAAGTGCCTGACTTTTCTGAACTGGTTGCAGGTGGTCAAAGCATTGTCGACCATTTAAATGGCTCAGTACTCGACCCGAATAACCCTTGGGTTACTGACTTCTTCCAAGGTGGATTAACTGGTGCTTCAGGGGTGGTTTCAAATGCATTTAATGATATCAACTCACAGATTAGACAAGGTTTAGCCTTCGCTTAACATAATCTGATTGATAATGATAAAACCGTTTCATAGTAAAATTGAGGCGGTTTTTTTACGTTTATTTTCAGTTTCTTAATCTTGATATTTCTGATAATTTCTAATGTAAGGACAACTGCCGAACGAAAACATGGAAATTTTCACAAGCCAAATTCATATATCCATGACACCTGAAGATGCTCGATTTCAGCGAGAATGCACAGCTTGTTAATCAAGGCGACAGTGTGCGGCAATAGCGAGCTATTGTTAGCGCTGGCAACACAGAGTAACAAGCTGTGCAACTCGCACTGTGTGGACTTCTCAGCGCCAACTCTTCTTTGTTACATTAGTTTGAAAGGATCCCGTTCCTTCGCTAATGCACCTCAAAGAATTTGCGCTGAGAAAGTCCTGAAACATGCATCTTCAGGTATCATGGGTATAGAATTAAAAGGGAAACGAAGAATATTATTCCTATGTGTAATACTGGCCCTGTTATTATTTATTCCAACTGATTTGAAGGCTGAATCGAGTATTTGTTATGGTACAACCGCAAACGGCAATTTGACGAACGGAGTTCAATTGCCTGCCGACGGGGACAACTTTGTTGGTTATAGTCGGATTGCACGATTAGCAGGTCGAACTTACGTTCATTCTGCAGTGAGAAACATCATTCTGTCTTCTTACCAGCATTTAAAAACAGAGCTTCCTCACAAAGTATTCAAATATGCAGAAACAGGTTTTAAATCTGGAGGCAAATTTAAACCTCATAAAACGCATCAAAATGGATTGTCGGTTGATTTTATGACCCCCGTGCTCGACGAAAAGGGCAATTCCGTTCATTTGTCGACGTCTCCTTTTAATCGATTCGGTTACGATATTGAGTTTGATTCAAAAGGACGATATGAAGACTTAACCATCGACTATGTTGGTCTAGCAGCTCATATTACAGCGCTTCATAAAAATGCTAAAAGCCAAGGTTATGATGTATGGCGGGTGATATTCGCCCCAAATCTGCAACCTAAGTTATTTGATACTGAATATGGTCATTACTTAAAGAAACATGTGCAGTTTTCGACAAAGCGATCATGGGTGAGGCATGACGAGCATTACCATGTTGACTTTAAAGTACCTTGTAAGTGATAAGATTACGGAGATGTTTTAGAACATGGACAGAAAGTTAGTTCGATACACTTTGTTTATTGTAGCAGTTGTTACAATCACTATTTGGGTCGATCACTTCCAAGGACAATGGATCAACAATCGAGTTACAAATCTGGTCACACAAGCGATTAGCTTTTTTGAAGAGCAATCCAATGAGTTTGATTTTAAGACCGTTGACGTTGGAATCAAACTACCTGCAATCGAAACTCACCCTGAAGAAAGTAAAGAAACTTTATCTAGAAATGGTTACGTTGAGGTTCATAACTCATCATGCACTAACGCTGTACTCACGGCAGAGCAAGTTGCAGCTCGAAAGCGTAAACAAGAGGAGAACTTAATATTTTCTTGGGTTGATGATAATGGGGTTTCTCATTTTTCTGATAAATTATTCGGTGATGAAGACAACATAAAAGTTCTTGATCATTATGGAATTGAGTTAGCCCCATTCGAATTGGAAATTACCACTAATCGGCAACTGCCAACCCACTTTGAAAAAGAAATTACCTTTGGTGTGAAGAAAGTTTACCAAATAGTGGGAGGATATATTGGTGAAAAGCACTTAAAGCCAGTAAAACTCAACTTAACTTTTGCCCACTCTAAGCGCGAGTATCAACTCATTCAAAGCACGACTGCTCCGTCAGCTACAGCCAGCCAAGGTTTCTATAGTCCAAGTCATAATTTAGCCGCTATTTGGTATAAGAATCAAAGGCAAGCAAAAGCAACCGCACTGCATGAGGCCGTTCATGTAGTCAATTCAGGTTTATTTGGTAATACACCTCGCTGGCTAAACGAAGGACTTGCAGAATACTTTGAAGACCTCCAAGTAAAAGGGTTTAATGCTGAGATTAAACCAGACGACTGGTATTTAAATCGCTCCGTACGAAATATTTCGTTAAACACACTAATCAGTGACGATAATGCAAATTGGAACGGTAAAATTCGACCAACCATGTATTCTGCTTCCCACTCGTTGGTTTACTATTTGATGAGTACAATAAAAGGCAAAAGATTAGCGACTCGATTGTTTAAAAGCCTTGCAAAAAGTAGATGCCAAACTCTCGATATCAATGCCTTGTTGTCGACGTATTCTGGTGGCCTAAGTGCGCTCGAGCATGACTGGAAACAATGGCTTAAAAAGGGAAAGTATCAAACTCAAACATTATCAACTATTGTGAATATATAATGGCTGCTTCTATTTAGAGTTTATTGTTTTTTAAGTACAGCTTATCAACTACGAATGTTTAAAGATTTGTGATGAAGATTTTAAAGGTGAATAATGAGTTACTTATATTTAGCAATAGCAATAATTGCAGAAGTCATTGCAACTAGTGCGCTTAAAGCTACAAATGGATTCACAGAAATCATACCAAGTGGAATAGTTGTCGTGGGTTATGCTGTGGCTTTCTACTTTTTGTCACTTGTACTTAAGACACTTCCAATTGGCATTGCGTATGCGATCTGGTCGGGCCTCGGTGTTGTACTTATTGCTGTTGTTGGAATCTATTTATACGACCAAAAATTGGATTATGCAGCGATATTAGGGATCTCCCTTATCATTAGTGGTGTTATTGTTATGAATCTGTTTTCAAATACAGTCAGCCACTAGAAATCTAAAAATAATGTCGACGAGAGTGTATAAGCAGTTCAACCGGACAAATACTGTTGGCTTTTGTCGCTGCGCACCAAAGGTTTAACCTAACACTAATGAGTTGTTTGCTTTATGTTTTTGCAGAGGCTTCTAGTTCTATAATTTGTACTTTTATTTTTTCAGCTTCAGCCGTGATCATTGCGTAGGATTTTATATCGCCGTTACGCTGGGCATGCATGGCTTCTTCAAGTTTACTTTCGTACAGTTTGTCTAACTTTTTAATTGGATCTCGCTTAAATATTGAAAACATTTCGATTCACCTTTAGTTTGATATCTAGGTTATACATTATGAAATGTGTTTCGGTTTTCAATAATTTATTCAGTTGAAATAGAAGCACAAAAAATCACTCAATAAGGATACTCAAAAACACAAATATAATTGGCTCTGATTAGTGGCACAATTCATCTTAACGAGGCTCGTTTATGAATGAAATTTACCTCTATGTATACATACTTTTAGGCATTATTAGTCTGTTCAACCTTATTGCTACGGTGGTGGTATTTCGTACCTATTTCGAAAACAAAATGCGGCGAGTGTATCAATTACTGTTTATTTGGTTAGTTCCTTTTTTTGGTGCAATACTCGCTATTTATCTTAATCGAGAAGATCGCTTTACCAAAAAAACAAAACGTAAAGTGGGGAACGATACCAGTATCAGTGACACCTATGCTGGGCCACTAGGTCGATAATTAGGGCTAAGTGATTTTAATAGTTCAATTTTCATATCACAAGCCAGGATTTATAGTCTATTTGGTGATTCGATGGGTGTTACTTCTTGGTGACGGCTATTTAATAAGTACTGTTTTGTTCGAAAACCGCTTACAATTGGCCTTTATTCCTTAGTGAAATAAAGGCCGTGATTAGAAACTCTAGAAGAATCCTAACGGGTTAACATCATAGCTCACCAATAAGTTCTTAGTTTGCTGATAATGTTCTAGTGCCATTTTATGGGTTTCGCGGCCGACACCTGATTTTTTATAACCTCCAAATGCCGCGTGGGCTGGATACATATGATAACAGTTGGTCCAAATTCGGCCTGCTTCAATTTTACGTCCCATGCGGTAAGCAAGGTTCATATCACGCGTCCAAACACCAGCGCCTAAGCCAAACTCAGAGCTGTTGGCCAACTCAATGGCTTCGCTTTCATCTTTAAAGGTACAAAGTGAGATAACAGGGCCGAAAATTTCCTCTTGGAAAATACGCATATCGTTGCTGCCTTTAAGCAGCGTTGGCTGAATGTAGAAACCATTTTGATGTTCGGTATCGACGGTTTCGACCTCGCCTCCGAGTAACACTTCTGCGCCTTCTTGTTGTCCAATAGCAATGTAGCCCATGATTTTATCAAATTGCTCTTGTGATGCTTGTGCGCCAACCATGGTTTCGGTATTAAGCGGGTTACCACGTACGATCGCTTTAGAACGCTCAATGACTTTCTCAATGAACTGCGGATAAATGTCTTCGTGTATAAACAAACGCGACGGACAGGTACACACTTCACCCTGGTTGAAATAGGCGAGCACGACACCTTCAATACATTTACTTAGGTATTCATCTTCTTGATCCATCACATCTTTAAAGAAAATGTTAGGTGATTTACCGCCCAGCTCTACTGTGGATGGGATGATGTTTTCAGCGGCACATTTAAGAATATGTGAACCAACAGGCGTTGACCCAGTAAAGGCAATTTTAGCAATACGAGTGCTGGTGGCAAGTGCTTGACCTGCTTCTTCACCATAACCATTGACGATATTAAGTACGCCTTTAGGCAGGATGTCTTCAATGAGCTCTGCCAGCACAAGAATTGATGCGGGTGTTTGCTCAGCAGGTTTTAATACCACACAGTTACCGCCGGCTAAAGCCGGAGCAAGCTTCCACGCTGCCATAAGAATGGGGAAGTTCCATGGAATGATTTGTCCAACAACACCCAGTGGCTCATGAAAATGGTAAGAAACTGTCTTTTCGTCGATTTCACCGATAGAACCTTCTTGCGCACGTAAACAGCCTGCAAAGTACCTGAAGTGATCGACGGCCAGTGGAATGTCTGCTGCAAGGGTTTCACGCACGGCTTTACCGTTGTCCCACGTTTCTGCAACCGCAAGATATTCAATGTTTTGCTCAATTCGGTCAGCGATTTTTAATAGTAGGTTTGAACGCTCTGTTACTGAAGTTGTGCCCCATGCGTCTTTGGCTGCATGAGCAGCATCCAACGCTAGGTCAATATCTTTAGCGCAAGAACGAGGGATTTCACAAAATGACTTGCCATTCACCGGGCTGATGTTATTAAAGTATTGGCCTTCACAAGGTGGAACCCATTCACCGCCAATAAAGTTTTGATATTGATTTTTAAAGCGAATTACGGAACCGTTTGTTCCTGGAGTAGAGTAGATCATAGATGTCCTTACTATTGTAATTGTCGACTTTTCTTATTAACGTAATGGCAAGAAATGGAATTATCTTTGCTGAAAGTTCACAATGTTTGACTCTCAGTACAAAAGGGCACGGAAATGATCACTGAAAAGTTATCCAGTTTGCGTAAAAATCCAAAGGTATTGGTTGAAAGTAAGCTGTGCTTTGCTGCATCGGAAACAGAGCTCGGTATTTACGACACCTTCGAGCAAGCTCAACGAGTAAAGCTGAAATCTGATCAACTTCTTTTTTGTGGAATGGTCACCGGCAGAAAGGTAATGCACGACGATAATGCCAATTATGAGAGTGATTTTCTCCCCAATGAATCCTTTGTTATTGCCCCAAATCAAACCGTAGAAATTGATTTCCCTGAAGCTGCAATTGATGATCCAACAACATGCCTTGCGATAGAAATATCAATGGATCGCATTCATCGAGTGGTTGAACAATTGGAGTCAGCAAGCTCATTAGAACGTGAGTTTGGTCATTGGCAATATGACCATCGAATACTTCATATCAACCATGCGGCATCGACTCAGCATTTATTAAACCGCATTGTGCAAATGTACACCGAGAATCATCAAGATAGACAGTACATGATTGATTTGGCAATTACTGAGCTGACGGTAAGATTACTGAGAGAACAGACCCGTAATTTTATACTCGACTACAGTGAAGCGGTTCCTGATGCGAATGGTTTAAGTGCTGTTATTAATTATATACATCGAAATTTAGATATTCATATTGATATAGATAAACTTTGCAAAGTGGCTGGTATGAGTCGAACCAAGTTTTTCACTGAGTTCAAAACTCACTTCAACTGTACACCTGCGGCGTTTCAATTACAGGCGAGACTGAAAAAGGCGGCAGAGTTACTCAAAAAAAATAATAAAATTACTACAGCGTGTTTTGATTCAGGCTTTTCTGATACCAGCCATTTTAGCCGCTGCTTTAGGAACTTTTACGGTTTAAGTCCGAGTGAGTTTAGGGAAGGATATAAAAGCAATTAATTCTTTTATATTAAGTATGCTTTATCTGTGTGGTCTATGCTTGGCGTAGCTTCTTTGAGCTTGGTTTTCTTGATGAACTAATTTTGTATGGAGATATTCACAAGTCTCATCAGTTAAACCATGAGCTAAATTTAGTTGTGTCTGATGAGGTAAAGAGTAAAACAAAACTTCTGTGTTTTTCTTCAAATTTGGTGGGACCTTAAAATGACGATGCTGTGATGCCATAAAATTCAGCATTTCTTTCTTATTATGATCATCTAATACTGAGAAAAGTAACTTAAACTTTTCAGCTTCTACAGAAGTGTCAGAAGCTGAAAAGTGCTTGGTTTTAGAAATGTCACAAATATAATTACCTAGAGCTTCAATATAATATTCGTTTTGTTGAAATTGTAGAGTGAGCAAACTTAATTGGGAAGGTGTAAGTGTTTCTAACATAAACTGTAATAAATAACGATTTCCTTCTCTAGCAAGCAAAGTTAAAAAACTATTATCTTCTATATCAGATTGTTTTTGATAACAGGGCTTAAGAGCACTCAAATCAGATTCTGAAAATCTACTAATAATTGTTAATGCCTTATTAGGGGCGTATCTGGAGAGTGCATTCATGGTTGAGTATCTCTCTCTTGCAGGCATACAAGATAATAATTTCCATATTTTTTCTGGGTCTTTATGGCCGTGTTTTTTTAGAAACGTCAGTGAAAATTGTTCACTGTAAGTATCGTATCTTGCGGATATATCGGACCTTGGAGTGGTGCTATCAGTAAATGATCTTGTAGGGGCTTCTATCGGTATGTATTTAGGGCTTAAAGACGTACTCGTTGTTGAATCATGTTTTTCTTGTGGTGATTCACTGCTGCTATGACCATGAAACATTTGTACCGATCTTGCACTTATCAATTTTGGGTGATTAACAAGAAAATCTTCAAGTTGTTTCGTTTCTTGAGCAATTGTTTTCTTAGATGCAAATGTCCAGAACCAAGTTTTTTGAAAAGAAACTTTCGGCGTACTGTCGGTCATACTGACATGGTAATGCCTATTCTGAAACCAATTGTCTTTAACAAAATGAACTTCATTACCTTCAGTGAGTTTGTCTATCTGATCTTCATATTGAACTCGAGATCCATTATGCGGAATTTCAGTTAAAACAATTTGAGTATTCATGACTACAGTCTTGAATTGAGGAGGCAAAATGTGATTAATAAAATAAGACTAATGAATGCATCAAAAGACTTCAATCTTTATGAACTAAGTTTAACTTCTGCTTAAAAAAGTTGTTAATGTGAGAGTAGAGTTTACACCTTCATCTTTCGCAAGTTACAAGAATTAAATTCAGCGATATCCGTGGTATATTCTCATTCTCAAAAATAAATAAAAAATGGAGTTTCAACATTGGGTGAGCAGTTAACCGTAGCTATTATCGAAGATGAACCTGCGATTGCGGAAAATTTAATTCATGTATTAGAAGCTGATGGTTACTCAGTACAGTGGTTCACTACGGCAGGTGAAGGTCTCACCTATTTAAAGCAATATTCAGCGGCATTATTGGTACTCGATGTTGGTCTTCCTGACGGCAATGGTTTTGAGCTTTGTAAGGCCATACGTGATTTTTCTGATTTACCCATTATTTTCTTAACCGCACGCAATGATGAAATCGATCGCGTTGTCGGTTTGGAAATTGGTGCTGATGATTACGTGACGAAACCTTTTAGCCCGAGGGAAATGCTTGCTCGTATCAAATTGCGGATTAAGTCTAGAGCAGTAACCGTTGATGCTTCGCCGACTCAAGTTAGTTACAACGATGAACTTATTGCGGATAATTATGATTACTTTATAAAAGGGCAGGCGGTTGGCCTGACTGCGGTTGAGTTTAAAATCCTCAATAAATTGATTTCTATCTCGGCCAATGTACTGAGCCGTGAGCAATTGATGTTAGCCGCTGATATGGCACCAGAAGCATCGTATGAACGAAATATTGATACCCACATCAAAGCCATTCGCAATAAATTAAAACCCTTTGGGCGGTCAGAATGCATCCAAACCAAACGTGGGTTTGGTTATTTCTATAGCTCTGACTGCAACAATACTCAGGGGTAAACTGAATGCAGTGGCCTAAAATTCCTCTTGGATTACGTTTATTTGCCCTCTATTTTGTACTCGTAGGCTTTACGGCTTACATGGTCAGTAAAACCATCACTCAAGAACTCAAACCCACAGTCAGGCAAACCACTGAAGAAACCTTAGTAGATATGGCAAATTTACTGGCAGTGTTAGCGCAAGAAAGCGTGGCGAATGGTCAATTATCACAAAGTCGTTTTTCGAAACTTCTGACGGCCTACGGTAAACGAGAACCTCAAGCTCGTATTTGGAATGTGGGTAAAAAAGCCATTAATCATCGAATTTACATCACTGATAAACAAGGAATTGTAATTGCAGATTCGTGGCAGCAAGATGTAGGAAAAGACTTTTCACAATGGAACGATGTTTACCTTACATTACGTGGGAAATATGGTGCTCGTAGCAGCATAGAAGACCCTAAAGATCCGTTGTCGACAGTGATGCACGTTGCGGCACCGATTTACCATAACGGGCAAATTATCGGTAGCGTTACTGTGGCAAAGTCGAACCGTTCGGTTCAACCGTTCATTGACTCATCCAAACGGAATGTTTGGTTGTGGTTGCTATATATGAGTGTACTCGTACTCATTGTCGGAGCATTGTTTGCTTGGCGAATACACTCTGCACTGAACAAACTTGAGCATTACGCAACAAAAATGGGTAAGGGTGAGCGTGTTGAAAAGCCCACATTCCGAATCTTTTATGAATACCGAACCCTCAGTAATTCTATAGAAAACATGCGAAATCAGCTCGATGGTAAACAATACGTTGAAGAATACGTTCAAACGTTAACTCATGAACTTAAAAGCCCGCTTTCTGCGATTAAAGGTGCCAGTGAAATTTTGCAAACACCGCTACCAGAAAAAAAGGTAGTGCGATTTGCAAATAACATTGAGCGTGAAAGTGACAGGATGCAATCATTGATTGATAAGCTGCTTGAGCTTGCTCGTTTAGAAAAACGACCTGAACTGGATGTGTCTGCGCCTATTTCGTTACAACAAACGGTTGCCGAAATTGTCAGAGCATCGGATAGCCGATTAAGTGCGAAATCAATTCATTGCATCGTTGATATTGATAAATCATTAACGATGCAAGGCGACGAGTTTTTTATTAAACAAGCGTTATTCAACCTAATGGATAACGCCTTGGATTTCGTCCGTGATACGGGTGCCATCCAATGGCAAGCAAAGTTGAATGAGAGTAAGGTTCAACTTTCAATTTTTAATTCAGGCTCACCTATCCCCGATTACGCAATGCCTCGATTAACGGAGCGATTTTATTCTCTAGCAAGAGAAAATGGCGTTAAAAGCACCGGGTTAGGGCTTAATTTTGTCGAGCAAGTGATCAAGCTGCATGAGGGCTCAATGCGCATTGAAAATGTTGAACAAGGTGTAAAAGTTACGCTTAACTTCCCAACTCCATAAAAACTCCACATAAGCTCCATTTGTTCTCCAATTAACTGATTTATCTTTGATACATCAGTTAAGGAGAGCTAAAAAATGAAAAATATCCTCAATAACCAACTTGGCACAAAATTCGGTTTTGTGCTGCTTTTGTTTATCTTATTACAAATCCCTGTTTCTATGGTGAGTAATTTAATTGACGAGCGTTCACATCGGCTGAACGATGTTAGAAATGACATTGGCAAAAGTAGCAGCGGTGAACAAAATATTGTCGGGCCATTTATTATAGTGGATTACACAGAAATGAGTGTTCATGACGATAAAATGTTTCGAAAGGACGGTAAAAAAATCATTTTACCGAATACTTTTGAAATGAAGGGAGAGCTAAACAGTTTTGAAAAGTATCGAGGCATTTATCACGCCCAACTGTTTAAAGCTCAGACTTCTTTAAAAGGAAGTTTTGATTTGAGACGCATTGAGGATTTACGTGAACACCAAATCAACAACGTTAGTCTCATCGTAGGCGTTAAAGACAGCAGAGGTTTGATAAGGTTTGATGAGATGAAGCTGGACGGTACTAGTGTCGAATTTTCTCCTGGTACGAGTATTAATCAAATACCGCAAGGTTTTCATCATGAATTAGCATTAGAGTCATTAACGTTAGATAAGCCACTGAACTTTGACCTCAATTTTTTATTGCAGGGTATGGGGAAATTGCAAGTTACCCCGATTGGTAATCGATCAACGGTTGAGCTTGCTTCTGAATGGCCGCATCCGAGCTTTATTGGGAATTACTTACCGGTAACATCAAACGTGTCTGAAACGGGTTTCAGTGCTCAATGGTCGAGCAATAACTTTTCAACTAACATCGCACAGTTGTTTTCGCGCTGTTTTACCTCAAATGATACTTGTTATGAATTATCAGATCGTCAAATGGGGGTGGATTTAATTGCTCCCGTTGATCATTATTTAAAGTCTCATCGAGCTGTTAATTACTCGTTATTGGTTATCACTTTAGTGTTTGCCAGCTTTTTCTTACTTGAACTATTCCAAGCACGACCTGTCCACCCAGTTCAATATGGGTTTGTAGGGCTAGCTTTAGCGCTTTTCTATCTATTATTGATCTCCTTAAGTGAGCATATTGGCTTTAATTGGGCGTATGTTGTCTCTGCGATAGCTTCGACCGCATTACTGAGTGTTTATGTCAGCGGAGTATTACAGCAATCAAAGCATGGTGTTGTATTTGGTTTGTCATTGTTTGTACTATACGGGATGCTGTTTGGTCTACTTCAAGCTGAAAGCTATGCATTGTTGATGGGAACTGTACTGTGTTTTGTTATCTTAAGTTTGGTGATGTTGTTAACGCGACATATTGATTGGTATGAGCGCAATGAGAAAAATGTGGAAAAGTTAGACGAAGTGACAAGGGAGGTCAAAGATGCTTGGACGCCTTAAGGGTTATAAAGCAAACAATAAAATTGTTTTTAATCTCTTTAATCATAGGAAAGACAGAGAAAAAATCATTCGAAAACGACTGCGCAAAACGTTATTAGAAAGAGTTATTGATTGTAATAAAGAAAATAAATAGTTGTCATAACTTTAATGAAAAGTTGATTTTAGTCACATTTGTTAGTTATTTATCAATAAATTATTGCCCTAAATTTTAAAACAAATAACATTCCGTTCAGTAAGGCTGAGGTTTGATTTTTTCAACCAAAGCTTTACTGAAAATTACAGTTGTAAAGGGAACATTTAATAATGAAAAAATTCGGGCTGGCATTATTAGCAGGGTTGATGACCGCTAATTTAGCAGTAGCAAGCCAATTAACTTCTCCAATCCAAAATGTTGAAGTTAGTTCAATCGATTCCAATAAATTATCAATTCAGAACCATTCAAGTGAAACAGTAAAAATTGATATCTACGGCAAAGAATTAAGTCTTTCACCATCATCTGGTGTGTCTTTTCATTGCGAAGGTTATTCATATCTTGAATTACTGTTGACTGATTTGATTCACGACTACTTCGAAGTGCAATGTGGTAGCCAAGTGATAATCAATGAATCATTTAAACTTGAAAATACTGAGGCTTGATATGAAGAAGGCATTAATTTTAGGTGCTTGTCTTGCATTGACAGCATGTGGTGGTTCAAGTTCTGATAAAGCTTCACCTAGATATAAGTCATGTAAAATTGTGAGCTCGCATGCGCTTTATATTGAGGACCGTCAGCACGACGAAGGGCAGTGCTGGAAAGCGAAAGGTAAAGGATATAAAGACCAAGCTGAAGCGTTAGAATGGTGCGAGCAAACCGTCAATGATTATCTCTCTAGTCGATACTTATTTGGTCATACCATAACTTATTCAATTCAATCAGAAAAATGTCCTAGTTAAAAGCACATATTTTACTGATAGAAGGTACATTAAAGAATGATGTACCTTTTGTTTTTGTTAACTGTTATTTATTGAATTAAATCAGAGTTATACATCAGGTTAGATAAGTTTATATTACTGTCACACGCATCAAAATTCATGCTAATAGGCTGAAACCTTCTTTTTACTGAAACATAGCTTTCACTTTAAGTCCTTATAAAGGTGAGCATCTTTTCGACAACCGTCGCAAAGAACTTACTGGAAATTACACAAGGAATTCAAGATGAAAGCAAAATTGTCTTTGCTTGCATTAGTGCTAGGAGCCAATGTTTCAGCACTTCATGCCGCAGATGAACTCATTATTTCAGAGTATATTGAAGGCTCGAGTAATAACAAAGCCATTGAGATTTATAACCCAACAGAAGAAGACATTGATCTAAGCTCATATTCACTCAAGATGTATTTTAATCGTAATACTTCTGCAGGCCTTTCGATTGATCTTGATGGGGTTATTGAGTCGAACGGTGTTTTCGTAGTTGGACATTCACAAGCTTCTTCAGATATAAAGGCTGTAAGCGATCAGGTTAACGGTTCGGGTTGGTTTAATGGCAACGATACGGTTGCGTTATTTTACAATGAAGGTGTTATTGATAGCATTGGTAAAGCTGGTGAAAGTATCGAGTGGGGGAGTGGATTAACTTCAACAAAAGACAATACGCTTCGTCGTGATTCAGAAAACCTCATAAACGATACTGACATTAATGATGACGTGACGTTAGATACATGGCTTGGTTTTGAAAAGGATGACTGGAGCGATTTAGGTCGCTTTAATGGCGGAAATATCACGCCTCCAGATCCTGAATTAGGTTTGTGTAGTGAAGCATTTTTACCAATCGCTTTGATCCAAGGTAGTGAAGCATCGAGCCCATTTGTTGGTGATACAGTGACGACTGAGGGCGTAATTACCAATATTCAAAATGGTTTGAAAGGCTTTTACATTCAAGCAACGGATGAAGAAGCGGATGCTGAATCTTCGACTTCAGAAGGAATTTTTGTTTATACCAATTCATCTTCAAACGAGATGGATGTAGGTGACAGAATTCGTATACACGCACAAGTTGCTGAGTTTTATGGGCTTACTCAACTAAAGAACATCGTAGATTATGCGGTTTGTTCTACAAATAATGTTTTACCTGCTGCAGCTGTCATCAGCTTACCCGTTGACAATGACAGTCAATTTGAAGCAGTTGAGGGGATGAGAGTCTCATTTTCTCATCCATTAATCGTAAATGATGTTTACAATTTAAGTCGATATGGCGAGCTTGTACTTGGAAGTGAAAGACATTTCATTCCAACACAAGTTGCACAACCAGGTGAACCTGCATTAGCAGTAGCCGAAGCCAATGCAAAAGATCGTATTATTTTAGATGATGGTAAGACTTCACAAAATCCAGAAGTGATTCCGTACCCAAGCCCTCAACTTTCCGCTAATAACAGCGTGAGAGTAGGTGATTCTATTACTGAATTAACAGCGATTATGCATTATGGGTTTAATCAGTATCGATTAATGCCAGTTACAAGTGTCAGCTTTAATCAAAGTAATCCTCGCAGTACAACACCAACGCTGGAAGGTGAAGGTAACATCAACATCGCCAGCTTTAATGTTTTGAATTACTTCAATGGTAATGGCGTTGGTGGCGGTTTCCCTACTACAAGAGGTGCTGATTCAATCAGCGAGTTTGAACGTCAACAAGTTAAGATTATTGCAGCACTAAAAACAATCAATGCAGATGTTTTCGGTCTGGTAGAACTTGAAAATGATGGTTATGAAGCGAATTCTGCCATAGCCTCGATTGTGGACGCTTTGAATACTGATTTAGACACAGGTAGTTATCAATTCATAGCACCTAATGTTTCTACTATTGGTACCGATGAAATTGCAGTTGGGATCATTTATCGTTCGGACAAAGTACAGCCTGATGGTGATGCAAAAATTTTAGATTCAAATAACTCACCAAAAGACGAAGTGGGTGTGCCGCTGTTTAACGATTCAAAAAATCGCCCAATGCTTACTCAACGTTTCTCTGTGGTAGGTTCTCAAGAAAGCTTCGTCATTACAGTAAATCACCTAAAATCAAAAGGGAGTAATTGTGACAGTTTAGGTGATCCTGACTTATTCGATGGACAAGGAAACTGTAATTTAACTCGCTATCGTGCTGCGCAAGCGATAGGGCAGTGGTTAAATACTGAATTTGCAGGTCAACAGACTATTGTTATGGGAGATCTTAATGCCTATGCCAATGAGTTACCTTTAAGCAAACTCGGTGATTCAGGTTTTGACTCGGTATACAACTTGCTTGAAAAAACAGCAGAGTATTCGTATGTATTTAAAGGTGAGTCTGGTGATTTAGATTACATTCTTGCCAATGATGCATTAGCTGATAATTTAATTGATGTGACGACATGGCATATCAATGCTGACGAAGCGAGGGCGTTAGATTACAACGAAGAATTTAAGTCTGATGCTCAAATCTTAGATTGGTACTCACCGGATGCTTATCGTTCATCCGATCATGATCCTATTATTGTTCGATTGAACTTCGACGTATATTCACCATTTGCAAAATACGTTCGTAAACCTAGGTATGGTTCTGCCAGATTAGAAGTCGATCTGCCTGAAACCGTAGTCTGGGGAGATATTATTGAGCTCATCGTAGAATCTGTTGATTCTGGGGAAGTGTTCGTGCTTCAGCAACGTATTTCTAAAATACGTGCGCAGCGTCAAATGGTACCAGTGAAGCTACGTGGAGTGAGTAACCTTGGAGATTATAAAGTGTTAGCAAAACTTTTCTCTAACCCTAATAGCAGTAGAAACCTAGACGGTGATGAATCAGTTAAAGCTGATTTAGGTAGTGGCAGCTTTAAAATACTCTCATCTCAATAGAGGAATATAGGAAAATGTTTTTAAAATAGAATGTTACTAGATAGCCCAGTGATTAACTGGGCTTTATTTTATTTAAACGAAGGCTTTGGGTGACATTAGACCATTAACTCGCTCAGCGTGCGGACTCAGATTTCTCCCCACATGATAAGTAGGCTCTACATAACCATGATCAGGTAGAGTATGTATTTTTTCTACTTCACGCATTTGAGTTATCATTTTCTGTTTTTGCTCTTGGCAAGGCAATTTATCTAACTGGGTTGCTTTTTCTTGCGCAGTTAAAAGTGGAGAATATGCCAAAGCAGTTCTAACGATCCATTGACTTGTTTTATGTTTATTTGCATGTTCGTATTTAATATCTATTTTGTCTTTCCAACCTAGACTTAAAAATAAGAAGGTGCGCTTTCTTTGCACATAAAACTGATTATTTTTAGTATTGTAGGAAAGCCGATAGGTACGATTGAAGATACTAAAACCTTTAAGCTTAACTACTTTTTGTTTAATCTCACTAGGCTCTGTGACATCCCAGGACTTTGGATTAACAATAGCGGCGGCTCCGCTTGGAATACTAGGCATTTCTAACATCCTATAGCAAGGTAACCCTTAATTTAATAATAGAGTAATCTAAACATATTTACAGTTAAAACTGATTAATAAATAGGAAACATTTCTGTACTTAACCTCTTATGTAAAATCATCTTAAATAGTTTCTTTAATAAGAAACGAATTATAAATTACGAAATTAACCTAAAAGTGGGAGAATTTAGCAACATTTAAATTTATGTTTTTGAAATATATAACTATAACAGTATGTTATGTTTTGGCCGGTATGTTGCTTTAAGACAGTGATGTTGAATTTAAGGACAAAACAATAATGCAATTGGAAATTAAATCACTGAGTCATCAATACCAAGATGGTAAAAATCATAAACTTGCGATAGATCAGCTTAGTTTGACCGTTAAAACTGGGATCACAGGTCTATTAGGACCTAATGGAGCGGGGAAGTCGAGTTTGATGCGGATTTTGGCAACGATTACTAAACCCGTAAGTGGTGAAGTTCTCTGGAAAGGTGAAAATATCGTCAAACACCCTCAATTACTAAGACAGGATTTGGGTTATTTACCGCAATACTTTGGAGTTTACGAACAGCTTTCTGGAGTTGAGTTTTTGAGTTATATGGCCAGTATTAAGGGGATTGGTAGGACTGAAGCTAATGATATTATAAACAATCTACTTGATAGGCTTAATCTAGTCCACGTAAAAAGTCTGCCACTAAGTGGCTACTCAGGTGGGATGAAGCAGAGAATAGGCATCGCCCAAGCTTTACTTAACGATCCCAAGCTGTTGATTATTGATGAGCCTACTGTTGGGTTAGACCCTCATGAACGTAATAACTTCAGACAACTTCTCACAGAGCTTTCTGAAGACCGCTGTATTATTTTTTCGACACATATTGTCTCAGATATTGAATCTATCGCTGATCAAATTGCAATTATGCAATCTGGGAAGTTGATGAAATCCGGCACTCCTTCAATCACCCTGCAACCAGTAGTCAACAAATGTTGACGCGCAGTTGTCTCGAAAAATGAACTCAATGAACTGCAGCAAAAGGTGATCATCAGTCACAGTCAACGAGTTAATGATGGTATTGAAGTCGATATCATTTCTCACTCTAACCCCATTAGTCAGGCCATAACAAGAAATCCTACATTAGAAGATGCCTATTTGTATTTCACCTCTGATAAAACAAAGCCGTTAGAAACTGAGGAGGTGTAATATGTCTATATTATGGATGTCGATTAAAAGTAATTTAAAGCAGAAAATGCGTCAGCAAAGTTATAAGGTGACGTTGTTGGTTATGGCAGCCTTGACGCTACTGTTCTTCCCCTCTCCAGATTCAGAATATCAAACTTTGATAATTAATGGATATCGCGGAATCTACAATAGTGCATGGATTGGTTTGTGTTTAGCAATGCTCAATACATTGCTATTGCCATTAATCTGTTTTTATCTAGTCAAGAACGCCATTGAATTAGATAGGAAATCTAAGACTTGTGAGCTTATCGCTGCAACGCCGCTTAGTAAGCATAATTACCTGCTTTCCAAGTGGATCACTAATATCGTCATATTAACTTCATTTGCAGTCATAATGGTGTTGAGCAGCTTATTAGTGCAACTTTATTATGGTGAAACTCAAGATGTACAAATTTGGTTACTCATTTGGCCTCAACTGATTTTTGTTTGGCCCATGTTAGTCGTTGTCGCATCCGTGGCGTTGATGTTTGAATCAATTAAATGGCTCAGAGGAAGCTTTGGCAATATTGCTTATTGTCTTTTTTGGTTCAGCTCAATTGCTTATACATTAGAAAGTGTAACTGGTGTTGGAGCTATGATGAAAGCTCTGGATACCGAAGTTGAAACTCGTTTTCCTTCGCAATCTGGGACGACTAATTTAGGGGTTGCTGCTAAAGATGATTCAAACCCAATAAAAACATTTGTTTGGGAGGGAGTAAAACCTCAGTTTCATGACTTTATGGGCATGTTGCCATTGTTTGGCATAAGCTTTTTGGCTTTGATGGTCGCATATTTATGTTTTGACCGTTTTCGCTTGAATGCAGGGCTTAAAAAAACACAACAGGCAGGATTTATTGCTCAGCTGGTATTTAAACTTCATCAGACATTAGATGAAGGTTTACACTACTTAACGAAATACACTTCTTTTACTCAGTTAGTCTATTTAGAATTTAAGTTGTTATTGAAAGGGCGAAGCATTTATTGGTTTTTAGGGTTACTGGGTTTAAACGTTGCGCAATTGGTTGTTGAAGTTTCACTGTTAACGTCTGTAATTTTACCCGTAGCTTGGCTTTGGTGTTCTTTGGTAATTTCTCAACTAGGTCAATTTGAAAAGCAAGCCGGCACGCTTGAGTTAATTGCTTATAGTCGACAGTCTTCAATGATTCAAAGTTTTGCATCTTACTTTAGCGCATGGTTCTTATTATTGGGTGCAAGTATGGGGAGTTTGATTAGGTTAGTGATCATTGATGAATGGATGCTGAACTTTCAGCTATTCATAGCAATAAGCTTTATGGTGGCGTTTGCACTATTTTGTGGCTCAATGTTTGGAACAAAACGAATGTTTGAAGCTCTATTTCCAGTACTGTGGTATATGGGGCCACTTCAGGGCGCTTTGTATCTGGATTTTTTTGGTGCACATAATCATTCAAGCTGGGAAAGCGGTATTCCCCTTGTCTATGCATTCATTTCTATTGCATTAATGCTGAGTACTTTGCTGATTAAGAAAAGGCAGGGGATAAGCTAGTTATCAGAATATCCGTTGGCACTTGATTTTCTATCATCTTGCTTGATGAAGATATCAAATGTACCAACGAATTATTCAAATGTAGAATTATACAAAACTACATTACATATAGAAGGAACCGATAAGATTAGTCTCTAACTCTTTTTTTTGAGGCCGAGTTTTTGCGATTATTGTTGTTTTGGCTTGAGTTACGCTTAGATTGATTCGGTTTCCTGTTACTTCTTTGTTTCTGTGACTTATCACCGTTTTGAGCCTGACTTTTCTGAGACTCTACACCTGTTTTATTCGCTTTCGGCTTTTTAGGTTTCTTTGGTTTAGGCTTAACCAAATTAGTTTCTGGTACATTATGAGTTGCCTCATAACCTTCAATGACTTTACGAGGTATAAGTTCTTGTATCAGATTTTCAATGTCTTTTAATTGCTTAGCTTCTTCTGATGAAACGAGTGAAACAGCACAACCTATTGCACCAGCTCGACCTGTACGACCAATACGGTGAACGTAATCTTCTGCAACTGTTGGTAAGTCGAAATTAACGACTTGCGGCAGTTGGTCTATGTCGAGGCCACGTGCTGCAATGTCTGTCGCAACAAGTACTTTGACTTGTCCAGACTTAAATTCCGAGAGTGCTTTTGTTCTTGCACCTTGGCTTTTGTTACCATGAATGGCAGCTGCTCTAATTCCCGATTCAATTAAGTTGCGAGTAATTCTATTTGCACCATGTTTGGTACGACTGAAGATCAGCACCTGTTGCCAGTTATGTTGCTTAATCAGTTTGATGATGATGCGCATCTTACGACTTTTATCAACAACATGAAGCCATTGCTCTATACGTTTAACAGTCGAGTTAGGTGGTGTCACCGATATTTCGACTGGATTGTGAACAATTGTTTTTGCTAGAGCGCGAATGTCATCAGAAAACGTAGCAGAGAACATCAAATTCTGTCGCTGCTTAGGTAACAGAGCGAGGATTCGTCTTATGTCATGAATAAAGCCCATATCAAGCATGCGATCAGCTTCATCTAAAACCAACACTTCTAACTGTTTAAAGTTAAGCGCTTTTTGATGGTATAAATCGAGCAATCGGCCTGGGGTAGCAACTAAGATATCTACACCTTTTCTTAGCTTCATCATTTGAGGATTTATTTTTACACCACCAAAGACAACTGTAGATCGTAACCTTAAGTTTCTACCATAAGCTTCAACACTTTCATGAACTTGTGCCGCTAATTCACGAGTTGGGGTTAAAACGAGTGCACGAACTTGATTCGGTTGCACTCTATTACCATTATCTAATCTATCTAGAAGCGGAAGCGTGAAACCTGCTGTTTTGCCAGTACCTGTTTGTGCCGCAGCTAATACATCTTTTCCTGCGAGTACCGGAGGTATAGCTTGTTCTTGAATTGGAGATGGTTTTTCATATCCTTTTTTTGAAACGGTACTAAGGATTGGATCTGATAAACCAAGATTTTTAAAGCTCATAAAATAAACCTACGAACAGCCACTAACAGGCAGGGATCTAGAGAAGGTGCGGTAGAGTACATTAAGTTCAGCACTTGTTCCATTAATACTACAAAATACTTAAAATTATATAACTGTACAGCCCTAACTTGAGAGAGTAACTGTAATTAAAAGTACGAAAATTAGAAAGTATGGTGTAAAAAAAAGTTCTAATCACTTAGCAAGTGATTGTGTTGCTCAGACAGGCGCACATACTCTAAACTCTAGTTACTAATCTGGTAACGCTTAAAAATTCTAAACGACTAAATGAAATTTCAAGATCTTTTTAAATAATCAGCAATCATTTGGTGTTGTTTAAAAATACGATTCATTTCCTTTTCGTCTGGCTCTAAAGACCAAACGCCATCTTGGGCAGTTCCACCTAAAATAATCCCATCTTCTCTTGGAAACATATAAAAAGTATCTTTTCCGCCATTATAAACATAAGAATAATTGATTTCTTTTTGAGGCAATAGCACATGAAGTTGCCCCTTGGATGGAATCAACTTTTGGTCATTAAAAAGCTGTCTGGATCCAAGTCCAGTACAATTCATGATCACGTTTTCATCTAATTGAAATAATGCTTCTTTTGATTGAAAATCTTGTATTCGAATTGTTCCACCTGCAAGATGAAAATCATCTAACAGCGCTTGTAAATATTTCGGAGTTTGAATCACTAACGAATACACTTCTTGTACTTTCGGGAAATCAAATAATTTTTGATCTGTATGTATTTTTAAACCAGGAAAAAGATTTTTTCCTCCCCAAAAAGCAAAATCGCCATCTAAAAAATAATTTTTAATCCATGAAACACCATATCGCTCCCCCACTAAATCTTGAAATATTCGATGCGAAATCTGAGAAGATTCGTTGAACTGTGTTAAAAAAGATTGTGTAATTTTATTAGAGTCATAGGCTTGTGCGGCTGCATAAAAACCACCTGCTACATTAGAAGTCGTTTGCGGTGGCATTTCTTTGGTGTAAATAATTACTTGATACCCGTGCTTTTGAAGTAAAATCGCTGTAGACAAACCAATCACGCCACAACCAATTACTGCAACGGTCGTATTTTTAGGGGCTTCTACTAGATCTACTGCCTTTTGTGCCGTACCCCAAGAAAGTGAGATACCTCCGCCACCATGTCCATAATCGTGTATGATGGTTTTGCCTTGTTCTATTTCTTTTTTTAAAACAAAACCTTCAGCTCTATATGGGCGTAACCCTACATCATTTCGAATAATTCTGTCTTTAGAAACTTCTAGAGGAGTTAAAGGTGCATTCACTTTTTCTTTTGGTAATAAAATTTTATCTTTCCCATAAATCTGATCAGGAAGAACCAAAGAAGATCCCAACAACCCAACTGCACTATTCTTTATAAAACTTCGTCTGTCTTTTTTCATAGTTTAGCCATGATGTTTTGTCTAAATACACGAATATATTGTAGGGATAAATAACATCATTTCAAATCGTATAGGAAAAAGCAGGTAGTACGCTATCGTAGCGCTTCGCTAAAAAACTATTTCTCAGATGGTCAATTAACTAAATTAGTCTTGGGCTAGCTTAAAAGTGACGACGAAACTTGGGGCGCTTCTTGTTTAAATACAATTAACTAGCAAAGTGACTAAACATATATTTTTTATTTTGATGGCAGTTTAGGTGGTGATACATCGACGCCTTGTGTTGCTTGCCATTAAGCTGATTTCGGTGGGGTTTTCTAGGTGAAATTTCCATGGGCTATCCTGGCACGATACACTGGCGTAACCCTCCAACCTTTATGAATACAGGTTACTGCAAAAAAACTGTTCTGGGCAGGTAGCGCAAAATTACTAGAAGCTGAAGCAAAAGTGCAGCTAAAGGTGCTGTAGCAGGTAACGGCGAAGACGAGTTAATGCAAGCAAGATTGGCTTTGGTTTCTGAATCTGCCGAACGTTTTAATCAAGTGTTTGGTGATGAGGCTAATACCAGCTCAGAAATATTACCTTTTGATGCAGGCAGTATAATCAGCGCTGAACGATCGTTGGCTTTAACCGAAATCAAGCTTGCCTTCTCGACATTAATGCCAAAATTCGAAATTATTCCGCTACAATCGCCAGAAAGTGTTAAAGAACATTTTACGTTTACAATATCGCCAAACACATTTTATGTCGTTTAACCGCTTTATAGTAAAGGAAATCAAAAATATTTAGTTTGTTCTATAATTAAGTAACTCAGTTAACCATACAGGGATGTTTTGGCAATCAACGGCCCATCAGCGACAATTTATCTTAACCCTGAAAATCCTAAAGAAATTCAACAAATTTCTATTGGTGATTTAGGCAATAAATCAAGTTCATCTGAGCAACTCATTAATGTTGATGTCGTTTCTGGTAAAAAAACGTTCAAAGTTAGACTTTGGTTAAAGCCACCTGCTGATGGAACGTTTTTTTCCGATGTAAATGTAGAGCCAGCCAGTGGGCACTATAGTGATATGGTAGCTTTAACAAGTGTCCAAGATTATCAGCATCATTTAAAACAAGCATTTTCATACCCAAGCTCTTTATATTTCAACACTGGAGAGCAATTCAGAGAATTAAACCAAGAGATGACAACTCCTACTGATATGAGTGGAGCTTCTAATCAAGCTATAAGCCACAGCCCTGCTGTTTCACAAGGTAGTTATACGCCAAGTAACCCTCTAGGACAACCGACTCTAGACGTTGATGACATGTCTAGAACTGATGATAGCGCAACGAATATTCCATTTAGTGAGCTATATGACTTTACACCTGAAATAACTGATAAAACGCCTAAAGCTGCAGATTATAGCGCCAGTTTAGACAATAAAAAAATAAATAAGGAACCCCCTTTTGTAGGTGAGTTATCTGATTGGGAACCAATAGCTCATGGACCTAAGGTTAAAGATATTGACCAACGAATTTTGTCACCAACTGTAGGGACGGAAGTTGATACAGTCTATGCTGGCTTAGCATCAGATGTAGATACTATTGGAGCTATCATAAAGCAATCAGTGTCTGTAGAAGGCGAAGAATCGCCTGACGAGCTAATAAGCAAAGACAACAAAAATCAAGATTTAAGAACTGATCAGAAAATTGATGATACCCCTCGACTTTATAGCACTAAACCTCATTTTGAGCTTGAAAAAATGAGACCGCAAATATCTGATTTTCACGCAGGTCAAAGTTATTCTCAAAAATCGAAAAACGGAAAAACTACTGTTGCACATATTACCTTCGAAGAAAAAGAGCATAAAGTCAACGATCGTAAAATAATTGCGAAATTAATCACATCAAGTAGCCCTAGAGAAATAACAATTCATTCGAGAGATGAAAAAGAAACATCAACGAGGATAAGTTACACAATAGAAATTGATTTGTCCGCTGACGGTCAATAGCGCCTACCTCGAATTTTGCCATAAAACTCTATACTGCACTGTGTTGTGACCAGCTTACTTAGATGGCTCGCTTCACTGCTCACGCCTTGAACAGAGAAATGCTCAAATAGCACCAAATTAGATCATGACAGATCAACAGCCCTTAGTAATAAAACAATGAAGTTTAAGGCCATAGAGAGTTGTACTATTTTGTTCTTTTAAATGATTTTTAAATAAGCTTTGCTAAATTTCGTGGGGGTGAAAATAACCTTTGGGTTCAGTAGAGCTACCTGCGTTGATTTGTGTTACTCCTAAAGGGAGTAAATTGTCCCTAAAGATGCTGACTCCCGAGTAGATAAACTAACTCCAACTGAGGATTAAACTACCTAGGAATAATACGACATAATTATAACTTTACCGTTTTATGTGGTCATATCATTAGAGCACTTCAGTTTGTGTGCAAGAAAGTATGCTCTCACTGGATAGATCATAAGTTTAAATCCAACAAATCTAATAAGAGTGTCTATATGTATCTACAATTAATCCAAACCAACGGTGAGTGCCAATGATTGACATATGGCCACTTAAAGATAGCTCATCGAACTGGTGCTTCGATAGACACAATCAAAAATTGCAAGCAATTAATGTAAAGACATTCAAAAGAAATACACAAAGGGCAATCGTTTGCTTTGAGACAATCAGAATTAAAAGTGTTGAAGTTAAAATGCTTAGTTAAGC
>NZ_PGVH01000043.1:450702-491198 GCF_004168585.1 Shewanella sp. OPT22 | reverse complement strand
TATTTAGAATATAGAATATAGAATATAGAATATAGAATATAGAATATAGAATATAGAATATAGAATATAGAATATAGAATATAGAATATAGATTTTAGATTTTTGAACGTTATTAATAAGGTTTGTTAATTTTAAAGTTTACAGAAATTGGTACAACCGAGTGGATTCGAACCACCGACCCCTACCATGTCAAGGTAGTGCTCTAACCAACTGAGCTACGGTTGTATATTTTGAAGTGTTCGTTTGAACGGCGCTTATAATATGCATTGTTGAAGCTGCTAGCAAGCAATAAATTAATAAATTTAATTCGATTGCTTGCTTGTTGTCCACATTGATTGATTCTGCTTCAACTTTCAGTTACTTGATGTCTTTTTTGAATAACCATAAGTCTGAATGCAAATAATATTGCGGCTGAAGATAATCCTGCAATTAATCCTATCCAAAAACCTTCGGCGCCCATGGCTGGAACGATAAAATCTGTTCTTCCTAAAACATAGCCAAGACTCATGCCTATCCCCCAGTATGAAATAAGCGTAATGTAGAAAGCACTTTTTGTATCTTTGTAGCCTCTCAATGCGCCTGCAGCCACGACCTGTACGGAATCGGATAATTGGTACAAGGCGGCTAAAAACATAAGACCTGCAGCCAGTGATACTACTGTAGGATTGTCATTGTAAAGATATGCAATGGGTGTTTTTAAAATGACAGTGATTAAAGCGGTGATAACAGCCAAACCAAATGCGACCATTAAACCGACTTTGGTTACCGTTTTAGCTATTTCGGGTTGATTTCTTCCTAAGTAATACCCGATCCTAATTGTTACAGCCATGCCAATGGATAAAGGTAACATAAACACTATTGATGAGAAGTTTAAAGCAATCTGATGACTGGCTACTACATTTGAACCTAGCGGTGCAAGAAGGAGCGCAATGACGGCGAACAAGCTGACTTCAAAAAGTAGTGCCATAGCAATTGGCATACCCGCAATAAACATTTCTCTCATCATTTTTAAGTCAGGGGCATAAACATGAGAGAAAAGGTTTAAAGGTTTAAATTTTTGGCTGTAGATAACATATATGGTCATTGCCAAGAACATTCCCCATATAACAAGTGCTGTGGCAATACCGCAACCAGCACCGCCTAATGCAGGCATTCCAAAATGACCATTAATAAAAATGTAATTTGCAGGGATATTGATCAACAACCCGACAAAACCAATGATCATGGTCGGCTTTGTGAATGAAATACCTTCACTGCAACATCGTAAAACTTGATATAATACGAATGCTGGTGCGCCCCATTTTATACCATCGATATACCCAAGAGTTAAATGTGCTAGAGCAGGCTCTATAGACATTTTAGATAAAAATACTTCTGAATAACTCAAAAGTAAAATTACAATGGCAGCACCAATCAACCCAAGGTAAACACCTTGATAAGCAAGTTTTGGAATGGCTTTTAATTGGTTGGCACCATAATGGTGTGAAATAAATGGGGTGAAGATAAGTAACAAGCCTTGAACGAACAAGATTGCAGGGGTCCATAGGCTTGTGCCTACAGCAACTGCAGCCATATCTGTTGCACTTATTCGCCCAGCCATTACTGTATCAATAAACCCCATCAGTGTTTGGGTGACTTGCGCTATGAGAATAGGCAGGGCAAGTTGGATCAAGCGTTTGACTTGATAGCCTGAATGATTCATAAAATTCCTAAATAAATCAGAGAAGAAATATGTTTACTGGAATTGTACAAGCCACTTGTAAAGTGGTTTCGATAGAAGCAAAACCCGGCTTAAAAGTTTTAGAGCTAGACATTGAATCGTATTTAACTCAAGGGCTTAAAATAGGAGCCAGTGTTGCGGTCAATGGGGTTTGCCTTACCGTTACAAAACACGAGAATGATAGTGTCTTTTTCGATGTGATGGAAGAAACTTTAGCGCTCACAAATTTAAATTTTTTAAAAGTGAGGGATAAAGTAAATATTGAACGTTCTTTGACCTTTAGCAGTGAGATTGGAGGGCATGTTTTATCGGGTCATATCCAAACTCAAGCCAAAATAGTAAAGATTTCGAATACCGATGAACACCACAATATCGAGCTTGAAGTTCCATCACAGTGGATGAAATACATCATGTATAAAGGCTTTATTGCAATCAATGGCTGCAGCCTAACTATAGGAAAGATTAAAGAAAATAAGTTTCTAATACACTTGATACCAGAAACATTGAGACTTACAAATCTAGAGAGCTACTCTGTCGGAGATGCATTTAATATCGAGATCGACAGTCAAACACAGGCAATTGTGAATACTGTTGAGAGATATTTGAAGCAGTCCTGATGAATAGCGGGGTATTGTAAATGGCCTCGCTTCAATAGTTTTGTGCAGTTTACTTAACCCCATTCTTAATTTAAGCAGTGTGGCAGGCTTTTTAAAGCTTCCTTTTCTCCAAGATAAACCATTCCTTCATTCGATATGATGAATTCCTGCTTGTTTTTTGATTCAGATACACTTAAATTTAAACAAGTGTTTAAATTTTTATTGGATTCAAAAATGTACCCTTATCAAGCACCTATCAATGAAATGGAATTTTTATTAAACGATGTATTTGATGCAGATAATGTATGGCAGCAATTACCCAAATTCGAAGATGTGCTTGATAGTGAAACTGCTTCAGCAATCTTGAGTGAGGCAAGTAAACTGAGCGAGGAGTTAATCGCACCACTAAATCGAAATTCAGATGAACAAGGTGTCAAACTAATTGATAAAATAGTCATTACTCCTGATGGCTTTAAAGCCGCTTATAAAGAAGTTGCAGCCGGAGGCTGGGTAGGTTTATGCGGCAATGACGAATTTCAGGGAATGGGCATGCCAAAAATGCTTGGCGTTCTGGCTGATGAAATGTTTTATTCTGCTTCAAACTCTTTTACTTTATACAACTCTTTAACCAGTGGTGCAGCGCTGTGCATCGAATCACACGGAAATGAGCAATTAAAAACCTTTTTCCTACCTAAAATGTATAGCGGTGAATGGGCTGGAGCAATGGCGATGACGGAAGCTCATGCTGGCTCCGATTTGAGACACTTAAAAACGACTGCAGTACAACAGGATGAACATTATCTTATTTCTGGGTCCAAAATTTTTATTACTGCAGGTGAACATGATCTAGCAGAGAATATTGTACATTTAGTGTTAGCTAAAATTAAAGGCCAAAATTCACTTTCACTGTTTGTGGTTCCGAAGTTTCATTGCAGTCAATTTCAAGGTCTTGGTGAATTCAATAATGTAACCGTTGGTTCAATTGAGCACAAAATGGGACTTCATGGCTCAGCAACTTGTGTGATGCATTATGAGGGATCTGCAGGGTACTTAATCGGTGAAGAGGGTAAAGGGTTAGCCTGTATGTTCACGATGATGAATTACGAGCGTCTTGCTATAGGCATTCAAGGGTTAGCCAATTCAGAGTTTGCCTACCAATTAGCCAGCAAATATTCAAAAGAAAGAGTGCAAGGCAGTGCTGTGTCGCCATCTGGTGAAAAGATAGCGGCGAGTGCGCTTGTTCATCACGGAGATGTACGCAGAACATTACTGAATATTAGATGTTTAACGGAAGCTGGCAGAGCTTTGTCAGTTTTTACCGCAAAGCAATTAGATTTGAGCAAATATGCGCAAGGAGAGCGCCAAACCAATGCATTAAATCTAGCGTTACTCCTAACGCCTATTACAAAAGCTTTTTTTACCGATCGAGGCTTAGAGAATGCCATTGCTGCACAGCAAGTTTTTGGTGGTCATGGTTATATTAGAGAAACGGGTATTGAGCAGATTGTCAGAGATAGTCGGATAGCTCAAATCTATGAGGGAACAAACGGCATACAAGCGCTCGATTTTCTTAACCGAAAAGTAGTCAAAGACGAGTTGAAATCGCTGAAGCATCTTCTGAACTCTTTTAATGAAGATATGCACTCATTTAAAATGGGTGATGATAAAAAAATTACCCAATTACAGCAGTTATTTTCAAAACTTGAAAATGTAGGAGAACAGATAGCAATCAGAAGTAAAGAGGACGCAAATCTCATCAACTTCAGTGCGGTAAATTACTTAGATGCCGCAGGCTATATCATTTACGGTTATTTTTGGTTATTGATGCTTGAAAAATCAGTTGATAGTCAACAAGTTTGTTTTGAAACTAAGAGCATACTTTGTGAGTATTACTTTGATACTTTCATGCCTAAAGCTGCGGGGTTACTTGAACAGCTTTCAGCTATGAAAACAGAAATAATGAATCTTGAGGTGGATAAGTTTTAGATATTCCCATTCTTAATTTGTTCGATAACCCCTTTTAAGAAAGCAGCTTCAAATGGCTGCTTTTTTGACTGCTGATGACTGATACCATTTTCCAAAATCGCAAAAGCATACTTATGTTTCCCTTTAATATTAATGTATCCAGCGAGGCAACTCACGCCGCTCATTGAACCTGTTTTAGCTGTAATTACGTCCTTTAATGGAGGATGATTAAAAGCATGCTTATTGAGAAGCGTGCCACTTCGTCCGGCAACGGGTAATGCTTTCGTCAATAGCTTTAATGCAGGGGTGTCATGAATTGCTTTTACGGTTTCTAATATCTGATGAGCTGAAACTAAATTATACCTCGATAGACCTGAGCCATCGGCAAGTACGGCATCAGAAAGATCTACGCCTAAACTCTTCATCGTTTTTTTGATCGCACGGGTACCATTTACAAAGCTACCTTGTGTTTTGTATTCAAGTTGACCAATCTTCTTCGTGAGAGTATCTGCAATCATATTGTCCGAATTCAAAAGCATCTCTTTAAGTAAAGCAGGGAGCCTTTCAGAGTTATGGCGAGCAATTACCTTACCGATATGTACTTCATTGGATATGAGATTGATTTTATTGTTTGATACTCTACCTGATACACGTATTCCAAGTTCAGACAAAGTCTGAGCTACGAAATCTAAAGCAAATTGTTGTGGATCTGGAATTGCGACTTCTAAAGGTACGTTTCTTTTACTGTGATGGCACCCATCAATCACATAGTGATTAATAGAAACCTTATTTAATTCCATTTCGCAATCTTGTTGGACGTGTTTGGGGTCAAAATACACAGTACTGGTTATCTGAAGTGGTACATGTTTAAAGATGTGTACTTTACTTTTGTTGCCTTTTGTCGGTAAAAGTTCTGCTGTAACGCAATTTTTATCAAGAATATACCCAGAGATTGGTGCGGCGAAACAAATACCTAAATCATCCCAAACCCATCCTTTTGCTCTCGACGTTTTTTTGAGAGGTGCTGACAGAAGTACATTACCTGAAATGTGTTTTACTCCAAGTGATTTAACCTGTTGTAGTAATGTATATAAGTCGTTTGTGGTTAAACTTGGATCGGCATCAAATCTTATGTATAGATTTCCTATCAACGTACCATTGACTATTTTTCCTTTGGTCTCTATTGATGTTTGGTATTGAAATTTGGGGCCCAATTCTTTAAGGGCTGAAGATGCAATGAATAGTTTCTGAGTACTTGCAGGCAACATTAATTGATGCGCATTATAGTTGTATACAGGTTTATTGGAGGTTAAGTCCCAAACGGCTACTGAAACAGAGGAGCTTTTTGGTTTAACTGCGGTAATTAGAATATCTAATGGATCTACTGCAAAAGCTTGTGACGAAAATAAAAAGAGCAATAATAAAATTGGCGCGAATGTTTTCTGGTTATTCATTTCATTCTTGTTAATTAACGTTATTAGTTCAAGTATGCAAATACCTGCGTAAATAGCAAAAGAAACTGCTGAAAAATCGGTTAATTTTACTCGCCTATAACTTTTTATTGACTAACTTGTGCTAGCCGATTATTTTTCGCTTCCAATTTAGCTTAAAAGAATAAGTACGTTACGTCTTAATAACGTCTTTTCACAATAACAATAGAGAGTTATAGAAAATGACCGAACCTTCAGCAATCAGCATGATTCCACCTGTTGTTGTTTTAGTATTAGCCATCTGGCTAAGGCGGCCAATTTTATCATTAATTATTGGGTCCATATCTGGACTCATACTGCTTAAACCGAATCCTGAATTTATTCTCAGTAAACTTGCTGATATTTCACTTAACGTTATGGGTGATGAAACCATAGGTTGGTTAATTCTGGTTTGTGGAAGCTTTGGTGCGTTGATTTCGCTCTTGGTTCGAACGGGCGGAGCTAGCGCTTTTGGTACAACATCGTTAAAGCTCGCTAAGGGAAGGAAGTCATCATTGTTCATGACTTTTTTCTTAGGTGTTGTTATTTTCATAGATGATTACCTCAATGCACTGACTGTCGGCGAATCAATGAAGAGGGTGACGGACAAATATAAAGTCAGTAGAGAGATGCTAGCCTATGTCGTAGATTCGACAGCGGCGCCAATTTGCGTATTAGTTCCACTTTCAACATGGGCTGTATTTTTTGGTAGTTTATTAGTTGATAATGGTGTTGCATCAACCGGAGAGGGGATTGCTGTATATGCTTCAGCTATTCCGTATATGCTTTACCCATTGTTATCGTTATTCGTAGTTGTACTCGTGATCTTGGGCGTTATACCTATATTCGGTCCAATGAAGAATGCCGAGTTGAAAGCGAAAGCAGGAATTGAACAAGAAAAAGTGCCATTTACTAATGACGTTCATACTGCTGATGACTATGCTATACAGGCCATAGAAGACGAGTTTAAACATGCAAAACAACATGGAAAACTTTATAACTTTCTAGTTCCGATTATCCTATTGATTGCGTTTACCATTTATTTTGATATTGATGTTTGGAAAGGGCTACTTGCAACTTTAGCAATAACTTTACCGTTTTATTTTTGTCAGCAACTCATGTCGTTATCTGAGATGATGGAGCAGATGTTTGATGGTTTTAAAAGTATGCTTCCTGCAATTGGAACCGTTGTTGCTGCATTTGTGTTCAAAGATGTTTGTGATCAATTATTGCTACCCAAATACGTAATAGATGCTCTTTCAGGATTTATGACTCCTCAATTATTGCCTGCCGTGGTGTTTCTATCTATGGCAATACTCGCATTTGCAACTGGTTCGAGCTGGGGGATCTTTGCTGTCACAATTCCGATCGTTATGCCGTTGGCTCAGTCGATGGATGCAAATATACCGTTGGTTATCGGGGCGCTATTATCAGCTTCATCTTTTGGTAGCCAAGCTTGTTTTTATTCAGACTCAACGGTACTCGCTGCACAAGGATCAGGGTGTAATTTAGTGAGCCATGCTGTGACTCAATTACCTTACACATTAATCGCTGCAACCCTAGCGTTTATTGGTTTTATCGCAATGGCTTAATAATGGCCAAATATTACAAAAATATTACAGTAGTGTCAGTTTGATGGCACTGCTGCTTATCACTTTTAAATTCCGTTTTTCTGGGTGAATATTCTTTAAGGTCTTTTTAAACTGGTTAATTGCGTTTCTACGGGGTGGTTTTGCAGGTGCTTTTACCGTCGATAGTATTGGGGGGGCAAATAATTGACGATATCATACTGTATTAATGACTGTTAAAATTCGTTTTTTTTGTTATTTAGACACCCTGTGAATTGATTTTCAAGCAGAGTGCCAATGTCTTGTTATACTTTAATTGCTTAACTCAAATCATTACAAAAAGTAAGTGATTATATTGAGTGAATCCAATCAAAGTTAAACGAGGTTTAAAGGGATTTTAAATGCGTAAAAACTTACCTGTTACCAATCGCGAGTATCCATTCAAAGGTAGTGAAAGGCTGATATCTTCAACCGACGCGAAAGGGATCATAAAACATTGTAATGAAGCATTTGTTGAAATGAGTGGCTATGAACGGGATGAATTGATTGGCTCTCCTCACAATCTTATTCGCCACCCAGATATGCCTAAGCCTGTATTTGCAGAAATGTGGAGTACGCTTCAAAAAGGTCGAGTTTGGATGGGGCTCGTTAAAAATAGGCGTAAAAATGGTGATCACTATTGGGTTAGTGCATTTGTTACTCCAGTATTCGAAGCTGATAAACTGGTTGGTTATGAGTCTGTACGCGTAGCGGCTGATGAGTCAGAAAAAAAGAGGGCAGAAAAGGCTTATAAAAGACTTTCAAATGGACAGAGTTCGGTTACTTGGACTGAGAAGTTAAAAGATTTTGTCGCTCAAACATTATCTGTATTCGTTCCTGCAATACTCGCATCGATAGTACTCGGCGTTTTTCATTCACCATCCGCTGGATTGATCTCCGCCGGTTTTGGACTCTTGAGTGTGTTTTGGGTTTTATTCTTTAGATATTCTGAGTGGAAGAATTTGATGAGCATCAGCCCACAGTCATACTCAAATGTAGAAGTTGCTCAGACTTACTTTCCTGAACGTGGCGTCGCTGCACAAGCAAAATTAGTATTAGCGACAGAAATAGCACGCTCAAGGACTGCATTGACACGAATTAATGATTCAGTCACGAGTTTGGATGAAATTACAGACATTACGCAGACTGAGGCGAAAAAGACAGCTTCTGCTGTAGAAGAGCAAGGCGCAGCAACACAACAGATTGCATCAGCGATTACTGAGATGTCACAAGCTATCCAAGAAGTCGCTGAAAAGATTGAGTCAAACTCTTCAAGCGCTGAAACTGCAATTCATAATGTTGATTCAGGTGTAAGTTTAGCCGGTGATGCATTAAAAGTGATCCATAACCTGAATGACTCTGTTAAGTCGATTGCAGTTACGGTTCAGGAACTCGCTGACTCAACGGGTCAGATTGGTCAAGCTGCTGACTTAATCACTACAATTGCAGATCAAACAAATTTGTTAGCATTAAATGCTGCTATTGAAGCTGCTCGAGCGGGTGAACATGGGCGAGGCTTTAGTGTGGTCGCTGACGAAGTGAGGGCACTAGCATCTAAAACGCGCGAGTCTACTGATCAAATTCACAATGTTGTACAAGATCTTTCAAAAAGAGCAAGCTCAGCTGTTGCAGCGGCAAAACAAGGTCAAATAGTAGCTGGGGATGGTGTTCAAGTTGTCGATAAAACAAAGAATGCACTCAGTGAAATTAGAGATGCAGTCAAGCAAATTACGGATATGACGTTTCAAATGTCTGCGGCAGTTGAAGAGCAAAGTTCAGTGGCTGACCATATTAACCAACAAATTGTTGATATCGCTGATGGCTCTAATCACACCAGAGAGGCTTCAGCACAGTCACTTGAGGCCTCACACAAGTTAGAGAGTACAGTAAGTATTTTCCGTTCATTGATAAGTCGGTTTGCCATAAAATAGGCACTTAACGGAACTATAATTTAAAGTGGATAGTGTGAAAATTAATCAAATTGGTTGAAAATTAATCTAAAAAGGCTTGACCATTATTCATAAAAGTTATAATTATAAGTTCTGTTTCTGTTTGATTTATGTTTGTTTAACGTTTCTTTTTTGTTCAAAAATTCTTGTTGTTACACGTAACAAGCAAGATTAAACAAAACAGTTATTAGCTAGATATTACGGAAAATTGCTGTAACTGAGGACATGAATATGAAAAGACAAAAACGTGATCGCTTAGAGCGTGCATTTGCAAAAGGCTTCCAAGCCGGTATGTGTGGAAGGTCTAAGGAGAATTGTCCATATTTAAACCCTGATCCCCGTTCTCAATGGTTAGGAGGATGGAGACAAGGTGTTGATGATAGGTTAAATGGAATTCCAATTAAATAAATCAACTAAATTTTATTGTAGAAACAATTACGCGCCAGACTTTTTCTGGCGCTTTTTTATTTTGAAATGCACTGAATACCTCTGACTACCATTGGATCGCCTTTTCCAAATTTCAAATAACAAGTTTCACTGGCCTTTAAAAGTTGGACTTTAGTTGTTGAACTAGTCCGGGTATCTGTATGAACACCATTAATCAAAATAAGTGGGGAGTCGATGCTTATCACTGATGAAGTTAAGAATGCCGTTTCTAACATTAAAAATGACGTCAGTTTTAATTGTTTCTCGATAACATTAGAAACGATACTCTGATTTGATTTTTCAACTAAAATAGCTGGTTTAAAGTGGTTATTGGCTTCTTTAGATTTACATCCAGTTAACACACAAAAAGCAAAAACAAAGCCTATTAAATAAATGCGTTTCATTATCATATACCCATTAAAAAAGGAGCTATTTTGCTCCTTTCAGATTAATAAATTTTGTTATTCATAACTTGATCAGTTAGCTCTGCAGGGTCCGATATTTCGAATCTGCTATCACTTGAACCTTGTTCATTATTCTGAACTTTAGAAACGGAACTAGCAGCAATAATTGGACAGCTACCCGTCGAACGGTAATGCAAAGCTGAACTCAACATGGTTTCACTTTCATCGCCTAATTGATGATTAAAATCATCGACAGCCAGGCAACCTGGGATTTGAAAGCCAGTGATAGGGCTGGCTTGTTTTGGTTCGAACCCACTAGCATAGCTTCCAAACCCTTTGTGGTTTACACCTTGAAACTGAACGTTAAAGTAGGTTATTCCACAATTATCGACAGGATAAAAACCATACGGTTTACCACAGGTTTTACCTCCAATTTGAATTACTTCAACATCAATACCACGTAAGCCATTCATCAGCGCTTCACTGGCTGAACAAGTGTTGTCCGTTGTTAGCACATATACACGATTTAAGTTTAATGTTGGTAGAGGTAAACCACTTGTAAGGCCGTCAGACAAACCAAGTGTTTGGTTAAAGAATGGAATTGGATCAATTCTTTCACCCGTTACAGGGTTAGTGTTTGGGTATTTATCATTAAACTGAAGAAGCTCAAACGTTTTATTATTAGAGCTTGAACCCGCAACCATATAGGCCAATTGACTTGAAACTGCTAACAGGCCGCCACCGTTATACCGAAGATCAATGATGAGATCATCAATATTGCTGGCCGACAGTTGAGCTATCGTATCTCTTAGCGCTTTTTCAGACGGGCTATTGTGCGTGTTAAATTGAAAGTAGCCGATATTGTCATCATCACGCTGGATTGTTTTAACATTTAAAACGGGTGAACGCTCGAGTTCACTTGGACGCATCGATACTGTTTTAATTACACCAGAAAAGACATGTTCAAACTTGAAACGATACTCTTGGGAGGCATTTGACGGAAATAAACCTGCATTAATTATGTCAACGTCACTTGAGTTTATGACATCGACATCATTGATTTGTATGACCTCGTCGCCACGAATAACACCATTAGCCTCTGCGATTGAATTTGGCTCAACATAAGACACTACAACCTTTCTTGGAGGGCTTTTACTGATGATCTTTAGACTCATTCCGTAACTTAATGAAACTCCCGCCTGAGTTTGTTTCCTGTATTCTTCAGTATCGCGAGTAAAGTGAAAATTGTCCTTGTCTTTTCCGGTAAATTCATCTTTTTCTGTCGTTCTCAATTGTGCAAAATAATCAGAGACGTTAAACGGAGTAGGGTCTATGTCATCAACTTCTTCGTACCAAAGGTAACTATCATTTGCCCATGAGCGAAGCCACATTTTTTCATGCATCGATGTTCCACTTCGATCTGGAAAGTTACCAAGACGAGGCGATTCACAGTAATCTTTAAACTTGGAAGCGGCTTCAAATGTACCTGATACCCATATCAGGTTTTCAGAAGAGTCCGGTTGATTGACGGGCTTATTATCACTGCCACCTCCACAGCCGAATAGTAAGGCTGAGGTTAACAGGAACAATAATTTGTTATTTAACATTGTAAACTCCGTTAATACATTATTTAACAAAATTTACATTATTTAAAACTTAATTCAACATATAGGCTGCATATTATATAGCTAAAGCGGCTTTGTCGATATAATAATAATGACTGATCACAGTAGCTAAGGCACTTGAACAATGGTAATTGCTTGCTAATTTTATGTCATCGGTAGTGATTATATTTTTGATTGTATTTTCTTCACGGTTGGTAGATATGATGCAATCGACCTCTCTATTTATCAAAGTCTGTAAATAAGCAGCCTTATCCGCCAATGACATAAGTTTTGCCAAAGATTGCTCTGGTAAAATATTGTCTATAAAAAATATTTTGGCTTTAGACTGATTTATGGCCTGAGCATACCTTTCAATTAAAAGTGGTGGCAGAATGCTGCTAAAAAAACTACCAGGCCCTAAAATAATAATATCGGCTTCAGAAATTGATTTAATTGCAGGATTTAGAGCTTGAACCTTGGGATGCAAAGTTATTTGTCGAGGTAAACGTTGTAAATCATCAATCTGTGTTTCACCGAGAATGATCGAATTATCCTCAAGAACAGCTTTTAGATCCGATACTTCTTCTGTCATTGGGTATATATTTGCTTTGATATTAAGAAGGTTCTTAATCAGCCGGATTGCTGCGCTTGGAGTATTGCCCATTTGTTCAAGTGCAGTAAAGATTATATTGCCAAGATTATGGCCACCAAGTTCAATTTTACCGGGAAATCTAAAGGACAGTAATTCTTGTGAAAGTTCGTCGTCAACTAAACTAGAAATGCAATTTCTAATGTCTCCCCAAGCGATATTGTTGTTAATTTTTCTTAAACGTCCACTCGAGCCACCGTTATCTGTGGTTGTGACAATTGCTGACAAATTGTTGCCTAGGAAGGAAAAAGCCTTTAAAACTTGAGGTAAACCGTGACCTCCACCAATTGCTACTACCTTGTTGTTTGGAGAGATGAGTACTTCAGACACAACGAAACCCTGTCATAATCTTAAAATAAAGATAAATTATATGACGTTTTTGTTAAAGTTTCCATGGCGTGTAATTGAGACAGATCATATCTTAAGCATAATTTTGTGGTTACTGTTCATTTTCAATATACTATTAAACAAAATTACAATTAAAAGAACGGCTAACTTTATAATATGTTATTGAAAAGCGGTAAAATAGGAAAGTTTACTATAGCAATTGGAGCCGTACTCGTTATTATATATGGTTTCCGAGTTCACTTTTTGCCGACCTCTTTAAGTGAAGTTGAAGAGCTCATTCTGGCTCCAAAGAATAAATCACAGACGACTTCTATCCCTGACTTTCAAAAGATAAGAGATATCCCAACCAGAAAAAAAGCATTTTTTGACTTTTTAAGCCCTGCAATTAAAGAACAAAATGCATTAATTACCAAAGAGCGTAATTTTTTACAGTCCGTTCAAAAAGTTCTGGGCTCAGGAAACATACTTGATGATGGTACTCAGTTTAAAGTGACTCAGTTGGCAAAAAAGTATCAATTAAGTTATCGACGTTTCGACTCAAATACAATTAAAGAACTTCTCAAAAGAGTTGATACGGTTCCACAATCTTTAGTTCTTGTTCAAGCTGCGAATGAATCTGGGTGGGGGAGTTCAAGGTTTGCACGTGAAGGTTTAAACTTTTTTGGTCAATGGTGTTATCGAAAAGGCTGCGGGTTAATTCCATCATCACGTACTGATGGGTTAACTCATGAGGTAACTGTATTTCCATCAGTTGAAGCTTCTATTGCTTCCTATATGAGAAACTTAAATTCAAATGCAGCTTATAGTTTATTTCGTTCAATTCGTTATGATCTGCGCAAGCAAGGTAAACAACCAGATGCTGCTGAATTAGTATACGGGCTCGTTAATTATTCCGAAAGGCAAGAAGCTTATATTGATGAGCTTTTAGATATGTTGCGTCATAACAAAAAATATTTGGTACAAAAGTAATGTTTAAGAAAGTCCTTCTAGCAAGTTTGTTCGTCAGTTTCACATCAAGTGCGACTTCAATATCCGTAGAATATAAAGATTTTTATAATCGAATGAAAAGCGTTAACAAGGGAAGCTATTCTCTTGTCAAAATGGGATTTTATTTACCCCAAACGGATGCCTGTAAAATTAATTCGGGAAGCATCACTACCGAAAGGAAAAAATATCCTTTAAGCTTTTCATCGCACCAAGAGCTGTTTCTTCCTTATAACGAAAAGCTTAAAAGTGATCGAGCGCTCATTAATTTGGATTTAGCTGGCGATTCGAAAAAGTGTGGAATTCAAATACAAGTGAATGCCACTTCAATCAAAACTCAATATAAACAGAAGCAATTAGATAACATTTATTCAGAAATGAATGCTTTGATGTCAAGTATGCAAGGCTTTCCCTTAAAATACTTTAGTGATGATATTGATGGACTGACGTTTACGTTTGCTTCGCCGAGTGACATTAAAGTTGATGGTGAATACAAGGGAACCAAAAGTACATTTGAACTTTCAAAGGCTGAAATGGGAACACTAAAACAATTAAGCTTTTCTAAGAAACCATTAAAAATAAGTCCTTGGATTGGTGCCAAGTAAAATTAGAATACATTCTGCTTTGAACCTTTCGATGATTCGGAAGGTTCAAGGAGTTATCTATGAAAATACGTAAAAAAATTAAATTATCTTAAAAAATCTGAATGGATAGAAACAGCCTTAATTCTATTTATACAGATAATTTGCTCGGTTTAATTTTTTAACATATTTCAATATGATATTTTTCTATAGAGCTTAATTTTGCTACTCTTTGGTTAGTCGAATATTTAAGTGATGAAATCATGAAGAAAGCAATCTCTACCTTACTCTGTCTATTTTCTATATCAGTCGGTTTTAGTGTACAAGCTCATGAGTGGAATATTGATTCATCGAAATCAGTGGTAAGTTTTGTTTCGGTAAAAAAGAACTCCATTGGTGAAGTGCATCGTTTTAAGTCAATTAATGGGAACTTAACTGGCACGGGGCATTTTGAACTCACGATTCCTCTGAAAAGTGTCGATACGGGAATAGCCATTCGAGACGAAAGAATGCAAAGTATGCTATTTGATGTGAGCCGGTACCCAAAAGTCATTTTATCTGCCAACCTCAAGGGTAAGCTTCTAGAAAACATGGAGCCTGGTGATACCCAAGTAATAAGTACTGAAGGGCAGGTTGCGCTTCATGGTTTGATCCAAACATTACATTTTAAAGCTTATGTCGCCAAGCTGGCAGATAACAAAGCTATGGTAACGAGTTTAAAGCCGACCATCATTAATGCTTCTGATTTTAATTTAGTATCTGGAATTGAATCTTTAAAAGAAGTTGCAAAGCTTTCAAGTATATCTACTGCAATTCCTGTTTCCTTCGTTTTAGTTTTGAATAAGGACTAATTCCTCTCTCTGCAAGTATGAGGTTTACTCATGCTTGCAATATCTTTTGTCTTTAGGCATATATTTTATTTTTGGTCTTTGGAATACATTGACGATTTTCTTTTTTTCTTACAAACCTTTTGCATTTAAATGTCTTTTTATGACATCCTATCTACTGTTTATAAATACAGTGTGAGGCAAAAATGGCGGTTATCACTCAATACGTTGTAGTAAGGGAAGAGGTAGAAAAAATGACTTTTACGTCTAAAAAGGAAGCTGATGCATACGACAAAATGCTAGATATTGCTGATAACTTACTTCCATTTATACAGCAATCAGAGCTTAAACTTGAAGAAAATACCATAGAACAGCTTTCTTTCTATTTAGCTTCTAACAAAGATGATTTACTATCACTTCTTAAAGGTGGTAGCACAACTCCTAAAATGGTGAAAAAACCTAAAAAAAACTTGGAAGTTGTGGCATAGCTTGATATTGAGCTAAGCAAAAAGAAGTAATACTTAAGGGTGAAAATGAAATCTGAATTTTACGACACGTTAAACCGTCAAGTTTTGGCACTATTTGAAGGCGAAACTGATCAAATTGCTGCAATGGCGAATTTATCTGCACTGTTAAATGAGAATCTTGAACAAATCAACTGGGTAGGTTTTTACATTCAGCATGAAGAACAGCTTGTTTTAGGGCCTTTCCAAGGAAAAGTTGCTTGCGTTAGAATCCCGCTTGGTCGTGGCGTATGCGGTACAGCCGCTGCAAATGATGAAACACAACTTGTTGACGATGTTCATCAATTTGCAGGTCATATTGCTTGTGATTCAGCCAGTAATTCTGAAATCGTAGTACCTGTCCATAAAGACGGAAAAGTTATTGCAGTTTTGGATATTGATAGTCCAGTCCTTTCTAGGTTCGATAAAGAAGATAAAAATGGCTTAGAAATGGTCGTGTCTTCATTCGAAAAGTGTCTATTCGGCTAATTATCGAACATTTTTTTTCAATTCGAGGTCGCAATTATAAGCTCTGGCTTTATAATAGGCGGCTGCTTGCGGCTTGAACTCGCGCTATGCTTTGCTTTAGTGTCGCTTGATAAACCTAACTTTGTTAGTTTATGTTTGTTACTGTTTTTGTAAGAAGCATATCAAAATTGTACGTCTAATTATTTAGACGAAGATAAACGACTGAGCCGTAAACCAAATCTTTTCACGGCCGATGTCCTAGTAAATGTGGAAGTAATAATGGAATCAACAGAAAAGTTGACCGACACTAATGCTATTTTGGCGTATTTATATGAAATTTTTCCTCAGTGCTTTGTAGCTGAAGGAGAAGCAAAGCCTTTAAAAATCGGCCTATTTCAAGATTTAGCAGATAAGCTTGCTGAAGATCCTAAAGTCAGTAAGACGCAATTACGCGTTGCTTTAAGACGTTACACCAGCAGCTGGCGCTATCTAAAGAGTATCAAAGAAGGCGCGGTTCGAGTCGACTTAGACGGTAATCCTTGTGGTGAACTTGAAGCAGAGCACATTGAACATGCTCAAAAAACGCTAAAAGAAAGCCAAGAACGAGCTAAGCAACGCCGTCAAGAAAAAGAAGCTAAATTAGCTGCAGAGCGTGGTGATAAACCAAAAACTGAAAGAAAGTTTGCTAAAAAGCCTGCTGCAAACCGTCAGCGCAAAGATCGCAACTTCAAGCAAGTGCAATCTAAGGATCAAAAAACTGCAAAACCAGCAATTGATGTTTCTAAACTTGTTCAAGCTGAGTTGTCACAGCTTAGTAAAGATCAACGTGTAAACATTAAACTTGGTAAGTCACCTGTATCTGGCGTTATCGCTGATATAAATAAAGGTGAGATTATGGTTCAGCTGGACAGTGGTTTAAGCGTTAAAGTTAAGCCTGAACATATTTTACTTTAAAATCCCTTATAGCAGAAAAGCTTGAGCAGGTAAGCTGTTTGCGATATATACTTAAGTCAATATTTGCAAACAGCTTATAAAAATTATCAAAAGTAAGGAGCAACTTGTTGATGCGAAAATTAAAACTGGCCACAGCGTTGGCCACACTTGTATTTGGATTCAATGCCCTGGCAGTCGAGCCAAAAATTCAAATCAACGAGCTACCTCATCTACAGCAAGAACCTCAACATAAAGTATCAAGTAAACGAATCACAGATTTATTCACACGTTCTCATTATCACAAGTTTGATCTTGATACTGATTTTTCAGAGCAAATTTTCAACCGTTATTTGAAACTCTTAGATTTTCGACGCAATATTCTTACGCAAGCTGATGTTGATGGATTAAAGCAGTATCAAGATGATTTTGATAAAATGCTCACCAGCGGCAACTTAAATGAAGCTTACAAGATTTATGATCTTGTTCAAAAACGTCGCTATCAAGGTTTTGTTTACGCTTTAAGTCTACTTGATGATAAAAAACCGTTTGATTTCAATAAAGTTGGCGATAAGTACGATTATGATCGTGAGCACGCTAATTGGCCAAAATCTGAAGCAGAGATTCATGAGTTATGGCGTCAACGTGTTAAGTATGATGCTTTAAACCTAAAATTGACGGATAAAAAATGGAGTGAAATTGTTGAGATCTTATCCAAAAGATACAACAACGCTCTTAAACGCTTGACTCAAACTAATAGTGAAGATGTTTTCCAAATTTTAATGAATTCATTCGCACGTTCAATTGAGCCGCATACAAGCTACTTGTCACCACGAAATGCTGAACGCTTCCAACAAGAAATGAACTTAAGTCTTGAAGGTATTGGAGCAGTATTACAAGCTGAAGATGATTACACTATGATTCGTAGCCTTGTAAAAGGCGGCCCTGCGGCTAAAAGTGAAGAGTTAGAAGCTGGCGATAAAATCATTGGTGTCGGTCAAGCAGGCGAAAAAATTGTCGATATTATTGGCTGGCGTCTAGATGATGTAGTCGATCTTATTAAAGGTCCTAAAGGGACAAAAGTTACTTTACAAGTACTAAAGAAAAAAGCAGGCTCAAGTGCTAAGCCCGTTGAAGTGGTTATCACTCGTGACAAAATTCGCCTAGAAGATAGGGCTGCAAGCTCTAAAGTTATTGAAGGCGATGTTGGTGCTTACGAAAAACGTAAGGTAGGTGTCATTGAAATTCCTGGTTTTTATGTAAACCTTTCAAAAGATGTAACGAAAGAACTTGCCAAGCTCAAGAAAGAAAACGTTGAAGGTATCATCATCGATTTACGAGGAAATGGTGGTGGTGCATTGACAGAAGCAACGTTACTTACTGGGTTGTTCATCGACATGGGCCCAGCAGTACAAGTTCGTTATGCCAATGGCCAAGTTGTTCAAAACCGTGATAATGATGGTAGTGTTACGTATTCAGGACCATTAACCGTAATGGTTGATCGTTATAGTGCTTCAGCATCAGAAATTTTTGCGGCTGCTATGCAAGATTATGGACGAGCTTTAATCGTTGGTGAGTCAACATTTGGTAAAGGCACCGTACAGCAACATAAGCCATTACAACGTATTTATGATTTGTATGATAAACCGTTAGGCAGTGTGCAATACACAATTGCTAAGTTTTATCGTATTAATGGTGGTAGCACTCAGTTGAAAGGCGTTACTCCAGACATCATGTTCCCAAGTGCGCTTAAACCTGGTGAGTTTGGTGAATCTGAAGAAGATAATGCATTACCATGGGATAAAGTTCCTGCGGCTAAATATCATAAATTCAATGATATTACGCCAATGATAATTTCTGAACTGACCAAAGATTATGATGCTCGTATCAAAAATAATGTTGAGTTTGGTTATATCAGAGATGACATCAAAGAGTATCGTAAGCTTCGAGACGAAAAGAGCGTTTCTTTGGACTTATCAAAACGTAAAGCGTTGCAAAAAGAAGAAGATGATAAAGCGCTACAACGCGCTAATGAACGTCGTGTAGCAAAAGGTCAAAAGCCAGTGAAAGACCTCGATGAATTATCTAAACTGAAAGATAAAGAAGAGTTACCTGATGTACTTCTTGAACAAACAGCGGATATAACTTTAGATTTAGTTAGCTTAACTAAGAAAAAGTAACTTCAATAAATAAATTAAAAAAACGCGCACTCTGCGCGTTTTTTGTCTGAAAGATAAAATTAAAAAATACTTAAGAGGACCACTATGTCACAACGTGAAGCAAAATTACTTAAGGACTATAGTGCACCAGAATATACCGTAGAACACATTGCCTTAAAATTTGAGCTTAATACCCCAGTTACAACGATTACAGCATCGAGTAAGGTTAAACGGTTGAAAAATGAAGCTGTCACATTAGTGCTTGATGGTGAGTCACTTTCACTTGTCAGTGTTAAAATTGATAGCAAAGATGTTGAACATATACTTGAAGAAAATCGTTTACATATTTCAGCAGACGTTGACAACTTTTTATTAGAAATTGTTACTGAGATTGAACCAGAAGCGAATACAGCGCTTGAAGGTTTATATATGTCAGACGGTGCATATTGCACTCAATGTGAAGCAGAAGGCTTCCGCCGCATTACGTATTATCTTGATCGTCCAGATGTGCTTGCAAAATTTGATGTGAGAGTTGAAGCTGATAAAGCACAGTTTCCCTACCTGCTAAGTAATGGTAACTTGTTAGAAAAAGGCGATCTAGAAAATGGTCGACACTTTGCCAGTTGGCAAGATCCATTTCCAAAGCCGAGCTATTTATTTGCACTCGTAGCAGGTGACTTTGATCTATTAGAAGATACTTTTATCACACGAAGTAATCGTGAAGTTGAACTTCAAGTTTTTGTTGATAAAGGCAATTTAAATAAAGCGCACCATGCTATGGAATCTCTTAAAAAGTCCATGAAATGGGATGAAGAACGCTTTGATTTAGAATATGACTTAGACATTTATATGATCGTAGCCGTTGATTTTTTCAATATGGGCGCGATGGAGAACAAAGGGCTAAATGTCTTTAATACTAAGTATGTTTTAGCAGACAAAGAATCAGCTACTGATGATGACTTTCATGGTATTGAATCTGTCATCGGCCATGAATACTTCCACAACTGGACGGGCAATCGTGTAACTTGCCGTGATTGGTTTCAGTTAAGTTTAAAGGAAGGGCTTACGGTCTTCCGTGATCAAGAGTTTAGTTCAGATCTAGGTTCTAGAGCCGTGAACAGAATTCATGCCATTAAAGTTATCAGGAACCACCAGTTCGCGGAAGATGCCGGTCCTATGGCACATCCAATTCGTCCTGAAGCTGTAATCGAAATGAATAACTTTTATACCGTTACTGTTTATAATAAAGGTGCTGAAGTTATTCGTATGATGCATACCTTACTTGGAGAAGAAAACTTCCAGAAAGGTATTGCGTTGTATTTTGAACGTCATGATGGTCAAGCAGTCACTTGTGATGATTTTGTGAGTGCTATGGAAGATGCAAGTAGTGTTGATCTTAAGCAATTCCGTAATTGGTATAGCCAAGCAGGTGCACCGTCAGTTTCGGTTATCGAAGAGTTTGATGCTACGGCACAAGAGTACAAGCTGCACTTAAAACAAGAACGTAAAGCGATTTCTGGGAACAATGACTTACCGATGCATATTCCCTTTGATGTTGAGCTCATTTCGGAGTCTGGCGAGTCTTTAGTGAGTAAGGTGCTTAATTTCACTGAAAATAACCAAACTTTTGTATTCACTAATATCAATGCAAAGCCAACGGCTTCTTTACTTCAAAATTTCTCTGCTCCGGTAAAACTTGATTTTGAATTCGAACTTGATCATCTCGTGAATTTAATGCGCTTTGCGAGTAGTGAAGTTGCACGCTGGGAAGCTTCAGTTTCAATCTTCAGTAATGCTATATGGAACAATGTAGAAGCACTGAAAAACAATACTAGTATGCAGGTCAATCAAGTTATTCTTGATGCATTCAAAGGTATGTTGCTTGATAGTCAGTTAGATTCAGCATTAGTAGCAGAAGTGTTAACTGTTCCAACAACGAATGAACTTGTCGAACAAGCGATAACTGTTGATTTAGATAAGCTGATTACTGCGCGTGAGTTTGTGATTGATGAAATTGCTGCTTATTGTGAAGATGAATTAAATGCTCGTTATCATTTGCTTAAGTTAGTAGATGACCCATCTGCAAGGGCACTAAAAAACGCATGTCTAAATTGGGTAAGTCGTATTGGTGAGCAATATGAAGTATTAGTTGAGCAGCAATTTTACAGTGCAGAAAATATGACAGATGCGCTTGGTGCACTCAAAGCTGCAAATACTTCACAACTTGAATGTCGTAATCACTTGATGTCAGCTTTTGAAGCTAAATGGAGCCAAACTCCTTTAGTCATGGATAAGTGGTTTATGCTCGAAGCGACAAACAAAGCAGATAATGTCATTGAACGTTTGAAAGAACTGGCTTCGCATTCAGCATTTAGTTTTCAGAACCCGAATCGAGTTAGATCCTTGATAGGTACTTTCGCTGCGGCTAATACCGAGCAATTTCATAATGAAAATGGTGAAGGTTACCGTTATTTAACAGATGTGTTAAAGAAGTTGAATGACATTAACCCACAGTTAGCGGCTAGAATTATTACGCCAATGATTCAGTTCTCAAAGTTTGACGCACAACGTCAATCAATGATTAAACAAGGGTTGCAAGAGCTAGCTGATTTACCAAATTTATCTAAAGATCTATTTGAGAAAGTAACTAAGGCTTTAGCATAAATCTAAGCTCGCCATTTGATCTACGAATGGCGAGTATTTCTATAAAAATAGTTTTATTATGGAATTTTATTTTAAACTTTCAGTAAGTTATGACAACTTTTTGCCTTACTATCAAGGGGTGGCCAAAAGAGTAGAAGTTCGTGAGCAATATGGTCGCATATTGCACATTAACGCTTATCACTTTAAGCCTTTTTTGACCCCGAAAGGCATTGAAGGTGATTTCAAAATACAGATAGATGATAATGGAACGTTACAAAAAATTGAAAAACTTTAGAGTAAATACTTTAAACGCAACGTCGTATGTTAAAAATTATCTGGTCTGATCTGTGTTATTTATTTCCTTTTAAAATAGATAGTTATGCTTCGTGTGAGATTGCACTTTATCAGAATTCAACCTATTCAAACATACGTATGAAAATGTATTTCTTCTTTGTTTTATAAAGAAAAAATAAAAACGTTTTTATCGTCCCCATGTCTTGCCCAACACCCTGCATTCCTGTAACAATGTATTCACCTGTTTGATACTTTTACCATAAGAATTACAAGTGGAGGTTATCAAATGGAAATTTTGCAGGTTATGGAGAATGACAACAATGAACAAGACTCAACGCGGCTTTCGCCGATCTGCGTTAGCCATGGGGGTGGCTTCGGCAATGTCTCTAGGACTATTGTCAAATGTTAACGCAGCCTCTTTTGATTGGGGAGAAGTATCTGGAACATTCGATTCCACTTGGACTGCCGGTGCAAGTTGGCGAGTTTCAGATAGAAATTGGAAAGACCAAATCGGTAAAGCAAACCAGCCTAATTACAATTGGGCTAACTATACTGCTTTCGGAAATACTATTCATCAAAGCACTGATATATGGGCCAACCCAGGTTCATATTCAACCAACAATGATTTAAGTAATCAACTTCATACTAATGGTGAAACTTTTTCAGAAATCTTTAAAGGTTTACATGAATTATCACTAGAATATAAAAACTTTGGTTTATTTGCTCGTGGTTTATATTTCTATGACCGCAAATTAAACGATAAAGGTTTTGATTATGTTGATCCGTTAACAGGCAATAAATATGATGCTTGTGAAGATAAACAAGCTGAAAAAGTACAGTGTAAAGATGTTCGTCTGCTTGATGCTTTCGTTTATGGTAATTTTGATCTAAATGATGGCAAAAACCCATTATCTGTGCGAGTTGGTAACCAAGTTATTTCTTGGGGTGAAAGTACACTGATTCCACATGGTATTGGCGTCATCAATCCTGTTGATTTAAATATCTTGAATCAGCCTGGTGCTGAACTTAAAGAAGCCTTTAGACCACAAGGAATGGTTTGGGCTTCTTTAGGTATCACAGATGAAGTTTCTGTAGAAGCATTCTATCAATATGATTGGGAGCCAATTTGGATTCCTACCCCAGGCTCTCTTTTTGGAACCAATGACTTTGTTGGTTATGGCGGTTATCTGAATAATGCTCAATTAGGCTTCAGTGGTAACCCAGATATCAGCCTTGACTTCTTGCTTCAAGAGTACAACAAACTTGGCGGAATGATTGCTAGCGGACAAGTTCCATCAGACCAACTAGGTCCTCTTGCTTTAGCATATACAACAAAAGTTACATTAGTCGATGATCATGGTAAAGCCTCTGATGATGGTCAGTATGGTATTAAGTTAAGTTGGTATTCGCCTGAGCTTCATGACACTGAATTTGGTTTCTACTTCATGAAGTATAACAGTCGTCGCCCTTTAATTAGTGGTAAAACGGCTGACTTCGGCTCTGGTGCAATATTATCTGATCTCGCTGTTCTAGGCAGAAATGCTGGAAATATTGATCGCGATACACTGCTTAATTTACAGACATTCTCTAAAGCCCAAATTGTCTTTCCTGATGATATTAAGCTTTACGGTTTAAGTTTTAACACTCTGATTGGCGATACCTCTTTAGCGGGTGAAATCTCGCATCGTCAAGATGAACCACTACAAATAGATGACGTTGAGTTATTGTTTGCTGCAATGCCTGAACAATTGGCAAAAGCTGGCCACCGTCCAGAGTTAGCGGGCATTTCTCAATATAATCGTAATGTTAAAGATGTAGGTCCAGGTGAATATGCTGAAGGCTTTATTCGTAGTGATACTACTCAAGCGCAGTTTACATTAACGCACTCGTTTGGTCGCGCTTTTGGTATGGATAACCTCGTGGCATTGGCTGAATTTGGTGGTATTTGGATCCATGATATGCCTGATCCTGATGAACTTCGTTTAAATGGACCCGGTACAGCACGTTCTGGTGGTGGAATTCCTGACCTTTTATTAAACGGCCTGCATAACGGACCAGAAACTAATCCATTCCCAACCGATTTTGCTTGGGGTTACCGTTTTGTAGCGAAAGCTGACTTTAACAATGTATTCGCTGGTGTGAATATGTCACCTCGAGTCATTTTTTCTCACGATGTTAAAGGTATTACGCCGGATCCATTATTCTTATTTACCGAAGGTAAGAAATCAGTTGCCGTTGGGATTAACTTTGATTATCAAAGCAAGTGGGGAGCCGATATCTCCTACAACAACTTCTTTGGTGGTGTAGGTACAACAAATGCACTGGAAGATCGTGATTACGTATCTTTCAACATTAAGTATTCGATTTAAAGGATGATACTAATGAAAACGAAAAACCTACTGTCATTAGCTGTGATGTTGGCTTTGACTACTCCAGCAGCATTGGCAAAAGTTTCACCTGATGAAGCGAAGAAGTTGGGCACATCATTAACGCCGATTGGTGGTGAAGTAGCCGGTAATGCTGATGGTTCAATCCCAAAATGGACTGGTGGTATCACTAAACCTGTAGCTGGTTTTAAGAAAGGCGATCATCATATCGATCCATTTCCAAATGATAAGATTGAATTCACCATTACTAATGCGAATAAAGCTAAGTACAAAGATTTCCTAACCGCAGGTCAAAACGCATTATTTGAGTTGTATCCTGATACATACAAAATGAATGTGTACCAAACTCGCCGAAGTGCTGCTGCACCGCAATACGTTTATGATGCAACAAAAGCTAATGCAACACGTGCTGAATTAATTGATGGCGGAAATGGTTTAAAAGGCGCAGCAATTGGCGTTCCATTCCCGATCCCACAAAATGGTTTAGAAGCCGTTTGGAATCACATTTTGCGTTTCCGTGGTGTTGATATTGAAACTTCTCGTGCTCAAGCAGCACCAACAGCTGGCGGTTCATACAATCTTGTGGAGTATGACGAAGAAATTCACTTTAAATATACTCGACCTGATGAAACTGCACAGAAGCTGGCTGAAAATAATGTGCTTTTCTATTTCAAGCAAGTTGTGACACAACCAGCACGTCGTGCAGGTACAGCCTTACTTGTAAAGGAAACCATGGATCAACAAAAAGAGCCTCGTCAAGCGTGGACGTATAACACTGGCCAACGCCGTGTTCGCAAAGCGCCAAACGTTGCTTTTGATACCCCTGGTACGTTAACTGATGGTTTAAGAACGACCGATGATTTCGATATGTTCAACGGTTCACCTGAGCGTTACAACTGGGATCTTGTTGGGAAAAAAGAAATCTATATTCCTTACAATGATTACCGTCTGCATTCAGATAAGTTAACCTATGATCAAATTTTGAAGCCTGGTCATATTAATCCTGAATATGTACGTTGGGAAAAGCATCGTGTTTGGGAAGTAAAAGCAACACTTAAACCAGGTGTTTCACATTTATATAAAACTCGTGTGTTTTATATAGATGAAGATTCTTGGCAAATTTCTGCGGCTGATCTTTATGACAACCGTGATCAATTATATCGTGTTGCCGTTGCCCATGGCTTGAACTATTACGAAGTGCCTGCACAGTGGAGTACATTAGAAGTATTCCATGATCTTCAATCTCGTCGTTACATTGCAATGGGACTGGATAACGAAGGTCGTATGTACAACTTTGATGCGAAGCTAACTGATGCCGATTTCACTCCATCAGCGCTACGTCGTCGCGGTATTCGTTAATTGTACAATGCCACTCTTTGCTATAAAGAGTGGCATATTCTACCCACAATTATAATTTCAATATTCAAGGTAGTATTTTATGAATAACAATGACTTTTTTAAAAAAGTCGGTTTTGGCTTGAGTTTCTGTTTCCTCTTTACTAGTACACTCTCCATCGCAAACCCTCAAATTCAACCCAAAGCTTTGTCTTCTCTTGTCACTGATCTTGATCAAAATGTTGCAGTAGGTGAACGTGGTCATATTTTTATTTATGAAAATGGCTGGAAACAGGTTCAATCACCTGTTTCAGTAAATCTCACAAATTCAACCATGTTGAATGCACAAATTGGTTGGGCGGTTGGACACGATGCTACGATTATCAAGACAACCGATGGTGGTATGACATGGTTAACTCAATCTGAATCTCAGAGTATTGAAAAACCATTCCTTGATATCACTTTTTTTGATAAAAAACATGGTATTGCAGTCGGTGCCTATGGTCTGTTCTATCGGACGAAAGATGGTGGAAAGAATTGGCGAGAAGAGTTTCACCTAGAGCTTCTTCATCCTGATGACCAAGCTTATTTACAAGAATTGAAGGACGTTGATCCTGAAGGTTATGAAATAGAGAAGGGATCACTACTTCCACATTTTAATAAGATTTCACTCTTAAATGACGGCCGGTTATTACTCGTTGGTGAACTTGGAACCATCGCAATTTCTAATGATTTTGGACATTCATTTCAACAAATTAATTTTCCATACGAAGGTTCGATGTTCAGTGCGATTGAAACAAGTGACCACATTTATGTTGCAGGTCTAAGAGGAAATTTATTCAAAACGGATAAAACATTTTCCACATGGAAAAAAGTTACTTTACCAAATGATTCAACCATCCACAGCATTTATAAAAAAGATAATGGTCTTTTACTCGTTGGAAACTCAGGGGTTATTTACTCAATAGCATTTGATGATGATGTGAAACTTTTGAAACAGATTAAAGGTGTAAACCTGCTAAGTGTATCTGAGTTAGATGGCAATATTTGGCTTGCTGGCACTAATGGCTTAACGGTCTTAGAAAAATAAAAATAGGGACGTTTCATGTTAGAAAAATTTGTAAATGGTGTTGAAACTTTCCTTTTTCGTCACCGTGGTTGGGTAATTTCATTTTTTATTCTTGCTTCATTATTTTTGGGTTATCAGGCAAGTCAGCTCAAAATGGATGCTGCCTTTACCAAGAATATTCCGCTACAACATACTTATATGCAGACCTATTTAAAGCATCAAAAAGATTTTGGTGGTGCAAACTCTGTAATGGTTGCAGTAGAAGATGTGAGTGGGGACGTGTTCAATGAACATTTCTTTAAAACACTAAAAGATGTTCACGATCAATTATTTTTTATACCAGGTATCGATCGGGCTCAAGTCAAATCACTATTTTCACCATCAACTCGATTCACTGAAGTTGTTGAGGATGGTTTTGCCGGTGGCCCCGTGATTCCTGCTGACTTTTCATACTCAAAATCTGATTTAGATCGAGTGAGAGGAAACATTGAAAAAGCAGGCATTGTAGGTCGCCTTGTTGCTGAAGATTATAGCTCAGCGATGGTTTCGGCCCAATTGATGGACTTCGATCCTCAAACCGGAGCGAAGCTGGATACTATCGCTCTAGCTGAACAACTAGAGAACAATCTGCGTAAGCAGTTTGAGTCAGATAAGATCAAAATCCATATTATTGGATTTTCTAAAATGGCGGGTGATGTAGCAGATGGTGCAAAAGGGGTTTTGTTGTTCTTCCTCTTTGCCATTGCGATTACTGGTATAATGGTTTATCTGTTTTCTCGTTCGTTATTGCTCACGCTATTACCATTGATTTGTAGCCTTGTTGCTGTCGAGTGGCAACTGGGCTTGTTAACCGTTGTTGGTTTTGGGTTAGACCCAATGTCGATATTGGTTCCATTCTTAGTCTTTGCTATCGGTGTTAGCCATGGCGTACAAATGATCAATGCGGTTAAGAAGCGAGTTGCCTCTGGGAATACTACAAAAGTAGCAGCGACACTAGCTTTCAGAAGTTTACTGGTACCTGGTGGAGTCGCATTACTTTCAGATACGGTTGGATTTTTAACTCTACTCGCCATCGATATTGGGATCATACGAGAATTAGCGATTTCAGCATCTCTGGGTGTAGCGGTCATTATTCTAACCAACCTTGTACTTTTACCTGTCTTACTTTCGTTTACTCATTTAGAGAAACAAGTTAACGCTAAAGAGGTTGATAAAACGGAAAAGGTTTGGATTGCACTCTCCAAGTTTGCTACTCCAAAATACGCCGTTAGTGTGCTAACCGTCACCGCAGTACTTTATGGCTTAGGCTTTTATCAAGCGCAAAAATTGAAGATTGGTGATTTGCACGAAGGGGCACCAGCACTTCACTCTGACTCTCGTTATAACCTTGATACTGCTTTTATTACGGATAAGTTTTCAATCACAACAGATGTTATGTCTGTGATTGCAGAAACGAAACAAGAAGGTTGTACTTATCATGACATCATCAATCGGGTTGATCAGTTTGAATGGTTAATGAGTAATACACCTGGAGTACAGTCAACAATTAGTGTTGCTTCAGTTGCGAAGAAGGTCAATGCTGGCTTCAATGAAGGTAATGCGAAGTGGGCTGTCCTGCCTAGGAATACTGCAACATTGGGTCAGGCGATCAGTCGAATTCCAACAACCTCTGGTCTGCTGAATCGTGATTGTTCAGTGATGCCCGTTTATATCTTTTTAGAAGATCATAAAGCTGAAACTATTGAAACGGTAATCGACAAAGTTAAGTTAATCTCGAAAGCTTTGGATAATGACGACGTTAAGTTTAAATTAGCGTCTGGACCTGTCGGTGTTATGGCTGCTACAAACGAAGCGGTTGCTGAAGCTCAGCTTCCAATGATGATTTATGTATATGCCGCTGTGTTCATCTTATGTTTATTGAGCTTTAAGTCATTAAAAGCCACCATCGTTGTAATCATTCCTTTATATGTAGTCTCTACTCTTGCTCAAGCATTAATGACTTTCTTAGATATTGGCTTGGTTGTGAGTACGTTACCGGTTATTGCTTTAGGTGTTGGAATAGGTGTTGATTACGGTATTTATATCTTATCTACTATGTCAGTCAAACTCTCGGAAGGTCTTGATGTTCAAAAAGCTTACCTTGAAGCACTTAAAGAAAGAGGTAGTGCAGTGATCTTTACTGGTCTGACTTTAGCTATTGGTGTGAGTACTTGGGTGTTTTCTGCTCTTAAATTCCAAATGGACATGGGAATTTTATTAACATTCATGTTCTTAGTTAACATGTTGGGTGCAATAATTATTATTCCTGCACTTTCATCTATTTTCTGGCGAAAGTCTTGCTAATGTTAAGTTTGCGGGAACTTGGTTCCCGCATATTTATGCATAGTTTATTCAAAATTCTGCTTGTTTCTTCATCCCTTAGATCAAAGTCACAAAATTTCTCTAAAATGAGAGGAATTACCAAAAAAATATTACTCGAAAAAAATCGCATTTAGTAATAAACTGCGCCACATATTACAGAATCTGCAAGCGGCTCTGTATACTGGTATGACTAGGTTTTCGTTAATTTTTTGTAATTGAAGTTATACTTATGTTTCATACCCGATTTTGAGCATCCGAACTATGATAAAAAAAGCGCTGCCATAGACGCTTAAGGAAACAGCAAAATGGCCTTGAAAGATGCAATGCCTTCAGTATTACTTGAAAATGTAATCAGTTTGATTCATGCCAAAGTACCCAATTCTCAAGCCAAGCAAGTTGAGCAATTTGCGACTAGCTTATATGCTCACATGTCGAAAGACGACTTGAACGACCGTAACGATAGTGATTTATACGGTGCAATTTTAAGCCTCTGGAATGCTTTAAATAAGACTCCATCAGGCGAACCTCACTTGAGGGTTTTTAACCCTAGTCAATCGAAACATGGTTGGCATTCAGCTCACTCCATCATTGAAATTATTCTACCTGATATGCCATTTCTGGTTGATTCAGTAGGTATGATTTTAAATCGTATGGGCATCACTGCTCATATGATGCTTCACACACCTTTGGCAATTGAAAGAGGTGAAGAAGTTGTAAGCAGCATTTCTGCGATTACTGGCGAAGAAAAAGAATCAGAAAAAATCGCCGTCTTCCTTGTTGAAATCGACCGTCAGAGTGACGTTGCTGAGATGAAATCTCTCACGAAAGAGATTGAGTCAGTCATTATTGACGTTGCTGCTGCAGTTAATGATTGGGAAGCGATGTCAGGAAAACTCGCTGAGGTTGTGACTGAATTACCAGAACGTCCATACCCTGGTGATAAAGATTCACGCACAGAAGCTGTTAAGTTCCTTGATTATCTGAATAATCATCATTTCACATTATTAGGTTATCGCCGTTATGACCTTAAACGTGTTGAAGGGGATATGGAGCTAGTTCCAGATTTAGATTCAAGTTTGGGCTTGATGAATAAACCTGGTGCTTCGAAACCTGAGCGCCGTTTGATGCTTTCGTCATTCTCAGAAACTGCACGTAAAGAAGCACTTGATAGCAGTCTATTGATTCTAACAAAGAGTAATAGCAAGAGTCGTGTTCACCGTCCAGCTTACATCGATTATGTAGGTGTTAAGCGCTTTAACGATGCCGGCAAAGTTATCGGTGAAGATCGTTTTATTGGCTTATATGCATCAAACGTTTACAACCGAAGTGCTCGTGAAATTCCGTTATTAGCTGACAAAGTTAAGCGCGTTATGAAGCGTTCTGGTTTTGTACCACGTTCACATGATTACAAAAACTTACTGAACATTCTTGAAAACCTCCCACGTGATGAGCTGATTCAAGCGAAAGAAGAAGAACTTGCTTCTGTTGCTCAAGGTGTTCTTGATATGCAAGATCGCGACAAACTTAAATTGTTTGTCCGTAAAGATGGTTATGGCCGTTTCTTATCTTGCATGGTTTATGTGTCAAAGGATCGTTATAACACCAAACTTCGTGAAGATACTCAACGTATTCTTGCTCAGCACTTTAAGAGCAATGAAGATGTTGAATTCACAACTTATTTCTCTGAATCGACTCTTGCAAGAACCCATTACATTGTGAAAGTTGAAAACAACAATATGGACGTCAATGTGCCAGCAATTGAAAATAACCTTATTGAAGCAGCACGCTCTTGGGAAGATAAGCTAAATTCTGCTCTTAGCGATGTATTAGGCGAAGAGAAAGGTAAAGCGTTAAGTAAGCGTTATCTTGGTGCATTCCATCCAAGTTACAAAGAAGACGTCTTACCAAGTTCTGCTGTTGTTGATTTACAACAGCTTGAAGCTTTAAATATCAACAATGAACTTGGAATGTTGTTCTATCAGCCACAAGAAGCGGCATTGAATGACAATAAAGTTCGTTTAAAGTTATTTCATAAAGATGAGCCAATCCATCTTTCAGACGTTCTTCCAATGTTGGAAAACTTTGGTCTTCGTGTTATTAACGAGCGTCCATACGAAGTTAAAACAACGGATGGTGCAACATATTGGATTCTTGATTTCTTAATGACGGTGCAAGGTACTGTTGTTACTGAAGATTTAGCCGATAGCCAAGATCGTTTCCAAAATGCATTATCTCAAGTTTGGCAGAAAAAACTTGAAGATGATGGATTTAACCGAATCGTTTTATCTTCCGGCTTAACTGGCCGAGAAGTATCTGTCATCCGCGCTTATGCGAAGTATATGCGCCAGATTGATGCAACATTCAGTCAATCATATATTGAAGAAACATTTACTCGTTATCCTTTCATTGCTGAATTGCTAGTGAAAATGTTTATCCGTAAGTTTAATCCAAAACTTAAGACTCGAACTTTAGATAAGTTTGTTGAACAAATTAACTTACGTTTAGATGAAGTCTCAAGCCTTGATGATGACAGAATTATTCGTCGTTACCTTGATTTGATTAACGCTACATTGCGTACTAACTTCTACCAGCAAAATGGTAATGGTCAAGCCAAAGACTATATTTCATTTAAGTTCCAGCCGGACCTTATTCCTGAAATGCCTAAGCCGTTGCCGCATTATGAGATTTTTGTTTATTCAACAAGAATCGAAGGTGTGCATTTACGAGGTGGTAAAGTTGCTCGTGGTGGTTTACGTTGGTCTGACCGTCGTGAAGATTTCAGAACTGAAGTTTTAGGCCTTGTAAAAGCACAGCAAGTTAAAAACACTGTAATTGTTCCTGTCGGCGCTAAAGGTGGTTTTGTTTGTAAACAACTACCTACTGAAGGCGGACGTGATGCCTTCTTTGCTGAGGGGCAAAACTGCTATCGCATGTTTATCCGTGGCTTATTGGATATTACTGATAACATCTCTAACGGAGATATTGTGCCTCCTGTTGATGTTGTCCGTCACGATGAAGATGATCCATATTTGGTTGTTGCTGCAGATAAAGGTACAGCAACATTCTCTGACATCGCTAATGAAATCTCAGAAGAGTATAACTTCTGGTTAGGTGATGCATTTGCTTCTGGTGGTAGTAATGGTTATGACCATAAGAAGATGGGTATTACCGCTCGTGGTGCTTGGGAGTCAGTTAAGCGTCATTTCCGCGAAATTGGTGTTGATTGCCAAACAACGGACTTTACTTGTGTAGCTGTTGGTGACATGGCAGGGGACGTATTTGGTAATGGTATGTTATTGTCTCGACATATTAGACTGCAAGCAGCATTTAACCATATGCACATCTTTATCGACCCAAACCCTGAAGCTGAAGCAAGTTATGTTGAGCGTGAACGCCTGTTTAATTTACCTCGTTCATCTTGGGAAGATTATAATAGCAAGTTGATCTCTAAAGGTGGTGGCATCTTCTCTAGGCATGCGAAGTCAATTTCGCTTTCCGCTGAAATGAAGAAGATGTTAGGTACTAGTAAGTCTAGTATGACGCCGAATGAATTATTAAAAACCATTTTGCAAATGCCAGTTGATCTTGTTTGGAACGGTGGTATTGGTACTTACGTTAAAGCAACTTCAGAAACGCACGCTGAAGTTGGAGATCGTGCAAACGATGCTATCCGTATTAATGGTGACGAAGTTCGTGCAAAAGTTATCGGTGAAGGTGGCAACTTAGGTTGTACTCAGCTTGGCCGTATTGAATACGCTGCAAATGGCGGCCGCATGAACACTGACTTCGTGGATAACGTTGGTGGTGTTGATTGTTCAGATAATGAAGTAAATATTAAGATTTTACTTAATGCTCTTGTCACTGACGGTGAAATGACGGTTAAACAACGTAACCGTTTACTTGAAGAAATGACTGAAGAAGTAAGTCAAATTGTACTTCAAGACTGTCAAGATCAGACTCGCTCGATTTCTGTTACGCAAGTTCGTGGCGCAGAACAACTTAAAGAACAAATTCGCTTTATTCATCATCTAGAGAAAGAAGGAAAGCTGGATAGAGCGCTTGAATTCTTACCAAACGAAGATGAGTTGGCTGATCGACTGGCAAAAGGCAAAGCCTTAACTCGTCCAGAGCTATCCGTTATTGTTGCTTATGCAAAAATGGTATTGAAAGAACAGCTAGTAACCCCTGAAATTACTGAAGATGAGTTACTAAGTAAGCTGCTTATTTCTTACTTCCCGCAGAAATTACAACAGCAGTACAGTGCTCAAATGGCTTCACATCCATTGCGTGGTGAAATCATTGCTACTTCGTTAGCCAATGAATTAGTCAATAATATGGGCTTGAATTTTGTTCAACGAATGCAAGATGAAACAGGTGCATCAGTTGCTGAAATTGGTATTTGTTACACAATTGCACGTGAAGTATTCGGCTTAGGTGATTTAATCAAGCAAATTGATGAGCTAAACTTTAGTGTTGCAGCTGTCGTTCAAAGTGAGATGCTCCATGAGATTCGCCGTAGTATGCGTCGTGCGATCCGCTGGTTGTTACGTCACAGAAACCGCAGTAATAGTATTGAACAAACAGTAAGTTTCTTTAAGCCAGTAGTTGAAGATTTAAAATCCAATATCAACAACTATATGGTAGAAGCCGAAGTTCAAGAGCTAGCTGGCGATGTTGATTCACTTATTGAAGAGAATGTAACACCTGAAGTCGCTAAAGTAATTGCAAGCATGACTACTTTGTTCCCAGCATTGGACATTGCACAAATTACAGAAAATAGTGGTAAGCCCGTATCTTTAGTTGCTGAAACATACTTTAAATTGGGTGCACGTCTAGAGCTGCACTGGTTCTTAGTTCAAATAACTGGACAACCAGTATCAAATCACTGGCAAGCATTAGCTAGAGCGGCTTATCGTGAAGAGCTAGATTGGCAGCAACGTTCTTTAACTGGGACAATTTTGGCTGATTGTGAAGCTAAATGTGATGCAAGTGACATTATTACTAAGTGGATCGATGAACATCAAAACCTTCTAGAGCGTTGGAATCACATGTTAGGTGACTTCAAGAGCTCTCAAGGCCACGAGTTCGCTAAGTTCTCTGTAGCACTGAGAGAACTGAATTTATTGGTTCTTCATTGTGAAGGCTCAAAATAAGTAAAATAAGATAATATAAGCCCTGGCGATATGCTGGGGCTTTTTTTGATAATAAAAAAGCAATAATAAAGGATCGAGAATGTTTTATAACATCGCTAAAAAGTTCATGTTTAACATGGATGCGGAGCAAGCGCATGATTTAGCTATCTCAAGTCTCAAAAAGACGGCCAATACGCCTTTTTCGTGCCTCTACAGCCATGATTTTGCCAAAGTTCCAGTGAACGTGATGGGTATTGATTTTCCTAATCCCGTTGGTCTAGCTGCAGGACTTGATAAAAATGGTGAAGCGATTGACGCTTTTCATTCAATGGGGTTTGGGTTTGTTGAAGTAGGTACTATAACACCTAGGCCTCAACCTGGTAATGAAAAACCAAGGCTTTTTCGTATTGAAAAAGCAGAGGGTATTATTAATAGAATGGGTTTTAATAATCACGGTGTTGATTATTTAGTTAAAAACTTACAGGCAAAAAAATCCAATATTATTGTTGGTGTAAATATAGGTAAAAATAAAGATACTCCAGTTGAAAGTGGAAAAGATGATTATTTGATCTGTATGGAAAAAGTATATCCTTATGCATCATATATTGCGGTCAATATTTCCTCACCTAATACACCCGATTTAAGATCTTTACAGTTTGGTGGTCTATTAGATGATCTTTTAAGCTCATTAAAAACTAAACAAAAAGATCTTAATGAAAAGTATAATAAATATGTCCCGTTAGCTTTAAAAATAGCTCCCGATTTAAATGATGATGAAGTTAAACAGATTGCAAACTCGTTAATAAAAAATAAATTTGATGGCGTTATTGCAACCAATACTACTTTAAGTAGAGAAGGCGTTAGTCATTTACCGAATGGCAATGAAGCTGGAGGCTTAAGTGGCAGGCCTATGACTCAGGCATCAACCGTAATTATTCAAAAACTATCTGAAGCTTTAGATGGTGCACTTCCTATTATCGGTGTAGGTGGTATATCAAGTGGTTCAGATGCAACAGATAAAATGAATGCAGGTGCATCACTCGTTCAAATTTATACAGGTTTTATTTATAAAGGCCCTGACTTAATTAAAGATATTTTAAATGATTTAATTAAAAAATAGATCTAAATCTTTATTTAGATCACTTTAAATGATCGTATTTCATGTTTTGATCAAGTTATGATCTAAATATAAAATACGATCTTTATATATTTAATATATCAAATTATAATAAAGCTTTGAATTAGTGTAAAAAATAGTCTAATATATTTTCGACTGTCACCCAAAAGGTTATTGTTATGTTATTAATGCCAAAAAAGGACTGGCAATGGAAATATAATGATGCACATGGTGTATTAAGTCTATCGCTTGGTCCTGAATTAGAGTTTTTTACGCCTTATACAAAGAAACTACTTATACCTGATGCATTAGGTGTTATGGAGTTTAGTGTTGAAAATGCTAAGTTTTATATTGATTTAATCGATAGACTACAAGATGTACTCACTTGTACTGAAAGTGTGCTTGTGCAAATTGCACTTAATGCGACTGCTGCACATTTTATGTTGAAGCCGCAAATGCCTAAATCTTGGTTTTTTGAATCGAGCCAAGTTTGTGTATATAGCGAACAAGGAAAGCTGTTCGAATTAATATGTTCTCAAACAAGGCAAAAGTCGTTGGTGTTAGCTGTGGAGTCTACCTTACAAGCAACTCTTGTTATGATTTTGTCAGCTGAAACTGAGCTTAATGATACAAAAACACTTAAGCAGTTTGATACGATAAAAGTAATGCAAGATCGACTACACTCTTTAAAATCCAAGTCTCAGGCAGCAGCGTAACTATTCACTAAATGTTTATTTGTGCTGCTTATTTCTTATATTTATAAATACATCTAGATTTATCAACTTCTTCCAAAGTTAGTAATTGTTTTCATTTCTATTTTGATTCTGGTATTACACAGTTGAATAATAGCTGTACTGGCTTGTCTTTATTAATCCGAATTAATCATTATTACCTCTACCTTGGTGTAGTATTCAAGTAATAGCGTGATTACGTTACATAAATATTAGTCTGATATACACGTTCAAATGTGCGTAAGAAGGAGGCACTTAGAGAAGCCGTCAGAAAAAGTTAATTGAAACAGGGAAGCATTCTTGCCGCATATCTTTTGCCAATTCTTAGTGTAGAAGTCTTGATTGAATAGAAATTTAAAAGTTCAATATCAAATTTTCACCTACACTAAATCTACAACGCACTCTTGTTATGTAAAGTCAGTTTTAAATGCACAATACAAGATAAAGTGGGGTAGGTATGTCAGTAGAGCATCTGCCATCAGTTAGCAAAACTCGTTCATTTATGACCGTTTGTCTGATTGAGGTTTGGGAGCGCTTTGGTTTTATCGGAATGCAGTCAATCATCGTGTATTATATGGTGCAGAGGCTTGGCTTTCCCGATTCCAAAGCGACTTTAGTTTGGAGTGCTGCAGCAGCTCTTATTTACGTCTCTCCAGCTTTTGGTGGTTGGATTGGAGATCAAATTTTAGGTACCAAACGTACTCTTCAATTAGGCAGCTTTGTTTTAATAATTGGTTACTCAATGATGGCTATTCCATCTACTAATCACTGGCTTTTATATAGTGCTTTAGGTGTGATTGTTGTTGGTAACGGCTTGTTTAAACCCAATGCGGGTAATCTAGTTCGTAAAATTTACCATGGTGATAATTCTAAAATCGATAGTGCATTTACGATGTACTACATGTCAGTAAATGTTGGTTCTACAGTCACTATTCTTGTTACTCCTGTTATTAAAGAAATCTTGACCGCAAAGTATGGACCTGAGATTGGGTGGCATGGTGCTTTTGGCGTGTCTGTTATAGGTTTGCTCATTGGTATTGCTAACTACAATTTAATGAAAGGAACATTAAAGCAATATGGATCCCGTGTAGAGGAGAAGCCAATTAATACTAAGCATTTAGTTGCTGTATTATTTGCGTGTGTTTTGACGGTTGGGGCATCAGCCATTATTTTACAATATGAACAACTTGCAAAGTTTTTCGTATACTCTGCCTTCGTAATTGTAGCGATAATATTTTTGTACCTGATCTCTAAATCTAAGAAAGTCGAACGTCCAGGCCTTATCATTGCGCTGATTTTAACTTTACAAAGTGTATTTTTCTTCATCTTCTATCAGCAGTTATCTACATCACTTTCTTTGTTCGCTTTAAGAAACGTAGATTGGAGTTTTAATGCCTTTGGCGTTCACCTATGGAACTGGCAGCCAGCGCAGTTTCAAGCACTGAATCCACTTTGGATTATGATTATGAGTCCAATGTTAGCATGGTTATATAACTGGACTCATAGGAACAAGGTGAATTTTACTATTGGAATAAAATTTTCACTTGGCTTTTTTGTTGTGGCTGTAGGATTCTTTATTTTCTCTCAAGCAAATCTTTTTGCTTTAAATGGTAAAACATCTTCATGGGTAATGGTTTGGGGATATGCAGCCTATTCATTAGGGGAGCTATTGGTTTCAGGTTTGGGGTTAGCAATGATTGCACGCTTTGTACCTGAACGTATCTGTGGGTTTATGATGGGGGCATATTTTGTTTCATCAGGTAATTCACAATATCTAGGTGGGCTTGTTGCAAACTATGCCAGTGTGCCTCACGACATTACTGATCCAATCAAAACAATGGTCATTTACACTGATTTGTTTTATAAGCTAGGCTTTGCAGCATTAGGTTGCACATTGATCTCATTATTGGTTTTACCCAAGCTCAATCAACTAACGAGAGAGCATATACGTAACGAAGGGTAGATATTCAATCAATTATGGTTGCTTGTTTATAGGCAACCATATTTACTTTGCTAAAAGCCCTAGAGCTATTGCCGCACTAAAGCTGAATAGCGTTCCTATCATCATGTATTCAGTCAATTTCATATCTTTACTTTTACTCAAGTCACCGAGCCTAAAAATTGTTTTTGCTGCGAGCAAAAAACCGATAGCAGTGAATTGATTTATTAAAATAAAGGTAATTATCAAGCACCTTTCTATGTAGCCTATCCATTTTCCTGCAGTTTGAAGTCCATGTAGATGATTATCAACTTGATCGGAATATTTTTTTAGTCCAAGCGACATGAGAATCGAAATGGGCTTACATGCCAGTAAATAAGCAAGGAGTATGCTTATATTTTTAAATGAGTAAAGTTTATCTAAGGTTTCAAAAATAGCTTGTAGATTTTCAGGTTTTAACAGTAACCAACAGAATAATATGACAATAAAGTGTAATGACTGATCAATGATAAAGAACAGGTTATTACGTGGCTGATAACTTTTCCAAACATCAATGAGGTAATGTGATATCGCCATAAATACAGTTACAGAAATTACTTGTGTGAGCGTAAAATCTAGAATGGATAGAAAAACCAAGAATGCGATGAAGTGAATAGAAATATGTTTAAGTAAAGCAGTAGAATGAATTTTTTTCTTAAATCGATCTTCAATCCATGAATTAGGCTGAAGGTAAAAGTCGCACAAAGTATGAATTGCGATAAGCGCTAATAATAATTCCATTTATTGTTCTCTATAAACTTAAGTATGATCGTCTAGTTGTACAAATTCCTTTATTAAATCTGCCCCTATTGCACTCAATCTATTACTGATGTTTTGTCTAGATGTACCTGTAGTTAGGGCTAATTCTTTGTGTTCAGGAAATTTATTTTCTATGTAAGTCGTCAGTAATTCTACTTGTGATCTTGTCAGTTTTTCAAGCTGATGATTTATAAGCTTTAAAAGTAATGTATAGGTTTTGCTTGATTGAACTGGTGAACTTATGAGCACGTCGCCTTTTTTAGTTTTATTAAGGTTACGACCTGAAGTAACAAAGACTGGCCCCTGAGATGTTTGAGGCCCATCAGTAATAACGTCAGCATGCCCGTAAGCTAATGACATTGTACAGTCTTGATTCCATGGGAAAGCGAGTTTCAATTTTAGTTTCAGTAGTAAAGTTTCATAAAGAGCCTGTTGTGGTTTTCTGAAGACTAGTTGAAACTCATCTCCGCGATATATTGCTGACAACGTCTGAGGTGCCTTTAAGTTTTGAGCAAAGTAATCCTGCAACCAAGTCGTAGTTTTCACTAAATCTTTTGGTTCTAATTTTGTCGAGTTAACTAGGTCAGCGGTTAATACAGCGATCATTTTTTTAGCCCCGATGATTGATGATTAGATAATAGTCAACTAAAACTTTTAAAGCAATTTTATAAGGTTGCTTTAGTTTAGGCAACTTAATTTAATTGCACAGTTCAAAAAATTCTTAAACAATCTGAAAAATGTGTCTATTGGAGTAGGGGATGGGAGACAACTTAATGAGTACTTAAAATGGGATATGATCAATAATTTTAGAGGAATTATTAAAATAAACTAAATTGATTACGGGAGCTGGATTTGAATCAATGATCTTCGCTGGTTTAGTGAGAGTTTAGCCCGGTAAACTTTGCTTCTACCTTGAAATGGTTACAGAGGTTGAATTGAATTAATAACCTTCAATGGCTTAGCGAAAGTTGAGCCAGATTTGCTTTGCTTGTAACTAGAATTGGTTGCGGGAGCTGGATTTGAACCAACGACCTTCGGGTTATGAGCCCGACGAGCTACCAAACTGCTCCATCCCGCGTCCGGATGAGAAAGTTTTAATTGTATTCTAACAATTTTCTTTAATATCATAGATATACAAAGAATTGGTTGCGGGAGCTGGATTTGAACCAACGACCTTCGGGTTATGAGCCCGACGAGCTACCAAACTGCTCCATCCCGCGTCCGGATGAGAATTTTTTAATTGTATTCCGACAATTTTCTTTAGTATAAAAGATATATAAAGAATTGGTTACGGAGGTTGAATTAAATCAATGACCTTCGCTGGCTTAGTGAGAGTTGAGCCCGATGAGCTTTCTTTCTAACTAAAAATGGTTGCGGGAGCTGGATTTGAACCAACGACCTTCGGGTTATGAGCCCGACGAGCTACCAAACTGCTCCATCCCGCGTCCGGATGAGAATTTTTTAATTGTATTCTGACAATTTTCTTTAACAAAATATGTAT
>NZ_PGVH01000043.1:382754-450653 GCF_004168585.1 Shewanella sp. OPT22 | reverse complement strand
TTGCGGGAGCTGGATTTGAACCAACGACCTTCGGGTTATGAGCCCGACGAGCTACCAAACTGCTCCATCCCGCGTCCGGATGAGAATTTTTTAATTGTGTTCTAACAATTCTCTTTAACATGAAAATGTATAAAGAAATGGTTGCGGGGGCCAGATTTGAACTGACGACCTTCGGGTTATGAGCCCGACGAGCTACCAAACTGCTCCACCCCGCGTTAGATATTGAATAATTATTTGGTTGCGGGAGCCGGATTTGAACCAACGACCTTCGGGTTATGAGCCCGACGAGCTACCAAACTGCTCCATCCCGCGTCCTAATAATATTCAATTGCTTTAATGACTTGGTTGCGGGAGCTGGATTTGAACCAACGACCTTCGGGTTATGAGCCCGACGAGCTACCAAACTGCTCCATCCCGCGTCCACCTTTAAAGCGGGGCGAACTATAGCCACATGGTTCATTCAATGCAAGTAGTATTTTGAAATTATGTTTCAGTCGCTTAAAATTGCGGCATAGCTGGCTCATGACTCCTTAATATAGTAAAAATCCTTTACTACAGCTTTTTTAATTAATGGTTTTATCGATTAGTTTTTAGGTTTTAGGTGCTTATATCGGTATAATGCCGACCATTATTTTATTGTGCTGAAGTTACGCATGTTTGAGTTTTTTGCTGCTGCCCCAAAGGGGTGTGAATATAGTCTTGCTAGAGAATTAGATAATCTAGGGGCTACTGAAATTAAAGAAAGTGTTGCAGGGGTTTATTTCTCCGGATCATTGGAGATAGGTTACCGCATTACTTTATGGTCGCGAATCGCTAGCCGTATTGTATTAATCTTACAGAAAGCGACTTGTAACAATCCAGAAGAGTTATATGACACAGCCTATTGCATTGACTGGCCAAGTCACTTTTCAAACAGAAGTACGTTCAGTATTGATTTTCACGGTACCGGTGGTTTTATAAAAAATACACAGTTCGGTGCTTTAAAAATTAAAGATGCTGTTGTTGACCGTTTTAGGGATGATGATGAGCAACGTCCAGACGTTTCTCGCAGTCATGCTGACTTTCGCATCGATGCTCATTTCCGTCGTGGTAACTTAGCGATTGGAATTAATTTCTCAGGCCCAGCACTTCATCAGCGTGGTTACCGTGATGCAACAGGTTCTGCACCATTAAAAGAGAACCTTGCAGCAAATATGCTTGCACGTAGTGGTTGGACTGAAAATCAAACTGATTTATTCGATCCGTTTTGTGGTAGTGGGACTGTTGTCATTGAAGCTGCAATGATTGCTGCTGACATTGCCCCAGCTATAAAACGCACCGAGTTTGGCTTTATGCACTGGCATCGACACGATGAAGTGTTATGGAAAGAGGTTTTCAACGAAGCTGAAGCTAGAGCAAGCATTGGTAAAACACGCTGTGAACAAAAGTTCTTTGGTACTGACATTGAACCACGTTTAGTGTCGATTGCGACGAATAATGCCAAACGTGCAGGTGTTGACCAATTAATCAGTTTCGATACAGCCGATGCGACTCAAGTACAGCCTCCAGTAAATTCGGGGACAATTGTGAGTAACCCGCCTTATGGTGAACGTCTAGGTAAAGTTACGAGCTTATTGCAACTTTATTTTCGTCTTGGCGAGCATTTCAAAGCGAGTTTTGGCGGTTGGAAAATTTCGATGTTATGCAGTGAAATCGAATTACTTTCAGCACTGAAATTAAAAGCAGATAAGCAACTAAAGCTGTTTAACGGTGCTATTGAATGTGGTTTCAATACTTATACACTTCATGAAAAAAGTACTCGACGTGAAGTCACAACTCAAACGGCCGATCTTGCTAATGTAGCACCAGACTTTAGTAATAGAATTAAGAAAAACTTAAAACAAATACTTAAGTGGGCTAAAAAGGAAGAGTTAGATTGCTATCGTATTTATGATGCCGATATTCCAGAATACAATGTAGCAATCGATCGCTATGTCGACTATCTCGTTGTTCAAGAATATGCTGCACCTGCTGAAATGCCAGAATCGGTTACAAAAAGACGAATCAGTGACATCTTGTTAGTATTGCCTGAACTTACTGGTGTTCATTCTGATAATATTGTTGTTAAAACTCGTTCAAGACAAAAGGGCACCAACCAGTATCAAAAGCTAAGACAGGAAAAAGTTGAATTAACGGCGCATGAATATGGGGCGAAGTTCAAGCTTAACTTATCCGGTTATCTAGATACGGGTTTATTTTTAGACCACCGTCTGACGAGAAAACTGATTGGGGAAAAGTCTAGCGGTAAATCAGTATTAAACTTGTTTGCTTATACTGGGTCGGCGTCAGTTCATGCTGCATTAGGTGGAGCTCAATCCGTAACGACAGTTGATATGTCTAATACCTATTTAAATTGGGCAAAAGAAAATTTTGATTTAAATGGGTTAGTAGGGCGTAAGTATCAATTTGTTCAAGCAGATTGTTTGACTTGGATCGAAGAGCAAAAGACACAATACGATTTGATTTTTATTGACCCACCAACCTTTTCAAATTCTAAAAGAATGGAAGAGTCTTTTGATGTTGAGCGCGATCATGCCAGCATGCTTATTACATTAGCCAAATTAATGAGTAAAGAGGGTGAGATCATTTTCTCTAACAACAAGCGCAAGTTCAAAATTGACTATAAAAATCTAGAAAAAGCTGGATTAGTAGTACATAACCTTGATGCTAAATTACTGCCTCTTGATTTTAAACGTAACCCACAAATTCATAACGTTTGGTCAGTAAAGCATGCATAACCCTGAGACGAAATTAGTACTGTTTCACACGGATGGTTGCCATTTGTGTGAAGTGGCAGAGGCACAATTAAAAGAGCTCAGTTTAGCATTTGTCATGAAAGATATATGTGACGAAGAAACCTTAGCTGAGCAATATGGGATCCGTATCCCAGTATTAATGAACAACGCAAATGGCAAAGAGTTAGGGTGGCCATTTGATGTTGAAGATATTACAAAGTTTTTAGGAGCGTAACTTGAGTCTGGTAAGAATTAACAATGGCTCATTAGCCTTCGGATATATTCCATTACTTAAAAATGCTGACTTCACGATTGAGCCTGGCGAGCGCGTTTGTATCGTGGGGCGTAATGGTGCAGGTAAATCAACACTTTTAAAGATATTAGCTGGCGACATTTTACTTGATGATGGCGAGTTTAATATCGCTACGGATGTGAAGGTTAGCCGTTTACAGCAAGATCCACCTAAATCGGCAGAGGGCAAAGTCTATGCTTATATTGCCGGTGGATTAGCTGAAATTGGGGATATGCTTGAAGAATACCATGAGTTGTCTCTGACAGTTGCTACAGCTGAAGGTGTAGAGATGGAGAAGTTGCTGAATAAAATGCAACGTCTACAAGAACACCTTGATCATAACAATGGGTGGCAGCTTGAATCTCGTATTACTCAAATGTGCCAATTATTGGGTCTAGATGCAGACAAACCGTTATCGGAATTATCTGGTGGTTGGCAACGTAAAGTTGCTCTTGCTAGAGCATTGGTCAGCGAGCCTGATTTATTATTACTCGATGAGCCTACTAACCACTTAGACATCGATACTATTGAATGGTTAGAGCAGTTTTTATTGAATTATAAAGGCGCTATTGTCTTTATCAGCCATGACCGTGGTTTTATCCATCGTATTGCTACTCGTATTGTTGATCTAGACCGCGGTGTGGCAACGAATTGGCCTGGCAGTTATCATCAATATCTTGAAGGTAAAGCTGAATGGTTAAGAGTTGAAGAAGAGCAAAATGCTCACTTTGATAAAAAGCTAGCTGAAGAAGAAGTATGGATACGCCAAGGGATCAAAGCACGTCGTACACGTAATGAAGGTCGTGTTCGTGCATTAAAGGCGTTAAGACAAGAACGTAGCCAACGAATTAATCGTCAAGGCAATGTAAATATGGCCGTGGCAGATGCAGAGCGTTCTGGAAAGCTGGTTTTTGAAGTTAAGAATTTGGACTTTAGCATTCCTGAAAAAAGTTTAGTTAAGAACTTTTCCACTTCAATTATGCGTGGGGATAGTATTGCTTTAATCGGCCCAAATGGGTGTGGTAAGTCAACACTCATCAAATTACTTTTAGAGCAATTAGAGCCTCAGTCAGGCAGTGTAAGAGTAGGGACTAAGCTACAAGTGGCTTACTTCGATCAATATCGTGAAGCTCTTGATCCCGAAAAGACGGTTGAAGAAAATGTCGGAGATGGAAAACAAACTGTTACCATCAATGGCAATGATAGACACATTTTGAGTTATCTTCAGGACTTTTTATTTTCACCAGCTCGTGCGCGAACGCCTGTCAAGGCATTAAGCGGTGGTGAAAAGAATCGATTACTACTTGCTAAGCTATTGTTACGTCCAGCAAACTTAATTGTTTTGGATGAACCAACGAATGACCTTGATATTGAGACCTTAGAATTGTTAGAGTCTTTATTATCAGAATATACAGCAACATTGTTGATTGTCTCTCACGATAGAGAGTTCATTGATAATACAGTGACAAGTAGTTGGTGGTTTGCTGGTAATGGTCATTGGCAAGAATACGTTGGTGGTTACCAAGATGCTGTTTCTCAAGGTGCAAAATTCTATCGTGAGGAACTTGAGCAAGAACCTGTTGTCAATAACAAAGCTGAATTGCAAAAGCCTAAAGTAGAAGAGGTTAAAAAGCCTGCTAAGAAGTTAAGTTATAAACTTCAAAAAGAATTACAAGATTTACCAGTTAAAATGGATAACCTTGAAACAGAAATTGAGAAGTTACAAGCATTAGTAAATGCTGGTGATTTTTATAGCCAAGAACAAAATATTGTCAACGAGAAATTAAGTTTATTGGCAGAGAAAGAACAACAACTAGAAGTTTACTTTGAACGTTGGGAAGAGTTAGAGTCCCAGAAGTAGGTTGATCAGAGTAACTGAATTAAACAGGAAGAAGTTAATGAAGTTGAAGCGTAAAGCCGCTTTATCTGCAGTAGCAGTGGGTGTATTAAGTGCATTGGGTACTGCTGTTGCAGCACCCGTTTATAAAATTCAAAATATTGAGGATTTCGATTTCGTCGGTCCGGGTAAAGGAACACTCGAGTCTACGAGAAACGGATATGCACAAGGCGTTAATTCGAAAGATGAATTAGTGGGTATTGCTCTTGGCCGTAAGAAGTTAAATCCAGAGGATGTTGACGATGAGTTCGTTGATGCTGATGATGGCATCGCACCATCGGAAGCTATCTCTTACAGTGTTAATTCTGAAATTATTGCCAATAATTACCCTTTTGTGGCAAGTGACACTTGGGTACCTACATTTGAATCGATTAATGGTGCCACAGCGCCTAAAGATTCAACTGATACTAATGCAGTAAACTCAGTTGATGCACAATACTTTGGCATCAATGAAGACGGTGTTAGAGTCGGTAACATGACCGCCGCTGAGAAAACACTTCCTTATGATGGCGATAATGCCGATCAAGAGTTTTGGTTTTATCGTGATTACGAACAAAGAGCCGTTGCTGTAAAAGATGGCCAGAAAATTGACTTGGCACCTCCTTATACAACGTATACTAACGATGAAGAGAAAACGGCCAATATTGGTGGTTTCTCAGGTGCAACTGCGATCAATAAAAATGGTTTAGTTGTTGGCTATGCTGGTATTGATATTTCGAAAAACAGTAAAGACAACCTAGATAACGACTGTTTAAATAAAGACGATTTGTCAGTACCACTGGATATTTGTATTCAACAAGACCAATTTCCAGATTCCAGAAACGTAAGAAGGATCAATTACCAAATTCGCGGTTATGTTTGGCAAATTAACTCGGATAATTCAGTAACTCCCGAGTCATTGCCTTTAGGTTTTACACCTAAGGATAATGATAACTCTATTTATACTGCACAGGCATTAGGTGTAAATGATGACGGTGTTGTAGTAGGGCGATCTTTTGTTGAGCGTGAAGGTAATAGTGATCGAAGACGCTATGATGCTGCTTTTTGGACGAAAAAAGATGATGGCTCATATGAATATCACTGGATCCCTGTTCCAGATGTCAAAGATGATAGAGAGTCGATTGCCTATGATATTAATAACAACGGTATTGCCGTAGGTTCATACTCTACTTTCTTTAGTACTCAAACCTCACCAGTTGATAAATTTTTCTATTACGATACTAAAGCGGATAATGCAGAAATCGTTACTCCAGAAGACTTCACTGGGAAAGTATCAGACTTAAGAAGTCGTGGGCGTGCTATTAATGATGAAGGTCAGGTAGTTGGTTACACTGAAACTACAAATGAATCAAGTACGACTCGTCCTCATGTAGGTTTCCTATTTGATATGAATGATAAAACATTCAGCAATATCAATACGCTACTTACTTGTGACTCTATAGGCTATGAAAGAGCCAGTGATGGGAAGTGGGCAAGACATAAAGTAGAAGTAACAGACGGCACAGGTAAAACACTTACTTACGACAGTAAAATTTCAGTAGTTGATGCCACAGGCATTAATGATGATGGGACAATTGTCGGTACTGCACTGATCCAGAGACCCGCGTATCAAGTCGACGTGAACGGAAATCCAATTGTTGATCCTGAAACGAAAAAACCATTGTTTGTGTTAGATGCAGATGGAAATCCTGTGACAAATGCAATTCCGAGAATGGTTGTTCTAAAACCTGCTACAGCAGGTGAGGAAGCTTGCGAAATTAGTGATGCTCCTGAAGAAGTTAAATATGAACGTAAAGGAGCGGCGATCTTCTATGGTCTTTTAGCTCTCATTCCATTCGCTTTCTTTAGAAGAAGATTTAAAAAGTAATTAAAGCAATAAAAAAGAGCAGCCAAATGGCTGCTCTTTTTTTATGATTGAGAAACAATTAAGCTTCTAGTGCATCCAAGAAACGTTCAGCATCAAGTGCGGCCATACAACCCGCACCTGCAGAAGTAATCGCTTGACGATAATGCTGATCCATTACGTCACCACACGCAAATACACCTTTTACAGAAGTTTGAGTTGCATTGCCTTGCAAACCACTTTCAACTTTGATGTAACCATTATTCATTTCAAGTTGGTTTTCAAAAATTTGAGTGTTTGGCTTATGACCAATTGCGACAAAAACACCTGCAACGTCAAGATCTGAAATATCACCAGATTCAGTACTTTTAAGCTTTAAGCCAGTAACACCCATTTGGTCACCAACAACTTCATCCATAGTTTGCTTCAGATGAAGCACAATATTACCAGATTCAACTTTTTTCATTAGTCTATCGGTAAGAATCTTCTCACTGCGGAAAGTATCACGACGATGCACTAAATGAACTTCTGAAGCAATATTACTTAAATATAGCGCTTCTTCAACAGCAGTATTACCACCACCAATTACCGCAACTTTTTGGTTACGATAAAAGAAACCGTCACACGTTGCACAAGCTGAAACACCTTTGCCCATAAACTCTTGTTCAGAATCAAGGCCTAGGTACATCGCAGAAGCACCTGTTGCAAGAATTAGGGCGTCACATGTGTATTCACCTGAATCACCTTTTAAGCGGAAAGGGCGCTCAGATAAATCAGTTTCATTGATATGATCAAAAATGATTTCGGTATTAAACTTTTCAGCATGCTTTTGCATACGCTCCATTAATGCTGGACCTGTAAGATCTTCTGCATCACCTGGCCAGTTTTCCACTTCAGTAGTCGTAGTTAATTGACCACCTTGTTGCATACCAGTAATCATTACAGGGTTTAAGTTAGCTCTAGCTGCATAAACTGCAGCAGTATAACCAGCAGGGCCTGAACCCAAGATCAAAAGCTTACAATGACGAGCTTCAGTCATTTTATTCTCCGTGCGTTAGCAAATTGCTGAGATTGTATGGAATTTAGATAGGGTGGTAAAGGTAAAAATTTCGATTGCCTTAATCGATTCTTTATAAAAAAAGGGAAGCACCAGCCTCCCTTTGTAAATAAATCAATACGATTAGATCATTTGTTCAGCAGGTACGTAATCCATACCATGAGCTTCAGCAACTTCTTTAATGGTCACTTTACCGTGCATTACGTTAAGCCCATTTAATAAATGCTTATCAGATTGAAGCGCTTTCTTGTAACCCATCTTCGCTAATTTCATTATATAAGGTAGCGTTGCATTATTGAGTGCAAATGTAGATGTACGAGCTACTGCACCAGGCATATTAGCGACACAATAGTGAACAACTTCATCAACAATGTATGTTGGGTCTTGGTGAGTAGTTGCTTTTGAAGTTTCAGCGCAACCACCTTGGTCGATTGCAACATCCACAATAGCACTGCCAGGCTTCATGCGAGAGATATGATCACGGGTGACAAGTTTTGGTGCGGCTGCACCTGGAATAAGAACACCACCAATAACTAAGTCTGCTTCTAATACATGACGCTCAATAGCATCCGCTGTTGAGTATACCGCTTTAACTGTTGAACCGAATTGAACATTGATTCGACGAAGCGCATCAATGCTTCTATCTAAAATAGTAACGTCAGCACCCATACCAACAGCCATTTGTGCTGCATTACAACCAACCATGCCGCCACCAATAATAACGACTTTAGCAGGTTCAACACCTGGTACACCACCTAAAAGCATGCCGCGGCCACTCTTAGATTTTTCAAGCGCCATCGCACCTGCTTGAATAGACATACGTCCAGCAACTTCTGACATTGGCGCTAAAAGAGGGAGGGCACCACGATCATCTGTAACTGTTTCATATGCAATACATACAGCACCGCTATTAACTAAATCTTGAGTTTGAGGTAAATCTGGAGCTAAGTGTAAATAAGTAAATAAGATTTGATCTTCACGTAAACGAGCGCGCTCTACGGCTAATGGCTCTTTAACTTTAACGATCATTTCTGATTGTTTAAAAACGTCATCAGCCGTTTTTAAAATTTCTGCGCCTGCATTGATATAATCTTGATCTGAAAACCCAATACCTTCACCAGCAGTCGTTTCAACAAATACAGAGTGACCATGTAAGGTTAGTTCACGTACACTTGATGGAACCATACCTACACGGTATTCATGGTTCTTAATTTCCTTAGGAACACCAATAATCATTTTTCAAGCCTCGAATTGCATAAAATCCCACTTTTTTAGGGGAATTGTTGTTATTTTAGTCATTCTGAGATGATTATCTCAGAGGGATTTAGTATAGTATCCATGTTGTAGTTTATGTTGCTAAACTTTGGATGCCTGCAGCATAAAACACCTTTTTTTATGGAAAAAATGGTTATAAATATGTCATATAATAAAAAGAGTCCTATAAAAGACTTGGATCGTATCGATAAAAACATACTTAATGAACTTCAAATGGATGGCCGCATTTCTAATGTGGAATTATCTAAAAGAGTCGGACTAAGCCCTACCCCTTGTTTAGAGCGTGTAAAAAGATTGGAGAAGCAAGGCTTTATTAATGGATATATAGCCCTAGTCAATCCGCATTATCTTGGTGCATCGCTTCTAGTATTCGTAGAAATCACGCTAAGGAAAGACAGCGCAGAAGTTTTCGAAGACTTCAATCGAGCTGTTCAGTTATTGGACGACATTCAAGAGTGCCATCTTGTATCAGGAGATTTCGATTACCTATTAAAAACTCGTGTAGCAGATATGTCTGCTTACCGTAGATTATTGAGTGAAACATTACTTAAACTTCCGTCTGTTTCTGACACTCGTACCTATGTCGTAATGGAAGAAGTGAAACAGTCGAGTAGAATTGCAATTAATCCTACTATTGATTATTAAATATTCATACTAGACTTACCGAGGGAGCTAAATGCTCCCTTTTTTATTGTTTTTTTAATCTCCTAACCTCTAACACTGCACAATTCATCGTATTCTGGTATCTTTAACAACTGGATTTATTTTTTATTTTTTGGTCAATAAGGCATATAGATTTGATGCAGGGAAACACCAAAACAAAATTAACAGGTGTGCAAAGACTTTTTGAAGGTGGACTCGTTTTATCTTGCATGTTTGCCACGCTTGTTTTAGTTGCACTCGCAAGTTTTAATCCTCTAGATTCTGGATGGAGCCAGTCAAGTAGTGGCGAAAAGGTCACCAATGTAACAGGGCCTTTTGGTGCATGGATTGCAGATATTCTTTTGTATTTTTTCGGCTATGTTGCATTTTTTATCCCTATGATAATCGCAGCATCAGGCTGGATGTTGTTTAAGAGAGCATATCGGCTTTTAGAAATCGATTACTTCACTGTTGCGCTGCGGCTTATCGGCTTTTTCCTGCTTCTTTTTAGTATCGCAACCTTAACCAGTTTAAACGCAGATGATATATATCAATATTCAGCCGGAGGTTTAGTTGGTAACGTTATTGGCCATATTATGGTCAGTTACTTTAATGTCATTGGAACGACATTACTTTTGTTATGCTTCTTAATTTCTGGCTTTACTTTATTAACCGGTATTAGCGTTTTAACGGTGATTGAATGGATTGGTCAGGGCTTGATAAGCGTATTTAATTTTCTCGTCAGCTTACCTGATAGATTTAATCGAAGTAGTAGCGATGCAGAACAAGAATCCAGTAGCTTTATGGCGCTAGTAGATCGAGTTAAGCGTGCAAGAGAAAATAACAAAGATGATCAACTTGAAGAGTTGGATGATGCTGAAGCTGTAGAAAAAGTTGAACCTGTTTTTGCGTTTCAGAATAAAAAGGATGATGAACAACTCGTAGAGTTGGATAATCAGCAATTGAAAACTGCCCCTGTAAAGAAAGAAAAAACCAAACAAGAAAAGGCTAAAGTGGTTGATGGCATTATTGTCATTCCAGGGCAAGAGGACAAAGTTGCGCCTAAAGATATGCCTCCATTGCCTGATATTTCATTACTGGACGTTCCAAATCGTAAAAAGAATCCAATCAGCGAAGAAGAATTAGAGCAAGTGGCGCGTTTGGTTGAAATCAAGTTAGCCGATTTTAATATTGTAGCCAAAGTAGTAGGCGTATTTCCTGGTCCTGTGATTACTCGTTTTGAGCTTGAATTAGCACCGGGTGTAAAAGCTTCTAAAATCACTAATTTAGCGAAAGATTTAGCCCGTTCACTACTTTCTGAAAGCGTTCGTGTTGTAGAAGTTATTCCTGGCAAACCTTATGTAGGTATTGAATTACCAAACAAATTCCGCGAAACCGTATTTATGCGTGATGTTCTGGATTGTGATGCTTTTGAAAAGAGCCAGTCCACATTGTCCATGGTTTTAGGGCAAGATATTTCGGGTGAACCTGTTGTCGTTGACTTAGGTAAGATGCCACATTTATTGGTTGCCGGTACAACAGGTTCTGGTAAATCTGTTGGTGTAAACGTGATGATCACCAGCTTACTTTATAAGTCTGGCCCAGATGACGTTCGTTTCATCATGATCGACCCGAAAATGTTGGAATTATCTGTTTATGAAGGTATTCCACATTTACTGTGTGATGTAGTAACAGACATGAAGGAAGCCGCAAATTCACTGCGCTGGTGTGTTGGCGAGATGGAGCGTCGTTATAAATTAATGTCTGCTCTAGGTGTACGTAATCTTAAGGGTTATAACGCTAAGGTTGCTAAAGCGAAAGGCGAAGGTGAGCCAATCCTTGACCCTTTATGGAAACCAAATGAAGGTATGGATGATACGGCGCCCGAATTAGAAAAGTTACCTTCGATTGTGGTTATTGTCGATGAATTTGCTGACATGATTATGATTGTCGGTAAAAAAGTCGAAGAACTGATTGCGCGTATTGCTCAAAAAGCTCGTGCAGCAGGTATCCATCTTATTCTAGCAACACAACGCCCGTCAGTTGATGTCATTACTGGTTTAATCAAAGCCAATGTACCAACTCGCATGGCTTTCCAAGTGTCTTCAAGAGTGGATTCACGAACGATTTTAGATCAACAAGGCGCAGAGACCTTACTCGGCATGGGTGACATGCTTTACCTTCCGCCAGGAACATCAGTACCAATACGTGTACACGGTGCTTTTATTGATGATCATGAGGTACATAAAGTAGTTGCTGATTGGAAAGCTCGTGGTAAGCCACAGTATGTAAGTGAAATTCTTAATGGCTCTAGTGAAGGTTCTGAAGTTTTATTGCCAGGAGAGGCATCGGAGTCTGATGAAGATACTGATCCACTTTATGATGAAGCTGTCGCATTTGTTACAGAAACTCGTCGCGGTTCAATTTCAAGTGTACAACGTAAGTTTAAAATTGGTTATAACCGAGCTGCAAGAATTATTGAGTCAATGGAAGCAGCTGGAGTTGTGAGTTCTCAAGGTCATAATGGTAATCGAGAAGTGCTAGCACCACCGCCACCAAAATCGGATTTTTAAATGAATAAAAAAAATATTACCAGTTTCTGCTGCTCAGCTTTGATACTATCAGGAGCAATTTTTTCACACCAAAGTATGGCTAATGAAGCTGATCAATTGAAACAAAAATTAGCAAATGTGGCTTCTTTACATTCTACATTTAAGCAGACTGTTATTGATGTGAATAACAAAGTTATACAGCAAGGTGAGGGAACGTTTGCATTAGCGACGCCGAGTAAATTGTATTGGCATCTCACTCAACCTGATGAATCTTTAATTGTCACTAAAGGCGATAATGTTTGGATTTATAATCCATTCGCAGAAGAAGTGACAGTCATGAATCTTGAGCAAGCGATCGCATCATCACCTATGACATTGTTAATTCATCGAGATGATAAAACTTGGTCGAATTATGATGTGACTAAACATGGACATTGCTTTGATATTAAACCAAAAGCGATGGACGTAAATGTTTCAAAAGTAGAGTCTTGCTTTGATAATGATCAGCTCTCTAAGTTTGTGATTCATGATGCACAAGGTAATACCAGTACTTTTGATTTATCCAATCAAAGAACGTTGAAGGCTAACGAAAGTTCGTTATTCGATTTTACACCACCAAAAAGCGTTGATATTGATGATCAACGCGAAACTAAAATCCAGCATTAGAGAATAACGTGTCAAATTTTTCACTCGATTTCGCTCCAGATTTTCGTCCACTTGCGGCAAGAATGCGCCCTGAAAAATTGGATGAATATATTGGGCAATCTCATATATTAGGTGAGGGAAAACCGTTAAGAAAATCCCTTGAAAACGGCAAAGCACACTCAATGTTGTTTTGGGGGCCTCCGGGTACAGGAAAAACAACATTAGCGGAACTCATAGCGAATTATGCTAATGCTCATGTTGAACGTATCTCTGCGGTGTCATCAGGTGTAAAAGATATTAGAGCAGCAATCGAGCAAGCAAAGGCTGTTGCACAATCACGTAGCCAACAAACTCTATTATTTGTTGATGAAGTCCATCGCTTCAATAAAAGCCAGCAAGATGCGTTTTTACCGTATATTGAAGATGGCACTGTTATTTTTATTGGTGCTACGACTGAGAACCCGTCATTCGAGGTTAATAAGGCTTTACTATCTCGAACTCGAGTTTATTTGATTAATAAACTCACTGAAGATGAAATTCAAATACTTTGTACCAGAGCGCTAGCCGATAAAGAAAAAGGCTTAGGTACACGAAAACTAAGTATGTCTGAAGATGTATTACTGAAGTTAGCAAACTTAAGCGACGGTGATGGAAGAAGGGCACTTAATTTACTTGAATTGATGGCCGATATGGTTAATGACGGTGATGCACTAACTCTAGAAATGCTCGTTCAAGTTGCTGGACATCAAATTGCCAGCTACGACAAAAAAGGCGACCAATTTTACGAGTTGATCTCTGCTGTTCATAAATCGATTCGAGGTTCAGCTCCAGACGCCGCTTTATATTGGTTCTGCAGAATTCTAGAAGGCGGTGGTGATCCGCTTTATGTTGCACGCAGACTTTTAGCCATTGCCTCAGAAGATATTGGTAATGCAGACCCCAATGCAATGACAGTTGCGTTAAATGCGTGGGACTGTTTTCATCGAGTTGGTCCGTACGAAGGTGAACGAGCGATTGCACAGGCGGTGTTGTATCTTGCCAGTGCGCCGAAAAGTAATGCAACTTATCTTGCATTCTCTAATGCAAGAGCATTAGCAAGAGAAACGGGCGATGTGGACGTACCTATGCACCTTAGGAATGCACCAACAAAACTAATGGAAGAAGTGGGAATGGGTAAAGATTATCGCTATGCTCACGATGAACCCAATAGTTATGCTTCAGGCGAAAACTACTTTCCTGAAGCCTTGAAAACTGCACAGTTTTATCATCCAACGAATCACGGATTTGAGAAACGCATTAAGCAAAAACTTGAGCAATTATCTGAACTTGACGTGAATAGTGAGGTAAAAAGATATGATTAATCTTGTTTACGTGGCATTAGGTGGTGCAGTTGGTGCAAGTTTACGCTATTTAATCTCATTATTTATGATTCAAGTGTTTGGAACTGGTTTTCCTTTTGGTACACTGCTCGTAAATATCATTGGCTCGTTTTTCATGGGAATTGTGTACGCCTTTGGCGAACACATGCATGAAAGCCATATTTTGAAAGCCTTTATTGGTGTAGGAATGTTAGGTGCGTTAACCACCTTTTCTACATTCTCTAACGAAACACTGTTGCTGTTTCAACGTGGAGAATGGATCCAAGCTTTTTTTAACGTATTGCTGAATGTCGGCATCTGCCTATTTATGGTATATCTCGGTCAGCAGTTCATAATTTCTCGTATTTAACTAAAAGAAATCAATCATGTTAGATCCTAAATACCTTCGTAATGAAGTTGAACAAACTGCAGAAAGCTTAGCTAGCCGCGGTTATATTCTTGATGTTGCTCGAATCACTAAACTTGAAGAACAGCGTAAATCGCTTCAAGTTGAAACTGAAGAATTACAAGCGAAGCGTAACTCCATTTCGAAGTCCATTGGTCAAGCAAAAGCGAAAGGTGAAGACGTAGCACCAATCCTTGCTCAAGTGGGCGATTTAGGTGCACAGCTTGATGCTAAAAAAGCCGAACTGGCTAAGCTCTTAGAAGAGTTGCAAGACATTTCAATGAGCTTACCAAACTTACCTGACGAATCAGTGCCAGTTGGTAAAGACGAAGATGAAAACGTTGAAGCACGTCGCTGGGGCGAGCCAAAGTCTTTTGATTTTGAAGTTAAAGATCATGTTGATTTAGGTGAAGCACTAGAAGGCCTAGACTTCAAAAACGCTGTTAAGCTAACTGGCTCACGTTTTATCGTGATGAAAGGCCAAATCGCTCGTATGCACCGTGCATTAGCGCAATTAATGCTAGACACACACACTGAGCAGCATGGCTACACAGAAGCGTATGTTCCTTATTTGGTAAATAGCGATAGCTTATTAGGTACTGGTCAATTGCCAAAATTTGGTGAAGACTTATTCCATACAAAGCCTGCAACGGAAGAAGGTCAAGGTTTAAGCTTAATCCCAACAGCAGAAGTACCGCTAACGAACTTAGCACGTGACACAATCGTTGACGAAGCTGAATTGCCAATTAAGTTCACTGCACATACGCCTTGTTTCCGAAGCGAAGCGGGTTCTTACGGCCGTGATACTCGTGGTCTTATTCGTCAGCATCAGTTTGACAAAGTTGAGCTTGTTCAACTTGTTCGCCCTGAAGATTCAATGCAAGCGCTTGAAGATTTAACGGGTCACGCTGAAAAGATTCTACAGCTGTTAGGTCTGCCATATCGTGTTATGACGTTATGTACTGGCGACATGGGCTTTGGTGCAACTAAGACCTTCGATTTAGAAGTGTGGTTACCAGCGCAAAACACTTACCGTGAGATTTCTTCTTGTTCGAACATGAAAGACTTCCAAGCGCGTCGTATGCAAGCACGTTTCCGTCGTCAAGGTGAGAAGAAACCAGAACTTCTTCATACGTTGAATGGTTCAGGTTTGGCTGTAGGTCGTACTCTGGTTGCGATTCTTGAGAATTATCAGAATGCTGATGGTTCGATTACTGTTCCTGAAGCCCTACGTGGTTATATGGGTGGTGTAGAAAAGATTGGTTAATCTTTTTGGTGGAGCACCAGCGTAGGCTGGTGCTTTGTTTTTTTTGGACAATAGAATAGCTAGATTGAATAATAATTCTAATTTTTAGCTGAATCATTATCTTAGGTTTTAGATAACTTCTGATCTAAATGTATCTACTGCTTTTCTCATTGATTTATATACAACATCTATCATAAGTTCTTTGTTATAGATTAGCTCTATTCCGTCATCTTGAAATATATAACTGAAAGGAATATCAGACTCAAAATGCGTACCAGCTTGAAAAGGGCAAGGTACTTTAAAATCAGGTAGTGAAATATTCCCCATGTAAAGCCTGAAAAATTTTTCGCTTTTCATTTCATTGAGTATTTCATTAAGGTTCACTTTGGGGCGTGGGATATCAAACCTTTCTATGCCCGTTATAGTAATGTTTATATCTGAGTGGATTTCTTTTTCACCAGCAATTAAACTACGAATAGGTAGCCCTGTTACATTCATAAAGAATGGATGATCTTTGTAATAAAACATCCGTACAAATTCGTCTACCCCATCAATATCAAATGTATTTTTACCTGACTCTTTTGCACCGATAAGAAACATTTCAAGATTATTCATAAATGAAAATTTATTATTTTTAAGAGTACATACCTCAAACCCATAGCCATACCTATTTTTAAAGGTGGAGGGGTCAGTTAAAGTCCTTAGGTATAACGCACCTAAAAAACCCATAAGTTTTGCATCAAATATCTCTTCGTTACTTACTTTAACGTTAGCTACTTCTATTTTGGCTTTTGTTTTCAAAGCATCGACCATACCTTGACTCCCAGAGCCAATACAATAAAATTTTTCATCAAATGAAAGTGGTTTAAAGTTATGGCTATACCAACAAAAAGAGGTGATTTTTTGCTTTTCATGAAACCACCCGGTAATTGCAATTCTTCGTTCACTTTTACCAATGAGATTTAACTTTTCAAAAAAAGTTGTAAGCTCTTCTCGAGAAATGTATCTATTGAAGTTTTGTGACTTTAGCTCGGTAATAGTTTTTTTTGCATTTTCGTAATCTCCAGCCCAGCCAATAACAAAATAGTCAGATATTTTGTAAATTTTTCTTCCCGAAGTAAATTCTATACCCATTTCTTTCACTTTATTTTCAATGTTGGAATTAAAAACTGGGAAAAAAGATTTTAGATTTGATGAATTAGAATTTTTAGAATTACGTGACAACATCATATCTGAAATGATCGTTGGTTTATCACTGACCTTAATGCAGGCGACTACAGTCATGTTTTTCCTTAAACTACTTTGAGAAATGAATTGGAAGCAACCTCATTTATTGTTAATCACAGTAAGTTCTATTGTTAATATAAACAAGTTATATTTTTACTTTTTGTTAATTATAGAAGCTGAATACTTATTGAAAATAGTGGTAGCCTATCCAACTTTGGGGCAATTATTAAGAAAAGTGCTCCGCACTTTAAAAGTCGTGGGCTTTCCGCCCACACCCGAGCAAAAAGGGATTCTCCAGCAAATCCCTTCTTGCATCATCCCGTGCCGCCCAGGCGAAGCTAAACGTTACAGATATTCTTGAATAAATGACTAACGGCTCTGATGGTACATCCATGTACCCCAGAGCCTAGCCCGACGTCCTGTCGGGCTCACGTCATTTTGCATTCAAGAATATCTGTAACAGCTTCGACGGGGAACATTCAGCCCTTGAACGTTGTGTGACAGAATAAATTGCGTCGCACCAGCGTAGGCTGGTGTCCAGTGACTTTTACTGTTAAAAGAATCGAGGCTAAAAGGCACTGGATACCCGTTTTCACGAGTATGACAGAGGTGCTTTTACCAAAAAGTACAGATAACCCTTCGGGCTACAATATTCCCCATGGCAAAGTTGTTATTCATCGTCAGTGCTAATTCCGTAAGCGCAGCATGGACGCTGCGCTAGTTTCCGAGGTACATGGATGTACCATCGGAAACGTTAGGAATTCGTGCTGTAAGAGGAAAAATGCTTAACTTTGTGGGGCGGCACGGGGAGATGCAAGAGGGGAACTTGCTGAAGAGTTCCCTTCTTGCTCGGGTGTGGGTGGAAGACCCACGACGTTATAAACTTCGAAGAAGTTTTGCTTTTACACAAAATGATGCTGCGTATCAAAAAGGCGCTGGACACCAGCCTTCGCTGGAGTGAAGTAATTTCAGATGCAGCTGAAGAATTGAAGACCCACGACGTTATAAACTTCGAAGAAGTTTTAATCTCAAGAGGATAAAAGTTTCAACGATAAGAAACTAAATACATCGAGCTGGTTTCGGCAAACCCGCGATCTTAGTTGCCTGCTTAGCTGGCCCTTCAGGAAACAACTTATAAAGATACTTAGAATTGCCTTTCTCTTCACCCATAGAAAGTTTAATTGCTTTAACCAAAGCGCGGATCGCAGGGCTGGTTTTATACTCTAAATAAAATTCGCGGACAAAATTGATGACTTCCCAATGGGCGTCGGTTAACTCAACCTTATCAGTCTCTGCAATCAGCTGGGCGATGTCTTTATTCCATAATTTGAAATCTAACAAATAACCTTGTTTATCTGTCTCAATCTGTTGCTCGTTGTAAATAATACTGCTCACCAAGTAATAACCTTTTTATGTGTAACTGTTAACTCTACAAATTGCTCGTAGCTGATTTTTTCAAAATGCTGAATTTTGGATGCTAGGTTCAGTGACTCAGCATCCTCCAATAACACTTTGATAGAATGTTCTTTCAATACATGCTCATAATCTTGCTTTAATAAGCCTGTTATGGCTTCTCCAGCGAGCACTATGGTGTCATCATCCGACTTATAAATTAAGCAAAGGGCTAGGGCATTATCTCGTACTAGTGAGGTTTGAATAAGATGTAAGTTCATTAGAATATTAAAACCTCATCAGCTTCATTAATGAGTGTGCGAATTTGTTGCGAGGATACTACAGAGCAATCAATGGATAACTCACTTTTTTCTAACAAGTTTGCAGTCAAAGACTTTTCACAAACATAAACATCGTCGATATCATAAAGCGGTAAAGCTTTTAAAGTTGATAGATAATCCTTGCCACCTAACAATTCAGGAGATTGACCCTTAAGTAGATTAAATACACCTTCATCAAGAAAGATAAGTTTTACGTGTTGATCAAAGCTGGCGCTGAGCATCGCTAAATCTAACGCTTCACGGCCTTTGCAATTGTATGCTGGGTTGCTTCTGAAAATAATGGTTAATTGTTTCATCAAAAGGTCACCACTTTGTCGGCTTTCTCAAGACCTGTTACCAACTCGCCAATACCTGCCATAACAAAAGGTTCCGATACATTATATTGGGTTAAACCTTCTTCTTGCGCCTCAACTTCAGCTACAACACCACGTCTAAGTGCAGCTGACACGCAACAAATCAATTCAATGTCATATTTACGAGCTAATACTTTCCAGCTTTTGTTTACATTAAATTCATCAGATGCTGGACAAATAAGCTCATTAGCATGACTCACGCCATCTTGATAAAAGAAAATTTTAGATACGCAGTGACCAGCTTTTAAAACGGTCTCGGTAAATTTGAGCGCACGAAAAGCGGTACTTGAACCGTAAGCAGGGCAGGTAACCTGAATTAGCAATTTCACAATATAAACAAAAATGACCCGAATAATCGGGCCATTATAGCTTTTAGTTTATAGGGTTGCGATAACAACCTATAAAATTTAGTCGTCGTTGGCTAAACCTAACAGGTTCAAAAGACTGATGAACAAGTTGATGAAGTCTAAATACAATGAAACAGTCGCACGAATGTAGTTGGTTTCACCACCGTTAACGATTCGGCTTGTGTCATATAAGATGAAGCCTGTCATTAATAATGCAATACCTGCGTTCATTGCCATAAATAGCATACCGCTACCGACGAAGATGTTGATCAGCATTACGCCAATCATGACTACTAAGCCTGCAATTAAAAAGCCTCTCATGAACGAGAAATCTTTTTTAGTTGTCAATGCATAACCAGACAGTGAAACGAAAATGATAGAGGTTAAGCCTAGTGCTTGCATGATCAATGATGGACCATTAGCAAACTGTAAGTAGTGGTTAAGGATGTATCCTAAAGATGCACCTTGAAGACCTGTAAATGCGAATACCCAGAAGATACCAGAAGCACCTTCAGCCTTCTTTAGTGTGACAAAAAGTAACACAAATGCACCAATCGACATGCCGATTGAAGCCCAGCGACCGATACCGATCATTGTTGCAATTGCGGCACAGACAGCAGAGAAAGCCAACGTCATTGATAGCAACATGTATGTGTTGCGAATCATTTTGTTGACGACAAGTGTATTGGCGTCATTTGAATAAATCGTGTTTTGATTCATTTCATTTTCCTTTTGATAACGAAACGGTTTATCAACTTAGACAAAACAAGAGAGTGTAAGTTCATAATTGCCGTTACTTTAACATTTTAGCTCACATTTATTCTATAAATGATTAAATTTTTATGTTGCTAAAATGAGTTGTAAATATTCATGAGAGCCATTGTTTATGGAGTTGCTCTGTTTCTCCTAGATAATCCAGCAACCATTGTAAGGCTTCTGAGGGTTTGTCATTACGCCAAGCAATACAGCAAGCCTCCGAAGGAAGCGGTTGTTCAAGGTGTTTTTCTTTCAACCGACCTGCTTGGATAAACATTTCCACTAAATGTCTAGGGAAAAAGCCAATGCCTAAACCCGTGCCAACACAATTAATTGCTCTGATCCAATCTGGAACAATAATGCGCCTTTGGTTAGGCAAGCGCCATAAATCTCTTTTAGGCGTGTCTTTGGCAGTGTCTTCAACACATACTACAGGAAATTCTGCTAATGATTCATTCGTTAATGGTGTATCGATTGATGCAAGAGGGTGTTTTGCACTTACACAGAAGGTCCACTCAACCTCTCCCATATCTCTAAACTTATAATACCCACCATTAGGAATGGCTGCAGTAGAGCCTATAGCTAAATCACTTTCACCTGAAGTTAAACTTTCCCAAATGCCATTGAATACTCCCATTCGGACCGCAAGCTCGACATCATCGAACTCTTTATAAAAATCCGCGATTAATACGCTGATTTTATCAGCTCTAATTAGAGTATCAAAAGTAATAGAAAGTGTTGGTTGCCAGTTATTGGCAATACGTTGAGTAGACGATTTAACTTCCTGGATTTGTTTTAACAGTTCTCTGGCGTGACTAATGAAATGCTCACCAGCGGGCGTTAAGGTAACGCTACGGTGGTGTCTAATGAATAACTTGGTTCCTAAATCATCCTCAGCTTGCTTGATTGAATAGCTGACTGCGGATGGTACTTTATTTAGATGGTTTGCTGCAGCAGTAAAGCTGCCGAGTTTAGCAACAAGATCAATAAGGCTGAGGGTAGATTCAGATAACATAAGCGCAATTCCCTGCTGTGAATTATTTTCAACGATATAAACAATAGTAACTTTTGTTTGAATAATCAACGCAGTGGTTAAAGGTTTATCAACTTTGAATGATTTTGTTTGAAGAATGGTCACTTAAACAAAATTTATTAATACAGGGCTTTACAACTATCGAGGAAATCAGTATCTTTGTCGGCGTTCGGAGGGGTGGCAGAGTGGTCGAATGCACCGGTCTTGAAAACCGGCAACGGTTTATCCCGTTCCAGGGTTCAAATCCCTGCTCCTCCGCCATCATTTAGAAAAGCCGCTCAATAGAGCGGCTTTTTGCTATTCAGGGATAGCTATAAACTATTGCTGATTTATCACCAAAATTATGATCTTCTAGAACAGATATTTAACTCCTCCGTGATCGGTTTATTTCGCTTTCTTATATAGAAACTGGCCATCTTTAGAAAGTTGTTGCACAAGAGTTGTAGCAGCGTTTCCGCAAATTTTTTAATTAGCTATTTTTGGAATAGGCATGAACTGAGCGATTGTAAAAATATTTATTCAAGTTCTAAAGTTTCAACTCAGGATGTCATTGGAAGCTCGAAAGAATAGAGAATTTAAAGTCTTGTAAGACAATAATTATCTGAAATTGACAAAATTAATATGTTTAACTCCGCCAATCAAATAGCTCACTAAAATTTAAATTATCAGGAAGAGGGTTTGAAACTGGATCTGTCATGAATTCCACAACTTTAACCCTGTGATCAATATCGACATGTGAATGAATAAAATCAATCAACATCCCTTTACCTGTATAATCAGCATCTGTTAAATAACCAGTCGGGAAAGGTTCACCGTTGTCAAGATTGGCTTTTAAGTCTATTGCTTCGGGGAATCTACCTTCGAACATAGTTAAAATCATTGCATATTGATCCCCGGATTTTAGAGCTTGTTTATCTTCAGCATTCCCTTTTATTAAAAGTTCTTTTGTGATTTTATGTGCAGATACATATGACTCTTTAGCTATGCCAAAATTCGGTGTTAATGCGCCATCAAGGTCAATAAATTTAACTTCAGGATTGTTAATCGTTACGGTTCTACCTGAGGCCGTTGTAGTCTCTTTCTTGATAACAAAATTGCTATTTTTGATATCACGAAGGTATATCCCTTTTCTATTTAATTCAGCGAGGTCGATACAAGCTTGCTTATATATTCCTAATGGTTGACAACCACGCTCTTCTAAATATCTTTCTACGTCAGCTCCTCCGGAAGCTGAATGAATCTCTGACTCATGCGACATTCCAAGTAACCCTGGCACAATTGAACATCCCCATTCCATATGATCTTTTCCAAGTGCATTTTTTATATCACTCCAAATGATCCTAATTTTTTCATTTCTTTTATCTGCAAAATCATCACTTTCTGATCTGTCAGGATCTTTTGGCGCTAAAGTTATGAATTCTCCGTCACTGGCAACGAGTTGTTTAGATGTGCTTTCTGATGTGGATACTGGCGAGGCTAACTCAGGTATAGGCTTTCTTGTAGTTGGTAAAATTCCCTTGGGATCGACAAGATATACTCTTTTATTCGGATTGTCGGATTTAACTGTCATTTTAATGCACTTATTGTCTTTTTTTAAACCGAATGCTGCGTTTTTTCTGAGCTGTACATTATGTCTATAGGCTCTATAGTTTTTTGCAATTTTCTTGCTTGCTTTATCCTCTTCTAACTCTACATCTTCCGTATGGGTTTTATTTGTTAATAAAGGGTTAGCTTCTGGTTCAGAATAAGACGAAGAAGGGGGAACTGGATGAAACTTTGCTAATGTTTTGAAATGCTCTGCGGCAGTATCATGGCAGAAATGCTGGTTTGAAAAAGAAGTGTCAGGAGAACCATAACCACTGTCTGAATCCGTATCTACTGAAGCAGATAATTCACGCCATAATGAAACAAGCGCTTCGTCACACTCTTGATCTAGAGGTTGGCCGAGTTGAGATTTAAGTGCTTCTTCGGTGAACTTAAAGGTTGGATCGATTCGTTTATATGATGACATAGCCTTTTTTTTTGCTGCTATTTGCATCTCTTTGAGTGCTTTATTCCACGATTCGATTTTGGGTTTAGTTTGATCATCCAAGCTCTCTGTATCAATTGTGCTCTTATTTAGTTTTTCTAGCGATGTTGCCGTATCTTTAAGTTGGTACACTTCAAAAGATTCAACATGTTGAGACTCAGTACTTGGTGCTGAAAAAGGCAATGTTAGAGTGAATGTTTGGTCGGACTTAATTTTTATTGTCAATTCATGCTTATGCTGGGAATACGCAAGCGTTGGAGATACGGTTAATTCCAAAAATTGTAAGTCTTTTTTTACAACGAGTTGAGTTAAATCTGTAAAAGCTGCAGCAGATTGAGATGCACGATCAAAACCTTCTTGGCCTTGGTTTCCTATTAATATAAAGAGTTTTCTGCATGCTTCTTTCTTAACTCCACCACTGAGTTTATCCAAAATTGAATCGAAAAAGCCCAGTTTAGAGGCTTCTTCTACACTATTAGACTTTTTAATCGCTTCTAATCTTCGTGCTTTAATTTCACGAGTAAAAGACGATGTTGATTTCCCCACAAGTAAGCTCATACTTCATTCAATATTATGGCGAGATATTAAAAGTATAATTGTTTTTAGTTAGAAATTAATGCTTTATTAATCATGATTAACCCAGAAAGAAAAATAATAATGCCTTGAATACAAATTCAAGGCATTTAAATGTAAGTCTCTGTAAATTAATGTTTAGTCTTTATATTCTTTACCATAGAAGCTTGCCAGTAGTAGCTCTTTAAGCTCAGAGATTAATGGATAACGAGGGTTTGCACCTGTACATTGGTCATCAAATGCATCTTCCGCAACTTCATCGAGTTTCGCTAAGAAGTCAGCTTCATTTACACCTGCTTCTTGAATAGATGCTGGGATACCAACTTGAGCTTTAATATCTTCGATAACCGCAATCAGTTTTTCAACTTTTTCGCTATCTGATTGGCCGCCCAATTTTAAGTGGTCAGCAATTTCAGCATAACGGCATTTTGCTTTAGGTCGATCATACTGGCTGAATGCCGCCTGTTTAGTTGGTAAGTCTGTAGCATTAAAACGGATTACATTTGAGATCAGTAATGCGTTCGCTAAACCATGTGGTACATGGAATTCAGCGCCAATCTTATGTGCCATAGAGTGACAAATACCTAGGAAAGCATTCGCAAATGCGATACCTGCAATAGTTGCACCATTATGAACTTTCTCGCGAGCCAATGGAGCTTCAGCACCTTTTTCGTATGAAGCAGGTAGATGCTTAACCAGCAAATCTAATGCTTGCAGAGCTTGACCGTCACTGTATTCATTTGCCATTACACTAACATAAGCTTCTAATGCATGAGTGATTGCATCTACACCACCGAAGGCAGTCAAAGACTTAGGCATGTTCATAACAAGATTAGGGTCAACAATCGCCATATTTGGCGTTAATTCATAATCTGCAATAGGGTACTTTTGCCCTGTTTTTTCATCAGTAACAACAGCGAATGGCGTTACCTCTGAACCAGTGCCAGAAGTCGTTGGAATTGCAACCATCTTCGCTTTTTTACCCAGCTTAGGGAATTTATAGATACGTTTAGTAATATCCATAAAGCGAAGTGCAAGATCAGCAAAATCAACATTTGGATGTTCGTACATGACCCAAAGAATCTTAGCCGCATCCATTGGTGAACCACCACCTAGAGCAATAATCACATCAGGCTGGAAACTCATCGCAACATCAGTACCTTTTTTAACCACTGCTAAGGTAGGATCTGCTTCAACATCGTAGAATACTTCGGTTTCTAGGCCTTGTGCTTTTAAGATCTTAACTGTTTCATCACAATAACCGTTGTTGAATAAGAACTTATCAGTAACGATTAGGGCACGACGTTTGTCACTTAGCTCTTCCAAAGCGATAGGTAAGCTACCACGGCGGAAATAGATAGAAGAAGGTAGTTTGTGCCAAAGCATGTTTTCAGCCCTCTTAGCGACAGTTTTTTTGTTGATCAAGTGACTTGGACCAACGTTTTCAGAAATCGAGTTACCACCCCAAGAGCCACAACCTAGTGTAAGTGATGGAGCAAGTTTGAAGTTGTATAAGTCACCAATACCACCTTGTGAAGCAGGCGTATTGATAAGAATACGAGCAGTTTTCATTCTGAAACCAAACTGCTTCACGCGATCCTCTTGAGTATCTTGATCTGTGTATAGACCAGAAGTATGCCCAATACCACCAAGTGCGACGAGTGCTTCTGCCTTATCTAAAGCATCTTCAAAATTTTTCGCACGATACATGCCTAATAATGGAGATAACTTTTCATGAGCAAATGCTTCAGCATCTTCGATTTTACTAACTTCACCAATAAGGACTTTAGTCGTTTGAGGTACTTTGATGTTAGCCATTTCTGCAATTTTTATCGCACTTTGACCAACGATATCTGCGTTTAAGCCACCGTTTTTAAGGATGACCTTTTGCATCGCTTTCGTTTCTTTGGTGGATAGTAAATAACCACCATGTGAAGCAAAACGTTCTTTAACTTCATCATAAATGCTGTCAACGATAACTACTGCTTGCTCAGAAGCACACACAACACCATTATCGAATGTTTTTGACATCAATATTGAGCTAACAGCACGCTTAATATCCGCTGTTTCATCAATTACGATTGGAGTATTACCAGCACCAACGCCGATAGCAGGTTTACCTGAAGAGTAGGCGGCTTTAACCATGCCTGGTCCACCAGTTGCCAAAATCAAATTCATTTTGTCGTGAGTCATTAGCTGATTTGATAGCGCAACACTCGGCTCATCAATCCAACCAATAATATCTTTTGGAGCCCCTGCGGCTATCGCAGCATCTAACACAAGTTTAGCAGCAGTAGTGGTTGATATTTTCGCACGTGGATGTGGTGAAAAAATGATACCGTTACGAGTCTTTAGACTGATAAGTGCTTTAAAAATTGCAGTTGACGTTGGGTTCGTTGTCGGCACGATACCACAAATTAAACCAACAGGTTCAGCAATGGTAATAGTCCCAAAGGTATGATCTTCTTCTAAAATGCCACACGTTTTTTCATCTTTATATTTATTGTAAATATATTCTGATGCAAAATGGTTCTTAATAACTTTATCTTCAAGAACACCCATTCGTGTTTCTTCTGCAGCCATTTTTGCTAGTGAAATACGAGCATCAGCTGCAGCTAATGCTGCTGCTCTAAAAATCTTATCCACTTTTTCTTGGCTAAAATTAGCAAACTCAGCTTGAGCTTTTGCGACATTATCGACGAGTAGATCAAGCTCTTGTTCGTTTGTTACTGGCATATGATGATTCCTATAAAAATATTTAGGCAAATCTAACTTGGCTAAATGTTCTTTCTATTACGAAATTTACCGTGATATGGGGTCTAAATCTGTGAGCAAGATAACAAAAGGCAGGGGAATATGTAATTAAATTACATAATGTTATGTCGATCTTGTGCTGGTTGATGAAAAAAAGATCAAATAGTCAGAGTGTTTTTATAAATACATTGATTTCAGGTAATCGTTTAACAAGTCTAAAACGGTTTGACTGTTTTTTAAGCGTTGCATTTTCTGAGGTGTAATTTCACTTGAATTGTTTATTTGAGCTAAAGCCGACTCTGCTGCTAAGTTTGCGATTGATAATACATTTTGGCTCTTATAATCTAATAATGTGAGATCGACCTGTGGGCAAGCAAGAATCATTTCGACGATTTCAGGGTGGCTATATTCACAAGCAATATGAAGCGGTGTACAACCGCGAGCATCTTGCTTATTAATATCAACACCTTTTTCAATTAAATACTTTAAGATTTCTACATGACCATGAGAAACAGTGACGGCTAAGGTTTCTTTTTCACATTGCTTTAGCAATGATGGCGAGGCATTCAATATCGAAAATGCGGCATATTGGTTGTGTCTATGAATCGAATTGATTAAATGTTTAGGCATTAGTTTTATTTGTGAATGATTGATGGCTTTAGAAAGTATTTGTTCTCTATCAGAAAATAAAAGAAATGAGATTAAACTTTTTCCTGCTTGATTTTCGGCATTAATATCAAGTTTTTCTGATGAGAGAAGAACTTCGAGAGATTCCCAAGAATCGTGATTTGCGGCAACGAGGGCAGGAGTATTGCCGTTAGCGTCTTCAATATTAATTTGTATGTCAGGTTGGTTTAGTAACACATTCAGCGTCTTAAAGTGGTTGGATTTTGCAGCTGTATGAAGTGGGGCGGAACCATTAGTATCTAATTCATTGACGTTTATTCCCCAGCGGATCATCAGCTTGGTAACTTTTACGCTGTCGTTTAATACGCAGGTATGAATCCAAGGCAATTGAAATGCTTTATCTCTTTTTAAAGTGATCCCTGCTAATAATAAATTGTTCACTGCTTTTGCGTTATCGGCGGCAATTGATCTCAGCGTTGCAGCTTGTAAAGTTTGAGAGGCAAATTGTTGTCTGATGAAACTAGCTGGCATCTCAGCAATAATTCGAGGTTGTAATAACCTTTTGTCATTGTTTATCAAAAGTCCTCGTTCACTTAGTGCTTTTAAGTGTTGTGCAGTTATTGCAGGAGAGCCTAGTACATCACAAAGATTCTCATTGAAGTAGGTGTTTTGTGATTCTCTTACAAATTTAGAAAGGCTAATTTCAAGGCATTCATTTACTTTGATTTTTTGCCTTACTAGCTTTCGATATGCTTCGAAAAGATTTGAGTTTAATTCACATTGAAAAGAATTTTTTTCTTCGGAGACAACATTAAAATCAATGAGAGCTCCAATAAAATCATGCGTAGAAGAGCAACAATTAAGAGCTTCAATAAACCTGTCTACAAGAGCAGAATCTTCTTTAGGAAAAGCACAATAGTCCATTGTAATTTTCTTCAAAGAAAGCGGCTGTCTCTTTTCATTTGGTGAACGTCTATTGGTTGTGATAATCATTTGAACTCAGAACAATATTTTATGTTTTAATTTTGTTTTGAATTTACAAAAAATTACAGTGAAATATAATTAATAGATACTTAATCGGATAAAGGGTTGTTCTTTATTAGCTAGCTGATATGTATGGTTTTATTTGTGCTTAATATGTTTATCGTTCTCTAGAAATTAATAAATTAAAATGAATTATAGCGATTAGCTATTAAAACGAACCGCTTATATCTAAAAAAACGTGGCCAATGAGGTTAATCAGGTGTTAATTCACCATTCAAATTTGTTTGCATGGCTGACTTAATTTGGTTACTTGTTAAGTTTTGAGAAAGTAACACATGCAGCTTTGCTAAAGCAGCCTCAACGGTTAGATCTGCACCGCTGATTACACCTGATTTAGCCAGAGCGTTTCCTGTTGCATAGCCAGACATATTAACTCGGCCTTGCATACACTGGGTTAAGTTAACTAAAACAATTCCGTTTTCGTCGGCTTCTTTTAGTACATTTAGCAACGCTGTGCTTTCTGGGGCATTACCAACCCCAAACGTCCTTATAATCAGTGCTTTCACTGGTTGCTGTAGAATATTCTTAAACAGCTCAATAGAGATACCTGGATAAAGAAGTACTACGCCAATCGGTTGAGGCTCTATCGATACGACCTCTAAAGGTTTTCTTTCAATCTGCTTATGTAGTTGTATTTTTTGTGAGATTTTAATTCCAGCTTCTAGAAGAACAGGGTAATTAGGAGAAGCAAATGCATTAAAGCCATCAGCATGAGCTTTTGTTGTTCTGTTTCCTCTAAAGAGGCTGTTATTAAAAAACAACGTCACCTCAGGTATAGGGTGATTCGCAGCTATATAAAGCGAGTTCAATAGATTAGCTTGTCCATCAGAGCGTAATTGGGATAGTGGAATTTGTGACCCCGTTACTATGACAGGCTTATCGAGGTTTTTAAGCATGAAAGATAAAGCAGAAGCAGTAAATGCCATTGTGTCAGTACCATGTAAGATCACAAACCCATCGTACTTGTCATAATTCGTTTTAATATCTTCAGCAATTCTTTGCCAGTCATCAGGCTGCATGTTCGAAGAGTCAATAAGTGGTGAATACTCATTTATGACAAAAGCTGGCATTTCACTGTGATAAAACTCTGGCATTGATTTAACTGTTTCAGTTAAAAAGTGCTTAACAGGAGCGAATCCATTATCTGTTTGTTGCATGCCAATGGTTCCGCCAGTGTAGGCGACATAGATAGTCTTATTATTCATTAGTGGTGATTACTGAGAGTGAATAAATGAAGTTTACTATATTTTGCTGACTCTTAAATAATAAAAAAGGGTGGAATTCTCCACCCTTTAAGAAACTATTTTTGAAAAAAAGAAGTTAAACTATTGGACATTACAACTTTCACAAAGCAGGTAGATATTATTAGGATCATCAAACTTGGATAGTTGAGTCAAACTTGTATCTATATTGCCAATTAGTTTATTGAGCAGTGACTCTTTAGCGCTTGTCTCTGGAAGATATACTGAAGCTTGAGCAAAAAGCTCTTGCATAAATAACTGTTCTGGAGAAAGTTCCTTCTCGATAACTTCAGTATCGTACGATTTTAGTTTAGCTAATTCAGCAGCCTTAGTCACAGCATCAGCCATACCTCCGATTGCGTCTACAAGCCCCAAATTAAGAGCACGCTTACCGGTCCACACACGTCCTTGAGCTATTTTATCAACGTCTTTAAGTGACATGTTTCTTTCATTAGCAACTAAAGAAATAAAATTATGGTAGTTATGTTCAACACCACGCTGAATGACTTTACCGATAGCAGGAGAAATGCCATTGGTTACAGACGCAGAAGGCCAGTCAGATGTTGCAACGCCATCAGTGTGAACACCTAAATAGTTAGCCGCATTTTCATAAGTGTTGATCATACCGAACACACCAATCGAGCCAGTAAGCGTTGTTGGTGTTGCATAAATATAATCTGAACTAGCAGAAATCCAATAACCGCCAGAAGCAGCATAACTGCCCATACTGACTACCACAGGTTTACCAGCTGCCTTTAATGCTAATATTTGTTGGCGAATTTGTTCTGAAGCAAATGCACTACCACCAGGGCTATCAACGCGTAAAACCACAGCCTTAATTTTGCTATCAAAACGTGCTTTTCTCAATAATTCCGATGTGCTGGTGCCACCGATATTACCAGGTTGTTGAGCACCATTTAGAATCGTGCCTTTTGCGACGACGATACCAACGGCATCACCTAGAATGATATTGTGCTTAGGTTTTACAACGGATAGGTAATCATTAAAGTCAATGTTGTTATATGAATGGCCAGAGTCAGCTTTGCCGAATTCTTTGATCATCGCAAGGCGTATTTGCTCTGATGTCGCAATTTCATCCACGAGTTTACGGTTGACGGTCAACTTCGCATCATCACCATCAACAGAATCTAACTCTTTAAGATAATCTTTAGGCGACAGAACAAGATTTTCTGCTTTTATATTGCGATTAGTTGAAATTACTTTTGCGTAGCTTGACCATAAATCATTAATGAGAACCTGGTTAGCTTCTTTCGCAGCAGGAGACATATCATCTCGAATGTAAGGCTCTACTGCAGATTTAAATGTACCAACACGATATACATGTGTCGTGATTTTAAGTTTTTCTAATGCAGACTTATAAAATAATCTGTAAATGCCAATACCCTCGAGAGAGACATTTCCCTGGGGATTCAAATAAATTTTATCTGCGTAGCTTGCAAGCAAATACTGTTGCTGGTTGTAATAGTCACCAACAGCATAAATCTTTTTACCTGTTTCTTTAAACTTAGCCAGAGCGTTACCGATGGCTTCAGTTTTACTGATTCCTGCGCCTCTCATGCCAGAAACGTCTAAAACGATCGCTTTAATACGATTATCATGAGCAGCATTATTGATGACGTAAATAACATCTGAAAGCAAAGTTTCAGACTGTTTTGCCCCACCTTTACTTTCAATAATGGCAGCTTCAATCGGATCAACATAATGTTTTTGGTCAACAATTTGGCCATTTAAGTTTAAGACTAAAGCTGAACCATCTTCGACAGTAATCGGCTCATCAGAACTTAAAGCAAATACGGCTAAAATTAGCCCTATAAAAAGTAGCGGAAAGAAAACAATATTCAGTACGAGCTGACGGATGAAGTTAATTACACTCCAAATCAACTTCAATGTATTTTTAGTTGTTAGAGGCTTCTTAGTGGACATGGCCACTCCCTTATTGAAAATATTAGCTAAATGCTACTTTAAATTAAAAAAAATCTCTAAATTCAATTGTAACTGATTTTAATAAATCAAACTTGAGGTTAGCGATAGTACAGGCTATGTTATTGAACATAATAATTCAATCAGTCGTTTAAAAAGGGTGTTTAAATGAGCTATCCAAATTTATTACAACCACTAGACTTGGGTTTTACTCAATTAAAAAACCGAGTGCTGATGGGATCGATGCATACAGGGTTAGAAGAAGAGAAGGATGGATTTTCGAAGCTCGCTCAGTTCTACAAAGAAAGAGCAGAAGGTGGTGTCGGTTTAATTGTTACTGGTGGTATCTCTCCTAATTTCCGCGGTCGATTAGCACCTAATGCATCGCAATTGAGTTATAGTTGGCAGGTAAAAAAACATAAGTTAGTCACAGATGCAGTTCATTCTGCAGGTGGCAAAATTTGTATGCAAATTCTTCATGCGGGACGCTATGGTTATCACCCGTTAGCCGTGGGACCGAGTAAAGTTAAATCTCCCATATCCCCCTTTACGCCATCTCCTTTATCGAGTCGACAAATACACAAAACAATTAAACATTATGGCAGAGCAGCTAAACTTGCACAGCAGGCTGGTTACGATGGCGTTGAGCTAATGGGCTCTGAGGGTTATTTGATTAATCAGTTCATCTGTAATAGAACCAATAAACGAAATGATCAATGGGGTGGCTCACTAGAAAACCGTTGTCGTTTAGCCGTAGATGTCGTAAATACTGTGAGAGAACAAGTTGGTACTGATTTTATCATTATATTTAGGTTGTCGATGCTCGATCTCGTGGAAAATGGCTCAACGTGGGATGAAGTAGTTCAACTGGCAAAATGGCTTGAGTCGGCTGGTGTTTCTATAATTAATACAGGAATTGGTTGGCACGAAGCACGAATTCCTACGATTGCTACCAGTGTTCCTAGAGCTGCGTTTTCATGGGTCACTGAAAAAATGAAACAAGAGGTATCAGTACCTCTTATTGCAACAAATCGTATTAATACTCCTGAAATCGCAGAAAATATCATCGCATCAGGGCAAGCTGATATGGTTTCAATGGCTCGTCCATTTTTGGCGGACTCTCACTTTGTTCAAAAAGCTGAAAATAATGAAGCTCAGCTAATTAACACATGTATTGGCTGCAACCAAGCCTGCTTAGATCATACATTTAAATTGAAAAGAGCAACCTGTCTCGTAAACCCAAGAGCCTGTTATGAGACTGAGCTCAATATAACACTCACAACGAATCAGAAAAAATTGGCCGTAATAGGTGCTGGTCCCGCTGGGATTGCATTTGCAATGAGTGCAAAGCAAAGAGGGCATGAAGTTGTTTTGTTTGAACAAAAAAGCGAAATTGGAGGACAATTCAATTTAGCGAGAAAAATCCCAGGTAAAGAAGAGTTCAATGAAACCATTCGCTATTTCCATGAAATGATAAAAAAATTAAATATTGAGTTAAAACTGAATACACAATTTGAACCTAAAATGGTTAAAGAAAATGGCTTTGACGAAGTCATACTCTCTTCAGGTGTAGTCCCTAGACAATTAACTATTGATGGTATTGACCATAATAAGGTATCTGATTATCAGCAAGTACTCAATGGAGAAGTCGAGCTAGGTGAATCAATTGCAATCATTGGAGCGGGTGGCATTGGCTTTGATGTCGCACATTTTATCGCTGAAAACGACTCTATTACACTTGATCAAAATAAATGGCTCGACAATTGGGGCATTGACAAAAATTATAAAAATGCAGGTGGACTTGACGACAACGAACCTGTGCATCAAAGAGACAAAAAAATATATTTGATGCAACGCAAAACCTCGAAAATGGGTAAAGGTTTAGGTAAAACAACAGGCTGGATTCATCGTAGTGTACTCAAACAGCATGGTGTTATTAATATGTCTGGAGTGAACTACGAAAAGGTAGATGACCAAGGCTTACATATTAAAGTTGGCGATAAATCTGAGATTTTAGCTGTTGATAATGTCGTTGTTTGTGCAGGGCAAGAATCTAACAGAAAGTTATTAGATGCTTTACAAGCGACGGCTGTACCTGTCCACATGATTGGTGGAGTCGATATTGCTGCTGAAGTCGATGCAAAAAGAGCCATCAGACAAGGTGTTGAACTCGCCTTAGAAATCTAAGGCTCAGAATCCAAATGAGAGTATTTATACCCATGATACCTGAAGATGCTCGATTTCAGCGAGAATGCACAGCTTGTTAATCAAGGCGACAGTGTGCGGCAATAGCGAGCTATTGTTAGCGCTGGCAACACAGAGTAACAAGCTGTGCAACTCGCACTGTGCGGACTTCTCAGCGCCAATTCTTCTTTGTTACATTAGCTTGAAAGAATCCCGATGTTCCTTCGCTAATGCGCCTCAAAGAATTGGCGCTGAAAACGTCCTGAAACATGCATCTTCAAGTGTCATGGGTATACATCAGATAAGTATCTCTCTAACTTTTCTCCTGGGATTGAAGAATCGGTTGCTACGGCACAGGCTGCCCAGTTAGCGGCTTCTTGCATGGCTTCAATAATGCTTCTTTCATTAACGAGCCCGTGGATTAAGCCAGCAGCATAGGCATCTCCAGCACCTGTTGCATCGATGACTTCAGTTTTTACCGCTCGAACGGATTCTCTCATATCTGATGTGTAGACCGTCGCACCATGTTCACCATTAGTAACAATAAAATATTTAAGTGAACTCCCGGCGATACTATAACCATACTCCCAAAATTCACCATGAGTACGACCTAACATATCAGTGGCCGATGCAATCAACACATGACAAGGGCGTTTTCGTTCATCCTTTCCGAGCTGTGCAACAACAAGGCATTGATTGAGCGCTATTTTACACCAGCTATTTATGCCTTGCGCCGAAGAGTTAACATATACAGCGTCTGTTTCAGAAAATTTTGGTGGGATTCCTAGCTCGAATAATGGTCTATTGGGTCTGATAATGGTTCTTTCACCATCAGGTGTAACTAACAACAAGAGTTCTTGAGTGTCACCAGCTCTGTGTTGAATTAAATCCGTTTGCATTCCATGTTCATGTGCGGCTTGAACAAGCCAATGGCCTGTATTGTCACTCCCTACTTCAGTGATTAAACCGACCTTATGAGATGCCATTACTAGACTTATTCCAGTATTGGAGCCACCGCCACCAATTCTGCGACCTGAATCTTCATATAAAAAGCGGCCACCTAAATGAATGGGTTTATCAAGGTGGAGAACACGATCACAATTTAAATTCGCAATGAGTAATATATTGGCCATGAAATCTTAAAAAAATGCGAGATAAAATAAATCATCGCATTTTTATTATTTATTTGTAAGAGGCCGAACATACAAACCAGGTTCTGAAGGCAATTATGTTATTGAATGAATAGAATTTAACCGAAAAAAAGTTTAAGTCATTTATTACTTCATTATGACGCTTATATAGGATAGATTGTTGTCGCCTTCAAAGCATTTCCCCATATTGAGTTAAAGGACTGCTAAGTTTGATAAAAGTATATCTTGTTGATGATCATGAAATTGTACGGACTGGAATTCGCCGTATTCTTGAAGACGAAAAGTCATTTGACGTTGTCGGAGAAGCACCTGACGGAGAAATTGCTGTAGCATGGGCTCGTCAAAATGAAGCCGATGTAATCCTAATGGACATGAATATGCCTGGGATGGGGGGGCTTGAAGCAACCAAGAAAATAATGCGTTACCAACCTCATGTTAAAATTATCGTATTAACGATTCACGCGGAAGATCCACTTCCTACCAAGGTAATGCAAGCTGGTGCCTCTGGTTATCTAACCAAGAACTCCTCTCCGACTGAAGTAGTGAATGCCATTCGACAAGTGGCACACGGTCAAAGGTACTTAGCACCTGACATTGCCCAGAAGATGGCATTAAATCAAGTTTCGCATTCAGACGAAAACCCTTTCACTTCACTTTCTGAGCGTGAATTACAGATCATGATGATGATTACGAATGGTGAGAAGGTGAATGATATCTCAGAGCGACTCAATTTAAGCCCTAAAACAGTAAACAGTTATCGATATCGTTTGTTTGATAAATTAAGTATCAGTGGTGATGTTGAACTTACTCGTTTAGCTATTCGTTATAAAATGTTAGATACCACTCAATTTTAATTGATACATAAATTACCAATGACTTCGCTATTTGACTCAAAAGCATTCTTAAAAACGGTTTCAGAACAAGCCGGAGTTTATAGAATGTATGATGATAAAGGTGAAGTCATTTATGTCGGAAAAGCAAAGGATCTCAAAAAGCGTTTAACTTCCTATTTCAGAAAAAATGTAGGAAGTGTAAAAACAGAAGCTTTAGTCAGTCACATTAGAAGCATTGATGTTACGGTGACTCACAGTGAAACAGACGCATTAATTCTTGAGCATGATTATATTAAGCACTACATGCCAAAATATAATGTTCTGCTTCGTGATGACAAGTCATACCCTTACATTTTTCTCAGTAAGCACAAGCACCCACGTCTTGCTTATCATCGAGGTGCTAGGCGAGAAAAAGGGCAATATTTTGGGCCGTACCCTAACGGTGGCGCTGTAAGAGAAAGCCTACATTTACTTCAGAAAATATTTCCTGTTCGTCAATGCACTGATATTTACTATAAAGCGCGTTCTCGTCCATGTTTACAATATCAACTTAAACGTTGCAGTGGTCCTTGTGTCGATAAAATCAATGAACAGGATTATTCAGAGCAAGTTCGCTTAGTTGAATTATTCCTAAAAGGTAAAGACCAGCAGGTTATGACTGATCTTGTATCAAAGATGGAACAGGCTGCTGTAGATTTCAACTATGAGAAAGCTGCTATTTTTCGAGACCAAATTACGGCATTAAGAAGAGTGGCGGAACAACAAGAGGTCTCATCGACACATGGAAACATGGATGTGATTGGTGTTTCTTATTTGAAAGACATTGCTTGTTTCCACATTTTATTTATCCGAGATGGTAAAGTTTTTGGAAGTCGAAGCTACTTTCCTGATGTACCAAAGCAAACGGTTATTCAAGAAGTCCTTTATTCATTTTTGACGCAATACTATCTTAATCATGATATTCAAAGGACGATCCCAAGTGAAATCTTACTTTCTGAAGTGCTCGAAGAAAGCAAAGATCTGGAGAAAGTCATATCAGAGTCAGCAGAAAAGAAAGTTACCATCAAAACGAATGTTCGTGGCGATAGATTTAACTTTTTAAAATTAGCGCAAACCAATGCTAATAATGCAGTGCAAACACGTTTAAGCCACAAAGATACCGTAGAACGTCGATTTAATTTGCTTGAAGAAACGATAGAGGCGACTCAACAAATTACTCGGATGGAATGTTTCGATATAAGCCATACCATGGGGGAAAATACGGTCGCATCTTGTGTGGTATTTAATCGAGAAGGTCCTGACAAGGCAGAGTACCGAAAATATAATATCTCTGGAATCACCCCAGGTGATGATTATGCTGCAATGTCACAAGCTGTAAGAAGAAGATTTGACAAAGTAACAGCAGAAGCAAAAGTACCAGATATTCTTTTTATTGATGGTGGAATAGGGCAGTTACGGTGCGCACAAAAAATCGTCAATGAAAAGTTTAACGATTTAGATAATATACCTACTTTAATCGGTGTCGCAAAAGGTGAAGGACGTAAACCTGGGTTAGAAACGATGATATATGGCGGCAGTGAGATAGAGTTTAATCTTAGTGCTGATTCTCCAGCCTTACATTTAATCCAACACATCCGTGATGAGTCTCATCGCTTTGCTATTACTGGGCATAGAGGAAAGAGGCAAAAAGCTCGTCGAACGTCTACATTAGAAAATATTCCTGGTGTAGGTCCTAAACGCCGCAAAGCACTCTTACAATTTCTAGGAGGAATACAGGAAGTTAAAGGGGCAAGCGTGGCCGAATTAGCAAAAGTCCCTGGAATTAGCGCAGAAATGGCGCAAACGATTCATGATGCATTGCGGGGTTGATAAAAATCAGGCAAGATTGCTATAACTTTCTAACTAGTGATGTAATAATGCCGTTTAATGTACCCATAGCACTGACACTTTTCAGATTATTCCTAGTTCCAGTCTTCATTGTTCTATTCTATTTACCTTTTACATGGGCGCCTTTTGCTGCCGCATTTGCTTTTTGGTTAGCTGCAATTACTGATGCACTTGATGGTTATGCTGCTAGAAAGTTGAAGCAATCAACCCGCTTTGGTGCGTTTTTAGATCCCGTCGCCGATAAATTAATGGTCGCATTGGCTTTAGTTTTATTAGTTGAACAATACTCATCAGTTTGGTTAACAATTCCTGCAATCATTATGATTGGGCGCGAGATTGTGATTTCTGCTCTTCGAGAGTGGATGGCTGAAATTGGCAAAAGAGGTACTGTCGCCGTTTCTTGGATAGGCAAATATAAAACAGCATTCCAGATGATAGCCATTATCGGTCTTATCTGGAAGCAAAGTGATTTTATGGTCTATTTAGCTTACGCTTTGCTTTATGTAGCAGCTGTTCTCACTTTCTGGTCTATGTTGGCTTATATCATGGCCGCTTGGAAAGATTTAACCGCAGAATAAAGAGTTACGAAACGCCACTTAACGTGGCGTTTTTTTTGACTTGTTTATAATGAACAGAAGGTAAACGAAATTCAGAATGAAAGGCTGAGAATTAGCACACTCTAAATACAAGCCCGCTTCAGGATAGAGCGGGCTTAACTTAAAATATTATGAAGAGAAGTTAGTCACATCAACATACAAGTTCAGCATTTGGCCTGGTTGTAAATATTCTTTAGCGTCTAATTGATTCCACTTTAATAAGTCACTGATACGTACATTAAACTTATCTGCAATTCTTGCTAGCGAGTCACCATTTCTTACTTTGTAATTAATATTACGGATGACACTTTTAGATTGAACCGCAGCTCCTTTTTGCCAAACAACGAGTTTCTTACCCGCTCTCAGCGGATCTTTTGGTGCCATGTTGTTCCAACGAGCAAGTTGTGAAGTTTTAACGCTGTATTTTCTAGCAATTGTCCATAGCGATTCACCAGACTGAACATTGTGATTAACTTTATAATCACCGCGCTTTATATTCTGTTTGCGCTCTAAACGGGCTTTCGCCGTTAATGTGTAGTGGCTTAAATCTTTCGTAGCAACAGGAATTAATAAATGTTTACCTGCAATGATTGTATTACCTTGAATACGGTTAACTGATTTAATTACTGAAGGTGTTGTATTAAAACGTTTAGCAATAACGCCAATATTATCGCCACTCTTGATTTTATATCGCTGCCACTTCATGTGATCTTCAGGCGACGTTTCGTTAAGAGCAAGTTCGAACTCATCAGCACTTTCAAGTGGTAATACAAAGGTATGTGGACCTTTTGGACCCGTAGCCCAGCGATTATAGCCAGGGTTGTACTGGTGCAATTCTTTCGTTGTTAGGCCTGCATAATCAGCTGCTACAGCTAAATCCATCTGGTGTTTAACTTTCACGACTCTGATTTGTGGGTCGTTCGGAATCGGTGATAACTTAATGCCATACTTTTCTGAGTGCTTAATGATGTCCGCCAAAGCGAGTAGCTGAGGAACATATCGCTCAGTTTCTGTTGGTAAATCAAGAGACCAGAAATCGGTATTCATTCCTTTTCTTTTGTTTCTTTTAACTGCTCTTAAAACTCGACCTTCGCCGGTATTATATGCTGCGATAGCATATAACCAATTTTGGTTGGTTTTTTTGTATAAATATTCGAGAAAATCCAGCGCAGCTATGGTTGAAGCGTGAACATCTCTTCTGCCGTCATACCACCAATCAATTTTTAAACCGAAGTGTCTGGCCATCGGTGATGTAAATTGCCACAGTCCAGAGGCTGAGCCATGAGAATAAGCAAATGGGTCAAAAGAACTTTCAACAAAAGGCAGTAATGCGAGTTCGAGAGGGAGATTTCTTTTTTCCAACTCCTCAATGATCATGTACATATAAGGGTGTGCACGATCTGTAACTCTTAAAATATGCTTTTGGTGTTTTAAGTACCAATTACGATATTGGTTTACCAGTTTTTTATCTGGTACAGGCATATCCAGGCCCAAACGAAGCCTTTCCCAAACATCAATAGTCATTTGTGTTTGTTCAATATCTGTAGAGAGATCTGGTCGAGATTCTGCTTCTGCTAAAGGCTGTTCAATAACAGTCGTTGGCTTATTTAATTGTGTTGGAACGGATTGACAGCCCGCAAGTACTGTAAAACATCCTGTAAGGAAGTAGTGCGAAAATCTCATAAATAGATTTATTCCCTAGGCTTATAATTGATTTAAAGTTAAGCATACTACTCTATATGCTAGAAGTTGTCTTTCCATTTTCTTAGTGTTGCAAACCGGCTGATTACATCTTGTTGAGGGGATTCAGGAAATTGGAACATTAATTTTTCTGAAATCGCTTTATCGTCTGAACGTAAAAATGGATTAATGGCAATTTCAGTTTCTATCGTTGTTGGAAGTGTTGGGATATTACTTCTTCGCAATTGCTCACATTTTAAAATATATTCATTTAACCTTTCATTTTGCTCATCAACTTCAATGGCGAACTTTAGATTACTCAATGTGTACTCGTGCGCGGGATATACTAAAGTTGAAATGGGTAATCGGGCTAATTTTTGAAGTGCAAAATACATTTGACTTGCTGTTCCTTCAAAAATACGACCACAGCCAGCACTGAATAATGTATCACCACAAAATAAATGACCATCGATCATGTATGCAATGTGATCAAGTGTATGACCTGGAATCTCCAGTACCTCTATTTCTATTTCCTCTTCAATATTTTTAAGTTTAAAACAGTCAGCTTCAGACACTTTGTGTGTGATTTCTGAAATGTGCTTCGAGTCAGGTCCGTAAACAACAAGTTGATTACCAGCGTATTTTTGTAAATCATTTATCCCACCAATGTGATCATGATGGTGATGGGTAACTAAAATACCTGTTAATGTTAGATTGTTATCTTCAATAAACTTAATAACGGGTTCAGAAGTACCAGGGTCGACTACATATGCAGTATTGCTGGGGGTGACGATGCACCATATATAATTATCATTAAATGCAGGAATACTTTTTACTTCAAACATGCTCATCACTTGTGTTTATGATTAAAATATTGCTATAACCACAGTGTACATAACAATTTAAAGTAAACTAGAGTATTCTTTAAATTTAAGCTATTTGGAAATCGGTTTCAGTAGGCATTTATGCATAATAAGCCAAATTCATGGATTGAACTCCCGCATGGTGAGTTGTTAAAGCAAAATATAGAACAGGCTCTATCGCCAATGTTGAGTCAATCTTTTGGTTATCATTTACTTAAAATCGGACGGCTTTCTACTGAAATTAATACACATCATTCTTCTATACCGAATCAATTATCCCTGAGTGATAAACCATTAGCGCATGCTATTTGTGAATACACCCATTTACCGATTGAAACGAGCTCAATCGATTCAATTGTTTGTTCTTTACTTTTAGAATATGAGGCAAATCCTTTTAAAATTTTAAGAGAGATTAACCGTATTCAAGTATCAGGTGGGCATTTATACCTCATTGGTTGCAACCCTATGAGCATGTTGAGCTTCGGTAAATTGGTTCCTAAACGTAAGCATGCATACCCATGGAATGGCAGGTTTTTTACCTCTCATAGAGTAAGAGATTGGCTAGAAGTTTTGGGGTATCAGGTGGTTGAAGAGAAAAAAGCGATTTATCACCCATTAATAGGGAAGTACTCTGACTACAGTCTTTGGCAAAATATGCTTGAAGATTGGATTCCTCAAGTAGGCTCATTTTATATTTTAAATGCTAAAAAACTAGAGTGCCCTTTAACTCCATCAAAAGCTTGGAAAAAGAAAAGAGCACCGAATTGGGCTACAGCACCTTCAGCGGGAAGAGTACCTAGGTTGGAAGATTAATCGGTAGGTTGATAGCCTTCATCAATCTCAGAAGGTGAGGCTTCAGCTGCATTTCTTGCTAAATCATCGCATCTTTCGTTTTCAGGATGACCAGAGTGACCTTTTACCCATTTCCAATCAATATCGTGCTTTTGAGCAACGACATCAAGACGTTTCCATAAATCGACATTTTTAACTGGCTTTTTATTGGATGTCATCCAGTTCTTCTTTTTCCATCCATGAATCCATTGAGTAATGCCTTGACGCATATATTGACTATCACTGGTTAATACGACATCACACTTTTCTTTTAGCGACTCTAGTGCGACGATTGGTGCTAACAACTCCATTCTATTGTTTGTGGTGAGCACGAAACCGCCGCTCAACTCTTTTCGATGTTGTTTATAGTTCATTACAACACCATAACCGCCTGGACCAGGGTTTCCTAAACAAGATCCGTCAGTATAGATGTGAATTTGTTTCAGTTCTGCCATCAAATTGCTACCATATTCATTAATTAATAATGAGTATACAAATTTGGTATAACAAATCCTATGAATATTGTTTCTAAAGCGGCACGCCAGATTATTCTTGATACAGAAACCACAGGTATGAACCAGTCTAGTGGTCCTATTTACATGGGGCACAGAATCATTGAAATAGGTTGTGTGGAAGTCGTTAATCGAAAGCTAACCGGCAGGCATTATCACGAATACATTAATCCTGGTCAGTTAATTGATGAAGAAGCAATGAGAGTTCACGGAATAACGGATGAATTTGTTTCTGATAAGCCACGCTTCCATGAGGTTGCGAAAGGGTTTATTGATTTCATCGATGGTGCAGAAATTGTGGCTCATAATGCACCCTTCGATATCTCATTTATGGATCATGAATTTTCTTTACTTAACCCTAAAGGTCCAGTAACAACTGATATTTGCACCATAGTGGATTCGTTGGACATCGCAAAATACTTACACCCAGGGCAGAAAAACAATCTTGACGCCTTATGTAAGCGCTACTTTATCGATAATTCTAGACGAACCCTTCACGGCGCATTATTGGATGCTGAAATCCTTGCCGATGTTTATTTACTGATGACGGGAGGGCAAACAAAGTTCAATTTATCAACGGATTCTGAAGGTGAAGGGAAAGGTGGAATCGTTAGATTATCAGAAAATAGAGAAAGTCTTAAAGTCATCTCTGCAAGTGCCGATGAATTACTTAAGCATGAGGAAAGACTCGACATAGTTGCTAAAGCAGGTAAGTGTGTCTGGAGAGACTAACGTTGAACAAAGCAATATTTGGCATACTTGCATCCTTCTTATTTTTTTTGCCTGTGACTGTGTCACAAGCAAAGATTGTCAATTTCAACACAGCTGAAGAATTAGAAAATCGATTTCGTATTGATCATATGGTGTCACATGTCACTTTATTCATCCAAAGAGAGTATGGTTCACCGCCATCAATCATTATTTTACCTGATGGGAGAAAGTGGTACTCAACTCGACATCCTGAAAACGTCAAGTGGATGGATGGGATAACCGGAGATATTGTATATATACCTGAGCCGATGGCTGGTCCATGGCAATTGATAAGTCGGATCGCTTCGGGGTCAAAACTCGAAAAGATCAGTGATATTCAGATTGAAGTACAACCACTTCCACAACCTTTGTATCAAGGTGAGACAATAAAAGTTACTGCGAACTTAAAAGGCGACGGCAAGTTGCTGCAGATCCCTGGCTTGGAACTATTAATGGATTGGCGTGCGACAGTTACAAGCGCTCAGAAAGCGGATCAGGAAAATTTTGCTTCTGGTTTCAAGCGCCTAGGGGATTATCATGATAATGGTAAGTTATTAGATGAAGCTCCAGGTGATGGGATCTTCACAAGTAATTTTGATTTAGATTTACCTTGGGGAGATTATGTTTTTGCGGTAAAAGCGAGTAATGAAGTATTCAGTCGTGAATATTCATTTCCAATTAGGTTAGAACCAAGCCCTATCGAAGTAAAACTTGTTGCACCACCTGAAAATTCAGTATTGCCTTATCGTTTAAATATCAGTGCTAATAGCAATAATATTAAGCTTGATGAAACACATATCGAATATAATCTGCATGGCCCGAATGGTTATAAAAATAAGTTGATCCTTGATCATATTTTTAATGAAGATGAGCGACTTGAGCTTCCTAAAGTCACAAAATATGGTAGTTACACATTAAGTGGTAAAGCAGTAACAACGACCAAAGATGGTCGAGAGATCATGATTTCACTTCCTACTTCATCATTTAGCTTACTTGAGCCGCCAGAGAAAGGGCCTTCAGAAGCGGAAGTTGCACTGGTTAAGCTTCAAGAAGCAAAACAAAAAGAAGAAAGTGCTAAGTCACGTATTATTATGACTGCAGTAGTTGTCAATCTGATCATCATCATTGCATGTGTTGTCGGTTTTATCTACTGGAGGAAACGTAAGATTATGAAAGTAGCGATGAGAGCTGCAGAGATGAATGTACTTAATGAAGCGATGAATGATTCCTTAGCCGATGAAGCTCCAATTACATTGGACGAGATTGATTTGACACTACCAGAAGAAAAATCAAATTAAACGTATTTACACTGTGTGTATAAAAGTTGTTCAGTTGAATGTTTATATTGTTAAAAGTGTTTGACCTTTATGAGTTGCGTCAGTAATATTCTTTGCCATTGGAGCGGTAGTTCAGTTGGTTAGAATACCGGCCTGTCACGCCGGGGGTCGCGGGTTCGAGTCCCGTCCGCTCCGCCAATATTTAGCAAAAAAAGCCTCATCATTTGATGAGGCTTTTTTGTATTTAAAAAATAATAGCTCTAACTCTCTTAATCCAAAATCTAATTCGTTTAAACTCATCTATACTTTTCTGAGAAGGCTGCAGAAAAGGGAAGTTCAGTGCGCTCAGTTATTTCTAAGAATTCAATAAAGGATATGCAATTCATTGCATTTATCATTCTTGGTTCTATTGTCACTATTTTAGTTAATATCTTTTATTCGAGACAACTTGGATCTGAAAATTACGGTGATTTTAAGGTCGCTGAGGCATTTTTTTATCTTTCTGCACTATTTGTTTCTATTGGTGGGGCTGCAGCAGCGCCCAAATTTTTGAGCCATCAAATAAAGAGTAAGACGAGTAATGCCAGTTGGGAGTACGTAAAGTTTTTTTCATTGCTGATTATATTCGCAACAATAGTAATTGCAGCCATAATGGCAATTTTATATTTTTTGCACGTAGCAATATTTAACACAAGTCATTATCACTCAATATTGATCGCTGTTTTGATCGTGCCTGTTTACTCCATCTACTGCTTGTTAAGTGGTGTACTACAAGCTGCAAATAAGCTTAATCTGGCTGTTTTACCATACTCTTTAGGCTATGGACTCATTAGTGGTTGTATCTTTGGATTCATCGTTTTTTTTATGGAAGAGGTTAATGATAATCACGTTATTTCCGCTGTTTTTGTAACGATTATCGGACTGTTAATATTCAATTTCTATAAATTAAAAAATTTAAACTTAATTCCAAAACATAAAATAGCGCTTAGCAAAGCAAAAAAAGATTGGTTACAAGTCTCTATTCCCTTAATGATTGCAACGGGAACTCAATATTTAATACAAAAAATTGATATTTTTATGATTGAAATTTTAGGGAGTGAAGGTGCAGTAGGGCACTTTGCCGCAGCTCAAACAATTAGTTGGATTTTTTTCGATTTAGAATATGGTTTTGCTTATCTGCTTGCGATAAAAATCGTTGCAGTTCAAGATGGCAGCAGAGAGCAAATACTTAAAACACTCAAAAAATGCCTAACTCTACCGCTATATTGTGCTGTACCTTTTTTTCTTATCATCATAGCTTATGGCCATGAAGCGTTATCGTATTATGGGCATGATACTGAGCTGGCTTATCAAACACTACTGACATTATGTTTTAGCTATATTGTTTGTATTCTATCTACAGGAACAATTACTTGGTTGCAGTTTAATGGCAAACAAAATCTTACCGTCGTATTACTTATCATTGGCACATTACTCAATGGCGTTTTAAATTGGCTGTTTATTCCCGTTTTTGATATCGAAGGCGCTGCGATTGCAACCGCGATTGCAATGATCTTTATATCAGTGAGTATGCTTATTGCGGCCATTATGCATTTGAATAAAACTAAATCAGATGCATTTGCTGTTCCTGCTAACGAAGTTTAAACGTTACGCAGATTCACTTTTCTATGAATGGATTGTAGAGAACAATGAGACACAAAAAAGCCCTTCACTTATCGAAGGGCTTTCTATATCGCTGAACTAACAATTATTTAGCGGCTGCTTCAATAATTTCACGAGCCATCTCATCAGCAATTACATTTGTTGTACGGTTTTGCTCATCAGATTTTACGAAAATCTCTAGCAATGTATCGTAAATTTTTTCAACTTTTGTCGTTGCTTTTTTCTCATCATAATCTTGTTCAAAAGAAACATTAATTATGCCACCAGCATTAATTACATAATCAGGTGCAAACAAAATCCCCATTTCTTTCAAGCGCTCACCATGACGTGCTTCAGCAAGTTGATTGTTTGCACAACCAGCGACAATTGTAGCTTTTAATTGCGGAAGTGTTTGATCATTAATTGTTGCACCAAGAGCACAAGGCGCATAAATATCAACGTCTTGTTTGTAAATATCTTCTGGTGCTACAACAACTGCGTTAAAGTCCTGTTCAACACGGTTTAAATTATCTTGATTGATATCTGTTACAATCAACTCTGCACCTTCTTCATGAAGATGTTTACAAAGGTAGTAACCTACGTGTCCAACACCTTGAACTGAGATTTTTAAGCCTTTTAGAGAATCCAAACCTTTTTTATGTTTTACAGCGGCTTTTATACCTAAATATGTGCCTAAAGCCGTAAACGGTGACGGATCACCACTTTTGCCTTCAAGACCGGCCATGTATGGTGTTTCCTGCAATGCAATCATGATATCAGTCGTTGAAACGCCGACATCTTCAGCTGAATAATATTTACCACTGAGCTGGTGAACTGCACGGCCGAATGCTTTAAATAACTTTTCACGATCGACTTTGTTTTTGTCTGCAATGATGACGGACTTGCCACCACCCATAGTTAAACCGGCTAAAGCATTCTTATAAGTCATACCACGTGATAGGCGCAGCACATCATTCACTGCATCTTCATCTGATTCATAGTTCCACATGCGGCAACCACCAACAGCAGGCCCAAGATTGGTGTTATGAACTGCAATGATGGCTTTTAAACCGCTTGCTTTATCCTGACAGAAAACGACTTGCTCGTGATCGTCAAAAGACAGATTACTAAATACTGTCACTACTTTATCTCCGATGTTGTAGTTATATTCATCAACAGATTTTTCTGTTTGATTACTTGTTATTGTTGTTGCGAAACCTTAGCATTTCGCGATAGTCTCAACAAAATGAAATGTGCAATATTTTTGATACATGTGGCAATATAGGTTTCCACTTTATTAAGTTGGTTAAATAATGGTTTTATGCACGTAAACTCCATTATCGTTAATGGTTATAACAAGCAGTAATAAGCAAGGAATAGAAGTAATGGCTGAAGAGCAAATTAAAAACGAAGAATTAAATGCTGAAGCGCAGACACAACAGGCTGAGCCAACTCCAGAGCAATTAGATCAAATGCGCGCTGAGTGGATTCGAGCACAGTTTCAGAAAGCAAATCGATTCATGGCAGAAAAGGGTGTAATTCCAAGTAAAGTTCTTGATAAAGAAAGTCGTTACCTAGCCCCTTATATGGCGGTTTGGAAGATGGAGTCTAAGCAACCTAGTAAGAAAACATATTGGGTAATGTCTGGCGACTTACCATCAGATATGGTTGACGTGAATGTTGCTAAAACTGCTCGTGAAGCTGTTCGTCACTTTTCAATGACCTGGCAATTAAAGGCTGAAAACTTGATTCGTTCAGGTGTAACACGTGATGCAACACAAGCTAAGTATGCTGACTTGCTTATTTCACGTGCTCAGAGCCTTTATCAGATGCAAGAAGATGATAAATTGTGGGGCGAGAACTAATTTTTCTCCCATATGATTAAAAAGAGGTGATGAGCCTCTTTTTTAATCTGTGTTGATTAATGCTTATTCTTGGACATAAACATACCCGAGCTGAAACATTTGAGTTAAAAAGTCCAACAACTCATTATCCTTAACCTGTTCTTTGAGCCAATCATTCTCCAATACTAAGTGATCAGATAAATAAGCTAGGATCTCTTCTGAAGTCTGGTTAAAAGAGTAGCTTTCGCCGTCAACGAATAGTCTACGCTGACAGTCTTGTTCAAGGCAAAGCACTTTCAAACCACCAATGCGAGTAAAGTCACATCCATCATTGATAGACGAAATAATGTCTTCAGCTTCAATGGAATCGTCCGGGCTGATGTCCAACTCAAATCTATTCTTACTCAGTAGCGTACCTAAAGCAGCTTGATGATTCTCTGGAGTATTAACAAAATCAGAAATGAGTTGCATCAAATCTACCTGTTCCGAACGACCTACCGCTCCTTTTCCAGTAGCCTTGATTGTTGATTCATATCTCTGTTTACCTAACTCATTATCCATTAAAAAGTCAGCAAGATCGTTAAATAGCTCTTGTTGGCTAGGTGCCCGATAGCCAAGAGAGTAACTCATTGAGTTTTCCAGTGTCGTGCCTGAATGGGGAAAACCTGGAGGAATGTACAGGATGTCACCAGGTTCCAGTGTTTCATCGATTATTGGAGTGAAGTCTTCAACAAGTGCAGACTGAGGATCATTATGTCTTGGTTTATGTTTCCCTTTATTACCAACTTTCCAATGTCGCTTTCCTGAACCTTGAATGATAAAGACATCGTAATTGTCAATATGTGGGCCCACACCACCATTCACTGCTGCGAAAGAAACCATTAAATCATCAAATCGCCAGTCTGGTAAAAATCGAAAGGCCTCTGTAAAGTTTGTAGATGCTTCATGCCAGTGGTTAGCAGCCTGAACCAAAAGTTGCCAGCCTTGCTCACCAAATGTCTCATAATCTTCAAAAGGGCCATGAACAATTTCCCAATCGTCCCCCTTTGTTACTACGACTCTTGAAGCAACATCGGACTCCATAGCTAGACCTGCTAACTCTTCTGGAGAAATTGGGTCATTAAAATTCCTTATGCCTTTTTTAATAACTATTGGCTTTTTTTGCCAGATATTATCTACAAAAAAATTAATATCAAAATTTAATTGGTTCATGATGATTAAAACTGTTTATAAATCGAAAGGTTATTTTAATCTTATTTTACTGTTAACAAAATTTATTATTTTCCTAGGAATTTAGTATGAACTTTGGGGATGAATCTTGAGTCCAAAATCGCTATACTGACAATATTCCATTTTTATAAACACACGGTTTACAAAAATGGAACACATAATAATAAATATGAATTTCAAGGATCGATTTTAAATGATGGAACTTGAACTATTCGAGTTATAAGGTGCTACATTTTGTCAGGAAAAAATAAAACTTTTTGCTGTAAATTTCATTATGGACTTTGCCATCCAAAACTTTGGCCTACTTGGGTAGGTATTTCGGTTTTATTTCTTTTAGGGCTTCTTCCAGCAGCTATCCGCCAACCTATTGCTTGTGCAGTTTCACGTCTAGTAAAAAAGCTCGCTAAGAAACAATTAAGAATCGCTAAACAAAATCTAGAGACATGCTTCCCTGAAAAATCTGCTGAAGAAATCGATTCACTCTTAGCTACGAATATTGAACAGTTTGTAATGACGTTGGTTGCTCAAGCTGAATTGCTTTGTTGCTCAGAAAGAACCTTGAGAAGACGAGTTAAGTTATCTGGTGTAGAGAATATTCATAAAGCGAGAGCGCAAGGTAAACCCATTATGTTTATTCTTCCGCATGTTTGGGGCGTTGAGCATGCCGGTTTACGTCTAAACCTTGAGTTACCAATGGTGGCAATGGCAAAGGCACATCGTAACCCACTATTTCATTGGTTTAGCTTAAAAATAAGAAGTAGCCGAGGTGGTAACGTCTATAAACGAGAAGCCGGTATTCGTGCATTGCTTGGTGAACTTAAAAAAGGAAATAGTTTTTTTTACTTACCAGACGAAGATCTTGGGCCTAAACAAAGTGTCTTTGCCCCATTCTTTGGAACGATGAAAGCGACGTTACCAGTGGTATCCCGTCTTGCAAAGGCTGGAAATGCAGAAGTGCTACCTGTAAAAATTGGTTACGACCGAAAAGAACATTGCTTTAAACTTTGTGTCATGGAAGCGTACGACTTATCTTGTGTTGAATGTAAGTACACCGAAGCAGAAGCGCTCAACAAAATGGTAGAAGATAGTATCCGTGCTTACCCTGAGCAATATATGTGGTTTTTAAAAGTGCTTAAATCTCGACCAGAAGGATTCAAGCCAGTCTATACAAAATTCAAAAAAGCCGCTTAACGTTACAATCCTATCCAGATTTTGATTAACAAAATTTAATCTGGATAGGGGTCTACTTGTTATAAAATTGTTCACAAATCCTAATACAGTGTTTGATATGGCTGAACAAATAGTTCCTGTTGGCACCGTTTCTGTAGCCCCTCAGCAACCAGATGAGTTCGAACAGTTTTCGAAGGCTTTAGATGATCTTAATTCGACTCTAAATTCCCACTTAATGAATTTTAAAACTCTTGGTGGTGATGACGTTCCTGATTTGTCTGTTGATCTCTCTAATTTAAAAACACATATATTGTCTTCAATGAAAAATTCCGAAGAGCGTAAATATATTAAAGGGCTGACTTCAAACCTATTAAAATTAATCAATGAAATAAAAACAACGAGTGATGATTTATCAGTTGGAAGATTGCGCATCTTACTCCAACTATCTAGCTTAAATTCATTTACTGATAAAGATCGACCAGCCAAACAATTACAAATGAAAATTACTGCATTTATTGCAGAACTCAACGAGTTATATACAGAATATACTGACTTAAAAACGGCTTACTCTAATTCTGTATCGCTGGCCAAAGAAGAAGTACTTCCGAGAATTATTGATAATGTAATTAAAGTGGGTAGAAATAATATTTTTTCTCAATATCTAGACGAAGTTTTTAAAGTAAAAGCAGGCGAAACAGATGTTTCACTAACACAATCTATCGCTACGGAGCTTTTAAGTTCACAGGGTTTATCAGTTGTTGCAAAAGTAATGGTCGCTGAAAACTGTGAAGCGTTAATTGCACTTTTAGATAAACTTCCAACGCTTCCATATTTTGAATTTGATCCCTACGGTGAGAGGATGTCTCATCAATTGGTCAGATTTGCTAAATCGATAACGTTTTTTGAATCAGCTTTAGATGAAATAAGAAAAACAGCGGATGGTTCAGATACAAGTAAATCTGATTTGTTAAATTTTCAAAGTAGTGCAGGTGAATCTTGTGTTCATCTCGCTGTGACTTTAGGTAAAACGGACATCTTACGTCACTGTTGCTCTATCTCTGGTGTCGATCTTGGATTGGCAAATAAGCGCCTGAATACGCCACTTCATTTCGCGGCTAGAAAAGGTAGAATTGAAGCGGTATTTGCACTTTTGAAATACACAAAATCTGAAGGTGTTCCTGCAAGTTGTCAGGATAAAAATGTGGCAAAAAGTTTATTGTTAAAAACTAACCAAGATGGGAAAACACCTTTGCAACTTGCTGAAAATATTTATACAAAAGAATCCCCATTTTATAAATCATTTGATGACGCTTGTAAGTTTATAAAAAAGAAATGATTAAATTAGCTTAATTACATCCTTGATCTACAGTAAAATCAATAATTTCAAATATGTTGGGTATGCTATCTACTAATCAATATCATAGAAATGGTCCAGACTATCGCTTTGGCGAGCAGGTTGATTTTTTCGATATAAAACAAACGTTTAATTTGTATCATGTCCGAGTTGGCAGTTGGGTGACGAAAGATGAGTCGCTAAAAGCCGCAAACTTAATTTTTGATTCTTTAGCAGATCTCGCTTTTATTCTTAATTTACCGCCTCATGCAATAGGTTTACGTGAAAGTTTAAGTCTAGCGTTTGGGCATGGCGGACGTAAGCATGTACAAGCCCATTATGATGTCAATGCAAGGCAGCTAGCTTTAGCTAAAAATGCTGGAGCTGGTGCGTTAGCCCATGAGTTTTGGCATGCTTTTGATCACTATATTGCTGATAAAGTATTTGTGTATTCTGCTGTTGGAAGGAAGTTTGCGAGTGATTTATGGTTACTCGATCAACCAATGAAACCACACCCGCTAAATGATAGATTACATGAAGTTTTTAAAAATGTATTTCTCTCAGATTGTGGTAATCATCCCCATGAATTTGTAAAAAAAGGGGTGCAAATTGATAAGAAAAACCAAATTAATTACTACTCACAGCCAACTGAAATAATGGCAAGAGCATTTGAAGCTTGCATCGAGACCGAGACTGATATAAAAAATAATTACTTAGTCTCGGGTAGTCTCGAATCAAAGTCACTTTCATTAGGTGTTTTTCCAACTAAAGAACACAGGCAAGTTATTATGCAGTCAATGCTTAATTACTTTAATCCATTAGGCATGGCTCTCTCCAAATAGCCAGAATTTATTTATCAATGAGGTTCATATGAAGCAAACCGTTTTAATCACTGGAGCGAATAGAGGTATTGGTCTAGCACTTGTTGAGGCATATTTAAAAGATAATTGGAGTGTCATCGCTTGTTGCCGAAACCCACTTGTTGCAACTCATTTAGAGGAATTAAATGAACAGTTTGATGCTTTAAATATTTATGAGCTCGATGTTACGAATTACGACAATGTGACCGAACTCGCTCAACAACTTAACGGTACGATGATTCACTTGTTGATTAATAATGCGGGTTATTATGGGCCGAAAGGTGTCGCATTTGGTAATACCGACGTCGATGAATGGCGAAAAGTACTAGAAATTAATACGATTGCACCTATGAAAATTACCGAAGCTTTTTATGCGAACGTGAAATCGGTGAAAGGAACGATTGCTAATATGTCTTCAGCAATGGGATCTATGGGTGAGAATACAAGTGGTGGGGCTTATATCTATCGTTCATCAAAATCAGCATTAAATGCCATCACAAAATCCATTGCTATGGATGGTAAGGATGACGGTGTCAAAGCTGTTGCGTTACATCCTGGATGGGTGCAGACAGACATGGGCGGACCTAATGCATTGATTGGCACTGCCGAATCCGCAAATGGTTTAAAAACAATACTGGACAACCTGAGTGACGAAAATAATGGTGGCTTTTACGACTGTAAAGGGCGCAATCTAGCTTGGTAACATGATTAAGTAATTAAAACGGCTTGTCATGGAGTATAAGTACAAGCCTCTTTCAACAATTGAAGAAAAAAATAAGAACATGGAAGAACAAGAACAAACCTCTACAAAAAAGGCTTGGTTCGCAAAGCCTGAAATGATCATCGCTTTATCAGCATTATTGATCAGTGTCGTCACTACAGTTACCTCTATTTATTCAACTTATATTGATAGATCTTACGCTAAAGCATCAGTTTGGCCGAGATTAGAGCTTTCAAGAACATACAATGACAATCAATTTGGATATATTTTAGCAAATAGTGGTAATGGCCCAGCTATCATTAAATATGCGGTTGTTAAATATAAAGGGAAGCCGATAGAAACGTGGGATCAAATTCCTGAGCTAGATGATGTTATCAGCTTTTCACAATCCCATATGGGCAATCGAGTATTGCCTTCGAATCAATCCTACAAACCCATTTTGGTGATCAGCGACAATATAAACAAACACAATAAGCATGATAGAGATACAGAAATAACACTATGTTTTTGTTCTATTTATGACGATTGCTGGAAAGTGGTCCGTGGAAATAATACGGTAAAGGTGGATCAATGTCATATACCTGGTGACGCTGACAGGTTCAGACAATAAGGACTCGTAATGCAAAAAAAAATCTATTTACCTGCGCTTTTGGTTGTTACAGGTTTTTTCGGGTATCAGTTATTCGATACATATACCGAAAAGACTCATTTATCAACACCTGACGATAAGAGTTATAGCGATGGTCCGTATGTGTTTATTGAGCCTGAAAAGCTTATATCGGTTCGAGTTAATCATGGTGCAGTTACTCATTCTGAAATAGCACTTGAATCCTTACCTACACAATTTATAGATGAACTTTCTGAATACAAGAGTAATGGCAAGGTCGCTGTATTGAGTGATATTCATGGGCAGCATGATACGTTTGTTACTTTGATTAAAAATAATAACATCATTGATGAAAACGAAGACTGGCTGTTTGGTGATGGTCACTTTGTGATTACTGGCGACATATTTGATCGAGGGCCAAGTGTCGTTGAGACATTATGGTTAATTCAAAAGCTTGAACAGCAAGCTAACGATGCTGGCGGTAAAGTTCATTATTTACTCGGTAATCATGAGTATATGGTTCTGCAAGGTGACGAGCGTTATTTACATGAAAAGTACTTAAAAACGTCTGAATTACTCAATAAACCTTATAAAGATTTATTCTCAAAAGATACGGTAATGGGACGTTGGTTACGCAGCAAGGCTACGGTCATTAAGGTTGATGATACCTTGTATACACATGGTGGATTATCAATGTCATTTTCGATGCATAACCAGCCGCTTAAAGAGGTGAATTCTGACTATCGAAAGACCATTGATATGATCAGAAAAGACATTAAGGCCTCTGATGATTTTTCAAAATATCATAATTCAGAAAGCCCGATTTGGTATCGAGGTTATTTTAAAGACGATCTTTCAGCCGAACAGGTGAATCTAATACTTAAGAAATACGGCGCTAGTAGAATTGTAGTTGGACATACATCGCAAGATGAAATCAAAAAGTTGAATGATGGCCAGATATTTACAGTTGATACCAGTATTAAACGTGGTGAATCAGGACAAATATTGTTTCTCGAACAAGGTAAAGCGATAAGAGGGACGTTTAATGGTGAGCGACAAGAACTTTAAGGAACTCAGATGAAAATTATTACTGTCCCCAATAACCGTGATGTTTCAAATGAATCTATAAAGGTGGCACTTGCTCAACTGGCTCCAGTATTTCTAAATCGTAATGCAACCTTACAGAAAGTCGTTGCAGCGATTGAGCTAGCGGGTAAGCAAGGTTGCCAACTTGTTAGCTTTGGAGAAGCCTTAGTTCCCGGTTACCCGTATTGGGTTGAAAGGACATCCGGTGCTAACTTTGATGACCCAGTTCAAAAGGCATTTTTTGCAGAGTACTCAAAACAAGCAGTAGTAATCGAAGCCGGGCATTTAGATTCAGTTTGTGCAGTTGCTGAAAAGCATAAAATCTCTGTTTATCTTGGCATCATAGAACGGGCTCAAGACAGAAGTGGCCACAGTTTGTATTGCTCTCTGGTTTATATTGACCAAAAAGGGGAAATACAATCGGTTCATCGGAAGTTGCAACCAACTTATGAGGAACGCTTGGTATGGTCTCCTGGTGATGGTAATGGTTTACGAGTGCATCAATTAGGTTATTTTACTGTTGGCGGGCTCAATTGTTGGGAAAATTGGATGCCGCTTCCTAGAACAGCACTGTACTCACAAGGAGAAGATTTGCATGTCGCAGTATGGCCGGGTGCATTACAGAATACACAAGATATTACTCGCTTTATTGCAAAAGAAAGCCGCAGTTATGTCCTTTCAGTATCGGGCTTAATGCGCTCTCAAGATATGCCGGAAGGTCTTCTGTATCGTGATGATATTCTTAAAGGGCATGAGGGAATAATCTCCAATGGTGCTTCTTGTATTGCTGCACCAGATGGAAGTTGGCTTGTGGAACCTGTATTAGACGAAGAAGCTCTGATTGTCGCTTCAGTTGATCATTCAGTAGTCCGAGAAGAAAGGCAAAACTTTGATCCGACTGGTCACTATTCAAGACCAGATGTTACTAGATTAACCGTGGACAGAAAAAGACAAAAAATTACTTATTTTGAAGATTAACGTTCCTTTTTAATATTTATTTTGTCTGAAAATATTCTGTTAATTACAATTTTTACACTCACAGTGAAAATAAACCTTAAGGAATTTCAATTAGCCTTTGATGTTATGAGGTTTATTTCCCATTTGTGTTTAAAGCGTTTTCATTTTATATGTTAAATCTTCAGTTTGATATTTAGATTTATAAGAGGTAAAAAAAATTACAATTTGTATTTAGAGTGGGCAAGCTCATGCGTAACGCTACTTTTAGCTTCTTAATCATGTCTATTTTTTTGTGTTATTTCTAGTTTTTCTTGTTCAGCTCAAGAATTTACTATTCAACTCAAACATTTCTCTATTGGTCAAGGATATTCTGACGTTGGTTTTGTCGGTTTTGTACGCTCAGATGATGGTGTTCTTCTTGCGTATCAAGAAGGGGGAGAATGGAGTTCATATGATAATGGTGAAACTTGGAGTCCACTAAAGTCTAATAAGTATGGTTTTGATCATATGGCTTTCTTCCCACGTACTTATAACAATGAAGCTGCGGTAGCTATAGATAGTGATAAGCTTTACATTTCAGATGATTTAACGAATTGGCAATATGACCCATCTTCATACTGTAATACAGCTCTTAGAGGCCATTATGTTAATTCAGTAACGTTTACTGAAGGTGAGAACAGCCACTTATACTTAACTATGACCAGTTCTCGTACTGACAAAAATAGAACGCTTGTTTCCTCTGATATGGGCAAAACCTGTGAAGATAATAACATTGGGGATGGAGCATGGTATTTATCAAGTTCTCCAGAAAGTAAGATTATTTTTGCAATTTCTGCATCTCAAATAAAACGTTCAATTGACCATGGAATAACATGGCAAGCAGTTGATTTTAAAGGTGACGAGTCGTTGGCGATTAAGTCAATAATAGGCTTTGCGTTTGATCCTAAAAATGTTGATTATATTTATGCATATGGAGGTTCTGAAATTTGGTACAGTCGGGATGGAGGTGTCTCATGGGGCAAAAATAGCTATCAAGGTGTTTATAACACTTCCTCGCCTGTTCTAGTTGTTAATGATGGAAAAAACTTATTATTTTCTAATCACCTCGATCATTTATCCATGATTTCTACTGATATGACCGATTTAAAAGTTCAAAACGTTTCAATTAAAGGTGAAGAGCCAAAAGAACCATACACATTATGGGAGATTAGTGCACCGACAGCTGATAATAAACATGCGATCATTAGTGAAATTTATCGGTATGGTAATGATTACTCCTTAAGAAAGCAGCGTACTTATATAGCTACTCTTAATTAGGGACTGATGTTTAAATATACTCATAAAACATTAGTAGGTAGGATTGCACTGTATCGGCTTAGGATCAGTGATTGTAAAGACTTGAACACAATAATACCGATTACAGACTTTAATAATCAATAAAGCAAAAGTTTGACAAAAATGGTATTCTGCTTACAAAGTGAGCATTATCAAAGTAGAAAAAGAATACAGTTTTAATTGGGATAAATAAAAAGTATGGATTACTTAAAAGTAAACAAGGAAACGTGGGATAAGCGTACCGAAATACACGTAAAGTCTGATTTTTATAATGTTGATGGATTTATAAAAGGGGACTGTACATTAAATGATATTGAATTAAGTGAATTAGGTGATGTTACAGGAAAGTCACTGCTTCATCTTCAATGTCATTTTGGTTTAGATACATTGAGCTGGGCACGCAGAGGTGCGAAAGTGACGGGTGTTGATTTATCTTCATCTGCTATCGAACAAGCTCAAGAATTAGCGAATACTGTAGAACTTGAAAGTCAGTTTGTGTGCAGTGATGTTTATTCGTTTGCTGAAACGTCAGATGACACATTTGATATTGTCTATACCAGTTATGGGGTGATTTGTTGGTTGCCCGATTTGGATAAATGGGCACAATTGATTTCAAACAAGCTTCATGCTGGTGGTACTTTCTATATGGCTGAGTTTCACCCTATCTACGATATAGTTGAAGGTTACTCGTATTTTTATAAAAACGAGCCAGATATCGAAGAAGAAGCAACTTATTCAGAGAATGCCGGAGAGGAGACATCTACGGTCGTTTTATGGCCTCACCCGATTAGCGAAGTATTGAATGCGTTGATTAAAGCAGGCATTAAAATTGAGCAGTTTAATGAGTTCCCTTATAGTCCATATAATTGCTTTGATGGGCTTGAAAAAGCCGAGGAAGGTAAATATACAATGCACCACAAGGGGCAACTTGTTCCACTCATATATTCTATCAAAGGTGTTAAAGCCTAGTTATTAACTCTATCGTAAGACGATATTGTTATTTAAATAGTGTTTATTATAACCAGAAATGTGACAGTTATTTTACATTTGCTCAAATAAGTAACAACTGTCACATTTAATCAAATTATATCGATCAATAATCGTTCGCCTATGGCAAAATCGCATTGCCCGAGGGTGGTATGTCACGGTATTTCACTGTGGCATCAAAAGGGCGGACAAATAAAAATTATTAAGGTCGATAAAAATGAAAAAATTTACAATATCTGCTGCTGCGCTCGCAGTCAGTTCGTTGTTGTCACAGTCTGCGTTCGCAGACATCATTATTTCTGAATATGTAGAAGGTTCTAGCAATAACAAAGCGATTGAACTGCATAATACTGGTGATCAACCGGTAGACTTAACTGGCTATAGAATTGTGAGATACAAAGATGGTTCAACCTCTTTCTCAAATATGGCCAGACCTTCAGGTGAAATTGCGCCTGGTGGCGTGCATGTTTACGCTCACAGCCGGTTTGATACAACTCTTTTACCAGAAGGCGTTGTACCGACAACCGTTGCTTTATTCCATAACGGTGGGGACGCAGTAGCACTTATCGATAATCACAATATTATTGTTGATACGGTAGGTGTTGTGCCAACGCCAAGAAATTGGGGTAAAGATGTAACCTTGCAGAGAAACTCAAATGTAACTGAAGCAACGTCAGTTTATAACGAGAGTGAGTGGACGGCATTTCCAAGAAACTACACTGATGGCTTAGGTTCAGTAGCTAATGGTCCTGCACCTGTCGAATTCAGCTGTGAAACTATTGCCCCAGAAGGTTACACAAGCATTCAAGTGATCCAAGGTGAGGGTGGACGAAGCCCGTTAATTGAATCTGGCTTCGAAACTACAGAAACCTTTAATGTTCGCGGTGTCGTGACGAAAAGAATGACCGGCCTTTACACTGGTTTCTTTATGCAAACGGACTCGGATAATAACCGATTAACTTCTGACGGTATCTTTGTCGAAACAGCTTCAACGCCTGGTAGCGACATTGAACCTGGAGCAGAAGTTTGTGTAAACGGTATTGTTAAAGAATTCTTTGGACAAACAAGAGTAGTTGTAGCAGGTAATAAACTTGCCGTTACTGGTCAAATTCCTGGTGTACCTGCAGCGCAAGCTGTCAGCTACTTTGATGGTGAAACAACACCAGAAGCACTTGAGCGTTTTGAAGGCATGCACGTCGCATTAACGTCTGAAAGTGAAATGCACGTGACGCGTAACTACAGCTTTGACTTTAACAGCTTCCGTAACAATATGGTGCTTTCTCGTGGTGGTGCTGCATTTAAGCCAACGCAAATTTTTGCTCCTGAAACGGCTGAAGCTAAGGCGCTTGCTGATTTAAACCTAGAAAACCGCCTGTTCATTGATACAGATGTAAAACCAGCAAACGGTGAATTGCCATATTATCCTCAATTTGGACAAACTGAATCTGAATACATTCGCACTGGCGCATTAGTGAATGGTCTAGAAGGGGTATTAGGTTATAGCTATGGTGCGTTCCGTTTAGTTCCAACGAATACCGTCAGTGCAGTTAACTTTGAAGCGAGTGAGAAATATCAGCGTCAAGATGCTCCAGCTATTTCTGAAGGTGGCGTTCGTGTTGCAAGCTTCAACGTATTGAATCTGTTTAATGACTCAATTGGTGGTGCAGCATCGTATTCAGGTCAAAATCGAGGTACTGATAATCCGGCTGAATATGAGCTTCAAAAAACGAAGATCGTAAACGCAATCCAAAAAATGGATGCGGATATTCTTGGGTTGATGGAAATTGAAAACAACGGCTTTGAATCTGACAGTGCAATTCAAGATCTTGTTGCAACACTCAATGCTGGTTTACAAACAGAAGCAGCGCCATATAAGTTTGTCCGTATTAGAGATGAAGATGCTTCAATCAAAAATGGCCGCAAACATCTAGGCAGTGATGCCATCATGGTGGGGTTAATCTACCGTGAAGGTAAAGTGTCGCTGGCGGGTGATGCAATGGTTGTAAATATGCCAGAGCAACATGCACCAGAGGGCGCTGCAACTCGTGGCTCAGATAATGAATCTAGCCCTGCGTATGACAAGTACATGCGTAAAATGCTTGTGCAAGGCTTTAGTGTTCCAGGTCAAGACAAACCACTCTTTGTTGCTGTTAATCACTTCAAATCAAAAGGTTCTGCCTGTTTGGAAGATTGGGTTAAGTTTGAAGAGGATGATGACGCCGCTGATTTACAAGGACACTGTAACGGTTTCCGTGTTGCAGCAGCTAAAGTGGCGGGTGACTTCTTAAACCAACTCGATGGTGACGTTCTAATTCTAGGTGACTTAAATGCCTACGGTATGGAAGACCCATTATTAGCCTTAGGCGACTATGACGCTGAAACAAACAACTATGGTCGTCCAGCCGTTAAAACGGCTACATACCTAGATTTTGATAATGACGGAACGGCGGATCAAGTTGAAGCAGCTGTCATTACCAAAGGTGCAGGCTTCACTAACCTAAATACGTTTAAGCATGGTAACTATACTTTCTCTTACACATATGAAGGTGAGTTTGGTAACTTAGATCATGCCTTAGGCAATGAATCAGTACTTTCAAAAGTTGAAGAAGTAGTTGATTGGCATATCAATTCAACTGAGAGCAACATGTTTGAGTACAGCAGTCGTTTTACAGGTAGCTTACCTAAGTATGACAATGCGTTTTCAGCGTCTGATCATGATCCGGTGCTGATCAAACTAAATTATGTTGAGCGTAATGATGCATACGAAGAGTACACCATGATCCCACGTCGTGGCCCTGCAAACTTATTGGTACAAGTTCCAGATACGGTTGTTTGGGGGGACATCATTAAGCTTGTGGTTACACCAAAAGCTGGTGGTACTGCCATCGTGCTTGAACAACGCGTTGCTAAACGTTATGCCGCAAGTGGCATGGTTAAAGTTAAACTTAACGGTGTTGATAACCTCGGCGAGTATAATGTTACTGCTGAGCTTTTAGTGAACCCAAATAGCAGTAAGTTTACTGATGGTGATGAAACTCTACGTGCTGATATTGGCAAAGGTAGCTTTACTGTGCTTTCAGTAGATGATTATCGTCGAATTGTAAGAGGCAAGTAATAGATTTTCAGTCCTTCCTACTTTGTGGGAAGGGCTGTTTTTTAGATAGAAGCATCACAGCAATTCAAAAAAAATGAAAATTAGAAGTATAAATTTTGTCTTAACGTGTTTTTGTGAAAGATTAATAGAAAAGTTGTTCAGCTTTTTTAGGCCATCATCATTGAATTGAACGCATAAAATACTCAAATTTATCTTCGCCAAAAATGCTAAAACCCAATCTTTGGTATAAATTTAGCGCTCGACTTTCTTTTAAAACTGTTAACTCAAGGTACTTAGGTTTTGAAGCCTCTGAAATCTGTTCTAACACCTGTTTTCCTAGACCTTTCCCCTGATTATTTGGGTGGATTTGAATTTGCATAATTTCAAGCTTTTCTTCAAATTCACGGAATTTTAACGTACCTATGATTTCATTTTTATAAACAATTAGGTGTGAACACTCGTAAGCATCGTTTAATCGAAACTTATGATCATTTTCAGAGAGAAACTGTCCTGAAGCTTCAAGGTGCTCAACCATTGTTAACTTCCTGAGCTCTAACAAGTAATCCCAATCTTTATTTGCTGCTCTGATAAATTTAAAATCCATTTGAACCTTTTTGAGTACTAACGCCAGCTTAACAGACAGTCAGTATTTGTTCTTGTTGAAGTGTTTGTTATGTGTTTGCTATTCATAGAACCTTGACGCTTTTATGGCGTCTGCAAACAACTGCCAACTCGCTTCTTTACTATCGATATCAATCTTAGAATTACTATAATATCCCTCAGCATCATTCAACCATGCACCTATTGCTTCAATAAAATTAGTAGCTGTTTGATTTTCCCATTTAGCCTGATTTTCGGTTGAAAGCTCTTTTACTATGTCCAAAAAATCTTGCTTATTTTTTATTTTCTTATTCATTGATAGTATTCAAATTACCTTTTGCATATAACGCCCAGTTAACAGGAAGGCGATGTTTAGCTCAAATTTTGGAACGTACAGGCAAAAGTCAGCATACCCTTAAATGATATTTGATAACCAGTACATAGTATTTAAAAGAAACTGTTCATTTTGCTCCGCACCCTTGGCATTCATTCCCATTTTCCACTGCTCGTTTTCGTCATTATCGACTTGAGCTGTAAACATTCCAGCCTCTCCAAAAAACGCAACTCTGCCTTTATAAAAGTCTAACGTAGCACCTTGGTGCCAACCAACAGCAGATATTGTAGGTGTATCATCCGTAATGTCCCAAGCTTTTGATGGCATGTAAGCAACCGCACTTTTACTAAAAACAAGTAATGGTTTGGCGTCAGGTGGGCTAAGAAATGCCTGTCCCATAAATCCTCGTATCTTAGTAATTTTTGTTGTACCTGTTAACCCCTTAAGAATTTTATGTTCAACTAAGCTTTTGTCTGCCACTTCAAAATATTGCTCACTACTTCCGAGCACCTCGACATAACTGTTATTGAATTGAAAACCAAAAGTAGATGCAAGCGAATCCGAAGCTTTAGGCCATGGAAGGTGATCTGCAATTAAAAGTAAAGAGCCTCCATTTTTGACCCAATGATGTACAACCTCGACTTCCTTTTGTGTGAAGGCTGAAAAATTAGGTAAATCATGATTCTTGACATTTTTCTCATCTAGAGCATTTGCAATCACTAAAACATCAACATTTTCCAAAGACTTCGAAGTAAATTTGTTAATGTTTTTTTCAACACTATAACCAGCACTCTCGAGCACTTTAGCAAAAGGTTTATAGCGTCCGTCAAGTGTATGAAAGTTATGATGGGCTTCATCAATAAGCACTATTTTTTCTTTAGAAACTACCTGATTATTTTTAGGAACAAAACCTAAGTCAACTTCTTGTTTTGCTTGTATTACTCCAGAAATCAAAAAAATAAATAAAAGTAATATCCTTGTCACTTTAAACTCCAAACGGCCTTGATGGTTCATGAATATGCTAACGACTATATCAGATGTAACGTTGGCATCACCTGTATTGTCTTGTCAGCAGCACGATAACTCAAACTCTGAATTATTTAAAATACTTTCAATAAGTTTCTGATAGCTATTGGTTTTACAAACATAACCAGAATAATTTTTGTTATTAAAACTAAATTGATGAAGAGAAGAAAGCATGACGTTTTGACTATCAAGATACTCCTCAAATGAAGTAATACTCACGGCAGAACAAGAAAAATTAAAGAGACCATTTATTGATAACTCAGTTATTACACCTTCAGATACTTGGATATAAAACCACTGTATTTTTGAAAGCTGACTACTAAGATCTCGTAAACACAAAGATATGGCTTTCTCAGCTGTTTTCGATGAGCTCTTGGCCAAAACATTAGATGGAAGGTGAGTTACACTCCCAACAAAATTTCCTGAACTTTCCTCGACACCTATATCTAACACTACACTTTCCTGATCTGCTAACGCTGAAATATTAGGTAAATTTTGGTTGGCTATAATTTGGAACGCAACGACAAGACAACCAGAATTTGTTATTATTATGTGCTGCTAGAGTACTCGCTTCCAACGAGCTCCTGTAATTTGCACCTTGTCTTCATTACCTTTCATGCTAATAGTCAGTTCAGCAGAATAGCTTTCAAAGTTTACCCAAACACTATATGTTGCACTTGTTACTTTATCACCACCAAAAAATGGATTTAATGTATGGTAACCCATCAGCTTTGGGTGTTCATATGACTTAAACTTTCCAAATTTGGACAGCTCTGACATAATTTGGTCCCACTGTTTAGGTGAGTACCGATTAACTTCTTCTTCGGTCATCAAGGGAAAATATTTTTCTTTATCCCATGATGAAAGTTGACGTATGTTGGTTTCAATAAATGGTACGAATATTTCTTCATTACTTGCAGTTGAACTGTTGAAATAAAAGAAAATACCTCCTATTGCCAATAAAGCTCCAAGAGCACCTAAACCTATATATTTAAATATACTGAACACAATATTTCCTTATGCATATAGCGGCGAGATCAGTTGTGCTGTAGGCGACAACTGATTTTTTTATTGGTTTACCAATTGCACTAACTGCAATCCCAGTTGTACCAAATTTTTGTGAAGTCACCGTTTTTAAAATCTTCTTCTCGAATAAAGAAATTGCCGACACCTAGATCACCCCACATGATCTCTATTTCACCTTCCCATTCAGAATCTAACTGAAATAGGAGAAGCCATTTTTCATGCTTATTTTCTCTTCTTGGGTCATCCTGAGTAAAGTTTGCATAGCCACCAAGTTTACTGCCTACTGAAACGAAGTTGTCATAGATATATTCAGCAACATCGTCATCATAGTCATAAATATCACCCGCTATACCATCAAAACGGTAATCTGTTGGTGATGGTAATTCTTCCTCAAGTTTGAAGCTAAGGGCATATTCATTTGTAAGCGGTAATAAACTATCACTATTTGCTTCTGGTAGCTTTTGTTCCAGATCAGAGAGAGTTTGAATAATTTCCTCATGGTAAATCACTCTGTAGCCATCAGGTGAGGTGATTATTTCCTTTATAGGCCTGTCAAAATCCATTCCGTAAAGGTCATCATTTTCAATAAAAAATTGCAGGATACCTTTGTTAGGAAAACCGCTTAAAGGCGGAACTTCTTCAAAATTGATTTGAGCTAACAAATATAAATCATTTCCTTCCTTGTTTTTTGGAAGATGTTTTCCTTTTAACCAATAGGGTTTTCCACCAAACTTGCTACTCCAAATGTTTTCAGCTTTACGTGGCAAAGGTTGAATCTTAACAATGGGGAGTTTGTGTGGTTCAAGTTTTGCAATAATTTCTTTTACTTCTTCCATTATTATTTCTCGATACTGAAAATGATGTTTACTGTGTTCTCGATTGTTGGGAGCCAACCAGTATTTGTTCTTGCTAATTTACTTATTAGGGCTTGCTGTATAAAATTTCACATACGTCAGGGCCTAGGTCATCATTGGTACCAATAGTGTTATCAGGACCGATAGAGTGAAGCTCTAAACCAATTTTTTTTGAATGTTTATAAACATATTCGTTTCCCCACGGATCATTAGGGATATAGCTTAAATAAGTTCTGCCATCTGATTCTCCGTTATCATTCAGACGAGGAAATGCTAAAACTTTCAAACCTTCATCTGTGGTTGGCCATCGCCCACGATCTAGTTTGAACATGTTAAGAGCATCGCAAAGCTTAGCTAACTCTTTATTTTCAATGAATTCTTTTGATGCACCAGCAGCAATTACAACACTAGAAAATATAGCTAACATTGATACTACAATTATTTTTTTCATTACAAATTTCATTTTTAGTTACAACTCGAGCCCTAACGCCGCATTAAGCGGAAAAGCCAACAAGTATTTTCCGTTCGAATGTCTTGTAAGTTTACAATTACACCAACACTAATGAAAAGACACTTAGCCAAATAAGCTGAATGCCATATGAAATACGTTGATGGATGCCTGGATTACTTTGGGATTTTACGGCTTTAGCCATAGCAAAAAGATAATAAACAGCAGCGACAACAGAAACTAATGAAAAAATACGAAAATATAGTGGGGTAATTTTAGTAGTTGGACTTATAGCAATTAATATTGGCGCCACAACAAGCGAAAGCAACATAATGAAACCAGCCCAGGAATGTATCTTACAATTAAAAGTTGGATTCTTAGTAAATGGATCTGCGTCCATTGGGAAGTAGCCTGCGACCCAAGTACCAATACCATGGGCTATTACCAGCCAACCAGCAACATTAACTAAGGTTGAAACATTTGAGAGTTGTGCCAGATACCAACCGAAAATGCAGAATAGAACACCAAGAGGGTAATTGTTAATTAAGGGAGACAATTTTTCAGTTGGACTACCAGTTGCACCTAGTTCACTACAAAATTGTTTTGAATGGCTGTAACCAGCATAAAATCGACTTACTACATAAACTCCAATGAAAATCCAAATTGTCGCAATTAATCCAGAACAGATCGCAATATTTTCAAACACTACCAAAATCCTTTTTGTAAACTAACGCTTTGCTAAGCGGCAATAAAATAGCTGGCTAAAATTAGCGAAGAACGAGCAAAAACCAGCTGTTTTTTGTCCGTTTAAGCAAGTTGTTCCAGATAAGGCGCAGGCTGCGCTACGCCTATCCTTATTTATTAGTTGCTGACTACTGGCAAACCTTTTGATATATGCATTACATCAGCTACCCACGAACCTTTTTCTTGGCTAGATAAGTAAACAGATGAGGTTTGGCCTTTTAACTCTAGAATTTGGTGCGACTCATCTGTAAAGATAAAACTGAGTTCTTGGCCAATTAAATCTTGCCAAACGCCCCAGTTCGTAACTTCAATAACATGATCAGGCTCATTAGCGTTAAATCTTGCGGATTGAAAACCAATACAATATTGAACAGGCTCATTGCACCAAGAAAAATAAACCTTTTTACCTGATTCAAATTCCAAATATATTTCACGATCTATTTCATGAAAATCTGAATCCGATTCACCTTTAAGTGAATAGAAATCAACTTCATACAATTCGTAAATTACACGCTCAAGTTTCATAGGCAACTAACGCCCAATTCAGCTGCGCCGTAGGCGTCAGCTGGAATTTCTTGTTAGGCATTTTTTAGCTATTTTAATTGCTTTACACCAAAATATGTACCAATAGGAATATAAAACAACCAACAATATGAAAGTAGTTTTAACGTATTTTTAAACCACTTTGGATTGTCACTACATTTTTTTAGGAGTAATGCACCAATGATAAAGCCGATTAGTGCAATTATTGCCTTAGCTGTAGATGACAAAATTGTAACAGACAATTGACCTGCAATTAGTCTTGGGTCATTAGAGATCTGAGCTTCTTCAAAAGCTAGCAAAATTCCATAGAGAAACTCGTAAATAGAAAACAGAATAAATGTCTGTAAAAAAATAGAGAGGATTCTAGATAATGATTTCAGCAAAATTACTCCATTTTGATGCCTAACGCTTGCGGTAACGGGTTAAAAATTTTTGGCTATATTTTGCGACGAAGGAGCAAAACCAAAACATTTTTAATCCAGTTGACCGCCTTGTTATGTGGTTACTGCTTAGTAGTTTCATTTGATTGTGATTCGTTAATAGTGTGTTTTAACAGAGTTAGAACATAACCTAAAATTGGAACAAAGAAACAAAATAATAAATACTTAAACATTCTAGAGTTACTATAAAAAACAGATTCTCGTGACAACCTTAAAAACATTAAAAAAGTAAGAAAGATTTGTATTGGAACACCAAACTCTAAAATGGTAATTATTGAAACATCCATGTACATCCTCCAAACCACATAACGCCCAATTCAGCTGCGCCGTAGGCGTCAGCTGGAATTGCTTGTTATGTTTCGATTTTATTGATGTAGTATTTGAAAGCTAAAGCTTGAAGTAAAGCAACGATACCAAAAAATAACACCAAATTATAATTGACGAACATGCAGAAAATACAGCTTAGAAGCACGACCGCAAATATGTAATATTTAACATTGCCATTGGTATATTTACATATTAGCCAATGTGACAAAATACCAAAGGTTAACCAGCCCACAAAGGAGAATAATAAGTACACCGAAATAAAAAGTAGGAATACAGTAATAAAACCCATGAATTCGACTTTGTTAGTTGGTATACCTTCACCAAGTAAATAGTAGAGTACAAACGGTATTCCGCAGAAATCAATGCTAATCATCATAGCTCGACTCCATTCACCCATGTGCTCGACTATCCCTAGAAACTTAACGCCCAATTCAGCTGCGCCGTAGGCGTCAGCTGGAATTTTTTGTTAGGCATTTTTTAGCC
>NZ_PGVH01000043.1:237430-382553 GCF_004168585.1 Shewanella sp. OPT22 | reverse complement strand
AAACTCGTAAATAGAAAACAGAATAAATGTCTGTAAAAAAATAGAGAGGATTCTAGATAATGATTTCAGCAAAATTACTCCATTTTGATGCCTAACGCCCTGTTAATGGGCAAAATATAGTTGGCTAAAATAAGCGACGAAGGAGCAAAATCCAACTGTATTTTGTCCTTGTTAAACAGCTTGTTATGAGTACTTATAGGTGTGGTGAGCTTGAATCACAATATACCCAAATAATTCCGAAGTCACCAAATATTTCAAAGCCATTTTCTATTGACTTTACATACTCAAATTCACCTAAATTCATTGAATCAGTATCAGGATCGTAAAGCATTCCAATTGATAAATCCGAAAAGTCGATTGTGATAGGCGAATTGTCAGAATTGAAAAAACGAACATTGATAGAGTCGAAGTCACCATCGTCATCAAGTACGACAAACTTAAGCTCGCTTCTATCTTGAGGAGCTTCAATTTTTACTACATTGTTGCCGAATAGTCGATTCATCCATGTACTCATAACGCCTCGTTAAGAGGCAAATAATATGTTGGCTAAAATAAGCGACGCAGGAGCAAAAGCCAACTGTTATTTGTCCTGCTTTAACGACTTGTTAGCTTCATTTACTTTGAAACTTGAATATATAAAAAACTGATTTTTACTCACTAAGTCTTTCACTACGCAAGTAATTTTATATACCCCCGTAGGATCATTAGCTTCAGCAATTAACCCCACGCGGTCAACAGATAAGCCTATTTGACCTTTAGGTAATGCGGGTTTATTTCTCCAGAGCTCCGTATTTTTATATTCGGCATATACCGAACCATCTGGCTTTAAAATTTGGTAATCAATTTTCGCAATACAATTACCCTCTGCATTAGCAGAACAGCCACTAAATAAAACTAAGGCTTCAATTGGTTTGCCTTTTTCGACATTTTCGGCATCTAAAATGTGATAACCAGGGGTTGGAGCCTGCCAATTATCTAACATTTTTTGTGAATCTGTGGTCATGAAAATCATGGCACCAAAATCACCAGAAGAACCTTGATAGCTTTTTGAACTATCAGGCTTCCCATTTGTATACCATTCTTCAGAAAGGACAGAATGAGATAACAAACACAATATGATTAATAGAAACTTGATGATGAATCCTCCATGAAGCTAACGCCCAATTCAGCTGCGCCGTAGGCGTCAGCTGGAATTTCTTGTTAAATGGTTACGCTGAATAGTACAACGTTTTAATACCATACTTTTTAAACCCATATTCCAATAACCCAGCAACTCCGATGATAACCAGCGACCAAACTATAAAACCGAAAGTTGTAGTTGTAAATTCACCGAGAATAGATTGCGGAGCTAGTGTTGATTGTGCGTAGCCATAGAAAAGAGTTAACACCATAGCTAAATAAAAACAAAGACCAAACTTTGTAATATTAATTTTTGAAGGATCCTTATTCACTTTGGTACTCCATGACCATATAACGCCTAAATCAGGTGCGCCGTAGGCGTCACCTGGATTTTCTTGTTAGCTCTCTTTATGAGTGCCATTCAATACCAGAACTTGAGATGGTATCTACACTCTTTATTGCGGACGCATTATATAAACCATAACCCAAATCTTCATCCAATCTGAAAATGCCGCCTGACATTACAGTGAATTTCTCTAAGCTAATCTCAGGCTTAATAGCAAGGTTCCAACCACCTAAATGTGCAACACTCGGATAAACTAGAGCTTCAACTGGTTGCTCAAAATGATAATTTGTAAATGCAGCAGTAACATTGTAATCAAGGTTGTCACTCGAAGGAATTCTTTTACGGAACCAGTCCGCCAAAAATGCATCAACAAGAAGCATCTTACTCCATTCTTCCTTACTTAACTGAGCTTGGATGACTTTGATTTTTTCTTCCAGATCTTTGCTTTGTTCGCCAAATAGCGGTGGGATTGAGTTATAACGACGATAATGATCAATTAGCCCAACAAAACCAGCACGAATGTATGTATTTTTTAGCCCTTTGAATTCAAAGTACTGAAAATGGTCTCCTTTCTGAGCTCTCATTTCTGCGAACATTGTTGGTATGTTATTAGCCCCGTAAAACACACTTTGATTTGGCTGGTTACAGCGACCGTATTTTGAAACCACCTCTTTAGGCGGAGCCATCAATTCAGATGCTTTTGTAAATGGACTTTCGGGATTTTCTAAGTACCTTGCACGAAATAATGCCACTTCATGCAAGTCAAAAGAAATGGCTTTCGAATTTCTCAACATGCAGAAGAGCATAGTTCTTAACTCTGCATCAGGTAGGGTTTTGTTCATACCTTGATTAATGCATGTTATCCACTTATATGTTTCTGCTAGTGAGAAGCTATATCTATTCTTTATGGTTTCTTCAAGTCCCAAATTTCACTCCTAAGGTTCAGGTTGTGAGAGCTAACGCCTAAATCAGGTGCGCCGTAGGCGTCACCTGGATTTACTTGTTAGCTGTGCATTGCTATTGAAAAGCCAGAGCATTTTTGCCCAACCTTCATAAACTCAACGTTACTTGGGCTGGCGCACCTCGAAAGGTAAAAACGCACGACTCAACGCCGGTTAAACGATAAAGCTGGCGTGACATGGAATGGAACCCAAAATGCCCAACCCTGCACCGGCAAAACTCGAAGGAAAAGAATGCAAAACCAGAACGCCAGCCAGCGATGAAACAGAACTCCGAACCTTCAAACCTTTTTTAACTTGCAAAAATTCACCAAGAGAACTTTTCAAAATTCAAACAACCTGATGATTTATTCTCGAAGCTAATGCCAAACCAACGAACAGCGATAGACGACATAAATCTGAACAGCTAACGCTCCGTTAAGGAGCAAATAGTGGTTGGCTAAAATTTGGAGCGAAGCGACAAAAGCCAACCAGTATTTGTCTGCTTGAACGGCTTGTTATACAACGGTTTCAATAACTTGCAATAATATCATTATTATTACTGGAGAAATCATTAAACTTGTTTGTATATTTTTAAAGTTTTTTAAATACTCTTGTAACTTGGAATCATTTTTTTGAGCCAATGACCCATTTTTGATAGATTCAATTGCTAAGTGCTTTGCCCACTTTTTCTGATTACCCATTCTCTGACCTTTAGTCAGGAAATTTTGCCATTGCTCAGGGTATTTTGACTCTATATATTTGCAAATATTTATATTTACGGATTTCAGTTTCTTACCAAAAAATATCAACGCAATAGCATTTATTGCTAATAGTAAAGATATCGACAACTTTGCACTTCCTTGAGTTGTATAACGCCCAATTCAGCTGCGCCGTAGGCGTCAGCTGGAATTTCTTGTTAGCACTTAAAACTGAACCTTAATTGAACTACCTTTTTGCAAATTTGCCCATTGAGCATTTAATTCGAGAAGTAGTTGCATAATTTGTAAAAAATCTTGATGCGATACAATAGGCTTAACAATTTTTCGAGTATCACAAGCTTCTGTAACTAGATAACAAAAGTTTTCATAATCCAATGCGTCTGACCAAAGAAGTGATTGCAAGGACTCAACCATGGATTCAGTTTGCCATACATCTTGCTTACTTGAAACTTCTCTTGAAGCTTCGTTGTGTTCCATTGTGAAACTTATATTTGCACCAGCTTTTAGTTGCCCATAAAAAGCACCGTGAATTTTTAAAGTTTTTTCAACAATAAAATGAATCATGTCATGTGGTGCAATACCCTGTTCTGGCATTTTAGTTTCAGTGGAAGTTTGATCTTCCCTTATACATTTAAGGTAACTGTACTTACCATTACCTTTGGTAAATTGGATTTCCATTTCTCGAATATTCCAAAGAGTGCTAACGCCTGCATAACAGGCGCAAAATGTTTGGCTATAATTTGCGACGAAGGAGCAAAGCCAAACAGTTTTGCGTCCTTGTTGATGCACTTGTTATACCGTCGGTGCACATTGCTGATTTTTGAAATTATTAATTGATGCAAGAATTGTTTCTTTAGACTCAAACTCTGCAGTACACGAGTAAAGTAACCATTCATGGATTTGCTTATGCTGACCACGAAATACGATAAACGATTGCAATTTTGCATACCTTTGCAATGACTTTGAGCTAGTGTAAATTCGTGTTTTTGTAAACGCTCTTTCATAGGCAAGAAAGTGATAAAAACAAAAAATATATGGTAAGACCGATACAGATAAAAGTATAGGAACCAGAAAATTACGGAAATTATCAATAGTAAAAAATTTACTTGGTTCTTGATATATTGTTAAGAGTGAATGGCATAACAGAAAAATACCTATAGCAACCAACAAAAAATTACAGATTTTGTTTGCTTGATTATACTCTGGTTTGTTTTGGGAGAAAGCACTGCAACCTGCTAACAGAGAGGTAATTGTAATTAATATAAGCTCAACAACGAAACTGTAAGAATGAAAAGCTACTAGAAATTGTAATAAGACAATTATCTTTACTTGAGCACTTAACGATGAACGAAGATATAACTTCGGATCATCGATATTTGTAGCGTTTAATAACTGGGCAAACCCCACAAATACAAACCACATAGCAGTGTTTTTAATTTGTTCAAAGTTCCATATATCAAAGCTGTAAAGTACAAAGGCGATCAAAGAAATATATACAAGCAATGAGATTATTGTGATAAAAACAGCATGAAGAAATAATGACTTAGCTGCCGTTTTTAATAATGGAAAAAATGTCTCATTTTTATAGCAAGTCCAAAGCAAAACTAAGGCAATCAAAGTTGCTGAAGCAAGCTCCCGATTATTAAAAATACCCAAACACCTCTCCCTTGTCTGTAAACGGTATAACGCCTAATTCAGGTGCGCCGTAGGCGTCACCTGGAATTTCTTGTATGGATAATAAACCCACCAATTAATTCCTTTTCGGGTAAAGTGAGACCCAGGCTTTAGCTGCAACTAAAGCTTTCTTTTGTCGTAGTTCGATTGAATGTAGGCTCCTCTATTGAGAGACCGATAACAAGAAAGAACGCGACAAACGACTCCAAGCAAAACACTCGAATAGTCTACTGGGTCTCGAACCCGCATTTGCAAGCAAGAGTTAGCTTATTATGAAAACAACAACTAATCAAAACATTAACGTCGGTGTAGATACAGGAAAGTACCAACTAGATATTTATATTCGACCACTCGACATTTATTTCACTGTGCCTAATGATGACAGCGGGATAAAAAAAGCTATTAACCTAATAAAACAACATAATCCTGAACGCATCGTCATTGAAGCAACTGGACGACTAGAAATGCCTTTTATCATGGCTTGTGCAAGCGCTAATTTACCGTTCGTCATTACCAACCCAGTACACATTAAACGCTTTGCTGGCGCTATTGGTCAACGCGCTAAAACAGATAAGCTCGACGCTCAACTCATCGCTCACTATAGTGATGCGATTAAGCCGAGACTATCTACCTTAAAGCCAGAGCTCATGCAGACTATGAGTGATTTAGTTGCAAGAAGAAACCAGCTCATGGCAATGCAAACTATGGAAAAAAACAGGGTTCAAATTCTTCCTAAAGAACTGGTGATGACCATCAAACCTATCCTGACGGTGTTTAAAAAACAGATTGAAAAAATTGAAGCTAAAATCATTAAACTCATTGAATCCAATCCTGACTTTCAAGCTAAAAATGTAATTCTACAAAGCATGAAAGGGATAGGGAAAATAGCTGCAGCATCCATCATAAGTAATCTACCTGAGCTTGGGTATATAAATAACAAAGAAGCGAGCTCACTCGTCGGTGTTGCTCCAATGAATAAAGAAAGTGGACGATTTAAAGGACAGAGGAAAATACAAGGAGGCCGACATCAAGTTAGAACGGTTTTATATATGGCGATGATGTCAGCTATACAATCTAATCCTGTTTTTAAAGGAACATATCAGCGTTTAGTAGCATCTGGAAAACCAAAGAAAGTAGCGATCATTGCGTGTATCAGAAAGATGGTTGTGATCTTAAATTCAATGCTAAGAGATGGTGTTTTATGGGAAGCGCCAAAAGTATGAAATTAACTATTGACGCCATAGTCTCTTGTTATACGCAACTGATTGGTTTTGTTTAACAAGCCTTATTTTTAAGTTACACGATGCTAAAACTTAGGTAAAACGAATTTTGGATTTTAAGCTGGTTTGAACGAAATTGCGTTGGAACCTAAAAGTTTGATCAAAACTCAAATTCAAACGATGTTGTTTCACCAAAAGGCGCTGCCGCAATACCAAACTGTTTATCATGGCTACCGCAGGTTTAGCGTTTAACCAAACCTCGTTTACCACTTTGAAATAGATATACCGTATAACGCCCAATTCAGCTGCGCCGTAGGCGTCAGCTGGAATTGCTTGTTATACATTTTTTAGCGGTATGTCCCCATACCCCCAGATTAAAGTACCTAGTGCTATTAAAGTAAATGATGACAAATTAAACATTGCTGGATGCTTATAATATTTAGATTGTGCGTCATCAAAACCTAAACCAACAAAACCGCTTGGATTAAGTATATTATGAACTTCGATAGCTTTAGCTTCTGCAAGTAGAGCGAAAACAATCATAGCTGATCCACTTCGCTGAAACCAAGTTGCTAATGTTTCATCTTGTGGAATCCAAGGAATTGTAATCGCCAATATAGGCATTAAAATTGACAACACAGTAAAAACATAGAAGAGCTTTGAATGTTTTTTAATGTCATTAATGTAGTTATTATCGGTATTCATAAGAGTTTAATTCATCACTAATGTATAACGCCGTTTTAAGCGGCAAAAAATTGTTGGCTAAAATGTTGAACGGAGTGAAAACAGCCAACTGTTTTTTGTCCGACTTGAAAACCCTTGTTAGGCATTGCCTGCACCAAACGATTTATAATAAGTATTTACAGCCACACTTTTAAAGAAGTAATACCACAATGAAGAAATTAAAAGTGTACTGATAATGAAGCCAGTCAAGCTACCATACGCCAATAAAATAAATATTGCAGACCAATAAATTAAATTCCCCCAGCGAGACCAGGCAGAACCTTGAGCAGTAGCGAGGCATAAATAAGACATAAAAGTAACGACAGTTAATGCAAGCGGAGCCGCACCAGACAACCAAAATTCACTATATGTTAAGTTTTCACCTCCAATGCTATAAGTTGAATTTGACCAAGGCCAAAAACCAAAGAAAAGAAATGGAATAAAAGAAAGCGCAGTTACGCCATACATAAACATAAAAAGCCAAGGCATTTTTTTGCCTGATGTAAATAGCAATATGATTGAGTTGAATAATATTTTCATATAATGACCAATATCGAAAGATGCCTAACGCCGCATTAAGCTGCAAATAGTGCTTGGCTATATTTTGGAACGCAGTGACAAAAGCCAAGCAGTATTTGTCAGATTGAATGCCTTGTTATGTTTTCTTGCAATCGTATTTGATTTTATCATTTGGCATATTTTCAAACTCCTCTATTGTTTCTATTGCGTAGTTTGAAACAATATCTAAAGTGCTTGAATATATGTAGCGATCTTTGGCATTGCTTAGTAAAGTTTTTAGATATTTGACGCTACTTATGGAATCATTCAAATTAATACAGAACACTTGTTTATCCGAAAGCTCTGCGTAAGATACAAACTCTTTTACGGGCAAATAAAGGTGTGAAATTTCATCTGCCAACACCTCATCTTGATAATGCTTTGAATACAAGAATATAGCAATGAACAAGCCTAATAAAACCCCTAAAAAAAATACCCCGATAAGTTTAATTTTATTCACTAACCTTCCTGAAAACATAACGCCCAATTCAGCTGCGCCGAAGGCGTCAGCTGGAATTTCTTGTTAGGCGACCGTTGACTACAGAGAAATACACTTGCAGCAACAACCGCCTTTTAAAAAAATTATAACGACCTACAACTTTAAGCCGCCACGACACAAATACTGCTTAATTTTGTTTTACGATAACCTGATAAACACGCTACCGCCAATAACCACAAACAAACTTTGAGGTTACAACTTTGAACAGCAAATTGCAGCTTGTAAAAACAATTGAATTTGCAGTTACAAAACAACTTTTTATTTACCGCCAAGTGGCGGCGCATAACAGCTTATTAGAAGGAAAAAGTCCTGTTTTTACACATCAGATCACTTCCTTTTTTCTATTTTTTAATGATACTAAATTAACATGAATAACTTCATAATTTCAATCACATAACAGTATGTAACTGAAAATACTACGTGAGTGAAAGCGGGAATTAATCCTTTTTTCCGGTGGAAAGAAGGAATTTTTCAATTACTGTATAAATAACCATGCGATTTTTTTAGATTTTAAATTAATTATGAGGATAAAACTAATGATTTAAGCTGAGTGTTCTTTTAACCTAAAAAACTCAGTTGAACGCTAAATTACTTTTTTAACTTATGAAAGTAAGAAAATCATCTGATTAACTGTTATCACCTATTGGGTGAATAACTCCACGCTCACAAGCTGGCCCAAATTGCCGATATCTACGTTAGAACATTTGCAAGTAGATTAACTACTTGCTGCCTTGCTACCGACACTTTTTTTCTGCTCTTGAGAACGAACCCAACTGAGTTTTCTAGGTCAAAATCGCTTCTGAAACAAATACCCTCGGTCTGTGGCTAAATCAATAACCGTTTTACGTCCAAAATCTGTGCGATATCCAAAAACAAAGACTGAACTGCCTTGACCTTCTACATAAACCAATGGTGCATCGTGAACGGCATGTTTGCAATTCATGAATTCAATAGCGCCACGGTAGAACCCGTAATCGATGTCTTCAAAGCTTAATTTCCCCCGTAACACACAGCCCTCAAAAACACCGTCAAAACCAGCCCCCGTGATTCGGCCATCTGATGATATGGTTAAGGTAGCGTCATCCTCATTATAAGTTCCAGCCAATTCATTCAGTTCGATGAAATAATTTTGTTTTTCAAAGCGATGGTTTATCGATTGGCCAATGTCTTCAAAATCATCTTGCAGTGTGCCTGAGATGGTTCCTTGATCGTTTTGAAAGCTGACGTTAACGACAGAACGTTCGTCGATCAATGATTTTGGGATGTGCTCATCGTTACTGAATTGATAGGCGTTGCCACCACAGACAAATAAATCTTCAGCATTAGTTCCAATTACTGGATCTATATCGGCGGTAAAACGTTCACCAAAATCAATGATCCGAATACCATCATTTTCGTCTACGGTGAGCAAAGAATCTGAATCTATGCCTTTGTATATGCCATTGTGATCACGTAAGCGTCGATTATCATATCGATACATATCTTCATCAGAGCATTGGCTAGCAGGGTGATTATTATTGCTAAATGGGTTATGAGTATCCTCACTGCAACCCAAAAGCGCAAAAGCCATTAATGTCGACAAAGTCCATGTCCGTTTCATCTTTACTCCGCAGTGGTATAAAAACTCTAAATTTGATGAGGTTAGGTTAACAATGATTAAAAAATAAGACAATTGATATGGTGTAGGATTTGATGGGAAAATTTGGGAGTAACGTAAAATTAAAAAGGAAGTCATTCTTCGGGTGAGAGTGACTTCCTTTATTTAAATCTTAATCTGGTTTTTTACTCGATTCTTCAAAACGACCATGAGGAATGTCTAGATCTAAATCAGATTCAGGTTTACAGCAGCAGGGGAGGCATTCGCCTTCTTCTAAACTGGCGAGAGGTTCATGAATATAGGAAACCTCGCCGCTGTTTACTTTTGTTTTACAAGCACCGCAAAATCCACTGCGGCACTCAGAAAACACATCTACTGCTTTTGATTCAAGCGCATTGAGTAAGGTCGTTTGCTCATTAAAAAGTAGAACAGGTTGACCTTGTAAACTGACAATAGGCGCTTTTTTATAAATCAAAGTCTTCGAACTCACTTTCATCAATTGATGAATCAATCTGACCAACTAAGTAAGAAGAAACTTCAACTTCTTGTGGTGCAACTTGAACAGCATCACTTTCTAACCAGTTTTTCATCCATGGAAGCGGGTTAGACGTTTGCTCATATGGTTGGTCAAGGTTCACGGCTTTCATGCGTTGGTTAGTGATATATTCAACATACTGGCAAAGAATTTCTTTGTTCATACCAATCATTGAACCATCTTTAAATAGGTATTCAGCCCATTCTTTTTCTTGCTCAGCTGCTTTAAAAAATAAATCGTAAGCTTCTTGTTCACATTCTTTTGCAATCTCCGCCATTTCTGGATCTTCTTTCTCAGATTGCATAATGGTGAGAATGTGTTGTGTACTGTTAAGGTGCAAAGCTTCATCACGTGCAATTAGACGGATAATTTTCGCATTACCTTCCATAAGCTTGCGTTCAGCAAATGCGAATGAGCAAGCAAAACTCACGTAGAAACGGATTGCTTCTAGTGCATTGACGGACATCATACAAAGGTAAAGTGCTTTCTTTAGTTGTCGTAAGCTGACTGAAACATCTTCACCGTCTATACGATGTGTGCCTTCACCGAACAATTCATAAACTTGAGTCAGTTTAATTAAATGATCGTAGTAAGCCGAAATATCAGTTGCACGCTTTAGAATTTCTTGATTAACAACAATGTCGTCAAAAACTACAGAAGGGTCATTAACAATATTACGAATAATATGCGTATATGAACGACTGTGAATGGTTTCTGAGAAAGACCATGTTTCAATCCAAGTTTCTAATTCAGGAATCGATACAAGAGGCAAAAACGCTACGTTTGGTGAACGGCCTTGAATAGAGTCGAGTAGAGTTTGATATTTTAAATTTGAAATGAAAATGTGTTTTTCATGATCAGGCAGAGCTGTGTAATCAATTTTGTCTTTACTTACGTCAACTTCTTCAGGACGCCAGAAAAAAGATAACTGCTTTTCAATTAGCTTTTCAAAAACTTCATATTTTTGTTGGTCGTAACGGGCAACGTTTACAGGTTGTCCAAAGAACATTGGTTCTTTTGTTGCATCGTTAGGTGTTTGACAAAAAGTACTATAGGTCATGAGTTCTGCTTCCAAGCGGGACAAGCCCGATTTTTAAACTAATTTGGTAAATTAGGGATTACCCAAACTATTTGGGTAATCCAATATAAGAATTAGATCTTACATGCACCGCCAGCGCAGCCGTCATCCTCTTCTTCAACGCTGGTAATATCATCAAGCTGATCCGATGCTCCATCTCGGGTGTTATGATAATACAACGTTTTGACACCTAACTTGTATGCGGTCAATAAATCCTTTAATAATGCTTGCATAGGTACTTTACGATCTGCAAATTTCGCTGGATCATAGTTTGTGTTTGAAGAAATTGCTTGGTCTACAAACTTTTGCATAATACCAACAAGCTGTAAGTAACCTTCGTTGTTAGGCATTTGCCATAACAATTCATACTTGTCTTTTAGTTCATCAAAATCAGGTACTACTTGCTTTAACTGACCATCTTTACTGGCTTTTACACTGATCAAGCCGCGTGGAGGCTCGATACCATTTGTTGCGTTAGAGATCTGCGATGAAGTCTCTGAAGGCATTAATGCTGAAAGCGTTGAGTTACGTAGACCGTGAGTTTGAATCTCAGTACGTAATGTTTCCCAATCTAAATGCAGCTCTTCAGAACATACTTTGTCCAAGTCACGCTTGTAAGTATCAATCGGAAGAATACCTTGAGAATATGTTGTCTCATTAAATAATGGACAAGCACCGTATTCTTTTGCCAAGTTCATTGACGCTTTCAATAGGTAGAATTGAATCGCTTCAAATGTCTTATGCGTAAGATTATTTGCACTGCCGTCAGAGTACTTCATGTTGTTCTTTGCAAGATAATTTGCAAAGTTAATCACACCAATACCTAACGTACGACGGTTCATCGAAGCCAATTCTGCAGACTTAATCGGATAATCTTGATAATCAAGTAGGTTATCCAGCGCACGTACTGCTAAGTCGGATAACTCTTCGATTTCAGCTAAGTCATCAATTGCACCTAAGTTAAGTGCAGAAAGCGTACAAAGTGCAATTTCACCATTTGGATCATCAATATTGCTCAAAGGCTTAGTTGGTAGTGCAATCTCAAGACATAAGTTGGATTGACGTACCGGAGCAACTTTAGAGTCAAATGGACTGTGCGTATTACAGTGATCTACGTTTTGAATGTAAATACGGCCTGTTGATGCACGCTCTTGCATTAGAAGCGAGAATAGCTCTGAAGCTCTAATAGTCTGACGACGAATGCTTGTGTCTGCTTCATACTTTGTATAAAGACGTTCGAATTCATCTTGATCTTCAAAGAATGCATCATATAAACCAGGTACGTCAGAAGGGCTAAACAATGAAATGTTTTGCTTTTTAATCAGACGAGAGTACATGGTCTTGTTGATTTGAACGCCGTAATCTAGATGACGAATACGGTTATCTTCAACACCACGGTTGTTCTTAAGAACAAGCAATGATTCAACTTCTAAGTGCCAGATTGGGTAGAATAGGGTAGCTGCACCACCACGAACTCCACCTTGTGAGCAAGACTTAACAGCAGTCTGGAAGTGCTTGTAAAATGGAATACAACCTGTGTGGAATGCTTCACCACCACGGATTGGGCTACCAAGTGCACGGATACGACCCGCATTAATACCAATACCTGCACGTTGGCTCACGTATTTAACGATTGCCGAAGAAGTTGCATTGATTGAATCTAGGCTATCATCACATTCGATCAGTACACATGAGCTGAACTGACGAGTAGGTGTACGTACGCCAGCCATGATTGGTGTAGGTAATGAAATTTTGAATTGTGATGCCGCATCATAGAAACGCTTGATGAAATCAAGACGAGTATCTTTTGGATAGCGTGAGAATAAGCAAGCAGCTACGAGTATGTATAGGAACTGAGCGCTTTCATAAATTTCGTTAGATACACGGTTTTGAACCAGATACTTACCTTCTAATTGCTTAACAGCAGCATAAGAGAAGTTCATATCACGCCAATGATCGATATAGCTATCCATTTCATCTATCTCTTCACGAGTATAGTCTTCTAAAATGTGCTTATCGTACTTACCTAAGTCTACCAGGCGAGTAATTTGGTCATATAATTTTGGTGGCTCAAATTGACCAAATGCTTTTTTACGCAAATGGAAAATTGCTAAACGAGCAGCTAAAAATTGGTAATCAGGCGTTTGCGGAGAGATTAAATCTGCTGCTGCCTTGATGATAGTTTCATGAATTGCTTCTGTAGGAATACCATCAAAAAACTGGAGATGAGAACGAAGTTCTACTTCAGAAACTGATACATTGTTCAACCCTTCGGCTGCCCACGTAATTACGCGGTGGATCTTATCGAGATCGATCCTTTCTCTCTCACCACTTCGTTTAGTTACTGTTAAATTGCTGTTCATTTAAGATGTGCCTTGGTTCGTATATCTATCAGCAAGACTGCTGGGTGCCCATGTAAATCTTTCAAGCTGCAATACCATTGGCGAGTTAAGGCAATATGCGGGATTTGGCGTTTTTTACAACCACAACTCTAGGTGCTCGATTAAGTCTACTACACAAGATATAGTGTTTATGTTTTCTTTAGATACAAGATAGTGAGGTTTGACTCATTTTGCAAGTAGTATATGTTGGGGTTATCTTGTGGATAACTTGAGTGTAATTCTTACAGTTAGTAATGGCTAACCCCAGACCTTTTCCCAGTAAAACGCTGCAATACTATCGTTGATAATTTATGCTAAAAAAATTGATTTTTTAATAAGTTAAAATTTTGTTAAACACAAAGTTTTAGTTTTTAAACAATGATAAAAGGTCAAGGGGATCTTTGATCGAAAGATCGGCATTCCAACTTTCAGGGTTGTCTTTTTCACCGATATATCCCCATTCAACAAGCACCGAGATCATACCCGAATTATTCGCTGCATCAATGTCTCTTTGAGCATCACCTAGGTATAAAATATTTTCAGGTTTACATTCAAGTTGTTGTGCAGCTAAAAGCATGGGAGCAAGCTCAGGTTTCTGAACTTTTGTACTGTCACCAGATACAATACATTTCAATTTATCAGTCAAATTCAGTTTGTTGGTCAGCGGGCGAGTAAATCTTGCGGGCTTGTTCGTTACAATACCAAAAGGGATATCATTAGATGCGAGTGAATCTAAAAATTTATCTAAATTTTTGAATAGTCTGCCTTTATCACCATTAACCTGTTGATAATGACTTAGCATGCTCAAGCGCACATCAAAATGAACACTCTCTGTTTGATCTGGCAATGCTGTTTGCACCATGACTAGACTGCCATGAGAAGCAGCAGGTCTCACCTTGGCCTCATCACAAGGTGTAAAGCCATGTTCCTGTAAACTCAGGTTTAATGCATGAACTAAATCAAGAGCGGTATCAACAAGAGTACCGTCTAAATCGAACAGTACTCCGGTTATTTTTGTGTTGGTATTCATAAGGCTTTTTGGCAAGCAATCATGTAGTTAACGTCTAGGCTATTGGTATAGCTAAAGACTTCAGTAAGAGGGTTATATTTAACACCTAAGGCATCAAAACAACTTAACTCTGTATGTTCTGCTAATTTAATGAGCTCTGAAGGCTTAATGAATTTTGAATGATCATGAGTACCAACAGGAAGCATTTTTAGTACGTACTCAGCGCCAACAATCGCTTGAATGTATGACTTTATATTACGATTAATAGTCGAGAAAAATACAAACCCACCAGGTTTCACCATATCGCAACACGCTTGAACAACAGAAAATGGTCCGGGAACATGCTCAAGCATCTCCATACATGTAATGACATCATAATGCTCACGATGGTTTTCACGATGTTCTTCAGCAGTGATTTGTAAGTACTCAATTTCTACTTGGCTTTCAAGGGCGTGAAGACGAGCAACTTCTAATGGTTCTGTACCCATATCAAGTCCTTGAACCTTAGCTCCTAACTTCGCCATTGACTCTGAAAGAATACCGCCACCACAACCAACATCGAGAACTTGCTTTCCGAAAAGACCTTGGGCTTTTTCGTCAATATAATTTAGGCGAAGTGGGTTTAATAAATGCAGTGGCTTGAACTCACCGTTTGGATCCCACCATGTTGCCGCCATACTTTCGAACTTAGCGATTTCTTCCTGATCTACATTTTGATTGTTTTGCATGTTCAAGCCTGTTTTAAGCGATGCTAAATAGAAAGACACATTATATACCTATATATGGAATTTATTGAAAGTAACTCGTGACTAAATAGTTCGAAATATAAGCAGTTAATCAAAGAATTTTTAACGTTAAAGCAAGACTTTATAAGACTTGCAGGTAATTCGGTTAATATCTGGTCTTTTGTAATACTTTCAGGTCTAGCAGCTTTAAATAACTGTGTTAGAATGAGTCTCTTGTACTGTTAATAAGTACACTAAGTTAGTAAAGTACGACTATAAATTAATTTTTGGGCTCGACAGTGACACGGAAGCAAGTGTCGTCAGCAAAATATCAGGAGAGCGAGCGGTTTATGACTGATCTGGCATCATCTATTTCGCCAATTAATATTGAAGATGAATTAAAAACTTCATATCTCGATTATGCGATGAGTGTAATTGTAGGTAGAGCACTACCTGATGTACGAGATGGCTTAAAGCCTGTGCATCGTCGTGTTCTATTCGCAATGAACGAATTAAAGAACGACTTTAATAAACCTTATAAGAAGTCTGCACGTGTCGTTGGTGATGTGATCGGTAAGTATCACCCTCATGGTGATTCAGCAGTTTATGACACAATCGTTCGTTTGGCTCAGCCATTCTCAATGCGTTACACATTAGTAGACGGTCAAGGTAACTTCGGTTCTGTAGATGGAGATTCTGCAGCGGCAATGCGTTATACCGAAATTCGAATGAAGAAGTTATCGCATGCTTTATTAGCAGATTTAGATAAAGAAACCGTCGATTACGTATCAAACTATGACGGTACAGAATTTATTCCAGCTGTTTTACCGACAAGAGTTCCTAATCTATTGATTAATGGTTCTTCAGGTATTGCGGTTGGTATGGCAACCAACATTCCACCGCACAACTTAAATGAAGTTGTGCAAGGGTGTTTAGCACTTATTGAAAATCCTGAAATTACCATCGATGAATTGATGGAATACATTCCAGGCCCTGATTTCCCAACGGCTGCGATTATTAATGGTCGAAAAGGCATTATTGATGCTTACAAAACAGGCCGTGGTCGTGCAGTCATGCGTTCACTTGCCACCGTTGAAACTGCAGATAATGGTAAAGAAACCATTATTGTTACTGAAATCCCATATCAAGTTAACAAAGCACGTTTAATCGAAAAGATTGCTGAGCTGGTTAAAGATAAGAAAATTGAAGGGATCAGTGGCCTACGCGATGAGTCAGATAAAGACGGCATGCGTATTGTTATTGAGATTAAACGTGGTGAAGTTGGTGAAGTTGTTTTAAATAACTTATACGCACAAACTCAAATGCAAAGTTCTTTTGGTATTAACATGGTTGCATTGACAAATGGTCAGCCAAAGTTATTTAACCTAAAAGAAATGATTGAAGCGTTTGTTCTTCACCGTCGTGAAGTGGTAACGCGTCGTACAGTATACGAATTACGTAAAGCTCGTGACAGAGCACACATCCTTGAAGCGCTTGCTGTAGCTCTTTCAAACATTGATCCTATTATTGAGTTAATCAAAGACTCTCCAACTCCTGCTGAAGCGAAAGAAAAGCTGATTGCACAAGGTTGGGCGTTAGGCGATGTTAAAGGCATGCTTGAAAAAGCTGGTGATGATGCTGCTAGACCTGAATGGCTTGAAGATGAGTATGGCATTCGAGATGGTCAATACTATTTAACTGAGCAACAAGCACAAGCCATTCTTGAGCTTCGTTTGCATCGTTTAACCGGTCTTGAACATGACAAAATCATTGCTGAATATGAAGAACTGTTAGAGCTAATTGCTGGCTTGTTACACATTCTACGTAGTCCAGAACGTTTGATGGAAGTGATTAAAGAAGAGCTTGAGCAAGTAATTGTTGAGTTTGGTGACGAACGTCGCACTGAAATTAATCAAAACGAAGTTGATATGAGTCTTGAAGACTTGATTAACGAAGAAGATGTTGTTGTTACGTTATCTCATACGGGATATGCGAAATATCAACCGCTAACAGATTACCAAGCCCAACGTCGTGGTGGTAAGGGTAAAGCGGCGACAAAAGTGAAAGACGAAGATTTCGTTGAGAAGCTGTTAGTTGCCAATACTCACGATACGATTTTGTGTTTCTCTGACTTCGGTAAGATGTACTGGTTAAAGGTTTATCAATTACCTTTAGCGAGCCGTACTGCTCGTGGACGCCCAATTGTTAACTTATTGCCTCTTCAAGATGGCGAGCGTATTACGGCAATTCTGCCTGTACGTGAATATTCTGAAGACAAGTATATTGTGATGGCAACCGCTCACGGTACGATTAAGAAAACAGCGTTGACGGCATACAGCAACCCTCGTTCTAACGGTATTATTGCTGTTAACCTACGTGATGATGACCAATTGATTGGTGTTGATATTACTGAGGGTGACGATGAAATTATGTTGTTCTCTAACGTCGGTAAAGTCGTTCGTTTCGGCGAAAAAGTTCGTGACCATGAAACTGGTGAAGTGAAGCGTGATCCTGAAACGGGTGACGAAGTATTGTCACTTCGTCCTATGGGACGTACGGCGACTGGTGTTCGTGGTATTAAACTCGAAGATGGCCAGAAAGTTGTATCATTGATTGTGCCTAAAGATGACGGTGACATCTTAACGGTAACTGAAAATGGTTATGGTAAGAGAACGGTATTAAGTGAATACCCTGCGAAGAGCCGAGCAACGAAAGGCGTAGTGTCTATCAAGGTTAGCGAACGTAACGGTGATGTTGTTGGTGCTGTTCAAGTTACTGGCCATGATGAAATCATGTTGATCAGTGATAAAGGAACCCTTGTTAGAACTCCAGCTGAAGGTGTTTCTACTATTGGCCGTAATACGCAAGGTGTTACCATCATTCGTACTGCTGAGGGCGAGAGCGTTGTAGGTTTGCAACGTATTGATGAAATACAAACTGATGATGAAGAGCTAGAAGGTGAAGAAGGCGTAGTTGAAAACGCTGAAGCATCAACTGAAAGTGACTCAACAGAAACTACCCCAGAAGAATAAGTAATCTACAATTAAAGAGCGCCTTGTTTGGCGCTCTTTTTTTATCTGAAATAGAACAATGAGGTAAAGGAATGACTAAGGTTTTCAATTTCTGTGCTGGTCCTGCAATGATCCCAGAACCAGTTTTAAAAAAGGCACAGTCAGAACTTTTAGATTGGAATGGACTCGGTACATCAGTAATGGAAGTGAGCCACCGAGGTGCTCCTTTTAAAGCTCTTGCAATACAAGCGGAATTAGATTTACGTGAACTGATGAATATTCCTTATAATTACCATGTATTATTTATGCATGGTGGTGGTCGCGCTCAGTTTGCTGCTGTTGTGAATAATTTTCTTGGTAATGCTGGTAAAGCTCTGTATTTAAACTCAGGCATTTGGTCAAAAATTGCTGAAGATGAAGCTAAAAGATTAACTTCTGATACCCAAATTGATTCAATTGATATTGTTAAGAAAGTAGACGGTTGCAGTAAAGTTGAACTACCGGACTTTCATGCAATAAAAGACGATTATCGATATTTACATTATTGCCCTAATGAAACAGTAGATGGTATCGAAATTTTTGATGATATTGATTGCCCGTGGCCTGTTATTGCCGATATGTCGTCGAACATTCTATCTCGCGAAATTGATGTTTCAAAATTTGCAGTTATCTATGCGGGTGCCCAAAAGAACATAGGTCCATCGGGTCTATCGATTGCTATTGTCCGAGATGACATGTTAAAACTTCCATCCTTACCACAGGCGACGATCTACGATTATCGTGCTCAGGTGAAAGACGAGTCAATGTATAATACACCTCCAACTTTCGCTTGGTACTTAGCAGCTGAAGTCTTTAAATGGCTAAAGTCAATTGGTGGTGTAAAAACAATCGAAAAGCATAATCGTGATAAAGCCGCATTACTCTACGATGCTATTGATACTGTAAATGGTTTTTATAACGATGTTCATGCAAATAACCGTTCATTAATGAATGTGACTTTTAAACTCAATGATGACAGTCGAAATGATGAATTCATTAAAAAGTCTGAAGCTGAAAATTTAGTAGCACTGAAAGGTCATCGATTTGTGGGAGGTATGCGTGCAAGTATCTATAATGCGATGCCAAAAGCAGGTGTGGAAAAACTGGTTTCATTTTTAAAAACGTTCTAATTCAACATATTCTTAATTGTTAGCTATAGTTTTTATATGATTTTTTAATTTAATTGATTATGAAAACTATAGTTAAAACTTGTTTGTTATCTTTATTTTCATGTGTAATTTTGGCGGGATGCGATGATACTGATGTATTCTTAAAAAAAGAAGAAAAACCATCTGCTGTTTTTGGTGGTGGTCCCATTTACATAACACCTTCAACCTCTTTACCTGAGCTAAAAAAATCAGGATTTGGGAACTCATCAACTGGACAATCCATGTCCATGAAAATGGTGACTTAAATTTCAATGAAGAGTTTCCTATTATTTCTGCTGGTGCTTATATAGGAAATCAAACTTACCCTAACTATTCTAGTAATCTCAAAAGCCTAAGTGAACCTGATTCAAGTATTGTAAGGCTCGAATTTGGCTTAAGTGCCGCTGGTTCTCCGACCTATTCGAATATCAAAGCTTTAGTGAATTGTTCTGAAGCATTTTGTGGTACCGGAAGGGGAGTATTCTTTACATGAATTTCAAAGCACTAAAAGATAAATTTCCTTCACTAGTAGCACTCAATAATGATGATGAATCAGAGTATGATCTTGAGTCATCTGTGGCATTTCATAAAATGCTGGCAGATCTTGAAATTAAAACTACGATCGTTCCATATGCATTAAAAGAGTTCTGGAAAAGCTTAGTTGTAGAGCTTAATCAATACAAAGCAGGCACAGTTGATAGAGTTTACTTACAAGCTTATGCCGGCGGAACTGGAAATGCCCCATGTTCGTGGGACTTTGGTGTTCCTGTTTATCCTGGATTATCTTCATCAACGAAAAATCCTGAAGAAGTTGCTGAACAATTAAGTAATTGGAAAATGAATTGCCCAAATACTGTGAAGGGAGGCTTCATGTGGCTTTATGATGACTTTCAAAATAGTGAGCTCGTTGAGGAGTATGCCGATGAGATTAATGAGGTTTTTAGTAACTGATTTAAATAAAGGTTAATTGGTAAAGCTTGCAATAACGTTCTTACATGCATCTTCAGCTGAGTTCAGTGCGCCATCCACAAACCCAATGTTTTTTGGTGCAACCTCTGTACTGGCCCAATAGATTCTATCAAAAGGTTTGGCAAGTTCTTTATTGATTTCTGAGGACGCTCCAATTGTAGGGGTGCAGTAAAATCCTCCATGAATAAATTGTTCGTTTTTCCAGTTACATTCTTTGTAACTGATCCATGTAGGTGCCGCTTTACCTAATTTTTGAACTAGAATTTCAGTGATATCGACAATTCTTTGCTCTTTATTTTTCTTTGAAAATGCATTTACATTTTCAGCACAGATGAATATTGCGAGCATGCCTCCGTTATAATTTGGAGGCGTAACGTCATAAACAGAATCAATGCAATGACTTGTGAGTGATATGTGCCCGCTATAACCTTTTTTACGCCAAAAAGGATTTTTGTATGAAATAAAAAACTTGATGACGCTGCCCATTTTCATATAATTTACATGTTTACTTTGTTTCTCTGGTAGTGAAGGAATAAAAAGTATGTTCGAGAGCCTGCTGGGTGGAACAGTGACAATGATCCTCTTACTTTGCCATTGTTTATTCCCAGAAAAGACATTTACGTGAGAGTGAGTCTGAATTACTTTGGTTACTGGATAATTTAATAAAGTAGGTGTATTTATTTCATTCACCATACATTTTATTAATTGATAAAGGCCACCATGGACACAGTCTTTTAATGCACCTTCGACTGTATCAAGCTCCTCATGCACTGTGCTAACTTGAAAGCTATTGAATAGCTCTAGAGCTGAAATTTTATAGGGTGAAGTTGTTAACATTGAGCGAACAATAAAAGCGAGATAGGATCGTAAGTTGTCGTTAGTTACATTATCAGTTAACCAAGAGTTGAATGATTGCTTGGATAGCTGAGTTAACAGCTTCACATCTTTAGGTTTGACACAACTTACTTTTTTGACCCAGTAGCTAATTAATTCATTTGCCTGAGAGGCTATTTTTCCGCCTTCTACAGTAATATCATGTTCATCATAGAATTTACTTTCAAGCTCTACTAGGTTGATACCAAATGTTGGTGTTTTGTAGGTTTTCAATCCGTAGCGCTGTATTACTCGGTAAACAAGCTCTTGATTTTTTCCAATCCATTGTCCACCAAGATCAATGATTTGAGAATCAAGAGTCCCTTCTTTGAGACGTCCACCTAATCTATCGCTAGCTTCAATCACTTGAACGGTATAACCGGCTTCTTGGAGTTTAACTGCCGACCATAAACCAGCTACGCCAGCTCCGACAATGAGAACATCGATGTTTTCACTTAGGCGGCTACTCTCATTAAACAAAATGTAATTGTTGGTAACTATCACCAAAGGTATTAATAGTGATTTGAGGGTGACAAAAACTAGAGAAAAGTGTCTCAGTATTGATGTACTGATATTGATTGCTGAGGTTATTGAATTTAGTGATTAGTTTAGGTTTTGATAATGTATGGCTGTATTTATCAGAATCATTAAATAGCATAGCAAACAACATTTTCCCTCCATAGGAAGGAACACAGGTGTGGTAATAGGTTATTTTATTATCAAATGTTAAACTTGCTTCTTGAAATCGTCTTGCAACAGTATCATTAAGCTCACACATTCCACCTTGAGCGACAAGGATTCCGCCTTCATTTAGTTGTGCTCTTATATTTTGATAAAACTTTCGGTCAAATAATGGGGAGCTTAGCTGATTGCTTTCGGTAGGGTCCGTCGAATCAATAATAACAAGATCGAACTTCTTATCAGTATTTTTAATAAAATCTGCACCGCATGCGGTAAGCATGTTCACGTTATTAAAATTTATACCGGTTTTAAGTTCAGGAAGGTAAGTTGAAATGCTCTCATATACCTTTTCATCAATATCAACGAGTGTTAGATCTAGAATGTTAAGTTTTGCCAATTCAGCTAATGTACCACAATCTCCTCCACCAATGATGAGAACACTTTCAATGCCTTTATGTAAAAGGTAAGGAACGACAGTTATCATTTCATGGTAGGTAAAATGATCTCTCTCTGTTAGTTGTATAACACCGTCTAAAACAAGAATTTTACCAAAATATTGATTGTCGTAGATTTCAATGGTTTGAAACTGGCTTTCTGTTTTATATACGCAACGTTCATTATCAAAATATATACCGTAACCTTGCACATAATCTTCATGAATTCTCATTGGCACCTCAACTAAATTTGATTTGCTGATAGCTTTCACCAAAAGCTTCTATAACAATTTGGGGATGACTAAAGGAGGAAGTGAATACGTCTGCGTTTAGGTATTTATAATCCGCATCGAAACTTTCCAGAGTAGTCCTAACATGTTCTTTCCTCATTTGTTTCGTATAGTTGGATTTATCGTTGAACATTAATGCAAAAAGCATTTCTCCACCGTACGAAGGAACGTATGTTCGATAATAAGTAATGCTATTGTCGAATGCTTGTCGAGCTTGCTTAAATCTATTGTGAACAGAATCATTCAGTTCACAAGTATTTCCTTGCGCTACAACGATGCCATTAGCGGTAAGTGAAGCTTGTATATTTTTATAAAATGCAGAATCAAACAGTGGGGCACTAAGTTTTGTGAATTGGGTAGAGTCAGTGGAGTCGATAATAATTAAATCGTATTTTTGGGTGGTATTACTTAAAAACGAAGCCCCACAACAATTCAACATTTTTACGTTCGATAAATTTATACCTTCTATCACATCAGGCATAAAACGAGTAACGGTTTTATAAACACTAGAATCGATATCGACTAGAGTTATATCTGACACGCCAAGTTTAGATAATTCAGCGACAACACCACCATCTCCGCCACCGATGACTAATACATTTTTCACATTTCCGTGCAACACATAAGGTACAACCGTGATCATTTCGTGGTAAGCAAAGTGATCTTTTTCAGTGAGTTGTACTATGTTATCTAACACCAAAACTTTACCGAAGTACGGGTTCTGTAGAACCTTAATCGATTGGAATTGTGAATTTTCAGAATAGAGCACTTTTTCATTATCAAAATAGCGACCGTAGCCTTTTACGTAATATTCATGCATCCTCATTACGAACCTCCGTTAAGGCTCTTTTTACTGTAACTAATTCAGAGCGACTCGGTTGTAAATGTTTTAAAATATAGTCTACGGCAAGGTTAGGTGAGCTGTTGCCACACATAAAAATATCGATAGTGGCAAGATCCGCTTTCGGCCATGTATGGATTGAGATATGACTCTCAGCAAGAGTGATAACTCCGGTAACGCCATTATCGGGAAATGAATGGAAATTATTACCTAATACGGTCGCATTCGATTCTAATACAGCCTTAGTGAGAATGGATAAAAGCTGATCATGATTGTCTAGAAACTTAGCTCCCCAAACATCTAAAAGAAGGTGATTTCCAGCATAAGTGAAAGTTTCACTGGTGATAAAAATATTCGGTCACATGTTCTTTTTCTTTTGCCATAAACACTGACTTTCCCTATCAAATATATGTACTTAAACAGTGGTGTTTTGCATAAATCGATTAAATTGCCAAAATACCCATATAAGGACGAACATACTGCTTGTCCCTAGTACAAACCAAACACCTTGAACACCGAATGACCATGAGAATACCGTCATGAACAAACTCAGAGTAATGAGTTTATATATGGTGACTAATGATGATTTTGTTGACTGTCCAATAGCTTGAAAAAAAGCGGTTGCAATAAGTAAAATAGCCTCTAATGGAAGCGCCCAGAAATAATAATGTAAGCTGGTAACACCAACATTAAGCAAATCAGTAGCATTACCAGAAAAAGCCTTAATGATTGTTTGCGGGAACACATAAATTGGAACCAAAATTATTACTGCTAAAAGACTGGTCGTAATGACAGACTTGTAGAATGTTTCTTTTACACGTTGATATTGTTTGGCTCCAATATTGAAACTTAATATTGGTTGCGTTCCGAGAGCAATACCTGAGAACAATAAATACGCGAAGTCTTCTATATAGGTAATGATGCTATATGCCGTGATATGAATCGCAGTCCCCACCCATAAAAGAGCTGCATTATGGATTGCAATAATAAAGGATAAATACAATTCCATTAAAAAACTTGGAATTCCGTTAATGATTATTTGTATCGCTAGTTTTAAGTCAAAACCAAGTTGAGTTATTGAAAACTTTAACGGGGAATTAGTTTGTGAAAGGGCGAATATAGCCCAAATTGCGGTAATCAATTGCGCCAACATAGAAGCAAGTGCCGCACCTGTTAATCTTAGTTCAAGTACACCTAAAAATAACCAATCAAAAATCACATTCAGAATGCCGCCGGTAACAAGAATTACAGTGACTAACGTTGGCTTATTATCATTTCGTAATAAAGTCGTATAAGTCCAAGACGCTATTGGGCAAAACGCTAAAGCAAAATGCCAATAAATATATGAATGTGACATTTCAACGGTTTGTTCCGAAACGCCAATGGCAAGTAGGATTTTTTCAGTAAACAGTGTCCCAAAGATTATATAAAACAGTGAGGAAGCGACAACAAGTATAAATACAGTCTGTATGATCTTAGCTATGTCAGAGTGCTGTTTTTGCCCCATCTTAATTGAGACAAGTGCAGATGACCCCATTCCTAAAAGTATGCCTGTTGCATATAAGAAACCGAGCATTGGGAATGATAAAACAGCATCCTCTAAGCCTACTTCACCAACATAGTGACCGATGAAAATACCATCTATTAAATAATAGGCGCCAATGACGAGCATTGATATTGTTGTTGGCAGACAGTATCGCCACAATAAGCTATTGATTGGTAAAGATAGAAGATCATTTTTTTCTGACCGTGGAACGCTTTCATCCATGAAAAACGACTCTTTTATAAATCAATTAATAGGAAAAAATCTAAATGCTAAAATGATTGCCTAAATTCAGATTAGTTGCTTTTAGATTATTTTCTATTCCTAAACAGATTTTTGTTTCCATGCTCTGGTCATTTCTTTCCTACCCATTGGGCCTTCAGTTTGGTCAAGCTTAAACCCAAGAGATTTGAGATCCCTCTTGAATTGACCATTGGCACAATAAGTCACAATCAAACCATCATCTTTCAATAAGGACTTACACTTATGTAATATATTGATATGCCATGCGTCTGGTTGTTTAGTAGGTGCAAAAGCATCATAAAAAATAATATCAAAAGGTGAGGTCGTTTCAGGTAAATCTTCTAACTTCGACTTTACTTTATGCAGTCGAAAACTGGATGTAAGCTGCTCTTCAGTATTCCACTGAGCTTGATGTATTTTTGAAAAATATACATTAAATTCATTGTTGAATATCTTTCCATGATTAAGTGAGTCAATGATATCAAATGAGAGAGGAAAAGGCTCAGAGGAAACATAATCAATATGAATTTCAGACTTAATGGATTCTTTTAGTGTAAGGATTGTATTTAAGCCCGTCCCAAAACCGAATTCTAATATTCTAATTGGGGTGTGTGATTGAGTTTGATTTGAGGCTAAAAAATAACGAAGGCCATTTTCAATATAAACGAATTCTGACTCCGTCAGGGCACCGTTATATGCATGGTATGATTCATCGAGTTCACTATTATAAACCGTATGTGAACCATCTTTAGTAAGTAATAATTCAACTTTTGACATGGAAAACTGGATTTAAATTAAATTTGAGAGGCCAAAGCCTCTCATTAATGAAATTATAAAACTTTTGCTACTGAATCTGCGATGTAACTGACATTATCTTCAGTGATGCCAGCGATACTGATACGACTTGAATCGACCATATATATACTAAACTCATCTTTTAATTGAGTAACTTGAGCTTGGTTTACACCCAAGAAAGAAAACATACCTTTTTGATTGGCAATAAAGCTAAAATCACGGTCACTTTGCTTAGAATGTAATGCATCAACTAAAATTTTACGATTACCGTTGATACGGTCACGCATCACTTTTAATTCATCTAGCCATTGTTGGTTAAGTTCAGACGAACCAAGAATCGTTTCTACAATAGCCGCACCATGTGCAGGTGGCATTGAATACAAACAACGTACAACATAGAGTAAAACAGAAAATGCAATATCAGCTTGTGCAGTATTTTTACTAATAATGGAACACGAACCTATACGTTCACGATACAAACCGAAGTTTTTAGAACATGAGCTGCATAAGATCATATTCTCTACCGCAGCGGCCATTTTACGTACACCGTAGGCATCTTCAATTTCATCAATACCGAAGCCTTGGTAAGCCATATCGATAAGCGGAGTAAAACCAACATCAGTGGTCAGTTCAACAACTTGATCCCATTGTTCCTTAGTCAGATCCATGCCACTTGGGTTATGACAACAAGCGTGTAATAGAACAAAGTCATTTTTACTCACTTGTTTCAAACACTCAATCATTTCATCAAACTTAAGTGTTTTGCTATCAAAGTCATAATATGGGTAAACCTTAACAGTTAAACCTGCTGTTTCAAACAAACCTGTGTGGTTTGCCCATGTAGGATCACTGACCCAAATAACTGCATCAGTTTTACAACGAGTAATAAAGTCTGCAGCAACTCTTAACGCACCAGTACCGCCAGGCGTAGAGACGGTACGAACTCTGTTTGAGTCGATGATCTGATGATCTGCACCAAAATTAAGTTCTGTGATAAGACGATTAAAATCTTGCGAGCCAGTCGGACCAATATAGACTTTAGTATCTTCAGTTTTTAAGCGATGTGCTTCAGCGGTTTTAACGCATTCAAGAATTGGCGTATGACCGAGTGGATCTTTATAAACCCCCACACCTAAATCAACTTTAGAAGGGTTAGGATCTTGTCGGTATTGATTGAGTAATCCAAGAATGGAATCTGCAGGTAAAGGGCTAAGGTTTTCAAACATCTTTAATGTTACCTATATTTTTATTGTGCATATTTATCTTAAGCCTAACATATAGCTTCGATCGCTAATAGAGAGTGATTTACTGCCTAATCAATAATTAATACAACTGACTGGCTAAAGATTGTGCTTAATTGTTTACAAATCACTTGCACCTATAGAATACATAGGTGATTCTTAAGCTCTCCTGTTTTTAATCCAACAAACACTATCGAATATGAAACAACTTAAGTTAGATCACATCACCAAAGTAAATGGTGAGATCAACATTCCTGGCTCTAAAAGTATTTCTAACCGTGCACTTCTTTTAGCTGCTTTGGCTAAGGGCACAACTAAACTGACTAACTTATTAGATTCAGATGATATTCGATATATGCTGCAAGCGCTTAAGCAACTGGGTGTCAGTTATCGCTTGAGCAACAACAATACTGTTTGTGAAGTTGAAGGTTTAGGTGACAGTCTTAACGCAACACAAGCGCAAGAGTTATTCCTAGGAAACGCTGGTACAGCAATGCGACCACTCTGTGCAGCATTAACGTTAGGTAAAGGTGAATTCACCTTAACGGGCGAACCGAGAATGGAAGAGCGTCCAATAAAAGATTTGGTTGATGCTTTACTGCCTTTAGGGGCACAGGTTGAATACCTTAAAAGCGAAGGCTATCCACCATTAAAAATAAACGCCGACGGTTTGAATGGCGGTGAAGTTAATATTTCAGGCTCTTTGTCTAGCCAATTCCTTACTGCGCTGCTGATGGCTGCACCTATGGCTGAATCGGACATTGCGATTAATGTCATTGACGAACTTGTATCTAAGCCATACATCGATATTACTTTAGCGCTGATGAACCGCTTTGGTATTGAAGTTGAAAATCAAGAGTATCAGCGTTTTATTATTAAAGGTGGCCAAACGTATCAATCGCCTGGAGAGTTTTTGGTTGAAGGTGATGCATCTTCTGCATCATATTTTTTAGCTGCAGGTGCGATCCAAGGTGGCACAATTAAAGTTACAGGTGTTGGTAAAGACAGTATTCAAGGTGATACTGGCTTTGCACATGTTCTTGAAGATATGGGTGCCAAAATAGAGTGGGGCAGTGATTACATTAAAGCCTCTAAAGGTAAGCTTAAAGCCGTTGATTTTGATGCCAACCACATCCCTGATGCTGCAATGACAATTGCAACGGCAGCATTATTTGCGGAAGGCACTACAACAATACGTAATATTTATAACTGGCGTATTAAAGAAACTGATCGTCTTGCAGCAATGACAACAGAGCTTAAGAAAGTAGGCGCTGAAGTTGTTGAAGGTAACGACTTTATTGAAGTAACAGCACCTAAAGTGATTAATCATGCTGCAATTGATACCTATAACGATCATCGTATTGCTATGTGTTTTTCTTTAGTGGCATTTGATAAAGCGGGTGTAACCATTAATGACCCAGATTGTACTGCTAAGACTTTCCCAACTTATTTTTCTGAATTGAAAGCGCTAGTGAAAAATGGTGTTTAATCTACACTTGGTGACATAACACGCTGTTTTATTAAAATCTTCTGATTTTATAAGAATGATCATGTAAAATAACTGCGCTTAATTTCGTGGGTATTTTTTTGAACTAAACTAAATTTTCGAAATCTAGTTCTAGGTCAAGAATCTATTATCATGAATGATGTATTCTTTTGGAGGATTTATGTCTGAACGGACTCCTGTAGTTACGATTGACGGGCCAAGTGGGGCAGGTAAAGGTACTATTTGTCATTTGTTAGCTAAAAAGCTTGGCTGGCAATTATTGGATAGTGGTGCTATTTATCGGGTTCTAGCATTGGCGTCACTTCATCATAACGTCGAACTTGATAATGAAGAAGCTATCAGTTTATTAGCCGCTCATCTTGATGTTCAATTTTTAGCGGGCAACGACGGTGATGCGATTAAGGTAGTGTTAGAAGGTGAATCTGTCACCAATGACATTAGAACACAAGAATGTTCGAATGCTGCTTCAAAGATTGCGGCATTCCCAAGAGTGCGAGAAGCACTTTTAAGGAGACAACGTGCATTTCAAACTGAACCTGGTTTGATTGCCGATGGTCGAGATATGGGAACCGTTGTATTCCCGGAGGCGCCGGTTAAAATTTTCTTAACAGCATCTGCTGAAGAAAGAGCGCAGCGCCGCTATAATCAGTTGCGGGACAAAGGCTTCGATGTTAAAATCGACCGTCTTTTGGCTGAGATAAAAGAGCGTGACGATCGCGATATGAATCGTGCCGTTGCTCCACTTAAACCAGCTGATGATGCCTTAGTTGTTGATACAACAGGTATTAATATAGATGACGTGCTTGAAATTGTTTCACAGCACATTGAAAAGCATTTATCAAAATAGATAATTCTGTTTATTTTGGTAAGACTTCATATCAAGGATGATGTGAATTATATTAACTGACTCCATGTTAAGGACTAGCATGGTTTATTACTTAAAAGTAAATTTAAAATGACTGAATCTTTTGCTGATCTGTTTGAACAATCCCTAGAACAACTTGAATTCCGCCCAGGCTCTATCGTACGTGGTACTGTAGTAGCTATCGAAAACGGTATGGTTCTTGTTGACGCAGGTTTGAAATCTGAATCTCCAATCCCAGCTGAACAATTCAAGAACGCTGCAGGCGAACTTGAAATCGCAGTTGGCGATGACGTAGATGTTGCTCTTGACTCTGTTGAAGACGGCTTTGGTGAGACTCAATTGTCTCGTGAAAAAGCTAAGCGTCATGAAGCATGGATTGTTCTTGAAAAAGCATACGAAGACGCTGAAACTGTTATCGGTGTTATCAATGGTAAAGTTAAAGGCGGTTTCACTGTTGAATTAAACGGTATCCGTGCATTCTTACCAGGTTCTCTAGTTGACGTTCGTCCAGTTCGTGACACTGCTCACCTAGAAAACAAAGAACTAGAATTTAAAGTTATCAAGCTAGATCAGAAGCGCAACAACGTTGTTGTTTCTCGTCGTGCTGTTATCGAATCTGAAAGCAGTGCAGAGCGTGATGCTCTTCTTGAGAACCTTCAAGAAGGTCAAGCTGTTAAAGGTATCGTTAAGAACCTTACTGATTACGGTGCATTCGTTGATCTTGGTGGTGTTGATGGTCTATTACACATCACTGACATGGCTTGGAAGCGTGTTAAACATCCATCAGAAATCGTTAATGTTGGTGACGAAATCAACGTTAAAGTTCTTAAGTATGACCGCGAGCGTACTCGTGTATCACTAGGTCTTAAGCAACTTGGCGAAGATCCATGGTTAGAAATCAGCAACCGTTACCCAGAGAACACTCGTTTAACTGGTCGCGTAACTAACCTAACTGACTACGGTTGTTTCGTTGAAATTGAAGAAGGCGTTGAAGGTCTTGTTCACGTTTCTGAAATGGATTGGACTAACAAGAACATTCACCCATCTAAAGTTGTTAACTTGGGTGATGAAGTTGAAGTTCTTGTACTTGACATCGATGAAGAACGTCGTCGTATCTCTCTTGGTCTTAAGCAATGTAAGACTAACCCATGGGATGACTTCGCTTCTAAATACCAAAAAGGTGACAAAGTTAGCGGTAAGATCAAATCTATCACTGACTTCGGTATCTTCATTGGTCTTGACGGTGGCATTGACGGTCTTGTTCACTTATCTGACATTTCTTGGACTGGTACTGGCGAAGAAGCTGTATCTGAATACAAGAAAGGTGACGAAATCAACGCAGTTGTACTTTCAGTTGACCCAGAGCGTGAGCGTATCAGCTTAGGCGTTAAGCAAACTGAAGACGATCCATTCAATGCATACTTGGCTGACAAGAAGAAAGGTACTATTGTTAATGGTACTGTATCTGCAGTTGACGCTAAAGGTGTTACAGTTGAATTGGCTGAGTCTGTTGAAGGCTACATCCGTGTTTCTGACATCTCTCGTGACCGTATTGAAGACGCATCAACTGAATTCTCAGTAGGCGATGCTGTTGAATCTAAGTTCATGGGCGTTGATCGTAAGAACCGCTCTATCAGCCTATCTATCAAAGCGAAAGATGAAGCTGAAGAGAAAGAAGCACTTGCGACTGTTAACAAGCAAGATGATGCTGTTATGAGTAATGCAATGGCAGAAGCGTTTAAAGCTGCTCGTAAGTAAATTGCTTAAGGGGAGTAGTAATGCTCCCCTTAACGTTGTTTGGCTTGATAAAAGAGGATAGCTAGGATGACAAAATCCGAACTAATCATTAAACTCGCCAGCAGGCAGTCTCTGCTTTCGGCGAAAGAAGTTGAAAATGCCGTCAAAGAGATGTTAGAGCAGATGGCTGATACATTAGAAGGCGGAGATCGTATCGAAATCCGTGGATTTGGCAGTTTTTCACTTCACTTTCGTGCGCCTCGTACTGGTCGTAACCCAAAAACTGGTACTTCAGTTGAACTGGATGGCAAGTATGTGCCACATTTCAAGCCTGGCAAAGAGCTGCGCGAACGTGTTGACGCAGTCAACATATAAAACGTTTTAATTAAAAAGCCTCCAGTTGGAGGTTTTTTTATGTCTAAAAACAGGCTTTTGACTAGCATGATTTTATATTTTCAAAGATAATCTTATATTAAGGTTGATCACAGTAAATCGCTGTCGATAAGTTTTTAAATCATTAGGGTGTTCCAATATCGCACTATCCAAGGCAAAGCATGAGCTTTAAGTCAATGCTATGTAATTGGAAGGAAGATGAAGTAGTGAACTGATTGTGGGCACCAGAAAGTGAATTAATCCTAAAGCCAGCAACTTCAAACACGGAGATACAGGTGAAATCATTTTTTATAACAGTTGTTGTTGCATTGTGCTTTATTTTGGCATTAATTTTTGGTGCTCAAAATGAACAAACGGTCACCATCAGTTATTTTATCGCTAAAGGTGAATACAAGTTACCTATGGTACTGGCGGTTGTTTTCTTATTAGGTTTCACCATCAGTTGGTTATTTGCTGGGTACCAAATATTAAAACTGAGAGTCACTTTACGCCGTGCTAACAAAAAATTAGCTTCACTCGAAGAAGTAACTTCAACAAAAGACGAAACATAATATGTTAGAAGTTTTGTTCTTGCTGCTGCCTATTGCTGCCAGTTATGGTTGGTATATGGGAAGAAGGAGTATGCGTCATCAGCAGCAAAAAAAACAAAAAACGATAAATAAAGATTATTTTACAGGTTTAAACTTTATCCTTTCTAATGAGTCAGACAAAGCAGTTGATTTATTAGTTAATTCTTTGGATGAAGATAGCAGTAATATTGATACTCATCTTTCTCTTGGCGCATTATTTAGAACCAGAGGTGAAGTTGATCGTGCGATTAAAATTCATCAAGGGCTCATCGAGCGTTCAAGCTTAAGTACTGATTTACTCGAACTTGCGATGCTTGCGCTTGCCAAAGATTATCTTGCAGCGGGGTTTTATGACCGTGCTGAAGATATTCTTGTGAGTTTACTAGAACAAGCAGAAGACACTGATGAAGCAGAAACTTTACTCATTAGTTTATATCAGACAACTAAAGAGTGGCGAAAAGCCATCAATGTCATCAAAGGTATGTCTAAGGAGAAAAGAAAAGCTCAACTTTCTGTTCTAGCACATTATTATTGCCAACTTAGCCTTGAATCGAAAGAACCTTCAACTCGAGTGAAGTTGTTAAAACAAGCCCTAAAATACGACCATCATTGTGGGCGAGCCGTTTTGGAATTAATTAAAATATCCAGTGCAGATGGTGATTACAGCAGTTTTAAAAAGTTTCTATACGTTCTATGGGATGCAGACATTGAACTGGTTGCTGATTCACTCGATGTTGCACTTGAAACGTTCAAGCAGAATGACGATTTAAAAGCTTATAAGATCTTTTTGCAAGAAGCGCTCTCTAAAGGTGCAGGAGCCTCTATAACTATCGCACTGGTTACTCTGCTCCAAGAACAAGAAAAGCTCAATGAGGCTGAGCAATTATTATTGGACTCCCTTTATACTCACCCAACAATGAAAGGCTTTAAGCAATTAATGCACATTCATGTACAGCAGGCTGAGGAAGGTGATGCTAAGCAAAGTTTAACCATGTTAGAAAAGTTAGTTGAGCAGCAAATACGTTACCGTCCAAGTTATCGTTGCCAACAATGTGGCTTTCCTTCACATACATTGTATTGGCATTGTCCATCGTGTAAGTGTTGGGGCAAAATCAAACGAATCCGTGGTTTGGACGGTGAATAAAAAATATATCCCTACACATAGATTACAAAGAGAATAATAATGACCAACAAAGTTGTAGTTGCCTTAGATTATGATAATAAAGCTGATGCATTAGCATTAGTTCGTCAGTTAAACCCTGAAATGTGTCGTTTAAAAGTGGGCAAAGAGATGTTCACTTTATTTGGTCCAGATCTAGTAAAGGAAATTCAAGCTCAGGGTTTCGAACTTTTTTTAGATTTAAAATTCCACGATATTCCAAATACAGTAGCTAAAGCGGTTCGAGCTGCGGCAGAGTTAGGTGTTTGGATGGTTAATGTTCATGCATCTGGCGGCAAAGCTATGATGGAAGCTGCAAGAACGGCGTTAGCGCCTTACGATAATGATGCCCCTTTACTGATTGCGGTTACGGTACTTACCTCTATGTCTGACGATGAACTACCGCTAATAGGTGTAAACAAAACAGCAGATGAACAAGTGGTTCATCTAGCGAATCTAGCAAAGACAGCAGGGTTAGATGGTGTAGTATGTTCTGCACAAGAAGCCAAAGCACTAAAAGCAGAATTAGGCACTGATTTTCAATTAGTTACACCAGGAATTAGACCAGCAGGAACAGATTCTGGCGATCAACACAGAATTATGACTCCTCAAAAGGCCATTGCTGCTGGTGCAGATCATTTAGTAATTGGTCGACCGATAACTAAAGCAGAAAACCCACTTAAAGCACTTGAAGATATTTATCACTCAATTAATTAGTATCACGATGAATCATGATGGAGACAACAATGTTCAATTTCGAAAATAAAAATGTTGTAGTAGTTGGCGGTACTTCAGGCATTAATTTGGGTATCGCACTGAGCTTTGCTAAATCTGGTGCAAATGTTGTTGTCGCAAGTAGAAATCAAGAAAAAATTGATACTGCGGTCGCTGAACTCACCAAAGTTAATTCATCAGGAGCTCATTTTGGCGTGAGCTTTGATGTTAGAGACTTGGCTGCAGTCCAAGCAGGTTTTAGCATCATTGCCGATAAGTTAACAACGATCGATATACTTGTTAGCGGTGCAGCAGGAAATTTCCCTGCCTTTGCTAAAGATCTCAGTGAGAATGGTTTTAAGTCAGTTATGGATATTGATTTGCTCGGTAGTTTTCACGTGTTGAAGCAAGCTTATCCGATAATGCACAGAGGTCATGGTAGTATTATTCAAATCTCTGCACCTCAAGCTTATTTGGCAATGCCAATGCAATCACACGTTTGTGCTGCTAAAGCAGGTGTTGATATGCTTACGCGTACATTAGCATTAGAATGGGGCAGAGAAGGTATTCGAATAAATTCAATTGTACCTGGCCCAATTGAAGGTACTGAGGGTTTTAACCGCTTAGCACCTAGTGAACAAATTCAAAAGCATGTGGCGAAAAGCGTACCATTAGGACGAAATGGTCAAAAAGATGATATCGCAAATTGTGCACTCTTTTTAGCCTCAGAATACTCATCTTATGTCACAGGTACGGTCATTCCTGTAGATGGAGGTTGGTCTCTTGGTGGGGCAAATGTTGCGCTAGCAGAATTAAGTAAATTAATGCCGAGTTAGAGCGTTAAAGTTAGAGAGAAAAAAGCAATGGCAAATGCATTACAAGAACAGCTTTTAAAAGCTGGTTTAGCAAGTAAACAGAAAGTTCGCGATATTAAAACTAAAAAGCGTCGTGACCGTAAACAAAAAATTGATGACGGTTCAGCGGATTTAAAACGTGAAATTGAGCAAAAACGACTTGAACAGGCTGAGAAAGATAAAGCACTTAATGAGAAGCGTTTTGCTGAAGCGACAGAGAAAGGTCAAGTTCGCTCACTCATTACTGAGTTTAACAGACGAGCTATATCTGTTCCGAAAGATGCTGAAATTAAGTTTAACTATACACTAGCGAGCAAAGTACATTCTGTTTATATAAACGAGGAATTACAAAAGCAATTGCTCAATGCAAAGCTTGGTATTGTCCGTCACGAAGACAAAACATTTATTGTACCGTTTAAGCTAGCAGAACGAGTCAACTTATTAGTTCCACAATGGTGTGGTTATTTAGCAACTAGGAATGAAGATATTGAGGTTGCTGAAGAAGATGATTTATATGCAGATTATGTCATTCCAGATGATTTAATGTGGTAATCGTCTTATTTAAGAGCTACATAAGGTAGCTCTTTTTAATCCAAGATTTGTTTTTCATAGCTATACTTTTCGTATTACGATTTTGAAGTGAATAATATTTACTTTCGTTAAGGAAAAGCTATGTCTAAACAGATTGCATTTTCACACCTTCTCGTTAGCTCTGCATTGTTACTATTCTCTACGCATATAGCAGCACAAGAATTAAGCCCTTATGTGGATGCTCATGGTAACATTTCAAATCCTAAAAATGTCGAAGATACATGGAGTCACCTTGGTGCTTACTTTGTCCAAGATGCGAAAGACCATCAAGCATTCGATGCACACCAAGTTTACATTCAAAAACAGTTTCTTGATTTTTTCCGTAAGACTGGAAAGTTCAAAGATGGAACTGTTTTAGTCAAAAGAGTTTTTGGTACGACTAATAAATCATTTACCACGGGTAAGGGGTATTTCGCAACCAATCCTAAAGTGACTTTTGTTATGGTTAAAGATTCCAAAAACACATTTAAAAATAACAAAGCTTGGGGAGAAGGTTGGGGGTGGGCATTATTTACAAATGAGAGCCCAATGAAATCAACGACAACAAATTGGAAAGGAAGCGGTTTTAATAACTGCTACGGCTGTCATTTACCGGTGAAAGATAATGATTGGGTGTATACACAAGGTGATCAACAAACAAACTTAGGAAAATAAAAAAAAGGGTGCATTTACGCACCCTTATTACAGGCTTAAAAGTTCAAAGAGAACGTAACCTTATAGCTTCTTCCGAATTCAACATTACGTTGTATTGCTTCAGAGAAACTGTTGTATTGCTTTTGGCGAGTATCAAGTAAGTTTATTGCTTCAAAATTCATGCTCATATTGTCAGAGATTTTCCAGTTAGCTGTTGCAGCTAAATCAGAATAACCTTTGAAGTACACACCTGAATTTTGGTCAGCTAAACCAGCAAGATATTCATCACGCCAGTTATAAGCTAGGCGCATTCCGAAGTCATCAACTTCATAGTAATAAACTAAGTTAATGTTATTTTCAGACAAACCAGGGATCGGTAAGCCGTTACCATTGTTATCTTCAAATGGCGTAGTACTATCAATATATGAATAGGTCGCCATAATACCCGTGTCTTCTAAGAAGCTAGGTAAGAATGTAAATGGTTGTTGGTATAAAAGTTCGACACCTTTAATTTTACCACCATCACCATTGATCTTTTGAGCTAGACTGTACGATTCACCACCGATATCAACAGGTTTATTAGTGTCAACGATAAACGACTCAACGTCTTTATAGAAGAAGCCTGCTGACAGAATAGATGATTCGTCAAAATACCACTCAGCCGATAAATCAATTTGATTAATTAAAAACGGATTTAGTTTAGCGTTACCACCAGTGGCAGTGTTGTTATTACGTAATAAGATACCGTTTGATAAGTCACCAGTATTCGGGAAACTCAACACTCGAGCATACCCGAAGCGATAAACTAATTCATCGTTCCATTCTAGTTTAGCTACAGCAGAAGGTAAGATTTCAGAGTTTGAATCCTTTGTAGTAATTGGAGTCAACGTATCTGTTGCTTCGTTGAAGATAAAACCATCTGATTGAACATCACGTTTCACATAACGAACACCGAAATTACCTGAAAGATACTTTTCACCGATTTCTGTTTCATAGTCTGCTTGAACGTATAGTGCAGTAATGTCTTCTTGTATATATGAAGAGCGACTAGGATCGAAGCCTTGCATACATTCTGCTTTTTGATCTGCATCATATGAAGACATGAGTGTTTCACAACCAGTCCAAGCAGACTTATCAGCTACTAGGTATTGATTATTGAAGCTTGGACCATCACCTGAGAAAAAGCTACCATTGCTATAGGTTGAGCTTATTGTTGGAAGTGAATTTAACGCAAAACCTGGACGAATATCTCGGTTGATTGAGCGGTTATCTGTTTCAGTAGAATTAGTGCGAGCACCAAATTCAACAGCTCGCAGAAAATCACCATCTAACTCACGACGAGCATCAAATCTAAACGCCGAATCCGTGGTTTCTTTTTCTACCGTATTATCAAATAAAATTGCTAAATTTAGCTCTTCAATATTGTTTAAATTTGCAGTGCCGAAATCCAAGTAAGGAACGTCATTGCCCGCAGTTAAGTCATAAGTTACTTTAACTTTTTCAGCGGTTTGAAAGCGAATAAAGTCCTGAACTGATCGAGAGTCAGATGAGGTTGTTGAAAACTCAGCTGAGACTGTCCAATCATCAAGATACCATTTTCCACCAATTGCTGTGCTTAAAAACTCCGAATAGGCATCAGCAAATTCAGTATTGGTTTGGACAGGGCGGCTAACCGTTGATTTGGTTAATACTCCATTAGGAGAAATGGTCGTATTTTCGTTTGAAGTATGTCCATTCCAAAAACCAGTCCAATAGCGTTCACGATCGGAATCTACTTTAGAATAAAATGTATCAACATAAAATTCAGTATCATCATTAGGCGCCCACTGCAGCATGGCGTTTAAACCGACTTTTTTACGGTCATCATTTATTTGCCAAAATCGCATATCACGATTAAGCAAAGTACCTTCTGGTATATTGCCGTCGAAGTCTTTAGAAAAATTGTAGCCAGAAAATGTATTTAAACCATCTTCTTGGAATTCGCGACTTGAAGTTGATGCGGCAACTTGGAAACCTAATGTATCATCGGCAAAGGTATTAGAGTAATAGCCAGACCACTCATAACCAGTATCACCAGATAACTCACCATGAGCACCTGTTAAACTACTGATAAACTTTTGACCTGAATTATCGAGTGGCTTACGAGTCTTAATGTTGACGACGCCGCCCAGTGCTCCTTCGATTTCACTGGCACTTGATAGCTTAGAAACTTCGAGCGTTGAAACTAAACTAGATGGAATTAATGACAGAAGACTATAACTTGAAGACTCTAAGGTGTCAGGCCCCTTATCGCCACGTCCACCAGCAGTAACTACTTGTCTGCCATTAATTAAAATAACATTTTGAGTTAAACCACGAATAGAGATGGTGCTGCCTTCACCGATACCACGTTCAAGCTGAACGCCTGAAACACGTTGAAGTGATTCTGCTACGTTTGCATCAGGTAGCTTACCTAACTCATCAGCAGAAATAGCATCAACAAATTGATTACTTTCTTTTTTAGTTGCAACAGCTTTTGTAAGCTGTGAGCGAATGCCAGTTACCTGGATAGATTCAACACTCTCTTCTTTTTTGTTTTCTTCAGCTGCAAGAGCTGGAGCAAGTGTTGTTACCGATACAACAGAAACAAGACCTAATTTAAGAAGGGTACGAGTAAGTTTATTTATTTTTGGAAGATGTCCGTTTGCCATATTATTCTCCAGCATTCCTTTCGGTCTGCATGCAAATTTCCTTTTGTAGGGTTAATTATTATTACTGCCAAACAAATCTAAGTTATATCTAATATAGATATTAGTCAACGAGTAATTTACTTATTCTTTACAACTTCATGACAGAGGGGCGTTACAAATAAAAAGAGCTCCAAATTGGAGCTCTTAAAACATTATTTAATAATTAATTCGAAAAGTGCTGCAGGTACTGTCCCTGAAGGATTTTCTAATTCAAATCTTAACGATGTTGTCCTAATCTTTGACGTGAACATCAATTTATTTACTGTTTGATAGTTATTTGTAACTGTTTTTAAAAGGTTGTTTTTATCATCAAAAACTTTGTATTTTTCAATACAAAAAGGCATTTTCTTCTCAGGATGGGTCATTAATGTAGATTCAAGAGGATGATCAAAATCATTATCAAAATGAAGAATAATTTCGGTAATCTCTTGTTCTTCTGGCCATTTAACTTCCAGTGTTGGTGTGTCATTACATTGTGACGCAATCCAAGCATTAGTACCTAAAAATGGCCGGTTGTATCCATTATAGATATTCTGGTGTTTGCTTATCTCTAAAGCGGGAGAAATGGTAAATGCAAAATTCTGACCTTCAGGTCGACGAGCGGGACACCAGAACTCAAAACTATCTATACCTATGTTTTGATCAACTTCTTGACGACCATTATTTGAAACAGCCTCATTGGTACCATTGAAAGCAGTCACAATGCCTGTAATGCGCTCTTTACTGTAACCGATTTTAACTTTGTCATTTTGCATGAAACATATAAATCCATATTGACTTGAATCTATCGTGTTTTCAAATTGTACCTCTAAAACCTGCTTACCTGGAGACAACTCAAAGGATTGTATTTCGATTGTTTTATTTGGGGTGAAGTTAAAATGTTTATCACTCACTCTCAGCTCTACTTGAAGTTTTGTTGATGAAATAACATTTATAGGTACAGAAAATTGATATTTCGTATTTGCTTCGAGTGGTAAAATTTGGGCTGCTGAGGTATTGAGGAGTTGATAATCGTTATCAAAATTCAATTGTTTTAACTTTAACTGAGAAGACGATAGAATTTCAGCTGATGAGAGAAGGTTATTGCATTCCTCATGAGGCAGGTGAGGAAGAAAGTGACCATCTTTTAATAACATTTGTTGTATGGCTGAATAATGTTGCTGATCTAATAAGTCATTTATCGATAAGTTGTTATCAATGCAATATGATGCAGCGGCACCCATAGCTTGACCACCATGTGCTGTTGTTGCCATTACTCGAGTTGAACCATAGGCAATATGGGATGCACTGATGATTCGGCCTGCAAGTAAAAGGTTGTCCATTTTTTGTGGAATGAAACAGCGTAACGGGATCTGGAATATACCTTTGGAGTGGAATTGACGACAAGGCGCTGCATCAGTAAATACACCAGAACTCGGATGATGATCTATGGACCAGCCACCGAATGATATCGCATCTTCGAATTGAGTTTGGTCAACTACATCTTGTTGGGTCATCATGTAATGACCTAAAAAACGCCTACTCTCACGTTTACCAGGAATAGTACCAACCCATTCAAGTGTTAAGTTTTCAACGTCTTTAAATTTGCCGCTGTTTTTGATGTGATCCCAGATGGTGTAAACAATCGACCATAAATCGTATTTTATTTCTTCTGTTTCATGAATGGTATCTTTTAAACCGCCATGTTCAATCCACCACAGTTTTACACCATCTTCACCTTTTTTGACTCGATTTAATCGTTCCTGAGATATTTGTGTGTTTTTGGCGAAATCAGGTAACGTATATTCAACGGGTTTACCCGCATCTTTACTATAAAAGAAAAGAGTGTGACCCAATAAATCTGTTTTTGACTCTACAGGAGCAAGTTTTTCTCCAAATTCACATTGTGCTTCTTCACCAATTACAAATGGTGCGCCAGCTTTAAATGCAACGAGACCGTCACCTGATGCATCAGTGAAAATTTTTCCTTCAATTGTGTAATCCGTGCTGTTTTGTGAGCAAAATGCTTTTACGGCAGAGATTGTCGAAGAGGAGGATTTTTCAATGTCGTATACCGCAGTATTTAAAAGCAGTGTAATGTTTTTTTCGGCTAATACTTTATCAAGCAAAATTGAATCGAAAATATGAGCATTACCTTCACGGTTACGAAATAAGTTTTCAATCAAAAGCTCATCGATGATCCCGCCTTCACGAGACCAACGGTTATTATTTCCCAAATGACTTGTTGCTCCCAGAATCCAAACTCGCACTTCGCTAGATGCATTTCCGCCTAATACAGGGCGGTCTTGAATTAGGGTTATTTTTTTCCCGTGACGTGCAGCGCTTATTGCTGCACAAACACCAGCCATGCCACCACCTACAATGACTACATCATTCTGCAGTTGGACGTGATTATTGCTGCGAACGAGCGGTTCATGTTCGACTCTTAACATTTCTATTTTCCTACTAAACTTGTTTTTAATTTTTTATCTTCACTAATCAGTTTCAGGAATCCTGAAATGGCAATGAGTGCTATAAAACCGCCAGTGCCTATTGTTAACCCCGTCGCTTTCTCGCCTATAAGACCTAATCCTATAAGTAATAGGCCAATTCCCAGCACGCCGACAAAAATAACTTTCTTACCGTAAGTCGATTGTGTTTCTACTTTTGCTTCTTCAGCATCCTCTTTTACAACCAATTTGTTCTCTTTCTTCAAAATGAGCTCAAATAAAATTAAGAACAAGATAGGTATGAATACTCCAATGATCATTTCTTCTCCTCGACTGAGTGAGAAGTCAATGAGTGAAGGTGCTAAAAACTTGAGGAGTAGATTGATTCCTAGACTCGCAAAGGTGGTGAACAAAATTGAAAATGCATTTTGTCGTTTAGAAAATAATGACCAAATAGGAGGTAAGTAGATCGGGACACCGGTTAATGCTGCAACACTTAGAACGGTTTCAACAATTCCGCCAAAACTCTTAATTGAAAGTGCGACCACGATTGATACGAGACCGAATAATACAGTTGAAATTCGAGCGATTTTTACGAGACTCTTTTGTGAGGTATTTGGTCTAAAACTTTTAAAAATATCATTAGTTAAGACACCAGCAACGATATTAATTGTGGTATTAACAGAGCTTGCGGTTGCAAATACCATTGCACCTAATATGAGTCCAAGTAAACCATTAGGTAATACTTCCTTACTCATTAATAAGTAGGCATCTTCCGGGTTAGTACCTGCCACATCAGGATTTACGATTCTATAAATCATAGGAGGTAGCATCCAAATGATTGGAGCAATTAAATATAATGAGAAGAAGGTTAAGCCGACTTTTTTAGCAGAAGAGGGCGAGCGAACACTGGTATAACGTTGAACGTATGCCCAGTTACCACCTATGAATACAGTGTTATAAATGAAGAAACCAAAAAGAAAGAGTAAATCGTATCTTTCGTTGTGTAATTCGGTAAAACCTTGAGGAAGTTTATCGAAAAACTGAGTAACACCGCCAATGTATTCAAATGATAGGGGGATAACGAGTAAGACTGCCGCTGTTAACACTACGAATTGTAAAACATCGGTAACTAATACTGCCCACAGACCGCCAACGGCAGTGTAGGCGATAATCAGTAATCCTAGTATTAAAATCGCAGTTTCTAACGGAAGCCCAGTAGAGATTTCAATAATTTTTCCTACAGGATAAAGAAAGGCACCTGTAGTAAATAAACTGACAAGGATAAAAATAAAAGAATAGATCTTTTGAGCTCTTACATTAAGGCGCTTTTGTAAATATTCAGCAACAGTAAGACAACCGGTTTTATTCCATGCAGGACCAATTAAGAAAGCAACGAAAGCCCCTGATAATGCCATTGTTGCTTGAATCGTAATTGATACAAAACCGTCAGAGTAGGCGATAGCACCCCAAACAACAAACGTTCCCACTGAAAAGAAACTCATAAAGAGAGAGAGACCACTTATCCACCATGGTACATTTCCACCACCAGCAAAAAAGTCTTTCATATTTTTGCCGTTTCTTGAAAGTGCCATTCCTAACGAAATAACAAACACCACGAATATCGCAGCAATTATGTAGTCGAAATTATTCACTTAGACCTCTTATTTTAAGTATAGGGTTGAGGTAGTAGCCTAATTATCTTTATCTGATAGTTATTGATAGGCCTATTTTTACGTTGAGTATTACATATACGTGTTTATGTGTCTATTATAGATATTTATTATTTATGCGTTTAAATTTATTGTATGTGTTTTTACGAAATTAAAAACATTAAATGCTATTAAAACAGTATTGTATGGATATATTTCATTAAGGATATTGACTCGTCTAGGCATTGTAGTGATATCATTAATTTCTTTAATTGTATTTGAGGCTGCAAAATTTTGACGCAAACAACACCATCAATCATCAATAATGAAAAACTGAGCCGCTTTGGTAGTCAGCTTAATCAAAGCTTGATACATGGTATCGAAGTTTTACAAGGTGTAGCGTCGAGTAATGAACCCATTGCAGGTCGTGAACTTTCTCGGTTACTTGAATTGGATATTACTAAAGTAAATCGCATGCTACGGACGCTCGCCTATCTCGGTTTAGTCAGACAAACCAGCGACAGAAAATATACATCTGGCCCAGGCATGCATGTACTTGCTGCACAAAGTTTGTATGGCGCAGGATTTATTCAAAATGCAATTAAACCACTCGAGTCATTAAAAGATTTCGGGCTTATTGTTGCTATGGGCGTTCTTTGGCAAAATAAAGTAACTTATCTATATCACGCACTCCCAGGGATGGATTCAATGGATGCGATAGGGCGAATGAGTTATTATCCTGCGACGTTAAGTGGTGTTGGACTATCGTTACTTTCCCAGTTATCTGATGATGAAATTGTTCATTTGTATAAAGGAAAAACAATTGAGGGTTTTGATGACTGTTTTGAGTCATTAATGGATAAAATCGAAGAAATTAGACGAAATAAATTTACACGAGTGGAAACAACCAATAAAAAGCTCAAGAACAGCAAAACTTACACTATTGCAGTGAACGTTGGAACTCCAGTATACAGCTCAATTGCGTTATCTGGATGGATACCAGAAGACTCGACTGATGAGTTAGTGGAAATCTTACATCAAAAAGCAAATGAGATCGTATCGGCTATTGAATAACACCTTAATGAACGTTTTTAGAGCAACCTCACAATCATAACGGCCCTTTTCGCTTAAAAAGGTTGCCGAATCATTCGCAAATCGGTAATTTCTATATTCATTTTATCGTGTGCATGCTTCTGACTATGTAAACAACAAAATCAGAAGCCTGATAAATAAGGAGAAGGCTTTGCTTAGCCAGTTGAGTGGCATTCCAATTTCTAAAGATTCTATTTCTTGGTTACTGACACCAGAACGTTTTAGACATGAGCTATTATCTAGAATCAAGAATGCTAAAAATAACATCTATTTATCTGCATTATATTTAGAAGATGATGAAGCAGGTAGAGAGATTTTTGATGCTCTATTAGCGGCAAAATCAAACAATCCAAAAATAGATATTAAAGTGTTTGTTGATTTTCATCGAGCACGCAGAGGCTTAATCGGCCAAAAAGGCGACAGCGGTAATTATTTTATGTATCGCTCTAAAAATGCCGAAGCTGATCATCCTATTGATATTTTAGGCACGCCAATTAAAACGAAAGAGTTTTTAGGTGTACTTCATTTAAAGGGCTTTGTGATTGACGATGCCGTTATTTTCAGTGGTTCGAGCCTAAATAATATCTACTTACAGGTCGGTGAGCGCTATCGATTTGATCGGTATCATGTCATTGAGTCTCCTGAGCTTGCGGCTTCAATGCGAAATTATATGCTTCACGAACTTGCTGAAGATGACGCTGTAGTTGCGCTTGGCGATAAAGACAATGATAAAATCCCGTCAAAACAGCAGATAAGAAACTTCAAAGTTAAGTTATCACAGGCTAGGTATGAATATTCAGGTACCAAAAATGGTACTAGAATTACGCCACTGGTTGGTCTCGGAAGAAAGAAAAACGTATTAAATAAAGCGGTTATAGATTTAGTTAAAGAATCTTCAGAGTCGCTATTCATTTGTACGCCATATTTTAACCCGCCTTACGCATTGAGCCGAGCATTAATTAAGCATTTACGTCAGGGAAAGCAAGTTGACATTGTGGTAGGCGATAAGACTGCCAATGACTTTTTTATCCCAGATGAAAAAGATTTTACTACTATTGGTGCTGTTCCATATATTTATGAACAATCACTAAGAAAGTTTGTGAAACGTCAGCAATGGGCGATTGATAAAGGTTTACTTCGTATTCATTTATGGAAGCACGAAACTAATAGTTTTCATCTAAAGGGGATCAGTGCAGATAACCAAAATTATCTTATTACAGGCTCAAATTTGAATCCTAGAGCTTGGTCACTTGATCTCGAAAATGGCTTATTGATACAAGATCCTGAACAAGTATGGAAAGAGCAGTTTTCTCAAGAAAGAACGCATATTATTCAACATACAACTCAGTTGTATCATTATAGTCAAATCGAATCGTTGAAAGATTACCCTGTAGCAGTAAAAAAGATTCTCACACGAATTAAACGACTACGAGCTGACTTTTTTCTTCGTAGAATTTTATGATCAAATCAGGGCGCCAATTGGTGCCCGCCATACCTATGAAACCAATAAAACACCGTATCCACGATTTATATACCCATCGTAAATCTCTTTCTACTAAAACGTTTAATGCAAGAGGAAAAAATGTCAGTCGCTGTAAACTTTGTTTACAGAACATTAAGTGGTGTATTTGTGATCATAGAAGACAGTTAGCTTCGAATGCATCATTCTTATTATTGATGTACGACGATGAGGTCTTAAAGCCATCTAACACGGGCAGGTTGATTGCTGATTTGATCCCCGAAACCTTTGCCTTCTTGTGGTCTAGAGTTGAAGTTGAGCAAAAGCTTTTAGATTTAATTCAAGATCCTGAGTATCAACCAGTTTTAATTTTTCCTGATGAATACGCAGAAACTGAAATCGTTTATTCTGAAAGTAGCTCACTTGAATTTTCGGGTAAAAAAACGCTCTTTATTCTACTCGATGGAACGTGGCGAGAAGCGATTAAAATGTACAGAAAATCTGAATATCTGAGGGGCATTCCAATGTTGTCATTTAGCCCTGAATTTGTTTCTGAATATGTTATCAGAAAAGGGCAAAGGGATTTTCAGCTCGGAACAGCAGAAGTTGCAGCGATGGCTTTAGAATGTTTTGGTGAGAAGCCAAACGCTGAAGCATTAAAGCAATGGTCTAATGTTTTTAAAGAATCAGCGTTACTTGGTCGGAATAAACGTCCGATATCCATATTAACGCCATTTTCTGAGTATATAGAGCAATTTGAAATGGCTCATGAGAAAGCAATTATGGCTAAGCTTGATTAGCCATAATTTCTAAAACTTCATCGTAGCTAAGATTATAGTCTCTCGATAAGTTAAAAACTTTTGTTTTATAGGTCTGAATTAACTCTTTTTTCTTTTGTTGCTCTTTTTCTTTCGTAACGAGTTCAGTAACGGCTTCTTGCAATACCTCTAACCGTTTCAAACTATAGTTGAGCGTTTTCAAATACTTTTGCATTTGACTTTTATTGCGAGCGGCTTCGAGGCTAGCTGATTGCTTTTGTTCAAAACCATAATCGTCTAATGCTGATAACGCTTTTTCTAAATCCAAATTGTTTGTCATCTTGATGTCTGTCGTTGAAGTCAGGGAAATATCCGAAATTGTTGAATAAATATCATTGTTATTGGTTGTTTATTCAGTCGAACAAACCTTCAACAATTGAGCGAGAATTATACGGGTAATCGCCAAATTAACAATATTCATTTGCAGTATTTACATGTTTTTTTAGTGAATAAAACCAATAAAATGTGATTCATTGCTAGAGTTACGCATTGTAAATCGTTATCGTTACTCTCTATTTAACAACAATAAACCATAGTTGCAACAATGCCGCTACTAGGTTGAGTTAAGTTAGGCTTTATCCTTTTGAAGGTTTACTCCACATTAGATTCAGTAAACAATTAAATAAAGCATACACTAAATCTAAATTGTTATTTGAGAATGTGAACGAATCAGTTGTAGAATAAACCCTTCTTGCATTGTGGTGTTCAAGAGATTGAATTTCTCTGGACTTATTGACAACACGAGCATGGATGCAAATAACTTATTTTTCGTTCTGGAGATTGCGTGATGAAAGTCATTAAGTGGGGTTTAGTAACCCTTTTAGCTCTTATAGTTTGCTTAGCCCTATATCTAACTTTTTTATTTGATCTCAATGACTACAAGCCTGAACTGGTTTCTTTAGTTAAAGAACAAACAGGTAGAGAGTTAAAGATTGAAAAAGACTTAAAATGGACGGTTTATCCGAGTTTAGGGATAGAGATAGAAAAACTAAGCTTGTCTGCACCTAAGGGGTTTAAGCAGCAAATGTTATCCGTTAATAAAGCGGTGGCAGAGGTGAAATTTCTTCCATTGCTTTCTAAACAAGTGGAAATAAGTCGTTTAAATTTTGACGGAATAATATTTAACTTAATTACTAAAAAAGATGGTAAGTCGAGTTTAGATGGTTTAGGCGGTAGTGCTTCGGAAAAGTCGGCTGTCAATAAGAACAAAGTTGATGACAAAGCTACGGATGAAGCTCCAGGTCAAATGCTCAACGCTTTACACATCAATGGCATCTCCATTACTGATGTCACTGTAAATATGCGAGATGACAACACGAAAGTCGCTAATCAATTTAATATCAAAAAATTGAGTTTAGATGACTTCGATTTAGACAAAGACTCAAAGTTAGCCTTTGAAATCCAAGCTGACATCAACAAAAATCAAATAACATCGTCAGGCTCTGGGGTGATCAATATTAATAAGTCACTTTCGACTTTTGCTCTTAAATCACTTGAAGTCGAAACTAACATCAATGGTACTGCGATTCCTAACGGCAAAATTGAAAATCGAGTTCAGCTCGATGCACAAGTCGATACAAAGGCCAAAACAGCGACCTTGAAGCTAGATTCCTTTGATATCGATGCGATAAAGTCTTCTGGCAAGGCACAAGTTAGTTTCGGTAAGAAAGTCCCTTATATTAATGCTTCATTGAACGTTGGTGATGTCAATATAACGCCTTACCTTCCGAAGGAAAAAGAAGCTAAAGAAACAACTAAACAGCCTTTAGCAGCAACTCCTTCAGATACTAATAAACTACCTGGCACAGAACCAGATTTAGGTGCATTAAACACAGTAAATGCGGATATCTCACTAAAAGTTAAAGCGATTCAATTTAAAAAGATCAAAACCAATGATTGGAATCTTGAAAGCAGTTTAAAGGGGGGGGTATTAAACGTTAAGGATTTCTCCGGTCATTTATATAAAGGCAAGTTAGCTTCTTCAGCCAGTTTATTGGCTAAAAATGGTAAGCCAAATTATAAATTCAGGACAACGTTATCGGGCGTTCGAGTTCAACCGCTTTTAAAAGATGCAATTAACTCTGAAATTCTTGCTGGGACTACGTTATTCAACTTATCAGGTCATGGAACCAGTTTGAATCCTGATAAGGTTCTCGAGAATCTTGTAGCACAAGGGAACGCTGAATTTACAGACGGTGCAATTTATGGGGTAAATATCCCACTCATGATTCGAAATGCAAAAGCAAAATTTAAAGGCGAGGCAACTGAAGAAGTCAAACAGAAGAAAACAGATTTTACTCGGCTAGGAACTAAATTCAAAATAGTTAAAGGCGTTGTCAAACTTAATGAGACTGAGATGGCCTCGCCGTTATTAAGATTGAAAGGTGAGGGTGATGTAAACCTAGTCAAAAAATCAATTGACTACTTACTGCAAACAGAAATTGTGGCTTCACTAAAAGGTCAAAAGTCGAAGAAAGACGATTTAAGTGGTATTAAGATACCATTACGTATCTCTGGTGAAATGACAAACCCTAAATTTTCAATTGATACAAAAGCATTGCTTGATGAAAAAATCGATCAAGAAAAAGAGAAATTGAAAAATAAGATAAAAGACAAGCTTTTTAAAAAGTTTGGTTTTTAAATCTGTATTCATCTGGCTCTCTACCTATAACAATGAAATAGGTGGAGAGCCAATTACGTTATTTAGGACTTTTGACCTCAACTTTAGCCAATCTTTTTTCCATATCTGCATAGTTGGTAACAATTATTTCATATTCACCGGCTTTTTCTGCCACTAATCTCATATCTTCGCTATGGCCTGTTTCCTCAAGCATTTCTTCGCTGCCTGCTTTTAGTACTTTCCCATCTTTGGTACCCAAGCTGTATCTACTCCAAGATTCATCGCCTATTTTAAATTGGATTTCTTGACCGGCTTCTAAATTTAACTTTATTGAATATTTACCAATATCATCGTCATTATCGCTGACTCTCTTTAATTCCGTTCTCGAATTAGCAGACCAATCATTAAGGCTCGATCTAAAATAGGTTGTACAAGAAAATTCTGCAGGAGATAGTCCTTGATTGTGGGGGGTAGGCCAGCCAGGAAAGGTTTCACTTGTTGGACTCGTTGGTTCAATAATTGGTTTACTATTCTCAGGCGCCTCAACTATCAGTAGATCCTCTTTATCTCCTCCTTGTTTTTCAAATTCTGCGATATGATTAACAGTTACTGCATTTTCAGCTGCTAAATCCTTCATTTCCATATCAGTTAACTTATACCAACCAGTGCTTAGATTAGGATCTACCGGCTCTAATTTATACTTGCCCAGTTCACCATTAATGCCAGTAAATGTTTGATACTCACCTTCTTTCAGCTCAACCACCTGATTTTTTTTAAGAAAGAATGAAGTAATTAAATCAATTGCACCGTCTGTTTCATCCGAAGCATGTTGCTTTTCGACATCTGAAATTTTGTATTGGTTATCGCTTAACTCAGTAAATTTAACTTGAATGTCAGAATATTTAGCGACATATTGAGCACTATTAATAGGTATTGAACTTGTTATCATTTAGTACACCTCAATGAATCAGTTATTTAGTACTTAATAATATAAAAGTAATATTTATAAATATTCATTAATTATCGATCTCAGAAAGAGACCATTAAGGTTTGTACTGCATGCGTATACTTTAAATACGGAAAGCCTACTAATTGTTCACTTAGAAATAAATCTTATATCCAGTCATTGACTCCTTTTGCTAAATCCGTAAAATGCGTTCCCGTAGTCAACGAGAAGTCAATCTTCCATTGGTTACATATGAAGTTTATATGCGACATTAGCTCAGTTGGTAGAGCGATACCTTGCCAAGGTATAGGTCATCGGTTCGAACCCGATATGTCGCTCCAATCTTCTAGGGCGCGATGGCAGAATGGCTATGCTGCGGATTGCAAATCCGTCTATCTCGGTTCAACTCCGGGTCGCGCCTCCACATTTTAAAATAGAAGTGATGTATTGCTTTTATTTTCACTCAAATTGCCCGAGTGGTGGAATCGGTAGACACAAGGGATTTAAAATCCCTCGCTTAATAGGCGTGCCAGTTCAAGTCTGGCCTCGGGTACCATTTATTTCTAAACATTCTTCTATATAACAATTTAAATGCGACTTTTTTCGTATACTGTTTTAATTTAACTATTCAACACCTTGGTCTGTTCGGTTCTTCCGGTAAGAGGTCTTAATGAGTAAATTAAACAAGAAAGCCATAGCTGTTGCTATTGGCACCGTTATTTTAGCTCCAGTCGCATTAGCAAATTCAAGTCAATTTAGTTTTAATCAACTTCATCAAGGTTATCAAATTGCAGATAATCAATCCTCTGGTGGTTCAGATAAAACCAAAGATGGTAAATGTGGCCAAGGGAAGTGCGGTGGGAAAAAAGCACATGATGGCAAGTGCGGCGGCAAAATGTCTCAAGAAGGCAAGTGCGGAGAAGGACGTTGCGGTGCGAAGCGTAAAGCAAATCAAGGGAAATGTGGCGAAGGCAAGTGCGGTGCTGATCAAAAAGGAAGTAAAGAAGGAAAGTGTGGAGGCAAAAAAGCCCATGAAGGAAAGTGTGGTGGAAAAATGTCTCAAGAAGGGAAGTGCGGTGAAGGTCGGTGCGGCGAAAAGCGCAAAGCTCATGAAGGAAAATGTGGCGAAGGCAAATGTGGAAGTAAAAAGTAATTAAAAGTCATCGCCCTAGTAGATAGGGCGATGAGATATTTTATGGTTTTTAATTGTTATTAAAGATACTGCTCCAAGGGATCCACTTAAAATCTTGATTAGCGTCTGGCATGCGATTTCTTCCATCTTGAACCACGAGCATACCTTGAGACCATGGGCCATCACCAACAGGCATTGAAGTAACGGCTAAACCATCGGTTTCTGAGCTACCATCAATTCCTTTATCAAAATTAGTCCCAATTCTAAATTGAGTTACAAACTGATATGGAGCTTCAGAGTTATAAAGGATATAGGAATCATTACCTTGACTCGACACAACAAGATAAGATTTGTCTTGCCCGTGATACAAATCTAAACCTTCGACATCGTCGACTAATGGACCCCCGACTTTGATGATCATTTCACCTTTCGATGAGGCTTGAGCATTGGCATCATACTTCCAAACTCCTTGATCTTCTTCACCAACGAATAATTCACCTGTTTGATCATTGGCTACACAGCCTTCGACTTGAGATGGCGCAGACAGCTCACGTACTTTTGTGATGGAAGTTTGTGTATCTAAATTCACACGATACTGTATGGTTTTACCTGATTTTTCATTTGCAAAAGCATAAAGTTGTGAATCATCTTTATATAAACACATGCCATAAATGTCATTTAAATGTGTATCTAAGACCGCTGTTTGAATAACATGACCTTTTTGAGTAATTTCATATACAGCAAGTTTATCTCCATCACGCAAGCTGGCTATCGCAATACTTTTAGTTTCACCATTAATGAGTAGGTTCTGTCTTAAATCGATATTATTAATGCGTCCGGTACCAATAGACTGAACTTGGTTGCCTTGCATATCAAATACTAACAATCCCCAGCGCTTATGAGCGCCTAAAATCAAGCTGTCTGCAGGTGATGTTTTATTAACCCAAATTGCTGGGTCATCCATAGTATCCCCAGCACGATCTGAATTTGCACTTTCGACCCATGCTGGAATTTCACGGATCTTCTCTGCTTTATCTTTTGGTTGTAGTTTTATAGTCCAATTTGAGAGAAGGTATTGGTCATTTTCGTCATCGAAGCTCAGTACTGATTGTTTCTGATTGCCAGTAAAAACGGTTAATCCTTCAACCTCATCACCTTTATTGAACGCTACTTGGTTGCCATCAGAAAAGACACGCCCAGTCTCATCTTGATAAAACACGTGGCCATCATCAGCAAAAACTGAAGTTAACGTGTTGTGTGGTTTTGCAACGACAAGCTCAGTTTCTTTAACGGCTTGAGGGTGTGCATCTATTGCCCAAATTCCAGCTTGTTGTTCCGCAATATACAGTGTATCTGTCGTAGAATCTAAAGAGCAATTAAGTGTCCCCATAGGTACTGAGATACTACGAACAAACTTGGGATTCCAATTGCCTTTGTGGCCTAATACCCACTGTTGTGCGTTGCCTGATTCGCCACCAAGCCAAACATAAGTCAACCCATCTTGCTGTCTTGGCTGTAAACAAACCCAGTTTATTTCGTAATCAAGCTCAGGCATAAGAGCTAGCTTAGTCAGTGTGCCGTTTACAACTGAAAATGGCTGAACACGGTCTGTCCTAGTATCAAAGGTTATCGCAATATCACTAGAAGCTTGAAGGTACTTATATTCCCCTTTAGCTAAGGTGTTGCCATTATCGGACTCACCATTCCAAGAAACTAATCCTGACTTCTCGCTTGCAAGCAACCAGCCATTATTGAATCGAACACCTTGACTTCCTTTTAGGCCAATCAAGGTTTTAACATCGTTTTCCTTACCTGTTGTAAATACAGGTTTAGATTGAGCTTCAGGCTGCACAGATGAAGAAGCTTCATCATTACATGCTGTGATCCCAAGTGTTGCTGATACAAGAGTAGCTAATAATCCATATTTGAAAATGTTATTTGTTTTATTTTTTTTCATCACTTATACCTTAAAAATTAACTACTTGAATGCCTAATTGGAGCGTTCTGCCATACTCTTCGTATTGATTGTTGAAGCGACGACTGCCAGCATAGCTATAGAATGGCTCATCAGTGATGTTGATAGCTTTAAAATATACTGTCATTGCCTCTGTTACATGGGCTTTAGCAACGAAGTCCCACTGTAAATGATCATCTTCGTACATATCATACTTTTCATCGTCAATTTCAGTAACTTCTTGTAGGTATTCCGATTTATAAGCAGCTGAAAGCCAAACACTTGTATACGCATTTTCATATCCAATTGAGAAGTTTGCTGATAAGTCAGACTGACTAGGCAATGGAATATCTCGTGCGAGCAATTCACCGTCATCAAACCATTGGATTTCAGCATTAGAGTCGGTGTAAGTAATATTTGTGTTTATTAACAGATCATTAAATGGTTCAGGTAAGAAGTTAAATTCTTGCACATAAGCTAATTCAAAACCGTACAAGTCAGCATCATTACCATTTACGAAAGTCAGTGCTTTTTTATAATTAACGTATTCACTTCGCCCGGCTAGGTCAGCCTCGTAAATGAAGTTTTCAATGTCTTTGTAAAAACCACCAACGCTCAATAATCCAATACCATCGAAATAGTGCTCTAAGCTCATATCGACATTCATTGATTCGAGGGATTTTAAATCAGGGTTACCAAACTCAGCTTCACGGATAACCTCAACTTCACCAGTCTCATCATCTTCTTCCTCGTCAATTTCTAACAAGAAGCCAGGTGCAATTTGATCAAACGTTGGGCGTGTAATTGTATTTGTCCAAGAAGCTCTGAATATTGTATTTTCACTGAAGTCATAACGAACATGAATAGAAGGAAGCAAGTGGTCTTCTGAACGTGAAGAGTTACTAGCAATAAACTCTTCATCTTCATTGAATTTGTAGCCTTGAGATTTCCAGTCAACGTTTTCATATCTCAGACCACCGATAACCTTGAGTTGGTCAAAATCAACTGTGCCCATGATATAAGCCGCAGTAAGGTCTTCAGTAATTTCAAAATCACCAATTTTAGATTCAATGTCATCAGCAAACTCACTCGCATCCATTGAGTTTACTAAGTTCCAAATAGAATTTGTCGAAATTAATGGACCAAACTCGCTGAGTCCGTAATTAACTGTTGAATTGCTGTATGCACTTAAAGATAAAAGCTCCTCGGAAACACCGAAGTCCTCAAAGTCTTCAAAAATCCAAACATCTTCACGGTTTGTTTTTTCTCTGGTGCTGGCCTTTGCTCCGAATTTTATTTCAGCACCAGTTTTTCCAAGTTCAAATGAACGCACAAAATCAATTTTTCCACCTTTTACGGTATCTGTTGAGCGTGTATCTGCGATTTCAATTTCTTTTAACTCATACTCAGAAGCATCATAGTAATCTTCATTGGCTAAAATAATCGGTTTTTGCGTACCTTGGAAACCCAGTTCATCAAACTCAGCTTCGAATTCAGCACCTCCAATATGTAAAGGCTTTGCTGCAGTTGCACGGGAATAGGAAGCTTGGTAGTCAACTGTCCACTTTGTTAATCTTGATTGTCCACCAAGTACAAACGAAGTTATGTCTTGTTCTTCTGTTCTTGCCTTCAATGAACGTTTAACTTCTGCTGGAGAAAGTGTTTGCGTGTCGGTTGCATCTTCCCATTCAACTCCTGATGCATTTCTCACTTCATCATCATCGTATTTACTGTATAAAGAACGTAAGAATAGGTCATGATCTTCGGTTGGACGATAATCTAGGTTGAGACCTAAACCAATGCGTTCACGGGTAATGTCATAGTTACGTGCTTCGACTTCTTCTAGCTTTTCGTCATCAAGATCCCAGCCACCATCTACTTCTACATTTTCACTACCAAATTTACGGTTATACCAACTGGCCGCAACCGCAACACCAAATTTATCATTAAACGTATCGCTGTAACTTACTGCAAATTTCGGACTAGTTTGTTCTGTTAATCCGTTGTAGCTGGCTTCACCTGAGAGATTGAAAAATAATTCATCACGATCAAATGCCGAAAGACTCTTTACTTCTACAGCCCCACCGAGTGAATCGGCATCCATGTCAGGGGTAATTGTTTTACTGACTTCAACCGATTGAACAAGATCAGAAGGAATAACATCAAGAGCAACAGCGCGGCGGTCATCTTCAGGGGCTGGTAGGCGTGTACCATTCATTGATACTGAATTAAAGTCTGGAGCTAACCCTCGTATGCGGACGAATCTTCCTTCACCTTGGTCACGTTCAATTGACACACCTGGAACACGTTGTAACGCTTCGCTGACGTTACTATCAGGGAAATTACCAAATACATCAGCACTGATAACACTAACGAGGTTATCTGCACTGCGTTGTCGATTTAAAGACTTACTTAATGAACCCGTATGGCCTGTTACGGTAATTCGCTCAATTTCATTACCTGCAAGCTCAACAATGAGGTCTGAAGTTTGATTATCGGTGACAGTAATTTTTCTTGTTTGTGTTGGCGCACCTAAATATGAAATTGAAACAGTGTAGTCACCCGCTTTTAGGCCATTAAAAAAGAAGCGGCCATCACGGCCTGCTGTTTGGCTTTGATTAAGTTCTTGAATGGTTACAATCGCACCTGATAGAGGCTGTTTACTTTGTTCAGCTCTCACACTTCCTTCAAATTTTCCTACAGCGATGGCTTGTGCAGATATTCCGATACTGCAAAGAGCCAGACATATTGCAGACAATTTAAATGGCTTTTTCATTGTTCTATTTATCCTGTGGGGTCAAAAGTCAGGGCAAACATTAAGAGAGATAAATGTCAGATTTGTGACGAAAACATTTGATTGATGTTTATTCACGCAGATCCTCACTAGTATTTTTAGGTGATGAACTGATTTGAATCAGCGTTTTTGCTTTAAACGCCTAATAAGCAGTGGTTTTAGGTGAGTTTCAAATGTTAAATAGTGATTTATTGAGCTAATTTGACCTTTGATTTTTAAATCGTCTAGTCACAAAATCTTAATAAAAATGCATTATTTTACAGGTATTGATGTTTGTATTAAAAATAGAACAATGAAATTAAAAAGCTCAACGCCGTTTTTGATCATTAGCTTGTTAGTAATAACGCTTGTACCCTTATCAATAATGTTATTGCATCTGCCTTTGAAATACACAATAGACATTGATTTTATCGATATTTTTGGTGAGTTTTGTCTTTTTGCACTCGCTACTAGCTGGATATTTGTGATTCGATCAGCAAGACCAAAAGGGTTTGTTACCAACATGCTAGTTGTTGGTTTAAGTGTGTATGCATTCGGATGCTTTCTGGACGTATTGGATGAAATTTTCATAAGAACCAGCTCAACCATTTTTACCAATTTGATTGAAAAGATACCAATGCCATTAGGCTTGGCTTTTCTCACTTATGGATTATGGCACTGGCGAAAAGAACAAAAGGTGGTTAATCGTCAATTACAAACAAGAGAGCAATATATCAGGCAGTACCACTTAACAGATCCATTGACCCTGCTTAATGATACAAGAGGTTTTGAAACACACTTAAAACGTCACAATAAAAGCAAAAAAAACTATGGGTTAGTAGCGTTTGATATTGAAAATTTTAGCGACTACAACAGCCACTTTGGATTTAACAAGGCTGATAGATGTCTGAAAAAAATAGCCAATATTTTGTGTTATCAGTTGAGAGGGTGCGACTTAGTTTGTCGTTTTGCTGGCGATTGCTTTGTTGTACTGATTAACGACGGGAATGATCAGCTTGTTGAGTCTTTAGCTTTGAGTATTGCTCAATCAATAAATGAAACAGACATCAATTGTAAATTCAGTTCTTTATTGCCAACTGAAGTGAATATGTTTGTGAATGGTTTTCACTCTGAAGAGACTTCGATTTCAGAAGCTTTGTTGATAGAGCTAAATCAAAGATTGAGACCAGAATCAAAAGCAACGTTAATTTCTAATGAGGCAATTTAATATGGCCTTTATTTGTTTGAATGATAAAGACTTACATTGCAGACGGATAGTCACTTTAATTGTTAGTTTATTTTGCCAACGTAAGTTAAGTATGCAGATCCTATTAACGGGTACAGGGATCTTTATTAAAGACATCCAACGCATAGATTTTACAGTGTCACCTCGTCAACTAAAACGATTGTTTGATAATGCTAATCGACAATGGGAAGGAAACGATTTGGCTTTTTTACTAGGTCAAATGTTATATGCTGATTTATCGGACTCACATTCGAATCTACTTAATAAATCAAATAATTTAAACGCAAAATATTCAAATTTTTACCGTTATTTACGCCTCTCACAACCTTGGGTTCAATTAATTAACTTTAATATTAACGCTGAAAAGCATCTTTTGATTACGGCTGATTTTTGCTTTCAAAGTAACAATAGGTTTATTCTTGAGGTATTTGCATCATCTTTGAGTTTTCTCTTCAAAAATATTGATATTAAATTCTCATTTCCTTTTTCTAAACCTTCAAATACATCGCAATATCTAAAATACTTGAATTCTAATGTTACATTTGATGCTCCGATAATGTGTATTTCTACCTGCGCAAATGAACATCAACAGTACTGCAATGATGAGTTCGATTATAAGCTTGCAAAAAGTTCAGCAAGTCAAAAGGTGAAAGTAGGTTATAAACAGGTTGGGTTACCGCGTAAGGTGAGAAGCTACCTGTTGAATGAAACGCTTAAATTACCACAACTGGCCGATAATCTGGACATGAGTGTTGCGACGCTAAAGCGCAGATTAAAAGAATATGACACAAACTTTGGTCAATTGCAGGATGAAGCGAACTTAATAAAATCGTTAATACTTTTGGCAGAGCATGAACCAAGTAAAACAGCGAAGGAGTTGAATGAACAGGACATCAGTAATTTTAGACGGGCTTTTAAGCGCTGGACAGGCTCTCTTCCCAGTAGATATTACTTATGGCTTAACTAGGTTAAACAGTTAATTAACTACCCATTAATTTTTATTTAAATTCTCAATTGTAATCCCTTCTACAGATAGACTAGATTCATATTGCTGATATGGCAGAGCTATGGCTATTTCTAATCATTCAGAAGTCGAAAGTTGGTATTCATATATTGTTGAGAATAAACATAACTTAACGCGTACCAAAGATGATGAATGCAGACTGACGCTTCCTGTTGGATTATTGGATAAGTACATAGTGAGCTGTAACGGTTCTAGTAGAAGGCCTAATTCGGTCTCTCGCTTCTTTGGATCGGTAAGTTCGCCGTTAGAAGGCAGCAGCAAGGAAGTACTCCGTGCTTTTCAAACTCTATTTGATGAATGCGGAAATTTTGCTGCTTTCTCTGAAACGCTTTTTGGTGATGCTCCTGAAAAGCTGCCTGCAAGTAGTTCTAAATCTACATGTGAGTTCGGGCTTGAAGTTGTTAAGGATGAACACAGTCATACGTGGTACTTTGATCCTGAACATCAATTTGCGGCATTAAGAAGAAGAAAAGAGTGGTTCACTTCTGAACGGGTCACATACACTGTTGATGATGAACTTAAAGGCGGTGGTAGTTCTTATATTTCGAATAATGATGGTCATTTCATTGAACTTCAAAGACGCAGAGATAAAGGCAATTTTTCTCGCCATAGAATCACTTCATCACATAAGACAGCTCGTGCGGTCACTCGCTATACTCATATTGTACCGAGTGTCATTATTAATGAGGGGATAACGTTAGCGAAACATTCAGGTTTAGAAGTTAGAAGAGATATTATCAGGCAAGGAAAAGTCATTGAATTACATCAATGTGAAGGGCTATGTAAGGACTTAATGGAGCTCTATTTTAAAGGTGTTCTCATGAGAGATGTTCATCCTGGCAACCTTGTTGTGCAGAGCTTGGAAGCTCCAGTCAAACTAATCGATACTGTTGATGCCATTCATCCTGATAGTGAATATGTACACAATGAATGCGGATGTCCAAACTATTTTACATTAAAATTGAAAGAGGGAAGAGAAAATGGCGTTTATGATCTAGTCCGAATTGGCGAGCTGTATTCACTCGCACTGACGATTTGCTATATCACCGACAAAACGGGCGACTTGCGTAAAGCGATCAAAGCTCATAAATGGAAGAATGAAGTAGAAAAGGGTTGTAATTGTTATACTGATGTGGAATTTAATTCAGCATTTAAAGCTTGGATTAGGACCAATATATTACCAGATTTTGACCAAACATTCAGAACACTACTCCGTACTCCACATAAACATGACCCCTCATTACACATTTACAATATGTACGACTGGTCAAAAGGTAGTCGAAAATAAGTATTTACCTTTCAATTCTATGAACATCATCAAGTTTTCTTCCTTTGTAATTAAAATTAGGCTTGTATCAAAAAATTCAATATGTCTATACTAAAAAGGCTTCACAGCTACTGTGAAGATATTTACTTGTCGGAGTGCCATTAGGCTGAGATCGTTAACACGGGATCCGTTGAACCTGTCGGGTTAAGACCTGCGAAGGAAACAAAAGTGAAATCTGGAATCTTAATACCTATAAAATTGATCTATTCTTCTTTTATGGAAGAAGGATTAATGCCAGCTTTTACCCATTCAGTTAATCATCCACACTGGGCGTCAGACAAGCAACTTCTTAATTATATAGATTGTGAGATTGCTTATGCACACCAATACACGGAACGAAAGCCTTCATAATGAAGGCCATTTTGAAAACAGTAATTCTAAAAAAGTCACTCGCAGAGAACGCCGTGATCAAGCAAGTGAGTTTATATATCATCTGAAACCTGAGCAATTTCCGAACTCAGAAAAAGCATACGTTGAAGGAAGCAGGAAAGACATTCAAGTTGGTATGCGAAAAATAGAGCAAACGGACACCATTATTGGGGGAAGTACAGAGGAGCCTATTACGGAATCTAATCCGCCAATCAATGTTTACGACTGTACTGGCCCATATTCAGATCCTCATTCAGAGATTAATGTTAGGGATGGTTTACCAAAACATCGACGTAATTGGATTTTAGAAAGAGAAGATACCGAAGAGCTTGATAGTGTTAGTTCAAACTTTACTCAACAAAGACTGATTGACGATGGTTTAGATCATTTACGCTTCGAGGTGTTACCAAAACCAAGAAGAGCTAAATCGGGTAAACGAGTGACTCAACTGCATTATGCAAGGCAGGGGATTGTGACTCCAGAAATGGAGTACATTGCAATCCGTGAAAATATGGCAAGAGCTGAGCTTGCCGACTCAGATATTGCAAAACGTGCTCCTGGTAACAGTTTTGGTGCAAGAATTGGTGAACCAATCACTCCAGAATTTGTGCGTGAAGAAGTCGCACGGGGTCGTGCAATCATTCCAAACAACATCAACCATCCAGAATCCGAACCGATGATCATTGGTCGTAACTTTTTAGTGAAAGTGAATGCTAATATCGGAAACTCTGCAGTTACTTCATCCATTGAAGAAGAGGTTGAAAAACTGGTTTGGTCAATTCGTTGGGGCGCAGACAATGTAATGGATCTGTCTACAGGTCGATATATCCATGAAACTCGTGAATGGCTGATAAGAAACTCACCTGTCCCAATCGGTACTGTTCCAATCTATCAAGCTTTAGAAAAAGTAAACGGCGTAGCTGAGGACTTAACATGGGAAATGTATCGTGACACGTTAATTGAACAAGCAGAACAAGGTGTCGATTATTTTACCATTCACGCTGGTGTATTACTTCGTTATGTTCCAATGACAGCTAAGCGAGTGACGGGTATTGTATCTCGTGGTGGTTCGATAATGGCGAAGTGGTGCTTAAGTCATCATAAAGAAAGCTTTCTGTATACTCACTTCAAAGAGATTTGTGAAATCTGTGCGCAATATGATGTGGCACTATCTTTGGGTGATGGTATGCGTCCAGGCTCTATTGCGGACGCTAATGATGAAGCACAATTTGCTGAATTGGAAACACTAGGCGAACTCACTAAGGTTGCTTGGGAATATGACGTTCAAGTTATGATTGAAGGTCCTGGTCATATTCCAATGCATATGATTAAGGAGAACGTGGAAAAGCAACTTGAAATTTGTGATGAAGCACCATTTTATACCTTAGGTCCACAAACGACCGATATCGCACCAGGGTACGACCATTTTACTTCGGGTATTGGTGCCGCAATGATTGGCTGGTTTGGCGTAGCAATGCTCTGTTATGTCACCCCTAAAGAACATTTAGGTTTACCGAATAAAAAAGATGTGAAACAAGGGTTAATTGCCTACAAGATTGCTGCCCATGCCGCTGATGTTGCGAAAGGCCACCCAGCTGCACAAATTCGTGATAATGCACTTTCAAAAGCGCGTTTTGAATTCAGATGGGAAGATCAGTTTAATCTAGGCCTAGATCCTTATACTTCGCGTGAATATCACGATGATAGTTTACCTCAGGAGTCAGCGAAAGTGGCTCACTTCTGCTCAATGTGTGGGCCTAAGTTCTGTTCGATGAAGATTACTCAGGACGTCCGTGATTATGCGGCTGCATTGGAAGCTAAAGGTATAGAAATCAATAGTCATACTGATTATGAAAAGCTATCGAAAGACATAACCGAAGGGATGACCCAAAAATCAAACGAGTTCAAAGCCACAGGCTCTGAAATCTATCACGTAGTTGATGACGCTGAGAAAGAGAGCGCTTGATATGCATGAAGATTTAGAACTCAGTACCAGTTCTAATCGCCCGATCGTCTGGAGCATTGCTGCTTCAGACTCTGGTGGTGGAGCTGGAATACAAGCTGATTTACAAACAATTAATGACTTATCTTGCCACGCTTGTACTGTCATTACAGGTGTTACTGCACAAAATAGTGTTGCAGTTGATTTAGTAGAACCTGTTACTCAATACATGTTAAAGCAACAGCTGGATACTCTTTCGACGGATTTGCCGCCTGTGGCTATTAAAATTGGTTTATTAGTCGATCAACATCAAATTGATTTGCTTGGCCATTGGTTAAGCAAATCCAAAGAAGTAAACCCAAATGTCCAAGTGGTGCTTGATCCTGTGCTGGTTGCAACGTGTGGTGATAGTTTGAATGATGATTTAGGTGTTAATTTCAGTCCATTTAAGGGGGTAATTAACCTGTTAACCCCCAATTATTCAGAGCTACATCAATTAACGGCACATTGTAAAAATGCTTCGATAAAAGAAAGAGCTCGATTCTTAGCTAATCAACTGGATTGCAGTGTGTTAGCTAAAGGAGGTGATAACCCTAATGATGAATTGTACGCAGAAGATATTTTAATCTGTCGTAATGTTGGCCATTGTAGTGAGTTACACCAAAATGAAACTATTCGTTTTGTAAATAAGAGAATTAAGTCAGATAACACTCACGGTACGGGCTGTACTCTTTCATCGGCAATCGCATCATTTATCGCTCATGGTTATCCTCTTCAGGACGCGGTTTTGCAAGCGAATGCTTATGTACATAGAGGTATACAATTCAGCTATCAAATTGGAGAGGGTGCTGGACCAATAGCCAAAACAGGTTGGCCGACTGATTTAAGGCACTTTCCTCGCGTTATCTGTGAAGCTTCAAAGCTTCTAATTAATGATACAGCAAAGCCTTTCAGGTCTATGATTGGGGATATTGGTGTATACCCAGTTGTAGACAGCGCAGAAATGATTTCATCATTGTTGTCTGCGGGTTGTAAAACCGTTCAGCTCAGAATCAAAGAAGATCTCGTTGAGAAAAACGGGCCTGATTGGCTGGAGCAACAAGTCGCGAAAGTCATTGAACTTGGTTATCAACACAAAGCACAAGTTTTTATTAATGATCATTGGCAGTTGGCCATAAAACATAACGCCTTTGGCGTTCACCTAGGTCAAGAAGACGTTTTTCAAGCAGACTTGAATTTAATCAAGTCATCAGGATTAGCCTTGGGTTTATCCAGTCATGGGGTTTTCGAAGCTCTACTGGCTCAGCAGCTAAAGCCATCTTATGTCGCTATTGGTCATATCTATCCTACGCCCACAAAAGATATGCCCTCTATTCCACAAGGAATAAGTAAAGTTAAAAGGCAAGTGAGCTTATTGTCCAGTGACATACCCTTAGTTGCGATCGGCGGAATTAGTGCTGCTCAATTCAATATCATTAAGCAAATCGGGGTTAATGGCGTTGCTGTTGTAAGGGCTGTAACACTCGCCGATAAGCCTGCACAAGCATTTAACGTACTCACTAATCTATGGGAACAATCATCATGGCAGGAAGCTGTATGAATATTAGTGATAAAGAATTCATGCGTTATTCACGACAAATACTGTTACCGAATGTGGGTGAACATGGGCAAATACGCTTTAAAACAAGCCAAGCAATTATTCTTGGTGTTGGTGGTTTAGGTACTCTTGTCGCTCATTACCTTGCAGCAGCCGGTGTTGGTGAGATCGTGCTGGTGGACGGAGATAAAGTCGAAAGTAGCAACTTACCAAGACAGCTTTTATTTTCAGAGAACGATATTGGAAAGAATAAAGCGACAGTGGCTTTTATTAAACTTCAGCAGCAATATCCGAATATCCATATCAATGTAAGAGCTGAAATGTTCACGGATGCATTGCAACTGGATTTTTCAAAACAAACCGTTGTTTTTGATTGCTGTGATAACTTTGAAAGCAGACATCTAATCAATCGATTTTGTGTTAAGAACTCGCTGCCTCTTATCAGTGCTGCGGCTGCAAATTTTAGTGGTCAATTATTCGCTTACTATCCATCAGTGTCTGGCTGCTATAACTGCTTGTACCCAGAACAAATTGAAGTTAATGATAGCTGTAGAAGTGTCGGCATCCTCGGTCCCATGGTTGGTACCTTGGCATCAATGCAGGCTTTAATCGGTTTAAAAGTCATGCTCGGTGATAAACAGGTTTTCGGTAAGCTTTGGTTATTCGATGGAAATACTTTTCAGTGGTGGACCGCTTTATTGGAACAGGACCCCAGTTGCTCGGTATGTGCTAATACCGAAAAACACGTAATCAAGGAGAATGTCGCATGATTAACATTAAGTTTAATGGCGAGAATATCTCAATCGAGTCAAATCTTAGTATTCAAGCACTTCTGCTATTAGATGTAGCTCAAATAAAAAATGTGAATGCTATTGCTGTAGTTGTTAATGAACGAATACTTCCTCGCTCAAAGTGGACTGACACAACATGTCAGGAAAATGATCAAATTGAAGTATTCAAAGCAGTAGCTGGAGGTTGATGTGTTAAAAATTTCGAATGAAGAATTTGAGTCGAGGCTATTTACAGGCACAGGTAAATTCAGCTCAAGTAATCTAATGATTGAATCATTGGTTCAATCAGGTTCTGAAATGGCTACTATTGCCATGAAAAGAATTGATGTGAAAAATGGTACGGATGATTTACTGGAGCCGTTAAAACATTCAGGTATAAAAATACTGCCTAATACCTCTGGTGCACGAAATGCAAAAGAGGCCATCTTCGCAGCTGAACTGTCCAGAGAATTGTTTGGTACGCATTGGATAAAACTGGAGATTCATCCTGATCAACGTTATTTAATGCCAGATCCCATTGAAACGCTTGCAGCTGCAAAAGAACTCTGTGAACAGGGATATGTTGTCATGCCATATGTTCATGCTGATCCTGTGTTGTGTTGTCGTTTGCAAGAGATTGGTTGTGCAGCGGTCATGCCGTTAGGTTCACCAATTGGCAGTAACCAAGGCTTGGTGACTGATGACTTCCTTAAAATTATCATTGAGCAGGCTCAAGTACCTGTTGTTATAGATGCAGGGATAGGCGCACCTTCACACGCAGCAAGAGCAATGGAGCTTGGTGCGGATGCTGTGTTGGTTAATACAGCCATAGCGAGCAGTCCTGATCCTGTGACTATGGCAAAATGCTTCAAAGCCGCTGTTAAAGCTGGGCGAGATGCGTATGTTGCAGGTTTGGGCACGATTTCTGGTACAGCAAATAATACCAGTCCTCTTACTGGTTTTTTAAATTCAACTTCTTTGTAAGCCTTATGAATACTTTTACTGATGTGTTTAAAAACATCCCTCGGGATGAGTTGGCATTGAAAATTTATTCGACAACGGATAAATATGTCGAAAGGGCGCTTAATCAACCAGAGCGAAACCTTGATAGTCTCTTAGCTTTACTGTCGCCAGCTGCAGAACCCTATATAGAACAGATGGCTCAGGCCTCTGTGAATAATACTCGCAAAAGGTTCGGTTCTAATATTGGTATGTATTTGCCAATGTATGTTTCAAACCTATGCGCTAATGAGTGCGACTACTGTGGTTTTACCATGAGTAATAAAATTAAGAGAAAAATCTTATCTCATGATGAAATTCGTCAAGAATGTGAAATCATCAAAGCACAAGGTTATGACTCTATTTTGATTGTTTCTGGTGAGCATGAAACAAAGGTTGGCATTAAGTACTTTAGTGAAATTATGCCAATCATAAAACAATATTTCAGTTATATCGCATTTGAAGTTCAACCATTAAAAGAGAATGAATACAAGAGTCTGACTGAAAAGGGGATGGATGCGGTGATGGTCTATCAAGAGACCTATCATCCTGAAACCTATCGCCAACATCATACTCGAGGGCATAAGTCCGACTTCCAATATCGACTGGAAACACCTGATCGCCTTGGAAGAGCTCAAGTGGATAAAATTGGATTAGGGGTATTATTAGGGCTGGATGATTGGCGTCTTGATGCACTGTTAATGGGTCATCACTTATATTATCTAGAACATAAATACTGGCGAAGTCGATACAGTGTTTCTCTGCCAAGATTACGCCCTTGTGTTGGCGGGATTAACCCAAAAGTTGAATTAACTGATATCGGTCTTGTTCAGTTAATCAGTGCATTTAGGTTATTTAACCCTCAACTAGACATCAGTTTGTCTACAAGAGAAGCACCTGATTTTCGGGATAATATTATTTCTTTAGGGATTACTCAAACGAGTGCAGGAAGTTCAACGGAGCCAGGAGGCTATTTGCATCCTAATGAAGAACTTAATCAATTTGAAATAGGTGATGAACGAAATGTCTATGAAGTTGTTGCTGCTATTAAAAGTAAGGGCTTAACTCCAGTGTTTAAAGATTGGGAATCCGAATGGATTAACTAGTGTTAGTTTCTGCTGTGAGAGTTGAATTACTTCGATTAAACTATCAATACCTGTAATTCAACTCTCTTTTATCTCAATAGCATCTACTCTAGTGATTAAACACAATTTTACACATGAATGTTTTTGGTGAAAGTGTAAATGCAAAATGCTCTTCTACTGAGGCACTTGATTGAAGGGGGATAACATCAAAGTCCTTCATTAAGGTAGAAAATGCGAGTTTGATTTCAGTCATGGCTAACGAACGCCCAGGGCACATTCTACTTCCTCCACCAAATGGCAAAATTTCGTTGGTTGAGTTTGAATGACTTCCAAGCCATCGTTCTGGTTCAAATTCAAAAGATCGTTCAAAAACAGATTTATCGTTTGAACATGCATTAAGCGCCAATATGAGAAGCGTTCCTGCTTTTACGGTGACATCTTGCACAACGGTATTTTTATTTGTCTCAATGTATAACAGTGGTGCTACAGGTTTTTGCCTCATGGCTTCAAGTGCTATTGCTGTTATGTATGTAAATCGCTGCTTTAAAATCTCAGGCGTGGTTTTAAAATCTATTTCAGTCAATTCATTCAGTATTTTTTGTTTTACAAGTGGTCTATCAGAGATTTGATGGACCATCCACGTAAGTGTATTTGCGGTAGTGTCTTCGCCTGCCAGTAGCATAGTAACGGCGTTTGCAATAATCATTTCATCGCTAAGGTCTTGATTTTTTTGTTGTGCAATCAGCATCATTTGCAGCATATTCTGTGGCAGTTGACTCAATGATGGATTCTGAATAAGAAGTGCTTTTTGGTGCTGAATGAATTTTTGAACTTGTTCTTTAATGTAATTAATTGCGGAATCAAACCGTCTATCTGCGGGCATTTTCATGTAACGCCAAAGTGGGATAGGAGAAAGGCATCTTTGGTTTATCATCGGAAAGATCAGTTCTAAACTTTGTTCAAGTTTACTCTCTGATAAATTCAAGGTATTTAAATCTTCCCCAAATGCTAAATTTGTCGTTATATCAACGGTATATCTTTTAAACTCTTTCAGTAAATCTACATCAGCGTCTGTGGTCGCAAGATGCAAAAAACGCTTATGAAGACGCTGAGTAATTTTCATTAAAATAGGGGTGAAATTTTGAATATGATTCGGAACGAAAATGGCTTCTGAAAGTTGACGGTTTTGAACCCAATTATCTCCTTCAGAAGAAAAAACACCATTGATCCCAGCTTCTTCGAACCTATCTTCGATTAAACTAGAACGCCTAAAAATGGATGGCCTCTTTTTTAAAATTTCTTGAATTGTAGCTCGATCGCACACTACTAGTGCATTATTTAGACCAAGTTTAATTCTGTAGAGGTCACCATAGTTTTTAGACCAACTTACAAGCTTTTTGTGAATATCAGGTTTATTAAGGAGGCTAACATGTCCAAGTAAGCCACTCGCAGGTGGCATAGGCAAATCCTTAAGAGACAGCATTAATTCCTCCAGATAATAAAAATATTCTAATTGTGCCTTTCATCTAAACGGTTAATGACTTGTTTAAATGACAACTCCTGATCTTCGAGCAATACTAGCAAATGAAATAATAGGTCAGAAGCTTCGTTGATTAATTCTTGTTTATCTTCAGTCGCCGCAGCTAAAGCCGTTTCAACACCTTCTTCTCCTACTTTTTGCGCAATTCGCTTAGTACCGGACTCAAAGAGTGAGCGGGTATAGCTTGATGGCGGAGCTTTTTGTTTCCTTTTCTCAATCAGCTTGATTAAATTGAGTAGAAACGGGTCTACGTCTTTTTCATCCCAACAACTTGTTGTTTTTAAGTGACACGTTGGGCCATCAGGAACCGCTTGGATTAAAAGTGCATCATTATCACAATCAATCGCTATTGATTTTAAATGAAGATAATTTTCAGACGATTCACCTTTGGTCCACAGTCGATTTTTGCTGCGACTAAAGAATGTTACCTTCTCTTCAACTTGTGTCTTAATAATGGCTTGTTCATTCATATAACCAAGCATTAAGACTTGTCCAGAGTGAAAGTCTTGAACTATGGCTGGGACTAAGCCATTTAACTTTTGCCAATCAATGCTGCATACCTGTTCATCATTTAATTTTTTCATTTTATGGCCTTATGCAAATATCATTAAGTTCTAATTCGCTTTTGAGCTGCTTAATCGAAATAACACGTTTATGAAATATACTTGCTGCGAGTGCTCCGTCTACGTTTATGTTTTTAAATACATCGATAAAGTGTTGGGTAGAACCTGCACCACCTGAGGCGATTAATGGTACGTCACAAATCCTTCTTACTTGCGCAAGCTGCTTTAAATCATAACCATTTCTAACACCGTCTTGGTTAATCGCATTCAGCACAATTTCTCCACAACCAAGTTTTTGTACTTCTTCTACCCAATCTAATGTTTTCCACTGTGTGAAAGACGATGTGTGTTCATCACCAGTGAATTGTTTAACCTTATAATTGTTTGTATCAGCATCAAAATACGAATCGATACCAACAACAATACATTGTTTACCAAATTCATCCTGTAATCGTTGGATGAGACTAGGATCAGAAAGTGCAGGGGAGTTAACAGACACTTTATCAGCTCCATGCTTCAGTACACTGCGGGCTTGAACGATAGATTTAATGCCACCAGCAACACAAAATGGAATATCTATTTGTTCGGCAATGCTTTCGATCCAACCCTTATCAACACCATAACCATGAGCGCTGGCTGTTATGTCGTAAAACACCAATTCATCTGCCCCTTCATCGGAGTAATACTTCGCTAAATCGACGATTTCTCCAACGATTTTATGATTTTTGAATTGAACGCCTTTAACCACTTTTCCATCTCTAACGTCTAAGCAAGGTATTATGCGTTTTGCCAACATGAAATAGCCTCCTCGACGTTAAATTCATTGATCAAGAGTGCTTTACCAATGATCAAACTGTGCGCACCGCTTTGTTTAACTGCTGAAACATCAGAAAGGTTTCCAATTCCGCCAGAGGCTTGCCAATGAATGTCTGGAAATTGCTGGTGGAGTTCTTGGTACAAATTAACATTTGAGCCTGATAACGTGCCGTCACAACTGATGTCCGTCACCAAAGCGTGTTTTAGACCAACAATTTGATATTGATGGATCAGTTGCTCAATAGTGTATTCAGATGCTTGCTGCCAACCAGACACAGCCACAACTTTATTTCCTTTTTCATCAATATTGATGTCTAACGCTAAACAGATTTTCTCATTACCAAATTCTTCAAACCATTCAGACACAAGTTGTGGTTGCTTAACCGCTAACGATCCAATAACGACACGAGATACACCTGCATCAAGCAGTTCTTTGACTTGTTGTTTAGTACGTATTCCGCCACCCACCTGAACGGAGGCGTTAAGCTCAGAGGCTAAATGTTTTATCAGTGTCAGTTGTCGTTTATCTGGATCTTTAGCACCCGTCAAATCAACAATGTGTAACCACTTGGCACCTTGCTGTTGATAACTGAGTAGTTGTGCCAGAGGTTCAACATTAAATTCAGTTTGTTGGGCGTAATCACCCTGTAATAACCTCACGACTTTGCCATCAATGAGATCGATTGCTGGAATTATCATTTTTTACCTCATTGCACAAAAGTTAGAGAGAATTTTGGAACCAATAGTGCTGCTTTTTTCTGGATGAAATTGCAGACCAATAAAATTATTATGAGTGATTCCGGCACTAAAACGCTGTCCATACTCACAGGTAGCGATGGTAAATGCGCTGACAGGAGCGCAAAAACTATGAACAAAATAGGCAAAGCTCTTAGCATCAAGCCCTGCAAAAATGGGATGTCGTTCAAAATCCAATAGTTTATTCCAGCCCATGTGAGGGAGCGATTGTTCATGACATTCCAACTCAATAATGTCTGTTGGTATCAAGTTCAAACAATCAGTTAAAACGCCACCTTCAGTTGATGAGCGTGTTAACAGCTGCATTCCTAAACAAATGCCTAAAACGGGTTGCTTGAGGTTTTGTATCACGTTGATCAAATCAAGATCGTTTAAGGATTTCATTCCTGCAGGGGCAGCACCTACACCAGGTAATAGAATTCTTGCACTGTTACTAATAGTTTCTGCGTCACTAGCAACGATCACATTGTCAGTAACTCTAATGAGCGCTTGATACACTGACGTTAAATTGCATACGCCGGTATCAATAATTACCGTAGCATTCTCTATGCTTTTATTTGTCATAGTTACAAGGTTCCCTTACTTGACGGCAACTCGGTACCCTCAACTTTAATCGCTTGTCTTAACGCACGTCCCAAAGATTTAAATAATGCTTCAACAACATGATGTTCATTGTTGCCTTCAGCACTAATATGAAGCGTACAAGCCAGTCCATCTGCAAATGAACGAAAGAAGTGCGGTACCATTTCAGTGGCCATTTCGCCCACTTTTTCACGATTGAGTTCAGCTTCGTATTTACAATAGGCTCGACCTGATAAATCAATCAGACATTCACCTCTTGACTCATCCATAGGAAGAGAAAAACCGAAACGATTGATGCCTCTTTTATTCCCAAGTGCTTTACGCAGCGCTTGGCCGAGACTAATTGCAGTATCTTCAACACTGTGGTGATCATCAATGTATAGATCTCCATTAACCATTAGATTCAATTCAAAGCCGCCATGGGTCGCAATCTGATCAAGCATGTGGTCGTAAAAGCCAATCCCAGTTTGTATTGTGCTTTTACTTGTTGAGTCTAAATCGATATCTACGCGAATTTGAGTTTCGCTTGTATTGCGCTCAACACTAGCTTTACGGCTTGTTGTAGTTAATAGGTTTACGATTTCACACCAATTAATACTGCCTCGATCGTACTTAATACCCTTAATTCCCATTGCATTGGCGAGTTCAATATCTGTCACCCGATCACCAATTACCGCAGACGATTCAAAGTCAATGCAACCATTAGTCAATAAGTGTTTTACTAAGCCAAGTTTAGGCTTACGACAGCTGCAATTATCCTCGTCAAAATGAGGGCATAAAAGAACATCTTTAAAATCGACGTTTTGGCTTTCAAATATATTCATCATTAAATTGTGTGGAGCATCGAAATCAGCTTGAGGAAACGAATCCGTACCAAGCCCGTCTTGATTGCTTACCATCACCAATTGGTAGCCATATTTTTGTAATTCAACAAGTGCAGGGATAACATCGGGTTCAAATTCTAATTTAGAAATGCTATCCAGCTGCTTGTCTATCTCTGGTTCTTTAACCAATGTTCCGTCACGGTCGATGAACAGTATTTTTGTTTTTGATGTAGGTAAGTATTGAGGCATTACTGTTCATCCTTAAGTTGCTTCATGTTATTAAATAAATTGATGAGAGTGCAGTTCTCTGTTGTAGAACCTATCGTAAATCGTATGCCATTTTTTAGTTTTTCTACAACGTACCTGCGGGCAATAATTTCTTGATTAACTAATTCACGCCAAATCGCATCTGCATCATCGAATTCGGCGTACACAAAATTGCTTGCACTAGGTAACACTTTTGTTGCTATACCTTTCAGCGCATCTAGTAACCGCTGTTTATTTTGTGCGATTAACTGCCTTTGTTGCTGCATCAGTGCGATACCCTCTGAAGACAATGCTTGAGTCGCAATTTGTTCTACAGGAACAGAAACGGGATACGGCGCAAGCACTTTCAGTACTTGTTGAGTCACTTGTGGTGAAGCGATTAAAAAGCCACACCTCAAGCCTGCTAAGGCAAATGCTTTTGAAAGCGTCCTAAGTACAACAAGATTTGGAAACTCTTTAATTAAATCTGTAACCGTATTTTCAATTGAAAAATCTATGTAGGCTTCATCTACAACAACCAAACCAAAAGGTGTTCTGTTAAGCACGGCCTTAATATCAACAGGTGTGATAATGGTGCCTGTCGGGTTATTTGGATTGCAGATGAAGGTAAGCTTACTTTTTTCTGTGTTACTCCAGTCAGAAGGCAGCGTGTAATCATCGTTAAACGGAACTTGAATAGAACTGATCCCACAAGTTGTTGCAGATATCTGATACATGCCGTAACTGGGCGCAAAATAGCTTATGCTGTCTTTTCCCACGTTACAGAATGTTCTAATTAATAACTCTATTGCTTCATCAGCGCCACGAGTACAAACAACGTTTTCAAGATTTACACCAGCATAACTTGCATAGGCTTCAATCAACCGCTCTGGTTGTTGCTCTGGATAACGATTAATAGTTTCGAAATTCATATCGCCCAGATCAACATTGGTAAATGGTGATTCATTAGCATTGATAAAAACCTTCCCCTTACCACCGATTCTTCGTGCACTTTGATAAGGTTTCAGATCCGCCAGGTCTTCCCTTAACAGCGATTCTATTGAACTTTCCATTGGCATTATGTTCTCTCCTTTAGAATCGTTTGCTTACGAACTTCTATTGCTAGAGCATGTGCATCTAATTGTTCTTCAGTGGCAAGCGCAATAACGGTATCACTGAGGTTCATAAAACCGTCCTTGCTCAGTGTTTGTACAGTGAAGCGTCGTTGAAAATCAGCAAGAGACAAGCTCGAAACGGATTTTGAGTAACCGTACGTCGGCAATACGTGATTAGTGCCACTTGCATAATCACCGACAGATTCTGGAGAATACGCACCAACAAATACTGAACCTGCACAGCGAATATCGCTCACGAGCTGCTGTGCATTATCGGTTTGGATGATCAAATGTTCTGGCGCATAACGATTAGACACCTCAACAGCTTGTTCCAATGAGTCAACAATAATTATTCGACTACTCTTGAGGGCTTTAATAGCCGTTTCACGTCGTGATAGTTGCATCAGATACTTGGCTATTTCATTTTCAACTTCAGATGCTAAACGTTGTGAGGTGGTCACAAGAAACACCTGAGAGTCAATTCCATGTTCAGCTTGTGATAAAAGGTCTGAAGCAATAAAGCTAGGGTTAGCTTGCTCGTCTGCTATCACTAAAACCTCAGATGGTCCCGCTGGCATATCAATGGTGCATGTTGTCGAATTATCGGCGCCAATTTGATTTTTAGCCTGAGTCACAAAACGATTACCTGGGCCGAAGATTTTATCAGCAGGTTTAATTGACTCTGTACCATAAGCTAATGCTGCAATAGCTTGCGCACCGCCAACTTGGTAGACTTCATCAACACCACACAAATCTGCAATGTATAAAATTGCAGGGTTGATTGGCGGAGGCGAAACCAACACTTTGCGTTCACAGCCAGCAATCATGGCGGGGATTGCAAGCATCAAGGTGGTTGAAAGCAGTGGGGCAGTTCCACCTGGGATATACAGTCCGACCGATTGAATCGCTTCTGTTCTTAACTCACAGCTTATGCCTGGGCTTGTTTCAATCACTTCAGTTTGTGACAACTGCGCACGATGAAATGTATCGATATTATTAAAAGCAACGTCAATTGCTTGCTTCAATTCCTGCGAGAGTTGCTCTGTGGCAGCTGTAATTTCTGATGCATCAACCTTGAGCCCAGTAACGTCTACACCATCGTACTTTTTGGTTAATTCAAATAACGTTGAATCACCATTAGTTCTCACTTGTTGAATGATGTTATCAACATTGGTCTGAAGTGCCTTATCATTCACGAGCTGAGAACGCAGCAGTACAGTGCTTTTTTGTTCTGAACTGAGCTGAGACCAAACGACTTTTTCCATCACTTACCCCATCATCTTTTCAATTGGTAGGATAAGAATTGAGCTGGCACCAAGTTGTTTTAATTCTTCCATGGTGTCCCAAAAAATGTCTTCACTGCTGACAGCGTGAACCGCAACCATATCTTCTCTGTTGGTCAATGACATTATGGTTGGGTTTTCAGCACCTGGAAGTAGGTCGATGATGTTTTGTAAGTTATCTTTTGGTGCGTGGAGCATGATGTATTTGCTTTCTTTTGCTTGGATTACGCCATTGATACGAGACATGATTTTATCGATCAATTTTTGCTTGGTTTGGTCAATATTACTGGTCGATTGTATGACACATGCTTTAGATTGAAAGATAATGTCTTTTTCGATGAGACCGTTGGCTTCTAATGTTGCTCCCGTTGAGACTAAATCGCATATTGCATCAGCAAGTCCAGCTCTCGGAGCGACTTCAACAGATCCCTTAAGCTTACAATCTTCAAATTCATAGCCTTTGCTACTCATAAACTTTCGCAACAGATTAGGGTAGGATGTTGCGATTCGGAGTTGATTTAACGACTCAATGCCTTGGTAGTCAAACTCTGATGTCACAGCTAATGATAAGCGGCATTGACCGAAGTCGAGTACCCGTATTTTTTCATAATTTGCAGGTTTATTGATGAATTCACGCTCATATTGTTCTTCAACCAGTACGTTTTCGCCAACAATTCCTAGATCCACTACGCCGTCCATGACCAAACCAGGAATGTCATCGTCACGAACTCTTAAAATATCTATCGGAAGATTATCGGAATGTGCAATTAGACGTTGTTCGTTAATATTTAAACGAATACCGCATGTTTTAAGCAGTTTGAGTGACTCGGTTGCAAGTCGGCCTGATTTTTGAAGTGCAATTCTTAATCTTGTCATTGGTTTGGTGTCCTAATAAAAATTCAATTTACTGTTTTTAAGCTTAGCAAGCTGTAAACGGGTTAAATCAGAAACTAAAAAGCCCCTGAATTCCTTCAGGGGCTTTAGTTAAAACTTCTATCAGTCCACCGGAAGGAAAATATCCTTCGGCGGAGATCAACCGAAGGCTATCTCATATGGTGATGATGATGTTGTTTCGTTGCCGTCGGTAATAAATTCATGAGTAATATCTCTGTCTAAAATTTGTTATATATTTTGTGTCTAAAAAATGTGCTTTTTAGCGTATTTTTTAAAACTAGCCATTTTCTTTATTAAATGCAATAGCTTTGAAAAAATATTTATGTTTCGTTCAGCTTTTGCATTATGCAATAATTTGTTTAAGAAAATATTACACGTGCAGGAAATCGCTTGTCTAACCGATATATCAATCAAGTCGAACACTTTTTTTCAGAGGGTGGTCGGTTAGATAAATCATTAAAACATTATCGGTTCCGAGAGGGACAACTGCAAATGGCTTTAGCGGTTGCTGAAACCATAAAGGCAAAAAGTACTGTTGTGGTAGAAGCGGGCACAGGTATCGGTAAAAGTTTCGCCTACTTAGCGCCAGCGCTTATTAAAAAGAAAAAAGTCATCATCTCAACTGCAACAAAAAACCTTCAGCAACAGTTATTTGATAAAGATGTGCCGTTCATTGTTAGCTTAACTCATCCAACTGCACGGATTGCCATTTTAAAAGGGCTGAGTAATTATCTATGCATCCGTAATCTAGAGAGTGAACTGAATACAGCGAGTTCTCTTTCTGAATCCGTACTCAGTGATTTACTAAAAGTTCAGCAATGGGCACAAGTTACTAAAGACGGCGACTTAAACCACATCAATGGTGTAAATGAGTCTTCACCCAGTTTGAATTTGGTTAGAACAAGACAAGGCGATTGCACTGGAAAAAAATGCGATTTTTATTCTCAATGTTACAGTCGTAAAGCCAAATTAAGAGCAAGCGAATCAGACATATTAGTCATCAATCACCATCTTATTTTTAATGAGAATTTTCTAGCGAGAGAAGGCGATAATGAATACAAAATAGACGCTGATGTTCTGGTATTTGATGAAGCTCATTCTATAGCTGATGTGCTTGGGCAATTAGGTGGTTCTGTAATTTCAGAAAGCTTAATACGTAGAAGTATTGAACAGACCGTTGAGTTGTTTAAAGCAGAAATTGGCGATAGTCCTCCTTTTTTGAAAGCAATTGAGTCGCTCTACATTGCTTTAGATTATTTTAAACAGTGGTTAAGTCATCACAATATTTCAAAATTGACCATGACTCATTTGCTGTCTCAACGAGATAGCGCAAGTTGCTTTTGGGACATAATCAATGCCTGCACTGATATCATCAATCAGGGAAATGTTCTGGTCGGGCGTAATCAACAATTTGATGCTTACATATTTGAATTTAATGAACTTAAAGAGAAGGTAGAATCAATAGCTACGACGTCTGATGTTCGGTTTGTTCAATATTTGAGGTTCGAAAATGGACGCTTCGAATTCGATACTATTTTGCATGATGTGAAACACGAATTAGCAAAGTATATCAATGACGAAACCGCCACGATTTATACCTCTGCAACACTATCTATCAATGGCAAGCTTAATTACTTTACTGAACCATTGGGACTTCACAAAGCGAACAGTTATGTCATTGATAGCCCGTTTAATTATCAACGACAAGCAATGCTGTATATTCCAAGAGTGATATTGTCACAGGATGAAGAAACACGGCTGCATGCATTCCAAAAGCTTTGTGAAAAGCTTATCAAAGCTAATGAAGGCAAGACTTTTATATTGTGCACCAGCCATAAAGCCGTGCGGACTATTGGTGCTGCATTAACCAGAAGCCTGCATTACCCAGTGTTAGTGCAAGGTCAAACAGGCAGACAAGCATTGCTGAAAAAATATCGAATATTAGGCGATGCTGTTTTGGTCGGTACCTACAGCTTTTGGGAAGGTATCGACATCAAAGGGAACCAACTCAGTAATATCATTTTCGATAAGCTACCGTTTCCATCACCTGACGACTTTTTTGTTGAATCAAAGGGTGAATATATTTCACAGCACGGTGGTGATTCTTTCTCGAATAATATTCTTCCACCTGCGATTCAAAAGCTAAAGCAGGGAATTGGCCGATTAATTCGCCATGAAAATGACTCAGGACTTATCACAATATTTGATGAAAGACTGGTTAATAAGGCGTATGGGCAGTATTTCTTAGCGTCAATTCCTGCGTTACATCGAACCCGCAGTTTTACAAAAGCGAAAGATTTTTTAGAAAGTCTATAAGAACTCAGTAAATTCTCGTTATAATGTCCAACTTCTATATTTATCCAGTTTGAATAAGTTTTAACGTTAATGACTCATAAAACATTACTTGCAATTGATACTTGTACAGAGCTTTGTTCTGTAGCCGTACAAGTCGGTGAAAAAATCTATTCTGAAGCAGTGGATGCTCCACGAGAGCACAGCCAAAGACTTTTACCATTAGTTGAAAAACTGGTTGCTGAAGCAGGCATTTCGCTTTCTGATCTTGACGGGATTGTCTATGGCCGAGGTCCTGGTAGCTTTACGGGCATTCGCATATGCACGAGTATGGCTCAAGGGTTAGCATTAGGGCAGAGCCTTCCCGTTTATGGTGTTTCCACACTGGATTCTATGGCGCAACAAGCCGCTAATTTAGGCGCAGAGCATATTCTTTGTGCCATAGATGCAAGAATGAATGAAGTTTATTGGGCTGAGTACACTACCAATAATAATGGTGTAGTAGCTATCGATAAAGAGAAAGTATCTCACCCTGAAAATGTAGCTTTGGTTCATAACGAGGCTGAACGTTTTGTTGCATGTGGTACGGGTATCGACACGTATCCTGAGTTACTTTCGAATGTAAACAATGCACACGTTGACGTTACAGCAAAATTTCCTACAGCTGAATCTATGCTTAAATTAGGTCAGAGTGCGTGGGCTGAGGGAAAATTTACTCCAGTTGACGATTTAGCGCCGGTTTATGTACGTGACGAAGTTACTTGGAAAAAATTACCAGGCCGCGAATAATTTCTACGGCGTTGCTCCCGTGAAAACGGGAGTGCAATGAGGTTTAAATAGATATTGAAATTTAACAAATCGTTAACTATTCTTTGCTTAAGCTAGATTCATGGACAGGTAAATGAACATCGACTCAAATTTGTCGTATAATTCTATTGGTCAAACACCCTCGACCTCAACCAGCATTGTGCCTGTCAACAATCCCCAATCTAATGTTGATAAAGGTACTGACTCACCTCGAGCGATTAGCGGAGAGTTAGTTGAACATCGACGTCAACCTCATACACAAATAACAATTGAACAATGGCAACACAGCCGTGTTCACATAGAAACATCAAATCCAATAAGTAATAAAGCCATATCTCAATATTTACTTACACAATTTGCAGTAGAAAGAGAAAATATCAGGCAGAATATAGGTATTGATACTTACGCTTAGCACTTTACCACGCCTATGCAAAATAAAGCTCAACGATATAAACTTCATTTTTGGTTCTTTTTTGTTTTGAGTGCTATTGTCATTCAAATCCCGATTGTCAGTATTCCATTTAGTTGGATCGAAACCTTCTTCCATGAGATCAGCCATGGTCTAGCAACGCTAATTACTGGCGGCAGTATCAGTAAAATTCAATTACTGGCTAATGGTGCGGGTTATTGTTACAGCTACGGTGGATGGCCAATTTTGATAGCATTTTCGGGTTACGCTGGTGCATCAGGTTTTGGTTTACTTCTGTATCAATTAGCGGCTACAACAACCTCTAAGTTCGCTAAATTTATTTCTGGCGCAATTATTTTTCTGATCGCTATATGCTTAGCTTTATGGGTTAGAGATCTACTGACGGTACTCATTTTGTTGGTTATTGCCTCACTATTCATTTTGCCCCTCAAATTTGCTTCTTCAGGCTGGCTGAAATATTTGACTCAATTTATTGGCATGACGGTAATCCTCAATGGATTATTTAGTGCAGTAATGTTAATTGGGAGAGGGCATGTAGGGGATGCAGCCAATCTTGCTAAAATGACTTGGATACCTGCACAAGTCTGGACTGTCTGTTGGTGTATTATTGGTTGCTTTGCACTGTATCGTGCATTTAAAGTTCGCTAACCGTTCGTTTACTCATTTTAATTTTGGTATTACAGATGTTCAAAGGAAAAGAACTAGAGTTAAAACTTTCGCACATTACATTGGCTGCACAAGAATGGGGCGAAGTGGGTAAACCTGTTTTACTTGCTACGCATGGTTGGTTAGACAACTCGAACACTTTTCTTCCTCTCATTGAGTTCCTAAGTGATTACAGAATCATTGCCATTGATTTTCCGGGGCATGGTTTATCACAACATCGCCAAACAGGTTATCCACTTCACCTAACGGACTATGTGTTCGACCTTGAACAAGTCATCGAGCATCTAAAGCAAGAATACGGCATTGATAAAGTAAACCTATTAGCACACTCCTTTGGTGGCATAATTTCGTTGATGTATGCGAGTGTATTCCCTCAGAATGTTGAAAAGTTGATCATGCTTGATATCCTAATGCCGCTGTTTGAGATGGAATCTAATGCGAAACATCGATTACAACAAAGTTTGATCGACCATAAAGCTCAGGCAAATTCTGATATAACGCCTAAGACCTATTCCTCGATAGAGACAGTCGCCAAAGTGAGAGAGAAAGTTACTGATCTTAACTACGTTAATTCTAAATTGATTGTGACACGCAACTTGAGACAAACAGAAAACGGTGTTGTTTGGCGTACGGATCCTAAACTTAAACTAACATCAGCTTGGCGTTTTAGTTTTCAGCAAGTTGATTCGTTAATCGACCATGTCGAAGTGCCTGTTTTTGTCATCTTTGGTAGTCGAAGTAAAGCGCAACTGCAGATGAATGCATTCCAAATAAAATTCAGTTCACTTGCGAGTGAAGTCGTTGAGGGCGGGCATCATATCCATATGGACAATCCAAAGCCCGTTGCAGAGGCTATTCGCTCTTTCATTGACCAGTGATGACTAGGATTTTTGCTCTAGATATGTGATTATGAACCGCTAAAATTCAAACGCACGTATGATATTCGGTAAATTGGTATGATTCATTTGTTTGAACATACTAGAAATAAGATGCGTATTTACTTTTTATAAGCAAATTTGCTTAGTCGCTATTATTAGCATCGGGAGAACATAGTGGAACAACTTTGGCTAAATAACCTTCCTGAGGGTGTACCTGCAGATATTGAGCATGGTAAGTATTCTTCATTAGTAGAAATGTTTGAAGAATCGGTAAGCAAGTACGCTGACCAACCTGCTTTTATGAACATGGGAGCAACGGTTACTTACAGAAAGCTTGAAGAACGAAGTCGAGCTTTTGCTGCTTACCTTCAAAATGAACTGGGATTAAAAAAGGGTGATAGAGTAGCCTTGATGATGCCAAACGTTTTGCAGTACCCCATTGCACTTTTTGGCGTATTACGTGCTGGAATGGTCGTAGTCAATGTTAATCCGTTATATACACCTCGTGAACTGAAGCACCAACTTAATGATTCTGGCGCTAAAGCTATAGTTGTAGTATCTAATTTTGCGAATACCTTGCAAAAAGTCATTGATGAAACGCCTGTCGAAAATGTCATTATTTCTAGTTTAGGTGACTTACTGAGTACGCCAAAACGTACTGTCGTTAATTTTGTCATTAAATATATTAAGAAGATGGTACCTGCTTATCATCTGCCACACGCACTTTCGTATCGCAAAGCCTTATCTAAAGGGCGACGCTTACAGTATGTAAAACCAGAATTGAAAGAAGATGATTTAGCTTTTTTGCAATATACCGGTGGTACGACGGGTCTTTCTAAGGGCGCAATGTTGAGCCATAAAAATGTGGTTTCTAACGTTTTGCAAGCCAGTGGCGCTTATTCACCGATTCTTGATAATGGCAAAGAACTTGTAGTTACAGCTCTTCCGTTGTATCACATCTTTGCATTGACCGTGAATTGCATGTTATTCCTTCATAAAGGTGCAAAGAACTTATTAATTACCAATCCACGAGATATTCCTGGGTTTGTATCTGAACTGTCAAAGTACGATTTTTCAGTATTAACAGGCGTAAATACGTTATTTAATGCACTTGTGAATAATCCTGAGTTCGCCAACCTTAATTTTGACAAGTTAAAATTGTCTATCGGTGGTGGCATGGCTGTGCAACGTGCCGTTGCGGATAAATGGCAAGAGATCACAACAACTCGATTATTGGAAGGCTACGGCCTTACCGAAGCGTCACCGTTAGTTTCGTGTAATGCCTATAACTCAGAAGGGTATAATGGCTCTATTGGTTTACCTGCACCGGGTACTGATATACAAGTACGTGACGACAACGGCCTTATATTACCTCAAGGCGAAACAGGTGAGCTGTTTATAAAAGGCCCACAAGTGATGCAAGGCTACTGGGGCAATGAAGAAGAAACCAAAGCTGTCATCGATGAAAACGGTTGGTTATCCACGGGTGACATCGGTTATATGGATGAACAAGGTCTGTTTTATATTGTTGATCGCAAAAAAGACATGATTTTGGTTTCTGGTTTTAATGTGTTCCCAAATGAGATTGAAGATGTTGTTGCCTTACATCCAAAAGTAGTAGAAGTTGCGGCTATTGGTGTGCCATACGAGGCAAGTGGTGAAGCAGTTAAAGTGTTTGTGGTGTCAAAAAGCAAAAAGTTGACTGAAAAAGACATCATTAAGCACTGTCGGGTGCACCTTACGGGTTATAAAGTGCCTAAATTTGTTGAATTCCGTGATGAATTACCTAAGACTAACGTTGGTAAAATACTTCGCCGTGAATTACGGGACGAAGACTTAAAGAAAACGAATGGATAAGTATCACTAAATGATGTTTGATAAAAAGTTTCCAGTAGTAACTTTTATAGATACACAAGAATCGCTTAACCAACTGGTAGAGCAGTTAAAGCAAAGTAATATGATTGCTTTAGATACCGAGTTTGTTAGAACTCGTACTTACTATGCACAGTTAGGTTTGATTCAAGTATACAATGGGGATGTGCTTGCATTAATCGACCCTGTTTCAGGTATTAATTTAACTGAATTTTGGGGTTTGCTTAAAAACGAAGGCATTCTCAAAGTATTACATTCTGCCAGCGAAGACCTTGAGGTCTTTGCGCATTATGGTGATGTAATGCCAACACCGTATTTTGACTCTCAAATAGGTGCAGGCTTTGCCAAAATGGGGCATGGACTTGGTTATGCAAACCTTGTTCATCAACTGCTAGGTATTGAATTAGATAAAGGTGAATCGAGAACGGATTGGATAAAGCGACCGTTATCAGATAAGCAACTCACCTATGCGGCTAATGATGTATTTTATCTTTATCATTTATTTCCAATGCTCAAACAAAAGCTCGAAGAACTTGGACGCTGGGATTGGGCATTAGAAGAAAGTGCGAGTATGTGTCAGGGAAGGTTAGACGCCATTGACTACGATAATGCCTACCTAAAAGTGAAAAACGGTTTTCAGCTCAGTCAAACTCAACTTGCTTATTTGAAACCGATTGCGAAGTGGCGATTAAAAACCGCCGTTAAAAAAGACATTGCAGTCGGTTTTATCATTAAAGATCATGCTTTAATTGCCTTAGCTAAGTCTAAGGCAACAACGTTTGCTCAGCTTTCGCGTGTAAAAGAGTTAAATGAACATGAAAAGCGTAAATTCTCAAAACCCCTTCTTTCTAATCTGCAAAATGCCGATTTAGAAAACTTACCCCCAAAAATTGATGTGATTGCTTTTCGGCCAGATTATAAACAAAGCTTTAAAACCGTTAAGTCAAAATTGGTCTCCATTGCTGAGAATAATGAAGTGCCCATTGAGATATTTGCTTCAAAAAAATACATTCACGACTTTTTGAGTTGGTATTGGAGCGACAATAAAGACAACAATCCCAAGTTACTGATCGGTTGGAGAGGGTCGTTAGCCTTATCCACACTCTCTACTTTAGAGCTTTAAAATATAGCCTGATTTATATCGGGCTTTTATTTCGTCTTGGTTATAATTTTTATCTGGCTTTTGTAAGTTGTGCTTAATATTTTAGCCAATGACCATTAGTCTGATATTTAGGTGTTACAATTTTAGGTGCAATTTGGATAAGCATAGAAAATTAGTTGGTACGTTATTTATTCTATTAGGCAGTGTTATTATGTTAGCTGTGAGTGTAATGCTCACTTATAACTATTTACTTGGCCATTTAGATAATGTGATCTGGAATCTAATATTCATCCCTATTTCTGTTTCTATCATGTTCTCTGGTCATTTTTTATTAAAAAACAAAGTGCAATTTTACCCATATATTATTTGGGTAGCAGTTATGAACTTGATCATTGTGCCAATCGGCCCACTGATATCAATCTATTATTTTTGGTTCCATTATAAATATATTAGAACTCAAGTATAGAAAGGACTAACGGGGTGAGTTAGGTTTTAGGTTGCTTAATATTTTTAGCTGAACATCACTCATAGCTTATGGTGCCACTCATGCAAAAAAGCCAATACGATTATATTGCTGAGTCCGCATTGCTCTGTACTGTTAACTTAATTTCTTATGAATAAACAAATAATCGAAAAAAATAATTAAGATCACCCCTAACTGAAACCATCTCTATTTATGCCCTCCGTTGTTTCCGAATTTTCACCTAAATTAAATATTATATGGTACGTTCTGATTACATTACGCATCGATATTGTGCGTAAAAACAATACTCTCGAACCTGTCTGCGGTTTGATTGCAGTGCTGTTGACACTGGTAATTTCGGCACTACTGGGGCGGAAATTGTTTTTCGATTAGAGACTCGCAATATTTTTTAATCTACTTTTTTACGGGAACTGGGTTAAATGTGAAACTATTTGATCTTATTTCTGGTGGTAAGCCGTTATTAATTTTGCCAATCGTAAACATTGGTTGTAGTTTTATTTATTCTATATATTTCTCCCTGATAAGGGGCGGAACTATCAAGCATCTGTTTTCAGTTCAGGTTTTTGAGGTTTTACACTCTGTGCAACGCCTACTGCCATAGCTAATATGACTGCAGTAACAAAGTCTCACTGTCGAACGCTACTTGCGTTTATCATTTTGATGTGTTGAGATTTAGTGAATGTATGAGTTCATAAAAGCAGTGAACTACATTATCAGCAACTAACAACAATAATAAAATAGAACTATGCCTAAGATAATAAAAGATAATCGTGACGGAACCTACACTCTTTATGATGAGGGCGAGTACTCCCACTCTAGCCCTTTAATGGGGCTATTAATATTATTCGGTGCTATTGGGCTAGTTATCTTTATTTTGTTCAAAAACATTGTAAATGTTAGCGTGATTGATAGCTTCGGTTTTCATCAATACGTCAGTAATGTCACCCATTTTTATGGTGGAGATCGATGTGTGTGGGTGGAAACTGAGTCTGGTGATACCTATCAAAAGCACCCCATGGTTGTGTACACCTCACCTAAGATTAATAGCTCAATTATCAAAAAAATTCCTCACCCAGTTATGGTGGTTTATCGTGGTAAAGAATCAAGTGTTGAACAAGTAGTTACGGAATATAATTCTTATGAGCGGCCAGTAAGGTGGAGTGCTGTCACAATCTACCAGGATAGTGGCGTGACTCAAGGGTATTTAAAGCGTGGACTTGATGATAGCATTCATGATACAGACCATTTTGAATTCAATAAAAAGTTAGATGGAAATTTTAGCTCAGGCTTTATTAGATACTATCAATTAAATAAAGATAAACTTCGTGGTAACCGATACTCATTATTCCTTAATAAGTATTGCGAACCTAGTATCGTACCAAGTTAGGTAGCGTAGCTTTACGATTAAACGAAAAGGAAATTTGTATTTGAATTTTTTACACAGAATATTATTGCTTATAGCGCTTGTTTTTACAGCTCTTGTTTGCCATGTTGCTGGTAATGCGACGGGTACAGTTACATTTATCATTTTAGGTGTCGCTTTAGAACTGCTGTTTTGGCTGCATTTAATTCCTAATAATAAGCAGGACAGAAGCTAATCACCTTATTAGTAATGTATGACCGTTAAGGGAAGCAAGAGACAGTTGTTTTCTTTTCGGCTGTTTTATGTATACAGATACATCAATATGAAATTAAAAACTACTGTTCTAATAGCTGCTAGTCTATCTATTATGGGCTGCCGTACAAATCCTAATTATGAGCAAGCCGAAAAGTGTGCAGATATGTCAGGTCTTAAAAATCAACAATGCATAAAGCAGGTTAATAATATAAAATGCTACCCGTATTCAATAACCAAAAAGACACTTTGGTATAGTTGTAAATTTGCTCGTTCATTAATCATAAAAATATGCATTTTGCCTGTTAAACAGGCGTTACAATAACTATGAATAAATTAACGTTACGTATAATCTTTATAATCGATTACCTCCTAGCATTTGCTTCTGGTCTTTACGATATTTTTTTCCCGAATGAAATTGTTGATGCATTTAATTACCAAATACTGGATTTAGAACAGCCGATCAGTCAACCAGATGAACTTCTAAGTACCGCTTTGATCGTCGTTGCACTTGTACTCACATTAGTGTGTCTCTTTGGTTTACTTTTATTTAAACCTTGGGCAAGGCATTTATATGCATTTGCATTGCTGGCTGCTATTCCAACATATTTTATTAATGGCTTATGGCTTTCGAGTGAACCAGCACAAATGATGAACGATGTATCATATATGCTTAGCGGTGCAATTATTGTATTCGTTTATTTTAGTCCCGCTAGCCATTATTTTTCCCAATCAAAACAATTGGGTGGGTAACTGTGCTCAATCGTTTGATAGCAATACTGTTGCTCTGTTTATATCTATTGATTTTTACAGGGCAATTTGAGTATTACAAAGGATTTAAAGAAGCCACAGCTGCAATCGGCACAGTAGACATCGGACGGATAAACAGTGGCATCATCTATTTTTACCTCTATGCGATAATGAGTTTGTTATTTATTGCATTTCCTGACGTTGCGGCTGAAAAGCTTTCACCAAGAACAAAAAAGTTTAGTGAAATAGTCATAAAACCTGTTATTTGGGTTTACCTTGGATACTTCATTGCAATTATTATCTTTTGGTATTTAGAAGCATTCAGGTAATCGATATGAATTGACAAAATTATTGAAAATAAGATTTAACATCTAGTAATTGTTTTTGATGCAGTAAAACATCAAACCACTGTTAATCGCGCGTTATAAGCGTGACGTATACATTAAATTAAACGATCATATTTATGTATGTTTCTCATTTCTTAGTTAGGTTATACATTATCTATAAAGAAGCTAAGCATGTATAAATTGCTTCATTGACTTCTAACTTCTGTTATCGCTGTGGCTATTTTTTTGAAAGTTCCGATGATCTGCGGCCAGGCAGGTTGTAAAAGCCTGACATAATCATTAACTAAGTAGCACGTTCATAGTGCTGCGAAATATCAAGAGCTATTGTTAATGAATATCCTTACCATTCCTGTTAAGGTGACTTTTACTGGCCTTGTGATTGATAAAGTAAGAACTTTACTTTATCAGGTTGTTCTAATATGGCTCTCACCGTTTATTGGTGCTCGGTGATAAACCGTGAATAAAAAATAAGAACAACTTTAAGGGATCATTGACATGAGTCAGCAGCAATCAGGTTCACAATTAACGTCTAGACAAGATGAGATTTTATTATTGATCTCTAAAGGTCTAACGAATAAAGAAATCGCTGAATTATTAAACCTTTCTGTTAATACCATTAAGACTCATGTTTCAGCCTCTTTTCTGCTTTTAGGTGCCAGTAATCGTGCTGAAGCAATTAGTTTATACAAAGCACACCAACAACAATATGACGGTATGCGTCTGCTTAAGCTTTCCGTTAAGAGTTTCAACCATGAAACAGATTCCCTTAAAGACGACTTCGAAAAGCGATTACTGGATTTTGATTTTTTTGAACTGAGTGATCAAACAAATGTCGATTACCTTTTAAATATTAAATTCAAAGCGGGTAAATATCATTTAAGCTTGTATCATTCTGAACATCAGTCTTTATTGTGGCAAGCAACTGAAACTGTATTGAAGGGGCGTTCCCAACTAGCAACGGCCATTGAGCTTACTCATTTAATCATTCATCACTGTATTAAACATTGCCAGCCATCAAACAATGAGCAAGGGTATTTACATTTTTATCATGGAGTAGGGGCTTTATTGCATGATTCGCCACAAAAAAGAGTGGCCAGCTTGCTGCATATACAACAAGCTAGCACTGTTTTACCGGATGTTGCAGTGGTTCAAGCACTCAGTAGCTTAATTGAGTATAGGAACTTGATAGAAGCTCCTCAAACGACAAATACTGCTTCGACAATTACCAAAATTACTTTACATGCTAAAACGGCCTTAAGCTTGAAAAAAACGTGTTGTTGGTCTCATCTTTCAATGGCGGTGAATCACTTTATTAATCGAAATGTCCCAGAATCAATAGAACATGCAAAAGCTGCTGTTGCCCTTAATCAAGCAAATTACATGGCTTTGCGATTTCTTGCTCAAATGTACGCTCTAAATGGTCAACATACGTTAGCGCTTGAAACGATCGATCGTGCATTAGAAGTGTATCCTTCTTTACACTGGCAAGGTGTGATGATGTCGGCTAAAGCACTTGTGCACTTTGCGTTAAAGGATTACACATCGTGCATTTCATTTTGTCAGCGTAGTACCGATTTTATTGAAAGCTCATTATTGAATCATTTGGTATGGATTGTCAGTCTGGCCGCAACGGATCAGCAGGGAGAGCTAAAGAGAATTGTAGATACACTTCCTACTTTTAATACCTCTGAATATCAACGATTACTTGCAATGCTACCTGGCGATTCTATTTCACAATTTACTGATGTGTTGCATGATTTATCAATACTTCCAAAACAGTTATAAGTCGCACGTCATCGTATCTTAGGTATTCAAGTAGTTATCGTATTTACGGTACTAACGACTGTTCACGTATCACATTAAGCTTATTTTAACTGGATTTCACCCATATAGGTGAATGACTACGGATGATACATGTTTCATATTATGAAGCGCTACTAAACAAGGAAAGGATATAATTATAATGACAAGCCAACCATCACAACTAACCAATGAATTTAAGACCGCCGATATCATGCTCTTTAAAGGCGACCCAAAACATAAGTTAAATTGGTTGATCATGCATTTAAGTGACTCTGAATATACGCATGCTGCACTTGTTTGTGAAAATGGAATATTAGCCGATGAAGGTTTATCTGGTTTAGCTAAACACAGATTTTATGAAACAGAAGATGGACGTCCTATCAGCGTAATGCGACTGACTTCAGAACATGACTTCTCTCCGTTAATGAAGACTGCTGAAGCTTTTATTGATGCAAAGTTACCCTACGATAAACCTGGGTTAATCCTAGCTGGTTTATTGTTATTGCATAAGAAGCTCACAATGAATTGGGTTACTCAAAAACTGGTAAGTCGAATTTTAAACGCCATTAGTAAACAAATCGATGTAACGTTATCTCATGGTATTGACAGAATGACTTGTTCGCAGTTTGTTTCTGCCGTTTATACACGCTCTGGAAGTGAATTTTCACTAAATTTTGTTGGTGCTGATCTTTTACAAGCTACGGTCAAAGAAGGTTTATTGATGGATAGCCATGCCTTTCTACAACAAACCGAATTGCCGGTACAACTTAAAAGTTCGAAGGAAGAAGAAATGAATGTAGATCAGTTGATTAATGATTTGACAGAAGTTCTTCAATCTCCTAAAACTGAGCCCGCAACGCCTTTACTTGCAGAAACAGTAGAAGCTGTTGCCCTTTTTTCACAGAGCCTAACGCAGATTTCTGATTCAAAAAAGGCCATCCGTACGCTTCTTGAAGGTCAAGAGATGTTTATCACGCCTGGTGACTTACGCCGTCATTGTGTCAATTTAATACACGTTGCCGATAGTCGAGTAGAACGTTGTGATGATAGTTTGTAGATGAAACTCATTCACTTGTGTTGATCTTTATTAAAAGCCAACTGCAGTTTAGGTTGGCTATATAATCTTCTTTGTATGCTCTCATCTTAACTTTTTAGTCGTTAACATACTCCATACCAGCCTGCGGCCACCCATTTGGGTGATGACGTTTTAAACACTCCTCTGTAGCATTTTCATCATCGATACATTTGTACTGCATACATCAAAACACACGTTACTCACAGATTGATTTGATAAGGTCAAATTATGCTCGCAATGAAAGAAAAATCGGTAGCAATACCGCAAAAACAATTACAGACAAAACTGCCGCTACTAGGTTATGGGTTAATGCTAGCTGGACTGGTATTTCCTATTGTGCTGTTAGGAGGCATTTCATGGTTGATTTATTATCGAAACAGTAACGACTTATATCTAAAAAATCATCTCAAATATATCAAACGTACAACCATTATAGGAGCTTACCTCTTCGCAGTAGCTTTATTGTTAAATAGTTTATTTATTGGGTATTTTCTGATATTCCCAGTATGGCTGTGGTGCATTTATCGGTTTTTGAGGGGCTTCTTGTTGTGCCTATTTAATGGATTACCTTACGGCAAAAAAAATTATGGATAATACTATGAAAGCAAAATCTTTGTGGTTATTGGTTGCTTTGATGAGTGTTATTCATCAAGTTAATGCGACGTCATGTGGTGCCTATGATGAGAGTCTACTCGAGCCAGAATCAGAAAAATGTGGGCTGCTTTATAAAAAGTCACCCGATTTATCATATTGTGACTTAAGTTTTCGTACGTTAAACGGGCTAGACCTGAGTAATGCTGATCTCACCGGTGCAAATCTAGAGGGTGCTGATCTAAGTAATATTAATTTGCAAAATGCCAAATTAAATAACGCTAACTTGAAAGGTGTTCGCTTAGAATTGTCTCAACTTCATGGGGCCAATCTTACTAATGCAGATATGAGAAGTGCTTTTTTGGTTAAAAACAATAAAGACAGCAGTTCGCCTAGTGTTAATTTGAGTGGGACGTGCATTAATGTAAGTCCTCTAAAACTTGGGCTTCGGGATTGGCTTGGTTATCCAAATCGAAATTATTCATCTGTAGAACTGGTACCCGTGCAAGTTAATCAATCTTCAGTAAACGAAGATGGTTTTGGTTTTTTGGCAATTGATGGTGACTTGAATACGATTTCATACACAAGCAAAAAACAGCAAGGTGAGCATTGGATAATGTTTGATCTTGGTGCTAATTATTGGGTCACGAGTATTTCTTTGGATGCCTATACTGATGATGAATATACTGGTAACTATAAAATTCACCGAAGCCATTGGCGGGAGTTAACTAATCAGATACCAGAGTATGCACAAACTCATGATCGCTATTCAGAAAACGTTGCTCGATATATTTGGCTTAGCAGCGTAAAGCCAATCGCAATACGAGAAATAAGTATAATGGGTAGAAATATTCATACTGCTTTACCAGTCACACAACCTCAAAATCAATGGTCAGTGAGTGAATATCTGCAAACTGAAACTTATATAGAACAAATAAAAGCAGAACTAGATAGTGATCGAACTGCTCAATCTTTATCTCGATGGAAACAAATCACCAGTGATATTGATGAGATTCGATCTACATTGGACCTACTCAATAAAATCCGTTTATCAATTGATACAGGCTGCGCAGGTCTTTCGGATGTTGATGGCGTTGTAAGTAGCATCCCTCCAATTGGTCCTCTTGCTAATGTAAAGAATCGTGCTAAGCAGTTTATTCAACCTAACAAAGATGAATGTGTAACAACCAATGGAAAGTTTCATACTAAATTTTGGGAAGCTAAAGGCAACATAGATACATTATTTTTAGCCGCCCAAATTGGATCTCAACTTAGTACAACCTTTATTCATGAATACTATCATCAAGGTTTAATTGAACGAAATACACTTAATGATGCCTATTTTTCAGTACGAAATGAACATAATGACGGCGACCTTGAAAGTTTGATATCAAATCGTGCAACTTCACTTGAACTACTTGCTAATGAAATAGATGAATACAATGAGGATCTTGCCGGGATTTCAGATCTAATAAGAAACATTGAGGGAAATAAGCCAAGTAATTCAACTTTAAATAGTATTCTAAGTGACGTATCTTCAGTGTCCAGCATAATTAATACTGTCTCCGGACCATTTAGAAGTATCAATAATGCGCTAAATGCTAAAAAATGCATTACTATTCCACTTTTTTGGCCGTTCGATGATATTCGTAAATGTTTTTCCGTAGCTGACATTTTAGATGGTCTAAACAATATCCCATTTTTGAGTGATTTACTCTCATTTGCAAGTCGGGTAGTTGATCCTATTGTGAATACTATTTTATCTAAATTGGGTGTGAATTTTCCGAGCATAAATGTAAATGTAAACTTTGATTTTTTAACCGTTCAACTACCTGACTTTCCTAGATTGCCGAGTAACACCTTGACGCTTGAAGATCTGGAAGAACTTACTAACGTCAGCCATTGGAAAACATCACATATATTCAAAGGTAATGAAGATTTTGACCAAGATGGATTATCAAATGCGCAAGAGCGTAAAGTAGAGAGTCCTTTCAAAGATTATGCTTTAACATCTTCGCTATTAAGAGACACTGATTTTGATGGTATTGATGATCATTATGAAGTGATTACTCAATCCAGTTTTGTAATTCAAAGCCAAAACACTACCCCCGTTTTCACTTTTGACTGCCCAAGTCATATCCTTAGTCCAGCGATGACAATTGATGCTGAATTAGATACCGACAATGATGGTTTAACGAACTTAGCTGAATATCAGATAGGGTCGTGTCCAACATTAGCCGATACTGACAATGATGGGATTATTGATAAACTTGAATGGGCTAACAGGTTAAATACGGCAGAGAACGGCGAATTGGGATTAAATTTATTTGACCCCAGAGATGCTCAACTTGATTTTGATGGAGATGGTTTAAGTAATAAAGAAGAAATTGATTATGGCCTATCGAGTGTTTTCTTTGCAGATGAAGATGGTGACGGTTTATCTGATTTAGAGGAATTAAATCCTTGTATTATCGAACGTAATTTCAATGCTTGTTCAAACCCAACACGCTATGACTCTGATTTTGACAATATTCCTGACCATATTGAAATTCGCTTTGGTCTTCAACCAACATATGCTTTAGATAGTTGGTCTGATACTAATAATACAGGCATTACTAACTTTGAGGAATATGCGACTACCGGAGCGCTTGGTAATGTTTCAGATACTGATTCTGATGGCCTGTTCGATGTTTGGGAGCTGTTCTATTTTGATTCCACTTTCGACTTTAATCAGAACGATGATCCTGATAATGATGGTTTAAATAATTTTCAAGAAATGAATAACAAAACTCATCCGCTGGTTGCTAATGTTACTCAAGCGGAAGCGATAGGTTATCAGTATGAAGTAAATTTGAACCAGCCAAACTTTGAGACAATGACTGATGACAACGAATTGCACTTTACTGATAACAATGATGTCGTTATTAAAGATTTAAATGAAAGTTTTATCTTTTTAGGTAAGGTTTACAGTAAACTGTATATTTATCCAAGAGGTTATGTAAGCTTTACTGATAATGGGTGTTCACAAGCTTGTATCTCAGGATTATTTCAACCCGGTCTTGATATTGATTTAGAGCGTTCAGTTGTTCTGTTTCAGGATAATTATGGCGTCGTTACAATCCAATATGTCTTGTACTCGATGGACCCATTTTCAATTCCAGTCGAATTTCAAATTGAGCTCTTGTCTGATTCAAATCGGGTGGAACTTAAATATCGACGGACACTAGACCGTACTCAAGAAGATAGCCATGGTGGTAATGCTAAAGTCGGGCTTATAAATGATTCTTATAAAAAACTAATTTATACCGATAAGATTCAAAATCTGGCCAAATCAAACATGACGATTACTTTTGAAGCGCCAATATCGGTAGCGTTAGATGAAGGTGAACCTATCGCTATCCCTGGCGATGAATATATTCATAATATTACAGTGAGCAGTAATTTAGAAACACCATTAAATTTTAATGTTCAACTATCAAAAGGGTCACTTTGGGATACTCAGTTAGTTACTGAAGATGGTTCTGACGAGATAGAACTTTTGGTATCAAAGGAAACGGATGCAAAATTTCAAGTACGTGTCAATGTACCAAATTTGGCACAACGAATTAATCCTACTGATCCGTCTCAAACTGATCGGGGCTTCATTACTTTAATTGATGAAGCCAGTGGCGTTCAGTTATCCCAAAAGTTTGTGACTATTATTGATGGATATAGTGATATTGATGGCATAAAGAAGCCATTAATAGGTGATAGTGAATCTGATTCCAACAAGGTTGCATTTTCGAGGCATACTGGGCAGACAACAACAGAACTCCAACTGCAAAGAATCTGGGTTTCTGGTCAATATGCTTTTATTTCTCGCTTTAATGTCATGAACACCCAAAGCTTCGATAGCATAGAGTGGTTGGCTAACGGCAGCTCAGTCTTTTTTGAAATGACACCTTCAAAATTAGGCAATATTTTTAACATCGATCTAACAACTGAATTGCAACTAAAGCCTGGTTACTTTTTAGACTTTTCATCTCATGCGCAGGAAGACCCACACCTAGTTGTATATTATCGTGGTGCTGATAATCAACTTCACTCTTTGTCGCCAGACAATTGGTCTATTCATAACGTTGCTTATTACACTTTTTCAGAAGGTCAATATATTAATTATCTATACATGCCCTTATTTGAGGACGGTTCTCAGCAAGATTTTGATGGCTTGTTCAATGATAATGTAATTTATAATCTTCAATTTGGCCGACTAGTTAATCCTCCAACGGGTATCAATGATTCATATATTGTTGCACGAGGAGAAACCTTGGTCCCCAATGCTGAAGATGGGATTCTCGCAAATGACATTAATCTTGCAAACGATGCCAGTGTACATTTGCTCGAAAAACCAAAGTTTGGTGAACTTAAGATAAATAATGATGGCAGTTTCACTTATCAACATAATGGTAATTTTGAATATGTGGATCAGTTTGTTTATCGAATTGAAGATGCCCGCTATTTTAGTGGTCCCGTTACAGTTCAAATTAATATTGAACAAGCAGCGCAAATTGTGACTGAAGGTTACCAACAACAAGTTACAAATGAAGATGATAGACTGGTATTCGAGCTAAAAGCTCTCGATGATAAAGTAGGGCTCAATTGGTCTATCAGTGAACAACCTCAAAACGGAACGGCGAGTATTATTTTTGAAAATGATCAAGCCATGATTACATATTCGCCCACATCTAATAGTTATGGTTCCGATAGTATAACGGTTCAAATCATTGATAGTGATGGAAATGTGACAACTAGAGTAATTCATTTAAATGTTCAATCTATTAATGATAACCCGATTGCAGTTGACGACAGTTATATAATGGCTCCTGGGAAAATATTAAATATTTCGCCTTATCAAGGAGTTATTGCAAATGATATCGATGTTGATTCTACAGAATTGACCGCCAGCATCACTCAATTACCTCAACATGGTACAGTAAGTTTTAATAGTGATGGCTCTTTTAGTTATCAGCATCATGGCGATTATGATAATCAGCTTGATAGTTTTCGTTATCAGTTGACTGACAATGATGGTGGTCAAAGTATTGAAGCAGTTGTCGAAATTGATATTGTGATTGATGCTCAATCAAACCGTGCCTTTGATGATTTTTATGAAACTGATGAAAATTCAACTCTAGAAACACATGTTGATAATGGTGTGCTGAGTAATGATGATTTAACCGCTCAAGTCGAAGTTCTCACACAACCACAATATGGCAATTTGGTCTTTGATATGGATGGTTCTTTTAAGTACGTACAAGATGGCAGTGAAGCAACTATTGATATCTTTAGGTATCAGCTCATAGGTAGTACATCCTCTCAAAGTAGTGCTCAAGTAACCATTAACATAACTCCGGTAAACGATATTCCAAGATTGGATATCGAAGAGCCAATTGAGCAAGTAATGTATGGTAGCAGGGAAGTACTAGAGTTTGATCTAACTGCATTCGATCCAGATAGTGCAATTTTGGAATGGCGAGTCGTCGCTATTCAGACCATTGAAGGTGTAGAAGAAGAAGTCAATATTACTGTAGATTCTGTTGATGAACTGAGTTCGGAACAAGGTTTAGGCACTGTATTTGTTGAAAGGTTAGAACAAGATACGCCTGAACAATTCAACACTAGACTGCATTATCAAACTAGGTCTGAATTCATTGGTGTTATTAAATTAAGGTTATATTTATCCGACGAGCTTGGTGCTTCAAGCGACTATCCAATACTCATTAGCGTTGAACCTCATAATAGCAAACCTGTTTCACAAGATGATGTTTTTTCGGTTGAACAAGGTGGAATCGTACTGATAGATCCTATTACTGATTTAATGAGTAACGATTTCGATGAAGAAGGTGAACTATTAACACTTCAGATTGTCGAATTACCAAATAACGGTGAGCTTATTGTAGAAGGTGAACAACTTTACTATCAGCACGATGGTAGTAGTACTGTCGTAGATAGTTTGATTTACCAATCTTATGATGGCAAACAATTCAGTGAACCTGCGACAGTTTTCTTCAATATAATGCCCGTACAACAAAGTCCGATCATAAATGAAGTAATGTATCAAAGAGCTGGATACGAAGGTGAGCAATTAGTTTTGAGTGTTAAGGCTACTGATCCAAACCCTGATGATGAGCTGAGTTATTCATGGGAACAATTGTCAGGTCCAATTATTGAACTAGTACAAACGGATTTGGCAAGTATTGCTGTGACGTTACCTCAAGTATCCACTCAGCAAGTTGTTGAACTAGCAGTCACAATCAGTGACAGTCATTCTTCAGTACAAGAAAGGCTACAAATTACAGTGAACAATAGAAAACAATCAGGTGCTACCTCAGTGTGGATATTGATGATTCTGTTCTATCTTAGTTTGTATAGAGTGCGTTCTAAAACCTATCGTTAACTAATGCTATTCCGCATTCAGAAGTGATTTACAATAAAGTTTAATTGATCACCTTTGAATGCGGATGGTTATACACTCATCTAAATATCTACATGTTGCTATAAGTTGCAGATTTATTTTTTAAAAAAGGTTATCTTTAGTCTAGTTAATTTCATACATTGACTAGGTAAGAGGTGGTCGTGTTCATCTAGGCTTCGTGAAGTAAGGAGTATTTAGAAAGTACTTAGAAGTCGACGTAAGTTGCTCAGATCTTCCATTCTTGTTTCAAACATCAATATCAGAGTACTTATGAATATAAAAAAGATTACGATAAATGAATTAGATGGCTTGGTTACGCTTTTTGATCAGTATATGGTTTTTTATAAACAGCCATCGGCACCTGACACATATCGAGAATACCTAAACGAACGCTTAAAAAACGATGATGCTACCATTTTTATTGCTTATAGCCAGAATCAACAACCCGCAGGTTTTGTATTGAATTATCATTCGTTTTCTTCAGTATCACTTGGAAAGATAATCGTTCTGAATGATTTGTTCGTCTCACCATTATATCGAAAGCAAGGCATAGCCAAAGGTTTGATCGATAGCTCAATAAATTTAGCGAAAAGCACAGGTGCTATACGAGTAGACTTAAGTACAGAAACAAACAATCTTCCAGCCCAATCTCTATATGAAAAAATCGGCTTTACAAAAGAAACAGATTACTTTTCTTATAGCTTTGTAGTTAAATAAAGTTGCAATGTCATAGCTCTTTATACGATTAAACATTGCTATTGATTGCTTTTCACCGCTCAACTAGACCAATAAACTTAATGAGCCTGTTAACCAGGCGTTATTTCTGCATGGATGAATATATGAAACATTTAGCGCTTTTATTTGTAACTGTTTTTTTGATTGGTTGTACAAGTTCACTTTGGAAGAAACCAAGTTATGTCGAGAACGTTGTGGGTTACTACTTTATTAAAGAGAAAAATCTATTGCTGATTGAGGGTAAAAAATACAGTTATATTATCGAAGCACAGCCATTGCTTGAACAAACCTTGTTAACCAGTCGAAGTATCAATCTTGTACCAACATTTACAGAATTTGAGCTCGATGCTTCGAATCATATTTCAGGTAATTTGAACCTAACGTCATTTGATGATGAGAATAAAGACAAGTTAGCACCCTTAGGATTCGTAAAAAGTAAAAGTGGCACGCTTGAGCGGAATTTTTCAATATCTGGACAGCGTTATGAAGTAAAGGGAGACTTTCCATTTCAAAAGCTGGAAGGCGATCATCGCCTTCAAGTGAGTATTCCTGAAGCACATATTCGTAAACTTGGTAAGATTATCGCTACGCCGGCAACACTTGCAATTGATGCCGTCGGTGTCGTTGCAATAGGCTCTGTGTTTGCACTTGCTGGTATTGCTAATGGGATTGATCATATGTGAGGTAAACTTTCAGGTTAATAACCTATCACTTGGCAAGAGAATAAACAATGAAGTACGAACCTATAAATTTTAATGAAAAATATGGCCTTTTTACGGAAACTTGGTCCCCCAAAGTTATTGCTGAAATGAATGATTATCAATTTAAATTAGCGAAAGTAGAAGGGGAATTCGTTTGGCACGTTCACGATGATACAGATGAAACATTTGTGGTTATCTCAGGTACTTTAGTCATTGAATTTAGAGATGGTGGAGTTACCCTGAATGAAGGGGAAATGTTTGTTATCCCTAAAGGGGTTGAGCATAGGCCTATTGCGGAAAATTTGTGTAAGATCTTACTTATTGAACCTAAAGGTATAATAAACACTGGGGATTCTGATAGTGTGCTTACCGCAGATAATGATGTTTGGATATGAGTATCCAAGCCATATTAAAGTGTTTATATTTCAGAAGCTAAGTAAGAATCTTTTCAAACAGATTACCATTTTGGTGAAAATAATAATTTAGAGATAATATGCAATATTTACCATTTGTTTTAGTTTTGCTTGTTGCGATAGAGCATATGTATATTTTAGTACTTGAGATGTTTCTCTGGACCAGACAAAGAACATTAAAAGTATTTGGCATTACAAAAGAAGAAGCCGAAAAGACTAAAGTCATGGCGGCTAACCAGGGGCTATATAATGGATTCTTGTCTGCAGGTTTATTGTGGGGGCTTGTGCACCCTCAACCAGACATTGGCCTTCAAGTGCAGATCTTTTTCCTCTGCTGTGTCATTACTGCAGCAGTTTACGGAAGTATTACCGTTAAAAAATCAATTTTGTTGGTACAAGGTTTGCCAGCCGTACTCGCATTAATTTCAGTGCTTGTTTAACTAGCACTGCGAAGGATTTAATTGAATCTCACTATAGGGAATAAAAATGAAAAAATTAATAATCATTCCATTACTCATTTCTTCAACTTTCTTAATTTCAAAAGGGGTGAGCGCAGGTCCATTTACCGAACAATTATCAAGGTGCCTTGTTACATCAACTTCAGTTGACGATCGCAACGATCTTGTACGATGGATGTTTTCTGCTGCCGCTAAGCACCCAGCCGTTAAGGATTTGGTAAATGTAACACCTGAGATTCTTGAGAACTCAAATAAAAAAATGGGTGAATTAATGACTCGTTTGTTAACTGTCTCATGTTTGAAGGAAACAAAAGAAGCATTAAAATATGAAGGTAATGCAACGATAGAAGCAAGCTTTAATGCTTTAGGACAAGTTGCAGGGAAAGAAATGTTTTCACACCCTCAAGTAGCAGAAGGGATGTCTAATCTTGAAAAATACATTGACACAGAAACTATCAATAAATTGATCAAGTAGATTACTTCACAATAAAAAACCTCACTTTATTGAGGTTTTTTATCTTCAACAGACTCACACTATCTAACCCTTACAATCGCATAAGGGCCAGATAATGCTTTAATTATGCTGCGTAGTTAGCTTGATTAGCAGATTTAACCATTGCAGTTAACTCTTCAGGGTCAAAATCATCTACATTGATAGATTTCAAACGCCCGAGCTCAGCACGCTTCATCAGCTCAACCTCTTCAGTATTAATACAGTCAAGTTCAATACCTTTCTCTGCAACTTTATCTAGCCACATGAAAGGGATTCTCTCACCTGCAACTTCACAAATACGTTTATGAATTGGCTCACAAGCAATAAGGTCAATAAATGTTTGCTCTTGTATACCTGCAATATTGTATTGAGTTGGTGTTAAATACTGGCCTTTTGCAAGGCGATCTCTTGAAGCACAAGGTGTTTGCATAATTTTTGCAACTTTGTGATCTAACACATCACTAGGTTTTGTCACAGGGCGACCAAATGGGAAGATTATGAACCTTAAAATTGGCCCTAATCCCATAGGGAAGTTATCAAGCAGTTCATCAAGTGAAGTTTGCAACTTATGAAGTGCATCTTCACAAGCCCACTGGACTAATGGTAAATCTTCGGTTAGTCGTCCTTCATCGTTATAACGCTTTAACACACCAGACACGAGATACATTTGGCTTAATAGGTCACCTAATCGAGCAGAAACTCGCTCTTTTCTTTTAAGTTCACCGCCTAATGTACCCATGGCTAAATCTGAAAGTAGCGCTAAATTTGCACTAAAACGATTCATTTGTTGATAGTACTTTTTGGTTTTATCTGAGTACGGTGCATTAGAAAAACGAGCACCTGTTAAACCTAACCAAAAACTACGAGCAAAGTTACTTATTGCAAAGCCAATATGGCCAAATACAGCATTGTCAAACTTACGCAGAGACTCTTTTGGATTTGGGTTAAATGCAGCTTCCATTTCTGGTAGTACATAAGGATGGCAACGAATTGCACCTTGACCATAAATGATCATGGAGCGGGTTAAGATATTGGCACCTTCAACGGTAATCGCAATTGGTGCAGCTTGATATCCGCGACCTAAATAGTTATTTGGACCTAAACAAATGCCTTTACCACCATGTATGTCCATTGCATCAATGACGCATTTTTGCATACGATCAGTAAGGTGATATTTAACTATTGCAGAAATTACTGAAGGCTTTTCACCTAGGTCAATACCTGTCGTAGTTAGGGTATTAACACCATCCATCAAGTAAGCATTACCACCAATTCGTGCCATTGGCTCTTCGATACCCTCAAGTTTACCAATTGGTAATTTGAATTGACGACGAATTCGAGCATAAGCACCGGTTGCTACAGCAGCTGTTTTAATACCGCCAGCAGCGTTTGAAGGCAATGTAATCCCACGACCGACCGAAAGACACTCTACAAGCATGCGCCAGCCTTGACCTGCCATTTCTTTGCCACCAATGATGAAGTCAATTGGGACAAAAACTTCGTCACCTTGAGTTGGTCCATTTTGGAACATACAGTTAAGTGGAAAATGACGACGACCAGTGATAACACCTTCAACGTCAGTAGGAATTAGGGCACAAGTGATACCTAGTTCTTCTTGTTCACCTAATAAATGTTCAGGATCTCTAAGTTTAAATGCTAAACCTAATACGGTGGCAACGGGTGCGAGTGTGATGTAACGCTTGTTCCACGTTAACTTCATACCTAATACTTCTTCACCCTGCCATTGGCCTTTACAGACGACACCGTAATCAGGTATTGAACCTGCATCACTACCTGCTTCAGGACTTGTTAGAGCAAAACATGGGACTTCTAGACCTTTTGCTAAACGTGGCAAGTAATGATCTTGTTGTTCAGGAGTACCGTAATGTTGCAGAAGTTCGCCAGGACCTAATGAATTAGGAACACCAACCGTAGATGCAAGTTCACTGCTGACACCGGCTAGTTTTTGTAGCACTCTTGATTGAGCATAAGCAGAATACTCAAGGCCACCGAATTTTTTCTTAATGATCATGGCAAAGAAGCCATTATCTTTCAAATATTGCCAAACTTCTTGAGGTAAGTCGGCGAGTTCATGTGAGACTTGGTGTTCATTGATCATCCCACATACTTCTTCAACAGGACCGTCTAGGAATGCTTGCTCTTCATTTGTAAGTCGAGCAACGGGAATATTGTGCAGTTTTTTCCATGAAGGTGCGCCTGAAAATAAATCGGCTTCCCACCAAGTTGTACCTGCTTCAATTGCTTCTTTTTCAGTTGAAGACATCTCTGGCATGATACTTTTGTAGATCTTTAAAAATGGTTTTGAGATGAACTGTCTTCTGAATGACTTTATGTTGAAAGGTAATGCGAAGATTACGAAGATTGCGAAAGGCAATGGGCTTCCAACATGAAAATATGATGCCGCAGCACAAATCACTGCAGCAGCTATGGTCGTTGTTAAGAGTGAAAATCTTAAATATGCACCCGCAGCAATTACTACTAATAATGCACATATCCAAAGTAGAGTCGTCACCGTAATTCTCCTTATTTGATACAAGCTAGATCACATATCGCAATATTAAGGTTGCGACTTGGATCAAAGTATAGCTCGTGGTCTGACCTCTGTCTCATTTTAACGTTATACTTAACCTAAAATTAATACAAGCTATTTCAAACATATGTTTTAAAAATACGTTTGAATTTCAGCGTTAGTTCAAAAAAGAATGTTTAATGAATCGGTTAATCTAGAATAAGCACTGAACAAAAGCTAAAATTGCTTCAATTTCTTATTAAATATTTGAGTTGTGTAAATGTGTGAACTTTTGGCCATGAGTGCCAATGTACCAACAGATATTGTTTTTAGTTTTACTGGTCTCATCGAGCGAGGAGGCAACACTGGTCCTCACGTTGATGGTTGGGGGATCGCCTTTTATGAGGGCAAAGGAAATCGAATATTTAAAGATGTGAGCCCAAGCAGTGCGTCTCATATTGCTCAAGTCATTAAAACTTACCCAATTAAAAGCGAAGCGGTCATTAGTCATATTCGTCAAGCGAATCGTGGTGGAAATTCCTTAGAGAATACACACCCATTTAACCGAGTGCTGTGGGGAAGAAATTGGTGTTATGCTCATAATGGCCAATTAAGTGATTATGATGAAGTCATTGGTGTAAAACGTATATTTCCGGTTGGAGAAACCGACAGCGAGTTAGCTTTTTGCTGGATATTGGAACAAGTGCTCAACAAATTTGGTGAAACTGAGCCAGATGATTATTTAGCTGTCTATCGATATATAGCAACATTAGCGGATGAAGTAAGAAAGCTGGGAGTCTTCAATATGATCATCAGTGATGGACTGCATTTGATGTCTTTTTGTGGTAATAACCTATGCTATATAACTCGCAGAGCGCCTTTTGGAAAAGCGACTCTAAAAGATACTGATGTAACGATCGACTTTCAAAAAGAAACTACTCCAAATGATATCGTAACGGTTATAGCCACTCGTCCATTAACGACGAATGAAGAATGGCATATTTTAAAGCCCGGAGATTGGAAGTTATTTAAGCTCGGGGAGCTTGTCGCTACCGGAGAAACTGTAGCTGTTGATGTAAATCTCTAGTTGTTTCTTTCCTTTTTTCAAATGTGACAGTTTAACCGGAAGATAAGCAAGTTTTGGCGCCATCCAAATAAATGTTTGGCGTTTTTTCTTTTTTCTTACTACCTCTAGTTTGACTGTATCGTATTTGATCCCATTAATTTCAATGACCTCTTCTCCATCAATTTTAAAGGTGTAATCATCTTTTTTATTGCTTTTAATTAACTCGTATTTATAAGATTTTTTATGATTAGCAACATCTAAACGTAATTGAAGCTGGATAGATAACGAGTCATACAGTTCAGGGTGATACTCAAATTCTTTTTTATCGCCTTTATAGCGGCTATAAATTTTCTTTTGTTGATCGAGAAAAACTAACTGTTCTTGATAGTCACTTCCAGTGCCTTTCCTATCATGAAAATAACGAAGTGGCTTAATCGTATTATTCTCAACAGAGAATTCACTCGATACTTCTCTGTTGTCAGATAAGACGAGCAGTGCTAATGCACTTTCAAATGTATATCGGTATTCATTTTTTCCTGTTGGCTCAAGGTTGTAGCGTGCTTTTCCTAATTCAATATCACCGTAATAAACCTTATATTCGGCCCGCTGAGGCGTAAGTGGAGAAAATGTTTCAGCATGAATAAATAACGGAAATGTAAAAAAAGACGTGATAAGTATCGTTTTTAATGTTTGTTTTATCATTTTGATATCAGTCCTTTAAAATGGTATATCCATGACTAATGTGGCTAAATCTGGCCGCCATTCGTAGTCCGCTAGCTTAATTCTACCGTTATTGATTTCGATACCTTCTATCCTTAATAGTTCAATTTGTTCTCGGTAACCTTTGGTGTCTTTTGGGATAGAAATTTTACCTTGGCTATTGATCACTCTGTGCCATGGAATAAGCATAGACCTTGGAGCTTGTTTTAGTGCTTTTGAAACCATTCTTGAACGACCAGGTAACCCTGCTAAGTCGGCAACCTTCCCATAAGTAAATACATTTCCTTCTGGGATCAAATTTACCACAAAAAGTATTTTTTCATTTGATGTCATATTTTGTAGCCATGCTCTATGTAAAGGACACTATGCCTAATGTTTATTAAAGAACAAAGAAATATTTTGTATCAACTCTACTTACTTAATGCGGTCTATCTGAAGTATGATTGTGCAAAACAAATAAATAATTATAAATTGGGAATAATGATGAAAAAGACCATTTTATCTACGCTTATTGTTGTCGCAATAAGTGGCTTATCTGCATGTAGTAGTCCTTCGAATACTTCACAACCTGTCAATGTCGTTAACCAAGCATCAATGCATAAGTTTTCTGATTTTTCGAATGAGTTTATTAACAGCCTTTGGAAGCAGTATCCAACATGGGCCCTTTACAGTGGTTTTCATAAATATGATTCAGAGCTCACTGTTCCTGATGCTGCTTCACGAGTTAAAAGTTTGGCCTTTGTAAAAGCTCAGCGTCTAAAACTTAAATCATTCAATACAGAGACTTTACAAGCTAATCAATTAATTGACTATCGCCTAATTGAGAATTTATTAAACAGTATTGAGTGGGATATTAACCGTGGTAAATCATGGCAGTGGAATCCGTCTCAATACAATGTTGCAGGTGGTTTTGCGCAATTAACGAATGAAAACTTTGCGCCACTTGATGAACGATTAAAATCAGTGTTAGGTCGTATGACAAATGTTCCTGACTTTTATAAAGCTGCAAAAGCAAATATTACAAACCCAACGCTTGAGCATACGCAACTTGCGATTCAACAAAGTAAAGGTGCATTCTCAGTATTTTCTGATGATTTATTGGCTAAAGCCGAAGACTCTGGTTTGTCGACTGATGAAAAAGCATTATTTATTGAACGCTTCGATGCTTCTAAGCAGGCCATCAATAGCTATATTTCTTGGCTTGAAAAATTGGAAGTTAAGCTTAAAAAGAACGGTGCTAAGAGTTTTCGTATTGGTGAAAAGTTATATGAAGAGAAGTTCGCTCTAGATATACAGTCAGGAATGACTGCAAAGCAGTTGTATCAAAAAGCCGTTGCAGACAAAGATCGCATTCAAGCGGAAATGTCCAAAATTACGGATAAACTTTGGCCAAAATATTTCAAAACAGCTAAACCAACCAATGAAAAAGTAGCAATCAAACAATTAATTGACAAACTTTCGTCGAAGCACGTAAAGCGAGAAAATTTTGTTGAAGAAGTTAAAGCGCAAATTCCTGAGCTTGTGAAGTTCGTTGATGATAAAAACCTAGTTACCCTTGATCCAAGCAAACCGTTAGTTGTTCGTGAAACCCCAGCCTATATGCGTGGTTTTGCTGGTGCGTCAATAAGCGCACCTGGTCCTTACGATAAACAAGGCAATACTTATTACAATGTAACGCCATTAGATGGAATGACCGATGCTCAAGCTGAAAGTTATCTTCGTGAATATAACCACTGGATCCTTCAAATTTTAAATATTCATGAAGCGATTCCAGGTCATTACACTCAATTGGTTTATTCAAATGAATCACCAAGCTTAGTTAAGAGTTTATTTGGTAATGGAGCAATGGTTGAAGGCTGGGCTGTTTATACTGAGCGCATGATGTTAGAAGAGGGCTATGCTGACTTTGAACCTGAAATGTGGTTGATGTACTACAAATGGAACTTACGTGTAATTTGTAACACAATCCTTGATTACAGCATTCAAGTTAATGGCATGACTAAAGCGCAAGCGCTTGATCTTATGATGAATGAAGCATTCCAACAAAAAACTGAAGCTGAAGGTAAATGGCGTCGTGCGACGTTAAGTCAGGTACAGTTGACGAGTTATTATTCTGGTTATCGTGAGATTTACGATTTCAGAGAAGAATACAAGAAACTGTTAGGTAAAGATTTCGACTTAAAAGCATTCCATGAAAAGTTCTTAAGCTATGGTAGTGCTCCCGTTAAATACATTCGTCAATTGATGTTGAATGATCTGAAGAAATAATCGGTAAATATAATAATGGCGCCACTTGGCGCTTTTTATTTTGTTACATTTAGAAGTCAATTTTGTTAATTGATTTATTTCTCAATGTTTTTTCATTCGTTACAATGTGAAAGATAATTAGAAAAGGGAAATCATAATGAATAAAAAGGTTTTTCCATTTATGGCGCTATCAGTATTAGCAACTTCTGCATTTGCACATCCAGACCACGATAAGTACATGTGGCTTGAGAATGTTGAAGGCGTTAAGGCCATGAAATGGGTTAAAGAGCACAATAAAGCGTCTTTAAAGGAAATTGAAGCGTATCCGAAATTCGATAAATTAGTTGAAAACGGATTAGACGTTTATAACTCAAAAGAACGAATTCCATACGCAAGCAGAAGGGGCGATTACCTCTATAATTTTTGGAAAGATGAGAATCATGTTCGTGGTATTTATCGACGTACTACCATGGAAGAGTATTTAAAAGCTAATCCAAAATGGGAAACTGTTTTAGATATTGATGCATTAGGCAAAAAAGAGGACGTTAAGTGGGTTTATAAGGGCATGAATTGTCAGTACCCAGAAAATGTTCGCTGTTTTGTGTCTTTATCTCGCGGTGGTGCAGATGCCGTTGAAGTTCGTGAGTTTGATTTATCAACGAAAGACTTCGTACCTAAATCTGAAAAACCTTTCTTTCTCCCTGAAGCTAAGTCTGATCTAAGCTGGATAGACAAAGACACGGTATTTGTCGGTACTGATTTTGGTGACGGAAAAAGTATGACAGATTCAGGTTATCCACGTGTTGTAAAAGTTTGGAAACGTGGCGAACCGTTATCAGCGGCTAAAGAAATCTTTGCCGGTGATAAAAAGTCTGTAGCTGTTGCCGCATACTCAATGTATGACGATAAAACACCTTTAAGATTAGTTGGTGAATTTAAGACTTTTTACACATCTCAATACCAAGTTTACCAAAATGGTGAATTGTCCAGTATACCGTTACCTGAAGACGCAGAAATTAAGGGATATTTTAACGGTAAGGTATTCATTGAATTAAAAAGTGATTTAACCGCAAATGGAAAATCATTTACTCAAGGTTCTGTCGTATCTACACCGGTTAGTGCTTTAGTTTCTAAAAAACCAAAATATGAACTGTTTGTCGCACCGACTAAAATAGCCTCGATCTCTTCAGTAAGTTTTACAAAAAGCGCAATTTTCGTTAATTGGTTAGATAACGTTAAAAGTAAACTGGTTCGCTATACACAAAAATCTGGAAAATGGATCCAAGATACTGTTCCATTTAAAGAAAATGGTGCAATAAGCATATTTGATGTTAAACAAGACGAGAATGATTTCTTCGTAACTTATACGAGCTTCCTTGAACCGTCGTCACTGTATCGAGTAAATGGCAAAACACTTTCAATTAAGAAAGTAAAAGCGATGCCTCAGCAATTTGCAGCTGATAAATTTACCACTAAGCAGTATTTTGCGACGTCAAAAGATGGCACTAAAGTCCCGTATTTTGTTGTTATGGCAAAAGACACTACATTAAACAGTAAAAACCCAACGTTACTTTATGGGTATGGCGGTTTTGAAGTCTCATTACGTCCATCTTACTCTGCAATGATTGGTAAAAACTGGTTAGAGCAGGGCGGTGTCTATGTACTTTCTAACATTCGTGGTGGTGGTGAGTATGGCCCTGCGTGGCATCAAGCAGCACTAAAGAAAAACCGCCATAAAGCATACGAAGACTTTGAAGCCATTGCTGAAGATTTGATTACTCGTAAAATTACCTCGAGCAAGCATCTTGGTATTCAAGGTGGCAGTAATGGTGGCTTACTAATGGGAGCTGCATTTACACGTCGTCCAGATCTTTATAATGCTGTTGTGTGCCAAGTTCCGCTATTAGATATGAAACGCTTTAATAAGCTTTTAGCAGGAGCTAGTTGGATGGGAGAGTATGGAAATCCAGACAACGCTGATGAGTGGGATTATATCAAGACTTATTCTCCTTATCATAACCTGAAGAAGGGCGCTCATTACCCTAAAGTCTTCTTTACTACTTCTACCAGAGATGACCGAGTTCACCCAGGTCATGCACGTAAAATGGTAGCTAAGATGGAAGGTATGGGTATTGATGTTCTGTATTATGAGAATATCGAGGGTGGTCATGCTGGGGCTGCCGATAATACTCAAGCAGCTAAGTTGCGTGCTTTGACTTATGCATATTTGATGCAGCAATTGAAATAAGCATATTGTATATCGTAATAGAAGGAATTTATTTTTCTTCTATTACGACAAATTCTCCATCATTCGTCTATCCCTCTCTGCAGATCGGTTTGCAATTTTTACCCAGTAAGAAGTTTCAAAAAACTCTTTTAAGTTGTTAGCTAAGAGTTTTGCGTCCTCGCGATTGCCATCTGTTTGATGAAATTTATATTCTTGAAGGATAGTCTTGACAGCATCACACTCAAACATATTATTTACATAGTCTTCTTTTCTATCAAAACCGAATGCTGACATCATAAAACTTTTAAAACGGTCAAAAAGACCATAATTCTTTTTGTTCGCAGACCAGTCAGCAACACCATCTTTAGTATCCTTAACGTCTGTGTGACTAACTTTAAACTCTCTGTCACAAAATGATATTATTGTGCCATCTGATAAGTTTTTACCATCCGCTAAATGTTGAACAAGAGAATTTTGTGCTTCTAGTTGCCTTTCCGGAACTTTAAAACTACTCATCCAGACCTCCTAGATTTTTTATGACTTTAACAAGCATATACCTTAGTACTATTTTGCATAGTTAAATTAAGTTAACTGTCTAAGCAATAGAGCTATGTTGATTGATTAGTTATAGGTCTATGTTATAATCCGCCGGCTTTCATGGAGTAGAACTGGTCGAGGTACTGCTCTTAATTTTAATTTGAAGAAAAAAGTGAGAAAAATATGTCTTACACACTAGTTGCACAAACCCGTTCTGATTTAGGGAAAGGTTCGAGCCGCCGCCTACGTCACGAGGGTAAAGTTCCTGCAGTTATCTATGGTAAAGGCCATGATGCAGTTTCAATCGTTTTCGCACACAAAGATATCATCAACATCCAAGATAACGATGATTTCTACTCTAGCGATCTAACTATCAATTTAGATGGTAAAGACGTTAAAGTACGTGTTCAAGCTATGCAACGTCACTCGTTCAAGCCACAAATTGAACACGTTGACTTCAAATTTGCTTAATCAACTGAGCTAATTTGTAAAAGCGCCTTATGGCGCTTTTTTTGTTCTGTAAATATTTAATAGCTGACCTTTCAGTGTGACCTCAAGTTCTCTAACATTTTTGGTTCAAATTTTGGCGTTATGCAGTAATTCAGGCTGAGTATTTTGATATTTATAACGTCTCATACTCAGGTTTTCACAGGTATTGTCAGCCCGAACAGGTTGCCAGATTGCAGAATCCCATGTTTACCTGTTTATATTGGATGTTGGTAAAAATCATACGTGTTTAAAAGGAATAAAATGTTTCGATATACTTTAATACCTAATTAAATAAAATAATGGAATTAGAAGAAAACTAATTACCTATATCAAATCGATAGTAAATATCCAATGACTGGCCGATAGCACTAGAGACTGTTTCTAAGTAGAGCTTAGATAATAAGTAATATCTTACTGTAAGTTCATAGCCCGGATCGAAGACACCATAACCATATTTTAATATTAGTCGGTCACCAATATAGCCACTGATTGCCACCTTTCCGTCATCGTTTGCGTTCAATTGAACATTTGAGATACCGAGTTTTTGAGCCAAGCTTTCAGCTGTATCACCGACTGCAGCCAATGGATTGTTATCACCAGCCTGTGCACCTAATGTTAATGCAGCGCTCAATAATAACGCATTATTATTGTTTTGTTGCTCTTCACCGTTTGCACTATCAAAACCCCGCCCTTGAAGTAGATAAGACACAATTTCAGCTTGCTCTAGAGTAGGGTTTGAAAATAATGTAATTTTGGGTCTGTTTACTGTGCCAGTAACTTTAACTCCGACTGTAACATCCTGATCTGAAATATCTTTAACTGCTTCAATATCCAGTGATGGATTATTCAACGGTCCAACAAATTCTAAGCCACCTTTTTGAATATTCAGTGTTTGCCCTAGGAATCGATAATTGCCATTTTGTACTTTAATATTACCAAACATGAGCGGCTGAGAACCTGTTTCTTGGCGAAGCGATAATTGGCCCCCAAGATTACCGGTTAATCCTGACCCACTGATCTTTAGACTATTACTGACGTTAATATTCAGATTACTTGAAATATTAATTGGAGATTGTTGTTTTACTGTGCTTTCGTTATCCGTGAAAACGACATCTTGTGACAATGGAACACCTTGTTTTGGCAATGGTGTTATTGTTATATCTCCACCTGTAACATCAATTTCTCCAGCTATCCTTATATCCTTATTTTTGAGTTTTATGTTTACTTTTGGTGAGACAGTCAGAATGGCAAGCGGTGGTTCAATTGCAGTAAGATGTTTACCCGTGATATTGAGATCGCCTAATAATCTTCCGTCAGGCCATGATAGATTTCCGGTAAGATTGGCTTTTCCTTTATTCATGCTCCAATTCGCATCAATCAATGCTCTGTCATTCTCGAGTGTTAGATTCATTAAAATATCGTGAAAATTCGTTGGGTTTTTAATAAACGCAACTTCGCCTTTTGTTAATTTGATAGCGCCATTTATTATTGGCTTTTGCAAGTTGCCACTAAACTTTATGTTTGAATCAACCTGCCCATCTAATGTCGAAAATATAGGGAAAAACTCTGCAAGAGGGGATAATTGAATACTCGATAAATTAATGTAACCTTTTAAGGTGCGCTCAGGCTTTACTGAAACAGAAAAGTCAGCAAGCCAGTGTGCATAACTATCTGCTTGTAGCTTGCTTTTTATTGTGAGCCACTGATTATCCAGTTTTGCATTAAAATTAACGCGTTGATACGGAAATACACTTGGTACTTTCCTGTGTGGATATAACACCATTTGGCCTGCAGGAAAAGTCACGTCGAGCTTTGCAATTGGCTTAGTGAAATTGGCCCATTGAGCATTTGCTTGTGCGTTAAGCTTTCCATTTATAGAGAGGTGTTTTGGTAGGAATGCATGAAATACTTCATCTGCAGAGCCACTATATTGAAGGTTCAACAGTCCATTCTTGCCTAGTTGAGCATTACCTTTGGAGCAGAAATACTCTTGACCTTTATTTAAACAAAATGGGCTAAGGAGTCCAAGCTTATTTTTCGTGTTCAAATTAAAGTCAATTTTTTTGTTAAGCTGCCAAGCAGATGATTTATTTTGTATTGTTAGGGTTGGGATAGCAATATTCAAATTGTCTTTATTAAGTTTGGTATAGAATTCTGCATTAACATTTGCCTTTCCTTTGGTTTTAAGTACCGCTTTTATTGACTTCAAATCGCCATCTAAACCCAGATATAAACTTCGGATTGAAACACCATATACACTTAAAGCCTTCACCTTTATTTTGGTACCATGCACAGCCATTGCTTTAGGTTCAACACGACCACTGATTTGAACATCCTTGCTCTGCACATCATTGCCATAATTGAGATTTTTTATTTCGCTTTTGTGCCATACAAGTGGGGACTCATTGGAATTGTTAACTGTGAATACAGAACTTAATTTTCCACGTAATGTTGGTATGAATGCACCAAGGTTTTCAGACATTAATTTGCCGCTAAGTTTATTTGTCTGTGTATTTTTAGTTAAATGAATTTCAGAGCCTAGTGCCTTGGCTTCGAAGTTATCAGCATCAACACTATAGTTTGAATCAACTTTAATTTTGCCATTGATTTTTAGAGGTTGTCCCTTCAATTTACCCGTTAAGTCAGAATGATTGATGTTAAGATGCCATTTTTTTTGTTTGAACGCAGCATTAGTCACTAATGTACCGTTGAGCACCATAGAAGGTAATTCTTGTGTATAGTGATCGCCAAACTGTTTAACTTGTAATGCTTTAAACTTGCTGTTTAAATCCCATTCAATTCCATCATTCCACTTAAGGTTTCCCATGAGCACGAAACTCCCCGATGGAGAGTGCGCATGAAGATTAACGCCAGAAACACCACGGTTATCAATTGTCGCATTCCCATTTATCATTAGCTTAGGAATGTAAGGAGAATCGATAAGCCCATTAACATCGAGTTTCGCCGATTGAGTTGTTCCATCAATCTTCATTGAAACATTATTTGCTGATAATTTTCCTTGGGGTATTGACCAATTACCCGTCAAACCTTCTATACCCACCATGCTGGGTGCATCGAGATCCATGAGGTTAAGATTTGCTGTAAAATGTGAATTGATTTGACCGCGTGCATCACCAAGTATTGAAAGACTTGAAAAGTCATTTTTGACTGAAAAGCTCACCTCTTGTTGTTTAACTTGAGCTAAAGGGTGCAAAGCGCTCAATGGTGATTGGTGTATATTTAATGGCTCTAACATACTTAATGATACTTTTAAATCAGTAGGGTAGCGCTTCTTAAAGTCTAGTGAACCGGATATTTGAGTGCGAAGACCAGCATGGATGACATCAAAACTTTGTAATTCGAGTTTTGTACCAACCCAATTACCTCTCTTTATGTCGATCCGTTTAAAGGTAAAAGGTAAGCTATCCAACTCGAGATTGCTATCAACTAAAGCACCTTTTTGAATAAAAATTGGAAAAGGTAGATTCACCGTAGGCAAAATTTGACGTTGCGTAGATGTTCGAACTTCAGTCGATTGGATTTGTGGTTCTTTTTGCCACACTCCAGACATTGCAAAGCCAACTGTTGTGAGTTCTGCAATGTTTAACCCTTGTTTGTCCCAATTGCCTTTAAATTGTAAATTATCCGATTTGTAAATTTGTCTTCCTACACTCACAGACACATTTTTTAGGTGCGAGTTCCGGTTTGATAGAGTAAAAGGTAAAGGAAAACCATTATTAGATGAAGAAATACTAGTTTGATCCGGTTGGTCATCAGCTTTCACTGCTTTGACGTTAACATCAACCATTTCTGCTTTTAAGTCGTTTATACAAAGTTGATTGTGTAAGTAACAAATTGGATTCCAGTCTAAACTCAATTGTTTAGCAACGACTTTTACTGCGTGAGTGTCTAAAGTAAAGCTCTTCAGTTTAATATTCTTATTTAACGTACCACTGTCATAATCAATAGAAACACTTGGGATGAGTGCTTGTACTATGAATATAGTAACTCTACTGCCCACTGGTGTACCAATAGCTAAAGCCAGCAGCACTAAGATAACTACAGGGAAATAGATAAAAAATCTTAATGCACTTTTGAGTGTCAGTGTCATAGCTCTGACCCCATAGTTAAGTGGATACGCCATGGCGTTGTAGCAGTATCATTATTATTTACACCAACACCTAAATCGAGTCTGATTGGTCCTACCGGAGAAATCCAATGTATCCCCAATCCTGTTGATACCAGCGGTTTAAACTGACTTAAATCATAAGCATTGCCTGCATCCACAAATGTAGCAACACGCCATTTTGGTGTTAAATAATATTGATATTCAACACTTGCTACCGCTAAATATCTACCGCCTATCACTTGTCGGTATTTTTGTCCGTCAATAATATAGTCACGGTATGGACCAAGCTCTTGAAAGCCATATCCACGAATACTTTGGTCCCCTCCTGCAAAATATCTCAGAGAGGGAGGGATTAAAGTAAGCTGATCACTTGTTGCAATATTAACGCCTAAATCGAGTCTTGATACAAATCTATGTCGCTCTATTGGTGTAACAATCCATTTATACCTTGCCTCAAGCTTGACTAAGCGTATGGCTGAACCAAGGTATTTGTCAGCATATTCAAAATTATAGTCTTGCCGAAAACCAGACTTTGGGTCAAGCGAATCATCGCTTCTGATTGTTCTCGAAAATGAAAGCCCTAATAAATAATATAATGGTGAATATTCAATATCTTCTTGGGTATATACTTCTTTCAACGACTTAATCGAGTAGCTCATAATCCAATTATTTTTAAAAATTTGTTGCCTCGCCGCACCATATAAAAATTGCTCTGACTCGAGTTTTCCTGATGTTCTAAAATCGCCGTCTTTGGTGTCGAATTCTTGTGTGACGCCATACTTATCTCTGATTAACCCAACTTGAATTTTTAATTGGTCATTTATCGGGTGACTCAAAGGAATCGTATATGTCGTACGTAACTTTGGTCTTTCTCTTGACCACTCAAGTGAAGTTTGTTGAGAATGACCATGCCTATTTATTTGAGGAGTATGCCAAGTAAGCCGTACTCTTGGGTCAAGTTCACGTTCACTCGAACTCCCAAAATCCGCACCCAAACCCACTTCAATGGAGTGGGGAGCACGGTTTTGAGTTTCTACCTTTATTGGTACAACTTCGTTCTCACTTTCATTAAGCTTAGGTAACACTTTTATTGAACGAAAATAACCAGTTTGACTTAAAATAGAACTGAATTCTGAAATTTTATCAGTAGAATAATAGCTTTCACGCTCAAACGGCACTAACTCGTGCAGCAAGGTTTTATCTAAGTCACTTCCTACAAAATCGACTTGGCCAAACTTAAAACGATCACCTGACTTGAAATGTAGGACTATGGATGCAGATTTCGTGATGCGATTGATTTGAATTTGAGACTGTTCATATGATGCATTAAAAAATCCATTTTCTAATGCTAAACCAATAAGTTGTGATTTTGTGGTTTCATAACGGCCATGATTCAATCGATCGCCAAGTTTTATTGGTATCGTTGAAAACCATTTTGCATATGCTGCTTCTGAAGCGAGTGAACCGTCTACTTTTATATCAACGTCTTTAACTATGATAGGATCGTTTAATGCAATACTGATTTCATAAACCCAAGCAGAGTGACTCGCACGAGTTAAGTTAACGGCCAGTGATGATTGATAATAACCGACACTTTCTAAAGCATCATTTATGTTTGTTTTTGCATTAAATATGAACGCACGTCGTTGAGACTTAGATTTGGGCAGCTGCCCTAGGTGAGCAATAATATTTTGTCGGAGTTTAGAGCCAACACCTGTTATTTTTACATGGATTAAATCATTAGAAATCGCATGCGCCCAAAACGATGGCGTAAAAAGCAAAAAACACAATGATAAATAAAGAATTTTTTTCAATCTCTGTCTTACTTTTATAGCCTTTACTCTACATAAGACACATTGTGGTAAGGAATCGTTCACCCTGCAAGCAAAAGAACCATTTTAGCCTGATATTTTGCTGAAATATTGATAATATCAGCTACTTTATTTTTGCAGTTAGGTTTTCATTTTGGGTTCGGCAACAGACTTTCTTTCTCACCAGTACCTTAATCAAGGTTTCATGCTTGATACGGCAAAAATCAGACGCCGTTTGTTTCGTTTAAAGAAGCAACCTGATTCTCATAAAAAACAGCAGGAGCTTAGTCAACTTGCTGAAGCCGCACAGTTAGCGAACGAAAAAGCAGATGAGCGTCGCGAGAAGCGTCCTCAAATATCTTACCCAGATGCATTACCCGTATCTCAAAAACGAGATGACATTGCAGAAGCTATTGCCAACAATCAAGTTGTCATTATTGCTGGTGAAACCGGTTCAGGTAAAACAACCCAGCTTCCAAAAATATGTTTAGATTTGGGATTAGGCAGTAGAGGACTTATTGGTCATACTCAGCCAAGACGCTTAGCAGCACGTTCTGTTGCGACCCGGATAGCTGAAGAAATCAATACGCCACTAGGTGAAGCCGTTGGCTTTAAAGTTCGATTTTCAGATTCAATAAAAGAGACCAGTTACGTTAAACTGATGACGGATGGTATTTTACTTGCTGAACTATCTTCTGATAAGTTTCTAAATCAATACGATACGTTAATCATTGACGAAGCGCATGAGCGAAGTCTAAATATTGACTTTATTTTAGGCTACTTAAAAGAAATTCTAAAAAAGCGCAGAGATTTAAAAGTCATCATTACTTCTGCAACCATTGATGTAGAGCGTTTCTCAAAACATTTTAGTAATGCACCCGTCATTGAAGTTTCTGGAAGAACCTATCCAGTTGAAACCCGTTACCAACCTTTAGTACGTGATGGTTCTCAAGATTTAGATTTAACTGAAGGTATTTTCGCAGCCGTTGAAGAACTCATGTCAGAAGGACTTGGCGACATTTTAATCTTCATGAATGGTGAGCGAGAGATCCGTGACACTGCCGAACAACTGAACAAGCAAAGATATCGAGATACTGAAATTTTACCATTGTATGCCAGACTTTCTTATGGTGAACAATCCAAGGTATTCAAAAGTCATGTTGGTAGAAGAATTGTTTTAGCGACCAACGTTGCAGAAACATCATTAACTGTTCCCGGTATCCGCTATGTGATAGATCCGGGCACTGCTCGCATTAGTCGCTATAGTTATCGAACAAAAGTACAACGGTTACCCATTGAGCCTATTTCTCAAGCCAGTGCTAATCAAAGACAAGGCCGCTGTGGCCGTGTAGGTCCCGGTATTTGCATTCGTTTGTATGACGAACAGGACTTTTTAAATAGACCTGAATTTACTGATCCTGAAATTTTACGCACAAATTTAGCATCAGTAATATTAAAGATGCTATCTATTGGGTTAGGTGATATTGGTGGATTTCCATTTATTCAGCCTCCCGATGAACGCCATATCAAAGACGGTTTCTTATTGCTAGAAGAGTTAACAGCAGTATCTAAAACTAATGGGCAATTAAAACTCACTCATCTTGGTCGTGAATTAGCGCAATTACCTGTTGACCCCCGTTTGGCAAGAATGGTAATTGAATCCAAAAAACTTGGATGTCTACAGCAAGTTATGATCATCGCAGCTGGCTTATCAGTTCAAGACCCGAGAGAGAGACCTCTTGAAAAACAACAAGCTGCCGATGAAGCTCACAGTAAATATATAGATAAAGAGTCTGATTTTGTTGCATGGTTAAACTTGTGGACTCATATAAAAGAACTTCAAAAAGAATACTCTGCAAGCCAGTTAAGAAAGAAATGTAAGGCTGAGTATCTTGCATATTTACGCATTCGTGAATGGCAAGATCTTTATGCTCAATTACGCCAAGCTGTTCATGATTTGAAATGGAAGCTAAACGAAGGTAATACAGAAGCAGATTATGATTCCCTTCACCAATCAATACTTTCAGGCTTATTAAGTCATATCGGTTTTAAAACTGAAAACAATGAATATCTTGGTGCAAGAAATCGTAAATTCTTTATTTTTCCAGGTTCTCCGTTAGCGAAAAAAGGGCCTAAATGGATCATGACTGCTGAACTGACTGAAACGTCACGTTTGTTTGCCAGAACCTGCGCGAAGATCAATCCAGATTGGATAGAGTCTTTAGGTGGTCACCTGATAAAAAGAAATTATAATGAGCCTCATTTTGAAGCTAAGCAGGGGAGTGTTGTCGCTTTTGAAAATCAGGTACTTTATGGTCTAACTACCGTACACAAACGAAAAATTCAGTTTGGAAGAATCAAACCTGTAGAAGCGAGAGAAATCTTCATTCGAAGTGCATTGGCTGATGGTGAGCTGAGAACGAAAGAACCGTTCTTTGTTCACAATCAACAGCAACTAGAACAAATTGAACAGTTGGAACATAAATCAAGAAGACGAGATATTCTTGTTGATGAGCAAGTACTTGTCGACTTCTATGAGCCATTAATTCCGAACAATATTTATAGTTCGGCCACACTTTATAAATGGTGGAATACTGAAAAGTCTAAGAATCCAAAACTGTTACATTTTGATCCAGAAATGCTTTATAAGCGCGATGCAGATCATGTTTCAACTTTGGATTTTCCGGATAACTGGATTGAAGATAATTTAACCTTACCAATCAGTTATCAATTTGAACCGGGAAATGAAGATGATGGTGTTTCAATCCATATCCCTGTTGCGTTGCTTAACCAAATTGAAGATCGTGATTTTGATTGGTTAGTTCCAGGCTTAAGAACAGAAAAGTGTATTGCACTCATTAAATCATTGCCAAAAACACTGCGCCGAAATTTTGTTCCAGCACCAGATTACGCTCAAGCTTGTGTTCAAGCAATGAAGCCATTTGAAATGGATTTACTTTCTTCCCTCTGTAAGCAGTTGCTTAGAATGAGTGGCGTAAAAATTTCTGCAGCCGACTTTGAAATTAATCAATTAACGCCTCATTTAATCGCTAATTTTAAAATTGAAGACCATAACGGTAAATTAATTGACCAAAGCCGTGACTTGGTCTCGCTGCAAAATAAGCTTCAAGGAAAAGTGAAACAAGCTATTCGAAAAGTAGCTGACTCAGGTATTGAAAAAGAAAAGATTGAATCTTGGAATTTTGGTGACTTACCAAAACAATTTCAGCAAAAGCGTGGGAATTTTGAAGTAAAAGCTTTTCCAGCATTAGTTGATAATAAGGATTCGGTTGCAATAAAATTATTTGATAATGAAAACCAGGCAAACCAAGCGAACCGAGTAGGTTTACGTAGGTTACTACTATTAAATATTCCGTCTCCGGTTAAGCATTTGCAGCAGAAACTGCCAAATAAGGCCAAGCTTTCGATGTACTTTAACCCGTTTGGCCAAGTGAATATTCTGATTGAAGATATCATCAATGCTGCAGTGCAACAGTTGTTAGATGAAAAACAACCTGATGTAAGAAACGAAGATGACTTTAACTCAGCTCGAGATTGGGTAAGGGCAGAGCTAAACACAACTGCAGAAAAAATAGCACTGCAAGCAGAGCAGATCCTAACGCTGCACCAAAAAATTAAAAAACGAATAAAAGGAAAAATCAGTTTAGATATCGCCTTTGCAATGAGTGACATTCAAGCTCACTTAGATCGTTTAATCTTCAAAGGCTTTGTTGAAGCAAGTGGCTGGCAACGACTACCTGATCTCAATCGATATTTGAAAGCTATTGAAAATCGTCTGGATAAATTGCCGGTTGACCCAACGCGTGATCGTTTGCAAATGCATTCTATTAACAAAGTTGAACAAGCGCTCGAAGCCCAACTAATGAAAGTACCAAAACTTGCTTCGATACCTGAAGAGTTACAGGAAGCAAAATGGATGATTGAAGAATATCGAGTTTCCTGTTTTGCACAGGTATTAGGCACTAAGTACCCAATTTCAGAGAAACGAATATTAGTTAAACTCGGTTTAACTAAGTAACTCAATAAGGCTCCTAAACGGGGCCTTTCTTTTGCATAAAACTTCTACGAAATAGTTCAATTTATGTTGGAATCACACGATTATAAATTGATATAATGCTAATTATATCAACCTATCTTTATAAACGTCTTTTTCCATAAAATTTGAAATTTAAAGGCCTGTTTATGGTAGTGGTGCTACTTAATAATAAATTGGAAGTTTAGCTGTAATGCACTTGAATTATAGAACACCTCATTGGGAATATGTTGATGGAAATAAAAAGCGTGGACGTCCTCTGCTGTTGCTTTCACCAGACGAACTTCCAATAATTACTTCATACCTTCTTAAAAAGATTCGTAGAAATAATGTTGTATTAAAATTCGAAAACTATAATAGTAATTTCACTGATAAGGTCGCAAATAGCTACATCTCTGAAACGAGCTTATTGTTAAAGAAGCTGCAATCTTTACCCGTTAAAGATACGGAATTTGAAAGCCTTGATGTAATTAATGTTAATTTGAATCGCATATTCTCAGAAAAAGGCTGGCGTGCTGTTCGTTTCGAACTACGTCAAATCAAGAAAAGAAACAAGCTTGTTCGTCTTGAGTTAGCAAAACCTATTTATGAGCAACTTGAGCAAATTAAACAAATTGAAAAACTGGAAAGCTTAAGTTCTGCGATTGAGTTCCTCGTTGATACATATCATGACCATAAAGGTTGCTTAGGTTTATATGATGAAAATTGAACCGTCAAATATAAACAAGTCACTACCTATCAAGGGTGATCATTCAACCTATTATTCTCAACTTCAACATCCCAATGATGGTTTGAAAACAGAGTTACAAGAAATTCTAAGTGAGTCTCCCTCTCAAGAAAATAATGAAAAAATTCAATCGATCGTTACACTTTTGCTAAGCGAGTTTACCTCGTCACTTGAGAATGAATATTTTTATTCTGACAACTCAAAAAAGAGTATTCAGTTCAATTGGAATAAATTTGTTGAATGGTGTTCAGTCAATTCAGAACGATTTCTGCCATCATCCGTCATTACCTTTGAACGTTTTTTGATTCAAAAAAGTAAGACCTCGAAAGCTAACTCATTACAAATTTTTATTTGGGCGGTCAATTCAATCCATGAAGCAGCCGGATTACCGTCTCCTACTAAAAGCGCACGTATACGACAACTGTTAAAAGGAATTAAAAAGCAAAAATCCCGTACAGGCGAAGTCATTTCACAAGTCGCTTCCTTTAAAGAAGTTCATTTAGATAAAGTAATAGAGCTCTGGTCAGAGAGCCATAAATTAGCGGATGTAAGAAATTTAGCACTGCTTTGTTTTTCATATGAAACATTATTGAGGGAGTCTGAATTAGCCCGCATAAAGTTTTCTGATTTGAGTTTCAGTAGTGATGGACGTGCAATTCTAACGATTCCATTTACAAAAACAAACCACAGTGGTTTGGCTGACAAAGTTATGTTAAGCAGAGAGTGCATTAACATACTGAAAAATTACATAAATAAATTAAATAGCCCAATGTCAGGCATTATTTTTCGTCCAATTTTAAAATCCAATAAAGTAAAATGGCATAATAACTTAAATGAATATGAGCAACAAAAACCGCTTTCTGGTTATTCTATAGATAAAATATTTCAAAAGGCGTTAGTTGATATTAAGCAAGTTGATCCGTTCATTGTTCACAATATTGAAAGATGGTCGGGACACTCTGCGCGTGTTGGTGCTTGCCAAGATTTATTAGCAAAAGGTCATTCTCATATTGCTGCTCAACAATCTGGTAGATGGAGTAGTATAGAAATGGTTTATCGATACGGTCGAGATATTTTGGCTGAAGATGGTGCAATGATTAAAGCACGTTGGGATAGATAAACACTTAACAAATCTGTTATGGTTTGTTTATTAAAATAATAAATGGATGTTATATGAAGTACATTTCTGGTTTCATTTTTCTATTAACCGCTGCGGTCGGTATTTTCAGTTATCAAAAGCATTTACAACAGTCTGAAATTAATTTAGCTCTTAAACAACAACTCAATACACTTGAACAAAAATTACATTCGAGTGGAAAGATTATCCCTGCGAGTACTATTGCTTTCTTTAATTTAAAACATTGCCCAAATGGTTGGGATGTATTTGAACCTGGAAAAGGACGTTTTACCATTTCACTCAATGACCAACGTGCAGGTTTATCAGCCTATGAATTAGGAAACATTGGTGGTGAAGAAAAACATCAATTAACCAAGCAAGAATTGCCAAGACATACTCATGTGTATAGTGATTGGTATTATGAGGACAGAGGGAAAGATCCTGAATTTGCTACAGGCCAAGGGGATGACGTTGGCATTCGCTTCAATCAAAAACGACGGACAGAAGCAGAGGGGAATAATGCTCCTCACAATAATATGCCGCCTTATATAGCTTTACTGCAATGCATCAAAGTATAAAAGTATAAAAGTTTTAATAGCCTGTTTTACAGGCTATTAGCTATTTTAACTCATCTAAACTAAATGAATTCCGTCTTTTTCAATGGTAATAAGTTTCGCTTTGAACAAACTACCAATCGCTTTCTTATAGATTTTTTTGCTAAATCCAAACTCTTTGTAGATGAGCTCTGGGTCGCTTTTATCGCCTAGTGGTAAAAAACCATCTGCTTGTTTGATTTTGATAAGAACAGAGTTTGTATGTTTATCAAAACTTTGATTGTCTGCTTTTTGGAGGGTTAAATCAATTTTACCGTCCTCTCGAACACGCTTAACATAGCCAGTAACCTTTTTCCCAATTTTGATATCTTGGAAAATATCATTATAGAAAACGAGTCCCCAATGTTGATCTTCAATAATGGCTTTGTAACCAAGGTCAGATTTACCAGCAATAAGTAACTTAACCTCTTGTCCTTCTTCGTAATCTGGCTCGATTTGATCCAAGAACTTATCTATCTTCATCGATGCGACAATTCGCTCATCAATGTGATTAATGTAAGTATAAACAACGTAAGAACGTCCTTCCTCAACACGCTTATTCTGCTCTGCAAACGGAAGTAATAAATCTTTATCTAATCCCCAATCTAGAAATGCACCGATCTTATTCGTTGCAATTGCTTTTAGATAAGAAAATTGACCAACTTGTGAACGAGGTCTTTGTGTTGTTGCTATCAACAAATCTTTTGAATCAAGATATAAGAAAACCTTTAGCTCGTCTCCAACATCAGTGTCTTCAGGAACATATTTTTTTGGTAGTAAAACTTGACCAAAATCGCCAGCGTTTAAGTAAGCACCGAAATCGACCAGTTTAACGACTTCTAATGTGGAATATTTACCAAGCTCTATCATCATTTTCTCAATTCTATTTTAGAACTGCAGGATTATAAGTGTTTTTTGAGATAAATTCATTTTATAATCACTTTGTTTAAGCATATTTACATGCTTTATTGAGCGTTATTCAATCACCAGTCATACATTTTTTTCATTAGCGTTTGTAATCATTATCCTTTAGTTGCAAACCTTTGATCTTCGGTGTCTAATTGCGCATTTTTCTCATTCTATTTAGATAGTGTGGCTGAAATTCATGGTGCTGTTTGTATTTCAAGCGGTTGTAAGTAATAAATAGTTGGACTCATACAATATGAACAATTGGTCTATTGATGATGCAAGAGATGGCTACAATGTTACGCATTGGAGCCAGGGTTTCTATGGTGTTGATGATCAAGGTGAAGTTAATGTCGCACCTGATCTGACACGACCTGATTATAAGATTGGATTGAACAAGCTGGCCCAAGATATGGTTGCTGCTGGCATTTCGTTGCCCGTACTCATTCGTTTCCCACAAATTTTACATCATCGAGTTCATAGTTTGTGTAGCGCATTTAATAACGCTATTAGCAAATACGAGTATGAAAATGATTATTTATTGGTTTATCCAATTAAAGTTAATCAACAGAAAACGGTTGTTGAAGAAATTCTTGCTAGTCAGCAACAAAAAGAAGTACCTCAACTTGGATTAGAAGCAGGCAGTAAACCTGAATTAATGGCTGTACTCGCCATGGCGCAAAAAGCCAGTTCTGTTATTGTTTGTAATGGATACAAAGATAATGAATATATTCGTTTAGCACTCATTGGTGAGAAACTCGGCCATAAAGTTTATATCGTTTTAGAAAAAATGTCTGAACTCGAAATGGTGTTAAAGGAAGCTAAAGACCTAGGCGTCACACCTAGACTAGGTTTAAGAGCTCGACTAGCGTTTCAAGGTAAAGGCAAATGGCAAGCCAGTGGCGGTGAAAAATCTAAGTTCGGCTTGTCTGCCGCTCAAGTACTCACTGTTATTGATCAACTCAAGCAAGCAGATATGCTTGATTGTCTACAGCTTTTACATTTTCATCTTGGTTCTCAAATAGCGAATATCCGTGATATTCGTCAAGGGGTAAGTGAAGCGGCTCGATTTTATTGTGAGCTGCGTAAGCTCGGAGCTCAAATTGATTGCTTTGATGTTGGCGGTGGGTTAGCTGTAGATTACGATGGTACAAGAAGCCAAAGTAATAATTCTATGAATTATGGTCTAACAGAGTATGCCAATAATATTGTTCATGTATTGATGGATATTTGTCATGAATATGATCAGCCAATGCCAAGAATTATCTCTGAATCTGGGCGTCATCTTACTGCGCATCATGCCGTTTTAATTACTGATGTTATTGGTACTGAGGCTTATCAAGCTGAAAATATTCAACCTCCAGAAGAAAATGCACCAGTATTACTACATAATATGTGGCAATCTTGGGAAGAGTTGAAAGGTCGTGCTAATCAACGTGCGATGATTGAAATCTATCACGACACTCAAAGTGATCTTGCTGAAGCTCATTCATTATTTGCATTAGGTCAATTATCTCTAACTGAAAGAGCGTGGGCTGAGCAAACCAATTTACGTATCTGTCATGATATTCAGGGGCTGTTAAACAGTAAAAACCGATATCACCGCCCAATTATTGATGAACTGAATGAGAAGCTTGCTGATAAATTCTTTGTTAACTTCTCATTGTTTCAATCTTTGCCTGATGCGTGGGGTATCGATCAAGTATTCCCTGTGTTACCACTGTCTGGACTCGATAAACCAGCAAAACGTCGTGCAGTAATGCTTGATATTACTTGTGATTCTGATGGTATCGTTGATCAATATGTTGATGGTCAAGGTATTGAAACAACATTACCTGTTCCAGCTTGGAATGCTGATAGCCCTTATTTAATAGGCTTCTTTTTGGTTGGGGCTTATCAAGAAATTCTTGGTGATATTCATAATCTATTCGGTGATAGTCATTCAGCGGTTGTTCGTGTTGATGACGATGGTAATAGCTTCATTGAATCAGTCTTACCCGGCGATACTGTTGCTGACGTTCTCAGGTACGTTAATCTTGATGCTTTAGGTTTTATGCAGACTTATGAAGATCTTGTTAATAAGCATATATCTGAAAATGAAAGAGAAAGTATTCTAGGCGAGCTAGAAGCAGGTCTTCAAGGTTATACATATTTGGAAGATTTTAGATAAAGGGGGAAACTCCTTTTTGAAAAGGCTCAGAGCTACATGTTTTTTGAAGGAACAGAAAAAAAATTAAAACTTACAGTATCTGAGCCTAGTGTGTCTTTAAGAACACTAGGGTTTGATTTTTGGCAGCTTGTTGTTAATCGAGCTAACGCAGAAATCATATCTGTGATAAGTAATGACCACTGTGATGCATATATATTAAGTGAATCGAGTTTGTTCGTCTGGGATAAAGAAGTCCTGATGATTACATGTGGCCGTACTATTTTAATTAATTCTATTCAAGCGCTTATCGATGAGCTCGGTGTAAAAGCATTTGATTCTTTGATTTACCAAAGGAAGAATGAAATTAGCCCCGAGCTGCAAAAAACGACATTCCAGCAAGATGTTGAAGTATTACAAAAACAATTAAGTGGATCTTTTTATCGTATTCAAACAGTAGATTCTCATTGTCACCATTTATTCGTACATAACCCAAACAAACAATTTCAATGTTTCGAGTTATTGATGTATGACATTGATACAAAGGCTATTTGTAATTTGACTGAAACTAATGTTGATAAGAGGTTCATCAGAAAGCTACTTGAAATTGACGTGTTGTTTAAAGACTACCTTATCGATGACTATTTATTTTCACCTTTTGGTTACTCTATAAATGGGATAAAAGGGGGTGAATATTTTACGATTCATGTCACACCTCAAGTACCTAATTCATTCGTAACCCTTGAGACAAACTTGTCTGACACAGAAAGATATCAGCAGATCGTTCAGAATCTATTAGTAAATCTAAATCCAAAATTTTGGGATAGTATATTTATTAATACCAACTTACCTCACACTTATTTTACCCTTAGTAAACATACCATTGCAGAAATAACTTCTGAGAATGGAATTGATGTAAAATATCTCCATTATCAAGCAACAGAAAAATAGAATTTCTTTTACTTACACAGTTAAAGAGATTTAGGAGCAGTAATGACAACCTTAGCAGATAAACCAGATTATTCGTTGTACTCAAATGCATTCGGTTATTTGCGTCAACCTCTTGATTTCAAACCACTAGAAAGTGATGCAGATGTTGTGGTATTAGGCTTACCATTTGATATGGCTACGACAGGGCGATCTGGTGGAAGAATGGGCCCAGGCGCGATACGTAATGCATCAACTAATTTAGCTTGGGAAGCAAAACGTTGGCCTTGGCAGTTTAATTTAAGTCGGCATATCTCCATCGTTGATGCAGGAGATCTTGTTTTTGATTGTGGTGATTCAGAAGACTTTACCCAAAGGGTTGAAGACTTTGCCACGAAAATTGTTGAGTCGAATAAAGCACTATTGAGTTTTGGCGGCGACCACTTTGTTACATTACCGCTGTTAAGAGCGCATTTTAAGAAGCATGGCAAAATGGCACTTATTCATTTTGATGCGCACACTGATACCTATGATCAGGGCAGTAAGTATGATCATGGTACTATGTTCTATCATGCTCCAAATGAGGGCATTATAGACCCAGAGCATTCAGTTCAAATTGGCATTCGTACTGAATACAATCATAAAAATCATAAATTCAAAGTCATTGATGCAGGAACCGCGAACGACTTAACCGTTGAAGATATTGTCAATCAAGTAAAATCACGAGTGGGTGATCATCCTGTTTATCTTACTTTTGATATAGATTGTATCGATCCAGCTTTTGCTCCGGGTACAGGTACACCAGTGTGTGGTGGCTTAAGCAGTGATAAAGCGCTTAAAATCGTTAGAGGCTTACAAGGTCTAAACATTGTCGGAATGGACGTGGTTGAAGTTGCTCCTGCGTATGACTCTTCAGAAATAACGGCGTTAGCAGGTGCTACACTTGGTTTAGATATGCTTCATATATGGGCATTAGGTAAAGATTTAATTAAGGAATAAGCAGTATGGATTTATCTGAGGTTCGTCGTGAGTATCTAAAAGGTGGGTTGCGCAGTTCAGACCTACCAAATGAGCCTTTTGCTTTGCTTGAAAAATGGATGACGCAAGCTAAAGACTTACAAATGCTTGATCCTACTGCAATGGTTGTAGCAACAGTCGATGCTAATGGTCAACCATACCAGCGTATTGTTCTGCTCAAGCGCTTCGATAAAAATGGATTTGTATTTTTTACCAACTTAGAAAGTCGTAAAGCCCAACATTTAGAAGGCAATAACAAGGTTAATTTATTATTTCCTTGGCATAATATTGAACGACAAGTTGCGATAACCGGCCACGCAACAAAGCTTTCCACTGCTGAAGTATTAAAATATTTTGTAACTCGTCCTAAAGAAAGTCAGATTGCAGCATGGGTTTCAAAGCAGTCACATAAGCTAACAGCAAGACAGGCTTTAGAAATAAAATTCAAAGAAATGAAGCAAAAGTTCGCAGAAGGAGATGTACCTTTACCTAAATTCTGGGGGGGATATATCGTTAAACCTGAATCAATTGAATTTTGGCAAGGCGGAGAACATCGCTTGCATGACCGATTTTTATATACAAAAGACCATGATGATTGGAATATTGATAGGCTAGCACCTTAAGAATCCTAAATATAAAAAAGTCCTTTGTTAAAAAGGACTTTTCTTTTTAGGACCAATTATGGTGTAAATGTATTAACAACATCAATTCGCTGTGTTGCATCTAAATTTATGTGCCCATTATTATTTACATCAACAAAGTCAAAAGCAGGTAAATCGGCTTCAGCAACAAAACCATCCTTCGTAGTTGCATCAGGGTCCTGCTTTAACGATAAGAAGTCGAATTGGTTTCGATCTACGCCTTGTGACGGCGCAGTGTTTTGCATAGCAGTAAATATCGTTTCTATGCGCCCTGGTTGTTGTTTATCCCACAGTGTTAGCATGTCTTTTACTTCTTGACGTTTTAGATTTTCTTGGGAGCCACACAAATTACAAGGGATAATCGGAAATTGCTTTAATGTTGCATACTCAGCGATATCTTTTTCACGGCAGTAAGCTAATGGACGAATCACAACATTTGCACCATCATCTGATAACAGCTTAGGTGGCATCGCTTTCATTTTTCCACCATAAAACATATTCAAAAACATCGTTTCAATAATGTCATCTCTATGATGACCGAGCGCAATCTTTGTTGCACCTATATGCTGCGCAAAACCATATAAAGTCCCTCTACGTAAACGAGAACATAACGAACAAGTCTTTTGACCTTCAGGAATTTTTTCTCTGACGATCGAGTAGGTGTCTTTCTCAAGTATATGGTAAGCAATACCTAGAGAGTCGAGGTAATTTGGCAATACATCTTCAGGAAAGCCTGGCTGCTTTTGGTCTAAATTAACGGCGAGTATTTCAAAGCTAATTGGTGCTCTTTGCTGAAGGTTTAAAAGAATGTCCAACATGGCATAACTGTCTTTTCCACCAGAAAGACAACACATAACGCGATCACCGTCTTCGATCATGTTGTAGTCAGCAATTGCAGAACCAACCTCACGACGCAGCCGTTTCTGCAACTTATTCATTCGAGTTTGTTGTTTTTTTGCTTCTATTGTTACTTCTTGTGTGTCTACTGACATAAAAAATGCGCCTTCAGCTAACTTTAGGCGCGTATTATTCCAATAAAGCAACAGCGGGTAAAGAGGTAAACTGGCTTTAACTTTCTAAAGGTGATTTATATCCTTCAGGCTTTAATGTTAATAGGTCACAATTGATATTATCGATGACATGCTCAGCCGTATTGCCAATCAGAGCGGCTGAAATACCTGTTCTGCCAACAGTTCCTAGTATCACAAGCTCAGCATCTAACACTTCAGCTAATTCAGGAATCACATCTTCAGGTAAGCCTTCTCTAGCATGGCAAAATTCGCTTGAAATACTATGACTCGATGCAATTTCTGTTAGTTGCTTTTCATGTTGCGTACGCATCGACTCGTTATACGTAAACGCATCAAAGTCGGGTAGCTCAATTGATATATTTACCGGTGTTCCAGGATAAGCATTTACAAGGTGCAACTCGGCATTGAATTTAGACGCTAAATACTGACCATACAAAATAATTTCATTATTCAAAGATTGATGAGCTTGATCTTCATCACCAGTATTGACTGCACATAACACCTTTCCGCTCACAGGCCATTCGTGTTCTTTTACTAAAAGTACGGGCTGCGGTGCTTTACGAATTAGATGCCAATCTGTCGGCGTGAAAATAACAGATTTTAACTTATCATGTTCGTGAGTACCTTTGATAATGAGATCACAGTCATTTTCAATAGCGTGCTCGATAATGCTTTCAAAAGGGCGGTTATGCCAAACGACACAAGGAGAAATGTCTAACCCTTCTGATTTATATGGTTCGATTAAGTCATTAATCCACGCTTTTCTTTGATCGATAACGCCTTGACGCATGGCTTCACGTTCTTCGGATGAGAGAATCGAAGTCATTTCATAAGAAAAGTCAAAAATAGAGAGAAAAACTGTAATTTTTGATGAGTTTTTTTGCGCAAGCTCAATTGATCTTTTTAGTGAGACTTGATGTTCCGCTGTAGGATCTAAAACAACTAATAACTTCTTATATTCCTTCATAAGATACCCTCATTAATAATCTAAGATACTTAAAAAATAACATAGATTAGCTTGCCTTCAAACAAACTAATCATTATGAGAGTAACGAAAACGAATTAAAAAGATTGTTCTTGTCATAAATCAAAGATAGGGTAACTTTATCGACCAATTCTAGCCGTTCCTGCTAGCTCTTTAAGCTCATCGAAGCTCTTGATAGTAATATATTTTCCATTAACTTCGATAAGTTCAGACTTTTGAAAACGACCTAAAATACGACTAATAGTTTCAACGGTCAATCCGAGGTAATTACCAATATCAGTACGTGTCATCGTAAGACGGAACTCTTTCTGTGAGAAACCACGATTTCCAAAACGAGTAGCAAGATTGCTGATAAACGCAGCTAAACGCTCTTCAGCGCTTTTCTTACTTAGCAATAGAATCATGTCTTGGTCATTCATTATTTCACTGCTCATCAAACGCATAATCTGTTGACGTAGCTTTGGCATTGTAGCGGAAAGGTCATCTAGAGTAGTAAATGGGATCTCGCAAACCATAGATGTCTCTAGAGCTTGAGCAAAACTTTGGTGACTATTTGAACTGATCCCATCAAAACCAACTACATCACCTGCAAGATGGAAGCCAGTGATTTGTTCTTCACCCTGTTCAGTGATGGTATAACTTTTAATTGTACCTGAGCGGATTGCAAATAAAGATTTTAGTTCATCCCCAGACTTAAATATCAATTCACCTTTTTGAATGGGTTTTTTTCGTTCAATGATATCGTCTAATTGGTCAAGCTCATTACTATTTAAAGCAACAGGGATGCACAGTGTACTCATGCTGCAATCATGACAATGAATCGTACAGCCAGAACTGCTTTTTTTTGGTTTTTTTATATCAAGAGGCATTTCATTCTCACAATCTAAAAACTAATTTTAGGTACAGTGTCAAAATGAGCATATGATGCCTGCAAGCGCTGAGATCATCAAGTGTTTATAACAATTAACTAACGCTTATATTTGATTATATGCAACAAATAAAGTTTGAATTCCAAATAAAATGATGAAGATACCGCTGATCACTCGGACTGATTTCTTTTGTATCCAAGTTGCTAAGGTTCTTGCTGCCATTCCTGTAGATAGCATTGCAGGAAAGGTTCCTAATCCAAAGCAAAACATGATTAAAGCGCCAGATACAGCGGACCCTGATGCTACAGACCAGGTTAGTGTGGAGTAAACCAATCCACAAGGTAACCAACCCCATATCATGCCTGCAATGACCGCTTTTTTGGGTGTTTGTATTGGTAAAAACTTTGATGCTGTTGGGCCTATTTTTGACCACAAGTATTTTCCAATAAATTCTATTTTCGTTAAACCAAACCATAACTGCGCAATATATAACCCAGTAACGATCATCATGATACCAGCGAACACTCGCAACCAGACCAAATAATCATCAACATTAAAAAGGTGAGAAAGCGTTGCAGCAGAACCGCCCAATAGGGCACCTGCAATTGAGTAACTGACAATACGCCCAAAGTTGTAGGAAAACTGCAATTTAAGCTGTTTAAGAAGTAGGTTTTCACCAATTTTTATCGCAGACTGTTGTGAAGCAAATGATGCGACTAAACCACCACACATCCCTACACAATGGCCTGCGCCCATCAGACCTACAATGAACGCTCCAAGTAATCCATAATCAGTCATCTAATTTTTCTTTTTGATGTTGCGTTTGTGAAGGCGCTTCATCAGCTTCATCTTCAAACAAAATGGATGATCCCTGTCGGTTCAAGTCATCGAACTGTTCTGACTTTACAGCCCAGAAAAATACAGCAACAGCAATGGCTACAAAGAGCATAGCAATAGGGATTAATACATAAATTATGCTCATGAAGGATCCTTTAATAATCTTAAGCTATTTGAAACTACGATTAACGAGCTTGCTGACATACCAATAGCTGCGACATAGGGTGCAATATTACCAGACATAGCAAGCGGCAGGACAATAATGTTGTAACCAAGCGCCCACATCAGGTTTTGTTTAATAATACTGGTTGTTTTCTTTGCAATAGAAATAGCTTGAATGAAACGATTCAATTTATCGCCTAACATAATGAGGTCGGCACTGTTTTTAGCGATAGCAGTACCACTGCCCATTGCGATACTTAAGTCTGCACCAGCTAGAACAGGAGCATCATTTATCCCATCACCGAACATGGCAACTTTATGACCCTGCTTTTGAAAATTCTGCACTAGTTCCAGCTTTTGTTGGGGTGATAACCCCGCATGTGACTCGTCAACAGAAACGTCTTCTGCAACTTTTTGAACTTGACCAGAATTATCACCACTTGCGATGCAAGTTCTTAAACCCAGTCTATTTGACTCTATTACTGTATCAGCCGCATCAGAGCGCAATTTATCTTGTAACGTAATTTCGGCAATTACCTGTCCATTTTTGGCTAACCAGATATATTGATTGGTATCAGACTTAATTTCAGAATTTGTGAGTATCTCATTGCCAATGCAATAGCTGTTACCTTTGATCAATCCACGAATACCTTGGCCTACAATATGCTCGATTGAGTCGGCAGTTACGGATGGTACACTATAAGGCAAAAATACCTGAGCAATGGAGTGTAATGATTCTTTTTCTAGCGCTGCGCTAATTGCTAAAACTTCTTCTTCAGTTTCATTACCCAGAGTTTTAATGTTAGCTATTTTTAATTCACCATAGGTGAGGGTACCTGTTTTATCGAATATGACCGTATTTAACTGTGGCAATAATTCAAAAACCCCTGATTTTCGGGTAATGATCCCCATTTTGGTAAACGTCGAGATCGCACAGGTTACAGCTGTTGGAGTGGCTAATGCTAATGCACAAGGGCAGGTAGCTACGAGTACAGATAATGTTACCCAAAATGCATCGTCTGGTGAAATGAAGAAATGCCAAGCCAAATAAGTGATTAAGCTTAATGTCATTACTGCGGTTGAGAAATACTGTGATAATTTATCAACCAAATATGAAATTGCAGGGCGGTTGTTAGAAGCCGCTTCTTGCAGCCTAATGATTTCAGCAACAAATTGCTCTTTGCCAATTGCTGTCACTTCAATTTTTAGTGGTTGATCAACATTAATGGTTCCTGCAAAAACTTTATCCCCAATTTTTTTATTTACCGGTAAGTTTTCACCAGTAAGCATAGATTCATTAATACTCGACAATCCCTCAATAATAATGCCGTCAGCTGAAACAAGATCACCTGGCTTCACCAAGATTTTATCGCCTAATTTTAATTGTTTGGCAGCGACTTCTTTAATGTCCTCACCATCGATGAGGTGTGCTGTTAACGGTACAAGTTTGTGCAAATTACTTGAGTTAACAGAAGCTTTTTGTTTTGCTTTCTGTTCAAAGTACCGGCCAAGTAATAAGAAAAAGGTGAACATAGAAACTGATTCAAAATAAACTTCACCAGTTCCGTTATATGTGGCCACACAACTAGAAATGAATGCACCACCAATCGCAATGGATACAGGTACATCCATATTAATGTTTTTCGAGAGAAGGGCGCGTATCGCACTAAAATAAAATGGTTGGGCTGAATACAATGCCACTGGTGCAGCAAAAATCATACTTACCCAGCGAAAGTAGTCTCTAAATTCGCTATCTAAATCAGTGAAGTAACCGGTATAAAGCGCCAATGCAAACATCATCACCTGCATTGTAGAAAAACCAGCAAGACCTAAGCGTAATAAAAATTGACCACTATTACGTTTAGCTTTGGCTTCTTCTTCATCCGCTTGATAAGGCGCTGCAACGTAGCCAATTGAAGCTATAACAGCCAAAATTTGGCTCAACTTGATTTGATTGTCATCCCAAGCAAGCAAAGCACGCTGGGTAGTGGAGTTAACATTGATGCTAACAATGCCTTTCGCTTGTTTTAATTTGTGCTCTATCAACCAAGCACAAGCTGCACAAGTAATGCCGTCGATGGACAAAGAAACGTTTGAAACGTCTGAATCTTTGTAAACAAAGTCTTGCTGTACTTCCTCAAGATCATAAGCACTAAAGCTGTTCAATTGTTCAGGAACAATCTCTGATTGTTTAGCACCAGGTTCCGTTCTAAATTTATAATAATTCTTTAGACCCGCATCCATGATTGCTTGTGAAACCGCTTGGCAACCAGGGCAACACATTTCTTGAGGCTCATCATTGATGACGGTAATAAACTGTGAGCCTGACGGAATAGGCTCACTACAATGAAAACAACGCTCTTTGTTCATAGACGCTTATCCAAAAACTAGATTAATTTAACCAACGTTCTACGCCATCGTCTAATGTGAAACGCTCTTGCAATCTCCATGTATGATCAAAGCTTTCTAGGCGAATTTGCCAATCACCTTTAACTTGTTTTGGAAAGGTGATGCGATAATTTGAATTACCGTCTGCAACAGCGAGCTCTTTATAATCACGCTCTTGAATGGTTGGGTGATAAAACTCTACATTCAACGCAGCTTTGTAAGGCTCACCACCATGCTGTTTGATTAGAACTTGGTTGCCTTCAACTGTTATTGAAAATTGGAGTCCCATAGCTCGCGCTTTTTGCTCGCGGTGCTTGTCCAGATTAATGCCTTTGCCTTTTTTGTAATAGTCATCGACAACGAGATTATCTGAGTATTTTATTGCAATGATTAATGTCGCAATACTGGCAGCAACGACAATTAAAGGGAGGATAATAAGGAACCATGGCCAAAATTGTTTATACCAAGGCTGAACCTTTTCCTTCGTTTTTTGCATGAGAACTTCCTAATTATTTACAACAAACTCTTTAATGAATTCTGAACTTCAAAACTCAGTAAAAAATTTGATTTCGATTCTACAATCTTTAATAACCTGAATCATTAAAAAAAAGGCCTCGATTACCACCGAGGCCTTTTTCTAATCAATCATAATTATTTTTGATGAGATAAGCTGTATACGTAAGCAGTAATTACGTGAACTTTTTCTTCACCAAGAACATCTTTCCATGCTGGCATAGCACCGCTACGACCGTGCTTAATGCTGTCGATAATAGACTTACGTGAACCACCATATAACCAAGCTTTATCCGCTAAGTTTGGTGCACCCATAAATTTATTACCTGTCCCATCCATGCCGTGACATGCAAAGCAGCCTTTCATAAATGATGCTTTACCTTCAGCAGCAAGTTTAGCGTCAAACTTACGGCCAGATAATTCAAACAAATATTCAGCTAAGCCTGGTAATTCGCTGTCCGCAATTGGTAAGCCACCTTTAGGAGGCATCATACCGTTACGGCCATTCATGATTGATGTTTTAATCGTGGCTAAGTCACCACCATACAACCAAGAATTATCAGCTAGGTTAGGGAAGCCTTTACTACCACGTGCATCAGAACCGTGACATTGAGCACAGTTTTGAATGAACAAACGCTTACCAACATTTAGAGCATCTTTATCTTTTACTAACTCTTCAAGAGGAGTGTTTAAATAAGCAGCGAAGATAGGGCCATATTTTTCATCAGCCTTTTTTACTTCCTGATCATACTGCACATAAAGACCTTGTTCTTCAGCTGCTTTAACCGCCGCTTTAGAGTCTTCTTTTGCGCTCACACCCTTCACGTGGCCAATACTTTGGTTTGAACTGCTCCAACCCAATTGGCCTTTGAAGTTACCTAGTCCTGGATAAAGCGCTAAATACGCCAAGCCAAATACGATGGTAATGTAAAACATATAACTCCACCATTTTGGCAGTGGGTTATTTAGCTCTTCGATGCCGTCGAAAGAGTGGCCCATAGACTCACCTTCTTCGACACCCGTTGTGTTTTTGGAGCACCAACGTAATAGGACAAAACATCCTGCGATTACAAATAATGAAATTACTGTAATCCATATACTCCAGAAGCTACTCATTAACATTATTTTTGCTCTCCTGAGTCCTTATCATTTTCTTCATCAGAAAAAACAAGGTTAGCTGCTTCATCAAAGTTATCTTTTTGACGAGAGCTATAAGCCCAAGCAAATATACCGACAAAGACGAGCATCACAATGATTGTAAGTATTCCCTGTAATGTGCCGTAATCCATATATTGCCTCCTTATTTGAGGGCGTGCCCCAACGACTGTAGATAAGCGATCAGTGCCTGCATTTCAGTTTTACCTTCAACAGCAGCTTTTGCACCGGCAATTTCAGCGTCTGTATATGGAACACCAAAGTTACGGAAAATTTCCATCTTGTCAGCCGTTAAATCACCATCAATCTTATTTTCAGCAAGCCAAGGGAATGCTGGCATATTAGATTGTGGTACCACTGCGCGAGGGTCTAACAAATGAACTTCATGCCATTTATCACTGTAACGACCACCTACACGAGCTAGATCAGGACCTGTACGTTTTGAACCCCACTGGAAAGGGTGGTTCCATACAGATTCTCCAGCAACAGAGTAGTGACCATAACGCTCAGTTTCTGCACGTAATGGACGAATCATCTGGCTGTGGCAGTTATGACAACCTTCACGGACATAAATATCGCGACCTTCAAGCTGAAGTGCTGTAAAAGGTTTTAATCCTTCTACCGGCTCAGTTGTATCTTTTTGAAAGATTAGCGGGGTGATCTGTACTAGACCACCAAAACTAATTGCAATCACAATAAAGATAGCGAGTAGGCCGACGTTCTTTTCAATAAATTCGTGATTAAATTTCATCGTTTCTACTCCTTATGCTTCAGCTGGTTTAGGCAAAGAGCCTTCAGGGGCTTTAACAGTCTTAATCACGTTGTATGCCATCAAGAACATACCAACTAAGAAGAATACACCACCTAAGAAACGAACAAAGTAGAATGGATACGACGCTTCAATACTCTCAACAAAACTGTATGTTAACGTTCCGTCAGAGTTAACTGCACGCCACATTAGACCTTGCATCACACCTGAAATCCACATTGATACGATGTAAAGAACAGTACCAATTGTTGCTAACCAGAAGTGAGTATTAATCAATTTAGTGCTGTACATACGGCCTTGATTAAATAGCTTAGGAATCATGTGATATAGAGCACCAATAGAAACCATTGCAACCCAGCCAAGTGCACCAGAGTGAACGTGACCAACGGTCCAATCCGTATAGTGAGATAAAGCATTAACTGTCTTAATCGCCATCATTGGCCCTTCAAAGGTAGACATACCATAGAAAGATAATGAAACAATTAGGAATCGTAGAATTGGGTCGGTACGCAGTTTGTGCCATGCACCTGACAACGTCATAATACCGTTGATCATACCCCCCCAAGATGGAGCAAATAAGATCAATGACATCACCATACCTAAAGACTGAGTCCAGTCAGGTAGCGCTGTATAATGAAGGTGATGAGGACCAGCCCAAATATAAAGTGCGATCAATGCCCAGAAGTGAACAATCGATAAACGATATGAATAGACAGGACGACCAGCTTGTTTAGGTACGAAGTAATACATCATACCTAGGAAACCTGCTGTTAATAGGAAACCTACTGCATTATGTCCATACCACCACTGAACCATTGCGTCTACAGCACCGCCGTATAACGAGTATGATTTAAACATACTTACTGGTACAGCCATAGAGTTCACAATGTGCAAAACGGCAACGGCAATAATGAAAGCACCAAAGAACCAGTTCGCTACATAAATGTGAGAGGTGGTTCGTTTTACAATGGTACCAAAAAACACTACCGCGTAAGCCACCCACACTACGGTGATTGCGATATCAATTGGCCATTCTAATTCTGCATACTCTTTACCACTAGTAAAACCTAGGGGAAGGGTAATTGCTGCAGAAAGAATGATTGCTTGCCAACCCCAGAATGTAAACGCAGCCAATTTAGGTGCGAACAAACGAGTTTGACAGGTACGTTGAACTACATAATACGATGTAGCAAATAGAGCTGAAGCACCAAACGCAAAAATAACTGCATTGGTATGTAAAGGCCGTAAACGGCTAAACGTTAACCAAGGAGTTTCGAAGTTTAGTGCCGGCCAGATTAACTGAGCCGCAATTAAAACACCTACTGCCATACCAACTATTCCCCACAACACAGTTGTAAGGGCAAATTGGCGGACTACGGTGTAATTGTAATCAGCGCCTTGAGGCTGGGAATGGTTCATCATAATGCTTCCACTGCTTATTACTTTTACTTATAGTTTTAGTAAAGCCACGCTTTACCTGTTAAATGACACTTATGATTACTTTTTGTTAAAAATTAATCAGTAAGTGCCGCTGAGAAGCTTGCACAACATTTAATACATCAGCAAACGAGTAATATTTTACTTTAGACACTATTAAAAAGATACTAGGTAGGGCAGAGTTAAATTGATCTGGATCATATTTGAGCGCAGAATGTGACCCATTATAAAAAAAAGGTAAGTTCCTGTGTGTTACGCATCTACTTTACGAAAAATAACTATAATTATCACAGTGTTATTAGTCTGTTCCTGTGGTGACTCAAAACAAAAAAATGCTATTCCTGACCAAATTGATAGGTCTTTATGTAATTTTTTGGTCAGTTCATGCTTAAAAGAAGCTAACGGGGCAGAAATAGCACTATTCATCAGCCCAAATACAGTCCCTAGCGAGCAAGATTTAACCATAAGCCTCAAGTCAAACAAAAATATCACAATAAAATCTGCTCGAATTGAGGGGAGGGATATGTTTATGGGCGTTATTCCAATCAAAGTCAAAGAGTTGAATAATAATGATTTTTCAGCAAATGCTATTCTAGGAAGCTGCGCAAGTGGTTATATGGTTTGGCGATTATTTGTTACGTATGAGTTAAATGGTCAGACATCTACAGTGTTCTATGATTTTCTTGCTGATAATGGCTAAATAATACAATTATCTTTGTGTAAACGGTCAATTTTACATCAGTTAAAATAATTGTGTAATTGATCACATAATTTGTGTAAATGACATTCATTGATAACAATGAATGTTCGTTCAATATATTTTACAAGTATAGATTTTCTTTTTCTTAGATTAATGCCGATAAATACCATTATCGGCATCTGCATTAAATTGGTTTTTCTCAAATGAATACTTTGCAACTTCCTCCTGTTTTACCGCTTTTTGATAAACCCGAATTCCTATTAGAAGGTAATAGTTACAACAACCAATACATTACTCAAATTAGTCTTAATAAAGTTACGGATGCAGGTTTAGTGCTTGAGCACGCCTCAGATTGGCTGTATGAACATAAAGATCAAGAAAACAACTATAAAGCTTATCGGAGCGAGCTCACTACTTTTTTACATTGGTGCTTTGATGTTGCAGCCATGTCTCCAGCAGATTTGAAACGTAAAGATATGTCCCGTTATGTCGAGTATTGCAAACAGCCACCTGCAAAATTAATTGGTAATTACAACGTTGCTCAGTTCAAAGGTTTAGAAACTGACAGGACACCTAATGCAAACTGGAGACCGTTCATTGCTAAATTAGTCAACGGCTCTCAACAAGCCTACAAACTCAGTGAAAATGCACTAAAAACAAAAATTGCTATTTTATCTTCTTTTTATACTTATTTACTCAGCGAAGAGTTTTGTGAACGCAATACTGCACAAGTCTGGCTAAGACACAGCCGCTTTGCTAATAAACAAACATTTCGAAATGATACCACTAATGAAATACTGCCAATATTCACTGAATTACAGTGGTCCTACGTAAATTCTACGGTAAACAGCCTTGCTAAAAAGGATTCCGCGACGTACGCACGCCATAAATTTCTCATTATTTTAATTTATTCCTGCTATTTACGAATTTCAGACGTATCAGCTAGAGCTGGATATTCACCAGTAATGAGTCAGTTTAAACAAAATCGTCAAACAGGTATTTGGCTGTTTCATATACCAAACAGTAAAGGTGGTAAATCAAGAACCGTCACAGTATCCAAGAATCTTTTACAAGCTTTTATAGAATATCGTGGTCATTTAGGGTTATCACAATTACCCAGTTCTAATGAATTAGATCCTCTATTTATAAGGCATAAAGCCGCTGGACGTGGACGGGATGTGGGAGTGTTAAATGCAAACTTGGGTATTCGTCAGATCCGTGATGACATTCAATTCATTATTCAACAAGCAGCTGAAGAAATGATAAAAGATGGTTTTGAATCAGATGCAAATGATATTTCTAAACTAACAGCACACAATATTCGTCACACAGGCATTAGCCATGACATTAATATACACATGCGCCCATTATCACATGTGCAAAAAGATGCGGGTCATGAAAGTATTGATACAACATCCTTATATCTGCACACAACGGATGTTGAAAGATACCAATCTGCACAAAATAAACCGCTCGATCATCTTGGCATTAATTCGTGACTGCAAGAAGGTTTTGTATAGGTGCTAAATCAGAATAATATTTGAGTCTGAAATTTAGTACCTAAATAAATCATAATTCATCAAATGCAATAAACTTGAACTACGTTTTCGTGATGAGATCGGGTATTACTATCGTTAGTTGCAAACTCTATTTAACATAATATACATTGTGCGCAATTGCGTGTAAAAAGATTTAACGCATCCTCTTAATTTATGCCGACAAATCTCTATTTACGACAGCTCCGTAAAGGTTAAGATTATTTTGGCAACATGTCCTATAATAAATATTATTCTAAAAATGAAATCAAAGAGCTAGCAAGTCGACATTTTTTTCTAAATCTAAATAGGTAAGAGATCTAGATGGTACCAGTTAGAGTAAAAACGCCACAAGAAGCTGCAAAAGCTTTACTGTCACATCACTATGCAATAATTAAATTACCTGATGACGTATTAAATATCTCAAAGAATATATTAGCTGATGGTCTTAACTTTTTTAATATGGATGAAAAAATTAAACTCAAGAATGCTAGTCCCCATATATTAGAAGGATATCGAGCATTAGGTGAAGAAGGTGATCCGAAAACAGGCACACCCGACTTATCAGAATCCTTTACTGCATGGTTCCGAAATACATCAAATCCACAGGTTCAGTCTTGGTCAAAAGAATGTATATTTCACCAGACAATGAGTAATGGTTTAGTAGCTTTCGCAGATTTCACTGAGCGCTTATTGAAGGCAATTAGAATTGAAATTGACCCAACATATAAAGTAAGCAATGTGCCCGTGATAAACATTCGTAGTATCTCATATTTACAGATGAATTTTTCTAGGCCTGCGTTACATAATCGTGAATTAAGAGACTCCATTATGGGACCTCACGAGGATGGTCACATTTTAACTATATTAAAGCCAACTAAACCTGGTTTGTTAATTGGGCAAGGAGAATTAGTTGAATCCCCAACAAAACAAAATCCTGTTGGGGTATTTAAACAGGAAGGAGATTTACAACCGATTAATATATCAGATGATGAAGCAATATTAGTTCCAGGTAGCCCAACTTTTTATCTTACAGGAGGACGCATTAAGCCGCTTATACATGCAGTAGCTAATAAAGGTCATGATGTACGCCAATCACTTATGTTTTTCATTAACCCTACACCTGAATTGCCTATAGAACCTTGGGTTCATACAGAACAAAATAGAGATATTAGTATCCATAAAATAGTTGATGTTGTCTCCGCTCAATATGGACAACCTGCAATATCTCAATCGGTTAACTTGAGGCAGTAATAACGGTTCTGTCGTAAATAGATATAATAGTTTATGCATCATCCCTACTCTTTCATTAATTAGATTGATGACAGTTAGTTTCTCAGGTGGACACTTCCCTCAAGATATTTTCATGTAAACCCTGCCCTATTTCCTTGCTTAGCTGAATGTAATATCTATTTTGATTACTCAACCTTGAATCTTTGGGTTATCAAATATGCGCCTCAGTTCGAAGCAATGTATTGTAATTTGGCTTCAGAAAACAATGAACATTCCAGTGAGTTTGAGTATGCTAGTTTCATGAAAGGAGTCTTTTTATAGACTTGTTATGTTTGCAAACTAATATAAGTACTATAAAACTGATCTTTTCGCTGAATTTAACAAACACATTCTATTGATAATTAATGATCTTTTTATAATATTACTCGTTCTAAAAGATCTACACCCAATTGAAATGTACCGAGAGTTAGCAAGTCCATATAATTGGACAAACTGTGTAGATATCTATGACTATAACAAAACAATTAAAAATCACATTGAATTCATCTTATGAGATTGCTTAATGGATAAGGCTAATGAGAGTATCAAACCACTAACCCCGTCATTATGGGAATCATTTTTTACTCTTTATAATAATTGTTTTTCTGTATGGGAAAAAGAAAATCCCGATATCATCAAGGAAAAAGGTCTTTCAGGTCATTATCGCTGCCGTTGCTTGAACGCTGACAATGAGGTCATAGCGCTATCTATTTGCGAGCTTTACTATGAGCATCATTTCGTTTTATTTAGTTATTTAGCTGTAGTACATGCACATAGGAGTTCTGGACTTTCCAGGAAAATGTCTGATGAAGTTAGTGATTTTTTTTCGAAAAATAAAAAGCAATTTCGATGGTTGTTTCTTGAATGCGAAGATGAACTAATCGATTATTATGTAAAACTTGGGTTTAGTCGAATCGCTATTGACTACCGGCCACCCAAATTCAATAGTAATGAAACGGTATCAATGAATTTGCTATTATATAAAACATCCGAGACTCTTAATCACCATCAGTTATCAGAAATAATTAAGAAATTGTTTGTCGATTCATATCAGTTGATTAGTACCGATAAACGAATCGAGCAACAACTTAATACTCTACCCCGCTAACCATCCTTATTTGAACATAATCATCTAACTGTCTCTGTTGCATATTAGGTTAAAAGCTTACAAACACTGATTTTTAGATACAACTATATTTCTAATGAATAAAACTTCTCCAAAACCGATTGCTCCTGTCCGTCTTTCACCTGACCTTTCCTTATCATTTGCCATAACTCACCCAGCAATGTTGGCGTTAGCTCCTTCAATCGATTTGAATCCCAGTGCGGACCGCATTTTCCACTTTACCGCTCGGTGACTCTGTTCAACAATGTTGTCGAACAAAGTCACCGAAAAGTTAAGGGCAAGATGCATCAATTTTTGAGATGGGAATCTTGGTAAGGATCCGAATCGACACTCGCTGATGTCGATCTTTGGTCTATGATTAAACTGGAGTAAATAGAAAATGCGGAAGGCATGACCTCCTGGGAGCAATTTTATTCATTAGCAGCACAGTTGTGTCTGAAGGGAACCAGCCCCTTAAATTAGGGTGACAAAACTTCTATTTGAGAATGAGCCCAAGCACTAGCCCCCTTATAGGAGCGAAAAGCAAAGCCACCTTCTAAGAAAGTGGATTCGTTAATTTTGTAAAAACATGGAAGTGGGTTTTATGCAGTACGCTAAATTTGTTGTGTTTCTTTTCGCTTTAATATTAATGAATGGATGTAATCAAGATGAGGCTGACAAAGCATCACCTGTAACAATTACTGGAAAAATTTCAGATATTCCATTACAGAATGCTATTGCTTGCTTAGATTGTAACTCTAACTATCAATGTGAACTTACAGAACTTAACACTTACACTGACTTTGAGGGAGCATTTGCATTCGAGAATGTTGCAAGTGAAAAAGCACACTGTCCATTAACCGTCGAGACAAACGAGAACACAATAAGTTTAGTTACAGGTAACTCAGTTGAGCTTAATTACACTCTGTCGGCTCCTAATGGGTATCTGCATATATCTGGAATTACGACACTTTTAATGCATCAATTAACGAAAAGTGATGAATTAAAACATGCTAAAAACGGATGTCTGAGCATTTAGTTAGCAAAGCTCCTATGATAATGACTGCTGAACAAATTGAATTTAAAGGAAACATAGAAGAGGCTCTTTATCGTCAAAAGTCTTCACAGGAAATAACAAAAGCAATCCAATCTAGTTTAGAAATATTAAACTCTGAAAAGATGTCTCAAGATCTACCCAAGTATCAGAAGATGTTGATAGCTCTTGAGGCTATTTCAGACTCTATGCCAACATTGGTAGATGATTATGTTGATAGACTTGACGAATCAGCTGCTGAAAGTACTTCACCTGGTACAGAAAAACCAATAAATATTGATAATTCATCAAACCCCTCAGCGAGTAATTTTCATCTTGCTACTAGGTTATTTTTAGTTGCAAATATGCAACAAGAAAGGCTTCGGTTAATGTTAAGACGATTGAGCTCCCAAAGTGCTCTGATTGGTAGTTATATTAGCGCAAGAGGACATCGATTCGGAGGGATTTATAACTTCTCAACGACTGAAATGAATGGTCAAATGAAACTTGTTTATGATGTTACAAAGCGTCCAGAAGCACTGGGGGAATCTACAGATTTAGATTTTGCGTTCTTTGAAACAAAAAAGTTTACCCAAAACTCGGAGGGTGGTTTTAATGAGTTTGAGTCCGAAACCATCTTGGGAGGGACTCCCACAATGCCTAGAATCATAACTGGTGATTCGGAAAAATCTATTCCCTCAAGATTTAAAAATTATGGCATTGTCAACACAGAATTTTTTCGTTATCAGAATGTGAGAGACGGTTATAATATTGGCGCAAAAGCAAGGTCCTACTCACTTAACGGAATTCAAATAAGAACTTTCTTAAATCAAATATCTCCTAGTTTTGGAGAGTTAGTAAGTGCAGAAACGAGGTTTAGTGAGGGAGCAACAGGACTAATTGTAAGCGTTATTGCTGACGATGTTATTCCATTTATTCCTAATGAACCAACTTCAATCATTAATCACATACGTGAGAATAGTCACGTAACCAATGTTACTAAACCAGTTATTAATGAGTATGCAGAAAATGGGTGTGAAGTTGTAAGTACTTTTCGTCCGATACTGGATTATTTTACTAATCACACTACAGTGCAGACATCTAAGTATTCTACAGTAACAAATCGAGTTCAGTATGGCCCTGTATTATTTAGTAGGAATAACTATTATTACGGCACGCTATCAACGGATCGCAATAGAAGTAGAATATACAAGGTACCAAGAAATAGAATTGATACGTTATGTGGTGGCAACGACCGTGATAGTTTGCGTAGACTTGAAAATGATACTTTTGTTACTACTCGTTATCAGCTTCTTGCAGGGAGATCCAGCTACAGAATACAGTTAGATGATGCTACCAAAAGGTTATATCCAAATAGAAGTGCAGCAAGCCATATCCTCCTTTTTGAATCTATCCCTGAGAGTAGTGTTGTAATAGCTGAACAATATGACTCTGGTGATTTATTGCACGCCACCAATTATGCAACTAATCAAGCTGCTTTCGAGCAAATTATTAATGCCTTAATTGAATAAAACATATTCATTGGCAATATAGTTGTATCTAAAAATCAGTGTTTGTACGCTTTTAATCTAAGATGCGACAACACCTTCAGTAGCGACTCTTATGTATACTATTTGAGTATTATGCTGCTATAGTGTCAAATGTGTTACAGAAAACCAAAAACTCAGTTGTCCAACTAACCTTCCCCAAACGAAATAATTCTCTCAATAATAAAGGACTTATAAGATGCAAGAAAAAGGAACAATTTCAAACTTCTTAGAAGATTATTTTTTACACTTTAACGCTTCTACAGTTGTCGAGTCAGCCAAAGCTTATAAAGCTCAATTAGATTCTGGTGCCAAAATGCTCGTCTCTTTAGCTGGAGCGATGAGTACTGCAGAGTTAGGAAAAATTTTTGCAGACATGATTAGAGAAGATACAGTACACGTTATTTCTTGTACTGGTGCGAACTTGGAAGAAGATATCATGAATTTGGTTGCGAACTCTCATTATAAAAAAGTTCCAAATTATCGAGATTTAACTCCAAATGATGAATGGAGCTTGTTACAAGAAGGCTTAAATCGCGTAACAGATACATGTATCCCAGAAGGAAAAGCTGTTTTTAGGCTCGAAAAGCATGTACTTCAATTATGGAAAGAGGCTGAAGCTAATGGAGAGCGCTTATTCCCACACGAATTAATGTATCGTCTGTTGTTATCAGGTGTTTTAGAACAGTATTATGAAATCGATCCTAAAGATAGCTGGATGCTAGCTGCTGCAGAGAAGAATTTACCTATAGTAGTACCCGGATGGGAAGACAGTACCTTAGGTAATGTCTTTGCATCTTTTGTGATGAAAGGCGAACTAAAAGCTAGCACCATGAAATCAGGGGTTGAATATATGACTTACTTAGCTGACTGGTACCTCAACAACTCAAATAACGGGGTTGGATTTTTTCAGATTGGTGGTGGCATTGCAGGAGACTTTGCCATTTGTGTTGTGCCTTTATTGTCCCAAGACATGAAAATAGAAGGTATTCCATTTTGGAGTTACTTCTGTCAAATCAGTGACTCTACAACAAGTTATGGTTCTTACTCGGGTGCTGTACCTAATGAAAAAATAACATGGGGAAAATTAAATACAACA
>NZ_PGVH01000043.1:194937-237378 GCF_004168585.1 Shewanella sp. OPT22 | reverse complement strand
TCTCCTAAATTTATAATTGAAAGTGATGCCACGATCGTAGCGCCTTTGATATTTGCCTACATTTTAAATAAATAGCTCATGTTACGCACATGACTCAGATTTAATGCATAATCTGAGGGGGGCTGTCGCAAATAGATGTAATAGTTTATACATCATCCATACTCTTTCATTAATTAGATTGATGACAGTTAATTTCTCAGGTCGACACCTCCCTCAAGATATTCTCATGCAAGCCCTGCGCTGGCGAAAACATCTCTATTTGCGACAGGCCCAATAAAAGACTCTGTTTATGTGTCCCAAAAGGAACTTATTATCTCCGCTTAAGTAGTTTTTTCCTTTAATATCAACGTTGTCAGGTCTCACTTTATGAGTCTTTTTTCAAGCTGTTAATTTTTAGTTGTTCTCAATAATTGGCTCATTCTGTTTACCGTTTCAAGAATGCCTCACATCAACACCTTATGATTGGAATGTGTTTCCAATTTGTCGTGTACTGTGGCGATAACATTTCTCTGCGCATTGCCCAACGCTGATTTTGGCCTTGTGCTGTTAAGTAAATAGTATCTGGACCAAAACGGTCATTGAGATCATCGTATACTTTCATTAACTCTGGATTATTTTGACTCTGATTAAATAAATCGTATTGTTCATGGCTCAAATCAGATAAATCCAACATACCCACTCCAATTTTGTAATAGCGAACACCTGTGCTGAACAACTTGTCGAGCGCTCGTGTCGTGGCTTTCGTAAGTTCGGTTGAACAATTTGTTGGTCTAGCAAACTTCATTATTGTTTTAAATTGTTGCGGTCTATCATCGTGCGGTGAATTTCCAGCAAATACGAGTAAGCTCTGGCAGCCACTATTCTGACTTCGAGCTTTACGTGCAGCAATATTGGCGTGTTTAGCTAAAGCTTGTTGCAATTCATCACGACAAGTAATTCTACGGCCTAGACTTCGAGTACTGAATATTTGCTTTTTATCCGCCTGAACTTGATCCCACGTTTTGCAAATTTGGCCATTTAGCTCTCTAACGGTTCTTTCTATTTCAATATTGAAGTTTTTTCTTGCGCACTTAGGTGGCATTTTTGCTAACTGATAAGCCGTTTTAATATCCATCGACTCAAGGCGCCGGCTTATTTTTTTACCAACACCCCAGACGTCATTAACTGCTGTCATTTTCAGTATGTTCAGTCTGTCTATTTCATTATCGATCACACACACACCTTTATAATGGCGATGACACTTTGCCGTGTGATTAGCGAGTTTTGCCAGTGTTAGCGTTGTACCTATGCCAACACAAATAGGCAAACGACATTCTTTCCATACTGTTTTCCTGATTAAACTTCCATAAGCAGAGACGTCACGAATTGCTGGGTAACAATGGTGAAGATCTAAAAAAGTCTCATCGATAGAATAGATATGCTGAGCTGGAGCGAACTGCCCTACTGTTTGCATGAACTTGGATGACAAGTCACTGTACAGTTCATAATTAGACGAAAAGACATATAGACCTAATTGCTCACATTGTTTCTTTACTTGAAAATAAGGGCCAAATTTCTTTATACCAAGCTCTTTTGCTTTACGGTTTGCGGCAACAATACAGCCATCATTATTACTGAGCACAATGATCCCACCTTTTCGAATGTCAGGTCTAAACACCGCATGCGCACTGGCGTAGAAGCTATTGATATCACATAACGCATACATAAGTTAGCTCAATAATACTGATGCAGGACGAAAACAACGAATCGACTTCACTACAACGCCTTCAAATGAAAAATCATCGAAGCTTGTAATCGTGACAGCTTGATAATATCCGTTAGCTGAAAGTAACTTTTGGTTCTCCTTATCGAAAACTTTACAAATAAACTCACCATTCAAATTAGCGACGATGACATCTAAATGCTGTGACTGCACATGCCTATCTACGATTAAAATATCGTTATCAAAAATACCCACATCTCGCATGCTATTACCTGACGCTCGACCAATGAATGTCGCATTAGGATGCTCAATTAAAAGTTCATCGAGACTGAGTGGTAGCTGCGAATATTCAGCTGCAGGTGATTCGAAACCAGTGATTCCAGCCTGTGCTGCTATAGGAATAATCTTCATAAATTCCGCCACACTGTTTATTTATACAGTATAATAGCAAAATGAAACAAAATTGGTAAATACACTCGAAAAAAGCGCATTTATTGAACAAACAGGACTGTTTTGAATGATATAAAGAGGAAAAACAGCCCCAACACGGTAACGTTGTGTGCAGAAATGACGAATTGTAAGTGCTATTTAGAAGATAATTAGCTCGAAGCCGCAACTGCACCCGCTGCAGCGACACTCGCAGCAATGGCTTGCTGAGCTGCAACCTGGCTTGCTACGTTCGATGAGTTTTGGTTTTCGGTTGCAATAATGCAAGCACTATAACCCATTCCTTTTAATGAATTCGTCCACACGACTCTTCCATCAATTGCTTCTAAGCAAAATAAGTGGCCACCTGAATAGGCATAAATTCGCTTTTCTTCATAATGAACGTTGGTTATACCTGAGCCCTTGAGCTTAGTTTTCCAAATAACCTCGCCATTAGCCTTATTCAGGCAAAGTACATGATTATTAATCCCTAAAAATAACTTGTCCATAATCTATTCCTAATTGGGTTTTATCAGTTAAGTGTTTGATAAAAAATAAATTAGCTTATTACTCAAAACAGCCTGTTTCGAATGTACTGTAATGAAGGCTCTTTTTTAATTCATGACTACAAGCATTTGCGCCACTGATTTGAATCATAACTTTCTTATGTTGCAGTTGTTCTTTTACTTTGTAAGCAGCCATTAAACATGATGCTCCTGCACCTTCAACAAGATTAGATGTGTAATGATGAACCAATCCTATACTGCGCCATAAGTCATCTTCCGTTAATAAGACAAAATCAGTTAAAGCATCTTTATAGATATCAAACGTAGTTGTATATGCTGTGCCAGTAGCAAATCCACCAGCAAAAGTCTGATTTTTGTCTGAAGTGATTCGCCCACACTTCCAAGATTGGTAGGCCGCAGAGGAGGCTTCAGCTTGTACGGCGATAATCTCAATTTTGGGGTTTATTGATTTGAGAACAGTAACTGCAGCGGCAAGTTCACTTCCTCCACCAATCGGTAAAATCACTGTATCGATATCTGGCTGTTGCTCAATAACTTCTAGAAACTCAGTTGCGACACCATTTATCAACTCTGGTTCATTGGCTGGGTGAACGAAGTAAAAATGTTCCGTTTCTGCAATATCATTGACTAGAGAAGCGGCTTCATCAAAATTGGAGCCAAATTCAATCAATTCTGCTCCAGTTGCTTTTATTTTTGAAATTTTAGATTGGTTGCTACCGAAAGGAACCACAATCTTAGCTTTAAGGCCAAAAAGACGAGCCGCAGTGGCGACGGAAAGACCGTGATTACCAGTTGAAAACGTTACAACACCTTGATATCCACTTCGTTTTACATGGTGTAGTACATTAATCCCGCCCCGGATTTTAAAACTGTTGGTTAAATTATGATTTTCGTATTTAAAAAATAATTCAAAACCAAGCTTATTGCTCAATTCATGATGATATTCAAGTTTGGTCGGCATTAAAAATTTCGATGTAACAAGCTTTGCTTGTATTGCTGCTTGGATTGAAGTTGTTCTTTGTTTTAGCTCTTCCATAAGCGCCCTATTTTAATGATTCAATTACTTTTCTTTTTGATATAGATAACTTTCTCAACCTCTGCAATTTGCTCATTATCGTCATCAAGAATATCAAGCCTAAATTCTGCTAAGTACTTCTCGCCATTAGCTGTGTAATGTTGTATATCAAGCAGTCGTTCTGGAGAAACATGAATATGTGCCTTAACTCGTTTTCTAGTAGCCTTAACAAAACGTATTGATGCTGATTGATCCCAAATATGATAATCATTACCGAGTAGCTTCATTAATAACAACATATAGTGTGGGTCAATCATCGAGTAGAGATTGCCACCAAAGTGAGTTCCAACCGCATTTTTATTAAACCAACGCAGTTTCATTGAAACTTCCATTTCAGTCCAATCTGCACAGATATAGTCAATACGTACACCAGCGCCCAAATATGGTGGATAAAGGTTCAGAAACAATTTTGCCGTCTTTGAAGAATAATTCATATCATGCTCCCCTGCTTTGAATGAGTTAAGCTGGCATTTCACTGTATGATGGCACGTCATCAGGCAAAACAAACCAAGCTTGCTTTTCCTTAGTCCACACATGAACTTGTGGCTTAAATATTGAAGTGTCTTGAATCCCAACAGGTTTGAGTTTCAGTTTAATGGATTCAGGTTGGCTAGGATTGAAGTGATAGACTCTATTACCACAACTTGGACAAAATTTTGCCGTATTATCGTTACCGCTATCTGCGACTCTATTCCAAGTTGAAAGATCACCTTCAATCTTTAAGTCAGACTCTTTAAAGAGAGCCGTTACACTATATGGGCTTGAAGAGAGTTTTTGGCATTCTTTGCAGTGACAAGCTACAACTTTTTGAGGTGACTTTAGTAGTGTGATTTTGACCTGTCCACATTGGCAGGTACCGGACACAGGAAAATCCATCTTATAATCCAACTATTGCGAATGATTATCTATTAATAAAGCAATTTTTAGCTCAAAGCAATGCAGATGAAGATAAATAAAGAAAGATATACGTCCTTGTACATCAAAGCATTAAAGCTCAGGGTAATTTACATTGATACTCTTATAGTTACCAATAGCTTTAACAGTACTGTGCTTTTCTAAAAAGGCATTCAATGCTTGTTGTTGCTCATCTGACGGTGACTGATAACGCTCATTATGGAACACCCAAAACTCTGCTTTTTCACCAATGCCATATGTACCTGTACCATACATATCGTTGTTATCAACAAAATCCGTTAACTCCTCAACGAATTGCTCTTGAACTTCAACATCTGCATTTACCGTTAACTGGAAGTAAATACCATTAACTGTGAATTCATCAAGATAAAGTTTTTTACGCTGGCGACGATTTCGCTTAGCATTTTCTTTAATCGCTTTCATACTATTTCCTAGCAGTATTATTTAGTTCGATACTATACAAAAGTTTGATTTGATATGGAATGAAAAAAGGCCTTGAACTTAGTCAAGGCCTCTACTTTTATATGAAACTACAAGTAATTAGAACTTATAGTTAACACCTAAACGAATTTCCCATAGTGATTGAGCTAAATGAGTTGATTGCGCAACATTAGCTGGAATGAACTCATTAAAAACGTATTTCCCATCATCAATTGATGCCGAAACTACATTTTGAGCGGTAAAGTTACCAATTTTCTTCACGCCCCAATCATCATTAATTAAATTACCAAGGTTTTTAATCACAAGGTAAGCATTTGTTTGGTGATCTTTATGGAATCCAGGTAGCTCCTGATCAATCCTAAAATCGAAACGAGTGTGCCAAGATGAATTATCAGAGTTACGATCTACGATTTTTCCACGAGTAAGACCATTATCTTCAATGAACTCATTAAATGCGGCTTGATCAAAATCTGCTCCGTAGATGACATTCGGATCATCCACAGTTGGGATATAGAGTAGCTGTCTACGACTTCTATACTCAGTTGCTCCAACACTTAATCCATCAAATGTATAAGATAGTGGGCGTCCTTTAGTACGAGAACCAAACAACGTGAAGCCTGTTTCATAGCCATCAACAAATTCTGCTGAATAACGTAAGTTCAACGTGAATCGGTGAGGTGTCTCATAGTTTGACGTCGCTAAGCCTGGATCTTGTGCATCAATAGTTGCGAAGTTATTGAAGTTAGAATATGACACAGCACTGGTCATCGGTGATACATCTTCAGATCTATTGAAGGCGTAACCGAATGATGCGTCTAAACCAAAGTCATATTCTTTCTTAATAGCAAAAGAAATGGTTGTTGATTTACCATCTTCTTTAGCATTGGTTAGAACAAAATCACTCTTACGGAAGTTACGTTTAACAGCACCATCTTCGGCTTGACCAACAGTCACATAATCATAAACGGCACGTCCATCAAATAGCTCTGTTCGACTGTTATCATCCCAGGAGGCTGCGTCAATAATTGCACTATCTTGCTTTTGAGAGTACAAAAAATCACCTTGAAAAATATATTCACTATCAGTGGTATAGGTAAAGCCTAAGTTATACTTCCATTCAGATGGTATTTCAAAATCAGAAGCAATAGCGTTGACTGACGGCTCATTACCGAAACTAGGATTATTTCTTGCTACTTCGTCTACTTGGTCTTGTAAAGGATCATAAACTGGACGACCTTCTCCACTAAGCAAACCAGAAATAGGTGTGCCATCAGGATTTAACAGCTGAAGATCTCTACGGTACGTATCGATATTGGTAATACCATCATTTGAGTATGAATTAGAGATCCATACATTTGGATTACCACCAGAATATAGACCTACACCACCGCGAAGCTCTAAGTTATCTTGTACGCGCCAGTTAAACCCAAAGCGAGGTTGCAATAAATCTTTACCATCTAAAGTTTCATCATTACGGAAGCCATAACGCTCATGGAATACCTTGTTGTAACGAGGCTTATCAGAGCTGGTATACCAGTCATAACGTAAACCAAATAATAAGGTTAAGTCGATATCATCAAAAGTATACTCATCCTGAATGTAAGCAGCATGCGTTGCATACTCAAAGTTTGCTGCTGCATCATTCGGATTATTTGTTCCCGCAGAGTTATTGTAATAGATATCGTCCGCAAGCCCTGCTTCGAAATCATCTAGGCCATTGAAGCGATATTCACCAATAGTATGTTGCATGAATAGATTGAAAACGCTCAAATTCTCATATTCATAACCACCAGTGATAGTATGATTATCTAAAGTGTAGGTACCAGTTAACTTAAGTGTTTGGCTTTCCCAGTCTAAGTCATTTGATTGACGAGAATCATCTGGACCAAGATAGATACTAGCACCATTAACACGCTCAATTTGAATTTCACCAAAACCACTAGCAGCATCAAGTGAACGTTGACGGTTATCTAATTTAATTTGCCCTAGGCGAAGCTCAGTCGAAAAGTTATCACTCCAATCTGAGTATAGAGATCCAACTATCGAATTGAGTTTTGCCCCAACTTCGTAAAAATGATTCGATAACGTAACAGTATTATTACGATTATCTGACTGTGAGATTTTAAAACCATCATTGTAATTATAAATTAACGACGCACGATGATTTTCATTAATATTCCAGTCAAGTTTGACAAGAACTTTTTCATCATCGACTGGCATAGAACCTGGTGTACCACCAGCATCATAACCATAGACGTTCTGCGCAATTTGAATTGCACGATCGAGCTCAGCTTGAGAAACTTGATTTCCTAAAGCGTCATACTGGAAAATTTGTGCGCCTTCTAACTTTTCATAGTTAGCAAATAAGAACAGTTGATCTTCGATGATTGGTAAACCAATATCAAAACCATAGCGTTTCTCAGAGTAATCACCTGTATCTTCTCGTTCGCCTTTTAACTTATCGCCACGAAGTGAGTCGCTTGAATAATCAAAGAATACACTTCCGTGAATTTCATTTGTTCCTGATTTTGTTACGGCATTGATATTACAACCAGTAAAACCACCCGCTTGAACATTAAAGGGCGCAATCTCAACTTGAATTTGATCTAAAGAACTAAAAGAGAATGGCATTCTAACTGTTGGATAGCCGTTACTATTCAGTCCAAAACTATCATTCATTCTGACCCCATCTACAGTCAAACTACTGTAACGAGGGTTACTGCCCGCACAAATAATGGCTTCTTCATCATTAGCTTCTTCAATATTAATGCGTGGATCGACACGAATAACATCTTTAATATCGCGATCAGCAGATGCAGCAGTTTCAATATCAGTAATGTTAAAGTTAGAACCTGGGCTAACATAACCGAATTCTTGAGCCGTTAAACGAGAACCTGTGACTTGCATCGTTTCAATGTTGTCACTTGATAAGCTGAAATTAAGATCGAGAGGCTCACCCAGCTTCAAGTAAACGTCTTTAATTAAACGGTTTTGAAACTTACTGGAATTGACCTTGATAGTATATGGGCCGCCTACGCGTAGACCTTTTGCTGAAAACAAACCTGAACTGTTTACTTTAACGTTTTTTGTCGTTCCAGATGGTTCATGTATGAACGTTACGATAGTACCCGCCGCCGGGCTTCCTTTTGGTCCAACTACTTCACCTCGAACAGCAGAAGAAGTGTCATCAGCAAAAGCTGGAGCGCTTAAACCTAATGCAATAACGAGCGCACTTGATAGTAGTGAAAGACGATGGTTAATCATCATTGTTTCCTTTAGTTGAGATTAAAGACGTAATAAATCTTCCATGCTTAAAATCATTCTTTATAAAACCGCCAGAATTAAACCAACATAAAGTTTCAAATTTGTGACAATTTGTCAAACAAGTAACATTTATGTAACTATCATCCGTCAAAATAGGGATAACGTGATAAATGGATGATAAAAATGAAAAAAGTCGCTCTTGCATTTGTTTGTGCCGCAACCGTTTGTTCAGTAACCAATAATGCTGAAGCCTTTGGAAGAAACGGACATCGGATTGTTGCGCACATAGCGCAAATGAATTTAAGCCCACAGGCAAAGGCCCAGTTGCTAGAACTCACGAAAGGCGTGCCACTCGCCCGGTTATCAACATGGTCTGACGAAATAAAATCAGACAAAAATTGGCGGCATGCAAACCCATGGCATTACATAAATGCCGAAAAGCCCGGAGAATGGGAGCACATTTCAAGAAGTCCTAAAGGTGATATTCTTGAGGCCCTAGATCGATTTGAAAAACAATTATCAGATAAATCCTTGTCTGATGAAAAACGCTGGCAAGCATTGGCATTTATCACTCACCTTGTCGGTGATTTACATCAACCACTCCATGTGAGTCATAAACACGACCGTGGAGGCGGTACTATCAAAGTGAGCTGGTTTGGTGATGAAAAGTACAATTTCCATCAAGTTTGGGACACGTTAATCATCGAGCATCAGCAACTCAGCTATAAAGAGTATGTAGACTTCATGCCAATATCGATAAATGAAAAACAGCAATGGGTAAAAGGTAACTATTCTGATTGGGCCGACGAATCAATAAAACTGAGAGACACTATTTACGATTACAAAAGCGACGAGAACAATGTTGCTCAATTAGGTTATGGATATATCTATAAACACAGAGATGAAGTTGAGCTAAGAATGAAACAGGCAGGGATTAGACTCGCTGATAAGTTGAATAAAATATTTGAAGCTAACTCAAGTTCGATTGATTGAATAAAAGCGCAATCGATATAAAATGCAATTCCAAGAGTAGCTTGAAGCGATATAATTTTAGGTAAACAATTTATCGCAAAAGAATCTTAAAGTTATTGTGAAAAAGTATACTTCTACAAAAACTCTTGGCAGTATGTTTTAAAGAAATTTATGTTGTATGACAATTTGAACGTGTCTTATCTAAATTTTTTGACTCAGTTGAATGTGTAATTTTATATCGGTTTCTCTATATGATAAAAATCGATTTTAGTAATCGGTTTTTACCATTGTTCAAGTTTCTTGTTTTCTACCATACTGAAATTGTGGAAAGAAAATAACGGAGAAGAATAATGAAAGAACTTATTGTCCAAGACTACATGCAACCAACCTTCCCAACGATTCATGCGGAAACAGAAATCACAGAAGCTATTTTAAAGCTTAAAGACTACAGTCTTATCAGCGCTCCGGTACTTGATGGAAATAAGAAACCGGTGGGTTATCTGTCTGAGCATGAGTTATTGAAGCCATTACTGCATGCCAGCTACCATTGCGATTCAAACCTCAGAGTCTCTGATGTCATGAGGCATGACACATTGACAGTTAACGCAAATACCTCGCTATTAAACCTTGCTGAAATGATGCTTGGTGCAAAACCTAAAAACTATCCGGTAATTAATGAGCAAGGCCAAGTGATCGGTATCATTACACGTAGTCATGTTTTAACAGCTCTAATGACAGCATATAATGATTGTCAGCAAGTATGATTTGATATCCGCTCCTTTATAGCAATAAGACATTAAGGAGCCATTTCTCTTTAAGGACATTTATGACGCAGAACTATTGGGAACACCGCCGATTTACCGAAGAGAATAAACGTAGAAAAGATCATCGAACACCTTATCAAAGGGACCGTGCAAGAGTGTTGCATTCTGCAGCATTTAGAAGACTCCAAGCCAAAACACAAGTACTTGGAATTGGAATGAATGACTTTTACCGCACAAGACTTACACACTCTCTTGAGGTTTCACAGATCGGTACAGGTGTCATTTCACAATTAAAAGATAAATACCCAAATTTAGATCACTTACTTTGCTCTGATAGTTTGATGGAAACGATATGCCTATCACATGATATCGGTCATCCTCCGTTTGGGCATGGCGGTGAAACCGCACTCAATTATATGATGCGCAATTACGGTGGATTTGAAGGAAATGGCCAAACATTTCGAATTCTCACTTGCTTAGAACCTTACACTCCAAATTATGGAATGAACCTGACAAGGCGTACATTACTCGGCGTATTGAAATACCCAGCGGCGTATCATACTTTATTCCAACAATATCAACTTGAAGAAGTCATTAATTACCGTCAATTAAAGCCTGTTGATTGGCCTGTAGTCAAAGGGATCTATCATCACGACAGAGATACGCTCGATTGGGTTTTATCTCCTTTATCACATGAAGATAGAGAACGATTCCTAACACCAATGGTGGTTGAGGGACAGCATCATAAGAGAACGCAATATAAATCTTTAGATTGTTCTGTTATGGAGTTGGCCGATGATATCGCTTACGCCGTACATGACCTAGAAGATGCCATCGTAATGGGCATCGTAAAACCTGAGCATTGGAATGAAAACGTAAAACAAACTATATCGAAGCTGGACAATCAATGGATACAGTCAGAGATACTGAATTTGTCAGAGAAACTCTTTTCAACTGAACATCACGTTAGAAAAAATGCGATAGGCACTTTGGTTAATAGCTTGGTGACTAGTATTGACATCGAGATTGATGATAACTTCGATGAACCACTACTAAAATACAATGCTGTCATGCAGCCTGATTACTATCAGGTGTTAAACGCCTTAAAACAACTTGTATATAAATGGGTTATTAGACGCCCAGAAATTCAGATGCTTGAATTTAAGGGCCAGCAAATAGTCATGGAACTATTTGAAGCCATTGCTTCAGATCCCGAAAGACTATTACCTTACAGTACACAAGAGAAATGGAAAGCTTGCATAGAAATGCATGGTTGTGGAATGCGAGTAATATCTGATTACATATCAGGAATGACGGATGATTTTGCTGGACGCTTATATCAACAATTATTCAGCCCAAAATCTGGCGCTATCATTGAAATTGGTCCTCACTGAATTTAATAAAAAGGCGAGTATTAGAGTCTCGCCTTTTTAATACTTTATAACCCTAACTCGTCTAACAAATCATCGTGTGAAGATGCCGTCGTAGCGTCGGGCTTTTTCTGATGCTGACGTGGCAAGTCAATTCCATGGATTTCAATTAACTTTTCAGGGTCAATGTCCTCATCCATTTCAAACTCATCAAGCTGTATGAAAGTCGTTTTGTCCATAGCAAATTCGAGATAAAACACATGATTTTCTTCAGTCTTGAACGAAACTCGTCTAGCTTGAGGTGCATCAAGGTTCGCATCAATCGATATCGTTAGATCTCGATTAACGTTGAGCATTTTAGGTTGGCTTTGTTTAATCGACGTCTGAAGCTCTTTAGACACTTTATTGATAAAGTCTCCGAGCATTTGGTTCATCAACTCACCCATCACATTTCCGACTTCATCAGAAGTATGAAGAACAGCTAATTCAGACTCATCAATGCCCATACTGATCATGTATCTGCGATAAATATCCATCGCAGACTCAGCCGAAAAATTGATAATGACTAACCCAGAAAATCCGCCATCGAAGATAGAGAAACATCCAAGATCAGGCTTCAAACGGGTTTTAGTAATGCTTTGAATCATGTCAGAGTGAGTTATATGACTATTTGTTGCCGAAGAAAGCACACCAGAGACAGATTTACAGAGCTTTAGAAGAATATCATCAGACTTAATTATTTTATTACTAACCATAAAATTTACTCTTAAGTAATTACGGCCTTTATATTTTAGTTACAAAGGAGTTACTTAATAGTGTGCTTAAAATTAACAAAAAGCAAAGTATAAAATCTATTTTTAGATTGGATTTTAGGCAGTTAGTTACCAAAATGATATAAATTAATAATTTTGGAATATAAGCGCCATTGATGGGATAATAATAACAACAGAATGTACCTCAGTGAGAAAAATGTACGAAAAACAAATCACCATAACGGCTGAACATGGAATTCATACTCGACCAGCAGCATTACTGGTAAAAACAGCTAAAACCTATGATTGTGATGTCATCGTTGAATGTAATGGCAAGCAAGCAAGTGCAAAAAGTTTATTTAAACTTCAGACACTAGGCTTATACAAAGGCGTTCAAGTGAAGGTTATTGCAACTGGTGAACGAGCTGAAGAGGCTGTCGAGAGTGTATCAAAACTGTTAGCAACATTAAGTTAATTGGGAAAATAGATGACTGTTTCAGGTGTAGTAGTTTCAACCGGGGTTGCCATTGGACAGGCTGTTCATATTATTGAACAAGACGCTTCGGTTGATTTTAAAACCATAAATCTCGCAGGTATAAAAGAGCAGCAACAAAAAGTAAGCGATTCAATCTTAGAGTTGACTGAGTTACTTGTTGGCGGTCAAAAAAAGTTACCTGAAGACAGCGAAAACTATGACCTAATCGAAGCAGATATTCTGCTACTTAATGATGATGAGCTCCTCGAAACACTCAACAATGAGATAAAAATACAACGTTATACAGCCTCAATGGCTGTCAGTCGCGTTTTTGAGCAGCATGCTATTGAAGTTGAGTCAATTCCAGACCCGAGCATTGCAAGTAGAGCAGATGATATAAGGGCATTAGCCAAAAGGCTTATCGCCACAATCAATGGCACTTTAGCTTGGGATATGAGCTTTATCTTTGAACCTAGTATTATTCTCGCCCACGATATTACGCCAGCAGAATTTGCCATGTTGCCTTTCCAGCATGTCAAAGCAATTGTATTACAAACAGGCGGATTGACGAGTCATACCGCAATACTTGCTCGCGCAGCTGGAATTCCAGCACTTTTGAATTGCGACTACACAGGGTTAAACATCAATAATGGCCAACAAATTGCTGTTGATGCTATTAATGGACTTCTTTATAAATCACCATCAGAGGATGACTTAAAAGGAATTAAGCTTGTTGTAGATGAAGAACGTAAACAGCAAAAACAACTGGCGGCATATAAAGACCAAAAAGCAGTAACTATCGATGGCCAAGGTGTCACTATTTATGCCAATGCTGGTTCATTAAGTGAAATAACTCGAATGTCAGATCTAGGTTCTGATGGTGTAGGATTACTGCGTACAGAGTTCATGTTACTCAACTCTTTAGAGTACCCATGCGAAAATACGCAGCTCCAACACTATTGTGATGCGTTGCACCAACTATCAGGACTTCCACTGACGATCAGAACACTTGATATTGGAGCAGACAAAGACGTTGCATTCTTCAGGCAAGCTGATGAAGAGAACCCTGCACTTGGGATTCGTGGCTGTCGATTTTCTCTGAAACATCATCAGTATTTCAAGCCGCAATTAAAAGCCGCATTACGCTCTGCAAATCATGGTTCTGTTCGATTGATGTTTCCAATGGTTAACCAAGTGGAAGAACTAGAAGACATTTTAGTGATTATTGAGTCGTGTAAAGAAGAACTCTCAGCACAAGGTCTAGTATATAAACAGCCTAAAATAGGAATTATGCTAGAAACACCAGCGTCGATACTAAACCTTGATTCACTTTTGCCTTTAGTAGACTTTGTTAGTATTGGAACCAATGATTTAACCCAATATACCATGGCCGCAGATAGAGGCAATTTAGAACTGACCTGCACTTATCCATCATTATCACCCTCTGTTTTAAAGTTGATTAAAATTGCGATTGATCAAGCTAAAAAGCACAACGTAGAGGTATCATTGTGCGGAGAGTTAGCGAGTGATAAAAATGCGGTCCCTATTCTCTTAGGCTTGGGATTAAAAGAGCTGAGTGTTAATATCTCTAATGTGTTGGAAATTAAGTCGCTTATTTGTAACAGCAAACTTGCTGAATTCAAATTAATTGCACAAAAAGCAATAAAAGCGAAACGTATTTCAGAACTCAACTCTTAATACTAAATAACAATAATTATAAAAGTAGAGGTCATTATGGGATTATTCCAAAAAATCTCAGGGCTATTCAAAAAGCAAAAAACTATCGATCCTGGGATAAATATCTATGCGCCTGTTTCTGGTGAAATTGTCGACATTGAGCAAGTACCCGATGTGGTTTTTGCGGAAAAAATAGTGGGCGATGGAATCGCAATCTTTCCTAATGGAGACACACTCTATGCCCCTATTGATGGTGTAATAGGGAAGATTTTTGAAACCAATCATGCATTCAGTATTGAATCTGATGATGGTTTAGAACTCTTTGTTCATTTTGGTATCGGTACTGTTGAGCTTCAAGGGAATGGGTTTAAACGCATTGCTGAAGAAGGCGAAAAAGTCAAAACGGGAGATCCAATCGTTTCTTTTGACTTGAATTTTATTCAAACCCAAGTTGACAGTATTTTAACCCCTGTTGTATTAGCCAACATGGAAGACATTAAAACCATCAAAAAATTTGATGGCACTGTAATCGCTCAATCTGACGTCATATTCAACGTAACCTTATAAACTCCTCCCAAGCATGATGAAATATTTAATTTCATCATGCTATTATCTCTCATCTCTGTTTCCATAAAAGCAAAATAGAAATGTCTGATACAACCTTATTTGGTATTAAAAACTGCGATACCGTTCGTAAAGCCAAAAAGTGGCTAGAGCAAAACGAAATTAGCTTTGAATTCTCTGATTTTCGTGACAAGCCATTAGATAAAGATCAATTAGAGTTTTGGGTAACTAAGCAGCAATGGGAAACCATTTTCAATAAACGCAGTACCAGCTTTAGAAATTTATCAGATGCTGAAAAAACAGATATCGATGAAACAAAAGCAATTAACTTAATGCTGGAACACCCTACATTAATCAAACGCCCTATTCTTGTATTCAGTGACCAAGTGTATGTTGGCTTTAAGATTGAACAATACCAAGAGATATTTAATTCATGACTCATGAAGTAATTAATTTAACCAAAGAACTTATCTCAAGGCCGTCAGTAACGCCGCTTGATGAGGGTTGCCAGCAACTGATGGCAAGTCGACTCGAAAAACTTGGCTTCACCATCGAATCTATGGTGTTTGAAGACACAACCAACATGTGGGCTCGTCGTGGTACAGAAGGACCAGTATTTTGTTTTGCTGGCCATACAGATGTTGTTCCAACAGGTGATGTTTCAAATTGGGATACGCCACCATTTGAGCCAACAATGATTGGTGACATGCTTTATGGACGAGGAGCTGCTGACATGAAAGGCTCTTTAGCAGCAATGATTGTTGCAATAGAAGCCTTCATTGAAAAACATCCAGATCATCAAGGGTCAATTGCGTTCTTAATCACCAGTGACGAGGAAGGCCCGTTCATTAATGGTACGACACGCGTTATCGATACACTGGAAGCTCGTAATGAAAAAATCACATGGGCTCTTGTCGGTGAGCCGTCATCAACGACGAAATTGGGTGACGTAGTTAAAAATGGGCGTCGTGGCAGCTTAACTGGCAATCTTACAGTCAAAGGCATTCAAGGGCATGTTGCTTATCCTCACCTAGCAGTAAACCCTATTCATAAAGCTACGCCAGCACTCACTGAACTTTCACAAGCTCAATGGGACAATGGCAACGATTTTTTTCCACCAACCAGCTTTCAAATTGCCAATATTAATGGTGGAACTGGTGCATCTAATGTTGTTCCAGGAAGCGTAGACATTATGTTTAACTTCCGTTATTCAACGGAAGTCACTGCAGAACAGTTGATTGAGCGAGTTATCAAAGTTCTGGATTCACATAAACTAGAATATGACATTAATTGGATATTTAATGGCCTACCGTTTTTGACAGATCACGGTGATCTAGTGGAAGCGACAAAAAAAGCAATAGTTGATGTTACTGGTTACGAAACCCAACTGTTAACGTCTGGTGGAACTTCAGATGGTCGATTTATCGCACCCACTGGAGCACAGGTTATTGAGCTTGGTCCGGTAAACGCCACGATTCATAAAGTGAACGAATGTGTAAACGTGGATGATCTCGTAATACTTACTCATTGCTATGAAAAAATATTGGAAAATTTACTATGTGCTCACAAACAATAAGCAATCAGTATCTTTACGGACTCGACTCCAGCCAATTAATTGAAGTAGACGGTTTTAAGTTTGAACATGATACAGCGGATGCATTTAGTGCATTAGTAAGTGGCGCAAAACAAGACGGCATAGACATTGCCGTCTGTTCTAGTTATCGAAGTTTTGAAGCACAAGCTGCGATTTGGAATAACAAAGCAACCGGTAAACGCAAAGTACTTAATAAGGCATCAGAACCCATTGATATATCAGCTTTATCTGCTGCAGAACTTGTTCGTTCTATCTTAACTTGGTCTGCTTTACCTGGTACATCTCGTCATCATTGGGGAACCGATATTGACGTATTTGATCCACGCTTTATAGCCAAAAAAGATATTCAACTTATCCCACAAGAGTACCAAGTAGGTGGACCGTGTGAAGCGCTATCACTATGGTTAGATAAAAACGCAAATCAATATGGTTTTTATCGTCCGTACCAGCAAGGAAAAAGTGGCGTTAGTCCTGAGCCTTGGCATATAAGCTTTTCCCCTAAATCCTTACAATATATGGCGTTGTTCGACAAACAAGAATTACGTAGAATCATTACTGAACAACAAATAGAACTTTTTAATGAAGTTGATCTCCAACTAGAAGACATTGTGACGGAGTATTTTTATAGAGTTGCCTCCGCAGACCACATCTCTTTGAGAAGTTGATATAATTTCTATAACGTTAAGCAAGTACCCTAATCTATGAAACTACTAAAACCTCTTTTTGACAATAACCGAGAGTGGGCAAAACGAATTACTGAGGAAACACCAGATTTCTTCGAACAGCTCGCGAAACAACAAACACCTGAGTATTTATGGATTGGCTGCTCTGATAGCCGTGTTCCGTCAAATCAAATCATTGATGTGATGCCGGGTGAAGTTTTTGTTCATAGAAACATTGCTAATCAAGTCGTTCAAACAGACATCAACTGTCTTTCAGTGATTCAATATGCTGTTGAAGTACTAAAAGTAAAACACATTATGGTTGTAGGTCATTATGGCTGTGGTGGTGTAAAAGCTTCAATGTCAGACAGTGAACGCTTTGGTTTGATTGATCATTGGCTTGATCATATTAGAATTACATACAACAAGCATTCCGCTGAACTCGAGCAATTAAGCGAATTAGACAAATTTAACCGCTTATGCGAATTAAACGTTATTGAACAAGTAGGCAATGTAGCAACATCAACTATTGTTCAACAAGCATGGAAGCGTGGCCAAGATGTCGCAATTCATGGTTGGATTTACGGTATTGATAATGGTCTATTAAACGATCTTGATGTAACTGTCGATCGCACAATGTGGAAAAAGTAATCTATCCACTCAAAATTTCCATTTATTTTAACAGCTTCATTTAATTCCTTCCTTTGGAGCTGTTATCATTCACTTCATAGAACTTCTTGTATTTCTTTTTCTAAGGTTTTTTGATGAGTTACACATTGATTATCCCTGCACGTTACGGCTCAACTCGCTTTCCAGGCAAACCTCTAGCACAAATAGCGGGTAAGCCAATGATCCAGCACGTCTATGAACGAGCATCGCTTGCAAAAGGTGTAAGTAATATATTTGTTGCGACTGATGATCAACGCATAAAATCTGTTGTTGAATCTTTTGGGGGCAACGTTGTAATGACATCTCCAGATGCTGCAACAGGTACTGATAGAATCAATGAAGCAATTTCAGCATTAGGTTTGCCTGACAATGAAGTGATCATCAACCTTCAAGGTGACCAACCATTGGTGGATCCTATTTCAATTGAGCAACTTATTAATCTCTTTGAGAAGCATCCTAACGAATTTGAAATGGCAACGCTTGCTTATCAAATCACTAAAGCCAGTGATATTGACGACCCAATGCAAGTAAAGGTGGTATTTGATAATGATCATCATGCACTTTATTTTTCACGTGCACGCATTCCTTTTGGCCGTGATACAAAAGATTATCCAGCGTATAAACATATCGGTATGTATGCATATACCAGCCGCTTTATTCAAGAATTTGCCAAACTTCCTCACGGTACGCTTGAACAGCTAGAGTGTCTTGAGCAATTACGTGCACTTGAACATGGTCATAAGATTAAAATCGCAATCAGTGCATTTAATTCACAAGAAGTTGATACACCGGAAGATGTTAAAAAATGCGAACAGCGTTTATCTGTTGACTAATATTTAGATTAAGATAGGGTTTAATCACAATTAAACCCTTGCTAGGAAAGCTAATGTCTACTTTAGAAGTATGGTTAATCATCATTTTGGTGATCGGGGTTATTTTAAGCAATTTGGCAGTATTAAAACACAGTGCAAAGTTTAAACTTCCTCAATTCAAGCAATCTGACACTAAATTAAAGTCAGATAAATCCGAAGAAGATCAACCATAAAACCAATAGCAAATGCCAATTGCAGCAATGATTCCACAAAAATCGGCAAAAAGTCCGCAACTCAGTGCATGACGTCCATTCTTAATACCTACACTGCCAAAATATACGGCTAACACATAAAATGTAGTTTCTGTACTACCATTAATAATCGCTGAAAGACGGCCAGCGAATGAATCGACACCATCATGCTCCATAGTTTCTAGCATTAATGCTCTCGCACCAGAGCCACTGAAGGGTTTCATAATTGCCGTTGGTAATGCGTCAACAAAACGAGTGTCAAAGCCAAAATATTTAACCGTTGATTCGATAGAATTGAGCAAGACATCCATTGCACCAGAGCCTCTTAACAAACCAATGGCAATCAACATTGCACTGAGGTAAGGAATAAGCCTAACTGCTTGGTTAAACCCATCTTTTGCACCCTCTACGAACTCATCATAAACCGCAACACCTCTATAGCCAGCAACAAGTACAAAACTGAATATCAAACTCAGTAATATACCGTTACCTAATAGTGTTGATACTGTTCCGACTTCGCCAGCAGTTAATGTCATCAGATAAGCAATCAGCGCAATTAAGCCACCAATTAATAATGCGCTGTAACCGAGTAAGACCGTATTGAATAATGAAATTCTTTGAACAATTGCAACACAAATTAAACCACCAATAGTTGACGCGCTCGTCGCAAGTAACAATGGTAAGAAGACATCTGCGGGCTCCGCTGCACCTTGTTGAGCTCGGTATAAAAAGACAGTGACAGGAATTAACGTGACTGAGGAGGTATTGAGCACTAGAAACAAAATTTGAGCATTACTCGCAACAGTCTTATTAGGGTTGACAGACTGAAGGTCCTGCATTGCTTTTAAACCGAGTGGCGTAGCTGCATTATCTAATCCAAGTACATTTGCTGTTAAGTTCATGGTGACACTGCCAAACGCTGGATGCCCTTTAGGGATTTCAGGCATTAAACGGGATAATAATGGTTCAGTAATTTTTGCAATCAATCGAATTAAACCAGCTTTCTCCCCTACTCGAATTAACCCCATCCAAAGAGTTAACACACCAACCAATCCAATAGAGATTGTTGCAGCTAATTTAGCATTATCAAAAAGGTACCTTACTGATTCAGTTAACACATGAGCATCACCTGAGTACATTCGATATATGATTGATAAGAAAGAAACAATAAAAAGATACCACCACACCCGATTTAGCATTTTTGAAGGCCCGTTTTTACTAGAAGTTGAACAGAATGCAATTTTATACCATTTTTCGTTTAATCAGACACTTATACATCTTAGCTTTAAAAGCGAGAATAAACTTGGGTTTACTGTCTAAGAACTGATTGATGAGTCGAATAATGGCATACCAGTCATCACTTGGTTTACACACACCAGTCCCACTTAAAACTTCATCAGAAGCAAAAAGCGGCGTACATTGCCATTCATTGAGGGACTTGCGGGCTACACCAATTCGTTGACTTGCACCAAAATCAATCAGTTTAATTGATTTATTCTTTGGGAGGTAAAGGATATTAGAAGGTTTTAGATCTCCATGTATCCAACCACAGTCATGACAATGTTGCACTATGTTGATTAATTGAGGCAACAATTGAACAAATATTGTTTGTTTTTTGGCGTCAAATTTATTCAATGGAATCGGATTTTCATAGAAAGAGAACTGAAGCCACTTTTGTTCAAAGTTACATGCTAGAACTTCCTGAACGCCATCACCGCAGCACTCCTTCAGTGCCTCAAACTCAGTTTCTATATAAACTCTATCATCAAAGGATTTAACGCAAAGCTTAGAAGCGGCATCAATTATCAATTGATGCCGCTTAACCTCATAGCTCATATTTCTCATCGAGTTTGTGTGTTATTGATGTGTTTTGGCATAGAGAAGTTGGTAAACACATCGCTCGATATTGTCGAATTAGAATTTCTCAATGTATAGTCAAGCGTGATGTATTGATCATTGAGCTTATATATCACTTTGCGAACAGTTCTCGCTGATGTCGGTAATGACTTATCTTTAAATAGTGCACGGAAAAACGCCCACTGACCTTGATAAGATTTCGTTTCAACTTGATTTTTACCCCGATAAAAATCCGTACTTAAGTAACCGTTAAAGTTTACCTGAGGCCAATCAATTTCAGTGTATACCCTTGGGCCATGCTCATAACTGAATACGTTGTTATCCGCTCTGATTTGGAAGCGAGTCACATCAGTACTCATAGAGTTAGCTTTTAAACTAAACTTCAATGAAGCATCTTGGCCTGACACACCGAAAAATAAACGACTTAACGCTCGTGTTTTCTGCATTGCCACAAATGCAGAGCGATTAATTGGTATCGTAACCCCATCAATTTGCTTTAATTTTACCTTATTATTATCCCAGTAAATGAATGGTTTTAAATACTCATCCTCAAACTGATCGACGATACCTTCCGGTTTGAAGAATTCAGTAAAGTCATCCAAAGAAACTTCTGCACGACCTTTTAAGTTGAATGGGAAACGGTTGTTGATTCTTTGGCTGTATTGCTGGAAAACTTGATCATTCCATTTTTGATCAATATAAGTCGCACCATTCGCTAAAACCTGTTTCCATGCTTGATGCGCTAAACTCTTAATCCATATATTGACTTGGTTTGGCGCTTTAGAAGCGGTTTGCTCCAGATCAGATATTGGGTCTTGGCTGCCATTGGCGTGAGCAAGAGAATATTCGTGCATTTTTTGTGAAGGGCTTGGGCCTGAAAATGCAACATCCAAATAAGTATTCAAAGCATCAATGCCAGAGATAACATCAGAGGCAGCCATGCCTTGCCTTGAATTTGCAGATGAATCCATGAAATCGGCATACTCTTTAAACGCTTTATTAACCACAAATGATGGCTGAATATCTAATAACTTACTCCCAACAGCACGATTGATTCGATCTGCTTTTCTAAGTACTTTCGCTGCCTTTGTCAGACCTAGCTGGCTCGCAATACGTTTGTTTTCTTTCGTGTTTGGTTGCTCTTCTACTGCTAATGTCGTGTTCACGACCACCGCACTTAACACATCTAATATTGGGCTAGTTACAGGCTCACGAGCGGTGTGCAATGCTAACGTTAGCTTTTCTGTACTATTCAATTGTTTAATATGAATATTTTGAAGCAAGTTTTTCCAGAAGCCGATGTAGTCAGCAAAGTACAGCTTTTGAACTTTTTTGCTTAAATCACTTAACTCAGCCAGTGATACACCACTATGATCATTTAAGATCAATTCGAATTGCGACAATTGTCGTCTCAGCATTTTGGATTTTGCAGAAATATCTAATTGGCCATATCCTTGCTTGGTAAACATCTCTGGAATCAAATAGCCATGGAAATCGTCAGAAAATTTGAAGAAAGAATTAAAGTTTTCGCCCAACTGTCGTCTGATATCAACGTTGCTAGTATTGCCTGGTTCATTTTTAATTTGATCGTATATCAGTCGTTCAGGAGAAAGCCCTTCTAGACTGCTACTTGCATTAGCAATTAGCTGATGATCAGCATCGAGTGCACTTTCATAATCACTAGCAAACAAATCTTCAATAAGTACTGATAACACATCAATGTCATGGGAAGATAATTCTTTACCTTGACGAATTTCGTCCAATAAAAATGGCTGTAACTCATCGATATTCAATTTCGTCTTATCAAATAACATTTGATAGTAACGAAGAATTTCAAATGTCTTAGTTGGCTTTTCTAAGTTCACTTGTGCAGCAAGATCTTTTCTCACCAACCTTTCTAAAATTGGCATTAAGTATTTCTTCAACTGCTCTTGATACGACAAATATATCTTCTCTGCCGTATAGTCTTGCATCGAGCTTACCTTCTTGTACCAAGGTTGCGGAGAAACCCCCTGCTCTGCAATCATCCTGATTTCATTGATTATTTCTATTAACGAAGATAAATCATCTGGAGATTTTTTGTATGAACGAATATCGTGATCGTACAATCTAAGCTCAGAAATTGCGGCTGAACGCCATGATTCATCCTTAGACCAATTATTTTTCAAACCAACAGCTGAGAATATGAAAGCAAGACCGAGCGTTGTAAATAGCGCCACCCTTCCAAATATATAAAGACTATTTCTTAATTCATTTACGCCAAGGATGTCTTTCTCTGGCAATATCACACTACTGAACATTTTTGAGCAGAAGAAGTTTCTCCGGCCAGGTAATTTTTCAAGTGTATGATTGGTTGTAAATTCCATTCGCTCTGAAACTGCTTGAGATAGCAGGTCAAACTCTTGGCCCTTTTGACCACAGGACAACAAGTAAAAGCCTCTTATCCAAACAGCTTCTCTTACTCTGTTCTCTCGCCCTATATCACTTAATAGCTCACTTGCAAATTTAAAGAAAATTCTTAATTGATAAGGTAAAGCGACAACTGACTCAGCTTGTTCTTTACTGATATTTCGGAGTAATTGATGTTGCTGCTCTGCGAGTGCTCTTAGAATCACATCGACCTGTATATCAAATTGATACAAGTCAAACCTCTTGGATTGTTCACAATCAAAAGTGACACCAAAAGGGTTATCAACATCGGTGACGGAGTAATAATTAAAAAACTCAACAAAATCAGCAATAGTATCAGCTTTAGAAAATACACTATAAACTGGAATAGAAAGGCGTAATGTATGCCCTAAGTTGAGTACAGCTTCTTGAATCGTGCTGCTCATTTTTTGTCTAAGTTTTCTATCGCTGGTCAATAGACGATCACATCCGATGATCGAAAGAATACCATTAATGCCTTGTCGTGGACGATACTTTAGAATCTGCTGCGCAATGGCATCCCAAAGAGTACGATCTAACTGCTCGTTATCGAACACTCGACTGGAAATTTCAATAGCAACAAGATGATCGTTAGACCAAAAACGCAAGAATTGATTACCATACTCATCTTGATAAGTTTTATCAGAAAGTGGCTCTAAACCATTTTGTTGCAATAATGAGCTTTTTGCATCTTTATCACCGCCCAGCACGATATACCAAGGCATTTCATAAAGGCTTTTGATTTTTGTTGTGCCTTTCCCCTTGATTTGCTTGACGGCCAGTTGGAAAACATGATTAATCGCTTTCACATCTTGTTTGTGCAGCAAGTCTTCTTCTTGTTTCTTTAACTCTGCTTTCGTTTTATTTAAACGATAAAACCAGTAGCAAGTAGCAATAAACCAAATGAATGCAAGCAAGGTTGTCACATAGTTCAGCCAATATATGCTGCTTTCTTTTTCGATGAATAGCCATGACACAGCACACATCGAAACAAGAATGATGGCAATAAAGACAACGATTAAATTTTTTAACATGGATTACTTAGCCTTTCTCACAGTAGCATTTAAACCGTATTGAATATTAATTTCGTTTTTTAGTTTTCTTACTTCAGATAAATCAGGATTTGATTTACTGATAATCTCAATACCGTTCTCTGTTTCTCGAGTGTGAATTTTATAGCCTGCATTTTTTAATAAATTAACTAGCCTTGAAGCATCTGAGTAATTCGAAAATATGCCGAGTAAAATTTCCCAGTGTACATTTCTCATCAGATTTTCAGTGTCTTTTCCTAACGAAAAAGCCGAATCGTCAGAGATAACATCAGTACTTGAATCTGAATGCGCATTTTCACCATTAGGCACTTTCATTCCTGACATCTCAATGGCATGGACCTCATCGATAACTTGTCTGCTACGATCAAAATACATGTATTCAGATGCCGTATAGCCGACCACAACAAACAACACCATAAAAATTGCGAGCTTCTTCAAGCCTATCATTTGCATTGGTGTTTTACTTTCTGGTAAGTCAGGCGTTTTAGGTATAGGTAAATTACTCTCAAAACGATAATCACTGACGATGTTGTAGACATCTGATTTTATTTCATGCAATAAACTTTCATCGTGATCTCGATAACGCCCTTGGAAACCTAGCACTAACATAAGATATTGAAGTTCAATAAAATCCACCAATTTATTGGGCTGTTGACAAGCTTTATCGAGGATTTTAAAAAATACTTCACCACCATTACGTTCAGAGAACAATTTACTCAATAGAGAGTGATTCTCCCAACGTACTTTTTCTCCCCAATGAGTATACAAAATCGCTTCATCAAAGGCGGCACATAATATAAAACAGCTTTTTTCAATGATGCTCGGGTGGTACTCTAAATGAATGCCGTTTTGTCTAAAGTTCGCAATACCTTCTAATAGATTCTGTCTAAACCTATCTACATTCTCTGGTTCTGATTGCCTAGGAATCGTCACCAAAATACCTAATAAATCAGACGCTGCATTAAGCAGTGGACTGCCGTAGATAACCAAGTTATTAATCAAGGTATCAGAACCTTCAAGATCGACCGTTAACTCGTTTGGCGTCGACTTCTGTTCAACTTTTACCGATGCCGCTCTGCGAACGACAACGGTAGATTCTTCGTTAAAGATGCCATTCATAAACGTTACCTGATCACATGGAATTCAACATTGACATTCTCAATGCGCTCATCAATATGCAGAGCGATTGGCTCATCTTTCTTTATCATCGATACCCATAGATCTGATTGGGTATCTACTTCAAAATATGCCGCATCCGTTCTAGATTTAAGTTCAGAAGGGGCATATGGCAGGTTACGTAAAGGTACGCCTGAGATTGCGTTTCTCACTAGATCTGCGATCGCACTATTTCCAGCTAGTTTCGCCGCTTTTTGAAATTCTGAACTCAGTTTTGATGACCCAATATCAGATGTCACCACAAGAACAAACTGTCCTTCATTGAAAAAGCTTCTGTCTTGAACAATGGTTCTCAGTAAGCGTCTTGATTTGAATAAGCTCTGATCCCACTTCAATGTATGAACATTTTCAATTTGAATTTCTCGAAGCAGAGTTAATAGTTCAGAAAATATTGAAGAAAAAATACCAAATAAGTCATGTTGATTCCAAGCAGGGAATTCTTTCGGCATTTTACCTTCAAGCCCATACATTTGGCCGACCACTGATAAACATTCAAGGTATAAATGGCGGGTGAACATTAATTGATCATCACAAATCTGCTTGAACTTTGGCAACCAACCACCCAACGCTTGTAACCATAGATAGTCTCGCATTAAGGTCTGATAACTTTTACTGCCTTTTTCGGCCTGCAAACGAGTTGAAATGGTCTTTGCTCGATACAGCATCTGCGAATAGATGTCTTGTACGTTATCTTTGAGATAAGAAGATACCCCAAATTGCAGACACAGAGGAACAAAGGCCTGATTTAATGAAATGCCACCCTCTGGTTTAAAATCAGCGATATATGCAATTGGTATTAACGTATAATCTTGGAGTTCATCGCCTTCGAGTTTTAACATGACATTAGGTTCAGCAACTTCGATTTGCAAAGCATCGCTTTGTTCACGGCTGGTATCAAAAACCTGATGCTCTAACATCGAATACCTCACACGCTCGTCTTCACCAACATTAATGACACCAGAACGTGCAATTGGTAGTGCCAAGTACACGCGTTTATTTACAGTACCCTCGGGGATTTCTAATACTAGACTTTGTCTGATCGTAAATGGAGTGCCATCAGGAAAGATGCCTTTCGCAGATCGAACGCCTATTTTGCCAATATTTAACAATGCCATATCAAGCTCAAGCAAAGATAACCCAAAACAATTCGGTGCCACTTGGAAAGCAAATTCGCGAATATAATTTTCTAAGTAACGCTCTTGTTGTTGGAAATGCTGAGGACATAAAAACATTCCCTCACTCCAAACGATTTTCTTAGTATCCATATCAGCTCTCTTCCCCGGTTACCGTTAGGTTTATCCCATCTAAATGAATGTTAATTACTGCGCCACTAATTGTTAGCGGCTGAATTATTACTTTGTTTTTTGCTTTTCTATAATCGGCGAAATTGGCTAATACGCCGATGAATTTAGTTTCGGGATTCAATACAAAAGTTTGCTTCCGAGTCTCTCCAGGCAGAATACTTTGCAAATGACGAGTAGATAACATGCCTGCTTTGAGCACATTTTGTTCATTAGAAAATATTTGGATAAAACTTGCCTGCTTGAACGCTTCGCTATCGGCCAATTGGTATATGGTCAAAGCCACGGGTGATGCCTCACCTTTGAGATTGGGATTAATATTTTTGTTCGCTGTAATCTTCACTATTAATCGTGGTGCTACAGGCTCTCCTGACCATAAACTACTTATGGTGCTGCAACCATTGAGAGTAAACAGCGCAATAAAACAAATTAGGACCTTCTTCATTTAGCTATGCTCTCCAATATTTCTTTGCAAACGAATACCTTCTTGAAAGTAAGCATGAAACTTTATTTGCCAGTCTTTATTGTTCATTTGTCTTTCAAAATAGCGTTTATACATTGACCAAAAATCTGGCTTTTTAGACCAAAACGTCTTAGGGACAAGGTCAGTAAACATGCCTTCCATACTCTCTGGTGACATTTCGGCTAAAATTTTTGTGATGGCATAATCAATTGCTTGCTCAGTGTATTGATTAAACCTTTCTTCTTTTGATTTATATTGTGCAACTGAATACTTGACGTCATCCTGAGGAGGTTGTTTGTCTTCTTTAGACGGTTCGAATAATTGTTCCCCAACAGTAGGCTCAACATTAGGTTGAGGGTCGTTGAATACTGGATCAATCCTGTCTTGATTGATCGTATTTAGATTGAAATCTAATGTTGTTTCTTTCAAAGGATCTTCATCTACTTCTGCAAAACTTGTAGAAAACGATTTCTGTTTCGCCGCACTCTTTTCGGTATCGATTAAAAACGGATCATCTTCAAGAACTTCACTCCCCGTTCGTTCAAATTCAAATGTAGGCTCTTCGATATCCATTACAGGTGGCTCAACATCTATATTATTGGGGGTTGAGAATGGATCATTACCTATCGAAGAACCTGCTTCTGTTTCTGATAAAGGGGCAGCCTTAGCGGTAGCTGGCAAGAAGCAAGAAACGAGTAACCGGTATTTCCCTATACTTAAAACATCACCGTCATTCAGCGCAGTCTGACTATTTTTTCCTAAAGGCTTATCAGCTCCATTGATAAACAATCCATTGGTACTGTTATCCAAAATTTGGTACCCACGAGAAGACTTTCTAATGATGGCGTGCGTACTAGAAATGGTCCTCGATGAGTCACTTAACTGCATTGTGGAACCATAGGCTCGACCTATTTCACCGCCATTGGCAGGAAATAGCTTCGTCCATTCAGAAATACTTTCTCCATCAGGAGAGCATATGATTCTTATTGATAGTGACATTTATACTTAATCTCTTGCTTTGTCATAATTTAAATTTGTTATAGCCGATAAAATCAATCTACTTTATCTCTACGTTTACTTTCCCGTCATCAACACTGATATTGATGTGGTTAACATCCATACCCTTGCTCATTCGATCGATACATTCATTAGCGACATCTGGCATTAAGCTTCTATTGATAGCTTGCTCAATCGCTCTCGCACCTGTTTCAGGGGAGTTAGTTCTTGCAACTAAGTTTGCTGTTAACGAATCGTCATAACTAAAGGTTGCACCATAATGTTGCTTTATACGCTTCTCGATACGCTTTAATGAGAGTTCAGCAATTTTAGCAAGCTCGTCATCGGTCAACGGGAAATAAGGCACAATTGTCGTTCTACCTAAGAAGGCAGGTTTAAAGAATCTTTTCAGCTCAGGGAAAATGGCTTCAGTTACTTTAGTAACTTCAGGTTTTCCATGTTTACACGCACTGACAACAGCACTATCAGCTGCATTCGACGTCATGATGATGATGGTGTTTTTAAAATCTACCTTCCGACCTTCACTGTCCGAAATGGATCCTTTGTCGAAAATTTGATAAAAAATATCATGCACACCTGGATGTGCTTTTTCCATTTCATCCAGCAGCAAAACCGAATAAGGGTTCTTACGAACCGCTTCAGTTAAAACGCCACCCTTTCCATAACCAACATATCCAGCTGGCGCACCTAGAAGCATTGATATTTTATGTTCTTCCTTGAATTCAGTCATATTGATGGTAATAGCATTATGCTCCCCCCCATATAACTCATCCGTTAATGCCAATGCAGTTTCGGTTTTACCCACTCCACTTGGGCCGCACATTAAGAAAATTCCAATTGGTTTGCGTGGGTCTTGAAGTCCTGCACGAGATAAACGAATTGCTTGAGAAATTTCAGCAATTGGCGCTTCTTGACCAATGACACGCTTAGCAATGTGAGCTTCTAAATGTGCAATTCGTTCGACTTCTTGTTTCAACATATTGCCCGCTGGAATGCCTGTCCATAATGCAATGACATCCGCAATAATTTGCTTGTTTACTTGAGGAACTACAAGAGGAAGATCACCTTGGAGTTCACGTAAGTCTGCCATCGTTTTAGCTAGTTTACTGCGAGATTCATGAGATTTGATGTCTGAACCATCAAGGTATAATTTATCAAGTTCGTCTTGTAACTGAATAACTTCTGCTACTAACGTTTTTTCTTGCTCCCACTTATCAGAAATCTCTAGATGTTCTTGTTTAAGATCGTTCAAACGACTTTCAGCATCTGCCAATTTCGATGAATCAATAGAGAATACTGCCGATTCATGATTAAGGGTATTAATCTCATTTTCGACATAACGGATTTGTTCTGCAAGATATTCCATCTGCTGTGGCATAGCGCTTTGACTTAGTGCAATTCTTGAACAAGCGGTATCTAATAAACTGATTGCTTTGTCAGGTAATTTACGTTCTGGTAGATAACGAATGGATAAAGACACTGCAGCATCGATGGCTTCCTGTAACACTGTTACATTATGGTGTTTTTCGAGGCTACTTTTGACTCCTGAAAGCATATGAATTGCATTTTGTTCATCAGGTTCGTCAATCGCCACTTTTTGGAATCGACGAGTTAAAGCTGCATCAGTTTCAAAGAACTGCTTATATTCAGCCCATGTTGTTGCTGCAATCGATCTAAACTCACCTCGTGCTAATGCAGGTTTTAAGATATTAGCTGCATCATTTTGGCCTGCGGCTCCACCTGCTCCAATAAGGGTATGAGCTTCATCAATAAAGATAATAATCGAAATTGCTGAATGCTTGATTTCATTGATGATGTCTTTAAGGCGGTTTTCAAATTCACCTTTTATGCTTGCTCCAGCTTGTAGCAAAGATAGATCAAGACTGTAAAGTTCAACATTACTCAATGCTGGTGGCACACTGCCATCAACGATTTGTTGCGCAAGACCTTCTACAATTGCCGTTTTACCAACACCAGGATCTCCCACTAAAATCGGGCTATTTTGTCTACGACGACAGAGAATATCGATTGATTTCCGAATTTCGATATTTCGGCCTGATATTTGATCTAATTCACCATTTCTCGCCGCTTCTGTGATGTTCTTAGCGTATTTATTTAGTGCAGGTGTTTCACCTGAATCTTCAATAATCGGAGCCGAAGAATCTGCTCCTTTAATCACAGCAGACTGAATTTTTTTGGCTTGCTGCTTCAACCATTCTGTTGAAAGATTATTAACCCAATCACTTAACGCTCCAGCATAACTCCCTAAAGCCGTTCTTTGCTTTAATACCAATAACAGGTGGAACTCATTAATACTCGCCTGTTCGTGGTTCAATGTCGCTAATAACCAAGCGTCTTTAAGTAGATCAACCAGTTGTGGCGATAATGATGGCGTCGTATCATTACCTTTTGAATAACGAGCCATTGCTGAGTTCAGACGCTCAACTAATACTTCACGATCGATTTCTGAAAACTCAACAGCTCTAATCCATCCAAGTTCCTGATTTTGAAATAATCGGTAAAACCAGTGATCCAACTCAATCGAGAAGTGTTGCCGAGATAGGCACTCACCTGCTGATTCTTCCAAACTAAATTTCAATTGAGGCGTTAGCCTTTTAATTAAATTTTGTAGTTCTATATTAATCATCTGAAATTCCTAGCCCGCACTTAATGGCAATTCAACGTATTGCTGTGAACTAGCTCGACTGTCCATCCAAGCTGATTCACCAATTTTGCTGAAGCCTTCTGTACTTTTTGAAAGTTTAATTCTTGGCAAATAGTGGCTATCTGCTTTCATAAATAACTTGTATTTAATGTTAACGCCCATAAACGAGCGAACGATATAATCAATTGTTTTAACTAATTTTGGATCACTGCGTATTTCGATATACTCAAGATAATTTGCCGGACAAATTTTAATTCTAAGTCGTTGTCCTACTACTGGTGCTGACGTACCTACTAATGCGTTAGTTCCCAACTGAGCGTTTTGCCCATTGATTCCGATTGCCGTCAGAGAACACATCGTCAAAGGTTGATATTCAAGATCTGAATTTTCAACTTCAAAGCAAGTTTCAAAGTAATCTTCCAGAATTTTTTTCAGTACACCGATACAAGTGATTCTCAAACCGATTAAGCTCGAATACTGGATAAGATGCTCTTTAGGAATGATGTTTGAATTTTTTTCTGCACCCGATAAATTTACTAATAATGAGCTTATCGCATGCTCTGCATTGTGAGATTTAAACCGTTCTTCTTCGAGCAATGATAATAAATCGTGCTTTTGTTCAACTCGACAATAAAACGAATAGAAACGATGATTAAAGCTATCAAAGAAATCGATAGGAGCGCAATCGCCAAGATTGAACTGAGCATTAAGTAACTGTCTATAAAGAGGTCTTACTATCGAACCTTTTGACCCAGTTAACGCAGACAGCCCTGTTTTAACTATCCAACCAGCTCTTGGATGTTGATATACTTTTGTAACTTCACTGTGATGATATGCTGGTAAAACTTCACTACTAAAGCGCACTTTAAGGTGTGAGTTCGTATACTCAGCATGATGCCTAAGCAATTGCCATGTTTTTGCCAGCTCTGAACCATCTGCAGATTCGATTAATTTTGTTAAAGTAAGTTTTTGCATCCAGATCTCCTCGGGAAATGCATAAACAATCCATCTTGCCCTTCAATGCGGATATCAAGTTGAGTAAAACTATTGAACCCAGCAAAGAACGCAAAAAACTTATCTAACAAACAACCAAACAGGGTTGCTCCACTGCTCAGCTGGGACTGCTCAAGAGTAATGATGATTCTTGTTCCATAGGCAAAGCAGCCTCTTCCTGCTACTCGAATAGGTGCCACCACTTGCTCTTGTTCAATATTAATGATTGACTCAATGTAAGATGCATTGAGTTGATTGTGATTTAGATTATAAAGATGCAGCACACTTTTCAGTGCTGTCTTAGGATCTTCCGCCCCTAATATGCTGTGATAGTTAAAATGTAGGTGGCTCAACAAGGTCCATACGCTTTGTTGAAGATCTCTATTCCTGATAGGTAAAGAGGGTCTTCTCATTAACTTCAAATAAGCAGGAATAGTGATAGAGTCACGACACTTTAATTTACTTGTCAGCGGCAAATGACTGACGCAAGCAGAATTGGTAACTGTTGCTTTAATAATCCAAGTACGTTTATCACTTCTAGCACTAATATGGTCTAGATCAGCGACTTTTAATGCGCTTGTTAAATGCCCATCCTCATGATAATTCTGAATTAATTGCCAACGTAAATGGGTACCTGCTTTTTTATACTTTTCGTGATAAACCTGTGGTACTTTCAATAATTGATCGTCAGAAATATCTGTAACTTCATCAACAGAGAATAACTCTAAGTGATTTCCTTGCATTGACTCCAACATTATTGGGTATTCATTTTTGTGGAAATCAACTTCTAGAGGTTCAGCGGTCACCTTGTGTAAATTTACGATTGGCGCACAAAATAAACTGAAGTTTTGTTCAGAAACATTTCGGGCTAAATCAACACTCATTTCATCAAGATAAATCTGAAGTTTAAAACGGCTAGATTTGATATTTTTGATGACATTATCAAGCTTGAAGTGATAAGCATGAAAACGCTCTGAAAACATAAAAAATTCTGTGAGAAGTTTGAAACCACCAAAACTTGAAGCTTGATAAGGTAAAACCGTATCTTGAACTTCAAATCCTACTGGCGTCATATCGTCTTTCCCTAAACTCCATGAGTTTTCACCATCAGATATGCACACTTTTACTTTAGACAGTGCGAAAAGGTCATATAAACGCAAAGCAAAGTTGGTTTCCCCTTTGATATGCAATTTAAGGGTACTGATATCAAATTCACTAACAATTAATCCGTCATCAATGCTGCTTATTTCTATCTCAATTAGTGCCTTAGATTGCTCCGCACCTTCTGGTTTTTCATCTGTAAAAGGAGCAAATTCAGTAGAAACATTGGTGATCTTAATTGGGAATAAATTTACTGGTTCTGTTGTACGAAATATGAAATTCTCGTTGGTGCTTCCACTTACATCAAATTCAGTGCCCGCAGGTACATGATGCTTAGCATTCGCAGCATCATTGATATCAAAATTCAATAAACTGTAGGATGGGATCGGTCTTAAGAAGTGCGGGAACAACAGTCTTACTAAGCTCTCTGTAAACTCAGGAAACGTTTCGTCCAGCCTCTTATGTAATTTACCATTGAGTAAAGCAACACTCTCAATTAATCTTGATATTTGTGGATCGTCGATTCCGTCTTTACTGATGCCAAGTGCACTCGCAGAATTGGGGTGTTGCAATGCAAATAAAGCCCCCTCTTTACGAATAAAGCGAAGCTCTTGTTCGAAGTATGATAATAATGAATCAGACAAAATTCGACTTCCTTACGTCCAGTTTGTTAGAGCTCAAATCCAACACAGAATCAAACACCATGCTTTCAGCGCCATAAGGTGAATGCATTACCGCCGAAATATTGAATTGAAGCGTGTTAAGTCTTTTACCTTCATCACTGAGTTCAATTGAAACTTGTGAAAGCCTTGGCTCAAAGCTTTGTATGAGTGCTCGAATATCAGATAAGATCACATGTATATTAGTTTTGCTTTGTGAGCGAGCAACGTAACGAACACCGTAGTTAGCAATCGTGTTATTCAAATTCATATCTTGAAAATCTTCATCCCAGAGGGGAGCACGACTTGAAACCAAAGCACAAACGTTATCGATAATCGAATCTCTCAATGCATCAATGTCTTCTTCCCATGTCTGTGTGAGCTTTGCAATGATACTCATGCGCTTTCTCCCACTTCAGAATTAGACAGTGAAGTACTAAGTACGACTTGTACGTCAATTAACTCATATTGATACTGCGGTTGAAGACTGATTTGACAGTGGTATCTTGTACTGTCATTTGGATCCGGTGTGATAATCACTTCACTTGATTTTAATGGGTACCGAGCCATTACAGAGTCTTCACCATAATCAAGTTCGCTAATGTATTTCTGTAACCAACGTTCTAAGCTGCGCTTACAGTCTTCTACGCTGTCATAACCACCAATTTGATCACGAGTTTGAGCCTTGATGTAATGTCCAAAGCGACATGCCATTAAGTTTGTTTGCAACATTCCTAGTACTTGCTCTTCATCAGTCGGTGGATGCCAAACAGATTGATTACTAAAGAAACCTTTCTGGTCCGAAAGATATAAGCTAGTAAGAGGTACGAAGCCATTTTCACCCCAAAAACCATCTTCCTCACCAAAAATATCGACTTTTGTTTGAATTGATTTGTTATTCACTTTACTGATGATCGCACCATGATCTCCGTCTGAGTCATATGAGCGTAAAAAACCAAACCAGCTAATACGGTCAAATTCACGTATCACGTTCGTAGCAAGTAAATAAGCACTATTACCCCAAAGCGCATTATCTTGGTGTTGAACTTCGCTAAAAATAAACCCGGCTTGATGGTGCTTATACGGCTCTCTTAACAAATAGTCAGGTAGCGTTAGGTGGAGAAAGCGTGATGCGACATTCTCTCTTAACAAACTCCATGAATGGAAATCACTGCTTTCAAGTATTCGGTTGATTCGGTTTGAGTCATGCAGTTGTCTACTTGGTTCGTCACCAAAGAAATCATCATCAACCGATAAAACAAATGGGCACAACGAACGCTCTGCGACTTCAGACAAGAGTTGTAACGTGTACAAATCGTCGTAGTTACTGTCATCCACATAATCAGGGCTAATCTTGTGATCTATAACAACTAAACCAAACGGTGTTCCACCGGCGGTATCAAGTTCGCTTGAGTAGATCTTCTTATAAAGCGATGTTTGTCGCATATCGAACGCAAGATTTAAGTCAGTTGATAGTTGCTCCCAGCTTATATCGAGGAGCTTCAATTTCACTCTGCGTTGCGAAACAGGCAAATCAATCAGTCGTTGTAAATTAGTCCAGCTGGACTCCAACTGCTTAAACTTTGGATATTGGATAATCTCAGAAAGTTGTTCACTGATAATTTCATCTAAATGAGCCACCAATTTGGCTAACATAATGGTAATTTGGTCATTATTTCGTTGGACTAGAGCTACACTGAGCTCTTGCCATAACTGACGTGTGCCATTATCAAATTGTTTGGTCGGCTGATTTGATTGAATCATGAATTAACTAATATTTAGAGAAACGAAACTAAGAAACGGGGCCTAGGCCCCGAATATTGATTAACCAGGAATTCTTGCAACCATTCTTAATGAGGTTGTAAGTTCTTCCATTTGTAACCAAGGACGTAAATAAGCCACAGCGGAATATGCACCAGGTCTACCTGCTTGCTCCTCTACTGTTACTTTCGCCTCTACTAACGGGTGACGTGCTTTGGCTTCATTACCAATTGCATTAGGGTTTACGTATTGATGAATCCAAGTGTCTAATTCTTTTTCAACATCATTGGCTTCAAGGTTAGAACCAATACGGTCACGGCCCATTACTTTCAAGTACTGCGCAATACGGCTGCTTGCCATGGTATACGGTAAGCGAGCTGAAATTGCAGCATTGGCTGTAGCGTCAGGATCAGTATAAGTTTTTGGCTTATGCGTTGTTTGTGCACCCATAAACACTGCGTAATTAGTGTTTTTATAATGAACTAGCGGTAAGAAGCCTAAGTCACTTAACTCTTTCTCACGCTCATCTGTAAAGTTCACTTCAGTTGGGCACTGCTGCAATAAATCACCAGCATCAGAGTAATAAGTGAAATTAGGTAAGCTTTCTACTTTACCGCCGTTATCCGTTCCACGAATTGCTGTACACCAACCATACTGAGTGAATGCTTGAGTGAGCAATAAGCCATAATCATATGCAGCGTTACTCCATACAAAATCATCATCAGATTCAACAATTTGGCTGCCATCAGCACGTGTTTTCATCTCTTCGTACTCAAAAGACTTAACAGGTACAGTTGCTGAACCATATGGTAAACGGGCAATTGTTTTCGGTAATGTTAAAGCAACATAACGGGAATCGTCACTTGCTCTGAATGCATTCCAACTCGCATAAGCTGGAGAGTCGAAACCCGCCGCTACTGGTTTGCCATCATTGAATGTACTGAATGAGTTGAAGTCAAACATATTTGCATTCGCCGCAGCAACAAACGGGGCATGTGATGCAGCAGCAACTTCGCCCATATAACGCAATAAGGCTACATCTTCATCGCCGTAACCAAACTCATAGTCACCGATAAGTGCACCATATGGTTGGCCACCGGCGGTACCAAATTCTTCTTGATAAACCATTGTGAAGAAACGACTACGATCAATCGCAGGTGCATCTTCAAACTGCTCTAGTAATTCGTCTTTAGTGTAATCAGCTAACTTAATTTTCAGCTGAGGACCGAGCTCACTATTCTTGATGAGCTTTTGTAAACCTAACCAAGTACCTTCCAACTTTTGAAAATCTGAATTTTTCATTACATCGGATAACTGCTCAGAAATCTTACTATCAATTGCAGAAATAGCTTTTTGAATAGTAAGCGTTAAGTTTTTATCCCATGTAACTGTGCCCTCTAGGGCTTCAGATGTCATGATAGACAGAAGTTCTTTAGTTGTATCAGCAGGAGTTTGAACTGTCGCAGAGATGGCTCTGTCAAGGATGCTACCAGCTTCTTCAACTGCACCAGATGCTTCTTGGGTTGCTTGTTGTTCTTGAGACATTACTCATCCCCTCCTTTTTCAACGCCTAATTCTTCTGCTAAGCCTTGAATCGCTTCAGTACTTTGTAGAACTTCTTTAAGTAACTTTTCTAGGTCACGTGAGCGGTCAGCTTTGCTGAGCAATACTTTGAGTTGATTTCTTGTTTCAACTAACTTTTTCAAAGGATCAATTTGTTCAACGAGCTTTTCAGGGTGGAAATCTTTCATTGAACTAAACTCGAGGCTTACTTCAAATTCTGAATCGTCCTTCGCAAGCTTGTTGGATACTTTGTATGAAAGAGATGGATTAATTTGTCCCATTACTGAGTCAAAGTTATCCTTATCAATGCCTGTAAACTCACGCTCTTCAAGCTCAACTTTTTCGGTTTCTGGTTTGTGACCAGAGAAATCACCAATGACTCCGACAACAAACGGTAGTTCCTTTGTTTCTACTGCGCCGTTTGTTTCTACATCATAAGTAATGCTGACGCGGTTTTTACTTACTCGTTTATGTTGTGAATTAAGTGCCATGACTATGCCCTAACGTTCGAAGTTACAAAATGGGGCCCATTTCTGGGCCCTCTAACTAATGTCTAGTGACTATTTAGCACCAGAAAGTAGTTTGCCTTGTGGTAAGTTATAAGTAACGATACCGCCTTCTTTTACTTCACCACCTTCAAGCTCGTAGTTATGTTTCTGAGAAATTTCAACATAAGAAAGAGAAACGCTTTCATAAGGTTGAGAACCATCAGAACCATTCACGTTGTACGAAACTAAACGAGCATTTGTTAATTTCACTTGGAAATACAGTTTTGCACCAGAGCCGTCAGCTTCAGGTTTAGTGAATGCAATCTCTACTACTTTGCCTTCTTTTCCAGGGTTAAATAGATAAGACAACAGATCTTCAGACGCACCATCAACTTGCTTAGTTAAGTTAACTTCTGTCATTGCAACCATGCCAGAATCAGCGTTGTTGCCATTACCGATGTCCATAGCTACATTACGTACGCCACCCCAATTGTATGAGCGAATAGCGAACCAACCTGTTCCCTCAAGACCTTCAACAGTAGCGCCACCTTTAACGTCTACACCATCAATTCGCATATAGATACTAGCCATAAAAATTCCTTACTTCTTAAATGAATGCTTTCTCTACCAACTAAGTGCCGTACTACCAGTAGAGGCTTCTATCTTTTGTTTTAGATTTAAATCCGCATCAGTTGAATTAACATCTGACACTGGCATTTCAGCAGTGACCTTCGATGTCGGTGACATCGGTTTAGAAACTCCTGAAACAGGTTTAACACTACTCACAGGCCTAATGATTTTAGGAAGTGAGACTTGCTCTCCATTATCTAAGCCAGTAGTGTTAAAAATTCTGTTCAGTAAATCGCCATCTGGTTCTGTGACCATTACAGTCAATAACTCAGGAAGAGACATGTTGCCCCAGCGTATGGCTTTCTCTAATAAGAAAGACACAGGGCTATGAGGTTCACTTTCTCTAAAGTAATTGGCAATTTCACGCAACTGATGAAAAGCAATATTTCGGTTCATGCTATTCATTGCTGCCGTTTGTGATAACCCTTGCATCGAAGAAGACAATGTAGTTGCCTGCATGGCTATCGCATCTTCTGTTCGTGCAGAGCTCATTTGCGAAGCTTCATTGCTTACTTGCAATTCTGAGCTTGTTGTTTCCGGTTGTACGTTTTCGATAACTTGTTGTGCTGGCGCTACACTCACACCGGTTAAAAACGTTGTTGCTTTACACACACCGCTAATTAAGTGGTTTATGAAGCTGAAACTGGGTGACGTTAAATTGAATTTTTGACCTAATTCATTTAGTACACTTTGGATACCGTTAATGTAAGTTAACGCTCGTTCAAAATTTTCAAGCCTTGCTTCAATAACATCACGTTCTTGGGCAATTAAACCAACTGCAACACTTTTTAATTCAGCAAGTTCTCCCTTGCGTTCTGCACTTTGATAATCAAAATACGTAATATCACCAATCAACGGATGCATAAGAAAAGGAGCATAAAGTAGGCTACTTTCATCACTATCACCAATCAGTTGTGCAAATGCTTTAAACTTTGCTTCAGCTTGTTCTACTTGCTGCTCATCTACAGAATTCGTTTTTAATTTATTTTCAGGAAGAACAGGGTTTAGCTCATTCCAATGCTCTGTAACTAAGTTCGATAACCATTCAAACGCATTTGCAAAACCTTCACCTGAATAATTGGTAAAGAGCTGAGTACTGGTGAACCAACCTATTAACTCAATATCCCTGCTTGTTTCGTTAAATACTGAAATCAACTCACTGGACAAATTATCCCAATTGCTTTGATTCTCAATTTGCAGTTGTTCAAGCTCGTTTCCATCAGGATTTTGGCTCAATTTCCTCAATGAAGTTTGGGCTACATTAAATGCATTTCTTAACGGTCTGAATGCGGCTCTATCCGATTTCAAATAGACCCCACAAAATGCATCTTCAGATATAGGGGCAGTTAACTTAAGTTTTTGTTCTTGAGTAAAAAGCATTTAAATTTAATCACCTAATCAATGGTAAAATTTCACCGTAGTTGCATTATTGTAATAACATTCATGTCAATAAATCATCAAAAGTAGAACTAAACTCAGCACTAACAAATATTAACAATATGATGTATCAATCTAATTTAGAACTTGCTAATAAGCATTAAACAAAATTATTAGCACAGGTTTTTAAGTTAAATAACGACATAAATCCGATATAACTAAAGACCTATGATATTTTACTTTTATTTCATAAATATACTTTTATTTATTCATAAAATGTTTAGAGTAAAAACTATAATTAGACTTTATACTCAACTTTTAAATTAAAACTTGAACAATCATAAACTTTTACATGAATTAAATAGAATTTAATTCTTTGATATACTTTTAACTTATATAGTAAATGTAACTAAAGCTGATACTACATCTATTAAAATCAAAGGGTCAAGCAACGAAATTATATATTTGTATTAATTTCTAATGGACAGACCTCTAACCATATGCGATAAAATATAATTAGCTTGACTATAAAGCTAAATTAATGAGTAATAATAAAAATAAAGAATTCATCCATCCATAAGTATGCTATAAAAATTGATTACTAATTTACTTATGCATTATTGAACCACATGTAACATATTAAGCTAACAAACATGGCAAATAGTCAGTATTCTTCTACAGCAAGACCTCTAACCATTTCTTTCGATGGTGGGTCACCATTGATAGGCACTAAACTGACCTGTAATGAAAAGTTATTCTCGGGTTGTAAATTATTATTATCAGTAATATCGAGTGACATACTCCCAAAATCACTTTTAGGTAAAACTGCCATTGCTGAGTTTAAAAAAGGTGACGAAGAGAAATATTTCTCAGCTTTAACTACAAGTATTGAATTAATAGAATACAGTTCTGAAAAAGGGATTTTTTTATATCAAATTGAATGCTTAGATCCAATTGCCTTATTAAAATACAAACAAAACCAAAAAATATTTCAAAATCAATCATCACAGAGAATTTTAGAGCAAATATTCGAAGATGCAGGGATAAATAATTACATCTCTTTTTCATTATCTAATAGTGGGAAAGAGCATGAATATTGTATCCAATTAAATGAAACGGATTTGGACTTCGCCAAAAGAATAATGTCTTTTGAAGGATGGTTTTACTTCATAGAACATTCAAATTCAAAGCCGAAAGTAATTATTTCTGATACTAATCAGACCTTCAAAGATATTGATCAATCTACTGTTTATTATAAAGATGGCTCAATTGATAGCGACCGAATCATTACGCGTTGGCAAGAAAAAGCTCAATTAGGCACAGCAAAGTTATTAATGGCCGATCACACTCAAGAACTTGCAGAAGTTTTTCAAAGTGACGAACGAAAAAGTTCGAGTGACTCAAATTTACAGTCTTTATCCTCTTATTTTTTTGGTTCAGGTGCTATAGATAAAAATGAACTGAGACAGAGTGCGAAATTACAGATGGAGGCGCTAGATTGCGAAAGACAAATATCAAGCGGCCATTCTCAAATATGCGTACTAACTTCTGGAAGTCGGTTTTCACTGGCTAAGCACCCCGTTTCTGATCTTAATCAAGAATATATTCTCACACATGTCATTCACAATATTGAGCAGTCTGAATCAGGTAGAAACGTACAATACCAAAATAAGTTTCATGCTATTCCTAAGTCCGTACAATTTCGTCCACACTCGATTGAAAAGCCAACGGTAAAAGGCCTCCATTGTGCGACAGTCACCGGCCCGAGTGGTGATGAAGTCTACACTGACAAAAAAGGTCGAATTAAAGTGCAGTTTCACTGGGATACAGAAGGTCAAAACGATGAAAACACTTCATGTTGGCTACCTGTTTCACAGGGGTTAGCCAGTCAAAACTTTGGTTTACATGCACTGCCAAGAATCGGTGATGAAGTACTTGTTCAATACATAAATGGTGACCCTGATCAACCTGTTGTTGTTGGCTCTATTTATAATGGCGCAAACCCGCCTCCCTATGAAACAGCTACACAGACTGGTTTAAAAACTCGAACTACCCCAAATGGCAGTTCAAGCCAAGGCAATGAACTCAGATTTGAAGATCAAGAAGATAAAGAAGAAGTTTTTCTTCATGCAGAAAAGGATTTCTTAGTTGATATCAATAACGACTCTAAAACAGAAATCAGAGGATTAAAGTCAACATTAGTCGAAAAAACGCTTGAAGTGACAAGCAAAGAAAATATGTCATATTCAACTGAAAAGGAATACTCAGTAAAAAGCGCTGAAAATTTTTCGGCCACATCTGACAAAGATCTTTCATTGACCAGTAAAGGCAATTTATCAGGAGCATCTGATAAAGAGGTCTCTTTAGACGCAGGCTCATCTGCAAGTTTAACCGCAAAATCGTCTATTAAAATTGATGGTCAATCGATAGAGATATCAGGTAAGACCAAAATCGAGCTTAAAGTAGGTGGTAGTAAAATTGAAATTGGACCAAGCGGTATTAAAATCGATGCGCCACAAGTTGAGGTTAGTGGTAAAGCTAAAGTTGATGTTAAGGCTGCAATGGTCGCCATTGAAGGTCAAGGAAAAACAGATGTAAAAGGTGCACTTGTATCTGTCCAAGGTAGTGCTATGACAGAGATAAAAGCAGGTGCAATGGTTCAAATTCAGGGCGCAATAGCAAAGTTAAATTAGATGAAGTTATTAAAAGTTCCACACGACAACCCGAAAGAGGTTTTTGCTTTTTACGAACCAACTCCCGATATCATCGAGTTATCAGACGGAGTTGGCTCGCCCTATGAATTGATCCAAAAAGCAATTGCACATCACTTTTATGCTGATGCAGTGACATTTTTAGCTCATGGATTGCCAATCAGAGAATCTATTTGGTGGGCTACAGTATGTGCAGATAAACGTGACGATTGGAATGACGACGAACGAAATGCTGTAACAGCAGCCAAATCATGGGTTCACTCTCCAGATGAAACTACGCGTCGACAT
>NZ_PGVH01000043.1:189880-194887 GCF_004168585.1 Shewanella sp. OPT22 | reverse complement strand
GCCGAAGAGATGGCTAAGCTATCAACGCTAAATACAGGTGCGGGCTGGGCTTCACAAGCTGCATTTTGGAGTGGCGGGAGCATGACCGAACCGAGTGCACCAATCGTCCCTCCTCCCCCCTATTTATACGCACAGGCTGTTGCTGGTTGTATTAATTTAACGGCAGTATTACCCGATGGTGCGAAAGCGGAAGAAAGGTATGAGCTTTTTTTGAAAATCGGAATTAACCTCGCAAGGGGTGGTAATGGCGAGATAGAAGGAGAATAACTTTGCTACCAGCCGCAAGAGCAACAGATATGCATGTGTGTCCGATGCAAACGCCTGCGATCGTTCCGATTCCACATGTTGGAGGACCTTTACTTCCATTGCCGAGTACAGTGTTAATAGGAAACTTACCCGCTGCGGTCATGGGGCAACCCTGTATATGTGTAGGACCGCCCGATAGTGTAATAAAGGGAAGTGCAACTGTGTTGATAAGTAATATGCCATCAGTTCGTATGGGAGATATGACAGCACATGGTGGGACAATAATTTTAGGGTGGCCTACCGTTTTAGTAGGGGGTTAACTGTTTAGCTAACCCAATTATTATAAATGCAGCATTTCTTTGATAAAAGGAATAGTAAGCTTTCTCTGATGAACCATTGAAGCTTTATCTAACTTATCCAAAACATCAAATAGAGTTCGTAGATCTCGTTGTAATCGATTCAATAAAAATCGACCAACGTCTTCAGGGAGCTGTAACCCTCTCATCGAAGCGCGTCTTTGAAGTGCGGCTAACTTATCTTCATCCGCCATCGGTTGCAGTTGGTAACTGAGCCCCCACTGCATCCGAGAAGTTAAGTCTGGGAGCATAAACTTCACATCTTTAGCATTCAGACTTGAACTTACGATAAGGCTTGAGTTTGATGAATCTGCAATACGATTGAATAAATCGAACACAGCTTCCTCCCAGATTGGGTTACCAGCAATCGCATCAATGTCATCGATACAAATCAAGTTAACTGTTTCTAGACTTTCAAGTAATGCTGGAGAAATGCTGGCGTGGATACCGAGTGGAATATAAAAACTGGTTCGGTCATGCTCATTTGCGTGAGCACAGGCCGCATGTAAAAGGTGTGTTCGACCTGATTTTTCAGGTCCCCATAAATAAATAGAAGATTTTTTTGCACCTGTTGCAAAAGCATGAAGCTCACGGATTAACTCATCATTGCCTGCTGCTGGATAGTAACTATTGAAAGTCTCATCATCAGGCAAATATACGGGTAATGAAAGTTGTAAAGGTGAGTTTTGTGTCACTCAAAAAATCTCAATTCTTTAGAATTAATCGCATTGTAACATGGCAATTTGGAAAATCTATCCAGATTGTCCTACTTCCAGATATATCGATGGTTTATTACACTTTCTTCTGTCGAATCATGCTCAACCTGGGTGATTTTAGGGTCAAGCCTCAACGTTTTATACATATCGGATTCTTTACCATACAAACTAATTTCAATGGCAAGCAAATTATTTTTGATTGATTGAATGTGTGCCGACTTTACTGTAGAAAAAGCATTTAAATATCGTTCAATTTTGATTGCTTTTTGCAAGTTATCGACATTCACAAACTCCAATACAGTAGAAGAGTTTTCATTGGTTGCCGTAACTGAATATTCCTTAGAAAAAAAACTAGCTAACGGTTTTAAGATTTGTTCAGCGGTAACAACATTATCCTTCGCTTTACCCGAAAAAGTATAAACTGACCTCAAAATCCCCTCTTGTTGTTGAGGATATAATTTTACTTGGTAAGCAAAACCTTGAGGTGTTTTATTTAAGGTAATGAGCGTGTAGTACTCAACACCATACCTTTCGTTAAAACTGTGAAGTTGATTAACAAAAGAGCCTTTAATATCAGAAACTGAAATATTCGTAACTTCATCGAAATCGAGAATAGGCAAAACGGTAGGTAACCCTATAGCCTCTGACTCACTTTTCAAGTTCTGAATGAACTCATTATGTGAAGAGTCGCTTATAATAGAATTTGAAACACCGTCATCATAGGCGACCCATGCAATGGTCAAAGGACGATTTTTCCCCCAAATAGGGACTTGTGCTTTTCGAAGTAATTCTATGACTTTTTGTTCTGAAAACTGAACTTTTAAATAAAGCTCATCATCTTTCTCTAAATAAGAAAACTGATTCATTAAATTTGTAGGATTTTTGAAAGCAGCATTTACGACAGCATTTTGAAAAACACTCGTGTCACCCACGTGCTTTAAAATAACTTGTCTCAATCCGGTTTTAATCGCACTTTGTCTTTGCGCATAAGATTGACTTTTTACAGGTACATTGACATCAGATAGATGTTCAACTGTTACCGAAAAACCAACTTGTGGAAATAGAACTAAAAGCAATGCAATGAGTATCTGAACGGCTGATTTCAAAATAAAATCCTATTCATTTTCAAAATAAAAGCAGAGTTTATCATAAGGGATGTATTAGAAAACAAAAAAGCCGCAAAAGCGGCTTTAAATAGATATATCAAAAAGATTAGTCTTCAGTTTCAGAGCGATGCTTATCAGCAGTTTCTTTGATAATAGGTTGAAGCTCACCTTTCTGGAACATTTCAACTACGATATCACAACCACCTATCAGTTCACCCTCAACCCAAAGTTGTGGGAACGTTGGCCAATTGGCAAACTTAGGCAGTTCCGCACGAATATCAGGGTGTTGTAAGATATCGACAAAAGCGAATTGCTCACCACAATTAATCATAATTTGAGCAACTTGAGAAGAAAAGCCACAACTCGGTAACTTTGGAGAACCTTTCATATAAACAATGATTGGGTTTTCACTAATTTGCTGTTTAATTTTTTCAACAGTTTCCATTTTATATCCTGTTCACACAACATCATTTACATCTATTGTACGCCACAATGATAAAGAACAAAATCCTATTATTTGTACGGGTTTAGCAAGTTGATATATTTTTGATGTCAACTAAATTAAATAGACAATCAATGATTCACATCACAGAATTATTCAGTACAATACACAGCTGTGAGCAATATAAACAAGTCTACGGAGACAAAACTAATGGCTTTTGAATTACCTCCTCTACCATACGCAAAAAACGCACTTGAGCCACACATCTCTCAAGAAACGATTGAGTATCATTATGGTAAGCATCATAACACTTACGTTGTTAAGTTAAACGGTTTAGTTGAAGGTACTGAATTTGAAGGTAAGTCACTTGAAGAAGTGGTTAAAACTTCAACTGGTGGTGTTTTCAATAATGCAGCGCAAATTTGGAACCACACATTCTACTGGAACTGTTTAGCACCAAATGCAGGTGGCGCTCCAACGGGTGCGATCGCAGATGCGATCAATGCTAGCTTTGGCTCATTTGAAGAATTCAAAGCTGAATTTACTAATTCTGCAGTAAATAATTTCGGTAGCAGCTGGACTTGGTTAGTTAAAAAAGCTGACGGCAGCCTAGCAATTGTAAACACTAGCAATGCAGCAACTCCATTAACAGATGACTCTGTTACTGTTCTACTAACAGTAGACTTATGGGAACATGCTTACTACATCGATTACAGAAATGTTCGTCCTGAATACATGAATGGTTTCTGGCAGCTAGTAAACTGGGACTTCGCTAACCAAAACTTTGCTGGTTAATACGAATCTCGTAATAAAAAAAGGAGCTTTTGCTCCTTTTTTTATTTAATGTATCGCAAATAAACTCGATGATCAGTTTCATAATCAGGATTAAAGCCTGAGCCTTTATACACGTCAATCAATGGATTGTTATGCGCAAGAGAGCATTTCGCCATACACCCTTTTTCTACTTTATTTTCTATGATGTCATTAATGATTATCTTCGCAATTTCATTTTCATCCGTATCAAACCATAAAGAAATATCTTCAATAATGACTTCATCAACACCTCGTTTGATGCTCACTACTCCAATATCAACCCCATCGTAATTAATAACTGTTGTTCTACCTTGCAAAAATTTACTGCGCTTAAGTTTAAAAAATTGTGATTTTTCAGGTTGATAAGGCCAGGTAGCATTCAGGTAATTTTTTAAGTCTTTAGAGCAAAGAAGGTTCACGAAAGGCCAATCGTTATTAGACGCGGCTCGCATTTGGATTTCTGGCATGTTGCTACCTCTGTATATTCAATCATCATAAATTTGCGACCTGCCTGTCATATCCACTTTGTCCGTCTATTTAAAGGTAGCAAGCGAACGAGCTTTATCCATGATTAAAAGTCACTCAGGTGTTTACCTTAATTAAAAAACACAAAGGCAATAGAGTTAAGCAATTGATATAATTCATATAAATCAGCTTAAACATAAAAGTTAAAGTTAAATTAACATTAATTAACAGTAATTTTTCTTAAAGTGTTCAATTGAGAACGAAAGGTAAATTTGCAGGTGATTTCTGAAAGAGAACTAAGAACTTGGTTTGTGAATTCTATAAAGCAAAAAGCCGCTCTATTGAGCGGCTTTTCTAAATGATGGCGGAGGAGCAGGGATTTGAACCCTGGAACGGGATAAACCGTTGCCGGTTTTCAAGACCGGTGCATTCGACCACTCTGCCACCCCTCCGAACGCCGACAAAGATACTGATTTACCTTTGTGTTGTAAACAAAAAAAATGAAATATTTGATCAATTGAATGTTTTGCCATCAACAATGCTGTTCTTGCTGATTTAACCATCGAAAAAGAGAGGCAAAATAAACAAACATCAGTAACTCGCATCAATTTAGATTCATCATAAGTCGCTTTCTCTGACTTTTAAATTACGTTTTCAGAAAGTGAAGCTCTGAATAATCATCGAAAGATTGAGTCATGTGAAAAGAATGCTCTTTAAGTTTATAACTTCTAGGTTGTATTTGTACAAACAGGGAAAATGGGCGGCGTACTATTGAATTGAATAAAGTAATTGGGGGGATTTTGTAATAAGAGAATGGGCTATTGAGCATATATCACATGGCAATGAATCAACTCAAACGATTG
>NZ_PGVH01000043.1:0-189807 GCF_004168585.1 Shewanella sp. OPT22 | reverse complement strand
TGGCGGAGGAGCAGGGATTTGAACCCTGGAACGGGATAAACCGTTGCCGGTTTTCAAGACCGGTGCATTCGACCACTCTGCCACCCCTCCGAACGCCGCAGATAATAGTCAAAACCATTCTGGCTGTAAATGATTATTTTACTAAAATGCACTAAATGCTTATTGAACAACCATAACGTTGAAATTATGATCTTTTTAAACAAAAATTTGCCAACTACTGACAATAGAGACTGTGATAGAATTCTGCCATTGAAATATAAAACTATAGACTATGAAGCCAAAACTAATTGCAGCATCTAAATTAGCACCACAATTTAATATTCCATCTTCACTTGAAACAAAAGCAAACCTGTATTCACTTCTGTTAGGCCAAGATAGAGTGACTTCTGCGTATAAGCTTTTTGCTAACCTCGAACATCAACATTTGTATATTGCTGATTATCCGAGTGTGGACCGCTCAAAATTCATTAATGCATTAGTTTCTAGCTACTCTTCGTTTTCAGAACAATATCTATCAGCTTCAAAAACAACAAATGACATTGTATTAGAATGGTTCGATTCCCCTGCTCCAAATAACACTGGCATTATTACTACTAAGTTAAACACGCATGAGTATTTGACAGGTAACATTTCAAAGGTTGATTTATTTGGTAGAACTAACAATAAGAATGGCGTCGCTGAATACATAGCGGGTGCCCTCGCCCGATCAAACATCGTTTTCATCAGTACAGAAGCTTTATTAAATAAACCTAACCTATGGTCAATGCTGATGGACACGCTTAACTCTGGATTCTACAGAGTTAATTCAAGCCTTTCACAAGTACCATTAAATTGTAAAATCGTATTAGTTGGCAGCGCAAGTTTATTCACAGAGTTAAAGTATCATGACGAAACGTTCAATAAGTACTTTCCTCTACTCGCAGAAATGGTTTCTGAACTTGATATATTTAAGCACTCAGAATTAGAGTACTTATCGTGGCTTGAACAATTAAAACCTGATGGCTCAATTGTGGAATTAGATGCATATCCAATACTACTGAGCTATTCCTCTTCACTCGTTGAACATCAGCACAGGCTCGCATTAGATTTTGTCGACATGGTACACCTGTTAGCTCAAGCAGCAGCACTTTCAAAATCAAAACGCATTTCTGCTGACAGTGTATTGGAAGCTATAAACCTTAAACAGCAAAGACATAATACTTCTGAGGAATATTCATTACAGAATTTTGAAGACAAATTTATCTCCTTGCAGACAGAAGGTAAAATGGTCGGTCAAATTAATGGATTAACCGTTATAGATACAGGCGACTATAGCTACGGTGAGCCAGCTCGAATTACGTGTACTGCACATTATGGTGATGGCGAAGTTGCAGATATCGAGCGCAAGTCTGAACTGGCCGGTAACATTCATGCAAAGGGTATGATGATTTTATCTTCATGCTTATATCGTATTTTCGGACGTGATGCACCATTACACTTAGATGCAAATATTGTTTTCGAGCAGTCATATCAAGAAATAGACGGCGATAGCGCGTCTGTTGCTGAATATTGCTGTTTGCTATCAGCGATCAGCGAAACTCCCATAGAACAAAGTATTGCTGTTACAGGTGCATTAGATCAATTTGGTAATGTACAAGCTATTGGTGGTGTAAATGAAAAAATCGCTGGCTTTTTCAATCTGTGCCAAAAACGTAATCTGACGGGAACGCAAGGTGTAATCATTCCTGCATCAAACGCATTGCAGCTCAATTTGCCTCAAGAAATAATCGCCGCAGTTGAACAGGGAAAGTTTAGTATTTTTCAGGTAGATCACATCGACCAAGTGATCGAATTGTTATTAGGTACACCGGCCGGCAGCCCGAATGAAAACAACACTTTTCCTAAAGATTCACTTTACTGGAAAGTACAACAACGTTTGAACGAATTAGCAGGAGAATATGAGCCCGAACCTACGTTTATTCAGAAGGTGTTAACAAAAATTGGATTAAGAAGTGATTAAAATCAAATTATCGCATTATTCTTAGCTGATCGGAGTTGTTTAGCGTACACGTGTTCGCTAATCTTGCACCACATTCGGCAATAATAGAAAGATAACATGTCAAAAGTTAGTAGTTTTACAAAGGATGAGCTTATCGCCTGCGGTCATGGTGATTTATTTGGTGCAGACTCTCCGCGTTTACCTGTAAAGAATATGTTGATGATTGATCGCGTCGTAAAGATTAGCGATGATGGCGGTAAATATGGTAAAGGTGAAATTATTGCCGAACTCGATATCACACCAGATTTGTGGTTTTTTGACTGTCACTTTGTAACTGACCCAGTAATGCCGGGCTGTCTTGGCCTAGATGCTATGTGGCAATTAGTTGGTTTCTTCCTTGGTTGGGAAGGTGCTAAAGGTAAAGGTCGTGCACTTGGCGTTGGTGAAGTTAAATTTACTGGCCAAGTTCTACCAGAAGCCAAGAAAGTTACATACAAATTAGACATAAAACGTAAGATTAATCGCAAACTAGTTATGGGTATGGCTGACGCAACATTAGAAGTTGACGGTCGTGAAATCTACTCAGCTACAGATTTGAAAGTTGGTATTTTCCAAGATACTTCTTCGTTCTAATCTTCAAATCAATGCTTATAAAAAAGCCAGCTTTTTGCTGGCTTTTTTTGTATTCCAAGCAACACTAAACTGTGTAACTTTTTACTGGCTCGGATGCTTGTACACATGCCATACATCATCTCTGAAGGGTAACTTGCGCTCTAAAACGCACCCTAATCTCATTGCTAATTTAATAGACGCTTCGTTTTTGGGATGAATAAAGCTTATTAGCTTCATTTCCGGCATATATTCAAGCGCCACATATTGGACAAGTTTAGTAGCTTCTGTGGCATACCCTTTCCCCCAATGGTTTCGCACTAATGCCCACTTGATCTCAGCTTCAGGCCAGTCGTAAGGAAACCAATACCCTGAAATACCAATGACCTTTTTCGATGCTTTCTCTACCATGGCATAAGGACCATAGTTTTTAATCTGCCAATGCGCAATCATCACACATAGTGCTTTCCATGTTTCAAGGCGACTATAGCTCTTTCTAACCGTGAATTGAGTTGCGACAGTATCAGAGAAATAACGATGAATATCCTCTAAGTCGCTTTCATTGAATCGGCGTAAAACTAGCCTATCTGTTTCTAGTATTTCAGGAACTCGAAACTGCATTGAAAACCAAAAGTTTGATCAAGTGGTATTGTGTTTATAGAACGGTATGAATAGAAAGTCTAGAAAAGCAAAAAACCGCTCTAATGAGCGGCTTTTCTAAATGATGGCGGAGGAGCAGGGATTTGAACCCTGGAACGGGATAAACCGTTGCCGGTTTTCAAGACCGGTGCATTCGACCACTCTGCCACCCCTCCGTGCGGTGCGTAATTTACTAATATTGGCTGATGCTGTAAACCATTATTTCACTTTTTAAGTTCAAGTGATGGAATAATCAGCAAAAGCCAAGTATTAGCGTTTTAACATACCTTTTAAAACGATATCGTTATAACTGACTAGACCCAAAATCTCTTTATCTGCAATAACAGGCGCTCGTGTAATGCCTAAATTATCAAATAGACGAGCGGTATAACGTACATCCATGTAGTCATGTACTGAAACAGCAGGTTTTGTCATAATCTCGTATACATTTACCCGCTCAGGTGCACGATCTTTAGCAAGAACTTTCTTAGCAATATCGCTCATTAAAACAAGACCGTATTCATCATTTTCATTTCGCTTATTTACGAAAAGAACTTCAACGTTTTTTTCCAATGCAACTTCAATCGCTTCTGCAACCGTTAATAGTCCATCAACTATCGCAAAATCATGGGTCATTACATCTTCGTTTTTTACAATTGAATCGCTCATACGAGTTGGTCTCCGAGTTCTTTCGTTAATTCTTCCACTTGATGAGCAACACCTACTGCATCTTCAACATCGATTTGAATTGCAATACCCTGCCCTGGTTTTTCTTCAAACTCACCAGCTTCGCTGATGGTTTCTAAAATTTTACGACTTAAATGTTCTTCTACTAATAATAGAATTACATCTCGCTGAACATTGAGTGTTAAGCCCATAAAGGTTTTCTTCTGCTCGATTCCTTCACCACGAGCGTGATTAATTACTGTCGCACCTGTCGCACCAGCGTTGCGTGCAGCATCGAGAATATTATTTGTACAAGCATCATCTACGAATGCCACAATTAGCTTAAATCGCATCAGACGACTCCTTATCTGTATTTTTAGAACTCATAAAATCAACTAATTTTGCATAAGCCATAACCGTAATCATCGGAAATAAACTGGCAAATGCAATTAAACCAAAACCATCAATTAATGGATTACGACCAGGTACATTGGTCGCTAACCCTAAACCTAAAGCGGCAACTAATGGTACGGTAACCGTAGAAGTTGTTACGCCACCTGAATCATAGGCCAGTGGGATGATCATTTTAGGTGCAAAAAATGTTTGAATAACAACTAGAATATATCCCGCCATAATGTAGTAATGAATCGGGTCGCCTTTCACTATTCTATAGCAACCTAAACTGATCCCGATTGCTACACCCAATGCAACAGCAAAACGTAAACCTTGAACGCCAATAGTCCCACCAGAAACTTGATTTGCTTTAATGGCTACCGCAATTAAAGAAGGCTCTGCAATCGTGGTACTAAAACCAATAGCAAAAGCAAAAACATAAACCCAAAAGTAATCGCTAGGCTTAATTATTGCCCCTGGCACTATTCCAAGAAATTCAGGTGAGGTTAACTGCTCGGCCATTGTTTCCCCTAAAGGAAATAATGCTTTCTCTAATCCAACTAGAAACAGACTCAAACCAAGAATGACATATAAAAACCCAAGTGCGACACTCTTTGGATTCGCAACGGGGCGCTTCAGCACGCCGATTTGAAATCCGAACAAAATGATAGCAATAGGTACAACGTCTCGTACTGTTAACAGAAACGTTTCTAAAAATGACATTAAAACATTCATTACAGCACCACCATTCCATAACAAAGCACAAATATCATAGGGCTCAAACTTGCGAAGGCGATCAAACCAAAACCATCAATCATAGGATTTCTGCCTTTAATCACGCTGGATAACCCCACACCTAAGGCAGTAACTAGGGGCACTGTAATTGTAGATGTTGTAACACCGCCGCTATCGTAAGCAACACCAATAATGCTTTCAGGTGCAAAGCTCGTCAAAATCATCACAATGACATATCCACCAATGATCATATAGTGCATTGGCCAACCTTTCAGAATTCGAATTACACCAATTAAAATTGCAATCCCTACAGATATCGCAACTGTAATTCTTAATCCCATAGCATAAGACGCCTTGGCAACCTCTGTTTGTGCAATCGCATTAGCTTGTGCGGCAACTTGGGCTGCCTCTCCTGCCACTGCGGTGAGCGCCGGTTCAGCAATCGTGGTCCCAAAACCGAGTGCAAATGAAAAAATTACGAGCCAAAACACACTCCCTTTTCTCGCTAGAGCTTGAGCTAAGGACTCCCCTATCGGAAATAACCCCATCTCTAAGCCGAAAATAAAAAAAGTTAAACCTAGAATGATAAAAACTAAGCCGACACAAATGCCAATTAAATCATCAGGGGTTTGATGAAGCACAAAAGCTTCAAAGAATATAATAACTAAGATGATAGGCACGAGATCTCGTACACTACCCAGCATAGATTTGAAAAGCTTACCTAAAGCTTCCACGGATACTCCTTTACTCCAAATTAAGGTCGAATGGTGAAACAGTCAATAGAACAATTTTAACAGTTAAATCGACAGCTTTCTTTTGATCTAGATCACAAGTAAATCCGCATTCTCCTTTCGATTCAAGTCTATTTAACCGAGCGAACAAAAAACCAACTAAAATGGTGTAATAGGTTATGAAAACAGCAACTAAAATCATTTGCGACATTTTTACTTGCATCATGACAAATGACATCATAATATTCGAATCGTTCAAACGAACAGTTCAAAATATACAACCGTAGCTCAGTTGGTTAGAGCACTACCTTGACATGGTAGGGGTCGGTGGTTCGAATCCACTCGGTTGTACCATTTATTTTTATCTCTTTATTCGATATTTTCACAAAAGTATTTACACAAAATGTAAACCTTGAAATCATGAATTAAATGCAAACCATTGATTTTACGTTCAATATAAACTGAATAGTATTTTCTAGCTTAGTAAACTATGGAATTGACAATAAATATATCTTTAATAACTTCGATGTTATGAAGAGCATATTTATAACTTAAGGCCATCAACGAATTGAAATGGTAGGTATGAAGCGATGGTTCTAACTTGATATTCTACACTCCCTTCGCCCGTAGTTGATTTGCTCGCCAAGTCTTTAATTTCAAAATCCAACCTATACCATATTTGCCAATTAAACTCTGTAACTCTAATTAGGTTTTCATTTGAACTTTTTTTAACACTATAAATTTTTTTCCATTTTGCAGTGAGCAGTCTACGTCAATTGGATCAACTCTCAGCGCTTTGATGCCTTCAGAAATACAATACAGATTTTCCATTTTGGGAAAATTTTGATCTTGATACGGGTAAGTCGTTACGTAAATAGTAGTCATCTTATTTTCCTATACTACTTCGATTAGACACCTAGTATGCTGATTATGGTAGGTGAACTCTAATATCATTAGTACTAAGTTTATGCAGCTTATTATATCGCTTTTATACAGACCAAAATAGTGCAAGGTACTGGACTAAAATAGAACCTTCAGCCTCTTATCTAGTAACTTCAAAACTTCCTCACTAAGATGAAATTTTTAATTCCATTCATTTTCAAATTGAAATATTTATTTCATCGTGATATTTTTTGTTCTATTAATTTCATGGTGGTAAATTATGTTCGCCTACCACTACAAGAATAACAATAAATTAGGAATGATTTAGGTATGGAACAACACAAGGCGCTAGATGTAATTTGTCTTGGCCGTGCTGCTGTTGACCTTTATGGACAACAAATTGGTAGCAGACTTGAAGATATGAGTAGTTTCGCCAAATACTTAGGCGGCTCATCGGGAAATATTGCAGCAGGAACAGGCCGTTTAGGACTTAACTCTGCAATGTTAACTCGTGTTGGTGATGAACACATGGGTCGCTTTGTTCGAGAAGAGCTCGCCAACAATGGTGTTGACGTCAGCCATGTGGTCACTGACAAGGATCGTTTAACCGGTTTAGTTATTCTTGGTGTCAAAGATCAAGACACCTTTCCATTAATTTTTTATCGCAAAGATTGTGCAGATATGGCGATCAGCTGTGATGACTTTAATTATGATTACATTGCACAATCTCAATCTTTACTGATTACAGGTACTCATTTATCACAACCTCAAACTTATGACGTCTGCCAACAAGCCATCAAATATATTAAACGCAGTGGTGGTAAATTCGTTCTAGATATAGATTACCGACCTGTCTTATGGGGTCTTTCAGGTCTTGGAGACGGTGAAACCCGCTTCATTTCCAATGAAAATGTTTCAAAGCATTTGCAAACAGTGTTGTCTGATTGCGATTTAATCGTCGGAACTGAAGAAGAAATTCATATCGCTGGTGGCAATGAAGATACGATCACAGCATTAAAAAACATTCGTGAATTATCAGATGCAACTATCTTGTTAAAACTTGGCGCTCAAGGCTGCACTGTTCTTGATGGCGAAATCCCTGCTTCTGAAGCAGAGTTTGAAGTATTTGGCGGTTTTAAAGTTGAAGTGCTTAATGTTTTAGGTGCTGGTGATGCATTTCTAAGTGGATTCTTACGTGGCTGGCTACGTGATGAGTCTTACGAGACTTGTTGCGCATACGCAAATGCTTGTGGTGCATTAGTCGTTTCACGCCATGGTTGTACTCCAGCTTCTCCTTCTGAAGAAGAGTTATTCCACTTCATTAAAGAATACGCCAACATCAATGATGTTGCCAACGATCCTACTTTGAATAATTTGCATCGTGTAACGACACGTGCACCTAAAAATTCTGAAGATTTATGTATTCTGGCTTTTGACCACCGTAAGCAATTCTATGATATGGCTGTTGAGGTTGGTGCAAATCCAAAGCGCATTGATAAAATGAAGTCTCTATTAACTCAAGCTGTTGAAAAGGTTCAACGTGAGCAAAACCTTGGCGATAAAGTGGGTGTTCTTATCGATGATACCTACGGTCAAGATGCTTTGAATCGAGCAACAGGTCAAGGTTGGTGGATAGGTCGCCCTGTAGAACTACCCTCTTCTCGCCCGATAGAGCTAGAAGGTGGACGTGATATCAGTGCCCGATTACAAACTTGGCCAACTGAGCATGTTGTGAAGTGTCTAGTGTTCTATCACCCTGACGACAATACAGATCTTCAAGTTGCACAAGAACGTCAAGTAAAAGAACTCTATCAAGCATGCTGTAATTCAGGCCATGAATTGCTGCTTGAAATCATCCCGCCACATGATATGAATAAAGATGATTCAACAGTCGTTACGGTTATGGAGCGTTTTTATAATTTAGGTGTATATCCTGATTGGTGGAAACTGCCTAGTCCAACGGATACGGCATGGAAAGCTATTGATGAGCTCATCAAAACCCGTACTACACATTGTAAAGGTGTATTACTCCTTGGCTTAGATGCGCCAATTGATGTACTGCAACAAACCTTTAAAGCTAGTGGTAAGTTTGATATCTGCAAAGGTTTTGCTGTCGGACGTACCATTACTTCGCAACCTTGCCGCCAATGGCTAGCTAATGAAATTAATGATGAAGAAATGGTTGAACAAGTGAGCCAAAACTACATCAGCCTGATTGAAATTTGGCAAAGCCGATAATTAGAAGAATATTTTAAGGTAGATTTATGGAAACCCTACGTCTTACTACCGCACAAGCGATTGTAAAATATTTAGCCGCACAAAAAATACAAATCAACGGCAAACTTGAATCAATGTTCGCAGGCTGTTTTGCTATTTTTGGTCATGGCAATGTTGCAGGGCTTGGTGAAGCCTTGTATCACGCCCAAGATGTATTACCAACCTATCGTGGCCATAATGAACAAGGTATGGCACATGCAGCAATTGCATTCGCTAAACAACATAACCGTCGCAGAATGATGGCTTGTACATCATCCATCGGCCCAGGTGCCGCTAATATGGTTACCGCTGCGGCTTTAGCTCATGTTAACCGCCTGCCAATATTATTCATGCCGGGTGATACTTTTGCTAACCGCACACCTGATCCAGTTTTACAACAAGTTGAAGCATTCCACGACCCAAGTATCAGCACCAATGATTGCTTTAAACCTGTGAGTCGCTATTTCGATAGAATCAGTCGTCCTGAGCAAATCATCACCAGCTTACCAATGGCAATGCATTATTTAACTGATGCAGCAGACTGCGGACCTGTGACGTTATCTCTGTGTCAGGATGTGCAAGCTGAAGCTTATGACTTCCCAGCTAGTATGTTTAAACAGCGTGTACATCAGCCTCGTCGACAAATGCCTGACTCACTAGAGTTAGCATCGGCTGCACAAGCTCTGCTTGCGTCTAATAAGCCAATGATTATTGTCGGTGGCGGTGTTCATTATTCAAACGCAACAGCCGAACTAATTGCTTTTGCTGAGAAACACAATATCCCTGTTGCGGAAACTCAGGCTGGTAAAAGCGCTCTTAATTGGGATCATCCAAATTACGTAGGTGCTATTGGTGTTACTGGTAGTCAAATTGGCAATGAGTTAGCAGAGCAAGCAGATGTGATTTTTGCAGTAGGTACACGATTGCAAGATTTCACCACAGCATCTCGTACACTTTTCAAAAATAAAACCATTATACAGTTAAACGTTGCTAAGCCTGATGCTATTAAGCACAACGCTTTGCCACTCATTGCAGACGCCAACGCAACACTACCTTTGCTTGACGAAGTGGTGAAAGATTGGAAAGCGGATTCATCTTGGTTATCACAGGCACAAAACGGTATTGCGACATGGAATAATCACTACGATGAAATGACAGCTTTATCTGACTCACCAAATACTGAAACAGGTCTTCCAAGCGATGCTCAAGTGCTAGGCGCAGTAAAAAGAACGGGAGAAGCTTCGGATGTTGTAATTTGTGCCGCAGGTGGCCTGCCGGGAGAGCTGCATAAATTATGGCGCTGTGACTCCGAAAAAGGCTACCACGTTGAATACGGCTATTCTTGCATGGGTTATGAAATCGCTGCTGGTTTAGGCGTAAAAATGGCACACCCTGAGCGTGAAGCAATTGTAGTCGTAGGTGATGGTTCATACATGATGATGAACTCAGAACTTTCAACATCTGTAATGATGGGACAAAAAATCATTGTAGTCGTGCTTGATAATCGTGGATTTGGTTGTATCAACCGTCTACAAAAAGCGACAGGTGGTGCGCCGTTTAATAATCTTTTAGAAGATTGTCAAACCATAGAAGCTGGTGCCCCTAAACTTGATTTTGCAGCTCACGCAAAAGCAATGGGTGCAGAATCTGAACAAGTATCTAATTTATCTGAGCTAGAAGCAGCACTTACACGAGCTCGAAAATCAAATAAGTCTTATGTGGTAGCGATTGATACCGATCCATACCAAACCTCTGCTGGGGGTTATTGGTGGGACGTTGCTGTACCTCAAGTATCAGAACGTAAAGAAGTGAATGCGGCGCATGAAGCATACGTTCAAGGTAAGCAGCATCAACCTTACTAATTTAATCATCATGCACCAGTATTGTCTGGTGCTTCAAATAAAGATAACAATAATATGAGCATCAAATTAGGAATTAACCCACTTACATGGACTAATGATGACTTGCCTTCCCTTGGTGCAGAAACACCATTAGAAGTCTGTTTATCAGAAGGTAAGCAAGCTGGTTTTTCGGGTTTCGAATTAGGAAACAAATTCCCAAGAACACCTGAAGTACTTGGTCCAATTTTAAATAATTATCAGTTAAAACTGATTTCAGGCTGGTTTAGCGGGCAACTGTTTGAACGAAGTGTCGAAGAAGAGATTGAAGCACTAAAACCACACTTAAACTTACTCAAAACTCTAGGCGCAAAGGTAATTGTCTATTGTGAAGTTGATCGTTGTATCCATAGCGAACAACAAATTGGCCTATTACAACGCCCTACTCTAAAACCTGAGCGATGGGCTGAATTTGGTGAAAAGCTCTCGCGGGTAGCTGATTACTGCGTTGAGCAAGGTATGCAAATCGCCTATCACCACCACATGGGCACGGTCGTTCAAACTGAGCAAGAAATCGACTTATTGATACAACATACCCGTGAATCTGTTGGATTATTGCTTGATACAGGGCACTTAACTTACGCTGGCGGAAACCCAATTCGTGTCTTTGAAAAACACAGTCACCGCATCAATCACATTCACTGTAAAGACATTCGCCCTACCGTGTTGAAAGACGCATTGAATCGCAATATCAGCTTCTTAGATTCAGTATTGAATGGCGTATTTACCGTTCCTGGTGACGGTTGTGTCGACTACCCTGCACTTTTTGAAATAGTAAAACAATCGGATTACCAAGGTTGGTTAGTTGTCGAAGCTGAGCAAGATCCAGCTATCTACACGCCGCTAAAATATGCCACCTTAGGCAACAACAATTTACGTAAATTCTGTGCTGATGCAGGCATTGAATTATCAAAATAATCAAATAACTAAGAGTACCTTATGAAAACCTTAGGGAATTACATAAACGGCCAGAACGTGGTCAGTACAAGTAGCGAATTTGCTGCTGTATACAACCCTGCAACGGGTGAACAAACTGCCCAAGTTTCACTGTCGACAGTTGCCGAAACAGAACATGCCATTCAAGTTGCAGAAACAGCATTCGAAAGTTGGAAAAAAGTCACACCTCTTAATCGTGCTCGTGTGATGTTTAAGTTTAAAGAACTTTTAGAAGCGAATAAAGCCAGTCTAGCTGAAGCCATTACCAATGAGCATGGTAAAGTATTTTCAGATGCCATGGGTGAATTAACTCGTGGTATTGAAGTTGTCGAGTTTGCTTGCGGTGCTCCACATTTAGTTAAAGGCGAACACTCATTAAATGTAGGCCGTGGTGTTGACAGCCACTCACTTATGCAACCACTAGGTGTATGTGCTGGTATTGCGCCATTTAACTTCCCTGCAATGGTTCCAATGTGGATGTTCCCGATTGCAATCGCATCAGGCAACACATTCGTATTAAAGCCATCTGAGAAAGATCCAACTGTACCGTTAATGATGGCTAAGTTACTTAAAGAAGCTGGCTTACCTGATGGCGTATTTAACGTAGTTAATGGTGACAAAACTTCCGTAGACGTATTGCTAACCGATGAGCGTGTTCAAGCGGTGAGCTTTGTTGGTTCAACACCTATTGCACAGTACATATACGAAACAGCCAGTAAATCAGGCAAACGCGTGCAAGCATTAGGCGGCGCTAAAAACCACATGGTTGTCATGCCAGATGCCGATCCGAATCAAGTTGTACAGTCTCTAATGGGTGCAGCGTATGGCAGTGCTGGCGAACGTTGTATGGCTATTTCTGTCGCAGTGTGTGTCGGTGACGAGGTTGCTGATAGATTAATTGGCATGATGAAAGATGAGATTGCTCAAATGCGTGTTGGCCCAGGAATGGGGCTGGAAGAAGAAGCACATATGGGGCCGCTCATCAGTAAAGAACATGCAGCAAAAGTTAAGTCGTACATTGATTCTGGTGTTGAGCAAGGTGCAACTCTAGTAGAAGATGGTCGCACATTTGTATGTGATAGCAACGAAAATGGTTACTTTGTAGGCCCTACGTTGTTTGACCATGTAAAGCCAGGCATGCGTATCTATGATGAAGAAATCTTCGGCCCAGTGCTATCCGTGGTGCGTGTTGATACTTATGAGCAAGCTGTTACGTTAATCAACTCTCATGAATATGGTAATGGCACCACTATTTTTACTCGTGATGGTGATACAGCACGTCAGTTTAGCGAAGAAATTCAAGTAGGGATGGTTGGTATTAATGTACCAATTCCAGTACCAATGGCATTCCACTCATTTGGTGGTTGGAAAAGATCACTTTTCGGTCCATTACACATGCACGGACAAGATGGTGTTCGCTTTTATACTCGAATGAAAGCCATCACCGCTCGTTGGCCTAGTGGTATTCGTGCTGGTAACGAATTTACCATGCCGACCATGAAATAAGGTTTAGAACAACAGAATCACAAGCGTAAGCATAAGCCTTCTCCCCCTTCCCTTTAGAAGGTTTATGCTTTTTTTCATTACATTAACTTTAAATCCGACACCGATATCAAGCGGAGAGCAAATGGAATTTCTTGTTATTAGACAATATATACCTTTATTTTCAGTTCTTTTTTTGTCCGTTACAGCCTCAGCAAAGGAACTAAAAATTAATGATATTCAGGTACTGGGCAGCCACAATAGTTATAAGCAACTAATCCAACCTGAACTATACAAGCAGATGAAAACTAAGCTGGGTAAATCCTTTGAAGACTTAGAGTATCGTCATCCGCCTCTAGATATTCAGCTCAACAAGTACAAGCTCAGAAATCTAGAACTTGATGTTTTATACGACCCTAATGGTGGCCTGTACAGCTCTCAAGCCGGTAATCATTGGCTTGTAAATCAAGGAGTAAAGCCAGATTTATTTGACCTCGATAGCGAACTTAAAAAACCTGGGTTTAAAGTCTTACATTTACCTGATGTAGATTTCCGTAGTCATTGTTTAACATTAAAAGCTTGCTTAACTCAGTTAAAAAGTTGGTCAAATTCAAACCCTAACCATTTACCCATTGCAATCACATTCAATGCTAAAAGTGATCACTTCAATGTTGTTCAGTTTGCAAACCCTCTACCTTTTACCAAACAAGCTTTTAATGCCCTCGATGCAGAATTTATCGAGTATTTAGGTAAAGATAAAATCATTACTCCAGACGATGTTCGTGGCCGTTTCAATACCTTAAAACAAGCTGTTCTAACTCAAGGTTGGCCTCTATTAAAAGAGGCACGAGGTAAGTTCATTTTAGTGCTTGATGAGAACGGAGATAAAAGATTTACATATCAAAGTGGTTACCCTTCGTTGAAAAACAGAATCATGTTTACAAACGCAACAGAATCTGAAGACGAAGCAGCTTTTATGATCATTAACGAACCTAGAAGCAATCTAGAGAAGATTAAGAGACTCGTCAACAAAGGTTTTGTAATACGGACTAGAGCTGATGCCGGAACAACAGAAGCTAGAAATAACGATTATTCTCGGTTTAAGGCAGCTAAAGAATCGGGAGCACAGTATATAACGACTGATTATTATCGACCGGAACCGTTACTACATAGTACTTTTCATATCACACTTCCTGAATATCAACCTGATTGAATTAAATCGCCTGTGATATCAATAGGTAAGCACCTGATAAAAAAGTTTCACAAAGCTTATCGCCTGATACTCGTATCCCCGAGAAACTTGAAGATTCATGTTGCAGAGCTTTCTCAGCGTAAATTATTTGAGGCGCATTCGCGAAGAAATATTGGGATTCTTTCGAGCCAATGTACTCAAGAATAATTGGCGCTGAGATGCTCACGTAGTGCGAGTTGCACAGAGTTGTTATTTTGTGCATTCTCGCTGAAAACGAGCATCTTCAGATATCATGGGGATATACAAAATAGTCCATATAAATGATTACTTCAGAAGCGCATGCTGAAGCCCTCTCATATACACTCAACGTTTTATAACCGTTACATCTACCAAAATTGATTGCGCAACTGGTGATTCTGATTTATCTAACAATGAATGAATTGTTTTTTTAGCCATCTGATTAAAGTCTACTTTTACCGAAGTCAATCTATGATGATGTGCACTTAAAAGTGAATTATTATCGAAACCTGTCACTTTAATAGAATCAAGCAAAGTAGGCTTAATACGCTCTAATTCGTTAATGACTCCAAAAGCAATGATGTCTGAAGCACAAACAATTGCTTGTGGTAAAATTTCCCTCTCAAGGATGTCTATTACGGCTTTTATTCCAGATGCTTCAGTAAAACCACCACGCAAATCAAGCCCTACTAGTTTATATTCAGCCATCGCCTCTAAATAGCCCATTCTACGCTGAACTGCAGACCGTTTAGATTCATCACCACCGAGGTATAAAATAGAAGTGTTACCTGCTTTAATGAGATCTTTGGTGATCTCATATATACCTTCATGATCTTTGGTGAAAACATTGAACACATATTTATTGGCTTCAATCTCTCTGTCAATCACTGCCAGAGGCCAATCTTCTTTTACAAGTTTGTCGATAAATTTAACGTCACTCGTTAGTCCTAAAAAAACACCAGCATAAGTACTTTTTGATTGAAAATGTGAAGTAATTCGCTCTAGCACTTCACTTTCAGGTTCGTCATATTTGAGTAGTTCAATCATAACTCGAAATTTATACTTCGATGCTTCCGCAATGAAACTGGATATAAAATTCATGACATATGAAGAACCAACTCTGCACATATAATCTGATTCAGAATCTTCTTCTGAAGCATATATGTACAATGTAATGACAGCTTGAGCTTTACCTTTCATAAGCTGTGCTGAAACATTCGGCGTATAATTATGCTGTTTAATGATGTCTTTTACTCGCTTCCTGGTCGATTCAGGAATGTCTGAATAATCATTTATGACTCGGGAAACTGTACTTCTTGAGACTCCGGCCAACTCAGCGATTTGTTTACTATTTAACGGTTTCATTGTCTGTTGGCTTATTGTACGTCTATCTCAGTGATTAGACGTACCTAATTTATTGATTTATTGATTTATTGATTTATTGAACGCTTAATACGATTGATTGTTGATGACCTTCTGACGTCTTAAACGAAACCAATCCTGTTCCTATTTTACCTGCACTGCGAACCCAAAGTGCACCCGTCCCGCCTGGGAGCACGATTTGTTTTGGCCCTATCAACTCAATGGCACCATCAATTTCAATATTTACAATCGTATTATGATATACCAATGGGTTACCACATTGGTCTTGAGCTGAAAGTACGATTCTTGTTGCATCCCAGCTGTCGGCTTCCGCCAAAAGAGTCTCTGAATCGGCGATCGCAGTAAATGTTGTCAGTTGTGGTGCTTCAGTGAATGATTTTCTTATTACTTCTCTACCATTAGAGAACCCCACAAAATCACCTTTTTTCCAACTCATCCCCCACTCACCACGAATATGAGGAATCACAACTGGTGGAAACTCAAGCCCTTTGAAATGTGAACGGGAAGGCAAATATGATCCATAAAGCTGATCATCAATAAAAAGTTCAACTTTATCGCAGTTCGTTGCTACGAGCATAGGGCTAATTTCCATCCCTTCTGCACGCTCACCTCTCGTCCACAGCGTCATCGGAAATAATACTGGTTCATCATCTACAGATTTCTGTGAATGATAGGCTGAAGCGGCAAACTTAGGTAACCGAAACATATCCATCACACCATGATGGCAAATTCGGTCTCCAGCACCAAAATCTTTATGAGTATTATAATCGAATGCACACCATCCAATCGTACCAGCTACTTCTTTATCTGCACACCCAGCATCAATAACTAACAAGTGTCTCAAGGCATGTTCTTGTTGATGTTCTTCGCAATCCGTTTTTTTAGTGGGGAACATGTGTCCATTATATTCCGTCACTAGATAAGGGACTTTGTACTCTAGTTTGGTCACATCTTGCTGACCACGTAATGCAATCCTTTGTCCGAGCTTAACTTGATTCACACCATCAAGAGCAAAATCATTCATTCCATAAACATCTTCAAGTAATTCACTGCCTTCTATACAGCGTACACCTGTTGTTTGACGGGTTGGGTCAAGCTTTTTAGCAACGGCATTAGTTTCTTTATAAAATTCATGATTATCTGCAGATTCATTAACTCTGACGCCCCAAACTACAATAGACGGATGATTCCAATCTCTTTTTATCATTTCTCTGACATGTTCAATGGCTAGGTTTTGCCAAACTTTATCGCCGATGTGCTGCCAACCAGGGATTTCTTCAAAAACCAATAAACCGATTTCGTCACAGCGATCTAAGAAATGACGAGACTGAGGATAATGAGAAGTTCGGACTAAATTAAGCCCCAGCTCATTTTTAAGAATATCAGCATCTTGTTTTTGTACTCGTTCAGGCATTGCATAGCCAACATATGGGAATGACTGATGTCGATTCAAACCGCGAATATTCAAAAGCTGCCCATTTAAGAAAAAACCTTCAGTGGTAAAAACCGCTTCTCGAAATCCAATTCTACGGCTATCTTGGTCTTTATTAACTTCAACTAAAACGGTATACAAATTTGGATTGTGAAGTTCCCACAATTCGATTTCTTCAAGTTCCATAAAAGCAACCGAAATCATTTGCTCAGTGTCACCGGATAGTGAACCATTCCAAAGTTCTTCAGTCACTAATTCAACACCGCTAAATAAAGACACTTTTACGGTTTCAACGTTTGTACTTCTGGATGTGTTTTTCAAATAGACATCAACGTTCAGCTGTTTTTTTTCCTTTAAGCAATCCGTTGGTTTAGCAAAAACATTATCAATATAAACAGGATCAACTTGACGCAGTTGAACTTCACGATAAATGCCCCCATAAGTCAAATAATCAACTTGAGCGCCAAACGGTGGAATATCCGGACGCTCTGTTGAATCAACAACAACGGTTATTTCATCGAAGCCATCAAACTTCATGTATGAATTAAGGGCAACATCAAAACCGGTATAGCCTCCTTTATGTTCTGACACAAAGTGACCGTTTACATAGACCTTAGCGGCCGTCATTACGCCTTCGAAATGGATAATATTCAGTTTGTTCGAATCCAACTCATTCAACGCAATTATTCGTGAGTATGTTGAAATAAATTGATAACTTTTCTCATCAAAATATGTGAGTGGTAGCTCATGATTAGTATGAGGTAACTCTATATTAATCCATCCCGAACAGTCTCGTTCTGTGATATATGATTCATTGAACGAAGGTGTATATTTCCAATTTCGATTTAGCGGTATAACACAGCGCACAGTAAACCCCTTTTAGTATTATTTTTCTAAAGATAACTGAAACAGTTAATTGACAATTAATGCTTTAATGTAACATCATGCACAAACTAACACGTGTTAGTAACAATTTAAATCAGAAATTTCCGACCTTTAATTAGGTGTGATTTTTCCTCTTCTGCCAAAACAAAAATAGGCAAATAAATGACAAATCACTCAGTTACTTTATCAACAAAAATATCATATGGGATTGGAGCATTAGGAAAAGATTTCGTCTGGGCGCTCACTAATACTTTCTTAATGTTCTACTTTACTGATGTCGCAGACATCTCCCCCGCTTTCATTGGTGCTATTTTTCTTATCGCACGGGTTCTTGATGCATTCACAGATCCAATCATGGGCATCATTGTTGATAATACGCGTTCGAGGTTTGGTAAATTCAGACCTTGGATATTGATTGGTACGATTGTAAATTCTATTTTCGTTGTTGGTTTATTTCTCACCCATGAAATCTCACAAGAATGGAAATATGCATATGCTGCCGTTATGTACATTATGTGGGGATTAACTTATACCATTATGGACATACCCTTCTGGTCGATGATTTCATCACTTACTACCAGCCGTAAACAACGAGAAAAGCTTGTCGTTTGGCCAAGACTGTTTGCCACAATAGCAGGTGCATTAATCGGAACTTATGGCTTAAAAACGGTCGGTTTTTTTGGCGGTGATGATATGGGAACTGGCTTCGCCTATTTATCTGTTATTTGTGTGATAACTTTTCTTATTTCAAGTCTAGTCACTTTTTGGAAAGTAAAACCGGTCGTCGAGATTCCGCTAGATGCTGAAAAGTTAAATATAAGAGACATCTTGTCTGTATTTAAACTTAACGATCAATTACGAATCTTTATTGGGTTTGTGGCAATTTTTGGTATTGGTAATAATTTTATTGGCGGATTCAATATTTACTACACAACTCAATTACTAGAAAGACCAGATTTATTCGCTAACATGAGCTTAATCGGTGCTTTTTGTGGACCTGCTGGTGTTCTTTTATTTCCACACATCAGTAATTGGTTACCTCGAAAAAACATTTGGTATGTTATCGCCTCAACACCTGCTGTATTTTCAGTATTGCTATTTATGGCTTATATCTTTGAACAAGAAAACATTTATTTCTTAGGTTTGGCTTCTGCGGTGGTTAGTTTCGGTGGTGGTCTATTTGGTGCTCTCGCCATCGTATTATTGGGAGACATAATTGATTATGGAGAGAAAGCATCAGGTCAGCGAACTGAAAGTATCATTTTCTCAACTTTTACCATGTTAACAAAAGCCACTGGCGCAATAAGTGCTTTTATGGTCGGTATGGGTCTGTCATTTTCAAATTATGTACCTGATACAGAAATTTCAGCTTTCACCGCAGACACATTTCGTTGGATGATTATGCTGCCTCCGCTTTTATTAATGCTCTCGAGTGCCTTTATTTATAAGAGATTCTACCAATTGAAATAAGCGCCACAGAATTGAGCCTTATCATTGAATGAGGCTCAACTTCAAAGACCTCCATAAAGTTCAACCTTTCATATAACTCCACAAGCTATTTCTTCATTTAACAAGCTCGCTAGTTTGTGATTTACTTTTTATCAATCACTTAAACACTGTTCATTTACACATAAATTGAATCTATTACTCTAACAAAATCCATTCCATCAGAACTTACATTCTCTACCTTTGGGTATAGAACAAAGCTATTTTATGAAAAGAAGTAGATCAGATTGTCACTGGAATTAAGGACATTTAAATTATTTTTCAGAGGTCTGATTCATGCTTGAAGACTTTAGGTTCTTACTCATGAGTCATATTGAGTATCAAAATCTAGATAATGATTATTTGATTAGCTAAACGCAGTAACAACCACTCTTCACAATCGCTGTCTATAATGAACAAAACCTCTAGTATGCGTTAATAGAGAATACCCTATCTATAAAATGCAAAAAAAAGCACCTACATTACTCATGTAGGTGCTTTAACTTTTAGGTGGTTACTTAATTAAAAACGATAGTTAACACCTAATAAGATATTGCGACCACTTTCATATACCGTAGTCGCACGGCGATCAGTAATATCTTGATAGCGATAAAGTTTCTCATTAGTAAGATTAATACCTTCTAAAGAAATCTTTAAGTTCTCCGTAATATTATAATATACGCTTGCATCAAAGTAGCTCGTAGATTCAACACCTTGGAAATCGTTTACAAAACCAATTACACGCTCTAAATAACCATCACGGTATGCTTGAGATACTCTAGCTCCCCAGTTATCTGTTTCATAATAAGCTGTTAAGTTGTAAGAAACCTTTGATAAGCCTAATAACGTCGCTTTTACAGATTCACCATTAATGTCATTTTCAGTACTTGATTCTGCATAGGTCACATTAGCAATTAAACCTAAGCCCGCTAAGAATTCGTATTGTAGAGCAAACTCAGCGCCGGTAAGGGTTGCACCCTCTCCGTTAACAGGGCGTGAAATATTGTACTCACGTCCTTCATCACCTGGAGGTTGTAGTGATAATGGCAAGCCTGTTTCAGCATAGGAAACTGTATCAGATTCTGTTACAACGAATGAAGCCATGTCTTTAGAAAACAAGCCTAAAGCAATGTAATCGGCTTCACCGAAGTAGTACTCAAGACCTAAATCAAATGAGTCAGCAATGAATGGTTTAAGCTCTGGATTACCATTAGATATCTGCGCACCGGCCAAATTTATATCCGCAGCTGCACGTAAATCACCTAAACTTGGGCGACTTAAGTTGCGGTTAGCAGCAAAGCGCATAACAACATCATCAGTCAAATCAATAGCAAGATTAAGTGATGGCAACCATTCTGCATAGTCATTTGATACTGATACATCTTCAAAAGTGCCATTATCCTTGATGAAAACAGAACCATCAGATGTAACATCAGTTGTAACGTAACGAACGCCAAAATTAGCTCTTACATTTTCAACTTCGAAGTTGTATTGAAGGTAGGCTGCTAAAGTTTCTTCTTGAACATCGTAAGCTGTTCCAGGGCGGTTAAACTCAGGCCCTAAATCACGACTGAAGGCAATATCAGTGCCTCTTGCATTCATACCTGCAGCCACAATATTTGGCATTGTAGCGGCAACATCGGCAACAGCAAAAGGTGAAGTACTTGCTATACTGAACGCACCTGCACTAAATGAAATACCTGAGTCTTCTAGATTACGTACCGTATTACGACGCTCATAACCATTTGTTACGTAATCTTTATATTGGACACCAAAATCTAGATCACTAAAATCATTTAGCGCATAATTAAAGTCTACTTTAAAGGTAGTAAATTCATTACTAATGAAGTCTTCACGGTTATCAGCGCGATGCAACTTATAGGCAGCAGGATCAGCAATATCAAAGTCATAAGTATTATTACCCGCCTTACTGTCACGATAATCAAAACTAAACTCATGATCTTCAGCAATCAAGTAAACCTTGTCATGAACTGGCGCATCAAATTCAGACTTCGAGTAACCAAACTTAGCTGACATGGTTAAATCGTCAGTGAGTACACCATCAACTTCTAATACATATTGATTAAACTCAGTAGTTGACTGGCTTAACTTTGACTCGTTACGCATATCTGCTGAAAGATAGTTTGCGTAAACTAAGCTATTTCCTTGAATTTCATAATCATTAATTTGGTCATAACCACGAGTCGCAATATTGTATTCTCGTGCATCACTATCTAATTTCCCGTATATAATATCAGCGGTAAAAGACCAGCTATCATTTGGTCGATATTGCAATGCAGTAGTAATACCAGTACGAGTTTGGTTATTTGAAACAGAGCTCAGGGTATTCGCTACCGGATACGCTAGGTCTTCATTACTTAACGTTGAGATATCTGCTGCAGATAAATTATCAGCAAAACTACCAACTTTAAATTTTTCCCACTGCCAATTACGATGACCAAATTCAACTGACTTTGATTTACTGTGTGCCGCAGAAAAAGTTACCCCAAAGTCATTCCAAGTATTTGATACTAATGCAGCAAAACGAGGGCTATATTCTTCAGATACACTGTTGTAACCTCCCTTTGCAGAAACAGCACCATTAAACCCATCATAATCAAATGGTTTCGGAGTACGAAGATTAACTGTACCAGCAATACCACCTTCATCTTGTTTTGCTTCGAATGTTTTATATACATCAATCTGATTAAATAATTCAGACGCAAAAATATTAAAGTCAAAGCTACGTGTTCGACTTACCGAACCACGAGAGTCAAGAATTGAAGCATTGGTTGCCAAAGCTTCCATACCGTTCAGTTGTGTGCGAGTAAAGTCAGCACCTAAACCGCGAAGTGCGATTTGACGACCTTCTCCGTTGTCACGAGTAATTGTTACACCAGGTATACGTTGTAGAGATTCTGCTAAGTTTAGATCTGGGAAATCTGCGATGTCTTCTGCAACAATGCTATCTTGTGATCCTACGGCATCTCGTTTTAACGCTTGTGCTTTAATCACACTAGAACGATATCCGCTTACTTCCATACGCTCAACATCAGAGTCTGCATTAGTTTGATTTTCTTCTGCTGCAAACGCCGGTGCTGCCAAGCCAAGCATCATAGATACCGAACTTGCAACGAGCGTTTTTTGAAATGGCTTCTTGCTCATTATTATGTCTCTCCCAAATTTGGGTTCATTTCCATTCATCTTTGCGCACTTTTTAAGGCACATGTTCTATCTTATTAGTTTTACAGCTTAACGTTTACGTCAACAGTGAACGTTGGCTGTCGAGAACAAAAATACTACAATAATTCCAAATATGTCAACTTTGGAAAATTTATTTCATGAAAATATAATATTTCCAAATATTTCAAACGTTCTTGTTTTTATGCGTTTTTTTAGAATTAGCACGGCTTTGAGTGGTAAGTCCTCCCCCTTGAAACAGTATGAATTTTAACATTAATACTATAAAAAAAATCCAGTAAAATTGTAGGATTGCTAAAACCTCAAGCTAAATTAATAACATTTTAAAAACACTGAGTTTACGTGAACGCTAAAAACAGTCTTGAATATCATAAAAAAGCCATTTAACATGAAATGAATATTCCATTATAGAAACATGGAAAATATTTAGACAACTTTATAACTATAAATATGGATTTGATTCATGAAAGATCTAGATTGGTGGCGTGGTGCAATTATTTACCAAATCTACCCTCGCAGCTTCAAAGATTCTACTGGTAATGGTGTTGGTGATTTAAGAGGTATTATTGAAAAAATGCCTTACATAGTCAGTTTAGGAGTAGACGCAATTTGGCTATCCCCTTTTTTTACTTCGCCTATGAAGGATTTTGGATATGACGTTTCAGACTATACAGATGTAGACCCAACCTTTGGAACGTTGCAAGACTTTAAAGATTTGATTACAGAAGCACACAATGCAGGAATCAAGGTCATTATCGACCAAGTTCTTAGCCATACATCAGATCAACACACATGGTTTACTGAAAGTAAACAGTGCAAAAAAAATGATAAAACCGATTGGTATGTCTGGGCAGAACCAAAAACAGATGGGACACCTCCCAACAACTGGCTTTCTTTCTTTGGAGGTAGCGCATGGACTTACGATACAAAGCGTGGCCAATATTATTTACATAACTTTTTATCGAGCCAGCCAGATCTGAACTATCACAACCCTCAAGTTCAAAGTGCAGTTTTAGAGGTACTACGTTTTTGGTTAGAATTAGGTGTTGACGGTTTTAGACTGGATACCGTCAATATGTATTTCTGTGATAAATTACTTCGTAACAATCCGCCTAAAGATCCAAATGTTCCGATCCAAGGGATGAACAGTTCGAATCCTAGAGCATATCAATCTCAAACCTATAATGTTAACCGTCCTGAAAATGCTGAATTTCTACAAAGAATTCGTAGTTTAATTGATGAATATGATGCCAGAACGACACTTGGTGAAATCGGTAGCGTACAAGATACTATTTCAATGATGTCTGACTACACACGTGGCACAGACAGACTACACATGTGTTATACCGCTGATTTACTTGCGGAACACAAATCAGCAAGCTTTATAAAGCAAGTGGTTTCAAATACTGATTCAAAAATTGGTGATGGTTGGCCATGCTGGTCACTCGGAAACCATGATTCTGTTCGGTTCTCAACTCGCTGGGGAGATGACGTAAGAGATAAACTTTCTTTTAATAAAGCCATGCTTTCTATGATTGTCTCGCTCAAAGGTAGTATTTGCATCTATCAAGGTGAAGAACTTGGACTTGAAGAGGCTAACGTTCCGTTTGATAAGTTAGTTGATCCTTTTGGTATTACTTTTTGGCCTGATTACAAAGGCCGAGATGGCTGTCGAACCCCAATGGTATGGGACAGTTCAAAGTCTTCAGGTTTTTCTTCAACAGATCAAACTTGGCTACCCATTTCATCAACTCATGAACAAAACGCTGTAAACAAACAGGTGAATAATGCTCAATCAGTGCTTAACTACTTTAAAGAGCTCTTAGCTATCCGTAAGCAACATGCTGCTTTAATAAAAGGAAATATAGAATTCTTCAACACTGCAACGAATGTTTTGTCATTTAAACGAATATTGAAACAAGAAACTTGCTTAGTAATTATCAATATGAGCGAGCATGAAAAAGAATGCGTTCTTGAGAGTAACCTTTCATTAGATTGGTCATTTGGCATTCCAAGTTTCCAAGAAAACAGTCTAATACTCAAACCTTGGCAAGTGCTTATAGCCAAGATTAAATAACAATAATAAAAATAGGAATAAAGAATGGACATCTTGCAATTATTTATCTTTTTGGGGATCACTGGATTGATCGCCCTCATCACTTATTTTAAGTGTAGAGGAGCAGTTCATACAGGCAATACCAACAGAGAGTATTTTTTAGCCGGTAAAGGTTTAAGCTGGATTTTTATTGCAGGCTCACTGACCTTAACCAACATCAGTACTGATACGCTCGTTGGCTTAAATGGTGCGCAAACGACTTTAGTTGTGCTGTGGGAACTTACAGCTGTAGTAGGTATGTTAGTGTTAGCTAAAATATTGCTACCTATTTATTACCGATATAAATGTACTACGACTACCGAGCTGCTAGAAAAACGTTACAATAATCCAAATATTCGCACCACAATTTCTTTATTATTTTTGCTCGGTAACGTTTTTATTTACTTACCCATTCTTCTGTTTACCGGCTCTCTATTTATGACGAGTCTCTTTAATATTGAAGTGCCACAATATTTCATTGCAGTAATCATTGCTGTTGTGGGTGGTTCGTACGCTATTTTTGGTGGTTTAAGAGCTGTTGCAGTTTCCGATACGTTTAATGGTATTGGTTTACTGATAATGGGAGTTCTCGTTACTTACTTGTCATTAGCTGCAATCAATTTTGATTTCAGCGGCATTCCGGCAGAAAAATTGACTCTGATTGGTTCAGATGATTCTGATATCCCATGGCATACACTTCTCACTGGTATGTTTTTCATCCAAATATTTTATTGGGGAACAAATCAAAACATTACACAACGTGCATTAGCCGGTAAGTCACTCAAAGAGGCACAAAAAGGTGTGTATGCTACTGCAATCATCCGATTATTGATTGTTCCACCAGTCGTTGTTATTCCGGGTATTGTTGCATTTAAACTTTTTGGTGATATTGGTGATCTATCCTATGGTACGATTGTTAGAGAGGTTTTACCTAGTTGGCTTTCTGGTGCATTTGCAGCTGTCATGTTAGGGACAATTTTAAGCACTTATAATAGTATTATTAACGCTTCAGCGGCACTGTATGTATGTGACTTGCATCAAAAACACGTTAACCCTAATGTAAATGTCCGTACTATTAGCGTCATTATTTCCATTCTTCTAGTGTTAATTTCACTAATTGCTCTCCCTATGTACATGAACGCACAAGGGATCATGGCTTTAATGCAACAACTAAATGGGCTATTATCCATGCCAATTTTGTCGGCATTCATAACCGGTTTATTCTTCAGAAATATTGATGGCCGCTCTATCGTCTTAGCTGTTCTATTCGGTATTGGTTTATACGCTGTATTTACTTGGGCATGGACACCGTTGCATTATATTCACTTAATGTTTATTACTTTATGTCTTAGTGTTACTTTCGCTCTAACCATAAATCGATATTTATTTAATCAAAAAGCTGAATTTATTGGTTTGTCATTACTTAACAAAGACAGCTCTGAAACCGCTGCTGAATCATAAAATAGAAGGAAAATATGTCTGATAATGCTATTAAAGCTTACGAAACTCTGAATGCGAGAATCGCCGAACAATACCCTACACTGAGTAATCGGTTAAGAGATATTGCAAGTTTCGCATTAGAGCATCCAACGGCTATGGCATTGGAAACAGTAGCCAATATTGCAAAGGAAGCTGGAGTGCCTCCTTCTGCATTAATTCGTTTTGCTAAAGCCTTTAATTATTCAGGTTTTAGTGAAATGCAGCGTGTTTTTCAATCCTATGTCACTTCGCAAACGGCAAGTTATAAAGAACGTATCAGCCATGATATGGTGAATATGGAAGCAGCTGAGGGTGACACTCCATCTGCTTTACTGCAACAGTATTGCCGCGAAAACATCATTTCGTTGCAGCATTTACAACAAGGTATTTCAGCCGATAGCTTAAATAGTGCTGTTCAATTGATAAAGTCTGCAGACCATATATATTTAAGTGGCCAACGACGCTCATTACCGATATCAACTTATTTAACTTACGCACTAAGTCATGCAGGTTGTAAGGTACACTTGCTGGATGGAATGGGCGGACTACTCAAAGAGCAGTGTTCAGCAATTACAGAGAAAGATTTATTAATTGTTACTAGCTTTCACCCTTATTCTTCTGAGGCACTCGAAGTCATTCAGCACGTATCGAGCAGTAAAACACCCTATATTGCTATTTCTGATAATGGCTTTAGCCCTATTTCACGAAATGCGACTGTTTCATTTACCGTTCATGATGCTGAAGTTCACACATTTAGATCACTATCTGCCACCATGCTCCTCGCTCAAACCCTTGCAACTAGCTTAGTTTTCTTAGATAAATAGTTAATTCTTTTAAGGGCAATTGAAATTGCCCTTTCTTTATCAAAACTTACAATATGAAATTTAAATTTCACAAAAACATATATTGAAACATTAATTTTATTATCGTAGCATTAGTCCCTATAAATAATAATAAAAGGCATGATGCTGATGTTTAATCTCTGTCTCTTTGGTGCTGGTCGAATCGGTACTATCCATGCGAACTGCGCCGCACAAAACCCTGATGTTCAAATCAAATACGTTGTCGACGTTTTCCCAGAGGCTGCCGAAAAAGTAGCAAATCAACTCGGTGCTACCGTTGTTGATGTTGAAACGGCACTTGCAGATCCTGAAATTCATGCGGTAATCATTGCAAGCTCAACCGATACTCACGCTGATTTAATCGAACGCAGCGCACTTGCAGGCAAACACATTTTTTGCGAAAAGCCTGTTGATCTAACTGTTGAGCGTGTAGAAGCTTGCTTGCGTACCGTTAAAGAAAGCAAAGTACATTGTGCTATCGGCTTTAACCGTCGTTTTGACCCAATGTTTGCAGAGCTACAACAAGCGATTCGAAATGGACAAATTGGTTCAACAGAAATTGTTCAAATCACAAGCCGCGACCCTTCTCCTCCACCAGCAGAATACGTCAAAGTTTCTGGTGGTCTTTTCAAAGATATGATGATCCACGACTTTGATATGGCCCGATGGCTATTAGGTGAAGAGCCTGTTGAGGTGTTTGCTAATGGCAGTTGTCTGGTTGATGCCGCTATCGGTGATGCAGGTGATATTGACACAGCACTAGTAACCTTAAAAACAGAGAGCGGTAAACTGTGCCAAATTAGCAACAGTCGCCGTGCCGTTTACGGTTATGACCAACGCATTGAAGCATTCGGCTCCGAAGGTATGCTTCAAGTCAATAATAAGCTTGAAAATGGTTTAGTGATAACCGGCAACCAAGGCACGACTACTGCTAAACCTCAGCACTTCTTTTTAGAACGTTACGCCAATGCTTACCGTCTTGAACTTAATAACTTTATTGAAGTTTTGCGTGGTAATGCTAAACCACTGGCTGATGAAAAAGACGGTTTAAATGCCCTTTTACTTGCTGAAGCTGCCTTGGAGTCATTTAAGACTAAAAAAGCAGTATCTGTTAACTTAAAAGGTTAAACCATCATGTCTTATTTATTGTCGAAAACAAAAGCAGCAGATTCTGTTGGTCGCATTCAAAATATTACACCTGAGTCTGCAAATTGGGATTATGTCGGTTTCGAAGTATTTGAATTAAAAGACGGTCAAAATCTGATTCAGGAATCTAAAGACTTAGAACTATGCTTTGTGATTGTTGGTGGTAAAGCTAATGTTAAGTCTGGCGAATACCAATGGTCTAATATTGGTTCACGTAAAGGCCCTTTTGAACGCACACCACCTTATGCTGTTTTCGTAGGACGCAATCAAGCTATTGAACTTGAAGCAATCGGTGATGTTGAAATCGCTGTTTGTAAAGCACCAGCTAAGACTGAACGCCCTGCCCGTTTAATTACACCAGAACAATTAAATTACATCAGCCGTGGTCATGGTACTAATGAGCGTTTAGTTTGTAATATTGTCTTTGGTGAAAATGACGCTGACAGTTTATTAGTGGTTGAAGTGATTACTCCTGACGGCAATTGGTCAAGTTACCCACCACACAAGCATGATACAGATAATGGTGAACGAGAAAGCCAACTAGAAGAAACCTATTATCATAGAATCAACCCAAGCCAAGGTTTTGCTTTCCAACGTGTTTATACTGATGATCGCAGCATAGATGAAACCATGAGCGTTGAAGATAAAGATGTGGTTATGGTGCCTAAAGGCTATCACCCAGTTGGTGCTCCTCATGGCTATGAACTTTACTATTTAAACGTAATGGCTGGGCCAGATCGTCGCTGGGTATTTAATAACGACCCTGATCATGACTGGATTATGGATTATAAGAAGTAATTCATTATGAAATTGCCGCATTTGCTAATAACGCTCTCAGGCTTGATCGCTGGCTGCTCCTATCACCACCAGCCAGCGACTCAACATCATACGGTTGCCTTTATGCCAGATGTTCATTTTCAGGACATCTATGGCAAAATTAATCACAAAAATGTTCGTCATTTAGCTAAAGATAAAGAAGGTGCCCCTCTTACTATTCGCACCATGGCTGATCAGCTTGGTTCAACTCGTTTGTTTAACGAAAATTACTTTGCTTTTATTGCTGCATTAGACGATGCAGCTAACAAAGGCATTAAGTTGGTGGTTTTAAATGGTGATTTTAGCGATGACGGTCAGCCCTATAACTTAGCAGGATTTGCTGAAATTCTTGAGTCATATAAACAAAAATATGATATTCAGTTTTTCTTGTCGCCTGGGAACCATGATCCTAGCCGTCCGTTCGGACGGCCTTCTCCCCAAAAGCGACTTTTGACCACAAACGGTGACAGCTTACAAATCTACAGCCCTAAAGCTGAAACATGCTATGAACACTCTACTGATATTTGTAGCGAACAGGCTAAAGAAGGTAGCTATCAAGACCTTATTGACTACCTAGGCCAATTTGGATTTGAAAATAATTCTGAGTATTTATATTGGCACACACCTTTCGGTCAAAAAGCCACTTTAATGGATCGCCAATATAAGATTTGCAACGAAACTGATAAAGATTTGTGCGCAAAAGTGCCTGATTTAAGTTATGTGGTTGAGCCAGCAAAAGATCTTTGGCTACTTTCTATTGACGCTAATGTATTTGTACCAAAGTCGTTTGAAGAAACAACTGGCCAATATGACTTTATCAAATCCAGTAATGCAGGCTACAACCAGTTAGTGAAGCACAAGCCTGAGTTGTTGAAGTGGATAAAGTCAGTGAGCAAACAGGCTAAAGCTCAAGGTAAAAAGCTGATTACCTTTAGTCACTTTCCAATGACAGAATTTTATGACGGCAGCAGCCATCAGCTTGAAGAACTATTTGGAAAAAACAGTAATCAGCTGAAACGCAAACCAAATGATTCTGTCAGCAAAGAGTTAGCCCAGCTAGGTATAAAAGTACATGTTGGTGGTCATATGCATTTTAATGACACCAGTCAGATTCGCCACCAGCATGATTGGCTTATTAATGTTCAAGCACCATCATTAGCAGCATACATTCCGGCCTATAAAACATTGATGTTTGCCGAAGGTAAAAACGAACAACTTCAAGTTCGAACTCATGCAGTAACAGAGGTAGCAAACTTTGACAAACTGTTTGATGCTTACCGAAAGGAGTATCAGTTTTTATCTCAATCCAAACACAATAAAGTTTGGAATAAACAAATTTTACAAAGTGTCTCCTATTTAGACTTTGCTAGGCAACATATCACTGAACTGAGTTTAGGCCGCTTTTTAAAAGAATGGCCTTCAGAACTTGCTGAACTTTTGCTTTCCAGTGATTCGTCTGAACTGTTTAATGCTGTTAATGCTGAACAATCACAACCAAATTGGTCCGGCAAACAGCTGATTGTCGATTTTTATAAAGTTAGAAATGCAGGTGAACTCGCTGCCGAAGATATTGAATCATCAATACTTAAAAGCTATTTGAAGCTCCACGGAAGTCTCAAACAATACCAACAGAGAACAAAACAACAAGATCAATTATTGGAATTGCTAGAGATTTTCAAAGCGCTACAAAACGGTCAGGCAGATCGAGATTTCAATATCAATTTAGATACTGGTGAAATCACACCAGTGACAACAAATTAACCTTAAATTTCGAGGTAAAAATGATAAGTATAAAATCACTCGAAGCTGGAACTCCAGCAACACAAACTGGATTTACCGCTGACATAAATCAAAAATGGTATGGCGGTTTAACGGCTCATGGTGAGTCTATGCCTTTTGATAAAGATATCGAAATCAATATGATCAGTGATACCTTTTTTAACCAAGGACAACCACTGATGTTATCAGCTGAAGGACAAGTCATTTGGTCTGAAGCACCTTTCAAAATCAGTTATATCAATCAACAGCTAAAGCTTACTGATAACCACGCTGAATTTAGTGTGCACCAAACTGGTTCAACACTAAAGGATGCTCACGCATTTGCATCGAAAACTTATTTCCCGCCATCAGGGAAAATGCCAGACGAATTATTATTCAGCGCACCTCAATACAACACTTGGATTGAGCTGATGTATGAGCAAAACCAAGAAGATATTTTAGCTTACGCCAAGAAGATCATTGATAACGGTATGCCACCAGGTGTATTGATGATTGATGACAACTGGCAAGAGAACTATGGTGTTTGGGATTTTCATGCAGGACGATTCACCGATCCTAAAGCTATGATTGATGAACTGCATGAAATGGGCTTTAAAGTAATGCTATGGGTTGCTCCATTTGTCAGCCCGGATTCTCAAAACTACCGTAAGCTAGCGAAACAAGGTGTATTTTTAAAACGATCACAAAAGCATGATGCACTTCCACAAATGGTAGATTGGTGGAATGGCGTAAGCGCCCTGCTGGATTTCTCTCATCCAGAAGCTGTTTCATGGTTCGATGAGCAACTTAAACGTCTACAGAATGACTATGGCGTTGATGGTTTCAAATTTGATGCTGGTGACGCACACTTTTATCAAGATGGTTACAGTAAAGGCAATATCACACCTAATCAACAATCAGAGTTGTTTGCTCAAATTGGTTTGCATTATCCTCTTAATGAATTACGCGCTACATGGAAAATGGGCGGACAACCAATCGCACAACGTTTAAAAGACAAAAACCATGACTGGGCTGATTTAGAAAAGCTGATCCCGCAAATGAATCTAGAAGGCATTCTAGGTTACCCATTCGCCTGCCCAGATATGATTGGCGGTGGTGAGTATTTATGTTTCTTGGATGGCGCTAACGTTGACCAAGAGCTTGTTGTTCGCTCTGCTCAAGCTCATGCATTAATGCCAATGATGCAGTTTTCCGTTGCACCGTGGCGTGTTCTTAACGTTGAAAACCTCGCAGCAGTTGTTGAAGCTGTTAATATTCGCCAAAAATTCAGTCAATATATCGTCGATGAAGCGAGAAAGTCTGCCGAAACGGGTGAACCAATTATGCGAATGATGGAGTACGATTTTCCGCATCAAGGCTACCACAACATTAAAGATCAATTCTTAATTGGTGATTCATTACTTATTGCACCTGTTGTAAACGCGAGGCAAACGGAACGTTCAGTTGAAATTCCAAATGGAACATGGGTCTCTAATAACGGTGAGACTATAATTGGTCCGTTAATGAAAACTGAAAAAGTAGCAACATCAACCTTACTGTATTATCAAAGGCAATAAGTTTAACAGGGAACTATATAGAACCGTTTATAGCTCCCTGTTCATTTACAAAACCATGGTGACTAACACTTACTTTCTTAATTGAGTATTTGACTTAGTTTTTACTCGCACATAGAACCAAGTAAACTTACTAGTCCATGCTCTCCAACGTGTTTATACTGACGATCGCAGCATAGATGAAACTATGAGCGTGGAAGATAAAGATGTCGTTATGGTACCCAAAGGTTATCACCCTGTTGACGCACCACATGGCTATGAGCTTTATTATCTAAATGTAATGGCAGGTCCAGAACGCCGCTGGGTATTTAACAATGATCCCGCACATGACTGGATAATGAAAATCTTGAAAGAAAAGGATTTAATTGATTCAGATAACCTTTAAGGCACAGTACTTTTTACATCATAACGGGTCAAATTTCGAGGTTATCGTCAAATTAACTCAATGACATAAAGATACATCAAGGGATGTGTTCCCACATTCTTTGTTGTTAAAGTCTTTCAGAGGTTTATTGGCTATTGTTAAGATTTGTAATTCAAAGTCAGCAACGTCTTAGCATGAAAGAAAGTCAGTGGTTGGAATCCACTTGGTTGTACCATATCTTAAATTCATAATTTTTTTCATAAATTTAAAACCAGAAAAACAATGACTCTTCGAGCTAAAAGATCAACACGCCTTAATACAAACTTAACCACGTCTTAAAATGGTTGGTCATTTTATTAAAACAACCAACCTTTATATGTTTAAAGCATCACTTATCCTTATATACCCAGCGATACAGTGTCGGTAACACAAGTAATGTCAGCGCTGTTGAACTGAATAAGCCACCAACAATTACTATCGCTAACGGTTTTTGGATCTCACTACCAACACCATTGGATATTAAGATTGGTATCAGCCCAAGACCAGACGTCAATGCTGTCATTAACACTGGACGTAACCGACCTACTGTTCCTTCATAAACCGAGTCATACAGTGATTCATTGGTTTTTCTGCGTTGATTAATTGCATCGACTAACACTACGCCATTAAGCACGGCAACACCAAACAATGTTATAAACCCAATTGAACTTGGTACGGATAAATACGTTCCTGTAACATACAAGGCCATTACGCCCCCAATCAATGCTAACGGTACATTGGCCATCACAAGTAAAACTTGCTTCACACTGCCAAATGAGAAAAATAACAACATTGCAATTAACATGATTGACACAGGAACAACTAACATCAGTTTTTGCTGGGCTCGTTGTTGGTTCTCATATTGGCCACCAACAAGAACCGTATAACCAGCGGGTAGATTTACTTTAGGCACTGCACCATAAATATCGTTTACAACAGAACCCATATCCCTACCAGAAACATTCGCTTGAACGACGACTCTTCGTTGAACGTCATCACGACGAATATTGGGTGGTGCCATTTCCACGTTAACATCAGCAACCTCTCCTAACCGAACCGTTGCACCACTCACACCGATTAAGATTAGATTGCGTATAGCATCAGTGCTTGAACGAAAACGTTTAGCTAAACGGACATTAATATCATATCTCGCATTGCCATCAATGACTTGCCCTGCACTCACGCCACCAATACCTTGGCTGACTAATGACATTACTTCGTCAACACTAATACCATAGCGAGCAAGTTTGGCTCGATTAGGACGAATGACTAACTGGGCTTCGCCACTGACCTGTTCCAGAGATACATCAACAGCACCGGGAATTTTTGAGACTAATTGGCTTAACTCTTCACCTTTTTTTGATAACACATTCAAATCAGGACCAAATAATTTAATCGCTAGTTGTGCTTTCACACCCGACAGTAGCTCATCCACACGTGTAGCAATCGGCTGGGAGAAGGTAAACAGTAACCCTGGTAAAGCGCTCAATTTCTTTTCCATTAGGCGTTGTAGCTCAAAGCGATTATGCACACTAGTCCACTGTTCTACAGGTTTTAATCCAATATAAATTTCAATATTGCTTACTGGTTCTGGGTCGCCGCCCAACTCAGGTGCACCAATTCGACTCAGTGCATAGTTGACCTCAGGGAAGTTTAAAATTAGCTTTTCGAGTTTTGGTGCTAAATTTACGGAGGACTGAAGGCTAGCCGTCGGCGCTAAGGTCACGCGTAAGTTTATTGTACCTTCTTCTAATTCAGGCACGAACTCCGTTCCTAACTTAGGCACAATACTCATACTAAGCACAAAGGCTGTTAAAGCTAAAAGCATTATTGATTTAGGCTTATGCATCACCCACGTGAGCACTTTTCGATACAGTGTCTCAATTGGCCTTAGTACAAATGATTGTTTTAACGTCACGCCCGATTTAAACAAGTATACGGCCAGTGCAGGTACAACGAATAATGCAACTGCCAGAGCTGAAATCATGGCCAAAATAATACTCACAGCCATAGGTTGAAAAAGCTTGCCCTCAACGCCTTCTAAAGCAAACAATGGTGCAAAGACAACAATGATGATGGCCGTCGCAAAGAATATGGGAGAGCAGACTTCTTTTGCCGCAATTAATACTTGTTTACTGGTTTCCCATTTAGGTTGGCTTGGTACACCAGCATTTTTCTTGTCCGCTTGAGTTAGGTGTTTAAAAATGTTTTCTACCATCACAACCGAACCATCAACCAACATCCCTATTGCCACTGCCAATCCACCCAACGACATCAAGTTTGCTGACAACCCATAATAAGACATCACCATTAAAGCAAGTCCAATGGAGACAGGGATTGACAGTAGCACTAGTAGTGTTGCTCTAATGTTAACGAGGAATAGCGCTAAAATGACCACTATAAAAATAAACGCAAGCAACAGCGCACCTTTTACTGTAGTTACTGCTTTTTCTACGAGATCGGACTGATCATAAAACGGTTCAAAACTCACACCTTTGGGCAGTGCTTGCTCTATGAGTGGCAAACGAGCATTAATATCATCAATGGTTGCTTTGGTATTTGCACCTAAACGCTTAAGTACGACGCCAGCGACAACCTCTCCCATATTTTTTGCATTACCTTGCTTATCTCTTTGTGTCATGGTGACGGCGCCTACTCGAATTTCGCTGCCATAACTCACCTTGCCAATATCCGATATTTTAACCGGTGTCCCTTTATGTTCAATTAATGGAATTTGTGCAATGGCATCTAAGCCATCTTTCCCAGCAGGGAGAAAGCCATAGCCACGAACAACCAGCTGTTCTTGTCCTTGTGGCATGAACCAACCGCCGGCATTGCGATTATTGTTCTCAAGCGCAAGAGTGACCTGCGATAAGCTAACGCCGTAGGCTCGTAGTTTATTCGGGTCAACTTGTACTTGATACTGCCGAACTTCACCACCAAAGGATAAAACGTCAGTTACACCACTTACTGGCATTAATATCAACTTGATTAAATAGTCATTGAGGCTTCTTAATTCAGCAGCAGAGATACCGGAACTCGGTGCTGCTCGTAGGGTATATTGATATATTTGCCCGAGACCCGACGTATTGGGCCCAATTTCTGGTGTTCCCACACCATCAGGAATGGCCTCTTTAGCCGCTTGCAATTGTTCGAATACTTGTTGGCGTGCAAAATAAATATCAGTGCCTTCTTTAAAAACGACAGTAACAATGGATAACCCTGTTCTGGATAGCGATCGCACCTCCGTTACCGCTGGTAAGGCGTACATGGCCGCTTCGACCGGATAGGTGATCAGTTTTTCTACTTCTTCAGCCGCAAGTCCCTGCGCTTCAGTATTTACTGTTACCTGAACATTGGTGACATCCGGGAACGCATCTAGATTCAGTTTAGGTAACATTGCAACGCTGCCACCGATAGCAAACAGTAGCGTCAATACAACCAGTAGTCGCTTTTCTATGGCGATTTCTATGAACTTCTGTAACATCATTATTTCCTCGCCAGTTAGTGATTATGAATATCAAAGCCAGACTTGGCTTTTTCTGAGGCAAGGAAAAAAGCGCCTTCTAATACAACGTCAACATTTTCCGACATTAAATGCTTAAGCTCAGAGCTGACGACCCGGTTAAAGCCTCCTTGTCGCTCAACAACATTTACTTCTAAAGATTCAAACCCATCTGAGTCTTTAAAAAATAATTGCCAATCGCCATCAGCACTTCGTGTCAGCGCCGAGTCTGGTACAACAATACCTTGCTCAACTTTATCTCCAGCAGAAAAAAATAACTCTACAAATTCGCCTGCATGTAATTTATGTGATGAGTTACTGATGCTAAATAGTACTTCTTCTGTACGAGTTTCGTTGTCAAGCTCATGGGAGCGACCGATTAACTTGGCTTCAATTAACGTATTTCCGATCTTCACGACCGCTTTACGTTGGGCCGTTAAATCCTTCGCTTGTTGAGGAGTGAGCTCAGCTTCAACCCATAAGCTTGATTCATCGGTTAGCTGCATCAATGGCGTGCCTGCAGGATTAATTTGACCAACCCTACTGATATCTTGTTGTACTCGGCCTTTTAGTGGCGACAACAATTCAAAGCTTCCCACCAGTTCAGGAGAACGTTTTAGGGCAGTGATCTGAGATTCCGTCATATTGATTGAACGCAGAATGGCTTTTTTCAACTTTGCGTCAATTAATGTTTGCTGACGCTGACTGTCACTCACTGCATTTTTACCGAGTCGTTTTACTCGGTCCCACTCCCTAGCTGCATTGATATATTCAGCTTGCGCTTGAGCCACATCTTTACCGCCTAACTCCAGTAGTACTTGACCCTTTTTTACTTCCTGACCAGGCACAATATGTCTTTTTAGTACTAATACATCCAATTGAGGATCAATCGCCGCCGTTAAGTTTCGATTAACGGCTAATGTTGCAGTTGCAACGTGTTGAACATCAAGATTATCTAAGCTGAGTGTCGAGCTCTGAATTGAAGTTAACTTTATTCCAGCAAGTTGCATTTGTTCTTGAGTAAGCTTTATCGCTTCATCGTGACTTTCTTCTCCCTTATGGGCTTGTTGTTGCTCCTCTTGTACATCATGAGAGTGATCGCCTCCAGCGTAGCAGACGCTGCCCCATCCTAAAGTCAGTAAAATAGTGAGGGCGATTGTGGAATTTTTATAAGTTTGATTGTTTAACATCATATTGCCTCATGCCTCGGCATAGCCGATGACAATAGTAGAAGAACACAAAATTAAATGTGATCTATCTAAGGTTTTAATCTGACGACAGTTTTAGAAATATTGAAAAGTAATATTCCATAAAAACTGTTATCAACAGAGTATATTAAACCGGCTGAAGCAAAATTGGAGGGCGATATGCTGGGGCGATATCTGGAGGGAAATAACGAATATCAGTTAAAATAATATTATGAGTTCTCGCCATTAAACTGTTTGTTTGCAATGGTGGAAACAAGGTGACATAAGTAGCGTGACATTGACAATCTAAGCACAAATCGACAGTTTTACTGTGTTGATGCTGATCTTGAAGGGAGTGATTTTCCCAATCACCTATTCCGCATTGATCATCTGAAACGACCTCAGTGATCTCTAACTGCAAATGGGCGTGACTATCACCTTCTGCTTGGTGTTCAGTCTCATGAATTTGGTGCGCACCAACATTTGCCACAAATAATTGCAGTAGCATAACTAATGTTATCAATGTTGTGGTAAACACTCGCAGCAAACGTAAAATCCTAATAAAAGTATTCAAGATATATTACAGAACATACCTGAATAAAGAAATATTTTAATCATGAGCTAGTGATCATTTTCACTATTTTGAAGCCTACTGTTAATACGCTTCTAAGTAACTTCGCTGTAAACATGAGGGTGTTTGCGACTCAAAATTGGTCAAACTCAGAATTTTAACTTGTGCCTAATTAGTGATCATAAATTCCGTTCTTATAGCCAAATATACTCAACTATCCAACATTACAGAAAAGAATAAGTTTCCTCATCCATTACTGACAAAGGCTTTCAAATGCTTATTGGCAAATGTAATGAGTTTTGTAATTCAAGGTCTGTAGTGCATTAACATAGAAGGATTCGGTGATTCGAGTCCACACGGTTGTAAAACTCTTCATTCAGCTTTTAATATACAATTGAAACAAATTTTGTTGTTAACCTATACCCTCAATGTGTCTTTTGCTGTATAAGCTCCCCCCATAGTTCAAATCAAACAATAGTAGTCTTATATGTCTGACAAATTTTTCTTTAAAGGCCGTAAAACACCAAAGCCTGCATATGGTATGAGTGGTTATAATACCAAGCGCGTGATCAAACCAGGTACAGCATCATCACCTATCAATGTCACTGTAAAATCTGAGCAACGACAGGCTGAAATTCAAGCCATTGCTACTGAGCATGATATTGCCATTAACATTACAATCGCTGAATCTGAAGCTGAGTACCTAATAGAGCTGAATGAGATATTAAATAAACCGACATCTGTGGAGGTTGCCGCAAAGCAAAACAGAAATGAACTATGTGCCTGCAAAAGCGGGAAAAAATTTAAGAAGTGTTGCGGTAAAGATTAAACACTCAAAAATAAACATGAGCTGTTTGGCTGAACAGTGCTTTACAAAGCAGAAAGCCAAACAGTTTGAGTTTTTGAATTTCTATCAATTTTGGGGAATATTTACTTGATTTACTTTTGCAAGTATTTAGGAACTTCACTCGCTTTTACTCTTGAAAGTGTTTTCATGAACGAAAATGGTACATCTCCCAAAGAATAGTCATTATTCAAATCATCTAGCATCGCCAACCATAAATGCGCCGTCATTTGTGCATCCGCTAATGCTCTGTGAAATACGCCATCTGTCGGTAATTGTTTGTAATCAACGAGCGTACCCAATTTATGGTTGTTTGACAGTGGATATAATCGTCTTGCTAGTAACATTGAGCATGCAAAAGAACCTTTATACTGCACGTTGGCGAAATCAAACTCTGCATCAAGAAATTTCTTATCGAATGACGCATTATGAGCCACCAAGTTATGCCCATTTATAAACTCAGCGAATTCTTGCATGACCACAGCACACGGCTCGGCAGTTTTTACCATGTCATTAGTGATACCTGTGTAGTTCTCAATAAATGCATCAATTCGACGGTTTGGGTTCATCAATTTTTGAAAAGTATCGGTTATATTGCCATTTTCAATTAATACGGCCCCAATCTCGATGCCACGTTCGCCCATATTAGGAGATAAACCTGTGGTTTCAAAATCCAATACGACTACTGTATTGGCATACCTATCCTTTAGTTTATTAACCATAATAAACCCCTCCTACAAGAAAAATTTAAATTATATAAATACTATCCAATCACTTATTAGATGCAGACGGTTTTAATATCAGAAGAAACATCATGATTTTTTTATATGAATCTCATACAGCTTAACCAGTGCAGCTTCAAGGGTAAGCTCATCATCTTGCTTCATATACAATTTTGCAATTCGAACGATAAACCCCAGATTCAGCCTATGTTGCTTTGAAAATTTGCGGCATTGCTTTTCAAACGATTTTTCTGCTACTTCATCGTGAAACGCCTTAATGGCATTGTCGAAATCATTACCGTGTTCAGCAAACAAATCTTTTAATTTTGCCTTTGGTATTCGATAGGCTGTACTTGCGTAAGCCAAAGCTTCAGGGAAGAATTCAAACTCTTCACCAAACACACTGAGTTTATCAGCCTTCACATAATTGATATGCCGTTTTTGTCCATCAACTTCGAAGGGAAAGTTTTTATACTTAACGCGAGTATAGGATTCTTCACCAAGCTGGATTCCTGCGTTCAAGCTTGTTTTAAGGTTGTAATCAAAGTCATTGAATTCATCAGGATCCCATAACTGAAAGACTCTGATTGCTTTAGCGTATTTTTTTGACAATTTTGCTTTAGCAACATCAACTCGTTGACCTAATAATGCGGATTTGTCTGCCTTTAAAAAATCAAAGCATTCTCTACAGGATGGCACTTCATAAAAATCGGCTTCTTCACCTGTTGTTAAATAAAAGTCTGCAAGTTTTAATGGCGGGACAAAATCATATTCTGTTGCAATGCATCCGCAATAAAAGCATGTATTAAAATGTGCACTATGAGTGGCCATTATTCGGCGGTACATTTCACTAAATTTCGTCATTAGGAGTCACTATTGGTGCTAAAAGTAATAAATAATATTCAAGAAGGTACCAAATAGTCTTGATGCTGTTTTTGTAACAAAAGATGGCAACACTTCAATGTTTACAGCACATTGTACAAGCACAGCAGTAAGATAAGAATAACTAATGTTGGGAAATTAAATGCGCCTTTAAGGCTTTCGTTCTCCTACAAAGCCCCTGTAGAAATGAGTTGGTCCTGAAACAAATGAATGTTAATAGAACAACCTTTTTGGCTTCTGAGATTTTATTGCGGCACATAAAAGTCCAAGAATGACGAAACTTGGAAGAACCAGCACAGCAGTAATTAAGTCGGAAATATCAAAATGAAATGACTCGAAATATTCATAGCCCTCATCAAATAAAGCAACAAATAGGAATAAGAGACAAAAGCGAAAATTCAGAAGTCTTTCTAGTTTGAATACATACATCAGGCAGAGAACATATACCATTATTGATAAACCGATACTGATGGCTTCTCTTAAGCCTCCAGCTAAAGATTCATCTACATCAAAGCCTAAACAATACAGACCAAAAGCAACAAACACATACAATAACCACCACAATCTTTTATTTTTCATTATTATCTGCCGCCGCTACCCAATACGTTATGAAAATCGATTGATGGATACTCGCAGTTTTTAATCGTATAGAACAGCGCCAACCTTCCTAATTGTGACCTTTGCTCATAATTAGAAGGTGGTTATGGCATCATTTAAAAGCACGCTTAGAAAAGGCCAATAAAAAGAAACTTTTTAACCCCTATAATAAGATGATTAATTGAGGTAATTTAGCATTAAGCAGCATCAACGAATAGAATTACCGTCTTTTAATATGTTACAACGCTGAGTAGTTGAACCACAAAGAATCGATAAAAAAACTAATGAAGACATTCAAAAACAATGACCAATACTTTGACACCTCTTTTATAAAACTTTCTTTTCCACAGGAGCAATACGACAATATTGAGTTTGAAGATTGCCAATTTAAGGACTGTGACTTTTCAGAAGTAACCTTTAAAAATTGTAATTTTATCAATTGTATATTTGAAAACTGCAACCTGAGCTTAGCCAACTTATCAGGTTCTAAATTATTCGAACTTAAATTTGAAGATTGCAAACTCGTGGGAATCGATTGGACAAAAGCGGAGTGGCCTGTTTATCACCTAGATTTTGCTCTTTGTTTTACTCGCTGCATTTTAAATGACGCCTCGTTTTTCGGGCTCACTCTGCATGAGTTAACCTTTAATGAATGTAAATTACACGATGTTGATTTTCGTGAGGGTGAATTTACAGATTCATCAATGGTCTTTTGTGATTTTAGGCATGCACTATTTATGAGAACAAATCTGCAAGGAGTAAATTTTAGTGAGTCAGAAGATTATATGATTGATGTGCTTGAGAATAATATTAAAGGAGCCAAATTTTCACGGTCTGAGGCATTAAGTTTACTAGAGAGTTTAGGAGTTGAACTCGTTGATTGATGACTACACTAAATAAAAGAACTACTTAATAAAAATTCAAGACATTAAAACAAAACTAGCCTTTCGTGATAAAAAGTAGTTTTGTTTTATATGTCTATACCTAGCTTTTTAAAGGAGTAATTTGAATTATCTGTTTACTTCTTTACTTTAACTTTGCTGGCTGAACAATCATTAACGTTGCAATGACCACTAAATTAGCAACATACCACAAATCTTTAATGACAAACTGGCCTAAGCGTTGAAACAAAGTCGTTGAACTGAATGCAATTTGGGTTGTAAACAAGAATGTTTGAGTCATCAGAAATACGCTAAGACAAGCTAACCCACTCAGAATGATCAATTTCTTATTATTAAGCAAAATACCTGCACCTAACAACACTGCAAATAATACATCGAATCCACCAATTACATTTGATGCGCCTTGTACACTGAATAACACATACAACCAAGACATGAATGGGGATGTCTCAACAAGCCCTACAATGGCTTTAGCTTCAAATTCGTAAAACTTCATGCCACCAATCCATAATAAAACCATGGCAACAGGGATAAAGTTTAAAACTACATGTTGTTTATCAGTGAACTTATTTTTATAGAATAAAAACAGGTAAATAGGAACAATTGCAAAATATTTAATAATGCCCTGCCCGCTGCCAATAATAGGGAAACCACCAAGCTGTTCAACCCATCGATTACTGGCAAACAGAGTTAACAAAGGCACTAAACTTACTAAAACGGCAAGAAATAGTGCAGCTGTTGGTTTCATGAGTTTAAAATGGGTTGCCAATGTTGCTACGACTAAAGCGATCATTACTGATCCAGTCAACACTCCTAATGTGCTAACACTTAGAGCTGTATCAAGCCCATAAAAGCTGTATGTAGCCGTTAATGTATTAGGGTTTGCGCCTAAAACAAACGACAACCCCAGTGTTAGTAAGCTTAGACTTAATAAAAGTATTACCAAGTTATTTGCATATTTTAAATTCATAGTGAGCTCGTAAAAATTCGCTGAGTAATATAGACCTTAAAAACAAACGAAATCTTTCATTGACCAATAATGTAGCCTGAATATCAGAGAACTCAATCATGATACTCACTTTTTAATCTCACATTTGAGTACTTAGAATCATAAGCCTTACATTGAACAGATTAAAACATTGAAGATAAAGGAGTATATAAATAGCTATAGAAAAACCTATTATCCGTTTTAAAAGTGTATTTATCACACTCCTTGCATCAGATCAGGAATTATATTGCTATATGCAGCTCTTCTCTTAAGGACGTCCATGGCACATCAAGCAACTTCTATTTTTATTGACATACATATCAAACATAACTTGTTTATATGGACCAGATTTTGCAAATTGATTTAGAAATCCATCCGGATCTTTTAAAGCATTTTTTACTAGATAATTATATCGCCAATTGCCAAAATTAGGAGAAGCTTGACTTTGAAGTAAATATTTCACTGCTTTTTGCTTTTGGCCAATCCTGGCATAAGCTTCTGCCACAGTGAAGTTAACACCAGGAACAGCAAAAGGGGCAACTTTAGGGTTATAAGTACAGCCAGGTACAGCTTTATTACAGCCTATGCGATCGTAAAATGCGAGAATCTTATTAGGGATGGTTGTAGATAACGGCAAGCCTGAGTATACAGCAAGAGTCCCATAAATATTTAAACTTAAGTCTGGGTAATCTTCCATATATTTCATTCTTGAAATGGTAGCATTTCCAGTGTCTAATACTTTTTTCCAATGATTAAATAACGACTCTCTAGTGATGTCTAAAGTATCTTTAAAAAAATAGTAGGAATATAATCTGGATTGAGCTTTAAAGAGTTTTCAAAATCTTTTTTCATTGTGAAATCACTCTAAATGAAAAAATATGGCATATTATTTTCTATTGCCATCGCCATTTCGAGCATTCCATGATGCAAATAAAGTTTAGAACGCGCATCATCATCATTGCTATATTGAGATAGCTTTATTGCTTTTGAAATTATACCTAAAGCATGCTGTCGAATTTTTTCTTCCATCACCAATAGCATCCCAAAGTGTGGCATTCGCACATCGAAAAATAGCCTCATCAGAAAGCGAACTCATATCGTCTGGGCAAACCTGATCAAGCCACGGACTGGTTTTTGTTGGTGGGATAATATCTTCTTTTGCATAATAACTCGGAAAGTTATTATTGGTACACCTTAGCTTTTTAATATCAATATTAAGTGAATCGTAGGGAGTATTGAGGTCTACATTTTTACAATTTAAAAGCGGTTCTTTTTTACATCCAGAAAGAACAAGCACAGTAACAAGCAATAATTGAATTATTTCAAGCGAAATATAGTCATGATGTCAACACTGCCTGTACCGCAAGTATTAATGGATCGTAATGTCAAATACAAAAAAATACAAAAGAAGTTCAGAACCAGTCAGCGTAGATTCAAACTCATAACTTTGATTTTAAATTTCTCACTTCTAATCATTTTAAGTTTAACTCTTAAAATAGCTCGAACGTAAACCTTAATTGAGCTTTAGTGTACTTAAATAGAGTTGACGTGTTTTAAGGGATCAGACCAATCCAGTTATGATGTAATGACTTAGCTGGAGGATTAAATAACAACAAGAAAAACATTCGAGCTTAACGCGATTAATCCAGCGCTTAAACAAAGTCATACCCGAGCCGTTATCGCAAAAAACAGTAAAATAAATATCGTTATGAGCAAGTATCTTTAGGAGCGCCAGAGTCGCATTTCTTGCACTTTAACTCATAACCCAAATATTTGTCTCGCCCTTCAGTGAATATCACCCAAGGTCGATTGATAAAAGGAGGTTTGTGCCGAACGTGTTGAAAATGGCCACATGCTAACTCAGCGACCCAATGTAGTTCTTCATCTTGATGGTAATCCACTATCGCTTGTTTCATGTTACTACTTTACACCTTTAAGCTTGAAGACTCTTATCGACTGCCAAAAAACAATTAGCGTCGGAAACCTTACCATATGATGACATTCATGATTTGTTTGGGCAATGATCTACCTAACAAGTATTTACTCATGTTCAATATATAAATCAAAACAAACCATTGTGTTAAAAAAAGGCAAGCTATACACAACTTGCCTAGTTACTTAGGTACAAAGGGAAAATTCTAATATTACTTGCTTATTTTTAAGTATGCGGCTAGTTCTTTTTTAGCAATTGGTTTTAGGTTGCTGTATGACAATTCGTCATTCACACACTCTAATATATAGCTATTCATTTCTGCTTTATCTATTTCATCTTCAACAGCGTTCTGTTTGCATATCACAATCAATTCTTTAATCAATTCTGCGCTTACTGGGATTGTCATTGGCTCTTCCGATGCTATGGTTTTGAATGCTAAAACCGACGTAACACATGCTAAAATACAAACATTTATTTTTTTCACAATCTTTTTCATTTTCCGTTTCTACCTAGTTAAAACAAATCGAATACTTCTTTTATCTACGCTATGCCTAATAAATGGTTTTTCTAAGGTTTTATTTACAGAGAAACCGTATTTTAATTGGCTTTGCGTTACTGCATTTAAATACTTCTTCCATAGCTTACAAAGGGGAAGTGTACAGTTAGAGTTAGCATTAATTTCACGTATAAATAGCGCTTCTTCTTCATTGAGAGGTGTTAATGAACCATTAGCTAGGCCTTCTAAGCTATATCCATAAATTTTCAACTCTTCAGCTTCTCTTTTGCAAAAATATCCACTACGTGATAAACCATGCGGAAAAGTACTATCCGCATAAAAAGGTTTAACACCTACCCTGATCGTTGTAACCATCTTTTACCTCAATACCATGGTCTTTATCTTTGATGCAATTTATAGTGGTACTGATAGAAAGGAAAACAAAAGAAAATTGTCTTCTCGATAGATTTTAGTGTGGGTTTATTATGGATGTTAAGTTATTAAAAACATTTGTCGCCGTTGCTGAAAACAAACATTTTGGAAAAGCTGCAGAACAAGTGTTTTTAACTCAAGCAGCAGTCAGTGCTAGAATCAAACAACTAGAAGAAGCTTATAAAACACAGCTTCTGATTAGAGATAAAAACAATTTGAAGTTAACAGCAGCAGGCGAAGCCTTATTGCTTCACAGTTATATTTTAATTGACCAATTTGAGGCATCAAAGTCGGCCGTTAGCATGGCAAGTAAACAAAAACTTTCTTTTCAAATCGCTGCTACACCAAATATTTGGGATGCATATTTTCAAACTAAATTGATAGATGTCACAAACTTGTTCAAAGAGAATGTGGTTAGCACTGAAATATCAACACGAGAATCTATACAAAGAAAACTTGATGATAAATCATTAAATGTCGGTTTTTTGGCTGACCCAATTAAGGACGACGAATTCATCAATATTGAGATTGGGAGATTTGAAATTGCGTTGACAGGTACTAAACCGGAGTTTGATCCCCTTACCGATAATTATGTGTATGTAGATTGGGGGATAAAGTTTATAAAAGAGAACACGTTTGCATACAAACTCACACCAAGCTTCAAAACATCAACTGCCTCGATTGCATTAGAATGGGTGCTAAGCCAAGGTGGATTTGCATACTTGCCTGTTAATTCAGTACAAAACCTTTTAGAAAATCAACAACTCTTTACGATTACAAGCCAAGAAAAATTGACCCGCCCAATTTATATGGTTTACAAAAAAAACGCTTCTCAAAGAGAGTGCGTAGAAACCTTAACGTTATGTTTAACTAGCCATGAACATGAACGGTAATCCCTCACTATTCATGCTTTTCATAACCTATACTTTAACGCTCGCCACAAAGGTTCTTGAGGGATCAACATAATAGTTTTTGCCTAACGCCTCTCTACCGACTAGCATCAAATAAGTCATATCCGCTCGGTTTGTCAAAGTTATTTTAATATCCCATTCATGATCACCAATTACTGCAAGCGTACGGATTACATACCTCTCTTCACTTTGGCCGTTAGAAGATTTTATTTTCTTCACATCATGTAAATACGCTCGACATCGGTTCGTTTTATTAACATTATGCACATCTGGATGAATATCGAACTCAATCATCGGTTTATCAGAACCAACTACATGTTTTATATTATCCACATGCAGTGATGATGTTTGTGCACCGGTATCAACTCTGGCAATGAGGTTTTTTATACCCAACTCGGGTAAACTAATGTGCTCAAGTCGGCCTATTATCTTTCTATTTTTCATAACAGCTCTTCATGGTCTTCTGCGTTGGTCTGCTCTTCTAGACTTCCTATTCGTTCAGAAACTTGCTCATCATGTTCTTTAAAGAAAGCGATGTGATACATTGCTTCACCTTGTTGTACTAAAGGGATATTTTGTTTCCCAATAATTACACCGCCTTTATTGGCCTTAACTTTATTTAACGTTTCGCCTATAGGGCTTCCGATTTCTGCGAGTATATCCCCTTTCTTTACTCTGTCTCCAAGTTCAAAGTAATGACTAACGACTCCACTGGCATTAGCACGTACCCAACCACTACTGTATGCAATATAGTGTTCATTTTTGCGTTTCCGCTCTCTAGACTTTTGGAGCATTTTAAGGTGTTGCAAGACATTAACGATACCTTTTATACCAACACGGATTGAAAATTCATCAAACCTTAATGCCTCTCCTGCCTCATAAAGCAATACCTTTGTACCATTACGCACAGCAGCTTCCCGTAATGAACCATCGAGCACGTTAGAGTGAAGCAATACTGGAGCGCCAAAAATTTTAGCCAGTTCTAGCGTCTCTTCGTCTGCTAAGTCAGCTCGAATTTGTGGCAGATTCGAGCGATGTATAGCACCAGTATGAAGGTCAATGCCATAATCGCAATGAGCTACAATTTCTTTTATAAACGTGTGCGCCAAACGTGCAGCTAATGATCCTTTTGCAGACCCTGGGAAGCTGCGGTTCAAGTCACGTCTATCAGGTAAGTATCGACTCTGATTCACAACGCCATATACATTCACCATTGGAATGGCAATGAATGTTCCTGATGTAATTTTAAATCGCTTCATATTAATCAGGCGGCGAATAACTTCAATTCCGTTGAGTTCATCACCATGAACAGCTGCACTGACAAATATGGTTGGTCCTGGTTTTTTACTTCTCACGATGTAAACAGGTAATGAAACATCTGTATCTGTATAGAGTTTCGCAACAGGTAAATTTATTTTTATCGCCTCACCCGGACGAATATCATGACCGCCAATAGTTAACATTGACATTGTTTTTCCTCAGCAGTTATTAGCCTTTTTCACGTCTTCGGTTGGCACCCAACTTAATATGCTTTTCTATATACTCCAATACCTTACCGGCTACATCTATACCCGTAGCTTTCTCTATCCCTTCCAACCCCGGTGATGAATTAACCTCCATAACCATTGGGCCTTGATGCGAACGTAACAAATCAACGCCACAAAAGTTTAATCCCATTACCTTAGCTGCGTTCAACGCAGTTTCACGCTCATCTTTTGTTAATTTGATGACCTCAGCAGCTCCCCCACGATGCAAATTAGAACGGAACTCTCCTTCTGCACCTTGACGTTTCATCGCAGCCACAACACGATTACCCACAACTAAGCATCGAATGTCTGCTCCACCAGCTTCCTCAATAAACTCTTGAACTAAGATATTCGCTTTTAACCCCATAAAAGCTTCAATAATAGATTCTGCAGCTTTAGAGGTCTCCGCTAGGACGACGCCAATTCCCTGAGTCCCCTCTAGTAGCTTTATTACTAATGGAGCGCCCCCCACGTTTTTAATTAAATCTTTTATGTTATCCGGTTTACTTGCAAACCCAGTTCTTGGTAACCCAATACCTTTGCTCGATAATAATTGTAGTGAACGTAACTTATCTCTCGAACGGCTTATTGCTACTGATTCATTAATATTGAACGTCCCCATTACCTCAAACTGGCGTGCCACTGCAGTACCATAAAATGTGACTGAAGCACCTATACGAGGAATAATTGCATCGTACTTAGGCAACTCTTCTCCGTGATACCTTACAGCAGGTCTGTTACTCGTGATATCCATATAGCAATGCAAAGTATCAATGACATCGACCTCATGTCCTCTTTGCAGCGAAGCTTCTTTTAAGCGTTTAGTAGAGTACAGATTTTCGTTTCTGGATAAGATTGCAATCTTCATAGCTTTCTCCTTTAGGGTAAAAGTAGAAAAAAATTGGAAAGAAATAAATCAAATTAATTTAGTCGACTTGATAAAAAAATTTTTCAACATCAATGTCGGAAATGAATGACGGTTAACAATGGCAATATCGATGGTATATTTAGCTTTTTAACAGCATTCAAAGCACATATCCAGATAAAAATGGTGGCGCAACTAATTTAAAAACGCAGTCTGAATTGTTACCGTGGTTAGGAGTTAAATCAATAAAATCATTTAGCCTACCCAACTTCTGCACAGCTTGTTAATCAAGGCGACGGTGTTCGGTAATAGTGAGCTATTGTTAGCATTGCCAACACAGAGTAACAAGCCGTGAACTCTCGCTTAAATCGTGCACCTTCAGGTATCATGGGGATATAGATTTAAGCCTGTCTAACAGCCCAGACAATCGATAATAACGGGTTACTTACCCACTAGGCCTATGAACCGACATAAATAACGGTATTATCACAGACTGCGATTCTTGCTGCTAACATGCTTATGCAAGCCGTGATACCAGAGCCACAAGCAAAGACAAATTTTTGGCTTTTACTGATGGGTAAATTGGCAAAAAATGAACCAACTCCTCTAAAGGCTTATAACGATCATTATTTAACACCAGAACAAAGGGTAGATTAAGTAAATTAGGAATATGCCCTGCTCTAAGGCCCTCTCTAGATTCTGGGACTGAGCCTAAGTATCGCTCACTTGAACGAGCATCGATAACCGCGACAGAGTCTTCATTAATAGATTGCAGAACGTAAACAGAAGTACACACATTTTCTTTGATGTACGTAGGTTTCAATCGACTAAGACCCTGTGTTGATCCAATGAAACTTACCTGTTTAGATACTGTTCTATCTTCACCTAGCCACTTAGGTAAACACTGTCTAACACAAATAAGCCATATAAAGTGAGTACTGTAGTCTCAAAAGTATTAGCGCACAAAAAGCACATAATGCCAATAATAATTTGAGCTATTCCACCAAAAAGTATACCTATTGATAGGATCATTGAATCAATTGGAAAAAACCGACATTATGAATATTAAGTAATACTGTTATCATGCCAAACCCCATTACACCGAGTGGAGCTAGATTAGCCAATTAAGTGCTCATTTATGTACCTTTTTTGATTGGGATAAATTCTGAAGTGAGTAGATTTCGATAAGTTGAAATGCCACTAATGATCATATAGTGCATTGGCTAACCTTTTATGATTCGATTTACACCAACTAAAATAGCTAAGCCAACAGATAACGCCACAGTGATTCGGAGTCATATAGAATAAGATTCTTTTGCAGCCTAGGGTTGTGAAATCATAATATTCAAATCGTTCAGACAAACAATTCAAATATACAACCGTAGCTCAGTTGGTTAGAGCACTACCTTGACATGGTAGGGGTCGGTGGTTCGAATCCACTCAGTTGTACCATTCAAAAGACTTGCACATCTTAGTAAAAACATACTAAATTACTTCAAAGATTGAAAACATTGGAGCACTAACAAATGCTTTTGGAGTTTTTTAATCAAGATTTTTTGGGTTATTGAATTTTACTAGCGGCAATAATTAAACAAGCTGACTATAGTATTGATATTCGCTTGATTTAATTAATTCATGATATGAATCCATCATTTCTCCAAACGAGTTTCGTAGTTCTTTAAACCACTCTACTCTTCTCTGATTTTGTTTGACTTTTTCCTCTATTTTGTAATTTTCTAGAAACCGCTGCCTTTTCTCTGCTCTAAATTCCTCTGTATAATCTTGTAACTCATTATGAATATTATGTTCTATAACGGCATCATCTTTTAAATCAAACATTCTTTCTTTTGCTGTTTCATATCCGTAACTTTCGTTGACATTATAAAGTTTTTTGACTGAACGCTTCATGCGACTTTGATCTTTATCCAACATTAAAAAGTGTCTAATTGGACATTTAACCGCTGTGGAATATGTACCAATACTAAGTATTGCTTGCTGGATTCTTAATGAGCTAGTCATGCATATAACTTCTGTTAAAGAGGTAAACTGATTTTCCAAAAAGTATTGTAAGTTATGCTCAGAATTTAAATAGTTCTCCTCTTGTCTTTTGACAACTTTGTAATCTAACTCAGTGAATCCTGCTTGAGACAACTTTTCCTTTACATCATCTAATTCAGAAAAAAATACAAATTTTGCCTCTGGATACTCTGACTTGATTCTTTTAATTTCAGCTATTGTGCGCTCAGTTTGTGGTACCCATTGTTCAGGTTCTGTTGGAAATAGGTGTTGTTCATCTTCAAAAACCCTTTTTAGGAGCACATCTTCTACACCAAGAATAATGGTAGGGTTTGAAACAGTTATTTCTGGTAATAATGATGATATTGATGTTGTGGCGGTAATTTTTGTTTCTTTTTCTCCAAATGAAATATTAAAATCAGCTTCGGCAACAAATTGATCGTCAATTGATTTAATTCTTTTCTGTAAAACCCCTTCACTATTTGGCAAATGAACTTTGCGTTTAAAGCGGTCTCTAGGTCTGTTTGCTAAATTAAGGTAATGCTTTATCTTTCCTCCGACATAAGAACCTTCAATCGGATTAATTTTGATGGTATCAATTGGAACGACAGATTGAGCTAAATTGATTGCTTCTGGGGCATTTTCAGAAGTTAATAAATCACCAGCAAGAACACTTCTTAATTTATTTTCATCTTCAAATACAGGAAGTTTTTGATCTATTGCATCTCTAAATGTCCCTCCAACCATCCATGTAGGTAACAACCTTTTTATCCAATGACTTTCCCTTAAAATGAAACTCACCTGTCCATCCTCATTACTAACCTTTCGAACTTGATAGGTCTTCGAAACTGAACGGTTACCTTCTGAATTAAATCTAAATTCTACTTGCTGCCAATTTGTGAAATCAGAACATTGCTCTGTAAACCTTTTATCATCAAACCTTTTTACTGTTTTATTGGTGTAGTCAATATCAAAAACAGGTCCAGAACCAAGATTCACTGCCGCCATTGTTTAATTAAGTCTTAAAAATAAAAATTCAGTATATGCCTCACTATTTAAAGTCAGTGTGTCGAGATAATTAAGATATATTTAATAACAACCACTGTTTGAAAGACAGCAAGTGACATTGAGTAAAATTGAAGTCATACTCACCAAAGAACAAGCAATTGTTTTAATTTAAATTATTTTCAACATTCAACTGGAAGAGTTAAAGAACTGCCCCACTCTTGCCAAGAACCATCATAAAGAGTTGTGTTGTTATAACCAGCCAGTCTAGCTGCAATCAAGATGATGCATGCTGTTACTCCTGAGCCACAAGTAAAGATAATTCGATCATTTTTACTGTTAGTTATGCGATCAAATAATATTGAAAGCGGTTTTATGGCCTTAAAACAGTCACCTTCTAATACTTCATTAAAAGGCAAGTTCAAAGAAGTGGGAATGTGTCCAGAGCGAGTTCCTGACCTAGGTTCCGAGGTTATGCCTTTAAACCGTTGTTTCGATCGAGCATCTAAAATGAATACACTATCTTTTTTTATTGACTCAAGTACAAGGTTTACATCACATACATTCTGTTTATTAACATTAAGCTTTATGTTGGGATCTTTAATTATATCTCGACGAACTTCTGATATTTTATCACTGACAGGTCTACCTTCTTTTAACCATTTCGGTAACCCACCGTCCAAAATTAAAACGTTTTCAACCCCCATAGTTTTTAAAATCCACCAAGCCCTTGGCGATGAATAAATCCCTTGATTATCATAAAGAACAACTAAACTATCTTTTGAAATTTTTAGCCTCTTTAATTCGCTTTCTACCTGAGCAGTTTTAGGAAAGCTATTTGATAACGAGGTAGTTAAGTCACAAAGTTCATGCTCAAGAGAAATTTTACCACTGTTAGGTATAAAAACAGGGAAGTCATAAACTATAGCATTACGGCCTACAACCTTATCCATACTAGCATCTAGAAGGACCAGTTTCGTATTAGTTAAGTTGTCTTGCAACCATTGAGTATTTATTAAAATCGTATTCACGCTTTCCACTTACTTGAGAAGTCAATGAATCAAATCATACCTTAATGACGACTTAAAGAAACTTGTAAAGTTTAAACGATAGGGTGTCAAACGAGAAAGGAGGATTCAGTACCCAACGATGGGTACTGAAATAAGAATTTATTACTTAGATTCACCAATAGGCAAAATGGTACGCCCAAATTCATTATTCAATACTTGAGCCATCGCAAAGTAAATTGCACTCAAACCACAAATGATTCCTTCATAGCCTGCGATTGTTCCTAAGAAATCACTGCCAGTAAAGTCTCGTGCTGCCAATAAAAAGAATAATATTGTTAATGAGCCAAACACAAACTGTTTAGCTTTCGCATACTTGAACGAGCCAATAAACATGAAAGCTGTAAATATTCCCCAAAGAACTAAATACCAGCCCATGAACGCAGGCGTACTAGCCTGAACTCCTGCACTTGGCATCAGAATCAAACCCACTAATGTTAACCAAAATAAGCCATATGAAGTGAATGCCGTAGTCCCAAAAGTATCACCACGCATGAAGCACATAATGCCAACAATAATTTGAGCTATTCCACCATAAAATATGCCCATTGATAGGATCATTGAATCAATTGGAAAAAAACCGGCATTATGAATATTAAGTAATACTGTTGTCATGCCAAACCCCATTAGACCGAGTGGAGCTGGATTAGCCAATTTAGTGCTCATTTATGTACCTTTTTGATTGGGAGAAATTCTGAAGTGAGCAGGTTTCGATAAGTTGAAGTGCCACCAGCAGAATGCAGGCGGCGAATTCTATTTAAAGGAGCAAACCAGAACAAATTAAATTCTGAAAAGTGCTACCAAGCTCTTACTCTGATCAAATGGAGTAGATGTTCAAGTAGGATTATGTTTAGAGATACTGCAATCCTGCTGATAGAACTACCCTTTATTTTTACGGTAATACGCCTTAATTGCCAAAAACGAAAACAACACTGAATACGCTACCAAAATAGTAATGTGTTTTATCACTGAGCCACCAACATCCATATCAGTTACTTTCAATGCCAACTGAGCTAAGTGGTATGGAGGTAGTACATTTGCAAATTGTTGTAAAAATCCCGGCATCATATTAATTGGGATCCACAAACCTGATAAAAAGCTCATTGGTAAGTAGATTAGATTAATAATCGCTGCAGCACTGTTCGACTTCAACATTAAACCGAGTGTCAAACCAATCGCACAAAACGGTAAAGAACCAAGAATAAAAATTCCGCTCAGACTCAGCCACTGGGTTGTTGCTAAGTTAACGTTTCCAATCAACGAACCAATGGCAAATAGAATCGTTATAATAATGGCTGCGAATAGCCCACTCAAAACAACTCTAGAAATCACATACGCTGATGCCGGCATTGGCGAAACTTCTTTTAAATTAAACCACCCTTGCCCTCTTTCAACTGCAATCCCTACTCCGAATGAAAACAATGCAGGGCCAACGATGCCAAATACACAATACGTTATCATCAAATATGTTGGTGCACTTGTAGGGTTTTTAGCAAAAATAACCCCGAAAAATACATAGAACATCACAGGGAATAAGATTGTAGGTAAACTAAATGCTGGGGTGCGAATCAATCGTTTTAATTCAGAAATTGATTCCAACACGAATATATTCAATAAGCTCACTTTAGCTGGTGTTACGGTATTCATTACGCTACCTCCAAAATAGAACCTTTATCAACAGAGTTTAAATTTAGTGCTGAGAATGCTTGCTCTAAATCTGCTCCAGCAACGGTTAGGTTTTGAATCTGAAAAGCCCTTTTGAAAAGATCTTTTAGCAGTTTTTCGGCAGAGTGAGACACAATTGAATAACAGTGTTGGTTTAATGCATTATCGAAGTATTGGTCGACAGAGATCGCATTCAAAAAATGCTCGATATGCACTGATGATTGAAATTTAACGGTCTTAACGTCGGTGTAGGACTTAATCTCTGCAGGTGTTCCTTCTTTTGTTATTCGGCCATTATTTAAGATGATGATTCTATCTGACAACTTATCTGCTTCTTCTAGATAATGTGTCGTTAAAAGAATTGAAGTTCCTGTGGCTTTTAGCTCTTCAATTGCTTTCCATAACGCCTTTCTAGAATCAATATCCATTCCAACCGTTGGCTCATCTAGAAATAAAACCTTTGGATTGCCACATATGGCTAATGCAAATAACAAACGTTGCTTTTGTCCACCAGATAAGTGCTTACTGTATTCATATTCTTTGTTTTTAAGCCCAGAATACTCAAGCACTTTTTGATAACTCATTGGATCAGGGTAATAACTTTGAAACAATTTTATGTGCTCTGAAACCGTAGACATGTCAGGCAGCCCAGATATCTGCAACATGACACCAGATAAACGTTTGAGCGCGATAGAACCGGGTTGGTGCCCCAAGATGTTTATTGCTCCTGTTCTTGTACTGACTTGGCCTAACATGCTTTTAATTAGTGTTGTTTTCCCTGCGCCATTTGGCCCGAGTATAGAAAGTGTTTCTCCTGATTTTATTTCTAAATTAATTCCATCCAGAACCAAAGCATCCTTATAAGCAAAAGACAGTTCACTGACCTCACCGATGGATTGCTTTTGTGTATTACTCATGACATTTCCCTGCTGTGCGAGTCGATGAGTTAATTATTACTATTCGTACGACAAACGATATAGTCAGCTGTCATCAATTCGATATGACAAATGTCACTACGAAAATGGAATACAAACTTTCATGAATATTTTTCAGGTCAAGTTACCTAAATCTACGAGGACGCTAAACTAAAGAGCGCTTTATTTGCGGTTAAACTTGAAATTTAATGAAAGGAAATAAAGCAGATAAATTAAGAGCCTCATTCGAGGCTCTTAATTAGGTTTAACGTAATTGCTTTTCAAGTTCGTTGGTTACTGAACCTGGTGTTCCACTGTTTCGTGCAAACAATGAATATGCTGCAGGTACAACGAGCAAAGTGAAAATCGTTGCCAAGATAATACCGAATAACACAACGATACCAATGACAAAACGAGTTTCTGCACCAGCACCAGAAGCTAACACTAATGGCACGGAACCTGCGGCTGACGTGATTCCGGTCATTAAAATGGGTCTTAGACGCTGGCAGGAAGATTGAATTAATGCTTTTTCAAACTCAACCCCTCTGTCCCTAAGCTGGTTCGCAAATTCAACAATCAAAATACCATTTTTAGCCGCTAATCCAACCAACATAATAATGCCAACTTGGCTGTAAATATTTAAACTTTGCCCTGTTACATACAAACCAATTAATGCACCCAGTGTTGCAAGAGGCACAGTAAGCATAATGATCGCAGGGTGAATATAACTCTCAAACTGTGCGGCTAAGACTAAGAAAACAACACCCAGTGCTAGCACGAACACAAAGTAAATTGAGTCACCAGACTCTTGATAATCTTGAGATTGCCCTTTATAGCTAACCGTAGCTTCCGCAGGAAGGTAATCTTTTACAATTCCGTTTAAGTATGACAAAGCTTCACCTAACGAGTAACCATCAGCTAGGTTTGCCTCAATAGTTATCGCACGCATTCTGTTGTAACGATTCAGCGAACTGGCGTCTGCAAACTCTTGAATAGATACGAGGTTCGATAACGGGATTAGCTTACCACTTGTGTCTGAACGAACGTAAATGTTGTTCATATCCTCAGCGGTATTTTGCTGTTTACGATCACCTTCAAGTAACACGTCATATTCACGACCATCACGCATATAAGTCGTTACAACACGTGAACCTAGAAGCGTTTCAAGGGTTTTACCGATTTGAGATACCGACACACCAAGCTCTGCTGCACGAGGTTTATCAATAACAACTCGAATTTGTGGCTTAGTCTCTTTATAGTCATCATCCAAGCCCACAAGATTAGGGTTTTGCTTAGCTTTTTCCATGATAATGTCACGCCAGTGCGCTAGCTCTTCGTAAGTTGGCCCTCCTAACACAAACTTCACCGGCTTACCTACTCCACGACCAAAAGCCTGGCGCATCACTGGAAATGCCCTAACACCAGCGAGATCAGAAAGCCTATTACGTATGTCAGCAATAATGGCATTAGCCGGACGACGCTTCGACCAATCTTCCAACACAATGATAGCCATACCATTTGAGAAATCAGATACTCGTCCAAATCCTCTCGGCGCACGGATTAATAGACGTTTAATGTCCCCTTGGTCAACGAGTGGCATCAGTCGATGTTCAATTTCAGTCATATATTTTTCAATATATTCAAAACTGGCACCTTGAGGCCCATTCACAATTAAGAATAATGATCCTCGATCTTCTCTAGGCGCAAACTCTTGTGGGACTTTTTTGACTAATAAATAAGAGCAACCAAACGCAATCACTACAATCATCGAAATCAATGCTGGATGCTTGATAGAAAAGTGCAGTAACCCCTTATACTTATTAATCAGCCAATTCATTGCTGATTCAACTTTTTTAGCTAACCAAGTATCTTCCTTTGATGGCTTCAGCAATTTTGAACACATCATCGGACTGAGCGTAAGCGCAACAATACTCGAGAAGAAAATTGCAGAACTCATAGTGACAGCGAATTCTTTAAACAATTGCCCTAAATCGCCATCCAAAAACGTAATAGGCATAAATACAGAAATCAGTACTGCTGTAGTAGCAATTACTGCAAAGGAAACCTCTCTAGCTCCTAAGTACGCTGCTTTGAGTGGCGTCTCACCTTCTTCAATTCTTCTATGTATATTCTCTAACATTACAATGGCATCATCGACGACCATGCCGATGGCTAGAATTAAGGCCAGTAAGGTTAATAAGTTAATCGTATAGCCTAAGTAATACAGTACGATAAAAGTACCCATCAAGGAGACAGGAACCGTAATCGCCGGAATTAACATTGCACGAGCATTACCAAGGAATAAATAAATAACGATCACGACTAAAATTAACGCAATAATTAGCGTGCTATACACTTCTTGAACGGATGCTTCAATGAACACAGAGCTATCATAGGATCGCTTAATCTTCATTCCGTCAGGCAGTGTCGGATTGATTTGATCAACCAGTTTATTTACACCACGAGCGACATCCAATGTGTTTGCCGTTGATTGTTTAGCAACACCTAAGCCAATCATAGATTCGCCATTACCGCGGAACATGATTCGGTTTTCTTCTGCGGCGACTTCCACTTTGGCAACGTCGCCTAGTTTGATTAAGTAGCCGTCGTCACCCTTTTTAAGTACAAGGTTCTTAAAATCATTAGGATTTAAATAACTACGCTGTAGCCTAACAGTGAAATGTCGCTCTTTTGATTCAATCGAACCCGCAGGTAATTCTACGTTTTCACTGCGCAGTTTGTTTTCAATGTCATTGACCGTTAAACCACGTGCAGCGAGCGCTTGGCGATCGATCCAAACTCGCATAGCATAGTTTTTACCTCCACCAATGAAGATATTAGCCACACCATCTACAACAGAAATGCGATCGACTAAGTAACGTCTTGCATAGTCAGTAAGTTGCAATGTGTTCATGTTCGTCGAAACTAAGTTCAACCACATAATGGCATCATCATCACTATCAGCTTTTTGAATTTCAGGCGGCTCAGCTTCTGTAGGCAGGTTTTTGAGAATACCTGATACCCTGTCCCGAATATCATTAGCCGCTGAATCAATGTCGGTTTTCGTTGTAAACTCGATTGTGATATCAGAGCGTCCGTCTCTGCTTCGAGACGAGATAAACTTGATTCCCTGAACACCACTGATGCGATTCTCAATAACCTGAGTAATGCGACTTTCAACAACAGCAGCACTAGCACCACGGTAGCTGGTTTTTACTGAAACAATGGGAGGGTCAATGTTTGGATACTCACGTAAAGGTAATTTATCGAATGCTACAAAGCCAAAAACAATAAGCAGCAAACTGATAACGGATGCAAAAACTGGACGTTTTACCGATAAGTCAGTCAAAATCATGCGACAGAACCTTGCTTGATTGATTCATAAGTGAAGTTTTCATCGTTTTGAGGCTGGACTTTATCACCAGGTCTCACTTTCAAGAAACCACGGGTGATGACTTTATCACCTTTTTTTAGTCCATTAACGATTTCGACAATACCAAGCTTACGAAGGCCGATTTCAACTTGTTGCTGAACAACTTCATTTTTGTCATTCACAATATAAACGTACTGCCTATCTTGTCTAGGGATAATGGCTGATTCAGGAATAATTAATGCAGTACGTGTCTCTTTGATTAAATCAATTGTCATCAGCATACCTGGTAACAACTTTGATTCTGAATTATCAAGCTGGGCTCTTACTACTACAGCCCTTGTAGTTGGGTCAATTCTAGTATCAATTGACTTTACTTGACCCTTAAACACTTCACCAGGGTACGCAACAGCTGAAGCTTCAACAACTTTACCCGGCTTTAATACTTGTAGATAGCGTTCAGGAACAGTGAAATCTAATTTTAATGTAGAGATGTTATCGAGAGTGGTAATTTCAGTTCCAGGAGTGACGAGTGAACCAACACTGATTTTTCTTAAACCTAAAACACCACTGAATGGCGCTTTAATTTGCCTATCTTTTAAATCGGCTAACGCACTGTCCCTGTTTGCTTTTGCTGTATCAATGGCAGTTTGAAGTCTATCTTGTTCTAATTCCGCAACCGACTGTTCTTCAACTAATGTTTTTATACGGTTCAGTTCTCTTTCATTATTCTTCAAGTTCACTTGAGCGATGCGCAACTGAGCACGTTGCTCTGCATCTCTAAGTTGAACTAATAACTGACCTTTTTGTACTTTTTGACCATCATCGAACGTAATTTTTGTTGCTACTTCCGTGACTTTTGATGTCACAATAATTGATTCACTGGCTTCCAAATTACCAAGAGCTTCAATTTCATCATTTAATTTCGAATAGGTAGCAGGTTTAACGACAACGACAGGTAGGGTATTAGACTTTTGATTATTATCTTTGGCTTGGATATTCTGACTGAAACTCAGCGCCAGACTAAAGCATAAAACTGAAAATATAATTGTTTTCATAACAGCTCGATGAATGCATAAAATTACTGGGCAGTTTAATTAATATTTATGCAGCATCAAGCTATTTTACTTTTACTTACAAATTCAAATAGCTGCAGCTTAAAAAGGCGCCACCAAGGCGCCTTTTTGTACTTTTAACTGCGCTTTTCTTGCATCAATTTAACAAATATTTCACTTAAACCGTTCATTGACTCGGTAGAGAGTGGCTTTTCGTCAGGTGTCAAAATTCGAATATCAGTAGTATTCGGCAGACTTCCCTCTTTTGCAACAACTCGATAAGAACCATTTTCTAGTTTCAGTTCTTTACTGTCGCCCCATAGAGAGCTCCAAAAACCCGTTTCCTGTTTGAAGTCCACATAGTACAACCCTTTGTTTGTATCGACATCCACAATTTCAAAACCAGCTTCAGGTAGTACGATTCTCAATCTATCCCACACTTTTTGGAAATCAGCTTTCGCTACCCAATGTTGTGAGTCAGAAGGAGTTGAAACAAACTTAGTCGATATTCCGGCACTTCTAGCAATACGCTTAGCTTTAATCGTCTTATCACGAGAGTGGCTTAAGTAACCAATCGCACTATTAAGCATATCTACGGCATAACGATGTTCATCATCACCGGTAAGCATAATATTTTGCTCAGTACCATTATAGTCTTCATGGTGTTCGATCAGTTTTATCGTGATATCACCAGTACGCCCATGAGGTTTTATGTTGATAGCAAATTCATAGCGTTGACGAAGTGTATAAACTTTATCACTCCCCCACATACTTGAATCAATGACTTCTTTGCTTTCAATCCAATCTGTTTGAATGGTAAGAGGATCCGTAGTTTCTTTTAAGATCTTAATATCACGATGTTTTAAAAATGCTTTTATCGACGACGTAATTTCTTGCTTTAAATTTGTCGTACTATCGATCGATTCAATAACGATTTTTATTCCATTACCCGCATCTTCGACGTGAGTACCTTCGGCTGTAGGCAACACTTGTAAAGGCGGACGAATGTCCAATGCTTCACCCACTAGAGACTTAGCATTCTTTTCAACATTCGGAATTTGATATTCTCTGTTGTATTTAGGTTCATGTAACCCTTCAGGGATTACAAGTTTAGATTCTGATTTTGCGTTGATGTAATCATCGCTACCATTGGCTTGTCTTCTTTCAATTGGTGTAGAACAAGCTGAAACAGCTAAAATTAAAACCAACGGCGAAACTTGTTTTAGCATTAATTTATTTAACCTCTAGTTGGGCTTTTTCCATTGCTTCTTTAACCAGACCATAGTTTGCACTAGAAAGTTCAGTTAAAGGTAAACGAATTGTATTATTTTTTATGAGACCAAGCTCGAAAGCAGCCCATTTCACGGGTATTGGATTAGCTTCTACAAATAAAGAGCTGTGTAACAAGGAAAGCTCGTTATCAAATGCATAAGCATGCTCTTTGTCCCCATTAAGTGCTGAATCACACATTTTCTTATAGAGACTTGGAGCGATATTGTTTACTACAGAAATAGCGCCATCACCGCCTGACAGTATAAACTCGCACGCTGTCGCATCATCACCACTTAACAACCCGAAAGAGTCATCACATAGATCTTTGAGTTTATGTAAACGCGATAAATCACCAGTAGCTTCTTTTATAGCTACAATATTTTTAAACGTTGATAACTCCGCAATTGTTTCAGGTTGCATATCGACACCAGTTCTGCCTGGTACGTTATAAAGAATTTGTGGGATATCTGTGTGACTGGCAACCGCTTTGTAATGAGCGATTAGCCCCTTTGGTGATGGCTTATTATAATATGGGGTTACGCCCAACATACCATCAACACCGGTGCCATTGAGTGCTTGTGTTAATTCGATGGCATGAGCTGTAGCATTCGCTCCATTTCCTGCAATAACTGGAACCCTACCATTTGAGAATTTAACTACCTGCTCAACGATTCTAACGTGTTCGGTTAGTGTCACAGTTGCAGACTCACCAGTGGTGCCAACAGCAACAATTCCGTCTGTACCATTATTGATATGAAAATCGACCAGTTTGTCTAATCCTTCAACATCAATACTACCATCCAAGTTCATTGGCGTGATTAAGGCAACATAGCTACCTTTAAACATCTGAAATCCCCATTTATAAGAATCAAGGTATGTTACTGTTCGATATCAATAATGACAAGTACAAACAACTGGATAAATTATGATAGGATTACTTTCTTATTATTTATACAGCTTGTCTATTAAAGAGGTAAATGCATGACCCATCAACTTGTCGTTACTGCGATGGGGGTTGATCGCCCAGGGATCGTGAGCAAATTAGCTCGCCAAGCCAGTGATTGTGATTGTGATATTGTTGATAGCAGAATGGCTATTTTTGGGAATGAATTTACATTAATTATGCTTCTTGAGGGCTCATGGTCAGCCATAACAAAAATTGAAAGCACCATACCAAGCTTAAGCCTTGAACTTGAGTTGATGACAGTTGTTAAAAGGACATCTAGACACACACCAACAAGTTATTCGTCTCGTTTTCAAATTAGCTTTTGTGGCCAAGACAACCGTGGAACGATGAAAGCTATAACCGAGTTTTTAGCTGAGAAATCAATGGATTTAGCGACTTTTGGTTCTCACGCAGAAGAAGACAGTAATGGCAAACCCTATCAACAAATAGATTTAGCCGTCAACTTGCCTGAAAATCTCGACATCGATTCAATAGAAGATGAGATACAAGCTTTTGCGGAAAGTTTAGATCTAAGCTGTACATTAAGACGGATGAGTGATTCCAATAAACAAAAGGAACAATAATGCAAACATTAGTTAAAGGTGATACTGCACCAAATTTCACCCTAAGCGATCAGTATGGGAATTCGCATAATCTAAAAGATGCACTTAAATCTGGACCTGTACTTGTCTATTTTTATCCAAAAGCTAGCACTCCAGGTTGTACCGTACAAGCTTGTGGACTTCGTGATTCAAAAGCCGATCTTGAACAACATAACGTCACCGTTTTCGGAATAAGTCCTGATCCAGTAGCTAAGTTGTTACGATTTTCAGATAAACAGGAACTTAACTTTACACTATTGAGTGATGAAGACCATGCGATAGCAGATGCCTTTGGTGTGTGGGGAGAAAAGAACAGGTATGGGTAAGATTTATGATGGAATTCATAGATTGAGCTTTTTGATCTCACAAGATGGGAAAGTCGAACATGTATTTAATAAGTTTAAAACTAAAAATCATCATGAAGTGGTTTTAGAATATTTATAAAAGAAAAATTGAAGTTACTTTATTCAGAATAGTAAAGTAACTTCGAATCAAAGATACTATCCTGAATTATAAAAGTATTTCTTTCTTTTCATCTTACCGTTTCCGAATTGTTTACCTAAATCTAAAAAATCTTTAATTCATAAGACAGCTTTATTTGACACGAGAAAGGCTATATTTAATCAAGTACTTTCAAGGGGGTTATTAAATATGGCAGTGGGATTAGGAAACATTCAACAGCAAATTAATATCGCAACAACACGCTTAGTTGAGCTTGGTAGTCTTAATATTGCGGACCCAGTAAATGAGGCAACTTCTGAAGCTTTATATAGACAACTCGAACCTTGTATAAAAGCACTTGGCCCTTATAGGGCAGCTTTTAAAAATGTTGTGGCTACCTTGAATGCTGGCGATGATTATGATTCACTTGGAAATATAGAAGAACTTAATCAAGCAATTAAAAGCTTTTTTAGGCCTCAATATGCAAATCAATTTAATTTAAGTCTTACCCCGATTGAAGGTACTGGAGGAGCTATCTATCAGCTCAGATTAACTCGGAATGGGGACGATTTACTTCCGAATGCCACACTAAAGACATCAACCCCTAATATTCGAGCAGCACAACAACAAGATTTAGTTAGATTTAGTCGTAATCCGCAACGAGAGCAAAGGCACTTAACAAGAACTCCTCAAGCAACCAGGCTAGCTGGTAATGTTTATGCAAATCAAATCGGAGCTGGAACTCATCCTGCTCTGGTATACACGCCTAATCAACCAGCCCCCTTACGTGCAAATAATTTCAATATATCACCTATGATGGTTGGAGCATCCGAAGAATCCCATGGAACAATTTCAGACCAGCTGTCTAGATACTTTAATACGAATGATTATCGTGTTTTAACAGCTCTTTTTGAGATAAGCACAACGACTGATGACGGGGTTGTACAAACAAGCTTGGAAATACTAAGAACAAAAAACCTAAATCCCAATATTTCCTTTGAACATCAAACCACCGCTCCTAATAGAGACAGAACTGACGTCAACGCTTGCTTTTCAACCAACAGAAGAGAATACTTTATTATCAAGCAAAATAGCTAGCCCATGGCCTTAGCGTCAATTGAATCTAATTTCTTAGGCCAAGCATTGATAACGGCTTTTATTAATGATGCTAAAGGAATAGCAAAAAACACTCCCCATACACCCCAGATGCCGCCAAAAATCAATACAGCAGCGATAATAATGACAGGGTGTAAGTCTACAGCATCAGAAAACAACAACGGTACTAATACATTTCCATCAATCGCTTGAATTATACCGTAACCCAACAACAAGTAACCAAATTCAGGGCTGATACCCCACTGAAAGAATGCAACCAACACAATTGGTAAGGTGACTAGTGTTGCTCCTAAAAATGGAATAAGAACACTGATGCCAGTTAATACCCCAAGTAGAACTGCGTATTGTAGACCCATGATGGCAAAAAAAATGTAACTTGCAACACCAACAGCTACTAACTCTATGATTTTACCGCGAATATAATTAAACAGTTGTTGATGCATCTCTGACCAAACTTGCCCAGCAAGTTGCCGGTTACTTGGAAAAAATCGTTTACTGCCCGCGATCAGAGATTGTTTATCCTTCAAGAAAAAGAATACAAGCAGTGGTACTAAAATAGCATAAACCATCAACACTAAAATAGATGCTGAAACTCCTAGTAGTTGCTTACCTAAATCAAATAAATGCTGAGTATCAACCATCGATTGAGTTTCAGAAACTAAAGCGTTTAATTGATCAATACTTATGTATTCGGGGTACTTTTCCGCAAGCTCTTTTAAAATTACCATCCCTTTATCAATCATTTCTGGTAACTCAGAGATTAAAGCACTTCCCTGCTTCCAAACGCTTGGAATTACACCTAATACGACCATCAGCATTAAGCCGATAAAACACAAAACAACTATGCTCGTGCCAAATGTTCTATTAATGCCAAAGCGTTGCATCTGATTAACTGGCCATTCAAGTAAAAAAGCCAAAACAAGTGCAACGATTAAAGGAGCTAGAATTCCTGCAGCGAAATAGACTAAGAAAAAGATAGAAGCAATAATAAGAATTAAAGTAACAGCTTGAGGATCACTAAACCTGTCTTTGTACCAATTTGATAATAATGTGTACATATTAGCGTTGTTCTCTATTTGATTTTGCAACAATAAGCTCAAGTAATTCAGAGGAATTGCTTACTTCCTGAACAAAGTAACCTTCTTTGATCAAATACTTGGGAACATCGTGCCTAGAATTACGGTCAGATAATAAAACCTGCAATTTTTCGCCTTCCGGTAATGTTTTTAGTGCTAATTTGGTTTTTACTAATGGTAAAGGACAGCGAAAATTGGTTAAATCAATACAAAGCATAGTCAGACTGCTCAATGATTGTTAATACTATTATCCTAAGTTGTAGCAGAAACCACAAGCTAGTATGTAAATATCATTAAAATAAATTATAGGCCTAATTTGAAAACACATGCATTCAAGAAGCTATTCAAGCCTTTATTGACATCCCTATCTGGTGCCTTTTTACTGATGAGTGCTGCGCATAGTTTTGCCAATACTGACCTACCAGACTTAGGAAGTGCAGCGAACAACACATTCAGTATTGATAAAGAATTAAAATACGGTGACGCCTACATGAGAGTGATTCGCTCATCTGCACCTATGCTTTATGATCCCGTACTTGAACAGTACCTGACTGAGCTGGGTAATAAATTAGTTGCCCATGCAACTGATGTCAAAACGCCTTTTACCTTTTTCTTGCTTAGGAATGATGAAATCAATGCTTTCGCATTTTTCGGTGGACATGTTGGTGTTCATACAGGGCTCTTCTTAAACGCGGATAATGAAAGTGAGATTGCATCGGTGCTCGCTCACGAGATCACACACGTTACTCAAAGACACCTAGCACGACAAGTTGAAGCATCACAAAAAGCCGGACCCGCTACTATTGCTGGTGTTTTAGGTGCCATTTTATTAACTGTTGCAGCTCCTCAAGCGGGTATAGCCGCTTTAGCGACAACACAGGCTTTAGCTACTCAGGCAAAAATTAATTACACCCGAAGCTTCGAAAAAGAGGCCGATAGAATTGGTACAAAAGTGATGGTTGATGCCGGTTTTGATCCCGAAGCCGCTTATACTTTTTTCAATAAATTAGCGGCTAAGTATCGTTTTACAACCAAACTACCTGAAATGCTGTTAACTCACCCACTCCCAGAGTCACGTATCTCAGAGGCAAGAAACCGTGCCGCACTTTATCCACATCGCTATATACCAGATGATATTAATTTCCAATTAGCTAAAGCTCGAATTCAAGTTCGTTTTTCAAGCTATAACCCACAACAAGCATTGGGCATGTTTGACAATCAGCTTAAAAAGGAAACGTTTGCTTTTAAGGATGCTGCGCTCTACGGCAAAGCACTTGCTCTCTTTCGTTTGGAGGAGTTTAAGCCTGCCACTAAGATCATTGATGAATTGCTAAAAAAAGATCCTGAGAATTTGTTTTATATAGATACAAAAACAGATTTATTACTTGAAGCCGGTGAATACGATAAAGCCGTTGTAATGCTTAATGAACAGCTAAAATTAAAACCAACGTCACAAGTTATCAATATCAATTTAGCTAATGCGTATATTGAAGAAGGTAAGCCACAAAAAGCGATACCACTTTTGCAAGAGTCTATTTATTTAGATAAACAGAATGTATTAGCCTATCAATTATTATTTGATGCTTATCATAAAGAAGGTCAGTCTGCGTTAGAGCATTACACAAAAGCAGAGTTACTTGCTCTTTCAGCTAATTATAAAGGTGCGATAGATCAATTGAACTATGCTCATCAAAAGACAAAAAACAACTCACTTCAGTTAGCTCGAATTGAAGCTAAGATCAGGCAATTTAAACGAGCTGAAAGAGACCTTGATGAATTAAAGTAGGTAGCTATATTAGATTTAGCTATCTACCTCACAGTTTGATAAAATTTAAAGATATAAAAAATATAGGTTATTGAATAATGACAAAAGCAACCATCTACCATAATCCTAGATGCTCTAAGAGTCGCCAAACACTTGCGCTATTAGAAGAAAACAACTGTGAAGTCACCATTGTGGAATACTTAAAAGTGGCACCTAGTTCAAGTGACATAAAAAAATTACTTGAGCTGCTTAATTTCGCCCCTAGAGAGATGATGCGTACGAAAGAAGACGAATATAAGGCGCAGAACTTATCGGATGTAAATAAAACAAGCGAAGACCTTGTCAACGCGATGGTTGAAACACCGAAACTCATTGAAAGACCCATTGTACTGGCTAACGGTAAAGCTGTTATTGGTCGCCCACCAGAAAATGTATTAGACATTATTTAACGAGACAAAGATGCAGACTCAAACTTTACTCAAGTTAAACCAGATTGGTTATTTAGCTTTACTGCTTCTGCTAGGAAGCTACTTTGTTCAATTGGGACTCAATGGCACTTACAGCTGGATTTTCTCTTTGCTGTGGATTGTGCCGCTGCTATTCCCGATAAGAGGCATCATAAAAGGTAAGCCATACACCTTTGCTTGGGCCAGTTTTATTTTATGTATTTATTTATTGCATAGCTTTACTTTGCTCTATGTAGAGGAAAGTATTCGAGCATTCGCAATTGTTGAATCAGTCTTATTAATGGGGCTTTTAATCGGATTCTCTTATTATGCACGCTTGAGAGGCCGAGAATTAGGGCTTGGATTAAAGAAAAAAAAGAAAGACTAATTTAGTTTTACTCTTCTAATGTAAAAAGCCCTGACTTAAAAATCAGGGCTTTTTGAATTCACAAGGGAAATAATTCTATTTATTATGGTTCTTGACGTGTAGCTGCCACTACGATTTCACGAATACAAACACTTTGTGGTTGTTGGAAAGCAAATAATGTTGCTTCAGCAATTGTCTCAGGGTGAATAGCACCGCCCATTGACCCTTTCCAATCTTCATAACCAGCAACGATGTCTTTATTTGTGGTATGGCCAAGTAATTCAGTTTCAACAGCACCTGGTGCAATTGTTACCATACGAACGTCAAATGGAGCAACTTCTTCACGAATATTTTCAGTTAATGCGTGTACCGCAAATTTAGTTCCACAATAAGCAGCGTGAGCACCAAACGTTTTACGACCAGCAATAGAGCTGATGTTGATGATAGTACCGTTACGACGTTCTTTCATGTCAGCTAAAACTGAATGAATTCCGTTAAGAACTCCCATCACGTTAACGTCCATCATTTTTTGCCATTCAGCAGGATCTTGCACATCAGCTTGACCAAGCAACATAACACCGGCGTTATTGACTAAACCACCTACTGGACCAAACTTAGCTTCGGCTTCTTTAATGGCAGCAGTCATTGCATCACGATCAGTAACGTCTACTTTTGCAAGCATAGTGTTTTCTAGACCAAGTTCTTCCATTTTTTCTACACGGCGTGCAAGAAGAAGTAATGGGTGGCCAGCATTGTTAAAAGCTTTTGCAATAGCAGCACCAATACCAGAAGATGCACCTGTAATAACTACTAACTCTTTAGTTTTCGAATCTGTCATTAGATTTGCCTATATTTGTTAATCAATTGAAATATCTTTTGATATCGCTTAGTTGAAGCAATATTAAGGAAAGTAGGCTTAGTATAGGTAGCAGAAAAACAATTGAAAAATACTAATTTCAGCTAGATATGATAGGCTGAGCCTATTGATAGAGTTATAAACACAGTATATATGGTTGATTTAAGATTATTACGCTTTTTTATCGCAATTTTTGAAGAAAACAACATCACAGCAGCAGCAAACAGGTGTCACGTAAGTCAACCATCGCTTTCTGCAGGGCTTAAACAGTTAGAAGAACAACTCGGTGGCAAACTGTTTGAGCGTAGTAAGAAAGGCGTAAAAGCATTAGATAATGCTCAATACCTATATCCTCTCGCTTTAAAATTAGTTGAAGAAGCAAAAGAGCTTCCTGGCTTATTCAAACAGAAAGCAAACAGAGTTAAGTTTCAGTTAGCTGTGATGCCTGATTTAAGTCAACGCAGGCTTTCGAAAGTACTCACGACTTGTAACGAAGCTATTGAACACTTAGATCTAGAATTAGTTGAGTTGTCAGCACAAGCAGATGCTAGGCTAATCATTGAAGAATTAAAACATGAGGATGAAATATTCATTCCGCTATGGGAAGAAGATTATGTTCTGTGTGTGCCTTCAAACCACACGCTTACAAACGAAGAACTGGTAACCCCTGAAAAACTCCACGGTTACCCGTTTATAGAGTGCCCACCTTGTAAAGCTCATCAACAAACCATCGGTTTATTGGCTTGCAATCATATTTCTTTAAACCTAGTCGCTAAAGCATCTTCAAAATCATTAGTGCAATCATTAGTGCTCGGTGGTTTTGGAATTAGTTTTTTGCCAGATGGACTTATTGAAGATGAACCAAGACTAGCGAAAGTAAATTTTGATGGCCCGAGAATGTTCAGAAGAATTGGATTATGTTATCCCGCTCATCAAAGCATTGCGCCAAGTTTAGCTGCGATAATAAGAAGTCTTTCGAATAAATACAGTTAAGCGTTACTTTACGTTTAATAAATAAAAGCCACTCAATTGAGTGGCTTTTATTATTTTTACTTTACTTGCCAGCGTTAGATTTCTCTACGCGGCTTTTAAGTTTTTGCCCTGGTCGAAATGTTACCACTCGGCGAGCCGAAATTGGTATATCTTCACCAGTTTTTGGATTCCTTCCCGGTCTTTGATTCTTATCCCTAAGGTCAAAATTGCCAAAGCCAGATAGCTTGACTTGCTCACCACTTTCGAGCGCTCCACGAATTTCTTCAAAGAACAACTCAACCATCTCTTTGGCTAGTCGCTTGTTAATACCAAGCTCTTCAAAAAGATGTTCTGCCATTTCGGCTTTGGTAAGTGCCATAACTTTAATCCCTCAACGATGCGTTGAACTCAGTCTTAAGAACTGAAACTATAGAGTCAACTTGCTCCATAATTTCTTTTTCTTCTAATGTACGTGTTTTGTCTTGTAATGTAAGTGCAATAGCTAAGCTTTTCTTGCCTTGCTCAACACCTTTGCCCCGATATACATCGAACAAGTTTATGCCAACTAGCTGATTATCGCCACTTTTTCTTATGGAAGCGATGATATCCCCAGCAGAAATATTTTCATCGACAACGACTGCGATATCACGTCTGTTTGCAGGAAACTTAGAAACAGTTTCTGCTATTGGCAACTTAACATGTAACAAGGCATCCAATTCTACCTCAAAAACAATGGTTTTGCCGTTTAATCCAAACGGTTTTTCCAAATTAGGGTGAATTGCACCAATATAACCGATTACTCGATCATTTCTCAAAATTTCAGCACATTGCCCTGGATGAAGAGCAGGATGCTGAGCAGCATTAAAAGTAAATTCTGAAGCTGCTGCTGTCAACCCCATAATTGCTTCTAAATCACCTTTAAGATCGAAGAAATCAATGGTTTTAGCTTCCATTGACCAATGTTCGTCCACATTAGTACCAGAAATAACGCCACCAATCATCGCATCTTGACGAACGCCTGACTCTGCTGTGTTATCAGGAACAAAGCGTAATCCTGTTTCGAATAAGCGGGCACGCCCTTGCTGACGCTTTTGATTATAAGCAAGCGTAGTCAACAGACCTGTAAACATAGATAAACGCATCACCGACATTTCAGTTGAAATCGGATGCGGCAATATCATCGTCTTTTGCTCAGGGTGAATTAACTGCTGAAGCTTAGGATCGACAAAACTATATGTTATCGCTTCTTGGAATCCTCGTGCTATCAAAGTTTGACGAACTTTACGAACAGATAAGTCAGATTCTTTATGGTCTGACATAACCAAACTAGCTTGTGGCGCAATGTTTGGAATATTGTTATAACCATAAATTCTTGCAACTTCTTCGATCAGATCTTCTTCGATTGCCATATCAAAACGATAAGTTCGAGTAACAACTGACCAGCCATCTTCACTTACTTCAACATCAAAACCAAGCATTGTAAGAATTTCAACAACATCTTCATCACTAATAAAATGACCTAAACGGACATCAAGCTTATTACGGCGTAAAGTAATTGTTTTCTCTTGTGGAAGGTTTTCTTCAGCAACAGCTTCTACAACATCACCTGCTTGGCCACCACAAACATCAAGGATTAAGCGTGTTGCTCTATCCATTACTTTATGCTGAATTTGTGGGTCTACACCACGTTCAAAACGATGCGAGGCATCAGTATGTAAGCCATGAACACGAGCCTTACCACGGATGACTGAAGGTGCAAAGAACGCACACTCAAGAACGATATCTGTTGAAGATTCAGTAACACCTGATTCTTCACCACCGAAGATGCCTGCTAGTGCAAGAGTTTTGCTCTTATCAGCAATGACTAACGTATCAGCTGGAACCGTAATCTCGTTACCGTCTAACAAGGTTAGCTTTTCTTCGCCGTTACCCATACGAACTTCAATTGCACCATCAATCTTCGATGCATCAAACGCATGCATTGGTTGACCGTACTCGAGAAGCACATAGTTAGTAACGTCGACGATAGGATCGATTGAACGAATCCCACTGCGGCGTAATTTTTCTTGCATCCATAATGGTGATACGGCTTTCACGTCGACACCCTTCACAACACGTGAGAGGTAACGAGGACAAGCTGCCGAATCCGTAAGCTGTACGTCAACTTTATCAGCAATGCTTGAGTCAACTTTTTCCCAAGTTGGCTCTATTGCCTGCATACGATTAAGAACTGCGACTTCACGAGCTAAGCCGACCATACCGAGACAATCTGCACGGTTTGCCGTCAAATCAACGTCAATAATGGCATCTTCTAAATCTAAGTATTCACGAATATCTTTACCAACTGCTGCATCAAGAGGTAACTCAATAATGCCATCGCTTTCAATATCGATACCTAACTCAGAATAAGAACAAAGCATACCATGAGAAGGAACGCCACGAAGCTTGGCCTTCTTGATTTTGAAATCACCTGGTAATTTCGCACCAACAACGGCTACAGCGACTTTAATACCTAAACGACAATTCGGTGCACCACAAACAATATCAAGCAGTTCTTCACCACCTACATTGATTTTTGTAACACGCAACTTATCTGCATCAGGATGTTTGCCACACTCGACCACTTCACCGACTACTACACCAGAAAAATTAGCAGCAACTGGCTCTACACCATCAACCTCTAACCCTGCCATGGTGATCTGCTCTGAAAGCGCTTCACGAGAAATTTCTGGGTTTACCCACTCACGAAGCCAAGATTCACTAAATTTCATTGTTAATTTGCTCCGTTATTTGAATTGCTTAAGGAAACGTAAGTCATTTTCGAAAAATGAACGTAAATCATTTACGCCATAACGAAGCATAGATAAGCGCTCTACGCCCATACCAAATGCAAATCCTGTATATTCTTCTGGGTCATAACCTACGCTACGCAGTACATTCGGATGCACCATGCCACAGCCTAATACTTCTAACCAGCCATTCTTACCTTTAACATCAACTTCTGCTGATGGTTCAGTGAACGGGAAATAAGAAGGACGGAAACGAACTTCTAAATCTTCTTCGAAGAAGTTACGAAGAAAATCATGCAAGATACCTTTAAGCTCTGCAAAGTTAACTTTTTTATCGATCATCAAACCTTCAACCTGATGGAACATCGGTGTATGAGTTTGATCGTAATCATTACGATATACGCGACCTGGAGAGATAATTCGTAACGGAGGATCTTTCTTTTCCATTGTACGAATTTGAACACCTGAAGTTTGAGTTCTTAGAACTAACTTAGGGTTAAAATAAAAAGTATCGTGATCAGCACGAGCTGGATGATCATCAGGAATATTTAACGAATCGAAGTTATGAAAGTCATCTTCAATTTCTGGGCCTTTCTCCACTTGGAAACCAAGCTCGCCGAAAAAGTCTTCAATACGTTCAATAGTTCGAGTGACTGGATGCAAACCACCAAGTTCAGTTACACGACCAGGAAGCGTCACATCGACTTGTTCAGTCTTCAGCTTTTCTTCTAGTTCAGCAAGTTTCATCCCTTCAATTTTAGCATTTAATGCTTTTTGAACGGTTTGCTTAGCATCATTAACTTTTTGGCCAAATGCAGGTTTTTCTTCCGCACTTAAAGTAGCCATCATACGCATCATTGCCGTAATCTGACCTTTTTTACCCAAATAATCTACTCGGATATCATCTAGTGCTTTTAAATCACTAGTTTGCTCTATTACTTCTAAAGCATTAGATACAATGTCGTTTAGTTGTTGCATTTTAATTTCCACTGCATGTTGGAAAAACCACAGAATTCTAAATAAGAGAATTTATCTTATCTTATGAATTTTGAAGCTATGAATTCGCTACACAATCAAGAATAAAAAAGACGGAAATTTTACGCTAATGCACTTGGTTTTTCTAGAGTAAATTGATTTATATGAGAGATAAAAGCTCAATTTAAGTCAATAAATTACTCGTTATGGGATTCGATTCTGTATTAGTTGATTGTCATCACGTTATTACAATTTTATAGTCAAAATGACTAACAACCACTAGCCTGTAAAATGATCAAGATGTAAAATGTCGATAACAATTTTTCAACGGAAGATAAAATTTCAGCAATTGACGTTTAATTGCTTAAGTCGTAGGTTCTCGAGCCGATATGGTATTTGGGGTCACTCATAAAAAGTGCTGCTAAAAGGCATAAGAGTTTAATTATGAAAGAAGTAAAATTTCGTTGGATCGATAAGTATTTGATTCAAACAACAATAAGACAAAAGTTTATTATCCTAGCAACCATCTCTATATTAGCATTAGCGTTTTTAGCTTTTGCATCTCACTATGAGTTAGGGAAGATATCAGGAGAATTCAATAAATACGCAAGTACTCAAAGCGCCCAACAAAAGCAACAAATTGTTGATGCCGCTTTAGACTATATTCCAGCAAACCAAAGAGATAATTTTCTTTCTTCTATTTCGACGCAACAGACTTCTTCAATGAAGCAAGTGGAAGTGATCATTAACGAAGATCAGAAGGTTATTTATATTGTAACAGCTGGTTTAATATTCCTTGTTTGGATGGCTACTTATTATATTTCGACCTTCATCCGTGGTGCTTTATATACTACAGTGATGGCATTAGAGCGAGCTGCAGGTGGTGATTTAACCAATCGCCTTAACTTTTTTAAAGTACCAGATGAATTCAGCCATTTAGCTATCAGTATTGATACTTTGGTTGATAGGCAGCATCAATTAGTGAAGCAAATCATTCAATCAACGGATCAAATTCGCAATGTCGTCAATGAATTTCGTGGCAATGCTGGACAAGGCCAAGATTTAGCCGTAAATCAAAGGCAACATCTTGATTCACTTGCTACAGCTATGGAAGAGATGACTGCAGCAGTTAAAGAAGTTTCTCGAAACGCTGAAGTGTCTTCAATGGAAACACAAGAAGCGAATAATCAGGTTACGATTGGTTCCAGAGATATTGAAAACACAGTTAAAGTGATTGGTACTTTAGCAACAGATATTTCAAATGCCTCTGATGCAGTAAATGAATTGAATGACAATGCCTCTCGCATTGATGAAGTTGTGACAACGATTAATGCAATTTCAGAACAAACTAATTTACTCGCACTGAACGCTGCAATTGAAGCTGCACGTGCTGGTGAACAAGGACGAGGGTTTGCTGTAGTAGCAGACGAAGTCAGAACACTTGCAGGGCGGACTCAAGATGCTACTGTCGAAATAAAGAGCATGATCGAGTCTTTACAATCTGGCGCAAGTGCCCTCACCCAAGTAATGTCGAGAACAGTCGAGCAAGCTGAACAAGGTAAATCTCACGTCATGAAAACCGGTGATGATTTACGAAATATCTCGAGTCATAGTGACAAAGTACTCGATATGAGCGTTCAAATTGCAAGCTCCGCTGAGCAGCAATCTGCCGTTGCAAACGAAATTGCAGGCAACTTGATGGAAATCCGCAATCAATCCCATAATGTGGAAGAGTCAGCTAACAATGCGGTTTCAGGTTGTGATGAGTTACACGCGACGGCCGAGCAACTTGATCAACTATTGGTTGGTTTAAAGGTCTAGGTTTCAACTAGCTTACAATTTTTAATGGGCACCATTCGGTGCCTTTTTTATTGCCTATAATAAAACCATTATGTGTAAACACGGATGTTTATATGAAAAGGTGTACTTTTCAATTCTCACTATTTTTTTCTTTCCTTGCCGTATTTAATTATGCAAATAGTTCTGACTGCTTTGATAGGAGGCAATTCTCCCACACGCTTCAGGTTGATACTCATTTACATATACAACCATTTAATAATGAAGCTATGCCAACCGATAAACTCATTAGTATTCTTAATAAAGCGGGCATTAAGTACGCCAATGCTTATGGTATCGGGCAAACATTTGCAGTTAAAACTGATTGTAAACATTACCTAGACTGCCCAAATACGCCAATTAGACCAAGTTGGGTAAATGATTTTAGAAACTTAAAAGCGCTTACAGAACACAAGCATGAAAACATAGTCACAAAACTTTCTATGAGTTTTCCCGATTTAGCCAACCCAGAGAATATTTTGCAGCGAATTATGTATATTCAAAATAAGTATCCGAATAAATTTAAATGGGTCGGTGAAGTAAACCTAATCAAGCACGCTTTACTCAGTAACGCCCATGAACCAGCGACAGTAGATGACATTAATAATTGGCAGCCATTCATGGAATATTTGAGAACACATAAGCTCCCTCTTACTTTGCATGCTGACATAGGTTTAAACGATTCTCCCTTTGAATATATTCACCTAATGAGGCATGTTCTGGAACGATATCCAGATAATCAAATTGTATGGGCTCATATGGGGTTATCTATGGAGCAAAGTAAGATAGATACGAAGAATCACATTGGGCTTATGAACAGTTTTTTAAAAAACTACCCTAATCTTACACTTGATATCTCATGGACTATTTTAGAAGAAAACTTTTTTAGTCGAGACAGAACTCGCTATGTTGCTTTAATCAATAAGTACCCTTCACGATTTATCAATGGTACTGATTTTTTAGCACAAGAAGATTATGGTTTTGAAGACTATGATCACACTTTGAAAACCGTGAGTGAAATACACAAATACATAAATGATGAAGCATTTAGAAATATAGCTTTAGGACAAAACTACTTTAATTTACTGGACTTACAGCAACAAACACCTGGAATATGTAACACTAAAACGAACAAAGCCTCGGTAAACCGAGGCTTTGAGAGCAGTACAAAATAACTTAAGCGATTAAGCTAAAGCTTCTTTTGCTTTTCCAACTAAAGTTGCGAAAACAACTTTGTCATATACTGCAATGTCTGCCAAAATCTTACGATCGATTTCGATAGACGCCTTCTTCAGACCGTTGATGAAACGGCTGTATGAAAGACCATTTTGACGAGCTGCCGCATTGATACGTGCAATCCAAAGTTGACGGAATTGACGTTTCTTTTGACGACGGTCACGGTATGCATATTGACCAGCTTTAGTTACTGCTTGTACCGCTACGCGATATACGCGAGAACGAGCACCATAATAACCTTTGGCAAGTTTTAATACTTTCTTGTGACGAGCACGAGCGGTTACACCACGCTTAACTCTTGGCATTTTCTATATCTCCTAAATTAAGCGTAAGGTAATTGACGCGCGATTGCTGGAACGTCAGACTTGGCAACTAAACACTTAGCACGTAGATGACGTTTACGCTTAGTGCTTTTCTTAGTCAGAATGTGACGAAGGTGAGCTTGCTTACGCTTGAAACCATTAGCAGTTTTCTTAAAGCGTTTAGCAACACCCTTATCTGTTTTCATTTTAGGCATTTCTAAAACTCCGCATTGGGATAGTTAATTAAATAGCAAGGCGAAGCAAGGCTCTATTGAACCTTACTTACTTTTTAATAAGCCCGACTTATTTCTTTTTAGGCGCTAGCACCATAACAGCTTGACGACCTTCCATTTTCGGGAAAGACTCCACGACTGCTATTTCTTCCAAATCTGCTTTAATACGGTTCAGTAGAGCCATACCAATGCTTTGGTGTGCCATTTCGCGGCCACGGAAACGCAGCGTTACTTTCGCTTTGTCACCATCGCTTAGAAAACGATTCAGGTTGCGTAGTTTTACCTGATAATCGTTTTCATCAGTTCCAGGTCTGAATTTTACTTCTTTAACCTGAACCTGCTTTTGCTTCTTCTTTTGTTCCTTTTGAGCTTTCGCCTTATCAAAAAGGAACTTTCCGTAGTCCATTATCCGGCATACTGGAGGCTCAGCGTTCGGGCTGATTTCAACAAGATCTAAACCTGCTTCATCCGCCTTACTTTGTGCGTCACGAATGGTCATGATACCATGTTGTTCGCCTTCAGCACCATTTAAACGTACTTCAGATACGCCGGTAATTTCATCATTGATTCTATTGGGAGCGGTATTACGCCCACCATCTCTTTTGCCTTTTATGACCTAGTCCTCCAACAAATTTAGACTACGGAACGAAATCTGTTCACGGATTTTAGCTGCAAACTTATCAATACTCAGTTTGCCTAAATCTTTTCCGTCCCGTGTTCGCACAGCGACTTCCCTATTTTCCATCTCTTGATCACCAACGACCAATAAATAAGGGACACGTCTTAAAGTGTGCTCGCGTATTTTAAAGCCAATCTTCTCGTTTCTCAAGTCTTTAACTGCACGAATTCCCTGCTTCTTGAATATATTGACTACTTCTTCAACATAATCAGCGTGCTTATCGGTAATATTCATCACTACAGCTTGAACTGGAGCTAACCAAGTTGGGAAGCGACCAGCGTATTCTTCGATAAGAATACCTAAGAAACGTTCTAGTGAACCCAGAATAGCGCGATGAATCATTACTGGAGTCTGACGACTATTGTCTTCGGCAACATAAGTTGCGCCTAAACGATTCGGTAGCGCATAATCGAGTTGCACTGTACCACATTGCCATGCACGATCTAGACAATCATGCAAAGTAAATTCGATTTTTGGGCCATAGAACGCACCTTCGCCATCTAAAATCTCATATTCGATTTCATTTGATGCCAAAGCTTGCTTTAGTGCTTCCTCTGCTCTATCCCACATATCGTCGTCACCAATACGCTTTTCAGGGCGAGTTGATAACTTAACAACGATATTTTCAAATCCAAAAGTGGCGTAAGTATCGTATACCATTTTGATACACTTAATTACTTCGTCTTGAACTTGGTCTTCAGTACAGAATACGTGTGCATCATCTTGAGTAAAGCCACGGACGCGCATAAGCCCATGCAGTGAACCTGACGGTTCATTACGGTGACAACAACCAAATTCAGCCATTCGTAGTGGAAGATCACGGTACGACTTCAAACCTTGGTTAAAGATTTGAACATGACCAGGACAGTTCATTGGTTTTAGCGCATAATCACGAGCTTCACTGTGAGTCGTGAACATAGCTTCTGAATATTTATCCCAGTGACCTGAACGCTCCCATAATACTCTGTCCATGATTAATGGACCTTTTACTTCTTGATAATCGTAATCAACAAGTTTGGTGCGAACAAAGGTTTCTAGTTCACGGAAAATACTCCAACCATCATTATGCCAAAACACCATACCAGGTGCTTCTTCTTGCATATGATAAAGATCGAGCTGCTTACCGATCTTACGATGATCACGCTTTGAAGCTTCTTCAAGGCGGTTCAAATATGACTTAAGCTGTTTCTTGTCTGCCCAAGCGGTACCATAAACACGCTGAAGCATTTTATTCGACGAATCGCCACGCCAGTATGCTCCAGCAACATTCATTAATTTAAAATGCTGACAAAAACGCATATTGGGTACATGAGGTCCACGGCACATATCCGTATACTCTTCATGATGATATAAAGCAGGTGTTGCTGTTTTCTCGATGTTTTCATCAAGAATTTGCATTTTGTAAGTTTCACCACGAGCTTCAAACGCATCATATGCGTCTTGCCAGCTGCCGACTTTTTTAATTACATTGTAATTTGTCTTAGCAAGCTCAAGCATTCGCTTTTCAAGCTTATCAATATCTTCTTGAGTCAATTTATGCTCAAGATCAATATCGTAGTAAAAACCTTTATCAATAACAGGTCCGATTGCCATTTTGACATCTGGCCACAGTTGTTTGATAGCATGACCTAATAAATGCGCACAAGAGTGGCGCAAAATTTCTAAACCATCGTCATCTTTTGCGGTGATAATAGAAAGATCAGAGTCAGACTCGATAACATCGCAAGCATCTTTAAGCTCACCATTTACTCGGCCAGCGATACAGGCTTTAGCTAAACCTGGACCAATATCCATTGCAACGTCATAAGTAGAAACAGGTTGTGCAAACTCGCGTTTGCTACCATCAGGAAGTGTAATAACAGGCATGATAAATCCTTTCCAGTGGTGACTCATACGTAGAGCCACTTGGTTGTAATATTTGAAAAATAAAAAACTGAAATGAAAGTTAGTCAGTACCAGAGCCTAAATAGTTTCATTCCAGCATTAATAGAATGATACGGAATTGCCAAATACTAAGCAACCTAGCACTACTAAAGTTTTAATAAAAATTTACATTTTTTATTGGATTAAATTAGACAACCCAAAATCCTGTTCTATTCTTTAGGCTCAAACAAGACGTTTAGCCGATAAAATGTTGTAATTGCCGAGGTAAAGGATGTACAAGGTAGCTGTATTTATCGTTATGATTATTGTGTCTTCAAATGCAGTTGGAGACGAGTTAGATTACGTTTCAAGTGAACAAAAGTATAATGAAAACGCTTTGAACAATGACGTTGCAGATTCAATTGAAACTATTTTAAACCAGCAACACAAGCAGCACATTGATGCTCTTTGTAAAAAGCTGATAACTGAGCATTTAGAGAAGTTTAGATGGTTAAGTAAACTGAATTCAAATGAACAAGTTTATTTAGAGAACAAACGCAGAGTCTAACTAGAGGTGATGAAGAGAGCTCATCACTCTCTTCATCATTCAATACTAATTAAGCATTGCCCTTCACTTTCATATTCATTTCTTTAGCAAAATTTAGCATACGATCTAATGGTACTAATGCATCATCACGTAATGCGTCATCTACAAAAATTTCATGGTCTTTTGTATCAGTAGCAGATAATGAAGCTTCAATTGCTTTTAAGCCATTCATAGCCATCCAAGGGCAATGAGCACAACTCTTACATGTTGCACCATTTCCGCCTGTTGGCGCTTCAATTAACGTTTTACCTGGAGCTGCTTGTTGCATTTTATAGAAAATGCCTTTGTCTGTAGCAACAATAAATGTGTCGTTATCCATTTCTTGAGCCGCTTTAATAAGCTGACTGGTTGACCCAACAGAGTCAGCCATATCTACAACACTCGCAGGTGATTCTGGGTGAACAAGCACAGCAGCATTAGGGTATTCTTTTTTCAAATTCACTAGTGCTCGAGCTTTAAATTCGTCATGAACAATACACTCGCCCTGCCACATGAGCATTTCGGCACCTGTTTGTTTGGCAATGTAACTGCCTAGGTGACGATCAGGTCCCCAAATAATTTTTTTATCTTCACTGTCTAAATGCTCAACGATTTCAAGTGCAATACTTGACGTTACGACCCAATCTGCACGTGCTTTAACAGCAGCCGAAGTATTTGCATACACAACAACGGTATGATCAGGGTGTGCATCACAAAAATCACTGAATGCATCAATTGGACAGCCTAAATCGAGTGAACAAGTCGCTTCAAGATTTGGCATTAACACTGTTTTTTCTGGCGATAGAATTTTCGATGTTTCGCCCATAAATTTAACGCCGGCAACAATCAGAGTTTTTGCTGGATGGTCTCGACCAAAACGAGCCATTTCTAAAGAGTCAGAAACACACCCGCCCGTCTCCTCTGCTAATGCCTGAATTTCAGGATCGGTATAATAATGGGCAACAAGAACAGCGTCACGCTCTTTTAATAGTTGTTTAATGCGTTCTTTATAATAACTTTTTTCATCAACAGACAATGGAACTGGTTTAGCTGGAAATGGATAATCAATGGTTTCTATCTGTGGTGCCGCCTGGCTCATAATGCGTCCGAAAATTACAACAATCTTTCAATTATATTAAATTGAACTATGAAAAGCGAACCACAGAGTCACAAGAATTGAGTTTTAATTTATAGAAAAAGCCATCGATTTGATGGCTTTTGTTCAATTTATAAAGAATTTACAAATTTAAGAAGTTGTTTTCGCTCTGTAGCACTAAGTGACATAAAGCCATTTTTAGACTTTTCTGACTCTCCACCGTGCCAAAGAATCGCTTCTTCAATACTTGCAGCACGCCCATCATGAAGGAAGCCCGCTAGTGGGTTTACGGTATGTGTCAAACCTATTCCCCAAAGAGGACGAGTACGCCACTCACTACCGTTCGCCAAAAAGTCTGGTCGACCATCAGCCAATTCTTCGCCCATATCGTGCAGAAGCATATCTGTGAATGGGTAAATAGTTTGATTCTTTAATTCATCGATAATAGGTGTTCCACCAATATCACCAGAAGATTTAGTAACAAATTTGGGTGTATGGCAGCTTATACAATTCACTTGTTCGAAAAAGCGTGCTCCTTCTCGAACATCCGAATCACTCACATTACGACGTGCCGGAACAGCGAGTGTTTCAGAATAAAATACAACTGAATCACTAAATTCTTGACTTGCTTCTGGTAACCCATCAGGACCTACGCCAGTATCGTTCGGATTTTCAGACAGGTAGACATTATGTAAATGTGTATTCGCAACACTTTCAGCAGGAAACAAAGGATTAGTAATACCGATATCTCCACGGAGCGCACCAAGTGATTGTATTCTTACACTGGGCGTATTCGCTTTCCAACCGAATCGTCCTAATGAAACCGGATTTTCAACACCGGCGTCGGCTTTAATTTTGTCAAATACATAGTTTGGCTTACCACTTATCCCATCATTATCTTCATCAGTAGTATCGGCATTGGCTACAATAGCAGATTCTGGAATCGCTTCTAATAAGCCTAAACCAAATACAGGCATGCCGTTGCGCCATCCAAATAACACATCATCTTGCAACAATTCTGACGTTACTGTTGGACTATTTTTAGTTTCTCCAGGTGCATCATAAGGGTTCTCAACTTCAAAAATCGGTTTTTTCAGTGTTACCGTTGTTCCATCTGGATACGTGATATCTTTGTAATGATATGAGAAATAAACGTCTGCTTGACCTTTAAAGTTGTTCGGACGATTACCTTTGTCATCTACACTATCCCAATCGGGTCTTGCATTAACCACCCCCCGATGAAATAACTGCCCACCAAAATTGGGGACTGGAATTGGTGCACAATAGTTGTTGTTCGAGTTGCCTTCAGTACATTCTTGATCAGGTGCTTTAGAAATTCTCAAGAATATCCCAGCCCCTGTACCCAATAGAATTCTATTTTCACCTGCTGGTATTCTTGGTGGAGAGTTGCGTCCATCTCTTTGGTGACAAGCATTACAATTGATATTATTAAAAACGGGACCTAATCCATCTAATTCTGGATGTTCAGTATTTGGTGCATCTGTGAATGTCGTTTCAAATGCAAGGTCACCTTCTAGATGATGGTCTAAATTATTCTGCGATAAATTTGGTGCAGGCGTTGAAAATCCATGTCCCGAATTTGATGCTTCGGTTGTTGTGGTTTCGCCACCAAGTAAAACAATATCCGCATATTCTGGGTATTCAACAACAGGAGGATTTACTGGTGGTTTTGTTTCTTTCTTCTCTCCTGAACCACCACAGGCGCTTATTCCAAGTGTTACGATGCAAGCAATTACTATATGTATTTTTGTTTTACTCATTTGTTTCACCATTGCTCTCACTAACAATTTGATCTGTGCCAATTTTCACGTGAGAAAGTAGATATTTAAAAAACTAAAAGGACAACCAATTCAATCGATTGCCCTTTCATTAATTCAATAAGATTATTTACCGTTCCACTTTTCTTTTAATGGTTGAACATCGTTTTCCAAGCTCGATTGCAATGTAGTTAATGCGTCAATTGCAGTTTGAATACGTTGGCGACCATCAGCATCTGTAATTGCTTGACGGAACGGCATTCCAATACCACCTTCAATATCTAGAATAGCTGTGATTGCAGTATCAATTTCGCGACTTACTCGAATCGCTACAGCTGAATCTGCTGCGGCAACAAAGTTCACTATTCCTTGCTCATCAGCATTACCAGAAAATTCGCCTTCCCAAACATTTTTCACGCCTTTAATGTTGTTTGAAAAGTCAGTTAAAGAGTTCCAAGAATATTGAGACTCAACTTTTGAAGTATCAGCGTTACTTGCATCAGTCCCAAATGGTTCTGCAATTTTTCCATTACCTACTTCATCAACAATACCAATCATTCCTAGAATCAATTCTTCGATTACAGCAACTTGTGAACTGTAATTTGAATTATCACCAGGATTTTTTAAGCGATCAGCATATGGTGATGTTGAATTACCAGCATCGAACTCAACTTTCCATGCATTTTCAAGATCTTCAGCATAACCTTTAAAAACTACCGCTAATTCGACAAGGTATTCACGTTCTTTCTGTGTCATATCAGCAATTGGCTTAACATTGTTTTGAACACCATCACCAAATAACAAATATTCCATTGCATGGAAACCTTGCAAGTTGTCATTCCAACCTCTAATGATATCGGCATCAAAAGATGTATTATCATTTAGCTGTTTCGCAAGAGCGTCTGTAGCTAAAGGCCATGAATCTAAATGTGGATCAATTTCTAATGAATCCACAGGCCCAAAGATATGTGATTCCCCTTGTTCCCAAGGTTTACGAGCATTCTTCCAAGCATCTTGCGCCGCTTTTAAGCTTTCTGCACTTGGACTATTCCAAAGTGTTATCGTTGCTAAATGTAGATCTCCTGCTTTTGTTGCAAGCTCGCTGTAACCCGCCACAATAACGTCATCTGTTATGTTTGTGATCATCTCTGTAGCTGCAAAATCAAAATTCCCAGAAGTTTGATTGTTGTCATCGCTATCAGATTTAGTACCTGAACCACCACAACCAGCTAATAGTGCAGCCAATGATGCTGCAAGTAGAGTTTTCTTAATCATGTGTATAATAATCCATTTTTACTGTTTACAGAGAGAATTGATAACCTACGCCTAATGCATAGAAATAAGTGTCTGGAATTTCATAGACGGCAACTTGTTTGCGACCCGCTTCAGCTTTAATTACAATTTCCGGAATCGGTGAGTAATTAAAACCAACACTTGTCCAAGTGTTTTCAAATCGTTGAGATGCTGATCCACTCTCCACTTCTTTAAGTGGATTTGAATAGTCAATATTGGCAAATACTGTTACTGGAACATCGATAAACTCTTGAAGGTTGACTCCAGCTTCAACAAAAAACGATTCTGCTTCAGAGCCAACTTGAGAAAAATTACCAGGACGCAGCCCTGGGGTTGTTTTATTGGCTTTTGCTATGTCGTCACTGTCTTCAAGCGTGCCTAGAATATATTGACCTCTTAACGTCCAAGGTCCTTGTACATATGCACCTTGCAATGAAAATATACTCAGTTCACCGTCACCAATAACTCGGTCTTCACTGTGACGATTACCTGATGTAATCCCGTAGTAATATGAAGCACCTAGAGCTAGACCTTCATCTTTAAAGTTGCCATATTCAAGGCGAAATACGCCAGCGAAGTCGTCAGCATTTACATGTTCAAAGCGTTTCTGATGACCAGTACTTACCCAGCCATAGGTACGAAAATATTCTGAGTTAAGGCTGTTAATCATTTGAGCTTGATAGTTGAAATTCCCAATGCTTCCAAATACGCCAATACCAAACTCATTCCAAGTCGTTGGAATAATGGCTTCTTCACTTCTGTGGCGCATAACTGTTAGGTATTGGTTTGGCTTATGCAATATTGTCCCTAAACCGACAGGAACATGAATGTTGCCGAATTTCACACCAAAATTTTCATTATGACGATATCGAAATTGTGCCTTTTCGACGACAACCTCACCACCCGCTTCAATTTCTGTTTCAAATTCACCAAACTCTTCAAAACCATCATATTCTAAAGCCGCGCCTGCGCCGCCATGCTCATATTCGATTTCGACTTCAACATCCCACTGATCATTAAACTTGTACCCGAATTCTGTAACAATTCGCTCTAAATCAAATCGACCTCGCCTGCTTGGAGTTGTATCTTGAACGTTAGAAAATATTTCATCATTGCTATACGTTAAGCTTCCATATGATTTAAAAACGAATTTATCCAACTTATCCGATTTAACTTCGCTAGCTCCCTTAGTAATCTCAATAACTTGTTGCTTCTGCTTTTGCTGATTTTGCTTCAACTTATTAAGCTCAATCTTTAAAGCTTGCAATTGAGACTCTTGAGCGGCAATCATCTGTTCGAGCTTACTGGTATCTGTCGCTAAAACAGAGCCCGAAAACGCCGTAACTACCCCCATAGCAATTAGTGACTCTTTCATTTCCTTAACACTCCAAGCTTGGAATTTACAAAATTTGCACAACTATATACGTAATGATAATGATTTGCATTAACTTTATTGGCAGCATTTATGGATTTATTGATTTTAATCAATGTTTATATAAGAAATGAATGGGAATAGAATGCGTTGACATAAAATGTCATCGAGCGTATCTTTACATTCATAGTTAACATTTAAGATATGTTTTTATTACATTTTGATAAAAGGACTTATGATGAAATCTGCTACCGTATTCGGCGCTATTACGGATATTTATTTATCTCCAAGCAAAGCATTTAACGGCTTAAAAGATGCAAAAGGCTGGTCTTGGTCAGCTTTTCTTTTAATCATTCTTTTCTCTTCAGTTGCAATGTATTTATTCTATACAACTGTTGACCCTAACTACCTTGTCGATCAACAAATTGCTGCACTCGGAGACGAGTTAACGGCACAAGAACGTGACGTTTCAGTTAATGGCATTAAACAGTTTGCTGACATCCAAATTTACTTTGCTATTGGTGCACCTATCATTGCCATTGCATTGTTTAATGCACTTTATGCATTCTATTTCATGCTTATCAGTAAAATTGACCCACAATCTGATATGAAATTTGGTGCTTGGTATGGATTCAGTATCTGGACCATGATGCCAGCTATCATTAATAGTTTGGGCACGATTATTCTGGTTACGACTGCAAAGACAGATCAATTGAGTCAATCTATCTTCAACTATGCATCGTTAAATCAACTCGTTCTAAATTTAGATATCCATAATGCGTATTATGGGCTTGTTGAGAGTATTGGTTTATTTACTATTTGGGGAATGATTCTCACCATTACTGGTCTAAGAAGCTGGACGAATTTTACTAAGAACCAAGCTGTAATATACGGGCTTTTACCGTCAGTTGTGATTTTTGGTATTTGGTTCCTAGTAGCAGCCTTAAAATAATAGACTTTATTTCTAGCCAGTACGGGTTGTGCTGGCACTTCAGGGATCAACAATGAAAAAAATCATTATCATCGTTTTAGCTGTTGTTGCATTTGCGGGAATTCTAATAAGCAAACAAGTCACAGATAATCAAGATACCGTAAAGCTAGAAGTTACTCACCCTTCTACGGGAAGCATAGCAGATACCATTCTAGCTTCAGGTAACCTCGTTTTTAATACCCAAGTGCAGCTACGCTCAGAAGTGACTGGTCGTGTTGCAAAAGTCTTGGTTGAAGAAGGACAAACAGTCAAAAAAGGCGACATCTTAATGGAGCTAGATACTAAAGCTTTTAAAGCTGATGTTGAGCGTTCTAAAGCTGTTGTACAAGCCAGTGAGATTGAAATACAAAAATCACACGTTAACTTAAAAAATATTGAAAGACAGCTCACTCGCCAACAAAAAATGTTTGCCCGAGGTCTTTCTGACGCCGAAACGTACGACAACCTTAAAAACAGTCGAGATCTTGCGCTTATTGATATTCAATCTAAAAAAGCGCAGCTTAAGCAGGCTAAAGCTTCCCTTTCAATTGCAGAAGATAGATTAAGTAAAAGTGTATTCAGAGCACCTATGACAGGACTTTTAGCTTCTGTTGATATTAAAGAAGGTGAAACCGTTATTGCAGGTACAACTAATATCGTGGGTTCAGATCTCATGCTGATTGCTGATCCAAGTGCAATTTTAGCTGAGCTGAGGGTTGATGAAACCGATATTGCAAGCATTCAACTTGGTCAAAAAGCCGATATATTTGCTGCGGCCTATGCTGATGACCCTTTTATTGGAAAGGTCATAAACATTGGTACTTCAGCGAAAACTGAGCTAGGTTCGAATGCCTTGTCATTTAAAGTTAAAGTGTTACTTGACCATACTAATCGACGTTTATATGCGGGGATGAGCTGCCGAGCTGAAATCGCAACATCTATATCTAATCATGCTGTAAAACTGCCAATCGAAGCTGTACACCAAGAAGACAACAAATATTTCGTTTGGAAAGTGGATACTGATAATAAGGTTTCCAAAAAGTTCGTCACTGTAGGAATTTCATCAGATATTGAGCAAGCCATAAAAAGTGGCTTAACAACCAAAGATAGAGTTGTTGTTGGCCCAGCTAGACCTGTAAGTAAACTAAAAGAAGGCGATGTAATTCATCCTGATAATGCATCGAAAAAAACCGCTTCTGAAAAGGAAAGCGTATGAGTAAGGTGATCGATTTAAAGAAAATTTCGAAACACTACCAGATGGGCGAACAAACGTTTAAAGCTTTGGATGACGTTAATGTATCAATATCTAAAAATGAATACGTCGCCATAATTGGCCCATCAGGTTCTGGTAAGTCAACATTAATGAATATTTTAGGCTGCTTGGATGTTCCATCTGAAGGTGAATACCTGCTAAAAGGTAAACTTGTTAAGAACATGTCTGAAACTGAGCTTGCGCATCAAAGAAACGAAAGTGTTGGATTTATCTTTCAAAGTTTCAATTTGATTCCTAGAGCTACGGCTTTAGAAAATGTAATGCAGCCGCTAGTATATCGCTTTATTGCAGCCAAAGAGCGCCGAAGAATGGCAATTGAATCGCTTAAGCGTGTAGGATTAGGCGATAAAGTACATCATCTTTCGAGTCAACTTTCTGGTGGTCAAAGGCAACGAGTTGCTATTGCCAGAGCGTTAGTGACAAAGCCACATATTCTCTTAGGTGATGAACCCACAGGTAACCTCGACAGTAAAACTACTCGGGATATCATGTCATTGTTTGATGAACTTCATAATGAAGGCCATACCATTATATTAGTGACACACGAGCAGGATATCGCCGATCATTGTGATAGAGTCATTCGCTTAGTTGATGGTAAAGTCGTTGCTGACACCGTAAAAGTAAAAGAGGAGCGATTGCATGTTTAAATCCGCTCTAGCGATTATGGAAGGGACTAAAGCTGCACTAGCTGCAATTCGAGCCAATGCGATGCGCTCTGCACTCACCTGCCTAGGTATTATCATTGGCGTAGCAGCAGTAATTACCGTTGTTGCAGTAATGCAAGGTTTCACTAAACAAATCAACGATCAACTTTCTGACCTCGCACCTGATGTTACTACAGTTAAACCATATACTAATCCAAGATTAGAGATGCTAGGGAAAAGAAGTAAGCTTACTTATGAAGACTTTTTGATTTTAAAAAGCAAAATAAAACAAGCCGAAACCATGACTGCAATCATGTATAGCTGGCGCTTTTCTGGCGGCGCACAATATGGAAGTTATACCCACAGTACTCGGGTCGAAGGCACTGAGCAAAGTTATCAAAAAGCATACAGAACATTTCCCGAACAAGGCCGATTTATTCGTGCAGAAGATGATAAAAAGCGCCGCAGAGTAGCTTATATCGGTGCCAGTATAATTGAAAAGTTACATTTACCTGAAAATCCCGTAGGGTCTTATATTAAACTCGGTAATGAGTGGTTTCTTATCATCGGCGTTGCAGAAAAACTGGGGAGCTTATTTGGTTTTGATCAAGACGATTATATACGTATACCTATTAGCACGATGAATGCACTAGAAGGGAGTAATAAACATCGCAGCAACGTCCAAATAATGTACCGCTTAAAGCCTGATGCTAAAGAAGAAGTCGTTCAGCAATCTATACGAAGAATTCTGAGACAGCAGCATAAGATTTCTTCTGGTCAGGACGATGACTTCGAATTTGAAACTTCTGAGAAATCAAAAGAGAACTTTGAAAAGTTCACCAATAGTGCAACAGGTATTACTGCTGGAATTGTTGGTATCAGTTTGATTGTTGGCGGAATTGGTGTCATGAATATCATGCTAGTATCTGTCACCGAACGAACTAGAGTTATCGGTACATTAAAAGCACTGGGAGCCACTCCAGGATTTATTATGCTTCAGTTCTTAGTCGAAGCTGTTGTTCTATCTTTGTTTGGTGGCGCAATTGGCTTGGCAATTGGATATGGATTATCAGGGCTAATTACCGTATTGATACCAAGTATGCCTGGTTCGTACATACCAGCTTGGGCTGTGTTCCTTTCTTTTGGATTTACATCGGCGATCGGTATTATTTTTGGATTAGCACCTGCAATTAAAGCTGCAAGACTAAACCCAATTGATGCTCTGAGGTATGAATAACACCTAAAATTAAAGGCTTCTTTTCGGAAGCCTTTAATTTTGAAATTTACATTGTTTCTTCCAGTTATCAAGTTGTGTTGACGTAATTCCTACACCACCGCACACAATAACTAAAATATTCCTATAGTGTTTAAGTTGATTATGCTTATGATGGTATGCAACAGATAAGCTAGCACCACATGCCGGTTCAACAAGCATTCTATGTTCATTCAAAAAACGATAACACGCATCAACTGTGTCAGCGTCCTCTACGCTGATAGCCATCACTCTCTCGGTTTGTGCTAATTTAAAAGCAGACTTTGCAACTTGAGTGGCACCTAACGATGTAGCGATTGAGCTGATCCCATCTAAAGAAATACGTTTATTTAATGACATGGATTGAGCTAATGCATCGGCTCCGACTGTTTCTACCGCAAACACTGGGATATCTGATAAACCATTTTCTTCAAGCCCTTTAGCTACTCCTAATAAAAGTCCACCACCGCCAACAGACAATAAAACGGCATCTGGTGTCACACCTTGCTCAATGACTTCATCAATCATTGATGCGTGTCCTTGCCATAATAAGGGGTCATCGTAAGGATGAATATAAGCACTTTCATCATTAACCAGAGACAATGCATATTCATGAGCATCAAACCATACATCACCATGAACGACCACTTTTGCCCCTTCACGCTCAATTAACTCAATGGCGTTTTGCTTAGTCGTTTTCGGGACAACAATGGTGACAGGTATATTTATTTTTCGACCACAGTAAGCAACGGCTAAACCAGCATTCCCACCTGAAGATGCATATAACTGTTTTGCGCCATGTTGAATATAATATTCACACGCATAACCCACACCCCTCACTTTAAAAGATCCTGATGGCTGACAGTTCTCTAATTTTAACCAAACTTTAGTGTCGGAATTCTGGGCTATCGACAAACTTTGGATTAAAGGCGTTTGTATATGCAACATATCTTCAGACCGCTTTTATCAATTATCTTAAAATGGATTAAGTGAATAACCTTCACTATGCAAAATAGCATGTGCCGTCATTGCTGACAGAGCCATATCTACGTTTGGCAACAAATCCTTTTGAGATAAACCATAATAGGCCGCACTTTGTCCGCAAATATAAATTTTCACGCCAAAATCAGTAAGCTGCTTCACAATATTTTGATTTGCATTATCACTTCCAGAATGGAGTTTTGAATAAAACGAATGGTTAGCTAAATCGGTTACCGACTTTCCATGCACAACCATTGCGATCTTAATATTTTGCTTTGGGACGCCGTTTGCGACATGCATATTGATAAAACGACCTAATGTATCTAGGTTTCGGTTAATTTTTCCAACATCACTCGCTTTGCTCATATCAAAAGCAACATGAAACTTCATATTTTTTGGAATTGAAACCGATGCATTTACGTCTGCAATTTTTCCAAAATTTTTGTACACAGGTCCTTGATGAAACGCTTCTATTCCAGCAAAAGATTGAAAAGTACATACAACACTAAACAAACCAATCCCTAGTCTTTTATACATCTTATTTTTTCCTTTTTGCTAAGATTCTGTCTAATTGATTACCAAACGCCTGCCGATCACTCTGACTCAGTGGTGCAGGCCCACCAGTATGCACACCACTTGCTCGCATGGTGTCTAAAAAATCTCTCATATTTAGGCGTGACTTTATATTCTCGGTCGTGAATAACTCACCTCTTGGGCTTAAGGCTAATCCACCTTTCTCAATCACATCATTGGCAAGCGGTAAGTCACTTGTAATCACTAAATCGCCAACTTCAGTAAATTCAACAATTTTGTCATCAGCTACATCAAACCCGCTTTCAACTCTAATTGACTGAATAACTTTAGAGTTAGGTGTCTGAATAAATTGATTAGCAACTAAAATTAGTTGAGTTTGAGTTCTTTCTGCAGCTTTAAACAAAATCTGCTTAATGACCACTGGGCAAGCATCTGCATCTACGTATATTTTCACAAATTTTCCGAATCGTTATTTATGGTTTTACTATATCTAAATTAATCTGATAAAAATAATAAATTCTATTAGAAACACTAACGTTGAGTTAATAAAGATTCATAACAGGTGACAATTGCTCTTATTCGGAATATACACTATCTGTATACGAAAAATTAATTAATGATAAATGGACTGCTATAACGCACAAGGTTTTACATCTAAAGAAAACTATCTTCGTTTAGAAAGAACTGAGTTTGAGGTGGGCAAACCATTAAAAATAAAGTTGAAAGGAGATTTTTTTGAAAACGAATACGAAGTTGCTATCACAAATGATGGTATAACCATTGCTGCCTTTAAACTATTTAACAGCAAAACCACAATAACTGCCGCTCAACCCTGTTCAAATACGACACGCAGTGAAGTAATCAATACGATACTCTGCCTTGAGTCATTTAATTCAGGTTTATTACTCAACTTAATTGAAAAAGGAGCTATTCACGCTTCAAGATTAAACTTAATCTCCCCAGCTTGCCCGCATGCATCAAGTGATCGGCTTATTAGACACACTCTAAACCACGATAACACAGTGGATAATAAACACTTTATCACTTTCATAAAATCACTACCTTTACGATATCGTGCAGACCCTTCAATACAACCAGAACCTCTGGATGTTCTTTACGGCCGCCTGTTTAGAACACAAAGCCAGAATGCCATCTTCATACACTTAGTCAATTCATTAAATGATGCACAATTCAAAATGATTGCAATCGAATTAACTGATGGGAGTGGAGAAATACTGCAACATAAAGCAATCCTACGGTCAATACCTGCATATCGGCTAGCTACGATACTTTCTGACTTTGAAGCACCTGACATTCTTACTATCCTAACTTTACTCGATTACTTATATTCATCCGAAGGTCTTCAAATATTAACGTCACTAACAGAAGAAAAGTCGTTAAACGTAATTTCAAGATGCCAGCATAATCAAAAGTCAGTAGAGAAAATTCTATTCCCCACGGAAAGCTTTGAAGAGCATCACTTATCCGGTATACGATTTTCTGTATTCGAAAAAATTATAATCGAATCCGATAATATTGATATATACAAAAAGTATGGATTACAGGCACCTCCTTTTTTGACTTGTACTCTATTACAAATACCTCCTCAAGATGCTGCAAAAATCTTGTTTAATTTATCGCCAGAAACAGCTGCCCGAGTTTCAGTATTGATCTTTTACATTGCAAAGATCTCAAAACCTTTTATTGAAAACGGTTTAAAGGCCTGTTCAGCCGATGACCAACTGGTTTGCGACCTTAAGCAATTGAAACGGCTTCCGTCGTGTCCAGAGGTCACTGAGCAAAACTATCTAGATTCATTTCAAATGCACCTGAGTTTCTTATGGTTAATGAACGTGAATGATAGAACTCGAACCCATTTATTTTATCGTTTTTTTCACCTCGTCATTAAAGCGCAGACTATAGAGATCAAGAATCCAGCCTTCGCTAAATTAAAATGTCATCTACTATCCATTTTAACTAATCACAATGCCCTAGAGCAACAATTTAAATACAAGTATTATGGTGAGTATTCAACTAATGATTTAATTCGCAGAATTTGCGATAACAGTGGTGAGTTGTTTGCAGAACTTCTTAAAAATAGTTTCGAATGCTCAAATCTCCGTTTAAAGGAAATACTTGATGAAAAATTTATCGGAGAGATTGCTAACAAAAGAGTAAGTGAATATGAAGTTCAGGAAAGATTTCACTTTCTCGAAGAGAAAGTGAAGGTAAACACTTTTAATATTCCAGATAACAAAGCCTTTGTATTAAGCCTATGGATTTATTTACAAACTCACTCTCAAGAAGATCCAAGTCATCACCACACGTTAAACCTGTTCTCACCTGAAAACCAACAAAAATTACTGTCAATGGATCTTTTCTGATCTAAATGCTGTTCAAACTCGAATGAACAGAGAATGAATCATGATTCAGAAACATTTACCTTTAAGCTCGTTGAGTTACATTTACTATATGTAGCAAATACAGGCTAAGCTTAAGCACTTAGATATTTCTATGGGTCGTGCAACTGTCGACAGCCACCTTAGTGATTACAATACTGAAGTATTGAATCAAAAATTGACGAATTTAGAAGGCAATGAGCCCACAAAATGTCAACTCAAAGGCAATCATTCTTGGCGTCACAAGTATAGAATCAGCGTAGAGGAAGGTGAGCTAAAGGTTGAAAGACGTGTTTTACATTTTCATCGTAAAACAACCACATCACAATCTGCTTGTAGTAAATCAACCCGAAGTAAACTCATTAATTCAACATTAAGTTCGACACAATTTAGTGACGACTTATTATTCAACATGATTGAAGCAAAAAAAATTCACCCTGACCGTCTAAGAATTCTAGCTAAGCACATTTCTACTGAAAAAGTCATTGCTCTTAGTACTAGAGCAGCAAATTCACAAGCACGACAAGCATCAAATGGCGTCCAAGAGTTTTTAAGAACTGTTGATATGGAACGGCTTGATTTAAATGCGATTGCGTCTCCTGACAATTTAGTGGTAATACTTGAACAATGCTGTAGTACTGAGGGAGCACCTAACACTCTAAATGTTGAAAAAATTACTCCACTTATAAGAAGTATAAACTTACAACGTACCCTAGCCTTATGCGAACATTGCAGAAGTAGTGCTAATTGCCAATTTATTGAACCTTTTTTAAAGAAAATTGATTTAAAAACTCTTCAAATTGATAGTCTTGGCGATCCTATTCAAATCGAGCTGCTCATAACATCATGCTGTGAAGAGTCAGAATCAATTGGTATGGCTCTTGAAGAAATAGGTATTAAAAAACTTAAAAGCTTCTGTGAACCCAATGAACCCAATTCAGTTTGGTTCAGGCTCTCAACTTTATCAGCCGAAGATGCTTTAGGGCTATCAACCACTCAGCTTTCCAAACTGTCACTGATTCATCCACAATTTAATTTAGAAAATTTTGATAGATGGACACAACCAACTTCAGTTGCGAACAAAACAAAGTTATTAATTAACCTTTCTACCGATGATGCTGTCATTGCTCTAAGTCGAGCGCCAGACAATGAATTCCAATCGATAATTTTTGAATTAACAGATATGGTATCCAATGCCTCTGATAGTGCAAACTTAACCGAAACAGAAAAAAGAATAACTGAAATTTTAAAGAAAATATCTAACGTTATATCAAAAAAAGAAATAATAATTGATAGAGATGAAGATGTATCCAATGAATTGATATCAAAAACGATTACTTTCTTAAACACTGTCGGAAATATAGATTGTATATTCACCCAAAAGAAGCCTTTGATAAATTGTTATTTTATAGCAATAATTTTTTACAGCTCTAAAGCGCCTATTAATGAACAACTACAATCGAAAATTGAGACACAAATCAAGTCTCTTCCATTATCAAATTTTCTTGTTCTAATTGAACTGTTTTCTGAACATGTCATTAAAGAATTTTTAAATGACAACAATATGCCAGCTACATTAATATTATTTAGTTCTGAAAGTTGGGCAGCCTGTTTTCAGTCAGCCTTATGTAAACAACAAATTGATAGGAGGCCAGATACTCAAGTCAATCATTTCAGATTATTTTTATTGCTTGGGCGTGAAGTAAATATGTGGCTAAATTATAGCGAGGAAGATATCAAAATTTATGCTGACTTGGCTATAAACTCAGAACAAACAACTGTTCGTTTCATGAGTGCCCTCCCCCCTAGGTTTTACAAATATATTATGCTATTCATAACTCCCGCCAAGCTAGAAGACTTTGACTTTGATTTTAATTGTATACCAACAGAAACTTGGAATCATTGGCTAGAGAAAGATTTTGAAAATGCAAAACAATATTTATTCCGGCTTAATGCAAAGAAGCTCGAAAGTATTGAACAAACTTATGTGAGTTTTAACCAACAGAAAAATAATAAAGTTAGAGCAGTAAGCCTAGCTGATATTGCATATGGTATAGATGATGAAAAGCTCGCTCGATTAACTAAGGAGCAATTAACAGAAATTATTATTATTTTTAATTCCTTACCAGCCAATATATTAAAGGATAAATTATGGGCATTATCGGAAGAGAATTTATTAAAAGTACTAAATAAGCTAAATCTAACTCTTGTCAAAGATTTTATATCGATAGCAGCCCCACGACAAACATTGACCATATTGAGAGAGCTAACAAGAGCAAAGCAATTAGACTTTAACCAATTATCTGATGATGTTTGGAGAGCTTTATTAAAAGCTAACTTCAGAGAAGCAAAGAGCTATTTAAAGTTCCTTACTAAGGAACGGCTACAAACAGTTAAGAAAAATAATGAAATACTTGAAATAAAGCGAGATGGAGTTATTGATTATTTTCAATTAGCTCTTTACTTGAATAATAGAAACATTGCGAACCCGACATTTCAAGAATTTAATGAAGTGATTAATTTATTAAATTCTCTTCCTGCCGACATTGCATATGAAAGATTAAGTATTCTGACAGATGAAAATTTTTGTAAAGTATTAAAAAAATTGAACGTTGCCCTCATAACAGGTATTTTATCGGCTTCAAGTGCACCCAAAAAATCCACTATTTTGAGACAACTTCCTGATGTCATAGAAAAAATAGATTTTAACCGTATAACTGGTAAAGCTTGGGCAGAATGGCTCGATAAAGACTTTGAAGGAGCCAAACAATATTTAAAATATTTAAGTGAAGAAAATCTCGAAAAAGTCAAAAAAAATAACGCAATAGTTGAAGTAATGCAAAATGGCACTCCACGATTAATTCAAGTAGCTAAGCATTTTGACCACAATCTTTTATATGGGCTTGGAGATGATGATTTAGCAAGAGTTGTGCAGGTTATTAAAAACCTGCCAGCAAAAACTATTAGTGAGTTTTTACTATGCTTCGGAGACGATGATAGCTGTTGGATTCTAACTCAACTTCACCCATTTTGTGCCGTTGATGCTATTTTGCATTGTGTAGATGTACCTACACAATTAATAGCTAGATTAGTCACGTTATACTCCGAACCACTTGATGGTTCTAATAAGTTATTATCAAAATATCTAGTGAAACAACAAATCCCTGAATTTTTTAGCCGTCTTGCAACATTTGATAGAGCTGAACTTCCAGGTGAGGACTACTCTAGTCAATGGTTTAAAAAAGATTTAAACCATAAGGTAAAACATGCATTGGTACAAATGTCAGAAGGTGTTCGCATAAAAATTGTAAAAGAAGCAAAGCACCCAATCAGCACTATATTTGCAGCTATACTTTTAAATCATGACTTGATACCCAATCCATTACCAAGGGCTCACGCACTAATTAAGTCACTTGAAAGTAAATCTGATATTGAACTAAGCGTATTTGCCAATCATTTAAATACTAAAATTTTAGTTGACTGGATGGGGGGTAAGCGCAAAGATCTCCCGATTGTAAGAGTAAGATCTAAAACCCATGAATTAGCATTTGAAAGAATAAGGGCTGTAGGGCTAGCGGGAAGCAAAAAATCTTCAAAACGTTCGAAAAACATTCATGCTGCTAGAATGATATTCGAAGATCTAGTTGATTACTTTACTAATCCATCCATTCCAGTATCTCACAAAGCAGAAACATTTATGTTTTTGAGTAGTGAGCTCAATGCTAAGCTCCGAGTTACCCATCAGACTAAACCACCTGATGATTTATTTATTAGCAAAGTGTGTATTCAATTACATGAAAATTTACCAGATCCAGAGCAAAACTTAAGAGATTTTCTGGGGGCTATTCCATCTAGATGTGGAGGTGCTTTGGCAAAAGTGATAACAACCTCTGACCCTAAAGTCAAAGCCGAAGATTTAGAATTAATAAACTCTGACGCATGGTCTAGTTGGCTTGAAGTTGATTTTAATAAAGCATATGAATATTTTAAAATGCTTCCACACGAAACTAAACAAAAATTGATTTATCATATCAAGCTTGATGAATGGCTAATTATAGCTAAAAACTTTAATCAGGGTGATTTATTAGATTGGGTTAATGGAACATCCATCGAACAATTAGCTTATTGGATTGAACAGTACGACGAATGTCATATTGGTGAAGCGATTGACCTTTTGCTTAACCATAACAAACTTCATTTCATTAGTAGACTACCTAAAAAGAAAATTAACGAGGCTGTACGTTTCGTAATTAATCATATATCGAGAGATTTAAGTCAAAGTGACGAATCTGTATCTGTCGAAACTCTAAAATCAATTCTAATAGAAAATTACTTATCGTTAGATATTGCCGAAGTGTTAGTTAAATTATATCAACAAAAATCTAAAGTTTTTATGGAGGTTCTTACAAAAGTTGTCAAAGATACCCCTGTTCGTATACAAGCTCTTGAACAAGCATTAAAAGAAAAAGATCATAACGCCGTTCTCAAACTAATCGGAGCATTTTCAGCTCATCACGCAACAGAAAAAGAACATAGTTCAGCTGTGACCGTGCAGAAAGCTTTTCGAGTTCAAAGTCAACGTATTAAAAATTATGCAGCAAAAATTGATGAAACAAGATTTGAACGCATTCAAGTATTAGAGTCTGATCATATAAGATTCTTTTTCGATCTCGACAAAGTTTTTCCCCCGGTATATCAACCTAAACAAAGTTGGCGACATGCGACAATTCCTAGTGGGTCATTCAAGTTTCCAGTTTCATCGGATCATAAAATGATTGAATTTTCTGCAACGGAGAGGAGAGCTGAAACTTCAGGAGCTGTTCCAGTATCTAGCGAGACGAACGCTAGAAATAAAAAAATATTCACTAAAATGAAAAGTATTTTAATTTCCGATGGAAGACCAGAAAATAATCCATTCCAAGGTTCAACAATTCAACCTGGGCTGCAAGGCGTTGTTGTGGGTGAACAAAAGTTGATTTCAGTACGTTCCGGTGAAGCTCTTGATACACATTTAATAAAAAAATGCCCAAATGGAGAACTACAGCACCCTGAGTGTTTTCATCAACTTTTGGTTGATATGGAGCTTATGCATGAAAATCAGATTTTCTTTAGGGATATCAAAGAAAGTAACTTACTGTATGTTGATCACGAAAAGAGAATGGACGGAACTATATTTAAACTCCCAAAACCAAAATTAATGTTTATTGATTTAGGTGATATGTGTTTTTCCCCTGATTCAACATCAACTGAGACACCAATTGGTAATTTAAACCTATTTTGCGGAACGCCTAGTAAAGCAACTTGGGAACTGTTTGAACAACGGCAAAAAGGAGATAAAATAGCCGCCAAAAGTGCCGATGAATATGCTGTTCTTTATACGTTTTTACGGTCTATTTCTCTTACATTAAGTAAGTTACCCCAAGCACCATGCGAAGTGCGAAATCACCAAGATTTTATGGGAGTAAACGCTGGTAGACTCCACGCTTGTGGAATGAAAGAGAGCTATGTATTCAGAAAAGGAATTTTACACCATACCTCTCTAAAACCAGCTCAAAGGCAAACCTTCATAGATGAGTGTGAGCCTTTCATAAAAGACGATTATCAAGGTGAAGTCATTCGCTTTTTAGAAGACCCAATTAATAACCCATTTCAGCATAAGTTGAGTGAAATGTTAATAATGAGTGATTAAAATAGATCCTCTCTCATTCAATGGAAAAATCTTGTTGAGCTTCTTTTAATCAGATCCAATTTTACTGATGAATTTTATCTTGCTCAGAAATGATCAACTGATGCTACTCACCTAATTTAAACCAAACAAAGTAAAGACCCTTTTTGAATATTTCCTGTCACAAATCCCTACCCCATATTTTCTAACGCATTTATGAAACTGACGGTTTAACCTGCGTTAAGCCTGAATTAATCATCCTTTAGAAATGTTTATCTTTCATTTTAAAGCGTTAGATTATACATATTCCTTGAATTATTCACGAAACTTAAATATGGAACTCCTATGAGTGGAGCAAGAGCTAACTATTACTTAAGCTCTCATAATTCCATCATTTTAGAGCAACAACTAAAGGCTCTTAAAGGTGGTGCGCTTAGTGCTGATTGTCGCTTGAAAGGTAACCACTCGTTACGCCATAAATATAAAATTAAAATAAATGAAAGTGAACTATGTGTTGAACGGCGTATATGGCGTTTTCATCGAAAATCAACTGCAAACACTCCCTGTGATAAATCAACAAGAAGTAAAATAATCAATTCAACATTATGCTCGCAAGACCTGAGTGATAATATTTTATTTTCCTTGATCAATGAAAATAAGGTCAGTAGAGATCGCTTAAATATTCTGGCAGAAGAAATCAGTCTAGATAAAGTAATATCTTTAAGTAACAAAGCATTATCTGAGAGTGGTACTGAAAATATAAAAGACTTCCTAAAAAAAATAGATTTAAGTAGGCTCAGATTCAATTCGATTCAAAACCCGAATGATATAGCAGCTGTTCTAAAATGCTGTAGTAAAGATGATAAAGATTTAACTCTAATTTCAAACACGCTCAAATATATAGAAACCCAACAACTGATAGATTTATGTTCTAGCTGCCCTGAAAATTCAATTTGGCATGAAGTAATGTACGCATCGGTTGAGAAAGCTGCTGAATTAACATCAGAGCAAATAATTAAGCTAAAAAATGTTAGCGAATCAATTAATAAGCAAAATTTTTCTTCTTGGCCTGACATAGTTTCGGCAGAACAGAAAACAAAATTACTTTTACACATTCCAACACAAGATGCTGTCTCGGTTTTAAGTCAAGCTTCAGAATCAGATTTTAATGAAGTTATTCGTGAATTATCACTCATTCAAAACACCTGCGAAAACTCATGCGCTGACTTTGAAGCTACACAAAAAGCATTGACCCTTTTAAAAGAGATATTAGATATCGTATCAAGCAAGGGCAAACCGCAAGAAGATAGTAATCACCATGCACTAGTCAAAAGAGTTACCTCATATTTCGAGTCAATGGATAGTATTGACGAAATCTTGACCCAAAAGGATTGGACCATCCAATCACACTTAATGGCAATTATCATTAGTTGCCCACAACTTAAAGTAAGTAGTTCCCTTCAAGAAAAGTTAGAGAATAAAATTAGGAATTTTTCAGATGCACAGCTACTTTCTTTCGCAAAACTACTACCTATCGCTGTAGTAATAGAACCTGAAAAAGACGTGCCAAATCGAACTGAAGCTAATTTCCCTTCACCAACAAAATGGCGTTCTTGCTTACAAGCAAATTTAATTAACCTCCAGGTAGACAGACCATCAAACAGCCTTGAGACAAACTATGGAGTGTTTATTCTACTTGGGCATAAACTAAACACATGGGCTAACTATGGGCCAGAGGAAGTGACAGCCTTTAAATCTATTTCCGGGACATCTCTAGAAGAATTATATCAATTTATAAGTGCCCTTCCCCCTGCTTTATCTTCACATATAACGTCATTTTTAAAACCTCAGACTCCTGAAGGGTTTGATTTCGATAGAATACCTCCAGAAACTTGGTGTGGATGGTTAGTAAAAGACTTTGATAATGCTGGAGAATACTTACGTGAAGTAAGTGTAAAGGTGCTTACACAAATAAAAACAATAAGTGAGTACACCCCTCGGGAGAAAATAGATATAACTGCTTTTGTTGTTAAGACGATTAAAGATAAAAATCAAATGTCTAATGAAAGCTCGAATCTCGGTGTTGATATTACCGTTTTTGAAGAAAGTGAGGCTAGTGAATTTATAGTTTCAGAACCTGATAAAAAGAGAGATTCTCTTGATGCTTCAACAAGCACGTCAAAAAGAGCCGAAATAGAACCAGCCGACAGTTCAATTAGTGCGAGTGCCAGTGTGACAACAAAGCGAGTAGCAAATTCGGGTGTTGAAGTAACTGTTGGTGTTGAACCGGCAGCAGATGAAGAAATTAAAATTGTGTTACCTCTTTCTAGTCATGTCCATTCGCATACTGACTCTAATATTGCCGATGCAAGTGTAGCTTCCTTAGAATCAGCAGAAATAACTCCCAGAGTTTTGTTGCAAGAGCCAAGTGTAAATCAAAACCAAAAAATATTGGAGGAAAATGAGAGTCCCCCTAGTATTCCTCCTATAAGAACACAAGTACAAATTCCAAAAATTCAAGTCACCGTTTATGAAGAAGTTGCAGATGACGAAGGAAAGGCTAATGAATTAAAAAATGATCAAGTCAGTGCAGCTCAAACTCAAGAAGTACAAGTGACATCAATACATTCAGATGCAAAAAAACTAGAAACTGGGGTATCCACTGGAATTGATGTAGTTACTGCTACGATCGACCAGAGCACCGCTAGTGAAACACCCATAACTTCAGTAACTCGTACATCTAATACAACCAAGCATGAAAAAACAATAAAATCAGAACCAAAATTAGAGCATGAGGAGAGTGTTCATGTTGATGAGTCGAGCATCCTACAAAAAAAGTTGAGCAATGACGAACTTAAGCAAATAGCCTCAAATTTAAGCGATGATAAACTTCTTGAACTTTTTCAGCACTCTCCGCAAGATTTGCAAGCATTAATACTATTCATCAAAAAGTCGACCGTTAATAATATTCATGAATATATAAAAAATTTATCGGTAAACAACACTTGTTGGATACTATCGCAACTTCACCCTTTTTGTGCTACCCATCTCATGCTTGTTATGAGCTCAGCGCGCTTCTCAGCGGTATTACAAGAGCTGTCAACACTTTACACTAAAAGAGAAAGTTTACCTTCAAAAAAACTATCAACATATATGGCAATCAAAGATAACATCCCAAATATATTCAGCCGATTAGCCAAAATTGAAAGAAGCTCACTTCCTGGGGAGAATTATTCGGCAAAATTAGGTTTCGAACCCAGCTCTATATTAAGACATTTATTAAATCAAATCCCTGAAGAAACAAGAAAAAGATTTATTTTATCATCCAAGCATCCAGTGAATATCATCTTTACGTCAATGCTTTACACTCATGAATTATTGACAAGTAACTCAGAAATTAGCAAACAAATACAAACTTACACGAAACGTAGGAGCCCGGATGAGCTAGAGATTTTTGTCGATCATTTAAGCTATGAAATGCTCATTAAGTGGTTTTTATACAACTCAAGCACATTTCCCAAGATTGATTCAAACACCAAAGCTCATAAACTTGCATTCGCTCGAATTAGCGCTGTCGGAATCGCAGCATGCAATTCAGTTTCAACAAATAGCTATAACGAGTCATTAAACAAAAGACACAAAGAGCTCGTCAATTTTTTTAAACATTATGCAGGTTCTTGGGAAAGAAAAGCCGAAATATTTTCATTATTGGGTCATGAATTAACTTCTAAACTAAAAAAATGCATAGGGGGTAATCGCTGGGAAAACGTTTTTAATGCAAATGACTGTATTAACATGTTTTGCGAATCAAACAGAGAAAACTTTGATTTTGGAGATTTCTTAAGTTCGATACCTCCACATTGCTACTCAGCACTTACAGATATTTTTGCTCTAAGAACTCCAACACCAGCAGAACTCGAAAGAATTTCACCAGTTCTATGGTGCCAATGGTTAAAAACTGATAAAAGCAGTGCATCAGCTTATTTTTCAGAACTATCAGAGTATGCTAAGTCAAATGTGGTATCACAAATCAAGTTCAGAGACTGGGAAAGCATTGCTGAAGCTTATGATTTAAATGAACTTTTTAGTATTGTATGTTTGGAATCTCCTGAACAATTACAATTTTGGGCAAGTAAGTATGGAACATTAAACGATGTTTTAGACTATTTAATAGCTCATGAAAAAACTCATTTAATTAGCCGCCTCTCAGAAAGAGACCTACAAAGGACATTAGAAGTATTATTAGATGATTATTTAGACGTAGACAATAAAGAGTCTGACAAACGAGTTCAAGCTAATAAAATTATTTTTGTTTTAAAAGAAAATTGTTTATCAAAAGAAATTGTAAACTCATTATTTGCTGCTTTGAAAGGTGAACCACAGCTTCTTGAACAAGTTCTAAAATATGAAGAAAGTTCGTCAGATGAAATAATTGCAAAACTTAAAACAGCCGTCGAACACAACAACACTCAACTAGCACTTGTGTCATTAGCTGAACTAGCCACTGCAAATCCAACTATAGAAAAGACTAAAAGTGCAAAAATAATACAAAAAGCCGTAAGAGCTCATCAAAGCGAAATAAATTACTTAAGCAAAGCAAGTGAAAGCAGACCAAGCTTTACACGCATAAAACCTCTTGATTCTGAAACAATTAGAGTATTTTTTGATTTAGATAAAATTTATCCCCCTGTATATCAACCTGTACATGCATGGCAACATGCTCCTATTCCTTCGGGCTCATATAAATTCCCTGTTTCAGCCGATCATAGAATGATCGAGTTTGCTGCATTAGAAACTAGTCCCGTAATATCTGATGAAAGTCCTGTATCAGAAGAGACAAATACTAAAAATAAGCAATTATTAACAAAAATGAAAGATGTATTTGTTTCAGGTGATAGACCCAAAAATAACCCATTTGAAGGTTCTTCAATACAGCCAGGTCTACAAGGTTTGGTTGTTAGCGAACAAAAGCTAATTTCTATACGAGCTGGAGAAGGTCTTGATTCGTATTTATCAACACGATGCCCTCAGAGCCAGCTCGACAACCCTGAATGTTTCCACCAAGTGCTATTAGATCTCGAACTTTTAAACAAAAATCACATTTACTTAAGAGACATAAAACCAGGAAACCTATTGTATGTCGATCATGTAAAAAGAAAAGATGGAACAGTTTTCAAACTCGCAGAACCTAGACTGATGTTTATTGATCTTGCAGACGCGTGTTTTGCTCCAGAACCAGATCAGGCCGAGCAATCCATTGGTAGTATGAGTCAACTTTGTGGATCCCCTGCATTCTTTACTTGGGAACTCATTGAACGACGAACAGATGGAGATAGAGTTGCAGCAAAAAGTGCTGATGAATATGCTATTCTCCGTACATTTTTAAGCTCTGTTTCAAAAAAAATAAGAGATTTACCACTCGCTCCTTGTAAAATTCCTAATCATAAAAATGCCACTGGTGATAACGCAAACAAAGAGAATCCATTTGGCATACTTGAATCTTATGCTTTTAGAAAAGGCGTCCTTCATCAGAATTCTTTACCTCTGGGGGACAGAGAGATTTTTATTAAAGAGTGTACACCTCATATAAAAGATGGCTACTTGCCAGAAATTCTGGCTTTCCTTACTGATCCTATAACACACCCATTGGAACATAAACTTAGTGAAATGTTGATTACACAAATTGAATAACCAACATCATTAACTAAAAATCTAAGTCAATTATACTGTCAAACAATTCAACAGTTTTTCAGTTTGATTCCAACTTATACAGGCATCAGTAATTGACTTTCCGTAAACCAATTTTCCATCCATAGATTGCTTACCCTCCTCAATGAAGCTTTCAAGCATAATCCCTAAAATATTTTGATTACCTTTTCGCTTTAGTTGGGCCACGTGGAGTGCAATATCAATTTGTTTTAGGTGTTGTTTTTGCGCATTATCATGACTGCAATCAATCATCAATTTAGTATGAACATTTTTGTCTGTTAACGTTGCGACGGCCTCTTCGATACTTTTCTCATCATAATTAGTAATCACTTCACCTGTAGCTGTTTTGCCCCCCCTTAACACTAGGTGAGTATCTGGGTTACTCGGCGTATCGATCATCGCAATTTCACCATGTCGATTTAACCCTAGTGTATGATGGCTATGCCCAGCTGAAATCATGGCATTTATAGCCGTATCTGCTGATCCATTGGTGTTATTTTTAATGCCTACAGGAATGTCTAGATTACTCACCATCTCACGGTGAGTTTGAGATTCAGAAGTTCTTGCACCAATAGCAACCCAAGAAATTACATCATCCATGTACATCATTACTAGAGGGTTTAATGCCTCTGTAGCCAAAGGTAAGCCCAATTGTGCAAGCTGGAGCATTAATTTCCGAGAACGTAAAAGCCCTTGCTCCATATTGCCACACCCGTCACGAACGGGATCGTACGCAAAGCCTTTCCAGCCAACACTGGTTCTTGGCTTTTCAACGTAAGTTCGCATTACAATCAGTAATTTGTCAGAAAGCTTTTTGTTTAGTTCTGCTAACTTTTGACCGTACTCCAAAGCAGCGGCTTCATCATGAATTGAACATGGACCTGTAACCACTAAAAGTCGGTCATCTTTACCGTTAAGAATATCTCTAATTTGCTGCTTAGAATGTTCAACCGATGCCATTATCTCTTCAGGCACAGGGAGTAAATTTTTCACTTGTAGCGGTGATAACACCTTTTTCGCTCTTGAGTCATTTGCGGCTTTTGGTGCTTCTGTTCTTGGTAAAATATTTAGTTGGGTCATAACGTTTCTCATTTTAGCTGAATTTAAATTTAATTTTTTTAATATGATGAGCTAGATTCGCCAATACGAAATAAGCCCACCGCAGCTAAATCGCCCATTAGAGCGCCTTGCGAGTTGATGGAATATGTCAGTTAATAAAGACACCATCGTTATGTCCTCTCCAGATAGATACAAAATAAAGATATAAAAAAACCCCGACTGGCTGACTGCCTATCGGGGTTGTATCCCTGGTTGGCAGTCTGGCTTTCGCCGGGACTGCCGTTTTGTTTTATTAACGGCGACCCGACTCCTGACTAAAATAGCCATAGCCAAACCACCAAAAATATACAGACGCAGAAGCTGCCACACTATTAATTGTGCGGTAGATAATATTGGTCGATGCGTTTGTATTGAATTTTTTCATGCTTTCATCATGTACCACACAAATTTATAATGCAACAGTTCGTGATACAATTTATGCATTATTATTTTAACAGCTTATTTTTTAGCATATGGCTTCAATCAATCCTGCTTTTATCGAACACATTACAGCACAGCTGCCGCCTCACCTTAATATTAATGATTTAATTAACTTTTCTAATAAGTCACTTCGGCCATCAATACGGGTGAACACTCTAAAAATATCTAATGAATCACTCATTCAAATCCTAGAAAAAAAAGGGTATCAATTACAAGCGATTCCATGGTGTAAGAATGGATTTTGGATAACTGGAGGTGAAGAGCGCTCACTTGGCAATTTAGTCGAGCATCTACAAGGGTTGTTTTATATTCAAGAAGCCAGTTCAATGCTACCGCCTATTGCACTATTTTCTGAGGAAGATGACTTTACTTCAATATTAGACATGGCAGCTGCACCAGGTTCAAAAACCACACAAATTGCCGCTATGATGAATAATCAAGGGATATTGATCGCAAATGAATATTCGTCAAGCAGAGTGAAAATGCTACACGCTAACCTCGTAAGAATGGGCGTAACGAATTCTGCTATTACCCATTTTGATGCTGAAGTTTTTGGTGAGTACTTATTTGAAGAGTTTGACGCAATATTACTGGATGCACCTTGCGGAGGTGAAGGCACGGTTCGCAAAGATGAACAAGCCTTGAAGGACTGGAAGCTTTCAGAGGTCGAGGCCATAGCAGTAAAACAGAAACAACTCATATGCTCGGCATTCGAAGCACTGAAAGTAGGTGGCACGCTTGTATATTCAACTTGCACCTTGAGCCAAGAAGAAAATCAGCAGGTCTGTCACCACCTAAAACAGTCGTATCCTGATGCTGTTGAATTTATTTCTCTGCATGATCTATTTGAAGGTGCAGATAAATCAATTACAGATGAAGGCTTTTTGCATGTCTGGCCTCAGACCTATGATAGTGAGGGTTTTTTCATTGCAAAATTCAAAAAAACATCAGCGGTTGAACGTAGTAAAAACATGCCAAAACCGCAAAGAAACTTTCCTTTTCAGCCGGCAAGCAAAAAACAAGTCAATGAAATATCGGAATGGTTAACAACCAGTTACGGTATCGAAATGCCTGAGCATTCAGTATTAAACGTGCGTGATCAACAATTTTGGTTATTCCCTGAAGCATTTGAATCTTTTACAAGAAAAATGCGTTTTCAACGTATTGGTTTAAAACTCGCTGAACAAAAAGGCAAACACTTAAAACTTTCGCATGAGGCTGCTACCGCTCTCGCTGTAAATATCAGTCATACATTAGATATCAGCTTAGCTGAAGCAAGTGAATACCTAAAAGGTAGGGATATTCCTTTAAGCTCAGCAACAAAAGTGCAAGGTGAAAAAATACTCTGCGTGCATAATAATTCGCTAGGTCTAGCAAAACACTTAGGAAATAAATTGAAAAATAATTTACCCCGAGATCTTGTCAGAGATAACGCTACAGCTCAATGAACACAAGACATTGGTGTACTAAGGTATGTCTATAATAAAAGGGAAACTACTTGATTAATTAAAATTAATGTAATTTTTTAGGCAATTTATTCTAACTGTTCTAATCTTTAAGTTAATGAATTTCTTCATTAATAATTTTGAAACAAAAGAACATATTTTAAAAGTTATTAATGAGTTACCGAGTAGCGCACGGCTCGAAAGAGCCATTTCCCAACGCCCAATTCAATTTATTGAAATGGGCTTTTTTTTATCTGTTTTACTTCAATCGATTCGCTGTTTTAAACAGATTAAAGAAATTCTCACCAGTATACTCTATCAAATCCTGATATTTTTCACCGCGAAGCTCTGCAACAAACTCAGCAACATCACGAACAAATGCAGGTTGATTTTCCTTGCCACGATGTGGCACAGGAGCTAAATATGGTGAATCGGTTTCTACCATTAACCGATCTTTTGGTACTTTGCGAATAACACTACGTAATTCGCCAGCATTCTTAAATGTGACTATACCTGAGACAGAAATATAAAAGCCAAGATCAATCGCCGCTTTTGCCATTTCCCAATTTTCAGTAAAACAATGTAAAACACCACCTACCTTATCGGCATTACCATTTTTTAGCATGGCAATTGTATCTTCACGAGCATCACGAGTATGAACGATCAACGGTTTATCAACCTCTAACGACAAAGCAATTTGACGTTCAAAACAATCTTGTTGTAACTCTTTCGTTTCCGGTGAATAAAAGTAATCAAGTCCTGTTTCACCAACTGCAATCACTCGCTCATGACGAGCACTCTCCAACAACATGATGTCATCAAGTCCGGATTCAACATCTAAGGGGTGAACCCCTGAAGACAAAAATACTTGAGGAAAAGGTGCAACCTTTTCTTGCATTAATTTAAATTCTTGTTGGCGAACATTTACACAAAGCATGTACTCAACGCCCTTTTGAGTGGCGTTTTTGATAACTTTACTTAAGCTTTGGTGATCAGGTGCCGCTTTTAAACGGTCTAAATGGCAGTGGGAATCGATTAACATTAATAGTAATGAACAAGTGAAAATAGCTGCAAAGGATAACTGTCTACATAGTACAGGTCAAATCACCAGAGTTTAATTCGCTGGCGAGTAGCTTTTCAATTCTCTGCCTATGAATTTGATCATCTGATTCAATTTTGACTCCAACCCCAACCGGACGACCTCCTGAAGCGCCTTGAGGGTTACTCCACACAACCGTACCTGTAAATTGGTAATCATTATTATCTTGCGGTAATTGATAATGAACAAATAATGTTTCACCCAACATTAATGGCTTTGTCATGTTGATAAACAGACCTGCGGGAGAAATAAATGGCATGTAGGCACGGTAGAGTTGATGAAGGTTATCAAACTCGATTGAAACTCTCTCCATATCGCACCTCTTTAACAGAGGTACTTACCTCTGTTTAATGGTTGGTTAGATGTCGATACTTAAGTATGATTTGCTGGCACAGTCCTGGTGCGCTGACGTTACTCATCAATGTTAGCCTTTGACGTTTTGTCATCACTTCAGATGCTAATTTTATTATGTTGGCTTGCAACAAAGGATCAGCATACTTCTTTTGAATAACAAATTGTCTGAGCACTAGGTACAAAACATCTAAAATATCAACAATTTCTTTTTCATCTATATCTAAAAAGCTAGTACATAGATGCCCTTCCATCAAACTTTGACTCCAATCCTTACGATAACTCAGTAGAGTTTGATAATAACCAGATGTAACAGATTCAATTAAATTTAAAGGTCCACCTACGATAGGCATTGCCCAAGTCATGTCACCAGAAACTTGAGAGTTTTGTTGTAACCAAACATGGAGGTCGTCTTTTGAGGGCAAGTGCACTGCAATTTCTTGACAGCGGCTACTGATAGTTGCCATTAATAAACTGGGTGACGATGTTTGCAATAACAGTAAAGTATCCCTACCTGGCTCTTCCAATGTTTTTAATAGCGCATTAGCTGCTGCAACGTTCATCTTTTCGCATTCGTAAATCACAGCAATACGTTTACCACCTTGCTGGGAAGTATTGGCTAAAGCACGACAAAGTTGCCTAATTTGATCAACCTTGATTTGCTGGCCATCAGGTTTAATGATATGTAAATCAGGGTGTGTACCTGCAGCCGTCAATTGGCATGAATGACAAAAGCTACACGCTTCACCATTTATAGGCTTATTGCATAAAGCTAAATTCGATAAGTGTTCTAACAATAACTCAGCACCGTATCCATGCTCAATACCTAACAGTTGAGCATGTGGCATCGTATCTTCGCTCAATTGTTTGGCGAAGATGGTACTGGCTGAGCTTAACCAAGGTAATTGGTTTAATTTAACCATGACATAGCCTGTAAAACACTGATGATGTCTTTGTGTACTTCGGTAATATTTTGACTTGCATCGATGACGTAAATGCTGTCATCTTCAGCAGCGATTTGCAGATAGCGTGCACGTGCTCTCTCAAAAAAGTCTATCTTTTGTTGCTCAATACGATCTAAAGCACCGCGAGATGCTGCACGTTGTAACCCCAATTTTGGGGCAATATCTAAATACAGGGTCAAGTCTGGCTTGAAGTCTTTTAACGTCACATCGCTGATTACATTAACAAGCTCATTTAACCCTCTACCGCCACCTTGGTATGCAAGAGACGAAAGATTGTGTCGATCACCTAGAACGCATTGGCCATTATTAAGTGCAGGTTTAATTACATTAGCCACTAACTGTGCACGAGCAGCGTAAATTAATAAACATTCTGCCTCGTCGCAAAGAGGATCAGTTGTATCAACCGTTTTAACCAAATCACGCATTTTTTCAGCAAGAGGTGTTCCACCAGGCTCCCGAGTGCACACCATTTCACGATTTGTGTGCTTTTCAATATAATCTCGGACTAAACTGATCGCACTAGATTTACCGGCACCTTCTAGACCTTCGATAACAACAAATTTCCCCTGAACTCCACTCATTTTTTACTTCTCTGATATGTGTTTACTGCGCGATTATGTGCTTTTAACGTTTTCGAAAAGACATGACTACCATCATTTCTAGACACAAAATATAAGTAACCGACATCAGCTGGATGTGCTGCAGCTTCAATAGAGGCAAGGCTGGGCGCAGCTATTGGTGTCGGTGGTAATCCTTTTATTCGATAAGTATTAAAAGGCGTTTTTGTTCTTAAATCTTTTTTGGTTATATTCCCTTGGTAACGATCACCCATGCCATAAATAACAGTAGGATCGGTCTGCAAACGCATTCGCTTCTTCAATCGGTTATTAAATACTGCAGATATCAAATTTCGTTCTTCAGGTTTAGCTGTTTCCTTTTCGATAATCGAAGCTAAAATCAATAACTCGTATGATGAGTTTACGGCTACCGATTTATCTCGTTGCTCCCAAACTCGTTTTAATTCTTCTGCCATGTGATTATAGCTTTGTTCTAACAACGTTTGAACTTTCGTAGTTGAGGTGTAGTTATAGGTCTCAGGGAAAAACTTACCTTCAGGCAAGCCAGAAGTATCACCATTTTTTTCTAGCACTTTCACAAAGATGTCTTTTGGTAACACTATCCGAGGCGCCCTTTTAATTGTTTGCTTCCACTCTTTTAGTGTATGGCCTTCGATTAAAGTGAGCTTGAATGTTTTTACGTCACCTTCAACGAGCTTTTGCATAATTGAAAGCGGTGTATCCCCCGTATCTAGCTCATATAAACCTGTTTGAATTTTTTGATAAACTGGGTTTAACTTTACGAACAGCTTAAGTTTCCAGATATCAGAAAGTACACCTTGTCTATGCAGTTTAAGTAATGTGCCATTGAGAGATGCACCTGGCTCTACCCAAAGCTCTCTTTGTTTCGCAATATTAAGAGGTGAACTTGCATAAGATTCAACAGAATCTTTCACATAAAAAACACCAATAAACCCAGCAATAATGAAGGTGAAAAAAATTCTGAAAAGGAGCTTTCTCATAACTGGACTCCTAATAAATCATTCAACATATATGTAGAATCCCAAGCTTTATAGGTATGTCGATCAATTTGTTTAACATCGACAGCTCCCATCAAACTATTTGTCATGAAAATATGTTCTATTTTATTGAGCGCTTCAATCCCAACATTAGAAATTTCAACATTAAAACCTAAATCAAGCAACGCATAAATCACACGTTCTCTCATTACTCCTGCGACACCACTTTTGCAAAGCAAAGGTGTGTACCATTTATCATCTATATAAAAGAATAAATTAGCCATCGAGGATTCAATAATTAGGTTATCCGTATCAGTGACTAACCAATCTTGAAAGCCATTAGGTAGTAACTGAGATTTAATCAACACTTGCTCTAAACGATTTAAATGTTTCATACCGGATAATTTAGGTTGTTGAGCCAGCCTTATATCAGACAAGGTTAGGTTGAGCCCTGTATTTTGTAGCTTTTGGTAGTTTGTCGGAAGGTCAAAAGTGGTTATAACGGTAGTGATATTGGTGCAATTTAAGGCTGAATAGCCTCGACCACCAGAACCACGTGAAATGAGTAATTTAATACCTCGGTTGGGATTAGCTTCAGCGATTATTTCGAGTAAAATTTTTTGAGATGTTGGTAACTGCCAAAAACCTGTTTCATTTTTAATATTTAAACGAATGACAGCTTGTTCAATACGAGATATGTGTGAATTGAAGAAAAGAATTCGGCCTTCTTCGTTAACTCTCATAGTTAAAAAGAGGCCATCACCATAGTTAAGGCCTCTATCAGAAACGTCTATCAGCTTTCCTTGCTGACCATTAATCCAAATATTTTCCATATATTAATCTTGGCTAATTCGACTCGCTACGGCTTCTTGTTGATCTTTATATTTTGCATTTTTACGTTTGTTATATGGCTTTGCTACAGGCGAAGATAAACGCTCAAAGTTTAACGCACCAATCGTCATTTTAGGCCGTAATGCAAGTGGTAGTTTACCGCTGTTATAGAACTCTAAAACGATTTTTCCTTGCCAACCTGGATCGATTCGATGTGCGGTAACGTGCACCATTAAACCTAAACGAGCCAATGAAGATCGGCCGTCTAACCAACCTACAATGTCTGCCGGTAAGGTGACGCTTTCATAAGTTACCGCAAGGGCAAGTTCACCTGGATGTAAAAAGAAAGCCTCACCATCAGGTAAATCAATTTGATCACTCATCACGCGATCGAGTGCTTTTTGAACATCAGCACTTGGCCCACTTAAATCAATGAAAGGAGCAGTATGATCTTTAAACACTCTGAAATGACTGCCTAACCTTACATCAATACTTACACCACTAATGGCTTCTTCATCTGGCCGCGGTGTCATAATAATCTCACCATTATCCAAACTGCGGGTAATTTCAATATCGGTTAAACGCATCTTATGTGCTGCTCCTTTGCGTATTTCGGCTGTCAGCCAAGTAGGTGTTGAATTCTAGCTTTTAGTATATCGGTTGCGATACGGTTTTTACCGCCTCGTGGAACAATGATATCAGCATATTGCTTAGAAGGTTCAATAAACTGTAGGAACATTGGGCGAACAGTCTTTTTATATTGAGAAATAACTGATTCCATCGTTCTATCTCTCTCTTCAACGTCACGTTGTAATCGACGTAAGAAACAAATATCCAGTGGTGTATCCATAAATACACTGGCATCAAATAGATCACGAAGTCTAGGGTCAGTTAATAATAAGATGCCTTCAAGGATAATCACTTTTTTAGGTGATACTTTTGTCGTTTCAGTTGTACGAGTATGCTCTGTGTAGCTGTATTGTGGCACTTCGATTGTGTCACCGGACTTAAGCTTAATTAAGTCTTCACAGAGACGCGCATGGTCCATTGATTTGGGATGATCATAGTTAGTTTTAACACGTTCTTCCATCGTCATATGACTTTGATCGTGGTAGTACGCATCTTCATTGATTACTGCGATTTGATCAGTACCTAAATCACGACGTAACTCTTCAAAAATAGTTCGAGCAATTAAGCTCTTACCTGAAGCTGATGCACCAGTAATCGCAATAATAACACACTGCTGAGAATTCATTTTTTGACCCTGTTTTTTTTAAGCTTTTTAAAATTTATTCATCAGTAAAACTGATTGAAACTGAATCGGTAGTTTGATCGTCAACGAAGTTCGCTATCTTTTCAGCGATACCTGAATACAACAAACTGATTTCAGTGTCTGGTGCCGCCACAAGTGGCGGCTTACCTAAATCCATGGCTTCACGTATTTCAACGTTTAACGGTAGTGCTCCTAAAAACGGTACTTGATATTTTTCGGCAGTTTTTCTGCCACCATCAGTACCAAAAATATATTCTTTATTGCCACAGCTACTACAAGTATGAAAACTCATGTTTTCAATTAGCCCCAAAATAGGCACATTCACTTTTTCAAACATATTAATGCCTTTACGGGCATCCGCTAATGCAATGTCTTGAGGTGTTGTGACAATAACAGCACCTGTGAGCGGTACTTTTTGAGATAACGTAAGTTGGATATCACCTGTACCAGGAGGTAGATCTACAAATAAGTAATCTAACTCTGGCCAAGCGGTCTCATTCATAAGTTGAGATAAAGCGCCTGCAGCCATTGGTCCACGCCATACAGCAGCATTTCCACTGTCAATCAAAAAGCCAATAGACTGAGCAGTAATGCCATGAGCCGAAGCTGCCGTCATTTTCTTTTCACCAATTGCCTCAGGCTTAAACGTTTCCAAACCCAACATCAATGGAATAGAAGGACCATAAATATCGGCATCTAAAATGCCCACTTTATAACCTAATTTACTCATCGCTAATGCCACATTCACAGATGTTGTAGACTTACCAACACCTCCTTTTCCTGAGGCAATAGCAATAATATTTTTTACATTGGATAATGCTGACGATTGAACTGAATTTTGGTTATTCATAAACAGTTTATTCTGCTATTCAACATAGAATTAAAAATTCCGGCAATTGTACCAGATATTAAACTGAACTTAATGGTTTTAAGGTTTTGTTGGTTAAAATATGACGAACTGAACTTAAGCTTTCGTCTTACTCTTAATTAAAACTTCAGAATTTGAACAATGCTAATGTCTTTCTTTTAGTTATTTTAAAGCAATTATGAGAACTCACGTCCTTTTCATCTCAGTATTATGTGCATTCAGTTCCATATTTTTACTTTCACAAGCCTCAGCAAAAACGATAAATGAAATAAATCAAATAAAAGTATCAAGTCCATCATTTTTAAACGTAATAAACTCAACCGTTCCATCTTCAGTTGCAGTTTCAAGCTTTAAAGTCAACTTAATGAGGAAGAACGCCTATCACATCGGTTTACTGTCTGATGCGAATAAAACATTCAATGAAGATATCATTGATACTGACATAATCTGGCCTAACGAAATAACTTACCTTCCACAAAAAGTCTTTGGCCAAGAAGGGTTACTTGTTGCAAGTGGCTTTTTTGATGTGATACCTCTCAAACACAACAGTACGGGTGCTGTATCTTTTGTAGACAACACGACTCACACGTCGCACAAGCTTACAGAAGATAAAACAGGCTTTTACTATCACAAAGCTATTTGGGTTGATTTATACGGCAACGGTCATTACGGCGTATTAACGGCAAGAACCAACAGCTCCCCTTTAAAACGAAAGGAAAGTGAACTGGTCTACTTAACACCGTCCAAAAATGATCCCACCTCATTTCCATGGAATGAAAAAGTCATTTATTCAGGTGGTGCCGACACTGCCTTTATTGTTTCAGATATGGATCTAGATAGCATTCAAGAAATTTATGCGGCTGAATATTTTAATAAAGCGCTAAGTGTCACTTTCTATAGAAATGGAAAGTGGAATCGCAGAGTGATCGATAACAGCATTGATCATGCTTTCAATCTAGAAATTGCTGATTTAAATAACTCTGGCCAACCTTCGTTATTAGTAACGAATCATACAAAAGATGAAAAAAATGCTGGTGTGTACGCTTATCAACTTTCTAATGACATTGAATCAGGCCAATTCACAAAACATGTTCTGGCGACGGGATTCAAAACGATAAAAGGTGGTTTTGGACAAGCCGCACCTGGAAAAGCAACGCCATTTTTTCTATCAAAAAACAGAAAACAAAAACCATCGATATTGGTCGACGGCGATGGTGCTGAAACAGTCACGTTACTCACACCGAATTCTCAAGATATAAATGACTGGAGCTATAGTAAGAGTCTAATATTTAAATCCAGTAAAAACAGCATCATTGGCCAGTCAGCTATTATCAATGCGCACGCTAATTATCCGACTAAAATTTTTACTCCTGAATATGGAAATAATAAAGTTCATGTGTTTGAAGTAAAAAATTAGAACTTATTGTGCTAATTGCTGTGTTCGGCTGGTGAAAATTAACTGTCTATCAGTTAATATGCTTTCCATATTTAGAGTAATTAACGATTTAAGAGAAAATGGCAGAGACAAAACGCAAAATTCTTGTAACGAGTGCCCTACCTTATGCTAACGGCCCTATTCATTTAGGTCATATGCTTGAGTATATTCAAACTGATATTTGGTCTCGTTACCAAAAGCTTCGTGGTCATGAGTGTCATTACATTTGTGCAGACGACGCACACGGCACTCCAATCATGCTTAAAGCTCAACAAATGGGAATTGAGCCGGAGGAAATGATTGCGCAGGTTCAAAAAGAGCATGAGCAAGATTTTGCTGATTTTCGTATTGGCTTTGATAATTTTCACACTACTCACAGCGATGAAAATCGAGAGTTGGCAAGTGAGATATATTTAAAACTGAAAGAAAATGGTTATATCAAGACCAGAACGATTTCTCAGCTATTTGATCCTGAAAAGTTAATGTTCCTTCCTGATCGTTTTGTAAAAGGCACTTGTCCTAAGTGTAAATCAGAAGAACAATATGGCGACAACTGTGATGCTTGTGGTGCGACGTACAGCCCGACAGATTTAGTAAACCCTAAATCTGCCGTATCTGGTGCTACACCGATAATGAAAGATTCAGAACACTTCTTCTTTGACTTACCAGCCTTTGAAGACATGTTGAAAGAGTGGACTCATTCTGGCTCTTTGCAGCAGGAAATGGCAAACAAACTTAATGAATGGTTTGAACAAGGCCTACAACAATGGGACATCAGTCGTGATAAGCCTTATTTTGGTTTCGAAATTCCAGGAGCTGAAGGCAAATACTTCTATGTTTGGTTAGATGCTCCTATCGGATACATGGGCTCATTTAAAAATCTTTGCGACAAACGTGATGACCTAAACTTTGATGATTTTTGGTCAAAAGATTCTGACGCTGAAGTTTACCATTTTATCGGCAAAGATATCGTTTACTTCCACAGTTTATTCTGGCCAGCAATGTTAAGCGGTTCAGGTTATCGTCAACCTACAAGTGTATATGCTCACGGTTATGTAACGGTTAATGGCGCGAAAATGTCAAAATCTAAGGGAACCTTCATTAAGGCTCGTACTTATTTAGATAACCTAGACCCAGAATACTTACGTTATTACTATGCTGCCAAGCTAAGTAGCCGCATTGATGATTTAGATTTAAACCTTGAAGATTTTGCGCAACGCGTAAACTCTGACCTTGTAGGTAAATTGGTTAACTTAGCATCACGTACTGCTGGTTTTATTAAGAAACGTTTTGATGGAAAACTTGCCAAGCTTGAAGACATAAGTCTAGTTGAGCAATTTATAGCCAAAAAAGGTGTTATTGCTGAATGTTATGAGAAACGAGAGTTCGGTAAAGGCATGCGTGAAATAATGGCACTGGCTGATATCGCTAATGCTTATGTTGCAGACATGGAACCTTGGAAACTGGTGAAAGCTGAAGAAACGTTAGAACAAACGCATCAAGTTTGCTCGAATGCTCTGAACTTATTCCGTATTCTTGCGACATATTTAAAACCTGTATTACCTCGTTTATCTGCGGATGTTGAAGCTTTCTTAAAAATAGAGCTTACTTGGGAAAGTTTAGAAGCAGATTTCAGTGGTCATGAAATCAATGCTTTCAAAGCAATGATGCAGCGTGTAGATATGGACAAAGTTGCTAAGATGGTTGATGAGTCTAAAGAAAATCTTGTCGTAACGGCGCCAAAAGTTACAGAGGATAAGTCAGTAGAACAATCTTCAAATCCATTGGCTGATGATCCTATCAGTGACACAATCCAATTTGATGATTTTGCAAAACTTGACTTGAGAATCGCACGAATCGCTAAAGCGGAACACGTAGAGGGTGCTGATAAACTTCTAAAATTCCAATTGGATTTAGGTGGCGAAACCAAGCAAGTATTCGCAGGAATCAAATCTGCATATCAACCTGAAGATTTGGAAGGCAAGTTAACCGTAATGGTTGCGAACCTTGCTCCTCGAAAAATGCGCTTTGGCATTTCAGAGGGAATGGTGTTAGCTGCTGGCCCTGGTGGTAAAGATTTATGGATTCTTGAACCGCACGAAGGTGCACAGCCCGGTATGCGAGTTAAGTAATTTAATTCGTACAAAAAACCACTGCCTTGTAGTGGTTTTTTATTTCATTGTGTACTCTAGTTGGCAGCAAAATTCTCTAAACAACTGCATTAGATAGGAGTACACCATTGCGCAACTTAACCTTTAGAATCAAAACTTCAATCACACCTTAAAAAGTCGACTTAAATTTCTCAAACTTGTCTTTCAAACGGATATTTAAAATTAACTTTCTTTAATCTTTCAAGCTACGATAATGGAATAGAATTACCACTGAATTCATTATGATGTGAGGTTGAGTGTGCGTTCATTTCCTAAATTTATATTCATCGTGTATGTGTTTCTTCTTTTAGGTGCATGTTCATCGACTCCAACAGCACCGAAGAAATTGCTTGTAACCAAAACAGAAAAGATCACACTGGCGAGTTTACCGACAGTAAAAACTTTCGATCACACCGCTGGACAAACAATGACTTCATTGCCTGTGTATGCTCAGTGTCAAATTCAAGTGGGTTTAAAGATTAACCCTGTAACAGGGCTTCATTTAGCTACCGACGATACATCCAAAAGAGTGCTAATGTGTGCTGCTGAAGCGGTTAAAAATAAAGCAAATGTTTTGATTCTACCGGAGTTATCTCTGTCTTACCCTCAACCTCTACGAGACAAAATAATTCAAAAGCTAAAAACGATAGCGAAACAACATGACATGGTCATCATCGCAGGGTCTTATTACGATGAAAACAGATATAGTCGAACTCCTATCATAGGAAAAAACTGGATGGAACTCGGCTATAAGATCCGCCCATCATTTTATGAAGCTTCACCACGAAACGGGTTAGGAATGAGACAAGGTAAATATCTCACCGTAGTCAAGACTAAGTACGGTAAAATCATGCCACTAATCTGTGTTGACTTAATTAGCGATGCTGTCAACTATCAAATACGAAGGCTTGCAGCAGAGCATAAGATCGATGTCCTAGCCAACATTAACTACAACCCTGCTGCATGGGAGTTTTTGCTCGAAGCCAACAGTATTGTACGAAGACATCCTATTTTTGCGACTGTGACAAATGTCTCTAGCGTTTTCGGTCAGAAAAAAAGATGTATAAAGTCAGGAGATAATGGGCTCTGTGGCGGAAACACTGGCGTTATTGCTAATATTCGCAATAATGACCTTGCTTGCCCGAATTGTGATTCCATTTTGCAAGAATACTTGCCAAGAAACTTTCTATTAAAGGGTCACAAACGGTTAGCTTATGACAATGTTGTTGCCACAATTCCTCCGATCAAACAGGGATTACTTGTATATAAGTTAAACCTAAACCTTAAACGAATTCCGCTGGCCGCCAATGCACCAGATCAAGGCTACCCACCTGTTAGTGATCTTAAATTTGTTTCACTGAATTAATCGGTGCTCATTATAGCTGTCTTAAGTATCGCTCAAGACAGCTATAAATCATCTATATATTACTTTACTTTAGGGAAGGCATAATGAGTGTCGCAAGTCCCGTTATCTTGATAAAAACGATAAATATTTTCAAATTGATCATGAGAACGTTTAATTCTCCTAATCCCCTGGTTAATAGCCCCAAGTAACTCTGGCTCTTCATCTTGAACCCAGAAAGCCAATCCTTCAGCGTTTGGATTATTTTCATCTAAAGAATGAACATCTATCATTGTTAAATCTTTAGCATCATCAGGATTAAACCAAAAACCAGTGTAACCTTCAGCAATTGCATCGACTTTGTGCTGGCGAAGCAATTCGCGAGCTTTACCTTCTAACTTAGAAACAATCGTTAATTTGAAATCACCTTTATATTTTTGTTTTACATCTTGTAATGCTGTACTTTCATCCATTACTGCAACTTTCGAGCCTTTTGGTAGTCGTTTCATTTTTGCAAAAGGTGAACTTTTTAATACTGTAAACCCTCGTTGAACATCAAGATAAGGTTCCGAAGCTGTTGCGTAATCAGGTTTAGCTTGAGTATTTATGTTTGAGATACCATGAGCAGAAACATCAATTTCGTAATGGGTAATTTTGTCACTAGCCGTCTGAAGTGGACTAGGAACTAATCGGAGTTGTAAATCTTCTTTCTTTGCAATATCAATAAAAAAATTCACAACCGCACAGGACATATCCTCTTGAACACCAACATCAAGGTAACCCGGATGTATTGTAAACACGGATGCGTATGACATTGAGCATTGAAATGCAGTGAATGCAATGAGAGTTAGCTTCTTTACTCGCTTCATAATATTTCCGCCTATTCAGCTGAGTTAATAAATGAGTTTGGATGCACGTTAAAGTACACAACGCATCTTTAGGACAATAACATTTGCATTTGTTTTAATAGCTATCTTTTATTTATATGGTATGAACTTTGTAAGAGAACATAGTTTTTTTGTATTTAGGATGGAAAATTTATGAGAGTTTGCTTGAATTAAAGATAAATAAAATGAAGAAAAGGATTTCTTTGTGCGCTTTCAATATCAAGTAGATCAAGACGTCGTTGAGCTTAAAGCCAGTAACTGGTTTGGAATGGAAGAGTTGTTTCTCAATGGACAGTCAGTTAAAAAAGTTTTTAACTTTTCCCCTTCTAGCGATCATAAAATACAATTATCAAATGGGCATAATTGTCGTTTCCAAATGTTCGTAGACCCGACTCATAACAATGTGGTTTGCAGGATATATAAGAAAGATCAATTGCTTGCTCGTTTAACACAGAATCAAAACAAACAAGACACAGTGAACCGTATAGTTAACTGTGCCTTAATTGCGATTGGTTTAGGCTTTATTGCTTTATTTAGCTTACAAATTTAAGCCTTGCGGTAAAATGCCGTAAGATTTTAGGTTCGTACTCAAAGTCTAAACCTTTGAGTTGGTCTCGGCGTTTGTATACTTCGATAAGCGCATCAGCGATATAATCCATATGATCATTCGTGTACGTTCGCCTTGGAATAGTGAGTCTCAGTAATTCAAATGGCGAACATTTCTGTTCACCAGTATCAGGGTCTCTTCCAAGTAGCAGTGAACCAATTTCAACTCCTCTAACCCCTGCTTCAAGGTAAAGCTCATTCGCCAATGCATGGGCTGGAAACTGCTCAGCTGGAATGTGTGGCAAAAACTTCTTTGCATCGACGAATACAGCATGTCCGCCTGTAGGGTATTGGATTGGTACCCCACCTTCTTTTAAACGTTCGCCTAAATAAGCAACTTGGTTAATTCGATAATTCAGCATATCTTCGTTTGTACACTCTTGAAGCCCTACAGCTAAAGCCTCCATATCTCGGCCAGCTAAACCACCGTAAGTGACAAATCCTTCCATTGGCACACATCGACTTTGACAAGCTTGAAATAACGCTTTGTCATTGCGAATACAAAGTAAACCACCGATATTAACCATTGGATCTTTTTTGGCCGATAGAGTGAGCATGTCTGCATTTAAATAAATTTCAGCAACAATGTCTTCAATCGATTTAGCTTCGTAGCCTTCTTCTCGTTGCTTAATGAACCAAGCATTCTCACAAAAACGTGCTGAATCAATAATAACTGGAATTTGATGACATCTTGCAATTTCAGAGACAGACTTGATATTCTCCATTGAAATTGGTTGTCCTCCAGAGCTATTACAGGTAATGGTGATAATGACACCTGCAACATTATCAGCACCATTAGAGTCAATCTGACTTTTTAATGCTTCAAGATCAAAGTTACCTTTCCATGGATAATACGCTTGAGTATCCAACGCTTCTTTGGTTAGTGTATTTATCGCTTTCGCACCATTTAGCTCAACATGAGCAGCAGTAGTATCGAAGTGATAATTAGATATAAAAACAGGATTTTCACCTTGGCATTTTTCAATTAAACAAGGAAACAATACTTGCTCTGCTCCTCTGCCCTGATGTACAGGAATGACGTGTTGATATCCAAATACTCGCTGCGCTTCTTTTTCTAGGTTGAAAAAGCTGCGGCTTCCCGCATAAGATTCATCTCCCATCATTAAACCAGCCCACTGTCGATCGCTCATCGCTCCAGTACCTGAGTCAGTTAATAGATCGATGTAAACATCTTCACTTTTAAGCAAAAATGGATTTTTTCCTGCTTCATCTAGTGCAAGTTGCCTATCACTTAAATTAGTCATACGGATAGGTTCAACCATTTTAATACGGAATGGTTCAGGTATACGTTTCATAATAGTTTCCTCAATTTGTTTAAAAAAATGTAGTAAAACAAATAAGGAAATCAGAAATGAAGAGATGATGCGGCGAGTTGATGGTCGTAAGTAAACCACCTAGAACTATAATTATTCGACGGAACAACTTTCATCAGAAAATAACTCCACACAGGTCAAATTTTGAGCTTGCTCAATAATGAAAGCAAATTACTCTTTTCATCAAGGGTCAAATTAGATAAAAAAGATCGATATACAGCTTCAACATCTTTATTAACATCATTTTCAAGCGCTTTTGCTGAGTCGGTTAAGAACACATGAAACGCTCTTTTGTTATCTTCTTCTTGTTGGCGCACGATAAGATTTAACTCTTGTAGCTGATCCAGCATTCTCGTCATACTGTAGTTAGCAACAGCGCATCGAGCAGATAAAACAGTTTGAGTTACCCCTTCTTCTTCCCAAAGATAGAACAAAACATAATAGAGTTTTGAATCAAGATTATATTTCTTCAATCGACAATCGAGCTCTTTTTGAATCGCTCCATTCAACTGGGAAAAAAATGTACCAAGATTTTGATACTTATCCATATGACACCAACCAAGATTACATTCCATGTAAACTCTAACATATCCAATTATGATAAAGATGTTAAGTTAAAATCACTTCATCAATATATCGATAGTAAGCCGGACGATTTAAACTTGCCGTTAAACCATGCTGAATTAAACAAGTAATTTTGTCATCTGACACCGTAAAAACATTTAAAGACTCAAGTATGCATTTGGTATCTAAGCTTGTAGTAACTTCAACTTGCCCACTTTCCAACAGTTGATAATCAACAATCTTAATCGGCTCTTGCTCAACATATACTTTAACCTTTTCGGCAGGGGTGATTAAATAGTGTTGCTCATCTTGATAGAATAGGATTGAATAAAATAATTTAGCAAATTTTTTGGGTAAGGGTGAGCCTTGATAAAACCAATTACCTTCTACATCAATATCAAATAAAGACTTCTCGTCACAGACATTTTGCCTTAATGAAAAGTCCTTCAAAACTGATTCTGATGTTGGCTCACTCATATATTGTCTCTTTCTATTTGATTGCCTTTAACAGTACTTCTATTGGGTGCTGACTTCTAAAGTTAGCAAATCGTTTGACCTGACTTCTGCAGGAAAAACCTGTAACGAGTACATTTTCAGGCAAGTTATCAGCTATAGGCTGCTTCCATGATAAATCAAATAGCGTCTTACTTCGTTCAAGGTTTTTGATTTCATGACCATAAGTACCTGCCATACCACAACACCCTATACTAGCCAGCTGTAAATTTAACCCAAAAGCACTGAAAATGTGTTGCCATTCTTTACCTGAGTTTGGTCTTGCTGTTGCTTCTGTACAGTGGTTAAACAAAGTATATTGTGAATTATCAGATACGAAATCTTGTTTAACCTCAACATTAGCAAGCCATTCATTCACTAATAAAACATCATAATCCCCACGTTCACTAGCTAATACCTCTTTGTATTCATCGCGGTAACATAGCACTAATGCGGGATCTAAGCCGATCATAGGGATATTCAATTCATGAATTTGATTCAAGAAATCGGAGCTATCTTTCGCCGTTTTAGCAAAACGTTTAAGGAAACCTTTAATGTGAATTGGTTTCCCATTGGGTTTATACGGTAACAGCACAGGGTTAAAACCTAATGTCTCAACGAGTTTTATTAATTTAAACACTAATTGTGCATCATAAAAGCTATTAAATGGGTCTTGTACAATAGCAACATATTGCTTTCTATCTGTCTCAGAAAGACTCTTGAGCTTTTCAAGCGAATAGGTAATTGCTTTATGCTGCTTTAATTGTTCTGTTAAAGTCGGAACAGAAAGCGCTGGCGCATCTATATAGCCTAATGTTTTTGTAATTAGCCACTGACTAAAACCATTCTGTGAAACCGCATTAATGAGTCTCGGCATGGTTGCCATCATTGGTAAACTTTGCTCTATGCCAGCAACTAAATAGTCTGTAGCTGGGCGCATATAGCGCTTGTAATACACATCGTAAAATTGGGTTCTAAATTTTGGTACATCAACTTTTACAGGACATTGGCTTGAACAAGCTTTACAAGCTAAACACCCTTGTAATGACTCCATAACTTCATGGGAAAAATCATATTCTTTAGAAATCGAGTTCTTAATGCGGCTAAGCAAGCCCTCACTCTTTTCATTCACCAATTGATTAATATCGACGTGATTATTTTCAAGCAAGCGTAACCACTCTCTCATAACACTGGTTCGCCCTTTTGGCGATTGAATGCGGTCTCCAGTAGCTTTAAATGATGGACACATTGGTGAATTAGCCGAATAATTAAAACATAAGCCATTACCATTACAGTTCATTACATCTGGAAATTCTTGACGAACATCAATTCGAATCTGACGATCAAAACTACCACGCTTTTCACTATCAACATCATATTTTAAAGCATTGCCATCAGGCGCAAATAACTTGCCAGGATTCAGTCGATTATGTGGATCAAATAGTCCTTTAATCTTGCATTGAAGTTGATATAGTTCCTGACCAAATACGTTAGGTGCATATTCTCCACGAACACCTTTTCCGTGTTCGCCCCACATTAAACCACCGTATTTTTGAGTGAGTGCATTCACTTCATCTGAAACAACTCTAAGTAACTTTTCATCGGCAGGGTCGCACATATCTAACGCTGGACGAACATGAAGAACACCAGCATCAACATGGCCAAACATACCATACTGAAGATTGTGTGAATCAAGTAATGTCCGGAACTCCATTATGAAGTCGGCCAAATTTTCAGGTGGAACAGCAGTATCTTCAGCAAAAGCTAATGGTTTCCGGTTACCTTTCGTCGCACCGAGTAAGCCCACTGCTTTCTTACGCATGGCATAGACTTTACCAATACTCGCTAAATTATCGGTGTACTGATAACCAATTAATCCTGACTTTTGAGTTGTTAATTGCTGTTCAAGTAATAACTGAAGTTTATCAACTCTGTGTTGTACTTCAGCTTCATCGCCAGCAAACTCAACCATATTGATGCCATCAATGACCTTACCTTCAACCTCTGAAATCAAGTCTGACACTGAATGCCAAATAATGTCCTCTTTCGCTAAATTCAGCACCTTAGAATCAATCGTTTCAACTACGGTTGCATTGGCTGCAACCAAATGCGGAGCATGTCTCAAAGCTGACTCAAAAGAATCATACTTGATGTTTACAAGGAACCTTTTTTTAGGAATAGGCGTAAGGTTTAATTTAGCCTCAGTGATGACAGCTAGTGTCCCTTCAGAACCAGTTAGAATACGTGTAAGGTCGAACTGCGTCAGCTCATCATTCCACAGATGCTTTAAGTCATAGCCCGTCAAAAAACGATTCAGTTTAGGAAAATGCTCTAGAATTAGCTGACGCTCAGTTAAAGAATCATTAGCTATGGCTGAAAACAGTGGCTTACCATTTAATGCAGCACTTTTTTCTACTGGTTTAGTATTAAGTACAGAGCCATCCATCAACACACTTGATAGTTCAAGAACGTGATCGGACGTTTTTCCATAGACTAATGAACCTGCACCAGATGCATCGGTATTAATCATTCCACCAATAGTTGCACGATTTGAAGTCGATAAGTCGGGGCTAAAAAAGAATCCGTAAGGACGTAGCACATCATTGAGCTTATCTTTAACTAACCCTGTTTCGACTCGGGCCCAGCCTTCTTCAGCATTTACTTCGAGGACTTTTGTCAAATGCCTGGAAATATCAATGATAATTCCATGGGTTAACGATTGTCCGTTGGTTCCTGTGCCGCCGCCTCGTGGACTAAAGGTGATATCGATATATTCATCTTGATTCGCTAATTGAAGAGCAAACTGTATATCAGCTTGTGTTTTAGGATAAATAACAGCCTGAGGTAGAAACTGGTAAACGGAGTTGTCAGTGGCTTGAACAACTCTAGCGTTGTAACGCTTATCTACCTCGCCACTAAAGTGGCTTTTTTCTAATTCTAATAGGTACTCTAAATAAAGAGGCTCAATCGTGTGCTTGTGGGATAACTGAGGTAACATTGCTACTTTAAATGTATATTCTTATCCTTAAATTATACCTCAGTTTACTGCTACATGTGCTATCAATTTGATAAAGGTAGTTATTGAACATTAAAACAAATTACCTTTTTAAAGTTATTTTTTTTGTGAGCATTGCCAACCTAAGCTTTCCAGCTTCGATTTAAAAGACTGAGCTTTTGATTCACAGTAACCAACTTGATGACTCGCACTCCAGACAATGGCCGCACTTCCTGACTTTGTGTATTGTACATCACAAGGTACTTTTGCATTTTGCCCTTTGTACACGACCTCTACCTTTCTCTTTGCATGCCCATTACTGCACAAATAAGCGTTCTGGGCCAGTACTGGGAATGAAGTAATCGCAAATAAAACCACAATTGATATTTTCATAATTCCTCAAAACTTATCATAAATATATTGATGGCAAGCATAATAGTCTTGATTGCAATATTTTTATAATAATTTGTTTTGATATCTTTTCTCTCTGTGAAGTATAGCTTTATTGAGTCAAGCAAATTAACAGAGCGTCATGAAGCATCAGTACTTGTGTAATAGCCTGACTTAGCTAATCTACAATTCTTAATTTCTTTTTTTGCGATTTGATGAGGTATTTGTTTTGTCGTCACGGAATCATCGTCGTTGGATTGCAATTTAAGATAAACGGTCTGAGCTGGTTTTGTATTAAATTGGAAGTGATATTTTTTTTCTGTGAAAGTGGAAGTAAGCAGAGTTTTTCCGACATTGAGATAAGTTGCAAAATAAGACCCTTTAGGCATATAAGCTTTATCGTTCTGTTCAATAGCAACTGTAATACCCTGCCCTTCAATTTTTCCTTTTGAACAATCATGATAGACGTAAACTAAAGATTGAACATTTGTCGGCTCATTGACGGGTTCAAAATATTTCCATTGGCTAAAGTGAGCACAACCCGTAAGCAATAAAAACCCTGTAGATATCCATTTCTTCACACAGCTTTCCTTTTTCGATACTTATCTTTCTTTTCAGAAATTTATCATAATGGTAACAAACAAAAAAGCCCCGTTACTTTTCAATAACAAGGCTGTAGTTTGTTATTCTGTCAAAAGACTAACTTTGCAGATCTTTCTCCATATCTTCATAAGATGTATGGCGAACATCCTTACCTTTAACGTAATAAATGACATATTCGCAAATATTTTTACAACGGTCGCCCACACGCTCAACCGCTCGTGCAGCCCAAAGTACATCAAGAACTCCAGGTATTGAGCGCGGATCTTCCATCATATAAGTCATTAATTGACGAATAATGCCTTCATATTCTTTATCAAGTTTTGCATCTTCTTTATGCAACTCAAATGCGGCATCGGCGTCCATACGAGCTAATGCATCTAAAGTCGCATGTAAAGTACGAGTTGCATGACGGCCCATACTTTCAATGCTTACTAATAATGGTTTTTCGTTCTTATTACGTTTATCTAATGCTGCTTTAGCAATACGTACGCAAGCATCACCAATGCGCTCAAGATCTGCAATGGTTTTTGATATAGCGATAATCAAACGTAAATCACTTGCTGCAGGTTGGCGCTTTGCAATAATTCTTGTACATTCCTCGTCAATGGAAACTTCCATTCCATTAACCTTATGATCTCCCTCGATAATCTTTTTAGCGAGTTCAGCATCTAATGCACTTAAAGCATCCAAAGACTGCTCAAGTTGGCGTTCGACTAGCCCGCCCATTGCTAATACGCGGTTACGGATATCTTCCAGTTCAGCATTAAATTGACCAGAAATATGTTTATTTAAACTTATGTTTTCCATCTATCTACTTCCTTAATCTAGAAGATCAGCTGTTCAAGCAGCCTCCAATAAACAGCCACCGTCTTGAAGATTTATTATCCGTAACGTCCAGTAATATAGTCTTCTGTTTTCTTTTGCTTTGGCGTTGTGAATATGGTGTTAGTGTCAGCATATTCAATTAATTCACCCATATACATAAATGCCGTTTGATCTGACACACGAGCCGCTTGTTGCATGTTATGGGTTACAATCACTACAGTATACTTTGATTTTAATTCAGTAATCAGCTCTTCAATGGTTAATGTCGAAATTGGATCCAATGCCGAAGTTGGTTCGTCGAGTAGAAGCACTTCTGGTTCAATCGCAATGGCTCTTGCAATAACCAAACGCTGTTGCTGACCACCAGATAAACCAAATGCATTATCATGAAGTCGATCTTTTACTTCGTCCCAAATCGCTGCACCACGTAAAGAACGTTCACAAGCCTCATCAAGTAAGCGGCGATTGTTGATCCCTTGTAAGCGCAGACCATACACTACATTCTCATAAATAGACTTAGGGAACGGGTTTGGTCTTTGGAATACCATCCCTACATTGCGTCGAAGAGCTGCAACATCTACGGCTTTATCATAGATATTTTGACCATGAAGTAGGATTTCACCTTCAACATGGCAAATGTCGACTAAGTCATTCATACGATTAATACAGCGTAATAATGTTGATTTACCACAACCACTAGGACCAATAAATGCAGTAACTTGCTTCTTTGGAATTTTCATTGAAACATCAAACAAAGCCTGCTTTTCAGCATAACGTAAGTTTAAATCACGAATTTCTAGCGCAGTCTCAGCCGCAGTCAATGTTGCTAAATCGATGACTTCCGCATCCGTGTTTAATTTTTCTTGGTCTATTGAAATCATTTTCTTTCCTAACTAAATCAGGTAATTCTATAGGGTGATCACCAACAGTAATCACCATTATTCGTTAATCGATTAGTGCTCTAATGAACGGTATTTCTCACGTAAGTGGTTACGCACACTAATTGCTGTTAAATTAAGTGCAACAATGACTGAAACAAGTAAGAAAGATGTTGCATATACCAGTGGTCTTGCTGCTTCAACATTAGGGCTTTGAAAGCCTACATCATAAATATGAAATCCTAAGTGCATGAACTTACGTTCTAAATGAACAAATGGGAAGTTCATATCAATTGGTAATGTTGGCGCAAGCTTCACGACACCTACTAACATTAATGGCGCAACCTCTCCCGCTGCACGGGCTACCGCTAGAATCAATCCCGTCATAATTGCAGGACTGGCCATAGGCACAACAATACGCCATAAGGTCTCAGCTTTGGTTGCTCCTAAGGCTAAACTTCCCTGCCTAACTGAACTTGGGATTCGACTCAATCCTTCTTCTGTCGACACAATAACTACAGGCAATGTCAAAATCGCTAATGTTAATGCAGACCAAATGACACCTGGTGAACCAAAGGTTGGAGAAGGTAGCCCTTCTGGATAGAAAAGTTGGTCAATTGATCCGCCAACCATATACACGAAGAAACCTAAACCGAATACACCGTATACTATTGATGGAACACCAGCCAAGTTAATCACTGCAATGCGAATCATCTTGGTAATTGGCCCTTTCTTAGCGTATTCATGCAGATAAATCGCAGCGACAACGCCAAATGGAGTTACGATTACCGCCATAAGCATAACCATAAATACCGTACCAAAAATTGCTGGGAATACTCCACCTTCTGTATTTGCTTCTCGTGGGTCATCTGCAACAAACTTACCAACACCAATAAACCAGTGTCCGATCTTATCAAGAGTGCTCATGTTATTAACAAAAGTCACATCAAGTACTGTGTCTAATGGCAATTTAATGGTATCGCCAGTCATATCTTCAACAAGTACTGAATCGCGTCCAGACTGCTTCTTTAAGTCAAAGAACTCTTTTTCAAGCACTTGATAATCTTTATTGAGTTGCTCTTTTTTCTGCTGAAACTCTAATTTTTTTGCTTCCGTTAACTTATCTTCCAACTCCAGTTTACGAGCTGACAAACGTAATTGCTCAAGTTGGTAGTTGATTGTACCAATTTCACTCTTTTGTAATGAATGAGCTTTATCTGTGAGCTCAACAGCACGGTCAATTTGTTGCTGAAGTACAGTAATTAAGTTATCACCCGATACTTTCTCACCATCAACAATCACGGCCTTTGGGTAGCCATAAAAATTACCATTTTTACTACGCTCAAACTTAGCAATGCCTTTTGGCGTTGAGCGGCTAACGATGTCAGTTTCCATAACCCAACGGAAGTCTAAACTTACACGTTCACGGTTACCGGTTTTGATTAAATAACGAGTAACCGTCTCACCTGGATGCTGCTTAAACTTATGCCCCGCTGACTCTAAACGCTCAGTGGGAACATCCTCGCGATCATAAATTTCACCTATTAACGTAGATTCTGCTCCATTTTGGTCTTTCAATTGCCATTGATAAATATCTGCAGGCCAGAAGTAACTTAGACCACGCCAAGCAATCAACAACAACAGACCTAATACGGCAATTAAACTTAAACTTACCGCTCCACCCGTCATCCAGATCCACGGTGAGCCCGATTTAAACCACTTACCCATTGCGTGAACCTCTTAAGCTCTGATTCAAAATAATTAGTAATAAAATCATTGTTTAATCCTTTTTATTCTTATAGCGAGCTATATTTTTCACGCAATCTTTGTCTAACGACTTCAGCAATTGTGTTAAAGAAGAAAGTAAATATGAACAACACAAATGCAGCTAAGAACAACACTCGATAATGAGAACTGCCTATTGCAGACTCAGGCATTTCAACAGCAATGTTTGCCGCAAGCGTTCGCATTCCTTCGAATACGCTCCATTCCAAAATTGCGGTGTTACCTGTTGCCATGAGCACAATCATCGTTTCACCAACCGCTCGACCTAAGCCCATCATTACTGCTGAGAAAATACCTGGGCTTGCAGTAAGTAAAACCACACGAGTAAGTGTTTGCCATTGTGTAGCTCCCAACGCCAAACTACCGTTCGATAAGTGACGTGGTACAGAGAAAATGGCATCTTCAGCAATTGAGAAGATAGTTGGAATAACCGCAAAGCCCATCGCAATACCGACAACTAACGCATTTCGTTGGTCAAACGTAATGCCAAGCTCATTAGTAATGAATGCACGGGTATCTCCGCCAAAGAAAGCAAGTTCAATGGTTGGGCTCAGAGCAAAAGACAACCAGCCAACAAAGCATATAACAGGAATCAACATCAGCTCTTGATAAACATCAGGCAAACGTTGCTTCCACTTAATTGGTAACTTGCTCCAAGAAAAAGCGGAAACAAGAATGGACACCGGTAATGCAATTAACAACATTACGATACCCGGTAAATTTTCTTCGATCAGTGGCGCTAACCAAAGACCAGCAAGGAAACCAAGGATTACCGTTGGTAATGCTTCCATAATTTCAATGGTTGGTTTGATAAAACCGCGAACGGTTGAAGACATGAAGTAAGCGGTATATATCGCTCCTGCAATGGCAATAGGAACTGCAAATAACATGGCATAAAATGCCGCTTTCATGGTACCAAATGCCAATGGCATTAAGCTTAATTTAGCTTCGAAGTCATCTGAACCAGATGTTGATTGCCAAACGTATTTTGGTTCAGGATAACCTTCATACCAAACCTTTTCCCACAATGCACTCCATGAAACCTCAGGATGTGGGTTATTTACGGCGAAAAGGTGAAGCTTACCTTGTGACTCAACCACTAAACCGTTAGAACGCGGGTTAAAGCTCAGCCCTTTAGCTTGAGGAATATCGAATTTTTCACTTAACAATTCACGTTGGCTGGTCGTATATAATAAGGTAAGTTGACCTTCAGGACTAACAACTGCAAAGCTTTTACGGTAGAACTCAGTTGCCATTGCTCCGACTGGAGCGATATCGTCAAAGCTACGAATCAGTTGATATAAGCGCCCTTTATCACTATTGACTTGAAAATACTGACTGATTAAACCTGAGTCATAGGACACAATCAATGAACTTGCGCCAGCCAACAGCTCAACATCGCTCACTTTAGTGTCGTTAATCTCAAGGTTTAATACTTGCAGTAAGCTTAACTCATCTAAATAGCTGATATTATAGATAAAGACTTTATCAGTAGTTTTTAAAAGAAGTTGACGCTGATCAGGCGTTATCATTACCTTCGAGACATGAATAGGGGCATCTTCGACAAGTGCACTTTCTGGTGTCCACTCGATTTCCTCAGTCATCATGTTTTCTTCGCCTTCAAGACGTTCAATTCGCCACTGATTCTCAGACGTGAGATAGGCGAATGAGATTTTGTCTTCTCCGAGGCTAAACGCAAGATTAGTGAGAGGCTCACCATTTGGATCAATAGTTATTGGTTCTTCACCAGCAGGGTATGAAACTTCAGGAGTAATGGTTCGAACATTGTTAGGGTAAGAAACGCCAAATTTTATTCCTAAAACCATTGCTTGTCCGTTGCTTAAACCTAATGCAAACATCTGCTGACTTGGCATTGATTTCGAACTACTGACTACAGATGTTCCTTGAGGGAGACTTGGTGCAAAACTTGAGAGTAAGCTTCCAGAGTTAACGTCATAAAACTGAACATGGCCAGTAGAAGAAACTTTATATAAAACCTGATTTTGCTCATCACTGCCAATCATCAAGGTTTTAGCAGTGCTGATATCACTTTGCTCTGTAACCACCGTTGACTCTTTGATGCTTGCACCATCGAAAACCGGTTTTATAACATAAAGTAAATAGAAGAAAATAAGTAACAGAGCAACAAAAACCATAGTACCACCGATAGACACACCAACACGTGTAGCCTTATCCTTGATAGCTCTGCGGGTTGTTCCACTGTTCGTAAGTAGCGACTGAGAATTATTTCCAGGCTGTTGGACCTGACTTTCCATTAAAAACCTCTGTTTTTTTATTGTTGTGTTTTCTTCCGCAGCTTCTGAAAACACTGGCCTTTTCTGACGTTGAGAAGTTTATGACCGAAAGATGACAGTTGTATTACAACCCGTAATAATTCACAAACAAATTCAATAAAAAAACCCATGTTTCCTGACGAAGCATGGGCTTGAGTTAAATTCTTTTAAATTATTGTAACAACCACATCCTCGCAGCACGCCCATGGATGACAAATTCATTCAACGGTTGAGAATCACTCGACAACATATCTTGATAAATCCCGTCACTCTTTAAGCCGCTCGATGGCAAATCTAAACTCACCGTTTTGTCTTCCGCACATTTATTAATGGCAACGACACCTTTACTACCTCGACTAAATACAATTGAGCAATCATCGTGACTTAATATATGCATCTGAGTTCCCTGAGTTGCATTATGAAATTTAATCATTCCAATTATATCTTTACGTTTATAGAAATCTTGCCAGCGAGCATTATCATGACTTTCGTTATGATCAGAGTAAATTAACGGCACACCACCATCTCTACCCAATACATAGACCGAAGCAAGTGCCTCATCGGTCGGATTCATAATCTGATATCGAAATCCAGCATTCATTGGAATGTCGTGAGTAATCACAAATGTAACAGCCCTGCTATTATCAAGTGCATGACCATCGTGTTTTGGTTCAGCTAGAGAGTTCATCGAGCCATTATAACTAAATGCCTCTCTAATCTGGCTAAAGAGTGGAAAATCATAAGCACTGAAATCGGTTCGGTCTAAATACGGTGCTAAGAATTGCTTGTACTCAATAGATTCTTTACCTCCTGATGTGATTAATTCGCCAAAAATATGCATATTTTTTGTGATTTCGGGAGTAAAGACTTTATTAAGATGTTCGATAGTCATATGTTTTGCGGCGTCTATTCTAAAACCAGTGACACCGATTGCCTTTAATGCTTTTAAATAGGCTTGCTGTTGGCTCACAACCCAGTCGTTATACGCCAATTTAGGTAAGCCGGTATCCGGTGGAGTACCACAAATTCTATTATGTTGAACGTCATCAACATTATTGTAATCGTGAATGCACTGCGCTGGGAAAAAATCGTTTTCACTAAATAAGTTCTGATTAATATCACCAAACAATATCAATGAATGATACTTTGTTTGATCATTCGCATACTGATTTAAGACATCGTTACCCGGATAATTTAAATCTGACCGTAAAAGTGATTCATTTGCCATATCATTGAAAACGATGTCGGCGTAAGTTTCAACACCAACAGACTTCAGTGACTTCACCATATTTTTAAAATCGTTAGTGTCGCCTAACCTGTTATCAATCACCCGGTAATCTTGTGGCTGATAGAGAGACCACCATTGATCACCCTTGGATTTATATGCAGGAGAAACAAGCACTTTCTTATAGCCTAATTGAGCTATTTCTTCTGCTTTATTCGCCACTTCGTTGTATTTCCAATTAAATGCGTGAAGTATTACGTCGGCATGTGCAGAAGATATGATAAAAAACGAAAGTGTTAAAGCAACGGCTTGGAAGTACTTTTTGAGCATAAATTCTATCCTCTCAATGGTGCTTCCTTGCTTAGATATTCCGTCTAAGAAAAATAATTATCTCAAATAAACCGCATGTCCACTTATTCATTTTTGAGCTTAGCTATGCAGTACCTGCTGCACGTACAACGAGGTGAATGTGACGGCGAAGCACTTCACTTAATTTTGAAAATTCCTGCTCAAAGCTTTCAGCCGTTTCGAGCATCATCAATTTTTTTTCTACATGGAGAATTAATGAAAAAGTGATCTCGGCATCTTGAACTGGTGTTTTCGAATCTATAATTCGATAAAGACTTTCAATACGGTTAATTTCACATTGCCATGAATGTACAAGTAATGAACTGAGTCGTTTGTTTCTTATCGCTTCATTATGAAAAGCAAGCTCAATTTCTCTATCTGCTCGTCTATCAACGACTTGATTTCGAATATAATGCTCACAGGTTTCAACCAGTTTATCTACTAATACTGTAGAAGAAACATTATCGATACTCTGAATATCGGTCTCAATTGCAACAAAATAAGGATTGTTACCAACATCCTCCATTTCATACCAATACTCGAAAGCTGATAACACAAGATCTTCGATATTTTTAAAGTGATACGTTGTTGAGCCAAGTGAAACCCCTGCTTCTTCTGCAACAGCTCTATGTCGTATAAACCTCATTCCTTGCGTTCTGATTATCTTCAGAGTTGCGATAATGATTTTTTCTTTAATTTCTGAATGCTTAGCCATGTTTACAAATGATTAACTTTTGCTTGATCCTAACTAATGAATATCATATTTTAAAACTGTACCATAGTACAGAATATGGAATTAATTTATGGATCTCACAAAAATTAACTTAGATCGTCGTAAGATATTAAAACTGGCGACAGCAGCTGGTGTCGTAAATTTAGCCGGTTGCAGTGACTCAGAAATATCTGAACCACGAGTAAGAAAAGGCGCACTCGATAAAGATGGAAAAGAAGTCACTCCGTGGACTAACTGGTCACAAAACCAGTACTCAACGCCAAATGAACGACTCATTCCTCAAGATACAACCCAACTTTGTGAGATGATAAAAAAGACTAAACAGAGAATACGTTTAGTCGGTGCTGGCCATTCATTTTCACCATTGGTCCCCATAAACGAAACTCAAATGTCTCTGGCTTACTTTCAAGGTATTAATAATATTGATACTCAGAATAAAACCTTCGATGTTGCTGCAAACACCTTCTTAGCGAGTGTTGGGGAGCCATTATGGAATAAAGGGCTAAGTTTAGAAAATATGCCCGACATCAACACTCAAACATTTGGCGGTGCCATAGCTACTTCGACACATGGCACCGGAATGAAGTTCGGCACTTTATCTTCGACTGTTACCAAAATGCATTTTGTGAACGGTTTAGGGGAAAAAATTGAATGCAGTGCAGAAAAAAATAACGAACTGTTCAATGCGGCTAGAACCAATATAGGTGTTCTTGGCGCCACGACGCATATGACCATCCAAGCTCAAGATAAGTACTACTTGAAAGAAAGAAGCTGGATGATGGATTTAAACGAAGGTCTAGAAAAAGCAGAATCACTGAGAGACACTCATGATCACTTTGAAATGTATGCGATTCCACATGCCGATTATATCCTCGGTATCGCCATCGATAGAATTCCAGAAAGCGAACTTTTAGAAACCACCGAAAATAGTGGAGATGCTTACGGAACCTTCAAAACATTATCCAAGGTAATTGAAACAGTGCCGTTTCTAAGAAACTTTATCATCAACAAAGCCGCCAGCACGGTAGATGAAGAGATGAGAACTGGTCGAAATTATCAGGTTTTTGGCAATTTACGAGACATTTTATTTAACGAAATGGAATATACCGTCCCAGCTGAATATGGTGTCGCTTGTTTAAGAGAAATCCTTGATACCATCAAAAAGCGTGACATTGATGTCGTGTTTCCTCTCGAATTTAGGTACATCAAAGCAGACGACATTTGGCTAAGTCCATTTTATAAGCGTGATGGTTGTGCCATCAGCTGCCATAACTTCCACGATAAAGATTATAAAAAATATTTTGCCGCCATCGAGCCCATTTTTTGGAAATATGATGGCCGCCCTCATTGGGGAAAAATTCATACCCTAACAGCTAAAGAACAATCGGCTCGTTATCCTATGTTTAATGAGTTCTTGAGAGCTCGTGAACTGATGGATCCAAAACGCATTTTCACAAACGATCACATAAATTCAGTTCTAGGATTGGTTTAGGAGCTCAAAATGGCAATCTCAAGAAGACAGTTTCTAACCGCTGGTGCCGCATTGGGTATCGCTGGATTTATGCTCAAGCCAGACGATAAAGGGCTACCTCATAATCGCTATTTTTCAAAGCTGAATGAGCAATTACGGAATCACGGTGACTTTGTTCCAACAATGTTGATCGATTTAGATAAAGTCGATGCCAATATTACTCAGTTAAAGACAATAATGAATTCGAACACCGATTTACGAATCGTCGCTAAATCGGTACCTTCACCTCAACTGCTTGATTATTTGTTAAAGAACACCAACACCAACAAACTGATGTTGTTTCATCAACCGTTCTTAAGTCATATTGCAGAACATTATCCACACAGCGACGTTTTACTCGGCAAACCTATGCCGGTAAAAGCCGCTGAGAATTTCTATCACCAATTAAGTAGTGAAACTACGTTTAATCCAAAGCAACAATTGCAATGGCTTATCGACTCTGAGTTACGCTTACAACAATATCTAGCTCTAGCAAAATCGTTAAATCAACACTGTAAAATTAATATTGAAATTGATGTTGGTCTGCATAGGGGCGGCTTACAACATCCAAAGCAGCTTGATCCATTAAATAAAATAATTGCGACAAACCCAAAGCATTTAAGCTTTGCAGGCTTTATGGGGTATGACCCTCATATTGTTAAGATCCCAAGCATTGTGAAATCTCCTCAGCAAGCCTATGAAGAATCACAAACAATTTATAAGAGCTTTATTAATCGACTCTACGAACTTAATCCTGAATACAAAAATCAGAAGCTATGTTTTAATGGTGCCGGTAGCCCAAGTATTTTAATGCATAAAGACAAAACTGTTGCCAATGAATTAGCAGCAGGCTCTTGTTTTGTAAAACCAACTGACTTCGATATCCCGAGTTTGACCACGTTTGCTCCTGCCGCTTACATCGCAACACCGATATTAAAGAAAATACAGGGAGTGCAACTTCCAGCCATAGAGTTCGCTAAAGAGATTATTCCGCTATGGGATCCCAATACTCAAAGAACCTACTTTATTTATGGTGGCAAATGGTTAGCTAAGTATGAGTCTCCAAAAGGATTGCAAGCAAACCCACTATTCGGAACCAGTACCAACCAAGAAATTGTGAATGGCTCAATAAATACAAAATTAGATGTCGATGATCATATTTTTCTCAGACCAACACAAAGTGAAGCTGTATTTTTGCAATTTGATGGATTAGTGACATTAAGAAACAAAAAAATAGACCAAAAGTGGTCTATTTTGTCTCAATCTTGAAATTGGATATTACTCCATTAACCACATTCTTGCGGAGCGACCAGGTATATAAAACTTGTGCCACTGCGAACTGATATTTTGAACATCATTAGAAAGGGTATCACGATAGTTTCTATGCCAATATAAGTTATCTACAGCAGTATTAACCCAAACGTCTCTGCCCTGCTCGCATTTGTTCAGCCCTACGACACCTTTATGTTCTCGTTTGAACAGTATGAAACAATCATCATGATTTAATACTTTCATTCCACTACCTTGAGTTCCGTTGTGGAATTTAAGCATGCCTTGTATATCATCACGCTTATATAGGTCTTGCCAGCGACCATTATCACTACTTTCATTATGATCAGAGTAAATCAGTGGTACACCACCATCTCGTCCCATTACATAAGCCATAGCTAACTGTTCATCTTTTTCATTGAAAATCTGATGTCTAAAGCCATCATTTAATGGAACATCATGGGTTACAGAAAATGTGATAGAGCGATTTCCATCTAACGCCTGCCCATAAGCACCAGGGTCAACTAGGTGTGACATTGAACCACCGAAACGAAGCACCTTATGCATTTGATTGAATAACGGAAAATCATAAGCGCTGTGATCTGTGTAATGTAAATATGGTCCAAGAAAGTTTTGGTAATCAATATTATCAGAGCCGCCTGTAGTGATAATTTCACCAAAAACGTGTGTACCTTGCTTTATCTCTTGAGTAAACACCTTATTGATGTGTGAGATTGTCATGTGCTTAGCAGCATCAACTCGGAACCCCGTTACTCCAATGTCTTTCAGCATTTTTAAATACGTTTTTTGTTGCGAAATCACCCAGTCGTTTTCATCAAGATCAGGCAGCCCAACATCAGGAGCGGCACCACAAAGTCGGTAATGCTGCACATCCCATACACTCGTGTAGTTGTAAATACATTGAGCAGGTCTAAAGTCAGCACTTTGAAAGAGATTCTGATTAATATTGCCAAATAACACTAATCCATCAACACCTTCATTTGAATAGCTTTGCAGTACTTCAGTCCCCGGATAATTTAAATCATTGCGTTTGTGTGCTTCATTAGCCATATGGTTGAAAACGATGTCGGCATAAGTTTCAACACCAGCCATTTGTAGCGCTTTCACCATATGTTTAAAATCTGCGGTGTTACCTAGCGGATTATCAATTATTCGATAGTCTTGCGGTTGATACCTCGCCCACCACTCGTTTCCGGATGACTTATAAGCAGGGGAAACTAAAACTTTTTTGTACCCTAGCTCTGCAATTTCATTGGCTTTCTCTGCAACTTCACTGTATTCCCAGTTAAAAGCATGCAAAATAGCCTCTGCATTGGCTGTTTGACTTACGATAGATGCTGCAGCAATCAACGCTGCTGGAATGGATATTTTTATCATTATTATCGACCCTTACTATTAATGGGATGATTCCCTCGGTAAATCTATGTCTACCTAAAAAGGAAATTAACATCTCAATAACACTAGAGTCGATTCAATGCATACGTATTCAGGCGATTAACTAGAGGCCGTTCTCAATGAGTCATTTCGATTGGATACAGTCTAAAATTGGCAAAATCGAGGCACGATGAAGGAAGTTTAGTGGGCTAAACGAGCGATAAGTAACAAAGAGTTTGCCCATTTTAAGCGTAACCCGGAAGGCTGTGTATATTTTTCGTTTATTCTGTGTTGCCGAAGGCATATGTAGAGTAACTACACTTCACATTCGTCGCCTCGAATAAACAAAAAATCTACAACAGCCAATCGAAATAGTTCATTAAGAACGGTCTCTAAGCTGTTGATGTCGATTTTTTGAATGGCTTTAAAGGTATTTGCGACACCAACATCCCAGCTAACATCAAACTACAACCCATAAGCTCTCGCTCGGCTAAGTGTTGATTCAGTATCAACATCCCACCTATTGCTGCAAACACAGCTTCAAGACTTAAAATAATCGCCGCATGTGCTGGATGTGCCTTTTTCTGCGCAATGATCTGTAAGGTATAAGCAATACCGACAGACACTAAACCGCCATAGAGTAATGCACCACTTGCAGCAAAAATATCTGCAACTTCAGTAGTCTCAATGAATCCAGAAACACCTAAACTTAAAATGCCACAAATTAAAAATTGCACAAAAGCCAAAATTAACGGTGAGTGTTTTTCACTGTAATGGTCGATAATCAAAATGTGTAATGCCCAAAAACAAGCACCGATTAACTGCAGAGTGTCACCATACCCAATCGTAAAATCATCTTTAATGCTCAAGTAGAACAGACCAATAACCGCCAATAAACAGCCAACCCAAGTATTCATTCCGGTTTTATGCTTAATTAACAGACCTATAATTGGAACAATAACGATGTACAATCCAGTAATAAAACCTGCATTGGCAGCGGTGGTATATAACAATCCCACTTGCTGCAACGAGGCCGCAATAAATAGAACAACTCCCATTGCAACAGAACCAATGATAAGAGATTTACTCTCACCAAATTTCAACTGTTTTTTCTTATGAAAGTAATAGATTAGAGGCAGTAAGCTAACCGCACCAACTAAGAAACGGTATCCGTTAAATGCGTAGGGTTGAAGGTGTTCCATTCCCAAAACTTGAGCAATAAAGCCAAAGCCCCAAAGTGCCGCTGTTAAGAGTAATAATAAGTTAGCAAGCAATGTTAAAATTCCACAAATTGAAGTAAGCCGTAATTGTTACCTTTTTGTATACAATTTTCAATTAATAAGGCTAAGGTCTCATAGAATAAAAATGATATTATGCCTAAAACAATTAATAATTAAATCTGAATTACGTTCAGGTGTGGAACGCAAAACTATGTTTGGAACGCTCTCAAAAATGGCGGCATCGTTAGACGATGCAAGTGTGGCTCAGTATCAACTAAAAGTTGGCGATGAAAAATTGGCGCTTAATGAATTAATTGGCCAAACAATCAAATTAACTCACTCTGGTAAAATACTTTGCAGTAATTGTGGTAAGAAGACCAAAAAAAGTTACTCACAAGGCCATTGCTATGTTTGTATGCAAAAATTAGCCAGCTGCGATTTGTGCATAATGAAACCTGAAACTTGTCATTTCTCTGAAGGTACATGTCGTGAGCCTGAATGGGCTCAAACGCATTGCTTTGTGCCACACTATGTCTATTTATCGAACACATCAGGAATCAAAGTGGGCATTACTCGCCATAGTCAAATTCCAACCCGTTGGATTGATCAAGGTGCGACTCAAGGATTACTGATTTTCCGAGTATCTACACGTCAATTAAGTGGTCTAGTTGAAGTTGAGTTAGCAAAACTCGTGAATGATAAAACACATTGGCAAGCCATGCTAAAGGGTCACAATGAAAACCAAGACCTCAAAGCTGTTGCTTCGGAATTAATCCCTCAAATTGAAGATCGCTTGAATGAGTTACTGATGGAGAATGGCGATTACAAAATTGAACGTTTAGATGAAGATATTCAATCAATTAATTTCCCTATTTTGGAATTTCCAAAAAAAGTGAAATCATTCAACTTTGACAAAACGCCAGAAGTTATCGGCACTCTCAAAGGTATCAAAGGTCAATACCTTATCTTTGATACTGGCGTAATTAATATCCGTAAATTTTCATCGTATGAAGTAGATGTAGAAGTGAATCCGTTAGCCGACAGCAACGAACAATTGGCGTTAGTGTAATCCATATGAATCAACCAGAACTAATATGCCACACGGCGAGATGGGTTAAAGATGTCATTATGAAATACAACATCTGTCCTTTTGCTCGTCCGGAAGTTGAAAAAGATACAATTCGATATTCAGTCATTGAAGGATCGAAATTGACAAAAATTGTTGACGCTTTAATCAGTGAGTATCAATACCTTGATAATCATGATGGTACAGAAACGACTTTAGTCATTTTACCCAACGGGTTTAACGACTTTAATCGATATCTTGATGCGGTAGCTTTAGCGGAAGACTTAATTTTTGAATTAGGTTATGAAGGTAAATATCAAATAGCGAGTTTTCACCCTGAATATTTATTTGATGGAGAAGATTATGATTCTCCTACAAACTATACCAATCGCTCACCGTATCCAACGCTTCACATTATCAGAGAAGCGAGCATTGAAAGAGCGTTAGAAAACTATAGTGAACCTGAATCAATTCCAGAAAGGAATATGGCGTTTGCTGAAAAAAAGGGGAAATCATTTTTTACAGTTTTACTAGAAAACTGTAAAAACTAGCCCAAAAAAAAATAGCCTCGTTCCCGTTATTAAATTGCCGAAAAATATGATAACGGGATCAGCTTAGGCTAAATTAACCATTAGTGTATTGTCGGTTTGATAAGCGCTTTTAATAAAATCAGTTCTAGGTGAAGAGTTAGAAACCATCCATATTTTTTCACCAGAAATTGCTACCTTAAACCACCCAATGCAATATCGACCATACCCGGATAGACCTTTATGCATTTTCTGACGATCAACTTCTAAAGGTTCATTATCCAAAGTATCAGCTCCCAAATTTATACTTTCCTGCATCACTTTTATTGATACTTCATTCCTGCCACATAACTGACCTAATCTTGTCGTTTGAAAAGATATTCTATCCATTGGAACCGTTTTGAATGAATGGTGTTCACTATTTCTGGTTGTGCTAAATTCTAGTTCAACTTTCTCACCGGTTAAATCGACGTCTCTCTGTTCAATTATATACTGTTGATCTTGTTGCAACATCTCCTGTCTTTGTTCTTCTGAAATACCTAACTCTTCGGCACTTCTATAACTGATATCACACTTCTGAGTCACTGGTAATATCACTGGTCGCCCTGTGGATACACTATCTACATGTCTCCTACCCGTTCTAGCGGAGCTATCGACAACCCCGTTGCGCTCATCGATTCTATCCCAGCGCCCTCTGACTTTTGATAGACTGTACCAACTAAAATCTGTTTTTTTGGATTTTTGAGAGGCAATTTTAACCTGAAACGTTTTTGGACTATTTGGAAAGCCTATAACAGGCAACGCTGATTCAACTTTATTAGAATCAAATGTTGCACTCTCTACGGTGGACAGTGATAAATTTACTTCACTTACAGACATAATATTGAGACTTTAAGATTTTTTGACACTTTAACCTGAACAACCTTAAAATTTACTGAATGACATTCCATTTAACTAAGATGTGAGATAACTGTTCAAGTATTTCATGTACATAATAAAGAGAATAAATGTTAAATATCTACGCAGGCAATAATGCATTTAAGAGCATCCACCAACAAGGTTTTAATCAGAATCTTTTTACAAATTTTCTTGGTGCCAGTGGAGGCCCAAAGTGGTTCTCTTTATTCGGTCTAGATAAGTATTTATTTGGTGAGTTTTTTAGTGAGCGAAAGGACGAACTCAATCTTTTAGGTTCATCTGCGGGTGCATTCCGAAGTGCTTGTTTTACGCAAAAGGATCCAGTTGCTGCTATTTCCAGAATGGCCAAATCATATTCTGAAACGGTCTATTCAAAAAATGCTCAACCACAGGAAATAACCCAAAAAGCTGTTGAGTTATTGGATTATATGCTTGGAGATAATGGTGTATCTGAAATTATTGACAATCCTGTATTCAAAGCACATTTTTTAGTTAATAAAACAAATGGCATTTTGGAGTCAGAACATAAACTTGCTCAGCTTATCGGGTTATCTAAGAGCTATTTGCTAAACAGAATAAACAGAAAGCATTTAAGAAACCAATATGAGCGATTTGTTTTTAGACCTGCCAACAGCAAGTTAATCATTAAAGACCCATGTGAATTTGATTCCTCCTATATCAATTTAACTAGTATAAATTTAAAAAGCGCCCTCCTCGCATCAGGTTCAATCCCATTAGTTATGCAAGGCATCAAAGATATCCCCGAGGCCCCTGACGGAATGTATCGTGACGGTGGCATTCTTGATTACCACTTTGACATAACAATAAAACCAAATGATGGGTTAACTCTGTACCCTCATTTCAATAAACACCCTAAAGCGGGTTGGTTTGATAAGAGCTTAAAGCGTTCGGTTTCACCAAATAATTACGACAATGTCGTTATGCTTGTACCTTCTGATGAATTTATTGCCTCATTGCCCTACTCAAAAATACCTGATCGAAATGATTTCAAGGCACTTGAACCTCAAGCACGAATTAAATATTGGAAAACGGTATTACAAGAAACTGAGCGTCTAGCAGAGGATTTTGATCGCTTTTTAACTACGCAGAGTCTTGAAAAGATAAAGCCGTTACCATTTTAAATATTGAAGCCTATTTTTTTATAGGCTTGAACGCCGCACTGTGTTTGATAATCATTATCATTTGTAGTAGTCTTTCTAAAAATGATTATTAAGCACAATTAAATATGTACGTTTGTATTTGTCACGGAATCAAAGAAAAAGATATTCAACAAGCAATTGACGCTGGAGCAGAAAGTGTCCGTGATTTAAGGAAAAACCTTGATTTAGGTTCGCAGTGTGGAAAGTGCGTTTGTTATGCCGCTAAAATGATTAAAAATTCAGAAGGTAATCTGAATTATGATTTAGCTATTGCCGTATAGCCTTTAATTTCCAGTAGATTCAAACAAAAACAACACCAGTTCACTTTTGAATAAATATATATTTATACAGTTTAAAATATATTTTTATTCACTCATTCAGCACACATCTAGCAACTATAATAGAAAATACGTTTAACTTACACTGTACTTTAAGTTTATTTTTCTATGTCAAATACCTTAAAAAGAAACCTGCTCCCCCGCCATCTCATCATGATTGCTCTTGGTGGATCGATTGGTACAGGCCTCTTTCTAGCCAGTGGTAGTTCGATTGCAATTGCAGGTCCAGCTGGAGCACTCCTTGCGTACGTATTGATAGCAATCATGGTCTATTTTTTGATGTCGAGCCTTGGTGAAATGGCTGCATTTAGACCGACTACAGGTTCTTTCTGTGAGTATTCAACAAAATACGTTAGCCCAGAGTTTGGTTTTGCCATGGGATGGAATTACTGGTTTAGTTGGGCAATCACCATTGCTGCGGAAATAACAGCTGCATCTCTCGTCATGCAGTTTTGGTATCCAGGCGTTAATACCATCATTTGGAGTGTTATTTTTTTTGTAGCCATATTTGCTCTCAATATGTTTGCAGTTCACGTATATGGAGAAACCGAATACTGGCTATCTTTTGTTAAGGTCTCAGCAGTCGTTATTTTTATTGTTGTGGGTACGCTCGCAATTTTAGGACTGATTGGCACTAAAGAAGCCGTTGGGTTCCAAAACTGGCAAATTTCTGGTGGGCCTTTTCATCACGGATTTACCGGGTTTATGGCTGTTTTTCTTGTTGCGGGTTTTTCGTTTCAAGGAACAGAACTCGTTGGTGTTGCAGCAGGTGAAGCACGTGAACCACAAAAAGCGATTCCTTTAGCCGTAAAAAAGACTTTCTGGCGCTTATTCATCTTTTACGTACTTGCCATTGGTGTCATCAGTTTTTTGATCCCATTCAACAGTCCGACTTTAATTAGCAGCAATTCAGATTCGACGACCAGCCCCTTCACACAAATATTGAGTAATGCAGGGTTTGCATCTGCGGCAACCATAATGAATGTTGTAGTATTAGTTGCCATTTTATCAGCCGCTAATGCGAGTATGTACTCAGCAACAAGAATAATGTGGAATCTGGCTAAATCAAACCACGCCCCAAAAACACTGGAATATGTAAATAAAAGAGGGTTACCTATAGCGGCACTAATCATCACTGCTGCAATTGGAAGTTTGTTCTTTTTGACTTCTTTATTGGGAAATGGAACCGTCTTTATTTGGCTCGTAAATATATCATCCCTTTCTGGTTTTATTGCTTGGTTTGGCATTGCATTAAGTCATTATCGCTTCAGAAATGCCTTTTATGCACAGAATAGAGACCTAAATGAACTCCCATATCGTTCCAAGTGGTTTCCTATTGCCCCGATAATCGCCATGATTTTAATTTTAATGATTATTTTTGGCCAAGAGTACGAATCCTTAACTTCTGGTTCGATGGGAATTGAAAAATTTTTAGCGACCTATTTAGGAGTGTTTACTTTTATCGGTTTGATTATCGGTTATAGGTTAATCAAAAAGACTAAAACCATTCCTCTTGAAGATTGTGACTTAACAAAAATTGAACACTAAGGCCCAGTTAAACTGGGACTTAGACTCTACTACCTTAAATCCAAAATCTCGCTTTCAAACAATGAGTCAACGCCATCTACTCGAGAAATTACAGCTGATAACTTGGTAATTTCTTTAATAAGGTTCTTCAGGTAGCTCCCCAGTTCTGTTTTAGCCGTATACTCGAAAGTAAATACATCATTATGATTTTCCCTACTAATCACAAAACGAGCATTGGTGATTTCAGGAAAGAGCGACATGATCTTTTGTAATTGTGATGGATGAACAAACATCCCTTTCACTTTCAATGTTTGATCTGCTCTGCCCAGCCAACCTTTAATACGGCGATTCGTTCGACCACATGAGTTTTTATCATAGTAATACGCTGTTAAATCACCAGTTGCAAAACGGATCAATGGATAACGCTCATCTAACGTGGTGACGACCAGCTCACCAACTTCACCATCATCAACAGGTTCTCCTGTATCCGGCTGTACGATCTCGACAATGATGTCTTCGGCAAGTACCCAACCTTCATCATCATTGGCTTCGAATGCGATTAAGCCGACATCTGCAGTGGCATAGGCTTGTTTTACGTTTAAACCATTTTCTATGAATTTTTTGCGTAACTCAGGTGTAAGGGCTTCTCCTGTCACTAATGCTTTTTTAAACGGCACTTCGTGTCCACGCTGTTTCGCTTTATCAATCAGAATGTTTAGAAACGAGGGCGTCCCACAGTATCCATTAGGTTTAAAGTGTTCCATAGCATCGAGCTGTTGTTCAGTTTGCCCTGGACCTGCAGGAATGACACTGCAACCACAAGCTCTAGCACCAGAGTCCATAATGAATCCACCTGGTGTTAAATGATAAGACAATGTATTTAAAACCACATCACCATTTTTGAAACCTGCGGAATGGAAAGCTTGTGCCATGCGCCACCAATCAAAGCTATCCATCGCACCTTCATAAATATTCCCTGGAGACTGGAACAAGCGTTGCAACTGAGTATTGGCTGGGATAATGCCACCAAACGGCGCATTGTCGGCTTGTAGTTTGGCTAGTTGTGACTTTCTAATCAACGGAAGCTTCGCCAACTCAATTCGATTTCCTACATTAACATCATGTAAGCCTAAGGTTTTAAATGCCTGGCTATAGTAATCACTTTCAGATACTAACTTGCTAGTTAAAAGTTTCAGTTTATGAAAAAGTTCAATTTCTCTTGCTTCGTGGGGCAAGCTTTCTTTATCTAAAATAGAGGACACCTTTGAATTCACTAAAGGGCAAGTGCTGCCCCATTCACTGTGATTTGATATAACTTCAGCCATAACTTCTCTCCCTAAATAGCTGTCTTAAACTTGCTCAGAACTTTATAACCAGCGTTTGCGACGCTTGTATGACTTAAGATTTTTAAAACTTTTACGCTCTTCATTACCTCCACCAAGGTAAAACTCTTTAACGTCTTCATTATTCAACAGTTGCTCTCTGGTTCCATCAAGTACAATTTTTCCTGATTCCATGATGTAGCCGTAGTGTGCTGCTTTTAGTGCGTAGTTAGCGTTTTGCTCGACGAGCAACATGGTGATACCTTGCTCACGGTTAATTTTTTCAATGATCCCGAACACTTCTTTTACAAGTAGGGGTGACAAACCCATTGACGGTTCATCAAGACAAATCATTTTCGGCCTTGCCATTAATGCACGACCAATTGCCAACATTTGTTGCTCACCACCTGAAAGATATCCGGCTAAACCCGTGCGCTCTTTTAATCTTGGGAAATAGGTAAATACCATTTCAATATCTTGATTAATTTCATTATCACTTCGGGTATAGGCACCAAGACGTAAATTTTCGACGATGGTCATATCTTCAATAATTCTTCGTCCTTCCATCACTTGGAAAAGACCTGAACTCACAATGTCAGCGGCATTGGTGTTATCGATTCTCTTACCCAAAAAGGTGATATCACCTTTCGTTACTTCACCGTTCTCAGTTTTCAGTAACCCAGATATTGATTTAAGTGTGGTTGACTTCCCTGCACCATTTGGGCCCAGTAATGTGATGATTTTACCCTTGGGAACATCAATGCTTACGCCTCTTAAAACCTGAATCACCTCGTCGTAAACGACTTCAATATTATTAATCGACAGTACGATTTCTTCTGGTTGAATTTGTTCTGCTGCATTACTCATCAGTACTACTTCCTTGATCTGTTTTAAAAGTCTTTAGGCTCCCGTTCACACGGGAGCGATAACTAAAGATTAATAGCCTAACCAATCTGGACGGCGTTCAAGGCTTACCGTATCAACTTGCTCAATGCTGACGTCACCCTTGTTGTAGTTACCTTTGTAGATATTGACTTCAGCAATACCACGGTGATCATCCGCTGACCAGGTTGCAGGTAAACACACGCCTTCTAAGCCTGTAGGAACCCAATCTTTACGGGCGTACATGCCTTTTTTAACGTTTGCACCTGTGATGCCACCATTATCTTTTGCCCACTCCATCGCTTCTTTCATGTAATAAGTTGAGCAAATTCCACGAATGTAATGATGAGGGCGCTGCTTTTCACCGGATACATCAGACATTTTTGAAATCGCTTTAACTAACGCCATGCCTTGAGCTTTAGAATCCCAAAATGGTGTCATCGTTGGGAAGATGTAATTTTTAATACCCGATCCTGTCGCTTCAAAAATCTTGCGATCACCACCCCAGATATTTGACATAAACTGAACATCAGTGCCAACCGTATTACACGACTTAACCAGTGACATTACTGAACCACCTAAGTTGCCAATGTAACCGTAGTTCGTACCTGAACTCTTAAGGCTTAAACACTGTGCTTTAAAGTCGCCCGGCTTCATTGAAATAACTACAGGAGGTTGCACATCAAACCCTAATTCTTTGGCGTATTCCGCACAGGCTTTTTTAGGTGCGTTAGGGAATGGATGATTTGCACCAATATGTGTGAATTTTGGCTTACCTTCCCCACCTTTTGTTTTCCAATCTTTAGCGGCCCACTGCGCTAAAGCACGGCAAGAATCAGAATACGATGCGCCATAGAAAAAGTTGTATGGTGCAGGCTTTTTAGTGTGCGGATTTTTCCCTTGAGGATCAGTTAAGTGCCCAGAGTAAGAGGCTGAAAAAACAGGAATTTTATCTCTTGCAACAAACGAGATTAATGCCTCGGTATCAGCAGTTCCCCACCCTTGCATTGCGACCATTTTTTTACGTGTTTTCCATTTTTTATACGAAGCAATCGCTTGTGGCACTTTATAAGCGTAATCAATGGTCTCAAACTCTAAACCGGTTCCTTTAATGCCGCCATTTTTGTTGATGTAGGTCAGTGCATCACGTATACCGTTAGCGTATTCCTTCCCAACAAATGCAGTCGGGCCCGACATATCAGCTAGATGGCCAACAAACACTTTGTCTTCTGCTTGTACTGTCGTCGACAGTGCTGCAATCGATGTCAGTGTTGCGAGTGTTAATTTTGATAGTTTCATGGTTATTTCCCTTAACTTATTTATTTTAATTTTTAATCCATGTGGCTTTAAAAACTGAACAACAAAAGTCACTGGCATGACGAATTAGTATGCAAATGGGTAACACTTCCAATAGTTCTTAATTTGATTCCAACGATGCGCTAAACCTTCAGGTTCAAAGATGAGGAATAAGATAATGACGAGACCAATAGACATCTCTTTGATGTAGGCCAGGCCGTCCACCAGCATTGGACTGTTTCCTATATCTGTCATTTTTAGCAGTCCGACACCACTTTCCATCGCTTCAGGCAATAACACCATGAAGATCACACCAAACATCGTGCCTTTAACTGAACCTAAACCACCAATAATGATCATGGCTAAGAATTGAATCGACATAAATATTGTGAAACCTTCAGCCGATACATACCCAAGATAATGAGCGTATAACGCTCCACCAATTCCGGCATAGAAGCTTGAAATACCAAACGAAAGCAGACGATATTTATTAAGCTTTACACCCATGATTTCAGCGCTGAGGTAGTGATCACGGACTGCGACAAAAGCTCGACCATCACGACTGCGCATGAGGTTACAGCCCCAAATAAACATGAATACCAAAGCAAATAGCGCGACGTAGTAGAAGCTTTCATCAGTATCAAATGCAAAACCAAATAGACTGATTGGCTCAGCTAAAGACCCTGCACTACCACCAGAAAACCAGTCCGCACGAGCAAAAAAGTCTTCCATAATGAATTGTGCCGCTAAGGTAGCAATGGCAAGGTATAATCCTTTAATCCTTGCTGCTGGCATTCCGAACATCATACCTACGGCCATGGTTAAAAAACCCGCCAATGGGATGCAAAAAACAACAGGAATATTAAAGCTGGTATTTAACCAAGCCGAGGCAAAGGCACCAAAACCAAAGAATGCTCCATGGCCCAGTGAAATCTGCCCTGTAAATCCAACTAAAATGTTCAGGCCTAAGGCTGCTATACCTAAATAGGACACTTGAATGAACAGAGTTAAATAATACGCATCCAATATAAATGGTGCACAACACGCTAGCGCAATCGCAAACATGGTTACCCAACGAATGGTCTGGGTCTCAAAAATTGTATTATCCTGACGATATGAGGTTCTAAAGTCACCGCAAGGACGCATAGTTAAACTTGACATAATTCTTCTCCTTCGATGCCCTAAATACGTTCAATGTCTTTGGTGCCAAATAAGCCATAAGGCTTAAACCAAAGAATGATCAGTAATACGTAAAACGGTGCAATGTCATACATGTTGCCAATATGGAAGTACTGGCTGTCAAAGAACTCAGCTAAGTTTTCAAGTACACCAATGGTTAAACCACCGACAATGGCACCCACAATTGAATCGAGACCACCAAGAATTACCGCAGGGAAAACTTTTATCCCCATTACAGATAGCGAGTCAGAGACACCATTTACCATTCCCATCACCACACCCGCTGTCGCAGAAACGGTTGCCGCAATTCCCCAACTCATGGCAAATACTTGCTTTACTGATATACCAAGGCTTTGAGCCGCTTGTTGATCAAATGCTGTGGCACGCATGGCTAATCCATGCTTTGAATGTTTAAAGAAGAAGTAAAAGCCAACCATGATCATCAAAGCGATGACCGTACTCATCAAGTATGCAGGCTCAATGTTCAGCCCCAGAATGTTCACTGAATCTGCTTCAAATACTTTCGGGTAGCTTTGAGGTGCAACCCCAAATATCCACTTTGTGAGTGCTTGGAAAAAAATAGATAGACCAATCGTCACCATGATGACGGAGATAATTGGCTCACCAATCATCGGCCTGAGCACTATCATCTGCAGTAAAACACCGAACAGTGCCATGAATATCATGGTGAAAATAAAGCCTAAGAAGAATGGGATTTGCATATAGACAAGGAAAGCCCAACAAACCCATGCACCTAGAAGTAGAAACTCACCTTGTGCAAAGTTGACAATCTGTGTTGATTTATAAACCAACACAAAACACATGCCGACGACACCATAAAGCAAGCCGACGATAAGGCCATTAGTGATCAGTTGTAATAGTAAATCCGTATTCATGATGCAATCCTCGTATCACTAGTTACTGCGTTATCAATCTCAGAATGCTCAAAGTCATCAACAGGCAAAACATTCGCTACTTTTAACTGAGTGTGAATTCGAGTCTTACTGCCATCTTGGAAAGTGATCATGGTATCGACATCAACGTGCTCATCGCCTTGATAAATCGAATCGATAATGTCACCGTATTTATCGGCTATCACACCACGCCTTACTTTACGTGTACGTGTTAACTCGCCATCATCGGCATCTAACTCTTTATAAAGCAGTACAAATTTTCTGATTTTTTGAGCTTCTGGCAACGTTTCATTCACCTTTTCCACTTCGCTCATAAGTTTTTCATACACTTCAGGAAGCGTAGATAAGTTGGTGTAGTTAGTGAACGCATAGCCAGCTTGTTCCGCCCATTTAGAAACAATGCTGTAGCGAATACACAAAATGGCTGAGAGATAAGGTCGTGCTTTACCAAGGATGACGGCTTCACCAATGAAAGATGAAAACTTCAATTTGTTTTCAATATATTGAGGCGAAAACTGCAACCCGTTACTGGTTTTAGCTAAATCTTTAATACGGTCAATAACCACCAAGTGGCCATTATCCTTGAAATAACCAGCATCACCGGTGTGCATCCAACCGTCTTTTACATCTTCATCATACGAATCTTGATCGTTCAAATAACCTTTGAACATACCCACGGTTTTGGATACAACTTCACCTAATCCTTGATCATCTGCATTAATGACTTTCAGATTGGCTGTATCGAACGCTACACCTACCGAATCGTAATCAACGTCAGTTTCTTCATGAATGGTGTAGGCTCCCGCCATTTCAGTCTGTCCGTAAAGTTGACGAAGTGGCACACCAATACTTTGGAAGAAACGGAACGTATCTGGTCCCATTGCTGCGCCACCCGTTGCCGCTGAGGTTAAGAACGAGAAGCCAAGGCGGTCTTTAAGTGCTTTGTTAAGTAAGACTTCAGCTAAAAACGACTTTTTACCTTTATCTAACGCTTTTGCAGCTCGATTAAGAGAGAACTCAAATATCCAACGTTTTAGACGTGTTGAATCCATCATTCTAGCTTGAACATCCGCTAAAATGCCTTCCCACACTCTAGGTGCAAGCAACACAAAATTCGGTCCAATTTCGCGAAGATCAGCCATCATGGTTTCTTGTTCTTCTACGAAATTAACAATTTGACGTGATATCAGTGATTGCCCGACAACATAGACCTGTTCCATAATCCAAGGCAATGGCAGAACAGACACATAATTGTCACCCGCTTGACGAGGGTCGGCACGAAGGTATGAACAGCAATGTTCAATAAAGTTACCACTGTTAAGTAAAACGATTTTAGGGCGTGAAGTCGTACCTGACGTAGTACAGTAGATAGAGATTTCTTCAGGATCAGTTGCATCAACCATTTGATCATAATGATCATGGTGCATAGACTCAAAATCACGTCCCATACGATATAAATCTTCTACATCGATCAGACGTTCATCATCATATTTGCGCATCCCCTTTGGATCACAGTAAACGATGTATTTTAATGTCGGAACATCATCACCGAGTTCCAATAACTTATCGCATTGCTCTTCATCTTCAGCAATAACGACCGATGCTTTACTGTGGTTGAGTAGAAACGCTACCTCTTCATGCATAGAATCTTGATAAACACCCAATGAATAACAGCCCATTGCATGTGCAGCAATCTCCCCCCATACCCATTCAGGACGATTATCACCAAGTAACGCAATGGTTTCGCCTTTTTGAATGCCAAGATGTGTTAAACCCAGGGTCATCCACTCCACACGGTGATGGTAATCTTTCCAAGTGAATTCGTTCCAAATCCCAAACTCTTTCTCACGCATGGCAACATCGTTCGGCCAATGTGCGGCGTTATACCGCAAAATTTTAGGGAAAGTATTTAGACTGGTTATGTATCTTTTATGCTCTTTGAGCATGTCCTTGTGTTTCATTAACATGCCTCCTCTAATTCTTTATCAAGAATGGCATCATCATCTATGCCTAAGTAAGCTTGTTTCACATGAGGATCATCCATGACCTTTTCAGGTAAATCACAAATGAGCTTTTTACCAAAGTCCAACACCATAACTTTGTGTGAAATATCCATCACAACACCCATATCATGTTCAATCATCACAATCGTTACGCCAAACTCTTCATTGAGCTCAAGGATATATCTCGCCATGTCTTCTTTTTCTTCGAGGTTCATCCCAGCCATAGGCTCATCGAGCAAGATAAGTTTTGGATTCAACGCCATAGCACGTGCAAGCTCGACACGTTTGCGTAAACCGTAAGATAAATTACCTGCAATTGATTTTCTAACATGAGTAATTTCTAGAAAGTCGATGATTTTTTCGACTTCATTACGATGCGCTAATTCTTCAGTTTGTGCACCAGAAAACCAGTAAAGTGGGCCTGTTAACCAGTTGTTTTTCATCAGGTGATGACGGCCAACCATGATGTTATCAAGCACGGTCATATGGCCGAATAAGGCTAAATTTTGGAAAGTACGGCCAATGCCGAGATCGGCACGATCATTAGGTTTTAAATGAGTGACATTTTGACCGTTAAACTTAATGTTACCGCTATTAGGTTGGTATCGACCTGAAATACAATTCAGCATCGAGGTTTTACCCGCCCCGTTTGGACCGATAATTGAAAAAACAGAACCTTTGGGTACATCAAAACTAACGTCAGTTAATGCTTTAACACCGCCAAAAGCGAGGGATATATTTTCTACTTGGAGAATGGACTCTGACATTGGCTTTACTCCTTTATCCTAGATACTCAGTGAGAAATTCGGGGGAAACTAAGTCTCTAAGTTGAGTTACAGAAAAAAAGCCTGAGACAAAAACGGCTGCCTCAGGCATCTTGCATTTACAACATGTAACGAAGGGAGAGCTGTCCATAGAATGAGTCAGCATCTGGGTTTTTCATCTTGAATTGCCCAACTTCAAAGCCTACTGTCAATTGTTTTGTAATGTCCTCAAATATGTTTACGCCCCATTGGTCGCGGTCAATATCTTGAACATCTGTAGTGATTTTTCCGTAAAAAACATTGGAGCGCATGGTATCAGTCCAAAAATGACGATACGCACCTAAGAAAGAAGTCACATCTTCTATTTCTTCACCGATCACATCTCTTGACGCACCAACACCGATATAGCGACCCACTTCACCAAAGTGAGCTTGGAATTTAAAGTCGTCCTTCTCGCCAACCATTATCTTACCGGCTACAGAACCACCTAATGCCATTTCTTTATGGCCCATTTCTGTCACAAGCTCACGAGCTAAACCAGCAAAAGAAACCGTGCCCCAATCACCTTTAAAATCGTATCGACCAATCACATCTGGCACTGAATCTTTTGAAGTGTCTCCGCCCCAGCTTTCAGGGTTTTCAAGAGCAATTTGAAAGCCGTTTGTGCTGTAACGAAGCATACCTTGTCGAATAAAGGCGAGTCCCACTGTAGCACCCGCAAAATCTGCAGTTTCAGGAATCGCAGAGGTATTCATGAAGGTGGTCCAGGTTTGGCCTGCTAAAAAGTCTTTGTATTTAATAAATGCATGACGAATACGAGGTTTAGAAGAGTTTGAAACAATTTGGTTACCGCCGCCACCAAGGAAGTCCATCTCAATGAAGCCCATTAAATCGCCATTCACATACTTCGTATTAAAGCGTGTTTCGTCGGCAAAAATACGGAATTGACTCTTGCCCTCATCCATACGAACACCGTTACCAATCCAAAAATCGCGATATTCAATGTCACCAGAGACAAAGCGTGTATCTACTTTTATGTAACCACCAAACGTAATGTTGCTGTCATCGTTGATGTCAATCTTAAAACCAGCATGTGCGCTCCCTGCAGCAAGAATTGAAGTCGCTATGAGCGTTTTTGTTAGAGTTTTCATTTCAAGGTCTTCCCTTTATTGGTTAATACCATCTGAGATATACCTTGAAGAAAAAGTGAGCAATCAACAATTGACAATCCGTCGTACGACTCAGGTCGTACGACTTTGGTCGATGACTATCCTCTTACACCTAAATTGTGTTTTCTGGTATGGTAATGAAAAATAATAAAAACCTAAGGATAGGTGCTTACCGTGTTTTCGAATTGGCTTTTAATCACCGTTAGCGTAATTTACGCAGTTCTTTTAAGTGGACTAGCAATCTGGGGAAATAAGCATCGCCACAAAATATCTAATCATCAGCAAAAATTCATTTATGCCCTTTCATTAGGTGTTTATTGTACATCTTGGAGCTTTTTAGGCATTTCAGGTCAAGCTGCTAATAATGCTTTTTCTTTCTTACCCATATACATTGTTCCAGTTCTCATCTTTATCTTCGGCTGGCACTTCATTCAACGTGTCATTCGTGTCAGCTTAAAGCTCAACTCAACCTCTATAGCTGACTTACTTGCAAATCGTTTCGGCAAGTCTCAAAAGCTAGCTGTTTTAATTTCATTTTCAATTTTAATCGGTACGCTTCCATACTTGGCTTTGCAAATTAAGGCGATAGTCAACTCATATATCCTTTTAAGACAAGACAGCATTTTACCTGCTGAATTTTTAGGACTAATCGTTACAGGTTTACTGGCCGGTTTTACGATACTTTTTGGTGTTAGGAATGTTGATGTAACCGAACGTCATTTAGGCATTATGATCGCCATTGCTTTCGAATCTGTACTTAAACTATTCGCCTTTTTAGCTATTGGGATATTTGTAAGCTTTTATCTTTTCGATTCTCCAATCGAGATCTGGCAGCAAGCAACGAGTAATCAACCTCAAAGCACACAAATGTCTGGGTCACAGTGGTTTTCATGGTTTGGATTATCCATTATCGTTTTCTCAGCATTCTTATGTTTACCTCGACAATTTCAAACCTTGATCGTTGAAGCAAAAGACACCAACGTCACCTCGACATCAAGATGGTTGTTTCCAATCTATATCTTATTGTTTGCGTTATTTGCAATTCCACTTGGACAAGCAGGGAAATTGTTATATTCAGATGCCCTAGATCCTGACGCATATGTCCTTTTCCTTCCAGCCTTCAATGGTCATGCTCTTATGAGCCTTGTCGGCTTTATTGGCACCATTTCCGCAGCCAGTGCCATGGTGGTAGTATCAACCATTGCTATCAGTACCATGTTGAGTAATGAAGTTGTTTTTCCTACCATTCTGAAAAGGAACAAGTTTAAACAACATTCATTTGAAGACTTCAAAAGTAACTTTTTAGTAGTGCGGAAGATTTTAGTATTACTGGTTTTAACGCTCAGTTTTTTAATGTACTCCACCTCACCACCTGAGAAACTGGCAACCCTAGGAGAAATTGCGTTTGGCGCTATAGCACAGATCGGCCCTGCATTTTTTGCTGCTTTTATTTGGCGTAAAGCAAACTTCGCTGCTGTATTTTCAGGAATGTTTATTGGTTTCGGACTTTGGCTATTACTCAATTTACTGCCCACTTTAGGTTTCTATCAGCATCCTTTCATTGATGTTTCAGTAAGCCATACAACATTAGCAACACTTATATCTTTAGCTGCAAATTTATTGTTCGTTATTGCGTTATCTTATCTCAGTCGCCAAAGTATTCAGGAGCAAGTACAACTTGAACATTTCTTTGATAAACGTGAATTTAAGCAACTGAAAGGAACTGGAATCAATAAAGTTTCTATTGATGATTTATTGCTTATTATTTCTAAATTTGTTGGCAGCGAAAAAGCTAAGCAATCACATATAGATTTTAAAATATTAGAGAACGAAATAGCTGATAAAGCAGAGCTTTATCATAAATTGATTAACCATACTGAAATGGTACTTGCCAGTGTTATGGGATCGACATCTGCAAGGCTGGTTCTATCTTCTATATTCGAAGGGCGCCAGATTGATCTCGCTGAGATGGCTTATTTCGTTCAACATGCGGAAGACCGTCAACAAAAATTTAGTCAAAATGTACTTCAAAGTGCAATTGAAAACGCTACCGATGGCATTTCGGTCATTGATAAAGAGTTAAAAATCGTAGCTTGGAATCAAGCCTACCTCGATCTATTTAACTACCCTGAAGATCTTGTATACATTGGCTGCCCTGTTACTGAATTAATGAGGCATAACCTTATTTATCAAGGAAAGGTTCCTCTTTCAGAAGTCGATGAACAAGTAGAAAAACGCATAAGCTTTATCAAGCAAGGCTCAATACATAACACGGAGCGCACGCTTGCTGATGACACAATTATACGAATTAGAGGTAATCCAATTCCTGGTGGCGGCTTTGTTATGTCATTTACTGATGTGACGATTTATCGTCAAGCAGAGAAGCTACTTAAAGAAAAAAATCTCGACTTGGAATCTTTAGTTTCGCAAAGAACTGAAGAATTAAAAAGTGCGAACTCGGCACTGTCAAAATCTAATCATGATTTAGCTATTGCTAATCAGGCAATTCATTCTGCTCATAAACAAAAAACAAATTACCTCAAAGCTTGTAGCCATGATTTGATGCAACCAGTTTCTGCCGCACGATTATTCGTTTCAGCTTTGGCTTATGATCGGACTTTGTCAGAAAACCAACAGCAGACAGTCCGCCAAATAGAATCATCAATCAGTAGTGCCAATGATTTAATCAAAGATTTGAACGAAGTTTCACAAATTGAATCTGGCAGCATAACGCCTCAAATTTCTGATATCAGTCTTCAAGAGTTATTCTTATCTTTATATAACGAATTCGAACTCATATGCGAAAACGCCAATATATTCTTTAAGTTCGTCCCGACTGAACTTTATGCGGAATCAGATCCTAAGTTATTGAAGCGTATATTGCAGAACTTTATCAGTAATGCCTGTCGCTATGCGCCAAACTCAAGATTACTACTTGGCTGCCGCCGTAAAGGTGACTTTATTGAGATCCAAGTCATCGATACTGGTCCGGGTATACCATTTGAAAAACAAAATATTGTTTTTGAACAGTTTACCCAACTACAAAAGAATGGTTCTGAAGGGCTAGGCTTAGGTCTTAATATTGCTAAAGGTTTTTGTGAACTGCTTGGCCATCAATTGTTTTTAAAATCAGAGCCTGATAAAGGTTGTAACTTTAGTGTATTAGTCCCTCTTTCATTAAGTTATATCTCTGAAGAAAAAAGAGAAAGTTCATTTGCTAACTTAAAAGACGTAACTGTTCATTGTATTGACAATGAAAGGCAAGTTACACAAGGGATGCAGAGTTTGCTTTCTCAATGGGGGTGCAAGATTATTACTTCGAACTCTGTGGCTGAAGCGAAAATAAATACCAAAAAGTACAAAGATGAAATTGATATCATGCTCGTGGATTATCAGCTGGATGATCCAGAAAACGGACTTGAACTTATTAAAATTCTTCGGGACAGCTTTGGGTATGTTCCGGCAATTTTAGTAACAGCAACGTTAGAAAAACCATTAGAACGATTAGCCAAACAAATGGAGGTTGGCTTTATCTCAAAATCCAGCGTTTCTCAAGAGTTAAGAGCCGAGATAGGTAAAGCTGTGATGACCTATTATCAAAAGAATTATTATGAAAGAAATCGAGAAAATTAATCATGATTACTCGTGACGAAAAAACCATATAACCGATTTATTAAATTTAGGTTGTAAGAGTTAGTGACTGATCATTTAGGTATAAAGATCAGTCACAACAACTTACTCAAGGAAATGGTTAAGAAGCAATGTTATCTTGATAGGCAATTACAGCCTGAGTGCGGGTTTTTACATTTAATTTTAAAAAAATAGCTGTTGCATGAGCTTTCACGGTTGCTTCACTGACGTCAAGATCAGCAGCTATTTGCTTATTCAATAACCCTTTAGCGAACATACCAAGAATTTTTAATTGTCTTGGCGTTAATGTAAGTAGCTTATTTTCTGTTTCAGTTGTCGAGATTATGGGCTCGACTTTAAACTCACCGGCCAAAACTTGCTTTATCACATCAACCATTTCAGTAGGTTGCGACGACTTTGCAAGAAAAGCTGAAGCGCCAAGCTCAGTTGCTTTATTTATTGTTGTTGAATCTTCTTGTCCTGAAATTAATATAATGGGTATGTTTGCGTTCTCTTGCTTAGTTTCAATTAATGCTTCAAACCCATTCGCACCTGGAATGTTTAAATCTAACAAAATCAAATCTGGTGAACGAGCTTCGAGATTGTTTTTGAGTTCATCAATAGTATTTGCTTCAAGCAAAACGACTTGTGAGAAGTGTTGTTTGAGAACGATACTGAGTGCCTGTCTAAACAGAGGATGATCATCTGCAATAGCTATTGTAATCGCATCAGACATTTATATTACCTTGTTATTATTATGTTAATAATTCCCTTTGTAATGATTCTATCTCTTCTATAAACAAAAACAATAACTAAAAGACTGTTTCCCTCTAAATGAATAAAGCTTAACACGTCAAATTGAGAGTTAATTGGTATATTGACCTAATAAAACGTAAACATAGAAATAGTTGCATTTGCAACCATTTCCTATTGTTTTTACTCGCTTTTTCGTGGCGAGCAAGAATATTGTGACTAGACTTTAAGTTATTAGAGGTGAATATGTCATCTCCGATGACCTTAAGGGGGCACTATGGGTATCTTTGAACATTACCAAGCACGATATGAATGTAAATTAGATGAAGAATATTCGCTAGAGGACTTTTTAACAGTTTGTAAAGAAGATAGAAGTGCTTATGTGACTGCATCTGAACGATTATTAATGGCTATTGGCGAACCCGAAGTTATCGACACTTCGAAAGATCCAATCTTGAGTCGAATTTTTTCCAATAGAAGAATCAATCGCTACCCTGCTTTTTCAGAGTTCTATGGCATGGAAGAAGCCATTGAACAAATTGTTTCTTACCTGAAACATTCAGCTCAAGGTCTTGAAGAGTCTAAGCAAATCCTATACTTATTAGGTCCTGTAGGCGGTGGTAAATCATCACTTGCAGAAAAACTAAAATCATTAATGCAACTGCAGCCCGTTTATGTGTTGAGTGCAAACGGGGTCCGTAGTCCAGTTAATGACCATCCATTTTGTTTATTTAACCCTTCTGACGACGGAAAAATACTCAGTGAAGAATACGGTATCCCTAAGCGATACTTAAAAGACATTATGTCACCTTGGGCTGTCAAAAGGTTACATGAGTTTGGTGGCGACATTTCAAAATTCAAAGTGGTCAAAGTTTACCCTTCTATTCTGGATCAAATTAGTATTGCAAAAACAGAGCCTGGGGATGAAAACAACCAAGATATTTCGTCGCTCGTGGGCAAAGTTGATATAAGGCAATTAGAGCATTTCTCTCAACATGATGCGGACGCTTATGCGTATTCTGGCGCATTATGTCGTGCCAACCAGGGCGTTATGGAGTTTGTTGAGATGTTTAAGGCCCCCATTAAAGTCCTTCACCCTCTCTTAACCGCTACGCAGGAAGGTAACTATAACGGCACGGAAGGTTTGTCAGCCCTCCCCTATAACGGCATCATTCTCGCTCACTCTAATGAATCGGAATGGGCAACATTTAAGAATAATAAAAACAATGAAGCTTTCTTAGATAGAGTCTACATCGTAAAAGTCCCTTACTGTTTACGTATCTCCGAAGAAAAGAAGATTTATGACAAGCTTATCTCTAATTCTGAGCTTGCTGAAGCGCCATGCGCCCCTTCGACTTTGGATTTACTGGCTAAATTTGCAGTACTTTCACGTATTAAAGTCCCTGAAAACTCATCAATATATTCAAAAATGCGTGTTTATAACGGGGAAAGTTTAAAGGATACGGACCCTAAAGCTAAATCACATCAAGAATACCGAGATTTCGCAGGTGTTGATGAAGGCATGACAGGCTTATCAACCCGTTTTGCATTTAAAATTCTTTCCCGTGTATTTAACTTTGATAGTTCAGAGGTCGCAGCAAACCCAGTTCATCTATTTTATGTACTTGAGAAACAAATCGAACAAGAGCAATTTCCAAATGATGTCGGTGAACGTTATTTAGAGTTTTTGAAAGGGTATCTCATTCCTAAATATGTAGAGTTCATAGGAAAAGAAATTCAGACCGCATATCTCGAATCTTATTCCGAATACGGTCAAAACATATTTGATAGATATGTAACCTATGCAGACTTCTGGATTCAAGACCAAGAATATCGCGACCCAGAAACCGGACAACTTTTTGACAGAACGGCATTGAATACTGAACTTGAAAAAATTGAAAAGCCTGCTGGAATAAGTAATCCAAAAGATTTCCGTAACGAAATCGTGAACTTTGTTCTACGTGCGAGAGCAAATCATGGAGGTAATAACCCTGCATGGACAAGTTACGAAAAATTACGCACGGTCATAGAAAAGAAAATGTTCTCTAATACAGAAGATTTACTGCCAGTAATTTCATTTAATGCCAAAACATCCTCTGATGATCAGAAAAAGCACGACGATTTTGTAAATCGAATGATGGAAAAAGGCTATACACAAAAGCAAGTACGCCTGCTTTCTGAGTGGTACTTAAGGGTAAGAAAGTCTTCGTAATAGAAGTGTTTACTCTCAAAGGAGTGAACACGTTCACTCCTGTTTAATACCCGTGATAAATCACGATGCAACTTTCAAGGCTCTCTCAGTATTCATTATTCGAGGCGTGAAAGTGAAGGACCAGCGGGACTAATTTTAGCTTTCGAAACAAAGAAGAATGAGTACCGAGAGAACCCACGAAGTGCGAGTTTCACGGGTATGAAGGAGGACTTATGGCAAATTTTATTGACCGAAGGCTTAATGCTAAAGGTAAAAGCACTGTCAATCGTCAACGCTTTATTGAACGGTATAAACAGCAGATAAAAAAATCTGTAAGTGACGCAGTGACACAACGTGGGGTTACGGATATCGACAAAGGGGAAAGCATTAGTATCCCCACTAAAGATATTTCTGAACCTATATTTCATCAAGGTAAAGGTGGAATAAAAAAACAGATCCATCCAGGTAATAAAGAGTTCATTGAAGGTGACAAAATCCCCAAGCCAAAAGAGAATGATGGTAACGGACAGGGAGATGGGGATGCTTCTGATTCAGGTGAAGGCCAAGATGATTTTGTATTTCAAATATCAAAAGAAGAATACCTCGAACTTTTATTCGAAGACCTTGCTTTGCCAAACTTACAAAAAACTCAGCTAAGTAAAATCGTTGATTATCAAATTCATCGTGCTGGCTTTACGAATGATGGTGTTCCAGCAAATATTAACATTGTTCGCTCATTGCGAACTTCGTTAGCAAGAAGAATCGCATTAACTGCGGCCAAACGAAAGCAACTTGCTAAATTAATTGCTGAATTAGATGCGTTACTTGATATTCCAGGCTCAGATTCTGATCGTATTGAATCAACAAAGCAACAAATTAAAAATTTAGAAACAAAAATTAAGAAGGTTCCATTTATTGATACCTTCGATCTCCGTTATAACAACTTTGCAAAACATGCAGTGCCAACATCACAAGCGGTCATGTTTTGTTTAATGGATGTTTCTGGTTCGATGGATCAAGCCACCAAAGATATTGCCAAACGCTTTTACATATTGCTGTACCTTTTTCTCACTCGAACATATGAAAATCTTGAAGTTGTTTTTATCCGTCATCACACACAAGCAAAAGAAGTTGATGAACAGGAATTTTTCTACTCTCAAGAAACTGGCGGCACAATTGTTTCTAGTGCACTTAAATTAATGAATGAAATTCAACAAAAAAGATTTCCAGAAAATGAATGGAATATCTATGTAGCGCAGGCTTCAGATGGCGATAACTGGGCAGATGACTGCAGTAAATGTATTGAATTACTCTCTAAAAATGTACTGCCAATTGTACGTTATTACTCTTACATTGAAATAACACAGCGTGCTCACCAATCTTTATGGAAGCAGTATCAAAAGCTTCAAGAAGAAAACGACAACATTGCTGTACAGCACATCAAAACACAAAATGATATCTACCCTGTTTTCAGGGAATTATTCAAAAAGCAGACTGCATAGGTGATCCAATGACAAAATCAAAGAGAGAACCGCTAAGCGATGGACCTGAATGGACGTTTGCTCTTCTGGAAAAGTATCAAGCAGAAATTGAACGGGTCGCAGATCACTACAAGCTTGATTATTACCCGAACCAAATAGAGATCATCACTGCTGAGCAGATGATGGATGCTTATGCCGCAATAGGAATGCCTGTTAGTTATACTCACTGGTCATTTGGCAAGAAGTTCATTCAAACTGAACAAAGTTATAAGCGTGGGCAAATGGGATTAGCGTATGAAATTGTAATCAACTCAGATCCCTGTATTTCATATTTAATGGAAGAAAATACGATCACAATGCAAGCCCTCGTGATGGCTCATGCTTGTTATGGGCACAACAGTTTCTTCAAAAATAATTATCTTTTTAAAACATGGACAGACGCAAGCTCGATAATTGATTACTTAGTATTTGCAAAGAATTATATTTTAAAATGCGAGTTGGCTCATGGTGCAGCTAATGTTGAGGAGTTTTTAGATTCATGTCATGCACTGATGAACTTTGGGGTTGATAGGTATAAGAGACCAAGTGAAATATCATTCAAACAAGAACAAGCTCGCCAAAAACAAAGAGAAGAATACCTTCAAAGCCAAGTCAATGATTTGTGGAGAACACTTCCCCAAAATAATGCCAAACAAAATCAATCTAATGAAAAATGCTTTCCCGCTGAGCCACAAGAAAACCTACTTTACTTTATTGAAAAAAATGCCCCTCTTTTAGAAAGTTGGCAACGAGAAATTGTTAGGATTGTACGAAAAGTTGCACAATACTTTTACCCACAAAAGCAAACACAGGTAATGAACGAAGGCTGGGCAACATTTTGGCATTATACCATTTTGAACCGTCTCTATGATGAAGGAGTGGTGACTGATAGATTTATGCTTGAATTTTTACAAAGCCATACTGGCGTAGTAAAACAGCAAGCTTTTGATAGCCCTTATTATAACGGAATCAACCCTTACGCTTTGGGTTTTAATATGTTCTGTGATATTAAACGAATCTGTGAAGAACCCACGGCGGAAGACAGAGATTGGTTTCCTGATATTGCAGGAAGTGACTGGTTAGAAACATTGCATTTTGCGATGAAAAACTTCAAAGATGAAAGCTTCATCAGTCAGTATTTATCTCCTAAGATAATGCGTGATTTTAAACTCTTCAGTGTCGTCAATGATTCAGAAAAAGATCACGTGACCATTTCTGCAATTCATAATGAAACAGGCTTCAAAGAAATCCGATACTTGCTCTCTCAGCAATATAATCTGTCGAATAACGAACCTAATATTCAAGTTCAACGAGTGGATGTGAATGGTGACCGTTCGTTAACAGTTCGACATGTACCCCATAACTCAATCCCTCTTGATGACAGCTACAAAGAAGTACTGAAACATTTACACAGGCTGTGGGGCTTTGATATTCATATCGAAGAAGAGTCAATTGCAGGAAACATTACACACTTAGCAACATGTCCAGAAAAGTCTATAAACACAGAAAACGAAAAACCACAGCCAAACTAGCTGTGGTTTTTATTTGAATCAATTTTGAAGCTCAATTACTAGCCTTCGTGCGCAATTTCTGCAGGAAGGTCATCACGAATAGTCAACCATACCTGACCACTCTCAATACCATATTTTCTCATTAAATTAGGTACTTCTTGGAAGTTTTTATCTTGACCGAGCTTCTCAAATTCAACGTAAAAGTTCTTAGCTAACTTTCTCGCTTCAGGGCTTGAAAAATAGTATCGACCAACACGGCTATAGAGACCTTTGAAACCATTTAAAATTAAGACGTAAAGCGGGTTTCCACAAGAGAAGGCTAAAGTATGATGTAATTCATAATCAAACTCTGCAAAAGCTTCAGCTGTATCTTCCAAGTCATGGCTATTAGCTAGCACATCACAAACCATTGATGGGTTAGTTCTCACAGCAGAACGGAAATAAATAGTACTAATATTAGTTCTTGCTGATAAAAGTTGGTCAACTAACGTTGGAAAGCCTTCAGGATTTAAATCTGCAATGGTTTCAAGGATGTTGAGCCCGGAAGTTTCCCAAAAATTATTAACTTGTGTTGGCTTGCCGTGCTGAATTGTTAACCAGCCATCCCTTGCGAGTCTTTGAAGTACTTCTCTTAATGTAGTGCGAGTAACACCAATTAATTCTGAAAGTTCACGTTCAGCCGGTAAAATAGATCCCGGAGGAAACTTTCCTTCCCAAATTGAACGAACAATATATTTCTCTGCAAAACTCGCAGGTCCTTTGGCATTGATAATCATCAGCCTACTTTTCCAATAAAAATTCGCTTGTAAGTAAACTGATCATACCAGAGCGTGAACAAAATAAAACAATTGGATTTAACGGAATTGTAAAAAAACATCACTTTTTTCGTGTTTATATTATGACAAAGATAGCATTTCGCTCTCGAAGACACTAAAATTTTGCCGCAGACTTCTTATTTTTAATAATTTTAGATTTTTCCTTGATGACATTTAAAGTTTTTATGGACTAGACTGGTCGCAGATTTTTTTAGTTTAAACCATGATCAATTAATCTAAGGCATTAATAATTTTAAAACTTGATTTAGTTGATTAATAATAATATTAGTGAGGATCCTATGCCTGTGACTATGAGTCAGGCGTTTATTGATAACTTCTTAGGTAATTCGCCTAAGTGGTACAAGATCGCAATTTTAGCTTGCTTGATAATTAACCCGTTAGTTTTCTTTTTTGTAGATCCATTTGTAGCGGGATGGATGTTGGTTATTGAGTTCATTTTTACCTTAGCAATGGCACTTAAATGCTACCCTCTTCAGCCAGGAGGTCTTTTAGCGATTCAAGCCGTCGCCATAGGGATGACGAGTCCATATCAGGTTCTTCACGAGATCCAAGCTAACCTTGAGGTACTGTTACTTCTAGTCTTCATGGTTGCTGGTATCTACTTTATGAAGCAGTTATTACTGTTTTCATTTACTAAGATTATTACCAAGATACGTTCGAAAATTGTCGTCTCATTAATGTTCTGTTTTTCAGCAGCATTTCTATCGGCCTTCCTCGATGCATTAACAGTAATTGCAGTGATCATTGCTGTAGCAATTGGTTTCTATTCGATCTACCACAAAGTAGCATCCGGTAAAAACTTCCATGACGATCATGATCATACCCATGAAGAACAACAACAGCTTAATCATGATGAACTCGAAAACTTCCGTGGTTTCTTACGTAACTTACTCATGCATGCTGGTGTTGGTACTGCACTTGGTGGCGTTTGTACTATGGTTGGTGAGCCACAAAACCTTATCATTGCCTCTCAGGCAAACTGGGGATTTGCTGAATTTGCATTGAGAATGTCGCCAGTTACATTACCTGTACTCATTGCTGGTTTGTTAACATGTTACATGGTAGAAAAGCTAAAGATTTTTAGCTACGGAGTACAACTTCCAGAACGTGTTCACCAAATTCTTTCTGAGTATGCTGAACATGAAGATAGAAACCGTACCAAAAAAGACAAAGCTAAGTTGGTTATTCAAGCTTTAGTTGGTGTTTGGTTAATCGCAGGTCTAGCGCTTCATTTAGCTTCTGTAGGTTTGATTGGTCTATCTGTCATCATTATTACAACAGCATTTAACGGTATTACTGATGAGCATGCTCTCGGTAAAGCATTTGAAGAAGCACTACCGTTTACCGCTTTATTGGCCGTCTTCTTTGCCGTTGTTGGTGTAATTATTGATCAAGGCTTATTTGGTCCTGTAATCAGCTGGGCACTTCATTTTGAAGGTCATATGCAATTAGTTATCTTCTATTTAGCTAATGGTGTCCTTTCAATGGTCAGTGATAACGTATTTGTAGGTACGGTATACATTAATGAAGTCAAAGCTGCATTGCTTGATGGTGTTATTACACGCGACCAATTCGATCTACTTGCAGTTGCTATTAACACTGGTACTAACTTACCGTCTGTTGCAACGCCAAATGGTCAAGCAGCGTTCTTGTTCTTACTAACATCGGCTCTTGCTCCATTAATCAGATTGTCTTATGGAAGAATGGTTTGGATGGCACTCCCTTACACAATTGTACTTACGATTGTTGGTGCGTTAGCCATTCAACTTGGTGGACTAGAATCAATGACGCAATATTTCTACGACGCACATTGGATAGGACATCATAGTGTTAAAGAAATAATGGATACGGCAGTCTCTAGCCATTAACAATTAAATTTCAAATTGTTATAGTAATATCAAGCGCCCCTACTCTATCGTAGGGGCTTATGATTCCTTGGAGTGGCAATTGAAGCATTTAATCTCATTTTCTCAAACAAGATTAGCTTGGCTAATTTTAACGTTAACAGCCCTAGCTCTTGAAGGTTGTGCGCTTTTCTTCCAGCATGTAATGCATTTAGACCCTTGTGTAATGTGTATTTACCAAAGATTAGCGATGTTCGGTTTATTGGCCGCAGGTTTAATTGGACTGACTAACCCTAGATCCAGATTACTTCGAGCTTTAGGTGTTGTCGTTTGGGGAGTAAGTGCTTCTTGGGGGTTGAAAATTGCTATTGAGCTTGTTGAAATCGAACATAACCCGTCACCTTTTGCGACGTGTTCATTTTTACCGGACTTTCCAAGCTGGATGCCTTTACATGAATGGTTCCCATCGGTATTTATGCCGACAGGTATGTGTGGTGAAATTCAGTGGACGTTTTTGGGCGTATCAATGGCAGAGTGGATGGTTGTAGTATTTATCGGTTTCTTAGCAGCCTTTGCACTATTCTTCCAAGCTTCAATTAGTAAAACCATTGATAAATAACAAACCTTTTAAAAAAACAGTGAGTTGATATAAAAATGATATATCAACTCACATTTAAATCTTAGTCGATATCGTATAATGGCCACATTACAATGTGATCTTCGAGATATTTGACACTTCGTTCATCAATCACTTTATCTTTTATGGACATATCCAACTTATGCATTTTATTTTTATTGCTAGTGATTAACGGGTGCCACTTAGGTAAAGGTTTGCCAAGATACAAACGTCGGTAAGCACACGATTCAGGTAGCCAATCTAATTCAGAAAGGTTCTCAATTGTGATGACAGTACATTCAGGCACTAATTTAGTTCGATTTGAATAGTCTTTACAACTCGCCGTTTTATGATCTAAAAGCTTACATGCCGCATCAGTATAAAAAAGCTCATTTGTCTCATCATCAATGATCTTATTTAAACAACACTTACCACAACCATCACAAAGTGATTCCCACTCAAGTGAGGTCATCTCCGATAATGATTTTTCTTCCCAAAATGCCATATGCTTACTTTAAGTACCAAAATAAAAACGCTAGATTCTACAACAAACCTAGCGTTTATTCTGTATATAAGATCTCAAGAGTGTTATTTTTTTCTCAGTATTGGCTTGAGTTTTTCTGATAGGTAAGTAATAGCCAATGCCTTTTTTTGGTCAACATCGGGCAACATTTCTAAAATACTAAAATTTTCATAAGTGAGATAATGACGATTGTCTGTTTTTACAGGTTGAATCAACTGCGCAGTTATGTCGTCTCTGTTAGGTAATGCCGAACCGTTATACTTAGTAATACCCAATGAAACCCAATGTGAGAAAGGCTCTGGAGTTAGGCCAGCTTCAGCCAGTACTTCTTTATTATTTATTGCGACTTGTCGTCCCCAAGTCATCGAATCATTCCAACCATTTTTTTGTAAAAAATACGCTGCCGTAGCCAAACTGTCTAAATTGTTATGCCAAATATCAAATTTGCCATCTTTATCCCAATCCTGCCCATATTCTGCAAACAACATAGGGTTAAAAGATAATTGCCCCATTTTACCATTTGAACCTGACTTGAAATCTTGTGGCGCAATTTTGTTCGAATCAATAGACTTCAATGATGAAAAAAGTTGCTTCTTATAAGTGTCTTTACCAGTCTCATAAGCCATTGAAGAATAGATCGAAATAACAGGAAAACTTGAATTATTACTTGAGTCTTCAGCAGCTAATGCCCAAGCTGCAAGTATGAATCTTGGTTGAACATTATAATGCTTTGAAATATCGGAAATTGACTGCTTATACTTGTCAACAAAATCAGCAAGATAATTCAGTTTAGAGTCTGGAACTTCAGATTTTAGATATACGCCAAGGGATTTTGGCAACACGTCATTCCTTGTTGGCTCTTTATCACCTAACTTTTTAAATGGTTTAGACTGCTTCGACAGTAACTCAATTGTTTCTTTCGATACTCCTTGTTCAAGCGCATCCTTTTGAACACTTTGAATAAATTTTCTAAAAGTTTGCTGTTGAGCGAAAGCTACTTGAGCAAAAAACAGCAAAGACAAAACCCAGAACGATCTTCCAGCCATAAATAGTCCCTATCATCCCTGTACTGTATAAACGACTACACAGTATTTATTACTTTCTTATTGTTGTAGAGAAATATAACTAACGCCAATGACTACTACATAAATTTTCTGAGTATGAACTCAGAAAATTTATCATATCTTCAAATTACTAAAATTGCTATTGCTCAACTTTATCTAAGCCCAAAGAAGCTCGATGTTCTTCGAGTAAATTCTCTTGAGGTGGCGGTAATTGCAAATAGAAGCCTTTAGTGAAAACTTCTTCTTTCACTTTTTCAATATCAGCTATTGCCAATTTTTCTTTCTTACCAAGAGGGAGCAACATAACCAATGATGGGGTACCAAACATCTTCATCAATGGATCGGGTACATCATCAAAATTGCCTTTTTTTGAAACAAAAAGATAGGTTTCTTGTTTCAAGCTACTTTTATAAACAGCGCAAATCATTTTGTTTAATAAATCCTAAAGTTACAACTTGCCAGATAACTATCGACACTATAACATGAACGCTTAAAATTATAATCAGATATCTGGTACAAACCAGATGGAATAAGGGTATTGTTTTAGAATGCCAAGATCTAGTTTCGAATTAAAAGGGTCATCTTTTACCCTATCAGTGCTTCATTTGAAGACATCAAATCTAGAGCAAATCAAAAGTGAATTAGTTGCAAAAATTGCATTAGCTCCCCACTTTTTTATTGGCGCTCCTTTAGTTTTAAATCTATCTCAAATAGTTGAAACAGAGTTCAATATTGGTGATTTAAAGCAAATGCTAGCGGAAATGGATTTAGTGATAGTAGGTATTACAGAAGCAAGTAATACCTTAATTGAACAAGCCAAATCTGTAGGTTTAGCCTCAATAAAAACAGGCAAAACTGTAAATACACCAACAATCCCTAAAACAACCAAAGTTATTAAAAAAACCGTTCGCTCAGGCCAACAAGTTTATGCAAAAAATGCAGACTTAATCATTATTGGCTCTGTGAGTAACGGTGCAGAAGTAATCGCTGATGGCAGTATTCATATACACGGTACCATAAGAGGTAAAGCCATGGCGGGTGCAGCAGGTGATAAACACTCGGTAGTTATCGCTCATAACCTTCAAGCTGAACTAATTTCTATCGCAGGCCAATATTGGCTTAATGATAAAATTCAAGAGCAACTTGAACAGCCTGCGAACTGTATTCGATTAGAACAAGAAAATTTAATTTTAGAACCATTACCTTTTTAAAGGAAAGGAAAGAATTTATGGCGCAAGTAATTGTAGTGACGTCGGGCAAAGGTGGAGTAGGGAAAACAACATCTAGTGCCGCAATTGCAACTGGTTTAGCCTTAAAAGGCCACAAAACCGTAGTAATTGATTTTGATATCGGTTTAAGAAACCTTGACTTAATTATGGGCTGTGAACGTCGTGTAGTTTACGACTTTGTAAATGTTATCAATGGTGAAGCTAATTTAAATCAAGCTTTAATTAAAGATAAGCGCAACCCTAACCTCTTTATTCTTCCAGCATCTCAAACGAGAGATAAAGATGCTTTGACAGTGGAAGGTGTAGGAAAGGTACTTGATAACCTTAAAGCTGATTTTGATTATATTGTTTGTGACTCACCTGCAGGTATCGAGCAAGGCGCAATGATGGCTCAATATTACGCCGACATTGCCATCGTCACAACAAACCCTGAAGTCAGTTCTGTTCGAGATTCAGATCGAATCCTTGGAATTTTACAAAGTAAATCTAAGCGTGCGATTGAAAACCTTGACCCAGTGAAAGAATATTTACTTCTTACTCGATACTCACCTAAGCGTGTAAGCACTGGTGAAATGCTCAGTGTCGATGATGTTAAAGATATTTTGGCGATTGACTTGATTGGTGTAATCCCTGAGTCTCAGGCTGTATTGAAAGCATCTAATGCTGGTGTACCAGTAATTCTTGATGAAGAAAGTGATGCGGGAGAAGCATATAAAGATGTCATCGAACGTATGATGGGATCTGAAGTACAACTGCGCTTCATTCAAGAACAAAAGAAAGGGATTTTGAAAAGGATTTTTGGAAGCTAAATTATGTCATTGATAGATTACTTTAGATCAAATAAAAAACAAACCTCTGCTTCTGTCGCAAAGGATAGACTTCAAATAATTGTGGCTCATCAACGTGGTGAACGTAGTGGTCCTGATTATTTACCAGAAATGAAGCAAGAAATCATTGCCGTTATTAAAAAATACGTAACAATTTCAGAAGAACAAGTTTCAGTTCAGATGGAACAAAATGATGAAAACTTATCTGTGTTGGAACTCAATGTGACTCTACCAGATAACGCAAAATAACATTCCATATCGATAAAAGCTCAACCGTTTAATGTTGAGCTTTTTTATATTTTAACTGCTTTCGTCACCTTTCACCAAAATCAGTACAGATTCTTTTTCACCTTTATAACTCGTATAAGTTTCGCTTCTGACGACTCTATCCATCGATTTTGGAAATTCAAAACCCAAATAGTGCTGATGCGATTTATCTAAACTTTCCAAATTCGTTGCGTCAAAAAAACGAAATGAAATAGCATTCATTGTTGAGCTTTCCGTTAACTCTAGACGAGGTTGGTTACCTTGAGGGCAATAATGTGTAGCCATCAGTTTTTCGCCGTTCTGATGATAAACGGTTAATGAATGCTTCTTCCCTTTATAATTCCAGATCTCGAGAAGTGTAGAGTTATTGGCAGTAAGCTCAAATGATATCGTAAAATCTGAATGTGATTGACCTTCTTTTTTCCATGTCCCCACTAAAGTTTTCATTTTATTAAATACCGCACCAGCTTTAGACGACGCTTGTGCACCTAAAGACAACGGAAAAACGAAGATAACAAAAACGATAGATTTAAGTAACTGATTCATACAAGTCCTTTTTTGAATAAATTTAATGCCGAAAACAAGCACGATAACCTATTAAGTAGTTTTTAGTCAGGTAGTTACACAGCTTCAAGCTAGCTTCTTGTACATTCCATAACCTGAAGGCGCTGTATGCTTATAACCTAATCGTTCATAAAACTCTGGTTTATCACCAATTAAAGAAACATAAGACCCTTCAACTGCAACTGATGTTAAAAAGGCTTCTAATTTATCCATAATTAACTTTCCAAGCCCATTACCTTGAAACTTTGGCTTCACAGCCATATCTACAATCTGGAAAAAACAAGCGCCATCACCAATCACTCGCCCCATTCCGATCAAATTTTCTGATTCATCTCTTATACAAATCGAATAAAGAGAGTTAGGTAAGCCTATTTTTGCGGCTTCAGACGATTTAGGAGAGAGCTCTGCTTCAACTCTTAATTGAAGATACTCTGATACTCTTGGGGTGCTCTCTGTGACGTAAAAACCCATAAAAGTTACGTTCCTTCTATCGAGCCCTAACACTTATTGCGTACCCAAACAGGATAAACCAAGAGTACATTGTGAATTCTAGGATTCGTTGAATTAACCCTACAACCTCTAATTTTGATTCAAGCATAACAAAAGCAATCAGTGCCACTGAACTGGCTAAACAACCATAATGTTTGACTGATTTTATTTGGCTCCAAGCACCTGCGCCCATTGATATACAAACTATAGCAACAATACCTGACAAATAGGCGGGCAAAGCCAATGCGATGTGCACAGTGTGAGAAAATGTTGGATTATCTGGGCGACACTCATAGTCACAAGTAAAGAATGCGGCTAACCCTAAACAAAAAGCATATACCGCTAACAAGAGCATACCTATGATATTAAGTTTCGTTTTAGGTAATGCTCTCCAAGAAAGTAAGATAAAAGCCATCATTAACAATTCAGTTGGAATGAACCCTAAGTAATTAACGTATTTCCCATGAGGAGAACCGGTTGCAGCTAATTCACTAATAAACTGTGATATATGGTTGTAACCTGGGTACAAACTACCAGCAATGACGACAGTAACAATTAACCAAATTAAACTTAATGTAGGTAGAACAACAAACCAAAAGCTTTTATTCATAAAGTTCACTCGCAATGATGTCGAATCTTGCTCTTTAGCATCAATCTAGATACTTCCGTTCAGTAGCATCAGCCGTATTTATTTAATAGTGCATTTAAAAACAATCAGTTAATGAATGTATTCTTAGAACGCTCAGAAAACAGGAGATATGGAGACCAAATTAATAAACTGAATAATGTTCTAGCAACCTCTCTTGTTGTCTCCGAGTCAAACACCTCCATATCAGGAAGAACAAGAGTAATGGCATAAGCATCCAAGATAATAAACACCGTCGTGAAGACAGATAAGCCAAAATACCATTTAGGTAGAGACTTCTGCTTAGAAAAAAATAGAAATATCAGATAAAACGAAGCAATCAACATCAGCAGATTGATTACTGTTTCGCTTACTAAAAGTGGGGCCCAAAATGGGGAGTAGAAGTCACTACCTACAGTAGTTAATGCCTCCCAAGTACCATCAGAAAAAATCGGAAAGTATGTAGTAATAAAAAAATAAATCATTCTTAGCGGAGATATAATAATCCCCAAAGCAACTAATACTAACCAACCACCTATTTCAAGTGGTGTTCCATTTTTCGTTTCTTCTATTGTATCCATACGATATTCTTTTGTTAGCATTGCCCATCATGGGCAAATTTAAAGTTGATTCCTAGCCCTTGAAATAAAAGTGTAAAGCTCCAAGTAACTTAGGCATTTGTTATCACTTTCTAGTATTAACTTACTCTTTCGGCTTCTTATTTTTCTCTATGGGGCGATATTTATAGTTGATAAAGAGCTACTAACGTTATCACAAAAAGAATATCACTGGTGATTTCGTTTCATAAAAAACCTTTTTATTTATAACGCCTTAATAACAGGAAAAAGTGATGAATTGTCATTTTCAAACCTCCAACCTAAGAAATTAAATACTAATGATCACACTTGTTTTCTTGTACTGTCTATTTCATTTTGAAGTTTTTCTATCTCATCAAGAACATTCATAAATTTTCTGCCGAAGTCAGTGACTCTGTATTCCACTCTTGGAGGGACTTCGTTATATGAAATTCGCTCCAAAATTCCGAACTCTATATTTTTCCTTAAACACTGATTCATAACTTTGGTCGTTAAACCTTCAGTGCTACGCACCATTTCGCCAGGGCGATTAATGCCTTCTGCTAGAAGTTGATAAATCGTAATCGACCATTTACAACCATAAATTGCTTGAACCATCTGCGCACTGTCGCTCAGCTCTATTTTGTTCATATTTTTTTCTGCCTATCTTTCATAAAGATGCACCATAAAGTAACTACCTTACTAATTTGTACCTACTTTTTAATAGGCCGATGATTGGTTAACTTACCGTCAAACTTTAACATATATCGGAGATACACTATGACAGTTTCAAATACGGCTCTAATTATCGGTGGAACAAGCGGCATAGGCTTGGCAACGGCAAAACTACTCGCCTCGCAAGGTACAAACATCATTATCTTAGGCAAAAATAATGTGAAGCTAGAATCGGCTAAATCAGATTTAACAAAAATAATGATAAACAACGGCTTTGTTGAAACAATCCAAGCCAACCTCTATGAACAAGAAGATGTTAATCGAGTCCTCAAAATATTTAATGAGGAAAAAAGACATATCAGTTATTTAGTAAACGCAGCTGGATATTTTAACCCTAAGCCATTTTTAGAGCATAAATATCTTGATTATGATGCTTATGCTTCACTCAATAGAGCCATTTTCTTTATCAGTCAATCAGTAGCACAAAATATGAGTAACCATGGTCATGGTTCGATCGTAAATATTGGTTCAATGTGGGCCAAGCAAGCGATTAAAGCAACCCCCTCTTCCGCATACTCAATGGCAAAAGCAGGTTTACATGCTTTAACGCAACATATGGCGATGGAGTTAGCCGAACACAACATTAGAGTAAACGCCGTTTCTCCTGCTGTTGTAAAAACACCAATCTATGAAGCTTTCATCGAGCCAGATGAAGTAGATGATGCACTCATAGGTTTTAACGACTTTCACCCAATTGGCCGTATTGGAATGCCAAATGATGTGGCCAAGAGTATTGTGTTTCTGCTGCAAGACAGTACAAGCTGGGTAACTGGTGCAATTTGGGATGTTGACGGCGGCGTTATCGCAGGTAGAAACTGATAAAACTCCATTAATTAAAAAAGTATAAATACTGCTGCTAATAAATACTTAGATAAAAACAAGGTAATTCAACCCACTGAATATCATTGGGTTGATGCATAAGGGAAAACACTTATAAGTCTATTTATTATTTCATTGCCTGTTTTCGAGCTTTTTTGTACCGTATTTGAGCTATAAACCATGTCAGAATGCCAAATAAAACCCCTGCTGATGGCCATACAATATAATGGATAATCGCAGCTTTAGACGTAAAACCTTCCGCAAAGGGTTTGTTCATAAAGGCCATAGCTACAAACATCATTCCTCCCCAAATAAGCACACCATTAATGAGAATATATTTAAAAATTCCTTTATTTTTCGTTGTTTCCCAAGCTTCCATTTCATCTCTATTCATACTACATCTCTATTTTCAATTTACGATAAAACGCCTATATCACACAAAATTTGTTGAACGTTTTGTCAGCTTTTAAATGTTCAAAAGCTACAACACTTCGGTAACAGTATATTTAATAGATACAATTTTCCAACCAGAATCACCTTTGACTAAGTCCCATGCTTCGGTTCCAAAGGCTTTTTTTACTCCATTTCTATGATCGCTGTAATTGAAATGAACTGAACCTAAATAACCATCGGATTCAACTTTAATATTCCACATCTTTTCTTCTTGTTCCTCATCGTCAGAAATCATTTTCACTGGAGGTCCAAATTTGCCAAAGTCGACTGAACGTGGGTAATTTGGTTTTATTTTTCGTTTTATATTTAGCATTTCGTCGCTAAATACAGCAATCCACGGAATGCTCTCACTATAAAAGAGTGACTTAAACGTTTGCTTATCTTTATCAATTATCGACACTCTGAAAGCTTCAATAACTTTTTTTATCTCTGTTACATCATCTTCGTTGGTACTCTTAGCTAAGGTTGTGTTACATATAAACAAAACGACTAACGCTATAAAAATACGACTTAACTTCATTTTGACTCCATTCTTTAACCGTTATACTAATGCCTACTGAACATAGACTTAAACTATATCTTTAACCTTAGAAATTGAGCATTAAAATAATCTTTAGTTAATTATTTTTAAATTACTACTATTTCTAGTCAAGCGTTTAAGTACTCTTCTGCCATAGTCCTGCTCGCTTCATTAGCTTTCTAAGTTGCAATGCACCTTTATGGCCATTGTCTATAGCCAATTGAATATAATGCTGCGCTTTCTTTACATCTTTTTCTGTACCCTCGCCTCGTAAATACATAAGCCCTAGCATAGCCTGAGAATTCACACTTCCTTTTTCACTTGCAATTTTCGCCCATTTCAAAGCTTTAGAATAATCAAGTAGAGCGCCCTTTACTGCATAAATTTTTGATAAGATCTCTGAAGCAGTAACACTTCCATTCTTAGCTTCTGTAATACAATGACTCAGTGCATTCTTTAAATTTCCAGATTCGAAAAGGGTCGAACAGTCTGAGTTTTGTACTACAAATGTGCCCAGCTCTGTTGGGTATGAGTCAGCCTTAGCTAAAACAGGAAGAACCAAAACTGCAAACAAATATATGACTTTTTTATTCAAGGTTTAATTCTCTTTTGCGTAGATAGTTGTATTAAAGCAGCTGGAGATGAACACTCCCCCCCTTCTGCTAATGTCCTTCAGATTAACTAAAGCAATTAGCTAAAATAGATGGCATAACGATAAGAATTAACTAGGAATTTCCTGTTTGAACGATTTCTGTTGGTATCGACTGCGCACTATATTTCCATCTTTGTCTCGCCACCCTTCAATTTCAGGAGTTGAAAGTAAGTATCCATGAAAAGTTACAATACCATGCCTTTTACGTATACGCTCTGCCCAGACAACACCAGAAACAAAACCTAAAAGAGAAGCACCATAGATTACGTTCAAAGCGAATTGAAACTCTATAAAATAAAAGCTCAAAAGACCAACCATGCAAAAAATTGCAGTAGCTGAAAAAACAATTTGCAAATATAACAAAGTAAGGATTAGCCAACTCGTTAAAAGTAGGTACCCTTCTATTGGTTTGATGATTAGACTTTTAAGAAAATTCATATAATTCCCTTTTCCAACATAACGCCCAGTTAACAGGTAAAATACTGATTAGTTAATCATTCGATACCAAAAATCGATTCTAATCAGTTTTTGCCTTCGCTAAGCGCTGTTGAAGCTATCTACTTAAAGCACTCTTTATTTTTGTTGTAATAAAGTACATTTAAAACCCAAAATACTGGATTAAGAGTGAATACCGTCGCAACAAACCAGCCAACTTTACTCTTATTCAGAACAACGAATGATAAACCAAATAATATAACACCAACTACCGCTGTAATTGGCTGTTCAATATTATACCCTTCTATATAGTAGAGATATGGAGCATATATTACAGCTAAGATCCCTTGTAAACGCATGTAAAAGCCGAACCAGTTACACCAAAGAAATGAGTTTTTGTTATGTCCATCTCTTTCTTCAGAGATGTCTAAAGAATTGCATGCTTGAAAATAGGCATACATTAATGCCGCCACACTTAACATTACTAACATCGATTGCTTCTCCTTTGCAATTTAACGCCCAACTTAAAGGCAGGTAGTATTCGTCTAAATATTGGAACACAGTGACAAAAGCCAAACTCTAATTGCCACTGCTGAATTGTGTTAGCTTATAAAAATAGCGAATTTAAGAGTAAAGCCTTGCTTTACAAAGCGCTCTTACCAACCGCTTATTTAAAATAAGTAATTGTTAACTTTACACAAAACATTATTGTTAGTCTAAGTTTCTATCTTCTCATTCTGAGAAAGAAGATCGTATAACCAAAATTCAAATGAAAAAGTGTTCAGTTATTACATTGAAGCCAGTTTAAAAAATAAACAGCACCAGCCTTAATCAAGTCCTATAGCTAGATGGTTTAGTAGTTAAAATCCGTAACGCCAATAGTTTAAGCGACCATCTGAGCTTTCAATTCCATAAATGTCCATAATTTGCTCCATATACAAGAGAGAACGTTCCAATTCTTCAGAATCCATAGACTTCATATAGTACGCACAAGCCTCAAGAATAAGCCAAAACTCATTTTCAGTAATTTCATTTTCTGTTTTAGAAATTAAAGCTGAAAGCATTAAGTTTGTTACTAATTCCGCTTTTAGCCTTGCCTCTTCAGTGGGAGCTCCCGGATAGAAGAGTGAGATATCTTCGAGATATTTTTTCTCAACTTTTAACTCTTTCAATGATCCAATTACTTTTGAGTCATTTGGCAGGAGGTTATTCTGACTTTCTGAACAACCAGCTATCAACATTAACAAAAGCAGTAAAATTCTGATATCCATATCATTACACGCGCCTACAGTTTGACAAAATGACCAACGAGCTCACTACTTCATAATCATTAAATTAAGCACTATTTGCCCAGTTTACGTACGGCTATGAAATGGCTCTAACGTACTTTCTTCGGAGCTTTTTTTATAATCATCGATAGCTTGAGGTACGACCAAAGCCATAAGAGAACAAAAAGCTACAACTAACATCCAGTCTTGATTACTCTTTCGAGAGCCTATAACAGTACACACAATTAAAAGTAAAAGAACAACAACTCCAAATAAGCCAGAATTTACCTTTAAACAGTAACCCTAATATTGCATATTCTATAACGCCTAACTAACAGGCGAGTCTGGTTGCTAAAACTCTCAACAAATCATTGTAGGCAATCAATGTTACTTTTTGGGTGCTCCAATTACACACATCATTGAGCAAGCCGTTTCTCTTTAAGACTTAATCTTTTGTGTGAACTATAGACTTGCTGTTTTACATCATCTTTGAGTAAGTAAGCATCCATTTCTACAGAAATTAATCCAGATAAAGGATTAATTTCAAGAACACCAGCTTCACCTAAGTTAGCGATTAATAACGGTTTGTATCCTGAAGCTAAAAATGACCTATCGGTGTCACGTAAATCACCGTTGATATAAAGCTTTGCTCCCCAAAACCAAGAATTTATGATTTTGATTGCGTAACCCTTAACCTTGAATTCAAATATTTTTCTCATCAACCTGTCCATGCCTAAAAAATGTATAACGCCTAACCTATTATTAAAACTATCACCACTTCAGTGTTGATGTAATTGCCTTGCTCTCGACACTGGTAATTAATAATGTTCGCACTGCTTTGTTTGATGATTAAAAGCACCTTCTAGCGCGATACAATTACTTGCCTCCCAGTACCTAAAACCATAAATAGAAGAAACAAATAGCAATACCCAAAATGTTATACCGGTTAAAACTACTAGGAAACTGTCAGAATTTACTTTTTTAGTAAATGGTCGTACGACCAAATAACCAGCCCCTTTGATCAAAACCTCGACAATCGTTTCAACTAAAAAACGAAAAACAAACTTAAACGTACTTGCTAATGCTTCAAAAATTACATCCATTACCCTTGATTCCCTTCTATGAATATCGCTTATTAGTCATGCTCTGAGTGCCACTTTTAACCTCATGACATGCGTTGGGTGTTTTAATCTTCAATTTAAAAAATTATTAAGTGCTTTTATTCTATAAACCAGCTCTTTACTATTTTTGTTCTTCATGATCATTTTCTTAGCTATTTACAGTGTACTCTTAGCAAATTTCAGCGATTTTTTTAGCTCTTCCTTTGATAACATAGATTTCAGTTTGAAGCGTTCTTCAATGGCATCTTGATATACATCTTCTTTTACATTATCTATATCTCCATTCTCAGGAGCGAGAAGAAAAATTGACTCATACCAACCTAAAGCTTTAATTAAGTTTTTACCACCAAAGTTCGAATCTGAATAAGCAAAACCTAAATGCCTTCGTGCTTCAAAATCACCTTTTCGTGCAGCTTCTTCCCAAATTTTTACAGCTTTAGCTCTATCTTGTTTGCCCCCTAATCCTTGATACATTAAAAAAGTAACAGTACTCAATGCCATAGCTTTTATCTGATCGTCATCGCTATACTTTGTCGGGGACTGTAAAACATATTTCCAGTGAGCTGCGGCAACGGTGTATACCTGATTTCTGTATGCCTCAGTACCGAGATAAAATTGACATTCTATATCTGTATATTCTAATTCTGTTAGATATTCTAGTTTGCACTTTTCAGCAAGTGCAGAACAGGATAATAAAATAGAAAAAATTACAAACAACCTTAATTTCAAAATTGAACTCCTTTTCCAGTATTTGTCCTGCTTGTACACTTATTAAATGTACAGTACTACCAACCCTCAAAATAAGAGCCGATTTCTTTGCCTTTTTCTGCATCACTCAACTTTAAGTAATGCTCTAGGTTACTATTTTCACGCAAACTCATACGATGAAACATGAAGCAAAAGCCTGAATATACTGACCAGAAAAAGATAAGAAGCCCAAAGAATAACCCAGTTTTTATAATTATATTTAACTCACCATTGAAGTAAAATATAGGTATTCCAATTATACATACTAATAATCCGACATACTTAAATGATGTTATTACAGCAATTCTCAAAATAGTCAAAGAATACATGAAGGTTACCAGTTCCTTGTGGTAAATATAACACCCACTAAACAGGCAAATACTTATTGGATATAATTCGAAGCGCAGCGTAGGAGCCAACAAGTATTTGTCTTTGTTTAAGCACTTGTTAAATGTTTAATTTACTGTTGATATTTTCTATATATTGTTCTGCATCTTCTTTACAACTTGGCTCCGAATCAGCAATCGACAAAAAAGCTTCCTTTGCAAGTTCAAATTTTTCTACTTTATATAAAGCTCTGGCTTTTCGCCATTTAAAGCTTAATTCATTTGGATAACGGTTAATGTAATGCTCAACTTTTTCCAGCATTAAATCGTATTGCCCTAGGCTATCAAGTTTATCTAAACGTTCAATAGCACTATGAATCATACCTGTAAAAAGATTTGCTTTTATATTGATTAAGGCATTTATAGTAAATATAAAGGTCAAAATACTAACTAAGACCAAAACTAGATCAATCTTTTCTTCTATGTTCATGAGATGCTACTCCTTTAGCGTATAACGCCCACTTAACAGGCAAATTGTGGTTGGCTAAAATTTTGGAGCGCAGCGACAAAAGCCAACCAGAATTTGTCCGTCTTGAATGCCCTTGTTATGCGGTTTTAGCAAATAAACTCAATGATAAATTTAACCCAAGTGTTACTGCAAAAGTCATAGTTCCTACACCAAAAGCCGCTAAAATAGCCATCATAGGCGCTTTGACTGAAAACATAAAATATAACTCAGTAATTATGACCGCTAATGGAGCAAAAAAAGTAAATATATTAATCCAAGAACCTTCAATGTCTTTCTCTATTTTTCTTGAAAAATGAAATGAAAGCCAAACTGGAATAAAAGGTAGAATTAGACCCAATATAAATCCATTCGTGTTGATTTCGTAATCTGGTAACTCATTCAATGCATAAAGTAAGTATGCTAAAAAAATTAAAAAAATGTACTTAGGATAAACAAAAAAAATTTTCTTGAGGCGATTCATGATTCCCTCCATAACCGTATAACGCCCGCTTAACAGGCAAATACTGGTTGGCTAAAATCCGAAGCGCAGCGTAGGAGCCAACCAGTATTTGTCCTTGTTGAAGCGCTTGTTATAACTACGATTTCAGAAACTTTTGAACACTAGTGTTAAAATGACACCACTTATGAATGCCGCAAATGGAAACAGATATTTTTTTACCTCAAAAATCCAAGGTTTCTTTGCTGTAATATCAATCTCACATACAAGATCACCCATTTGCACAACACTTCCTTCAGTTAAATCAAAATTTATAATTTTTCCTGCATCTGTTGCAACTACTTCGGCAATAAATTTCTCAAACTCAACTTCAAAAATAATTGTATCTTGCCTAACGTAAGTACCATTTTTGATATTTACATTAAACAGAGTTCCTTTGTTACTTGAAGATTTATACTCTTCTGGAGCCTCTGAAATTATTTTTACTTGAGATGGCATAACCTTCCTTAGTAGTTATAACGCCTCATTAAGCTGCAAATAGTGCTTGGCTAAATTTTGGAACGCAGTGACAAAAGCCAAGCAGTATTTGTCAGATTGAATGCCTTGTTATACGCAACTCATTGGTTTTGTTTAACAAGCCTTGTTTGTAAGTTACACGATGCTAAAACTTAGGTAAAACGAATTTTGAATTCATATGCTGGCTTTAACGAAGTTACGTTGGAACCAGAATAGGGCGCTAAACTCAAATTCAAACGGTGGCGTTTCGGCAAAAGGCGCTGCCGCAATACCAAACTGTTTATCACGGCTACCGCAGGTTTAGCGTTTAACTAAACCTCATTTACCACTTTGAAATAGAGATACCGTATAACGCCCAATTCAGCTGCGCCGTAGGCGTCAGCTGGAATTTCTTGTTATACGTTTGTTTAAAATGCACTCACTGCCATTAAAACTACAGCAAGTACAAAATACTTGTAACTACTTTTGGTAAAACTGAAGCCAGATTTAAAGTTACTTTTCAATGGAGCTGCCAGTAATAATGGATTTTGTAGAAGACCTCTTAGGAAAAATAATATACCAAAAGTGGCAGCTATTTCGCCAAAGTCTAAAATATTTGTTTGATAATACTGAGCAATTTGCAAATACATTACAAGCAGCATCAAAGCTTTTATCAGGTATCCACTTCGCTGAACTTTTATTGCTCGATCTTCCATTGAACTCCATTCCTGACAAAACGTATAACGCCTCATTCAGCTGCGCCGTAGGCGTCAGCTGGAATGACTTGTTATGCAACGTTTATAGTAACACCAAGACTTTCAAGAGTTACAACCAATTTTTTTAAAGTGCAAGATTTTGTTATTGGTAAAGGAAACTCGAATAACTCAGTATTAGTTTTTTGAAAATAATCTCTATACGTATTGCATGCTTTATTTAAGAGAAAATTATTTACTTCTCGTTTTGTAAATAGCTCTTTTGTTGAATTACACTCTAAATCTTCTTTACCGTCGTAAATTGAGTTCAACAGATAATTAGCACGGTACCGAGAAAAATACTCATGAAAATCATACTCCAGAGCTGCACTATTAAATGCAACCCAAAACTGAAGATTTAACCTTCTATATGGGTTAGTTTGGCTTGCATATAATAACCTTTCACGGGTATTTGCTTTGGTATGACCAATCTTTGCATATTTGCAGCAATTACTTAAAAAAATGTAAGTCCAACCTTCTTTACTGTATCCAATAGTATCTGTGCTGAAATGCAAAGTTAAACATTTTTTCCTATTGAACATACATTAATACTCATAAGTGCATAACGCCTCATTCAGCTGCGCCGTAGGCGTCAGCTGGAATGACTTGTTATAAAGCGGTTTCGTAAATGTTTGGTTTATATATTTCCATGAACGTATCAGGTTTATTTAATTCAGTAAATCCGAATTGACTATAGAGTGTATGTGCATTTGAAGTTGCTAACGTAAAACGCCTTACGCTTTTTACACTTTCATGACTTAAAACTGCATTCAATAGTAATTTTGAAATACCTTGCCCTCTATATTCAGGCCACACTATGACGTCAACTAAGTTGGCAAAGGTTGCATGATCTGTAATTACACGACTAAAACCAACTTGAATATTGTTAAGGTAAGCACCTATGCATATAGAGTTTTCTATAGATTTAGCAACAATATCGAAACTTATACTTTTAGCCCATGTACTTTCTGTAGAAAGAAAATCATGAATCTTTTTAATATCAAGTTCAGATTTGTTGTCATTGATTATTATTGAATTCACATATCCCTCTTGAGCTTTATAACGCCCAATTCAGCTGCGCCGTAGGCGTCAGCTGAAATTTCTTGTTAGGTATACTTTACTTTTTGGTTAGCTTTACCTTGCCAATGATAGGGCAAACATCATTTTCACCTTGCCACCAAACTGAAATATTTAGCCCTACATTTAGATCATCAAATGACCTTACGTATGTCAGAAGCTTACCATTATCAGGAAACGTTTGAAGCGGAGCAGATGTACCAGCAAAGGAATCTTCATCTTTCAAAATACCAAGTGTGACATTATCAAATTTTTGACCATCTGCATTTGGCGGGAAGCGGATATAAAAAGTACTTTCATCTTTATTCCATTCGATATCAATTAAGTTATCAAATTCCTTTCCTTGGGTAGGCACGACACATGAAAATGCGTTTGCACTAACAAAACAACTTAATAATGCTAAAAATACTCCAAACTTCAATTGAAACTCCATGTATACCTAACGCCCGCTTAACAGGCAAATTGTGGTTGGCTATAATTTTGGAGCGAAGCGACAAAAGCCAACCAGAATTTGTCCTTGTTTAAGCGCTTGTTAGGCGATAAGTAAACATTTAAAGATTACTAAATTGATATTGTACAACATAATACTGACGGCTTAATTTCTTGGCTACTGATTTAGATTTAAATTTTCTCAATTGAACATACCATTTATGTGTTGCTTCATCGACAAAATATGAATGTTGCATATTGGCAAATTTAATCGTATCAGCTTTATAATTACCGCCGATTACATCTACAACTTTTGCTTCATATAAAAACCACGTTCGCATTATTATGCAGTCTGAATTATCACAAGAAACATTGGAGTAATCTGTGTATTTAGCTGAATTAACGTCAACAACAAGCAGAAAATCTCCAGCTTTCATTGAAAATTTATCAATGATGTTTTTATCTGGTTCAACATACGTACTTTGACAGCCGCATAATAAAATAACTAATAAGTAACTAATAACTCTAATCATACGCCTAACAGCTTATTAGAAGGAAAAAATCCTGCTTTTACACATCAGACCACTTCCTTTTTCTATTTTTTGAATGTAACCAAGTTAACACAAATAACTTCATAATTTCAATCACTAACAGAATATCAATAAAAATACTACGTGAGTGAAAGCGGGAATTAATCCTTTTTTCCGGTGGAAAGCGGGAATTTTTGTACTACTGTTAATTTATCCAGCGGAAAAAACTAATTATTTATGAAAAATTCACCTTTTCTCAGCCACATCTCTGAATATATGATTAGCCGCCATTTCGCTAAAAGAACCATAGAAACCTACTTGCATTGGATTAAGGGCTACATCATATTCAATGATAAAAAGCACCCTTCTCAGCTTTCTAATTGTAATGTAGAAAACTATCTCTCTTTTTTGGCGAACCAAAAGAATGTTTCTCCTTCTACACAAAAAGTAGCGTTAAATGCGATTAATTTTTTATACAAAGAAATCTTAAAATCACCATTAGATCTTAATTTAGAGTTTAATAAATCTGCACGCCAAACCAAATTACCCGTTGTACTGACACCAGAAGAAGTTACTCAGCTAATTGCACACACAGATGCAAATAAAACACTCGTAATAAAATTGCTGTATGGCAGTGGGTTACGATTAATGGAAGCGATAAGGTTACGAGTCCAAGATATTGATTTCGATTATTGTTCGATTATGGTCTGGAATGGTAAAGGGGGTAAGCATCGCAGAGTCACCCTAGCAAAAGAACTTATTGAGCCGTTAAAGTTGCAAATTGAATCTTGTAGGAGCTTTTATGATAATGACATGAATCTCAGTAGTTATTCTGGTGTATACTTACCTTACGCACTTGCTCAAAAATACCCACATGCTCCTAAGATGTTTAATTGGCACTATTTATTTCCTTCGAATCGTTTGAGCGTCGACCCACATTCAAAACAATGCAATCGACGTCATCATATTGATGAAACCACTGTGAGAAAGGCCGTTCTGATTGCTTCTAAAAAAGCCCAAATAAATAAACGAGTCAACTGTCATACTTTACGCCATTCTTTTGCTACTCATTTACTACAAAGAGGAACAGACATAAGAACAGTACAAGAACAATTGGGTCACTCTGACTTAAGAACGACTCAAATCTATACTCATGTCATACAAGCAGGTGCAAATGGTGTAAGAAGTCCTTTAAGCGATCTTTAAAAGATTTATAGGTTTGTCAAAGTATGATGTGATCAGGCTATCAATTTGATATATTAGCGTAGCGTTATCGTTACCGTGGAAAAATAATTATGAAAGGGAAAGCAACGTCCTTCGACATTGCCCATCTCGCAGGGGTTTCTCAATCCACTGTTTCTAGAGCTTTACGTAACAGTTCTCTTGTAAAAAAAGAGACCATTGAAGAAGTTAAGCGAATAGCTAAAGAGCTCAATTACAAAGTCGATAAACACGCCAGTAGTTTACGTACTCAAACAAGCAAAACTCTGGCACTTTTAATATTTGCAGATCCAACATCAGATAATTCATTAATTAATCCTTTTTTCTTATCTATGCTGGGTTCAATCACTCAAGCAACGGCTAAAAAAGAATACGATTTATTGCTTTCTTTTCAGCATCATTCAGATGATTGGCATGCGGATTATGAAGACAGTCAAAAAGCCGATGGCATTATTTTACTTGGCTATGGTGATGCGGTTGACTTCGAACCCAAGTTAAAGCAATTAGAGGAACAAGGTACCCATTACGTTCGTTGGGGCCCACAGTCAGATAACCACCCTTCAATTTGTTGCGACAATAAAAATGGTGGTTTACAAGCTACGAGCCATTTACTGGAGTATGGTCATAAGCAAATTGCCTTCATTGGTGATGCATCCGTTCACTGTCCAGAGTTTTTTGATCGTTATCAAGGTTATGCTGAAGCCTTAATAAAGTCAGGACTGCCCATTGAGCCGAAGCTACAGGTAGACGCAATATCCACTGAGCAATCTGGTTATGAAGCAACATTAAAGTTAATTGATAGCCACCAGAGCTTTTCCGCGATTTTTGCTGCCAGTGATCTTATTGCTATTGGTGCCATCAAGGCGTTAAAAGAGAAAGGTAAACACATTCCAACTAATATTAGTGTTGTTGGTTTTGACGATATCCAAATCGCACAGTTTATGAACCCACCTCTGACTACAATTAAACAAGATACCGTCAAAGCTGGTGAAGTATTGGTTGATATTTTAATTGATAAAATTCAGGGAAATGATCAGAAGCAAATCTTTTTGAGCCCAGAGTTAATTACTCGAACATCAAGTAAACCTGTCTAGAACATAAAAAGCCCCAAATATGGGTAATGCCGATCAGTTAAGAAAAATTAGTTGATCGGTTGACCGATCTTATAAAGGCTTCAAAATCCGATATCAGTAATTGGTATCGGATTTTTTTATG
>NZ_PGVH01000042.1 GCF_004168585.1 Shewanella sp. OPT22 | reverse complement strand
GAAGACAGGAAATATCACAGGTGGGTCAAACCTAAGCCAAAGAAGTACCCTTTGAATAGAAAAAATGCCAATCAGCTTAACTGACTGGCATTACGCACCCAGCGCTCTTTTTTATTTCCAATTCAGTTTACATCACCTATCATATGCCTTCACGTAAAATGGAGTAAATAATGAAAATTACCAAGCACTCAGCGGTAAGCATCCACTATCGTTTAACTGACGCTCATGGTGAGTTAATTGAGGATTCTTTCTCTGCTGAGCCAATGCAATACTTACATGGCACTCAGAACATGATCCCTGGTTTAGAAGCTGAGCTAGAAAATAAATCGGTAGGCGATAAGCTCGATGTCGTTGTTAAAGCAAAAGATGGCTACGGCGAGCATAACGACGCATTGACTCAAGAAGTTCCTATAAGTGCATTTGGTGATGTTAAAGATATCGTACCAGGCATGCGTTTCATTGCTGAAACTGACAATGGTGAAATGCCAGTCCGTATTACTGAAGTCAATGATGACTCAGTGATTGTTGACGGTAACCACCCTTTAGCAGGTCAAGATCTGAGCTTCCATGTTGAGATCATGAGTGTTCGTGAAGGTACGAGTGAAGAGATTTCACATGGGCATATTCATGCTGACGGCGCTTCTTGCTCCCACTAAGCTTTTTCAAGCATAATGCTGTCAGCATAAGTTATTTACTGATGCTGACAACATTTTGCTTTATTAATAAAGCCATTTCAGTACAATCCAAAATCTAGGGACGTACTTTGGATATAATTATGATTAAAAAAACTCTACTAATCAGCGCACTAAGCATCGCTATCTCAGCACCCGTCATTGCAGACAGCTTCAGAAAAACTGATGATGCAGTTGACTACCGTAAATCTGCATTCAGTTTAATTGCTCACAACTTTGGTAATATGTCTGCCATGTTGAAAGGTAAGAAAGAGATGAATGCTGAAGAATTCGAACAGCGTGCAGCGAATATTGCAGCATTGTCTCACCTACCAATGGAAGGATTCATTGCTGGCTCATATTCTGGTGACACTGAAGCTCTAGCTAAAATCGAGCAAAATAAATCGGACTTTGCTGACAAAATGGAAGCGCTAAAAGTGGCTTCAGCTAAATTAGCTATGGTTGCTAAATCTGGCGATAAAAAAGCCATTAAGACAGCTTTTGGCCAAACAGCTAAAACATGTAAAAGCTGTCATAAGGCTTATAAAAAAGACTAACTGTCTTTTATAACCGTAATACTTCAAGATGCATCACGGGCATTTATCGCTCCTGTCTTTAGGAGCGATAAAATTAATTCACCTTCGCTTACTCGCCTACATTGACTGCCAAATTGGCCATATAAAATAGTAACCAGCAATAGCAAACACTATTAACCACAATAGGAAGCTCGCAATCGCTGATTGAAACTTCAAAGGTTCGCTGCTTTCAACACTTACTTCTTTGTTTCCTGTAACCATTGCAGGTACTAGTTTATCACCTTTAATGGTGTGCAAAATTACCGCTGAAACATGAAATACAGCCAACCCTAAAACTAAATAAAATAAGTTTCTATGTATCCAAGTTAGTGCTTCTGATAAACCACTGCTCACACTGGCATATAAAGGCCCCTCAGTAAAAATATCATCTGAAGCAAAGAGCCCTGTCACAAACTGTGCACTCACTAACAGCATCAACAATATAACCATATAGCCACCAAGTGGATTGTGGCCAATATGAGGTTTAAACTGTGATTGCTGCTTTTGTTGTTTAGCATACTCAATAACACGTTTTGGAGATTTTAGAAAACTAGAGAATTTGGAAGTCTCACTCCCAATAAAGCCCCATAGCCATCTAAATACTAATATTGCACCCAATGTATATGCGCACATTTGGTGCCACTCCATCTGCCCTTCTTCTGCCGTCCACCATAGTGCAGCCAGCAAAACGATCATGCTCCAATGAAAAAACCGAGTCGAAACATCCCAAACTTTAATTTTTACTTTGTTATCGGACATACAAATCTACCGCTAATACTTTTAAACAGAAAAATACCACAAAGAAGAGAAGTACAAAATAAAGATAGGAAGTGAACAATAACTTTATGAGAATTTTGGCTATTTTGAAGGAAGTCGAAGCAAAACTTATATGCCAATCCAATCAAATATGCGTTGTTTTTATATCAAAGGCAAGTAAATTTGAGCTGTTATCACAAATTTTTGATCCAGTCGATGAATTACTCTACAAGTGATTATAAGCCAAGCAAAAGTGTGATCTTAATCACATTTTATTTTTATCACCTTGAGTAATCTGAACCCACGAAAAAAATAAAAAATAGGTTCGACGTATGATAAAAATCACTAGCAAACACCTTGAAGTTACTCCAAGCATTAAAGAAAAAGTTGAAGCTAAATTTGAAAAGCTGGCTCGACATGATGTGCAATTGATTAATCCACACGTCATTATTACACAAGAAAAACAAATCTTTAAAATTGAAGCCTCTGTAGGCATCCCTAATGGAGAACTGTTTGCTCACGCTAAAAGTGAAAACCTATATGCAGCAATTAAAGCGATGGGACAGAAACTTGAAAAGCAATTAAATCGAACCCAAGATAAACCGACAGCTCAACGTAACCAAAAACTTGAACATTTTGAAGAAGTAGACTCAGATAATTATGAGGAGGAGTTTGAAGAAGAATATGCAGCGTAAGCAGCATCGGCAAACATGGTGGCAATTTTTTTAGTTAGGTGAGAACAATCACTAACAATCGTAAAATTAGTAACAATGAAGATTGCCACTCACTTGAATAGGAGATTACGTATCAATTCATTAAATAAGCTGAACGATCGCCTCTGCTGAGAAGTGAAATATTACTCTCAAATCGGTTTTAGTAAACCAAATCGGATGGTCGTTCGGCTCTTACTATACTTTAAGTATTTTCCTCAACGCTTTTTTTCTTTCGCCATTTGTTATCAATTTAAATAGTGCTGTAGTATCGTTTTTCTTGAGTTTTGAGAAAAGTGTAAACACACTTTCTAAATCAAATGATTCATCATCCAGCTTTTTAGCCAATACCTTTAAACCTATTTTGTTCCGAATCATATGTAGTAAAAACCTTTCAACCTCCTCTTTTTTAACTTCCGCTAAAAAACATTCGATAACGGCGTCTTCACCAAAGTTAGCATTGTATTTTGGTAAAAGTTCCGGTATTCCAGAAGCTATCAATTCGGCTCGCTTATCAAGACCACAACAATTACAAAGCTTATTAAATGCTTCATTGTCATCTCTGTAATGGTGCGTAAATAAAGCTAAAACATTACTAGACAACTTAGGAACGACTTCTATAAAAGTATCAGGTTCAGCAACATCAAGTATTGCCGCTTGGGAGCTTTCTGGTGTATTTTTAACAATTTTTTCGACTTGTGTAAATTCAAGGTGTTCTTGAAGCTTAAGAATATTAAAAAATTCAAATTTTATCGGGAATAAAACCCAAGCAAGTTCAGGGTTTTTGTCGATAATGCCGAATAGCACTTCATCACTTAAGCCTGGCACTATCTCAGCAAGTAAATCAGAATATTTAATCAAAGCATTATAACTTTCTGATTCATAATACTCTTCAGTTAACTCACCTGTTGCATCATAGGTGTATTTGTTAATTTCTTGTGCCCATTTCAATACTTCATCGACTACCTGCTTATTTCCCATTGCAGCGAAGTAATAAGGGAGTCGAATACCATCAGGATCGTCTGGTAAGTAAGGAATTACCTCAATCGCACGTTCTTTACTCATTAGATACAAACATTGTTTACAAACTGAAGGCTCCACCTTTGCTAAAAGACAACTTAAAACTGTTAAATCTAATTTTTCTATCTCAGTTACGATAGCTAGAGTTTCTTTGGTGTGTCCGTCTTGATTTCGATCAGTTTCACGTAAGCCTTTGCGATCTAGAGTCCAACCTATATAGCTTTGAGCCATTGTTCCTGTTCTTGATCTTAAAGTCCCTTTAAAACTTAACTTATCTTCTTCAAGCGCTGGTAGATTGACACTAGCTTCAGATTCCACTATTGAAGCCTCAACCTTATCGACAATGGCTTTCCCATCATCTTGATTAAGGATTTCAATTTGAAGGGGTATAGAAAGTAAACCAAATAAAGTTAAAGTTTGATGAGGATTTAAGGCGTTGATTTTTGGTAAAATAGTATTTTTTAAAAGCCGATTTCCTCCTTTAGCTTTTAGTGTTGAGCTTAAAGTTTTTATATACATATCAGAAATAACTAACGCTACGAGTTTTTGATTTTCTTTCGCTGATGCTTGTTTCAATAAACCGTCTAAAAATATAAAGCTGAAGCTTGATATGAACATACTGCTCTTTATACCTATTTCCATTTGTAGTAATTGTTCAATTAATTTTGTTTGATCAAAATTTTCTTCTACATATTTAACGACCCCACTCTCTGCATTAGCTAATAAATTCACAAAAAATTGTTTGGAATTGAGCAATAAACTAAAAAGATCCTTTTGTTGTCTATAAGAATTTTCTGTTTCTGTTTGGTCATCATCAACAATTATTAATTTTGAAAGTGGCTTATGGAATTGAGAGCTATCTAATCGTTTAATAGTATCTGGGTATTCACTAAGGACTTCTATGCGCTCTTTATATTTTAGCTGTCTGTAAGCTGAAATTAGTACTTCATCAGAAATATTTTCTAATTTACAGATTTCAGCAAAAAGTATCTTCAATACTTCTTCATGCTTGAACTCTTCTTGCTTTCGAATAGTTTCAAAAATTGCTTCAACGATTACATCAATATTTGTATTTTTGTAGCCCTTGAGCACTTCAAACACATTCATGTCTAGCTTTTCAAATATTAAGAATGCAGCTTGTTTAGGTCTCACTGACAATAAATAGTGGCAAGCCTCAATAGGTAAAGAAACCACCGAGCCTTCTTCATATAATCGGGATAACAGTGATATAAAAGTATCTACTTCTGTTTGAGATAGTCCACACTGCGAAATCTGCTCAATCAAATTAGCTCTAGATTTACTCGTAATAGCCTTAAACGCTGCATATTTTTGTTCTTCTTCTAACTCACTGATTAAAAGAAACGCTAGGGCTCCTTTAAAATCGTCGAACTTTTCTATTCCATAGGTAAGTACAGTTTGCTTATGAGCGCTGGGAATTACGTTGATCAATCCTTTACGACTTCCAGTTTCTGCCTTAGAAAATAACTCAAGGAACAATTTCGGTTTATGCTGAGCTATATAGCAATACATTCCGTCTTGTCTTGTTTTTGGTTGTACTGATGAGATGAATACATTACAAATTTCAGAACTGTCAATTTCGATAAGTAGCTGTTGTATATCGCTATCAGATAGTTCACTGATACAATAATCAACAACAGCAGGCTCTTTCCACTGTTCCTTAGAAAGCACTTTCGCAACACTTTGAAACTGGGGATGTCCGGTGAACAGCAGATAAAGTAATGAATTTAGTTTCTCTCCTCCATTCAAGTCTTTAGCTAACCTTGAAAGAAGAGCTAAATGACGAGGTAAAAAGCTTGGGTACTGGCTTAAACTTTTAGTTGCTTGAATTAATTCCTCATTTAAGCCAGTTTCACTTGAATCCAACATTTTAAAATATAGTTTTTGAGCATAATTTAAGGGCAACAAACGACATGCGGAAAAACACCCATTAATCGACAACTCAGCACCGAACAAATTAATTTCTAAAGCAGTCTTCTTTTCTTCAGTCAAAAACTCACTATCAATACATTGGTAGATTTGACAAAAGTGGTCTAAATCTGATCCAAACCAAGTTTGCAATATTGAGTGAGAAACATGTTTTTCAAGTTTATCGAATATAAATTTAAGTTTGTCAGGTGAGCCATATAAAGATTTCGTATATGCCTTAAATTCATCTATTTCAACAAACTTCATAACCTTTTCAAATGAATATACTTGTTCTGTCTTATCATTAGTTTCTCCTGCCTCAGAGGGAGACATTAAAAAGCATATAACCTCATCAAATATACATTTAAAGCCACTGCTCATAACTTCTTCATTTGTTTCAATAACTCTACTTTTAATATTATCTGGCGAAATGCAGTATAGATAAGTTGCTTTTGGTATCGAAAGCGAACGAATTAAATCTTCAATTACCTTTTCGCTTAGGGTAATGGTTGATAAATCTCCTCCAAATACCCTGTTATGGCTTTCTGGTGAAATTAATCGAACGATCTCATCAGAAGAAAGTTCAACCGCAAGTTGTTCAATAAAGCTCTCATCAATCTCCATAGAACTTAAACCATTCAATAGATGTACTTGTAGTTCACGGTCTAGACATTTAAGTATTGCAATTTGTCTTTCCTGAGGTAAGTGCTTAAATGTTCCTAGTAATTGCTCTTTCCATTCTTTGGTACTTACTTTGGCACCAATCGTTTCATCACTTATCCTCACTTCAAGTGTGCGATTTAAAGAGCGAAATAAATATTCCAATTGAGCCTTTAAGGTTTCATCCGAAAGACGACATAGAAATGCATTCTTTTCAGGATCAGGGAGTGATAAATACACGCTAAGGACAGCATTTTGATGTGCTGAATCAAAATTGCAGAGAAGTCCACTGCTGCTTGTTGGTAATAGTAACTCTGAAAAACCTCTTAATAGGAGTACCTGTGAATCAGAGTTAGGGCTAGAGTTAGCATTCTCCAGATTTGCTGGGGTTGAAGATGGTGTTGCCGGTAATTCTATGTAAGACCAAGATGCTTCATTTTCAGAACTTTCTTTCTCAACAAAATCGCCCATATCAATGACAGCATATGCTAAAGCGTTTTGTTTTTCTTGACGAGTCATTTTTGTTGCAAGGCTAACTTTTTTAGTCTCGGTCAGATAAGAGTTTAGTATTTCAGTTTCACCGACAAACTCAGGGAGGGACATTAGAATTGATCGTTCATCTTCAGAGAGCGCAACAAGTAAATCTATAAAGTTACTTTGTCTCTGAGTATAGATGTACTTAAGAGCACTAGAAAATTGTTGTATTTGTTTAGATGCTATTGCTGACTGACAAAATGCACATAATGCTTGGTTTGAAAACCTGCTCAATACTTCTTTACGTGTCTCCGTCTGAGATGCAGCTAAAGTTCGAACCTTAATAATGGTGGGCGTAGAATCGTGGCATAGTATTTGAGGAAGAAGTTTTTGTGATGTGAGGTGCTTACTTGAAGCATGATCAAGATAAACATTACCACCTCGATGAAAGATATAAAGCCTACCATCTTGACCAACACCCGCAGTATAAGTTTTAACAAAGTACGTGGCTTTGGCTTTGAAACTAACCTTACTATCTCCTTGAGAGCTTTCACTACTAAGGTCTGGAACGGTTAAACCTTCAAAGCTTTCATTTGGGTTGCGGATAGTATGACGTGCATTACTAACCTCAGTCATATGATCTTATAAACATATTCTTCATATTTATTATTATAAGGGATCAAACATTTGTTCTGCGGTAAATAACGGCACTATGAATAAGGTTTAATGAATTGGAAACCAAAAGGATACTCTGCTCCTTTTGGTAGATGCTATATTTATCGACTTTTCAAATCGGCCGCAGACTGCAGCATAACACGACTCTCTTGCTGGAATTGCTCAGCAAAATCACCTAACCATTTGGATACTTGATTGAAGTTATAAACAAATAACTCTCTATCCATGTTCTTGAGCATATCAACACATTCAAGATAATTATTAGCGTATTGCTCTACACGGTTTACATTTTGTTTTTGAGCAAAAATGATGTCTGCATACAGCTCGGCATTTTGAGCAAACAATCGCCCAACCATTGCCAGTTCGAGTCGATAAATTGGAGAGCTGAATTTTAATAGTTGCTCAATATTGACGCCCGACTTAAACAAGTTCAACCCGTAAGCAAAGGTAGAAAAGTGCCTTAGAGCTTGAACAACTTGCATGGCTTCATCATGCTCATCAGCATTAGCCTCCACCAGATGTGCGCCCCAGATTTTTATTTGTTCCAACAGCCATTGATATTTTTCAAGTTGTCGGCCGTGACAAATCACCATCACTTGTTTGGCAAAACTAGTTACATCAGGGCCAAACATTGGGTGCAGACCGATCACAGGTCCAGAGTGCGCTTCAAGCATTGCATTGAGAGGTTCAGATTTTACTGACGTTAAATCAGCCAAAATACAATCATCAGGTAAGTTAGCTAATTTTTGTTTTATCACTTCACAGGTTTTTGAGATTGGCACAGAGACAATGACTAAACCAGCTCCATCAAATAAAAGATCCGCTAAGTGCCAGTCATCTCTATCAAGCACATGCACTTGGTAACCCGACAGTGAAAGCATTTGCTTAAATAAATCACCAAGGCTGCCCTTACCACCAACAATTACAACATGACCAAGCTCGGAGTTAACTTGCTTAAAACCAACATTCTTTTCATTCTGATAAGACTCACGCATTAGCCGCCGTAAAACATCTTCGATCAGCTGTGGGGAAACACCCAATTTTTCGGCTTCACCTCTACGTTTGGTCAACATTGAAGCTTCACGCTTCGGTGCATAAATAGGTAAACCTGCACTGTGTTTTACTTCACCCACTTTAGCAACCAAATTGAGCCGTTGCTTCAGCAAATCGAGTAATTGCTGATCGACCTTATCAATATCGTTTCGTAAGAGTTCAAGTGCATCAGTGGTTTTTTCTGACATTTAATGTGTCACCTATTAGGAAATAAAATAGAGTATTGAAATGTAGCAATAGGAGAGTTGTTATATCAAGAGTTTAAAGTAGCAAAAACAAAAAACCGCCCTAAAAGGCGGTTTTTCGTGCGAACACTGCGTCTAAATCTATTTTCTAAGTAATGATTACTTAGCAAGCTTCTCACGGATACGTGCAGATTTACCTGAACGTTCACGTAGATAGTAAAGCTTAGCGCGACGAACGCGACCACGACGCTTAACTTCAATCTTAGCTACTGCTGGGCTGTGCGTTTGGAATGCACGCTCAACGCCTTCACCATTAGAGATTTTACGTACTGTGAATGCTGAATGCAGGCCACGGTTACGTTTAGCGATAACTACACCTTCGAAAGCCTGAAGACGTTCTTTGTTACCTTCTTTTACACGTACAGAAACAATTACAGTATCACCTGCACTGAACTCTGGTACGTCTGTTTTTAACTGCTCATCATTGAGCATTTTAATGATATTGTTCATTTATTACTCCGTTCTAGAATTAACTGAACCATATTACGTTAAGTAATAGCTACTCTTTTTCTGTCTCGGCTAACGCCTCGGCCAGTAGTGACATTTGTTGGTCAGTCAGAGCTAGATTTTCAAATAATTCTGGCCGTCTCTGCAATGTTCGTATCAAACTTTGCTGATGACGCCAGCGTTTTATGTTTTTGTGGTTGCCACTGAGTAGCACCTTTGGCACGTTAAGGCCATCCAATGACTCTGGTCGTGTAAAGTGTGGACAATCTAACAAGCCATCCGAAAATGAGTCTTGCTCTGCCGAAGCTTGCTTACCCAGTACACCAGGTACCAATCTCGAAACAGAATCAACAAGAGTCATCGCTGGTAGTTCACCGCCCGAAAGCACATAATCACCAATTGACCACTCTTCGTCCACTTCAGTCTGAATGATGCGTTCGTCGATACCTTCATAACGACCACACACCAAAATCAACTTCTGGTTTTCTGATAACTCTTCAACGCCTTGCTGAGTCAGCTTTCGGCCTTGAGGAGATAAATAAACCACTTTTACGCCATCACCTGCTGCTTTTTTCGCAGCGTGGATTGCATCTCTTAACGGCTGCACCATCATTAACATTCCTGGGCCACCGCCAAATGGGCGATCATCCACAGTTTTATGTTTATCATGGGTGAAATCTCTAGGATTCCACGTATGCAACTCTAGTAGACCGTTTTTAACGGCTCGACCCGTAACACCAAAGTCTGTAACTGCTCGAAACATCTCTGGAAAAAGTGTAACTATTCCTAGCCACATTCTAAAAGTCCGGATCCCATTCCACTAAAATCTTTTTCTCCGCTACATTCACATCAATAATGAATTGTTCCGGGACAAAAGGAATCAAACGTTCCTTTTTGCCAAATGCATCTTTGATATTGGCTTTAACTTGAAGTACATCATTTGAGCCAGTCTCTAACAACTGTTCAACTTGCCCCATGTTATAGCCTTTTGTATTGGTAACTTCACAGCCTATTAGATCTTTCCAATAGAACTCACCTTCCGGCAACTGCTGCATATTTTCAGGTAACACGCCAATTTCACAATGTGTGAGTAATTGAGCTTGCTCCCTAGATTCAACGCCTTCAAGTTCAGCAATTACAACTTTACCTTGTTGACGCCAATTAATTACCTTTACTTCTCGCCATTGGCCGTTTTCTTTTAACAACCACGGTGAGTAATCAAAAATACCTTTAACAGAGTCGGTATAAGCCGTGACTTTTATCCAACCTTTGACACCATGACTGGCACCGATTTTGCCGAGAATTAACGGCTGCTGGTTGTCGTTCATCAATTTATACCTTACTGCTATTAAGCCGCTTTACGAGCGTCTTTAACTAGCTTCGCTACGCGATCTGAAACTTGAGCACCAGTATCAACCCAGTGATCAACACGGTCTAAATCAACACGTAAAGTTTCTTCTTGACCTTTAGCTAAAGGGTTGAAGAAACCTAGACGTTCGATGAAACGACCATCACGAGCGTTACGGCTATCAGTAACAACGATATTGTAGAAAGGACGCTTTTTTGCGCCACCACGAGCTAAACGAATGGTAACCATGCGTTTTAATTCCTCTAATGCTTCGCCTTTATATAGGCAAAAAATAAAACTGGAACCCTGTGTTCGCATAGAGTTCCAGAAAGAAAGCCGCAAAATTTTACCTGAGTTACTAATAATTGCAACCAAATTGGCTATTTTTTGCGAAGTTTATTCAGTTTGTTTATACCCATGACTATTCAAGAGACAAATTTTTGCATCTTGAATGGTTGCGGATATCAAATTAACGTCCGGGCATCTTCATACCTGGTGGCAGCATCCCCTGCATGCCTCGCATCATCTTAGTCATGCCACCTTTTGAGGACATTTTTTTCATCATCTTTTGCATCTGTGTAAATTGCTTTAAAAGGCGATTCACATCTTGAATTTGAGTTCCAGAGCCTTTGGCAATACGACGCTTGCGAGAACCTTTAATAAGATCTGGGCGTGCACGCTCTTTTTTCGTCATAGAGTTGATGATGGCTTCCATCTGATTAGTCATTTTACCATCTTGCACTTGAGCTAATGCTTCAGGTGGTAATTGTCCAACTCCAGGCAATTTTTCAAGCATGTTCATCATGCCGCCCATATTTTTCATTTGCGAAAGCTGCTCACGGAAGTCTTCTAAGTCAAAACCACCGCCAGTTTTTAGCTTCTTAGCCATTTTCATGGCTTTGTCTTTGTCTACGCCACGTTCGACTTCTTCAATCAGAGAGAGAACGTCGCCCATACCAAGAATACGAGAAGCAATACGATCTGGATGAAACGGCTCTAAGGCATCTGTTTTTTCACCAACACCTAAAAACTTAATTGGTTTACCAGTAAGATGACGAATCGATAATGCTGCACCACCTCGAGCATCACCATCAACTTTGGTAAGAATGATACCGGTCAGAGGTAATGCTTCGTTAAAAGCTTTAGCCGTATTTGCAGCATCTTGACCAGTCATTGCATCGACGGTAAATAAAGTCTCAACCGGCGTAATTGAAGCATGAAGCTCTTTAATTTCATCCATCATCGCATCATCAACGTGCAAACGACCTGCAGTATCGACAATAACAACATCAATGAATTTTAATTTTGCATGAGCTATAGCTGCATTAGCTATATCAACTGGCTTTTGACTTACGTCCGATGGGAAAAACTCAACTTCAACTTCACCAGCAAGCGTTTCAAGTTGCTTGATCGCTGCAGGACGGTAGACGTCAGCACTTACTACAAGAACAGATTTCTTATGTCTCTCACGTAGCAACTTAGAAAGTTTAGCGACACTGGTAGTTTTACCTGCACCTTGTAAACCCGCCATCATGATAACGGCTGGCGGCTGTGCGGATAAGTCGAGCGTTTCGTTAGATTCGCCCATGGCTTTTTCAAGCTCTGTTTGAACGATTTTTACAAAAACTTGCCCTGGTGTAAGGCTCTTAGAGACTTCTTGACCAACAGCTCGTTCTTTTACGTTTTTAACGAACTCGCGCACTACTGGTAAAGCAACGTCAGCCTCTAACAACGCCATTCGTACTTCACGCAGTGTTTCTTTAATATTGTCTTCAGTTAGGCGACCGCGGCCACTGATATTTTTTAAGGTACGCGACAGTCTGTCACTAAGATTCTCAAACATATCCTGAGCTTTACCCCTAGAGCTCGCCCCAAGGACGATCCCTTATCCGTTCATAAAATTGAGTGTATTATACCTAAATTATTAACTTGAACAGCATTTAGGTGAAATTAAACTCGCGCTTATTCAAAAAAACAGTTAAATTTTACGGTATTAATTTAACTAGGAACTCTCTTTGGATAGTTCCTTGCGACTAGGGTTTCCCGATTACACAATATATGTTGATAAATCGAGAGTTCACCTAAAGGAATAGATTTTGTCTTCAATGGTTATTTTTTCTGCATCTGCAATGTTTTTTTATTGTTGTGCATTAATCCTTGTTATCAGTCGTTTATTTCATACACAAGGACCAAACCGCAAAGCCGTTGTTATTATGGCTGCTATCGCCGTGGCATTACACGCTGCTGCACTTTCGCAGGCGATATTTACGCCAGATGGGCAAAACTTTAGTTTGACCAATGTTATTTCGATCGTTAACTGGATTATTGCACTTACATTCACCATTGTATTAATGCGGATGAAAGTCATTGTTGTTGTGCCCGTTATCTACGCCTGCTCAGTATTGTCCGTCGCACTCCTGTGGCTAGTTCCGCCAAAGTACATTTATCATTTTGAGCTTTATCCAGAAGTTTTAGGACATGTCATACTTTCATTAATGGCCTATAGCACACTAATGATTGCTGCCTTATATGCAATACAACTTGCGGTTATACAACATAAGCTCAAGAGTAAACAACTGATATTAAGTCCAGCTATTCCTCCATTAATGACCGTAGAGAAGCAGCTTTACCACCTTGTTGTTATTGGCGTAATTTTGCTCAGTTTATCCCTCGCTACTGGATTTATCTTCTTAGATGACATGTTTGCTGAAGGTAAAGGACATAAAGCAGTATTGTCGATCATTGCATGGTTTGTGTACATTGTGATGCTATGGCAACAGTACTGGGTGGGTTGTAAAGTTCGTACTGCCGTTATCTACACATTAAGCGGTGCGACCTTATTATCTCTAGGATACTTCGGCGCAAGAATTGTCAAAGAGCTGATACTTACGTAAACTGTAACATTTGGGGTGTGATAAATTGATTACACCTCACTTGCTCGCCATTGGACTTTGGTTAGCAATAGTATGTTAAACAACTCAAACGGAGCCCTTTTTGGACGCTATCTCAACCGGAACCCTTCTGGTTATCCTCGTTATTCTAATCTTATGCTCAGCCTACTTCTCTGGCTCAGAAACCGCTTTAATGACCTTGAACCGTTATCGTTTACGGCATCTTGCTGATAGTGGGAACAAAGGCGCAAAAAAGGCAGCTAAGCTACTTGAAAAGCCAGATAAATTAATTGGCTTGATCTTAATCGGCAATAACTTTGTTAATATCTTGGCACCTGTACTTGCTGCAGAAATCGGGCGACGTATGTCAGGTGATCTCGGGGTTGCAGTTGCAACAGGTATTCTCACTATAGTGATTTTGATTTTTGCCGAAGTTACCCCGAAAACCATGGCAGCATTGAATCCTGAAAAAGTCGCGTTTCCATCAAGTTATTTTTTAACGCTGCTTGCTGTTGTGATGCGTCCTTTTGTTTGGGGATTGAATCTGATCACAACATTATTCCTTCGTTTGATGGGCGCAGACAAAGAAACATCTGCAAATGCATTGAGTAAAGAAGAGCTTCGTACAGTAGTGAATGAGGCAGGAGCACTGATTCCACAACGTCACCAAGATATGCTGTTATCAATCTTAGATTTAGAAAAGATTGCTGTTGAAGATGTAATGGTACCTCGCTCAGAAATTTACGCCATTAATGTTAACGATGACTTCAAAATCATCAACAAGCAGGTCACGCAAAGTCCGCACACACGCGTATTAGTTTATCGCGATAACATTGATGATGCAGTTGGCTTTATCCACTTAAGAGATGCGTTACGTCTACAGTCGAAAGAGCAGTTCAGTAAATCTTCGTTATTACGTGCAGTCAAAGAACTTTACTTTGTTCCTGAAGGTACTTCGCTCAACGTACAGCTTGCAAACTTCCAGCGCAATAAAGAACGTGTAGGTATAGTAGTAGACGAATATGGTGATATCCAAGGTCTTGTTACTGTTGATGATATCCTTGAAGAGATTGTTGGAGATTTCACCACCACAATGCTACCAGCGCCGAGTGAAGAGATTTTCTCTCAACAAGATGGGAGTTATTTAATTGATGCTGGTATTAATATCCGTGAACTTAATAAAGAAATGGATTGGGATTTACCAATTGACGGCCCAAAAACATTGAACGGTTTAATATTAGAGTATTTAGAAGATATTCCAACTCAATACACAAGCTTGCGTTTGGCAGGGTATCCGGTTGAAGTTGTCGATGTAGCCGATAATATGATTAAAACTGTGAGAGTTATGCCCCAATTTTATGAAAGACCGAACTAAATTTTAATATAAGAGTATAAAGGAATCTCAGGGGCTTCCTTTATACTCAGTCTTTATCAGTAGCGTCATTGATAAGAAATTTAACTTCCGCTCTAAAATCTTTACCACACCACAATTCGTGGCCTTGCCTTCCTAGCATATGAAATGCTTCGACGACTTCTTGTTCAACAAGCATATCTATAGCATCAGTAAGCTGGATTTCATCTCCTGCACTAATTGGTGTTTTAGAAAGAAACCTTCAGATTTTTCTGAAAGTACGTAACACCCTAAAACAGCTAAATTTGAAGGAGCTTCTTCCTGCGACCGGAATAATGGCTTTCATGTGGTATTTCTATATAAGTATTTAGTTTTGGCAATTGTTTTTTACAAAAAATCAATACAAAAACCATAGAAAGTCAACCGCATCTCAGCCTAACATTAATTTATTACAGATTCGTATGCCGAAATGGATAAGAAAAACTCAAAGTACAAAGCCCTTACTTAACTTGCTCTTCACGTAAGAAAACGGGAGCATCAACGGTTGAGTCTGCTGAACTGTAATAATAGCCAGAAACATCAAAAGCTTCTAACTGTTCACGTGACTCAATGTTATTTTGAATAATAAAGCGAGCCATCATTCCACGAGCTTTCTTTGCGTAAAAGCTTATAATTTTATACTGGCCAGCTTTGCAATCCTTAAATATAGGAGTAATCAACTGTCCTTTAAGCTCTTTCTTCTTAACAGCTTTAAAGTATTCATTAGAAGCTAAGTTAACCACTAACGAATCATCATCTAATTCACTATTAAGTTTGTCTGTAATGGTATTGCCCCAAAATTGGTATAAATTTTTACCTTTGCTGTTTTCAAGAGAAGTTCCCATCTCTAATCGATACGGCATCATTAAGTCTAGTGGTTTTAATAAACCATATAACCCAGAAAGAATTCGTAACTTCTCTTGTGCACTTTTAATGTCTTGCTCAGAAAGTGTTTCAGAATCTAACCCTGTATACACATCTCCTTTAAAAGCAAACAACGCTTGCTTAGCATTATCAAGGGTGAAGTCTGGCTGCCACTCAGTAAATCGAGCAACGTTAAGCCCTGCGATTTTGTCACTTACTTTCATTAGCCTTGCGATATCAACAGCCGTTAAATTACGACAAACCTTCATGATCTCTTCGCTGTGCTCAAGCAATTCTGGCAACGTAAATTCTGAAGAGGGAGCTGGGGTTTCAAAGTCCAAGGTTTTAGCTGGAGAAACAAGTATGCGCATTCTTTTTCCTTATTTGTTATCACGCCCCTATATTAATAGGGGCAAAATAATAGGTTAATCTTTTTTATCCCAAATACTGTCTTTTAGTTGATTTGAAATTTCAGGAAACTTGTTGATATCAAATTCGGGTTCATCGCCATTTGCAACTTGTTGCTTATAATCTCGTACTACTTTTACCGCAACTCCTGATAACAACATCAAAGCAACAATATTTACTGTCGCCATTAAACCCATCGAGACATCAGCGAGATTCCATACTAAATCAATTTTAGCTATTGCACCAAACATGACCATGCCCAGCACACCGACTCGTAAGAGATTAATGAGTAACTTGCTTCTTTTAGCTAAAAAGATAATGTTTGTTTCAGCGTATGAATAATTAGCAATAATAGAAGTAAAACAAAACAGTAAAATTGCGAAGGAGAAAAATATCCCGCCCCAGTTACCAATTTCATTTTTCAGAGCATGTACAGTAATAGCGATGCCATCATGAGTGCCACCGGTATCGCCTGCAATCATTATCAACGCAGCGGTGGCTGTACAAATTACAATAGTATCAATGAAAACTCCCACCATTTGTACGTAACCCTGAGAAGCAGGGTGATTCGGATTAGGTGTAGCACTAGCAGCGATATTAGCAGCACTACCCATACCAGCTTCATTCGAGAATAAACCTCGTGCAATACCAGACTGCATAGCTTGAGATACGGCATAAGCGACACCGCCTGCTGCAACCTCTTGAAGACCAAATGCACTTTTTATTACCAACATGAAAATACTTGGTAATTCAGAAATGTTTATCATCACAATAACGAATGCTACAAGAATGTACGCTAATGCCATAAAAGGAACTAAAAGCTCTGATACATGTGCAACTTTCTTAAGCCCCCCAATGATTACGAATGCCGTTGCTACAACAATGCCATAGCCTATCCAACTTGCATCTATTTCATATAAGCTTGTAATAGCGCTAGTAATGGTATTAGCTTGGACTGCACTGAAAATAAAACCAAACGAGATGATCAAAAGAATTGAAAATAGTGAGCCCATCCAACGTTGACCTAACCCTTTTTCCATATAGTAAGCAGGTCCACCACGGAATACGCCTTCAGGATCTTTCACTTTATACACTTGTGCTAATGTTGCTTCAGTCATAGCTGTAGCCATACCGAGTACAGCAATTAACCACATCCAGAATACAGCTCCTGGTCCACCTGCACTAATAGCAACTGCCACTCCAGCCATATTACCTGCACCGACACGTGCAGCCATAGACGTACAAAAAACTTGGAAAGAAGACAAGCCGTCGCCCGATTTCTCACGACTGATAGTCATAAGTTTAATTGAGTGCTTAAAGCCAGTTACCTGAATAAATGCCAACCTGATTGTTAGAAAGATACCAGCACCTACTAAGCCATAGACAAGGATTTTCCCCCAAAGCAATGCATTCAGAAAGTTAATGATTGTTTCTAGCATATTTTATACTCGCTTTTTATTTATTTTGACTAGACAAGTTCTTATTGCGGCGCTTGTACGAAAAATTCAAAAATGATCAAGAAGCAAAAACACTGCATCCAGCCATTTTATAAACCAAACGACTAGATCATAACACCTAAATAGTGATTTCAATGAATAAGCTCAGGTATTTGATTGTAAAGAATCAATCCTGATTTGTTTAACGAACAGTATGCCAAAACCAAGCCGTGATCAAGATCACACTTGTCATTTTATAGTCGAAAGATATCTCGAAAGTAACAAAAGGATACGTTATTGTCGGATGCCATTACACGGATTTGTTCATTCCTTTTGACAGATTTCTGTCAAATAGCCAAAAATTGGATGTAGCACACATTTTTGTAAGTTAATTACAACTATAGTATCACCAGGTAATCATTCTATTAATTCCGTTTGCTCCAGTGAGGCTAACATGACCCAAGCAACTGAAATTACCGCTCTTAAAAAATTAGTAAGAGCAACCAACTTCCTTGCAACATCTCAAATTTATCTTAAAAAGAACGTGTTGCATAAGAAACCCTTACAACACGATGACATTAAACCACGTCTTTTAGGCCACTGGGGGACATGCCCAGGTATTAACTTTGTATACGCTCACGTCAACCGCCTAATTACAAAAAATAACCGTGAGTTCATATACTTAGTAGGTCCAGGTCACGGTTTCCCAGCTGTTCAAGCAAACTTATTTGTAGAAGGCTCTTTAAGCCATTTTTATCCTGAAGTCATTCCTTATAATGAAGATGGTTTAATCGATATCTGTAATAAATTTTCAGCAGCATACGGTTACCCTTCTCATGCAAACCCAGAAGCTCCAGGTCAAATCTTAGAAGGTGGCGAGTTAGGTTATTCTCTATCTGTAGGTTTCGGTGCGGTTCTAGATAACCCTAGCCTTATTGCGACTGTATTAGTTGGTGATGGTGAAGCTGAAACTGGCCCACTAGCAGCATCTTGGTATGCAAACCGTTTAGTTAACCCTGCTACAGACGGTGCAGTTCTTCCAATCGTTCATATCAACGGTTACAAAATTTCAGGCCCTACTCGCATGGGTCGTATGAGCCATGAAGAACTAGACCTTGAATTCCGTGGTTTAGGCTATCACCCAATTATTGTTGACGATCAAGCAGACGGTGATGTTTACGTGACTATGGCTGAAGCCATGGACAAGTCTTACGAAATCATCAACGATATTCAAACTCGTGCTCGTAACGGTGAAGATATTGAAAAACCACGCTGGCCTGTAATCCTTATGCGCACAGCAAAAGGTTGGACTGGTGTTGCTGAAGATAACGGCAAAAAGCTTGAAGGTAACTGCGAATCTCATCAAGTTATCGTTAACAAATGTGCGACGAACAAAGAGCATTTAGAAGCGCTAGATGGCTGGTTAGCAAGCTACAAGTTTGACGAACTTTATACTATCGAAAACGATCAAATTGTATTCGACAAAGATATTCAAACACTTCTTCCTCCTAAAGAATTATGCTGTGGTCGCCAACACCTAAGCTACGGTGGTGAAGTAGTTCGCGCACTAAACAACCCAGATCTAAATCAGCTAGCTTATGGCGCTGAAGTTCCTCGTGGCCAACGTGGCTTATCGATGAACAAAATGGGTGAATGGATGCGCGAAGCGTTCAAATTAAACCGTGATCAACGTAACTTACGTATCTTCAGCCCTGATGAAACATACTCAAATCAACTTCAAGCGGTATTTGAAGAAACAGATCGTGCATGGCAGTGGCCAATTGAAGAGTGGGACAATGATATGGCTCGTGATGGCCGTGTACTTGAACTACTTTCAGAAAACTTACTATTTGGTATGTTGCACGGATATACGGTAACAGGCCGCCACGGTATGTTCCCAACTTATGAGTCATTCTCACAAGTTATTTCTTCTATGGCTGACCAATACTGTAAATATGTATACGCTAGCCAAGGTGTACATTTCCGTAAGCCTTTACCAGCTTGTAATGTTGTTTTATCTTCATTACTAGAACGTCAAGATCATAACGGTTACTCACATCAAAACCCTTCTTTCTTAGGTGCGATGCTTGAGAAGCATCCTAAGATCATTTCTGCATACTTACCAGCTGATGCTAACAGCACATTGGTATACACAGAAAAAGCTTATGCAGGCCGTGATAAACTGAACATCATCGCTGCTGGTAAAAAAGAACTTCCACAATGGTTGAACCTTGAAGAAGCTCGTAAGCAAGCAAAAGATGGTGTTATGGTTTGGGATTTTGCATCAGATGAAAACCCAGATGTTGTTCTTGCTGCTTGTGGTGATTACGTAACCCAAGAAGCAATGGCTTCTCTTGTACTTATTCGTGAACTATTACCAAAAGTACGTATTCGTTTCGTAAGTGTTACAGAGCTAACAAGTTCTGGCTTGGGTAGCCTTGAATTCCAAGCTAAACCTTGGAAAATGAACGATGTATTCACTGAAGACAAAGGCGTTGTATTCAACTATCACGGTTATCCAAACACAATTAAGAAACTTGTGTTTGATTACAAAGGTAGCAAACGTTTCCGCATCAAAGGTTACGAAGAAGAAGGTTCTACTACAACTCCATTTGATATGGGTGTACGTAATGGTACTTCTCGTTACCACCTAGTGATTGATATGGCTTACAAGTTATTCCAACAAGGTGTAATTGACGAAACTCAACACGTTGCAATCACTACTGATATGCTTCAGAGACTTGTTGATCATCGCAACTACATTAAAGCAAACGGTGTTGACCCTGAAAGTATCGAAAACTGGGTTTGGACTCGTTAATATCTAATTCGCTTAAATGCTAATATAAAAAGCCTTTGCAAATGCAAAGGCTTTTTTGTATTGAGAACTTCACTAAGGACAATTAATGCTGCTGTTGCTGAAATAAAGCTTCTACTGAAAGTCCTTGAGCACTTAATAAATCTCTTAATCGCTTTAAGGCTTCGACTTGGATTTGTCTTACTCGCTCACGTGTAAGCCCAATTTCAGCACCAACATCTTCTAATGTTGATGGTTCATAACCAAGTAAACCAAATCTTCTAGCAAGGACTTCACGTTGCTTACTGTTAAGTTCATTCAACCATTTTACCACTGAGTTTGAGATATCTTTGGTTTGAACTTTATGATCCGGCCCTACCATTTCTTCAGCAGGAAGAACATCAAGCAAGGCTTTATCATTTTCTCCACCGATTGGTGTATCAACAGAGGTAATACGTTCATTAAGCTTAAGTAACTTACTCACATCTTGACTAGGAACATTTAGTTCTTCAGCGATTTCTTCTGCTGTAGGTTCATGATCAAGCTTGTGTGCTAGCTCTCTTGCTGTTCTCAGGTAGACGTTAAGCTCTTTAACAACATGGATAGGGAGTCGAATGGTGCGGGTTTGATTCATAATGGCTCGTTCAATTGTTTGACGAATCCACCATGTCGCATAAGTAGAAAAACGGAAACCTCTTTCAGGGTCGAATTTTTCAACGGCTCTTATTAAACCTAAATTTCCTTCTTCGATAAGATCTAGAAGAGCTAAGCCACGATTGTTGTAACGTCGAGCGATCTTAACAACAAGTCGCAAGTTACTTTCAATCATTCGATTACGAGATTTTTCACACCCTAGTAGTGCTTTGCGTGAAAAATAAACCTCTTCTTCAGCGGAAAGTAATGGTGAAAAGCCAATTTCACCTAAATAGAGCTGAGTTGCATCCAAATTTCGGGGTGCATCATCTTGAGAAGCTTCTTCAGCTTCTTTAGCGGTTTGTTCAGTTTTAGCCTGAGCTATCACTGCCGTATCATCAAATTCTTCTACAACTGCTGTATTATTTTTACTTCCCATAATTGGATCCCCCCAAGTGGAAACTCTAATCGCTTACTCGATGCTCTCCTCCTGCGCCAAATTGGCTCCTAGGCAAACTACCTAGGTAAATATCGAAGTGGGTCTACTGACTTTCCATGGTAACGTATCTCAAAATGAAGCATTACCTTGTTAGCACCAGAACTACCCATAGTTGCAACTTTTTGTCCTGCTCGAACTTGTTGCTGTTCTTTCACTATTATTTTATCGGTGTGAGCATATGCACTAAGGTAGTCATCACTGTGTTTAATGATGACTAAATTACCGTATCCTCTAAGCGCATTGCCGGCATAAACGACTTTCCCAGAAGCGGCCGCTTTAATCGCATCTCCGCGACGGCCAGAAAATTTAATCCCTTTATTTCCCTGGGTTTTATTTGAAAACTTGCTGATGATTTTGCCTTTTGAAGGCCACACCCATCGAGCAACTTTATTGTGGGAAATTTTACTACTTGCAGCTTTATCTTTGTTGTTTTTTTGTTGTGATACTGTTACAGAATATGCAGACTGTTTCTTTTTATCAAGTATTTTTTTTGAACTATTTTTAGCCACTTGATTATTCTTATCGGTCTTACGTGTTTTTGCTTTAGTGTTTTTTGCAACTTGAGTACTTTTTTTGTTCGTCGCTTTCGGTTTCTTTATAACTCTAGGTTTAATTCTTAACCACTGGCCAGCGTAGATGGTATAAGGTTTTTTTAATCGATTAAGCTGAGCTAATTTTTTAAAATCTTTACCAGCGCCCCATGCTATAGAGTAAAGCGTCTCCCCTTTTTTTACTTTGTAAATAGAGGTTTTAATTGATCCTTTTTTATGTTTCGGACTGTAAGGTTTTATCGATTCAACTGGGGCAGCTTGCTGGGAAGAAAAGCTACACCCTTGAATCAGTAAAACGATAAGAAACACAAAAATACAACGGAAATACATTAATACCATACCTCGTATTTCCAGTGTCTCTTATCCATAATTCATCCCTAATATTTCTATATGTCCACGCTAACTGTTGCGAATTAACGAGTACATACAAATGATTACTCTAAATCACCATCAACAAGTGGCACGAACTTTACTGGCTCAATAATCTCAGAGCTAACTTGATCACCTCTGCGGGTAATTCTCATCAACTGCTGAATATCCTCTCCAACAGGAATGATCATCTGCCCACCATCAGCTAATTGATGAACAAGACTTTCAGGCACTAATCTGGCCGCCGCTGTAACAAGAATTGCATCAAATGGGCTGCGATTGCTCCAGCCTTTCCAACCATCTCCATACTTGAAAGAAATGTTGTGTAAGTCTAGCCATTTCAATTTTTGTCTTGCTTGAACCTGTAAACTCTTTATACGCTCAACAGTGCAAACTTGATCAACCAATTGTGCAAGAATAGCCGTTTGATAGCCTGATCCTGTACCTATTTCCAACACATTCTTTGGCGAATTAGCGAGTACTAACTCTGTCATCTTTGCAACGATATAGGGTTGTGAAAGCGTTTGACCACTGCCTATTGGCAACGCCGTATTCTCAAATGCTTTATGCGCTAACGCCATATCGATGAAGTGTTGGCGAGGTGTTTTAGAAACAACATCCAATACTTTATTATTATTTATTCCAAGTTCTGCCAGCTTCCTTGCTAAGTTAGCTGCTGCAGTAATTACTGCTTGACTCATATATTCTCGATCCAATTTTCCAAATCTTTCATTTGCTTATAAGCGGTTAAATCTACAGTAAGCGGCGTAATTGATACGTAGCCATTAGCAACTGCATGAAAATCAGTCCCATCTCCAGCATCCTGAGTTTCACCAACTGGACCAAGCCAAAAAATCTCTTTTCCAGCTGGGTCTTGAGTTCTAACCATTCCTTCTGCTTTGTGCCTTGCACCACAGCGAGTAACCCTAACACCTTTGATTCGTTCGAGTGGTAAATCAGGTACATTTACATTAAGAATCTGATCACTTGCGACTGGGTTATCGAGTAAACCTTTTACGAGTTTCACTGCCCAAGTTGCCGCTGACTGATAATGTTTAAGTTCTTTACCTACGAGTGAAATTGCAATGGCTGGAAGCCCAAGAAAGCGCCCTTCCATTGCTGCTGCCACTGTGCCTGAATAAAGCACATCATCACCCATATTCGCGCCAGCATTAATCCCAGAAACTACAATACCTGGCTCTTGCTCGCACAATTCACGTATTGCAATATGCACACAATCTGTAGGTGTACCATTAACGGATATATAACCATTATCTAACTTATTAATTCGTAATGGGTTAGTCAAGGTTAATGAGTTACTGGCACCAGAGCAATTCCTATCAGGTCCAACGGTTTGCACTTCAGCTAGTTCACTCAAAGCCTTAGTTAAGACATCAATACCAATAGCGTTTACACCGTCATCGTTACTCACCAAAATATGGTTCATTGTGCTGCCTTTTGTTGTTCTTCAAATGCTGCTTGCGCTTGACGTTGTCGGACATCAGTAACATTTACAACTTCACGTAGTACTGAAGTTGCAAAGCTTCCAGCTGGTAATGCAAACTCTAGCAATAACTTATCGTGGTCGAATTCGTATTGTAAATTTTCAGGTTTCAATAAAAGTGGACGGCGTTCTTGCTCCAAACCAGCTTTTTCTAGACCTTCTTTATCGGCAGCAAAATCATTTAATGCAGCGTTTTCTAGATCTGCTGCGGCCCCCAAAGCAGGTAACTCTCCTCTTCCCCATAAAGGTGCAGAAAGCTGAATATCATTTTCAACCAAACGCTGTGTCAGTGTGTCATCCCACTTTTCTTCTGCAAAGAAACTGCGGCTTCCTGTTAATTGAACACAATCACCTTCTAAAGAATCAGTACCATGTATCTGAAGTCTTTTACTGACAACCTGATTAAACAAGTTGGAACGTACCGCTGATAAATAAATACTGCGTTTGTTACGGTCTTTAATCTTTTTACCTGAAAACATTTGTCTCGCCATTTCGATATTTTTACCGTTATGGCCAAAACGTTGATCACCGAAATAATTCGGTACACCTGTTTGCTTTATTTTTTCTATTCGAGACTGTACATCTTCAGTGTCGGTTACATTTCTAATCGTGAGCTTAAAACGGTTTCCTGATAGAGCACCTGTGCGTAACTTCTTATTATGCCGATGAGCTTCAAGTACCGTAACACCTTCAAGACCAAGGTTTTTCCAGTCTGGCGTTTCTTTTCCTGGAATTCGAATACCAAACCACTGCTCTGTAATAGCGTGACGATCTTTTTGTCCTGCAGAAGTCACATCACGGGGGTGAACCCCTGCGAATTTAGCTAATTTTTCAGCAACAAAGTTAGTGTTTAAACCCTCTTTACGAATATGAACAAAGTGATGTTCACCTTCACCGGTTGGTTGAATTGGAAGAATTTCTTTGACAATAAAATCAGAGTTATGAGTACGTAAATCACCTTCTGCTGAAGGTTTTTCATAAAGGTAGAATAAATCTTTCGTCATTTTAAAGAGCCTGCATTAATACGACTGCTTCAACGGCAATCCCTTCTTTACGTCCTGTAAATCCAAGTTTTTCTGTGGTTGTCGCTTTTACGTTTATTGAGTCGATATTAGAAACTAAATCTAAAGCTAAAATATTACGTATAGCTTCAATGTGTGGTGCCATTTTAGGTACTTGAGCAATCACCGTGACATCAAGGTTTCCAAGCTTAAAACCTTTTTCTAATGCCAGTTTGTAGCAATGCTTTAACAGCTCTCGACTGTCTGCACCAGAGAACTCAGGATCTGTATCAGGAAAATGCTTACCGATATCGCCTAACGCCATTGCACCTAAAATAGCATCAGAAATTGCATGTAGAACGACATCACCATCAGAGTGAGCGATTAGCCCAATATCATAAGGAACCAGAACACCACCTAACATTAATGGCTTATCGCTACCAAATTTATGTACGTCAAAGCCGTGGCCAATTCTTATTGTCATTCTACGTTTCTCTCATGTTGTTCGATATAAAGGCGTGCCAACTGAAGATCTTCTGCATGTGTCACTTTAATATTATCTGGCCTTCCTGCAACCAGACCAGGAGACTCTCCAGCCCACTCCATTGCTGAAGCTTCATCAGTAATGATCGCACCTGCTTGCAATGCGTTTGTGAGATTATCCTTCAAAGCATTAATAGGAAACATTTGTGGTGTCATTGCATGCCATAACTGTTCACGGCAAACAGTTTCTGAAATTTGATTTCTGTCTCCCGCTCGTTTCATCGTATCCCTTACCGGCATCGCTAGTATTGCGCCTTGTGGGAACCGTTGTCTTGACTCAAGCATCAAGTCAATATCAACATGAGTAATACAAGGACGGGCGGCATCATGCACTAATACCCAAGCGTCATTGTATCCTTCACTATGCGCATATTCTAAAGCTGCTAGTACAGTATCAGCTCTTTCAGTCCCACCGATGGTTTGAATCAATTTGGGGTGACTAATCTCTTTCAAGTCGGCAAAGTATTCATCTTCTTTGCTAACAGCAACGATCACTTTATCAATTTTTGGATGCTTTAAAAAAGCACTCAGAGTATGACTTAATATCGGTTTGTCGTTAATGGATAAGTATTGCTTAGGAATATTGACACCCATACGTTTTCCTATACCTGCGGCAGGAATTATGGCGATAATCTGTTGTGCTTGGCTCATATTACTCATTCTGAGTCGATGAAATGATGTTTTTTCTTGCCAGAGACTACTCGATAAAAAGTTTCGCCTTCTTTAACCAATCCAAGTTCATTTCTTGCTCGCTCTTCAATGGCTTCTGTACCACCTTTAAGATCGGCAATCTCCTCTTTTAAGACTTGGTTCCTGGCTTTTAATTTATCATTGCTCTGGCTCTGGACTTCGATTTGTTTTTGTAAGCTAAAATACTCCCGCAAGCTATTCTCACCCTGCCATAGGCGATATTGCAACATTGCTAATAAAACAAATAAACTTGCGTATAAAAATCTCATAGAATCTAAAATATAATCAGAATATTTAGCTTTGAAAACAAAACTATACCCAAAAATTTAGGCTACCTAAATAGGCAGCCCAAGGTATGGTAATTATGAGTGACTTAAATCTACGAAGCAAGCCATCAACAGTAATAGTTAAGCAATTTATTCAGCCACCATGAACAATAGACAACGCCATCCTTTGGACATGTGCTGGCAATTGATCTAATTGTTGCCATTTGCTGGCATCATACTGTGTTAAATGAATGTCCTTTTGAATACCTGAGTAAGCATAATCATATAAGCCACTAGGATTTTTTTTCTGCTCCGCTACCACCTTAGCTAAGACTTGATGATAAATATCATCATAGAGATCACGGTAGTCATAAAGTGCTTGAACAGATGTATTACCGGTATGTCCATCAATGGCATATTTAATTTTCCATGTCGAAATGCGATCTAATGCTTCTTTTACGCCAACACCATTCAATGAAGGTAAGTATTTTTTATTAGTGATCTTGTAGCTTTGATATAAGTCAGCAGTATAAACCACTTGATCATTTGGAACATATATTGCCGAAGCTGCATCGCCATCACTTGCTCCAAGCTCTATGACATCGACATTCACATTCCCTAGATTAATAACATGCTTACCGTGATATGACACATCAAATTTACTTGGGGCTATATGAAGAGGATCAAATCTCAATACATTATCTGCAGCACCTTCAATGTAGGTTTTGGCACCTGGAAATTCTCGAGTTCCACCAATATGATCAAAGTGAGCTTGAGATAATACGATCGCCGTCACCGATTTATCCGTCACCTTCTTCAATGCTTGCTTTAGTGCTTTGGCTCTTGTTGGATTAGCTGGGTCTGTAATCAAAACTCCGTTTTCACCGATGACAACGAGGCTCGCATAATAACCCTGATTATATAAATACGAATGACCATTTAACTTTTGAAGCGGTGAGTTTGTTGCGGCAAGACACAAAGTAGGGATAAAAATAGGGAAAACTAAAGCATAAATTTTTTTCATACATAACTCCTAACTAAGTTGCAAAATAAATTTGCAAACCAAATCCATATATCCTCAAGTTAAGGCTATGAAGATTCGAATGTGTAAGTCATGAAAGTAATGTATTTTTGCTGAATCTAGAATGAACGTGAACCTAAAGCGAGTGCTCTAGGTTCACATATTTAGAAATTAATGCTTAGTGTTAATTTCTGCTAAACCACGGTAAGCGGCTTTTTCACCTAATTGCTCTTCAATACGTAGCAATTGGTTGTACTTAGCAACACGGTCTGAACGACATAGAGAACCTGTCTTGATTTGACCTGCAGCAGTACCAACCGCTAAATCAGCAATTGTTGCGTCTTCAGTTTCACCTGAGCGGTGAGAGATAACTGCAGTATAACCAGCTTCTTTAGCCATGCGGATTGCCGCTAAAGTTTCAGTTAAAGAACCGATTTGGTTGAACTTGATTAAGATAGAGTTACCAATCTTGTTCTCGATACCACGAGCTAAGATCTTAGTGTTTGTAACGAATAAATCGTCGCCCACTAATTGAACTTTGTCGCCCATGATTTGAGTTTGGTATGCCCAACCATCCCAATCTGACTCGTCTAGACCGTCTTCGATAGAAACGATTGGGTATTCATCTGCTAGAGATTTAAGGAAGTCGGAGAAACCGTTTGAATCAAATACTTTACCTTCGCCAGATAGGTCGTACTTACCATCTTTGTAGAACTCAGATGCTGCACAGTCTAGTGCAAGAGTAACGTCTGTACCAAGCTCGTAACCAGCAGCTGCAACAGCTTCTTTGATTACAGCTAGAGCATCAGCGTTAGATGCTAGGTTAGGAGCGAAACCACCTTCGTCACCTACTGCAGTGTTAAGACCTTTACCTTTAAGCACTTTCTTAAGTGCATGGAAGATTTCAGCGCCCATGCGAAGTGCTTCACGGAAGCTCTTAGCACCAACAGGTTGAACCATGAATTCTTGGATATCAACGTTGTTATCAGCGTGCTCACCACCGTTAATGATATTCATCATTGGAACAGGCATAGAGTACTGACCTGGAGTACCATTTAATTCAGCAATATGAGCGTATAAAGGAATACCTTTAAATGCTGCGGCAGCTTTAGCATTTGCAAGAGAAACGGCTAGGATTGCGTTAGCACCCAACTTATCTTTGTTCTCTGTGCCATCTAGGTCTAGCATGATTTGGTCAACGTCAGCTTGAGCTGTTGCTTCTTTACCAACTAGTGCTTCTGCGATTAAGCCATTTACGTTTTCAACCGCTTTTAATACACCTTTACCTAAGTAACGAGCCTTGTCACCATCACGTAATTCTAGTGCTTCACGGCTACCTGTTGATGCACCAGATGGCGCAGCCGCCATACCAATGAATCCACCTTCTAAGTGAACTTCAGCTTCAACAGTTGGGTTACCACGTGAGTCCATGATCTCACGACCAATTACTTTGATAATCTTAGCCATTTTAATCCTCGATTTTTGACTTAAATTTGAAATTCTTAAATTCATTAAAAATGAAAAGTTCATTCTTGTAACAGCTACAACAAAAAACTGTTATAAGAATCGATCTTTTCAAGGAAATGAGCCGGAGAAATAAGCTCCGGCTCCATAATTCAATTTTTAAAGGTTATTGTTTCTTTTGAAACTCAGCTGATGCTGCAATAAAACCTTCAAATAATGGATGTCCATCTCTTGGGGTAGAAGTAAACTCAGGGTGAAATTGACCAGCAACAAACCATGGGTGCTCTGGTAACTCAATCATTTCTACTAACTTCTTATCAGAAGAAAGACCACTGAATGTTAAACCTGCTTTTTCTAGCTGCTCAACAAAATTGTTGTTTACTTCAAAGCGATGGCGATGACGTTCTACACACGTTTCTGAACCATAAGCTTGTGCCGCTTTCGAACCTTTCTTAAGGTGACAAAGCTGTGCACCTAAACGCATTGTGCCACCTAAATCAGATGCTTCATCACGCTGCTCGATCTTACCTTCTTTACCAATCCATTCCGTGATCAAGCCCACAACTGGGAAAGGTGACTCCTTGTTAAACTCGGTTGAGTGCGCATCTTTCATACCGGCAACGTTACGAGCGAACTCAATTAGCGCTACTTGCATACCCAAACAGATACCAAAATATGGAACGTTATTTTCACGCGCATATTTTGCAGCAAGAATTTTACCTTCAACACCACGCTCACCAAATCCACCAGGAATGAGGATGCCGTCTAAGCCTTCAAGCACTTCATCGCCTTTAGCTTCAACAGTTTGTGAATCAACATACTTGATCGTTACCGATACACGATTTTTCAAACCCGCATGTTTAAGTGCTTCGTTAACCGACTTATATGCATCTGGAAGTTCAATGTACTTACCCACCATGCCAATCACAACTTCTTCAGTCGGGTTAGCTTCTTGGTAAATTACGTTTTCCCACTCTGAAAGATCGGCTTCTTTACACGTTAAACCAAAACGAGAAGTCACAAGCTCATCTAAACCTTGAGACTTAAGTAACGCTGGGATTTTGTAAATGCTGTCTACGTCTTTTAATGAAATGACGGCGCGTTCTTCAACGTTACAAAATAGCGATATTTTCGCTTTTTCATTGCTTGGGATGGCACGATCACCACGACAAACTAATACGTCTGGCGCAATACCGATTGAACGTAATTCTTTAACCGAGTGTTGAGTCGGCTTCGTTTTTACTTCGCCCGCAGCACCTAAGAAAGGAACTAACGTTAAGTGCATGAATAACGTGCGCGCACGACCTAATTCAACACCTAATTGACGAATTGACTCTAAGAAAGGAAGTGACTCAATATCACCTACTGTACCGCCAATTTCAACGATTGCTACGTCATGGCCTTCACCACCAGCAAGCACTTTATCTTTGATCGCATTCGTGATGTGTGGAATAACCTGAATGGTTGCACCTAAGTAATCACCACGACGCTCTTTACGAAGTACTTCTTCATAAATACGACCCGTAGTGAAGTTATTTAGACGATTCATCTTGGTACGAATAAAGCGCTCATAATGGCCAAGGTCTAAATCCGTTTCCGCCCCATCCTCAGTAACGAATACTTCACCATGCTGTGTTGGGCTCATGGTGCCTGGATCAACATTAATATATGGATCCAATTTCATTATAGTGACGTTAAGCCCTCTGGCTTCTAGAATCGCTGCTAATGATGCTGCTGCAATGCCTTTACCTAGTGATGAAACCACACCACCAGTTACGAAGATATACCTTGTAGTCATGCTGAACCTGAGAAAATGAAATTGAAATAAAGGTGCTAAGATCAATCAGAGTCACAAAATGAGTATGTGAAAAGTTGAAGATTAATGAAGCACTAGGACGGGGAAGTAGTTTACCAAAACCACTCCCCCTTAACAATTATGTTTTGGATTATTTTTCAGAATTTTTCACTGAATCCCAATACGAATCCAGCTGTTCAATATTGAGATCGGACATCACTTTGTTATCTTGTTTAACGGCCAATTCAACTTGACGAAAGCGAGTTTCAAACTTGTGGTTAGCTTGTCTAACGGCTTCCTCAGGTTCAACCTCAAGATGGCGAGCGAGATTGACCACAGAAAAAAACAAATCGCCTAATTCATCTTTCAACCTTTCTTTATCGACTGAAGGTTGTTCGACTTCTTCCATCACCTCTTGCAACTCCTCAGTGACTTTAGCCGACACATCATTGATGTTATCCCAGTCAAAGCCTATCGAAGCAGCTCGTTTTTGAATTTTATGCGCTCTCGATAATGCTGGTAACGCTATTGGAATGTCGTCAAGCACAGAGTCTTGTGACTTCTGTTTTCGCTCTGCAAATTTCAATTTTTCCCAATTAGCTTGCTCTGAGCCTTGTAACTTTGCATCTTCAAATACATGTGGATGACGACGAATCAACTTGTCATGAATTCGCTGCACTACATCATCAAACTCAAACCGCCCTTCTTCTTTAGCGATTTGGCAATAAAACACAACTTGAAACAGTAGATCACCTAACTCATCGGGTAACTCATCCCAGGATTCACGTTCGATGGTGTCTGCTACTTCATAAGCTTCTTCAAGAGTAAAAGGCACAATAGAAGCGTAAGTCTGTTTAATGTCCCAAGGACAACCCGATTTAGGGTTGCGCAGTTGAGACATCACACTTAAAAGCTGTTCAATTTTTTCTGTCATTAAAAACGCTTAGCCTCGAATACGCCCTCGATCTGTTGAAGCTTTGCAATTAATTTACTCAAAGTATCCACGTTATATAGTTCTAAGTGCACTTCCACTGTGGCAGTTTGTTTTTTCATGTCCGAAGCCGAACTCATATTGAGTACGTTTGCTTTTTCTGATGCTAAAACCGTAGTAACATCACGCAGTAACCCGGTTCTATCGCTTGCAATTACGCGCATTTTAACTTTAAAGCCGCCAGAATAGTTTTCTCCCCAAACCACATCAACCACACGCTCAGGGTTTTGACGTATTAACTCTTTTAGTTGGTCACACTCATCTCGATGAACAGAGATGCCTCGACCTTTAGTAATAAAGCCAACGATTTCGTCGCCTGCCACTGGCTGACAGCAACGCCCGAGGTGGGTCATCAGGTTACCCACACCATTAACCTCAATCTGACCTTTACTTTGACCTGAGCTGCGGGCTTGCCCTTTTTTCAGTAAATCTTCAACCGCAGCAGAAGCATCGTGTTTATCTTTGTTAACTTGTCGACTTTGTACGTGGTTAACGACCTGATTTAAACGAACGTCCCCACCGCCAATACCAGCTAATAAATCTTCGAGGCTGAGCATGTTAAAACGCTCTACTGCACTTTCGGCATCTTTAACCGTTAGGCCTAAGCGGGAAAGTTCTGCTTCAAGCATTTCTTTGCCAGCAATGGCATTTTTATCTTTATCTTGTTGCTTAAACCAATGTTGAATTTTAGAACGAGAACGAGAAGAACGAATGTATCCTAAGCTTGGATTAAGCCAGTCACGTTTCGGACTAGGGTTTTTGGCGGTGATGATTTCAACTCGCTCACCCGTTTGAACCTGATAAGTAAATGGTACAATACGACCATCAACCTTCGCACCAATACAACGATGGCCCACTTGAGAGTGAACATAATAAGCAAAATCAAGTACCGTACACCCCGCAGGCAAATCGACAACTTCCCCTTTAGGTGTAAATACATAGACACGATCTTCAAAGACTTGGCTTCGAACTTCATCCACTAAACTGCCACTTTCAGAAACATCTTCTTGCCACTGAAGAATTTTACGCAACCAGTTAATTTTTTCTTCATAGCCACTTTGCTTGCCAGAACTGCTGCCTTCTTTGTATTTCCAGTGAGCTGCAACACCTAACTCAGCATCTTCATGCATTGCTTCTGTACGAATTTGAATTTCAACCGTCTTGCCTTCAGGACCTACAACAATAGTATGAATTGACTGATAACCATTTGGTTTTGGGTTGGCTACGTAGTCATCAAATTCTTTTGGTATATGATGAAAAAGCGTATGCACTACCCCTAATGCGCTATAGCAATCTTGCAAACGGTCCGTAACGATGCGAACAGCTCGTACATCAAACAACTCATCAAATTTTAAATCTTTACCCTGCATCTTTTTCCAGATGCTATAGATATGCTTAGGGCGACCATACACTTTGGCTCGGATATCTTCTTTATCTAATTCCGCTTGTAAATTTGAAACGAAAGATTCGATAAAAGATTCGCGATCGAGACGCTTGCCGTCTAACTTTTTGGCAATTTCAATGTAAGTTTGTGGGTGAAGATATCTAAAAGACATATCTTCAAGTTCCCATTTAAGTTGACCAATGCCTAAACGGTTCGCTAAAGGTGCGTAGATATCTGTTATTTCTCTGGCTAGTAACACTCTTGTTTCTTCATCGTCATTTTTCACTTTACGAAGTAAACAAACACGCTCTGCCAGTTTAATGACCACGGCTCGTACATCCTCAACCATCGCCAGTAACATCTTGCGGATTTTATCAATCTGGGACTCTGAAGCCTTGTTGTTTGGAGAAGTCTTTAAGGCACTAATTGCACTCATTGTCCCAGCGCTATGCACCAAAGTTGCGAGGTCTTTACCAAACAAATCTAGTATTTTTTCATGGTCAAGCTTATCTTCTTGTAATAAGACGTAAAGTACTGCAGCTTGAAGCGTCTCAAGATCCATATGCAAAGGCGCTAAAATCTCTACCATTTCTCTGGCATAGGTAAAGGTTCCACCTTCAAGTAAAATACTTCCGTCTTTTTGAGCTTCAGTTAAGGTTTCGAGAAAAGTCAGCAGCGATTTTGCGTCATCATCAGAGTGAAGATAACGACCAATCCAATCTTTAAGATTAAAATTCTGATTTTCTAAATGCGTTTCTCGAACCGTTACCATTTATAACTTCCTTTTGGTATTAACCACAAAACTCTTAGAATTAAGACTCTCTTGTAAATAGCGCCATAGCTTCAATATGATGAGTCTGAGGAAACATATCAATCATAGACAATTTCTGCAATTCATATCCATCATCAATCAATAACTTTGAGTCTCTTGATAAACTCGCGGGATCACAAGACACATAAACAATACGTTCAGGGTTCATCTTTCTTACTTTTTGCAGGGCTTCATAAGCGCCTGCCCGTGCAGGATCTAATAGCAACTTGTCCACTTTGCCATACCACGTTTTTTCAGTGATATCCGATGTTAAATCACACTCATAAAACTCTGTATTTTCAATATGATTTGTTTGCGCATTTTGCTTAGCTTGCTCTACAGCCGCATCAACACCTTCAATACCCACAACTTTGTTGCATAGCTTAGCTAATGGCAGACTAAAATTACCCATTCCACAGAACAAGTCTAATACTCGATCACTGCTGTTTGGTTTAAGCCAATCAATGGCTTGTGCAACCATCTTCTGATTAATATCACCGTTAACCTGTACAAAGTTTCCTGGGTTAAACGCTAATGCAGTATCATTCACTTCATAGATAGGTTGTGTTTCTTCACCAAAAAGTTGCTCTATCTCGTTATCATGTTGAAGCTGCAAAATAACGTTATGGCTAGCTGCAAAGTTCTTAAGCAAGCTCTTATCTGATTCCCCAATTGCTTTAGGAGTGCGTATGACAACAAAAGTTGCATTCTCTCCAGCAATTAATTCAACATGTCCAATCGTTCTCACGCTTTTCAGTTGATTCAGTACTAATGACAAAGGCTCAATCAATGCCGATAGCTTCGGCGCAATCACCATACAAGTTTTGATTGGTTCAATTTTATGACTCGCAAGTTGACGAAAACCCACGATTAGCTGTTTTGTGTTTGTATCGAAGTAAGTAGCAAGTTTTGCTCGACGTCGATAATGCATATCTTCGCCCTCGATGATAGATACAACTTCAGGTTCAATATTCGTCAATTTGCTGAAAATTTGTTTGAGCGATTCGACTTTATGTTTTCTTTGGTTTTCAATTTTTAGGTGCTGCAAATCACAGCCGCCACAATGAGCAAAATGTGGGCACTCGGGCTCAACACGTTCATCACTCTCTTCAATAACATTAAGTAACTTACCTTTTGCGAACTTTTTCTTCTGCTCTACGAGTTGTAATTCAACCTTTTCAGATGGTAATGCCCCTGGAACAAACACAACTTTACCTTGATGATGCGCAACCCCTGCACCTAAATGATCAAGCTGACGGATTTCCATCGTCATTTTTGGTGATGTTTTCTTTGAATTTCGGGGTTTATTTTTAAAAAACTGCGCCATATTTGCCTCAAAATGGATAAAGTATTAGCATCTGAGGTTCATCAAAACTTCTCAGAGCTAGGTTGCGGAAAACGGGAAGCTAAAACAACAATAATAAAGAGTATTCTTTGCAAGATTTTAATAACGGATTTCAAACTTCAAAAACTAAAATTGATTCCGACGCTTCAAAAAGTAATTTGCGTGTATGGGTGTTACTTTTAGCTCTCATCCCCACTTTGGTAATGGGTATTGTACTCGCCACGATCTTCACCGTAAACAAAACATACGATGAAGATTCACAAGTGAAGGATAGAATCAAACGAATTACAGATCCTGTTGCACTTTCACTGGCAATATCTATCAGTAATAATCAACGTGATGAAGCGAAAAGACTATTAACCAACTTGCAGTTAAATGAACGTGGTTTTGTTCGCTCAATCTCTGTTTTTGATGACCAAAACCAACTCTTCGTCACCTCCCATTTTCAAGGTGAAGTTGATGGAATGCGTTATGAAAATTCTTTAATTACTCTGACAAAACAAGAATTACAATACGTAGGGAATGACATTCTTGTTAGAGCCCCTATTTTTAAATTATCTGATGATGAACGCTCGAAATTAGATCAACCACATACAAAATTCAAACCGGGACCTATGCTCGGCTATATATCAATTATTTTCGACAACGAAAAGGCAACTGAAGGACACCATACCTCTATCATTCTTGCGTTTATTGTCGTGCTTTGTGGCGTTCAAATAAACTTACTTTTTACTATTCGTTTAGTTCGTTATTTCACTGGACCAATATCAGAAATCACCAGTTTAATTACTCATGTTCGCTATGGCACTCATGTGTCACTGATTGATAAGTCCTATATTTCTGAGCTCGATACAATGAAAGAAGGAATCAATTACCTCGCCCATTCCGTGCAGCATTACCGAACAGAAACCGATGAAAGTGTTCAACAAGCTACTGGGGATTTGTTGAGAACTCTTGAGCAAATTGAGATTCAAAACGTTGAATTAGATATGGCAAAGAAACGAGCTCAGGAAGCCAGTAGAACAAAATCTGAATTTTTAGCTAATATGTCTCATGAATTGAGAACGCCACTTAATGGCGTGATTGGCTTCTCTAAGCAATTAGCTAAGACGCCACTTCATTCGAGTCAATTAGAGTACATCCAAACCATTGAAAGAAGTGCGAACAATCTACTCAGTATCATTAATGACATTCTCGATTTCTCAAAACTTGAAGCAGGAAAGATGGTCATCGAAAACATTCCATTTGGATTGAGGGATTGTCTCGATGAAACGCTTGCGATTATATCTACATCGGCTCATGAAAAAGGCCTAGAAATCGTTGTTGACGTTGAAGCGGATGTTCCGGATAACGTGAACGGCGATTCCATGCACCTTAATCAAATTATTACAAACCTAGTCGGCAATGCCATTAAATTTACCGACGCAGGAAGCATTAGCGTTAAAGTTTCACTGGAATCTAGTCACCTGAATAAAGTTATTTTACGTTTTGAGGTTGAAGATACAGGCATTGGAATTAGGGAAGAACATCAAAAAAACCTATTCCAAGCTTTTACTCAAGCCGAGTCATCCATATCAAGAAGGTTTGGTGGCACAGGGTTAGGATTAATCATCACTCAACGTTTAGTGAGTTCATTAAATGGAGAGATTTCATTCTCATCCAAAGAAGGTTTTGGTTCAAAGTTTTGGTTCACAATGCCACTTGAACTTTGTCAATTTAAGCTTGGTGATTCAATACCCATTAAATCATTAAGTAACAAATCAATACTCATTTATGAGCCGCGCACCCTATCATCCAATATGCTCGCAAAGAAGATGCGTTTGTGGAACATTCATTATCGTATGGCAACATCTTTAGATGATTTAAAAGCGAAGCTCGCCTCTTCATTAAGTTTTAACTACCTCATTTTAAGTTGTAATGGGTTATGCCATGAAAAAGAAGTGTCAGCCATTCTCGACATCGCTCAACCTAAAGTTGGACGCGTATTTTTGCTGCATGACTGCCACCAGAATGAACAAGACATTGAGAAACTAAGAGGCTCTGTCGATGGCATCATTTCAACACCGTTTACTGACCTAGCACTCGCTAGACAGCTTCTCTATTCACAAAATACTGAACAGCCAGCTGAGCCAATCGATATAAAGCAGCCTATCGTTAATGATAGAAAGAGCCTTACTGTTTTAGCTGTTGATGATAACCCTGCTAACTTAATGCTGATCAAAACCTTACTTGAGGAACTGGTTACCAATGTAGTTACTGCAGCCAGTGGTGCTGATGCGGTAAAAATATCTCAAAGCCAACGCTTTGATTTAATCCTGATGGATATTCAAATGCCTGATATTGACGGTATTGCGGCTACTCAATTGATTAGGGAGAAGTCGGTCAATCGCAACACGCCTGTTATTGCGGTTACAGCACACGCTATAGACGAAGAAAAACAAAAAATTCTTAGCAGTGGCATTGAGGGGCATCTACCAAAACCTATCGATGACAAAGCACTCAGCAATGTGATTGATAAATGGGTTGTGCGCCCTAAGTTTACCCACTTTGATGTTCACACATTAAATTGGGAATTATGCTTAACTCAAGCAAGCCAAAAACAAGAGCTTGCAATTGAAATGCTAAAAATGTTGCTCGACACAATGCCTGAAACAACTCAACTTATTGATGAAGCGTTAGAGTCTAGAAACAATGAAGCTATGCTTGCCATTATTCATAAATTACACGGTGCTTGTTGCTACTGCGGAGTGCCAACTACTCAGAAGCTTTGTCAGCAAATCGAGTCTTCCTTGAAGCAAGGACATACAACGGAAATGCTAGAACCTGAAATTCTTGAGTTACTTGATGAATTAACTAAGGTAGAATCTGCAATTAAACAAGTGATTTCGCAGCTGTCGTCGGAAATTAGTTAATGACTAAAAAAACAGGCTTTTTTAAGCGCCTTAAAGCGCTTAGTCTTCCTCAAAAACAACTCTTTGCCATCGCACTTTGTCAAAGAATGTATCCAAATTATCAGCTTTTTTCTGAAGTCTGTGAATTTGGTAACCCACAAGTTTTAGATACGACTTTAAACCTTTTATGGCAAAAGCAGTATGATAATAAACTTAAACTGAATATCGATATTTACTTAGAGCGTTTAGACGAAGTTGCACCTGAACCAGTAGATTTTGATTCTTATGGTGTTTTCCCTGCTTTAGATGCGGTTTCTGCATTAATTGCTCTACTCAGTGCAATACAAAGTAAAGTAGAAGACGATATCACCAACATCAGTAAGCTTTCTTCTAGCACAGTGGCCAATTACATCGAAGCCACTTGCGAACAAGAATTAAGTGAAGCGGCACTGGATGATTATGTTTTTGAACATCCAGCTATGAATGAAGAGCGTGAGCTGCAATCAATGCTGTTAGATGTCATTGAAGAAAACAAGATATCACCAGCCTTTGTAAAAGAACTTCGTAAAGAAATTGTCGATAGTGGCATTTCAAATATTGGTATTAGCGTAGGCTAACAACCAAGCAATACACATAAAGCCAGCGCTTAAGCTGGCTTTTTTGTCTCTGTCTTTTATCGAATTTTTGCCAAAAGCTATTTACTGTATATAAAATCAGTATATACTGTTTATCAATACAGTAGTTTTGATAATGACTGATCAATTACCTTTCTCAACATATTGAATAGTAATGGATGCTAACAGGGACAACATTATGCTTTGCCAACTGAGTATCAACAATTTCGCTATCGTTCGTTTTTTAGAGCTCGATTTCAGTAAAGGGATGACGAGTATTACTGGCGAGACTGGCGCTGGTAAATCTATCGCTATTGATGCGCTAGGACTCTGCCTTGGAAACCGCGCAGATACACATGCTGTGCGCCCTGGTGCCAATAAAACAGAAATATCAGCGACGTTCAATATTGATAAACTCCCTCTGGCAAAAAGATGGCTCGAAGATCAAGATCTTCATAGTGATGAAGAATGCATTTTAAGAAGAACCATTACTTCTGAAGGCCGCTCTCGCGCATACATTAATAGCAACCCTGTTCCACTGTCACAGCTCAAGTCAATTGGACAGCTACTTATTGCCGTTCATGGTCAGCATGCTCACCATGCGATGCTAAAAAATGAACACCAATTAGATCTTCTTGATAGTTACGCTAATCATCAGGGGTTACTTAATGATGTTGAGAAACAATATAAAAATGTTAAGCGTATTGAATCTGAGCTAAAACAACTATTTGCTTCCCAAGAGGAACGTAAAGCTCGCCAGCAATTATTAGAATACCAAGTGCAAGAATTTGATGAGTTTGATTTGAAAGAAAATGAGTTTGAACAAATTGAACAAGAACATAAAAAGCTTGCCAACAGCACAGACCTAATAAGCCATTGCCAGCAGAGCTTAAGCTTACTCTGTGACTCTGATGAAAATATTGAGTCAATGCTTAACCAAGCGAGTTCGCTTGCTGCTGATCTCGAATCATTTGACCCAGATCTTAAAACCGTCGGAGAAATGCTGAATAATGCGTTGATTCAAATTCAGGAAAGTAGTGGTGAAATTCAGCATTATTTAAGCAACTTAGAACAAGACCCAGAACATTTTGAGTACATTGAACAAAGACTCTCAAAAACAATGCAACTTGCTCGAAAACACATCGTAGCGCCAAACGAACTCTTCTCTCATCATCAGTCAATTAAAAATGAACTCGAACAAATCTCTTTAGATGAAGGCAAGCTTGATGATATGCACCTCATTCTTGATTCTGCTAAAGACAAGTATCAGCGAGCAGCAAAAAGGCTTAGCCAAAGCCGAAAGCGATACGCTAAAGAGCTCGATAAACTGGTTACTCAGTCTATCCATCAACTTAATATGCCTAAAGGGAAGTTTGAGATTGAAGTTCACCATAATGAGGAAAACATTTCAAACATAGGTGGAGACAGTATCGAATTTTTAGTAACAACCAACCCTGGGCAACCTCTGCAGCCTATTTCTAAGGTTGCTTCTGGCGGAGAACTCTCAAGAATAGGGTTAGGTATTCAAGTCATTACCGCGCAGAAAGTATCTACACCTACGCTAATATTTGACGAAGTTGATGTTGGTATTTCAGGCCCTACTGCTGCAGTAGTTGGTAGAATGCTACGAAGTCTTGGTGAATCGACTCAAGTATTTTGTGTTACTCACTTGCCACAAGTCGCAGGTAATGGCCATCAGCATATGTTCGTTAATAAGAAGTCAACTAAAGGACAAACTGAAACCTCTATGACTCCATTAAATAAAGAGCAGAGAATCGAAGAGCTAGCTCGACTATTGGCAGGAGATACCATCACGCAGAGCTCATTAGCTAACGCTCAGGAGCTTCTCATTCATTAATGAAAAAGGCTTGCCTGTGGCAAGCCTTTATTTGCTTTAGAACTTTATACTTTAAAACTTATACGATGCGTTCACATACCAGTAACGGCCTTGGCCACTGTGAACATTTGTAGAGAATCCCATAAATTCGTTATAAATAAATGGTGGTTCTTCATCAAGTAAGTTCGTTGCACCTAGAGTTAATACCGTATTCTCAACGCCATAATAACTCACTCGTGCATCTACAGTTATCATCGAATCTACATCTCTCAATACTGTACCGTCTTTTTGAATTCGTACAGACTCATCTTGCTTAAATTCACCGATATAATTCAATGATAAATTAGAAACAAAATCATCAGTTTTCCAATCTGCTCCGGCCCTCCATCGGAATTCAGGCTGCTCAAAATCACCTTCGACAGTATCTATTCGATAACCGCCATTACCATCATTACGCTTATCTTCATATGAGATGATGTAATTAAGTGCATAAGAAAAGTTAAAGTCACCTGCACCGGTCTCTAATTGATAATTTACATCAAGATCGATACCTGAAGTATCAAGGTTACCAATATTTTGGAAAGTATCAAAAATGCGAACTACTTCACCTGGATCACCTGCTATACCAGTAGGAATACGCTCTACCACTGAAGGGTCTGTTCCAAAGTTACTTAATACAAATTGAGTATCAGAATCGATAATATTTTCAATTCTGTAATTGTAATAATCTACAGAAAAGTCCAAATCCTCAGTAATATTATAAATCACACCTAAGTTATAACTTTTGGATTCTTCAGGTTGTAAATCAGGGTTACCTTCAAACTCCGCAGTAAACTCAAAAGGTTCACATCCAAGCCCAACTAGAGCGCAACGCGCTTTATCCACCAAAGTTGGAGATTCATCAGTTTTTCCTAAACCAAGCTGATGCAGTGATGGAGCTCTAAATGCCGTACCATATGACCCCCGGAAGGAAAGATCTTCCATCGGATTCCATAAGAAACTGACTTTAGGATCCGTTGTATTACCGAAGTCACTGTAGCGTTCGTGTCTTAATGCGAATTGAAGTTCAAACGTATCGTGTAAAGGTATGGCTAATTCGGCGTAAATGGCTTTATTATCACGACTACCATTAGCTTGAGTCGCCTCAGTACCAAACACCTCTCCACGTAAGTACTGATCATCTGGATTGTCAGAAATCGACTCTTTACGATATTCAGCACCGAAAGCTAACAAAACATCGCCAGCATCCATTTCCATAATGGGTCCTGAAATCGTTGCATCTATCGATCTCATTGTAGATTTACCAATACGGGTTGTCGTGGTTTCGATATAATCTAAAGCTTCTTGAGAGTTGGAAGAAGGCTCAAATGGATCATAAGTTCCATTATCGATTGCTTCTTGTAATCGGCGTTTATTCGGGAAACCATCAATGCCACGCTCTACTGATTTTGATTTAATGTAGTTGTACGCAACTTCCCAACTCCACTCTTCAGCAATTTCACCTTCAAGGCCTAAGATAACACGGTAATAATCACTATCGACATCTTTAGCACGGTTACCTATATCAACCATTCTCCGTCTCATTGTGAGATCTTGACCATGAAACTCGTGATCAGCTTGATTGGCAAAAGGATGATTAGGGTTGTCACCAGCCATGAATAATTCGTTGAAACTTGGGCTACCAGCACCACGAACTAAACTGCGACCGTTTTGCCCATTAAGCTCAGCAAAACCACGCATAGTATCCGTAATGTCATATCGGCCCATGTAGTTAAAACTAAAACGTTCAGCTTCAGGGATCATCGTCATGACTGGCGCATAATCATATCGGCACAAGTCACCAACAATTTGGTCAGCAGGGCAAACATCATTTCCGAAAGTATCAGCCATTCGGTTTGTAGGGTCACTCTTTAGTGCAATCGTTCCCGGATAGCCAGATGAGCTTCTAAAATCTGTCGCATAAGGATCACCAGTGCGAGCTTTTTGATTCGCTGTTGCAGCAAAGCTTCTGTCGCCGTAGAGAACTTCTTCACGCTTGAAATAATCTAAGATAAATGTGTGGTTACTTTTTTCAGCTTGGTTACCCCACACAATACTTAGGTTTTGCTCTTCACCACCGCCGCTAGTTGTATCTCCATAGCGCGCACTGATTTCAGCACCATCTAAATCATTACGTAAAACAATATTGATCACGCCAGCAATAGCATCAGAACCGTAAACAGCACTCGCACCATCTTTCAATATGTCAATACGCTTGACTGCTGCAATTGGGATATTGTTGATATCAACGAAAGCAGTATCAATTCCTTTCGCAAAAGGGCTTACTGAAACACGACGTCCGTTAACCAAAATTAGGGTTGAGTCGGCACCCAACCCACGCAATGAAACGCTCGAACCACCATTTGCAGTATCATCACTCGAGTTTGCTTGAGTAGAGAAGGTTCCAGCACCAGCTATAGGTAACTTCGACAGTGCTCCAATAAGATCTGTAGCACCAGTATCTTGTAAGTCCTCGACAGATAAACTCGTGATCGGATTAGGACCTTCCATGTCGGTGCGCTTGATGTGCGATCCAGTTACTTCTATACGTTCAACTTCTTCTTTATTGTCATCAGCCGCACTTGCGTAAGATGAAACTGCAGTTGCAGTAATGGCAGCAAAAAGCACATTCAACTTAAATGTTTTCATGTTGTTCCCTCAAATTGGTTTACTAGGAGTACTCCTCTGACCTCCTGTCCTTTAATCTAGGAAAAATATGAATAACATAATTGATACATTTTAGAAACATATAATTATTTCAAAATGCTACAAAATATTAGATAAATATTTCGATATTGATACTGTTTTCAATTTAAAACCACTGCCTGCAGAACAACATAAAGTGCTTCAACAGCTAACTGTCTAACCAAAGTGCGAAGTCATCAATGCTAATGCACTCGTCATTGTCGTCCATGACCAAACTTGAATCAGATAAGTACATCACACGTTTTTCGTCTTCATTTTCTGCAACAATTTTATTGGTAACGGTGACTTTATATCCTCTTCGTTCGAGGCAACCAACCACATAGTCGGTCTCCTCAGTGTTTCTTTTCTTCCACTCTCTCATAGCGATAACCTTGTCAGCTTGCCTCCGCCAAATTGGCTCGACACTCTCATCTTGACTGATTTGCTTAAGCTCGTCGTTGCTATAATCTTCTAAATTAGTATTCATATCTGTCTCTGACCATGTTCATATCGATGGCATTATCAATCACAAAATAAACGATTCAATTTCAAATAACGTTTTTGTGATTTGTCGATCATTTACTACTCGAGTTATCAACCTGATCTATTTCATTTTCTTTCAGTAATCGCCACTCACCAGGCTTAAGTTCATCCGGTAAATTGATATGCCCAACTGAAATACGATGAAGGGACTCTACTGGATTTCGATAACGACCAAACATTCTCTTGATTTGGTGGTACTTACCTTCACTCAAAGTCACTAGCGTTTCAAACTCGGATAGGATTTCTAACTTGGCAGGTTTAGTAGTAATATCTTCATATTCAAAGTAAAAGCCCTGGTTAAAACCTGAAATATAATCCTCGCTCACAGGATTTTTTAACTTCACATAATATTTTTTTGTAACTTTTGAATCTGGTGACATTAATTGAGATGACCACTTACTGTCGTTAGTGAGAAGCAACAAACCAGATGAGTTTAAGTCTAACCGGCCAGCAATATGCAACTGAGCTTTGTCTGGGTGATCAATTAAATCTAAGACGGTCTTATGAAGATCATCTTTTGTTGCACTTACTACTCCAACAGGCTTGTTCATTAAGATATAAATGGGCTGATGTTCCAGCAGAAGCTGTTGATCCAACTGAATTTTGTCAAATTCAGTGACTTGCATATCCAGTGCGTCAGCCACCACATCATTAACTTTAATTCTTTTTTCAAGTAGATACATTCGTACCTGCTTTTTTGAAACTTGTAACGCTTTGCAAATAAAGCGGTCTAAACGACCTCGTTTGGATTTCATTGGTATTTCTTTAATTATCTCTTTGAAGGTTCAAACATTAAGAATTAGTTGCTGCAGAATAAAACTAATTACTTTATTGCACTAGGGGCTATTGTTCTTTGATTAATCATTCAGTAGAGCAATGTTATTTTTAACGCTATCTGCATTGTCACCGCGCTCATTTAGAATAACTAAATAACGTTTGTTCCGCTTTGTTATCGTCAAAACAATCATTGCTGAAAATATCAACAAAGAATAACAGCCCCTAACATTTGGTAAATGATTTCCAGATTGACCTGGGGTTAAAAGAGATTAATAGTCCTAGTAAATAAGTTTGAATAAGAAGTATGCTACAGGCAATACTTCTGAATACAACAATCTCTAAAATGACTTCCCCTGTTTATACCCCCCAAAAATGCTGTAAATAAAGCTTGGGGTCTACCTTGTAACAAGGTAGAAGACTCAACCTCTGCTGGTTTTTCAGTCTCACTTAATGGAGATAATTGGGATGTAACCCCCTCAGCAGACAGAAAGATAAATACATCAAGCTTTTTCGCTTTTTTCATTTCTATTGGTCACATCCTTCTTAACTCTATAAAGAGCTATCAAATCCAGATTGTACTTGACGATGCAAAAATTATGAGTTGGCTTTTATCAATGCCTAGTGAAGACACGAATACAAATATGGAATTACTCAAGCTGCACGACCAGCAATCATTAATGGCAAAAGCGGCTGAGTGCATGCTTTCCAGTATCGAAGGCTCTGAAATAAGTGACCAATCAGTAGAAATGAACCTAAGCTCTTATCACTGCTCAATAACTGGCCAACCGATAAACTTCAACAATGCAGTTGCAGTAAATATTAGGAACACTTTTGTGAACAAGAATGAATTTAACCACAAGCCATATTGGGTATTAATGTCAATAGAAGGTCTTTCTGCGTTCATTCTCAATGATCGCTCTTTTTATAAGATTAATAACGAGCCAATGACGAAAAAAGTTGCTCCTGAGTGTCTATGTAAAGAAGATATTGCAAGTTTGAAAGATATAAACTTAAATCAATTACGTCGTACTGGATTAGAAAAAACTGGAACTGTTAACCCGCCTATAATTCGTCCAATAACACGGAAGCAACGATGAGTTCACTATACCTTACATCAATATCTAACATGATAACGAGTATGGTTATGACATTATCTACCTTCCACTCCCCCAAGGATCAACCCTACAAAAAGTAACAATATAGAGCTGTTCAACTTTATCTCTAGCCCAAGGGGTTTTCCGTAAAAATTTAAGTGATGACTTAATGGAAGGGTCACTCTTAAAGCAATTAACATTGATTCTATCTGCAAGACCATTCCAGCCAAACTCTTGTTGAAGCTCTTCCAATATAGCGTCGAGCCTTTTCCCATGTAAAGGGTTGTTCTGTTGTGAATTCATATATTTTGATAACAAACTATGTAAAAGAAATATAAGTATTTATTACACTTCCATTATTAAAACTCAACAAGGTAAAATAAGTTAAATAAAAACTTAAATGACCCGTCCAGGAATAGTAATAAATGTTTGAAATTGGTAGCCACTTTCGAAGTATAGAAACAAACAACTTAGAAGAGCTTTCTCATTTTCAGCCGAATAAAAACCGCCATTATACCCAACTAAAAACAGGTAACCTCAACGTTCTATACAAGGAGGTTAACCTTGGTCCAGTACAAATTATGCGAGAAGCGCTAACTACTGGTGGCATGATTCAAGCAACACCGAACTCTCAGTACATCCCATTTGCGTTCCCTTTAATCCATTCAAGTAATTTCCGTTTTTGTGGCCAAGAAAGACGTAACCATACTTTCTGTAAAGCGAGTGGAGGCAGCTGGGAAATGGTTTACGATGATAATTTAGATTATATCGGAGCCGTATTCTTGAAGGAATATTTATCTTCCAAATACCAACAAATATTTAATCGAGAACTTCCTGATTCGTTATTGCAAAGTAGTATTATCGAGGTGACACCACAAAAATCGCTCTACTTTTCAAATCAATTGAATAAGATCATGAGCCTATCACGGAACATTAATCTTAACGATTTAGCTAAAACAGCGGCTTTATTAAGCTCTGAAACCTTGCAAGTGACACTCGATACGCTTATCGACCCCATCATCTCGACATCATTAGAAAAATCATTGTCCAAAAGGCAGGCTGGTGTTGATAGAGTTATTGATTACTTGCACCATAATGCGCATTTGCTTCCTGACATTGCAACTTTGTGCAACGTTGCAGGTATGAGTGAAAGAAGCTTGCAGTACGGTTTTTTGGAGCAGTTTGGAATAACCCCAATCCAGTACTTAAGATTAATTAGGTTAAATGGAGCAAGGAAACAGTTACAGAATTCTGAAAAAAAACGCTTTAAAATTATGGATATCGCCTTAAATTGGGGGTTTATCGAACTTGGAAGGTTCTCAAAAGAATACAAAGCCTTATTTCAAGAATCCCCCTCTAAAACACTCAGGTTATAAGTTCAAATCAATATCATTAAGCAACTTCATTATTTAATTCAATGAATAATGAATCTAGAGAAGCAACTGCCTCGTTGCTATACAATTTTTGCTTAGCTTGTGCGTAGACATTTTTGGCTCGAGTTTTACTATGCTGCTTTAGCAATACTGCTTGGCTTATCACATTTGCTTCAAAAATATAGCCACTCAAAAAATCAGTTTGAAATACTACTTCAAGCACTTTACGGTCATAAATCAAAGATTGCTTCTCTAAACTCATTATTACTTTTTCTGGAAATTCCCAATGATGGGCAATTTGATGAGTCAACTTTTTTGAATATTGATTTAGCACCTCTTTAAAATGCCTTGAACCTGGCTCATACTCCGGAGGTACAACAGAAAAGGCATCGAGTAACAGTTGATAAATTACAATATTGCCTAGATTTTGCATCAATCCGAGCAAATACGCCTCAGCACCAAATTCTTTACGGCCGGATTGCTCCAATAAGTTTTTTGCGATTTTCCCTGTAGTTACACTGTGTTGCCATAGTTTGACGCCATAAAATTGAAAGTAGAGATTATTTTGTGGAATGAGCTGTTTAACAAATCCGTTTATTACCGCTTCATTGAGGCCATTAGCCCCTAGAACTAGAAATGCTTTCTTCAAGCTAATAATTGGAGTTTCACTTTTTTTATAGGCACTTGAATTAGCTAATTGAATCACTTTAGCAGCAATGACAGGTTCTTCATTCAACAACTTAACAATACTGATAGCATCGAACTCATCATTTTTTAACTGTCTAGAAATTTCATTTAGCGAACTGGGCAGAACAGGAAGATCATTTAACAATTCTGTTGGCGATCTTAATAAGTCTGAAATTTGACTCGCAATAAAAACAGCTAGTTGATCACCTCGCTCAATACCACACTCTTTACCAAACAAATAATGATAAAATTGCTCCTGTAGATCGCATTGAACAATACGCTCTTTTTCGTCTGCCGTATTCTGTGCTGAGTTGTTTAAGCTCTCTTGAAACTCAATCGTTTTTAAAGAGTGATAAGTATCTTCAAAGTATCGCCACTCTTTATCCGTATCTTGTCTTTGTTTAAAAAAGAACTTTTTTACTAACTGTTTAAACATAAAACTTTTATATGAAATGATAACTCTATGCTTAAATTTTACTTTTTATGAATAATGAAAAATATGCAGAATCCGCAAAATTGTTGATTTGCCATATAATTAACTCTGTTTATCTATCTGAACCAATATAACTGTCTTCTTTAACAGAAAACTCCCTCTAATATTACGATTACAGACTCACAAGCCTCTTAACCATTTAGAGCAAGATTCTTTTGAAAAAGCAATTTAACTCAAGGTCATCCTAAAGCACGCGCCGCTTTCACCCTTCACATAAGTTAAATCACCGCCATGTTGCACCATAATATGGCGGGATAAACTTAACCCAATTCCTGAACCTTGTGGCTTGGTAGTGAAAAATGGCACAAAAATCATCTCAAGCACATGCGCTGCAATGCCGCTGCCATTGTCGGTAATATCTAAGCTTACTTGAGCACTATCATTTTGATGTAAAGTGATGTTGATTCGTTTTTCGGCTAATTCGCTCACCGCTTCGGTGGCGTTTTTTAATAGATTGATCAGCACTTGTTCCAATTGCGCTGCGTCAGCCATTAATGAGTAATCACTATTTAAATCGATGTTTATCACAACGCCTTGTTGTTGCCACTGAATTTCGAACAACTTTAAGGTGCGACTAATCAGCTCAGACAGAGAGATTATCTGCAAGTTAGGCGGCGGTAATTGGCTCATCGAACGAAAACGGCCAATAAACTCATCTAAATGTGCGGTACGTTTGGCAATGGTTTCTAATGCTAATTGTAAATCCTGTTTATCTTCTTCATCGTCAAAACTCAATTCATCAGGCATAAGCCCGACTGCAGTTTGCGATAATGAGGTTAATGGCGTAATCGAATTGGCAATCTCATGAGTCAAAACTTTGGTCAGCTTTTTATAAGCCTGCTGCTCTTTTGCCTGCAAAGCCAAATAGATCGATTGAATGCTGATCAGTTTTATCGCTTCACCATCAATGGTCACGCAAGTAATGTGTACCGATAACTTGTCTTGATGCTCACCTTTTTGCCAATTGATCGTGAGCTTTGTGTTTTGTTCCGCCTGTTGTATGCATTCTCCCAACTGTCCTAATGCTTGAACTTGTTTTGCTAATGTCCCTAACAAGCGCTCACTGGCTGGATTCTTTTTGATAATTGCGCCATGTTCATTGACCACTAAAACCGCAATATCAATGTGAGTAAGTAGTGTTTGCAGATAATGAGCTTGAGATTGTGCATTCAATTCACTGCTTTTCAATTGCTCATTTACTTGGCTGAATTGCGCTCTTAAAGGATGCCGAGCTGATAACCCTAAGGTACTATCGCCATTGGCAATCGCAGTAAGAATTTGCGAGATCTGTTTTTGTTGTTTTGAAAAAAGGTCAAATAAAACATAAATCGCTAACAGACTGGAAAGCCCTATCAACACCGTTAATGCCGTCAGCCCTTGTTGTTGCCATGTATAGAACGTCAGGATAATTAACACATTCAGGCTAATAATGTTTACGCTGAGTTTGTACCGAACATCACTGAATACTGATTTAAAGTTCATGCTTTTCCAGCCTTCTGTACAGTGCGCCACGGGTCAATCCGAGTGCTTTCGCCGCTTTGCTGACGTTACCCTGATAATGCGTTAAAGCCGCTGCAACGGTTTGCTTTTCCACTTCTTGCAAGTTGAACGTGGTGAGCTGCTGGTTACTTGTCGCTGTAGTTTGAGTAACAGGCGTTGTGATGATTGCCGAAATATCTAATTTACTGCCTTCGCTTAAAATCACCGCACGTTCAAAGGAATGCGCCAACTCTCTTACATTTCCCGGCCAAGCATATTGGCATAACCGTTTTAAATCACTCGCCGCAATGGTCAGTTCACGCTGATATTTATCCGCAAAGTAAGTCAGGTAATGATCGACCAGTAATGGAATATCTTGCTCACGTTCTCGTAGTGGTGGCAGGTGAATTTCAATGGTGTTAATTCGATATAAAAAATCTTGTCGAAACTCGCCGCTGTCAACGGCTTGCAGCAGGTCGTGGTTGGTCGCACAAATTAAACGAGTATCAAAATTGATGGCTTTATTACTGCCAATTGGAGTCACTTGACGATTTTGCAAAACAGCCAGTAACTTTGCTTGTTGTGACAGTGGCAAGTTGCCGATTTCATCAAGAAAAATACTGCCTTTATCCGCCAATTCGAAGCGTCCAACACGGTCTTGCTTGGCGTCGGTAAATGCGCCTCTTTTGTGCCCAAATAACTCGCTCTCAAATAAGGTGTCAGATACGCTGCCCATATCAACACTAATAAAGGTTTTATCTGCCCGCTGACTTGCCTGATGCACCGCCCGAGCCGCAAGCTCTTTACCAGTGCCACTCTCACCTAATATCAATATATTGGCGTCGGTTTTCGCTGCCTTTTCGATGGTTCTGAACACCTGCTGCATGATTGGGCTTTCGCCAAGAAAGTCAGAACCTGATTGGGTCAGCACTGAATTAAGTGCTTGGTTTTGACGACTTAAATTGTCACGCTCTAGCTTAGTTTGTGCATGCGTAAATGCGGCGGCAACCACAGCAAGCAATGCATCGTTTTGCCATGGTTTAGCGATAAAGTCAGCGGCACCTGCTTTTATCGCATCAATGGCGAGATTTAAGTCCGCATAGGCCGTCATCATGATCACAGTCGTGCTGGGTTTCAGCTGTAAAATTTGCTTAAGCCAATGAAACCCTTCCTTACCGCTGATCGCATCTTGGGTGAAGTTCATGTCCAGCAATACCACATCAATATCAAATTGTTCGAGATAATGGCTAATTTGTTGCGGATCGGTGGTGGTTTTGATTTGTTGATAATGCTGTTTCAGCAATAAGCGAGATGCCGTTAGGATGTCGGCATTGTCATCAACAATTAAAATACTTCCCTGATGTTTCATTTTTTGTTGTTCGAATGTTACGGCTTTGAGGCTAATGTACGGATAATTGCTTCTTTAAACAAGATAATTGTCCATAAATGGACAATCGGTTGTTTCAAAACTGGACACTCTGTGCATTGATAAAATCAAGAGGTGTTGGTAAGTAATTGATATTATTGTCAATCTATTTTTGGCACAGCTCTTGGAATAGATTAACAAGAAAATTGATAACGATTCCCAAAAGAGGCTGTGCAATATGGACAAGCAAGTAGCACCATCAAAATCAAAACAATGGAAAAAATGGTTGTTGATCGCTTCTATCCCCACTTTGGTTATCGGTGGCTTCAGCTACTGGAAAAATCAACAAGACCAAGGCCGAGTGCAAAAAATTAACGCATCAAGTTTAACGATTTCAAAAGTCACCCAAGGCGAGTTTTCTGACAGCTTACGATTGCGTGGCAACATTCACCCTAAAACAACACTGTTCTTAGATACAGTCGCAGGTGGTCGAGTCGAAGAACGATTAGTTGAGCAAGGCGCCTATGTTGAAAAAGGCCAGCCTTTGCTGCGCTTAACCAATACCTCATTGCAACTTGATGTTATGGGACGTGAAGCGCAAGTAACAGAACAATTAAACTTTTTGCGTAACACTCAAATGACCATGGAAACCAACCGCCTGAATCTAAAGCGTGATTTGTTGGAAGTGGAACTGCAAATTGCACATTTGACTCGTAAAATTACTCAGTCAAAACCTTTGGTTGAGCAAGGCGTGTTAGCCCGTGAACACTTATTGGACTTAGAACAAGATTTAGATTATTACCACCAGCGCAAAGCGTTAACCAAGCAGCGCCAGCAACAGGAAGAGCAGATCAGACAGTTGCAAGTTACCCAACTTGAAGACAGTGCCAAGATGTTGCAATCCAACCTCAGCTTTGCCCGTAACAACTTAGACAACCTATTGGTGAAGTCACCAATCAGTGGCTATTTAAGTGAGTTTAATGTCGAACTTGGTGAGTCAAAGTCAGCAGGCAGTCGCTTAGGGCGCATTGATATTCCTGGCGAGTACAAACTCATGGTCAATATCGATGAATATTACCTTGGACGAATCAAACTGGGCATGCCAGCAAAAATTTCGCTTTCAGGCACCGATTATCAAGTCGCTGTCAGCAAGATTGACAGTCGAGTGAATCAATCACAATTTACGATCGAACTGGACTTACCTACGGAGACTGAAAGCGTGAAACGTGGCCAGAGCTTAGATGTGGATTTGATGTTTGAAGCGAACAGCCGCCAAGCATTACTACTTGAGCGTGGCGCATTCAATCAATCAACTGGAGGAAACTGGGTGTTTGTCATCAATGCAGACGGCGAAACCGCCAGTCGCAGACAAATTAAACTCGGGCGCAAAAATCAAAATTATCACCAAGTGGTCAGCGGTTTAAAGGCTAATGAACGAGTGATTACCTCTGACTACGATGCCTTCGAAAAGGCCAATACCTTACAAATACAGCTTTAAAAACACAGAATAATTCAGAATTTAGGGACAAAAGCACATGATTAAATTACAACATCTTTCTCGTATTTTTCGCACTGAAGAAGTGGAAACCACAGCACTAAACGATATCTCGTTGAGCATTAACGAAGGCGAGTTTCTTGCGATTATGGGGCCATCGGGTTGCGGTAAATCGACACTGTTATCGATTCTTGGCATGCTCGACTCACCATCAGCAGGTCAATTTTATTTTGATGGCACTGAGCTAAGCCAGTATTCCGAAAAGCAACTGTCAAACGTTCGCAAGTCCAATATCGGGTTTGTGTTTCAAAGCTTCAACCTGATTGATGACTTAACCGTTCGTGAAAATGTTGAATTACCGTTGCAATACCAAGGTTTGGGTAAAGCAGAACGCCGTCAACGAGTCGACACCATGTTAAAGCGTGTCAGCATCGACCATCGTGGTGATCATCTTCCGCAACAACTTTCGGGTGGTCAACAACAAAGAGTCGCTGTAGCCAGAGCCTTAGTGATTAATCCGAAACTGATTTTAGCCGATGAGCCTACGGGTAATTTGGACTCAAAAAACGGTGAAGATGTGATGGCGATGCTGCAAGAGCTAAACCAAGCCGGCACTACTATTGTGATGGTGACTCACTCAAAAAAGGATGCAAAGTGCGCCAGCCGTGTCGTGCGTTTATTCGATGGGCAAATCATGTTGGATAACGCCAGCGAGACACAACGTGAGGTGCAATATGCTTAATAACTCAATGTTTAGTAATTATATTGTCGCTGCGCTACGTGCCTTTCGTCGTCAAAAACAACATGTGCTGCTGAATTTATTTGGTTTATCCATCGGCTTAGCGGCGGCCATTTTGGTGGCGTTGTATGTGAACTTTGAGCGTTCGTTTGACACCTTTCAACCGCAATCGCAAAGCACTTATCGAGTATCGCAATATTTTAATCCTCTCGGCACTTCAGCACCAGTGAGTAGCCCTACATTAGATAAACACGTTGCCAATATTTCTGAAATTGATGAAGTATTCACTTTAGGGGTGCTTGGTAGCTTCAGTGATGACCAAGTTTTGATAAATGGCGAATACTTCAGACTTGATGACTTATACTCTGCGTCATCAAATATTTTGGCCTTTATGCAACTTGATCTCATTGATGGAGATATAAGTAAAGCCTTAACCCAGCCTGACATGCTGTTGCTCACTCGCTCTGAAGCAGTTCGCTTATTTGGGCATGACAATGTTATCGGTGAAACATTGCAACGAAAACAAGGGCATTGGACTATCGCTGCTGTGATTGAAGATTTACCAACCAATACGCACTTTCACTTTAAATCTTTGGCGTACATGAGTCCGACTATTTTTGACAAAATGACGTTGAGAGATAATGCTGCTTATAATTATTTAAGAATTAACAATCCAAATGATCTTGAGTCCATTGCGAGCGAGTTACAAACCTTAACCAATGAGTCCTCTTACGGTGGTCAAGATGTTGTTAAAATTGAACTGCAACCGCTTGAGGATATTCACCTAACAGCTCACAGCCGTTACGAGTTAAAAGAAGGTGGCTCACAAACTTCGGTAATTATCTGTATTGCATTAAGTATTTTATTGATTGTGATCGTCAGTGTGAACTTCATTAACATGAGTGTTGCGCAGGCCAGTCAACGAGCAAAAGAAGTGGGCGTAAGGAAAGCATTAGGTGCGTCTAAAGCCCAGTTAGTGACTCAATTCCTTACCGAGTCTGTATTGCTCACTGTTATTGCCGCCGTCATTGCTTGTGCGATTGTTGAGGTAAGCTTGCCTTGGTTTAATACCCTAGTTGAAAGGGAATTGGTACTAAACTATGCATCCAATTTCGGTGTATTTATTATTGGCATCACGGTATTAATCGGCTTAGTTGCAGGCTTGTATCCTGCGTTATTTATCTCTTCGTTCAGCGCTAAACGAGTATTAAGTGGTGATTTACAGCGTGGAAAAACTGCAATTTGGGTGCGGAAAACATTATTGATTTTACAGTCAGCATTATCGATTGCATTGATTATTGGCTCGGTGACCTTATACCAGCAGTTAGAATTGCTTAACACCTTGTCTGTCGGTTATCAAAAACAGCATAAAATGTTGGTATCCGATCTCGACCGTAATGAGCTTTTTTTTGAAAATAACCCTGCGCTACTCAGCGAAATTAAACGACTTCCCGGCGTAAACTCGGTATCGGCTATCGATAGTGATCTCACCAATGCTATCGGTAGTTCGATCCAGTTTTTTTGGCAAGGTGGCTCTGAACTAGGTGAAGTAATTCCTTTTGTTGGCGCTGGTTACGACATTGCAAAAACTCAAGGCTTCAATATTATTGCGGGTCGTGACTTCTCTGAGCAATTTGCATCAGATTGGTTTTCAGAGCAAGAAGATGGCAATAATGCTGCCGCAATTTTGGTTACCCGAAGTTTGGCAAGAAAAGCAGGCTTCAGCAATCCTGAAGACGCCCTTGGCCAAGTGTGGCGTTTCAACCAAAGCGATACAGGTGCCGATTTAGGTACAATTGTTGGTGTGATTGAAGACCTTAAAGTTGGCTCTGTAAAAGATACCTCGCTACCTGCGGTAATTGTTTGCGGAATGTCCTTCCAAAACGCAGCCCGTTTAATTGTTGATTTTGAGCCGCTAAAATATTCAGAGGTTAAGCAAGGCATTAAACAAATACTGCAACGCAAGCTGAACAGTGCGGTAACGGATATTGAGTTACTGTCAGACAACTATGAGGTGGTGTATCGTAGCGAACGCCAGATAACCGAAGTGGTAATGATATTCGCAGGCCTAGCCATTGTGCTAACGTGTGTGGGCATTCTGGGTTTGGCGTCATTCAGCGCACTGAGACGCAGTAAAGAAGTGGCGATTCGCAAAGTGTTAGGCGATACCGTATTTGGGCTGGTGAACCTATTAGCCAAAGAATTTATGTTACTGGTATTAATCAGTGCCATCATCGCATTCCCTGCGACCTATTTGCTGGTGGATGACTGGTTAAATGGCTTTAATGACCGAGTGACACAATCATTATTTGCGTATGTTGCTGCGGTAATGTTAGTAACCGGCATCACTTGGTTAACAGTGGCGAGCATTGCTTATAAAGTGGCGAGCGCAAGGCCGTCATTGAAATTGAGATACGAGTAAATACTAAAGTATCCCGCCCTAAAGTACTCTACTTTCAGGGCGGGAAGCATTTCAATCACAAGATAGAAAACTTAACCTAACCCTTCAGTTGCAGATTTCATTTGAATAAGTTCAATTTTATATCCATCAGGATCTTCAACAAATGCAATTTCTGTATTGCCACCCAATACAGGACCAGGTTGGCGAGTAATTTTTCCACCTGCAGCTTCAATGATTTTGCATTGATGGTATATATCAGTAAACCCAATAGCTAAGTGACCGTAACCATTTCCCAAATCGTAGCTTTCTGTATCCCAATTGTGAGTGAGTTCTACCACTGCTTGGCCTGTTGATTCATCAGCATAACCAACAAATGCGAGCGTGTATCGATACTCTTGGTTTTCAGACTTTCTGAGCAGCTTCATCCCTAACACTTTGGTATAAAATTCGATACTTCTATCAAGATTACCTACACGAACCATAGTGTGTAATAGTTGTGACATGATTTACATTCCTACTTTTTGATTTGAATATTTCCAAACAGGAGTTATTGATAATTAGACTTTTTTGAAAGCCCACCAATACCTGCATTAAAGCTATTCGTTGGATCTAATGATTGATAATGCTCAGCTAACGATGGCTCGGCTTGATAATGATGACCCACATTGTGCTCAGCTGGATATTTTGCACCTCTTGATTGGCAATAATCTAAAAGCGCTTGTTTTACGTCAACAATATTTTCGCCTTTCTTAACAAGATAATCTTGATGTAAAACGTGGCAAAGAAAGCGTCCATAATAGTTTTTATAGGCTAATTTTGTTGAAATGGACTCAGGCAGAGTTTCAAACCAATTCAAGCAATTTCTTGGTAAAGCAATATCAAGCGCCACCAGCCCTTCAACTTCTTTTGCATGCACAGCTTCGTACTGAATTGCTGCACTCGCACAAGCATAACGAAGCAAACTCGCATCATTAGCCTGTTGAGGATTCAGCTTAACAATATTGATTTGCTCAGACCCTGCACATTCACTATTAATGTCATCGACAAATTGCTCTAATTCATCAATACCAACTGATTTTGCATTCACGATCAAATGGTGCTGATAGTGAGCGTTTAAATCACGAAAAATAGCAGGTGTTTGGCTCCCAAATAATTTCAGAGCATAGTAAGAACAACGATCTATGATGCCTGGTTGACGTAAACCGACTTTACTCAGTAGTGTCGTTAGCTGCTTTTTAATTTTAAAAAATGAAGGCAAATAGCTGCTACCAAAATGCTTAATCATAAACATGGTGTCACGACCGTACGCTTCTGCAAGACGAAAAGCATCATGGTGGATATACTCGGCACTGACTGGCAAAGACTCGCCTTGTTGTAATATCTTGCGACGTAAAGACTGAAGCGAAGTTGCGGAATTCGTGCTAACAAAAAATGCTTGGGTACGTTCAGCTTGTTCAAAACTGTCAAGCCGAACGGCAAAAACAGCTAACTTGCCTGCACAACCACTGGCTTTATGTAGGCGTCGAGTATCGGCATTGAATCGGGCAGGTATCGGGCTTTGAGTATCGCGAACGTATTGCTGATACTCACTATCCGAAGCTTTTTTATTACTTTCAAAAATATCTGTTGCGCTGAACTGCCCAAGTTGAAGACGAGTCAGGATCTCTTCAGGCGTATTACCTAGATAAATATCCAGTTCATTTTTTAGCTGCAACTGACCAAACTCATCCACCTCAGCATAAAGAGAAAGTTCGGTATATGCTGGACCACGCTCAACCAAAGCACCACCAGAGTTGTTACACACACCACCCACAATCGAAGCCCCAATACAAGAAGAGCCAATGATTGAATGCGGTTCTCTATTTTTTTGTTTTAACCGCTTTTCTAATTCAAAAAGTGTCGCACCAGAAAAGGCAATAATTTGCTGTTGTGAATCTAAAAAGTGAATGTCATTAACGTGCAGAGTATTGATAATTACAGTTGGTCTTTCAACGCCATCCGTTGGTGTAGAGCCTCCTGTAAGCCCTGTGTTGGCGGCTTGCATGATTATCATCGCACCCGCTTCAACACAAATTTCAAGCACTTGATACTGCTGCCATAACGTTGAAGGCAATACGACAGCAACTGCAGGGCCAAAGCCTTCTCTAAAACCTTTGCGATAAGGCTTGGTATCACTGTCACGGGTTAACAACTGCTTAGGTGCGAGAACCGCACCTAGCTGATTAACGAGGCTTTGAGTATTCATAACATACTGCTTTAATGCTTATTTGAATTGATTGGTGCTTTTGCAGAGTACAATTGTTTCTCTAATGACAATATTTGCTCTACGTTTGATACTTCAGATAATGAACAGCTATCTCGAGTGATTTGATTATTCGCCATCATAGAAAGGTATCGGGCACAGCATACCCTTAGGAACGAGGTAAAATTCCCCAAGTCATGCCCAGCATCAATAGACTCTAAATACAGCTTACTGATCAGTGACGTATCAGTCATGTTATCTCGCTGGGCAATTTCACTTAACACTTGCCAGAAAAACTGCTCCAATCGTATTGATGTCACCACACCTTCAATGCGCAGCGATCTTGTTCGTGGCTGCCACAACTCTGGTTCTGCATCAATAAATAGCTGGCACATAACTTCCCCTTTCAAGCAGAAAAATAGTAAATCAAAGTAATGCGTTAAATTGCTTTAAAAACTCGACTTGAGCCGTCCAAGCAGGTCCTGTTACCAAGTTACCATCAGTTACTGATGACTCAAGTGGCAATTCAACAAAAGTTGCACCAGCAAGTTCAACCTCAGGTTGGCAAGCTGGGTACGCATTTACTTTTCGTCCTTCCAACACTTTAGCCGCCGCTAACAGTTGTGGGCCGTGACATAACGCCCCTACAGGTTTATTTTCAACAAAAAAATGTTGGACCATTTTAATAACATCGGAATTTAAACGCAGATACTCTGGAGCGCGGCCACCAGGAATATACAGTGCATCATATTCATTAAGATTAACATCATTAAACGTCGCATTTAACGTAAAGTTATGACCTGATTTTTCTAGGTAGGTTTGATGATTTTCGAAATCATGAATTGCAGTGGCAATCTGCTCTCCTGCCTTTTTGTCTGGGCATACCGCATCGACATCATGTCCCATTGCTTGTAGCGCTTGGAAAATAACCATATTCTCGTAATCTTCTACAAAATCCCCAGTAATCATTAGAACTTTAGACATAGCATTCTCAACCTTTCCTTATTGATAATTGTGAATTACATCACAGTTTTAGAAGTTGAGGGTAATAACGGAATACTACATATTTTCCTGCAAGACAGGTACATTTAAGACTACCTTGGAAGGTTACATGGGAGTAAATCAATTTTTAGGGCTATGAAACATAGCTATTTTACTTTTCAAGCAAAGGTAAAGTTATTCGAGCAAACGCCCCTACTCCATTGTCATTATTCTTAAGCACGAGATCACCACTATGATTACTGATGATCTGTCGACTTAACGCCAAACCAATACCACAACCGTGACTTTTAGTTGTATAGAAAGGCACAAATAAATTATCGGGATTACTGACCCCTACGCCACCATCAATGACATCAATGACGATTTGAGTCTCACTTTGTTGCCAGCACACTCGAATATCTGCATGTTCAAGGTCAGACATGGCTTCTTGTGCGTTCTTGAACAGATTCACCAACACTTGTTCAATTTGCGCTTTATCAGCGTAAATTTGGATGTTAGATCTGGATATTTGAATGGTCGACTGAGTAAATAAAGGGGCAATCGCATTGACTAAGTCGAGCAAGTTAAAGCGGCTCTTATCTGGCGCAGGCAGTTTTGTGAGCTGTTGATAACCCTTAAGGAATTCATTCAGTGATGTTGAGCGCTCTTTGATGACAGCTAACCCATCTTTTAAGTTATCTCCAAACTGGGGGTCTAGTTCTTGTTTAGATATTAGTCTCAATAAAGTGTCACTAATCGATGCTAAGGGCGTAAGCGAGTTGTTGATTTCATGACTTAAAACACGTGATAACTTCTGCCAAGCCTGACGTTCTTCTTCTCTCAAAAGGCTCTGAATATCTGATATAAAAACCAATTGATGTTTCTGTCCATGTTCAAAATATTCATCAACATGCAAATACACCTTCTTATTCTGTCTTTCTAACGTAAATTCCACCACTTTGCGATAGCTGTCTTCAGGTAAATTATGCAAACCAATGGTTCTGATTGGCCAGCCATCTATTTCACTGAATCGGCACTGAAACAGTCGTTCAGAGGCGGGATTCATCAAGCTAATATTTTTATGATGATCAATCGCAATAATGGCAACATCAATCTGATTGATGACCTTATCTAATAAAATTTGTTTCTCTCTGGTCATCAAGTTCTGAGTAGCAAGTACCTCAGCCATTGCATTCAACGAACGAGTAAAATCAGTCATTGCACCTTGAGTTGTCGTTTCCCTTAAACGCATTGAGTAATCGTGATTACAGAGTGCTTCGATTAGGTTCGAAGAGTTCTGCAATTGAGTGATAACTTTTCGCTTTAACCAGACCGAGCAAACAAAAACAACACCAAGCAACAATATCATTATTGCCCACTTGGCATAGTTGGCTAACTCGGAAGAAAACAACAATAGCATTGTCGAAAAACAAGGAATAAGTCCACACACCAAACAAATGAGTAAAAGTCGGTTTTCGTAAGATAAACGTTGGAAAAATGTTTTCATTTCATCTACAGGTTATGTTTTTCGATACGTCGATAGTAAGCACTGCGGCTTAACCCTAGCGACTCCATAGTTTCTTTAGCTTTATTATCGAAGTGCGCTAACCGTCTCTGAATGATGTATTTTTCAATATGCTCTAAAGTCTCATGATTGACTTCAAAGCCTAGGTCTTGAACTGTCGGATGAGTATGTAAACCAAGATCTTCAACATCAATCTTGATGTCTTTTCTTAAAAAGATGGCTCTTTCGATCATATGATTCAGTTCACGAATATTTCCGGGCCATGAGTATTGCTTTAAAGCATAGATTGCTTCAGCTTCAAAACCTTGTTGTTCAATGCCATATTTATTCGCATGCTGTATTAAGAAATGTTCTGCGAGCGGAATGATATCCTCAGTACGCTCACGTAAAGCTGGGATTCGCACTTCTACGGTGTTCAAACGATACAATAAATCTTGCCTGAAACGCCCTTCCTCTATCAATTCAGACAAATTAGCGTTTGTTGCAGATATCACTCTGGCATTCATGATGAACGTCTTAGAACTCCCTAATTTTTCATACTGTCGAGCTTCTAATACTCTTAATAATTTAGCTTGCTGAGACAACGGGATATTGCCGATTTCATCAAGAAAAAGAGTGCCTTGCTCTGCCAATTCCAAGCGACCAATGCGGTTACTTTTGGCATCGGTAAATGCTCCTTTTACATGCCCAAACATTTCACTCTCGAAAACAGTTTCACTGATAGCGCCCATATTTACTGAAATAAAAGGCTGGTTGGTTCGTGATGAACACAGGTGTAAGTATTCAGCAAAAACACTCTTCCCTGTACCATTTTCGCCTGTAAATAAAATGTTCATATCGCTCAATGCCAACTTTTCAATCTGTGATAGAACATGTTTCATTGAACTTGAAATTGCGATTAAATCAGCAGGTTCAGGACTGACTTCTTTCTTTAGGAGTGTATTTTGTTCGATCAGCTTTCGGCTTTTTTGTTCACTATCAAACAAGCGAATTTGAGCCTGTAAAATATTTAATAAACGATCGTTTTCCCATGGTTTTTGGACAAAATCAGCAGCGCCCGATTTCATGGCATTAACGGCGATATCGATGTTACTGAAACCCGTCATCACAACAACAGGTAAACATTCATCGATATCTTTAATTGCGTTAAGTAATTCGAGCCCTTCTTGGCCAGATGTCGTGTCACGCTGATAATTTAAATCTATCAGTGCAACAGAAAATGACGTTATTTTGATGTGCTGCAATAATGCTTGAGGTGACGTTACTGCCGTCACCTCATAACCTTCTGCATTTAAAAGTAGCTTTAATGCAGCAAGGATTTGCATGTCATCATCAGCAACTATGATTGAATGCTGCATGAAAACTGAGATTCCTTCTTCTTTTCATTATCACGGTTTATACCATCAATCATGATGTAACGCATTGCTTGGCTCCATTAAAGTCGCTTTTTTCGTTGGCACATAAGTCGCTAATAACACGATAAAAGCAATAAGTAGCACCATACTACCTAAGCCAATTAGGTAACTCATGGAGTTAATCACAAGTGCGTGTGTCATCAAACTGATCCCCCACACTGCAATCCCAATCCCAATGAATAAACCAATGACTAGCTGTAATAAGGCTTTATTTAAAAAAAGCGACATCACCATCGAATCCGTTGCACCTAATGCTTTCCTAACACCAACCTCTTGGGTTCGTTGAGAAATATTATTGGAAGCCACCGCATAAATGCCACTTGCAGCTAAGAACATTGCGACAAACCCACAAAATAAAAACAGTTTACTGACCGCTGAGACTAATAGCATGGGCTCCTTAATTAGATTTGCGTAGCTTTGTAAGTTATAAACTCCGACACCATTATCAATTTGCTTCACCGTCTCTAATAGCGCTTTTCTTGCTTCAGCTTCACGACCGAGATAATGGATAGCCATGCTGATTTGGCTGCGGCCATCTCTATCAACAGGTCGATACATGGTATATTGAGCGCTTGAGGTGCGCATAGTTGGGCCATGAAATGTATCGGAAACGACGCCAATAATAGTTTGCCATTCCCATCCCCCGCCTTGCCAAACTCGCTTTATTCGCTGACCAATCGCATCATTATTTGGAAATATATCTCTGGCAATCGATTCATTGATGATCACGTTCCCTTGAACGGTTTCAATGTCTCTGTGATCAAAATCACGACCGGCAACTAGTTTCATTCCAACGGCCTTCCAAGAGCCTCTAACTACGCTTTCATTGTTGGCTGATGGGTTTTCGTTATAAACGGCAGCGGCTTTGCCTTCAATTTCATAATGGCTTACCCCTTCACCAGTGCCCGGCAGCGCCGTCATGAATGCTACTGCCTCTATGTCCGCTCGATGTTCTAAACGTCTTTTCAAGTTATAGTAAAAATTCGTGATTTTTTGACGATCGGCAGCTTCACTTTCTTGACCATAATTGATTCGGTAAGTCTCTCTTGGTAATTCAATTCTTGCCGTCACCCGATTCGCCGTTTCAACACCATAGTCAGCATTCGAAGCCGCATAACTTGTCCATAATAGAACTGTCGCTATCACCAACACCACACACGAAAGCGTGATTTCAGATATCACCAAAATGTTACTGGTACGAGAAGCATTTCGACCCAACGCACCACGAGTACCATCACGTAACACGGCATTAAAATCACTGGAAATTGCTCGATAGGCAGGTATCAAGCCCGTTATCAGAATCATCGCTACAACGGTAATAATAAGTAATAGAATCGCATCAGAGGACAGTGAAAAATGCCACCAAAACGGTTGGCGGTCGTTGACTTCAAACAGGCTTGCAAGGGCATTATTGGCAATGTCTAATCCAAAAACGGTTAGTGCCAATGCAACAAGCCCGCCTACAGAGCAGATCAAGATGCTTTCCCATAGCATTTGCATGATCAATCGCATCTGAGAAACACCCAAAGCTTGTCTAATGGCAATTTCTTTTGCTCGCTCGTTCACGCGTGTCAGTAACAAGTTACCTATATTGATGCACGCAAGTAACAAGATCAGAATGACGACAGCAAATAAAGATAAAAACACATTGTAATACTCAGTGACGTCAGCATTCGCTTGCTTGTAAGGGACTGCTCTCAAATACCCTCCCGCCACAGAGCTACGCCAAAACATTTCTTCACCATATTCTGCAATGAGTTTACCGCTCAGCACTTCTAACTCTTTTTGTAGTTGAGGCAGTGTTGCAGTGTCTTTTAATCTTGCAAAACCAAATAACCAGTAATTGCTGCGCTCTGTCGGTTTCAGCAAAGTCTCCGGCATTGGCATCCACATTTGGGAATGCGAAGGAAATGCATACGCTTCAGGCATAACGCCAATCACTTTGGTGGGTGCGGCTTCAACCATTATCATTTTCCCTACAATCGTAGGTTCGGACTTAAAATACTCTTGCCACACTTTATGACTGAGAACTACTACTGGCTCAGCTCCAGTGTATTGATCACTCTCTCTAAAACCTCGACCTAAAATAGGCTGAACACCAGAAAACTCAAACACATTCCATTCTGTTAAAGCTGCGTTGTATTTTTGAGTTCGACTGCCTGGCTGTATATCACTGATCAAAGTCGTTCTTTCATCGTATAAACCCAGCTCAGCAATTGTGTTACTCTCGTTTCTTAATCGATAAAAATCGATTGGATCCGCACCTGCTCGACTAAAGTGGGTGTCATCGAACACTTCTTCAATCGCAATCACAGGTTTATCGCTATTTAACGTCAATGGGTTAAATACCAAATTCATTAATAGTGAATAACTGAATAAGGTTAACGCCAGTCCAATGGCAACCATCATAATGGCTGTTAACGTAAAAACAGGCTTTTTAAACAGCAATCTAAATGCGTATTTAACATCAATCCAATAAAACATAAATCATCCTTAATTGTTATTTTAAATAGCAATCGCTGTTGGTTTATTGAATTTTTGGTCGGCGACGATTTTCCCATCGAAAACCTCTACCAATCGCTCCGCACGTTCAGCTGAACGAGGGTCATGGGTGACCATACAAATCGTGGCACCATCAGCATGAAGCTGATCTAATAATGCCATGACGGCTTGTGCGTTTTTGGAATCTAGGTTACCTGTTGGTTCATCAGCAAGAATGATCGATGGTTTGCCTGCAATCGCACGCGCAACGGCAACACGTTGTTGCTGACCGCCTGACAATTGCGACGGGTAATGACTGGCTCGATGCGACATATCCACTTTTTCCAGTGCCGCTTTGACCATAGTACCAATTTCATTTTTGCTTAAATCAGACCGATAAGTTAGAGGTAAAGCGATATTTTCAGCGACCGTCAGATCGCTGATTAAGTTAAACGATTGGAACACGAAACCAATTTCTTTATTTCGGATACGAGCTCGCTCATCTCGGCTGAGTTGCGACACGTCGTGTCCAGCTAAATGGTAGCTACCAGCTGACGACGTATCGAGTAAGCCAAGCATGGATAACAGTGTCGATTTCCCACATCCTGAAGGCCCCGTAATTGATACATATTCGCCTTCATAGATCGTTAAACTAATATGATTAAGGGCTTGTGTTTCAATTTCATCGGTTAAAAAAACTTTATTGAGCTGTTGGAGTTCGACTAATATTTTTCTACTCATCTTCTTTCCTTAGGGAGCATCCCTTAATTTAACTTAACCATATTGTTATTTGCCCACACACGGGTATCAGAGATCACAATCTCATCACCGGCTTGTGCGCCTTGTTTTATTTCGATATAACGGGACGACGAACGACCAAACCTCACGAGCTTTTGATGAGCCACTTTCTCATCAGGGTTAATGATGAAAATGCGGCTTTGTCGATTGCTTTGAGCAAACATAGGTCGTTTGATATAAAAAGTGTCTTTTACCTTCGCAATTTCAATGACACCATCTACCGTTAAATCGGGTCTTGTTTCATTAGGAAGAGCGCCAATTAGCTCAACGTCTACTTGCACCGAACTGTTCACAACAGCAGGGTCAACACGCTGTACTTTACCTTGAATTTTACTGATTCGGGTATCAATTGTGACGTTTTGTCCTAATGTGACATCTTTGATGAGATTTTCTGGGATTCGGAGTTCTGCGAGGTAACGATCAGTACGTGCTAATTTAGCTAAATTAGTACCCACAGTGACTTGCTGCCCAAGCTCCATTGGCATCTCTTGTACAATGCTGTCCATAGTGGCTTTGACATTCAGGTTCTTTACTTGTGTTTTTAAGCGTTGTAAACCTCTTTGCATTCGCTTTAGGCGAGCTTGTGCGGCTTGCTTTTGTGCAGAAAGATTCTCTTGATGTTTAGCGAGACGCTTTTGTTCAAGTTCCCAACGTTGCTTAAACTGATTTGCATCAATTTTTGTCTCTGCATGGGCTATTTTAGAAAAAGCGACGATACCTTGGTTAAGAAGTTTGTCTTGTGCATCAAGGGTTAAAGAGGTTCGCTCATGATTAAGCTTTTCAAAAATAACAGCCGCTTCTTGGTCGAGCAATTGAGATTCTAAAGAAACCACTTGTGCTTTGATCTCGGCCTCCAAAGCTTCAAGCTCCCACTGAGCTTCTTCGAGCTGTTGCTGTAACTGTGGATTACTCAACACCATCAGTACATCACCCGTCTTTACTCTTGCACCAGCCTTAATAAAAATCTGTTCAACACGGCCTTCAACATCAGTAGCAATCCAACGAATGTTTCTTGGTGCTAATACACCAGTGCCACGCACAGTTACGACGAAGTCGCCTCGCTGCACCTTATCCGTTAACACAGAATCTTGGCTAACGATAAGATTGGCATTATTAGTATTTAGAAGGAAAAACAGACTGACAACTATTCCAAAAGCCACTAAGAAGCTGATTAATAACTTCTTGTTATTTTTTTTTACTTTATTTCGAGTTATATCCATAGCGCCGATTCATATCTTAATTATTATGAATGACTGAATCAGGCTTCATGCCACAAATATAACAAGCTGTTTTTTAAAAGATTTTTAACTTTTACATGAAGTAAGTCTGAAGGTTAGTCCCGAAACCGGAACAGTATTACTCGCAACAGTGTTCCGAAATCGATACAACTGTTGATGAATTCATCAATTTTAGAAAGCGTAAATAGATTGAGCTTTGCGTGACAAAATCATTGGGGTATCAAATATGCTCTTCATATCGAGCGGCATTAGTTACGGTTAACATTCATCTGTGACTGTGATGATAAATGCGACTGATAATTGAAGTCTTGGCCATCAAATATTTCAATAATATCGTCGAACAACGTCAATAAAAAATGAAAGGTTAGATGCATTAATTTATGAGATGGAAACCTTGGTAAGTAGCCGAGTCGCCAATCGCTGGTATTGAGCTTTGGTCAATACTTTAACAGGAACAAATAAAAAAGGTTGAAGGTATGACCTTCTTATCAGCAACTTCATTCATTAGCAGCATAGTTATGCCTGAAAGTTAGTGTTTCCTTAATTAACTTCGAAAGTGCGAAAAAACGTGATTCTGACCATAATCAATCACTGGTCTTATTTTTTGGATAAAGAAGTACCAATGCACCGAGTAACATATTCGCTATTAATCAGCTTTGCACTAGTAGGTTGGGAGACGAATAATAATATAAACTTTGTTCATCAACAGACACTATTTTATGATTGGAATTTTCGTAGATTTAGGTTCCAAACAAGGAACATTCTAAGCATTTTTTTGTAAAGCTTTAATTAAATATTCTGAGTCCTTACGCACGCCTCCAAGAGTTGCTGAACCCCGTGTATACATCCAAGGTAATCCAATAAAATACATTCCTTTTGTGCTGCTTACACCACGAAAATTAACCGGATATCCATGTTCATCTAATTCAATATCTTCAATCCAAGAGAAGTCGGGTTTGAAACCCGTTGACCAAATTATATTTTTTACCGAATCTAGCGTTGCATACTTACATCGTAGCGAACTATTTTGGCCTTCTAAAGCATGTCCGACAGCGGTCACATTTTTTCTTGATAGCAATGACTTAATGTCTATACCTATAACTGGCTGCATTTTTTGTTTGATTTTCTTACCAATCCAACTGTATTTATTAACTGACAAAATACCTAACACATTAAACCACCACCATAACGTTTTCCCTAAAAACTCCTGTGGGATCGTTAGTGAATTTGTACTTCCAGAAAAAAAGACATGCCTGTCTGAGCAATGCAGAGCGATTTCTCTTAGAATTTGAAAACCAGAATCACCAGCCCCGACAACAACAGTATCACCAGCAATTAACTGTTCTGGGTTGCGATAATCACTGCTATGGATTTGCTTAATATCTGAAGACAATGATTTGTAAAAAGAAGGAATGAACGGTGTATGAAATGGCCCCGATGCGATAATAATTCGCTTACATTGATAGAGCTTATGCTGACAATGCACATCAAATGCATCCTTCATTTTGACAACTTTTAACACCTTTGTCTTTAACTCAATTGGTAGCTTGTATTGATTTACATAGGATTTAAAATAATTAGCCACATCATATTTATCTGGATAATAACCGTCTTCTGCAGGAAAAGGCATGCCTGGTAAATGGTTAAATTCTGTAGGGGTAAATAACCTAAGTGAGTCCCAACGTTTTAACCACGATGCCCCAATTTCACTTTCACTATCAAGTACTAAAAATTTTTCATTGGCCTGTTTAAGTTGGTACGCCATAGATAAGCCTGCCTGACCAGCGCCAACAATAATATAATCGAACATTGAAAAACTACTCTTTTTTGTGAACTTTCATACCAAGTGCTGACACTATCAGTGTGTCATTTTTATTGCGCAAAAAGTACATATTCATTCGATAGAAAAGGCAACAACATGCTGTCCAAGTCTTGCTTTAACAAACATTAGGACGTCAGTAACTGACTAAGGAAATTTAATTATGTTATCTAACTAAATATGAAATATTAAATTTGAATGCTTAATGTATTACTTATATTAAGAGTGATCTAGTCTACAATATTTTACATAAATTCACAAAATCGCTTTGACTGAAGAGCGCCTCAATAGAGTAAACTCATGAATATTAGTCTTTATTTTTTAAACTTGAATACTCTCAATGCGCTCATATTATTCCTCTAGAACCATATCAGCTTCTAGATAAATTAATTGATAACTGCAAGCTGCTGTAATAGCTATTTAATAACCTATTTAGCTAATTGGATTAATAGTTGCTCTACATCAAAAATGGTATGGAGTTTTTCGAAGCTTTATTTTCGTCAAACATAATCATTGCTGAAAATATCAACAAAGATCAAAAGTCCCTAATAAACGCTACAGAGTTGCCCTCAGAACGACAGAGTCAGCAACGTATTTGATATAAATCAATCAATAAGCGAAATATAATTGATAATCGTTTGCATTTGTATAACGTGAATGTAAAATGCGCTCAATTTCTTATTCATACCCATAATTATTTGAGCGTACAATGAAGATTAAAAGCCTGCCATTTGCTATTTCCGTTGCTCTATCGTCATTATCACTTCAAGCTTTTGCGGAGTCGGCAAACATTGAGGTCATTCAAGTAAAAGGCACTTACTTTAACGATTACAAGGTGACTGATGCTACCGGAGCAACCAGAACAAATACATCACTGCTCGAAACGCCTCAATCAATTACTGTAATCCCTGAAACTATTATCGACGAGCAATTAGCAACAACATTAGGTGAAGTGCTTTCAAATGATGCAAGCTTATCTGCTGGCTCAAAGCAGCGTAACCGAGAAGTGTTTAATTCAAGAGGCTTCCAACTAAGTTCATCAACGGGTTACCTTCGTGATGGTCATCAGCATTGGTCTCATTATCAACAGCCAATCGAAACGCTTTCACGTGTAGAAGTGATTAAAGGTCCTGCTAGTATTCTATACGGACAATCAGCCCCGGGCGGTTTAATCAACATGGTAACTAAAAAACCTACGGCAAAAAAACTGCTTGATTTAGGGTTTGATACCGACTTAAACGGTTCAACACGTTTTATGCTCGATGCTGGCGGTGAGATTGTCCAAGATATTAATTATCGAACCGTGCTCGTTAAGCAAGACGTAAATTACACTCGTGAATATCAAAATGGTGAACAAAGAAACCGTGACCGTTTTCTTGGATCGTTAGCGCTAGATTACCAAATAACCGATGATTTACTCGTAAATGTTTATTACGACCAAACGAACGACAAAGCAGGCTTAGATACGGGTGCTTGGCTCGATGCTGACGGAAAAGTTATTGGTAGTGACAAAACCATTTATGATTTTTCATGGGCATTTACCGATATTGAAGTTAATAACATTGGCGCCACTGCAAGTTATTTTATCACTGACAATTGGTCCGTAAAGCTGGGCTATAATGAGCAATCATTTAAACGTCAACGTTTTGAGTCATCGCCTTCTCGCCCAGAAAATTATTCGGTTGGTGATAGCTATGATTCTAAACCTTACGATCGTTTTGATGATTGGCAATTCAAAACCACCTATTTAGATCTGACTGGTGAAATTGAAATTGCAAAAACTCAACATCAACTTCTATTTGGGATTAATCGCCTTGATTACAGCTACGGCCAACTTAGAACAAAAGCAGGCACTGTTAGCTTCACCCCAGGACAAGTTGAGCCAACTCGACCAGATATCAGTTACAAAACTGATGATAGCTTATACAGCAGTGAGTATGACTACTATGGTGTCTACTTCCAAGACTTAGTCACTTTCAATGACAATTGGCAATTAATGTTCGGTGGTCGTTACGATCAACAAAACAGAAAAGATGCGAACAACACTTCATTCGTACCGAAGTTTGGTGTGTTATTTCATCCAAATGATGATGCCACCCTTTATATCAATTATTCAGAAGGTTTTGAACCAAGCTCAAGTGATACGTTGAACAATACTGATGATAAAAATCACGGAATGAAACTTGATGCAGTCACCTCAAAACAAATTGAATTTGGTGCAAAATGGCAAGTTACCGATAGATTATTGGTTGATACCGCTGTTTTTGATATTGAAAAAAGCGGTACGTTGATCACCGAAGATATTATCGATAACCCCGATTACAAGACTATCACCACTCAATCGGGTTTACAGCGCCATAAGGGTTTTGAAGTATCAGCTCAAGGTGCGGTTAATGACCGTTTCTTCCTTATGGCTTCAAGCATGTATTTAGATGCTGTGTACGAAAGGGATGCGAAATATCAAGGTAAGCGCCCTGTTGATGCCCCTAAATTATCAGCTTCAATCTGGTCAAGATATGAAGCAACTGAACAACTTGCTATTAATGCTGGGATTTTCTATCAAGGCGAACGCTTTGCAGATACTGCAAATAACATCACTAAAGATGCATACACTCGCGTTGATTTTGGTGCAACATACAAAACAAGCATTAATGGAATTGCCGTTGATTATCGCTTCAACATTGAGAATCTATTCGACACCGAATACCTAGCCGGTGGTGGCACAAATAACGTAACAATTGGTGGTGAGAGAATGGCTCGATTAGAAGTAAAAGCTTCATTCTAAACAAGTAAATTTAAAAAAATTATAAGCCAGCATTAACACTGCTGGCTTTGGTGTATTTATGAATATAAAAAAAACGTTTTTTTGGTTGCACTTAGTACTGGGTTGCAGTGCTGCCATTTTCATCTTTTTAATGTCGATTACAGGTCTTGCGCTCACATATGAGCGACAAATAATTAAATTTGCAGAACAAAAAGATTACCCTGTTAAACCTGATGGCATCGAAGAACCACTTTCAATTGAGAAAATAAAAAACATCAGCCAAAATTATCCAACAGAAAAGCAAACCTCCTTGAAATTTATTAATGAAATTGATGCGCCTATTCAAATAAAAGACGGAAGGAAAACACTTGCCTATCTGAACCCATACACAGGTGAAAAAATCACTAAGTTAGGTGATGGTACTAAATCATTTTTTAAACACCTTAGAGCATTTCATCGCTGGCTATCGCTTGATGGTAAATTTAGTAGTCAAGGGCGCTGGGTAAATGGCATTTCAAATGTTATTTTTATTTTTATAATTGTTTCAGGTATTTACTTATGGTTGCCGAAACGATTCAACCGTCGCACCTTCAAACAAAAACTGACACTGACAGGCTCCTATCCGTCTTCAAAAGCGAGGGACTATCAATGGCATAATGTGTTTGGGATTTATATGGCGCCAGCACTGTTTGTTATTGCGTTTACTGCAATTTTCTTTTCATTTAAATGGCCTGGACAAGTGCTGAAAGAGAATGTTTCAACCATCTCTAAAACATTACCGAAGCCAACTAAAGTCGCAACACCGCATTTTTCCCATGATGTGATTGAGCATCAATTGATGGTGATAAAAGAAAGTAATTTAGAATGGAAAAGTATCCAATTTGGAATCCCAGACGAGCCTGTAAGTATTCATACTTACCAAATTGATAATGGTAATGGTGCTGAACCCCATAAGCGATACACTGCTGTATTTGATAATGCCACAGGTAAAGTTATTGCCACTCAGGATTTCGAATCTCTTTCAGAATATAGTCAACTACGAAGTATTATTCGATTCCTACATACTGGTGAAATACTCGGTATTATAGGACAAACTATAGCTGGCCTAGCCTCATTACTTGCTTGTTTATTGGCCTATACGGGAATTACTCTCTCATGGCGTAGATATAAGGCATCAACTCGGAAAAGCAATGGCCGAAGTGCTTAAATTCAGAGAAATCGTTAATATCAAAGTGTGACTTTTAATAAATAACAACTCCATATTTAAAAGTCACAACGAAACCAGAAAGGATTTAAGTCAATTATGCGCTTACTGAATAATGAAGATAATTAAACTGCTGTAGTCACGGAATACGACTTTAACTTGCTTAGAGTAATATCTGAGTCAGCTGTCACTAACTCGAAATTGGACATAAATGAGTTTCGACTTTAATATGATATCAACGAGTTGCATTAGAAATAGTATCCCTAAAACCCAATTATAAACATCTAATTTCTGATATCCACGGCTAGCCATAAAAATACAACTTAGGGCTTGCATGAACTTACAATAAAGATGCGCACAACGGAATTTATCGTAAACAGATAACCTGAATATGAGTCGGTTTTAAAGGGCAGGGTGAGAGCACGTATGTGCAGTTAATGTACAGATTGATTTAAATCAAACCTAAACCATAAGTGACCTTAGCTACTCTGTATAAAAAGAACTCTAAGAAGGTTTGATTTAAATACAATAACTGCTCAAATAGTGTTCGTGATCTTGCCCTGTTTTAAAGGGCTTCTGAATTTAAATAGCTCATTTCATAAATCAAAATATCATTTACCCAATATGTTTTATGTAAATGATATTTTGTTGGCACTTATTGCAGCTATGTGGTCACTAGGCCTTATTGAAGTGTAATATCTAATCCAATAAAACTAGAAATAACATATAACCAACCTTTCAACTCTATTAACAAGTAGTAATTTCTTGTTTGATTTTTGGTCTAAAAGACCACACTATAATATAGATTAAGCTAAATAGGGGAATAAATGAAAGAAAGAAACCTAAAAACAAAACCTTTGTTAAGTTTTTAGTTTTATTTCTTGCAAAAATATATACCAATATAGTTGATAATGGTATCCAAAAGAGTAAGAACTCTCCAAACAAATTAATATTAATATCCATTTCACCCTCTTACTACAAATAAAGTCACTTCAAATTGACTAATTGGATTTGTCTTCGGTTAACAGTTATTTTCTGAATAATTTAGGGCAACCCAAAACAATTCTCATTAAAGACGTGTTAAACAACACGTCTTTAATGTTTCATAAATATTTAAAATATCAAACAGCTTTACAAGAAATTCCGCCTGAAGAGTTTGCAGAACAAATCATCCATCTCGGACCGCCACCAGAACCTCCTGCACCACCAGCCCCCCCAACAATAGTAGTGGTGACACCAACTCTGCTTCCGGCTTGTTGAAAGTCTTCAAAATTCTCTATTGGTACGTATATTTCACCAGATGTTAATAATTGATTTTTATTTAAAGGAAGCTCAACACCTTCACTATCATGAACAGATATAAGTTTCAATGTAAAATCAGAGTTGTGATCTAATCCTGTTAATTGGAAGTTTGCATATGAACCATCTGAAAATTTGATAGTTGCAACCCATTTTAAGTTAAGAAGTTTACCTGCAAGGTTTAATGCGGCACTACCATATGTATTTATTTTAGTAGATAAAGACATATTATTATTATAGTGATTTTTTACAAGAGCTTGGTTTCTGTTACTTCCAATTAAATCTAAAGAAGTATTTGCTAAATTAACAGGTACTACATATCCTGATGAATCACTGGCAAAATTGTCAAAAATTGAATCCAGTTGTGACTTTATAGCTAACTCATTGCTATTCAATGACTGTTCAATCACATGAGTCATTGGCCTTATACCTGGTTCGCTTGTAGTTATATGAACAATGGCATATTTTTTTAAAACACGATCCTCAGGATTCAAAACAAAAACTTCAGCTCTTGTTTTTCCTTCTTGCAAACCAACATATTTTGCAACAGCCTTATAATCTGAGCTGTAGTTGCAAGTAGAACATTGAGTTAATACATCAGCTCCTTCTGATTGTTTACTACATAAAAGTGATGAAAAAAACATCAGCACAAATATAAACTTTTTCATAACAATTTAATTCCCTTAAATAGTTTATTGTTTTTTAACAAAAATATAATGTCTTACAATCAAAACCTTACCAGAACCCTCTAACACAGTCACTTTATTTTTACATTTAATTAACATTTTAGGTTGAAATTACTACAACTTTGCTACGACTTTAGAGATACTAAGTCTTTAACATAAACTTTATCTCCGCCACTAAATACTGAAAAAAACAAATACCAATATAATAAAAATACATCATTCCTATTTACCATAACGTATCTTGCATGCAACTCTAAAAGTGACTTCGAGTAAAATCACCGCTAACAGCACAAAAGAACATATTATCTTACGAAAAACTGCTGAATTTAGTTAGTTAATAAATGATGATTTTCACCACAACAGCACTTGATGCAAATTTATAGCACTAACCACTATAACAGTTAATCATTAGGTCTGATTTGTCAAAAAAGAGACTGTCGAAAGAACATTATTTTGAACGAGTAGACATTAGAAATAGTATTGCAACGAATGGGCGTTACTGACTCACTTTGGGGCAAAACCTTGCCAGAAAAATTCAAATGACCTAACGGGCTACAACTTTTCCGTCGAAGCTGTTGAAGATATGATTGAATATTAAATGTCGCGAGCCTGACATGGGTGTCAGGCTAGTCTCAGTGGTACATGGTCGTTCTCGCACATCCATGTGCTTCACGACATTCAGGCGTCCTGCCTATCAGATGTACCATCTAGGGCGTTAGTCATTTATTCAATCATATCTGAAACGCTCAGCTTCGTTCGGGCGGCTCAGGGGATTCAAAAGGAGAGCTCCCCTTTTGGCGGTGTGGTATGCAATACCACGACTTTATAAACTTCGCAGAAATTTTGCTGTTTGAACACGAAAAGTGATGCTTCACATCCATAAGGCAAGGCGCTGGACACTCGCCTTCGCGAGTATGACGGTAATGGTTTGAGTTTAGCTCATTGAAACCTATAAAGGTTTGAGGCAAAAGGTGGCTATATAACAATAAGACGAGACGCTTACTCAATTATTGATTATCACCACCTTATGGGTTTAATTTGTCATCTTATGATGTGATTTATGACAGGTTATGGGTTTAATTTGTCACTTTGTGGGTGAAATTTGTCATTTTATAAATTAATAGCTGCATGATATACCAATACCTATTTGTTTCTTTAAAACAATTACTTGTATTGGTATTTTCATTAGTACTATAGATTAATCTCACTTTACTAATGAGTTAACTACACAATTATCCAATCGATGTATAATCGTTCCATGAATGTGATTTACATTACAAGTTTCTTCAAAAATACAAGTAAGGTAGCTTTTAAATTCAGGAACAGTTTCAATATTATTTAAAATTGCTGAAAGTACAGCATCTTGGCACTGTGCCGTACAAAATTGTGTTATTTGACTATAAAATTTTAATTCTTCACTTGTGAAGTCTCCAGATCTAAAGCCAGAGTGAACTGATTCGTTTCGAAACTTTCTGATATTGTCTATGAACTGGGGTAACGACTTATTCCATTGAGTATAGCTTTTGTGAGAGCTTAATTGTCTTAGCAAATTTTGTGATAGCTCATTTCTTTTTTTACCATTAGGAAACCCTAAAAACCATCTAATAATCCCATTGATATTATCTATTTCAGATTCTTTCAATAATGCTTCAAGAGCAAACCAATTAAACAGTATTTTTAGTTGCTTGTTTGTTTCATTTCGACTGTTCCTAGACCAATGAAGTGATCTACGATAGCGCTCAGTTAGTTCTGTATTAGTGTTAAGTATAAAGTTCGTTGAATCAAAAGGTTGAATATCACCTCTGTTAGTAAAGAAGGAGATGGATGGTTTGAGCTCCTCATTTTGGAGTGGAGTAATTTTTCCAGAATCTAGGTTTTTGATATATCCAATGGGTGATAACTTATAATTTGAAAGCGGTGCTTCCCTGTACTTCATATCGAGTACTTCTGAAAAGCGGTCTTCTGATAAGTTTAATGCGTCAAAATCATTCTCACTTTTCACAATCGTAGCAATTCGTGCAGAGTATTGATATTTACTAAAATCTAGATGCTCCTGTTCAGCTGACTCCATTAGCACTTTAATTTCATAGTCGTTATCAGCAGAATACGATCTCAACTCAACATTTTTGTAAACATGAGTCGTAGGAAGGTAGATACTTTGACTATCTAGGAGCTTAAGTATTAAATAATTCGTCATTTTGTAATTTTGATCCTAACAACAATGTCAACAAGCTTTTGATAGGCTATAAATTTTACTTTTGCGTCAAATGAAGGAATAACTTTTAGCTTCACCCTATATAAATATTTGTTGAAGGCTTTAAATACTTCTAACTCATGATTATTAAGAATAATATCTGTAAAAAACTGGAGTTTATCAGTCTCTAATTTAGTACTTTTTGACAACAAGTGTTGCGCACAATTCACAATTCCGTCTCTATTATTTACAGAATAATAATATTGAAGTCTAATCCAGACGAGCTCTTCAAAGTTATAATCGAGATCGACCAACTTTTTGTCATAGTGGAGGATACTCTCTGAATCAAATGTCTTAATGGCAATCTTGTATCCAAGCAAGAGTGTGTTCTTATGCTCTGAACTTAGGGTCTGTAGCTCACTAAAAAAATACTTAGCTTCTATAATCCTGCCATTCGTTAATAAAGTTGTAATGTAATCATTTAAACGTTTGATGTATTTTTTATGTGTTATTGAAGTGTCACGGTATTTCTTTTCGATTAATTCTAATGCTCTCAATATGATACATCCATGTTGATTAAAGTCTAATGCGATTGATATTATCATTATTTATGATGATAAACGGAAGTGTTACATACGATATGTCTTTGCCGACAACAGAGAAATTTTTAATTATTCTTGGGGTAAAAGTAAACTTAATTGAACTATGGTTATCTGAAACGTGTTTGAAAAACCCTGTACGAACAAACTTTGATAGGTGAAAGTCCACTTTTCGCCCTATCATCATTTAGGGCTTCTACATTCTGTTTCAGCTCTCTGTAAACTCCAGCAAGTGTTTTATAGCTCGTATAAGAATACTTATCCGTAATTTCGTCTATTAAATGAAGAAGCTCACTTGGGAGTCTAGAGGTTCTGTTCCCTGACTTTTCTTTTCTTGGGATCAGGCTTGATTTTGAATAGTTACTTTTTTCATATATAGAAACCCAGCGCACTAACGTCCTCCAAGCTGGAGGCTTATCATCTTGTAGCTCATCTGCTTTCATTTTTAAGTAAGGCGCTAACCACTTTTCAGTATAAGCTTTGATCTCTCCCTCATATACACCTAAAACATAAGCATATCTGCGCTCACCTTCTTGTTGGTATTCCGACTTTTTCTCTTCTTTCTTTTTTTCTAGGCTGGATAATTTAGGAGTGAAGCGGCAGTATTTAGCTCTCTTGCTAGATATAGTTAGATCATTGATGCGAAGGCGTAATGTTTTAGGAAACTCTTCATACGGTATTGGTTTCAAACCTCCATCTTTGACGAAGTTATTTAGATTTTCTGGTAATAATTTAAGTGTTGCACCACTGCGTAAATCTTCCAAAATAACTTGTTCTTCATTGGATGAAACGACTCGAAAATAAGTAGGCTGTTGATTTTTAATTTTTTTAACTAAGCCATAGCCCATATCATGAAAATTCATAACTTAAATCTTTAATGTGTTTTTAGAGTACACCCCAAAATACACCTAACAACCTTACATTAAACTGTATTAATAAGGTTGTTTTCAGTATTAATCGACAATATGTTTGCTAGCTCTAGAGGCTATTTGGACATTAAAGATGAGTAAAGTTGGTTATGCACGGGTTTCCTCAGAAGATCAATCTCTTAATATACAAGTATGTGCTTTAAAAGCCGCAGGCTGTACTAAGGTGTTTTCAGATAAGGCCAGTGCTTCGAACACTAAACGTACTGGACTCATTCAGCTACTTGAATATGTTCGAGAAGACGATGCCATCGTAATCACAAGAATTGACCGCATTTCACGTTCAGTCCTCGATCTTAAGTTATTAATGGCGAAACTTCATTCGCTGAAAGTACACCTGTCAGTATTGGAGCAATCCATAGATACAGCTTCAGCAAGCGGTAGAGCATTTCTTGATATGCTTGCTGTCTTTGCCGAATTCGAGCTAAATATTCGAAAAGAGAGACAATTAGAAGGTATCGCTGCGGCTAAAAAGGCTGGGAAATACAAAGGACGCAAACCGCTAGATAACTCAATTAAAGAAAAAGCTAAGGAGCTTTATTCTCAAATACATAATAAATCTGAGGTTGCCAGAGTTTTAAATATTTCAAGAAGCAGCTTACATAAGCTAATCTGAATATACTTACACGAATTTGGTGGTACGAATTGCTTCTTTGTAGAACTTGCTCCCTGTATTTTTCGTAAAAGGCCGCCTTACATATCCTGCACGAGATCCGTCTGTATATACAGAACCTCTATCTCTCCATTGTATGATGCTAGGCCATGATGTCGGCTGATGATGAATAGTTTCAGAATGAATTATTACGTCTTCATATTTTTGAGCATTTTCTTCGTTAAACTCAATACACTTATACCTCTTATATTCTCCTTCAGCTCTGTCAAAAATAGCGTAATTCATTTTATGTCTGACAGGATTACGGCTTGATTGAATTGCTTCATATGACTCATGTAAAAAAGCAGCATGTCTCTTTTCTTTTAGAAATAAGTTTGCCCTACAGTTTAAAATTTGATGTTCATTAAAGTACTTAACATCATTTTTATTACGAATTTCGATCCAACCTTTCTTGTGTTTAATGCTATATATATCACCATCATAGGCTAGACACATAAGTTGTGGCGTTAGAGGAAGAAATAATAAATTTCCTGATGCTTTTAAGCCAAAAGAAAAATATTTTGCTCTTACGTCATTCAAATGCCACCTATTCGAAAGAACAGCTGGATCATCAGATGTGATAAATGGTAAATCCGTATGATTTTTGATTAGGCAAACTTTTAAATCATCAACTATCTGCATACATTCAGCATAGTTATGCATACTGATATTAACAGCATCTTTGATACCTAAATTAAATTCTTCTGCACTCAGCCCCGCATATTTACCTATACCTTCTGACATTTCCATCGCACGTAATGATGAGGCTTCAGTTCGTAAATATTGGAATAACCAAAAGCGCTTCAATACGATCTTGTGATGTTCACAAAATTTAGTAGGAGTTTGGAGGAGTTCAGATAAAGCAATTCCATATGACTGTTCTAAAAACTGAATAGCATCTTCTAGTTTTTCATCTTTCCCATAAAAATAATCTCTAGAGCACTGGTTTTTAACTGGTGCTAAGGGGATTAATTTTTTTCTGTCAATATTGTAAACATTGATGGCCTTGCCATCTGAATCTAGGGTAAACGCTTTTAGGTAACATTTCGGAACATAATGTTGGTTTTTATTATTAGCCATAATACAGATACGAGTAAGTTCAAAAATTAGGGGTTATGGTATGTTAAACCATTGAAAATATATATTACGAACGCACTTAATTTATAGCAAGTAATATTGCAATATTTCAATGTGTTATGACTTTGTTCAGTGCATTCCAGTAGCCTCGTTGATAAATTTCATTTCCTTCAGAGTCTAAAACCTGTCCTGTTGGCTTGACAGTCCAGTTCATCCTTTTTGCAAAACTCTCAGATGTTGCCTGCTGTAATGCTTCGATTTCCATTGGGGTTAATACAGCATGGCTTGATTTGGGTTCGGGGTTATGACTCTTGGTTTTGTCTAAAAACAGTTCTGTTTGGCTTTTTAGTACATTAAGCTGATCACGAAAACGATTTCGTTCAGCAATGATGGTTCCAACAACTGCTTTCAATACAGGATCGCTTATAGCATCTAATACTTGCTGGTCGTTGCCGTTTAACTGCTGCTTTTGCCTGACAGAAAGAGGCTTTTTTGTTGTGGTGCCAGCAAAAGTAGCCCAAGCAGAGATAAGCTGCTGAAAATGCTTTCCTGTTCTATTCCTAATGGTTTGAGTTGATGGGCCGCCTGCTTGTGCTGATAGCTTACCGATCGTAGCGTAAGAAAAGTCTTTCAGCTCAGTTGTTGCTTGTTTTTCTAAAATGCTGTTCAAAATTTTAAGTGCTGATTGCGTTCTTTTGGTTGCACTATCTAATAACTCGTTAAGAACTATTTCAGGGTCGACGTTCATTTATCGCTTCTTCCTAGTTTCTTTGGTATTTGATTAAGCCTGAACACTGGCATTTTAGAAATATCTTCAATGGCTTTAACACCTAAATCAATCAACTTACTATCGTTAAAGGATAAGTTTTCGATTTCTTCAGTAATTTTGCGTAAGACGTTTTGATCATTAACTGACTCTGACTTTTTTAGCATTGCACGTATCATCGCATTGCCAGCAATTAACTGCATTTCATCGTTGAAGTTCATAAATATCGGTGACAAACCATTATTCATGAGTAGCTTGTTTAAGCTCTTTGAACGTCGCTCTATTGCAGGTGTACTGAATAGGCTGTCTCGAAGGTCTGGATAGATTTCTGCGTCAAAGCAGACTTGTGATAGCTGATGTAACTCAGAATCTGACTCTGTAAATGAAATAAATTCCGAAATATCATCTACTCCGCCTAGTGCAACCACTTTTTGCTGACTATCTTCACCTTCTCTTTTTTCTTCTAATTTCAACAACCTTCTTATGATCTGAAAACACGCAATCAGATCTTTGCACCACTCATCAGCTTCCGTTTGGAATTTTTCAAGACGCCGATCTATTGAAGTAAGCTCACTGTCTTTAGTAAAAACCTGCTCGTTTGCTTCATAAAAGTATTTTTCATCCAATAACAGTTCTTTTTGAGCTTCAAGTTCTGTAGCTCGTTTTGCGGCTTCTGTTGATTGAAAGCTGATATTATTTAGGTGTGAAGTTAAAGCATGAATATAACGAATGTCTGTAATGAACCAGCGACATCGAACACAGTTTTCAAAGCCGTGCTCAACAGAGCCGTATAAGTCGGCTTGGTTTGCGTTAGCTTTTTTAAGCTTGTAACCTCCGTTCCAGCATCCAGCGAGTGAGGTATTAGTTTCATCTTTAGAAGTGTTACCGCCAACTAAACAGACACCAATCGCTCTCTCTTGCCAGCCTGCAATATTCTTGGAACGAATAACGGTTTCAACAGAACTAAGCTCTCTGAATACTGATTTTTGCTCAATTTGCTGTAATGAACTATCAGCTAAAAACGACTTTAAGCTACCTTCTTCGTTTTGGTTGATTTTATCTTCAGCTTTTTTCATCTTACGAGCCATAACCGCTGGTGTTATTTTTGTGTAATGCATTGTCATGATTAAACGACTGTGGCCTGCGAGTAGCTTTGATAAAACAGGGGCTGGAATTTCTCCTTCAACGGCATAGCATGTAATTAATGACACTCTCAGTGAATGCAGTGGGAAAAGTGTTTTATCACCATCTATGAGTGGTATTTTACGGCCGTCAGGTAATTTTGCTCCTTCTTTGAATAGTTGTTCTTCAAATTCAGATAAAAGCGCATACCAAAGCTTATTTACATATGAATCCGTAATGGGCGCATTTTTATCATCATCGATTGTGGCAGACGCATTCCTAAACAAAAAACATATATCACCAATTTCTTCTTTTTGTACCACAGTTTTGTAGGTTCCGAAGTGCCTTCTTGTAATTGATTGTATTGAGGTAGGCTTTGCTATTGCGTTGTATTTCTCTTGCCAGTTACGTAACTTTTCTAACCAATATAACGCTTCTTCATATTGCCAAGGTATGACATAACCTCTGGAAATTTCATCTTTATTTCTATCTGCGGTTTTATTGGTATTAATGTAGAGCCCTGTCATTACATCACCGATATCTGGCGTTCTTATTCGGCAAAAAACACCTTTGCGCCAAGGCCGCTGTTCTGAACCTTGAGCAAAAGAGTGTGTGGTATTGTGTTCCCAGCTACCGTTTACATAACGCCAAGTATCGGCCTCTCCAGAATCAAGCATTCTGACTTGAAAGGTTCTCAATGGGAGCAGCAATTTTATGAGTAAAGCGACTGCTTTTACAGGTGACCATATGAAGTAGAGTTTTGAGCCAATAGGCTTGCGCTGTAACACTCCATTGATTCTTATCGAACGAGCTTTTGTTAAAACGATTTCTTTCCAAATACAATCAGGATCGGTTTTATCAATTTGTGATTCATCAACTAGCATCCAATCTTTACAGTGCCTCAGTGTTTCATCAATCGAGGCACTTTGTTCTATAGGCCAAATCCAGTCTTTAAAATCACGAGCTTGTTTTGGGCAAAGTATATTTCTTAATTGCTTAATATAAGCATAAGGTAGTGCGTTATATACGGTTTCAAGCCTAGACTTCGGTGCACTTTCAACTTCCAAAGGGTTTTTGAATAATCGCTTTAGTTCTCCGTTATCATCTGGCTCTGAATAATACTCAATAAGCAGCCACTCAATAAATTTAGTGGTTTCGTTATTAAGCCTTACTCGGTATGACTCAGATAATTCTAGGCTCAGCAAAAACTCTTTAAATGTACTCTCATTGGAAGTAACAAAAAACTCAACAGGATCGGTGAGTAAACGAGGAACTAAGAATCTCTCGATAAAGCAACAAACACTAGTTAAAGAGTGTGATACACCATGATTTTTTTGGGTTAACCATGTAGAAGCTAGCTCTCGCCATGTTTCCCAAGCTGTGCCGTATTCTTCTGTTAACCATGATAATTCAATGTCATTACTTCTGCCCATTACTCACTCACCCTAAACCTTGGAAATTTGCCTGAGAACAAGCCGTCAGGATCGATATCTTCAAAAGCTTCTTTCAGTAATTCACTCCAGTTCTCACTTTCAACATTTGTTTTTTCTCCAGTGCTATTTATTGACTCAATAGCATTTAGTGCGTCAGTAACATCTTGGATTCCTGGAGTTGTATAAACTAACTGAGAATTCAAGGATGAATGATGGAGTGCTTTTTTTATTAAAATGGGGTCAAGTTTTGCCTTGGTTAAACGCCTCCCGTATGCATGACGGTGAGCATGTGGAGAACGTCCTTGGGATTTAGAGCTTGCGAGTCCTATACGAACCAAACCTGCTTTGTAGCCTTGATTAAAAGCATTAAGAGTTAGAGGCTGTCCCATCTCATTTCTTGAAAAAGAAATAAAAGCATAAGGATGATTACGTTCTATTGGCAGTAGGCAGTTCAAGTACCGAAGCCATAACTTTTTGAAGAGCACACCATAAAATGCAGGGAACCAGTGTAAGTGAATATAATTATCTTGATGATCTACAATTTTGGTTTTCCAACCAACACGCTTGGTTCCTACTAATCGATTTCTTGGTTTTAATCCATATAGCTCTTGAAGGTAAGCACTCCTTGTATGTTGCTTATTTCGTCCTTTCCAGTTATCAGGCGCTCTTCCATCTTCTGGATGATACAGTCGCACAAGCGCATTATTTTCGTCCATGTTATCGATTAATACATCATGAACCCATAAATGCAGAGCATCACTCTCTCTAACTCCAGCCCCATGCATCAACAATAAGATTAATTGATCTCGTAAAGCCACTCTGGAATCTTTGGCGTTACCTAGACCGCACAGTAGGAACTTTGGAAACAAGTTCTCGGAAAAAGAAATTGCATCACTGTCGATTTGAATGACATCCCTTTTGCCACGAATCTTACGAGTCTGTTTCATTAGATCGGACTGCTTATTACTTTTTAAGTGACCTAAAAACTGATGTTGATTTCTTTTATGCCAAGCGGCGTAGTTGAGTTGCTGTTGATAATTTGTCGCTTCGACAAGTGGGTTCAGAGGCTCACTGCCACGATGAATACTCAACCAATCTGTAAACTGATTCAAAGCAGATAATAACTGATTTACATTACTGATCCTTCTTGGAAGCCAAAACAGATCCGAATCATCCTCTCCCGCATCGTTAATCGTCCCAGCTTGTAAGCGATAAACAAAGTGAGAAAAAAGCAGATCTGGAGCTTGAAACAAGTTTTGATTTGCAGACATATATTCGAGAAGTAACTGACAGGCGAACACCACTCTGTTCTTCCATGAATGACTTCGGGCAGAGTCATGTGCAATTAAGTAATCGAGTAAGGGTTCGATGACACCTTGCTCAGTAAGTAAGACAGGAATTGAAAGAAACTGGCTAGAGTTATCTATTTTTACTTTTGCATTAACCCTAACAATACCAACCATCATTCACCTATCAACAAGATAAATTATGATGACCGAACAGTTATTACTCGGTCATTTAATGAGTTAGTATATTTAGTAAATGATTGACTATTAATCTGTGATCAACATCCAATTTTTTATGCGGAGCCGCAGTCTATTATTAGATGTTTTAGTAATGATTTAAGAGCTATAAATATATTTTATGGGTACAGTGACAAAAAAAGCCCTGACTTTAAAGTCAAGGCTTTTTAATAGGTAGCTCCCCAAGATACCGCTGCCGGTGTAAGCCCTTGAACCGTAGGTTCAAGGCGGGTAAAGCCATACTTCCTAAGGCTTCTCGGTACAAGCCGAGCATGCTCAATGTCAGTAAAACCTTCACCCTAAGGTTGTAAGCATCGGCACAGGGACATTACTAGCTGGCTAATACCCCAGGGAGCGTAACGCTGTTGTGTTAATCACAGTTGCAATTAACTAAAGTTCTTTAAATTAGGACTTTGCTTGCCCTACGCTGCGCTCTACAAGCGCTTGTTCTAGCGTTGATTGTAACAAAAGAATGCGTTCATCCATTTGTGACATATACGCTTTGTTTTTCTGTTGTTCAGTATAGAGCTCGTGACCAATATTTAATGCTGCCATTATCACAATTTCTTCACGACTCAGGCTTGATGTTCGACCTTTTAGTTCAGCTAATTGCGTTTCAAGCTTATCAGCAATATCTCTTAATGCTGCTTCTTGATCTGGCGGACAGGCTATTGAGTAGGTCCGCCCCAATAATGTGATATCAATGGCTTTGTTACTCATGTCTATCCAACATCCTTTATGTTGAGCTTAAGTCGGACTATATAAGTCCCGTATAAAAAGTGCAACAGACTCTTCAAAATATCTAACCCAATTTAATTTAGTTGCTGCTTCTTTAACTATGTTAGCTAATTTTTCATCGTTGCGCCTCAATTTGTAATCAGCTTGATTCGCACAAGTTTTCTCACAATGTGCTATCTGTTAGTATTAGCAGCAATATTTCTTTATGGAACAAATCTATGGTTACTCCACCGTCTTTACGGACTGACAAGCTCATAGCAGCACTAAAAGCCGCTGAAATTTCTTTGCATCCGTCTGAAGTTCATGGCGCTGTTGTTGGTTTAATTTGTGGAGGTTTAGGAGAGAAAGCTGATCTTTGGTTACCTGCCTTAACCGATATCATTAGTGAGGGACGAGCATTTCCTGAGTCACTATTAGCCGTAGTGGCCGATCTTCATAAAGATGCACATGATCGTTTAGCTGAGTTTGAATTTGGCTTTACGCTGTTGCTTCCAGAAGAAGAAGAGTCACTCACCGCTCGTGTTGAAGCCTTATCTTTATGGGTTCAAAGCTTCTTGACGTCAATAGCAATAGCTCAACCTAAGATCAATAAAAGTTCTGAAGACGTAAAAGAAGTCGTTAAAGATCTTTCTGAAATATCACAAATTGAGTTAGATATTTCTGAAGATGACGAGTCTGAAGACGCTTACATTGCACTTGTTGATTACGTTCAGGATGCCGTTGCAATTTGCTTTGCTGAATTTATGCGTGATGGCCAAGAAGATGATAGTGAAGATAAGCCGGAAGTGCTTCATTAATTTACGTATCTGTTTATGTGATTGATTCAAATCATGTCATTATCTTGATGAATCAATCACACTACTTCGAAAAAATTGCTCGGAAGGTTCATGGTCGATAACACATCAACACAAGGTTCAACTCATCAATTTGATGTCGTCATTGTCGGTGGGGCAATGGTTGGCTCAGTATTAGCGCTTGGCTTAGCACTAAAAGCTAACAGATTAAATAAGCCACTTAATATTGCACTTGTTGAAGCCTATGAACCAACTGCTGAGCACCCAGGTTTTGATGCCAGAGCCATTGCTCTGTCGCACGGTACAATCGAAGCATTCAAAAATCTCGATATTTGGGATGATATCAAACACCTTGGTACCGATATCTCTCGTATTCATATTTCTGACCGTGGTCACTTCGGAATGACTCAACTTGATGCACAAGATTTTAATCTTGATGCGATGGGTGCCGTTGTAGAATTAAGCCCTGTGGGTTTTAAATTACACCAAAAATTACAAAGTTCAGATGTCACCATGTTTTGCCCTGCAAAAGTGATCGACGTTACCGCTGAAATTGATAGTAAAACATTAACGCTTGATAACGGTGAAAAGCTCAATGCAAAATTAGTGGTTGCGGCTGACGGTGCGAATTCAATCATTAGACAAAGCCTGAATTTATCTCAAGAGTTCGTTAACTTTGAACAAACTGCAATCATTGCCAATATTGAGCTTGAGCAGAAGCATCAACACAGAGCTTGGGAACGATTCACAGATACAGGCCCGTTAGCATTGTTGCCCATGTCTGAGTTAAACGGACGTGATCGCTTATCCCTCGTCTGGGCATTAACGCCTGAACAAGCTGAGGAATATCTGCAATTGTCTGATGACGCTTTTATTGAAAAGCTACAACAAGCATTTGGTTATCGAGCGGGTAAACTAATTGCTGCAGGCAAGCGTTTTAGCTACCCGTTGATCATGACCTGCATGCCAAGACCGATTCATCATCGCACAATTTTTGTCGGTAATGCGGCCCAGACCTTACACCCAATTGCTGGGCAAGGTTTTAACTTAGGGCTCAGAGATATAATGACAGTTATCGATGTTGTTGAAAATGGACTCAAGTCCGAACAGGATTTAGGAAGCACTCAAATTACGCATACTTACCTAAAGCAAAGGCAAGAAGATAGAGGTAACACCTTAAACAGAGTTGAATTTTTGGTGAGAGGGTTCTCTAATAATCACTGGCCTTTGGTTTGTGGTCGAAGTCTAGGATTACGCTTACTCTCATATCTACCTTTTCTTAAAGCCCCTGTTGGTAAAAAAGCCATGGGTTTCACCACTCAATCTCATTTTTAGCGAATAGCTATCTAATACGTAACGGATTAACAATGTTCAATACTCAAAATTTCGAAGTAGCAATTATTGGTGGTGGCATGGTTGGGCTTGCAACAGCCATTGGTCTTGCACAAGAAGGCATTAAAACCGTTGTGATTGATGCAAGTGAAACTCAAGCGGTTACTGGTGAAACTCGTTTACGTGTCAGCGCCATCAACAAAGCCAGTACTAACTTACTTAAAAACCTCGGTGCATGGGAACATATTAATGAGTCTCGATCTGGTCACTACGATACCATGCACGTATGGACGAAAGACGGTTTAGGTTCAATCGACTTTGATGCGAAAGATCAAAATGAGTCAATCCTTGGCAATATTATCGAAAATGACAATATCAGTCATGCGCTTGCAATGCGTGCGAGTGAGTTAACCGAATTAACACATATTCAAAACCAAAGAGTCGGCAATATTGCTTTCGGCGACAAAGAAACGTGGATATCGTTAAGTTCAGGCGAAAACTTAACGGCTTCAGTCGTTATAGCTGCAGATGGCGCAAACTCTTGGGTACGTGAACAATGCAAAATTCCGCTGACATTTTGGGATTACGATCATCACGCTATCGTAGCGAACATTCGTACCGAAGTAGCTCACAACAATTGTGCAAGACAGGTGTTCCTAGCCGATGGCCCTTTAGCCTTTTTGCCACTCAATGAACCTGACTTGTGCTCAATCGTTTGGTCAGTTCCACCGGAAAAAGCAAAAGCATTACAAGCCATGGAAACTGAAGCGTTTAACAAAGCGCTCACTGCAGCATTTGATGGCAAGCTTGGGCTATGTAAACTCGAAAGCAAAAATCCGGCTTTCCCATTAAGAATGCGTTATGCCCGACAGTTTGCTCAGCACCGACTTATTTTAGCTGGAGATGCAGCTCACACAATTCACCCCTTAGCAGGCCAAGGTGTGAATCTAGGCTTTTTGGATGCAGCAAGCATCATTGAAACTCTGAGCGAGTTAAAACAAGATAACCAGGATTTAGGGGAATATCGAAATCTACGCTCCCTAGAACGCTGGCGTAAAGCCGAAGCGGCCGAAATGATTGCCTCTATGGAAGGGTTAAAGCGTTTATTTGCTGGTTCTAATCCAATTAAAAAAGCCTTGCGAGATTTGGGATTAAATTTAGTTAATCAAATTGGACCAGTTAAAGATTTATTCGCTAAACATGCGTTAGGGCATAAATTAAAATTGCCTAAATTGTGCAAGTAATAGTTACCTAAAACCTAGCAATACAGCCGTTCATGCCCTATAACGGCTTTTTTTATGCGTTGTATTCCCCTTATTTCATATTATTAAATCTAATGCTTAATCATTCACTTTTAGAAAAACTTTTGTATACAATTTTTGTCTTCGAGGTATAATTCTGCAACTTTTTGTCTTACTCATTTCAAGGAATAGAGTTAAGACTCCCTACAAAAATAACCCTCAAAGGGATAACGATGGCAAATAAAACAGTACTTTTTGATAAGCATCTTCAATCAAACGCTAAAATGGTTGATTTTTACGGCTGGGATATGCCGCTTAATTATGGTTCTCAAATTGAGGAACATCATGCTGTTAGACAAGATGCTGGTATGTTTGATGTTTCACATATGACTGTTGTAGACATTACGGGAACTGAAGCTAAATCATTCCTGAGAACCTTACTTGCCAACGATATTGCAAAATTAACTGTAACGGGTAAAGCACTTTACGGCGGTATGTTAAACCATGACGCTGGTGTAATTGACGATTTAATCACTTACTACCTAACAGAGACGCACTACCGTCTTGTGGTTAACTCTGCTACCCGTGAAAAAGATTTAGCTTGGATTAACGAGCAAGCAAAAGCTTTCAACGTTGAAATTACCGAGCAACCTGAACTTGCAATGATTGCGGTTCAAGGACCAAACGCAAAAGCAAAAACGGCAAAAGTGTTGAATGACACCCAAAATGCAGCTGTTGAAGGTATGAAGCCTTTCTTTGGCGTTCAAGCTGATTCATTGTTCATTGCAACCACGGGTTACACCGGTGAGTCTGGCTATGAAATCACCGTGCCTCAAGCGGAAGCAGAAACGTTGTGGCAGGCGTTACTGGATGCAGGCGTTCGCCCTTGTGGTTTAGGTGCACGTGACACGCTTCGCTTGGAAGCTGGCATGAACTTATACGGTCAAGATATGGACGAAACGGTTAACCCAATTGCTGCAAACATGGGCTGGACTATTGCTTGGGAACCAGAAGACCGTAACTTCATTGGTCGTGAGGCACTCACTACCATTAGAGCAAATGGTACTGAAAAGATGGTTGGCCTAGTGATGGAGCAAAAAGGTGTACTTCGTCACGGCATGAATGTTTTCTTCACTGACAGCGAAGGTACAGAGCACCAAGGTATTATTACTAGTGGTACATTTTCTCCTACATTAGATTATAGCATCGCTATGGCACGTGTACCAAAAGGCATCGCTGAAGTCGCTGAAGTTGAAATGCGTAAAAAGCGCGTTGAAGTAAAAGTTGTCAAGCCTTGTTTCGTTCGTAATGGCAAACAAGCATTTTAAAAGATTATAAATAAATATAACTAAGAATATTGTAGAATATGTGCGCCTCAATTTATCAACACAACCTGAGGCGTTACACTCAACAAGGAATCATAAAAAATGAGCACTTTACCTACTGAATTAAAATACGCAAAATCTCATGAGTGGGCACGCAAAGAAGCGGATGGAAGCTACACTGTTGGTATTTCTGAGCATGCACAAGAGCTTTTAGGCGACATGGTGTTTGTTGAACTTCCTGAAGTTGGTGATGCCGTATCTCAAGGCGAAGATTGTGCAGTAGCTGAATCCGTAAAAGCAGCATCTGACATTTACGCTCCAGTTTCTGGCGAAGTAATCGCAATCAATGAAGAGCTAGAAGATTCTCCTGAATTGGTAAACGAATCTGCATTTGGCGAAGGCTGGTTATTCCGTGTTAAGCCTTCTGATGAAGCTGAGCTAGCTAACTTACTTGATGCTGATGGTTACCAAGCTGTCATCGACGAAGAGTAAGAATCGTTTTTGTAAATAAAGCCCCATTTTTGGGGCTTTGTTCGTAATAATTACCCTAATAAAAAATAGAGTTCTCCATGACCAAGCAAACTCTTACCCAACTTGAGCAACACGAGCTATTTTTAACTCGTCACATCGGGCCTGACGCACAACAGCAACAAGATATGTTGAACTATGTTAGCGCTGAATCGTTAGATGATTTAATGAATCAAATCGTCCCTGAGTCTATCCGCATTAACCGTGACCTTAATATCGGTCGTGCAAACGGAGAAGCTGAAGGTCTAGATTACATCCGCAATGTAGCAAACAAAAACCAAGTTTTTAAAAGCTATATTGGTATGGGCTACTACCCAACAATTGTACCTAATGTCGTTTTACGTAACGTATTGGAAAACCCAGGTTGGTATACGGCTTACACACCATATCAGCCAGAGATTGCTCAAGGCCGCCTTGAAGCTATTCTGAACTTCCAGCAAGTATCAATGGACTTAACAGGTCTTGACCTAGCTTCTGCCTCACTGCTCGATGAAGCCACAGCAGCCGCTGAAGCGATGGCATTAGCTAAACGTGTTTCTAAAGCCAAAAAAGCGAACATTTTTTTCGTTGCTGATGACGTATTCTCACAAACATTAGACGTGGTTAAAACACGTGCTGAATGTTTCGGTTTTGACGTAATCGTTGGCCCAGCAGCCGATGCTGTGAACCATGAATTGTTTGGTGCTCTATTCCAATACACCAACAAAGAAGGTCAGATCCACGACTACACTGAACTGTTTTCTGAACTAAAACAGAAAAAAGCCGTTATCTCTGTTGCCGCTGATATCATGTCATTGGTACTACTGAAGTCGCCAGGTTCTATGGGCGCTGACGTCGTATTTGGTAGCGCACAACGATTCGGTGTACCAATGGGCTACGGTGGCCCTCACGCTGCGTTCTTTGTTACTCGTGATGCTTACAAACGTTCTATGCCTGGTCGTATCATTGGTGTATCACAAGATACTCGTGGTAACCGTGCGTTGCGTATGGCAATGCAAACGCGTGAGCAACATATTCGCCGCGAAAAAGCGAACTCAAACATTTGTACTGCGCAAGTATTACTTGCCAATATGGCTTCTTTCTATGCCGTTTTTCACGGCCCACAAGGCTTGAAGACCATTGCAAGCCGTATTAATCGTTTCACTGACATTTTGGCACTTGGTCTTTCTTCAAAAGGCGTTGCGGCTCAAAACAGTGCATGGTTTGACACGCTAACTTTTGAAAGCAACGAACTAGCATCAATCAAAACACGTGCGTTGAGCGCTGAGATCAACTTACGTATTGATAGTGACGCTCGTTTTGGTGTGAGCTTAGATGAAACTACCACACGTGAAGATATTGCTCAGTTATTTGATGTCATTCTTGGTGAAGATCACGGTCTTGATGTTGCCGCACTAGACGAGCAAGTCATGAATGCTGAAGAAGCTTCTATTCCACCTAGCTTACAACGTGATGAAGCCATTTTAACGCACCCAACATTTAACCGTTACCAAAGCGAAACGGAAATGATGCGTTATATCAAGCGTCTTGAAAACAAAGATTTAGCATTGAATCACTCAATGATATCTCTTGGTTCATGCACAATGAAGCTGAATGCTGTTGCAGAAATGCTACCAATAAGCTGGCCAGAATTTGCTAACATGCACCCATTCTGCCCACTTGAACAAGCACAAGGTTATACGCAATTAATTGGTGAGCTTTCTGACTGGTTGGTAGAAATCACTGGTTATGACGCCGTTTGTATGCAACCAAACTCAGGTGCTCAAGGTGAATATGCTGGCTTGCTAGCGATTCAGAAATACCACGAGTCTCGCGGTGAAGCGCATCGAAATGTGTGCTTGATCCCACAATCAGCTCACGGTACAAACCCTGCATCAGCTCAACTTGCTGGTATGAAAGTAGTAGTAACGGCATGTGACAATGAAGGTAACATCGACCTTGATGATTTACGTGCAAAAGCTGAAGAAGTTGCAGAAAATCTTTCTTGTATCATGATCACTTACCCATCAACACATGGCGTATATGAAGAAACAGTTCGAGAAATTTGCGACATCATCCACCAGCATGGCGGCCAAGTTTACCTTGATGGCGCAAACATGAATGCACAAGTGGGCATTACTTCACCGGGCTTTATTGGTGCTGACGTATCTCACTTGAACTTGCATAAGACTTTTGCGATTCCACACGGTGGTGGCGGTCCTGGTATGGGACCAATTGGTATTAAATCTCATCTTGCTCCATTTGTTGCTGGCCATAAGTTAATTAAACCCGGTTCAGAGAGTGACAATAATGGTGCTGTTTCTGCTGCGCCATTTGGTAGTGCAGGCATTTTGCCAATTTCTTATATGTACATTCGACTATTGGGCAGTAAAGGCCTTAAAGCGTCTACGCAAACAGCTATCCTGAATGCGAACTATGTGACTAAGAAGCTGTCTGAGCATTATCCAGTGTTATTTACTGGTCGTAACGATCGTGTTGCTCATGAGTGTATTTTAGACTTACGTCCGCTGAAAGAAGCATCAGGCGTAACTGAAATGGATATTGCTAAACGTCTTAATGACTATGGTTTCCACGCACCAACGATGAGTTTCCCTGTTGCGGGTACATTGATGATCGAACCAACTGAATCTGAGTCTCAAGTTGAATTGGATCGTTTCATTGAAGCAATGATCAATATCCGTCAAGAAATCACTCAAGTTGAAGCAGGTGAATGGCCGGTTGATAACAACCCGTTAAGCAATGCTCCTCATACTTTGGCTGATATCATTGACCCAGAATTTGATGCACGTCCATATAATCGTGAACTTGCAGCTTTCCCTACTTCTGCTGTTAAAGCGAATAAGTTCTGGCCAACGGTAAACCGTATTGATGATGTGTTTGGCGACAGAAATTTATTCTGCGCATGTGTGCCAATTGAAGATTATCAATAAGTAACGACTCAGTTGATGATCAATTCAATTAAAGTTGGAAACCAATCAAATGTAGTTAGAAACTGCAATTAAAGTTGGAAACTTCTGATTCAGTCGTAAAAATCAAAAAGGTGAGCAAGTTAGCTCACCTTTTTGTATGTAAACAATACTAGGTAAGGTAATATTATTTACAAATAAATAATAAGCGTAAATTGTGAATACTTTTTTTACTTGGCTCGGACAAGCTGACTTAACCAACATGCAGCAAGATAAGAACGCTTCCATTTCGTCGATAGCCACTAAGAATGATCAGCACTTCGACAAAATAGTTATTCTTGCTAATACGTGGGATGAACAATGGCACTTATATGAAAATTGGCTAAAGAAGAGGATGGCAATAGCTTCTCGTCCATTTGATGACATAAAAATCCATCGAGCCAATATTTTAAGCCCAATTGATTACTCATCTATAGCTAAAGAAGCTCAGAAGTGGTTCTCCAAGCTAGCTGTTGAGAGTGATACATTAAGTATCAACTTAAGTTCCGGCACGCCAGCAATGACAGCTGTGAGCATAATTCTTGGTAAAGCAAAAAGTAATACTGTTTTCTATCAATCGGCACCTAATGGCAATATATTTAAAGACGATATTCCTTTCGATTTTGTAGCTGAATATGATGCATCTGTAGCCAGAGCTGTTTCAGCTAAAGCCACATCAATACCAAACCAATGCAAAGCCTTTGATAACATTGTTGCTGTTTCCAGTGAGATGAAAAAGATAGTAGCTACAGCTACAAAGCTTGCAGAGCTGGATTTACCCGTTTTAGTTCTAGGTGAAACAGGTACAGGTAAAGAAGTAATTTCTAATGCCATTCATGCAGCTAGCAGTAGAGCCAGCAAAAGTATGAAAACAGTAAACTGTGGGGCACTCCCTGAAAACTTGGTTGATTCTATTTTATTCGGACATGTAAAAGGTGCATTCACTGGAGCTTTAAAAGATCATAAAGGTTTATTTGAACAAGCGGATGGTGGCACTCTATTTTTAGATGAAATAGGTGAATTAATTCCTGATATTCAAGTCAAGTTACTTAGGGCACTCCAACAAGGTGAAATTACACGAGTTGGAGATGATAAAACGATTACTGTTGATGTAAGGATTATTGCTGCAACACATCGAAATTTAGTTAGCATGGTAGAAAGTGGAGACTTTCGGGAGGATTTATTTTACCGACTAGCATTAGGCGTAATTGAAATTCCAGCGCTTCGCCACCGCATTGATGATATAGAGCCATTAACGAACGAGTTAGCTAAAGAGATAAACGAAAACTCAAAAAAACACCCTAGCTATAAAAGTAAAAGAATTTCCAAAAAAGGAATTAATTTTATTATCTCGCAACCTTGGCGAGGAAATGTACGTGAGCTTTGGAATACATTAAATAGAGCATTACTGCTTTCAAACAAAGAAGAAATATCTGAAGAGGATATTCAAGAAGCTCTAATTCAGCGCAATTGTCAACAGCAAGAATCTGATGTACAGCTAGTCTGTGATGACGTCATAGACTTAGACCAAATCACTGAAAAGATACAAAAAAAATACATAGAAGCCGCATTAAAAGCAACTGGTGGAGTCAGAGGAAAAACAGCTGAAATGCTAAGTCTAGGGAATCATCAGAACCTAAAGAATAGAATGATCAAATTAAAGATGCTTCCTGATAAATAATCTACAAAGTAGAGTTGGTATTACAGTTGCATTTAATAGGGATAAGGAATAACTAGGAATGAAGCAATCAATGAATTTTGAGTTTATCAAATCATATATGCCAGAGACGGCTGAACTCGGCTGGTGCGCCGAGAATGTATTGCATATCGATCCGGGAAGTTCTCTTACAAGACTTAGAGCAATGTGTGAGAACATTGTTAATGAAATTTATGAGCAAGAATCATTAACCAAGCAAGAAAGAGATAACCTTGCTGATATGCTTAGAAAGCGTTCTTTTCAAAATTCTGTTGCTCGCCCCTTATTAAGCAATCTTTATCTTCTTAAAAATTCAGGAAACGTTACTGCACATGGTGGATTGGGAAAAATAAGCGAAGCATGTGTTTGTTTGGGAGTTGCTCATGAAATCTTGAAATATATGGCCGTACATTACTTTGGTGTAAGGGTATCCTCAATTGAAGAGTTTAAAAACATTCCAGATCCAGAGCTTAAACATAAAACAGAAAAAGAAGAATTAGAGAAAAAAGCCAAAAAAGCAGAAGACAAAGCGATCTATGAAGCTAAAGAAAAAGAAGTTGAACGTGCTAAACGCAAGAAAGCTGAAGCTTCTCCCTCACAACAACAAAAATCAAAAGAAAAAAGCAATCATACAGCTGAATCTTTACTGTGGAATGAAGCTAAAACAAGAAAACTGCTAATTGATTCTATGCTGGCTCATGCAGATTGGGATGTATCCAATCCAGACCTAGTCACATTAGAAGAAAAGTGTGTGAGTCCTATTGATGGTCGAAACCTTAGGGTTGACTATGTTCTCTGGGGGAAAGACAAATTACCAATTGCAGTTGTAGAGGCTAAACGTGCGAGCGACACAGATCTAGATGCTGGACGAGAACAAGCAAGAGAATATGCTTGGGCACTTGAAAAGCAATATGGACAACGTCCAGTAATATTTGTCAGTAACGGTTATGAAACTGAAATTTATAATGATAAACAAGATAATAGCTCTCGCCTTGTTTATGGTTTTTACGACCTTGAAAGCTTAGAATATCTAATTCACCAAAGACAATATAAAACTAAAGAGCTTGAAAAAAATAATCCTAATTCTGATATCGCAGGTCGAGACTATCAGATTGAAGCGATTAAAGCTGTAGCAAAAAAATTTCAGCCCGATCACAAAGAACATTCACGAAAAGCCTTAATCGTACAAGCTACCGGAACAGGAAAAACCCGTGTCGCTATTGCTATTGCTGATTTATTAACACAGCACAGTTGGGCAAAGAGAGTACTTTTCTTATGTGACCGTAAAGAGTTACGTAGACAAGCAGATGAAGCATTTAAAGAGTATTTACCAACAGAGGCACGATGTGTAGTAGGCGATACTTCGCAAATTGTTGATACAGCAAGAATTTATATATCAACTTACCCAAGTATGATGAATAGATACACGGCTTTAAATGTTGGCTTTTTCGATTTAATAATAGCAGACGAATCTCACCGCAGTATCTATAACAAATATAGAGAGTTATTTGAATACTTTGATGCTTACCAGTTAGGCTTAACAGCAACCCCTGTTAAATTTGTAGAACGCCACACTTTCTCATTATTTGGCTGTAAAGAAACTGATCCAACTTTTGACTATGGTATTGATGAAGCCGTTAAGCAGCATTATTTGGTTCCCTATAGAGTTAAAGATTTTACTACTGAATTTTTGCGAGAAGGCATCAACTATAATGATTTGTCGAATGAACAAAAAAAGAAGCTAGAAGAAGATTTAGGTGAAGAACAAGCCAAAAAAACAAACATTGCAGGAAAAGACATAGGAAGAAAAATTCAAAGCGAACACACCGATGAGTTGATCTTAGAAAACTTGATGGAGAATGGCATCAAAGATTCAACAGGACTTATCGGAAAGACAATAATCTTTGCTCAAAGCCAGCCTCACGCTCAACATTTAGCAAAAGTGTTTAAGGAAGCATTTCCTCAGCACGGTGATAGAGTTTGTAAAGTTATACACAATAAAGTCAGAAACGCTGAAGCTCTTATAAAAGAATTTAAAAAAGGAAAAAATGATTTTCGCATAGCTATTTCAGTAGACATGTTAGATACAGGAATAGATGTGCCAGAAGTTGTTAATCTTGTATTCGCAAAGCCTGTCCGTTCTTGGGTTAAATTCCATCAAATGATTGGTCGTGGCACACGTTTGTGTCCGCAGTTATTTGATCCTGCTGATGAAAATGATCACACACACCCAAATCACAAGCAAGAGTTTTGGATTTTTGACCACCACGGTAACTTTGCATTTTTCGAAGAAGAGTATGAAGAGCCAAACTTATCTTCATCAAAATCGACTTTACAAGTCCTGTTTGAGCAACGTTTTGAATTAGCGAATCAAGCACATTTAATTGGTATTACGGCGCAATACAGTTTTGATTTAGCGATTAAGTTATTAACGCAAGATATTAATGATTTACCTCAAACAGCTGTTGCTGTGAAGCGTGAACTTCGCAATGTGCATGTGCTGCAACAAACCACTGCTATTAAGGATTTCGATGCGCCTATAAAGAAGTTATTAATGGACACTATCGCACCATTAATGAATCAAAGGGTTCTCAGAGATAAAGATGCCATTATGTTTGACCGTCTTATAGCTGAAATCCAGCTAACACAGTTAAAGAAATCTTCAAGCCTTGATGAACTAAAAAATAAACTCTTTGAAGAACTTGATACATTGGCCTTTAATATTGACGCCGTTAAAAGAAAAGAAACAAGAATTATTGAAGTACAAAGTAAAGAATTTTGGGATATTATATCTGTTGAATCTTTAGAAAAAGTTCGTAATGAGCTTCGTGAAGTAATGAAGTATAAAAAGCGTCCAACAGCCCGACTAAATGCGTGGCAAAAGACTGGCGCTAAAGAAGACGGAACGAAAATCGAAATTAATGAACGCAAAGTAACCCTAACAGATGAGTCTCATGCGTTGTTATATCGTGAACGTACTGCAAAAATTTTGCAGAATTTGCTGGCCACCAACCCAGTTCTTTCGAGTGTTTACAAAGGGAATCCTGTCACTGAAAGAGAGCTGGATAACTTAGTGTCGACCATTCTTATTCAACATCCGGGTGTAGATATTAACGTGCTTAATGAATTTTATGGCCGCACTGCGAGCGACTTACAAGTAACATTACGTTCTTTAATCGGTTTGGACATTAAGTTTGTTCAAACCCATTTCGTAAGTTTTTTACATGCACATCCAGAACTAGGGCATAAGCAAGTTCAGTTTTTAAGGCTCTTGCAAAACTTTATCGCTCAGCATGGCATCATCAGCCAAGAGCAACTGTTTCAAACACCTTTTAGCAATATCGACCCAAATGGTATTACAGGGATTTTTGAACAAACTGATTTAAAAGATTTAGTGCAACTATTAACGCCATTTATCATAGAGAAAAACGGCAGTAATCAAGACACAGTTAATTAATGAGAAACCTCGTATTGAGGTTAAGAGAATCAAATGCTTACAGGCACACTAAGAAACGAAATAGATCAACTCTGGGAAAAATTTTGGACTGGTGGTGTAACTAACCCATTAACAGTAATCGAACAGATCAGTTATTTGATCTTTGCTCGCATGCTCGATGAAAAAGAAATCCAAAAAGAAAACCAATACAACACAGAAGTGAGCCTTGGTCGAACACCTACACCTTTTGAGCGAATATTTCCCGAAACAGATGAAGGTCAACTTTTGAGGTGGAAAAACTTTAAAAGTATTAAAGGTGATAAGCTAATAAAACATTTACGGGATAATGTTTACCCGCATTTCGGTAAAATTGAAGTCAAAAATAATAAAGAAATAAATGCTGATATGATGGCATTTATGGCTGATGCCGATGTCATGGTTCGCAATCCAACGGTATTGCAAGAAGCTATCTCGATGATTCAAAAGCTACCCTTGAATAAATCTGATATTAAAGGTGATGTATACGAATACCTGTTAAGTAAACTCACCACTGCTGGAATTAACGGCCAGTTCAGAACACCACGTCATATCATTGATACTATGATTGAGCTGATTGCTCCCCAACCTACAGAGGTTATTGCCGACCCGGCATGTGGCACCGCAGGCTTTCTAGCAAGAACGATGGAGTACTTAAACCGTAAACACTCAAGTGAGTTTGGTATTTTAAAAGATGAAGAAGGCAATAAATACTATACAGGTGACAAGTTAACTCCTTATCGTGACCATATAGAGCAAAAGATGTTTTGGGGATTTGATTTCGACGATACTATGTTGCGTGTATCAGCAATGAACATGCTTTTACACGGTGTAACTGGCGCAAATATTCATTATCAAGATTCACTGCACAAAAATATGCAGCAAAACTACCCTGATCAAGTAAAAAACTTTTTTGACGTGATTCTTGCCAACCCTCCTTTCAAAGGAGCGCTAGATACGGCAGGTGTGAACCCTCAAATACTAGATCACGTTAAAACCAAGAAAACTGAATTGTTATTTGTTTCACATATTATCAATATGCTAAACGTAGGCGGCCGTAGTGCTACGGTTGTACCTGACGGTGTTTTATTTGGGTCATCAAAAGCACACGTTGAACTACGTAAGTTCTTAATGGATGAGAATCAGTTAGAAGCAGTTATTTCGCTACCAAGCGGAGTATTCAAACCTTATGCTGGTGTATCAACCGCTGTTTTGATCTTCACTAAGGGAGGCTCTACAGATCATGTATGGTTTTATGATGTTCAGGCTGACGGCTTCTCTCTAGACGACAAACGTACACCAATTAAAGACAACGACTTATCTGATTTAGTCGCAAAATTTAAATTGCGTGACAAAGCCGTTGCGGAAAGTGAAAAAAATGATAAATCTCAAAAAGAATTCTGGGTCAGTAAAGAAGATATCGCCTCCAATAAATACGATCTTTCTATCAATCGTTACAAAAAAGTAGTTTATAAAGAAAAAAAGTACGTCCCGCCCAAAAAGATCTTAGATAAGTTGATATCATTGGAAAATGAGATTCTAATTGATCTAAAAGAATTGAAAGACTTACTATGAAATGGCCTTTAGTTAAACTGAGTGCTGTAGCACCGTCAAAGCCTCTTAAAAATCCGAATATAAATAATACAAAATCAGTTTGGCAACTCAATTTAGATAAGGTTGAATCACATTCAGGACAAGTGAGCAAAAAAGTCTATGATTCAATTGAACTCGCTGGCTCATCAACGCACTGGTTTGATGAAAGGCATGTCCTTTATTCAAAATTACGCCCGTATTTAAATAAAGTTGTTTTGCCTGATGAGCAAGGGTTAGCAACTACTGAATTAGTGCCTTTGTGCCCCGATGAATCTAGACTTGATAGAAAATACTTAGCATATTATTTGCGATCCGAACACTTTGTTAGTTGGATAAGTGACCAAGTAGCAGGCGCAAAGATGCCTCGTGTATCAATGAAAGTATTTTGGGAGCATGAAATCCCACTTCCACCAGTAGAAGAGCAAAAACGGATTGCAAAAATATTGGATAAAGCCGATTTAATCCGCTGTAAACGCCAACAAACCATCAAACTCGCTGACGACTTTCTCCGCAGTATCTTTCTGGATATGTTCGGAGCTGATTTGCAGCGAAATGAAAATGTAATTAAATTTGGAGATGTATCAATCCTAGATGCAAAGATGGTTGATCCACGTGAAGAAGAGTATTTAGATTTATTGCATATAGGGCCAGACCGAATCGAAAAAAACACTGGCAAGTTATTACGAGCCTTAACTGCTAGAGAGGAAGGGTTAATTAGCAAGAAGTTCCTATTTGATGAGCAATATATTCTCTACTCTAAAATTCGTCCCTATTTAAGAAAGGTGGCTCTACCTGATTTTAGAGCGCTGTGTTCTGCTGATATGTACCCAATCAAGCCTGTTCAAGAAAAGGTTACTCGTGAGTTCATTTGGATGTTACTTTTATCTGATTTTTTTGATAATTACGTATCCACATTGCCAGCAAGAGCTAACATACCAAAGCTAAATAAAACAGAATTGGCTGAATTTGAATTTTCATTACCTGACTTTTCTAAGATTGCACAATTTACTGAGATAGTTAAACGTTATTTTGCGCACTCTATTGCGATTTCAGATAGTCAGGTTGAGTCAAAATATTTATTTAATTCACTTAGTCAAAGAGCCTTCGCTGGCGATTTATAAAATAAAAACAAGGAGGTTCTATGCCATTAGATTTGAGTAACACTTTAGTTGTTGGAATATCAGCAACGGCTCTTTTTGACATGAACGAATCAGACAAAATATTTCAAGACGCAAGACTGGACGATCCCGATAGAGCAATCGAATTGTTTAGAGAATATATGCTTGAGCATGAAGATTCACCTCTCCAGCCCGGAACAGGTTACCCTCTTGTAAAAGCGCTTTTAGGGCTTAATAGATACAAACAAAAAACTGATAACTCACAACTCGTTGAAGTAGTTGTAATGTCCCGTAATAGCCCTGATACTGGGTTACGAGTGCTAAATAGCATTCGTCACTACGAGTTAAATATCAGTCGCTCTGCTTTTACTGCTGGTGAATCAGCAGCCGACTATATAGAGGCATTTGATGTCGATTTGTTTTTAACAACTGATGTCAATGATGCTCAGCAAGTCATTGATTCTGGTCATTGCGCTGCGGCCATATTAAAGGAGCCACCTAAAGGCGGTGGTGAAATTCCTGAAGGCCAAGTACGAATAGCCTTTGATGGCGATGCAGTTCTCTTCTCTGACGAAAGTGAATTAGTTTATAAAAAAGAAGGTATGGAAGCATTTCACGCACAAGAAGATGCTTTACAAGATATGCCTATGGACGAAGGGCCTTATGCAAGCTTATTAATTAAGCTTTCTAAATTACAAGACCGTTTGCCAATGAAGGTTGAGTATTCACCTGTCCGAATTGCTATCGTAACCGCCAGAAATAGCCCATCTGAAATGCGTGTCATAAAAACTCTTCGTCATTGGGGTGTATACGTGGATGAAGCTTTTTTTCTTGGCGGAGTAGGCAAAGACAAAGTATTACAAGCATTTAAACCACATATTTTTTTCGATGATCAAGATGTCCATTTAGACTCAGCCGCTAACCTTGTGCCTTCAGGTAAAGTTCCCTACTTAAGCACTTCTCCGCTAGCAGCTCCTGAAAAAGAAAAAGTAGTAGAAGCGTCATGAGAATAACCGAACTAGCCTTAACAAATTTTAAATCATTTAAGCAAACCCAGATAATTCAGTTTGCTCCAGTGACCTTGCTTTTTGGGCCTAATAGCGTGGGTAAAAGCACTGTATTAATGGCATTAGCTTATGTACAACAAATTTTGCAAAAGGGGCAATGTAACCCTCAACGCTTAGATATGCTAGGCGGCAAATTTGTTGGAGGCTTTAAAAACTTGATCCATGGCAGAGATTTAAACTCAAGCATCACCATCGCAGTGTCATTTGACAAAGGAAATTATGTAGGAGCTACCTACAACAAATTACTGGATCTCCTTAGTTATGAAAAAGACTTCTTTCATAATAGTCCAAGTGAATTTCAAACTGCGAAAATCGAATTCGAAATTTCGTGGTCTAAAGCCTTAAAAACAGCCTATGTATCTAACTATGAACTTTGGCTAGACGATGAGTTTGCAGCAGCAATGAGTAGTGATTCAGGCTTAAAGCAACCAATTATCGAAAACATTAATTACCTTCATCCATTGCTATTACAACATAATCACGAGGAGCGGTTAGAAGATTGTTTTGATGATGGTTTCATGATGCATGAAGCTTTTGAAGAAGAGGTATTATTTCTAAAGGGATATGAAAAACCAACTTTGAGAGAAATAACAAAGGGCGCCGATTGGCCACCAGAAGAGAGTGATAGTTGGCCTGATTTCAATAAAACAAGCTTTGTAAGCCAGTTACATGAGCTATTAACAGATTCTAGGCTTACTGCTAGCAATCAAGAAGACAACCCTTTATTAGACAATGGTAAAAATTACTATTTTCACGTGCCACTGAGCTATCAAGGTAACGGGGCTGGGGCTTTACCAACTCTAGGAAAAAGAGTTGAAACATCCCTTTCGATAGATGATGGAGCATACAATAATATGATCCATGAAATATTAAGTGATCTTGTTACTGCACCTTTAGATGATTTACTCGCCTTTTTATTAGATAGTTTAAGCATTGGACCTTTAAGAAACATTCCTGATGCTACATACCAGCCAAATCCATATCCTCAACAAGCCGATTGGCACAATGGTATGGCTGCATGGGATCAACTAGCGGAAGCCGATATTAGTATTTTAAGAGATATTGATTCGTGGATATCAGACGAAGATAAATTAGCCCTTGGCTATGGCATTGCTCTGAAAGTTAAAAAACAATTCGCCGAATTTAAAAAAATTAGCGCAATCGAATTGGTTGAGTATGTTGAGAGACAACTTTCTGGAATGATCGCACAAAGCGCTATTGACGGAATAGGCCAAGTTGAATTTGACGAGCAAAATACAACTTTTGAATACGCCTTATGGGATACACGCAATCATCTAGATGTAATGCCGAGCGATATCGGTGTCGGTGTTTCTCAATTAATGCCATTAGTCGTTGCGGCATTAAGTAGAGACAATGGGTTAGTGTCAATTGAACAGCCTGAGTTACATGTTCACCCCAGAGTACAAGTTGCCACAGGAGACCTATTTACTCAACTAAAGAGTAAACCAAACTTTTTGATTGAAACTCACAGTGAACATATCATTCTTAGGCTGCTGCGCCGGATTCGAGAAACAAGCGAAAATGAGCTACCTGAAGGTTTTTGCGAAGTGAAAGCAGATGATATTAGCGTAGTATGCTTTCAGACCTCAGATGAAGGAATTACGACTAAACGCCTTAGAATAACAGATGATGGTGATTTTGAAGATAGATGGCCGGGTGGTTTTTTTGACGAAAGAGATGATGAGTTATTCTAATGTACAAAGAAATTACAATTGATCCTGAGTGTCTGTCTGATTACTCATATTTTACATTACTAAAGACTGGATTTGGTTTTGAGAAAGGACGCTACCTTTCAGTTCCCTTAAAGCAATGGACTAATGAGGCTTTTCGAGCAGTTAAAGCTTCAGATATTACTGATGTAAAACAAAAGTCGGTTAAACACTTTCTGAATAAGTTAAAAAAAGGTGATATTCCCGACTTAGTTGTAGTTGCTGATGACAGAAGAGAAATAACTACATCCCAACAAGAGCAATGGCAAACTTGGTATCCATTACAAGAGGGACACAGGCTCTTTGCAGCTAAATTTAAAGAACCTGCTGAACATGGATTTATCTGTTACGAGGATGTACTCGAAGATCATGATAAATGGCGTATTCCACCTTCGGTTCAAGTTTTGAAAACTAAAATTGACATAATCAAAGCAATAAAACCCATACTTGCTATAAGTAGTGATGTAACAATTATTGACCAATACTTCAAGTTTGGCTCCAACCCCGTCTTGCTAACTATTCTCAGTTTGTGTGCTACATATGAAATTAAATCGATTAGGATCGTCACCTCAATCGAAACGGCTAATCCTCAAGATGTGTTTATCAGAGAATATAGGGGATTAATAGCTGATCTTCCTTCCATCGAATTAATAGTAATTCCAAATAAATTCATTCACGACAGATATTTAATAACGGATTCTGCTGCGATCAAATCAGGTCATGGTTTTGGTGAAGAGCCTTTAAAAAACGCACCATCAGATTACACAAGTTTAAGCCTTGTAAGTAAAGAAGAGCGACTTAAAGTCATAAAAAGCACTGAAAGATATTTGCATGATAACCCACAAGCAATGATGCAATTTAATTAATTCGTTACCTAATAATCTCCCGATATTTAACATACCAATTAGCAACCGAATATTTATGTTTGGTTGCTATCCTATTTTTAGACCCACAAAAGTAATTTATTTTACAAGTTTATAATTTATTATACTTTCCAGATCACCCGCAAATTAAATACATAAATAAAAACAATAAGTTAACAGTTGGCATCAAAGTTGTAATAGTTGGTATGTACTTAATTATTACGAGACTTTGCCATGACATCAAAAATCATACTTAATACCGAAGACCAAATAGCGTGCCCCCACTGTAGTAGAGAGTTTCTTGTCAAAGATGGTGTTGCAAAACACCTTATCGAGCAACATGAAGGTGAATTTCAGCAGTTACTTGATAGAAAATTATCAACACTCCAACAACAAGCAGCTAATGAAGCCGAAAAATCGGCTGAGAAGACTTTTAAAAAACAACTTAAAGATCTTCAAGAACAACTGGCTGAAAGTCAGGAAAATTCAGAGACGCTTAAAAAACGCATAGAGTCAGAAAAACAGAAAACTGAAAATCGAATTCGAGAAACTTTTAAGTTAGATCAACAAGCTTTGGAAGAATCACTTAAATCTAAAGACGAGCAGTTAAAAGTGTTTCGTCAGCAAGAGCTTCAGCTTAGAAAAGCAAAAACAGATCTTGAAGATAAACAAAAGAACGTGGAATTAGAGCTTTCACGACGAATAGAAAGTGAAAAAGAGTTGATGCGCTCGGCCATTGGTGACGAATTTAAACTGAAAGAAGCCGAACTTAAGAAAAAAATCGATGATGCATCAAAAGCAAATGAAGATCTAAAGCGAAAATTAGAACAAGGCTCACAGCAACTACAGGGTGAAATACTAGAGCTTGAATTAGAAAATGAACTACGCCAAGCCTACCCCTTAGACGAAATTGAACCTGTAGGCAAAGGGATTCGGGGAGCTGATGTTATCCAAACGGTGAGGCTACGCACTGGTACTGTATGCGGCAAAATAGTGTGGGAAACCAAGAATACTGAACACTGGTCAAATACTTGGATCAACAAGCTTAAAACAGATACCCAAACTATTGGTGGTGATATTGCTGTTCTCGTTTCTACAGCATTTCCTTCCGGTGTAAATGAGTCAATGGTCATGAAAGATAGCGTGTGGTTAGTCAAGCCTTCGCTTGCTAAGGGGCTTTCTGAAGCTCTACGAACAGTACTGACAGAGTCGCAACGTCAGAAGGCTGTAAGTGTCGGTAAAAATGAGCAAATGGAAGCCCTCTATGACTACATTTGCAGCACAAAATTCGTGCAACGAATCAAAGCTGTAGTTGAGCACCAAGAACAAATGCGCTTGGAACTTGATAAAGAAAGAGCTGCTATACAGAGAATTTGGAAGAAACGTGAAGGGCAAATCAGCGGCATCACTAATCAAATGATGTCTATTTGCGGGGAATTACAAGGATTGTCACATGGAAGCATGCCTTTGCTGGACGACATTGCTCTTCTAGGGCACTAATTAGGCAAAGTTAAAGATCTTTGGCTTTGCTGAAGGTCTCCGTTTGTAGCTCAAAGTAGTAACAAAACAAGATTTTTCACCAAAAACCCACAATCAACTTAAGCATTTGAAAAGTAACATTATATTAATTTTTGGAGCGTTTATTAAATATGACAGACTAATTATACATATTTGCATAATTAGTATTTATAACTGTTTGAATTTTAATCATTTGATTTTTATTCAACTCCTATTTATGGAGATTAATATTTAATAAACACTAAAATAACTCATTGAATTATAAACAATTTATAATTTGCGATTCAAAAATTGAGCTGTTATAAGTTTATAAATTATAGGAGTTAAACATGAAAACTGTCATTCAACCTGAAATAACCCAAAAAGAACTGAATAAAATCAGTAAATACTGCGCTGAAGTCGAAAAGAATGGCTATATGCCATGGAATACTATCAGGCAGTCGCATACCTTTGGTCAAGGTCAGGAAATTACAAGTCGACTCAGCGATAGAACATATCACCTTTATAGTCGTGGAGAGCGGCAATTATTTGTTTTGCTTGAAGCTATGCCATACGTTACCGACATCAAAGAGCAATATCCCCTTCCCATTAACGAAACATTAGAATTAGCTTCAGAATTAAGCATCAAACATCCGGGAGCATACAAGGAACGTCAAAACCACGATGGCGTTATTCCTGCTAAAACAATGACATCAGATTTGATAGTAACCTTCAATCTGCCAACGGGTGAAGAAAAAATTGTTGTTTATTCATTTAAATACGCTAACGCTCTCAACTATAAAGCCAACCCACGTACAGCTAAGAGAACTTGGGACAAACTCAAACTAGAGCGAACATTTTGGGAGCAACAAGGGTTTAAGTGGGTATTAATGACAGAGCAATGCTACTCATCAACTTATATTTACAACTTAGAATATTTGCGTGAATGCTTTGAGCATCCAGAACTACTCGATATCAGTGACGACTTTTATCAGCTATTCATACAAACATTTTGTCAATTCAAAAAAGACTACGCCACCCTAACCCTTAAGCAAATATTAGCTAAAGTCTCAGATGAGCTTGATATCCCAATTTATCAGGCTCAAGCACTGTTTCAAAAATCTGCGTATTACAAAGAGCTAAAAGTAGATTTGTATCAAAAAATTGAGATTTTTCGACCTCTTACAATGAACCCAGTGGAGGTGGACTATGCAGCTTAATCAAAAGCTTGTTAGTACAAATAAAAATCCAGCAGAGTTTTTAATTATTGATGTAAACCACCAGCGCCAGCAAATCACCATCGTAGACATGTTATGTAATCCTCCTAAACGTCCTAGAGCGCAGTCATTTTCGTGGGCACAAGAAAAGCTGGCTTCTAAAGAACTTAAGTTAGAAGATCATGAACATTCAGATTTCGTGACCATTGAAGATAGAGAGTTAAACCCGAAATGGATTGATAAACGCAACAAAGCGTATGCTGTCATTATAGATTTAGTTGAAAGCCCGCAAAAACTCGACCGTTATTTTTATGGTGATGCAGAAGGCATTCTAAAACGATTGATTAAAAATTGTGGACGTAGCAAAAAATATGTTCAAGCTGCAATTAACCGTTACTTTCGGCATGGCAGTGTACCAAATGCTTTACTGCCGCACTATGACGTTTGCGGCAAAAACTATAAAGGTCCAGAAAAGCCTGTTTATAAAAAAGATGGGCAAACCTGTTTAAAATCAAAGCCGGGACCTAACACTAAGTACGGCAACCCTTTTAGGCATATAACTCTTGAAGATAAGCGCAAAATTCTAGAGTTTTCTAAAAAACTTAAAGACTTAAAGACAGTTAATCTGCAAGATTTATATACAGATTACTGTCAAGAGTACTGTGTCGTTAGGATTAGACCGGAAGGTGCGCAAGATAACGATATTGCTGATGAGTTTTATTCATGCTTGCCGAGGACTAGATTAATCAGTCCACGAGCTTTCAAGCGCTACCTAAAAAAATGCATTGGTACGCTCGAATTTATTCGAAGACGAACAGGAAGTATTCTGTATGACAAAGATCATGCAGGTAAACCGGGGGTAGCCTCCCACGGTTTAAGAGGTCCAACAAGCCGATACGAAATAGACAGTACAACAGCAGATGTTTATATCCGTTATGAGTATTCAAATGACGAGCGCTTGAGCATTGGCCGACCAACCATTTACTTTGTTATTGATGTAGTTAGTTCGATGATTGTTGGATTGCATGTATGCTTCCATGGCCCTGACTGGCACGCTGAATCTCAAGCATTATTCAACGCATTCACAGATAAAGTCGAGTTTTGTCGAAAGTTTGGCGTTAACATCACACCCTCTCAATGGCCATGTGCTGATGTTTGTAAAGAATTAACCTTAGATAGAGGAACTGAAAATGGCCACAGTTCCATAACATCAATGCTCAAAGGAAAAATTGGGATTATTGCAGCTAACTTTAATGCTTATCATCGTGGTGATTGTAAGGGTACAGTAGAAAAATCTTTCGATACAATTCAAACCAAAGCTATTCCGCAGCACGAAGGCAAGGTCTACAAAGCTCCCAGAAAAGAGGATGCACACCCATCTAGAGGGGCTGTGTACACCTATCGCCAGTTTATGCAACGCATTATCAAGGAAGTTTTACATCGAAATAACACAATGGCACGAGCAGATAGCCATAACTACGAAATGAGCAGAGATGGAGTGGGCTTGACTCCTTTAGACATTTGGAATTGGGGTAAACAGCAAGCAATTTTCCCACCTATTAACAAGTCTGAAGACATCCTTCGCTTTGCTCTTCTAAAGCAAGCAAAAGCATCCGTAACTGATAAAGGCGTCAAGTTCAGAGGTGTATATTACAACAGTATTGAGGTGACAGAACTTAAGTGGCTTGATATAGCAAAAAATGATGGTGTTTTCTCTGTCGACATTCGATATACCGATGTTAATTCTAGTCACATATGGTGTAAGCACCCAGAGACTAAAAAAGTCATCCAGATGGAAATTACCGAGCGAAGCTGTCAATACAAAGACCGTTTATGGGCACAAGTTTTAGCTCATCAGGAAAAACTAAAGGACATACTCGCACGATTAGATGAGCAGCGTTTTAACAGCCGAGTCCTTCTCAATATGGATTTAGCCGAAATGGACAATGCAGTTAAAGAAGAAGTCGCTAAGTTGAAAACTCCATTGGCAACCAGCCCTGATAACGGCGTTAAAATACGTAAAAAACAACAAGGTGACGTTGAAAAACAAATGCAATATCAATCTATGTTGAGTGCAATGGAAGATGCCACCAGTTTCGCTAATTTACCCGACCCGAACGTCCTCTGTGAAGATGATCTCAGAGATCCTAGTTATCAACGTAAAAATTTCGCAGCATAGGAGAATTCAAGTGACGAAAATTAGTTATATTTCACATCCAAATCCAACTTGTAGAGGTAACCCTTTAATAGAAGGACTGGGTTACCCAATGACTGAATTTGAAGTACCCACAGCTTGTGATTCTGGCTTTGAAAAATTCAATTTGTTGGAAGGTGTACCTGAGCAATATCACGGCTACTACATCCGTAGCACGATTGATAACTTGTCAGAAACCTATATAGCCCGTGATGAGGCTTATGCTTTGTATGAGAAGCTGCGTCGTATGATTGAAGCTGGATACAAAAAGAGAAACCCTGCTAATCCCGTATTCAAAAACAAAATGTTAACGGCTGTTCATCAAGATAAAGATGAACAAGTTAATGCTTACAATCTTAAGAGAGTAACTGGTCAAGATATAGATTCATTACTCACAGCAAATGGCAGTTTTTTATTAGCAGGTTTGAGTGGCGCAGGAAAGACATCTATGATGCTTCGAGTATTGAAGCTCATACCTCAACATCTTTACCACACAGATTATTTTAATCCCGAAGGCATTAAAATAAAGATTGAAGAAGATCAAATCCCCTACATTTACGTACAAGTTCACAATAGAAAAGGACAGAAAGCTTTCTTGAAAGGTATTGTAGAGGCTGTAGAAGTGGCAACTAATTACCCATATCTTAGTCGTGACGTAAAGAACGGTGACTCTATTGACGATCTCATCCGATTAGTCCGCAAATTGATGCTGAAACACAATGTTGGCGTTCTGGTCATCGATGAAGCACAAAATATCGCACAAAACAAAGACAACCTAATTCTCGGAAGCAACGAAAAAACGTCAATGAAATTTGTTGAAGAGATATTTAACCGTATCGGAGTCCCATTATTTTTCATAGGTACATTAGCTACTTTAAATCTATTCGGCAAAGAAGTAACTGTCAGCCGCCGCACTCTTATTGATGGGGGGTTGTTACTTCTAGGAGCTGATGTTGAAGGTGATTTTTGGAGTCGATTTTTTACACAAATAAATCAAACGCATTTGCTAAAAGGTAAACATGACAATGGTGAGATACTTAAACGACACTTACATATGCTTACTGGAGGAATACCTGCAATTGCACTCAGTTTGATGCGAGCGACATTAAGCCACATGAGTAAGTTCGACAACCAACAGCAAGGAGTGACTATTAAGTCTTTATCACATGTATTTAAAGAGCAATTTTCGATTCTTCAGCAACCAATGCGAGCATTAAGAGACAAAAAATTTCACAAATATGAAGATCTGGCACCAATTGCAGATTTGATTACGATTAATGGACAAATACAACAAGAGTTAAAAGGGTCGACTTCAACAAGTTCTGAAAAAGTAGCAAAGAACTCTAGTACATGTTTACCCAAAACGGATGAAGAAGCTGACAAAAAGGTAAACGAAGATCTTAACAAAGTACGGCAAGTAAAAAAGAAGAACAAATGTTCAAAAGCACCTGTTCTGGACGCCAAATTAGCAAAGCAAATTGGCGTGTCAAATTTATTAAAAATTTCTTCTAAATCAGTAATAAGTACAAGTGAAGGGAACTCATGATGGAGCAGCTGCAAAAATTGCTTCCGGGTGAAGATTTGTTTGGCTTAATCGGTCGCTCATTCGTGATGAGTACTTTCAGAAATTTTAATTCAATGCGTAAAACAATGCAATTGACGCATTTCAGGCACCTACCGGGCACACTAATTAGCCAAGATTTTAAAAAGATAATTGCTGCGCTCAACATGAATAGCAACCAGACTCATTCAGAGCATACTTGTTTCAATATGCTTAAATCTTCTATTTCACCCCAAAAATTAGAAGAACATGTGAGCCTGTCTAAAAATATTACTTTTAATTGTAGAGGAAGTGTAGTTAGCACCCCTTGGCGTTGGTGCTCTGATTGTGTGAAAGAAGATACTAAAAATTATGGAATACCATACTATCACAGAGACCACCAAATTCCCGGTGTATTCAGGTGCTTAAAACATCAATGTACGCTAGTTACACAGTGCTATAACTGTCAATATAAAGTCACTAGTATAGAGCAAAAACCGTTACCGCTCGTTGATGAAGTTTGCCCTGATTGTGGAAGCATATTTGATAGAAATTACTTTCTTTTATCACCAAAAATGATAGCTGTTGAGAATATCTGTTTAGAGATGGCTTATGGCCGACTTCAAATTCCTCAGCAAAAACTAGCCCAACGTGTACAAAATTATATGGGGGTATGCCAACATGAAATTGAGATGGTCGGAGTTAAAATAGCAATAAGAAACTTCTATCTGAATATTGTTGATTTTTATGGCATAGATGAACTTAAAAAATATTTTAGTACTGTTACTAAAATCTCAAGAGGAATTCATTGCCCTGCACTGAAAGGAAGCAATATGTACGATTTTCGTTCTATAGGGAAACCGAATAACCCTGTTGCAATAGCTTTGATTTGGCATTTCTTGGATGAAATGCTTGATAACCAAAAGTAGCTTAACACAATGACTAATTCTAAATATTGGCAATACACTCAGGGAGAGTCTGTTTACGGATTGATAACAAACTACCACATTGGCAATTGCCACCGTAGTTCGAAACAAACTAATCTCGACATTTTCGGGAGTGCCCATATACGGCTTCATCCTGTTTTGACAAACCACATTAGTGAAATCGCAAATCACTTTAATTTAAACGCTAAAAGTTTGCTTTACCAAGCGACAGGCTACCTTCTTTATGCTTTTACTTTAGAAAGTAGAGCTTCCAATTTAGAAAAGGTGCTACTTTCATCACGTGGTCAACTTATAACTGGTTGTTCTCGCCAAGCAGCAGCATCTTTACCATTAAAAAAACAATATAAATATTGCCCTATTTGTGTAGATGAATCATTTGAAAAGTACGGAAAAATGTCATGGCTAATAGAACATCAGCTATATGGTATTAGCCACTGTGTAAAACATCATAGACCACTTAGTTACTTAATAGCGGGAGAAGGTGGTGTTAACCGAAGTTATCTACTACCTGAAACCGGAATACCACTTAAAGTAACTAAAAGTGAAAAGGCACTGCATTTATCGTGTTTTATTTCTAATCTATTTCACTTTCTACAGCACAACCAAATTAATCGAAAACTAAGTGATTTTTATAATGACTGGTTAGAAGTTAAGGGATTCCTGACACCGAACGGTAATGTTCGCATGCAGAGTTTAACAAATGAAATGTTCATTTTTTGGAAAAATCTTTTTGAAAACATTGAGATATTGGTCCCATTAGAATTAAGTAATTTCAAATATGTTTCTGATCTCGTTCATGGCCGTTACTCATCACATTATTTGAAACACGTATTTCTAATGTCATATTTAGCCAAAAGCCCAAGCGAATTTTTTTCAATCAACATATCAAAAGCAAACACTACAAGTGAGCAAATTAAAAAATGCATTTCTTTCCCAAAAGCTTCGATTTTAAGTGAATTGAATAGAGGTATATCAATGAGAAAGATAAGCCAGCAATTTGATGTATCTGTAAGCTTCGTTAAACAATTAGCATTGCGTCACGGCCTTTCAATAAGCAGACGTCGAAAAAAATTAACAGAAGATATTGAGCGAGACATTTGGCGCAAAGCTTTTATTGGTAGGCATAGAACTGATATAGCTAAACATCATGCTATCTCTGTTGGTGCGGTAGAACAAATCATCCAAAGCCATCAAGGGCTATCTCAGTGGAGGCACCATTTGATTATGGCTAAAAGAAAAGAGTTAAATCGCAAAGCGTTATTATATGCAGTTCGGATCACTCCCGAAATAACCCGCAACGAATTGAAGCGTTCTTTTAGCTGTTATATGTGGCTGTATAAAAATGATAAAGAATGGCTTTATCGAAACTTGCCTACCTCGCAAGAGAAGAAATACAATGCCTCGGTTAACTGGGCTGCTAGAGACAAATTCTTGGCAATAAAAATAAAATTTTTGGCTGGAAAGTTTAATTCTCTGTCGCAATTGGAAAGATCACTAGATGTATCCGGTTGTTTGATTCGCCATTCGGTTAAACTGCCTTTGTCCATGAAGGAAGCAAACCTTAAAATTATGATTCAGTGAAGTACCGAAAGAAAGCTCTCATATTCTTTGAGTGTAGAGAAATTATAAAGCCGTGGCAATTCCGTATTCAAGTTATATAACTCACAAAACCTATTTAGCTTACGTGGCAAATCCCTTAAGTTTAACGATTTAGCAAAGCTTAATGCCTTACATTCTAGTAGCTCCTCATGACTTGCATTGCTTTACATTTAAGTATTGCGCAATACAAGCATACGGCCTAGGGCTGTAGCTCTCGTATATGATTTCCATTATTTGGGAAAAATAGCATGGAATTATAAAGATTCTGAATCTTCTCGAAGTGATGCTCTACCAGTAGTGGCATAGTTATACCCATGACACTTGAAGATGCATGTTTCAGGACTTCCTCAGCGCAAATGATTTGAGGTAGATTAATGAAGGAATATCGAGATTCTTTCGAGCTAATGTAACAAAGAAAAATTTGCGCTGAGAAGTCCACGCAGTGCGAGTTGCAAAGGTTGTTACTCTTCGTTGCTAGCGCTAACAATAGCCAGCTATTGCCTCACACTGTCGCCTTGATTAACTGCCTTTGCTTTCTCGCTGAAATCGAGCCGATTCAAGTGTCATGGGTATAGAGTTGTTTGCAAATCACATCACTTAGTTACGCATTTTTTAGATTCCAAAAATAAGGATATTTACATTTATCTTTATTAACTTACTTTTTTGTAGACTTACATCATTTAACCGTCTGAATAATAGTGTTATTTTATTTGGATTGGTAATTGCTCTATGTGCAGTAGTCATTTATACCAAGCTAATAATTGAGTCTCTTACTTACATCAAGGCGAAGTTATTAAGTAACAAGAGCTACCAATCTAACAAGGCAATAAAGTATCTAAATACAACAAGGTAATGAAGAAATGGATAGTCAACTATATAAAGCATATATCGACCTTGCTGGTCCAAAAATTGTAACTCAGGATGAAGGTTTTATTGCACTTGTTGATGCGCAAACAGGCTTAGGAAAAACATACCAAGCAATTGAGCTTCTACTTGAGCATTTAATCAGTGATTCAAAAAAAAAATTAATATACGTAACTAACCTTAGAATAAATGTTAAAGAGGCTTATGAAGATTTAAAGGATAGAGTTGCTGCATGTAAACAATTATCTTCAAAGCAGAGAAATACATTTTTAAAAAACATTATCCTCGTTCCTTCACAAGAGACATCAATACAACAGCTTAATGAAGAAGAATGGAAAATACTCCTTGACGAATTAAAAGGAGAAAACCACTTAAAAATCGTCACATTAAGAGACAGTATTAGAGTATTAACTCAAGCAGCTAATAGCTTGAATAACTCCCAATTAAACGATGATTTAGGTGAGCGATACAGTAAATTATTTAAAACTATTCAAACAATATTCAAAGATAAGCTAAACAAAAGAGAGTTACTTAAATCATCAGCTGCGTACAGTGTTTTAATAAAGATGTTTCCAGCAATGTGCATTGATGAAAATTCGACACAAATCATTTTCATGACTACCGCAAAACTTCTTTATCCATGGCATGCACTAGAAAAGAATTACAGAATTAGCGATTTACTGACTAATTCATTGATCATAATAGATGAATTTGATCGTCAACAAGGAGAGTTTTTAAATCATCTGCTCAAAGGTTCTAAAGAGTTTGATGTTATCTCTCTCGTTCGAAGGCTGTATTCGAGTTTCAAGAGTTTTAAAGTTGAGGGTGACGACGAGTTCGAAGGGGTTGACGCAAGCTTCAATAAGTTCCGTGAACTATTAAGAGAATTTAACAGTGATTGGAATGTAAGCCTAAGGCCATTTATTACAAATCAAACTATACAATCAGGCGAAGAAAATCAAAATCGAATTTTTACGATGCTGTCCGATAGGATGTCGTTACACACCATCAACTTTAAACCCAATGAACTGACTTCAAATATTAATGACGTTAAAAGATCACACGAAATTGGAATAGGGGGAGACAAAAGCGCTATAACTTTTGTAAATAATTCTAGCTTAATAATTAGGGCTTTTTGCAATGCTATGCTTAGTGCTACGAATACCTTATCAAATAATCTAAATAAAATTGATGGCAATAAAGCTCATTCAACTGAAGATTTGATCGTCAAAGTTTTAAATCACTTTGGATTAGCTGAGATGAAGTACGATGTTATTTCTTTATTGAATGCACGATTAAGCTTTCGTTTACAAAAAGAACACAAGTCATATAGCTACCATGACAGTGGTTTTCAGATGGCAAGGATTAGTAGATTTAATGAGTTGGATAATACTGCTACAGCTGTAACCTTCGAACTTGCGCTCACTCCAACTGGCTTATTAGCAAACTGGATATTTGAAGGTGCAAAAATTTTGGGAATCAGTGCCACAGCTACAAGCAGAACAGCGATTCATAATTTTGATTTACCTTACTTAAAAAGTCTTCTGGGAAATAAGTTTAAGAATTTAAATACAATTCAAAAGAAAGGAATTCAACAGGAGTACTTATCTAAAAGGCGTTATGAAGATAATAATATAAATATTGCGGTTTCAGCAATATCTGAAAATGATCTCCTAGGCGGTATCAAGTCTCTTTATAAAGAGTTCTTAGGCGGTGTGGTGGATGATTTAATCCTCGAAAGCCGAATTATAGAGTTACTCGAATCAGATCCTAAATCGATAGATTTCGCAATTAAGAGGGCTAACAAATTAATAAGCTCAATTAAATATTTTTCTGAGCATCCATCGAACAGATATCTTTTTTGCATGCTTAATAATAGCTATAGAGGAAAAGAGTTTTTTAGATTCATGGAATTTGTTGGCACTAAATATGGCGTTAGAATTTTTGAGAATATCAATGCGGCCTCATTCAGAGATGATAAGTTTAATTCAGTGCTTGAATTACTTGAAAAAACTAATGAAAAGATAGTTGTTATAACGAATTATCAAGCGACTGGCGCAGGCTTATCGCCATCATACCGTATAAACAATACCAAAGGGTTGGTCTATATCGGCCCAAAGGGAGAACTGCCAATACAAAATAAGACAGATATTGATGCAATATACATTGAGCAACCTAAAAGCCTGATTGGTAGTTATATTTTCGAAGAACAATCGTTTGAGGATAGAAGCACTGCGATTAAAAAGAATATTCATGATGCACTAATGCTACACGAACAAGAACTTCTTGTTGCTAATGACGTAAAACCAGTATTAAACAAATTTATAGCAAGCAATGTAAAAAGCATGTCAGTAAGCTCAATGATTGGGCTATATAAAAATACGGACGATTACAGGTACGCTGTTTATAGGTTTATTGAGCAAGCTATAGGTCGCATGTGTAGAACGGAGTGGAAACAGCCAGAAATTAGCATCATGTTTGATGCTGAATTCGATTTTATTGAAACATTAGCTTCCGATAATCGTGATTTAGCATATCTATCCGTCGAATACTCATCTCTGATATCTGTTGTAAAAAAAGAATGTAACGTAGTGGCTAAACAAAAACTAGTTAATACTTATTCGGCAAAAGCGAGTAGAAATTACTCCCATATTCAAAATCTTATTACCCGTGTATATCGTCATCAAAACATTGATGCTATTGAGCAATACAATCGCCTCAGAAAACACGTACTACAAAAACCTGCCGTTGCAGAAATTCCCACTGACGAATCTAGTCGTTATTACATTCGTTCTGAAGTATTAGGCAGTTACTCATACCATATTAGTAATAAAGATGAAAATAGTGTGACCCAAGTTTTCATTAACTCAAATGATTACGCAGCACAGCAAATCGTTTCTGGCTTATCCGCTAAGTTAGACTCTTTAATGAAAAACAAAGTGGTTAAAGAACACTTTGAGAAAAACGGTTTTGCAACTTCATTTGGGAAACATGAGTATATTATTGCGCCAGCAATGTATGACATATACATGGGAGCACTTGGAGAAGAAACAGTTTTTTCTATCTTAAGTGACTTTAATTATAACGTTAAAGATATGCCTGAAGGCACCGTAGAATGGTTTGACGGATACCTAACAGTTGGGAATTATATTTTACTCTTAGACGTGAAGCATTGGGATATAGAGAAGTCATGCTTACTTCGAGATAACACATTAGAAAAGTGTAAAAGTAAACTGGAGAAACTAAAGAAGAATATGCCCAATGCCTTTAAAGGTAACAAGATTCAGGCGATTTATATCAATGTTTCTTATGAGGAAAGAAGTACTATTACAGGCTCTATTTTCTCAAATAAAAGCGGGTTATCAGTTGAGTCGTCGAAGTTACTTGAAGCAGATGTTGTAGACGTACCCGGTATAATTGACATTAAAACAGGCCAATCAAACATCCCACCGATGGAGCAGCTGTTAAACCTATTAGAGACAATAAAAGGAGTTAGTGAATGAATAAGTGCCTAACGACATTAACAGATGTATTGATAAATCATTCAGAGTTGGACCACAAGTACAAACTTTACCAAGTTAACTTTTCAACCAATGTAAAGCAATTAAGCTATGGCAAGAGACTCGCTAAAATAGATAAACATACTTCTCCCCTTGGGTTAATTTCACACGGCGGTAAATATTGGGTGCTTTTAAATAACAAATCTCAAGCTCCCAAAAAATTACCTGATATAGGGTTTGTTAAATCAAGCTTTTTAGACTGTGATAATCTTTTGATTACACGGTTACTAACTAGAGCATTAGGAAAGTTAGCTGGCGAACAAGTTTTCTCTGGCCTAGGAGAAACCTACTTTTATCTTGAATCTGACACTTTCAAAAAAGAGACGGTTCATAAATGTGTGGGGATTGATTTAAAAGAAAGTGTTCGTTTTAATTCAATTTTTGTTGACCTTAAAGGCACTGTTTTTTGCCCAACAGATATCGTGTTTAAATCACCAGCATTCATTGAACAAGCCCCGAAGTATTCTTTTGATATGACAACCGGAGTGCTAAATAGAGACAAAAACGGTACATTAATAATTCATAGTCCGGGCAAAGGGAAGTTCACCAGTAATGCTGTCGACATTTCAGGCCAAAAACCCATTTCTTTAAGAAAGTCTAGAACAGGAGCTTTACATCATTACATAGATTTAATGAACAAAGTTTTTGATGGCGCAATAAAAATAAGTCTCAAACAAGTGAATGCTGATTGGCGTCAGCATTATGGTAACGCCGAAATCAAGAGTATTTACAACAAGATTTACGATGTCGTCAATCAAGCTGGTGGCATTAAAATTGTCAATGCTTCACTTTCAACTGAAGGTTTCGAAAAACTCAAAGGTGAAAGTTGGCCTGTAGATATTACTTTTATAACTCCTGAAGAGGTCGACGATATCACTCCTTTACTCGTTGTTCTCGATAGTAAAGATGAGTACGAAAGCTCTGGTATGGAAGACATAAAGCAATCATTCTATAATCGAAATTCAGCCACCCAAAGTGTATATAGCAAAACTATAACGTCAAAAGATACCAAAGCCATAAAGGTTTTAATTGATACTTGGGTAAAAGAAATAGCCATAAAGCTGGAATGTAAAAAAAAGCAATTCTTGATTCAAGACTTTAAAGAAAATTATTGGTTTGTTTCAGTTGAGCAGCGATATCAAAGCGATTCCCCAATTTATCATATCTTGAAATGCCAAAACGGTAAGTTTACTTACGAATCAAGAGATGAATACTATTTTGACGATTTAGGTATTGAACTAACTGAAAAAGAACGATTTTTTGAAACAATCAACTATATTGTCGATATGAGTAAGAGCAAACCTCAGATTTGCTCCATTATTCACGAAAGAATTGCAGCAGTGCCAGATGGTAATATACTGTTTAATGTACTAAACCACCTAGAACGAAGTAGTACAGAAGGCATGAGTCGTGACTATATTAACTCTTTTTTAAGGTCTTATACTGAACTAGAAGATCCCTTAAAATCATGCCTTAATCTTTTACTAGAGAAATTTCCACAGAAAAAAGAGTTTTACAAAGACGATCTTAAAAATGAGGGCGTTAAATATCGATCAAATGCAGAAAAATCATTATTTGATCAATATTTTGAAGAAACGGGTATCCTTTTAAATTATTCGCTCAAAGGTCAGCATAATGAGTATTTAGAATCCCAAACTGGTCACTTCTATGATTCAGAGCACTCAGCTTATTTCGTAGGAATGCCAAAAGGAGGTTTCAAGTTTAGTCGTGGCCAATTTAACAATATTAGGTTTTTAGATGGTCCCGATTATCTTAAGGAAAGATGCGTTGAACTTACAGCAACTTATTATGTTCGAAACAAAGCTGCTACTGTTTTGCCATTTCCATTTAAAACTCTTGCCGAATGCATTGAACTAAACAAGAGCTAAACAACTTTTAAATTTCAGATAGCATAATTAACTTCATGATTCTAAATACGCACTTCTGGTACAGTTATTAACTGTACCATCTTTATCTTACCCTAAAGACCCTTTATTAGTTTGAGCAAAATTCAAGTTCATGTCTACAGTATGAAAGTCTTATATATGAAGGTATTCAAAAGTGTTTCCAAGTAGATTTGAACAGAGCTAATTATTTCTAGCATTGACTGCATCAATAGTTACCAACTAGATTTGTCACTACTTCCTACTTAACTAGTTGAAAAATATAGACGCAAAGTTTCCATCTAGGTTTGATGTGATCAGTTGAGTATATGCAATTAAGTTGGCTAATAAAAAAGCTGCAAGAATAAAAGCAGATCTGCAAAGATCTGCTTTTATTTATCAAATATCTCTGAGAGAAATATAAATCTTATTTTGCTGTCTCCTGAGTTCGAAAAGTTATCTTTTAGAAAGCTTCGGTCAAGATATTTTCTCAAAATCTAATATTATCAACTCATGAATAACTTACAGTTCAGTATATGTATCCCTAAGCCATTTTAGATACCGCTCAGGTTTAGCAGCTTAAAAACATAATTGCTTAAGTGATATTACACAGATAATCATAGACTTACATTAAGTGATTATAAGGTTGTTCAAATATTACAGACTACTTCTGCTAACTCGGAAATGCCTCAAATCTTTACAAATCTATAAACTCTAATTTAGAAAGTTACCGTCACACTCGCGAAGGCGGGTGTCCAGCGCCTTGCCCCATGGATGTGAAGCATCACTTTTAACGTTCAAACAGCAAAACTTCTGCGAAGTTTACAAAGTCGTGGAGTTGCACTCCACACCGCCAAAAGGGGAAGCCTCCAGCTGTTTCCCCTTTTGAATCCCCAGAGCCGCCCAAACGAAGCCTAAGCATTTCAGATATGATTGAATAAATGACTAACAGTTAAACAAAACATAGCCTTTAAAATTAAGTAAAGCGTCCAATTCAATACCTCTTTTTCATAAACGCAATCGATCAAGCGAACTTACTGTCCCCGCATAATGCTGACCAATAACATGAGTATAAATCTGAGTTGTATTCAAATCATTATGTCCAAGTAATTCTTGAACAGTCCGAATATCTTGGCCTTGCTCCAAAAGATGAGTAGCAAATGAATGCCTGAAGGTATGGCAATTCACTTTCTTTCTGATTTCAGACTGTTTTACCGCCAGTTGTAATGCTTTTCTTATAGAGCTGGCATGAAGATGATGGCGAACGATTTCACCTGTCTCTGGATGAGGACAAAGAGCAGATGAAGGAAACACATACATTCAAGCAGCTTGTCGAAAAGCATTCGGATACTTTCTGGACAAAGCAAACGGTAATGAAGGGCCAATTCCCTGCTTATTATCTGTTTGCTGTAATTGTACAGCCTCTTCAATGATTGGCTCTAACTGCTTGGCACAGTAATGACTTAAAATTGTTTGTCTATCTTTCTTACCTTTGCCATCTCGTACAGTAATTGAAAGGTTGTTTAGGTCAATATCCTGAACTCTTAAGCGCAAACACTCGGTGATCCTAAGACCACTACCATAAAGAAGCTGAATAATTAAAGCGTTTCTACCTGATAATAAGACCAAAAGTGAATTGACCTCAGATGTACTCAATACTGTAGGCAATTGTCGCTGCTTTGTGGCTAGTGTGAAGCCTAAGTCACCCACCTCTTGTTTCAATACATTTTGATATAAAAATACCAAAGCGTTTAAAGCCACTTTTTGAGTATTAACAGCCATATTCCTATCAGTAGCTAACCAACTTAAGAATACTTTAATATGCTCTGAAGTTAGCTCTGCGGGATGCTTTTTCTGATTAAATAAAATGTACCGCTTTATCCAATATAAATACGACTTTTCAGTTCTTATACTGTATCCACGCAACCGAATATCTTCTCTTATCGACTCCAGAAAAGGGCTTTTATTTACCATAGCGCAATTCCATTTTCTTAACTGTATTTTTATACAGTATGATTGAGTAAATTTAAAAATCAAGCGTATTTAGCCAATCATTGATTCACACTTTATCGGTAATGACTAGCTTAAGGTATTGAAAATAAATAGATTAAATTGATCAAGGCTGGGATAACGAGAATGCTGAACAAGATAAATGCGAATTCTCACTTTGCCAGTTAAACTAAATTCGGTTAACATGTTTTTTATTTTATAAAACATAGTGTTGTGCATTTATTTAGTCTTGGTGGTTTCTGGTTAAATGAGAATGCGCAGTATTAAAATGTTATGTGGTTATGAATAAGATTTTTATATTACTGTTACTTTTCGGAAGTTCACAAGCTTTAGCAATTGATGCTTGTAATGAGCATGGCTATTGCGAAAAACAAGGGTTACCTTTTGTAATAGTCACTCCTAAATTTACGGAAAGCCAGTTGGAGATATGCTCAAATAAATCATTCAAGTTGAAGTTTGATTTATTGATGGGAAAGCCTGAAAACGTAAAAATAATAAAAGGTATTAAAACTCTCAACACTTCAGTTGTAAAAGCCTTCAAACAGTGGCAATTTAGTGGTGTTCAAAATTTTGAAGGTGTTTTTGAGTTTATAGAATTAGACTCTGTTTGTAAGTTGAAAGAACATAGAGGCTTAATCCAAGTTTTAAAAAGCCAGAAAAACAGAAGTCGTCAATAAACCACCTAACAAGAAAAATCAACAAGGACGTAAAACTGTTTGGCTTTGCTCCTTCGTCGCAAATTTTAGCCAAACATTTTACGCCTGTTATTTTGGCGTTATGCGCCGCCACTCGGCGGGTAAATATAAAGTTGTTTTGTAACTGCAAATTCAATTGTTTTTTCGAGCTGTAATTTGCTGTTCAAAGTTGTAACCTGAAAGTTTGTTTGTGGTTATTGGCGGTAGCGTGTTTATCAGGTTATCGTAAAACAAAATTAAGCAGTATTTGTGTCGTGGCGGCTTAAAGTTGTAGGTCGTTATAATTTTTTTAAAAGGCGGTTGTTGCTTCAAGTGTATTTCGCTGTAGTAGACGGTCGCCTAACAAGAAATTCCAGCTGACGCCTACGGCGCAGCTGAATTGGGCGTTAGCATTACAAGGAGGTTTAAATTCAACATGAAACTTTTTATACAAACAATCGTCTTCATTACCTCAATTATTGTAACTTTTGTTTTTGCCTATAACCAAGCGCTGAAAGATTCAGCTTCAGACTTTTATTTCATTGATGCATCAAAAACCTTCATTACATTAAAACTGTTTCGAGAAAAAGGTAATGAAAAAACCATCAGTTTCTTGGAGAGCGAATTAGATTCACTTATAGAAATAAATCGTACTTTAGCTGGAGAACGCTCAATATATTTTGAATACCTCAACTTCCAATTACCAATGGATTATGGGTATTATGAGAAAATTCTTGAGTATCGATCAATATACCCACTTAAAAATACTGAGTATTCAACAGTTGAAAACTTAAACTGGCTAGTAAGCAATGCTAACAAGCCAATCAACAAGGACTAAAACTGGTTGGCTTTAGTCACTACGTTCCTAAATTTTAGCCAACCACTTTTAGCCTGTTATTGTAGGCGTTAGCTGCTTCCCAACATTTAACATCAAAGGAATATGATGAAAGAAATTACCAGAATTAATCATGTAGGATTGAGAGTTAGAGACTTGGAAGTCTCTCGTGAATTCTATGGAAAACTGGGTTTTGTTTTCCTTGCTGGTCCAGTTGGCCCAGAGCCTGTTGCTATCGTTGAGCATCCATCTGGAATAAATATCAATCTAATTTTGAATGTATCAAAAGATGCTCCAAGGAAGAATGTGCTGATGGAAGGAAATATGAAATATCCTGGCTATACGCACATCGCTCTTGAAATTACAGACTACAGCTCAGCCAAAAGTAGTATTCAGAAACTGAGTTTTCCGATCACTGGTGAGGTTGAATATAATGGTGCTCAGTTTTTCTTTATCAGAGATCCTGATGGCAATGTTATCGAGTTCCATCAACCAGCCAGCAGCTAACAAGCCCATCCAAGCGACCGCCTTCGGCGGCGCTTGATGGGGGCGTTAAGTGCCAATCGAATATTGGAGTACAAGTGAAGTATTTAAAATTTTTAGTGTTATTCATGTTTGCATATCCTGTTTTTGCCGAAAACACTCTTGATTGTGACAAAGCATGGACGACAATTGATATAAATCGCTGCATGTCTAAAGATCTAAATGTTGCAGAACAAAAGATGGATAAGTACCTATCGAAGAGCAAGGAAAGATATTCTGAGGATTCTGTAATTTTAAAGTCAATCGATGAAGCACAGAATAAATGGCTTGAATATCGCAATTCTCATTGCGGCTCTGTCTATGATGTTTGGAGAGATGGAACAATTAGAGGTGCTATGTCTCTTGGGTGCAAATTAGAGCTTACTCATCAAAGAACAAAGGTTATTTGGGCAGCGTATTTAACATATATGGATTCGACCAAACCAATTTTACCAGAACCAAAGGAATACAAACCTAAATCATGGTAAAAAGTCAGGCACTTAACAAGTCATTCCAGCTGACGCCTACGGCGCAGCTGAATGAGGCGTTATGTGGTTATGAATAAGATTTTTATATTACTGTTACTTTTCGGAAGTTCACAAGCTTTAGCAATTGATGCTTGTAATGAGCATGGCTATTGC